>OZ255628.1:3555000-3718058 GCA_965276795.1 Acetobacteraceae bacterium | reverse complement strand
TCCGCCGGTATTCCATCGGCTAACGCCGCTGGAACCTTGGCCGGCTCCGCCATTGGTCCATGGATGCTTCACCTTGGTCTGGCGGTGCTCGACGCCGTTTTCTTCGCAAACGCGGTCGAAGATGTGCATGCCGGCGTAAATATCCGTTGCCCGGTTTGTGAATTGGACACCATTGTCGGTAAGTACCGTGTGGATCGTGTAGGGCACGCTGGCGATGAGGTTTCTCAGGAACTGGGCCGCGGCCATTTTGCCGGCTTTCTGATGAAGCTCGGTGTAGGTAAACTTGGAGGTTCGATCGATGGCAACGAAGAGGTAGAGTTTACCTTCAGCCGTTTGCACTTTGGCGATGCCGATGTGGAAATAGCCAATAGGATACGACTTAAACTTCTTGTGAGTTCTAACCAAAGATAGAAGAGAATGTTTTAGCGTATGCAGCATAATTCGCGGGGTCTTGCAGGTGGTGCAGCAGGCGCAATGACAGATCGACCATGGTGCGGCACTTGGAGACGACCTTTGTCTTACGGCGGAACCGGGCCAAGTAATGGCGGACGTTGCTGTTGTCCTGCTCGATGGGGAATGTCAGGTCCTTGCCGGTGAAAAGTTGATCCTCCGGGATCACCCGGTGGTAACCTTCCCAATCATCGGTAATAAACGTTTTGCCGCTCATACCGATCTTGTCGAGCAACCGGCGGCAGGTTGCATCATCACGCTGACCCAGAACCCAGGCCACAACGCGCCGTGTATCAAGGTCATAGGCACGCCAGACCCACAGCTTGGCAGTCTTTTTTTCAAATGATGCCACATCTCGTCCACCTCGACTGTGGCCACCTCGGCTGGAACTTCAGGTTCCGGCAAAGCAGACGCCTCGGCCCGCACCCATTTCAGCACCGCCACGTCGCTCACACCTAGTAGGCGCCCAATCATGCTGAAACTCATGTTCCCCATCCCATAAAGCAGGATGGCCAGCGCCTTCATCGCGGGTGGCTTGCCTCGTGCCGGGGTATCCGTGAAGTTGCAGCCACAATCACGACAACGATAACGTTGGTGACCTCGCACTACGCCGCTTTTCACATAGTCCGACCGCTCACACCGTTTGCAGCACAGCCCATCTGCTGACACCATCAGCCTCCATCACCAAGGCCAGTATAATATCACCTTCAATAGATATCCCAAGTTAGAACTCTCCGGGAAGATTTCTGGATTGCTTCTCCGCTGCGTGGCTCGCACTGACGCGGGTGGGTCATTGACCACGCCACTTGGTATAAGGTGAATATTCCCGCATTTGTGCAAGGGTTTGAAATGAAACCACGGTTTTACATTGTGCTTATTGTTCTTGGATGCTCTCTGTTGAGTGGATGCGGCTCAATGCTTTGGCTAAAGCGCTGGCACATGGCCGAGTACACGAAGCAGTGCATCGCTCATGGTTTACAGCCTGAAACGGTAGCGTTTTCTCTTTGCCTGGAGAAAAAGTCAGCGCAGGCAAGGCAGGAATTTAATAAAGTGTATGACCAAGACCAAAACCTACAAGACACGCTCGATGCGTTGCCGAGCAAATGATGTGGGTCGCCGGAAGTGGGTCAGTTTAAATTGACTCTGATCAGGCATGTGTTGAACCACAAGACACTTAAACTTCTTTTTCAAAAAAGAAGCGCTTGCCTCAACCTACCCAAATACCGCGGTGATCGCCGCCGGATCAACCGCCTCGATGCGGTCCGGGCGCCAGCGCGGCGCGCGGTCCTTGTCGATCAGCATGGCCCGCACGCCCTCGTGGAAATCCGGCTGTTCGACGACGCGCATCATCAAGGCAAGTTCCGCCCGCAGCGCCTCGCGCAGCGTGCGCTTGGCGCCCTGGCTGATGATTTCGAGCGACCAGAACAGCGAGGAGGGCGAAGCGCGGCGCAGCGTCGCCAGCGTCTCCAGGGCGAACGCGCTATGCTCGGTGGCGAGCCGGCCGATGATTTGGCGGATCGAGGCGCCGCTGAAGGCCCGCTCGATCAGCGCGTGATGGGCGCCGAGGGAAAACGGCGGCAGCGGCTTCGCGACCCGCGCCAGCGCGGCGATGCCGTCTTCCGCCAGCATGCCGGTTAGCGCCGAGAAATCAGCCGAGGCGACAAAATGCGTGGCAAGCCCCGCCCGCACCGCATCGGCGCCCTGCATGCGCGCGCCGGTCAGGCCCATGTAAGTGCCGAGATGTCCCGGCAGGCGGGGGAGGATGAAGCTCGCGCCAATATCCGGGAAGATGCCGATGCCGACCTCCGGCATGGCCATGCTGGCGCGCTCACTGGCGACGCGATAAGCGCCATGCACCGAAAGGCCGATGCCGCCGCCCATGCAGATGCCGTCGATCAGCGCGATCATCGGTTTCGGGTATTCGGCGATGCGCAGATTAAGCGCGTATTCGGCGGCGAAATAGGGATGCACCGAGGCCGCCCCGTGCGCCGCCGCGCTCTCATGGATTTGCCTTATATCGCCGCCGGCGCAGAAGGCGCGGTCATTGGCGCTGTCGATCAGGATGGCGTGAATTTCGGGAACGGTCTCGAACGCATCCAGCGCCTCGCCGATTTTGCCGATCATCGCCGCGTCGAGGGCGTTCAGCGCGCGGGGCCGGTTCAGCCTGATGCGGCCAATGCGCCCTTGGCGCTCGGCGATAACGGAGTCTTCGGACATTCAGCGCGTTCCCCCAATGATGTTTTGATCCGCGAAGCCAGCGATCTCAGCTTCCGTGTAACCAAGCTCCGCCAGGATATCGGCATTGTCGGCGCCCGGCGCCGGCACGTCGCGCCGCAATCTGGGCCGCGCGCCATCGAAGCTGACCGGCAAGGCGGGCAGATCAAGGCGGCGGCCATCCGGCAGCGTGACCGGCAGCAGGCCGCCGGAGGCGCGCAGATGCGGATCGGCGAACAGATCGGCGGGTTTGGCGATGGGGGCGAAAGGCAGGCCCAGGCCTTCGCAGCGTTCCATCAATTCCGCTTTGGTAAAATGCTTTAATGCCCCGGCGATCACCGGAATGGTGCGCGGCCTTGCCGCCCGCCTTGCCGCTTGCGTGGCAAGCTCAGGATCGGCGGCGAGCGCCGCCAGCCCGAATTCCCGGCACAGGATTTGCCACTGGGTATCGGTCACCGCGCCGACGAAAACCTGCTGATCATCCGAAGTGGCGAAGATATCATAGACCGGCCAGGCGACATCGCGGGCGCTCATCGGCTTTGGTTCCGTTCCTGTAATGAACCCTTGCGCCATGTGCTGCGCCATCAGCACGGCGACGCTTTCGAACAAAGCGGACTGCACATGCTGGCCTTGTCCGGTGCGTTCGCGCTCGGCCAGCGCGGCCAGGATGGCGACCGCGCCGTAAGTGCCGCCCATGATGTCGATCACCGAGGCGCCGGCGCGCAACGGCTGGCCGATGGGGCCGGTCATGTAGGCGAGGCCTCCCATCATCTGCACCACCTCGTCCAGCGCCGTGCGGTGCTCGTAAGGGCCGGGGAGAAAGCCTTTCAGCGAGCAATAAATCAGCCGCGGATTGAGCGCCCGGCAATCAGCATAGCCGAGGCCGAGCTTGTCCAGCGCGCCGGGGCGGAAATTCTCGGTGAGGATATCGGCGCGGGCGATCAGCTTGCGGGCGATGCCGGCGCCTTCGGGCGATTTCAGGTCGAGGGTGACGCTGCGCTTGTTGCGGCTGGTCATCACGAAGAAGCCGATGCCGGAGCCGGTGAGGCGCCTGGTGTTGTCGCCGTCCGGCGCCGGTTCGATTTTCACCACATCGGCGCCGAGATCGGCGAGGATCAGCCCGGTCATCGGCCCCATCACCATATGGGCGAATTCCACCACGCGCAGCCCGGCCAAGGGCGTTGCGCTCATGCGGCATCCTGATACGTGCGCGGAATTCCGGCTTTCGGCACCTGGCCGTGCAGCGCCTCGTCCGGCAGCCCGTCATGCAGCGCCGCGCGGGCTTCGATCAGCTTGGCCAGATCGATGCCGGTATCGAACCCCATGCTTTCCAGCATGAATACCAAATCCTCGGTGACGATGTTGCCGGACGCGCCCGGCGCGAAGGGGCAGCCGCCCAGGCCCGCCAGCGCCGCGTCGAAATCACGGATGCCTTCCTCCAGCCCGGCCAGCGCGTTGGCGAGGCCCAGCCCCATCGTGTCGTGCAGATGCAGGCCTTGCAGTTTTGGTCCGATTTCCCGCCGCGCCGCGCGGATCAGCGATTTCACCTGCGCCGGATTGGCGTAGCCCACCGTATCGGCCAGCGTGACGGTATCGGCCCCCGCTATCGCCAGGGCAGCGGCCACCCGCACCACCCGGTCTTCCGGCACGATGCCGTCAATCGAACAGCCGAACGCGGTGGAGCACGCCGCTTCGATCTCGATATTGGCCTTGGCCTCGCGCCGCCAGGCGACGATGCGGCCAACTTCGGCGATCACTTCATCGGTGGTACGGTTCACATTGGCCCGCGAATGGCCTTCGCTTACCGAAACCGGAATGCTGATGCGATGCGCGCCGACCTCCAGCGCCGCCTGGGCGCCGCGCAGGTTGGGCGCCAGCGCCACCACGGTAACGCTGCCCAGCCCGCCCGCGAAGCGGACGATTTCCGCCGTATCCGCCATCTGCGGCACCAGCCGCGCCGAGACGAAGCTGCCCACCTCGATCTCCGGCACGCCCGCTTCGGCAATCGCGGCGATCCATTTGCATTTGGCCTCGGTTGGCATGATCGCCTTGACGATCTGCAACCCATCGCGAGGCCCGACCTCGCAAATCGTGACTTTCTCTTTCATGCCATCAATCTGCCCCGCCGTCGCCGATTGAACAAGAGAGGCGCTTCCCCTTGGCGTTGAACCGGAACAGTATAACTTACAGTGAACGCGAACATGGAGTGACCGATGCCGAATCCTGGGCCAAAATTTGGAACCGCTCAATCAATCCGCCGGGTCGAGGACCCGCGGCTTCTGAAAGGCGGCGGCCGATACACCGACGATATCAGCGTGCCCGGCATGGCGCACGGCATCGTGCTGCGTTCGCCCTACGCGGCGGCGAAAATCACCGGGATCGACGTTACCGCCGCCAGCGCCGCCCCTGGCGTGCTGGCGGTCTACACTCATAAAGACCTCGAAGCCGAAAATATCGGCGGCATTCCCTGTATCGTGCCGCTCCAGAATCGCGACGGCACCGACCGCGCCGATGTGCCGCACCCCATGCTGGTCGGCGATCATGTCCGCCATGTCGGCGATCCAGTGGCCTTCATCGTCGCCGAGACCGCGCAGGCCGGGCGCGACGCCGCTGAACTCATTACCGTTGACTACGAGGCAAGCCCCTCGATCACCGATCTGGCGCGGGCGCTGGATGACGGCATGCCGCTGGTCTGGCCGGATGTCTCGAACAACCTCGCCTTCGACTGGGCAATCGGCGATGCCGCCGCGGTCGACGCGCTGTTCAAGCAGGCCGCGCATGTCACCAAGCTCCGGGTAATCAACAACCGCATCGTGGTGAACTCGATGGAGGCGCGCGCCGCCTTGGGCGAATATGATGGCGAGCGCTTCACCCTGACCACCAATACGCAAGGCGGCTGGCTGGTGCAGGACCAGCTGGCGCAGGTGGTGTTCAAGCTGCCAGCGGATCGGTTCCGCATCGTGACGCCGGATGTCGGCGGGGCGTTTGGCATGAAGGCGTTTCTTTATCACGAACAGGCGCTGGTCTGCTTCGCCGCCCGCAAGCTCCGCCGCCCGGTGAAATGGGCCTCCGACCGCGGCGAGGCCTTCCAGTCCGACACCCATGGCCGCGACCATGTCACCGATGGCGAGCTGGCGCTCGATGCCGAAGGCAAATTCATCGCCATGCGGGTGCGCAACATCGCCAATATGGGCGCCTATCTGTCCAACTACGCGCCCTATATCCCGACGCTCGCCGGCAGCACCGTGCTGGCCAGCATCTATGGCTTCAAGGCGGTCTATCTGAACGTGCTCGGCGTCTTCACCAATACGGTGCCGGTCGATGCCTATCGCGGCGCCGGGCGGCCTGAGAGCAATTATCTGGTCGAGCGGCTGATCGACACCGCGGCGCGCGAACTCGGCATCGACCGGGTGGAGATCAGGCGGCGCAACATGGTGCTGCCGGAGGCCATGCCCTACACCTCGCCGATGGGCCAGACCTATGATTCCGGCGATTTCGACAAGGTGCTGCAATCGGCGCTGCAACAGGCGGATTGGGCGGGATTTCCGGCCCGGCGGGCGGCATCGGCCAAGGCCGGCAAGCGGCGCGGCATCGGCCTCGCCTATTACCTGGAGGCGACCGGCGGCGGGCCGGAGGAACGGGCGGAAATTCGTTTCGCCGCGGATGGCGGCGTTGATCTCTTTGTTGGCACGCAATCCGCCGGGCAAGGTCATGAGACCGCTTATGTGCAGCTGGTTTCGCAGCGCCTGGGCATTCCCGGCGCGGCGATCCGGGTGCGGCAGGGCGATACCGACGCTATTCCGATGGGCGGCGGCACCGGCGGCGCGCGCAGCCTGTATTCCGAAGGCATGGCGATTTATGCCACCACCGATAGCGTGGTGGAGAAAGGCAAGCGCGCCGCCTCCGACATCCTCGAAGCCTCGGCCAGCGATATCGTGTTCGAGGATGGCGCGTTCACCATTATCGGCACCGACCGGCGCATCGAGATCATGGAGCTTGCTGATACTTTGCGAAAGCAGGGCAAGGGCGTGTCGCTGGATACCGCCGAGATCGCCCAGATCGAGCGGCACACCTTTCCGAATGGCTGCCATATCGCGGAATTGGAGGTCGATCCTGAAACCGGCGTGGTGAGCGTGCTGCGCTATCTGGTGTGCGACGATGTCGGCAAGGCGGTTAATCCGATGATCGTGCGCGGTCAGGTGCATGGCGGCGTCGCGCAGGGCATCGGCCAGGCGCTGCTGGAGCGCACATCCTATGATTCCGAGACCGGCCAGCTGATTTCCGGCAGTTTCATGGATTATGCCCTGCCGCGGGCTGATGATTTGCCGGATATCGATGTCGATTTCATCGAAATTCCGTGCCTGACCAATCCGCTCGGCGTCAAAGGCGCGGGCGAGGCGGGCGCGGTTGGCAGTCCGCCCGCCGTGGTAAACGCCATCGTCGATGCGCTGGCGGCGGATGGGATTCGCAGCATCGACATGCCGGCGACGCCGGAGCGGGTGTGGGAAGCGATCAACATGGCCCGCAAGGCTGCTTGATTCATCGTGATCCACCTGCTGAAACTCGCCGTCGGCATCCGCGACGCTGGGCATCTCGCCGATGTCCAGCGGACGCGGGCTGAAGCGCTGCCGCCGCTCCGCCATCGCACCCGCAACGCGCCGCGCCGTGCTGGTGAACTCACCGATGGCGGCTCGATCTTTTGGGTGATCGGCGGGCTGATCCAAATGCGGCAGCGCGTCACGGAAGTGATCCAGGACAGTTGGGAAGACGGCAGCGCCTGCGCCGGGCTGATCCTCGACCCAGCGCTGGTCCGCGTCTGCCCAAGGCCGCTCAAAGCGTTCCAGGGCTGGCGCTATCTGACACCAGACGACGCGCCGCCGGACCTTACCGAAACCGCGCCCGGCATCGCGAACAGCCTGCCGCCTGAATTGCTGAACGCCTTGCGGGAATTGGCGCTGATTTAGGCTAAAAAAGAAGCGCTTCTTTTTGTAAAAAGCCGACCCGGCAGGGGAAGCAAAAACTTTTGTTAGTTTTTTGTAGCAACGACAATGCCACGGCACCAAGTTACAAAAATTTTTTGGTTCCGCGGCGCGTAGCCTTTTTTATAAAAAAGAACGCTTTATTTTCCTACACCGTTAGAAAGACTTAAAATGAAACTCCCCTGGAACCCCACCACCATCCCCGTCGTCACCTTTCGCGGCATCATTTCGCCACGGCGCGGCGCGGTTAATCTTGGCAGTCATGTCGGGCCGCTGGCGCGCGGCTTTGAGATGGCCGAAAAACAGGAAAAACTGTTGATCTGCGCGATCGAAAGCCCTGGCGGCTCACCGGTGCAATCCGATTTGATCGGCGCTTATATCCGCCGCCGCGCCGGGCAGACCGGGGTGAAGGTGGTGTCTGTTATCGGCGATGTCGGCGCATCCGGCGGCTACTGGATCGCTTGCGCCGCCGATGAAATCCGTGCTAACAAAATGAGTATTGTCGGATCGATTGGCGTGATCGGCGGCGGGTTTGGCTTGCAGGAGCTGATCCGGCGTTACGGCATCGAACGGCGGGTGATGACGTCTGGCGCCAACAAGCTGCGCAACGATCCGTTTTCCGAGCAGAAGCCGGAGGATGTGGAGTTCACGCAGGAACTGCTTGACGATATCCATGAACAGTTCAAGGCTTGGGTGCGCGAGCGGCGCGGCGCGCGGTTGAACGGCGATGAGGCGAAAGTTTTTGATGGCTCTTATATGTTAGGTACGGCGGCAAAATCGTTAGGGCTGATCGATGGTTTCGGCGATGTCCGCAGCGTCATCCGTGAACGCGCGGGCGAGAAGGCGAAACCGATGTTCATCGAGCCGAAGCGCGACCGCAATTTGCTGCGTTTGTTAGGCGGCATGGGCGCCTCGGCGGTCGGCGCCTTGAATGATACGCTGACTGAAGCGCGCATCAGGCCCAAGCTGTTTTGAACCTAGCCGCCGAATCTGTCACCGCCGGGGATGCGGAACTTCTGCTTAATCTTGCGCGGGCGTTCAATGCCGAGGATGGCCACCCGCTCGATGCCGCCGCCGAAGCGGCAATGCTGCATGTGGCGAATGGCGAACCTCTGGCGCCCGCTTACTTTTTAAAATTTGCCGAAACCATCATCGGCTATTTCATTCTCTCGCTTGGCTACAGCCCTGAACATGGCGGCAAGGACGGGTTTATCGACGATATTTATATCATGCCCGAATGGCGCGGGCGCGGGCTTGGCCGGGCGGCGCTTGACCTCGCCATCAATGCCGCCCGGCGTCACGGCGCCCGGGTTCTGCTGCTCGAAGTTGAACCCGCCAATGACCGCGCCTACCGGCTCTACGAAACCGTCGGGTTCCACGACACCAAGCGCCGCTTGATGCGGCGCTTTCTTTGACCAGGAAAATCCTGGTCGCATCAAGAAGGATCCATCATGCCCTCGTCAAGTTATGTTGCGTTTCCCGCCAGCCACCATAGCGCGCCGGCCAATCTCGCGGATGCCGGCCCAGTCGCCGACACCGATATCATCGAGGTCAGCCTTTACCTCAAGCCGCGCGCGATGGGCCAGGAGGTGGCGCGCAGCGATGATCCCCGCCAGGCGATGCGCGACGCGCGCCACAAGCTGCATCAGCATGATATTCAAACCATCGAGCATTTCGCCAAGGCACACCACCTGAAGGTGATCGAGGCGGACCCGGCGCGCCGGCTGGTGCGCCTCTCAGGCCCGGCCTCGGCGATGCGCGACGCCTTCAAGGTGAAGCTGCGCCATCACAAACACGAAAAATCCAGCTTTCGCTACTATACCGGCGCGTTGCAGCTGCATGAGGATATCGCGCCTATCGTCGAATCCGTGCTGGGCCTAGATACCCGCCCGGTCGCCCGGCATAAAATCGTCATCCGCAGTTCCGCCTCGGTATCGCCCAGCTATCTGCCGAACCAGGTCGGCGCGCTCTATGGCATTCCCGCCACGCCGAACGGAGGGGGACAGACCATCGCGATCATCGAACTCGGCGGCGGCTATACCGACAGCGATAACAGCCAGGCCTTCACCGCAATGGGGCTGAATACCCCCACCGTCATCGCCGTCGGCGTTGACGGCGCCAGTAATCAGCCGACGCCGGATACCGGCGCCGATGCCGAGGTGGCGCTCGATATCCAGGTGGCCGGCGGCATCGCGCCCGGCGCCAATATCGCGGTCTATTTCACCCCCAACACCGATGCCGGCTTCGCCGACGCAATCACCCAGGCCGCCGCCGACGCCACTAACAAGCCCTCGGTGATGTCGATCAGCTGGGGCGCGCCGGAGGACGCCTATTCCGCCCAGGCGCGCGACACGCTCAGCACGGCGATCCAAGACGCCGGCACGGCGGGCGTCACTGTCGCCGTCGCCTGCGGCGATAATCTGGCGACCGATGGCGAGACCGATGGCAAGGCGCATGTCGATTTTCCCGCGGCCTGCCCCTATTCGGTCGCCTGCGGCGGCACGTTGATCACCGTGAGCAATGGCGCGATCACCAATGAGACCGTGTGGAATAGCGGGTCGAGCGGCACTGGCGGCGGCATCAGTTCGGTGTTTCCGGTGCCAAGTTACCAGAGCAACGTCGCCCTGCCGCCCAGCGTTAACGGCGCCGGCCCCGGACGCGGCACGCCGGATGTCGCGGGCGACGCAGATCCCGCCAGCGGCTATCAGATCGTGGTCAACGGCCAGGTCGAGGTGGTCGGCGGCACCAGCGCCGTCGCCCCGCTCTGGGCCGGCTTTTTCGCATTGGCCAATCAGGCGACGGCGAAAAACCTCGGTTTCATCAACCCGGCCCTCTACGCCGCGACCGCCGGCTTCCGCGACATCACCCAGGGCAACAACATCCCCTCCGGCAGCAGCATCGGCTACAGCGCCGGCCCCGGCTGGGACGCCTGCACAGGCTTGGGCGTGATGATGGGGAGCCAGTTACTCACGGCCTTGTCGCAAGCTCCGGCAGCGGCGACGGTGTAGGCAGCAATCATGAGGGGCTAAACATTCAAAAGGTGGTTGCCTATCCGGCAGCCACCGCGCTTGTTCCTTGCGATAAGCTTGATACACGCTCTGCCACGTCAAGAATTTCAATCCCGATCACCCGTCCGTCGGCATCGAAATCAAGCATGATGCCGGGCGCGACCTCTTGAGTCTCAACCGATTTTACAGCGTCCGGCGCAAGCCAGACAAACATGGCATCGGCCTTTGGATCATAACTTGTCTTGATCATCGTTTTTGCCTGTTCTTGAGTGCGTCCCGATCAGGATGGACAGTCAGTACCACGATATCGTCTCCTTCTCGCCAGTGCACGACGCGCAAAACTCGGCCACCAAAATCCGGAATCGCTTTATAGGACCGGTTGAGCTCTGGATGTCGCGAGTCAGTCTCGGTCCAGTCCGGCATCTCCAAAACAGCCTCGATCCATGCAAAGTCGATCCCTCGTGTCTCCATCGCCTCCTTTGCGTGCGAAAGCAGTCTTATCATACTCCTTGCTGCATTGCTTTATCTGCCCGAAAATCGGATGTCCTGTCACGCCGAAGCCTGCGTCACGAACTTGGTCGCCAGATAGGCGTCGATGGCTTCGGCGCCGCCTTCCCAGCCATAGCCGGAATCCTTCATCCCGCCAAACGGAGTTTCCGGCAACGCCAGGCCGTGATGGTTGATCGAAATCATGCCGCTTTCGATGCCGGTTCCCAGCGCCGTCACGGTTTTGGCCGAGCGTGTATAGGCATAGGCGGCGAGGCCGTATTCTAGGCGGTTCGCCTCGGTGATGGCGTCATCGAAGGTGCTGAACCGGTTGATCAGGGAAAGCGGCCCGAACGGCTCCTCGTTCATTGCCCTTGCCGTCACCGGCACGTTCGCCATCACCGTCGGCTCAAAGAAATAGCCCTTGTTGCCGATCCGCTCGCCGCCCGCCTCAACCGTGCCGCCTTGCTGTTTCGCATCGGCGATCAGCCCTTCGATCATCGGGATGCGCCGCTCATTCGCCAGCGGCCCCATCGTGGTGCCTTTTTCCAGCCCGTCGCCCACCTTGATTCTCTTGATATGGCCGAGAAAGCGCTCCATGAACCCGTCATAGACGCTGTCCTGCACCAGGAACCGCGTCGGCGAGACGCAAACCTGCCCGGCATTGCGATATTTATTCACCGCGAGAATCTTCGCCGCCGCGTCGATATCGGCATCCTCGAACACGATGGCCGGCGCATGGCCGCCCAGCTCCATGGTGGCGCGCTTCATGTGCTTCCCCGCCAGCGCGGCCAGATGCTTGCCCACCGCCGTCGAGCCGGTAAAGGAGATTTTCCGCACCAGCTTTTGCGGGATCAGATATTCGGAAATCTCCGAAGGCGTGCCGAACACCAGGTTCAGCGCGCCATCCGGCAGCCCGGCATCGACAAACACCCGCACCAGCTCGGCGCAGGAAGCCGGCGTCTCTTCCGGCCCTTTCAGGATCACCGCACAGCCCGCCGCCAGCGCCGCCGCGATTTTCCGCACCGCCTGATTGACCGGGAAATTCCACGGCGAAAACGCGACGATGACGCCGATTGGCTCCTTGATGACCAGCTGATACACGCCATCGGCGCGCGCCGGGATCACCCGCCCATAGGTGCGCCGCGCTTCCTCGGCGAACCACTCCATCACCTCGGAAGCGAAGGCGATCTCGCCACGCGCCTCGATCAACGGCTTGCCCTGCTCCATCGTCATCATGGTGGCGATGCCGTCGGCCCGCTCGCGCAGAATGTTCGCCGCCTTGCGCAGCAGCTTCGAGCGGTCATTGGCGGAAACCCGGCTCCAGGCGGCAAAACCCTTCTCCGCCGCCGCCAGCGCGGCGTCGAGATCGGCGCGCCGTGCATGGGCCAGCGCGCCGATCACCTCTTCCGTCGCCGGATTGACGATATCGAGGGTTTCGCCGGATTCCGCCTTGGTCCACGCGCCGCCGATATGCAGCATCACATCCTGATACATCATGAATTCCCTTAAAGCCCTGCAAGCACATCCCGCAGAATAAGCATCATCTGATCAAGCTCATCCTCGGTTGCAATGAAGGCCGGCGCGAAAATCACCGTGTCCCCCGTCACCCGCAGCACCAGCCCGCGCTCGAAACAGCGGCGCAGCACCGCGAAACCCCGCTCTCCGGGCGCATTACCCGTCGCCAGATCAATCGCGCCAAGCATCCCGTAGCCGCGCGTATCCGTAACGATGGAGACATCCCTAAACGCCGCGATGCGCTCCAGGAATTTCGGCGAGAGCGCCGCCGCGCGGGCGAACAAATCCTCGTCGCGATAAATCTTCAGCGTCGCCAAGGCCGCCGCGCAGGAAACCGGATGCGCCGAATAGGTATAGCCATGGAAAAACTCGATGGCGTCCGGCCCGGCGGCGTCGATGATCGCCTGCTGGAGTTCCTCTTTCACCGCAATCGCCGCCATCGGGATATTGCCATTGGTCAGCGCCTTGGCCATCGTCAAAATATCCGGCGTCACCCCGAACGCATCGGCGGCGAAAGCGTGGCCGGTGCGCCCGAAGCCGCAAATCACCTCGTCGAAAATCAGCAGGATGCCGTGCTTGTCACAAATTTCGCGCAGCCGCGTGAGATAGCCCTTCGGCGGCACCAGCACCCCGGTGGAACCGGCAATGGGTTCCACGATGCAGGCGGCGATAGTCTCCGCGCCATGCAGATCGACAAGCCGCTGCAAATCATCGGCGAGGTCCGCCCCATGCTCGCCCTGCCCCATGACAAACCGGTTCTCCGGAATATGCGTATGCCGCATATGCGCCACCCCCGGCAGACCCAGCCCAAACGCCTGGCGGTTCTTCACCATCCCGCCGACCGACCAGCCAGCGAAATTCACTCCATGATAGCCGCGCTCCCGCCCGACCAGCCGCTGCCGCTGCCCCTCGCCGCGCACCCGGTGATACTGGATCGCCACCTTCAGCGCCGTCTCCACCGCCTCCGAGCCGGACCCGGCGAAAAACACCCGGTTCAGCCCTTGCGGCAGAATCTGCGCCAGCTCCGCCGCCAGCCGGAACGACCCCGGCACGCCGAACTGGAACGCCGGCGCATAATCCAGCTCTTCCAACTGCTGCGCCACCGCGTCGCGGATCTCCAGCCGCCCATGCCCGGCCGGCGTCGTGTACAGCCCCGACAACCCGTCGATCAGCCGCTCGCCCTGGGTGTTCCAGTAATGCATCCCCTTGGCGCGGGTGATGATCCGCGGCGCGTCATGAAACTGCTTGTTGGCGGTGAACGGCATCCAATGATGGATCAGCGGCTCATTCGACCGGGCGGAAACGCTCATGGCACAAACTCCTCACAACGATGCGGAAGTTTAATATTTTAATCAGGCCGTCCGCAAGTGCAATGTAAGCAAGCAGTGCTTTCTTGTAAGAAAGCACCAAAGAACTTTTTATAATGAAGAAGGTTCGATCTCCATCTCCCCGAGATACGCCTCGCGAATCGCGGGGTTGGCGGCGAGCGAGGCCGCCGTCCCTGACAGCACCACCTGCCCCGTTTGCAGCACATAGCCGCGATCCGCGATCTGCAAGGCCATATGGGCGTTCTGCTCGACCATGAAGATCGCGACACCTTGCTTATTGATCGTCTGGATAATGCCGAACACGGTCTCCACCAGCCGGGGCGACAGGCCCATTGAGGGTTCATCCATGCAGATCAGCGAAGGCCTCGCCATCAGCGCCCGGCTGATCGCCACCATCTGCTGCTCGCCGCCCGACAAGGTGCCGGCCAACTGATCCCGCCGCTCCTTGACGCGCGGGAACAGCGCATAGGCCCGTTCAATATCCTCATCAAACTCAGGCCCGCGCTTGCGGGTATAAGCCCCCATTTCGAGGTTCTCGAACACCGTCATGCGCGGAAACAGCCGCCTTGCCTCAAGCACCGGCGCGATCCCCCGCTTCACCCGCGCCGCCGTGCTCAATTTATTGATCACCTCGCCCCGGTAGCGGATCTCGCCGCTGGTCGGCGTCACCGTGCCCATGATGGTCTTCATCGTGGTCGATTTGCCGCTGGCATTGCCGCCCAGCAGCACCACGATATCGCCCGGCGCCATGGTGTAATCCACGCCCTTCAGCACATGCAAATCGCCGTAATGCGTGTTCACCCCGGAAAATTCCAGCAACGGCGTGATGTCACGCATAAGCAAAAGCAGATAAATCTAAATTATTAAAAGTTCTTTGGTTCCCCTGCCGGGTCGGCTTTCTTACAAGAAAGAACTGCTTGCTTACACTCATTGCCTGCCGCTCACGCATGAGCCACGCCGCGTCCGATATACGCCTCGATCACCGCCTCGTCATTGCGCACCACATTCGCCGCCCCTTCGGCGAGTTTCTCGCCGTAATCCAGCACGATCACGTTGTCCGCCAGCCGCGTCACCACATCGAGCTTGTGCTCGACCAGGAAAATCGTCAGCCCCAGATCGCGCCAGCCGGCGATTTGCTCGGCGAGTTCCAGGCTTTCGGCGGGATTCATCCCCGCCGTCGGCTCGTCCAGCATCAGCAAACGCGGGCGCGAGGCCAGCGCGCGGGCGATCTCCACCCGGCGCCGATTGGCGTAGGAAAGCTGCGCCACGCCCTGATCGATGCGCGGGATCAGCCGGTTGCCGAACATCGCCAGCAATTCCATGACGAACTCGCGCGCCGCCGCCTCCTCGGCGCGCACCCGCGGCACGCCAAACACCGCGCCCAGCGGCCCCGCGGAAAGTCGCGAATGCTGGCCGATCAGCACATTCTCCATCACCGTCAGATTGGGAAACAACCGGATATTCTGAAACGTGCGGGCGATGCCGAGCTTGAGAATCTCATCAGGCCGCCGGCCGGTCAGCCCATGCCCGCCAAAACTGACGCTGCCCGAAGCGGGCTTCACCATGCCGGTAATAGTATTGAACAAGGTCGATTTGCCGCTGCCATTCGGCCCGATCACCGCGACGACGCTGCCTTGCGGCACATCCAGCGACACCGATTTCAGCGCCGTCAGCCCGCCGAACTTCACCGTCAGATCGCGCACCGCCAAGCCTGCCCCCGGCGCGTCATGCCGCTGCAAATGCGCCGATCCGCCCACCCTGGCGCGCGACACCGCCGCGTGTTGCTGCTCCAAAGTAAGCCGAATTTCGTTGCGCCGCGCCGGCACCAGCCCATCCCGCCGATACAGCATCATGGTGACCAGAATGATCCCGAAAATCAGCTCGGACGCCGAAGTCAGCTGCAAATTCTGCAAAAACCCCGATCCGGTCACCCGCCCCAGCGCCTGCACGGCGTTGCTCAATTCCGGCAGAAACCAGGCCTGCAGCAATTGCAGCAGCACCGCGCCAAGAATCGCCCCCCAAACGCTGCCCATGCCCCCCAGCACGATCATCACCAGCACCATGATCGACACCGGCAAGTCGAACATATCCGGCGTCGCGGTCTGCAATTTGGCGATATAAAACGTGCCGGTCAGCCCCGCGAAGCCGGCGCCGGTGGCAAAGGCCAGCAGTTTCAGCCTTGTGGCGTGCACCCCCATCGCCGAGGCCGCCACCTCATCCTCGCGGATCGCCATCCAGGCCCGCCCGATCCGCGAATTCTTCAGGCGCAGGCTGGCGAAAAGCAGCAGGCAGACAATGCCCAGCCCGACATAATAATACGGCGTCGCGTTGATGCCAAAGCTCTGGCCAAAGGCCGAAGGCGCGCCGACGCCGTTCAACCCCTCGGCGCCGTTGGTAACGGAGGACCAGTTGCGCGCCACGATCGGCACGATCTCGCCAAAGCCGAGCGTGACGATGGCGAGGTAGTCGCCCTTGAGGCGCAAAGTCGGCGCGCCGAAAGCCACCCCAAACCCGGCGGCGATCAGCGCCGAGACCGGCAGCATCAGCCAGAACGGCACGGTGAAATGCACCGTGGCGGCGGCGCCCGCGCCGAGCTTGGCGACGAACCCAATCGCCGCGAGCGGCTGCCACGCGGCGCTCCAAGGCGGATGCAGCTGATAGGAATTCAGTATCCCGTAAGCATAAGCGCCAATGGCAAAAAACGCCGCATAGCCAAGATCGAGCAGCCCGGCAAAGCCGACCACCACGTTCAGCCCCAAGGCCAGCGCCGCATAGGCGCAGCAATTGGCGGCGATATCGATATTCGCTTGCCCCGCGCCCAGAAACGGAAACGCCAGCAGCGCCGCCAGCAGCGCCAAAAACGCCGCCTGCCTCTGCCGTGGCGTGAGGCGCCGCTTCATGAGCGATTCGGCGCCAGCGCGCCCAGCAGCCCGGCGGGCCGGAACACCAGCGTGCCGATCAGGATCGAGAAAATGATCACATCCGCCCATTTCGCCGCGATATACTGGCTGCCCAGCGTCTCGATCAGCCCGATCACGATGCCGCCCAGCATCGCCCCTGGCACATTGCCGATGCCGCCCAGCACCGCCGCGGTAAAGGCCCGCAGCCCCGCCGAATACCCGATGCTGTACTGCGCGAAGTTGTAGTAGAGCCCGAAAATCATCCCCGCCGCGCCGGCCAGCGCCGAACCCGCGAAAAACGCGATCATCACCACCGCGTCGACATCAACGCCCATCATCCGCGCCGCCTCGGCGTCCTGCGCCACCGCGCGCATCGCCTTGCCGAGCCGGGTGCGCCGGACGAACAAGGTCAGCCCCACCATCAGCAGGGCCGAAACGATCCAGATCAAAATTTCCTTCAGCCTGATGGTCACGCCGCCGATCACGTAATTCACCTCCGGCAGCGGGTCTGGATAATTCAGCGCCTGCGCGTTGGTGGCGAGCAGCGCCAGGTTGAACAGGATATAGGAAACGCCGATGGTGGTGATCATCGCCATCGGGCCTTTGACATTGCGCATCGGCCGCAAGGTGAACCGCTCAATCGCCACGCCGAGCAGGCCGGAGCCGATCATCGTCGCCGCCAGCGCCGCCAGCAAGGTCAAGGCCAGTGGCGCGCCGTGCAGCACCACCGCCTGGCCTTGCAGCCCGAAGGCCTGCAACACCACCAGCGCGATCAGCGCGCCGACCATGAACACGCTGAAATGCGCGAAATTGATCAGCTCCAAAATGCCGTAAACCAGGGTAAACCCGAGCGCCAGCAGCGCGTAAACCGCGCCGAGGCTGACGCCATTCACCACCTGCTGGAGAAATACCGCGCCGGCGTTCATCAAGCGGCGCTTTTTTGCAAAAACAACTTTGCAAAAAACACCGGCCCGGCCCGCTTCACCGGCTCCATCGCCTCGCTAACTCTGCGGCGCCACGCCGATATACTTCGATTGCTTGTTGATGTTGGTGAGCGGCACCGACTTATCTTCCTTGTATTGAAACACCGACACCACCCGGCTGGTCAGGTCGCCGTATTTGTCGAAGCTGATCGCGCCTTGCAGCCCGGTGAACTGGGTGGTCTGGATCGCATCGCGCACAGTGGCGGCATTCAGCGCCTTGCCGCTCTTCATCACCGCCTCGATCGCCGCAATCGCCACCTGCGCCGCGTCATAGGAGGTCACCGCGTAATCATCCGGCTGGATGCCATAGGTCTTGGCGTAGAGCTTGACCCAGTTATCCAGCTTCGGATCATCGACCACATGCGGCGAGGCAATCGTGTAATACCAGCCATTCGCCGAGGGAAATCCCGCCGCCGTGACCATCTCCGGGCTGGCGATGCCGTCGCCGCCGCCCTTGATGATGTTGGGCACCGCATCATAGGATTGCTTGACCAGCTTCACCGCCGCCTGCATCACCCCGCCATAATACAGCGAGGCGGCATTGGTGGATTTGATCTTGGTGACCACCGCCGAATAATCATTGGCCTTCGGGTCCAGCCGGTCGCGGCCGAGCAGTTTGATGCCTTTCTTCTTGGCCTGCGCTTCAAAGGAATCGGCAAGCCCGACGCCATAGGCGCCGCTATCGTCCAGTATATAAACGCTTGGCGCCTTGAGCGTCTCGGCGTAGAAATTGGCCATGTTCGGCCCTTGATAGGTATCGGTGGTGACGGTGCGGAAATAGATCGGCTTGCCGCCCGGATCGAATTCGCCGGCATATTGCGGGTCGGTCAGTTGCGGATTGGTCGAACTCGGCGTGATGGTCGCAAGCTTGCCCATCGCCAGGATCGGCGCCATCGCCTTGCCGGAACCGCTCATCTCCGGCCCGACATTCGCCAGCACCGAAGCATCGCCCACCAGCTTGCGCGCGTTGGTCGCGGCTTGCGCCGGGTCGTATTGGCCTGCGGTGGCGGTCGCGTTGTTGAGCACCAAGGCTTCCAGCATGACGCCTTTCAGCTTGCCGCTGGCATTCGCCTGCTTGATCGCCAGCAGCGCGCCGTTCAGGATCAGGCGCGCGGCTTCGGCATCGGCGCCCGTCAATGGCAAGGTAATGCCGATGCGGTAGGTCTTGCCCGCGGCGTAGGCCGGCGCGCCGCCGGTTGCCGCCAGCGCCGCGGCTGCGCCAAAAGCCCGCGTCACCTCACGCCGAGAAAACTTCATCGCAGTCTCCTTGCTTTTATTAAATCGCTGTTATGCAGAGACTACCGGCCTGCCATGCAAACGCAAGCGGAATCTTTTAGGGAACCACCCAAGCCAACCGCATCTTGCCCGCTTTCCAATCAACCCGCATGCGGCGATGCCGCTGATTGCCTAAAAATAGGGCGTCCATCACATCAAAGCTGAACATAATCAGAGTGAAGTTGCCAAAAGCCTCCTCCTCGCCAAATCGTTGCGGGTCAATTTCGCCTTCCACCGCAACCGGCGCGCCGGACTCCGGACCGATCCGGTAAATCCGCCGGCCGGCAGGGCGCAGAAGCTGCCATTCCTGCCGCGCCGCCGCATCCTGATGATGCAGGACACAATCTCCTTCCAGCCTGACCTGCACCCGCGCCCCGGCGTCCCAGCCGAGCAACGCCGCGCGCGGATCATGCCGAAGCTCGCCGGTCTTGGCGGAACGCCGATCCGTGTGAATCAGCAAGCGGCGCGCCTCGGCATCCAGGCCGCGCGGCACCACCGAGCGCAGCCGAGGCGCGCCATCGCCCGCCAAACTGGCCAGCGCCAGCGCGTGCATCGGATGCCGCGGATTTTTCACCCCTTCCGCCAGCAGCGCCAGCGCCGCGTCGCGGAATGCCGGCAGGTCAAGCGCGGCAAAATCAGTCATGGTGTCATCCTCTTTCCAATGGCGACGCGACGATTGCCAAACGAACACGCGGCCCGCCAGCCCGTCACAGCCAAACCCGTCATTGATTGCAGATGCCGCCCGGCATCCCATCGAATTGTGAATCTCTCTTTCTGCGTAATCTGCGTAATCTGCGGATAAATCTAAGGATGATCCGCAGATTGCGCAGATTAACGCAGATTAGATCAAGCTTGGCCTCCCATGCGCGCTGAAACACGAACTCATTCCACGTCTCCACGTCTCCACGTCTCCACGTCATCGCGAGCCGCGAAGCGGCGTGGCGATCCAGAAATGTTGCCGAAGGCAGGGACGCCGTGCGATGGCAATACCGAGGCGCCCCGGCGGTCCTGGATCATCTCTGGGGCCTTTCAACAATGCTTCGCATTGCTGGAACCTTCCGGCCCCTCCGCCACGCCGCTTTGCGTCGCGCGATGACGGCATCAGGCAGAATAGGTCAAACTTGATGCCGGCTGGCATAACCGCTTTCTCAAAGGCGGCGCTCCCATTGCCGAACTAACGCGCTTCTAACAAAATCCGTCATCAACTGCAAATTCTTCTTGCTCACTCGCTCTGATTTGTGGTTTTATCCGGTTAGTGAACCAGATCGCTTCCCTTGCCCCGGCAGAACGCCTCGCCTACATCATCGAGAACCTGTGCCAGGTGATCGGCCGGCGCAGCGACTGGCGTCTGGGCCTAGCCTGCCTGCCTGGCCAGCTCCTGTTCCAGATCTGGAAGCGCCTGCGCGGCATCGCCTTTCGCTTCAGGGTACGCATTGCCCGCAACGCCGCAAACCCGGTCCCCGCTCCACCCCGCCTGCGCAAGCCCCGCCCGTCCCGGCCCCGCAAGCCAGACCCGCTGCCGCGCCATTACGCCTGGCTGCTGCGCCTGATCCAGGAAACCGCCAATGGCAGGTCGCAATTCTGCGATTTCCTCGCCGATCCCGAAATGGCAACCCTCCTCGCCCAAGACCCGCAACTCCGCAGCATCCTCCGCCCGCTCTGCCACATCCTGGGCCTCCGCCGCGACCAAGTCCCGTCCCTATACCCGCCAATCCCGCCCAAGCAGCCACGCCCTACGCAACCAACTGACCCGCCGCCTGACGCGCAACCGACCGAGCCTCCTATTCCCGACGACGCCCCGCCGCCGCCGGCCGTACAAGCCGCGTCGCCTCCTGGCACAGCGCCGCCGCCTGACCCCCCGCCTGATCCCGCGACGCAGGTTTAAGCGTAATCGCGTTCGCATGCCTATATCGTTGCAGTTTCGAAACAAAACTGCATTCGCTAATCAACGGCGCTCAACTCCATCACCATTTGCTCCCGCATCATGAACTTCTGGATTTTGCCCGTCACGGTCATTGGAAACGCATCGACAAATTTGATCAGCCGCGGGATTTTGTAGTGGGCAATCTTGCCTTCGCAAAATTCGATGAGTTCGGCGCTCGTCGCGGTCTCGCCCGCCGAGAGTTGCACCCAGGCGCAGAGGGCTTCGCCGTATTTTGCGTCCGGCACGCCGATCACCGAAACGCTGGCGATTTTCGGATGCTGGAACAGGAATTCCTCGATCTCGCGCGGATAGATGTTCTCGCCGCCGCGAATGACGATGTCCTTGAGGCGCCCGGTGATGGTGCAATAGCCGTCATCGTCGAGGCTGCCGAGATCGCCGGTGCGCATCCAGCCGGCGGCGTCGATCACCTCGCGGCTTTTCGCCTCGTCATCCCAATAACCGAGCATCACCGAATAGCCGCGAGTGCAAATCTCTCCGGGCGTATTGCGCGGCACGATGCGGCCTTCAGGATCAACGATTTTGACCTCCAGATGCGGGTGCACGCGACCTACCGTGGCGACGCGGCGGGCAACCTCATCATCGACGGCGGATTGAAAACTCACCGGGCTGGTCTCGGTCATGCCATAGCAAATGGTGATCTCCGGCATGCGCATGCGCTCGATCACCCGGCGCATCACCTCGATGGGACAACTAGCCCCCGCCATAATGCCGCCGCGCAAGCTGGCGAGATCGAAGCTGGCAAAATCCGGATGCTCAAGCTCGGCGATGAACATGGTTGGCACGCCGTAAAGATGCGTGCAGCGCTCGTCCTGCGCCGCGCGCAAGGTTGCCACAGGGTCAAAACCTTCGGCGGGATAGACCATGGCGGCGCCATGGGTGACGGCGGCGAGATTGCCCATCACCATGCCGAAGCAATGATAGAGCGGCACCGGAATGCAGATCCGGTCGCCCGGCTTCATGCCGCAGAGTTCGCCGACGAAAAAACCATTATTCAGCACGTTGTTGTGCGACAGCGTGGCGCCTTTCGGCGCGCCGGTGGTGCCGGAGGTGAACTGAATGTTGATGGCGTCGTCGAATTGCAGATCATTTTTCAAGGCGGCAAGCGTTGCGCGAGCGGCTTCGGTGGCGCTCGCTGCGATATCGGCAAAGCGGAGCATTCCGGCAGGCGCTTCATCATCGCCGATCGCGACGCAGAGCCTGAGCGCGGGAAGCCTTTGCGACGCAAGCTTGCCGGCCGCGCACTCGTCCAATTCCGGCGTCAATTCGCGCAGCATACCGACATAGTCGCTGCTCTTGAACCGCCGCGCCAGCACCAGCGCGCTACAGCCCGCCTTGTTCAGCGCGTATTCGAGTTCACTAACGCGATAGGCCGGGTTGATGTTAACCAGGATCAGCCCGGCCTTGGCGGAAGCGAATTGCAGAATTGCCCATTCGGCATTGTTAGGCGACCAGATGCCGATGCGTTCGCCGGGCGCAAGCCCCAGCGCGATCAGCCCCGCCGCGCAATCATCGACCGCCGCCTTGAATTCCCGATAGGTATATCGAAGGTTCTGCGCGCAGCACACCAAGGCTTCCCGCTCACCGTGCAGTGCCGCCGCGCGATCAAGCGCCGCGCCAATGGTTTGGCCGAGCCGTGGCGTCAGGCTTAGTCCTTGGACATAGCTCGGCGCGGCTGGGGTTTCCATCATGGCATCAAGCCGGTTTTCAGCGCTTGCAGCATCACCGAAAAATCGCGCCCGCCTTCACCCTGATCGACCAGCCGCTGATACAGCCCCCGCGCCGCCTCGCCGAGCGGCGCATTCGCCGCGGCCTCGCGCGCGGCGGCGGCGGCCAGCGTCAAATCCTTCAGCATCAGCGCGCTGGCGAAACCACCTTGATAATCACGGTTGGATGGCGCCGTGGGCACGATGCCCGGTTCCGGGCAGTAGGTGGTAAGCGACCAGCACTGGCCGGAGGATTTACTGCTGACCTCGAACAATTTTTCCGGCGCGAGGCCAAGCTTTTCCGCCAGCGCAAAGGCCTCGCAGACGACGATCATCGAGACGCCAAGGATCATGTTATTGCACAATTTCGCTGCCTGCCCGCATCCCGCTTCGCCCGCATGGACGATGGTTTTCCCCATCGCCTCCAGTAGCGGCTTGGCGCGGCCAAAGGCTTCCGCCGTGCCGCCGGTCATGAAGGTAAGCGTCGCCGCTTCGGCGCCCCCGACGCCGCCCGATACCGGCGCATCGACCATCGCGAAACCATCCGCCGCTTCATGCATGGCACGGGCAGTTTCAATATCGATGGTGGAGCTTTCGATGATCAGCGCGCCTCCGGCCAGATGCGCCAATACCCCGCCCTGCCCTGCCAGAACCTCGCGCACATGCACGCCCGCCGGTAGCATGGTGACGACACATTCAGCATCGCGCACCGCATCGGCGACGCTGTCACTAACAGACAGGCGGGAATCCCGCGCCCGCTGCCGCGCCGCTTCCACGACATCGAAACCGAAAACCTCATGCCCGGCCTTTGCAAGATTGCGCGCCATCGGCAAACCCATATTACCGAGGCCGATGAAACCGATCCGCATCATCTGTCTCCCATCAGCCCGCGCGCGATGATCACGCGCATGATTTCGTTAGTGCCTTCAAGAATCCGGTGCACGCGGAGATCGCGCAAATAACGCTCGATGCGGTAATCCTTGAGGTAGCCATAGCCGCCATGCAGTTGCAGCGCCTGGTCGACGATCTCAAACCCCGCATCCGTGGCGAAGCGTTTCGCCATCGCGCAATGCAGGCTGGCATCGGGATGCTTGCTATCGAGTGAATGCGCCGCGCGATGCGTCATCAGCCGCGCCGCATCAAGTTCGGTCTCCATATCGGCGAGCCGGAACTGCAAGGCCTGGAACTCGGTAAGCGCGCGGCCAAACTGGCGGCGGTTCTTCATGTAATCGAGTGCGAAGCCAAGACAGGCGGCAGCGCCGCCGAGCGAGCAAGCAGCGATATTCACCCGTCCGCCATCCAGCCCGCTCATGGCGAATTTAAACCCTTCTCCTTCGGCGCCGACGCGGTTGCGGACAGGAACGCGGCAATCTTCAAAGACCACCGCCGCCGTCGGCTGCGAATTCCAGCCAAGTTTTTTCTCCGGCTTGCCAAAGGACAGCCCCTTGCTGCCTTTCTCGACCAGGATGCAGGAGATGCCTTTCGGCCCCGTCCCACCGGTGTCCGGACCCCCAGTCCGCGCCATCACCGCGTAAAGGTCCGACGCGCCGCCACCGGAAATGAACGCTTTGGAGCCATTCAACACATAATCATCGCCATCGCGCACCGCGCGGGTTTTGAGGCTTGCCGCATCCGATCCTGAATCCGGTTCGGTCAGGCAGTAGCTGGCGATAATCTCCATGCGCATCATGCGCGGCAGGAAGCAGGCGCGCTGATCCTCATCGCCATAACGATCGATCATCCAGCCGACCATGTTGTGGATCGAGAGAAACGCGGCGGTGGAAGGATCGGCAGTGGCCAGCGCCTCAAAAATCAGCGCCGCCTCCATGCGCCCTAGCCCGCTGCCGCCATGCGCTTCGCCCACATAGATGCCCGCGAAACCAAGCTGTGCCGCCGCGCGCAGCGCTTCGACCGGAAAATATTTAGTTTCATCCCATTCCGCGGCGAAGGGCGCCAGTTCCTTGTCGGCGAACTGCCGCGCCGTATCAGCGATGACACGCTGCTCTTCCGTAAGGCTGAACTCCACGCGCTTCCTCCGGCTTTCCCGGAGCTTAACCGGAATGGAATAACAAGGCTACTCGGCCGCCAGGCGCGGCGTCTCTCCTTGAGCCGGCATCCCGGCCAGCGTCGCATCGAGCCGCTGCCACTCCGGGTCCACCACAAGGAAATTCGCCTCCTTCACATGCCCGTAGCCACGGATCCGGGCCGGAAGCTGAGCCAGCGCCAGCGCCTCGGCGAATTGCCCTGGAAGGTGCGGCAAGGCCCTGCGGATCGAGGCTTCGTATCGCCCGATCAGCGCGCGTTCCATCCGCCGCTCCGCGGTTTTACCGAACAGATCGAGCCTGGTGCCACGCAGCTGCTTGAAGCGGGCCAGCGCGTTGAAGGCGCTTTGCATCCAAGGCCCGAACTCCTGCTTGCGCAAATGTCCGGTGCGCGGATCGCGCTTCGCCAGTAAAGGCGGGGCAAGGTGGAAATGCAGCTTGTAATCGCCCTCGAACTGCGCCTCCAGCGACTTGCGGAATTCCGGCTGGCGGTAAAGACGCGCCACCTCGTACTCATCCTTATAGGCCATGATCTTGTAAAAATTCCGAACGACCGCCTCGGTTAGTTCGGTCGAGCCAGGACGCAGCCGCGCCTCAGCCTCGCGCACGGCAGCGACCAGCGCCATGTAGCGCCCGGCATAGCGAGCATCCTGATAGGCAACGAGTTCGTCCCGGCGGTTCGCGATCAGCGCCCCGAGATCAAGATTTTCCTCGCGTTTCGCCGGCAGCCTCGCCACCACCCGCGCCTCCACCGAGGCTTGGTCATGCGCCGCGGCGCGGCCCCAGGCGAAGGCGTCAAGATTAGTCGCCACCGCCTGCCCGTTCAGCCGGATCGCCTCGGCGATGGCGTCGCGCCCGACCGGAATCTTCCCAAGTTGCCAAGCATAGCCAAGGAGAAACAGGTTTGTAGCAATCGCGTCGCCCATCAGCGCGGTGGCCAGCCCCGTGGCATCGAAAGCGGAGACCGCCGCCTCGCCGATCTGCCGGGTGATGGCGCGGCGAAGCTGGCGCATCGGCAGGGAGACATCCGGGTTGCGGGTGAACTCGCCGGTGATCGTCTCATGCAAGTTGAGCACCGCGAAGCTTTTGCCTTCGCCGAGCATTTCGAGCGTCTCGTGCCCGCCGGCCACCAGAGCGTCGCAGCCGAGCAGCAGATCAGCTTCGCCCACCGGCACCCGGTGCGATTGCGCCACCCCGGCCATGCCGCCGAAGCGCACATGCGAAACCACCGCGCCGCCTTTCTGCGCCAGGCCCAGCACATCGAGCACGCTGACCGGCTTGCCTTCGAGATAGGCCGCGGCGCCGAGCAGCGCGCCGATGGTAACGACGCCGGTGCCGCCGATGCCGGCGACCACGATATTCCATAAGCCTTGCGGCAAAACTGGCTCCGGCAAATTTTCCGGCGCATTCGCCTGCACGGCATCGGGTTTGCGCAAGCCGCCGCCATGCACGGTGACGAAACTCGGGCAAAACCCTTCAACGCAGGAAAAATCCTTGTTGCAGGAGGACTGATCGATGGCGCGCTTGCGGCCAAATTCGGTTTCTGCCGGCACCACCGAGACGCAGTTCGAAGCCTTCGAGCAATCGCCGCAGCCCTCGCAGACGCGCTGGTTGATGAAGGCGCGCTTGGCCGGGTTGGCCATGGCGCCGCGCTTGCGGCGGCGGCGCTTCTCGGTGGCGCAGGTCTGATCATAGATCAGCGCCGAAACGCCCGGCACCTCGCGCATCGCCCGCTGCACGGCATCAAGATCGCGCCGGTGGTGCACGGTGACGCCGGACGCCAGATCATGAACGCCTTGGTATTTCTCCGGCTCGTCAGTGACGATATCGATGCGGGCGACGCCTTCCGCCGCCAACTGCCGGGTGATCTGCGGCACCGATAGCGGCCCATCGACATGCTGTCCGCCCGTCATCGCAACCGCGTCGTTGAACAGGATTTTATAGGTGATATTGATTTTTGCCGCGACCGCCGCTCGGATCGCAAGATAGCCTGAGTGATGATAGGTGCCGTCGCCGAGATTGACAAAAACGTGGTTCTCCTCGGTGAACGGCGCCTGGCCGATCCAAGCGGCGCCCTCGGCGCCCATATGCGAGAACACGTCGGTCTCGCGGTCCATCCAGGTCACCATGTAATGGCAGCCAATCCCGGCCATGGCGCGCGAGCCTTCCGGCACTTTCGTCGAGCTGTTATGCGGGCAGCCGGAGCAAAAATGCGGCGTCCTGATGGCGCCGATATCCTGCGCCGCAGCGCCGGTCATTCGCTCCCGCAGATTGGCAAGCTTCCTTGACAGGGTTTCGGAATTTATAAAGCCGTTAGCCCGGTCGCCGATCGCCAGCATTACCTCGGCGGCGGAAAGGTCGGATTCCGGCTTCAACAGCACCTGCCCGCGGTCATCCTGCTTGCCGGTGATGCGCGGGCGCTTCGCCGCATCGTACAGGATTGTCCTGACCTGGTTTTCGATAATCGGCTGCTTTTCCTCGACGACGAGAATTTCTTCCAGCCCGTCAGCAAAGTCGCGGATGATGCCCGGCTCGATAGGCCAGGTCATACCGAGTTTCAGCAGGCGAACATCAGAAAGATCAAGATCGGCCAGCGCCTGCGCGACATCGAGATAGGACTTGCCGGCGGTGACGATGCCGAAGCGGGCGCTTGGCGCTGCGTCAATCAAACGGTTGACGCGGTTGGCGCGAACGAAGTCCTGCAAGGCAGGATAGCGATAGCGCAGCACCCGCGCCTCCTGCGCCAGAATCGCCTCGTGCAGCCGCATCCCCACCAGATCAGGATCGATCTCCGGCATGATAATGGACAGCGCCATCGGATCGGTGTTGATGGCGGCGGTGGCGTCGATGATCTCTTCCACTGTCTTGAAGCCGATATAGAGGCCGGAATGGCGGGAGGCGGCCCAGCCATAGAGGCCCAACTCCAAAATATCGGCGATTGAACTCGGCGCCATCACCGGCACGCCGGCGGCGATCAGCGCCTGCTCGCTCTGATTGGCGATGCTAGAGGATTTCGCCGCGTGATCGTCGCCCGCCACCACCAGCACCCCGCCCAGCCTCGTGGTGCCGGCATAATTCGCGTGCTTCAGCGCATCGCCGGAACGATCCACCCCCGGCCCCTTGCCGTACCACATCGCGAACACGCCCTCATGCTTGGCCCCGGGAAATAGCGGCGTCATCTGGCTGCCCCAGACTGAGGTGAGCGCCAGATCCTCGTTCACGCCGGGGCGGAACACGATGCCCTCCGCATCCAGCAGCTTTTTCGCGGCGAACGCCTGCAAATCCACCATGCCGAGCGGCGAGCCGCGATAGCCGGAGAGATAGCCGGCCGTATTATGCCCCGCTGATTGGTCCCGGCGTCTTTGGGTCAGCAGCAGCCGGATCAGCGCTTGGGTGCCGGTCATGATTAGCGTTCCGGCGGGCGCGGTGTATTTTGAGTCGAGAGTCAGTTCGGCCGTTTTCATAGCGATGCTCCCGCCGTACAGAGACGGCTCCATGCTTGCCGCGCGAGGCGCGCTCGTTTGCCGTTTTTCCGCATATCGCTGCATTTTTCTGAACAGAATATTAGCGCAACCCGGCGCATACACGACAAAAATCCGCAATTCGCCGCGGCGGTTAGCGCGTTGCTGACGGTTTACGCTTTGCTGCGATAGGGTAACGCGGCAACAGTTTGGGCAGGGTTATCGAACCGAGAACTGCGCAATAAAATTGCGTGGCATCATGCTGCACCGCAGCATTTCAGCCATTCTACGTGATGCTGTAACGAAATTGTGATGGCTATTTTGGCGGCTTTGCCAAGGGGTGATGCGCTTCCACCAGTTTTTGCAGCCGCTCCGCCAGTACATGCGTATAGATTTGCGTGGTCGCGATATCGGCATGGCCGAGCAATTTTTGCAGGCTGCGCAGATCAGCGCCGCGCGCCAGCATATGCGAGGCGAAGGAATGCCGCAGCACATGGGGGGAAAGCCGCGCGGGATCGAGGCCAGCATCAAGCGCCACTCGCTTGAGCAGCAGCGCGAAGCCCTGGCGGGTCATCGGCAGTCGCGCCGAACGCCCAGGAAACAGCGCCGCTGCTTTTGGATTGGCGAAGCGCAGCGCCGCCGCCGCCGCTTTCGCCGCCTCGGAAAGCGGCACGATGCGTTCGCGCCCGCCTTTGCCCTTGATCAAAATCAAAGTTGCGTCCCCTGAAAGCGCCGAGGCCGGCAAGGCCAGCATTTCGGAGATTCTGAGGCCGGTGGCATAAAGAATTTCCAGCCCCGCATGGGCGGCCAAACCTGATTTTTCAGCCTTGGGCCGCTCCGACATCGCGCGCGCCGCCTCCAGCAGCGCGTCCACCTCTGATTCGCTAAGGAATTTTGGCAAGCCGCGCGGCAATCGCGGCGTGGCTAGCCGGTCCGCCGGATTATCGGCGCGCACCCATTCGCGCAGCAGGAATAGGTGAAACTGCCGCAAGGATGACAAATGCCGCGCCTGGGTCCGCGCCGACAGGCCCGACGCCGCCAGCGCGCCGAGATAAGCGGAAAGCAACGCGGCATCGGCGCCGGCTATGCCGATGCCGCTGGTGGCGCAGAAGGCGCCAAAGCCTTCCAGATCGGCGCGATAGGCCGCCAGCGTATTGACGGCCGCGCCCCGTTCGGCGGCAAGCAGTTCCAAAAATGCCTCGATATGCCGGTCTATCGCCCGGCTCCGCAAGAAACGGCGCGCGACGAAAACATGGCCAGGAGCAATATTCTTGAATCCATCCTTGCTGTGCTAAGCGCGACAGGCCATGCCGCACAACCCACTAGCCATGCAATCCGCGCGCATCGTCCTGGTGGGGTTGATGGGGGCGGGAAAATCCGCGCTTGGCAAGCGGCTGGCGGCAAAGCTTGGCCTGCCCTTCCACGATTCCGACGCGGCGATCGAAGCCGCCGCCGACAGCACCGTCGCCGAAATTTTCGCGCGCCATGGCGAAGCGCATTTTCGCGCGGGCGAGCGCCGGGTCATCGCCCGCCTTCTTGCCGATGGCCCGATCATCCTGGCCACCGGCGGCGGCGCCTTCATGGACCTTGAAACACGCGCGCTGATCCGCTCCCGCGCGCTTTCTGTCTGGCTGCGTTGCCCGATTCCCATCCTGCTCTCCCGCGTTGCCGGACGCGCTCACCGGCCTTTGCTGAACGCCGGCGATCCGGAGACAATCCTCACCCGCCTGTCCAGCCTGCGCGCGCCGGTCTATGCCGAAGCCGATATCATTTTCGATTGCACCAAGGATCCTCCCGACATGACAACGGAACGCTTGCTGACGACGATCGAGGCGCACCGCCCGCCGCGGCGCATCCCCGTTCAACTGGCCCGCTCGGATTATGAGGTGCTGATCGGCCCCGGCCTGATCCGGCGCGCGGGCGCGCATCTTGCGCCGATATTGCCGCAAAAGCGAGCGGTCATCGTGACCGACGCTCATGTCGCGCAGCATCATCTTGGCCCTTTGCAATCGGGGCTGGAGGAAACCGGCATTGCGCATGAGACGGTGATTGTCGAGCCTGGAGAGACCGCGAAAAGCCTTGCCGGATTTGGCGCGCTGATCGAAAACCTGATGGCGCTGCGCCCGGAGCGCCGCACCGCCATCATCGCGCTCGGCGGCGGCGTGGTGGGCGACCTTGCGGGGTTCGCCGCCGCCACCGCCCTGCGCGGACTGCCTTTCGTGCAAATCCCTACCACCCTGCTCGCCCAGGTGGATTCGAGCGTCGGCGGCAAGACTGGGATCAACTCGCGATTCGGCAAGAACCTGATCGGCGCTTTCCACCAGCCGCTCGCCGTCTTGGCGGATACCGATGCGCTGGCCACGTTGCCGCTTCGCGAACGCGCTGCGGGATATGCGGAAATCGCTAAGGCCGGATTAATCGCCGATCCGGCTCTGTACGAATGGTGCGAAGAGAACAGCCTCGCCATGCTCGCGGGCAACCAGCAATTGCAAGCGGAAGCCATCGCCCGCGCCGTCGCCTTCAAGGCCCGGATCGTCGCCGGCGACGAGCGGGAGGAAAAGCCGGAAGATGGCCGGGCGCTGCTCAATCTCGGCCATAGCTTCGGTCACGCGCTGGAAGCCGAAACCGGCTATGGCGGCGGCCTGTTGCATGGCGAGGCGGTGGCGACGGGCATTGTCTGCGCCTTTGATCTCTCCGCCCGGCTTGGCTTTTGCGATCCGGGCCTCGCGCCGCGCATCGCCGCTCATTTGGCAGCAGCCGGCTTGCCTGTGAGCATCGCCGCACTGCCTGCCGGCGCGCTGCTCGGTCATATGCGGGGCGACAAGAAAATGCGTGACGGCAAGCTGTCTTTTGTTCTGGCGCGCGGCATCGGCGAAGCTTTCACCTGCCGCGATGTGCCGGAAGAGGTCGTGCGCGAAACTTTGCTGGCTAATGGCGCTACAGCAGAAGGTTAAGGCGTTCTTTTTTATAAAAAAGGCGACGCGCCGCGGAACCAAAAAATTTTTATGAGTTTAAGTATACGCTATCGCCACATCCAATATTTTTAGCAAAAAGAAGTTTTTGCTTCCCTTGCCGGGTCGGCTTTTTACAAAAAGAAGTGCTTGCTTCTCTTGCCATGCGCCATACGAGCGCTTGAGACGCGCGCTTGCCATGACCAATGCGTAAGCTCATAATGTCATTGGGAAGAGGCGACGCCGTTACGCGGACGCCGCTGCCGTGAGATCAAGGCCAATCATTGGTCAATCAAGATAAAAAACGACAGGAAGGTGAGTTCATGAAACATCCGAAATCCCGTGCCGCTGGAACCGCGATTTTCGCATCGGCTTTGCTAGGCGCCATCCCGCTCGCCCATGCGGCGGCGCCGATCGAGATCGGCATCACCTCGGAAGTCGGCACAATTCCGGGCAAGGCTATTGTCAACGGCGCCGAGCTCGCGGTCAGCGAGATCAATGCCAAGGGCGGCGTCATGGGACGCCCGCTAAAACTGATCGTCGAGGATGATCATCTATCCTCCACCGACGCGGTGCAGTCTTTCCAGCGCATGGCGCGGCAGGATCATGTGGTCGCCGTGGTCGGCACCTTTGTCAGCGAGGTGGCGCTGGCTTTGGAGCCTTGGGCCGCGCGCCTGCACGAGCCCTATCTGATCACGGGGGCGGCCGCCAACGAGCTTTCGGAATATGTGCATGCGGATTATCCGCAGCGGAAATATATTTTCCATGCCTATTTTCCGTCCGCCGCCTTGGCCGAGGGCGTCTGCGACGCCTCGCGCGACATTCTCTCGCAGCAATTGCATATGAAGACCGCGGTGGTGATGAGCGAGGACGCCGCCTGGACCCAGCCGCTCGACGCTGGGTACGACGCCTGCCTGCCGAAGGTCGGGTTCAAGGTGCTCGGCAATATTCGCTTTGCGCCCAACACCACCGATTTCACGCCGATTTACCAAAAGGTTGAATCGCTGCATCCAAACGTGATCATTGCCGGCTGGGCGCATGTCGGCGTGCAACCGACGGTGCAATGGGCGCAGCAGAAGATTCCGATCGCGCTGGCCGGGATCAATGCCCAGGCCGGCAGCTCGGTGTTCTGGAAGGCGACGAATGGCGCGACGCAAGGCGTGATTACCACCAACACCGCCGCCCCCGGCGTCGCCATCACGCCGAAGACCCTGCCGTTTTCCGATGCGTATCAAAAGCAATACGGCATCTCGCCGGCCTATTCCGCCTATACCACCTTTGACGCGATCCACATGCTGGCGCATGCCATCGAGGTCGCCAAATCGACCAAGCCCGGCGCCATCGTGACGGCGCTGGAGAAGACCGACATGGCCGGCACCCAGGGACAACTGGAATTTCTCGGCAAAACCGACAAGTTCACCCATTCGCTGCGCTATGGCCCAAAATACGTCACCGGCGTTGCCATCCAGTGGCAGGATGGCGTGCAGAAATGCATTTGGCCGCTCAACCTCGCCAATGCCAAGGCGCAATTTCCGAACTTCGTGAAGCTGCCGCGGGTCGCCTCGAAGTGAGATTGGCTGACCTGGTCCGGAGGGCGGAAGCCGTCCGGACCGCCTTATCACAGTAAGCCAATGCTGGCGGTACAGATTTTCATCGATGGCTTTGCCATTAGCACCCTCTATGCGCTGGGCGCGCTCGGCTTCACGCTGATCTATGGCGTGTCCGGCGTGCTGAACCTCGCGCATGGCGGCTTGCTGATCATCGCCGCGATGATCGCCTGGTATATCGGCACCTCGCTCGGCTTCGGCGCTTATGCCGGCTTCGCGGCTGGCATCGCCGCCTGCGTCGTGGCGGCAATGATGATCTATCTGCTGGTGATCCGGCCCATCGAGCGCTCGCGCGCCATCTCGTATTTTGAACGCGACCTGTTCATCCTCACCGCCACCCTGCTGGTCGGCGTGATGATCCAGGAAGTCCTGAGTTACGCCTTCACCGATAGCCCGGTCGCGGTGCAATCCCCAGTATCGGGGACGATCAGCCTGTTCGGCGTGCCAACGCCGGCGAATGAGTTCCTGATCGCCGGCATCGCCTGGCTGGTGATGGCGGCGCTCTGGTTCTTTGTCGGCCGCACCAAGCTTGGCCGGCAATTGGCCGCCGCCGCGATCAATCCGCGCGGGCTTGCCTTGCTGGGAGTCGAACTGCCGCGGCTCTATTTCATCGTCTGGATCATCTATGGCGTGCTGGCCGGCATTGCCGGCGTCCTGCTCGGCACGTTCCTCGGCGCTGGCGCCGGCTATGTGGCGGGGCTGACGGGAAGCGCGTTTTCCATTGTCGTGCTGGGCGGCCTCGGCTCGGTGACCGGCACGCTGATCGCCGCCTATGTGATCGGCTATATTGAAACGCTGACCGCCTATCTGGTGTCGCCCTCGCTGCGCGAGGTGCCGGCGCTGATCCTGCTGGTCATTGTGTTATATGTGCGCCCGCAAGGGCTGCTGGGGCGGCGCTGATGCCGGTCGTGATTCGCCGTCCCCGCAACCGGCTGGCGCTGGCCAGCGTGCCGATCTTGCTCATCGTGCTGGCTTTGCTGCCGATTGGCCTTTCCGGTTATGTGCTCGGCGTTCTTACCATCGCTTTTTATTATGCTGTGTTCTCGATGTCGTGGGATTTGCTGTTCGGCTATGCGGGCGAGGTGAATTTCGGCCCGACCTTCCTGATCGGCCTCGGCGCTTATGGCGCGGGCATGGCGAACGCCTATCTGCACGCGCCGATCATCATAGCCGTGCCCATTGGCGCGCTTGCCGCCGTCATCGGCGGGCTGCTGCTGGCAATCCCCGCGCTTAAGCTAAGCGGGCCTTATCTTGGCCTGGTCACGCTGGTGGCGGTGCTGCTGCTGCAACAGGCCATCGTCATCGGCTCCGGCTTCACCGGCGGCGAGATCGGCCTTTCGGTGCCGGATGTGCTCTCCATCAGCAGCGCCTGGAATTATGAATACGCCTTTTGGTTCATGGTGATCACCGCGATCATCCTGCTGTTCATCGCCAATTCCACCATGGGATTGATTTTGCAGGCGGCCGGGCAGGACCGCATCGCCACCGAGGCGCTGGGCTTTAACGTCGCCAAGCACCGGCTGCTCGCCTTTGCCGTGAGCGCGTTTTTCTCCGGCATTTCCGGCGCGCTGCTGGTGTTTTATCTTGGCACCGCCTCGGTCGGCGCGGTGATCGATGTCGCCATCGGCGTGCGGGTGATCATCGGCGCGGTGCTAGGGGGCCGGCGGACTATTATTGGCGGCGCTATCGGCGCGGTTTTCATCATCGGCGTCGGCGAGGTCTTGCGTCCGATAGGACAGCTTAGCGTGTTCGTGGTGTCGCTGATCACCTTGCTGGTCATCATCGTCTATCCCGATGGTCTGTTGGGGCTGATGCGCGGCAGGCGTCCCGCATGAAGAATACTGAGCCAAGACTTTCGGCGCGCGGCCTGACCAAGCGGTTCGGCGGGCTGGTCGCGGTGAAATCCTTCGATTTCGATCTCTACCCCGGCGAAATTCTTGGCCTGATCGGCCCGAACGGCTCCGGCAAATCCACCGTCATGAAGCTGGTCATGGGACTCGAAAAGGCCAATGCCGGCAGTGTCAGGCTGGATGGGGTAGAGCTAGTGGGCAAAACCTCCTATCAAATCGCCCGCGCCGGGTGCGCCATCGTGTTCCAGCATTCGCGCCCTTTGCCGCTGCAAACCGTGCTCGAACATATTCTGCTTGGCGCGCTGCCAGACCGCCTCACCCGCTTTCGCCCGCCTGGCGGTGCCATCGAGCAGGCGACCCGCGCCGCCGAACGCTGCGGCCTCGGCGCGGTGCTGGACCGCCGCCCCGCCAGCCTGCCCTTCGCGGATTTGCGCCGCATGGAGTTGGCCAAGGCGCTAGTGCGCAATCCGCGCGTCGTTCTGGTCGATGAGCCCTTCGCCGGCCTCACCTCCAGCGAGGTGGCTGAGTTCTCAAAATTGATCTGCAGCTTTCGCGACGAGGGCCACGCGGTGCTGCTGATCGACCACAACGTGCGCAGCGTCGCCGGCATGGCGGACCGGGTGATCGCGCTCTATCTCGGCGAGAAGATCGCCGAAGGAACGGCAGCCGCGGTCACCGCCGACGAAACCGTGCGGCGGGTCTATCTCGGCGCGGGTTTGGCGGTGCATGCGAGGCCCGAAGCAGAGGTGCTCGCCGCGCCGAAGCTGCTGGAGGTCGAAAATCTCGACCTGTTCTACGGCAAAGCGCAGGCGCTGGAGAAGGTGACGCTCACGGTGCACGAGCGCGAGTTCGTTTCGCTGATCGGCATCAACGGCGCCGGCAAAACCTCGCTGTTCAACGCGATTTCTGGCCTCGTGCAGCATCGCGGGCGGATCGCCTGGCAGGGCCGCGACCGCACCATCGAGACTGTCGCCAGCATCGCTCGCGACGGCCTTGTGCAATGCCCGGAAACCCGCGAGTTGTTCGGCACGCTGACAGTGCGGGAAAATCTTGATCTCGGCGGCCAGCATCAGAGCAAGATTATGCGCGAGGAACGCCGCGACTGGCTGTTCGGCCTGTTCCCGATTCTGAAGTCGCGCGCCGATCAGGCCGCCCGCACATTATCCGGCGGCGAGCAGCAGATGTTGGCCATCGCCCGCGCGCTGATGATGCAGCCAAAACTGCTGATTCTTGATGAGCCGACGCTCGGCCTCGCGCCGGTCATCCTCTCCCAGCTATCGGAGGCGCTGGAAACCCTGCGCGCCACTACCGACATCACCGTGCTGCTCGGCGAGCAGAACGTCACCTTTGCCTTGCCGCATGCCGACCGGATCTATGTGCTGGATCATGGCCGTGTCACTTGGCAGGGGCCGCCGGGGCGGTTTGCGGCGGAGGCTGGGGCGGGCTTCCTGTAGCGCCGCCCCGAGTGCCGCTAGGAGTGCTGCTGGGAGCGCCGCTGGATGGGGCGAAATCGACTTGTGGCGCATCCGAAAGCGGCAGGGTTTTGAGCAGGATCGCCGCCACCGCGATTTTGCCGCGCGCCGCGCGGACCTGCCGCAAGCCGGCGCGCAACGCCTCGATGTAACCCGCATCGGGCTCGGCCTGCACACGGTCGGCGCTGAACAGCGGCAGCGTCGTGGCAATCGCCAGGATCATGTCCTGGCCGTAAGGCGGCCCAACCGTCCAGCCATCATTCAAGCCTGAATTAGCGGTTTGCGGATTGCCGAGCACCAGCATGCCGGAGGCGGGCTGCGCCGCCGCGGGATCGGCGGGCGTCGGATAGAGATGAAACACCGACCCGTCATGGGAGAAATAATCAACCTCGAGATAGGCGCGAAAGCCCGGCACATGCAGCTGTGGCATGATGAGCTGGCCGTCCACCAGGCTGGTGACGCCGTTGAGCAAGCCGAGGCCAAGGCCATGCTTTGTCGCGCCAAAAAGCGTGGAGTAAGGGCGCACGGCATCGAGCGCCGGGCAATAGGGGCCGCCAAATTGCTTCGTCGCGAGATGCGCCGGCACCGGGAGCGCTCGCAATGCCGCCTGCAAGGCAGGCAGCTTCGCATCCCCGACCAGGCCGGTAACGCGCGCCGACTGCGCCGTCACTTCGCCGTGCAGCAAGGCGCAGGAAACCGGCGCGGTGGCGGCGGTGAGTTCGGCCTTGATCCGGTTCAGGCTGAACACAGGGGGTTTTCCCGCGGGCGAGGCGCCGCCGGATGGTGGCATGGTTACCATGGAACCGGGGGATTGCCAGCGCAGAAAGCTGTTTATGGCGAAGGCAAGGATGATGGCGGCGGCGATGGTGATGCCGCCGCCGGTCAGGATCCCGGACCGGCGCCTAACCAGATGGGGCGCTTCCGGCAAGGCCTCCTCGACCGGCGCGATCGGCGCAGGCGCGCCGGGCGGCTGTGAGACAAATTCCGGGGCGGCAGGCGGGGGTGGAACAGACGGGGTCATAACAGGCGGGGTGGCAACAGGCGGAGTGGCAATAGGCGGGGCGTTGATCGCCGGTGGCTCGGCGTCTGGCGTCGGAGTGGCGGGACTTGGCGTGTCGGCGGCCGCCTGCAAGGCCACAGCGAAATCCGACGCCATTTGGAACCGCGCCTCTGGCCGCTTCGCCATCGCCTTCAGCACGATGGCATCGAGCGCCGGAGGCACCGAAGGCGAAAGCGCCGATGGCGGCGGCGGCTCCACGTTCAGCACCTTGTGCATGATCGCGGTGATGCCGCCCTCAAACGGTTTTTCGCCGGTCAGCAGCTGATACAAAAGCACGCCCGCGGAATAGATATCCGTCCGGGCATCGGCGGGATGGCCGGTGAATTGTTCGGGCGACATATAGGAGGGCGTGCCGATCATCGTGCCGGCCTGCGTCAGGCTGCTGCTTTCAATCCGCGCCACGCCGAAATCCGCTAGCTTGATCTTGTGATCGCGGGTTAGCATGACATTGGCGGGCTTGATGTCCCGGTGGATGACGCCGTTCTCATGGCTATAGGCGAGGCCTTCGAGCAGCGCCGTCATGATGAGGATGACCTCGGCAACGGCGAACCGCTCGCCTTTATCGAGCGCCGATTTCAGCGTGATCCCTTCGACGAACTCCATTACGATATAGGCGAACTGGTCGGTCTCGCCGTAATCATAGACGCCGACAATATGGGGGTGGGTCAGCCGTCCCGCGGCCTGCGCCTCGCGGAGGAATCGCGCCAGATCATCGCTGGTTTCGGCATCATCGCGATCCGGCAGAATGACAGTCTTGATGGCAACGCGGCGGGCGATGACCGGATCATAGGCTTCATAGACGACTCCCGTGGCTCCCTTGCCGAGGATGCCCCGGATTTCGTATTTGCCGAGATGATCAGGCTCCATGGGATCGATGTTGGCTCAGCCTTGCATAACGTTGGGTTGCGGGATTCGTATCTGCGCTCTTAGCAGATTTTCCGCCTGGTCCAATGATAATGTAACGGCACGCCGACAGCGCAAAGCCAAACCGCGATCCGCGCTAAAACGTCAGATGTTAAAAAATTTGTTAGTCTAACGCGCGCCGTAACATAGGAAATGCGGATTCTCGAAGCCGGGCTTGCCGTAGCGCAGCGGCGAGCGGTCAAACGTGGTGACGGAGCCTCCGGCAGCCTCCAGCACCGCCTGCGGCGCCGCGGTGTCCCATTCCATGGTGCGGCCCAGGCGCGGGTAGAAATCGGCGACGCCTTCGGCGAGACGGCAGAATTTCAGCGCCGAGCCGATATTGGTGAGCTTGGCCACCTTCATCTGATCGAGCAGGACTTTAAGTTCCGGCGCATTGGCATAATGACGGGAGGCATAGACCGTGATGCCCGCCTCTGGCGGTTTCCGCGCCGAAATCGGCGCTGTGCCGCCAGCGTCGCGCCGCCATGCGCCTTGGCCGACAATGCCCAGATAGACCGCGCCTTGCGCTGGAGCGGCGACGGCGCCGAGCACCGCGCGGCCATCCGCCACCAGCCCGACATTCACCGCGAACTCGTCGCGTCCCGCCGCGAATTCGCGGGTGCCATCCAGCGGATCGACCAGCCAGAAGCGCGATCCCGGTTCAGTGACGCGTCCTGCCGCTACCTCCTCCTCGGCGATCACCGGGATGTCCGGCACGGCGGCGCGCAGTCCTTCCAGGATGATCCGTTCCGCCCGCGTATCGGCGATGGTGACCGGCGAGGCATCGGCCTTTTCATCGACGGTGAAGCCTAAAGCGCGCACTTTGAGAATTTCCGCGCCCGCCGCTTCGGCAAGCCTGGCCGCGAGTTCCAGCATTTGATCCATGTTCATGAGGCGGGCTGATAGACCGAGGCTTGGAAATTGCCAAATCACAGTGCATGGTGCGGCGGTGAATTGAAACCGCATCAGGAAACGAAATTATGCTTGATATCGCCTTCACCAAAGCAGCGCTGCCCAAATCCGGCGCGCTGGCGCTGCTGATGTTCGAGGATGCGCCGCTGGCGGGCCTCGCGGCATCGCTGGATACGGCATTGTCAGGCGGGCTGGCGCGGGCGCTGGAAGCAGGTTCGTTCAAGGGCAAGCGCGGCCAGACGGCGGTGCTGCTGGCGCCCTCCGCCGATTTGGCTCGCGTGGTCGCGGTGGGCTTGGGCAAGCGTAGCGAGCTGAACGCGCATCATGCCGAATCCGCCGGGGCGAAGGCGGCGTCTCTCCTGCTGCGTGATGACGAAGCGAGCCTTGCCGCCGATGATCTCGATGACGCGATGCTGGCGCATGCTGGATTGGGGGCGCGGCTGCGCAGCTACCGGTTCGACAAATACCGCACCAAAGAGAAGGAGGAGGACAAGGCGAAGCTCAAGCGGCTCACCATTTTGGCGCCCGATGCCGCTAAAGCGCGCACCGCCTTCGCGCCGCTCGCCGCCATCGCCGCCGGCGTGGAGCTTACCCGCAATCTGGTCTCCGAGCCGGCCAATGTGCTGAACCCCGCGGAATTCGCCCGGCGCGCCGAAAAGCTTGTGGAACTCGGTGTCAAGGTCGAGGTGTTCAACCGCCGCGACATGGAAAAGCTCGGCTTTGGCGCGCTGCTCGGCGTGGCCCAGGGCAGCGCCAACGAGCCGCGCATGGTGGTGATGCAGTGGCTCGGCGCCAGCCAAGGCGACGGCGCTGAAAAGCCGGCCGGAAAATCCAGCAAGAAAGCCGCCAAAGCCGCGCCAAAGGAATCGCCAAAAGAACCCGTCGTCTTCGTCGGCAAGGGCGTGACGTTTGACACTGGCGGCATCTCCATCAAGCCGGCTGGCGGCATGGAGGACATGAAATGGGACATGGCGGGCGCCGGCACCGTCACCGGGTTGATGGCAGCGCTGGCCGGACGCCGCGCAAGGGTGGACGCTGTGGGCCTGATCGGGCTGGTGGAAAACATGCCGTCAGGCGCCGCGATGCGGCCTGGCGATGTGCTGACTTCGGCTTCCGGGCAAACCATCGAGGTGCTCAACACCGATGCCGAAGGGCGGCTGGTGCTGGCCGATGTGCTTTGGTACGCGCAAGAACGCTTCGCGCCGCGCTTCATGGTCGATCTGGCGACGCTGACCGGCGCGATCATCGTGGCGCTGGGCCATGAAAATGCCGGGCTGTTCTCCAATAATGACGAGCTAGCCGAACGATTGGCCGCGGCAGGGAAAGCCACCGGCGAAGGCGTCTGGCGGATGCCCTTGGGCGAAGTCTATGACAAGCAGATCAATTGCGACATCGCCGACATGAAGAATATCGGCGGCGGCCGGGCCGGCGGTTCGATCACCGCGGCGCAATTCCTCCAGCGTTTCGTCAATAATATGCCTTGGGCGCATCTCGATATCGCCGGCATGGCCTGGGGCAGCAAGGATGGCGCGCTGGCGGCCAAAGGCGCCACCGGATATGGGGTGCGGCTGCTCGATCGCCTGGTCGCGGATCATTACGAATCCTGACAATACTTGATTTCGGGCTTGATGCCGGATCGGCTTTCTGGTCAGGACTGATCCGGCTGGGCGCGCGCGATATTCCGCGCCTTCGGCTGGCAGGCGCGGCGCGGCCAGGGGATTTCCCCCATCTGGCCCTGGAATCGCAGGAATTCGTATCATCCCATTGGGTGAAGTATCACCAGGACCATCAGGCGGCGCCGTTCGATCTGGGAGCGCTCGGCCCAGCGCCGGTCACGCTGAACGGGCCGGGATTGGTCTGGCTGGATGACAGGCTGATCAGCGATCCCTCGGTTCTTCCGGTTTATGCGCGGGCCGAACTGCAACGCCATCCCGGACCGCTGGCCGATCAGCCGCGTGCTTTGCCGATCCGCAGCGAGCCGCGCCAGGCTTTGGTGTTTCATGGCTGGGGGGTGCGCGTCTATGGCCATTTCCTGATCGAGATGCTGCCGAAACTTCTACTGGCCCGGCGCTTCCCCGCTTTGTTCAATGGAGCGCGCCCGGTTCTCGACCGCCAGATGCCGGACTGGTTTCTCGCCATTCTCGCGGAACAATTCAACATTGCCGGCGATGAGGCGGTGTGGTTCGATTCAACGCGCGAACAGCTCTTCCTGCCGCAAGCGATGATTCTGCCGCAACTGCTGCGCCCCGGCGGATTTCACCCTCTCGCCCGGCGGCTTTACGCCGATTTCACGGCGGCGGCCGCCGCGGAACGCCCCGCCGCATCCGCCGAACGCCTGTTCATCCTGCGCGGCGATTATGATAATCCGGCGGCGCCGCGCCGCCGCTTGGCCAACGAAGCGGAGCTTGCCGCTATCGCCGCCGGAGAGTTCGGCTTTTCGCTGATTCATCCCGAAAAACATTCGTTTTCCCGCCAGATCGGCCTGTTCAGGCAGGCGCGGATCGTGCTGGGCCAGACCGGCTCGGCGATGCACAACGCCGTGTTCTCGCCGCCCGGCGCCCTCATTGGCCAGATCCGGTTCGCCGCCCCCGATCAGTCCTCTATCGCGGCAATGGCCGGCCACCGCATTGCCTATCTGACCGAAGGCGTCGCGGAGTCGGAACCGGGACTCTGGCACGCCGAACCTGAACGGTTCCGCCGCTTCCTTGCCGCATTGATCAGCTATGACCCGCCATCCGGTCGGTCAGCGCCAGTAGCAGACCGGTGACGGCGAAGGCGAGCATCAGCCCTAACTGCCAATACACCACGCGGTCCGGCTCGGCGCGCACCTCGAAGAACACCCGCAGCGCATGCACAGCGGCAATCGCAGTGATTGAAGCCAGCAGTTTCAGTTTCAGTCCGCTATAATCGATATCGCCCATCCAGCGCGGCCGCGGATCGCCCTCGGGCAGTTCAATCCGGGAGACAAAATTCTCGTAGCCGCTGAGAATGACCAGCACCACCAGATTGGCGGCGAGCGAAAGGTCGATCAGCGACAAGACAAGCATGATCAGCGCCGTCTCGCTCATCTGAAACAGCGCCGGAATCGCGTGGACAATTTCGGCGATGAAGCGGATCACCAGCATTGCCAGCAGCGCCAGCATGGCAAGATAGAGCGGCGCCAGCAGCCAGCGTCCGGCGAATAGCAATGCCTCGACGCCGCGTATCATCGCCCTGGGCCGCCTAGCCTCGCCTGGTTGCATCGCCATGCTCCCTGTTTTCGCCATAAACGATCAGTTCCGCCTGACGCGCAAGCCGGGTCAGCGCGGTGGCAACATCCGGCGCGACATCCGGCAATGCGGGACGCGCGGCCGTGGCGCGGGAGGTAGCGAGCAGCGCGTCCAGCCAGTCGCGCCAGGCGCGCCAAGCCGGCTTTGCCGCATCCTGAACCACGGGCCGGTCCAGCGCTAGCACGGTAAGCCGCCCCGCCATGCGCCGCAGCGCCGCGTTGGCCAGGATCGCCGAACCGAGCAAGGGATCACGCCGGCGATGCGGTTCCAGCAGCGCGCGGCTGATCGAGGCCTCCAAATTATTGCTGGACAGCCCCGCCTGCCGGCGCGCGGCCTCCACTGCCTCATCCCGCACCGAATTTTGATCGATCAGCGACTCGAACACCAAGTCGAGCCAGGCGCGGTGCGCCGCGATGCCTGCCTGCCGCGCGGCATCCAGCCGGGTTGCCTCGAAGCCGGGAAACAAAAACAGATTAGCCGCCACGGAGAGCAGGCCGCCGGCGAGGGTGAAGCCGACTCGCGCCTCGGCTGTCGCCAGCTGGTCGGCCCCTGGCGAAAGCTGTTCGACCAGCAGCACCACCACCGGCGTCAGCACCGCGATGAAGGCGGCAAAGCTCACGCCCCGGATCGCGAAGGCAAGGATGGTGAGCGGGATCATCGTCAGCGCAACCTCCGGCTTGGTGTGGCAAACAAAGGAGATCACCGCGGCGATCGCGCCGCCCAAAGCGGTGCCGCCGATCCGCTCCAGCGCGCGCACCCAGGCGGTGGAAAAATAGGGTTGCATGGTGAAAATCAGCGTGATGGTCAGCCAATGCGCGAACGGACTGTCAATGCCGAGGGTAAAGGCGAATAGCGGCGCGATGACGAGGGTCACCCGCATGGTATGGCGCAGCGGCACCGACTGCCAGGAGAGATTGGCGCGCAGCGGCCCCATGAGACGCACGCGGAGACGCGCGAGCCACGCTTGCGGGGCGGCCTCGCCGCTAACCGGCGCACCGGCCGGGGTTGAGGCGGTTACCAGCACAGCGAGCCGTTCCGCCGCCGCGTCAAGCAAGTGGCGGATGACGCTGGTTGGATCAAGCTTGTTAATCTCCGCCTGCAATTGGTCCAGCGCGCGGCGGCGCTTTTGGGTGTCCAGCGAGCGATCCGCCTCGATCTCCGGGCCGATCATCGCAAGCCAGAAGCTGAGCAGCCGCAACGCTGGAGCCGCCCGGCGCCGCGCCGCTGTTTCCTCGGCGATGGTCTCGGAGATGGCGATCAGCAGGCTGAATAAATGCTCGAAACTGGCGAGCCTGACCGCCAGCTGGTTGGCCCGCGCGCTCGCATTGCCGCGCTGCCGCAGCGTGTCCAGCGACACCGCCCGCGCCTGCTCGATCGCGTCCCGCACACCGTTGCGGTGGGCACGCGCATGCGTATCGAACTCAGCCTGGCTTTCGGCGTTCCAGGCCAGATGATTGAGATCATCGGCAAGATCGGCCAGCCGCCGCGCCAGCCGTCCCAGCGCGGCACGCGCCGGACCGTATGGCCGGATGCGCCAGACCAGCAAGGTCAGCGCCATCGCCCAAGCGGCGCCGGATAAAAAGCGCAGTCCTTGGATCAGCGCCGTATGGGCCGACACCGCATGATCGAGCGCCAGGATCACCACCACGCAGAGCATGTTGCCGAGCTGCTGCACCGCCTGGCCATAAACCCGCAGAAATGTGAGGCAGAAGATCGCCAAGGTGGCGACCGGCACGACGATGAACATCGGTTCGTTGCGCAGCAGGCCGAAGCCGCCGAACAGCACCGCGCCGCCGATCCCGAAGCTGGCGAGGATCGGCAGGCGGAGCGAGATCGGCCCGCCCGTATCGGCAAGGCAGGCCTCCAGCGCGCCCAGCGCCGCGACACCCAGAGCCGGCACGTTCAACAGCGAGGCGACCGCCATCGTCACGGCGATGGCGACGCCGGCGCGCAGCCCTTCCAGCAGCGAAAGCGCGCGCAGATCGAAGGTGATCGGCAGCCGGGCGAGATCCGCCCGCGCCGCCTTGGGCTTTACCGCCGGATCATCAGGGAACGACTCATCCTGGGCCGCCATCAACCGTCATTGACGCCGAACGTGCCGGAACGCGGAAAGCCGTTCGGCGGCAGCCTGCCCGCCTGGCCGCGCGCGCCTAGCCAATCCGCCAGCCTGATTTCGGTGCGGGTTTTGTCGCCCAACCGCCAGGTCAGCCCCTCGGCGATGACAAAGGTTTTCATGTCGGCGATGCCGCCATCCTTATATTTCTGCAGCGCCACTCCTGCCCCGCGCGGCATTTCGGGCACCTGATCGAGCGGAAAGATCAACAATTTTCGGTTCTGGCCAATCACCGCCAAATGATCGCCCTCGGCCTTGATGTAGAGCGCCAGCCCGTCGCCCGGCCTTGCCGACAAAATTTGCTTGCCGGTGCGTTTCTCGGCGGCGAGTTCCGCGCCGGGAACGATAAAGCCGCGCCCGGCGCGTGACGCCACCAGATAGCGCGCCTGCGGATCGGCGATGAACAGCGCCACCACCTCATCCTCATTGCCGAGTTCGAGCATGAGGCGGATCGCCTGGCCATCGCCCCGCCCGCGCGGCGCATCGGCGGCGCGCAGGGAATAGACCCGGCCATTGCTCGCCAGCAGGGTAAGCCGGTCGATGCTTTCGCAGCGGATCAGGAATTTAAGCTTGTCGCCTTCCTTGAAGCGTAATTCGGCTTCCGGCGCGAGATGCCCCTTCTGCGCCCTAAGCCAGCCTTTTTCCGAAAGAATGACGGTGATCGGCTCGCGCTCGACCAGCGCCTCGTCGGAAACCTCCAGCGCCGGCGCCGCGCCGCTGATCTTGGTGCGCCGCGCGCCGAGCGGCCCGCCACCGAATTTTTTGCGGGTTTCGGCGATTTCGGCGGCGATGCGGCTCCAGCGCTTCGCTTCATCGTCGAGCAAGGCGGCGAGCGCCGCCTGTTCCGCCGAAAGCGCGTCAAACTCGCGGCGGATTTCCATCTCCTCAAGCTTGCGCAGCGACCTGAGCCGCATGTTGAGGATCGCCTCGGCCTGAATCTCAGTAAGCTTAAAGGCCTTGATCAGCACGGGTTTCGGCTCGTCCTCGTTGCGGATGATCCTGATCACCTTGTCGAGATTGAGAAAAACCGCAAGATAACCGGCGAGAATTTCCAGGCGGCGGGCGATTGCCGCAAGGCGATGCCGGGAGCGCCGCACCAGCACCTCATGCCGGTGGTCGAGCCAGGCGCGCAGAATCTCGCGCAATCCCATGACGCGCGGGGTGCGGCCATCCAGCACGTTCATGTTCATGCTGAACCGCGCCTCCAGCGCGGTGACGCGGAACAGGCTGGCCATCAGCATGGCGGGATCGACGCCGCGCGCCTTCGGTTCTAGCACGACGCGGATCAACTCCGCGCTTTCGTCGCGGATATCGGCGAGCAGCGGCAATTTTTTGTCGTTGAGCAGTTCGGCGACCTGCTCGATCAGCCGGGATTTCTGCACCTGATACGGGATTTCGGTGATGACGATCTGCCAGGTGCCATGTTTCAGCTCCTCGCGCGCCCAGGTCGCCCTTGTGCGGAAGCTGCCGCGCCCGCTCTCATAGGCGGCCAGCAACGTCGCGTGATCCTCGACTAGCTCGCCGCCGGTCGGGAAATCCGGCCCCTGCACATAAGCGAGCAAGGCGGCCGTATCGGCCCTGGGATGCTTGATCAGGTGGATCGCCGCGGCGCAAAGCTCGCCCGCGTTATGCGGCGGTATCGAGGTCGCCATGCCCACCGCAATGCCCGCCGCGCCATTCGCCAGCAGGTTCGGGAAGGCGCCCGGCAGCACCACCGGCTCCTCGTCCTCATTGTCATAGGTGGCCCGGAAATCGACGGCGTCCTCGTCGATGCCGTCGAGCAGCGCCGCCGCGACAGCGGTGAGGCGGCTTTCGGTGTAGCGCATCGCCGCCGCGTTATCGCCGTCGATATTGCCGAAATTGCCTTGACCCTCGATCAGCGGGTAGCGCGAGGCGAAATCCTGCGCCAGCCGCACCAGCGCCTCGTAGATCGACAGATCGCCATGCGGGTGGAACTTGCCCATCACGTCGCCAACCACGCGGGCGCATTTCTTAAAGCCCGATCCAGGATCAAGCTTTAATTGCCGCATTGCGAATAGCAGCCGGCGATGCACCGGCTTCAGCCCGTCCCTGACATCGGGCAGCGAACGCGACATGATGGTGGACAGCGCATAGGCGAGATAGCGCTCGGAAAGCGCGTCAACCAGCCTGGCGTCATCGATGCGTCCGGCGAAATCATCTGGCATTGTGGTCTCCGTTCGGCTCGATCGGGGTTGTCATGCGGCAGACGCTGTCATAGAGGGCGACGCGGGCGGGCGGAAGCGGGGCGTGATGCGCGCCGAAAGCGTCGCGCGCCAGAAAATGCCCGGTCAGCCGCAACCCGTCCCGGCACTGCGCCAGATCCGCCTCGCCCATGCCCACGAGGAAAGCCGGCAGAGGCAGCAAACGCGGCGCCCACTCCCCCGCCGCGGCGCGCGACACCGCTCGCCCGGTGCGCGGCGAGACATAAGCGAGATCGTCATTGCCCCCAATGGACGCGCCAGTGACGGCGCAGGCGGAAACATCCAGCCCGAAACCGAGTTCGCGCAGCAGATCGACCTCCCAGCGGATCAGCGCCGGCAGCGCCGCCTCGGGCATGGCGATGCCGGCGAGCAAGCGGGCGAGGCCGAAAAACGCGCTCGGATGCGGCTCGCGCTCCGGCAAGGCGCCCGCCGCAACGGCGCAGGCGGCGCGCAGTATGCCAAGGCCAAGCGGATCGGCCATCGCCAGCGCCGCCGCCGGATGCACCAGCTCGCCCGTCATGCTGCCGAGCTGATCGGCCAGCCGCGCCACCCATTTCGCGGCGATCAGATTGCCCGGTTGCCAGGTCGCCGCCCGCCCGCGCGCGGCGCCTCCCCGCGCCAGCCCGTGCCAAGCGCCCGCCGCTTCGGTAAGCACAATCACCCGGCAATCGCCTTCGCCATAGAGGGCGGTTTCCAGCACGACCGCGGGCGCCGACCATTCGGGCATCGCCATGTCATCCTAAAAGGTTGCGGAAAGGGTTTCTTTTTTGAAAAAAGCCGCCCCGGCATGGGAAGCAAAAAACTTTGTTAGTTTAAGTCGTTCTGAGCGAACCAGATCACTAACTAAAAAAGTTTTTTGGTTCTTTTTTACAAAAAAGAACCGCCTTATCCCTCCAACGCCTGCTTCGCCACCGTGGCCAGATACCGCGCCGCCACCGGCAGGATCGCATCGTTGAAATCATAGCCGGGATTATGCAGATATTTTCCGGCTTCCGCCGGTCCATTGCCGATCCAGGCATAGGCGCCGGGAATTTCGCGCAGGAACCAGCCGAAATCCTCGCTCGCCATGGTCGGCGGCAAATCCGTGCGCATCGGCATGCCGAGGCTTTCGGCGACGCCGCGGGCGAACATCGCCTCGTCATGGTGATTGATCGTGGCGGCGACGCCGCGATGGATGTCAACCGCGGCGGTCATTCCCATGGCTTCGGCGATGTTCTGCGCGATGGCGCGGATGCGCTCGCCCATCGCGTCGATTACCGCCGGCGTCAGGGCGCGGAAGGTGCCGCGCATCGTCACGGTTTCGGGAATCTGGTTTTCCGCTTCGGCGCCTTGCAACATGCAGAGCGACACCACTCCGGCATCGAGCGGGTTGAGATTGCGCGACACCACCGATTGCAGCGCCACGATGATATGGCCGGCGCACAAAACTGGGTCGCGGGTCAGATGAGGCATCGCGGCATGGCCGGCATGGCCGTGGATGGTGATGGCGAGGCGCTCTCCCGCGGCCATCATTGGCCCGTCATGGATCATGATGGCGCCAGGCTCCATGCCAGGCCAGTTATGATAGCCGAAAATCCGCTCCATCGGGAAGCGCGAGAGCAGGCCGTCCGCCATCATTGCCTTCGCGCCGCCGAAACCCTCCTCGGCGGGCTGAAAGACGAAATGGATGGTGCCAGACCAAGAACGGTCCTCCTTGAGCATCGCCGCGGCGCCGAGCAGTGAGGTGGTATGCCCATCATGCCCGCAAGCATGCATGGCGCCAGGATTGCGCGAGGCATAAGGCAGCCCGGTGGCCTCCTCGATCGGCAGCGCGTCCATGTCGGCGCGCAGCCCGACGCTGCGATTGTTGCCTAAGTTTTTGGCGCGGCGCAGCGTTGCCACCACGCCATGGCCGCCAATCCCTGCCTCAAACGGGATTCCCAATTCGCCAAGCCGGGCGCAGACGAAGGACGCCGTCTGTTCCTCGTGCAGGGAAAGCTCGGGAATTTGGTGCAGCTGATGCCGCCAGCCGGCGAGGGTTTCTGCAAGGTTTTCTGGAAGGCTATCAGGCATGACGATGATCCAATCCATTCAAGGCCATAGATTAAGCCTCGCTCTCCCTGGCGCGCAAGCCTGCCGTTTGCCGCGGCGCACAAGAGTTTGCTAAGGTTTCCCGCTAGTAGGCCCGCTGGCACTAAGGAAAGGCGCAATGAACGAGCTGCTCGATGGCTATCGCCGGTTTCGCGCAAGCCGCTGGCGGCAACAACGCGACTCCTTCGAGGCGCTGGCGCATGCAGGGCAGCAGCCGCACAGCTTAGTCATTGCGTGCTGCGATTCCCGGGTGGCCCCTGAAATGATCTTCGACTGCGCGCCAGGCGATATTTTCACCGTGCGCAACATCGCCAATCTGGTGCCGCCTTATGCGCCGGATGCGGCCAATCATGGCACATCGGCGGCTTTGGAATTCGGCGTGCGGGTGCTTGGGGTAAGCCGCATCGCGGTGATCGGACATAGCGGCTGCGGCGGGGTTGCCGCGCTGATGCGCGGCGCGCCGCCAGAGGCGCGGGATTTCGTGACGCCCTGGGTGCGGATCGCCGAACCCGCCAAGCGGCGGGCCGAGTTGGTCTATCCTAATGATCCGGCCGCTGCCTGCGCGCTCTGTGAAATCGAGAGCGTGCGGGTCTCGCTGGAAAATCTGGGAAGTTTTCCCTGGATCGCCGAGCGGCGGGATGCGGGCCGCCTGCTGGTTCAGGGCTTTTACTTCAACGTTGCCGCCGGCATTTTGCACAGCGTATTGCCGGACCGGCTCGAAATACTGGATGACGAAACAAAGGAACGATGCGCATGACCGAACCGGCGACGCCGAAGCCATCTCGGGAAAACCGGAAATCCATTGCGAGTTGGGACAAGGCGCGCGCCGAAGGCCGCAAGCGGGCCTTGATTACCGCTTATGATTTCGCCTTTGCCCGGCTGGCCGAAGCCGCCGGCATTGACGGCATTCTGATCGGCGATTCGCTCGGCATGACGGTGCAGGGCCATGCCGACACGCTGCGGGTTACCTTGGAGCAGATGATCTATCATACCGAGATGGTGGCGCGCGGCGCGCCCGCTTGCCTGATCATGGCGGACCTGCCTTTCGGCAGTTTCGAGGCCGGACCTGTTCAGGCTTTCGCCAGCGCCACCGCCTTGCTCAAGGCCGGCGCCGACATCGTCAAGCTCGAAGGCGGCGCCACCATGGTGGAGACCGTCCGTTTTCTTTCCGCGCGCGCCGTGCCGGTCTGCGCCCATATCGGGCTGACGCCGCAGCATGTGCGGCAATTTGGCGGCTTCAAGCGCCAGGGCAAGACGCCGGACGCGGCGGCGCAACTCGCCGAGGATGCCGGCGCCTTGGCCGAGGCGGGCGCGCGTATGGTGTTGATGGAAGCGATTCCGCATGAGCTTGGCGCCAGGATCACCAAGCAAGCGCCGGTGCCGACCATCGGCATTGGCGCTGGCCCTGGCACCGACGCGCAGATCCTCGTGCTGCATGATGTTCTGGGACTGAACGCTGATTACCTGCCGGGTTTTGCCCGCGCCTTCATGAACGGCGCCCAGTTGATCACCGACGCCATCGGCCGGTTCGCCGGCGAGGTCCGGGCCGGGCAGTTTCCGGCTTGAAACCCATTGGCGCTTGCCCACGGCGCGAGGCCGCTGGCTGACGGGATTTGCATCGCCTCATGTTGTGTTACAGACGATGAAAAGGCAAAGCTGCCTGAATTTCGAAAGAGAGCCATGAATTTGCTGTCGCTGTCGCCCGCCGCTTTGCGCACCCCTTTCGCGGAGGTCGCCATCAACGGCGTGGCGTGCCGACTGCCAGGCGCTGCCAATGAGGCGGCGTTCTGGGCGCTGCTGGCCGAAGGCCGTTGCGCGGTGGGAGGCCTGCCCGCCGGCCGCTGGCGGCCCGAGCGCTTTCTGCACCCGGAAAAAAACCAGCCAGGCTTCAGCTATACCTTCGCCGGCGGTTACATCGACGATCCGCTGGGATTCGATCCGGCGGTGTTCGGCATCTCGCCACGCGAGGCGACCGAGATCGACCCGCAGCAGCGGCTGCTGCTGGAGGTGGTCTGGGGCGCGCTGGAGGATGCGGGAATCCCTCCCAGCGCGCTTGCGGGCAGCGAGGTGGGCGTCTATGTCGGCGCCTCCAGCCTCGATTACGGCAGTCTGCACACCACCGATCCGGCTGCCATCGACAGCCATTTCATGACCGGCAACACCCTCTCGGTGCTGGCCAACCGGATCTCCTATATCTATGATCTGCGCGGTCCGAGCTTCACGGTCGATACCGCCTGCTCCTCCTCGCTGGTCGCCTTCGCCGAAGCGCAGGCCGCCATCGCTTCAGGGCGGATCGACATGGCGATCGTGGCCGGCGTGAACCTGCTGCTGTCGCCAATCCCGTTCATCGGCTTCTCGCGCGCCTCGATGCTGTCGCCGACCGGGCTGTGCCGGCCCTTTGCCGCCCTGGCCGATGGCTATGTTCGCGCCGAAGGCGCCGTGGCGATGCTGCTGAGCCGGCGCGACACGGCGATCCGCCGCGGCTATCCGGTGCGCGCCGTGGCGCTGGCATCGGGCGTCAACTCGGATGGCCGGACATCGGGAATTTCGCTGCCCGCCATGGAAGGCCAGCGCGCCTTGCTGGAACGCCTCTACGGCGAGGCGGGGATCGACCCCCGGAAACTGGCTTTTGTCGAGGCGCACGGCACCGGGACGCGGGTGGGTGATCCAGCGGAGGCCACTGCCATCGGCGAGGCGCTGGGGCAGAAACGCGCCGACCTGCTGCCGATCGGCTCGGTTAAGTCGAATATCGGCCATCTGGAGCCGGCCTCCGGGCTTGCCGGCATGTTCAAGGCGATCCTGGCGATGGAGCACTACCTCCTGCCGCGCTCGCTGCACCTCGACGAGATCAACCCCTCCATCGATTTTGGCGCGCTCAACCTACAGGTGGCGACGGCGCCGGTGGCGCTGGCCAATACTGGCACCCTGCATGCAGGGATTTCCTCCTTCGGCTTCGGCGGCACCAACGCTCATGTGGTGATCCGCGCGGCGGAAGGCGCCGAACTTGTCGCGGATTTGTCAGAGGCGGATTTTTCAGAGGCGACTTTACCAGAAAATGGGCAGCCAAATGCGGGACGTGCGCCGCAAATCCTGCTGCTTTCAGCGCAGTCGAGGGCAGCCTTGGGCGAGACCGCCTTCGCCTTCGCCCGCTTCATCGAGACCAGCGGGAACGCTCCCGCGCGGATCGCCGCCGCGGCCGCCTGGCAACGCGATGCAGCAGCGCATCGGCTGGCCCTGCCGCTCGATGAGGCCGCCGGCATGGCGAGCGCCTTGCGCGGCTTCGCCGAAACCGGAAGCCTGCTTGATGGAGCAGTGGGCGCCGCGCCCTCCTCGCCGCCGAAACTCTGCTTCGTGTTTTCCGGCAATGGCTGCCAATGGCCTGGTATGAGCCGCGTCGCTTATGCACATTCGGCCGCGTTTCGCCGGCGCTTCGACGAGATCGACACGCTGTTCGGCGGCCGTTCCGGGTGGTCGCTGGCCGAAGCGCTGCACGAGCCCGATATCGGCGCGAAGCTGAAGCTCACCGGCATCGCCCAGCCTTTGCTGTTCGCCACGCAGTCGGCGCTGAACTTCGCCTTGGGCGAGGCGGGACTGAGGCCTGATATGGCGCTTGGCCACAGCGTCGGCGAGGTTGCCGCGGCGGAGGCCTCGGGCGCCATCAGCCTCGCTGACGCGGTGCATATCATATTCCATCGCAGCCAGCAGCAAGAAGCGGCGCATGGACTGGGTGGCATGGCGGTTGCCAGCCTATCCCATGATGAGGCCAGCGCGCTGATCGCCGAGGCAGGTCTCGCCGGCATCGAAATCGCCGCCAGCAACAGCCCTTCCTCGGTGACCCTTTCCGGCGACCACGCTGCAATCCAGCGTTTTTCCCGTCTCGCCCAGAAGCGCCGCATTGCGGTGAAGCCGCTCGATCTTGCCTATCCGTTCCATTCATCGCTGCTGACGCCGATCCGCGCGCCGCTGCTTGCCGCGCTAGGGAACATCGCCGGACAACGCGGCGGGATTGACTTCATTTCGACCGTCACCGGCAGCGCGCTGCCCGGCGACCGGCTCGATGCCGAATATTGGTGGCGGAACGTGCGCGAGCCGGTGCGGTTTCGCGACGCTATCGAGGTCGCGGCGAAGCAAGGCGCGGGCCTGTTCATCGAGATCGGTCCGCGGCCCATCCTTACCGCCAGTATTGCCGATACGCTGCGGGGGATTGGCATGGAAGGCGCGGTGCTACCTAGCTTGACGGAAGAGAAAACCAAGACCTTGGCGGGCGGAGCGATGGAAGGTTTCAGCGGCGGGGATCCGCTGCAGTTGATCGTGGCAAAAGCGCTGGCATCCGGCTGCGAGATCGATCTGGAACAAGGCTTTGGCGCACGCCCCTCAGCACGGATGAAACTGCCCGGCTATGCCTGGCAAAGAAAGTCGTTCGCGCATTACCGGACTTCGGAAGCGCTTGATTTCTATGGAACATCGCATCCGCTGCTGGGCGCGCGCCTGCTGCCGGGCGGCGCCGAATGGCGCAACCTGCTCAGCGCCGAAACCTTGCCTTATCTTGCCGATCACCGGGTCGACGGCGAAATCGTCGTGCCCGGCGCCGCCTTCGCCGAAATGGCGCTGGCGGTGGCGCGGCAGGTGTTTCCCACGGGGCCGATAGGGCTGGAGGATTTCGACTTGCTGCAATGGTTGCCGCTGCAACCAGGCATGATGCGTGAGATTTCGGTGCGCCTGGCTGGCGAGGCGCGGCTGGTGGAGATTTGGAGCCGTCCCCGCTTTAAAGAGAAACCCGAAGAAAATCGGACGGATGAATGGAGCCTGCACGCGCGCGGGCGAATCGTCAGGCTGGCATCAAAGCCGCCGGCTTTCGTCCCAAGACAGGATTTGCCGCACGCAATGACGGCCGAGCGAATTTACGCCATGGCCCAGGACGCGGGCGTGGAATACGGGCCAGAATTCCGCAAGGTGATCGCGGCGCGGCGTGACGCTGTAACGATCGAGATCGATCTGGCGCCGATCGAGACCGCGATGAACGTCCTGCATCCGGTAGCGCTTGACGCCGCCTTCCATGCGCTGTTCGAGAGCATCAAGCCACGCGAGGCTGAACGCTATGCCTATCTGCCGGTGCGCTTCGCGGCGCTGCGCGTCGACCAAGATGGCGGCGTTCCAATCCGCGCGCGGGTAACGGTTGAGCGGGAGACCGATCAGTCGCTATCAATCAGCGCAATGCTTTACACGGAGGATGATACGGCCATCGCGACATTGGCCGGAGGCTTGTTTCGCGCCGTGGTGTTCGAACGGCACAAGCCGGTTAATCTGTTTTTTCGCCAAGGTCAGGCGCGTCTCCGGCGATTCGAGTCCCGGCAGGATTGGGCAGAGCGCGCTGCCACCGCCCTGCGCGAGGCGATGCCTGCGGAACGGCCGGAATCCTGGCTGATCCTGGAGGCTTTCGCGCGATCGCTCGCTTTTAAGGTAGTGTCCCAGGTCACCGACTATCAGGCCAATGATCGCGATGCCCCACCATTGGGCGACGGGCTGCTGAGCGGGCTTGAAGCCGCCGGCCTGGCCACGCGCTCGGCGGAGGGTTGGGCCTTGGCGGCTTCCAGCGGCTTGCCCGAACCGGCGCAAATTTTGGAAGCCTTCGCCGCGGAATTCGCTGGAGCGACGCCGGAAATCGTGCTTGCGGCGCAGGCTTTGGCCGGGCTGGCCCAGGCGACGCGCGGCGGCGCGGCCATCATTGCGCGCCCGGCCATTCTGGAGCAATTCGAGCGTCAGTCGATCCTGTTCGCGCCGCTTCTCGCCGCCGCCCGGGATCTTGCCGAAAGCCTGGCCGCGCAAGTCTCGCCGGATCCGCTGCGCATCCTGCTCGCGGCGCCATGCTGCCTCGGCTTGCTGCATGTTCTGCTGCCGCTGGCGCGGGCTGGACAGGTGGCAATCACCATCGCCGGCGCGGATGCCAAGCGGCTTCGCCAGCTTGAAGCGAGACACGGCAAGTCCGGCCTGGAATTCCTGGAAATCACCGATGAACCGGATGAGGGGGCGGCAGGCTTCGATCTCGGCTTCGCCTTTGCCCTGAATTTTGCGTCGCCCTTCGCATCGTCGTTTTGGGAGGATGCCCGCCTCGCGCGTGGCATGGCGGCAAAGCTTGCGCCGGGAGGCCTGCTCGGCGTACTGCAACCGTCAAACACGATAATTTTTGATGCGCTATTCGGCGGCATTGGTCAGCCTGTGGAGCAACCGACCGACGCGAAGCGAGCCCTTGCCGTCGCCGGCTTCGGTTTGGCGAATGTCATCGATGCCGCCACCGGCACGATCTTGCTCGCCATGTCGGAGGCGCGTCTCGCGCAGCCGGATATGCCGAGCCGCCCGGTTACGCTGATCGGCGATGACACGCCGATTTTGCATCATCTGGCGCAGGCGCTGCGCACGGATGGGCGGCGCGCCGGACGCCGCGCGTCGGGCGATGTTGCGGCGATCATCAGCGATATTGGCGCAGAACCCGCCGATCTGGTGTTTACGGCATTTGGCGGCCGGAGCTTGACGCGAACGCTCGGCGATCTGGCGGCGTTGCTTGACGCCATCGCCGCCGGCGCGGACCAGCTCTGGATTTTGGTCAAAAATCTCGATCATGATCCGGACGCCGAAGCGGTGTGGTGCTTCGCGCGCGTCGCGATGAACGAATATCCCGGCATCGGCATCAGGCTGGTGGATATCGCGGCTGATCTCGATGACGAGACAGCAGCCCGTCATATTCACGCGCTGATCAGCGCGTCGCCCGCTGGCGCGTCGCCAACCGAAGCGGAATTGCTGGTCAGCGCGGCAGGCGTTTCCGCCATCCGCGTCGCCGCCGGGTTATGGACGGCGAATGCCGCGCGGCCTGCGGCGGCGGCGCGGCTGGCGCTGCCGGCGAAAGGCGTGCTGGCGCAGTTCGATTGGCTGGAAGCGGTAAGGCGGCCGCCGGGGCCTGACGAGATCGAGGTGGAGATTGCCGCATCCGGCCTTAATTTCCGCGATGTGATGCTGGCCACCGGCTTGCTCGATGACGATGTGCTGGATGACGGCCTCGCCGGCGCGGTGTTCGGCTTTGAATGCGCGGGAGTCGTGCGGCGAGTTGGGACAAAGATCGCGCATCTGCAACCGGGCGATGCGGTGATGGGCTTCGGCCGCCAGAGCTTTGCCACCCATGCCACGGCCGATGCCCGCGTGTTCAGCAAAGTGCCGCAAGGCATCACGGTCGAGGCAGCGGCGACCATTCCAGTGGCTTTCCTCACCGCCTGGTACGCGCTGGCCCATTTGGCGCGGCTGCAAAAAGGCGAATGGGTGCTGATCCATGGCGCGGCGGGCGGCGTCGGCATCGCCGCGATGCAGATCGCGCGCCAGCGTGGCGCTCGCATTGCCGCCACCGTCAGTTCGCCCGACAAGCGCGCCGTGGCGGCGATGTTCGGCGCGGAGCGCATCTATAACTCGCGCAGCACCGAATTTCAGGACGCCATCCGCGATGAGATCGGCGGCGTCGATGTGGTGCTGAATTCGCTGGCCGGCGATGCCATGCTGGCAAGCCTGAAATGCCTGAAGCCGTTTGGGCGGTTTATCGAGTTGGGCAAGCGCGATTATGTCGCTAATACGTCGCTGGGGCTGCGGCCATTCCGCCGCAATCTCACCTATTTCGGCGTCGATCTGGACCAGTTGCTGGCTGCAAATCCAGCCCTTACCAAGACGATGATGGATGAGGTGGTGGGGCATTTCGAGCGCGGCGATTTCTGCCCGCTGCCCTACCGGGCTTTTGACTGGCATAACGCAAGCGAGGCCTTTCAGGCGATGCAATCGGCCCTGCATGTCGGCAAGCTGGTGGTCCGCCCGCCGACGCCGCCAATGGTCACCGTGATGCCGCCAAAACAATTTGCGCCAGGCCCTGGCGCGCATCTGGTGATCGGCGGCACTGGCGGTTTCGGGTTCGAGACCGCGCTCTGGCTCGCCGAACAAGGCGCCAAAACCGTGATCGTCGCTTCGCGTCGCGGCCGGTTCGCGCCAGAGCTGGAAGCGCGGGCGGAGGCGGCGCGCGCCACCGGTGCTCAAATCATCGCCGAAACGCTCGACGTGACCGATCCGGCCGCGGTCGATGGCTTGCTCGAAACATTACGCCGCGCGCATGGCCGGATCGCCGGGATCATCCACGCCGCCATGGTGCTGGATGACGGGCTGATCGCTAATCTTACGCCAGCGCGAATCGCGGCGGTGCTGGCGCCCAAGGTGACCGGCGCCAAAAATCTGGATCGGGCGACGCGGCCAAGAAAGCTTGAGGAAAAACTCGATTATTTCGTCGCCTATTCCTCGGCGACAGCGATGATCGGCAATCCCGGCCAGGCCTCCTACGTCGCCGCCAACGGCTATCTTCAGGGATTGATGCGCCGCCGCCGGGCGGAAGGACTGCCGGGGCTGGCGGTCGCCTGGGGCGCTATCGCCGATGCCGGGGCGCTGACGCGTGACGCCGATGTGGCGGCCAAGCTGGAGCGTATCAGCGGCATCAGCGCCATGCCGGCGCACGAGGCGCTGGGTTATCTCGGCGGGCTGCTTGCCGAAGGCGATGCGATTCCCGCCACCGTCACTTGCGCCGCCATCCGCCCCAACGCGATGCTGCGCGAATTGCCCCTATTGCAAACCCCCGCCTTCGGCACGCTGTTCGCCGCCGCTGAAAGCGGCCATCAGGAAACAGGGTTCGATCTCGCGGCAATGATTGCTGGCAAGAGCGAAGCCGAGGCGCGCATCTTAGTCGCTAACATGGTGGCGGCGGAGGTGGCGCGCATCCTGCGCCTCGCCGCGGAGGACATCGACCCTGTTCGGCCGCTCGACGAGCTGGGCATGGATTCGCTGATGAGCATCGAATTGCGCATGGGCATCGAAACGCGCTTCGGCGTCGAATTGCCGGTGGTGGCGATCAGCTCCGGGGTTAATGTCAATGACCTGGCGGCTCGGCTAATCGCCGGCGCCTCGGGCAAGCGGGAGGATAACAAACCGGAGGCCGGGCTGAGCGACGCGGAACAGCTGCTCCTGCGGCACGGCGCGCGCGATGTCGGCCTCGCGGAACTGATTGCGGTGACCGGCGCGATTGAGGAGAAGCGCACGGTGGTGGAGAGCCTGCTATGAGCGTCGAGAACACCGGGCGATTCAGCCGCGGCTTAAAGGCGGCGCTGCTAGAGACCATGGTCAAGACGCCCGCCATCGGGACGCTAAAATCCGCCACCGCGCAGCAAAGCCGGCACGACACCGCGTTCGAGACCCTGCCCGCCTATCAGCAATTCCGCGCTCAGCGCGCCGTCGCCGACGCGCTGCACCTGAATTTTCCGTTTTATCGCCAGCACGCGGCGATGGCGGGCGCCCGCAGCCTCATCGATGGCAAAGCTGTGACCAATTTCGCCTCCTATGACTATCTCGGCCTGAACGGCGATGCGCGCATCACGCAGGCGGTCGCCGAGGCGGCGCGGAACTGGGGCACCAGCGTTTCAGCCAGCCGGATCACCGCCGGCGAGCGCGGCTTTCATCGCGATCTGGAACGCGCTTTAGCCGATCTCTATGACGCGGATGACGCGCTGGCCTTCGTCAGCGGCCATGCCACGGCGGTCTCCACCATCGACGCGCTGCTGGGCCCAAAGGACCTGATTTTGCATGATGCGCTGATCCATAACTGCATCGTGGTCGGCGGCCAGCTCAGCGGCGCCACCCGCCGCCCCTTCCCACATAACGATTTGGCGGCGCTCGATGCAATGCTCGGCGCCACCCGTGAGCGGTTCGAGCGGGTGCTGATCGTCACCGAAGGCCTGTTCTCGATGGATGGCGACGGCCCCGATCTCGCCCGGCTCGTCGAGATCAAGGAGCGCTTCGGCTGCTGGCTGATGGTGGACGAAGCGCATGCCGTGGGCGTGCTTGGCGCTACCGGCAAAGGCATCGCCGAACAGGCCGGGATTGATCCAAAACGCATCGATATCTGGTTCGGCACGCTGTCAAAAACATTGGTCAGCTGCGGCGGCTATATCGCCGGCAGTCGTGCGCTGGTGGAGTATCTCAAGCTCGCCGCCTCCGGCATGGTCTATAGCGTCGGGATGCCGGCGCCGGCGGCGGTGGCGGCGCTCACTGCGATTGCCATCATGCGAGCCGAGCCGGAACGGGTGACGCGGCTGCAAGCCAATGGCCAGCTCTTCCTGCGCCTGGCGCGGGAGGCCGGTCTCGATGTCGGCGCCAGCTGGGGCTATGCGGTGACGCCGGTGATCGTGGGCGATTCTCTGCGCACGGTGCTGCTCTCTGAGCGGTTGCTGGCGCGCGGCATCAACGCCTTTCCGATCATCCCGCCCGGCGTGCCGGAGAAATCAGCGCGGCTGCGGTTTTTCATCTCGTCCGAGCATACTAACGAGGACATCGAAACGGCGGTGGCGGCGACCGCCGAGGAATTTGCCGGCGTCGAACGGGAGGGCGTCTCGCTCGGCGCCATGGCGAAGCTGCTGATGAAGCGCGGGTGATAGGCAGGTGATGCGCGGCAACGCCATCGGCAACATTGTCGTCACCGGCGCCTCCAGCGGCATCGGCGCGGCCTTGGCCCGGCACTATGCGGCGCATGGCGTGACGCTAGGACTGTTCGGCCGCGATCAGGCGCGGCTTGATGCCGTCGCGGCTTCGGCGCGCGCCAAGGGCGCGGAATGCGAGGCCGTCAGCCTCGATATTCGCAACCGCGACGCCCTGCTCGGCTGCCTCGCCAGTTTCAATGCGGCGCATCCCATCGATTTATTGATCGCCAATGCCGGCGTGCTGGACGGCAAGCGCGCCGATGGCAACATCGAGGATGCCGGCACGGCGCGGCGCGTTATCGAAATCAACCTGCTCGGCGCGCTGGATACGCTACATGCGGCGCTTCCAGCGATGCGGGCGCGTGGCCGAGGTCACATTGTGCTGGTCAGTTCGCTGGCCGCCTTGTCGCCACTGGCCGATGCGCCTGCCTATAGCGCCAGCAAGGCCGGGTTGCTCGCCTATGGCCTCGGCTTGCGCGCGGCGCTCGGCAAGACCGGCGTCAGGGTTTCCGTGGTCTGCCCCGGCTATGTCGAAAGCGCGATGACCGAAACGCATATCGGCGAGCAGCCGATGAAGATTAGCGCTGAACGAGCGGCGCGGCTGATCGCGCGTGGGATTACGCGAAACCAAGCGGTGATCGGCTTTCCGAAGACGCTGTATTTCCCTTCTCTCGCCGCCGCCATCATCCCGGAACCTCTACGATTATTATTCACCAAAAGCATCCGGTTCCACGTCGCGCCACGCGGCTGACAAAACATTAAAAAGTTTTTTGGTTCTTTTTTCCAAAAAAGAACTGCTTCGCTTTGCTAACAAAAAAATCAACAAGCTTGCGCGGCCTGCAAAAGGTCATGCAAGCAGCGCGGATCAAACACCCCTCTCAAGCCGATTCCGACAATCCGGCTTTCGTCCGAGGATGGCTTGCCCTGCCACGCCGTCAGGCTCCAATGACCGCCCGAAGCCTGGAGACTATAAGGACCGGCTTCGCCTTCAAGATAGATAACCCCTTTCAGGCGCAGCAGCCCGTCCGGCAGCCGGTCCATCGCGGCGTTAAGCTTGTGGCGGTCGAAGCTGATCTTGCTCAGAAACCGGGTGGCGCGAAACAGCCGCGTGGCCTCCGGCGCGGTGACATGGTTTGCCCGCAGCCGGGGTCCCGTGACATCGAAGCCCAGCGCGCCGATATCGATCATGGCAAAGCGGCTGGGGATGATGGAAACTCCGGGCCGCCGTGCCGCCAGCCGGTCTTGAACCTCATGGAGAGCGCCCGCATCAAGATCGTCGATTTTGTTGAGGATCAGCAGATCGGCGCAGTCGATTTGGCTTGCCGCCAACTCGCCGACATAGCGATCCGCCAGCTGCCCTTGGATCGCGGCGGCGTCGGCCAGCACGATGATCCGCGGTGCTGTAAATTCCGGCGCGGCTAGGGCCAGTTCAGCGATCCGCCACGGTTCGGCGACGCCGCTGGCCTCGATCAGCAGATGCTCAGGGCGGGTGTCCTGAGCCAGCATGGTGATCAGGGCGCGCGACAGATCATCGCCCAGCCCGCAGCAGATACAGCCATTGGCGAGCCGGATGGTGTCGCCGGCACGGCTCTCGATCAAATCAGCATCAATGTTGATGGCGCCGAAATCATTGACCAGAACGCCAATCCGCCGGCCTTGCGTGTAACGCAATAGATGGTTGACCAGCGTGGTTTTGCCGGCGCCGAGAAACCCGCCAATCACCGTCATGCCGATTTTTGGCATGGCGCTATCCATCACAGCGGCTGAGGCCGCCCCGCCAGTACGGTGCCGGCGACCCGCACATCCTTGAGCGCCATTGCCTCGTCGAGCGGATCATCATCGAGCACCGCGAAATCGGCGTATTTGCCGCTCTCGATGCTGCCGATCTCGCCATCCAGCTTCAGCGTATAGGCGGCGCCCAAAGTGATCGCGCGCAGCGCCTGCTGGCGGTCGATTCTGAGCGCCGGACCGAGCACCCGCCCGCTTGAGGTGCGACGCTCCATGGCGCACCAGGCGGTGAACAGCGGCGCCAAGGGCGTGATCGGCGCGTCAGAATGGATGGCGAAGGGCACGCCATGCGCCAGCGCCGTTCCCACCGCGTCCATCCGTTCGGCGCGATCCGGTCCCATGGTTTCAGCGTAATGCGCGTCGCCCCAGTAATGGATATGATTCGCGAACAGATTGACGCAGGCGCCGAGAGCCGACATGCGGCGGAACTGGGCGGCATCGGCCATCTGGCAATGCTGGATGGTGTGCCTGTGGTCGGGTTTTGGTGTCTCGCCCAATACCAATTCCAGCGCGTCGAGCGTCGCCTCCGAGGCTTCGTCGCCATTCGCATGGGTGTGCACCTGAAACCCGGCGCGGTGAAAAGCGCCGAGATAGGCGCGCAGCATGTCGGGCGTCAGGTTCCACAGCCCGTTCGGCTTGCCGTTAAAGTAGCCGGGCCATTTCAGCCGACCTGTGAAGCCCTGGATCGAGCCGTCGGTCATCAGCTTGACCAGGCCGAAGCGCAGCTTTTCGTTGTTAAACGTGACGAGATCGCGCAGCCGCTGCACCGCCTCCTCTGGCGCCAGGCCGGACGGATTATAGGCGGGGACCAGCCGCACCGGGAAATCCGCCGCTTCGGTGGCATGACGATAGGCGGCGACCGTATCCTCCGGCAACTCGTTATAGAGGTCGGTAACGGTAGTGACGCCGGAACGCCGCGCCGAAGCGGCAAAACGATCCAGCGCGCCCGGCTCAGTGGCGGCATGCCAGAACTCCTGCCCGGCCACCCGCAGCGCCATGAACTTCGCGGCCATCTCCTGCAACTCGCCCGTTGGCTGCCCGGCCTCGTCGCGCAGTATGCCGTGCACGCGGGTTTCCGCGTTGATGCCGGCGAGGCGCATCAGTTCAGAATTCGCGTTCATCACATGGAAGCTGGCATGCACCACCAGGATTGGGCGCTCGGTCGAAACCCGGTCGAGATCGCCGGCATTCATCCGCCTGCCACTGAAAAAGATTGGGTCAAAACCCCAGGCGAGCAGCGGCTGGCCGGCTGGAAGCTCCCGCTCCGCCGCTTGCAGGCGCTGGATGACGGCTTCGATATCCGTCAGCCCTGGCCAGATTGTGCCGCCCGGATCGCGCCGGTCGTAATAGCCGGCATAAGGGTAGGCCCAGACGCCGCCCTCCATGATGTGGCAATGACCTTCAACCAGCCCAGGCATCAGGATCTGTCCGGCGAAACGGTCATCGAGTTTGGCATCGCCATAGCGCCGCACCCGGTCGAGATCGCCGACCGACAGCACCCGCCCATCGCGAATCGCCACATGAGTCGCGAAAGGATTGGCGTCGTCCATGGTGATGATGCGCTTCGCTTGATAGATGATGGTCTCCGTCACGATACAGGCTCCTGAAGCAGCCGGCGCTCCGCGATGGGCGTTAGCGCAACGCGGCTTTTTGTCAGCAGACTGCCGATCACCACGATGGCGATGTTGATGAGCAGGCAGACCAGGCCGATATTGAAGCCGCCAAGCGAGATTTTCATTACGTATAGGCTGATTGCCAAGACATCGGCGACGATGATTCCTGTCGCGATGGCAATCGGATTAGCGCGGCGGAAGAAAATCACCGCCATCATGCCGGGAAAAAACTGCGTGGTGCCGTAATAGGAGGTATTGATCAGCGTCAGCATCAACGTCGGCGTTGCCAAAGTGAACAGGATTGAGATTGCCAAATAGGCAACAATAACGATCCGCGCGCCGCCGCGCTGTTTCTGTTCCGGTACCCGGCTCAGCAAATTGCGCGAGACCAGCGGCCCGATGGCAAGGCTGATGCCGGCCAGCACGATCAGCCCGGATAGCGAGGCGCCCGCCGCCACCATGCCAAGCAGCCAGCCCGGTAGCAGATGCACCGCCGCCGCCATGAACGCCTCGTTCGCCGCCGCGATATGGGTGGGCCTCGCCAGCTCATAATAGGCAGCGACCACCAGGAACGGATACATCAGCATATAGAGCGGCATGAAGATTTGCGTCTTGCGGATCGTCTGTTCGGAGCGGGCGGTAAATAGGTTAGGGATGCTCCAGGGCGACATGTAGAAACCCAAGCATTGAAAGGCGATGGTGCTCATCGCGAAATACTGCTCGCGCAGCGTCATGCGGCTCTGCACATGCAGGCTGGCGGTATGGAATATGGTGGCGACGCCCATGGCCGAGCCCGCGGCGACGCCGGTGACGACGATCGACAGGATCATCAGGATGTCCTTGATGATCGCCACATAGGCCGAGGCGCGCACGCCTGAGATGGCGATATAGGAAAACGCCAAAGCCGCCGCGATGACGGTGAGTGCCAGCGAATTAATGTGCCAGCCCAGCCCGTTTAGCGCGACGATCAGCCCGGTGAATTGCAACTGGCCCCAGGGGATCATAAAAATGATCGCGGTGATCGTCACCGTCAGTTCCAGCGCGCGGCTGCCGAAATGGCCCTTGAAGATATCCGGCATGGTGACGGCGTTATAGGTGTGCCCCGCCCGCCAGATCCACGGGTTGATGAAATACCCGACCGGATAAGCGAGCAGGATATAGCCGAGAAACCAGATGCCGTAAGTCGAACCCTTGGCGTAGATGCCGCCGGGAAAGCCGATCATCGTGCCGATGCTGTAAATTTCGCCAACCGCCAGAAAAAACAGCAGCAAGCCGCCGAACTGGCGGGAGGCGATGAAAAACTCCCTGAGATCGGTCACCTTGTGTCCGCGCTTGGCGATAAAGGCGAGGACCAGCGAGGCGACGATCAGGACTGCGAAAACCAGTGTCGCCATGATCAGCCCTCCCCTCGCTTACGATCAAAAGCGAACCAACAAATACCCAGGCACAGCGACGTTAGAATGAACCAGGCAAATACCCAAAGATACAGGAACGGAATGTTGAGCCAGGTGAAATTCACCGTGTTCGCCCAAGGCAGCATCACCACAACGGCGACAAACGGCACGACCAGTCCAATAAAAATTCTCAGCATCGGCAGCGCTCCCTTCAGCGAGTCATGACCGGTTCGAAACGTGTCTCATTCTATCAAGCAAAAACCGTACCACGAAAATTCGTAAGAAACTTTGGCGGCTTGCGGGAGGCTGCCTGATATTTCAGCGTCACTGCCTCATACGGATTGCACTGGACGCGCCGGCTGCGCCTCGCTCCGCTCGACCTCCCCTTCCAATTGTTCCAGCGTTTTGCCTTGAGTTTCCACCGTAGCGGTGAGTTCGGTGGCGACGCCGATGAAGGCCACGATGGCAATGGTGACGAAGCTCGCGGTCAGCCCATAGCGATGAAGCAGGATAGGCAAGGCGAAAGCGCCGACCACGCCGCCGAGAAAGCGCGAAATGGCCTCCACGGTCGCCGCGCCCGTGGCGCGTAATTCGATGGGATATTGCTCGGCGACGGACATTTTCAGCGCCGGGAAAGCGCCGGTGCCAAAGAACGACATGATGCAGGCGAAAACGATGGTGCCGAAAATAGAGCCAGCAATGCCGAACAACAGCGCGCCAATGCCGGCCGCGCCCATGAACAGGACATAAGCGGCGCGACGTCCAAACCGCTCGCTGAACCAGCCATTGGCCAGCTTGCCGGGAATCGCTGCGCCGATGATGATCGCTGTAAACACCAGGGATTTTGCGAAGCTGTAGCCGCCGGCCACAAAAATTGTCGGCATGTAGCTCATCACCACGTAAAACATGAAGAACACGCCGGTTGCCGAGACGCAGCGGGCGATGGTGCGGCCAATCAGCCTTGGTCCGAACACCCCGGAAACTCTGCCAGCCTGGATGGGCTCGTCAACGCGTGATTGCGCCTCGACCGGCGGCGGCAAGGCACGACCAAGACGCCGTTCAGCCTCGGTTTCCATGGCGGTGAGAATGGCGCCGGCTTCCGCCGCGCGCCCGTTGCGCTCCAGCCAGCGCGGGCTTTCCGGCAGGAAGCGATGGACGAACCAGGCATAGAGGATCGGCGTTGCCGCGATCATGAAAAAAATCCGCCAGGAAATTGTTGGGCTGAAGCGAGGGAACACGATGAAGCCCAACAAAGGCGCCACGAAATAGCCGACTGAAAGGCAGGCATCCATGAAGCCGTTGAACATCGTGCGATGGGTCTTGCGGACGAATTCCGAGACAATCGAATAGGGCAACGGAAAAATTGCGCCCATGCCGAGGCCGGCGCAGAACCGGATGGCGAGCAAGGAGCCATAGCCCGACGCGAAGCCGCACAGAAAGGTGAACAGGCTGTACCAGATGATGCCGCCGACCAGCACCCGCTTGCGGCCATATTTATCGGCGAACCGCCCGGCGGGGATTAATCCAACCACTACGCCCAAAGTCTGGGTCGCGACCAGCGCGCCGACATTGCCGGGCGTCAGGTGCAGCGTCGCGCGCAAGGCGGGGAGCGAAACGCCCAGCGAGCCGATGCTCAGCGCCTCAGTGAACCAGGCAAGTCCGGCGAGGATGACGATGCGCCAGGTGAGCCAGGTCACCGGCAGGCGTTCAAGCCTTGCCGCGGCGGTAACCGATAGGCGAAGCGGCTGATTGATTGACATGGCAGTGTCCTTCCTGATTTTTTGTTAGTTACTCAAGGCGAGGCTCCCTTGGCGCGCCGCAAGCGCCGTGGCGATCTCGCGCGGCGTATCAACGACGGTGACGCCGGCGCGTTCCAGCGCTGAGCGTTTCCCGGCATAGCTGCCGGCATTGCCGGCAACGATAGCGCCGGCATGACCCATGCGCTTGCCCGCAGGCGCGGCGCGCCCGGCGATGAAGGCGATGACCGGCTTTTTCATCGTCGCGGCATAAATTGCGGCGTCTTCCTCCATGCCGCCGCCGATCTCGCCCACCAGAACCACCGCATCGGTGCCGTGGTCAGCTTCTAGCGCGCGCAGCGCATCAAGAGTGGTAGTGCCGATCATCGGATCGCCGCCGATGCCGATGAAGGCGGATTGCCCGAAGCCGGCGCGGGTCAGGTTGAGGCAGATCAGCGTACCGAGACTGCCGCTGCGCGAGATGACGCCGATCCGGCCTGGTCGAAAGATGTTAGCGTTATGGCCCGGCATGATGCCGGCGAAGCCTTCGCCCGGCGTGACCAGCCCGGCGGTGTTAGGCCCAACAATGCGGGCGCCGTGCGCCGCGGCGGCGGCGAACACCGTCAGCATGTCGTGCGAAGGGATATGCTCAGTGAGGATGACGAGGCCTTGCGCGCCAGCTTCGATAGCATCCAGCGCCGCGTCCTTCGCCAAGGGCGGCGGGATGAACATCACCGCGATATCGAACGGCGCTGCCGCCATCGCCTGTTTCGCGGAAGCAAAGACCGGCAGGCCAAGATGGGTATCGCCGGCGCGTTTCGGATTAACGCCGCCGATGATGCTGGTGCCGCAATCCAGCATCCTCTGGGTCCAGAACGTGCCTTGGCCGCCGGTGATGCCCTGGATCAGCACGCGGTCGGTCCGGCGCAGAATCGGGAAATCGCTCATTGTGCTGCCTCGATTGCCGCCTGCACCGCGTCTTCCATGAAATCGAATGGCGTCGCGCTGAATTCCTCCTCGATCAGCGCCACCGCCTCGGCCTCGCCCGTGCCATGAACGGAGAAAAACACCGGAATATCCGGCTCAAGTTTCTTCCAGGCCTCGATGACGCCTTTGGCCATCACATCGGTGCGGGCGAAGGCGCCGCAGAAATTCACCACCAAGCTTTTTATGTTCGGATTGGCGAGCACCAGCGCCAGCGCCGCTTCGCCTTTGGTATAGGCGTCGCCGCCGATCTCCATGAAGTTGGCGGGGCCGCCGCCCAAATGCGCCACCACATCCATCGTGGTCATGGTGAGGCCGGCGCCATTGGCGAGAATGCCGACGCTGCCGCCAAGCTCGATATATTTCAGCCCTTGCGCGGCGCCGCGCGCTTCCAGTTCGGTTTGCGGCGATGGCGCGGCGGCTTGCGCAAGCTCTGGCTGGCGGAAGGCGGCGGCATCATCGAGGATGAACTTGCAGTCGAGCGCCACGATCCGGCCATCTTCCAGCAAAGCCAAGGGATTGATCTCGATCAATTCGGCATCCGTCTCGCGATACCGGCGATACAGCCGCACCAGCAGATCGGCCACCGCATCCGCCTCGACATCAAGCCCCGCCAGCATGGCTCTTGCCTCGCCGAGGCTGAACCCGTCAGGCTTTGTCACCATGAAGCGGCGGATCGAATCAGGCCTGGTCGCCGCAAGCTCCTCGATATCCATGCCGCCTTCGGCGGAGAACAGGACCAGCGTCGCCCGCTCGGCCGGGGCGTGCAGCACCGCCGCGTAGAACTCGCGGGCAATGGCGGCGCGTTGCTCGACCAGCACGCCCCGCACCTTATTCCCAGATATGCTCATTGCGAGTATATCTGACGCCGCGTTAGAAGCCTGCGTTGGCGTGTCGGCTAACTTGATGCCGCCAGCCTTGCCGCGCTTGCCTGTCGGCACTTGCGCCTTGATGACGCAGGGACCAAGACGCCGCGCCACGTCCGCCGCTTCTTGCGCGGAATGGCATAGAGCGCCTTCAAGCAGGGCGATCCCAGCGGGCGCAAGGACGAACCGCTTTGCCTCGGCTTCGTTGAGATTCATTTGCCGAACTTCGCCCAGTAATCGCCGAACAGTTCCGCCTCGCTTGGCCTGTCCTCGGGGATCGGCTTCACCAGATGGGTGATGTTGAGAAAATGGCGGTAGCTAAGGTTTTCGCTGATCGAATTTTTCTGCCAGGAGCCGCAGCCCATGCTGAGGGTGAAGTTCAGCCCGCTATCAAAGCCGCCGCCATTGCCGAAGGTATGGGCGAAATTTACCAGCACCCGCACCACGTCGAGCGTTTCCGCCAGATGCCAGGCTCGCGCCGGTTCACTTGTGTGGATGCCGCAGGAATGGCCGCGCCCTTGATAGTCGAGGATTTGCCGCACGATGTTCGCCGCGTCATCCATGCCCCGCGCGCGGTACACCGCCAGCACCAAGGAGAGTTTCTCGCCGGAAAACGGATGCGCCTTGCCGAAGCCGTCCTCCTCGACCATGAAAAATTTCGCGCCGCGCGCATGATGCAACCCGAAGGCGTCGGCGAGCACTGCCGCGTCACGGGCGATCAGCGCCCGGTTCAGGCTGCCGTTTTGCCAGAGAATGGACTGGATACGCGCCGCTTCCTCGGCGCTGCACAGATAGCCGCCGGCGTCTTGCAACGCTGCTAACGCCTTGTCATACGCTTCATCAACAATCACTAGCGCGTTCTCGGATGAGCATGAGGTGGCATTATCAAAAATTTTCGAGGCGGTAATCTTGGCGGCGGCGTCAGTGAAATTGGCGGTTTCATCGATGATTACCGGCACATTGCCGGCGCCGACGCCAATCGCTGGAGTGCCGCTGCGATAGGCGCGGCGGACATTATCCTGTGAGCCGGTGACCACTACCAGATCGGCTTCCCGCATCAGCGCCTCGGTCAGAGCTTTCGAGGCCGGCGGCGGCAGGATTTGCACCAGATCGGCGGGTGCGCCGATGCGCTGCAACTCGGCGCGCATGGCATCCACCGTCTGCTGCGTGGTTTTGGTGCCGCTCGGCGAAGGGGCGATGATGATCGCGTTACGGCCTTTCAGCGCCATCATCGCCTTGTTCACCGGCGTCGCCGATGGGTTGGTCGAAGGCGTCACCGCGGCGACCACGCCGATGGGCTTGGCGAATTTGACAATGCCAAGCGCCGCATCCTCTTCTATCACGCCGACCGATTTCGCCCGCAGCAAATCGCGCAGCGTGCCAAAGGTCTTGCGCTGGTTTTTGGTGATTTTGTCGGCGACATTGCCAAGTCCGGTATCCGCGACGGCAAGCGCCGCGAGCGACTTGGCGCGGCCGGGTTCATAAAGCGACCAGGCAAGCGCTGTCACCAGTTCATCGGTGCGCGCTTGATCGTAATGCGCGATGTCCCGCATGGCCTGACGCGCGCGGGCGATCATCGGCGCGATGATTTCGGCTTCCTTGGCATTCACATTGATTGCAGCGATCTGGTTCATCGGTTTCCTCCAGTCCGGGGCGTTCTTGCCCATCTAAATTAAGTCATTGCGTCAGCCATGATCCGGGCTAGCGCGATTGAGGCAAGCTTCGCCTCCTTCGGGTCGGCGCGCGAGGTGAGCACGATAGGGGAAGCGGCCCCCAATACGACGCCGATGGCGGTGGCGTGCCGCAGATGCACCAGCATCTTGAACAACGCGTTGCCTGTTTCGATGTTCGGCACGACCAGAATGTCGGCCTTTCCCGCCACCGGATCGCCATGCAGGCCTTTCAATGTCGCCGCATGAGCCGATAACGCGACATCCAGCGCCATCGGGCCGGAGATACCGCACCCGCTTGCCGCCGCTTCCTCAGCGAAAGACCGCACGAATGCCGCCGCGGCTATCGAGGACGGCACTGACGGATTGATCTCTTCCGAGGCCGAAAGCATGGCGATGCGCGGCTGCGCGATATCAAGCGCCTGAGCGACCTTGATGGCGTGACGGACGATATGCAGCATGGTCTTCTGATCCGGCGCCACATTCAGCGCCGCGTCGGTGATCAGCAAGTAGTCTGACGCGCCCGGCCAGATCATCGCGAAAACATGACTTAGCCGCTTGTTGGTGCGCAGCCCGGTATCAGCGGCAAGCACGGCGCGCATCAGCACATCGGTATGCAGATGGCCTTTCATCAGCATTCTTGCCTCACCGCCGCGCACCAGGCTGACGGCGAGGTTCGCGGCGTCCGCCTCATCCCTTGCCGGCACGATGCTGACGCCAGCAAGCGACGGCTCACGAGCCGGGATGTGACGCCCGATCCAGGCAGCATCGCCGACCAGAACCGGTTCGATCAAGCCGAACTCCTTGGCCCAGCCGATGCATTCGAGCACATGATCGGCATTGGCGGAGGCAATCGCGGTCCGAAGCGGCCCCAGACGGCGCGCCCGAAGCAGGAGAGCGGGCGGACAAAGATAGGCAGGGGGGGCCACCCCGGCAGGGTCAGATGTCTGTGAACTAGGCTTCGGCATAGCTTGATCCATGTGCCGCCCCGGCAATAATCCTCGACGATGCTATGCGGTCACCTGCGGGCGCATGTCCGCGCGATCAATCCCCGCCACCACCACGGGCTTTTTCATTGCATCGCGGCGGAACGGGTCGCCGAGTTCCTGGTTGAGTACTACTTCGATGAAGGTGGTGATGCGCTCCGATTGCAGCGCGCAGGCCTCCCTGAGCGCCTCGGTCAGCGCTTGCTGAGTAGAAACCCGCACACCGCGCAGGCCGCAACCTTCGGCGACCTTCGCATAGCTAAGATTGGGATCAAGCTCGGTGCCGACGAAGTTGTTGTCATACCACAGCGTGGTGTTGCGCTTTTCGGCGCCCCATTGGTAGTTGCGGAAAATCACCATGGTGATCCCTGGCCATTCCTCGCGGCCAATCGAACTCATCTCGCTCATCGAGATGCCGAAGGCGCCGTCGCCGGCGAAGCCGATGCAAGGCACCTCCGGGTTGCCGATCTTGGCGCCGATGATGGCGGGAAAGCCGTAGCCGCAAGGGCCGAACAGCCCCGGCGCCAGGTATTTCCGTCCCTCATCGAAGGATGGATAGGCGTTGCCGATCGCGCAGTTATTGCCGATATCGCTGGAAATGATAGCGTCCCGCGGCAGCGCCGCCTGGATGGCGCGCCAGGCCTGACGCGGCGACATCCGATCCTTGTCACGCTCGCGCGAGTCACGGTTCCACGTCGTGCCGGGATCGTCTTCCTCATGGTCCATGCCGGACAATGCCTGCAACCAGGCGGATTTAGTCTGGTGGATCAGCGCGCGGCGCTCTTCCCGGCCGGCATCGCCGGCGGTGGGCGAGAGCTGCGCCAGGATGCTTTCCGCGACCAGCTTGGCATCGCCGCAAATCCCGATGGTCACCGGCTTCGTGAGGCCGATCCGGTCGGCGTTGATATCCACCTGGATGATCTTTGCGCTCGTGGGCCAGTAATCGATGCTGTAGCCGGGCAAGGTGGAGAACGGGTTGAGCCGCGTACCGAGCGCTAACACGACGTCAGCCTTGGCGATCAGCTCCATCGCCGCCTTGGAGCCGTTATAGCCGAGCGGGCCGACCGCCAGATTGTGGCTGCCGTAGAAACTGTCATTATGCTGATAGTTGTTACAAACCGGCGCATCAAGCTTTTCCGCCAGCGCCGCGCAGGCCGGCAGGGCATTGGCGAGAACGACGCCGGCGCCCGACAGGATGACCGGGAATTTCGCCGCCGAGAGCAGCCTTGCCGCCTCGGCGATGGCGCCAGCGCCGCCGGCGGGACGCTCGAATTCGACGATAGCCGGCAGCGGCACGTCGATCACCTGGGTCCAGAAATCGCGCGGGATGTTGATCTGCGCCGGTGCCGACATGCGTTTCGCCTTCATGATCACCCGGTTTAACACTTCGGCGGTGCGCGCGGCGTCGCGCACTTCCTCCTGATAGCAGACCATGTCGCGGAACAGCGCCATCTGCTCGACTTCTTGGAAGCCGCCTTGGCCGATGGTGCGATTGGCCGCCTGCGGCGTCACCAGCAGCATCGGCGTGTGGTTCCAATAGGCGGTCTTGACTGCGGTGACGAAACCGGTGACGCCCGGCCCGTTCTGGGCGATGGCCATCGCGATCTTGCCAGTCGAACGGGTATAGCCGTCGCAGATCAGGCCGCCATTGGTCTCCTGCGCCACATCCCAGAAGGTGATGCCCGCCTTCGGAAACAGATCCGAGATCGGCATGAACGCTGAGCCGATAATCCCAAAGGCATGCTCGATGCCGTGCATCTGCAGGGTTTTTACAAAAGCTTCTTCTGTGGTCATTTTCATTAGGTTTTACTCCGTTCAGATTACCAGCCCAGATGATCAGCCATGCATCACGCTGATCTACTTTAATGTTAGGCTTTCGCCGAGGGCGCGTGCCGCCTCCAGCAGCGCGTCTCGATGGCGATAGGCGTCCTCGGGCGGCATCCGCGCCGCCGGGGCCTGGATCGCGACGCCCGCCTGCATCTCGCCACGCGCATTCAGGATGGGGGCAGCGACGCACACCACCCCGGCGGTATATTCCTCGCGGTCAATCGACAGGCCCGCATCCTTGATCCGGCGCAACTCCGCATCGAGAGCAGCGCGATCGGTAATCGTGTTTGAAGTAAATTCCGGCAGTTCAAGCGTCGTCAGCAGGGCCTCGCGCTGACGCTCCTCCAGGAAGGCGAGGAACAGCTTGCCGATGGCGGTGCAGTGCAGCGGCACGCGCGAACCGATATGGAAATTCAGCCGCAGCGGCCAGTGCTTGGCCTCCACCCGGTCGAGATAGACGATCTCGCCGCCTTCCAGCGTGCCAATATTGCAGGTCTCGCCGGCCTCGGCGACCAGCGCGTTCAAAATGGTGCGGCGTGGCGCGTATTGGATCGAGGTTCGCAACACATCGAAAGCGAAATCAGCCAGGCGCGGGCCAACACTGACCCGGCGCGAAGCAAACAACCGTTGCAGAAAGCCTTGCGCCTCGAAGCTTTCGATCATCCGGTAGACGGTGGGCTTTGGCAGGCCGAGTTGCTCGGCGATGTCGCCCGGCGCCACCGGATGCCCGGCCCGCACCACATATTCGAGAACGCTGAAAGACCGCTGAAACACGCCGATTCCCAAGCCCGCATCCGCTTTGACAATGACATCCTGCTTTGAAAGGGACGGCTTCGAATGAGCAGACACGGCCATGTTGAAATTTCCGGTGAGCGAACATTTCCTTCTTGCATGTTGAGACAGAATTTGGATACTGTCAAACAAAATCAGTCACTGAGCGAATATCTCTCATTCAATAAGAATGGCAATAAACATCGCGCAGGCTTCACGTCCAGGAACAAGCATAAAAATCGGAGAAACACCCATGTTGACCGACGCCACCGAGGCGAAACGCATTCGCCGCATCGCCCTGGCAAGCGCCATCGGCACCACGATCGAATGGTATGATTTCTTTCTCTACGGGGTGCTGGCCGCGCTGGTGCTGAACCGGGTGTTCTTCCCGAATTTTACCCCGCTGCTCGGCACGCTGCTATCCTATACCACCTTTGCCATCGGTTTCGTGGCGCGGCCCATCGGCGGCCTTATCTTTGGTCATTTCGGCGACCGGATCGGACGGAAAACCGTGCTGATCTTGACGCTGCTAATCATGGGCGTTTCGACCTTTCTCATCGGCATATTGCCCGGCTATTCCACTATCGGCGCCGCGGCTCCACTGCTCCTGCTATTGCTGCGTATCCTGCAAGGCATCGGCATCGGCGGCGAATGGGGCGGTGCCGTGGTAATGGCCATTGAGCATGCGCCGCCTGGCAAGCGCAGCTTCTATGGCAGCTATCCGCAGATCGGCGTGCCGGCCGGGCTGATGACCAGCGCCGGCGTGGTCGCCATCCTCAATCAGCTGCCGAATGCCGATTTCATGTTGTGGGGCTGGCGCCTGGCTTTTCTCCTCAGCGCGATCCTGGTCGCGGTCGGTCTATTCATCCGGCTGAAAATCACCGAAACGCCGGATTTCCTGCGGGTGCAGGAGGCCAAGCGCGAGGTGCGCCTGCCGGCGGCGGAGATGTTCCGCGTCTATCCGCGCGAGATTTTACTAACGCTAGGTGCGCGTTTCATCGAAGGCGCCTGCTTTAATATGTTTGGCGTGTTCATCATCGCCTATGCGGTTGGCACGCTGCACCTCAGCCGTGGTTTCGCCCTCGGCGGGGTGATCCTCGCCTCCGGGCTGATGATCCCGTTCATCCTGATCTTTGGCGCGCTGGCGGATCGGATCGGCCTCAGGCGGCTGTTCGCCACTGGTTCGCTGCTGATCGCGCTGGCGACAATTTTCGCCTTTTCGGTGATGCAGGCTTATGGGCGCACCAATCCGTGGTTGGTCTGGATCGCCATCATCGTGCCGCTCTCGCTGGCCTATCCGATGGTCTATGGGCCGGAATCATCCTTGTTCGCGACACAATTTGACACCCGCGTGCGCTATTCCGGCGTCTCTTTCGCCTATCAATTCTCAGGAATTTTCGCGAGCGGGCTGACGCCGATCGTCGCCACCATTCTGCTGGCGAAGGATGGCGGCAAGCCTTGGTATATCGTTGCCTACATGATCGCGGTCGGGCTGATCAGTTTTATCTCGGTCATCGCCATGAAAATCCCCAATCCAAAGGTCGAGGCGGTGGATCGCGGAATGGCGACCGAAGGCATTACTCTCGTCGGGATGGGACATGATTGATGCAGGCTCGTGAAGCTTTTGATTACATCATCGTCGGCGCGGGATCAGCAGGCTGCGTGCTCGCCAACCGGCTCTCCACCGACCCGGCTAACCAGGTGTTGCTGCTTGAAGCAGGACCCAAGGATAGTTACCCGTGGATTCACATCCCTGTCGGCTACTTCAAAACCATGCACAACCCGCGCACCGACTGGCTGCTGCGCACCGAACCCGATCCTGGGCTGAACGGGCGCAGCCTGGCCTGGCCGCGCGGCCGGGTGCTCGGCGGCTCAAGCTCGATCAACGGCCTGCTCTATATCCGCGGCCAGGCGGAGGATTACGACCATTGGCGGCAACTAGGCTGCGCCGGCTGGTCCTATGAGGATGTGCTGCCTTTGTTTAAATCCGCCGAGGATCAGGAACGCGGGGCGGATGATTATCACGGTGTTAACGGCCCGCTGGCAGTGTCCGACCTCAGGGCGCAGCGCGATATTTGCGATGCCTATATCGAGGCGGCGGAAAATCTGGGCATTCCGTCCAACCGGGATTTTAACGGCGCGACACAGGAAGGCGCCGGATATTTTCAGCTGACCGCGCGCAAGGGCCGGCGGTGCAGCGCCGCCGTCGCCTATCTGCGTCCCGCCAAGCAGCGGCGCAATCTTCATATTGTCACCGGCGCGCTGGTGCGCCGGGTGATAATCCAGGACCATGCCGCGACCGGCATTCTTTACGAGGTTGACGGCATCCGCAAAATCGCCAGCGCTCGGGGCGAGGTTATTCTCTCGGCGGGAGCGATTCACTCGCCACATATTCTGGCCTTGTCTGGCATCGGTCCCGCCGGTCAGCTTGCGGCGGTGGGCATTGACGTGGCGCATGATGCGCCGGGCGCCGGTGAAAACCTGCAGGATCATCTGCAGGCCCGCGCGGTCTATGCCAGCACGCAGCCGACGCTGAACAATGAGGTGAACAACCCGCTGTTAAAGACGCGCATCGGGCTGGAATATATCGTGCGCCGGACCGGTCCGATGGCGATGGGCGCCAGCCAGGTGGCGATTTTCGCCCGCACCGATGATTTGCTGGAAACGCCGGACATCCAGTTCCACATCCAGCCGCTGTCCAGCGACGAGCCTGGCAAAGGCCTGCACCGCTATGCCGCCTTCACCGCTTCGGTCTGCCAACTGCGCCCGGAAAGCCGGGGACGGATCATCGTGACATCGCCTGACCCGCGCACCGCCCCCGCCATCCATCCGAACTATCTGGCGGCGGCGAAAGACCAGCAGGTGATCGTCGCCGGCATGAAGCTATCGCGCCGGCTCGCCGAAACCGCGCCGCTGTCGCGCTTCGTCAAGGCGGAGCTTGATCCCGGCCCCAACGTGCAAACAGACGCGCAATTCCTCAATCACGCCCGCAACACCGCGACCACCATCTATCACCCGGTCGGCACCTGCAAGATGGGCGTCGATGCGATGGCGGTGGTCGACCCACGGCTGCGGGTGATCGGGATCGGCCGGCTGCGCGTCGCCGATGCCTCGATCATGCCGACAATTCCCTCCGGCAACACCAACGCCCCGGCGATCATGGTCGGCGAAAAAGCGGCGGCGATGATTTTGCAGGATGCTCGGGCGGCTCAGATTTAGCCCGGCAATAATCGTGCTTTTACCTAAAAGAAGAAACAGGACGCTGACCCATATCCTCTGCGAAACGCAGTAAATAACTGTCCGGGTCCATGACTATGAACTGTTTCTGGCCGACCTCGACAGCGCCGACGCGATACCATGCTTCCTCGCAGGGCAGGAAAAGCGGCCAGCCTGCCTGCATCAGCCGTTGAAGGATCGGGTCGGCCTTCGGCACCATGATCTGGAAATTGATGCCGCGGCCAAACGGCGCTTCAAGCGGCGCTGTCACCCATTGCCGTTCGGCATCATCGCGCTGTTCCAGCATGACCTGCGCGCCATTCAGATCGAGATAGGCGAATCCTTCCTCTGGCCGATCATAGGCAATCATGAAGCCGAGCAATTCGCACCAGAAGCGCAAGCTGGCGGCAAGATTTGTCACCAGTAATTCAGGAGTGAGTTTCGCTCGGTTTTCCATTAGCTTCGCCGTGGGATATGCTGCCAATATGCTGATGCCGCTTCATACTCTGCCTTATGCCTGGGACCGAAATCCCATTGCCACGACATAAAGCTCCCGGCTGTCCTTGCGGCTGGCCTTTGGCTTGGCGTGACGCACTTCCCGGAAATGCCGTTTGAGCGTGGCGAGGGTATCCGCCTGCGCGCCGCCCTGGAATAATTTGGTGACAAAGGCGCCGCCGTGCGCAAGATTGCGTATCGCGAAATCGAGCGCGAGATCGGCGAGGGCGATAATGCGAAGATGGTCGGTGGCGACATGGCCGGTGGTGTTCGGCGCCATATCGGACAAAACAAGATCAGCGGCCCCGTCCAGCTTTGCCGCAAGCGCGTCGTCCATGCCCGGCGTCATAAAGTCGCCCAAGATGAACTCGGCGCCGGAAACCGGTTCAATGGGCAGCAGGTCGATGCCAATGACGCGCGAAGCGCCTCGTTCAAGGGCAATCTGCGACCAACCGCCGGGCGCCGCGCCAAGATCAATGACGCGAGAGGACTTGCCGATCAACTGGTATTTATCATCAAGCTCCACCAGCTTAAACGCGGCGCGCGAGCGGTAGCCTTTGACCTTAGCGGCTTCGACATAAGGATCGTTCAGCTGGCGGGTCAGCCAGCGCTGCGAGGACGGCGTATGCTTGCGCGCGGTTTTTAGCCGCACCGAGGCCCGGCGCGGCGGCATTCCGGAATCAACCATGGGCCTCAATCATGAATAACGGGCGCGGCGCGGTGTGCCGCGGGCGGCGCGGATCATCCGCAGCAACATGCCTTCTCGCAAGCCGCGATCAGCGATGGCGAGTTCGGGCGCCGGCCACATCTCGGCGATCGCCGCGAAAATCGCGCAGCCTGGCAGCACGAAATCGACCCGGTCCGGTCCGATGCAGGGATGCTGCGACAAGCCTTCGCGCCCGAGGCGGATGGCGGTGGCAAGCCCGTCATTTACCTTGTCATGCGTCAGCACCGTGCCGTCGATCAAGCCGCGCCGGTAACGCTCCAAGTTGAGCACGATGCCGGCGAGGGTGGTGACAGTGCCGCTGGTGCCGACCAGGCGGACGCCGCTCTGTCGAATCTCCTGGCCGATGCGGTGGATCGCCTCGAAAGGCTGCAACAGCGCCTTGACGTCGCGCACCACGCCAGCGAAGCCGGCGGCCGTATCGCAGCTGCCGTTGCAGCGTTCCGTAAGGGTGACGACACCGACAGGGATCGAATAATAGCCGATCAGCTGTGGCAGGCGCTCGGCGGGCGCCGCGTGTTGATGGGCGATTCGTACCCAGGCTAGCTCCGTCGAGCCGCCGCCAATATCGAAGAGAAGAGCGCGCCGCCCGGTTTGACAGATCAGCGAGGCGCAACTTTCCATGGCAAGCCCGACCTCCTCGCGCGGCGAGATTGTCTCGATGGGCAGCCCAGTGGCGGCGCGAGCGCAAGCAATGAATTCCGCGCCATTCTCGGCTTGGCGGCAGGCCTCGGTGGCAATGGCGCGAACCTCGTTGACGCGCCACCGTTTTACCCGGTCGGCGCAGATTTGCAGCGCCTCGATGGCACGGTCCATGGCAGGGTTCGATAAGATGCCAGAGCGATAAAGGCCTTCACCAAGACGCACGACGCGGCTGAATCCATCCAGCACGTGAAATCCGTCACCGCTCGGCACGCCGATCAGCATGCGGCAATTATTGGTGCCAAGATCAATCGCAGCAAAGCAGGGCGGGCGGGTACGACGCTGCCCTTCCCGCCGATGCGCCGCGAGGTGAGATGCTTGTGTATCCGGCAAGGCAAGATCGCTGGGCATTCACCCTATATAATGCTCAGACCTGCCCTGTAACTGCAAGCCAGAACTGCAACCATCATAAAGTTGCCGTCTCAGCCACCGCCGGGCGGCGTTCTGACGGTTGCCGAATCATGATGGTGATGCTACCTCACGCCTATCGTATTGGGGGATAGTTTAGCGGTAGAACTCCCGGCTCTGACCCGGGCAGCCTTGGTTCGAATCCAGGTCCCCCAGCCAATCCAAAGGTTTCAGATGTGAATGGCGCGGCCATCCGCGGCCAAGGCCGCTTCCTTGACAGCTTCGCTGAGCGTTGGATGGGCGTGGCAGACGCGGGCGACGTCCTCGGCGGAGGCGCCGAATTCGATAGCCGTAACCAGTTCGGCGATCAGCGTGCCGGCATCAGGACCAATGATATGAGCGCCAAGCAGGCGGTCCGTCTTGGCATCGGATAGGATTTTCACGAAGCCGTCAGTATCGGCCATCGCGCGCGCCCGGCCATTGGCCGTAAACGGAAATTTGCCGATTTTATAGTCAACGCCTTCGGCCTTCAATTCAGCCTCGGTCTTGCCGACCGAAGCAACCTCAGGCCAGGTATAGACGACGCCGGGAATCGCGCCGTAATTAACATGGCCGGCCTGCCCGGCCAGCAATTCGGCAAGCGCCACGCCTTCTTCCTCGGCCTTATGGGCGAGCATCGGCCCGGCAATGACATCGCCAATAGCATAAATGCCCGGAATATTTGTGGCATAATGCGTGTCCGTTTTAACGCGGCCGCGCTCGTCTAGCGCCACGCCGACCGTTTCGAGATCAAGGTTCTCGGTGCGCGGGCGGCGGCCGATGGCGACCAGCACCGCATCAGCCTGCAAGGTTTCGGCTGCGCCGCCTTTCGCTGGCTCAAGCGTCAACTTCACGCCATCATTGCCCTTTGTCGCCGCGATAACCTTCATGCCGAGCTTAAACTTGATGCCAAGCTTGCCGAGAATTTTTTGAAACGCGGTGGCGATCTCGCCATCCATGCCCGGCACCAGCCGGTCAAGAAATTCGACAACAGTGACTTCCGCGCCAAGCCGTTTCCAGACGCTGCCAAGCTCCAGCCCAATATAGCCGCCGCCGATGACGACGAGGCGCTTCGGCACGATTTCAAAAGACAAAGCGCCGGTCGAGCTGACAATGGTTTTTTCATCAACGTCAACGCCAGGAAGATTGACGCTATCGCTGCCGGTGGCGATGACGATATGCTTCGCCTGATAGGACTGGCCGTCCACCAGAATTGTATCGGCGGCGGTGAATCTCGCTTCGCCTTTCAGCCACGTGACCTTGTTCTTCTTGAACAAAAAGGCGACGCCGTTGACATTGGCTTTCACCACCTCATCCTTGCGCACCATCATGCGCGGCAGGTCCAGCCCGACCTCGCCGATCTTGACGCCATGCGCCGCGAATTCATCGCGAGCGGCGTGGTAGTTCTCCGAGGATTGCAGCAGCGCCTTGGATGGAATGCAGCCGATATTGAGGCAGGTGCCCCCAAGCGTTTCGCGTTTTTCGACGCAGGCCACCTTCATGCCGAGCTGTGCCGCGCGAATGGCGCAGACATAGCCGCCGGGGCCGGAGCCGATGACGATGACGTCGAATTGCTGGTCCACTAGATTACCTCGAATCAGAAAGAACTGCTTTTTTGAAAAAAGGCTGCGCGCCCCGGCAGCAAAAAACTTTTTATATTTCTAAGAGCAGGCGACGCGGGTCCTCGATGCTTTCCTTGACCCGCACTAGGAAGGAAACCGCCTCGCGTCCGTCGATGATCCGGTGATCGTAGGAGACCGCCAGATACATCATCGGGCGAATCTCGATTTTGCCGCCGGCCGCGATGGGCCGTTCCTGGATTTTATGCATGCCCAGAATAGCGGATTGCGGCGGGTTGAGGATCGGCGTCGACATCAGCGAGCCATAGACGCCGCCATTGGTGATCGAGAAGGTGCCGCCGGAGAGTTCCTCAAGCTTCAGCGTGCCTTCGCGGGCGCGCTTGCCGAAATCGGCGATCTTCGCCTCGATCTGGGCCAGGCTGAGCTGGTCCGCATCGCGCACCACTGGCACCACCAACCCATTCGCGCCGCCGACGGCGATGCCCATATGGACGAAATTCTTGTAGACGATATCCTCGCCGTCGATCTCGGCATTGACCGCCGGAAACTCCTTGAGGCCGGTGACGCATGCCTTGACGAACAGGCTCATGAAGCCAAGCCGCGCGCCCTTGTGCTTCTTCTCGAACATATCCTTATATTCGCTGCGCAGCGCCATTACCGCGCTCATATCCACCTCGTTGAAGGTGGTGAGCATGGCGGCGTTATTCTGCGCTTCCTTGAGCCGGGCGGCGATGGTCCGGCGCAGCCGGGTCATTTTCACCCGCTCCTCGCCGCGCTCGTCCTGACGCGGCGTCTTCGCGGCAGGCGCGGGCTTGGCGGCAGGTTTTTCAAGGAATTCCAGCACATCGCCCTTGGTAATCCGGCCATCCTTGCCGCTGCCCTGGCTCATCTCGCCGCGCGACAGGTTTTGCTCGGTCATCATCTTCTGGGCAGCCGGAAATGGCGCCGGCTGCGATGAAGGCGCGCTGCGCGAAACCGGGCCGGAAGGCGGCGGCGGCTGGTTGACGCCGGCGGCCGGATTGGCGGCAGGCCGCGCCTCCGGTGTTGCGACGGGAGGAATGTCAAGTTTCGCCTCCGCCTTCGGCGCCTTGGCGGGAGCGGGAGACGGAGCGGGCGCTTTGGCGGCGCCGCTGCCTTCGCCGATCGTGCCGAGAATCGCGCCAACTTCGACTTCGGCGCCTTCCTGCGCCAGAATGTCGGTCAAGGTTCCTGCCTGCGGCGCATTAACCTCGACAGTCACCTTATCGGTCTCCAATTCGACCAGCGGCTCGTCGGCGGCGACGCGATCGCCCGCCTGCTTCATCCAGCGGGCGATCGTAGCCGTGGTCACGCTCTCGCCCAAAGGCGGCACGATGATTTCGGTTGACATGATTGCTGCGCCCTTTTCACTGAAGCTGGAATTACGCTATGATTAGACGGTGAGAGCCTCGGCGACCAGCGCTGCCTGTTCCGCCGCATGGGTTTTGGCCAAGCCGGTCGCCGGGCTAGCGGCGGCGCGCCGCCCAACATAGCGGGGCCGCTTCGCCTTGATATCGAGGCAGCTAAGCGCCGCTTCCAGCCGGCGATCCACAAAGAACCAGCCGCCATTATTCTCCGGCTCTTCCTGGCACCAGGCGATCTCGGCGTTCCGGTACGGCGCTAGCACCTCTTTCAATGTTCGCGCTGGGAAAGGATATAGCTGTTCAAGCCGGATGATGGCGACATTCTTGATGTCACGGTCCCGCCGCTCCTGCACCAGATCATAATAGAGCTTGCCGGAGCAAATCACCACGCGCTTCACCGCATCGGGCGCGGCGATGTCATCGGTCTCGGGAAGAACGCAGCGGAAGCTGGAACCTGCCGCCATCTCCTCCAGCTTTGAGACCGCCAGCTTGTGGCGCAGCAGCGATTTTGGCGTCATCACCACCAGCGGCTTGCGGAAATTCCGCTTGAGCTGGCGGCGCAAGGCGTGGAAATAATTGGCCGGCGTGGTGAGATTGCAGACGGCCATGTTCTGTTCGGCGCAAAGCTGCAGGAAGCGCTCCAGCCGGGCCGAGGAATGCTCCGGCCCCTGCCCTTCATGGCCGTGCGGCAGCAACAAGGTCAGCCCCGACATGCGCAGCCACTTGCTTTCGCCCGCGGCGATGAACTGGTCGATAATGACCTGCGCGCCATTCGCGAAATCGCCAAATTGCGCTTCCCACAACACCAAGGTGCGCGGGTCCGCCAGCGAATAGCCATATTCGAAGCCGAGCACGCCGGCCTCCGAGAGCAGCGAATTGAAAATCTCGATCTTCGCCTGGGTCTCGTTGATGTTGTTGAGCGGCACATATTCATTCTGATTGATCTGGTCGACCAGCACGGCGTGACGCTGGCTGAAGGTGCCGCGCTGAGTGTCCTCGCCGGACAGCCGCACATGATGGCCTTCCACCAGCAAAGCGCCGAAAGCAAGCGCCTCGCCGGTTGCCCAATCGATTCCCTGGCCGGTCTCGATCATCTGTTTCTTGGCTTCGAGTTGGCGGAGGATTTTCGGGTTGACGTCGAAATCGGCGGGCGGACGGCTCAACGCCTCGCCAATCTGTTTCAAGCTCTCCAGCGAGGCAGCAGTGCCTTCCTCGGTATCGCCATCCTGCTCGGCGGCTTGGTTAAAGCCGGCCCAATGGCCTTCCAGCCAATCCGCCTTGTTCGGCTTGTAGGATTGCGCCGCCTTATAGGCCTCATCCAGCGTGGCGGTGAAGTCCTGGAACATCCGGTCCGAATCGGCCATGCTCACCGCGCCTTCGGCGGCCAGCGCTTCGGCATAAAGCGAGCGCGTGGTCTTCTGCGCGCGGATCGCCTTGTACATGGTAGGCTGGGTGAACGCCGGCTCATCGGTTTCGTTATGGCCATGACGGCGATAGCAGACCAGGTCGATCACCACATCGACGCCGAACTCCATGCGGAACTCCGTGGCCAGCCGGCAGACGAACACCACGGCGTCGGGATCGTCGCCATTGACATGAAACACCGGCGACTGCACCGATTTCGCCACATCGGTGCAGTAGAGTCCGGAATAGGCATGGGCGGGAACCGTGGTGAAACCGATTTGATTATTCACCACAATATGGATGGTGCCGCCGGTGCGGTAGCCGATCAGCTGGCTCATCGCCAGCGTCTCATAAACCAATCCTTGGCCGGCAAAAGCGGCGTCGCCATGCATCAGCACGCCCATGACCGAGCGGCGCATCTTGGTGTCGCAGGCCATGTCCTGCCGAGCCCGCACTTTGCCCGCGACCACCGGATCGACCGCTTCCAGGTGCGAAGGATTGGGTTGGAGGGAGAGATGCACCTGGTTGCCATTGATCGAGACATCGGTGGAGGTGCCCAGATGGTATTTCACGTCGCCGGAACCTTGCACCGCGTCCGGCTTGAAGCTTTCGCCGCCAAATTCCGAAAATAGCGCGGTGAGCGGCTTTTTCACCACGTTGACCAGCGTGTTCAGCCTACCTCGATGCGGCATGCCGATGACGATTTCTCGCACGCCCTGCGAGGCGCCGCGCTCGATAATTTCATGCAAAGCGGGAATCGTCGATTCGCCGCCTTCCAGTCCGAAGCGCTTGGTGCCGACATAACGGCGCTGGCAGAACGCCTCGAAGGCCTCGGCCTCGGTCAGCTGGCGCAGCACCTTGCGCTTTTCCTCGTTGGAAAGGCTGCGATGCCAGGACGCGCCCTCGATGCGGCGCTGGATCCAGGCCTTCTGCCCGGGGTCCTGGATATGCATGAACTCGACCGCCACCTTGCCGCAATAGCTGGCGCGCAGGATCTCGATGATCTCCCGCATTGTCGCGGTTTCGCGTCCCAGCACGTTGTCTATGAAGATCGGCCGGTCCATATCGGCGTCGGTAAAGCCGTAACTTGCGGGATCAAGTTCCGGGTGGTGCCCCGGACGCTTTAGCCCCAGCGGATCGAGATCGGCTTCCAGATGGCCGCGTACCCGGTAGGCGCGGATGAACATCAAGGCGCGGAGCGAATCGATGGTGTTCTTGCGGCCATCCCCGGCGCTGGCGAGCGAGGTGGTGGGTAAAAACTCGGCCGGTGACGCGAAGCTGATCGGCCTGGGCGCCCAAGACGCGCCCATCGCGTCGCTGAGGATGGATTTGGCTTCGTCGTTCAGCGCGCCGAACAAGGCGGAAAAATCGGGATCGACGCTTTCCGGGTTGCTGACCCATTTTGCATAAAGATCGCCGATAAACGCGGCATTGCCGCCATTCATCACGGTCGCCAAGACATCCATTCCAGCCATATTCAATACCCTCTGACAGTTATGCCGCCGCTCATCGCGGCATTAGCAATTCAGGTTCCGACTCATCCCAAAAATGGGGTGTGTCGGATGATTTTTCGCACAGTCCGCATAACCGGCAGGGATGTCTCCCGCGCATAGTTCGCCATTCAGTCATGCAAGCTTCAATCAGGCAAGCTTCAACCATGCAACGCCCGCACCATTGTGCTTCCGAGGGATGCGGGGCTGTCGGCGACGTGGATGCCGGCGGTTTTCATGGCGTCGATTTTGGCGTCCGCGGTGTCTTGGCCGCCGGAGATGACGGCGCCGGCATGGCCCATGCGGCGGCCTGGGGGCGCGGTGACGCCGGCGATGAAGCCCACCACCGGCTTTCGCGTCTTGTGATCCGCCATGAACTTTGCCGCCTCGATCTCGCTCTGCCCGCCAATCTCGCCGATCATGATGATCGCCTCGGTCTCATCATCGGCTAAAAACATTGCCAAAACCTCAATAAAATCCAGTCCTTTCACCGGATCGCCGCCAATCCCCACGCAGGTGGATTGGCCAAGCCCGGCCGCCGTGGTCTGCGCCACCGCCTCATAGGTCAGGGTGCCGGAGCGCGAGACGATGCCGATCTTGCCGCGTTTGTGGATATGCCCCGGCATGATGCCGATTTTGCAGGCGTCCGGCGTGATCACCCCGGGGCAGTTCGGCCCCACCAGGATCGAGCCGGAATTGTCGAGCGCGCGGCGCACGCGGATCATGTCAAGCACCGGAATGCCCTCGGTGATGCAGACGATCAGCGGCATCTCCGCGTCAAGCGCTTCCAGGATCGCATCCGCGGCAAAAGGCGGCGGCACGTAAATGGCCGAGGCGTTCGCGCCGGTGGCCGCTTTCGCCTCGGCCACCGTGTCAAACACCGGCAAATCGAGATGCCGCGTGCCGCCCTTGCCCGGCGTCACCCCGCCGCATACCCGCGTGCCATAGGCGATCGCCTGTTCCGAATGGAAGGTGCCTTGCGCCCCGGTGAAGCCTTGGGTGATCACCTTGGTGTCCGCATTGACCAGGATTGCCATTATGCCGCTTCCTTTACCGCTGTCACGATCTTCTTCGCGGCATCCGCCAGATTATCGGCGGCAATGATCGGCAGGCCGGACTTGCCCAGAATGTCCTTGCCAAGCTGCACGTTCGTCCCCTCCAGCCGCACCACCAGCGGCACCGAAAGCGACACCTCGCGCGCCGCCGCCACTACCCCCTCGGCGATCACGTCGCAGCGCATGATGCCGCCGAAGATGTTGACCAAGATCCCTTCCACCTGCGGATCGGAGAGGATGATCTTGAACGCCGCCGTCACCCGGTCCTTGGTGGCGCCGCCGCCAACATCGAGGAAGTTGGCGGGCGATCCGCCATAGAGCTTGATGATGTCCATCGTCGCCATCGCCAGCCCAGCGCCGTTCACCATGCAGCCGATCGAGCCGTCCAGCGCCACGTAGTTCAGGCTGTGCTTGGCCGCTTCCAGCTCCTTCGGGTCCTCCTCCGCCTCGTCGCGCAAATCCTCGAGATCAGGGTGGCGGTAGAGCGCGTTGTCGTCAAAGCTTACCTTGGCGTCGAGGGCGACAACCTCGCCCGCGCCGGTGACCACCAGCGGGTTGATCTCGACAATCGCGCAGTCCAGCGTGGTGAAGGCCTGGTACATCGCGATGACGAATTTGCTGAAGGCCGCCGTCTGCTTGCCTTGCAAGCCCAGCCCGAACGCCAGCTTGCGGGCGTGAAACAGCGAAATCCCCGTGGCAGGGTCGATGGCGGCGCGGAGGATCTTCTCCGGATGATGCTCCGCCACCTCCTCGATCTCCATGCCGCCTTCCGTCGAGGCCATGATGAGAATGCGCGAAGAGGCGCGATCCACCAGAAACGAAAGATACAACTCACGCGCAATGTCGCAGCCGGCTTCCACATAAACCCGCCGCACCATGCGCCCGGCAGGACCCGTCTGCTTGGTCACCAGCGTATGGCCCAGCATCGCCTCCGCCGCCGCGCGAACCTCATCCATGGATTTCGCCAGCCGAACCCCGCCTTTGCCCGAAGCATCGTCCTTGAACCGGCCAGCGCCGCGCCCGCCCGCATGAATCTGCGACTTCACCACATAAACCGGACCAGGCAACTTCCCCGCCGCCGCTACCGCCTCCTCAGGAGTCCAGGCAACCTGCCCCGCCAATACCGAAACCCCATAGGATTTTAGCAAATCCTTGCCCTGATACTCATGAATGTTCATGATGCCTCCCTTGCTAACCGATCACCCGCGTCATGTCAGATGCGCCAAGGCGAGATAGGCTTCGCTTTGCATTTCCTCTAGCCGGGACACAGTGCGCTCGAAAATCGCGGCGCCCTCCCCTTTGCGATAAAGCGATGCCGGAGATGCTGCCGCCGAGGCGTAAAGTTTCACCCGGTGTTCATAAAGCGCGTCGATCAAGGTGATGAAACGCCTTGCCTGGTCAAAATTATCCGGCGAAAGGCGAGGGATCGCGTCGATCAGCAAGGCTTCGTAATGCGTCGCCAGCGCCAAGTAATCGCCCGGGCCCAGCGCCTCGGCGCAGAGAGCGCTGAAATCAAATCGCGCAACGCCGGCGGCGGCAACCGGCACCGGCAACTTACGGCCGTAGACGGTCAAGGTTTCCGGCTTGATCGGCGCGCCATCGGTAAGTTGCTTGAATGCCGCGTCCAACGCCGCATCGGCGCGACCATCCGCCGGCGCATGCCAGGTGACCACGCCATGCGCCCGCTCGCGCCGGTAGTCGCGTCCGCCATCAAGCACCATGACATCCAGATGCTGCTTGATCAGCGCGATGAAAGGCAGAAAAGATTGATAGCCGGGCCGCCCTTTGAACAGATCGTCAGGCAGGGTGTTGGAGGTGGCGACGACGACGACGCCGCGGGCGAACAGCGACTCGAACAGGCGGCCGAGAATCATCGCGTCGCCGATGTCGTGGACCTGGAACTCGTCGAAACAAAGCAGCGCCGCTTCAGCCGCGATGCTATCGGCGAGTAGGCGGAGGCCTTCGCCCGCCGGGGCGGAGTCAAAATTGCGCTGGATGGCGTGCAGGCGCTGATGCGCTTCCTGCATAAATTCATGAAAATGGATGCGGCGCTTGCGCGGCACCTCGGCGGTTTCAAAAAACAGGTCCATTAGCATGGACTTGCCGCGTCCGACCGCGCCCACGATGTAAAGCCCGTGCAAATAGTCGGCAAAATCCTCATAAACGGGCTTGCTGCGCAGCAGGCGGGTCACCCAGCGATGGCCGTTCGGCGCTGGTTTCGGGTGCGGGTCGTAACCGCGCAATTTCGTCCATAACTCCTGCAATCGCTCGGCGGCGCGCGCCTGGACTGGATCCGAGACGATGGCGCCCGCGGCGATCCGGGCGCGGTAAGCGCCGATCAACCCACCCGATACGCCGGCCGCAACAGCGGCCGAGGGCGCGAGGCGATCCGCATGGTCCTGTGGAAATGCCAGCATCGGCGCGTCAGGTAGCCTTGGAACGCCGCAAGCGCAACAGGCCCGCCGCCCTAAACGTCACGCAGGCGGCACATTCCTGCCTATTTCGGCACCAGCGCCTGTAAACCGAACGCGACGATGGCGAAGACGATGACACTGATACTATAAATCGCAACAAACCACGCCCATCGCCTGGCCGTGGGGTGCAAAGAGAAATAGCGGCTCAGGCGGCTGATGATTGCGCTCAATGGTAATGGGCTCCCGGTTCAACCTTGCCATGGAAAATATAGTAGGCGAAGGCGCTGTAGCCGAGAATGATCGGCAGCATAATCGCGGCGCCCACCAGGAGAAAGCTCTGCGAGGAGACCGGCGAGGCGGCCTGCCAGAGGGTCAAATGCGGCGGCAGGATCATCGGGTACAGCGAGTAACCGAGGCCCAGGAAGCTGACGAAGAACATCCCCAGCGCGCAGAGAAACGGGGTTTTGTCATGCTTGGCGCTGGTCAGCCTGCGGATGCTCTGAAAGAAGCCCAAGGCCAGCAGCGCGATGGCGACCGGCGCCAGCCCGGTGATCAGTATGCCGGGCCAGGTGAACCAGCGCTGCGCGAAGCTATGGTGCAGAAACGGCGTCCACAGGCTGACGCCGCCGATAAAGCCGAGCATGACGAAGGCCAGCAGCCTTGCATATCCGCGCATCCGTTTCTGCAACGCGCCGCTGGTGCGCCAAACCAGCCAGGACGCCCCCAGCAGCGCGTAGCCGAACACCACCGCGAGGCCGCAGAACAGGCTGAACCAGCTCAGCCAGTCCAACGGGCCGCCGCCATATTGCTGGCCCGATACGATCGTGCCCTGCAACACGCTGCCAAGAATGGCGCCCTGGCAAAATCCGGCGATCACCGAGCCGCTGAGAAAGGCAAAATCCCAGCCATGCTGGTGTCGCTCATTATGGGCGCGGAAGCGGAACTCGAAGGCGACGCCGCGCAAGATCAGCCCCATCAGCATCAGGATGATCAACGGATAGACGGCGGGCAGGATGACGCTATAGGCGACCGGAAACGCGCCGTAGAGGCCGGAGCCGCCAAGCACCAGCCAGGTCTCGTTGCCGTCCCAGACCGGGGCGATGGAATTAACCATCACGTCGCGATCGATCCGGTCGCGGGCCACGCTGAACAGCATGCCAACGCCAAGATCGAAGCCGTCCAGCGTCACATAGGCGAAGATCACGAAGGCCATGATGCAGTCCCAGAGGATCGGCAGCGTGTGGGCGGTAAGCATCACGCTACTCCGCCGGCTGCGGTCGCTGGCCATGCTCGCGCTGGCCAGGATCGTGCAGGCCGCGCGGACCATGGGTGCGCAACGGCGCATCATCGCGCGGCGGCGGCTCGCCCAGGACCGGCTCATGCGCCATCAGCGCCAGCACGTACCAGATGCCGGCGCCGAACACCGCGATATAGAGCAGGATGATCACCGCGAAGGACCAGGCCACCTCGCCCAAGGTGAGCGGCGAGACGCTTTGCGCGGTGCGCAACAGGCCATAGACGCTCCACGGTTGGCGTCCAGTTTCCGTCACCGTCCAGCCGGCGATGATGGTGATAAAGCCCGCCGGCCCCATCAGCATGGCGGCCTTTTGCAGCCAGCGCGTCTTATACAGCCTGCCGCGGAAACGCAGGAACAATCTAGCCAGCGACAGCGCCAGCATCAGCCCCCACAGGCCGACCATGATGCGAAAGCCCCAAAAGGTCGTGACGAGCACCGGCCAGTCCTGCTTTGGAAAGGCGTTCAGGCCCTGCACCACGCCATCGAGCTTGTGGGTGATGATGAGAGAGCCAAGATCGGGCAGTTGTATATTATAAAGCAACTTGCCGGCATGATGATCCGGCAAGCCAAACAGGTGCAAGGGCTGCCCGGCGCGCGTCGAGAAATCGCCTTCCATCGCGGCGAGCTTGGCAGGCTGGGTCTCCCAAACCTGCCGCCCTGCTTCGTCGCCCACCAAACCCTGGAGGGGCGCAACCGCCACGATCATCCACATCGCCATCGACAGCATGAGCCGCGCCACCGGGTTTTGATTGTTGCGCAGCAGGTGAAACGCGCCAACGGCGCCGACCGCGAGTGCGGTCGAGAGGAAGGCCGCGAGAACCATATGCGACCATTCATAGGGAAAGGTCGGGTTAAAGATAATTTTAAACCAGTTTGCGGGAACAAACCGCCCATCCGGCGCGATAGCGTAGCCTTGCGGCGTCTGCATCCAGGAATTTGCCGACAGGATCCAGGAGGCGGAAATCAGCGTGCCGAACGAGACCAGGCAGGTGGCGGCAAAATGCAGTTTTGGCCCGACCCGCTGCATCCCGAACAGCATGATGCCGAGGAAGCCTGCTTCCAGAAAGAACGCCGTAAGGGTTTCATAGGCCAAAAGCGGCCCTAAAATGGGGCCGGCTTTGTTTGAATAGCCGCTCCAATTGGCGCCAACCTCATAGGCCATCACCAGGCCAGACACCACGCCGATGGCGAACACCACCGCGAAAATCTTCAACCAGTATTTATAGGCGTCGATATAGACCGGCTTTTTCGTCGCCAGCCATAGTCCTTCCAGCGTCGCCAGATAGGCGGCGAGGCCAATCGAGAAGGCCGGAAACAAAATATGAAAGGCAATGGTAAAGCCGAATTGCGAGCGCGCCAGATCGAGCGCCAGCGGCGAGATGATCGCGGGATGCATGAAACTCACTCCTGCCTGACCACGTATCCAGAAGGGATGTGGACAGCGACAATGAAAATATTGCAGGGGTTTGCCGCACTGCAACATGGCATTACCGAAGTTGTGATCGAACGCGCATTCGAGGACTGCATGCCTGCCGTTCCGGTTGCTCCTGTACCGGAAGGCGGTTATGGCAGCACGGCTTCGTCTTAGAGCCTGTTTGAGAATGGGGCGGTTGAGGAATGGCGAGGGATTTTTCGTCTCCGGCAGGAAGAATTTCACCGCGATGCGGGACATCGCGGCGAAATTCTGACGCACTGGAGGCGGAAAAGACCCGCCAGACCGACCCGATCCCATTCTCAAACAGGCTCTTAGGGCGGGGCCGCAGACAGCAGCAGGATCGAGGAATGGCCGCATTATTGAGTAGAGCTTCACGCCGCCTGGCAAGCGCCGCGCCGGGCCTCGCTGGCATTCTGCTGCTTTCGGGATGCGGATTGTTTGGCGGCGGCAGCAACGCAGGCTTAGGCGAGCCGCAACCGGCAAAGCCGGTGTTCGGCTACGCCGTGGCGCCCGATCCGCAGGCGGCGCTGGCGGCGCGGCGCATGTTGCTGGAAGGCGGCAATGCCGCCGATGCCGCGGCGGCCGCCGGCTTCGTTCTGTCGGTCACGCTGCCCTCCCGCGCCGGCTTGGGCGGTGGCGGCGCTTGCCTGATCAATCTTCCCCATGATCCAACGCATGCGACGCCGGAGCCTGTCGCCTTGCTGTTCCTAGCGCAAGCCCCTGCTTCCCCGATGCCCGGGGCAGATCGTCCGGCGGCGGTGCCGGAGATGGCGCGCGGGCTGATCGCCTTGCAGGCGCGCTACGGGCAATTGTCGCTTTCGACCGTGATGGCGCCGGCCGAGACCTTGGCGGGCGGCGGCGCGCCGGTCTCCAGGGCGCTGGCCAGCGACTTGCAGGTGGTCGGCAACGCGCTGATCGCCGATCCGGCGGCGCGCGACGTCTTCGCCGCGCCCTCCGGCGCCTTGCTGACGGCGGGCGACATTCTCCGGCAGCCCGATCTCGCGGCGACGCTCGGCGCGATCCAGACTGGCGGCGCGCTCGCTCTGGCGCAGGGCCAGCTTGCCAGAAACTTCGTCGCTGCCGCCGATCAAGCCGGGGGTGGCCTCGATTTCGCCGATCTTGCAAAAGCAGCGCCGCGTTACGCGCCGCCGCTGCGGCTTTCCGAGGCCGGATTAACATTGTCCTTTCTGCCGCCGCCCGCCTATGGCGGGTCTGGCGCCGCCGCCGGATATCAGGCGCTGGCCGCTGATCCGCAGGACATCAATGCCGCCGCGCAACGCGCGGTCGCCGCGTCATTCGCCGCCGAACAGGTGAGCGCGCCGCCACCCGCCTTGCCCGCCTCGACAGGCTTCGCCACGCTTGACCAGCATGGCGGGGCAATCGCCTGCGCCACCACGATGAATAATTTGTTCGGCACGGGGCGCGTCGCGCCCAATACCGGCATCCTGCTTGCCGCCTCTCCCGCCCATGTGCCGCCGCCTCTGCTTGCCGCCGGCATCGCCTATCGTGGCAAGAATTTCCGCGCCGCGGCGACCGGATCGGGGCAAAGCGGCGCGCCGATCGCGGTTGCCGCCGGGCTGTACAACGCGATCCAATCCACTACGCCGATGCCGGTTCCGGTGCCCGAGCCGGGCCGCGCCAATGTGATCGCCTGTAGCGGGTTGCTGCCGGGAAACCAAAAAAGCTGCGCCGCCGCCACCGATCCGCGCGGCTTCGGTCTGGCCGTAGGCACGAATTAGTGCCCCTAAAAACCGGCAGCGGCGGCAGGGTGCCGCCTTTTCTGGTCATGGATGTCATCGCCCAGGCCAATGCCCTGACGGCAAGGCTGAAAGCCTCCGGCCCAAAGGTGATCCGCCTGGAAGTCGGCCAGCCTGGCACCGGCGCGCCGGCCGGCGTGCGCGAAGCCGTAGCGAGGGCGATGCAGGGAAGCGATCCGCTCGGCTACACCGAGGCTTTTGGCCGCGCCGAACTGCGCGCCCGGATCGCCGCGCATTACGCGGACTGGTACGGCCTCGGCCTGCCGCTATCGCGCATCGCCGTCACCACGGGCGCCTCCGCCGGATTCCCCCTCGCGTTTCTCGCCGCCTTTGATCCCGGCGACCGGATCGCCTTGGCGACGCCTTGCTACCCGCCTTACGTGAACATCATGCTGGCGCTCGGCCTGGTTCCGGTCCTGCTGCCCGCCGGGGTGACAACCGGTTATCAGCCGACGATTGCGATGCTGGAGGCGCTCGATCCGGCGCCCGACGGCGTTCTCGTCGCCAGCCCCGCCAACCCGACCGGCTCGATGCTGGCGCCGGAGGCGCTGGCGGCCTTGGCGCAGTATTGTCACGCGCATGAAATCCGCCTGATCAGCGATGAAATTTATCATGGCCTGACCTATGGCAAGCCAGCGGCAAGCGCCGCCTCCTTTAGCCCTTCCGCCATCGTCATCAACTCGTTCTCCAAATATTTCTCGATGACCGGCTGGCGCGTCGGCTGGATGATCCTGCCGGAGGATTTGCGCCGGGTCACCGAATGCCTCGCCCAGAATTTCTTCATCTCGGCGCCGCATGTCTCGCAGCTTGCCGCCGCCGCCGCTTTCGATTGCCATGACGAATTGCAGGCCAACCGCCGGCGCTACGAAACCTCCCGCCAAGTGCTGCTCGATGGGCTAACGCAAGCCGGGTTCACCAATCTGTCGCCAGCGGACGGCGCTTTTTATAGTTACGCCGATATCAGCCACCGGGGACAGGACAGCACGGCGTTCTGCGCCAATCTGCTGCGCCGCGCGCATATCGCGGCGACGCCAGGGCATGATTTCGACACGGCCCGCGGCGGCGGCTTCGTGCGGTTTTCCTACTGCGCGGCGGCGGCCGATATCGCCGAGGCCGTTCAGCGGCTACGCCGCTACAACCAAGGTTGAACTGAGAAACCAGCGAAAGCTTTAGCGCATCAGCCGATGGCGCGGGCCAGCCGTATCACCGCCTCCTCTAAGCTGCGGCGGTCGAGGCTGCCGAAACCAAGCCTGGCGCCCGCTGCCTGATCGCACGGCTCATCGCCAGTCATGAAAGCGGTTCCCGGCAGAAACGCCACCCCCGCCGCCTGGCTGATCCGGCGCGGATCAAGCCCTGCCACAAAGCGCGCCCAGAGCGCGAGCCCGCCTTGCGGCACCACGACATCCATCGCGCCGCCTAGCCGCGCAGCCAGCGCTTCGAACAAAAATTGCCGGCGCTCCGCGTAGATGCCAAGCACCTTCCGCGTATGGCTCTTCAGCGTGCCATTCTCCATCAAGGCAGCGGCGGCGGCTTCCGTCACCGGATCGCCCTGCCTGTCGATCAGCATGATTTCCGCCGCAGCGCGCGCGATCACCGCCGGCGCGGCCACCAGATAGCCGATCCGCAAAGAGGGCGCGAGCAGTTTGGAGAGCGAGCCGATATAGACGCCCTTGGCGCTCCCATGCACCGAAGCGAGCGGCAGGATTGGCCGATGCGCGAAATGAAATTCGTGATCGTAATCATCCTCGACAATCGCGAAGCCGAACTGCTCGGCAAGCGCCAAGAGCCTGATTCGCCGCTCGGGCGGCAGCGTCACCGTCGTGGGAAACTGATGGTGCGGCGTGACATAGATTGCAGCCACGCGGCGGCGCCGGCAAAGCCTTTCAAGATCATCGGGGCGTAGTCCTTGCGCGTCGAGACCAATTGCCGCGATGCGCGCGCCGGCGGCGCGGAAGGCTTCGCGGGCCGGCGGGTAGCTGAGCGTCTCAAAAGCGACGGTGTCGCCCGGGCCAGCGAGAATGCGGGCGGCAATGTAGATCGCCATCTGGCTGCCGCGGGTCAGGCAGATGTTTTCAGGCGCGCAATTCAGGCCGCGGTCGAGGCATAGCATGTCGGCGATGGCGCGGCGCAAGGCGATGCCGCCGGCTGGATCGCCATAGCCGAGGCGGTTCTTGCGGCTGAGCGCCAGCAGGGCGCGCCGCATTTCGCGTGCCAGCGTTTCCGCGGGCAGCAGGCGTGTGTCGGGCGCGCCATCATCAAAGGTGATCACGCCAGGTTCCGGCAGCAGGATCGGGACATCAGGGGTAGCGCCGCGCAAGCGGAACTCCGGGCTGGCCTGCCTGTCGCGGCGCGACGTGTCCGGCACCATCGGCAGCATGGCGGAGACGAAGGTGCCGCGGGTTCCCTCGGTTTTTACCCAAGCCTGCGCGACCAGCTCGTCATAGGCAAGCTGCACGGTCTTGCGGTTCACGCCGAGCGTTGCGGCGAGGTCGCGGGTTCCCGGCAACGGGCTGCCAGGGGCAAGCCGGCCGCGCTGGATCGCCTCGATCAGCGCATGCGCGATCTGCAAATGCGCCGGCATCCGGCGCTGCTTGCCCCCAGCCTCCTTCTGCAAAACGATCTTGAGGTCCCATTTCCGCAGCACGACAACCCCGTCTCAGCAACTGGACCAGTAAGAATACAAAAACTGGAGGTTTCAAGTCCTCCAGATATTTTTTAACCTGCATCATCAACAAGGGAAACGCAGGTCGGCACGGTCCTCCTCAACCGCTGGATGGAAGGAACATGTCGATGCCGATAAAAGCACTGAAAAAGAATGCCTTGGGCCAGATGGAGTTGCTCAGCCAGGGCATCGCGCTGATCTCGCCGACCATGACGGCGGCGCTGATCGTCCCGGTGATGTTTTCCAATACCGGCAATTGGAGTTGGCTGTCCTATGCGCTCGGCACGGTCATGCTGCTCTTTGTCGCCTTTAACCTCAATGTCTTCGCTAGCCGGACGTATGGCTCAGGCTCGATGTACGCCTATGTCTGCCGCGGCCTTGGCTTGCTCGCCGGCGGCATTGGCGGCTGGTCGCTGATCTGGGCCTATCTCGGCATTTCCATTGCCGGCGCCACCGGCTTCGCCATCTTCGCCGGCACGTTGCTAAAAATGCTGGGCATCGCCGCTTCGCCGATCCTGCTTTTCGCGGTCTGCGTCGGCATCTCGGCCTTCTGCGCCTGGAAGAACGTGCAGCTTTCGGCGAAGCTGATGCTGGCCCTCGAAGGCATCTCGGTGGCGCTGATCACCGTGCTATGCCTGGTGGTTCTCGGCGCGCACGGCTTCGCGATCGACAAGACGCAGTTCGACCCGCATACATTGCCGCTTAGCGGACTGGGCCTCGGCGTCGTGGTGGCGATTTTTTCGTTGGTCGGCTTCGAGTCCTGCACCGCCTTTGGCGACGAAGCGCGCGATCCGCTGCGCAGTATTCCGCGCGCCGTGCTGGCGAGCCTGGTGCTGGCCGGCGCTTTTTTCGTCTTCGTCACCTATGTCGAGGTGATGGCGACGCATGGCTACAAGACCACGCTCGACAAGATCGATGCGCCGCTCAACGTGATGGCGGGGCTGGTCGGCCTGAATTTCCTGCAAGCGCCGCTTTCCGCCTGCGCGATGCTTAGCTTCTTCGCCCTCAACCTTTCCTGCCTGAATGCCGGCGGCCGGGTGATCTACACCATGGGCCATCAAGGATTATTCCACAAATCGACCGCCAACGCGCATGCGACGAACGAAACCCCGCATGTCGCGGTGCTGATCATGGGCGGCGTCTCTTTCCTGCTGCCGACGATTTTTGCGCTGCGCGGCATGGCGGCGCTCGATATGTTCAACGATGCCGGCACCCTCGCCGCCTTCGGCTTTCTCGTGCCCTATATCCTGATCTCGCTCGCCGCTCCCGTCTATCTGTGGCGGACCGGCGAAATCAAGCCGCTGCACTATGCGGTTGCCGTAGCCTCGCTGCTCTTGCTGGTGATCCCGGCCGTCGGCAGCGTCTATCCGGTGCCGCCGGCGCCGGTGAAATATTTCCCTTATCTTTTCGCGGTCTATGTTCTGGCGGGCGCGGTCTGGATTCTGCTGTATCATCGCCGCAATCCGGAAGCGCCGCCAGAAACATCAATGGTAACGCCAATGGCCATGCAGCCGGACCGCAAGACGGCGTGAGAAACGTTTTGGAAATGCGTGACATCGCAAGGAGCAAGGCATGAGCATGCCATCGATCATCGTCACCGAGCTGCGCGTCCACCCGGTCAAGGGGTTGCGCGGCGACACCTTCGCCAGCGCCGATGTCGAGTTCTGGGGCCTCAAAGGTGACCGCCGCTGGATGGTGGTGGACCAGGGTGGCCGCTTCATGACCCAGCGCGAATACGGCCATATGGCGCTGATCAAGGCGGAAAACACGGCGGAGGGCATCATTCTGACCGCGCCAGGACTGGCGCCGGCGGCAATTCCCGTCCCCGGGCCGGATGCCGAAATCCTCGAAGCGGTGATCTGGAAGGATCGGGTCCGCGTCGCCGCGGCGGGGCCGAGCGCCGATGCCTGGATCAGTACTGCAATCGGCGTCGCCTGCAGGCTGGTCTATCTCGCGGATACCGGCGGCCGGGCTGTCGATCCCGATTTCGCCACGCGCGGCGAAACGGTCAATCTCGCCGATGGGTTTCCCGTCCTGCTGACATCCTTGGCATCGCTGGCCGATCTCAACGCCCGCCTCGCGACGCCGATACCGATGGGGCGTTTCCGCCCGACTATCGTGGTGAATGGCGCGGCGCCATGGGAGGAGGATTGCTGGCGCCGGATCCGCATCGGCGGCGTGGCGTTCAGCGTCGTCAAGCCTTGCGACCGCTGCATCGTCACCACCATCGATCCAGAAACCGGGTTGCGCCCGGACAAGACCGAGCCGCTGCGCACCTTGAGCAAGTTCCGCCGGGACCGGCGCGGCGGCGTGATGTTCGGCCAAAATCTGATCCCCGAAACCACCGGCACGATCAAGCTAGGCGATCAGATGGAGGTGCTAGAACTCGGCGAGACCAACGTCATGCTGGCGAGCGACCACGCGGTGGAGGCTGCGTGACGCTGTTGCTTAATGCCGGGGCGCGGTAACCGGGCTGACTTCGCCGTTCGGGCCGATCAGCGTCGCCGCGCCATTGCCGGTCGGCACCAAGATGCCGCCGCCGCGCCCGCCGATGGGAGCGACGGTTTGATAGCCGGTGGTATTGTCGCTGCTCACCACGCCGCCGGGTCCGTTCGGCGTCATCACCGTGTCGCCAAGCTTGAACGGCGAGGTGGCAGCCGCTTTCGGCGGCGCTATGGGTCGCGCCGGGCGGAAACGCGGCGTCATCGCGACGCCGCTTTGGTTAGAGGCCGGCATCGAACTGGCGGGCAGACGGCCATGGGGAGACGGCCGCACGGCATAATTCTGGGCGCCGCCTACCGGCGCGTTCATGCTCCGCTGGACATCTTCCAGCGTCGGAACCGTCTGCACGGCGTGCGGCCAGATATTGCCCTGGATCGGCAGGATCACTGGCGCCGTTACCGCATCGCCTCGCGCGCGGTCGAGCGTTAAGGTGTTGCCTTGTGGCGAATGCGGATTGCCAGCGCGCCAGAACGTATCGCTGACATAGCTGCCGAACCCGCCACAGCTTGACAGCAGCAGACACATAATGGGCATCAACCGGCGCGCCAGCCTTCTGCGCTCAAGCCTGCTCCGCCATCCATAGGCGCGCAAACCCCGGAAGGCTTGCTTATTCATGGTGAACAGGTTGTTTCGCCCTTCGCCTGTGCAGCAACCGCCCGGTGCGCGCTGAAAGCAGCTCAAAGGCGACAAATAGCGCGGGAATAAACAAGATGCCGACAAAGCTAGCCAAAATCATCCCGCCAAACACCGTTGTCCCAATCGACTGCCGGGCGCCCGCGCCGGCGCCGGTGGCGATCACCAGCGGCACCACGCCAATGATGAAGGCCAGCGCCGTCATGATCACTGGCCGATAGCGCGTGCGAGCGCCGTCATCGGCGGCTTCCTGCACTGAAACCTTGCCTTCCTCCAGCCGGTCTTTGGCGAATTCGACGATCAAAATCGCGTTCTTCGCCGCCAGCCCAATCAACAGCACCAGCCCCACCTGACCATAAATATCGAGCGGCCTGCCGCGCAGCCACAGCGCCACCAGCCCGCCCAACAGCGCGAACACCACCGGCAGCACCACCGAAAGCGGCAAGGTCCAGCTTTCATACAAGGCGACCAGGAACAGATAGGCAAAGACGATGGCGAACAGGAACGCCTCGCCCTCTTGCCCCGCCGATTGCAGCTGCTGATAGGACATCCCGGTCCAGTCATAGCCATAGCCTTTCGGCATGTGCTTGGCGGCGACCTGCTCCATCGCGGTGATCGCCTGCCCGTCGCTATGCCCGCCTCTGGTCGAGCCGTTGATCAGGATCGCGGGGTATAGATTATACAAGGTCAGCGCATTGGCGCCCTGGATGGTGCTGGTGGTGACCAGCCCTTGCAGCGGCACCATGCCGCCATTGGTGCTGCGGACATAAAGCTGGCCGATATCGCTCACCTTGCTGCGAAACTGCGACTGCGCCTGGACGATCACCTGAAACACGAAATTCTGGTAGTTGAAATCATTGACAAACTGGCTGCCGAGATTGGCCTGCAACGTCTGATAAATCGCCAGCGGCGTCACCCCCAGCAGCGAGGCGCGGGCGGTATCGACATGCACCATGATCTGCGGCTCGTTATTGGTGAAGCTGGTGAACACCGTAGAGAGCGCCTTGTTCTGGTTGGCGGCAAAAATCAAGCCGTTGGCGACCGAGGAGAGCTGCTGAAACGATTGCCCCTCGCGCGCTTCCAGCACGAAATTGATGCCGCCGGTGGTGCTGAGGCCGGGAATCGCCGGCGGGTTGAAGCTGATGATGTCGGCGGAGGGGATCGCGCCGAGTTTCGCTTTCATTTTCGCGATCACCGCGGGAATCGCCTCGCTGGCATTGCGCTTCGCCCAAGGCTTCATGATGACAATGACCGAGCCGGCGCTGGAATCCTCGGCGCCGGCCACCAGGCTAAACCCCGACAGCTCGATGGCATCCGCCACGCCCGGCGTCTTGCGCAGCGTTTCCCCCACCTGATCCACCACGGTCTGGGTGCGGCCCAGCGAAGCGCCATCCGGCAGCTGCACATTGACGAAGAAATAGCCTTGGTCTTCCGCCGGCAGGAAGCCCGAAGGCGTCGCCGAGAATACCAGATACGTCACGCCGAACACCGCCACCATCGCCAGGCTGGTCAGCAACAGCCGGCGCGCGAGAATGCTCACCGTTCGCACATAGCGGTCCCGCGCGAAGTCAAAGCCGCGATTAAACCACTGGAACAGCTTGAACCGCGCCTTTTTCGGAGGCCGCAGGATCAGCGCGCACAGCGCCGGGCTGAGGGTCAGCGCGTTGATCGCCGAAATCACCACCGAAACCGAAATCGTCACCGCGAATTGCCGGTACAGCGCGCCCGTCACGCCGGAGACAAAGGCAATCGGCCCAAACACCGCGACCAGCACCAGCGTGGTCGCGACAACCGGCGCGAAAATCTCCCGGATCGCCTGCTCGGTCGCGCGCGCCGCGCCCAGATCGGGCTGCTGCTCAAGCGTGCGGGTGACGTTTTCCACCACCACGATGGCATCATCCACCACCAGCGTAATCGCCAGCACGATGGCAAATAAATCAATCGTGTTCGCCGAATAGCCAAGGATGTACAAAACCGCGAACACCCCAATCAGCGACACCGGGATCGCGATGGTGGGGATCAGCGTCGCCCGCCAGTCCTGCAGGAACAAAAACACCACGCCGACCACCAGCACCAAGGTAATCGCCAGCGTCCGCATGATCTCGCTGATATCGGCGCGCACAAAATTGGTCGAGTTATAGACGATGGTGTATTTCAGCCCCGGCGGAAAATGCTGGGACAGCGTTTTCATCTGGCTCTCAATCGCCGATGAAACCGCCAGCGCATTGGCGCCCGGCGCCTGATACACCGCGAGCGTCGCCGAAGGATTGCCGTTCAACGCGGCGGTGGTCGACGATTGCTGGGCGCCGAGCACCACCTTCGCGATATCGCGCAACCGCACCAGCCCGCCATTCTTGTTGCTGCGGACGATGATATCCTGGAATTCCTTAACGCTGGTCAGCCGTCCCTTTGCCAGCACGGTAAGCTGCTGCTGCTGATCGGCGGGAACCGGCGGCTGGCCGATCTGCCCGGCGGCGGCCTGGATATTCTGCGTCCCAATCGCCGCGGTGACATCGCTGGCGTTAATGCCCAGCGCCGTCATCTTCACCGGATTGAGCTGCACCACCATCGCATATTGGCGCTGGCCAAAAATCTGCGTATTGCCGACGCCCGTCACGCGAGCAATTCCCTGCTGCAAATGCATATAAGCGTAGTTCGAAATGTAAAGCTGGTCGAACTTATGGCTCGGCGAATAGAGATTGACCGCCAGCACGAAATTGCTGGAGGCCGCGCGCACCGTGATGCCCTCGCTCTGCACCTCGGCCGGCAACTGCGCCTCCGCCAGCTGCACCCGGTTCTGCACATTGACCTGATCGATATTCGGATCGGAACCCAGCGCGAAGGTAACGGTCAGCGTATAGGTGCCGGCGCTCGAACTGGTGCTTTGCATGTAAAGCTCGTTCGGCGCGCCGTTCACCTGCTCCTCAATGGATTCCGCGATGGTGTTAACGACGGTCTGCGCGCTGGAACCCGGATAGGTCACCGAAACCGTCACCTGCGGCGGCGTGATATTGGGATATTGCGAGATCGGGATCGCCGAAAGCGAGATCAGCCCCGCCAGCGTAATGACGATGGCAATAACGATGGCGAATTTGGGCCGGTTGATGAAATAGGTCGAGAACAAGACGCGCTAAGCCTTGGTCGAGGCGGCGCTGGGCGGCGCGCCTTTAGAAGGATTAACCGTCTGGCCAGGCTTCACCTTCTGCACGCCTTCAACAACCACATTCTGATGATCGCTCACCCCTTGCTTGACGATGTAGTTCTCCCCGATCTGCGATCCAAGCGCCACCTTCTGCTGCCGCACCTTGTTGCTTGGGTCGACCACCAGCACGAATTTTCCGGTCTTGTCGGTCTGCACCGCCGCCACCGGCACCAGCAGCTGTTCATTCGGCTTGGCCTGATGCACCTCCACCGTGGCATAGGCGCCCGGCAGCAGCAGCCCGTCCGGGTTGGCGAAATCGGCATAGACGCTGACGGTGCCGGTTTGCGTGCTGACCTGATTATCGAAAAAGGCGATCTTGCCGGCCTGTGGGTATTTCCCGCCATCAGACAGTTTCAGATCGACAGCGAACCCCTTGCTGATCGCCTCCGACGAGGCATTGGCTTTTTGCTGCGCCTTCACGATGACGCTGTCGGTCACCGAAAACACCACGCGGATCGGGTTGAGCTGGTTAACGGTAACCAGCACGCCGCTGCTCGGCGTCACCAAATTACCCTTGGTCAATGTCACCGCGCCGATCTTGCCGCTAATCGGCGAGGTGATGGTGCAATAGCTGAGATTAAGCGCCGCCTGGATCACGCTGGCCTTGCTTGATAGTACGCTCGCCTGGTCTTGGTTGCGGGTGGCCAGCGTCTGATCGAGATTGGATTGCGCCTCGAAACCATTCTTGCTCAGCCGCGCCGCCCGCTGATAGGCCAGCTGGGCGTTCTGCAAGGCGGCCTCGGCGGAAGCAACGCTGGCCTGGGCGGATTCCAGCGCCGCCTGATAGGAGGATTTTTGCAGGAGAAACAACACCTGCCCCGCCTTGACATAACTGCCCTGCCGCACCGCGACCTGATCGATGAACGCGGTAACGCGCGGCACCACGCTGACCGCCTGATCGGCAACCACCCGGCCAATATAGGTATAAACCGGCGCAACATTTTTCCGCATCACCGGCGCGACGATCACCGAAGGCGGCGGCGCTTTCGATTGCGGTTTCGCATAAGCCGGCAGCGCCAGCAAAGCGGAAGCCGCCAGAGCCGCGCCGAAACCCCTGTACTTCATCGCGGCGTCCTGATATCCGCCGCCACCGGCGTCTCACCGGCCAGATTGCCGTGAACATCGATCCCGGTGGCGCGATAGGCGGCGTCTCCGGTGCCAATCCAGGCATTCTTCACCGCGCGATAATAATTCAGATCGTCATAATGGCGCACCGGCAGGCCGAGATCGGCGGCGGTCAGCCGGCCAATCGCCGAGGCGATGGAATAGGAATTGGTCACCACGCTGGCGATATTCTGGATCTGCTGGGTTTGCGCGTTCAGCAGCGCCTGCTGGGCGTTCAGCACATCGAGCGTATCGCGCGTGCCGACAAGTTCCTCATGCTCGGTGCCGCTCAGCGCAATGGCGTCCGAGCGGATCACCAGCCGGGTGCTGGTAACCGCCGAATTCGCCGCGAGCAGGTTTTCCCAAGACTGAATCGCCTGGGTGATGGCAGCGCGGCGGGCGCTGCCCACGGCGGCATACGCCACCTGGGTGCGGTCGCGCGCCTGCCGGATCGCGGCGTATTCCGAGCCGCCTTGATAAAGCGGCACGGTCAGGTTCGCCAGCAACTCGCCGCCATCATCGCGCGAGCGCGGCCCGATCGGGTTCGATTCGTCATAACCCGAAGCCTCCACCGAAACCTGCGGCGCCAATGACGCAAAGGCGACATCCACCGCGTCCTTGTCGGCGGCTTCGGTGAACAGCGCCGAAACCACGTTCGGATTGTCCAGCATCGCCGCGCGCACCGCCATCACCTTGGTGCGAACCGGCAGGTTCAGCGGCTGCGGCGGCACCAGCACCGCCGCCGGATAGGAGCCGACATATTGTTCGAAATTCGCCGCGGCGGCGTTCAAATTGCCTCTTGCCACCTCGATCTGATCCTCCGCCTGCGCCACCGAAGCCTGGGCCTGCGCCGTCGAGGTCTGCGTCACATTGCCGACGCGGAACTGATCGTTGACCGAGCGCTGCTGCTCGCGCAGCACTTTCCGGTTATTCAAGTCGAGCGCCAGCAGCTGCCGGTCGGTGAGCACCGTCACATAGGCCTGCACGACATTGAGAAAAACGCTCTGCTCGGTCGCCAGCAGCTGCGCGCGGGCGGCATACACATTGTTCTTCGCCTCTCGCGTGCTGGCGACCGTCCTGCCCCCCTCGAATACCGGTTGGGTCAGCGTAAGCTGGCCAATCGCCTCGTCGCGATTTTCCGAGATCGGCCTGCTGCCGGTCGCCGTGCCGGCAGCGCCGAGGCCGGCCGCGCCGAGGCCGGACGAGCTTAAGCCGGAACTGCCGAGCCGTTCAGTGCCGATCACCCGTCCGGCAGTTCCGGTCAGCGTCACTGTCGGCCGCCAACCGGCCAGCGCCGCAGGCACGTTTTCATCGGTGATCCGCAGATTGCCCCGTTGCTGCTGCAAAGTTGGATTATTGGCATAGGCCTCGGCCAGCGCCTGGGTCAGCGTGCTTGGCGGCAGCGGCGCCGCGATGGCCTCGCCGCCAGCAAGCGCCAAAGCGATGCTGGTTGAAACGGCGGCGTGCCGCAGCCGCCTTGGCCTGGCTAAAACGAGCAAAACGTTCTGCCGCGTGACAGGAGTTGGATTTATAACCATGCGGCGTCTTTCCATCCAGCGGATCAGGCGCAGCCAAAGCAGCCACGCCGTGGCTTCATCTGGGGGGAGCCTGGATGATTTCCAGATGAAGCCGCGACCGGACAAGCAGGTCAGCGCCTGCCCGGCAGCCTATCAAGCCAGAACTTAGGTCCGATAGCAGGAACGTGCCCTGCCTTCCGAAATAGTTTGTCACATTTACCGCGGCGACCGGCGCCGCCTGGAGAGGCCCCGGATCAACGCGATGCCGGCCAATCCAGTCGCCAGCAGCGGCAGCGTCGCAGGCTCCGGCACGTCAAATTCGGTAATCACCGTGCCCCATAAATTGGCTTTCGTCACGTAATCCTGGAACAGCCAGAAATTATTGGCGTTGTAAGGATCGTTAACAATCGCGCTGTAATCGCCCCAGCGCACGCTGCCGCTATAGCCGACATAGTTATTGCCCTGTCCCGCGTAAATATCGGAAGGCGTGCCGCAAGCCCCGGTATATTCCGAGCAGACAACCTCATAGGCGCTGATATTATTGCCGGAGCCGGAGCCGTTGAAGCCAATGACAAACGTGCCGGCGCTATTCGCCGCGATGGACGGAAACGTCAGATCAATGCCGGGAACGCCGACCACGCCCGAATGCACCAGTTGCTGGGTGGTGGCGTTGAGCACGCCCCAATAGACCGAGTCGGACGCGCCTTGCAGCACCGAATTGGTGAAATAGATCAGATTGCCCACCTGCACCGGATTAGAGCTGATCCGCGGGTCGTTCGATTGATAAGGCGTGCCGCCCGGCTGCACCGGGTTGATCAGGTTATTGTAATCCAACGGATTATTAAAGCTCGGCCCCGTGGTCAGGCTCGCCTTGCTGGACGCGACATTGCTGAGATTGAGGATTTGCTCGCCGCCAAACGCCGGCAAGGTCGGACTATTAATGCTGTTGATCACCGTGGTTTTGTCGCCGGCGCCATGCAAATCAGTGACCGGCTGATTGGTGAAATTCAGCGAACTTAAATTATCGAATCGGGTCATATGGGCGAGGCTGGGCTTGCCGTTGACCAGATCGGCTTTCGGGATCGAAAACAGGCCCGAACCGTCAAAAAATCCCGTAGTCGCGCTGAAATTATTGGTGCCGATCGTCACCGCGCCATGATTAACACCAAGAGTCGGATAATCGTAGAAATTCTTGTTCCTCGCGTTAAAGGTCACCCCCTTGAAGCCATCCAGCGGGTTGGCGTCGTTCGACACCGCAAGCCCAACCTGATTGACCGCGGCGGTGTTGATAACGCTGGTGAACCAGCGATTCGTGCTGGGATCGAAGACGATCCGCGGATCGGACGGAAAATTGCCCGCACTAAAATTCGTGGTCAAACCGAGCGGCGACCAAAATCCATCCAGCGTCCTATGGCTCGCCAGGCTGCCAGTATTGGCGTTGTAAATCGAGACAATCCCATTCACCGCCTGCATCGCGTACCCATCGCCAACCGCGCCACCCATATCGGAAGGAATAAACTCGGTCTGCGCCTGGCCGCCGCCTTGAAATTGCAGGATCGTGCCTTCCGCTTTGGCGGATGCCATCGAGGCCGCGCAAACGATAGCCGATAAAACGCCGCTGGCGGCAAGCCGCCACGCTCCCATTGTCATTAATGAAATCCCCCTTGCCCAGTCCTCATAGGGAGAGGTATTTCACGATGACTGTCAAGAAAAATATACAGATCACTTCGTCAATAATTTTTCCGTGGCCAAAAAGCAAAACAGGTTTTTGTCTTATTTTATTACTTATAGTTAAGCTAACTTTAATTCAAATAATCGTGTTTTCATTTTTAGCGCTGATCGTTTCAGCGTAAAACTAATAAAAGTTCTTTGGTTCTTTCTTTTAAGAAAGAACTGCTTTTTTAAAAGAATCGCTTCTTTTTTGGAAAAAAGAAGCAAAAAACTTTTATTTTTTAAGCGCTGTCTTCCGGAAGAGAGGCCGAGTCCTGGTGGTCGAGACTCGGCCTCCGTTAAGAAACGATCCGGATGACAACCCGCAGCATCGCCGCGGCGACCAAGGTTAAGCCTGTTTCGCCTTGAGATTAGCGATCTGATGCTTCATCGCGGCCAGCAAGGCGGTGACCTGCCCGCCATTGTCATTGATCACCGAGGAGTAATCGGCGCGCTCGGTCACCCGCAGCGAGGTTCCCTCGACGATGACATCGACGATCTTCGGCGCGCCGGCCACTGTTTGCACCACCCATTGCACATGCGCCGGCTGCTCGTTGGGCCGCGCGATCACCGTGTTGACGGCCTGGCCCTCCGCCTGGCTGCTGGCGCCCAGCACGGTGAACTTGACGCCTTCATAAGCGCGTATCTGCGTGGTGATATTATTCGCCAGCAATTGGTGGAACAGGCCGAGATATTCGTGGCGCTGCGCGGGCGTCGCAATCCGCCAGTAACGGCCGAGGACAAACTGGCCGACCTGATCGACCGCGACATCCTGATCGACAATCTGCCGCAGCGCCGCGGCTTTTTGGCCGACGCTGCTACTGCCGTTAACGACCGACACCATATGCGCGCCGACGCCGGTGATGAATTGCTTGGCGGCGCTGGCGCTCGGCGCGGCGGCAAAAGCCGGCGTCGCAAAAGCCAGGGCAGGCGCCAGCGCGAAAGCGCCCAGCAGGACGCGTCGGGAAGAAAGAGCCATCGTGAGATCCTTTGGTTTATTGATTGGTGTCATGCGCCTTGTCGGCGGCGGCCTGCATTTCCGCCCGGACTTTCGGCGCGTACCAGGCAGGCACTGTCGGCACGTTGCGCTGCTCGATCGTCGCGAGTTCGGCGGCGCGATGCTGACGGTAAAGGCTCCGGAACGTGGCATAGGGATCCAGCGCCTGGCTTTTGAGTTGGCTCAATTTCCCCAGCACCTGCTCGCGCTCGTTGATCACGTTTACGCCGGACGAGCCATAATTGAACAGCTTAAGCCCGATGCTGGTGGGCGCCGGGAAGGTTGGCGACAGCACGATGCCCGCGGGCAGCGCGGAAGCGTCCCGCACGCCGGAGGGGCCGAACAGCGGCAAATATAAAAATGGCCCCTCGCCGACGCCCCAATCAGCCAGCGTCAAGCCGGTATCGGTATAGGTGGTGTCATACCCCATGACGCCCGCCGGATTGAAGATGCCGGCGATGCCGATCGTCGAATTCACCAGAAACCTGACCAAGGCTGTTCCGGCAAGCCGGGATTTGCCTTCCGCCATGAAGTTGACCAGTTCGCCCGGCTCTTCAAGGTTGACAATAAAGTTCGACACGTGATGCCGGATGCCCGGCGTGGTGATGTCCCGGTAGCCGATGGCGACCGGCCTCAGCACATGGGTGTCAAGCACGTTGTCGAAGCGATAGAACACCCGGTTGGTCGGCTGCAGCGGATCGTTCTGCTGCTGATAGGCTTGATAGGCGAGTTTGTTTGATTTTGGCGGCGCGGTGGCGCAGCCGGCCAATAAGGCAGCCGCTGCAAGCAACGGTAAAACCTGTTGTTTCACGATATCCAAGCCTCCTAATGTATAATAGCATCGCAAAGCGCGACTGCGTTCCCCGGCGCTCGCAAGCCAGTTACAGGAGCGTATTGGATTGCCTTTATCGCACAATGTAGCGCGAAGCCGCGCGCGATCAACCATAACGGCCTTGTCTTAATACCGTGTTGCTGTCACCTCGGCGGCAAAGGAGATCCTGCTTTATGACGAATGCCACGCCAGTTGCCGTTCTGCAACGCTGGACAGCCGAGCCTCGGGTAGCGCCCTTGCCGGAACCCGGCGCGCGCGCCGCGGCGCCGGCGATCTCCTTCGAATTCTCGCCGCCGAAAACCGAGGCGATGGAGGCGCAGCTCTGGTCCTGCATCCGCCGGCTGGAGAGCCTAAGCCCTAGTTTCGTCTCGGTCACCTATGGCGCGGGCGGCTCGACCCAGGACCGCACCCACGCAACCCTACTCCGCATTTTGCGCGAAACCTCGCTGGTGCCGGCGGCGCACCTCACCTGCGTCGGCGCGTCGAAAGCCGCCGTGAACGAGGTGGCGCGGCGTTATTGGGATGCAGGGGTGCGCCATATCGTGGCCTTGCGCGGCGATCCGCCGTCCGGTGAGGATTTCGCGCCACACCCTGATGGCTATGCTTACGCGGCTGATCTGGTGGCCGGGCTCAAGCGCGTGGCCGATTTCAACATCTCGGTCGCCGCCTATCCGGAAACCCATCCGCAGGCGCTGAGCGCGGCGCACGATCTCGACAATTTGAAACGCAAGCTGGACGCCGGCGCCGAAGCCGCGATCACCCAAGTGTTTTTCGACACCGGCATGTTTCTCCGCTTCCTCGACCGCGCGCTGGCGGCGGGCATCACCGCCCCGATCATCCCCGGCATCATGCCAGTCTCGAATTTCGCCCAGGTCAAGCGGATGAGCAGCCTATGCGGCGCTGCCGTGCCGCCCTGGATGGCGGAAATCTTTGAAGGGCTTGACGATGACGCGGAAATCCGCCGCATGGTGGCCGCCGCCACCGCCGCCGAGCAGGTGCGCGTGCTCCAGGCCAACGGCATTGACGAATTTCACTTCTACACGCTGAACCGCGCCGAGCTGAGCTATGCCATCGCCCGCATTCTGGGCGTAAAGGCCACCACGCGCCGATGAGCCGGTTCCGGGTTCTCCGGCGCGCTACGCTATCGCCGGCATTGCTCCGCGATTTCACGCGCAGAAGCCTGGTGTATTGCGCCCTCTATGGCTTCTTCGCGCTGCCGATCATCAAGGCCAACTATTTTTATATCGACGATCTCGGGCGGTCGCTCGATGGCCATACCAATTGGGGCATGGCGGGACGGCCTTTTGCCAGCTTTCTCATGGAAGCGCTCAACTTCAACCGCTGGACGCTGACCGATCTGGCGCCGCTGCCGCAGCTTCTGGCGATTGCCCTGCTCGGCATGGCGACGGCCTGGACCAGCCTGTTTTTCCGGCTGCGCTTCGGCTTCGGCTTGCTTTCGCTGGCGGTGATCGTTTGCAACCCGTTTTTCCTGGAAAACCTGTCCTACCGGTTCGACGCGCTGACGATGGGCGCGGCGATGTGCTTGACCATGGCGCCGTTCGGCCTCAGCCTCTGCTTGGATGCCGGCATGGCGCTTTATGGCGCAACCTTCCTGTGCCTGTTCGCCTCGTTGAACCTATACCAGCCGGCATTGAACGTCTTTATCGTGCTTGCCCTCTTCGCCGCCTTGCTCGATGCGAGAACCCAGGCCCTTGCCACGGCCTGGCGCGGGCTGATCCCCAGGCTCGCCTGCCTCGCCGCGGCGCTCGCCGCCTACAAAATCGAGTCGTTTCTGTTCCCGTTCGACCGTTACGCGTCAAAACATGCGGGGCTGGCGCCTGACAATATCTCGGTGATCACCGCCAATCTGCGTCAAGCCTATGATTTCCTGTCCCGCAACCTGTTCCACACGCATCAGACGCAAGCGCTGCTCGGCGCGATGCTGTTCGGGACGCTCTGCTTCTTCGCCGGATTGCGCGAGGCGAAGCCCGATGCAGGAAACGCCGCCTTCGCCGCCACAACGTTGATCTCAGCGATATTTCTATTGGGCATGGCCGAAGCCATTGTCGGCCCGCTGATCTTCCTCAAATCGGCGGTCTGGGCGCCGCGGGTGATGATCGGTTTCGGCGCGTTCGGCGCCTGCTTGCTGGCGCTGGCCGCGCTTGAATGGCAAGACCGCGCCTTCGGCTTTTATGTCTCGCTTATGCTCTGCGTCGTTTTCTTGGCGCAGTGCACGATCAGCTATGCCTATGGCAACGCGCTGCATGCGCAAGGCGCGCTCGACAGCCAAATTGCCAGCAGCGTCGCCAAGGACGCGGCCCTGCTTGCCGATGGCAGGCCCGCGGTTCTGTCGATCAACGGCGTTGAGCCCGTCGCGCCCAATGCGCTGCTGACGATGCAAACCTACCCGACGATCAACGCCTTGCTGCCGCTGCCGCTGCATGGCGGGTGGTATTGGGGCGGCGTTGCGCTCAAGCTTCACGGCCTGCCGGACACGATTAAATTCCTGCATGGCGACACGGTGAATAAAGGCGCGCGCCGGATGCTGGCCACCTGCCGGTTTAGCGCGATGATCAAAAGCCTTTACTACGATATCTATGAGGATGGCGGCGCGCTGGTGGTGGACTTCACCAAACGCTGCGGCGGAACCGCGCGCAAACGAAGCCAAAATGGCGTGAGCGAAAGCGTTTTAACACCGTGAGCGACTATCTCGACCGGCTGAACCAGGCGCAGCGCCAAGCGGTGGAGGCGACCGAAGGGCCGGTGCTGGTGCTGGCCGGCGCCGGCACCGGCAAAACCCGCGTGCTGACCACCCGCTTCGCCCATATCCTCCTCACCAAGCGCGCCTTCCCCAACCAAATCCTCACCGTCACCTTCACCAACAAAGCGGCGCGCGAGATGCGCGAGCGGGTGGCAAGCCTGCTCGGCCAGCCCGCCGAAGGCCTCTGGCTCGGCACCTTCCACGCCCTCGCCGCCCGGATGCTGCGCCGCTACGCCGAACGCGTTGGCCTCAGCTCCAACTTCTCCATCCTCGACACCGATGACCAGCTCCGCCTGCTGAAACAGGTGATGACCGATGCGAAACTCGATACCAAGCGCTTCGCCCCGCAAGGCCTGATGGCGGCGATCCAGCGCTGGAAGGACCGCGCCATCACCCCCGCCGCGGTCCCCGCCGATCAGGACATGGAATACGGCATCCACTCGGCGCGCGATCTCTACGCTGGCTACCAAAAGCGCCTGCTGGCGCTGAACGCCACCGATTTCGGCGATCTGCTGCTGCTCGCCGCCGAATTGCTGAAAACCGACAAGGAAGTGCTGGCGAATTACCACCGCGCCTTCCGCTACATCCTGGTCGATGAATACCAGGACACCAACCTGGTGCAATATTACTGGCTGCGCCTGCTCGCCCAGGCGCGCCAGAACATCTGCTGCGTCGGCGATGACGACCAAAGCATCTATTCCTGGCGCGGCGCCGAGATCGAGAACATCCTCCGCTTCGAACACGACTTCCCCGGCGCGCAAATCATCCGCCTGGAAGCCAATTACCGTTCCACCGCGCCGATCCTTGCCGCCGCTTCCGGCCTGATTGCCCATAACGCGGGCCGGCTCGGCAAGACGCTTCATGCCGGGCGCAACGATCCAGCAGGCGAAAAGGTCGAGGTGCTCGGCTTCTGGGATTCCGACGAGGAATCGCGGATGACCGGCCTGCGCGCGGAGGCCCTCCGCCGCGACGGCCACAAGCTCGCCGAAATGGCGGTGCTGGTGCGCGCCGGCTTCCAAACCCGCGCCTTCGAGGAGCGCTTCATCACCCTCGGCCTGCCCTACCGCGTCATCGGCGGCCTGCGCTTCTACGAACGCGCCGAAATCCGCGACGCCATCGCCTACTTAAGGGTACTGGCCCAGCCCGCCGATGACCTAGCCTTCGAGCGCATCGTCAACCTGCCAAAACGCGGCCTGGGCGACACCGCGATCCGCGCCATGCACGACCGGGCGCGCGCCGATACGGTGCCGCTATCAATCGCCGCCGAACGGCTGAGCATCGAAGGCACGTTGCGCGGCAAGGCGCGTGACGGGCTGCGCGGCCTGATCACCGGGATCAGTCGCTGGCGCGCGATGCTGCCGGAGGAAGGCCATGTCACCACCCTCGCAACCCTGCTCGACGAATCCGGCTACGTCGCGATGTGGCAAGCCGACAAATCCCCCGAAGCGCCGGGCCGCCTCGAAAACCTCAAGGAGCTGGTCCGCGCCCTCGCCGATTTCGAAACCCTAGAAGGCTTCCTCGACCACGTCGCCCTGGTCATGGAAATCGACGAGAATTCCGACAACGACAAAATCAGCCTGATGACCCTGCACGGCGCGAAGGGACTGGAATTCGACACGGTGTTCCTGCCCGGCTGGGAGGAAGGCGTATTCCCCAACCAGCGCGCGCTCGACGAAGGCGGCGAAAAATCGCTGGAGGAGGAACGCCGCCTCGCCTATGTCGGCATCACCCGCGCCAAGCAGCGCGCGATCATCAGCCACTGCGCCAACCGCCGCATCTACGCCAACTGGCAATCCAGCATCCCCAGCCGCTTCATCGATGAACTCCCGCCGGACGCCATCACCCTCGGCGGCTCGGCGGCCCTCACCCGCGAGGCGAGGCTGTCAGCCCCCGCGGTCTTCGCCACCGCCAACCCGCTGATCGCGCGCCGCCCCCGGACAACCGATGTCTGGGAACAACCCGCCCGCGCCCCGCGCGCCGAAAAAATCGCCATCGGCGCCAGGGTATTCCACGAAAAATTCGGCTACGGCATCGTCACCGACACCGAGGACGACCGCCTGGACATCCATTTCGAAACCTCCGGCGACAAGCGCGTGCTCGACCGCTTCGTGCAAATCGCTTGATCGAGCAGTTGGAACGCGTCGCCGTCGAGGTGCCGGAAGCGGCCCTCGAGATGTTCGAGGCCGCCCTCTCCGCCTGCTGCCGCGCGGTTGGATTTTTTCTTGACGAAACATCAGGCCTCTGGACGGTCGAAGGGGTAAAGGAAATCGGCGTCCATGAAACGGCGCTGCAAGCCGGCCTTGCCCTTGCGCGCGCGCTGACCGGTCTCGATCCCGCCTTGGCGCGCCACTCAGTGCCGGCGGGCGGCTGGCTGGCACGCTCCTTCGCCGGCTTTCCCGAGCAATTGATCGGCCAGCGCTTCGCCGTGCGCGGCACCCATATCACGGCAAAGCCCCAGCCCTCGCGCCACACCATTATCCTGGACGCCGGCCTCGCCTTCGGCACCGGCGAACATGGCTCGACACGCGGCTGCCTGATCGCCCTAGAAACCGTGGCGAAATTCCATCATCCCATCAAAATCCTCGATCTCGGCACCGGCTCGGGCGTCTTGGGCATCGCCGCCGCGCGGCAATTCCACCGCCCTGTGCTGGCCACCGACATCGACGCGCGGTCGGTCCGGGTAGCGCGGGAAAATGCCGCGCAAAACCACGCCAGGACCTTGTTCAAAGTTATCAAAGCCGATGGCTGGACCAGCCCCGCGCTGCGGCGTCATGCGCCGTATGACCTGATCTTCGCCAACATCTTGGCGCGGCCGCTGGCGGCGATGGCGGCTAATCTCGCCCATGCGCTGCGGCCGGGCGGCATCGCCATACTGGCCGGATTGCTGTCAAACCAGGAGAACTGGGTGCTCCGCGCGCATCGCCGTCACGGCCTGGCGCTGCATGGGCGCGTCCGCGACGGCGCCTGGACCACCTTAATCCTGGTCAAGCGCGAACGCCGCCCGGCAGCCACGTGAATGACCGCCGGTTGGCCGAGAGCATCCGAAGTCTTCAGCCACGCGGGTTGGATCTGCCGCTGACGATATTGCGGATATCCCCGCGGGCAATGCCCAGATCGGCCAATTCCCGGTCATTGAGCTGGCTCAGCTCGTGAACCGCCACGCGGCGCTGGCGGTGCGCCGTATAAGCGGCGGCAATGGTCGAAAAAAACGAACCGGCGCCGCTGACGCTTTCGCGCAGCGCGGCGTTGATCGCCGCGTCCTGCATGGAGATCGCATCCGCGAGGCGGGCGCCGAGATTGCGGTTTTGAATTGTCGTAGCCATGGGAGTATTCTCTTTCAGATGAAGGATGATAGACCGATACGCCGGCAGGACATTGTTGCCCCTTCCAATCATCGTACCTCAACGCAACATAATCCTTTTCGCCGATTTGGGGCGTGGCAAGTTTCTCAACCAGAGTTGCGTCCCACGCATGAGGTTTCCGGATAGTTATGACAAATAAACACATCGAAAGCCTTCGCGGCCATATGGCGCACCAGCAGCTCGATGGCTTCATCCAGCCGAGGAACGACGAATATCTCGGCGAATACGTCCCTTCCTCGGCAGCGCGGCTGGCTTGGCTAAGCGGCTTCACCGGCAGCGCCGGGCTGGTCATCGTGCTGGCGGATCAGGCGGCGATATTTTCGGATGGCCGCTATACCTTGCAGCTCGCGGCGCAAACCGATCCCGCGATCTGGCAGCGCCTGCACATCACCGAAACGCCGCCGGCGGACTGGCTGAAGGCGCACGCCCCAACAGGCGCGCGCATCGGCTACGACCCCTGGCTGATGAGCACCGCCGGGCTTGCAAAATACAGTGAAGCCGGATTCGAAATGATCCGCATCGCCAATCCGGTCGACGCGCTGTGGAACGACAGGCCCGCGCCGCCCGCCAGCGCCGTGACCGCGCATGACATTGCCTACGCAGGCGAGGCTTCAGCGGAAAAGCGCCAGCGACTCGCGGCGAAATTGGACCAAGCGGATCTCAGCGCCGCGCTGCTGACCGACCCGCACGCGCTGGCCTGGCTGTTCAATATCAGGGGCGGCGACTTGCCGCACACGCCCATCGCCCTGGCCTTCGGCCTGCTGCGGCGCGATGCGACGGCCACAATCTTCATCGATCCTTCCCGGGTTCCCGCCGAAACGCGCGCGCATCTGGGCGATGCGGTCAGCATCCTGCCGCGCGAACACATGCCGGCGGCACTCGCTGAACTGTCCGCCAAGCGCGTGCAGCTCGATCCGGCCACCGCGCCCGTCTGGTTCACCCAGACGCTCCAGGAGATCGGCGCAACCGTGGTGAACGGCGATGATCCTTGCGTCCTGCCGCGCGCGATCAAGAACCCGGCCGAGCAAGCCGGCGCGCGCGCCGCGCATCAGCGCGATGGCATCGCCATGATCCGCTTTCTCGCCTGGCTGGCGCAGGCGGCGCCGACAGGCGCGGAGACCGAGTTATCGGCGGCGGCGAAACTGCGCGGCTTTCGCAGCCTCGCGCCGGAATTCCGCGCCGAAAGCTTCCCCCCGATCTCAGGCGCCGGCGAGCATGGCGCGATCATCCATTACAGCGCCGACGAAGCCAGCAACCGGCCAATCCATGTCAACGAGGTCTATCTGATTGATAGCGGCGGCCAATATCGTGACGGCACCACCGACATCACCCGCACCATCTGGACTGGACCCGCCGCGCCGCCGCGCGAAATCATGGAGCGCTTCACCCGCGTGCTCGCCGGGCATATCGCCCTGGCAAGCGCGGTCTTCCCCGAAGGCGTCGCCGGACCGCATTTGGATGCGCTGGCGCGCCTAGCACTTTGGCAGGCCGGCCTCGACTTCGATCACGGCACCGGCCACGGCGTCGGCGCCTATCTGTCGGTGCATGAAGGGCCGGTGAGCTTTCACCGTTCCGCCAAGCCGGTGCCGCTAGCCGCCGGCATGATCCTGTCCGACGAGCCGGGCTATTACGAGCCGGGCGCCTACGGCATCCGCCTGGAAAACCTGCTGCTCGTGACACCCGCCGCAATCACCGGCAAAAAGCCATTCCTCGCCTTCGAGACGCTGACCCTGGCGCCGTTCGACCGCCGCCTGATCATCGCTGATTTGCTGGAACCGAAAGCCCTTGCCTGGCTCAACGCCTATCACGCGCGGGTTTTGGCGGAACTCGGCGCGAAACTTGACCGCGAGGATCAGGCATGGCTTGCAGAGGCTTGCGCCCCGCTTTGATGTCCCGCTTGATGACCCCCAGCTTGACGACGATGAGGATTGCCTGCCATGCGCCTGTTTGTCGCGCTCGATCTGCCTTGGGAGATCAAGCAGACCCTCGCCGGCTTCGCGCTCAACCTGCCCGGCGCGCGCTGGGTGCCCGCGGGTAACTTCCACCTCACGCTCCGCTTCATCGGCGAAGCCAACCGGCTGCAATCCGAGGCCATCGACTTAGCGCTCACCAATCTGCGCGGCCGCGGCTTTCAGTTTACCCTCAGCGGCGCCGGATGGTTTGAAAAGGCCGGACGCGCCTCCTCGCTTTGGGTCGGGGCGGAACGGAACGAGGCGCTGCTCCGCTTGCAGGCGAAAATCGAGACTGCCTTGCAGCGCGCCGGGCTGCCCGCCGAAAAGCGGCGCTTCACCCCGCACGTGACGCTAGCGCGGATGGACATGCCGGTCAGCCCGCGCTTCGCCGAATTCGTCCAGGCCCGCAACCTCTACCGCTCGCCGCCGATCGTCGTTAAACACATCACCCTGTTCAGCTCGCATCTGGGCAGCGATCAGCCGCATTACACCGCCGAAGCCGAATACGCGCTTGAGTAGTATACGATCAAGCTGCTGCCAGGACCATTCTCATTTGCCAATGAATCCTATAAGGCACCCGGCATGATGATGCGATCCTTGACCAGGCGTTCCCGCCAGTTGCTGCTGCTTGCCCTGATCACCGCCCATGCCCCGGCAATGGCCCAAACCGCTGATCCTCCCGCTCAACCTGATGATCTTTGGCATCGTGACCAATTGCTCGGCTCGATCGGCGGGCTGCGTCCCCGCCTCGCCAAGGACGGGATCACCTTCAAGCTGTCGGATGCCGAGACGGTGTTCGGCAACACCACCGGCGGCACGCGGCGGAGCCTCGCCTTTCAGGGGCTGATCAACATGGGGCTGAAGCTCGACACCGGCAAGGCCTTCGGCTGGCAGGGCGGGACGTTCCATGTCAGCGGCGAGCAGCTGCACGGCGTCGGCCTCAGCACGCTCAGCCTCGACAACCTCAACACCATCACCGGCATCGAGGACCCGGCGCAGACCTCGCTCTACGAATTATGGTACGGCCAGAAATTCGGCGGCGGCCTCGCCGATGTCAGGATCGGCCGGCAGGCGGCGGGGCGCGAGTTCATGATCAGCGCCAAGGAGGATTCCTTCATCAACACCGCCTTCGGCTGGCCCACCCTGACCGGTCAGGACCTGCCCTCCGGCGGACCGGACTACCCCTACGCCTTCACCGGCATCCGGCTGGCGCTGCATCCGAACAAGGATGTCCTGTGGCGCACCGGCGTCTATGACAGCAACTATCAGGGCGATGGCTTCAGCCTCGCCGGCGGCGTCTTCGTCATCAGCGAGCTTGACATCAGCCATGGCCAAGGCAAGCATCCCGCCTACCTGCCCGGCTCGGTCAGGCTGGGCGCCTGGTATGACTCCAACGCCTTCACCGACCAGCATGTCAGCGTCGATGGGCTGTCCCTCGCCGACCCTGCCGCGATGCCACAGCCGCTGCCGCACCATGGGAATTACGGCGTCTATGTCGGCGGCGGGCAGACGCTCTATCGCCGCAAGTCACGCGAGATCGGGATGATCGGCCGCGTCATGGCCGCGCCCGGCGACCGCAACCTGGTCGATCTGTTCGCCGACCTTGGGGTGGCCTTCACCGGAATGCTGCCCGGTCGCAAGCACGACGTTATCATCGCCGGCGCCGGCTATTCCAGGATCAGCCATGCCAGGCAGGTATTTGATTTTGATGTAAGGCGCTACACCAACCCGCTTTATCCCATCGGCTCGGCGGAAAGCTTCACCGAGCTCGGCTACGAAATCAAGGTAGCGCCCTGGTGGCGTGTCGAGCCGGATTTTCAGTATATCTTCAACCCCGGCGGCGGCATCCCCGACAGCAAGCCAGGCAAACGCAAAATCCCAAACGCGGCGGTGTTCGGATTGGAATCGCTGATTAAGTTTTAGGAAGCCAGGCAAATAAGCAGTTCTTTTTTATAAAAAAGAACCAAAAAATTTTTATTAGTTTATGCAGGCCTCTCATCAAGCTCCTATAAAATCAAAAGTTTTTTGCTTCTTTTTTTCAAAAAAGAAGCGCTTCCTTCCGAACCGTAACCCCTACCCTTTTGATCCCCCGGCTTTTTCGCTAAAGTAACCGCTGCACCGCATCATCTATCAAATTGGCTTCAAGGAACGACAATGGACGAAGTATCGGTGACCGACCGGGCGATCCGCGCCGTAACAATCCAGCCTTTATTCACCTTGTCGGCGGATCGCGGCTGGCTGCAGCGCTTCCGGCTCGCCGGCGCCGATTTGTCAGGCGGCTTGAGCCTATGGCGGCTCGCCTGGTCGCTGGCGTTTTCGGATATCAGGCTGCGCTACCGGGGTTCGCTGCTGGGGCCGTTCTGGCTGACCTTGTCCACCTCGGTGATGATCGGCGCGATGGCGTTTCTCTACGCCGATCTGTTCCGCACCCAAATTCACACCTATCTGCCCTATCTCACCATCTCGATCATCCTGTGGAATTATCTCAGCCTGATCGTCAATGATGGCTGCACCTGTTTCAGCCAGGCGGATTCCATGATCCGCGGCATGCGCATGCCCTTCACCGTGCACGCTGCCCGCAGCGTCATCCGCAACACCATCATCCTGGCGCATAACATCGTCGTGGTGGTGGCCGTTTTCGCGATCATGGACGTGCATATGTCGCTTTACGCGCTTTGGGCGATCCCCGGTTTCCTGGTCTGGCTGGCCGACGCTTTCGCGGTGTCGATCCTGTTCGGCGCATTCTGCGCGCGGTTTCGCGACGTGCCGCAGATCATCATGTCGGTCATGCAGATCGGGTTTTTCGTCACGCCGATCATGTGGTACGCGACACTGCTGGAACATCATCCCAAGGGCGAGCTGTTGATCCGTTTCAATCCGTTCTATTACCTGCTTGAAATCGTCCGCGGCCCGCTGCTCGGCACGCCGATGACGCCCGACATGGTCTACAAGGCGCTGATCGTCTCCGGCGCGCTGATCCTGGTGGCGGTGCTCGGCTTCGCCCGCACCCGTGGCCGCATCGCCTATTGGGTCTGAACGATGACGTATCTCACCGCGTTTGGCCTGTCCGTGGATTTTCCGCTCTATCACAGCGAAAACCGCTCGCTGAAGAAAACCATTCTGGGCCACGCCACCAGCCGCTTCGCCAAGGATAACCGGCAGCGCCTGGTGGTGCAGGCGCTGCGCGACATCTCCTTCACCCTCCGCTCCGGCGACCGGCTCGGCCTGGTCGGCTCCAACGGCTCCGGCAAGACCACGCTGCTGCGCACGCTGTCCGGCATCTACCAACCCACCGCCGGCTCGCTTTCCATGGAAGGCCGGATGACCTCGCTGCTCGATCCCGGCCAGGGCATGAACATGGACCTCACCGGCTGGGAAAATATCCGGCTGCGCGGCTATTTTCTCGGCCTGAAAAAAGCCGACATCGCCCATCTGGAGGCCGATGTCGAGGATTTCTCCGAGCTTGGCCAGTTCCTCGATTTGCCGGTGCGCAACTACTCGTCCGGCATGGTGGTGCGGCTGGCCTTCGCCATGGCAACCGCCGTGCATCCGGAAATCCTGATCATGGATGAATGGATCCTGGCGGGCGACGCTGGCTTCATGGACAAGGCCAAGCAACGGGTTGAGGCGATGGTGCGCCATGCCGATATCCTGGTGCTGGCCAGCCACCAATCCGGAATTCTCGCCGAATGGTGCTCCCGCCTGATCTGGCTAGACCAAGGCCGCATCCGCGCCGAGGGCAACCCAATGGACGTGCTGGCGCAATATCTGCCGCCGCCGCAGTTCCAGGAAATCGAGAACACGCGAAAAATGCTGGCAGCCAGCGAAGCGAGGTAAGGAAAACCTCCTTTTTAGAAAAAGGCGACGCGCCGCGAAAGCAATTTTTAGGTGGCAATCTTCCCACTGCCAAACCCAAACACGCCCAGCCAAACCCGTCATTGATGAAAGAGGCCGCCTGGCATACCATCGAATTGTAAATCTCTCTTTCTGCGTAATCTGCGGATAAATCTAAAGATGATCCGCAGATTACGCAGATTAACGCAGATTAGATTAAGTCCAGCCTTCCACGCGCGCTGAAACACGAACTGAACCTTTCAGAGTAATCCACGTCATCGCGAGCCGCGAAGCGGCGTGGCGATCCAGAAATGTTGCCGAAGGCAGGGACGCCGTGCGATGGCAATACCGAGGCGCCCCGGCGGTCCTGGATCATCTCCCTGGATCATCTCCGGGGCCTTTCAACAATGCTTCGCATTGCTGGAACCCTCCACCTCCGGGGCCTTCCAACAATGCTTCGCATTGCTGGAACCTTCCGGCCCCTCCGCCACGCCGCTTTGCGTCTCGCGATGACGGCATCAGGCAGAATAGGTCAATCTTGATGCCGCTCGGCCTCCCATCGAATCTGTAAATCTCTCTTTCTGCGTAATCTGCGTAATCTGCGGATCAACCTTGCTTTATCCGCGGATGACGCAGATTAACTCAGATCAAATCAAGCCCGGCACTCGCCGCAGAACTAACGCGCCTCTAACAAAATCCGTCATCAATCGCGAATTTCGCTTGCTCACTTGCTCTGATTTGTGGTTTTATCCGGTTAGTGAACCAGATCGCTTCCCTTGCCCCGGCAGAACGCCTCGCCTACATCATCGAGAACCTGTGCCAGGTGATCGGCCGGCGCAGCGACTGGCGTCTGGGCCTAGCCTGCCTGCCCGGCCAGCTCCTGTTCCAGATCTGGAAGCGCCTGCGCGGCATCGCCTTCCGCTTCACGGCGCGCCTCGCGCGCAACGCCGCCAACCCCGTCCCCGCGCCACCCCGCTTGCGCAAACCGGCCCGGCCTGGCGCGGCCCGGCCGCGCAAGCCGGACCCGCTGCCGCGCCATTACGCTTGGCTGCTCCGCCTGATCCAGGAAACCGCCCATGGCAGGTCGCAATTCTGCGATTTCCTCGCCGATCCCGAAATGGCAACCCTCCTCGCCCAAGACCCGCAACTCCGCAGCATCCTCCGCCCGCTCTGCCACATCCTCGGCATCCGCCGCGAGCAAGTCCCGTCCCTATACCCGCCAATCCCGCCCAAGCAGGCCCTGCCGCCGCCTGACGCGCAACCGCCTGACACGCAACTGGCAGCGCCTCCCATTCATCCCATCATTCCCCCAGAGCAAGCAGAGCAAGCCGAATCTCCTCCTGGCACAGCGCCGCCGCCTGACGCCCCGCCGCCTGACCCCGCGACGCACACCTAAGCGTAATCGCCTTCGCACGCCTATATTGTTACAGTTTCGAAACGAAATAACCCAACGCTTACCGCTTCCGCCGGCTCAAGCCGCTCTGCGCCAGCACGGCAATCAGCAGGAAAATGCCGCTGGCCAGGTTCTGGTAGTAGGAACTCAGCGTGCCGATCTGGTTGATGACGTTCTCGATCAGGCCGAGCAGCAGCACCCCCGAAAGCGCGCCTGCCATGGTGCCGACGCCGCCGGTCAGCAGCACGCCGCCGATCACCGCCGCGGCGATCGAGCGCAATTCATAGCCGTCGCCGGCGACGGCGATGCCCGAACTTAAATGCGCCGCGAGCAACGCCCCTGATAGCCCCGCCAGCGCGCCGGACGCCACATAGGCCAGCACCATGGTGCGGCGGACCGGCACGCCGAGCATGCGCGCGGCTTCCGTATTGCCGCCGATGGCGAAAATCGAGACGCCAAACCGGGTCTGGTTCAGCACCAGCGCCGCGATGGCGAAAGCGATCAGCAAAATCCAGATCAGATTGCCGATACCAAGCGCCGAGCCATTGGCAATGACGCCGAAAAACCCAGGATTCGTGATCACCATGCTGTCCTTGGCCAACGTCAAGGCAAGGCCGCGCACCCCGAGCAAGGCGGCCAGCGTCACGATGAACGGCGCCATGCCGGCAACGGCGATCAACAGCCCGTCGAGCAGCCCGATCATGGCCCCGGCAATGGCCGGCGCCAGCAAGGCCGCCAGCCAGCCATAGGGCGCGCTATAGGCGGCGAGCACCGTGCCGAGCCCGATCAGCGAGCCGACCGCAAGATCAAACCCGCCCATGATGATGACAAAGCTCTGGCCGATGGTGACCAGGCCAAGAAAACTGGCGGCGGTGACGATATCCGCGATATTGTTGACGGTCAGGAACGCCGGAAAGCGCAGGCTGGCGATGATCCCAGCCAGGATCAGCACCAATATGGCGCCGCGCGCCTGCACCAGCGCGATCAGCCGGGTACGGCGTTCCTTGCCGGACAGGCCGGTAAGCGGGGCCGTCACACCCGGCATCTAGCCCCCCGCTCGTTGCAGATAGAGCGCGCCGATAATAAACAACGCCTTCAAGATTTGCGCGTAAGTGAAGTTGATATCGTTCATGATGAAGCTGGCATCGAGGCATTGCAGCAGCAGCACGCCGACCACGCCGCCGATGATGGAAATTCGCCCGCCCGAAAGCGGCGTGCCGCCGATCACCGCGGCGGCAATGGCGTCAAGTTCGTAATTGAGGCCGATATAATTCGGATCGGACGCGCCCAGCCGCGCCGCGGCAAACACGCCCGCAAGCCCGGCCAGCAGCCCGCTGATCCCATAGACCAGGAACAAGGTGCGCCGCGTCGGCATCCCGGCAAGCTCCGCGGCAGGCAGGTTGGCGCCGGTGAAAATCACATAGCGGCCAAACGTCGTCCTGCGCACCATCACCACCACCAGCGCGACAACAAGAAGTGCGATGAACGTGACCAGCGGAATATCGGCATAGGCGTTGACGCCCAGCGCGTCGAACAGCCCGCCTTGCGGCAGGCTGACGCGCGAGCCGTTCAGCAGCGCCTGGGCAAATCCTCGTGCCGCGACCAGCAAAGCGAGGCTGGAGATCAGCGGATTGATCCCCAAGCCGGCGATCAGCCCGCCATTCAACAATCCAGCCAGCAAGCCGGCGCCCAATCCAGCGAACAGCGCCGCCGATTGGCCGCCAGGCAAGGCCAGCGCCAAGGCCGAGGCCGATAGCCCCATCACCGACCCTACCGAAAGATCGATGCCGCGCGTGCCGATGGCGAGGCTCTGGCCGAGGGTAATGAGGATGATCGGCGTCGCCCCGAACAGCAAATTGCGCAGGACGAAAATATTGCGAAAGCCTGGCGTCACCGCGAGATCAAGCGCGATCAGGATGAGGAAGGCGATATAGACGCTCTGCGCCCGCAGCGTGACCATCAGCGGCGTTCGCTCGCGCCAGGCGGCCCAGCCGGAGGCGCCGGTTTGCGAGGGAATCGTGCCGGCCATTACGCAGGCTCCGAATGCGCGGGAGCGGCGGCCAGCAGATCAAGCATCGCCGCGGGGTCGGCGCCGGCCGTCTCCCGCTCGCCGGAAACCGCGCCCTCGCTGAGCACCACCAGCCGGTGCGACAATGTCATCAACTCCTCCATCTCGGAGGATGTGGCGAGCACCGCCAGCCCGCCCTCAACCTGCCGGCGGATCACCTGATGCACCTCGGCTTTCGCGCCGACATCGATGCCGCGCGTCGGGTCATCGAGCATCAAGGCTTTCGGTTTGGTCGCCAAGCAGCGGGCGAGCAGAACCTTTTGCTGGTTGCCGCCGGAAAGCGAGGTGATCGGGGCGTCCGGCCCATCGGTTTTGATCCCCAGATCGGCGGTGAATTGCGCCACCAGCGCATCCTGTTTACGGCGGGAAATAAAGCCGAACCGGGCGATCCGCGGCAGCATGGTGGCGGTCAGGTTCTCCCGCACCGTCAGCTTGGGAAAAATCCCTTCGGCGCGGCGATCCTCCGATAAAAATCCCAAGCCCCGCCGGATCGACCGGGCGGGATTTGATTCAGCGAATTCATGATTACTCAGAATGATCGTGCCGGCCTCCGGCCGCTCCGCGCCGAAAATCGCCTTCATCGTCTCAGTCCGGCCCGAGCCCAGCAGCCCGGCCAGCCCGACAATCTCGCCCGAACGCACCGCGAGCGAAACATGGCGCACCCGGTTGCGCCAGGACAGCGCTTGGGTCGCCAAAACCGGCGGCGCATCAGCGCGGGCGGCGGACGCCGCTTGCGGCTCCAGCAATTCGGCGCTGCGGCCCAGCATGGCGGCGACCAGTTCGGCGCGCGGCAAGTCGGCGGTGCTGCCGGACGCCGCCACCTTGCCGTCGCGCAACACGGTCAGCCGGTCGCAGAGCCGATAACATTCCGACAGCCGGTGGCTGACAAACAGGATGGCGATGCGGTCGGCGCGCAACCGGTCGACCACCGAGAACAGGGTTTCGACCTCGGTGCCGGTCAGCGCCGAACTCGGCTCGTCCATGATCACCACGCGGGCGCCGCGGCTGACGGCGCGCGCAATCGAGACCATCTGCTGCAAGCCGAGGCCGAGCGAGGCCAGCCGCGCGCGGGGATCGATGGCAAGGCCATAGCGGCCGAGAATCTCGCGCGCCTGCTCGGCCATGCGCTTGCGGTCGATCAGCACGCCGAAGCGGCGCGGCTCGTCACCGAGGAACATATTCTCGGCGACGCTGCGCTCGGGAATCAGGTTGATCTCCTGATACACCGCCCGCACCCCGGCGCGCTGCGACGCCCGCGGATCGGCGAAATGCACCGGCTGCCCGGCGAGCCTGATCTCGCCTGAATCCGGCTGATACAACCCGGTCAGCACCTTGATCAGCGTGCTCTTGCCGGCGCCGTTTTCGCCGGCAAGGCCATGCACCTCGCCTGACCGTAAAGCGAAGGACACCGACTGCAAGGCCCGGACCGCGCCAAAGGTTTTCGACACGTCCCGGGTCTCCAGCGCGCAAGGCTCATCGATCATGCGCGCGCCGGTCAGCAGCAGCCATCATCAATAGGGCACGCCGCTGCTCAGCGAAGAGGCGGCATTCGCCTTGGTATAAAGATGATCCTTGATGGTAACGTTCTGCGGCACCTTCTTGCCATCGAACCAATTCTGCAATTCCTCGATGGCGATGGGTCCAAAGCGCGGATTGGTTTCGTCGTCGGCATAGACCATGCCATCCTTGATATCCTGCACGCCCTGCTTGGTGCCGTCGATGGTGACGATCTTGATCTGCGGTCCCGCCTTCTTGCCGGCGTCCCTGATCGCGGTCAGCGCGCCGAACGCCATGGTGTCGCTTTGGGTATACACCGCATTGATATCGGGGTGGGCGAGCAGGAGCTCGCTCATCACGCTCTGCGCTTCGGTGGTGGACCAATCCGCCGTCTGCGCCGCGATGATTTTCATGCCGGGATGCTGCTTGATGACCTTGGCGAAGCCATCGGTGCGGGCGGTCTCCACCGAGTTGCCGTAGCCGCCCTGCAATTCCGCGATGACGGCATGGCCACCCGTCGCCTTCGCCAATTGCTGCGCCGCAATTTCACCCTGCTTATAAAAATCAGAGCCCATAAAGCTGAGATAGTCGGTACAAACCGTGCCGGCGGTTTGCCGGTCGACGGTGATGATCGGAATATGCTTGGCCGCTGCCTGGGCGAAAGCCGGTTGCAGTCCCGTCGAATTCAACGGCGCGATCACCAGCGCCTGCGCGCCTTGATTGATCATGCTCTCAATATCGGCCACCTGCTTTGCCTGATTATTATTGGCATTGGTATAGAGATAGCGTTTGACATGGGCATCCATTGCCGCCTCCTTGACCGATTTGGTCTCCTCGGCGCGGAAGGGATTTTCATTGCCTTGCGACTGCGAGAACCCGACGATCATGCCAGACAGCTTAGCGTGATCAGGATTAGGATTGGTGCAGTTCGCGGTCGAGGTCGCGGCGATTGACTGCGCGCCCGATTGCGCCGCCGCGGCGCCGGCAGGCAGACAGGCCATAGCGGCAAACGCCGCGCCGGTTAAAGCGGTTCTTGAAAAGAATGATATCTTGCGCATTGTCTCTCCCTTGCTCTCCGTTAGATTGTTTCCATTATACGGAACCAGTTTCCGCATTGACTTTACCCATCCGCCATGCATTGTCAACTGCATTATGCAACAACCCATTTCCGAACTTCCTTCAAGCATTGCCAAGGCCCTAGCGCTGCTGCGCGCTGTGACCATTGCCGATACGCCGCCAAATTTCTCTGGACTGCTGAAAACCACCGACTTGCCGAAGGCGACGCTGCATCGTTTGCTGCAGGAACTGATCGATGCGGGGCTGATCCAATCCTCCGCGCATGATCGCTGCTACCGGCCCGCCGTTGGGCTGCTCGAGCTTTCCTATCGCGCTTGGGAAGGGCTGGATTTGCGCCAAACGGCGGCGCGGCATCTCGATACGCTCTGGCAAAGCACCAACGAAACGGTGCATCTCGCGGTGCGCGACGATCTCGACATCATCTATATCGACAAGCGGGAAAGCCCGAAAACCCTGCGCCTGTTTTCCTCGATCGGGCGGCGCGGTCCGATCTATTGCACAGGCGTTGGCAAGGCCATTCTCGCGCATCTGGAACCATCATTGCGAACCCAGGTGATCGACCGGCTGAAGCTGCGCGGCCATACGGCGCAGACGATCACCAGCCGGTCCGCCCTTTTGCTGGCGCTAGAGGAAATCCGCGCCGCCGGGGTGGCCCTCGATTGCGGCGAGCACGAGGAAGGCATTGGCTGCGTCGCCGCGCCAATTTTCGACCGCAATAACCGCGTCATTGCCGGCATCAGCGTCACCGCGCCTTCGATGCGCATGGATCAAGCGCGCATGGCGGCGCTAGCGCCGGAAGTTTGCGAGGCGGCCCGCGCCATTTCGCGCGACGTCACCTTGTCGAATTGTAGCGTGTAAAGCCTCTATTTCGCGGCGGGATTTGTGCAGGTGGAGGAGCCTGTGGTCACCTGTCCATCCTTGACCCGATCATAAACGATCAGCGTGCCGCTGCTCGCGGTATCGGTGGTGGAGTTGGCGGTAATGTCACCGCTTTGCAGGGAAGGCGCCGCGACCGCATAAACCGTGCCGCCCAGCTTCTGCTGAAGCTGTTGCTGACAATACATGGCGAACTGGCGCGATTGCGCCGGCAGACCGTTCATGAAGGTGGCGCCATCGGCCTTGGCGCTTTCCGGGTTCAGCGGCTGCTTTCCCGATGTGCAGCCCGCCAATGCAAGGCTAAAAACAACCGGCAGATACATGATTTTGTTCATGCCAAAGGCTTAGCAAAGACGGTAGTTTTAGCAATATAAAGGCGCGACTTGCATCGCGCCTTTTTACTAGAAAAAGTTTTTTGCTGCCGGCGGGACGCGCCGCCTTTTTTCAAAAAGCAGGGCTTGCTTGATCAGGCCGCTTCAGCCTGATCCTCATCCGCTTCCACGTCCGGCTTTGGACCGCTATCGAGGCCTTTGGCGGCGACATCGCGCTCGACGAACTCAATTACCGCCATATCCGCCGCATCGCCGCGGCGCATGCCGGCTTTCAGAACGCGCGTATAGCCACCGCTGCGCGCGCTATAGCGTTCGGCGAGAACGCCGAACAGCTTGGCGACAATCGTCTCATCCCGCAGCTGCGCATAGGCCTGGCGGCGCGCATGCAGGCCGCCGCGCTTGCCGAGCGTAATCAGCTTTTCGGCCACCGGACGCAATTCCTTGGCCTTCGGCAGGGTGGTGGTGATCTGCTCATGCTTGATCAGCGCCACCGCCATGTTGCGAAACATGGCGGCGCGATGAGAGGCGGTTACGTTGAGTTTGCGGCCCGCAATGCCGTGACGCATGGTGAATACTCCTAAATCGTATCAGAACGGCTGATCGGAACGCTTGACGAGGTCTTCGATGTTCTCCGGCGGCCAATCCGGCACGCTCATGCCCAAGCCAAGCCCCATCGCGGTCAGCACTTCCTTGATCTCGTTGAGCGACTTGCGGCCGAAATTCGGCGTGCGCAGCATTTCCTGTTCGGATTTCTGCACCAGATCGCCGATATAGACGATGTTGTCGTTCTTTAGGCAGTTCGCCGACCGCACCGAAAGCTCAAGCTCGTCCACCTTGCGCAGCAAATTCGGGTTGAATGGCAATTCTGGACGCGGCTCTTCGGCGCGCAGGCGCTGCGGCTCCTCGAAATTGACGAACATGCCGAGCTGGTCCTGCAGGATGCGCGCCGCCAGAGCGACGGAATCCTCAGGCGTCACCGCGCCATTGGTCTCAATTTGCAGGATCAGCCGGTCATAATCGGTCACCTGCCCAACGCGCGTCGGCTCGACGCGGTAGGACACCCGGCGCACCGGCGAATAGATCGCATCGACGGGGATCAGGCCGATCGGCGCGTCTTCCGGGCGATTAGCGGCGGCGGCGACATAGCCGCGGCCGAGATCGACGGTGAATTCCATGCCCAGCTTGGCGCCGTCATCCAAGGTGCAGAGCACGAGATCAGGATTCATCACCTCGATATCATGGCCAGCCTGGATTTGTCCCGCCTTGACCTCGCCAGGACCGGTCGCCGAAAGCGTCATTCGCTTCGGGCCATCGCCATGCATCCGCACCGCGATCTGCTTGATATTCAGCACGATATCGGTGACATCCTCGCGCACGCCGGCGATCGAAGAGAATTCATGCAACACGCCGTCGATCCGCACCGAAGTCACCGCCGCGCCTTGCAAGGACGACAGCAGAATGCGACGCAGCGCGTTGCCGAGCGTGATGCCGAAGCCGCGCTCCAGCGGCTCAGCGATAATGGTTGCCGTTCGCCACTCATCGGCGCCGGCTTCGACCTCGAGCTTGTCGGGCTTGCGCAGCGTCTGCCAATTGCGCTGCATCGCCAAATTTGTATCTTTTAACATCTGAACCTCCGGCAGGGCGAATATTCGCCCGAACCCACGAAACCCGGATGAATGCCCTTAAAATTAAAATCCTGGGCTCGGCCGCTCATCCGGCTAAACTTTTAATCCGCACCCCTCTACGGGGCGAGTTGTCATACTAAACCCGGCGGCGCTTGCGCGGACGGCAGCCATTATGCGGGATCGGCGTCAAGTCGCGGATCGCGGTGATCGAAAACCCGACCGATTGCAAGGCGCGCAAGGCGCTTTCCCTGCCAGAGCCAGGCCCGCTGACCTCGATCTCCAACGTCTCCATACCGTGCTCGCGCGCCTTGCGCCCAGCATCCTCGGCGGCAACCTGCGCCGCATAAGGCGTCGATTTCCGGCTGCCCTTGAAGCCCGATGTGCCCGCTGATGACCAGGAAATCGCATTGCCCTGCGCATCGGTGATCGTCACCATCGTATTGTTGAAGCTCGCCAGAACATGCGCGACGCCTGCCGAGATGTTCTTGCGTTCCTTCTTGCGCGTGCGCGCAACGGCTTGTTTCGCCATGATACTTCCAATCCTTGACGCCAGCAGGCTGATGCGAGAGCGTCAGCCTTTTCAAATGGCGATTACTTCGTGACTTTCTTCTTGCCGGCAATCGCGACTGCCTTGCCCTTGCGGGTGCGCGCATTGGTGTGCGTGCGCTGGCCACGAACCGGGAGTCCCTTGCGATGACGCAAGCCGCGATAGCAGCCCAGATCGATCAGCCGCTTGATGTTCATCGCAACCTCGCGGCGGAGATCGCCTTCGACGCGATAATCGCGGTCGATCAATTCACGGATTTTCAGCACTTCGTCATCGGAAAGCTGGTTGACCCGCTTATCCTCCGAGATGCCAAGCGTCGTGCAGATCGACTGCGCTTTGGTTGGGCCAATGCCATAGATATAGCGCAGGCTGATCAGCACGCGCTTGTTAGACGGGACGTTTACGCCGGCAATACGCGCCACGCAGAATACTCCTTTAACTCCGGCGGCAGGCCGCCGGATTGATCGTTGCCGATTGGCCGATGCCAAGTTGGCTGATCTGGGGTTAGAACAAAACGCGGCGCTCCCGAAAGAGCGCCGCATCACGGGTAACTATCTCTCTCAGCGTGCAGAGTCAATGAAAGCCCATCAATTTTTGGTGAGCTCGAAAGTCTTGCGGTTAAGAAGTTAAGCTTCTCTTTCTCTAAGCGACTGGTTAGCTCGCCGGGCTCGGCTGGGAGACGCCCAGTTTCTGCAGAATCGCCTCGATGGCATCAGCGACCACGTTCACCTCCGCCATGCCGTCGACAGTGTATAGTTGCGACTTTGCCCGGTAGTAGGGCAGAATCGGCGCTGTCTTTGCCTTATAGGCATCAAGCCGGTGGCGAACTGTCTCGGCATTATCATCGGGACGCTGCATGAACTCATGGCCGCCGCATTTATCGCAAGTGCCTTGCTTGGCCGGCGGATGGAAATGACGATGATAGCCTGCGCCGCAAGCCTTGCAGGTGAACCGCCCCGAAATGCGCTCGATCAAAGCTGGTTCGTCCACTTCAAGCAAAATCACCGCATCGAGATGCAAATGCATCTCATCAAGCAATGCATCGAGCGCCTCGGCCTGCGGAACGGTGCGAGGAAACCCGTCCAGGATAAAGCCGCGCTGACAATCCGGCTGGCTGAGCCGGTTTTGCAGCATGCGGATGATGATATCGTCGGAAACCAGATTTCCCTCGGCCATCACGCCCTTGGCTTCGCGCCCGATGGCCGAGCCGGAACTGACCTCCGCGCGCAGCATGTCGCCGGTGGCGATCTGTGCTACGTGATAATGCTTCTCCAGAATTTTGGACTGCGTCCCCTTGCCCGCCCCTGGCGGACCCAACAAAATGATTTTCACCGTCCCCGTCCCTTCCCGCGCCCTTTGCGAATCAATCCATCATATTGATGCGCCAGCAGATGAGACTGGATTTGCGCCACCGTGTCCATAGTCACCGAGACCATGATCAGCAGGGAGGTGCCGCCGAAATAGAACGGCACGTTATATTCGCCGATCAGGATTTCAGGAATCAGGCAGACGATCACCAGATAAACCGCGCCGACGGTCGTCAGCCGCGTCAGGACCTTGTCAAAATAGGCCGAGGTATTGGTGCCTGGCCGGATGCCCGGAACGAAACCGCCATATTTCTTGAGATTATCGGCGGTCTCATCCGGATTGAACACTACCGCCGTATAGAAATACGCGAAGAAGATGATCAACGCCGCGTAAAGGATCATATAGCCGGGCTGGCCATGGGAAAGCTGCCGGGCGAGGAAACCCAGCCAGGGCGGTCCGCTGCCTTTGGAAAAGCCGATAATCGTCGCGGGAATCAGCAGCAGCGAGCTGGCGAAAATCGGCGGAATGACGCCTGACGTGTTCAGCTTTAGCGGCAGATGCGTTGCGTCGCCGCCGAACATCCGGTTGCCGACCTGGCGTTTCGGATATTGCACCAGAACCCGGCGCTGGGCGCGTTCCATGAACACCACGAACATGATCAGCGCGAAAGCCAGCACGAAAAAGCCGATGACAAAAAACGTGGAAAGCGCGCCGGTCGCGCCGAGCTGCAAGATGCTGGCCACCGCCGTCGGCAACGCCGCCACAATGCCTGCGAAAATGATCAAGCTTGAGCCGTTGCCGATGCCGCGCGAGGTGATCTGCTCGCCCAGCCACATCAGGAAGATGGTGCCGCCGACCAGCGTCACGACGGTAGTAAAGATAAAGAACGGCCCTGGATCGATCACCGCGGGGCCGATTGAGCTTTTCATGCTCTCCAGGCCAAAGGAAATGCCGTAAGCCTGCACCGCGGCAATCAAAACTGTCAGATAGCGGGTATACTGGTTGAGTTTCTGCTGGCCGGACTGGCCTTCCTTTTTCAGCGTCTCCAGAGTCGGGATCGCCGCCTGCATCAGCTGCATGATGATCGAGGCGGAGATATAGGGCATGATATTCAGCGCGAACACCGTCATGCGCCCCAGCGCGCCGCCGGTGAACATGTTGAACATCCCTAGAACGCCGCCGCCATTCCGCGCCATTAGGTGCGCCATCACGCTGGCGTCGACGCCGGGAATCGGGATGTAGGTGCCAAGCCGGAATACGATCAGCGCGCCGAGCGTGAACCAGATGCGCTTCTTGAGGTCAGTCGCCTTCGAGAAGGTCTCGAAGTTGAGGCTTGACGCGAGTTGTTCAGCCGCTGAGGCCATGGTGTTTCCCTAAACTGCCGATGGCGCTCCCAGACTCTTAAGAAGAGGCCGGGAACGCCATGTTGTCAGGCTTATTGTGCCGTAACCTAGCGGGTCACGGCAAGAGGCGGATCAGGCTTGCGCCGCCTTTTCACTGGCCTTGGACGGCACCGAGGTCTTCACGGTCCCGCCAGCCTGCTCGATGGCGGTAATCGCCGACACCGATGCGCCGGAAACTTCAATGGTCACCGCGCGCGTGATGGCGCCGCTGCCCAGCAGCCGCACCCCGGCGATCCGGTTGCCAATCTTGTCGGAACGCACCAGGCCGGCCTGCCGCAGCACCGTTTCGGTGATCACCGTATCGGCGCTGAGCTTGCCTGATTCAATTGCCGCGTTGATCCGGCCCAGATTGATCGCGGTGTATTCGAGCCGGTTGACATTGGTGAAGCCGCGCTTCGGCAATCGCCGGTAAATGGGCAACTGGCCGCCCTCGAAGCCGTTCAGCGAGACGCCCTCGCGCGCCTTCTGACCCTTGACGCCCTTGCCAGAGGTCTTGCCCTTGCCGGAGCCAATGCCGCGGCCCAAGCGTTTGAACTTGTGCCGGGCGCCAGGGTTGTCGCGTATTTCATTAAGCTTCATCTTAAACTCACAAAAGTTTTTGCTTCTTTTTTCAAAAAGAAGCGCTTTCTTAAAAGAATGTTCTTTCTTGAAAGAAAGAACCAAAGAACTTTTATTTGTTAGTTTTCTTCGACGCGCAGCAGATGCGCGACCTTTTTAATCCGTCCTAGCGTTTCCGGCGTCGCATTGACTTCGCGCGTATCATGCATGTGACGCAGGCCCAGCCCGATCAAGGTTTCCTTCTGGCCAGGCTTGCGGCCAATGGATGATCCGGTCTGGGTGATCTTGACCCGCTTCATCGTATCAGACATCAGCCGTCGCCTCCTTGCCTTCGCGCTTGCCGAACAGATCGGCGACCTTGCGGCCACGGCGCGTCGCCACCTGGCGCGGGCTGGCGCAGTTGGTCAGCGCGGCGAAGGTCGCCTTGACCATGTTATGCGGATTGCGGCTGCCGAGCGATTTGGCCACCACATCGCCGATGCCGAGCGTCTCGAACACGGCCCGCAGCGGGCCGCCGGCGATGATGCCGGTGCCGGCAGGCGCCGCGCGGAGCACCACCTTACCGGCGCCGAAATTGCCCTCGATATCGTGATGCAGGGTGCGGCCTTCCTTCATCGGCACGCGGATCATCGTGCGCTTCGCCCGCTCCGTCGCCTTGCGGATGGCCTCCGGCACCTCGCGCGCCTTGCCGGCGCCATAGCCGACTCGACCTTTCTGATCGCCCACCACCACCAGGGCCGCGAAGGTGAAACGCCGTCCGCCCTTCACCACCTTGGCGACGCGGTTGATGGTGACCAGCTTGTCGATCAGTTCGTCGCCGCCGTCGCGTGACCGCTCGCGCTCGCGGCCTCGTCCTTCACGTGGTTCCCGTGCCATTGTCTCTATTTCCTAGAAGTCGAGGCCGCCCTCGCGGGCGGCGTCCGCCAGAGCTTTCACCCGGCCATGATACAGATATGCTCCCCGATCGAATACGACCTGGGTAACCCCCGCCTCCTTCGCGCGCTCGGCTACCAATTTGCCGACGGCGCCCGCCGCCTGCTTGTCGGCGCCGGTGCGCAACTCCGCGCGCAGGCCTTTATCCAGAGACGATGCCGCGGCCAAGGTACGGCCCGACGCGTCATCGATGATCTGAGCATAGATATGCTTGCCGGACCGGAACACCGAAAGACGCGGACGCCCGGCTGATTTTTGCCGCAGCTTGTAGCGCAGCCGGCTTCTGCGGCGCGCCGCCTTATCGAAAACCGCTCTCATTTTTTCTTGCCTTCCTTCCGGCGGATCGCCTCGCCTTCGAATTTCACGCCCTTGCCCTTATAGGGTTCGGGCGGACGATAGGCTCGGATTTCCGCCGCAACCTGACCAACCTGCCGCTTGTCGATGCCCTCAATTTTGATCGAGGTAGGCCGCTCGCAAGTAATCTTGATCCCCTCGGGCACCGGGTAGACCACATCATGCGAAAAACCAAGATTCATCACCAGGTTGCGGCCCGTCACCGCGGCGCGAAAGCCGGTGCCGGTGATTTCCATCGTCTTGCTATAGCCGGTGGAAACCCCCTTCACCATGCTGGCGACCAGTGCCCGCGTCGTGCCCCACATCATCCGCGCATCTGCGGCCTGACTACGCGGCGCGACGGCGACCTTATTGCCTTCGAGCGTGGTTTCCACCTTCTCCGAAACCGGCATCGCGAGTTCGCCAAGCTTGCCTTTTGCGGTGAGAATTCCATTCGCGAGCGTCATCTGGACGCCTGAAGGAACCTCGACCGGATACTTACCGATACGTGACATCGCAATTCCTCCTCAGAATACCCGGCACAGCACTTCACCGCCAACATTGGCGGCCCGCGCCTCGACATCGCTCATCACGCCGCGCGGCGTGGAGAGAATCGAGATCCCCAACCCGGCATAGACGCGCGGCAATTCCTTGATCTTGGAATAAACCCTGCGTCCCGGGCGAGAGATGCGGGTGATCTCCTTGATTACCGGCTCGCCTTCGCTGTATTTCAACTCGATCCGCAAATTCGCCACGCCAGGACGCACCTGTTCGGCGGCAAATCCCCGTATATAGCCTTCGCGCTTCAGCACATCGAGCACGTTGGCCCGCAAATTAGAGGCGGGTGCCGTGCAGACCGAAAGCCGCGCGCGTTGCGCGTTGCGGATCCGGGTCAGCATATCCCCCAAGGGGTCGGACATTGACATGATCGCGCTCCTTACCAGCTCGCCTTGACGACACCGGGAATCTGCCCGGCACTCGCTAAATCGCGAAGCGCAATGCGCGACAGCTTGAATTTCCGGTAATTGCCGCGCGACCTGCCGCTCAGCTCGCAGCGCAGGCGGATACGAACCTTGGCGCCATTGCGCGGGAGCTGGGCAAGCTTCAGGGTTGCGTCAAATCGCTCTTCCACCGGGAGCGTGCGGTCCATGACCAAGGACTTCAGCGTCTCGCGCTTGCTCTTGTCACGCGCCGTCATGCGCATCCGCTTGTTATTCCGATTGACTTGAGAAGTCTTCGCCATGTCATTCTACCTTTCGGAACCTGCCGGACGATCCGGCGGTTTTCCAGCATTCACCAGTCTCGGCTCACGCCGCGAATGGCAGATTAAAGCCCCACCTTCGCGCCTAAGCGGCGAAGGGCAAATTAAAGCCCTTTAGAAGCGCCTTTGCCTCGGCATCCGTTTTTGCCGAGGTGACAAAAATGATGTCCATGCCGCGCACCTGATCGACCTTGTCATAGACGATCTCCGGGAACACCAGCTGCTCCTTGAGGCCCATGGCGAAGTTGCCGCGCCCATCAAAACCGCGCCCCGGCAGGGCGCGGAAATCGCGAACCCGCGGCAAGGTGATGGTGACCAGCCGGTCGAGGAACTCATACATCCGCGCCTTGCGCAGAGTAACTTTGCAGCCAATCGGCAATCCGGCGCGTATCTTGAAACCGGCGATGGCTTTTTTCGCAACGGTTTTCACCGGGCGCTGCCCTGCGATCAGCGTCAGCTCGCCTACCGCCGCGTCCAGCTTCTTCTGATCCGCCGCGGCTTCGCCAACGCCCATATTGATGACGATCTTTTCCAGCCGGGGGACTTCCATCGTGTTCTTGTAGCCGAACTGCTGCAACAGCGCCGCGTGAACAACCTCGCGGTAGTGCTGTTGCAAGCGCGGAGCCTCGCCCGCCTTCATTTCAACTGCCTCGCTCATCGTCCTATCCTCAACCGTCGATCACCGAGCCGCCGCGTTTGGCAACCCGGACCTTGCGCCCATCATCCAGGATCCGGAATCCCACTCTTGTCGCCTTGCCGGATTCGGCATCGACCAGCGCCAGATTCGACAGATGCACCGCTGCCTCGCGCTCAACGATACCGCCTTGCTGGCCCATGCCTTTCGGCTTGGTATGCCGCTTGGCGATGGCGATGCCTTGCACCACGGCGCGATTATCCATGGGCATGACGCGCAGCACCTCGCCGGTGCTCCCCTTGGCGGCGCCGGCGATGACGATCACCTTGTCGCCTTTTCTGATGCGCGCGGCCATCACAGCACCTCCGGCGCCAAGCTGATGATCTTCATGAACTTGCGCGCGCGCAGTTCACGGGTCACCGGGCCGAAAATACGCGTGCCAATCGGTTCCATCTGCTTGTTGATCAGCACGGCCGCGTTGCGGTCGAAGCGGATGGCGCTGCCATCGGCCCGCCGCACCGGATAAGCGGTGCGAACGATGACCGCCTGGTGCACGTCACCCTTCTTGACCTTGCCTCGAGGAATAGCGTCCTTGATCGACACCACGATCACGTCGCCCACCGAGGCCGTGCGCCGCTTCGAGCCGCCGAGCACCTTGATGCACTGGACGCGCTTGGCGCCGGAATTATCGGCCACATCGAGATTTGATTCAACGATAATCATGTCAGTTCCTTATGCGGACAAAGCAGCGGAGTTTTCCGCCGCATCGCTGCCATTGCGCGCCGTCACTAACCAAGTCTTGCGCTTGCTGATCGGCGGGCATTCCTCGATCCGCACCACGTCGCCAATTTTGCAGGCATTCGCCTCGTCATGCGCCGCGTATTTCTTGGAACGGCGAATGAACTTCTTGTAGAGCGGATGCATCACCCGGCGTTCGACCAAAACCGTCACGGTCTTGTCCATCTTGTCGCTGACCACACGGCCACTCATGACGCGCTTCGGCATAACTTAACCTTTCGCTTTGGTGCGCGCTTGCTCACCCAAAATCGTCTTCACCTTCGCGATGTCGCGCCTCACGGTGCGTACCCGGCTAGTGTTTTCCTGCTGGCCGGTCACTTTCTGAAAGCGCAGATTAAACTGTTCGCGTTTCAGGTCGATCAGCGCCGTCGCCAACTCGTCCTTGGTTTTCATCCGGAAATCGCCCACTTTGGTCATCTCAAGCCTCCGCGATGCGGGTAACGATCTTGGTCTTGATCGGCAGCTTGGCTGCCCCCAAAGCCAAGGCCTCGCGCGCCAGCGGTTCCGCTACGCCATCGATCTCGAAGACGATCCGCCCGGGATGCACCCGCGCCACCCAGAATTCCGGGCTGCCCTTGCCGGAGCCCATGCGCACCTCGGCGGGCTTGGTCGAAACCGGAACATCGGGAAAAATCCTGATCCAGACGCGCCCGGCGCGCTTCATGGCGCGGGTGATCGCCCGCCGTGCCGCCTCGATCTGCCGCGCGGTGATGCGTTCCGGCTCCATCGCCTTCAGGCCAAACGCGCCGAAATTCAACTGCGTATTGCCCTTGGCGAGGCCGTGGATGCGGCCTTTATGCGCCTTGCGGAATTTGGTGCGCTTTGGTGATAACATAACTTAGCTCCTGATCAGCGCTGCGGCGCCTGTTCGGCGGCCCGCTTGTCCTGCGCCATCGGGTCATGCGCCAGGATTTCGCCCTTGAATATCCACACCTTGACGCCGCAGGTGCCGTAGGTGGTTTTCGCCGTTGCCGTGCCGAAATCGATATCGGCGCGCAGCGTGTGCAGCGGCACCCGGCCTTCGCGATACCACTCCATCCGCGCGATCTCGGCGCCGCCTAGGCGTCCGCCGCAGTTGATGCGGATGCCCTGGGCGCCAAGCCGCATCGCCGACTGCATGGCCCGCTTCATCGCGCGCCTAAAAGCCACGCGGCGCTCCAGTTGCTGCGCGATATTCTGCGCCACCAAGGTCGCGTCGATTTCCGGCTTGCGGATTTCGACGATGTTCAGCGACACTTCCGCCTTCGCCATCACCGACAGCTCTTTTTTGAGCGCATCGATATCCTGGCCCTTCTTGCCGATGACCACGCCAGGGCGCGCCGCATAAATCGTGATGCGAGGCTTCTTCGCCGGACGCTCGATGATCACCTTGGAAATGCCGGCGCCCGAAAGCTTATCCTCGAGATGCGTGCGCAACTTGAGATCGGAATGTAACAAATTCGCGTAGTCGGTGCCAGCAAACCAGCGGCTGTCCCAGGTACGGTTAATGCCGAGCCTGAGTCCGATCGGATTGACTTTATGACCCATTATGCCTGAGTCCTTTCCTGAGTAGCCGTCTCGCGGCGCGGGCGGCGATCCTGACGTGGCGGCTTGACCGCCTCATCACGTTCGGCAACGACGATTCGCAGATGGCTAAACCATTTCTCGATCCTTGAAGCTTTGCCGCGGCCGCGCGCCATGAACCGGCGCATCACGATGCCACGGCCGACCTCTGCCGTCGTCACCACAAGCCGGTCGACATCCAGCTGGTGGTTGTTCTCAGCATTCGCAATTGCGCTTTCCAACGCTTTCTTCACCTCGCCGGCGATCCGCCGCTTGGAGAAAGTTAGCGAGGCGACCGCGGCGCCTGCCTTCTGGTTGCGTATCGAGGCCGCGACCAAATTTAGCTTGCGCGGGCTGACGCGCAGATTGCGCACAATGGATTCCGCCTGGTTATCGGCCAACATGCGCGGATGACTGGGTTTGCTCATCTCAGCCTCGTTTCGCTTTCTTATCGGCAGAATGACCGGTGAAGGTGCGGGTCGGCGAGAACTCGCCGAACTTGTGCCCAACCATGTTCTCATTCACCTGCACCGGCAGGAATTTCTTCCCGTTATAGACGCCGAAGGTGAGGCCGACGAATTGCGGCAGGATGGTCGAACGGCGCGACCAGATCTTGATGATCTCGTTACGGCCCGATGCGCGCGAGGTTTCCGCCTTGTTCAGCAGATACCCATCGACGAACGGACCTTTCCATACGGAACGTGCCATGGTTCAGCCCTTTCCGGTCTTGCTGCGGCGGATGATCAGATCATCGGTCCGCTTGTTGGAACGTGTTTTCGCGCCCTTGGTCGGCTTGCCCCATGGCGTTACCGGATGGCGGCCGCCGGAGGTGCGGCCTTCGCCGCCGCCATGCGGATGGTCAACCGGGTTCATCGTCACGCCGCGGTTATGCGGCTTGCGGCCCAGCCAGCGGCTGCGTCCCGCCTTGCCGTATTGCTGGTTCTGATGGTCGGGATTGGATACCGCGCCGATCGAGGCCATGCATTCCGCCCGCACCAGGCGAAGCTCGCCCGACATCAGCTTGACCTGGGCATAACCCTGATCCTTGCCAACCAGCTGCGCGAAGGTGCCCGCCGAACGGGCCATCTTGCCGCCGCCCGCCGGCTTCATCTCAATATTATAGATGATGGTGCCGACAGGAATCGCCGCCAACTGCATCGCATTGCCCGGCTTGATATCGACCCTGAGGCCGGAGACCACCTGATCGCCCACCTTCAAGCGCTGCGGCGCCAGAATATAGGCAAGCTCGCCATCGGCGTACTTGATCAACGCGATGAACGCCGAACGGTTCGGGTCGTATTCCAGCCGCTCTACCGTCGCCGCGACATCGAATTTGCGGCGCTTGAAATCGACCATGCGATAGGTGCGCTTATGGCCGCCGCCCCGGAACCGGCTGGTGATGCGGCCATGATTATTGCGCCCGCCGCTCGAAGTTTTGCCCTCGGTCAGCCCTTTGACCGGCTTGCCGTGCCAAAGCTCGGTCCGGTCGATCAGCACCGTGCCGCGAAGGCTGGGCGTGACCGGTTTGAAATGCTTTAATGCCATGTTCCGTCTCGCCTCACGCAAGCCCGGTGGTGAAGTCGATGGACTGGCCTTCGGCCAAGGTCACGAACGCCTTCTTCACATCCGAGCGCCGGCCATCGCGGCCCTTGAACTTTTTGGTTTTACCCTTCTGCACTAGCGTATTGACGCCAAGCACCTTGACCCCGAACAATCCTTCGACCGCCACCTTGATCTGCGGCTTCGAGGCGGAAAGTGCCACGCGGAACACGAACTGGTTACGCTCCGACAGCGCCGTCGCCTTCTCGGTGATCACCGGGCTGCGGATGATGTCATACATCGACTCGCGCGACAAAATAGGCCGCGACGCGGTCGGTTTTGCCGGCGCCGTTCTTGTCTCGCTCATGCCACCGCTCCTGTTCCCGAAGCTTGCTTGCCGATAAGCCGCTGCTTCAGGCCATCAAGTCCCGCGCGGGTGATCGCCAGCGTGTCATGGCGAAGAATGTCATAGACATTGGCGCCTTCGACCGGCAGAATATTGACGCCGTGCATGTTCCGGCTGGCCAGCGCGAACGCAGTGTCGACCGCCGCATCCACAACCAAGGTCTTGCCCCAACCCAGCTTGACGAAGCGCGTCGCCATGTCCTTGGTCTTCGCGGCATCGATGGTGGCTGAATCAACAACAACAATGTTGCCTTCCGCCATCTTCTGCGAAAGGATGCAGAGCAATCCAAGCCGCCGCACTTTTTTGTTCAATGAATAACCATGGTCGCGCACGACCGGACCATGCACCACGCCGCCGGTGCGGAATTGCGGCGCGCGCAAGCTGCCCTGACGCGCGTTGCCGGTGCCCTTCTGGCGGAACGGCTTTTTCGTCGTGCCCTGCACCTCGCCCATGCCCTTCACCTTATGGGTGCCGGCGCGGCGGCGCGCGAGCTGCCAGTGGATGACGCGCGCAATGATGTCGGGGCGCGGCTTGACGCCAAAAATCTCATCCGGCAGATCGGCATTGCCGAAACCGCTGACATCCTGATCGGCATCGAGCGATTTGATCGCGAGTTCCATAAAATTAACCCTTCAACCCAGCCGGATAGGCCGCATCGGCGGGACGCGCGCGCTTCACCGCGTCGCGCACCATGACATAGCTGCCCTTGGAACCCGGCACCGCGCCGCGCACCATCAACAGGCCACGCTCCACATCGATACCAGCGATTTCCAGATTAAGCGTAGTAATCCGTTCTTGGCCAAGATGCCCCGCCATCTTCTTGTTCTTGAAGGTCTTGCCAGGATCTTGCCGGTTACCCGTCGAACCCAGGCTGCGATGGCTGATCGACACGCCATGCGAGGCCTCAAGCCCGGCGAAGTTCCAGCGCTTCATGCCGCCGGCAAAGCCTTTGCCCTTCGAGGTGCCGGCAACATCGATCTTCTGGCCTACCAAAAAATGCGCCGGTGACAGCACCTGCCCAGGCTCCAGAATTGCGTCATCAGCGACCCTGAATTCGGTGAGCTTCATCGCCGGCTCGACCTTCGCTTTCGCATAATGGCCCTTATTTGCCTTCGAGACGTTTTTTGGCTTAGCCTTGCCCCAGCCAAGCTGAACCGCAGCGTACCCATCGGCCTCGACAGTGCGCGCGGCAACCACCCGCACCTCGTCCATATGCAGAACGGTCACCGGCACATGGGTGCCGTCCTCTTTGAACAGCCGGGTCATCCCGAGCTTTTTTGCGATGATACCAGTGCGCATCATACCCTCAGATCTTGATCTCGACATCGACGCCCGCCGCCAGATCGAGCTTCATCAGCGCATCGACGGTCTGCGGCGTCGGTTCGACGATGTCGAGCAACCGGCGATGCGTGCGGATCTCGAACTGCTCGCGGCTTTTCTTGTCGACATGTGGCGAACGGTTCACCGTGAACCGCTCGATATGAGTCGGCAGCGGAATCGGGCCCCGAACATTGGCGCCTGTGCGCTTCGCCGTATTCACGATCTCCTTGGTGCTGTTATCCAGCACGCGGTGATCATACGCCTTGAGGCGAATGCGGATATTTTGGTTGTCCATAATCTAACCCTAATCTCTCTCACAGTAGGCGTGTCGGAAGCCCGAATACCGTTGGTTACTTCGTGATCTTGGCAACAACACCCGAACCGACAGTACGGCCCCCTTCGCGGATGGCGAAGCGCAGGCCTTCATCCATGGCGATCGGCGCGATCAGCTCAACCTCGATGGTCACGTTGTCGCCCGGCATCACCATTTCCGTGCCTTCCTGCAATTGCACCACACCGGTGACATCGGTGGTACGGAAGTAGAATTGCGGCCGGTAATTGGTGAAGAACGGCGTATGCCGGCCGCCTTCTTCCTTCGTCAGCACATAGGCCTGGCCCTGAAACTTGGTGTGCGGGGTGATCGAACCCGGCGCCGCCAGCACCTGGCCGCGTTCAATATCCTCGCGCTTGGTGCCACGGAGCAAAGCTCCGATGTTATCGCCGGCTTCGCCCTGATCGAGCAGCTTGCGGAACATCTCGACGCCGGTGACGATGGTCTTGGTGGTCGCCTTGATGCCGACGATCTCGACCTCGTCGCCCACTTTGACGATACCGCGCTCGACGCGGCCTGTGGCGACCGTGCCACGGCCAGAGATCGAGAACACATCCTCGACCGGCATCAGGAACGGCTTGTCCTTAGCGCGCTCCGGCTGCGGGATATAGCTATCCACCGCCGTCATCAGCTCCAGCACCGACTGCTCGCCGAGCACCGGATCGCCATCATTCAGCGCCACCAAGGCCGATCCCTTGATGATGGGAATATCGTCGCCAGGGAAATCATATTTGTTCAGCAGGTCGCGCACTTCCATCTCGACCAGCTCGACAAGGTCAGGGTCGGCCATGTCCATCTTGTTCAGATACACCACCAGCGCCGGCACGCCGACCTGGCGAGCAAGCAGGATATGCTCGCGGGTCTGCGGCATCGGGCCATCGGCGGCGGAAACCACCAGGATTGCGCCGTCCATTTGAGCCGCGCCGGTGATCATGTTCTTTACGTAGTCGGCATGTCCGGGACAATCGACATGCGCGTAATGGCGGTTCTTGGTCTCATATTCGACATGCGCCGTGGCGATGGTGATGCCGCGCGCGCGCTCTTCGGGAGCGGCGTCGATGCTGTCATAGGCGCGATAGGTCGCGCCGCCGGACTTGGCGAGCACCTTGGTGATTGCCGCCGTCAGCGAGGTCTTGCCATGATCGACATGCCCGATTGTGCCGATATTGCAATGCGGCTTGTTCCGCTCGAATTTAGCTTTTGCCATCTGTTCTATCTCCGTGCGTGGTCGACGCCAGAACGTGTTTTAATCAAAAATTACCAGCGATAATGGCTGAACGCCTTGTTCGCTTCAGCCATGCGGTGCGTGTCTTCGCGTTTCTTGACGGCGGCACCGCGATTATTGACGGCGTCAAGCAATTCGTTCGAAAGCCGGTCTTCCATTGTGTGCTCGCCGCGCTTGCGGGAGGCATCGATGATCCAGCGGATCGCCAGCGCCTGACGCCGGTCCGTGCGGACTTCGACCGGCACCTGATAGGTCGCGCCGCCGACCCGGCGGGAGCGCACCTCGATGGCCGGCTTCACATTGTCCAGCGCTTCGTGGAACATGCGAACCGGGTCGGCGCTGGGCCCGCCGCGCTTCTTCAGCACGTCGAGCGCGCCATAGACAATGCCTTCGGCGGCGGATTTCTTGCCGTCATACATCAGCACGTTCATGAAACGGCTGATCACGACATCACCAAATTTGGCATCCGGCAGAACTTCACGCTTAACGGCACGGTGGCGTCGACTCATCTCAGCTCTCCTTACTTCGGACGCTTCGCGCCATACAGCGAACGGCGCTGACGGCGCTTGGCGATGCCTTGGGTGTCCAGCACGCCGCGCAGAATATGATAACGCACGCCCGGCAAATCCTTCACGCGCCCGCCGCGGATCAGCACCACGGAATGTTCCTGCAGGTTATGACCCTCGCCGGGGATATAGCTCACTACCTCGAACCCGTTGGTGAGGCGCACCTTGGCAACCTTGCGCAAAGCCGAGTTCGGCTTTTTCGGCGTGGTGGTATAAACGCGCGTGCAAACGCCGCGCTTCTGCGGGCAGCCTTCCAGCGCCGGCACCTTGTTGCGTTTGGCGCGCGGCTCGCGCCCCTTGGCGATCATCTGATTCGTCGTCGGCATGTTCAATTCTGATCCTTCTTCCCTGCCTGACCGCACCGCCAGGCCTTACCGCTCACGAGAAATACCGCAAGGCGAGACGCTCTCACCTGCGGAATCGTCTATCCCGCGACCTGAGCCAATTCCTCTACCGGAAGGCGGCGCCGCGGGCGAAAGACTGAATGAGCAGCACGACCCGATGAATACCGGCTCCGCTGAGGTGCACACCCTTAAGAGGCAGGGGCGAATGAGTCAAGCGCGCGCATGAAAATTACCTCGCGCCGGACGATGGGGAAGAAAGAGGGTCGTCGCGAACGGCGAAGCGGCGTGGCGATCCAGAACTGTGGCAAAAGGAGGGGTTGCTTCGCTCCGCTTGCAATGATGGCCTGCTGCAATAATGACCTGCCGATCGTCAGCGTGATTTCCTCAGACCGGTGACAGGTTTGCCGGAAATCGTCTCCGGCAGGCAGTCCGGCCCGATTGTCAGCCAGCCGAGATGGGGAATGTAAAAGCCGCTTGCCGTTCGCCGAAAATCGGCACCATCCCACTCCGGACTTTGCCAGACCGTCCGGCAAGTTTGCGCGTTGACCACAAAGAGAACGTCTTCGCTGCTCGAATAGGTATCGATATAGAGATAATGTCCTGCGGCAATGTAAAGCGGCACGGTGACGATGCCAACGTCATCATCAGCCATGCAAGTGCTGCCGTCAGGGCGCAAGATGCGCATGGCGGTATTGGATACCCACCGATAGCCATGAGGGCCGGGCGGGTCATGATCATCAAACTGCAAACGATATGCGCCTGCGAAGATCGTGTTGTACCAAGTGGTTGCGGTCGAGAGCGTACAGGATGCCGCGATTGCTTGATGAAGCACTGCCGACACTACGGCAAGAGACACTAAAATAATCCGGAAGAAGATTCTTTTTATCATCGTGTTTCTTTGAAGTTAGCGCGGCTTCCTGAGACCAACTACAGGCTTGCCGGACATTTTCTCTGGCATGCAACAATCTGATAAAGCGCATGGGGTTTTTGGCATTGTAACGTCACCAAGGCCCTCATGTCAGTTTTTAATGGTTTTATTGCGGACTTCGGTGATCATTGTAATGATTGAATGGATGACGAGGTTTGGACGATCATGGATAACATCATGGGAGCTATGTTTAGCTAAAATTAGAACTCGATTTTTGGCGGCTTGGGCAAAATCAATATGGGCTTGACGCCACAACCGGGCGTCGGTTGATGATGTAAATGGCGTATTTTCAGAGACAATGACGATGCAGGGTATCTGAGGCGGCCAAACTAGCTTGTGAAATTCATGACTAATTCGTGGATAGGCGGCAATTATCGCAGCAGTCGTCCGGTTTTCTTTATTATTCATTGAGATTTTCGGCATCTGGCGGAAGAGTCGCGCCGTTTCGCGTTCCGTGAAAAAGTTGGGGAGGTTGGTATCTACAAGTACGGCGCCGACGAACCAATCGGGGTGCTTGACGGCGATAAACGTATCAACCTCGCCACCGAAGGAATGGGCAACGATGATGACGTCCTTGGTCGCGCCGAGTTGTTTAAGGCCTGACTCAAGATCAGTGACTGAGGCTTGAATTTTGTAGGGCGCTTTGACCTCGTCACTCTGGCCATAGCCAGCCCTGTCATAGGTAATCAGCTCTGAGCCAGATTGCTCAGCGATCTGAGGCAGCAGATCTGCCCAGTATGATGAATCTTCGCCACCGCCTGCGTCGAAAACCAGGATTGGCTCGTGTCCTGGTGTAACGTGAAAGGCGAGATGATGGCCGGCTACATCAAGCATGTGCAGTGTTGATCGATATCGAGAATTACTGGCTGTCGCCACGCCAAAACATGCGGCCATGGAAAACAGCATTATAACGCCAGCTTGAACATAGTTTCGCATCACGTTTTCCTCCCACCACGATAAAAAAGCGCCGGCAGGTTTCCCTGCCGGCGCTCACAGTTCGAACTTATAGGTCGCAGCCTACTCCGCCGCGACGTCCTCGCGCTTCGGCAGCGCCGGCAGTTCAGTGCTCAGGGTCCGCTGGTCGCGGCCGGCGGCGACCGAGCGCATCCGGTTCATCACGCTGCCGGTGCCCGCCGGGATCAGCCTTCCGACGATGACGTTCTCCTTCAGGCCCATCAGGTTGTCGGTCTTGCCCGCCGTTGCCGCCTCGGTCAGCACCCGCGTCGTCTCCTGGAAGGAGGCGGCGGAGATGAAGCTCTGGGTTTGCAGGCTGGCCTTGGTGATGCCTTGCAGCACCGGCGCGCCCTGCGCCGCACGTTCGTCATCCTTCACCCGACGCTCGTTTTCGGCGTCGAACTCGATCCGGTCGATCAGCTCGCCCACCAGGAAGGTGGTGTCGCCCGGATCGAGGATTTCCACCTTCTGCAGCATTTGCCGAACAACGACCTCGATATGCTTGTCGTTGATCTTGACGCCCTGCAAGCGGTAGACATCCTGGATTTCATTCACAAGATAGTCGGACAAAGCCTCGACGCCGAGCACCCGCAGGATGTCATGCGGCACGCGCGGCCCATCGACCAGCGGATCGCCGCGCAGGACATAATCGCCTTCCTGCACGGAGACGTGCTTGCCCTTCGGCACCAGATACTCGGTTTCCTCCAGGGTCTCGTCGTTCTTGACGATCACCCGGCGCTTCGCCTTGTAATCCTTGCCGAATTCTACGCGGCCATCCATTTCGGCAATAATCGCGTGATCCTTCGGACGCCTTGCCTCGAACAACTCCGCCACGCGCGGCAGGCCGCCGGTGATGTCGCGGGTCTTGCTGCCCTCGCGCGGGGTGCGCGCCAGCACGTCGCCGGCGAAGACCGTGGCGCCGTTCTCGACCGAGAGGATCGAGTCCAGCGAGAGGAAGTACCGCGCCTCGGCGCCATTGCTGAGCCGGGCGATCTCGCCTTGCTCATCACGCAGCAGCAGCCTTGGCCGCAAGTCTACCCCGCGCGCCGCCTGCTTGTAATCGACCACCACTTTCGAGGCGAGGCCGGTGACTTCGTCGATCCGCTCGATCAACGTCACGCCATCGATCAGGTCGGCATACTCCACCTTGCCCGGCTGCTCGGTGATCGTCGGCAAAGTGTACGGGTCCCACTCGGCCAGCTTGTCGCCCCTGGTGACCTGCTTGCCTTCATCGGACAGCAGCCGCGCGCCATAAGGCACCCTGAATCGGGCGCGTTCACGGCCACCGGCATCGGTAATGGCGATCTCGCAATTGCGGCTCATCACCACCTGCGCGCCCTGGCTGTTGCCCACCACGTTGCGGTTCTTCACCGTCACTATGCCGTCATGGCTGGCCTCCACGCTCGATTGCTCGGCGCCACGCTGCGCTGCGCCGCCGATATGGAAGGTGCGCATGGTCAGCTGAGTGCCGGGTTCGCCAATCGATTGCGCCGCGATGACGCCCACCGCCTCGCCGGCATTCACCGGGGTGCCGCGCGCCAGATCACGCCCGTAGCATTTGCCGCAGACGCCGATCTTGGTGTCGCAGGTCAGCACCGAACGTATCTTGGCCTGCTCGACGCCGGCTCGGTCGATGCGGTCCGCCGCCACCTCGTCGATCAGGTCATCGCGCTTGACGATCACCTCGTTGGTCGCCGGATCGATTACGTCCTCGGCGGCGGTGCGGCCCAGCACCCGTTCGGCGAGGCTGGAGATCACCTCGCCGCCATCCAGCACGGCGCGCGTGGTGAGGCCACGCTCGGTGCCGCAATCGCTCTCGATGATGATGCAATCCTGCGCCACATCGACGAGACGGCGGGTGAGATAGCCGGAATTCGCGGTCTTTAGCGCGGTATCCGCAAGTCCCTTGCGGGCGCCGTGGGTGGAGTTGAAGTATTCGGCAACGGTGAGGCCTTCCTTGAAGTTCGACAGGATCGGCTGCTCGATGATCTCGCCCGACGGCTTGGCCATCAGCCCGCGCATGCCGGCCAACTGGCGCATCTGCGCCGGCGAGCCGCGCGCGCCGGAATGGCTCATCATCCACACTGAATTGGTCTGCCGGCCAATCTCTTGCTTTGAGATGTCCTTCATCATCGCCGCCGCCACCGAATCGTTGCAGCGCGACCAGGCATCGATCACCTTGTTATAGCGCTCGCCCGCGGTGATCAGCCCGTCATGGTACTGTTGCTCGAACTCCTTGACTTCGGCATGGGTTTTCTCCAGCAGGACCGGCTTCTCCGCCGGGATCATCATATCGTCCTTGCCGAAGGAAATCCCTGCTTTGGCCGCATGGGTGAAGCCGAGGCCCATCATCCGGTCGCAGAAAATCACCGCTTCCTTCTGGCCGCAATGGCGATACACCGCGTCGATCACGTCGGAGACGTTCTTCTTGGTCAGTTGCTTGTTGACCAAGGCGAAGGGCACGTCCTGGTGCTTGGGCAGCAACTGGCCGATCAGCATGCGGCCCGCCGTGGTCGCGACAATTTCGCGGAGCTGCGTGCCATCCGGCAGCACGCGGGTGATGCGCGCGCGGATCTTGTCGTGCATCTTGATCCGCTTGGCGGCCAGCGCGTGCTCGATCTCGCCCATGGTGCCGAACGCCGGCGCTTTTTCGGGGTCCATCTTGACGTATTCCGCTGTTTCCAGCGACAGATAATAGAGCCCCAGCACGATATCTTGGCTTGGCACGATGATCGGCTTGCCATTGGCCGGGTTAAGGATGTTGTTGGTGCTCATCATCAGTACGCGGGCTTCCAGCTGCGCCTCAATGGAAAGCGGCACATGCACCGCCATCTGGTCGCCGTCGAAATCCGCATTGAAGGCGGTGCAGACCAGCGGATGCAGCTGAATCGCTTTTCCCTCAATGAGCACCGGCTCAAACGCTTGAATTCCTAAACGATGCAAGGTCGGCGCGCGGTTCAGCATCACCGGATGCTCGCGAATTACTTCCTCTAATATGTCCCAAACTTCAGGACGCTCTTTTTCCACCATGCGCTTTGCCGCTTTGATGGTGGTGGCGAGGCCGTATTTCTCCAGCTTGGCATAGATGAACGGCTTGAACAGTTCGAGCGCCATCTTCTTCGGCAGGCCGCACTGATGCAGGCGTAGTTCGGGACCGACGACGATGACGGAACGGCCCGAATAATCGACGCGCTTGCCAAGCAGGTTCTGGCGGAACCGGCCTTGCTTGCCCTTGAGCATGTCGGAGAGCGATTTCAGCGGGCGCTTGTTGGTGCCGGTAATGGCGCGTCCACGCCGCCCGTTATCGAACAACGCATCGACCGATTCCTGCAACATGCGCTTTTCATTGCGCACGATGATGTCAGGCGCGCGCAATTCAATCAGCCGCTTCAACCGGTTGTTACGATTAATGACGCGGCGATACAGGTCGTTCAGGTCCGAGGTGGCGAAACGGCCGCCATCGAGGGGCACCAGAGGCCGCAATTCAGGCGGAATGACCGGCACCACGTCGAGCACCATCCATTCTGGCTTGGAGCCGGACTCGAGAAAATTCTCCACCAGCTTCAGCCGCTTCACCAACTTCTTGCGCTTGGCTTCAGAGGTTGCTTCCTTCAACTCGGCACGCATCCGGGTTTTCTCGGCATCAAGATCGATGCCCGCAAGGATTCCCTTGATCGCTTCGGCGCCGATGCCGGCGACAAAGGCGTCATCGCCAAACTCGTCCTGCTTGGCGTAAAGATCATCCTCGGAGATCAGCTGATACTGGCGGAGATCGGTGGTGCCCGGCTCTAGGATCATGTAGCTCTCGAAATAGAGAACCTTCTCCAGCTCCTTTAGAGTCATGTCGAGCATGGTCGCAATACGGCTTGGCAACGACTTGAGGAACCATATATGCGCCACCGGCGAGGCCAGCTCGATATGGCCCATCCGCTCGCGCCGCACCTTGGCAAGCGTGACCTCGACGCCGCATTTCTCGCAGATGATGCCGCGGAATTTCATGCGCTTGTATTTGCCGCACAGGCATTCGTAGTCCTTGATCGGCCCGAAAATCCGGGCGCAGAACAGCCCGTCACGCTCTGGCTTGAAGGTGCGATAGTTGATGGTTTCGGGTTTCTTGATCTCGCCATAGGACCAGGAGCGGATTTGCTCCGGTGAGGCAATCTGGATCTTGATTTGATCGAAGGTCGCCGCCTGGCCGGTCTGGCCGAGGATTTTCATTAGGTCATTCATGAGGTTTCACTTTCACCCAAAAAAGCGGTTCTTTTTTGAAAAAAAGAACCAAAAAACTTTCTTTACACGGGGGCGCATCACATCATGCGCCCCCGCTCAAAGTTAGCAAAAAGTTTTTGCTTCTTTTTTCAAAAAGAAGCGCTTGCTTTACACTGACTGATTAAGATCAACATTCAGCCCCAGGGATTTCAGTTCCTTGGTCAACACGTTGAAGCTTTCCGGAATGCCGGCCTCGAAGTTATCCTGCTCGCGCACGATCGCTTCATAGACTTTGGTGCGGCCTGATACGTCATCGGATTTCACCGTCAGCATCTCCTGCAGCGTATAGGCGGCGCCGTAGGCCTCAAGCGCCCAGACCTCCATCTCGCCGAAACGCTGGCCACCGAATTGCGCCTTGCCCCCTAGCGGCTGCTGGGTGACCAGGCTGTACGGGCCGATAGAGCGCGCATGGATCTTGTCATCGACCATGTGGCCCAGTTTCAGCATGTACATATAGCCAATGGTCACCTTGCGCTCGAAGGTCTCACCCGTGCGGCCATCCATCAGCGTCATCTGCCCGGACGTATCGAGGCCGGCCTTTTCCAGCATCGCCTCGATATCGGAGATGCGCGCGCCATCGAATACCGGAGTCGCGATGGGAACGCCCTTCCTCAAATTGCCGGAAAGCTCGGCCAACTCGCCTTCTGTCATCGAGGCGATCTGCTCGTCAAACACCTCGTCGCCATAGACATCGCGAAGCTTGTCCAGCAACTCCTGCTTCGCCGCATGGTTGCGCTGATAGCTATCGATCAGCACACCCACCTGCTTGCCGAGATTGGCGCAAGCCCAGCCTAGGTGGGTTTCCAGGATTTGCCCGACATTCATCCGCGACGGCACGCCAAGAGGATTGAGCACGATATCCACAGAGGTGCCGTCTTCGAGGAACGGCATATCCTCGATGGGCACGACGCGCGAGACCACGCCCTTGTTGCCATGGCGTCCGGCCATCTTGTCGCCTGGCTGCAGCTTGCGCTTCACCGCGATGAACACTTTCACCATCTTCATCACGCCGGGCGGCATCTCATCGCCACGCTGCAGCTTCTCCACCTTGCTCTCGAAGCGCGCCTGCAAGCGCCCCACGGCGGCATCGAACTCGCGCTTTAGCGTCTCGATCTCCGCCATCACCGCATCGTCCTGCACGGTTATGTTGCGCCAGGCGCCCCTGGGATGCTCGGCCAGCACCTCAATGGTGATGTCCATGCCAGACCGAATGCCTTTAAAACCAGACCCCGCCTTCTGGCCGAGCAGCTTTTCGCGCAGCCGGTTGAGGAACGACCGCTCCTGGATCGCACGCTCATCGTCACGGTCCTTGGCCAAACGCTCGATCTCCGCTCGGTCAATCGCCAGCGCGCGCTCATCCTTATCGACGCCGCGCCGATTAAATACCCGCACATCAACCACCGTGCCGGTCACGCCAGGCGGCAGCTTCAGCGAAGTATCGCGCACATCGGAGGCCTTCTCGCCGAAAATCGCCCGCAGCAGCTTTTCTTCCGGCGTCATCGGGCTTTCGCCCTTCGGCGTCACCTTGCCGACCAGGATATCGCCAGGGTTCACCTCGGCGCCAATATAGACGATGCCAGCCTCGTCAAGATTGCGCAGCGCCTCCTCGCCGACATTCGGGATATCGCGGGTGATCTCCTCCTGGCCGAGCTTGGTGTCGCGCGCCATCACTTCAAATTCCTCGATATGGATCGAGGTAAAGATATCCTCGCGGGCGATCCGCTCGGAGATCAGGATGGAATCTTCGAAGTTGTAACCGTTCCACGGCATGAAGGCGCAGAGCACATTCCGCCCCAAAGCCAACTCGCCGAGATCGGTCGAAGGGCCATCGGCGATAATGTCGCCCAAAGCCACCCGGTCGCCAACACGAACCAATGGGCGCTGATTGATGCAGGTGGACTGGTTGGAGCGCATGAACTTGCGGAGCCGATAAATATCGACGCCTTTGGTCGTGCCATCCTCGCTCGTCGCGCGAACCACGATGCGCGCGCCGTCGATTTGGTCGACCACCCCTTCGCGCCGCGCCACAATGGTGGCGCCGCTATCCTGCGCCACCGCCGCTTCCATGCCGGTGCCGACGATCGGCGCGTCGGACCGAATCAGCGGCACCGCCTGGCGCTGCATGTTCGATCCCATCAGCGCCCGGTTGGCGTCGTCATTCTCCAGGAACGGAATCAGTGCCGCCGCCACCGAAACCAGTTGTTTCGGCGATACGTCAATGGCGGTCACTTCGCGCGGATCGACCAGCCGGAAATCGCCGGAGCGGCGCACCGAGATTAAATCCTCGGTCAGCTTGCCGCTGGCATCCTGCGGCGCGTCAGCCTGGGCAACGGTCAGCCTGTCCTCCTCCATTGCCGAGAGATAGCGCCATTCATCCTGCACCATCCCATCTTTCACGATGCGATAAGGGGTCTCAATGAAGCCGTATTTGTTTACCTTCGCATAGGTGGCGAGACTGTTGATCAACCCGATATTCGGCCCTTCCGGCGTCTCGATCGGGCAGATGCGGCCATAATGAGTCGGATGCACGTCGCGCACTTCAAAGCCCGCCCGCTCTCGGGTCAACCCGCCCGGCCCCAGTGCCGACAAGCGGCGCTTATGCGTTACTTCCGATAGCGGATTGGTCTGGTCCATGAACTGGGAAAGCTGGGAGGAGCCGAAGAATTCCCGCACCGCCGCTGCCGCCGGCTTGGCGTTGATCAAATCATGCGGCATCACCCCGTCAATATCGACGGACCCCATGCGCTCCCTGATGGCGCGCTCCATGCGCAGCAAACCGACCCGGTATTGATTCTCCATCAGTTCGCCGACCGAACGGACCCGGCGGTTGCCGAGATTATCGATATCGTCGATCTGACCGCGGCCATCCTTGAGGTCGCAAAGCACCGCGACAGTGCGCAATATGTCTTCCTTGCGCAGCACCCGCATTGTGTCCTCGACCTCCAGCCCGAGCCGCATGTTCATCTTGACACGGCCCACAGCGGATAAATCATAGCGGTCGCCATCAAAGAACAAGCCGCGAAACAATGCCTCCGCCGTTTCGGAAGTCGGCGGCTCGCCTGGGCGGATCACCCGATAGATGTCGATCAACGCGTCTTCGCGGCTGGAGTTTTTGTCCACCGCCAGCGTGTTCCTGATCCAAGGGCCCTTGGTCTGGTCGATGGCGAGGGTGGGAAGCGAGTCCAGCCCGGCCTCTTCCAGCTTGGCAAGCTTGACCTCGACGATTTCCTCGCCGGCTTCGGCGAAAATTTCGCCGGTGTTCGGATCATAAAGGTCCTCGGCGATAAAACGGCCCAGCAGATCGCCCCGGCTTGCCAGAACCTGCTTGGTCGTCTCGGCGATCTTGCGCGCCTCGCGCGCCGTCAACTTTTTGTCGGCGGCAAGCACTACAGCGCTGGTCTCGGCGTCAATCAAATCCTCGGTCAGCTTCATGCCGCGGAAGGCTTCGGCATCAAAAGGCCGCGCCCAGCTGCCGTCCTTCCGGGTAAACACCACCTGCCCATAAAAGGCGGCAAGGATTTCCTCGGCATCCATGCCCTTGATCTCGGCGATCTCTAGGGTCTCGCCCTTCGCCTGGCGGGCGGAGCGCAGAGCCTGTGTCGCCTTCGATTCCAACGCATAGAGCAAGGTGGTGACAGGAAGCTTGCGCTTGCGGTCAATTCGCACATAAGCCAGATCCTTGGCGTCGAACTCGAAATCAAGCCAAGAACCGCGATAAGGGATCACCCTTGCTGCAAAGAGATACTTGCCGGAGGAATGCGTCTTGCCGCGATCATGGTCAAAGAACACGCCAGGGGAGCGATGCATCTGGCTGACGATCACCCGCTCCGTGCCATTCACCACGAAGGTGCCATTATCCGTCATCAGCGGCATGTCGCCCATGTAGACAGGCTGCTCCTTGATGTCGCGAATCGATTTCGATCCGGTATCCTCGTCGAGATCCCAGACAATCAGGCGGAGCACGACCTTTAAGGGCGCCGCATAGGTCATGCCGCGTTGGATGCATTCCTCAACATCGTATTTCGGCTCTTCCAGCTCATAATCGACGAACTCAAGCCTGCCGCGCCCGGCGAAATCATCAATCGGAAACACCGACTTGAAGACTTCCTGCAATCCGGTATTGGTGCGGGCGTCCGGCGAGATGTTCATTTGCAGGAACGCATCATAGCTGGCGCGCTGCACGTCGATCAGGTTGGGCATCGGCGTTACTTCGGGAATGCGTCCAAAGCTTTTACGGATCCGTTTGCGTCCGGTGAAGGATGTGCGACCCGCGCCACCAGACAAAGACTTACCAGAAAAAGACTTACCAGAGATCGCGTTCATTCGTTTTGACCCTCAACTATCACGGGCGCCCGCTGGAAACGCGGGACCAGTGCCTGCACCATCGTCATAATCCGGCCGCCGGAAGCAGCGGCTTGTAAGCCCGACTATCAGCCCTGCCGGCACGCCCGGCATATTACGCATTACGCAACGGCAAAAAGACGGGAGGCCTTAGAGCATCCCGCCAGTTCACCGATCAATCAATCATCCGCCCAAAGGAGCGAATTGAAGGTAGCCGCTTACTGAATGTCGACAGAGGCGCCCTGCTCTTCCAATGTCTTTTTAATCTTCTGCGCTTCGTCCTTGGTCGCCGATTCCTTGACGGTTTTTGGCGCACCTTCGACGAGATCCTTGGCTTCTTTCAAGCCTAGACCGGTAATCGCGCGAACTTCCTTGATCACGTTGATCTTCTTGTCGCCAGCCGCCTTGAGCACAACGGTAAACTCGGTTTGCTCCTCGGCTGGCGCCGCTACAGCGCCGCCGCCAGCGGGAGCCGCCGCAGCCGCGGCTACGGGCGCCGCTGCGGACACGCCCCATTTTTCCTCAAGCAGCTTAGAAAGTTCAGCTGCCTCGAGAACCGTAAGAGCTGAAAGCTCGTCAACCAGCTTAGATAAGTCAGTCATGTTCGAATATCCTCATATATGAGCGTTTGATGGGTTCCATGCAAGCCGGCGTTGCACTGGCTTGCCATAGTTGTGATGTGGCAGAATTCCGCTTAGGCGGCCTCTGTCCCAGAAGCGTGACCAGATTCGCCTTCCGGGCTTTCCCCGGCTTTGGCGTAGGCTCCAAAAACCCGCGCAAGTTGGCCGGCCGGCGCCTGCAACACGCTGGCAACCCGGGTGGCGGGGGTTTGCAGCATCCCCACCAATTTGGCGCGCAGCGTATCGAGCGACGGCAATTCGGCCAGCGCCCGCACACCCGATGCATCCAGCATCTGGGCGCCCAGCGCGCCGCCGATCAGCACGAACTTCTCGTTGGTCTTGGCGAACTCGACAGCCGTCTTCGCCACTGCCACCGGATCCGCCGACCACGCCAGCGCGGTCGGCCCCTTCAGCAGCGGCTTGATGCCGTCGAACCGGGTCCCTTCCAGGGCGAGAACAGCCAGACGGTTCTTCGCCACTTTCAGCTGCGCCCCCGCCGTCCGCATGCGCCGGCGCAAATCCGTGACATCGGCGACAGTCATCCCCTCATTGCGGGTAACCACCACCATCGATGTCTCGGCGAACACCTGCGCGAGCGAACCGACGAATTCACGCTTTTCATTGCGATCCACGTTTGGTCTCCACTCGTCTGGCCCGATGCAAGGCACCGGGCCGGGTTGCCCAAGGAGCGGAGGAACCATTCCGCCGCTCCGGTCCGCCTGTCCTAGTCAATCTCAGGAACCACCAAACGCCCTAAAGCCTCTGGCATCCCATCTCCCGCCTGCGAGCGATAGCCTGCTCATTATATCCTATGGATACATGCGGTCTCGGACAGGTCGGGATGCTTTCACATCCCTGCCCCGGCATCACTGCCGGTATCGACGCGGTTCTTTCTTTAAAGAAAGAACCAAAGAACTTCTAATACTCAGGCGTTTAAGCTGGCTACATCCACATGCACGCCGGCGCCCATGGTCGAGGACAACGCGATCTTCTGCAGATATGTTCCCTTTGAACCACTTGGCTTCGCCTTCTGAATTGCATCGACCAGAGCCTTAGCATTCTCGATCAGCTTCTCGTCATCAAAGCTTGCCTTGCCGATGCCGGCATGAATAATCCCCGCCTTCTCGGCGCGAAACTCGACCTGCCCGGACTTGGCGGCGCTTACCGCGCCCTTCACATCCATCGTCACCGTGCCAAGCTTTGGGTTCGGCATCAGCCCACGGGGCCCTAAAATCTTGCCTAAGCGCCCGACCAGCGCCATCATATCAGGCGTCGCGATGCAACGGTCGAAATTCAGCTCGCCGTTCTGCACGCGCTCCGCCAGATCATCGGCACCGACCACATCGGCGCCCGCCGCCGTCGCCTCATCCGCCTTGGCGCCGCGCGCGAACACCGCAACGCGCAGCGTCTTGCCGGTGCCGTTGGGCAGCGAAATCAACCCGCGCACCATCTGATCGGCATGGCGCGGATCGATACCCAAGTTGAGCGCGATCTCCACCGTCTCATCAAACTTCGCCTTGGCATTTGTCTTGACCAGCTTGACAGCCTCAGTCAGCGGGTAGGATTTATTGCGATCCACCGCCGCCTGCGCCGCCTTGAGGCGCTTATTATGTGCCATGCTCAGTCCTCCACCACGGCAAGACCCATTGACCGCGCCGATCCCGCCAGCATCCTCACCGCGCCCTCGACATCATTAGCGTTCATATGGATCATCTTAGTCGCGGCGATCTCACGCAGTTGGTCCATCGTCACCTTGCCGACAACCGCGCCCTTGCCCGGCGTCGTCGTGCCCTTGGTGATGCCGGCGGCCTTCTTGAGAAAATAGGTGTTTGGCGGAGTCTTGGTAATGAAGGTAAAGCTGCGGTCGCCATAGGCGGTGATCACCACCGGCACCGGCATCCCCGGCTCCATGCCTTGCGTAGCGGCATTAAAATCCTTGCAAAACTGCATGATGTTCAACCCACGTTGACCCAACGCCGGACCGACTGGCGGCGACGGATTGGCCTTCCCCGCGGGAATCTGCAATTTAATATAGCCGACAATCTTTTTCGCCATGAATGGCACTCCATCTCTGGGTTTTCCCGTTCCTTGATGTGATGAGAAAACGCCAATAGACCGCGGTACATCCGATCAGATGCGACACGCATCCAACCTCCCGCGTTCTCGAATTTCCTGTCGTTACAAGATCAAGCCGCGTTTGTCGAGTCGTGTCAACGGAATGCTTCGTGATCTGATTGCTACGCGAAAGGCGTCGCTGGCCAGTGCCAGATCGACGAGGTCCACTTTGAACGGCAGATCGCTCTCGCTGAACGCCTCGGCAAGCGCGGCATGTTCATCAAGCGTAAGCGGGCGTCCGGCATCCACCGCGAGATCGAGATCGGAGTAGGGTCTGGCATGTCCGGTCGCTCGCGAGCCGAACACCGAAACCTTGGCCCCTTGCGGCAGATGCATGGCCAGAATGCCGCGGATCATCGCCGACTGCCCGGCATCTAGCGCCGCGCAAATCTTAGTCATGTCAGCTTCGCTTGCAGCGCCTCGCGGAGCCATACGGCTTCATCAAGAAAATCAGGGATTCCTGCCGTCACTTGCGCAGCGATTCCAGCGTCGTAGGCATGGCTGGTCCGTGCCCGCATATCACGAAAGCGCCGCCAGTCTGGCCACGCGCCACGCAGCAGGCCTTGTTCGCTGCCTGTGCGGATGAGGTCCTGGAACGGCAGTAAATCAACCATGTCGGGAGAGGCGGAAACCTGCCTGAGATAACGCTTCAGCGTCCTGTGGCTCAACTCATAGGTGAACTCGAAACGCTGGATCAACCCATCCCGTAACTGGTCATCCTCCGGCGTCCGGATGTGACGGAGTAACCCTTCTTCCAGACGGGCAATCGCGTTGCTTAGCGGCGTCAGATCGAGCGTTACCAAATCACCCTACTATCGATACGCCTATCACAATCAAGTATTCATAGAACCTGCGGCGCACCATATTCCGGCGGTGCCTCGATGGGAAGGATGATTTCAGGCAACTGGGCCGCAGGCGGAAATCGTATTAATCCTTCGCCACCCGCCCGATCTGTCCCTTGCCCATGTCCGCAGCCAACGACAGCATATTCTGGGGCGGCATTGCGCCCTTGATCCCGCCGCGCGCCCCCATATCTAGCATCGAATCGTCAAAGGAGAACCATATGAAAGACCGCCGCCTCGGCGCCCTTACCGTCTCGACCCTCGGCCTTGGCTGCATGGGCATGTCGGACTTCTATTCCGGACGCGATGAAACCGAAGCCACGGCGACACTCAACCGCGCTCTGGAACTGGGCGTCACCTTCTTCGACACCGCCGACATTTACGGCATGGGCGACAACGAGGAGCTGGTAGGCAAAACTTTACGAAGCCAGCGCGATAAAATCGTCATCGCCACCAAATTCGGCAACGAGTTCACCCAAAGTTCTTCCGGTGAACGCAAGCGCCTCGGCGTTAACGGCCGCCCGGATTACGTGAAGAGCGCCTGCGACGCCAGCCTCAAGCGCCTCGGCTTCGACCATATCGACCTCTACTACCAGCACCGCGTCGATCCCAATGTGCCGATCGAGGAGACGGTTGGCGCGATGGCCGAGTTGGTGAAAGCCGGCAAGGTGCGGTATCTCGGCCTCTCCGAAGCCGGACCGGAAACCATCAAACGGGCGCATAAAATTCATCCGATCACAGCCTTGCAAACCGAATACTCCCTATGGAGCCGCGATCCAGAGGCGGAAATTCTTCCCACGGTAAAGCAGCTCGGCATCGGCTTCGTCCCCTATAGCCCGCTCGGCCGCGGCTTTCTCACCGGCGCCATCGCCAAGCCGGAAGACCTGGCCGAAGACGATTGGCGGCGCAACAACCCACGCTTTCAGGGCGAAAATTTTTCGAAAAACCTCAAGCTGGTCGATGCAATCAAGGCCATGGCCGGCAAGAAGGGCTGCACCGCCAGTCAGTTGGCGCTGGCCTGGGTTCTGGCGCAAGGCGATCTGATCGTTCCCATCCCCGGCACCAAGCGCCGCAACTATCTGGAGGACAATGTCGGCGCCGTTGACATAAGCCTTTCGCCGGATGATCTTGCTCAGATCGACCGGATCATGCCGAAAAACGCCGCCGCCGGCGAACGCTATCCCGAAGCTGGCATGAAGGCCGTCAATTTATAAGCAAGCTGTTTTCTTTTAAAAAGATACAAAATGTTTGATCCTAAAGTTCTGGAGGCATGCATGAGCGAGAAAGTTCCTGTCGATCCGCGCCTATTGGAAATCTTAGTCTGTCCCCTTACCAAGTCGACTCTGATCTATGACCGGGCGGCGGATGAGCTGATCAGCGAGAAGGCGGGCCTCGCCTACCCGATCCGCAACGGCATCCCGATCATGCTGTTGGACGAAGCCCGCAAGCTTGACTGATGGTCTTGTCTTGATGCCCCCGGAGCCGGTCGAGATCACCCTAAAACGCGCCGAGAAACGGTTGGATATCAGCTTTGCCGACGGGTGTCGCTTCGCGCTTCCCGCCGAATATTTGCGGGTTGAAAGCCCTAGTGCGGAGGTGCAGGGCCATAGTCCCTCGGAGCGTAAACTGGTCGCTGGCAAGCGCGATGTTGGTTTTGTCGATCTGGAGCCAAACGGAAACTACGCCATCCGCATTCGCTTTGATGATGGGCATGACACCGGCATCTATTCCTGGGACGTCCTGTACCGGCTCGGCGTGGAGCAGGAGCAGCGTTGGATGACCTATCTCAACCGTCTTGAGTCAGCAGGGATGCGCCGGTGAACGACACGACTACTCAAGAAGAGCATAAGTCATACGGGGTTCTAAAGGCGCTGGACATCCCGCCGACGGGCGACGGCGACCTGAACGGCCTCACCTTCGGCGTCAAAGATTTATTCGACATCAAAGGAGAAGTGACCGGCTTCGGCAACCCTGATTGGGGACGCACCCATGCCGCGCCCACCTCGCATGCCTGGATCGTCGCGGCCTTGCTGGATCAAGGGGCAAGGCTGATCGCCAAGACCATGACGGTGGAACTGGCTTTCGGCATGGAAGGACGCAATAAATGGTACGGCACGCCGGAAAATCCAGCGGCGCCGGACCGGCTGCCCGGCGGCTCGTCATCGGGTTCCGCATCGCTTGTAGCCTCTGGCGGCGCAGATTTCGCGCTCGGCTCCGACACGGGCGGATCGGTGCGGAATCCGGCCAGCTATTGCGGCCTGTTCGGCATCCGCCCCAGCCATGGCGCGATCAGCTTGCAGGGCGCGGCACCCCTGGCGCCTAGTCTCGATACGCCGGGATGGTTTACGCGCGATGCGGCGCTGCTTGCCCGGATCGGCCGCGTCCTGCTGCCGGAGGCGCCGGCCTTGGCGGGACCATTTTTTACGGTCAGCGAAGCTTGGGCGAATGCCGAAACATCGACAAGGGACGCGCTGCGGCCAGCCTTGGCTGCGCTGCGCGCTGAATTAGGACTGCTCTCCCTCGATCTGGCGCCAAACGGGCTGGATGAGCTGGTCGCGGCGCAGCGTGCCATACAGGGGCGCGAATCCTGGACCGCGCTTGGCGGCTGGATCAAGGCGGAAAACGCGGAACTTGATCCGGTGATCGCCGGACGTTTCGCCAAAGCTTCCACCGTCACCGTGGCGCAAGCCAATAAAGCAAGGCTGTTTCGCCGCCGCTTTCAGTTAAAAATACAAACGCTCCTTGCCTCCGGCGCGGTGCTGATCGTGCCCACCAGCCCGACCCCCGCTCCTTTGCGCGACGCCGATCAAGCAGGGCTCGATGCCTTGCGTGACAACATCCAGCGGGTCGGCGCGATTTCCGTGCTCGCGGGCATCCCGGAAGTGACGCTGCCGGCTGGCCTTGTTGATGGCGCGCCAGTCGGATTATCGCTGCTGTCAGCGCGCGGCAGCGACCTTGCCTTGCTTGATTTGGCGCAGCGTGTGGCGGATCTTATCCGCCGGTAACGCTCATATGGCGCGCTAGAGCCGGGCGATTATGCTGCCGATCGATCACGAAGTCATGGCCTCTCGGCTTTCGGCTAATCGCCTCGCGAATCGCCTCCGCTAATGCCGCATCGTCGAGATTGGCCCGCAGCGGCGCCCGCAAATCTGCCGCGTCCTCCTGACCTAGGCACATGAACAGCGTGCCGGTGCAGGTCAGCCGCACCCGGTTGCAGCTCTCGCAGAAATTATGAGTGAGCGGCGTGATAAAGCCGATGCGCGCGCCGGTCTCCTCGACATCCAAATACCGCGCCGGACCGCCGGTTTGATAGGCGGTCTCGGTCAATGTCCAATTTTGCGCCAGCCGCGCCCGCACCAGCGAAAGCGGCAAATATTGATCGACCCGGTCGCCATTGATCTCGCCCAGCGGCATGGTCTCGATCAGGCAAAGATCAAAGCCATGGCCGCCGCACCAATCGAGCATGGTGTCGATTTCATGCTCATTGACGTCCTTGAGCGCCACCATGTTGATCTTGATCGCAAGTCCGGCCGCTTTGGCCGCCATAATTCCCGCCATCACCTGGTCAAGCCGGCCCCAGCGGGTGATCTCCGCGAATTTCGTCGCATCCAGCGTATCAAGGCTGACATTAATGCGCTTCACCCCCGCCGCGATTAATTCCTCGGCAAACCGTCCTAGTTGGCTGCCATTGGTGGTCAGGGTAAGCTCGTCTAGCCCGTTCCCCAGCCTTGCCCCCAGGCGGTTGATTAGCGCCATGATGCCGCGCCGCACGAGCGGCTCACCGCCGGTGAGCCGGATTTTGCGCACGCCTTGGCTGATAAAAGCCCCGCAAAGCCGCTCCAACTCCTCAAGCGACAGCAAATCCTGTTTCGGCAGGAAGCTCATATCCTCGGCCATGCAATAAACGCAGCGAAAATCGCAGCGATCCGTCACCGAAACTCGCAAATAGGAAATTTTACGCCCAAATGGATCGATCATGGCTATAATGTCTATCCGATGCGATGGTTTCGCAAGAGGCGATGCGGCGCGGCTGCCGTGCCTTTGCTTGTTCCACAATGGCCACATGCCAGATATTGCAAAGCGCCGCTTGACCCGCGACACTGCTTCAGACCATATCAGTGGCTGATTTTAAGGCCCAGCACGGGTTGTTAACCGTAGCCGCGCTTTTGCACCTCCGAGGATCACGATGTCACTTCCCTTAATGCCCAAAGCCACTGCCGTGTGGCTCATTGACAAAACCGCTCTTACTTTCGAGCAAATTGCCGAATTTTGCGGCATGCATCCGCTGGAAATTCAGGCCATCGCCGATGGCGAGGTGGCTCAAGGAATTGTAGGCTATGATCCTGTCGCAAACAAGCAGGTGACGACGCAAGACATCGCCCGCTGCGAAGCCGATCCTGAGGCGAGGCTGCGCTTGATTGCCGCAGGAGCCAGCGGCATGAAGAAACAGAAGGCGTCGCGATACACTCCGGTTGCCAAGCGCAATGACCGGCCTGACGCCATCGCCTTTATCCTGCGCAACTACCCGCATGTGCAAGACATCCAGATCGTTAAGCTGCTAGGCACCACCAAGGAAACCATACAGAAAGTGCGCGAGCGTTCACATTGGAATAGCGCCAATATCAAGCCGCGCGATCCGGTTATTCTAGGCCTGTGCAAGCAGGCGGATTTGAACGAAATGGTCGCGGCGGCCAATGAGCGCGTGGTGCGTGAAGGCCATGCGGCGCCGCCGCTCCCCCTGCCTCAGGCAGACGAAGCGGCGTAACCTCGGGACAATGTCCCTTTTCTAAAAGTCTATTGTCAATGAGCGGCTTCGCTACGCAGCCGCTCCAATTCTTCCTTCAGCTTGAGCTTCTCCACCTTCAAGCGCCCCAGTTCACCGTCATTCGGACGCGGACGGCGATCTTCATCATTGATGCGCGTCTCAAGCGTCGCGTGACGGAGTTTCAGGGAGTCAATTCTTGCTTCAAGGCTCATCAGTATCTCCTTTGAGATCAAGCGGAAAAACATCAGCCGGGTAACAAGCCAGAGGTAAGTCTAACCTTTCGTGGTCCAAGCTGTCATCCATAAAAGTGATGCCCTCCATTAAACGTGCTTGAGAAAGATGACGGCGGCGGCATAAATCCAGCCTATGGCTGTCAGCCGCGCCTATGCTAAAGCGGCGCCTATGTTGACCGACCGGGACACCCTCCTTCGCCATCTGCACGCGCTGCGCAGCGAGCATCGCGACCTCGATACCGTCATCGCGCGCCTAGGCGAGCAGACCGCCATCGATCAGTTGCAAATCCAGCGACTGAAAAAGCGCAAGCTTTCGCTGAGGGATCAGATCGCCCAGATCGAAAGCCGGCTGATCCCGGATAATATTGCTTGACAGACGCCGCTCCATTGCGCCTTGCCATTGTCATGGGCAGCCGCTCCGACTGGCCGACCATGCGGCATGCAGCCGAAGTTCTGGAAGAGTTTGGCGTTGCCTTTGAGACGCGGGTCGTCTCGGCGCATCGCACGCCGCGGCGGCTTTATAAGTACGCTGCGCAGGCGGAAGCGCGCGGCCTGCGGGCGATCATCGCTGGCGCCGGGGGTGCCGCGCATCTGCCCGGCATGATCGCCGCCCTCACCCCGATTCCTGTGCTTGGCGTGCCGGTGGAATCTGCGGCGCTGCGTGGCCTCGATAGCCTGTACTCCATCGTGCAGATGCCTGGTGGCGTGCCGGTGGCAAGTTTTGCAATCGGCCGAGCCGGCGCAGTCAATGCCGCGCTATTCGCTGTGG
>OZ255628.1:1612500-3550000 GCA_965276795.1 Acetobacteraceae bacterium | reverse complement strand
GTGACCGATAGTGAACAAGTACCGTGAGGGAAAGGTGAAAAGCACCCCGACGAGGGGAGTGAAAGAGACCTGAAACCGGATGCCTACAAGCAGTCGGAGCGGTTTTACACGCAAGTGTTCATACCGTGACGGCGTACCTTTTGTATAATGGGTCAGCGAGTTTCTGTTTGCAGCAAGCTTAAGCCGTTAGGTGTAGGCGCAGCGAAAGCGAGTCTGAATAGGGCGATTTAGTTGCTGGCAGAAGACCCGAAACCGAGTGATCTAGCCATGGCCAGGCTGAAGGTGCGGTAACACGCACTGGAGGGCCGAACCCACGCCTGTTGAAAAAGTCGGGGATGAGCTGTGGCTAGGGGTGAAAGGCCAATCAAACTCGGAGATAGCTGGTTCTCCGCGAAATCTATTGAGGTAGATCGTCGCATGTATGCCTTCGGGGGTAGAGCACTGGATGGGCTAGGGGGACCCAAAGTCTTACCAAACCTAACCAAACTCCGAATACCGAAGTGTCTTATGCGGCAGACAGACGGTGGGTGCTAAGGTCCATCGTCGAGAGGGAAACAGCCCAGACCACCAGCTAAGGTCCCCAAATCGTGGCTAAGTGGGAAAGGATGTGGGAATTCCAAAACAACCAGGAGGTTGGCTTAGAAGCAGCCATCCTTTAAAGAAAGCGTAATAGCTCACTGGTCTAGTCAAGAAATCCTGCGCCGAAGATGTAACGGGGCTCAAGCCACGTACCGAAGCTGTGGGAACAGTTGTCAGTTGTCAGTTGCCAGTTGTCAGACGAAGTTAAGGAAGAGGTTTTCAGTTGGAGTGGTGGATGCGGCGAGATGGCGGGTGATGTTTGGTCGCTGGACGTGTTCCGGCGGGCTTACGCGCTGTCGCTTGAGGTGCATCGGCTGAGCCTGGGTTTTCCGAAGGCGGAGCAGATGGGCGGGGTCGCGGAACAGTTGCGCCGGGCCTCGAAATCAGTTTGCGCTCTTTTGGCGGAAGGCTCGGGGCGGCAACGTGGTTCGGATGCCGAGTTCAAGCGCTATGTCATCATGGCGCTGGGTTCGGCGGATGAATGCAAGCTGTGGTGCCAGTACGCTCGTGATCTGAACTTGATCGAGCCGGAGATCGCCTCCTCATGGCAATCCCGCTTCGAGGAGATCGCAAGAATGCTGCAAGGCCTGTTACGCAGGCTCTCAGCAAGCACAAGCCAAACTGAATCCTCCTAAGACTTTGTCTGATAACTGACGACTGACAACTGACAACTGTTCGGTAGCGGAGCGTTCCGTAAGCCTGTGAAGCCATATCCGTGAGGGGTGGTGGAGGTATCGGAAGTGCGAATGCTGACATGAGTAGCGACAAACAGTGCGAGAAACACTGTCGCCGAAAGTCCAAGGGTTCCTGCGCAAGGTTAATCCGCGCAGGGTGAGCCGGCCCCTAAGGCGAGGGCGAAAGCCGTAGTCGATGGAAACGGGGTTAACATTCCCCGGCCTGCTGGAAGTGACGAATGCAAGATGTTGTCCGGTCTTATTGGATTGACCGGGCTTTTTGCGCATTCCAGGAAATAGCTCCAGCGTATAGACCGTACCCGAAACCGACACAGGTGGACTGGTAGAGCATACCAAGGCGCTTGAGAGAACGATGCTGAAGGAACTAGGCAAATTACTCGTGTAACTTCGGGATAAGCGAGACCCATTGATGGGCAACCATGGATGGGTGACACAAACCAGGGGGTAGCGACTGTTTAGTAAAAACACAGGGCTGTGCGAAGTCGAGAGACGACGTATACGGCCTGACGCCTGCCCGGTGCCGGAAGGTTAAGAGGAGGTGTGCAAGCACTGAATTGAAGCCCCGGTAAACGGCGGCCGTAACTATAACGGTCCTAAGGTAGCGAAATTCCTTGTCGGGTAAGTTCCGACCTGCACGAATGGCGTAACGACTTCCCCACTGTCTCCAGCATCGGCTCAGCGAAATTGAATTCCCCGTGAAGATGCGGGGTACCCGCGGTCAGACGGAAAGACCCTATGAACCTTTACTGCAGCTTTGCAGTGGCATCAGAAGAGTGCTGTGTAGGATAGGCGGGAGGCATTGAAGCATGGGCGCTAGCTTGTGTGGAGCCACCCTTGAAATACCGCCCTGCGCGCTTTTGATGTCTAACCGCGACCGGTCATCCCGGTCCGGGACCCTGCATGGTGGGCAGTTTGACTGGGGCGGTCGCCTCCTAAAAAGTAACGGAGGCGCGCGATGGTGGGCTCAAGCCGGTCGGACATCGGCTGTTGAGTGCAATGGCATAAGCCCGCCTGACTGCGAGAGCGACAGTTCGAGCAGAGACGAAAGTCGGCCATAGTGATCCGGTGGTTCCACGTGGAAGGGCCATCGCTCAACGGATAAAAGGTACTCTAGGGATAACAGGCTGATCTCCCCCAAGAGTCCACATCGACGGGGAGGTTTGGCACCTCGATGTCGGCTCATCACATCCTGGGGCTGGAGCAGGTCCCAAGGGTTCGGCTGTTCGCCGATTAAAGTGGTACGTGAGCTGGGTTTAGAACGTCGTGAGACAGTTCGGTCCCTATCTGCCGTGGGTGTTGGAGACTTGCGAGGATCTGTCCCTAGTACGAGAGGACCGGGATGGACATACCTCTGGTGCACCGGTTGTCACGCCAGTGGCACCGCCGGGTAGCTAAGTATGGACAAGATAACCGCTGAAAGCATCTAAGCGGGAAACTTACCTCAAAACTAGGTCTCCCTGAGGGCCGTGAAAGACCATCACGTCGATAGGCCGGGTGTGTACGCGCGGTAACGCGTGGAGCTAACCGGTACTAATCACCCGATTGAGCTCATATCCAACAATCAACGCCAGCCCACCATGCATGGTGATCCGCATGCGTGACACTCGATCATCCCGCACCAAAACCTAGATAGTCGTCAGAAGCTTAATTGGTGACTGGCGATTGATAACCGACAACTGAATAGGCTGGACGACCTGGTGGCTTTGGCGGGGAGCCTACACCCGATCCCATCCCGAACTCGGCCGTGAAAATCCCCAGCGCCCATGGTACTGTGTCTCAAGGCACGGGAGAGTAGGTCGCCGCCAGGTCCTCTAGCCTATTCAGTCACTAGTCGTCAGCTATCAGTCGTCAGAACAATCTTTCTGACAACTGATCGCTGACAACTGAAAACTGCCGCGGGGTGGAGCAGCCCGGTAGCTCGTCAGGCTCATAACCTGAAGGTCATAGGTTCAAATCCTATCCCCGCAACCATCGATCCTTGCGAAAGCAGCTTCGCCATAACCCCGGCTTCCGTAAGGATGTCGGGGTTCTTCTTGCCCGCGACAAACCGCAGGATCGCGGCCAGATCGCCTCGCAGGATGATCGCCAGCTCTCCATTGTCAGGCACCATCATCACCTGATCGACCAGGGTACGAAAGACCTCCGCCGCTTTGGCCTTATCCAACATCTCCGCGGCGCTACCACCGTTATGGTTCTGGCCTTCAGTGAGCTTCAGGCGCAGGAACCGGCGCCGGTCGTTCAAAGCCGCGGTAATAGGCGCCAGTTGCCTCTTACTATAGGCTCCTTTACGTCATAAGCCGTCGGTACAGCGACGCGTATTGCCGCGCCGGCCCGGCCCAAGAGACATCCAGGGCCATGGCATTGCGCTGCATCCGCCGCCAGCGCTCCGGCTGCCGCCAAAGCTGGATCGTGCGGTGGAGGGCAGTGTTCAAGGCATCCACATCGACCGGCGAGAACTGGATGCCGGTGGCTACATTCGCCGAGATCGCGACTTCATTCGCGTTGATCACGGTATCAGCAAGGCCACCAACCCTTGCAACAACGGGGATCGCGCCATAACGCTGAGCGATTAGTTGGGTCAGGCCGCACGGCTCAAATCGGGACGGCACCAACACCACATCGGCGCCCGCCTGCATCAGATGGGCAAGCGTTTCATTAAAGCCGAATACGCAGGCGACCGACTTAGGGTTTTCCCGCGCCGCCGCGGCAAAGGCGACTTCCAGCGCCGTCTCGCCGGAACCCAGCACCGCCAGTTGCGCACCCATCGCGGTTAAGGCAGGCAAGACTTCGGGCACCAGATCGAGGCCCTTCTGCCAAGCCAACCGGCTGACCACGGCGATCAACATGCGGTCAGAATCTACGGCAAAGCCCAACCGATTTTGCAGTGCGGCTTTGTTGACGGCCCGCGCTTCGATGTCACCCGCGTCATAAGACGCCGCGATCAACCCATCGGTCGCCGGATTCCACACATCCGTATCAATGCCGTTGAGAATGCCGAAGACCTGTTCAGCCCGGCTGCGGAATAACCCGGCCAGTCCCATGCCCCCCGCATCGGTTTGCAACTCAGCGGCGTAGCTGGGCGAGACCGTGGTGATGGCGTCAGCAAAATGTAGCCCGGCTTTCAGATAGCCGATGGATTGGTAATACTCCACGCCGTCCATCGCGTAAGCATTAGGCGGCAGGCCGAGTATGCCAAGCAGATAGGCGGGAAACTGGCCCTGATAAGCGAGGTTATGCACGGTCATCACCACCGGCGCGTGCGGCGCATTCGCATAATGCAGATAGGCAGCCGTCAATCCAGTCTGCCAATCATGGCAATGCACGATATCCGGCTGAAAACCGCCGATGACGCCCTGACCCAGTATCGCCGCCGCCTGAGCCAGCGCCGCGAAACGAACCGCATTATCCGGCCAGTCGGCGCCATTTGCATCGACATAAGGATTGCCAGACCGGGCATAGAGATGCGGCGCATCCAGCACGATCAGATCAAGCTCAAGGCCGTCCGCTCCACCGCCTCGCGCCGCCAGCAACCGCGCTGGGCCGCCGAACAACTCATTCCAGGTAAACAGTACTTCTACCCGCGCCAGCGCCACTAGCACCGCCGGATAACCAGGGATCATTGACCGTATCGTGATCCCTTCTGCCGCCAGCGCTCCTGGCAAAGCGCCCGCGACATCGGCCAAGCCGCCGGTCTTGATCAGTGGATAGATTTCGGAAGCGACCGAGAGGATTTTCAAAGCTTGTCGATCATATTTTGCGTGATCAGGCAAATCCCCCGCTCGGTGCGGCGGAATCGCGCGGCGTCGGCCTCCGCATCCTCGCCTACCACCAACCCGGCAGGGATGCGCACGCCACGGTCGATCACCACGTTGGAGAGCCGGGCATGGCGGCCGATATCGACCTCCGGCAGCACCACAGCCCCCTCGATCTGCGAAAACGAATTTACCCTAGTGCGGGTGAACAGCACCGCGCGCCGGATTGAGGCGCCGGAGACCACACAGCCTCCGGAGACCAGCGAGGATACCGCGAGACCCCGCCGCTCCCGTTCGTCATGGATGAACTTAGCCGGCGGCGTGCCTTCGGTATAGGTCCAGATCGGCCAGTTGCGGTCATAGATGTCGAGCGCCGGCACGAAATCGGTGAGGTCAATATTGGCCTCCCAATAGGCTTCTACGGTGCCGACATCGCGCCAGTACGGCTCCGCTTCGGTGCTAGAGCGCACGCAGGATTTCGAAAAATGATGCGCCACTGCTTTGCCGTGCTCGACGATATAGGGAATGATATCCTTGCCGAAATCATGGTTAGTGCCCGGAACCGCCGCATTGCGCTTCAGTTCCTCGATTAAAAACCCCGTCTCAAACACGTAAATCCCCATGCTGGCCAGCGCCACATCTGGCTTGCCCGGCATTGAGGGCGGATCACTGGGCTTTTCCAAAAAGGCAATCACCTTGTCATTTTCATCGACATGCATGATGCCAAAGGCGCTGCCCTCGGCGCGCGGCACTTCAACGCAGCCGATGGTGACATCGGCGCCCTGCTCGACATGCTGCTGCAGCATGATCTCGTAATCCATTTTATAGACATGGTCGCCGGCCAGCACGACGACATATTTCGGCCCGTAGCTCTCGATGATATCGATATTCTGAAAAATTGCGTCCGCCGTGCCGAGATACCAATTTTCCTCAGAAATTCGCTGGCTGGCCGGCAGGATGTCGAAGCTTTCATTGCGCTCGCGGCGAAAGAAATTCCAGCCGAGCTGCAAATGATGGATCAGGCTATGCGCCTTGTATTGGGTGGCGACGCCAATATGCCGGATGCCGGAATTAAACGCATTGGACAGCGCGAAATCAATAATCCGCCATTTGCCGCCGAACTGCACGGCGGGCTTGGCGCGCTTGTCGGTGAGTTCGAGGAGGCGAGAGCCGCGACCTCCAGCCAGAATATAGGCCATCGCCGAACGCGACAGCGGTGTATGCGATCCCGGCTTGAGCATCGTCCATCCTCCTGTTTATTGCTTGCCCCTCAATATCGTGATCCGCCACCGCCGCTGCAATAAGGTTGAGCAAGCGCTTCTTTTTGAAAAAAGAAGCAAAAACTTCTTATAAATTAAAAAGAGTTTTTTGGTTCTTTTTTGCAAAAAAGAACCGCTTGCTTCAAGCCTTCGGCATCGTCCGCCAAATTTCAGTTGCGTACTCGCTTACCGCACGATCCGACGAGAAATACGCCATGTTCGCGGTGTTCATCACGCTGGCGTGCCACCAGGCATCCTGGTTGCGCCATAACGCGTCCACCTCGCGCTGCACTTGGCAATAGGCGTCGAAATCCGCGGTGACCAGAAAATGATCCTGATGCAGCAGCGCCTCCGAGATGGGACGAAAGCGCTCCCGCTCATCGGGTGAGAACACGCCGGAGCTGATCGCATCGATCACCTCGCCTAGCATCGGCGAGCCGGCGACGATTTCCTCCGACGACCAGCCCTGCTGGCGCTGGCGGTTTACCTCTTCGGCAGTCAGGCCGAAGATAAAGATGTTATCCGCCCCCACCTGCTCGCGGATCTCGACATTGGCGCCATCGAGCGTGCCGATGGTCAAAGCCCCGTTCAGCGCCAGCTTCATGTTACCGGTGCCGGACGCCTCCATCCCGGCGGTGGAGATTTGTTCCGAGAGATCGGCGGCGGGAATGATCATCTCGGCGAGGCTGACGTTGAAATTCGGCAGGAACACCACTTTGAGCAGGCCTCGCACCGTCGGGTCGTTATTCACGATGCGCGCCACGTCATTGATCAACTTGATGATCAGCTTGGCCTGATGATAGCTCGCGGCCGCCTTGCCCGCAAAGATTTTGACCCGCGGGATCCAGTTCTCCATCGGACGCGCGCGGATCGCGTCATAAAGCGCGATGGTCTCCAGGATGTTCAGCAACTGGCGCTTGTATTCATGGATGCGCTTGATCTGCACGTCGAACATCGCATCGGGATCGACCTTGATGCGTAATTTGTCGCGGATATATTGCGCCAGCACCAGCTTGTTGCCGCGCCTGACGGCGGCGACGCGGCGGCGGAATTCGCGGTCGCCGGCGAAAGCGGCAAGCCCCGAAAGCGCCGAGGGATCGTCGAGCAGCGTATCGCCCAGGGTTTCGGTCAATAGCCCAGTCAATCCGGGATTCGCCTCGAACAGCCAGCGGCGGAAGGTGATGCCGTTGGTCACATTAACGATTCGGTTGGGGAACATGCCGTGCAAGTTGCTAAACACGGTGCGCCGCATCAGCTCGGTATGCAGCGCTGAAACGCCGTTCACCTTGTGGGAGCTGATAAAGGCTAGATGCCCCATCCGCACCCGCCGCCCTTGCGCCTCGTCGATCATCGAAAGCGTTGCCATCCTGCCGCCATCGGCGCCGCCCGCGGCGCGCGCCCGTTCCAGATGTTCGGCATTTATCAGATAGATGATCTGCATGTGGCGCGGCAGCAGCCGCTCCATCAGCGGCACCGGCCAGGTCTCTAGCGCTTCCGGCAGCAGCGTGTGGTTAGTATAGGAAAACACGCCCTTGGTGACTTCCCAGGCCTCTTCCCAAAGCAGGTTGTGCATATCGACCAGCAACCGCATCATCTCGACAATGGCAATGGCCGGATGGGTGTCGTTCAACTGGATCGCTATCTTGTCGGGCAGCGAGCGCAGGTCGCGATACTGGTGCAGATGCCGCCGGATCATGTCCTGCAGCGAGGCGGAGGCAAAGAAATACTCCTGCCGCAACCGCAACTCTTGCCCCGCCGGCGTTACGTCACTCGGATACAAAACCTTGGAGATCGACTGCGCCTGCACATTCTGCCCCAGCGCGCCCATGTAATCACCGGAATTGAACGCGTCGAGATGCAGCGGATCGACAGCACGGGCCGACCACAGGCGCAGCGAATTCACATGCGCGCCGCGCCAGCCAACCACTGGCGTATCATAGGCGACGGCTCTGATCGTCTCCCCCGCGTGCCACACCTGCCGGACATCGCCATCCTCATTGCGCTCAGAATCGACATGGCCGCCGAATTGGATGTTGTAGCTGACCTCCGAGCGCTCGAACTCCCAGGGATTGCCGAAGGACAGCCAATCCTCCGGATACTCGCGCTGCCAGCCATCGCGAATCGCCTGCTGGAACAGCCCGTTATCGTAACGGATGCCGTAGCCAGAACCGGCGATGGCGAGCGTTGACATGCTTTCCATGAAGCATGCGGCCAGCCGTCCCAGGCCGCCATTGCCGAGCGCCGCGTCGGGTTCGGATTCGCGCAATCGGTGCAGATCGACGCCTAGATCAGCCAGCGCCGCGCGGGTGATCTCGGTCAGGCCCAGATTGGTCAGCGTGTCGAACAACAGCCGGCCGATGAGGAATTCCAGCGAAAGATAGTAAACCCGTTTTTTGCCGGTCGCATAAATCGAACTGGTGGTGGCGATCCAGCGCTCGACTACCCGTTCGCGCAAGGCAAGAGCCAAGGCGACAAACCAGTCGCGGTCGCTGGCGGTGACGGTATTCTTGCCGACGCCGTAATAAAGCTTGGCCAGGATTGCGGCGCTCCATTCCTTGGCGTCGGTGATTTCAGGAAGCTTTGGCGGGGCGGCCATTGCCGCCACCGCCTGCCGCCGCGCTTGGAGATCAGTGCTACTCATCATGAAGCCTTGTCTTGGGAATGAAGATTATGGCTAAAAAGATTGCATGAACCTGCAAGTCCTGCAACTTCCAATAAAGCGGCCGTCGCCTTGCGGGGGCCTCCTTTACAAAGGCCAGCGTGGACGGCAAGGCGCATCCAGCGCATCGCCCCCGCCATGCCGCAGCCGCTCAATCGCTGCCCAGGCAACCATCACCGCATTGTCGGTGCACAGGCGAAGCGGCGGCGCGATTAACGGCCTGCCATGGCGATGGGCGACCGCCGCCAGCATCGCCCGGATTGCCTGATTGGCGGCGACGCCGCCGGCTGCCACCACTGCGGTCGCCTCCGGCATCATCGCCAGCGCCGCGGCAAGCCGGTCCGCCAGAACCGCCAAAACGCTGGCCTGGAACCCTGCCGCGACATCGGCCGCGAAATCGCCTGCCAGACGTTCGGAACCTTGCGCCGCCACCAGCTGCGCCACCGCGGTTTTCAGGCCGGAGAAGGAGAAATCGCAGCCTGGCCGTCCGAGCATCGGCCGGGGCAACGCAATCCGCATCGGATCGCCCGCCGCCGCGAGGCGCTCCAGCGCCGGACCGCCCGGATAAGGCAGGCCTAGTAATTTCGCCACCTTATCGAAAGCTTCGCCCAAGGCGTCGTCGCGCGTGGCGCCTAGGCGGCGATACTGTCCGACACCATCCACCGCCAGCAACTGGCAATGGCCGCCGGAAACCAACAGCAGGAGATAAGGAAATTCAGGCGTCGTCACGCCCGGCATCGGCAGCCGCGCCGTCAGCGCATGGGCTTCCAGATGGTTGATCGCGAGATAAGGCAGATTTGCCGCCAGCGCCATGCCCTTGGCGAAATTAGACCCGACGATCAGGCCGCCGATCAGTCCCGGCCCCGCCGTGGCCGCCACCGCGCCCAAAGTTTCAGCGGTGACTTCAGCCTGTCGCAACGCTTCGGCGACCATGCCGGGCAGCAAAGCGAGATGCGCGCGGGCGGCGATTTCCGGCACCACCCCGCCATAGGGCGCGTGATCCTCGATCTGGCTGGCCACCAACTCGGCTAGAATTTGCCCGTCCGGCGCCAGCACCGCTACCGCGGTTTCGTCGCACGAGGTTTCGATGCCCAAAATTGGCCTAAAGATTTGCCCTAGAACGGGTTCTTTCGGTAAATCCATCGCCGTCCCGGCTTTCCTTTTGGCAAAGGTGATTCTAAGCCAGCTTCATGGACAACGCGCAAATAAGCAATCCTACCGGCGATTCCCCCCAACGCCATCCGGCCGTTAGGCCGCATACGGGATCGCTGCCGCTGCGAGTCGGCACGCGCGGCTCGCCGCTCGCCCGCACCCAAACGGATTTATTCCTGGCGGCGCTGCGCATCGCCTGCCCGGCGCTGGGGTTTGCGCCGGAGGCCTTCGTCGCCGACGTGATCACCACCACCGGCGACGCGGTGCAGGATCGCCGGCTTGCCGATATCGGCGGCAAAGGGTTATTCGCCAAGGAAATCCATGAAGCGCTGGCTGATGGCCGGATCGATTTCGCTGTGCATAGCTTGAAAGACCTTGAAACCGAATTGCCGGATGGCATTATCCTCGCCTGCACGATGAAGCGTGAGGATGCGCGCGACGCGGTAGTGTTCCGCCATGGCCTGGCCGCCGCCGATCCGGGCGACCCTTGGGCGGCGCTGCCTTCGAAAGCCGTGATCGGCACCTCCTCGATGCGCCGGCAGGCGCAATTGCTACATGCCCGCCCCGACCTGCAGGTGAGCCTGCTGCGCGGCAATGTTCGCACCCGGCTGGATCGCACCCGGCAAGGCGACGTCGACGCGACGATGCTGGCCCTTGCCGGACTGCGCCGCCTCGGCCTTGAGGACGAGGTGGACGCGGTGCTCGACCCTGAGTCGATGGTGCCGTCCGCCGGACAAGGCATTGTCGGCATCACCGTGCGCGCCGCCGACACTAAGCTCGCAAGCCTGCTCGCCGCTATCGAAGACCCAGAGGCCAAGGCAGTGGCGACGGCGGAACGCGCGTTGCTGGCGGCGCTCGACGGTTCCTGCCGCACCCCGATCGGCGGCTATGCCCGGCTCCTGCCAGATGGCGCGCTGCACCTGACCGGCCTCGTCGCCCGCGGCGATGGCAGCTTCTTGCTCAAACGCAGCGCCGCCGCCGCCGCCGCCGAAGCGGCGCGCCTGGGCCGCGAACTCGGCAACTCCCTCCGCCGTGACAGCCCCGATGACATCTTTGCATCCTGAACCTTCGCTGCTGGAAAACCCGCTTACCGTGCTGATCACCCGGCCCGAACCCGGCGCCTCCGCCACCGCCGAGGCGTTGAGCGGGCTCGGCCATGTGCCGATCCTGGCGCCTTGCCTCACCATCGAACGCCTAATGCCGAAATTGCCGCCGCCCGAGCAATGCAGCGCCGTGCTGGTGGCGAGCAGCCAAGCCCTGCTCAGCCTGCCTGGCACGTTTCACCACCATCCTTTCCTCGCGGTGGGCGATGCGACAGCCTCCCGCGCGCGCGCCGCCGGCTTTACCAATGTCGCCAGCGCTGGCGGCACCGCCGAGGATCTGGCGGCGCTAGCCAGCCGGCGCTGCGATCCGGCTTCCGGTTTCCTGCTGATCGCCTGCGGCGCGGGGCATAGCATCATCCTGGCCAAAACCCTACGCGAGGCCGGGTTCATGGTGCGCCGTCGCGTGGTGTACAAATCGCGCCCAGCATCTCGGCTGCCTGCCGCGGCCCGGCGCGTGCTGGAAGGCGGCGACGCCAATCGCGCGGTGTTTTTCTCTCAGGAAACCGCGCGGCGCTTCATCGCTCTGGTACGGCGCGAAAAGCTTGAGCATAAGCTGCGTCCAATCGTCGCCATCGCGATCAGCGCCACCGTCGCGACCGCGCTCCGCGTTCTACCCTTTGCCGAGATCCGCACGGCCATGGCGCCGAGCCAGCCCGGCATGCTAGCCATGTTGCCATGAGCGACCTTTCCGCCGAGCCTGCCCCGCCAGCGCCGCAACCTAATCCTGAACCGATCATGGACGCGCCGCCTGCCCAGGAGACCACAAAGCGCGTTGTTCCGGTCGGCGGCCTGTTCGGCCTGGTGGTCATCCTGCTCCTGCTAGGCGCCGGGGCGGGTTCCTATGCCTGGCATGGCCAGACCATGCGGCAGCACCAGCAGATCGAGGCGCTTTACGCCAAGATCAGCGCCTTGCAAGCGGCTATTGCGGCGCGGCGGGAGACGCCCCCGGCAGTGGCGAAGCTGCCTGCCTCGCTGACCGACAAGATCGACAGCCTGCAGCAAAACGTCAACGCCCTCGCCGCCAGCATCGCTACGGATCATGCCACCATCGCCAGCCTGCGCTCCAACGAGCAATCACGCTTGGACGCGGCGGACGCGAGGCTGGTGGATTTGCGGTCTGGCCTGAACGCCACGCAGTCAAGCCTTGCGGGCATGCAATCCGGCCTCGGCGCCTTGCCGGCGCTCGCGTCTCACGCGGCGCGCATGGATCGCATCGCCGCCGCCAGCCTTGCCTTGCAGAATGGCGAGCCGCTCGGCGCGATTCCGGATGCGCCACCCGCTTTGGCCCGCTACGCCACAGCGGCGCCGCCCACTGAAGCGGCATTGCGGCGCGCGTTTCCAGCCGCGGCGCGCCAGGCAATCGCTGCCGGCGGCGAGGTGCAAGGAACCGGCGACTACTGGCAGCGGCTGAAAATGCGCGTGGCAGGGCTTGTCACCGTGCAACGGCACGGCAAGGTGCTGATCGGCAGCCAGGTCTCCGGCATGCTCGCGGCGGCACAGAACGATCTCGACCTCGGCGATCTGCAAAATGCCGTGGCGACGCTGCAAACGTTGCCGCCTCAGGCCAAGGCAAAGATGCGGGACTGGCTCGATCAAGCGAACGGGTTGCTGACGGCGCGACATGCGCTGGCTGATCCGGCTTTGGCGAACCCGCCTTCCTCCGATCCGCCTTCATCCAGCCCGGCGGGGTCGAAATAATGCTGCGGATGATCCGTTTCGTCGTCATCGCGGCCATTCTGCTGGTGGTGGTCTGGCTGGTCTCCCAGCTCCACGGGCAGGTAGCGCTGGCCTTCGGCGCCTATACGCTGACCACCAGCCTGCCAATCGCCATCCTGCTGCTGGCCTTGCTTCTCGCGATACTGATGGTGATTTATGGCGGCCTTGCCTTGCTTGCGCGCACGCCATCGCGGCTTTCGGTTCGCCGCGCCGGCATCCGGCGCGACAAAGGTGAAGCGGCCTCATTGCGCGCCCTCTCAAGCATCGCGGCGGGTGACGCGAATGGCGCCGACCTGCACGCGCGCACCGCGCGCCGGCTTGCCGGCGGCGCGCCTCTCGCCTTATATGTCTCGGGCGAATCGGCGCGGCTGAACGGTCGGCACAATGAGGCGAACGAGCATTTTGCTCAGCTCGCGAAACATCCTCATGCCGGGTTTCTCGGCTGGCGCGGCTTGGTGCATCATGCCGGTGCCGATAGCGCCAGTGAAGCAGCGCAACTCCAAGCGCGTGACGTGGCGCAAAACGCCGCCTTGGCCTATCCGAACTCGGCCTGGCTGCGCAGCCAGCGGGTAACGCTTGCGGCGCGCGAAGCAGACTATGCCACCGCCGCCCGCCTCGCCACTGAACCTCGCGCGCGGACGGCGCTCGCCATCATGGCATCACGCACTGCCGCTGACCGTCGAATCGCATTGGATTGGGCATGGGAAGCCGTGAAACTAGCGCCCACACTGGCGCCCGCCGCCATCACCCTAGCGGAAGCGCGGCGGGCCGCCGGCAAGGAGCGCGCGGCGCGCAAAACCTTGCTGAATGTCTGGCGGATCGCGCCGCATCCGTCGCTCGCCGAAGCCTATCTGGCGCCCATTGCCGCGCCGCTCGAACGGGCGCAAGCGGCGCAGGCGCTCGCCGCCGCCAATCCCGATCATCCCGAAAGCGCCCTGCTGCTCGCCCGCAGCGCCATTGCGGCCAATCTTCCAGGCGAAGCCAACCGCCATACCGAGGCGGCGGCGAAAGCCGGGCTGGATGCCGGGCGGCTGGCGCGGCTGCGGGCCGAACTCGCCTCTTTGGAGGCCGATCCGGCGGCCGCGCAACAGGCGATGCAGGCAGCCCTCGCCGCTCCATCCGGCCCGCTCTGGCATTGCCGGAATTGTGGCGCAGCGCATGAAACCTGGCACGCCTTATGCCGCCAATGCGATGCCATCGGCAGCCTTGACTGGGACGTCCCGTCTGGCCTCGACGCCGCGTTCAATCCCAAATTATTGCCGAGGCCCGCTGCCGTTTCGTAGGCCTACGAAACGCTTCCTATCGCCGCCAGCATTGCTTTCACCCCGCCCCCGGGTCCATCCGGATGCTGCCAGACCGCGCCCACCACGGCAAGAAAATCGGCGCCAGCCGCAACCAGTGGAGCACAATTCGCTGCGGTGATGCCGCCGATGGCGACGCAAGGCACCTCCATCATCTCAGCCCACCAGGCGATGATATCAATCTCCGCCATCGCCGGAGGCTGCTTGGTCAGCGTCGGGTAAAATGCGCCGAAAGCGACATAATCCGCCCCGGCTTCCGCCGCTTCCACCGCCAGATGGCGCGAATCATGGCAGGTGACGCCGATCATCCCGCCGCCCACCAGCTTGCGCGCCGCGGCATAGGGCATGTCCTGCTGCCCGATATGCACGCCGTCGCAGCCGGTTTGCGCCGCGAGGTCGGGCCGGTCGTTCAGCAGAAACGCGACATTGCGCGACTGCGCCACCGGACGCAGCGCTTCAACGGCGCGCTTGATTTGATCATCCGGCGCGTCCTTGAGTCGCAGCTGAATACAAGCGACATCACCCGCATCCAGCGCCGCTGCCAGGTCATCGGCAAATCCAGGCGTCAGCAAAGGCGGTGTCACCAGATAGAGCCGGCACCCCGCCGTCATGGCGTCATGCCTTGCCTTGATAGATTTCAATAACTTTGGAAAGCAGCGACAGCGCTTCCTCGCGCGGTCGAGTGAAGGAATTGCGACCAATGATTGAGCCGAAGGCGCCGCCATCACGCAACCCGCGAATGGTTTCCAGCAACGTGTCGGTTTCGCCGGCATCGCCGCCCGAGAAAATCACGATGCGCTTGCTGTTGAAGCAAGTCTGCACGACGTGCTGGACCCGCTTCGCCATCGTCGAGGTATCGATGCCCTGATAGACCTTTTTTGCCGCCTCCAGCCCGATATGATCGGTCGGCGGCTTCACTTTAATGATATGCGCGCCGAGGAGCGCCGCCATATGCGCGGCATAGGCGCAAATATCCACAGCGGTCTCCGCCTGCTTGTCGAGGTCCGGGCCGCGCGGATAGGACCAGATGACCACGGCAAGGCCCGCCGACTTGGCTTCCTCGGCAAGCTCCCTGATTTCCTCCATCATCTCGAACTGATAATCACTGCCTGGATAGATGGTGAAGCCGATGGCGGCGCAGCCGAGCCTGAGCGCATCCGATACCGAGCCGGTGACGGCTTGATCCTTCTGGCTGGCGAGGCTGTTGGAGGAATTCAGCTTGAGAATGGTCGGAATCGCGCCGGCGAAGGTATCCGCCCCCGCCTCGATCATGCCGAGCGGCGCCGCGTAGGCGTTCAATCCCGCATCCATGGCGAGCTGGAAGTGATAATGCGGGTCATAGGCGGCGGGATTGGTCCCAAAACTGCGGGCCGGACCATGCTCGAAGCCTTGATCGACCGGCAGGATTACCATCTTGCCAGAGCCGCCGAGCTTGCCCTCCATCAGCATCCACGCGAGGCTGGACTTGGTGCCGGGATTATCGCTTTCGTACCAGTCGAGAATTTTCTTGACGCGCTGAGTGACTCGCATGGGGTTCTCCTATTTCGCCGGTTGCTTATACGCCTTACGCCGCTTCATCACCTGTCAACCAAGCCGGCAGACGCCGCAGCGCGTTATGCTTCGCAAGATCGAGCGCTGGCGGGGCGGCTTCAAGGAGAACAACGCCTAATTCAGCGGCAATTGCGTGAACACGGGCGAAAATCAGCGGTTCAGCGGTGAGAATGAGGCCATAAAGCCCAAGCCTCACGGCCTCCACGGCCCGGCCCGGCGCATCGGCGCAATCGAGAAACGCCGGCCCCTGGTAGGCCGCCTGCTCCAGCAGCGCTTGCCACCAGCCGCAGCCGCCATAAAGCGCGAAGCCCGGCGCCGAAAGCAAAGTAACCGGCAAGCCAGAAGCCAGGGCGGCGCCCATATCGTCTCGGTCATGGACGATGACGGCGGGCGGAAGCTTAATTGCCAAAAGTTTTTTGCTGCCGCGGGCGCGGCGCCTTTTTTTCAAAAAAGCAGTTCTTTCTTGAAAGAAAGGCGCCGCGCCCGCGGAACCAAAGAACTTTTTTAATTTAGTCCTCCCTCGGACCCGCGATTAGCACTTCCCGTTTGCCAACATGGTTGGCGGGGCCGACCACGTGGTCCTTTTCCATTTGCTCGATCAACTTGGCGGCGCGGTTATAGCCGATTTGCAGATGCCGCTGGATGAACGAGGTCGAGGCTTTGCCTTCCCGCGCCACCAGCGCCACTGCTTGGCTGTACAGATTGGCTTCGCCGGCTTCCGCGCCGGGCATATTGGCCAGCGCCGAGCCGCCATCATCATCAGGAATTTCGGTGACTTCCTCGATATAGGCAGGCTCGCCCTGCTCGCGCAGGAAGGCGACCACATCCTCGACCTCCTTATCGGACACAAAAGGGCCATGCACGCGGGTGATCCGGCCGCCGCCCGCCATATAGAGCATGTCGCCCTGGCCGAGCAGTTGTTCGGAGCCTTGCTCGCCTAGAATGGTGCGGCTGTCGAATTTCGAGATCACCTGAAAGGAAATGCGGGTCGGGAAATTGGCCTTGATGGTGCCGGTGATGACATCGACCGAGGGCCGCTGCGTCGCCATGATGACATGGATGCCGGCGGCGCGCGCCATCTGCGCCAGGCGCTGCACCGCGGCCTCGATCTCCTTGCCGGCGACCATCATCAGATCGGCCATCTCGTCGATGAACACCACGATCAGCGGCAGCGCTTCCAGTGCTAGCGGCTGCTCCTCATGCACCGGACGTCCGGTTTCCGGGTCGAAGCCGGTCTGTACCCGGCGGGTTACCACCTCGCCCCGCTCCAGCGCCTCGTTCACCCTGTCATTATAACCGGCGATATTGCGCACCGAGAGCTGGCTCATGGCGCGATAACGCCGCTCCATCTCGCGCACCACCCATTTCAGCGCCGCCACCGCTTTTGCCGGTTCCGTCACCACCGGCGTCAGCAGATGCGGGATGCCTTCATAGACTGAAAGCTCCAGCATTTTTGGATCGATCATGATCAGCCGGCATTGCTCCGGCGAAAGCCGGTAGAGCAAGGAGAGGATCATCGCATTGACGCCAACCGACTTGCCGGAGCCGGTGGTTCCCGCGATTAGGAGATGCGGCATCCGCGCGAGATCAGCGATCACTGGCGCGCCGCTGATATCCTTGCCGAGCGCCAGCGCCAGCTTGCCGGGATAGCTGGTCCAGTCCGGCACGCCGAGCAGTTCCGAGAGAAACACCGTTTCCCGCTTGGCGTTCGGCACCTCGATGCCGATCACGTTGCGGCCCTGCACTGTCGCGATGCGCACGGCCAGCACCGAAAGGCTGCGGGCGATATCGTCGGCGAGGCCGATCACCCGCGCTGAACGGATTCCGGGGGCCGGTTCCAACTCGTAGAGCGTGACCACCGGGCCCGGCCTGATCTCGACGATGCGGCCTTGCACGCCGTAATCCTGCAATACGGTTTCCAGCAAGCGGGCATTGCCTTGCAGGGCTTCCGCCGAAGGGCCCGTGGCGGCGCGGGTTGGCGCCGGCTTTAACAGACCGAGCGGCGGCAGCTTCCAGCCTGATTCCGCCAGCGGCAGGCGTTCCTGGCGCGGCGCCTGCCGCTCGGCGATTTTGCGGGCGCTGATGCGCGGCAGAATTGCGTCGGAATCTCGGGGAGCGAATTGCGTGCCTTGACGTTCTTGATCGCTAGGCCGGTAGGCCGGAATGTTGAGAAATCCATCGGTCTCGTCATCCGCCTCCTCCGGGATGTTGCCGCCATCCTGGATGTTCCGGTGCGCGATGTCTTGGTTAGAGGAAGCCTGGCGCATCGCGCCGGCATGCGGACCAGCATACGGCATTGGTGCTTTCGCCAATGGCGCAATCGGCGCGCTGAGGATGGGCGCCAGCCACGAAGACACGCTTCCCGCGCCGCGCGACGCGGATTGCGCGGCGCTTCGCCCATGGCGCGCCGATATCTTGGCCGCGCGCGCGGCGTTGCGCCCGGCAATGCGCCATTCGCCGGGCGACAGCCCGAACGCATAGAGCGTGAGCGCAATGCCGCCTAACGCAGAGGCCACCAGGATCAGCGCCCAGCCGATCATGCCCAAGGCTGAGCTGCCCGCACTTACGGCGTCAGCGCCACAGATCTGCCCGATAGCGCCGCCCAACCCGGCGGGAACCGGCCAATCCAGCCGCCACACCGGCGCTAGGCTGCGCGCCGCTCCCAGGGCGGTGGCAAGAGCGGGCATTGCCACGATCATTGCGACGATGCGCCAGCGCAGGCGCCTCACCCGGCCGCTGGTGCTCAGCAGATAGGACCAGCACAACAGCGCCAGCCCTGGCAGAATTGCCACAACACCGAAGGCTTGCAACAGGATATCGGCAGCATCCGCGCCAAATTGCCCGGCAAGGTTGTGGACCGGCAAGAATTTGCCGGCAGCGCTGTCAAACGACGGATCGCTAGGATGATAAGTAGCCAGCGCCGCTAAAATAATCAGCCCTGCTAGCGCCACGAATAGCCCGGCGATCTCCGCGGAATAACGAGCGAATCGTGCCTTGAGCGCGGGAGACAGAAAGCTTCGGGTTTCGGTCAAGGTGGCCATGGGCTGCGATCGGCTCCGGATTGTCCGGAATAAGTATAACTCAGAATGCCCTGATTCGTAACAGGGAATTCATCATAAAATATTGGCCGGATCCAGCAGACCCGGCCAATCATTTAACCCTGCATGAGGAAGGCTTTAATCACCGAGGACCGGGCGCCGCAGTCCGTCGCCGTAAATCGCATAGGCTTCCTCACCGTGAGCCGCGTCATCACCAATCAAAAGCGATTCGTCGTCGAGGCGCAGCGGCACCACCAAGCCGATCAGCTTGAGGATGATAAAGGTGCCGACAACATTGATCACTATAATATAGGCAGCACCCAGAAGTTGCAGCACAACCTGGTGAAAATTGCCGTAAAGCCAGCCGGTGACGCTCACGCTGCTATCCTTGCCGGTGCCGATATATTCGATCATCCTCGGGTTGGCGAGAATTCCTGTGCCAATGCCACCGACCAAGGCGGCAACGCCATGGGTATGGATAACGCCCAGCGTATCATCGACTCTCCGCATGAAGCCCATCTTGCCCAGCTTATTCCAGGTGAACCAAGGAAGCGCCGCCGCTACGATGCCAAGGATGATCGCCTCGAAGCCATTGATGTAACCGGCGGCGGGGGTGATCGCGACCAGGCCGCAGATCATGCCGTTCACCGCGCCGAGCACGGAAGGCAGCCCGAACGAGGCGACATCCATGCAGGTCCAGGTGAGCAGGGCCGCTGCCGTCGCTACATTGGTGTTCAGCACCGCCGCCGAGCTGTCCATATTGGCGAAATAGGGGTCACCGCCGTTAAAGCCCGACCAGCCGAGCCAGAGTATCCCGGCGCCAACCAAGGTGATCAGCAGGGAGTTTGGCTGAAAGCTCTCGCGGTCGCGCACCAAACGCGGGCCGATGACAGCGGCTGCGGTGAAGCCGGAGGCGGCGGCAGTCAGATGAATGACGTAGCCGCCCGAATAATCGACCACGCCCAGTTGGCCGAGCCAGCCGCCGCCCCAGAGCGAGAAGGCGCCGATGGTGTAGATAAAGGTCATCCAGATCGGCACGAACAGCATCCAGGCTTTGAAGCTGACGCGGCCTAAAATGGCGCCGGCCAGGATGATCACCGTGATGGCGGCAAACACGAACTGGAACCACACCATGGTCGACATCGGGAAGGTGAGCGGCGGCATTCCAGCCGCGGCATCCGGGATGATCGCCTGCTTTTCTAAATCCGCCGCCGAGGCAGTGGGATGCGGAATGCCGAGGAAATAGTCCTTGCCGATATGCAGCCAATGCGGCCCAAAGCTCATATTATAGGCCCAGAGCAGCCAGACGATCAGCACCGCCGAAAAGGCGTAGAACACCATGAAGGCGGAATTGATCGCCCATTTCTTCTTGACTGCGCCGCCATACAAAACGGCAAGCCCCGGCACGCTCATCAGGCCGACAAGAACGCCCGATGTCATCTGCCAGGCATTGTTGCCGCTATCGAGCCAAGTGGGTGAAGGTATCAGCGCCATATGATTATGTCTCCGTCCGGGCCAACCGTGTTAACGCAAATGCCGCATTTCCTGCGCATTATTCGGAGAAAGATGCAGCTTTTGTGCCAAGCGATGTCGGTATTACGAAGCTGTCATTCACGTGTGACCCGCCTATTTTTCGAGCATAAGTTTGGTTAAAAATTAGGCTGCAGCTGGATGAACTGTGGTGAAGCAAGATGACGCAGGCTTGCGTGATTTAGCCAGCATGCCCAAATTTGGCGGATGAACCAGACAGACATGGATATCGCGATTATCGGCGCCGGTCCGGTGGGCGGCGCGCTGGCCTGCTGGCTGGCAACCGCTGGATGGCGGGTGGCTTTGGTCGACCGCGTCGCTTTGCCTCCGATGGAGCATCCCGATTTCGATGGCCGCGCCTATGCCATCGCGCGCGGCTCGCGCGCCTTGCTGGATGCCGCCGGATTATGGGAACGTCTGCCTTTCGCCCCCTGCCCGATACGCGACATCCACGTCACCGACGGCAAGCCCGGCCATCCGGCCTCGCCGCTGCGCTTGCAATTCGATCATCGCGCGACGCGTGATGAATCAGGAAGCGCGCAACCCTTCGGCTGGATCATTGAGGCGCGGGCGCTGCGCATGGCGATCAACCGGCGCCTGCGCGAAATTGATGGCGTTTGGCTTTATGCTCCCGCTGAAACTTTGGTGCGGCGCGAGGCTGACCGAGTCTCGGTTCAAATCCAAGACGGGCCAGTGCTGACGGCACGGCTGGCGATTGCCGCTGATGGCAGGAATAGCCGGTTGCGAGAGGAGGCCAACATCCCCGTCACCCGGTTTCCCTACCGGCAAAGCGCTGTTGTCTGCGCGCTGGCGCATGAGCGGCCGCATGACAATGTGGCGCTCGAACATTTCCTGCCAGGCGGACCCTTTGCTCAGCTCCCCATGACGGGTTCGCTGGAGACCCCCAACGTCTCGGCCATCGTGTTCACCGACCGGCATGAAGTCGCCCAGCGTCTCGCCGCGCTTGATGCTGCGGCATTTACCGCCGAGGTGGCGAAACGGCTGGGCGGTCATCTCGGCGCCGTGCGGCTGGTCGGCAAGCGCTGGAGCTACCCGCTTTCCGCGCTGCACGCGCATCGATATACCGCGCCGCGCCTGGCGCTGGTGGGAGACTCGGCGCACGGCATTCACCCAATCGCCGGGCAAGGGCTTAATCTCGGCCTGCGCGACGCTGAAGCGCTGGCCCGGCTGATTGTGGCGGCGGATGATCCGGGCGACCCCTTTTTGCTCGCCCGTTATCAGCGCGCCCGGCGGCCTGACAACCTGCTAATGCTGGCAGCCACCGACGCGTTGGACCGGTTGTTCAGCAACGATATCGCGCCTTTGCGCCTCGCCCGCGATATTGGGCTTGCCGTGGTCAACCGGCTGCCGCGCCTTAAAGGCGCGTTCATGCGGACGGCGATGGGTCTCGATGCTTGAAGGAGGACCTAAACGGCATGCGTGCCTCAAAGCCGCGCCTGATCTTGCCGATTCGGGCAATGCCGGCCAGGCGACGGTCAAAGAAGCGCATGGTTTCGACATCGTCATCGGAAGTATCGGTCAGCCAATAGAGCAGGGTCGCGCCATAGGCGGCAGCGAGAATGGCGCGCTTGGTGTACCAAGCGAAATCCGCCGAATGGTCGCCGGCGGCGAACCAGATGGCGTCCACGGTGCGGGCGGTGAGCCTTAACGCCAGCGGCGCGTTCTGCGGCAGCGACAGGATCGCGAGCGCCCGGCGAATCGCCTCCTTGTGCGCGCGGTTGCGCTCGAAACGAAGCGCCACGATGGCACGAACGCGGGCAGGCAGGCGATACGCCGCCAGATCCGCCGCCTGAGCGCTCTCGATCATGTCCTGATCGGCCCAGGCGCAATAGGCCTCGATCATCTCGGCAGCGCCTCCCGGGAACAGCAGCACCGCATCCTCCGGCGGCCTGCCCAGCGAGACCATAGCGCTGCGCAAAGCGCGGGTGGTCCAGCCATCGAACGACACATTGGGCAGCAAGGCCGGGATGATGTCAGCCTCCGGCGACATAGCGGTCATCATATCACTCATCGGTTCGGCTCCTGTGCAACTCCGTCCGCTTCGAGCAAGCGCTCGCGGAAGCGGGAGATTTCCTCGTTATAGCCGATCAGGCGAAAATCCCGCATCCGGCTGAGATAGAGAATGCCATCCAAATGATCGGCCTCATGCTGGATCACTCGCGCATGAAAGCCGGATGCGGGCCGGCTGAAGCGGGCGCCAGCTTCGTCCTGCGCGTCGAGCCTGATGCGCGGGGCGCGCGGCACCATCGCAGTTAGGCCTGGGATGGACAAGCAGCCTTCCCAATCCATCGTCATTTCGCTTGAGGCGGCGGCAATCTCGGGATTGATTACCACGCTCAGCGGGCGCGCCGTGTCATCCGCATCGCCGCTAACCCGCCGCTCCGGCAGGAAGTAGAGGAACAGGCGCAGCGGCACATGCACTTGCGGCGCCGCCAGCCCAACGCCGCCAGCATCCGCCAAGGTTTCCGCCATATCGGCGATCAGCCGGCGAATTTCCGGCGCTGAGGGATCATCGACCAGCGCTGCGCGCTGCAACAAAACAGGATGGCCAAGCCGGGCTATTTTAAGGATCGCCATGAGGATGCCGATATGGGGCCATTTGCGGCATTTGGCGAGCCGCAAAATCATGCTATAGCGGTTGCGCCGGAACGGGGGGTTCGTCGCCGGCCGAGGGGTTGCGCTCGATGGCGCAGCCTGTCGTTGTCTTTAAAATTGCTGTTTACAGAGGAGTATACTGCCAAGTGCAAGTTCTGGTTCGCGATAATAATGTCGATCAAGCGTTGAAGGCGCTCAAAAAAAAGCTACAGCGCGAAGGCGTGTTCCGGGAGATGAAACTCCGCCGCCATTTCGAGAAACCCTCCGAACGCCGCGCCCGCGAGGCTGCCGAAGCCGTCCGCCGCGCCCGCAAAATGGAGCGCAAGCGCCTAGAGCGCGAGGGCTTCTAAATTAACAAAAGTTCTTTGGTTCTTTCTTTTAAGAAAGAACTGCTTTTAAAAAAAGCAGCAAAAACTTCTTATAGTTAGGTTCAAGGAACCGGCGATATGGTGCCGAATGAAATCGTCGATATTGAACGGTTGACCGTGACGCCGGTTTCGGACTCGCCGTTCCGTCATGTCATTGTGCCGCGTTTTGTTCGTGCTACGGCGCTTGACCAAACCGTGAATGACCTGCCGGAAATGCGCGCGCGCGGCAGTTATCCCATTGAATCGCTGAAATTCGGTCCGGCTGCGGCGGCTTTGATGCAGGCGCTGGCCGGTCCGGCGCTCAAACAAGCCATTGCAGGGAAGTTCGGCCTCGACCTTGATGACGCGCCGACGATGATCACCCTCCGCGGCAATTCAACCGAACGCGACGGCCATATTCACTGTGATTCCGTGGCTAAGCGGGTGACGGTTCTGCTATATTTGAATCCTGCGAATGCCGCCTGGGCACGGCAGGAAGGTTGTCTGCGCTTGTTGCGCAGCGGCGACAATCTCGATGATTACGCCGCCGAGGTGCCGCCGGTGGACGGCACGCTGCTGGTTTTCCCGAACGGCCCAACCACCTGGCATGGCCATAAACCGTTCATCGGCAAGCGCTACGTCGTGCAGCTCAACTACATGACCAATGATCTCAAAGCGCGCGCGGAACTGCGTCGCCACCGGCTATCGGCTCTGGTCAAACGCCTGGCGCCGGCTGCATAGTGGTGGACGCCTGATGCTTGAAGGATGCAAGATCGCGGTGGTGCTGCCGGCCTATAACGCGGCGCGCACGCTGCAACGCACCATCGACGATATCCCGCGCGAGGTGGTGGACGATCTGATCCTGACGGATGACGCCAGCCGCGATGAAACCGCGGCGCTGTCGCGCAAGCTCGGCCTGCACACCATCGTGCATGATCATAATCGCGGCTACGGCGCCAATCAGAAAACCTGCTACCAGGCAGCGCTAGAGCGTGGCGCTGACATCGTCATCATGCTCCACCCCGATTACCAATATTCGCCTCGCCTGGTGCCGGTGATGGCTTGGATGATCGCTTCCGGACATTACGACGCGGTGATGGCCTCGCGCATCTTGGGCGGCGGCGCGCTTTCAGGCGGCATGCCGGTCTGGAAATACGTTGCCAATCGTGGGCTCACTTTCACCGAAAATCTGCTGCTTGGCCAGAAATTGTCGGAATATCATTCAGGCTACCGGGCCTGGTCGCGGCAGGTGCTGGAAACCCTGCCGCTTTGGCGCTGCTCGGATGATTTCGTGTTTGACAACCAGATGATCGCGCAGGCGGTGCATGCCGGATTCCGCCTCGGCGAAATTTCTTGCCCGACGCGGTATTTCGAGGAAGCTTCCTCGATTAATTTTCGGCGCTCGGTGAAATATGGCTTAGGCGTATTGGAAACCGCCGGACGCTACCGGCTAGCGCGCGCCGGGATCAAGCCGTGGCCGTTGCTCGGCGAAGCCGGTCCGCGCCGGGCGCCTCACACGCCTGGGCCGATTGGATGATCGCATCCTCATGAAGCGGGGCCAGCTTTATCTGGCTGGATTAGTGGTGGCGATCTTGCTGGCGGCGCTGGCGGTCAGCGTGTTTGGCGCCGCCAGTTGGACCGGGCAGATCCTGGCTTTACTCGACCGGCTGCGCCGGCTGGGGCCGCTGGGCTGGCTAATTTTCTTTGGCTTGCAGGCGCTAGTGGCGCTGGTTGGCTTTTTGCCCGCCTCTTTGCTCGGACTGGCGGCCGGCGCGGTTTACGGCGTGAAGCTGGGATTTCTTCTCGCGGCGGCAGGTGTGCTGACCGGCGCCGCGCTTGCTTTCATTCTGGCTCGTTCGGCCTTTCGTCCTGACATCGCCCGGATAATTGAAGGACGCGCACGTCTCAACCGGCTGGACAAGGCGGTTGCCAAGGATGGCTGGCGATTGGTCTGCCTGATGCGGGTTTCGCCGGTCATGCCGTTTTCCGTAACTTCCTATGCGCTAGGGCTAACAGGAATCAAATTTCGCTGTTACGCGATTGGCACCCTCGCCTCGCTCCCGGCTTTATTGCTCTACGTGGTGCTCGGCACGCTGGGAGCGCATGGGTTGGCGGCAGGAGCGCAAGGCCAAGCGCCGGTGCATCTGTTCCTGATCGGCATCGGCATCGCCGCCACGTTACTGCTTACCTTGCGCCTGGGCCAGATTTTGGCGCGCGCCTTGCGGATGCCGATAGAATCGCTTGACTCATAGAAGTTTTCAGCTGGGGCGCTCAACTTTTTTCAGAAGAGCAGTACCTTTGTCAACTTCCCACCGCCTGCGAAATGTTGATCACCTCGATCCGCCTGCCCTGCGCCGCTAGCGCCACCTCGCCGCGTTTCAGCCGCAGCGCGTCCCGGCCGAATACTTCGGCGCGCCAGCCGTGCAGACATACAAGTTCGGGCGCATCCTCACCCGCCAACTGATCGATTTCATCGGCGGAGGCGATCAACTTCGCCGCGACATTATGCCGGTCGGCGCGTTCGGTGAGCAGCACCTTGAGGAGCGCCACCAGGGCCGGTGAGGGCCGCGCCATTTCGCGTCTGCGCGGCGTCGCCGGAAGTTCCTGCTCCGGCAGGCTGCGTATCCGGGCGATGACGGCGAGCAGCGCCACACCGGAGCGGCCTTCGGCAAAGCCCTTGCTGATGCCGCGCACCCGCGTCAGCCCCTCCGCGTCATCCGGCGCCAGCGCGGCGAGTTCGGGGATTTGTTCGTCCTTGATCAGCCGCTGGCGAGGGATGTTGATGCGTGCCGCTTCCCGCTCGCGCCAGGCGGCGATGGCCTGGCTCAGCGCCAGTTGGCGCGGGTTGCCGCCGCGCAGCCGCAACCGCCGCCAGGCCTCCTCGGGATCGGCGCGATAGCTGCGCGGATCGGCCAAGGCGCCCATTTCTTCGGCAACCCAGTCGAGCCGCCCTTCCTTTTCCAGCCGCTCGACGAGTTTTTCATAGACCACGCGCAAATAGGTGACATCGGCCGCGGCGTAGGCGATTTGCGCCGGCGACAACGGCCGCGCCTGCCAATCGCTGAAGCGGTGCGCCTTGTCGATGCCGCCCTGCGTCAGCGAGGTGACCAGCGTTTCATAGCCCACCTGATCACCGAAGCCGGCGACCATGGCGGCGACCTGAGTGTCAAAAATGGGGACTGGCACCGCGCTGAATTTCAGCAGGAAAATCTCGACATCCTGCCGGCAGGCATGAAACACCTTGGTGACGCTGGGATCGGCCAGCAGCGCGCCGAGCGGCGCTAAATCCAGCCCCGGCGCCAGCGCGTCGATCACCGCGACCTCATCGGCGCCGGCGATCTGCACGACGCAAAGCTCCGGATAGTAGGTGCGCTCGCGCATAAACTCGGTATCGACGGTGACGAAGGGTTCACCGGCCAGCCGCGCGCATAACGCCGCCAGCGCCGCGGTATCGGTAATCAGCACAGCTTCGGGAAACTCATTTGTAATCTGCATTCTCATGGCCCGGACATACACGCCTCCCGGCTTGACAGGAAAGAGCCGCGCCGTCCATTTGCCGCGTGATTGACCGTAGGACCAAGCCTCATGCATGACTACCGCACCCATCATTGCAGCGCCTTGCGCGCCACCGACGCCGGCAGCACGGCGAGGCTTTCCGGCTGGGTGCACGCCAAGCGCGACCATGGCGGGCTGCTGTTCATTGATCTGCGGGATAATTTTGGCATCACCCAATGCGTGTTCGCCTCCGGCTCAACGCTTTTCGGGCAGGCCGAGGCGATCCGCGTCGAAAGCGTCATCACCGTCACCGGCGAGGTGGTGTTGCGCGCGGCAGGCACCATCAACCCGAAACTGCCGACCGGCGAGATCGAACTGCGCGCCGCCGAACTCACCGTGCAATCCGCCGCCGACGTGCTGCCCATCCAGGTCGCCGGCAATGAGCAATTTCCTGAGGATTTGCGGCTGCGCTACCGCTTCCTCGATCTGCGGCGGGAGAAACTGCACCGTAATATCATGCTCCGTTCGCAAGTGGTGACCTGGCTACGCCAGGCGATGACCGAGCGCGGCTTCACCGAATTCACCACGCCCATCCTCACCGCCTCCAGCCCGGAAGGCGCGCGGGACTTCCTGGTGCCGGCGCGCCTGCACCCCGGCAAGTTCTACGCCCTGCCGCAGGCGCCGCAGCAGTTCAAGCAATTGCTGATGGTTGCCGGGTTCGACCGGTATTTCCAGATCGCGCCCTGCTTTCGCGACGAGGCGGCGCGGGCCGACCGCGCGCCGGGCGAGTTCTACCAGCTCGATTTCGAGATGAGCTTTGTCACCCAGGAGGACGTGTTCGCTACCATCGAACCGGTACTGGCCGGGCTGTTCGAGGCCTTCGCGCAAGGCCGGCAGGTGACCAAACCGCCCTTCCCCCGCATTCCTTATGACGAGGCGCTGCTGAAATATGGTTCCGACAAGCCCGATCTGCGCAATCCTTTGGCGATCGCCGATGTGACCGAGCAGTTCCGCGATTCGGGCTTTGGATTATTCGCCAAAATCGTCGCGGGCGGCGGCGTGGTGCGGGCAATCCCGGCGCCCGGCACGGCGGCCAATCCGCGCTCGTTTTTCGACAAGCTCAACGAATGGGCGCGCGCCGAGGGCGGCGGCGGCCTGGGGTACATCGCCTTTGAACCGGAGGGCGCGAAAAGCCCGATCGCCAAAAACCTGGAGCCGGCGCGGGTGGAGGCGATCCGCGCGGCGTGCGGCGCGCAGCCGGGCGACGCGGTGTTCTTCGCCGCGGGTCAACCGCTGGTGACCGCGAAATTCGCGGGATCGGCGCGAACCAGGCTCGGCGCGGAGCTCGGCCTGATCCAGCAGGGCGAATTCCGCTTTTGCTGGATCGTCAATTTTCCGATGTACGAGTTGGACGAGGAGACCGGGCAGATCGCCTTTTCCCACAACCCGTTCTCGATGCCGCAAGGCGGCCTTGAAGCCTTGAACAACCAGCACCCGCTGACCATCAAGGCGTTCCAGTACGACATCGTATGCAACGGCATCGAGCTTTCCTCCGGCGCCATCCGCAACCACAAACCCGAGATCATGCTGCGCGCCTTCGAGATCGCCGGTTATGGCGCGGCAGAGGTGGAAGCCCGGTTCGGCGGGATGCTGAACGCCTTCCGCTACGGCGCGCCGCCGCATGGCGGCTCGGCGCCCGGCATCGACCGCATGGTGATGATGCTGGCCGACGAGCCGAACCTGCGCGAGATCATCGCCTTCCCACTCAACCAGCAGGGCGAGGACCTGATGATGGGCGCGCCGGCCCCCATCGCGCCCGCGCGCCTCCGCGAGTTGTCGCTGGCGCTGGCTTTGTCGCCAAGCGCGGCGAAGGGATAAAGCCGATCCCGATCATGGATCACTCTGGTGATCCATTATCGGGTGACGCGGCTCGATAAATCAAAGAGCATACAGCATTTTCGGCTCAGCATGACCGGAAAATGCTTGCCGCGGCTTAAAATGGCTTGCCGGAGAGCAGGGCTAGATTTTCTCGTAAATCGTCTGGCGCCTTGAGCACTTTTTCCAGCGTCGCATGATGCTGCCGCCAGATTGGCACCGCCGCCGCCAGAAGCCGCCGCCCGTCCTGCGTCAGCGCCAGCAAGCGCCCGCGCCGGTCCTTTGGATCAACCCTAATAGTCATCAACCCCCGTCGCTCGAGGGGCTTGATGGCCGCGGTCAGGGTGGTGCGGTCCATCGCCAGCAAATCGGCGACCGCGCCGATTCCGGGCGGGTGTGGCCGATTGAGCGACATTAACAGCGAAAATTGTCCGTTGGTCAGGTCAAGCGGCCGCAAAGCCTCGTCGAACCGACGCGCCAGGCCCCGCGCCGCGCGCTGCACCGCCAAGCATAAGCAAGTGTCGCGCACCAGAAGCGTGGTTTCAAAAGAGATATCCGACATTCATTTTATATGTTGACATCAATCCATTCCGTCAAGTAATATGCGTGTATCAACCTATTTTGGCGTTGTTCAGGAAGGAGAGACGCGCATGCATGGCAGGTTCTTTTGGTATGATGTCATGACGGACGACATCAATGCCGCCCAAGATTTCTATCGCGACGTGATTGGCTGGGACGCTCGGGATTCCGGCGTGCCGGAGGCGGGTTATACGGTCTTTACCGCCAATGGCCAGGGCGTTGCGGGGCTGATGCGGGTTCCGGAAGGCGCGGACATGAACGCAAAGCCCTGCTGGACGGGCTATATCGCGGTGGACGATGTCGACGCGTCGGCGTCGCGCCTGACGCGGGAAGGTGGCCAGGTTCATCGTCCGCCTAACGATGTTCCAGGGGTCATCCGCTTCGCAGTGGTCGCCGATCCACAGGGCGCGCGCTTCATCATTGCCAAAGGGCTAAGCGAAGAAGCGCCGGCGGAATTACCGGCGGGAACACCGGGAACCGCCGGCTGGCGAGAGCTTTACGCGGCGGACTGGCAATCGGCGTTTGCCTTCTATGAGGCGATGTTTGGCTGGAAGAAGGCCGAGCCGATCGACATGGGCGCCGCGGGCATCTACCAGATATTCACTGCCGGCGGTGCGCCGGTGGGCGGCATGATGACCAAGCCCGCAATGATCGCAACGCCGTACTGGAGCTATTACTTCAATGTCCCGGCGCTCGACGCCGCCGCCGCGCGCATTACCGCTGGAGGTGGCGCTATCACCAACGGTCCGCATCAGGTGCCGGGCGACCAATGGATTGTGCAGTGCACCGATCCGCAGGGCGCGCAGTTTTCGCTGGTTGCGCCGCAACGCTGATCCAGTAGTGCCGGCGCCGAACGGATGGCCGGCCTGAAGCAACGTTCAGGCCGGTCTGCCCTCTATCGCCAGTGCGCCGGAATCCAGCGGCCGCGCCGCCCCCAATGCCCTGGAACCCAGGCATGATATCCGGGCCTGCGCCTTAAATAGACACCCCGGGTCCAGACATACTGCCTCCCATTCCAGCCCCAATAGCCCCGGCGCCAGATATAGCCGTGACCTGGCGGGGCGGGAACAATCTCCGCTCTCGGCGGCGGAATCGGAGGATAGGCTTCGGCGATGGCCGGTAGCAATGTGGCGGAACCGGCCAAACTTAACGAAATGATGAATGCGCTCAAATAATGTTTCATGTCTTTCCTTTCGACTGGCCTTTCGAGTGGCGCTGCCATCATAAACGGGCGGCTGGTCTTAAGCCGCCGAATGACGTTTCACAAAACTACTGCCGCCCAACATATTAATCACACCCTCTTGATATCGGATAATCATGACGTGCCGTTGGCGAATTTGTAAAGTACTGCAACGATGAAAGCCGGCATGAGCTTGAAGATTAGGCGAACGGCCAGGTGAGCGGTAGGTTTGTGGACGGACCTGAAGGAGAAGCGGCGTGAGTTCGAAGCTCGCTAGAGAAGCGCATGAAGCGCGCGCGATGGAGTTGGCCAATCTTGGCATCGAGTCCCAGGCCGCTGGCGACTACGAGGCCGCGCGGCATGCTTGGCAGGAAGCCCTCAACTACGCGGAGCAGCATCTGCCGGGCGACAGCGTCATATCCTGGATCCGAAGCGGTCTCGGGAGCGCTCTTCTCAAGACGGGCGACTATCCTGGCGCCTTGGAAATGGCAGGCTCGGCACTCAAATTCTGCGCCTCTGTGCGGGCGCCGCTCGCATCGCTCACGATGGCGGAGGCATACCTTCGACTGGGTGACGTGACGTGCGCGCAGGAATACGCGCGCCAAGCCTGTAACCTGCGTGGCGAAAGAACACTTGAGGTCCTCAGCCTCGAAGATCGGGCAGCTCTGGGTGTCGCAACGCCTCCTTGAACTGCCAGGCGGCTCAGCCGCCTAACTTAGGAACAGCCCTTGCGGCGTCAACATCGCCTATTGGCTCATACTGCGCCCAAGCCGCCGGCACTTGAACTCAAAAAAGTTTTTTGCTTCCGCGGCGCGTCGCCTTTTTTACAAAAAAGAAGCGCTTAGTTACGAAAGAATGCTCTTTCTTGTAGAATAAGGCGCCGCGCCTGCGGAACCAAAAAACTTTTATTAGTTTTTGAGAATTTTAAACTGAGACACTACCCAGTATTCCCTAAGTGACATTCAGGCCAACTGTCGATCGTTAGCTTTACGGACCTTGTAGTTACGCATATCCGGTCCGGGACCCGTGACATCGAGTGCTCCGCTTTCCCCGAGCGCGAGCACGCGACCGAACAGGAGGATGTCGGAAGCGCTTCGCGCCGGCGGGTTGATGTCAGACGCCAGGCTGCTCAGCGTGCGTCCGATGAGCCTGGCTGCGACTTCCCAGTCGGTTACCGCCTGATCAATCAGGACCGTATCGAAATAGGTGAGCGGAACCGATACCAAGATGCCATCCTTCACGATCCGAAGCGGCGCGTTTTCCTGACGAAGTCGGGACCATCGGTCTGATGCCGCAGCGATCTCGGCGAGGGATAGGGATCGCCTTCTGTCGTACACGCCAGAGGCGACGATATCCTCGGGTGCCATCAGGCCGAGGGACCAGGGCGTCCCGACATGACGCGCCGTGACGAAATCGAGTCCGGTTGCATCGACGATATCGAACAACCGTCCCGTCATGCGGTGCGCGAACTCCAGGAAGCTCGCTTGCTCGAAGGCGTCGTTCATGCAGACCCAGTAGATCGGATAGACAGCGGATGACGTCGCTTCCGTCCATGGTTCCTCCGTCTCACGCATGGCGTCGTGTGGCTTGCACCGCAAGGTGGACCTGATCCACTTTTGGCGGACGTCCGGATCGGGTGGATCGATGGGGCCAAGACTAAGGTCGTTGGGCAGTCCGATGACGCGCTCCTTGCAGCCCAGTGAACGCAGGGCGTCGCAGATCGTCTCTGCCCTGGAGCGGCCGAACGCCACATGAATAGTTTCAACATCACCGTTCATCACCAGACCTCGCAACTCAGGAAATGGCACCTTCCAGTGCAGCTTTCCTGACGAATTTTGTCAACCGTGAACGTGGAGGCGCCTCCGATTGGGGTTCGCACAGCGTCCGACAAGCTCGCTGCGTCATTGATCGAGCAAGGCCTCAAGGCCGAACTCGACGGTATCGGAATAAAGGCGTCAACAGCGCCCCACATCTACGGCATCGCCTTTGAACAACGGCTGCTCCAACCAACCAACGACTAGCGGTTCTTTTTCTGTAGCAGGCCGAGAACATCCCGGATACTGTCCCAGATCATCACGCCTTGCTCCCATGGGGCCGCGTGCGAGCCGGTGCATTGATGTCCGCGCGTCAGCTGTAATCCTTCTACCTCGTCCAGCTTGGCCTCCAGTCTCTCGCGCTGGTTCATCGGCACGAGCTGATCCTTGGTGCTCTCGTCCAGCACGACGAGCCGGGGCGCCCGGCTGTCTCGGACCTGCTCGGCCATAACCGTCGGATACATGCTCAGGTATGTCGCAGACCTGATGAGAGGTGCATAACACCCTCTGGAGCTCGAAGCATTGCTTGGTCAAAACTAACAGTCGCTAAACCTGGCGCGATAAGCCCAACAAAGCTTGGTTGTTTTTTCAAACGCAGCGCTTCCTTAAAGATATTTCTCTTGAAGGCGAGAATGTTCCCGATCCGCCTTAATGCCCCAAGATCGGATGCGGCCGATAAGGCTCAGATAACCGCTTCAGCTCCTCCTCATCCAGCTTAAGATCGACCGCTTTCAGCGCATCGTCCAGATGATGCGGTTTCGAGGCGCCGATGATCGGCGCGGTGACATCCGGCTGGTGCAGCACCCAGGCCAGCGCCACCTGCGCATTGGACACACCGCGCGCCTTGGCAATTTCCGAAACGCGGTCCACCACGGCAAAATCACTGTCGTTGTAATACATTTTGTGGGCGAAATCATCGCTCTTAGCGCGGGTGGTCTCGCCCTTGTCCTGCTTGCCGCGATTGCCGGCGAGGAAGCCGCGCGCCAGCGGCGACCATGGGATCAGCCCGATGCCTTCGTCATGGCAAAGCGGGATCATTTCACGCTCTTCCTCGCGATAGATCAGATTATAGTGGTTCTGCATGGTGACAAAGCGCACCAGCCCCTTGCGGTCTGAGATATTGAGCATCTTGGCGAACTCCCAGGCATACATGGAGGACGCGCCGATATGCAGCGCCTTGCCGGCCCGCACCACCGCGTCCAACGCTTCCAGCGTCTCCTCGATCGGGGTCGCATGATCGAAACGGTGGATCTGGTAGAGATCGACATAATCCATCTGCAAGCGCTTCAGGCTGGCGTCGATGGCGTGCATGATATGCTTGCGCGACAGGCCGCGCTCGTTTGGGCTGTCGCCCATCGGGTTGTACACCTTGGTGGCGACGATCACCTGCTCGCGCTTCATGCCGATCTCGCGCAAGGCCCGCCCTAGCACCACCTCGCTTTCGCCCTTGGAATAAATATCGGCGGTGTCAAAGAAATTGATGCCTGACTCCCAGGCCTTGCGGATGAACGGCTTGCTGGCTTCTTCGTTTAGCACCCAGTCCCGCCACTCCGGCGTGCCATAGGTCATGCAGCCAAGGCAGAGACGCGAGACCTTCAGACCAGTGCGGCCCAGATTCATATAATTCATGGTGACTCCTCCGTTGCCCGATCAGGTACGGTGCTCTGCCCCATTCTTCAAGCAAAGCTTGCCGTGTGCATACGAATCTGCAATGAAGTGACCACGAACAGCACCACGAATCCCGACCAATGTTTTGGTTGATGCGGTGCTGCTGAGCGAGGCGCGCCGGCAGCGGATCAGCCGTTCCTCGACGCTCGAAGCGCTGCTGCGCGACCAAATACAAGCTAGCCGGCAACAGGAATGGCTGGACAAGAACCGCTCCGCTCTGGATGACGCCAATGAATTTATTGCCTGTCATGGAGTTTGAAGCGATAATCAGCGGCAATTCTGATGTGACCGGCTTGTGATACAGTGCGGCCCGCAGCCATGCGGCGCTGGCCAGTTGCCGCCGGACAAGCGTGCATGTCGGTGATTTGCGCTGCGGGTTTCTCACCTGCCATGCTGGCAGGCTGACCGATTACTTTAACAGTGAAAGCCCGTGACAAGATTGTTAGGAAAGCGGCTTGACAACCCTACATCCGTATCCACGATTATTGTGGTGGAGCAAAACAATGAACGAAAAACATGGTATGATGAATTATCTTGCTGGACGCATTGCCGAAAAGGCAAAGCCCCCTGATGTCAGCCCAGGTGACACTGGCGAGAATAGCGCTGGCGAAAATGCCGGTCCGCAACCTGATCCAGATGGCGCAGCGCTTGCCACCAATACGGCGCTGCCAAAGGGGCTGCCAGAGAAGCTGCCAGAGAAGCTGCCAGAAGAATGGCAGGATGCCGCCATCATGGGCCCTGCCCTGCGCAAGGAGGCCGTCAATATCAGGCTGGACGCCGACGTGCTCGCCTGGTTCCGACAATCGGGCAAGGGGTATCAAACACGGATAAACAAAGTGCTTCGGACATTCGTGGAAAGCCGCGGCGGCATATAATCACGCCGCTGTAGCGGTGGGGCGCGACGCAATTGCCGATCGCGGCGTGATTGCCTGATCATCGCTTTCATTGGCTCTCATTGTCTGGGCCCTAACAGGTTTTGCCAATCAGTGCCGTATGACTTTCCGTACTGGCCTGGGTCAACTGGTTTAACAATCGTCGCCTACTTCCGCCCGCCGAAGCCGAGGCCCGCTACTACGCCATGCTGGAAAGCCCAGCCATGCTAGCATAACTTAAACCAAACAGCCTCCGGGATTCCCCGAACAGTTCATAACTCTACTAGATACCGCTTGTTGTCAGCACCAACCGGATAACCAACTTCAATCGTTCCACAATCAACAGACCTTCTATCGACGATAACTCGCTCTAGAGTACCATTTAAGGTTGTTATACCGATAATCACCTCGCTCGAATGCTGACCTTCGGCTTCGATTTGGCCAGCAACCGGGAGGCTTTCTCCGCCTCAACCGCGATGATTTGCCGCAGCCGATGAAAGAAGTAGGCAGCCGTCTTGCGATTTACGCCAAATAGATTAGCCGCTGTTCTGGCTGTCACGCCTGCTACAAAGAATTTAGCCAAGCGATCTTGCTGCTTTTCCTTAATGCGACAATGCTTTAGGTCCATCTTGCCATGCTACATCCATACAGGATCCGGGACAGCCCAAAGTTTTTGCTGCTTTTTTCTAAAAAGTAGGCCTTGCTCACTTTGTTTTGCTTTAGGAGGCGATTATCAGCGGCATCACAGCGACTATCGGCCATTTTGTCATCACGGCGATTTCCACGCTGGGCTATGCGGGGATTGCTGGGCTGATGGCTCTAGAATCCATGTGCATTCCGCTGCCTTCCGAAGTGATCATGCCATTCGCCGGCTATCTGGTCTCAACCGGACGGTTCAACCTGATCCTGGTAGCAACCATCGGCGCCATCGGCTGCAATATCGGTTCCACTATCGCTTATGCTGTGGGTTATTCAGGCGGACGCAGGCTGGTCGAACGCTTTGGCCGCGTCCTGCTGATCAACAACGAGGAACTTGATCGGGTGGACAAGTTCTTTCACCGCTACGGCAGCTTGACCGTGCTGATCAGCCGAATCCTGCCGGTGGTCCGCACCTATATCGCCTTGCCCGCCGGGATTGCGCGGATGAATTTCTGGAAGTTCCAGATTTATACCTTCATCGGCTCCTGGCCCTGGTGCTTCGCTCTTGCTTATGTCGGCTTCAAGCTCGGTCAGAAATGGAACAAAAGTCCCCTGCTAAAATCGGTGATGCACAAGCTCGACTTCGTGGTGATCATTCTGATCGTCGCCGCGGTCGCCTGGTATTTCTGGAAACTCTGGCGCAACCACCGCCGCGCCGCGGCTTGAGAAGCTCAAAACGGAGCGGCATTTCCTTAGGGGCTGTTTGAGAACGATCCCGGCATGATCGTTTAAGGGGCTGGGCGGCCGGGCCAAATCGTGGTTCGTCCGGTTTGCGACACCTGGACGAGATCTCGATGTGGACCCCGACCACCCGGCGGCAGCATAGCCGCCGCGGGCTACGCTATGGAAGCGACACCACTGACGCGGAATCGCAGATCATCGGGCTGTTCCTGCCAGCCGAGCACGGATGCGGCCGCAAGCGGGCCTGGCAGACTCGCGAAATCGTCACCGCCATCTTCTACGTTTTGCGCGGCGGCATCGCGTGGCGGCTGCTGCCACGCTGCTTTCCACCCTGGCGCATGGTCTATAGCTGGTTCATGCGGCTGCGCGATGAGGGCCTGTGGAGAACATCAACCACCACTTGGTCATGCTCGACCGCAAAAGGGCTGGCCGAGAGGCGAGCCCGACAGCCGCCGTGATCGACAACCTCCGAAGGCTTTCCATTGCCGGAGGCAATGGAACCTTTACCTTCTCCGCCAGAGCGTCAAGACAACCGAGAGCGGCGGAATCCGGGGATATGATGGCTGCAAGAAGATCAAAGCACGCAAGCGGCACGCCCTAGCTCCTGTGGACGGATTTAACCAAAATAAGACCGCAAGCAAAGGCGACGAGGCTACTGTAGTTTTCTGCCGTTTTCTCGCAACGCAAAGCAATACGTTTGAAGCGCTTGAGCTTACCCACGGCCTGCTCGATCCGGGCACGGGTCTTGTATAGCCGTTTCGGGAAAAACGTTGGTTTGTTTTTTGCGTTTGATCGGTGTGGTATCACCGGAATAATGCCTCGGTTGCGGCAGGCAGCGCGGTTTGCCGCTGAATCATAGCCCTTGTCGGTCAATGCCGCGCGCGGCGTAATTTCCGGTCCGATACCAAGAGAGGTTTCAAACTGAGTGCAGTCGCTGGCTTCGCCGCCGGTCAGATGGAAGGCGAGCGGCAGACCATCAAAATCAGTCTTGAGATGGATTTTGCAAGAAAACCCGCCGCGCGAGCGGCCGAGCGCCTGATTTTCCTGCCGCCTTTTGCCCCGGCCGCGGAGACATGCGCGCGCACCACCGTGCTATCAAACATCTGCACCAGATGCGCGGTCGCGCTGCACTGAGACAAAAGATCGAAGAACGCCTCGAACACGCCGGTTCGGCTGAGGCGCCAAAATCGCTTCCAGACGCTGTTCCAATAGCCAAATTTCGCCGGCAGAGCGCACCTCCGGCAGCTTTCCATCGGCTGCGCCGACGAAACCTTTGCTGCCTTCGCCACGTGATGTTGTGCACCGTGAAGAAATGCAACGCTTCCAAAAACTTCCGATCATCACGCCCAGGTTGGCCACGACCCGACCGTGCCGCAGCAAAAACCTCCAACACTATGCTCCAATCGTCTTCAGTCATTCCCGTCAGCATGGCCGGCCTCCTTAATGCCGGTCACCTATGAATCGAAAAACATCCGATTCGGAAATCCCTGCCCTATACTTTTTGCTATCCGTCCACAGGAGCTAGCATGGATCAACCGCAATTGTCGCCTGGTAAAGGAACTTTAAACGCAAAATCGCCTCCGCCGACGCATTCCTCTACGCCGCTTCGGCTATGCTGCTGCTACGATGACTCGCTCGTTGAACATGCGACTTCAAACGGAATGTTAGACACTAAACGATGAAGGCCGCTACGCACCATTTAAATTAGCGATTGAATGGTCAATCCAGACATATCGGTATACGTCACAGAATCAGTTTGGCCAATGCTGGAAGTTCCAAATCAAAGCTTACCCTGCATTTTTAGAAATTTTTTGCAGCAGCTTCTTAATTGATGATTGTTGAGTTTGATTTGTTTTGGCCGTTTGTCCTGTATCAAATCCAAGCTCAAGCGCAAGTTCCGTTATGGCACGGCCAAAGGGGCCACGCCGAAGCCTTAAAAACGATTCGGGATCATGAACATCGCTTAGTTGCCGCGGAAGATCTGGAATCACGACATCAACCTTTCGCTTAAGACCTTCTTCTATTTGCTTGCGCTTCAGTCCGCCTGGCCTCTGGTCGCGGTTGAGGACCAGGGTTGGGCGCTGCAATCGTTTAGGTCCACTTAACAAGCCAAGTAGACGCAATGTGTCACGCAAGCTGACTAGTGACGGGTCGAGCACGATTAATCGGTGGTGCGCAAGTTCCAGAAGTTCACGGTGACTTGGCGTTGGCAAATATGGAATATCCATAACTACAAAATTATATCGAAGCCGTAACGCTTCTACTAACGCTTGAGCAGTCCCGCTTACATAATTAATGTTTTCACCGACAGGTAAACGACCTGAGAGTAAATGTAATCGCGAGCTTACTGGTTGTGCAATATCTTCGATTCCAGATGGAACAATCTGCTCTCTTCCTTCTAGTAAATCCATAAGCTTAGAATTTGACTCAATTCCCATAATTTCCGGCATGATACCGACATGCATGTCGGCATCAACCAATATAGTATGGCGATTCGAATCCGCACCCAGTCGCCATGCAAGATTGGCTGCAACCATACTGGTGCCAACTCCGCCGCAGGCTCCCATTACAGCAATGACACGTCCACCTCGCGCAGAGTCACCGGCGACCGATTGTTTTGTAATCAGAGGCGCTAATTGCCTCGCGATCATTTCTAAAGTTACAGGTTTAAATATATAATCAATCGCGCCAGTATTTCTTATAACATGGCGGTAAAGGTCGACATCGTCAGTATCACCAAGAACTAGCAAGCGTGTCGCCGGCTCAATAACGTCGCATAGTTCAGCGAGAGCCTGTAACGGCCGGTCTTGCCCACTTATGTCAATGATCAGAACTTCCGGAGTTGCCATGCGCATCATGGCTGCAATAACACTGCGAACGGAACCTCGGCGGATGTCAAGACCTTCGGGGACAAGATCGCCAAGTCCATCTCGAAGTACCGATTCCGTGGCAGCATCAGTGACAAATGCTGCTACTGATAAACGATCAACCCTGTTACGTGGCAATGACATATTTGCTACACTTGCCCGTGCTCCAACAGAATCAGCCATAAACATCCTCTTTTAATAGATATACGATATTACTCATGAACTGGTTGACCATAAAGAAGACTGCCTTAATGGAGTGTACGACTTAAAGTGTAGGCCACAGTGTCATTAAGATGCCAGCCGAAATTGCTACCGCATATGGTAAAGGCCCTCCACGGCGCATCCGCCAAAGTTCGGCACGTATGCTCCGACGCCATAGGCGCTGCTGGCTTCGGCATTGCGAAACCGAAATAGGAATTTTTAGTAGGCGACGCTGCGCAATATAAACGAGCGCAAGACCCCCTCCAATAAGTGTGATACGATCGAGCGCAAGACATTCTACTTGCCAAAATGGTGGCACGAGTAAGGTGGCGGCTACCCAAAGCTTTACGTCTCCGCCGCCAAGCAGCCGCAGATGCCAAAGCAACAGCAATATCCAAAAGACGACAAGGCAAAATAATAGCGCTATTTGCAAATTTCCCTGTAAAATTCGTATCGGAAAAGCAAAGACAGCAATGGTTGCATTTGTCCAGTTAGGAACTGTACGTGCTATCACATCATGAAGAGCAGCATAAGCCAACAAGATCATAGCTATATAATATAAAATAGTTACAATATCTTTTATCGTATCCACGCTAACCAGCCAAATCGAATAATGCTACCAATCTTAACTGAAATACTTTATAATTTGGGCCGTTCAATTTCATCTTGATGTTGGCCCTAACATGCATATTAGGACCATACATCGTAAAGGTTAATAAATTCTTTATGCAAAGATATGGCAGGCTCTAGTAATGCGTGAAATTATCGTGTCGTAACGCTTATACCAGCGTGAAACTGCTTTCAATATTACCTTGTGTAGCATGAGCATAAGGACAAACTACTTCAGCCTTCTGAATTAACTCCTGGGCCTTCATATGGTCTAGTCCCGGAATATTCACCTTCAAGGCAGCGGTAATACCGAAGCCGTTGCCATCGTCACGCGGACCAATGCCAATATCAGCTGTTACCGTCGCATCTTCTGGGATTTTGATTTTTTCTTGGCTAGCAGCATACTTAAGCGCGCCAAGAAAACAAGCAGCAAAACCGCTTGCAAAGAGTTGCTCAGGATTTGTTCCCGTGCCTCCATCGCCACCTAGTTCTTTGGGCGTACTTAACGTTAAGTCTAATTTTCGATCGCTGGTTTGAACGGCGCCGGTGCGGCCACCCGTCGCACTTGCGTGGGCATGATATAAAGTTTTCACAAGTGATTCCTCTTATTGCTCATTAAATTATATCGCTTTTGTAGTTAGCCTAGCAAGAGCGTTATAAGCCAATTCCAGCATAATGTCCGACTGGACCACGACCTTGACCATAGGCAGGAGAATTCCTCAGCGCCGTTTGAAGGAATCTAGAGGCGCGCGCTACAGCATCAGTCAGATTCAGTCCTTGACCTATACCTGTCGCTATAGCGGAGGCAAGCGTACAACCTGTTCCATGCGTATGCTTGGTGGCGATACGTGAATGTGAAAAATTGGTGACGCCCTGCGCTGTCAAAAGCCTGTCTGTCAGGACAGCGCCTTCCGAATGACCATCCTTGATGAGCACTGCCTGCGCTCCCATTGCTTGTAAAGCTTCGGCTGCAGGAATTGCTTCTGCGCTTGTGGTTGCCTGTAGGCCGGTCAGGGCAACTATCTCTGGCAAATTAGGCGTTACCACTGTAGAACGCGGCAATAAATATTGTATGAGCATGTCCATAGCGGCTTCGGCAACAAATTTTGTTCCACTTGTAGACATTAAAACTGGATCAAGTATTACCGGCACATCAACCGGTAACATTGTCGCAATGTCCTTGATCAGCGTGGCGCTTCCAATCATGCCAATTTTTACAGCGTCGACACCGATATCCCGCAATGCAACTTCAATGGCAAGCTGAACTAGTTGCGGCGAAACCGGCTCAAGCGCCCAAATTTTTGTAGTATCTTGTACGGTGATCGCGGTAATCGCTGTCATAGCATAGCCACCAAGCATGGTGACCGTCTTAATATCGGCTTCAACGCCTGCGCCGCCGCCACTGTCAGACCCACCAATAACGAGAATTCGGGCCGGCTTCATGTGTCATGCCAATGAAACGCCATTTGCTAAATGGCCGCCACTCCAACACGAGCGCAATTAGCGATGACAATACAGAGTTCATCAATCAAGGCATTCATCAACGCCTCATTCTCGGACTCAGCCATGACCCTGATCAGCGGCTCCGTACCGGAAGCGCGAATTAAGAGTCGCCCATTTCCTACCAAGCGCGCTTCGGCTGCGCTAATTGCTGATTTTACTTCCGGAAGGCCCAAAGGCGACAAGCCTGAGTACCTGACGTTGCAGAGACGCTGTGGCAGGCGAGCAAACACCCGGCAGGTTTCGCTTGCACTCTTTCCCTCCTGAACTAGCACCGACAGCACTTGCAATGCCGCGATCAAGCCGTCTCCTGTCGTTGAAAAATCCGATAAGATAACGTGACCAGACTGTTCGCCACCGAGATTAATGCCTTGGCTTCGCATTGCCTCAGCGACGTAACGATCGCCAACGCGCGTTCGGTGAAGAATGACACCAATGCCTTCAAGATATCGTTCAAGGCCTAAATTGGACATGACCGTTGCGACAATGCCGCCGCCTGTTAGACGGCCGCTTGCCTTGAATGCTCGAGCGATTAAAGCCAAGACCTGATCACCATCAATGATCTCGCCATGTTCGTCGGCAAGAATGACTCTGTCAGCATCGCCATCAAGCGCAATTCCAATATGCGCGCCATGTTCGAGCACTGCTGCGGATAAATTCTCTGGTGCAGTTGAACCGCAATTTTTATTAATATTAAAGCCATCTGGGCTGATACCCAGAGGGATGACATGCGCGCCAAGCTCCCAGAGGACTGCAGGCGCAACCTTATATGCAGCGCCATTAGCGCAATCCAGCACAATCCGAAGGCCATCCAGTCGCAAACGACGCGGAAGGCTCGCTTTAGCTGCCTCAATATATCGCCCCGCAGCGTCGACAAGTCGCGAAGCCCGGCCAAGCAAAGACGACGGCGCCAGGCGTGAGGATAAATCCTCCTCCATCAAAGCCTCAATTTTTGCTTCGGTAGCATCGGAAAGCTTGGCGCCATCTGGACCAAATAATTTAATTCCATTGTCTTCATATGGATTATGCGATGCTGAGATCACCACACCAAGATCGGCTCGCAGGCTTCGAGTAAGCATGGCAATCGCAGGCGTCGGCAGAGGACCTGCAAGCGTTACATCCATCCCAGCGCCGATAAAGCCGGCAGTCAACGCAGGTTCCAACATATAGCCGGAAAGGCGCGTGTCCTTGCCGATGATGACCTTGTGCTGGTGGCTTCCTTTGGTAAACATCAGCCCTGCTGCCTGACCGAGCCGCAGCGCCATTTCAGCAGTCATCGGCGCAGTATTGGCTGTACCGCGAATGCCATCAGTGCCGAAAAGCCGGCGGATCGAGTGTGGCGCAATAATATTATTCATGGCTATGCTGCACTCCTAATTTGCGCAAGCGATCAAGGCGCTGTCAGCGCGTGCCATACGCGCAGCGCTTGCTTTGTACCAGAGACATCGTGCACCCGCAAAATGGCCGCACCATGGCTGGCAGCAAAGATAGCTGCCATTATTGAACCAAGATCGCGTTGACCTGGATCACTCTCACCAGCCAATAGGCCTATAAAGCGTTTGCGTGAAATACCTGCAACCAGTGGATGGCCAAGATCTTGAAATTGCGCCAAAGCGCGTAACAAGGAGATCGTTTGTTGGGATGTTTTCGCAAAACCAAATCCAGGATCGAGCGCGATCGCTTGAGGATTGATCCCAGCAGCAATCGCTCCATCACGCTGAGCTGACAATTCGTTGATCACCTCCTGCACCAGATCAGCATATTGAGTATGCTGATCCATTGTTCGTGGCGTACCACGCATATGCATGAGGATGACGGGACAACCCGATCGAGCAATGATTTCCGCAGAACGCGGATCATGCTGCAAAGCGGAAACGTCGTTAATGATCGTTGCGCCAGAATTTAATGCCGCTGTCATCGTCGTAGCGTTGCGCGTATCTATGGAGACAACGACTCCAGCAGTCGCTAGCTGCCCGATCACCGGCAAAATCCGTGCGGCTTCCTCAGCCGGGTCAACCTCGCATGCGCCTGGGCGCGTGCTCTCGCCACCAATGTCGATGATATCTGCCCCGGCGCTAACCATGGCAAGCCCAGCAGCGACGGCGGCCTCGGGCATAAAATGCTTTCCATGATCGGAAAAGCTGTCTGGCGTGACATTAAGGATACCCATGACGAGAGGGCGGCAAAGCGAGAATCCTGCCCAGTTCCGCTGCCCTTCGGGCCTTTGGAAGGCAAAATTACCCAAACCATTCATTCTGAATTATCGCCAAGCGCGGTACGTCGAGACGCTTTATCCGGCAATCGCGGCAGCGGAGCCACCCGCGCCATCTTGCTGTTTTTGATTTCCGACGTCCTGATTGAGCGCGTTCTTGTTTCTAAAGTCATCAATGTGGTGCCGGTTCAATGAGGGCGCTTCTAATTTCACTGTTTGGAATTCTGCAATTTTTGCAGCTAACGTAGCACTGAAGCCAGGTTGCGCCGTCGATGCAACACCACCTGAGTAAGCGACGATCGTCGGATTAATTGCGGAGGCGGGATTAATCATGAAAACTCCTAATGCTTTATCGGTACAACAGGACGCGGGGTTATCACTTGAATGGCCTTAAAATCATGTCTACCACTACAAGGTAAAGCTTAATGGCACTTTAACCGATCACCAATTAATATATTATCTTCACAAGCTTACTAATTTTTGTTGTGGTGACCGCCGAGGGCTGTGAAACTTTCACCCTATCTTCCCCGCTCATTTGAATTGCAGAACGCCACAACGCGTTGGCATCAATGTCGGGTTATCCTATGGAAGGATGGCTAAATGTAAATAATGTGCCGCCAATTCGTTATATGGCGGGATGATGTCACGGAGAGCGAACACCAGCGGATGAATAAGACGATCTTGCATCTTGGAACCCGGCGCTATTCGTCCTGGTCTATGCGCGGCTGGCTTGCAGTTCAACTCGCCAGCCTTGCCGCCGAGGATCATGTAATTCCATTATCCGACGGGACAACCGAGGCGCTTCATGCAATTTCGCCGAGCAGCTTGGTTCCTTGTTTAGAGCATGAAGGAATTACGATTTGGGACAGTCTTGCAATCATCGAGTATTGCGCCGAGATCGCGCCATGGCTTTGGCCTGTGGCGCCTGGCGCTCGCGCGCATGCGCGCTCAATAGCGGCGGAGATGCATAGCGGGTTTCGTGCCTTGCGCATAGCAATGCCGATGAATTTAGGGGCTGTAACGCCAGACCTTGCAATCAACAGGGAGACTGAGTCAGATATTGGGCGGGTTGAAGCAATTTGGGCAGATACTCGCGGCAAGTATGGCATTGAAGGACCTTATCTCTTTGGCGCTGCGTTCACCGCAGCCGATATTATGTATGCGCCTGTGGCCGCACGATTTATCAGCTATACTCCAAAGCTGACGGAACTATCTCAGGTCTATATATCAAACGTTCGCCGGCATCCTCTCGTCGAGCATTGGTATCGTCTAGCTTCAGCCGAACCGGTATCTTGGCGCCTGGAAAAATATGAGAATATTTTATGAAAATGATGTCAGTGCTTGGGCGCTTTCTCAGTGCATCCTTTAGTATTGCCATATTAGCGGCGCTTGACTCCGCATATTCGGCAGCGCCTCCAGCCGGCATCACCATCGGCCAAGGCTGGACAAATGAGACAGCAAATGCGCGTAGTGCCGCACGCGGTTTTTTTACCATCCGTAATGCCGGCGCCGCATCGGATGTGCTCATGAGCGTTACCTGCCCTGTCGCTCATCGAACATCAATACAAAACAAGCAGAACCACAATATTCCAGATGTCCCAATCCGCGCTGGACAAACCGTCGCGTTTAACCCTGGTGGCTTGCATTTATTCATGACTGAACCTCATTTTAGATTTTATCGGAACGCCGAGATCCCCTGCAGCGTGATGTTTCGCGATGCCGGAACTTTCATCGTATATCTGCATGTCGAGCCGGCTAACGTGTCATCCTATCAATCGCCTAGAACTTCAGAGAAACCGCTCCAAAACTGATTGCTGCGCTAATTGATGATAAATTTTTTCAACTGAGGGTATAATGAAATCGAGATCAACATTGCCTGCATGGAGCGCTTACTTCCGTTTAGCCAATCAAGCCTCGCGGCTTATGGTCGACGCTCAACACGTCATCGGGTTACGCCTGGTGAAACTTGCGCAAGGCGGCGCCGCGGCAGACGCAGAGGCTTTGCTGATGATCAATGAGAAAGTTGCTGCTCTCATGCAATCACAAGTTATTATCGGAAGAGCCGCCCTCTCCGCTATGCAAGCCGGTAAATCCAGCAATGGCTCGCATGAGGTTTTTCGTCTATATCAGCGCCGCGTCGCGGCAAATCGCCGGCGGCTTGGTCGTCTCTAAGTAAATACCGTTCATGATGTTTGATGAAATCGCTACCTTAGCGCGCGCCTGTACAGTATGTACAACACATTTGCCATTAGGGCCTAGACCGGTATTCCGCGCTTGGCCAAGCGCAACATTGCTGATTGTCAGCCAGGCGCCGGGCACTCGCGCGCATAACAGCGACCTTCCTTGGAATGACGAATCTGGCGATCGCTTGCGTGGCTGGCTCGGGATTGATCGGGAAAACTTTTACGACAAGACAAAGATTGCCATTGTTCCGATGGGCCTTTGCTATCCAGGCAGACAAGCCAATGGCGGCGACAACCCGCCACGCCCGGAATGCGCTCCGCTCTGGCAAGCGCGCTTTCGTAGTGTCTTGCCAAACGTCCAGCTCACATTGCTGATCGGCTCCTATGCCCAGGCCTACCACCTCGGAAAAGGTAGTGTTGATAGCCGCGTGCAAAATTTTCGCAGCTTTCTGCCCCGCCAGTTTCCTTTACCCCATCCATCCTGGCGCACCCGTGCTTGGGCTGCCAAGCGTCCTTGGTTTGAGGCGGATGTCCTGCCTGCCTTGCGCGAGAGGGTCACACTGGCCATTAAGAAGGAGCATCAATGATCCCAAAGCTGAGCGATGACGAGCGAGCGCGACTTCCGACGATTTTGCCATCCTGGCGCCAACATGAAGACCGCGACGCCATTATTCGCCGCTTCGCCTTCAATGATTTTGCAGCGGCATTTGCCTTTATGACCGAAGTGGCGCGGCTTGCGGAACAACATGACCATCATCCTGAATGGTCCAACATCTACAATAAAGTGGAAATTATTCTCACCACGCATGACGCAGGAGGCCTCTCCGCCCGTGACGTGAGACTGGCCAAAGCGATCGATGGGTTGGCTCTATAAATCTAATACACCCTGTCTCGGCACGGCACGAACATCAACCACGCCGTCACCGAAATGCAGCGTCACTGTCTGCCCCGGCGCAACTGAGGCGGCCGAGGTAAGCGGCGTGCCGCGCTTGCTGGTAACGAAGGCAAAACCGCGTGCTAATACCGCTGTGTAGGAGGCAGTTTCCAGCCGCGTTGCAAGATTATGCAGGCGCAGCCGCGACTCGCGCATAAGCGCCACAAGAGGCATGTCAAGCCGGTGCGCACTGAGGGAAACCGAATGCCGCTTTGCCGCGATTATCTCGCGCGGATGCAGGAGTCTGGCTGAAAGCCTGTGCAGTTGTGAATGACGGGCGGCGGCATAGTTCGGCAGCGCCAGCACCAGCCGTTCGGCACGATCATCAAATTTTTGTCTTGCCGCGCCGAGCAATACGGGCAAATCCGGTAGCGAAGCGCCTGCCCGATCAAGGCGCAGCCGCTCGACATGGCACACCCGCACCAGCGCCCCAGCAAGCCGCGCGGCGATATGCGCCAAATCGGCAGATAATTCCGCCCGCGCCGGCACCGCCAATTCCGCCGCCGCGGTCGGAGTCGGCGCCCGGCGATCCGAGACAAAATCAATCAGCGTGGTATCGGTTTCGTGTCCCACTGCCGAAATTAAAGGAATAGATGAGGCCGCGGCGGCGCGCAGGACCAATTCATCGTTGAACGCCATCAAATCCTCGAGGCTACCGCCACCGCGGGCCACAATGATGACATCCGGCCGGGGTATCGGCCCGTCGGCGGTCAGCGCAGAAAATTCGTTGATTGCCGCGGCAATTTGCGCCGCGGCGCCTTCGCCTTGCACGGCAACCGGCCAAAGAATGATTTCGCGCGGAAATCGCCGCGCAATGGTGGTGCGGATGTCCTGGATGACCGCTCCTTGCGGCGAACTCACCACGCCAATCAGCCTGGGCAGCAAAGGGAGCGCCCGCTTGCGCGCGGCATCAAACAAACCCTCATCAGCCAGCGCCTTGCGTAGCCGCTCGATTTTTGCGAGCAGCGCCCCTTCCCCGGCATATTCGAGATGCTCAATGATCATCTGATATTCGGAGCGTTCTGGATATGAGGTGATTCGTCCGGTGGCGATCACTTCCAGGCCGTTTTCCGGCGGCACGCCAATGCGTCCAAAACTGCCTTTCCAGATAATCGCGCGCAGTTTGGCCTGTTCATCCTTAAGCGCCAAATAGGTATGGCCAGAAGCGTAGCGCTTCATTTCAGTGACCTCGCCCCGCACGCGCACCCGACCAAAGGCGGTTTCCAATGTGCGTTTCACAGCGCCGGCGATATCGCTTACCGAAAATTCCGGAATGTTTGCCATTTCATCCATGGCGCCGGTTTATGCTATGCGCGCGTCGATTTCAAAGAAGGAGCGGCGATGCGTGTTCTGGTGGTGGGCGGCGGCGGGCGAGACCATGCGCTGGCTTGGGCGATTTCCACCAGTCCGTTGCTTGACCGGCTGTTCATCGCGCCTGGCAATGCCGGCACCGAAGCGATCGGTACAAATGTGCCAATCGCAGCCGATAATGTCGCGGCCTTGACGGAATTCGCACGGATGAATGCCATCGACCTGGTGGTCCCGGGGCCGGAAGCGCCGCTGGTTAGTGGACTTACCGATCATCTGGCAGCGCTTGGCATTGCCTGCGCGGGACCAACACAGGCGGCGGCGCGACTCGAAGGTTCAAAACGCTTCACTAAAGAACTTTGCGATGACGCCGGCATTCCTACAGCTGCTTGGAAAAGTTTTAACGATATTGATAAAGCGCTCGCTTATGTAAGAACTCAAAGCGCTCCCATTGTTTTGAAAGCCGATGGTTTGGCGGCAGGAAAAGGCGTTGTCGTCGCGCAGACGCTGGACGAGGCGGAAGCAGCAGTCATCGCGATCATGCAGGACAAGGTGCATGGAGAAGCTGGGGCGGAATTACTCGTTGAAGCATGCCTAACTGGCGAGGAAATTTCTGTCTTTGCGCTTTGTGATGGCGAAACCGCCTTATACTTTGGCGCTGCTTCAGATCATAAACGCGCCTACGATGGTGATAGCGGGCCGAATACCGGCGGAATGGGTGCGGTTTCACCGACACCTTGGGCGACCGACGCGGTGGTCGATGCCGCCATGAACCGGATCATCCGGCCCGCGCTGGCCGTCATGGCTGCGCGCGGCACACCATTCCGTGGTTTTCTATTCGCTGGACTTATGGTGACCGAACTTGGTCCTCAGTTAATCGAGTTCAACGTTCGTTTCGGCGATCCTGAATGTGAAACCTTGTTACCGCTGCTGCGATCTGATCTGCTGCCAATCTTGGTTGCGGCAACAAACGACGCTTTGTCCCAGGTGGATCTGCAGTGGAAAGATGATGCTTCGGTAACGATCATCATGGCTGCCCATGGCTATCCCGGCCCTTTTGCAAGAGGCAGCGTCATTCAAGGTCTCGAACAGGCCTCCATATTGCCTGGCGTCACCCTGTTTCATGCCGGAACGCGCAATGATGCCGGTATAATACGCGCGGATGGCGGAAGAGTGCTAGCAGTGAATGCCACAGGCCCGGATGTGCAGGCCGCGGTGCGTCGCGCCTATGCGGCAGTGGATACACTCGGTTGGCCGGAAGGATTCCACCGGCGCGACATAGGCGCGCGCATCCTGAAATTTAAGCAGGTCCCCCCGCCTTGGACATGCGCCAGCGGTTAAGGAGCGATTTGTAAAATAAATTTTCTGGTCATCGATGAGGCCGCATGTATTCAGTTAACCTGATCTTCATTATTTCAAGCGACGATGCCGACAAATGGTTTCGGCATGAAAGCATCTCGAAGTAAGACTTCAAGATCGCCCCTAATGGGCGACACGCGCGGCGTTGCCGCGATCGAATTCGCGATCAGCGGGTCAGCGCTGTTTCTCTTTCTGTTTGGCATCATGAATTTGGGCGAGCTGGGCTTTACGATCATGGCGCTCCAAAGCGGTGTTCAGCAAGCCGCCCGATCTGCGAGCGTCGCAACATCGGTGGCACTTGCCAATGGCACTCCAGCAAATTACGCGTGCACAACGCAAGCCGATGCTCAATCGCAATTCAATAATGCGGTCACGCCACCTTTTTCGGCTGCAGCGACTCCTACGGTCTCCATAAGCTGGGGGGGCAGCCTTGCCACCTGCTCCAACAGCGCCGGCACCGGGATCGGCACCGTAACCGTATCGACACAATATCAATGGTATCCAATAGGAATGGTTGGAGTTTTGACGAATGGAATTTCATTGGCGCCAACAGCAACCCTCGCGGTAATGAATGCAGATAGTCAAGGGACTGGCCCATGATATATCCAAAACCGCGTGTCTGTTTGGAAACTGGATCGGGTCTGCTTGGCGGGCGCCATGACGGTCCGGAATTTCGCCTCGATGAACCACATCAATATGGCAATTCCTCCGCGCCCTGCTCCAAAACTACGCCGCCATTCCTCAGCCGCCCAGTTCTCAAACAAACCTCAACAACCAAGTCAAAGCGCGGTTATTCACGGTTTAAGGACCGTCGCGCCAGCGTGAGTGTCGAATTTGCTCTGGTATCACTGTTTTTCCTGTTTCCGCTCATTGCCGGCGGCATTGATATGACGCTTGTGCTTTCGGCGCGCTCAAAGCTGAACAACACACTACACTCCCTCTACATTTTTGCTTGGAGCGACCCACAAAATGCCGCCAATAACACCCAGCTAGAGCAGTTCATCCAGTCGATTGATCCAGCTCTGCCAGCTTCAACGATAACTTTAACCAACACTCCGGGCATTTTAAATATTTGCTACAATGCAAGCGGCGTTATCGACTCAGGCGCGGTATTCACCACCAATCAGGGAGGCGGCGCAGGACAGCCTGGCGGAACGAGCAATAACAGCAACACCTGCACCTTGAACGGCTTGATTGTTACAGGGGACGTACCCGCCAGTATTGTAACATATGACCTACAATCGATTATTCAGCTTCCCATTCCAGTGCCGTTTCTCGCCAATCCATTAACCTTAACGGCAAGCGGAACAGTCCAAATCGAATAGATGGTTTTCGGAATAGAAACGCAATGCTTTCTGATTTCATCCTATAGGTCAGGTTTCTACTTGTCGCTGCCGCTCCAAAGTCTGGCCGCGCAAGGAACGATCGGAACGCGGCGCTAGCCGCGGCAGTTCTAGCACGGCTTTCAAGCCCGGTTCATTGTCTTCCAAGCGCAACAAGCCATTATGCAATTGCGCGACCGCGGAAACCAACGCCAGCCCAAGGCCCGAACCGGGCGTATTCCGCGCCGCCTCTGCACGATAAAAGCGTTCTACGGCCCGCGGGCGCTCGATCTCGGGAATTCCAGGGCCTTGATCTGTAACCACAATACGCACTGCAGAATCGTCACTTACAGCAAGCAGTGTCACAAGGCCGCCGGAAGGTGAAAATTTAAGCGCATTGCCAAGTAAATTTGCAACAGCCTGTTGGATCATTTCGCGATCTCCGATGACGTTAAGCTGCGGGTCCCAGCGTCCAACCAGCATAACTTCTCGTTCATCGGCGGCGGCTTCATAAAATTCCTGCAAATCGGCCAGAATAGGCGCCAGATCAATTTCTGCGAACGCAGAACGACGCGCGCCAGCCTCAACCTCGGCGATCCGCAACAAAGCCTGGAACACGTTCATGACGTTATCAAGATCACCTGTGGATCGTTCCATTGCTGCGCGTAACTCATCCGCGGTTTTGGCGTGCAACGCCGCATCCTCGAGCCGTGCCCGCGCCCGAGCAACAGGCGTTCGCAAATCATGGGCAATCGCATTTGAAACTTGCCTCACACCGTCCATGAGCCGGCTGATGCGATCAAGCATCTCATTGATGGTTTCAGCCAACTGATCAAATTCATCACCTTCCTTCGTGCGCGGCACACGCCGGGACAAATCGCCACGCGAAATTGCTCGCGTCGTCTCCGAAATATCGGCGAGCGCACGGGTAAATAGGCTGCGGATGACCATCGCTCCAATAAGGCCTAGCAAAACCATGGAGCTTAGCGCTGAAAACAATCCTTCGCGCAGGATCTGGCCAAGACGCGCACGGGTTCGCACATCACGCCCGACCAGCAGATGAAAACCATCTGGTAACTTATAAAATTGTAGTAATGCCACCGTTTGAGTGCCAAATCGGTCGACATTTAGCCTGTACCAAAAACGCGGCTTGACGACGCCTGGCGGCCAACGGCTGAGGTTACCAGCAATCCGGTTGTCAGAGGGGTCTCCCAAAAAATAGAGCGCATTGTCACTGACGCTTCCCGATAGGCGGTTGCGAATTGTCCGGCTCAGTTCAGGCAGACCACCTTGGTTGAAATGACGCGCGAGCGTCTGCGCATCCAACTTTATCGCGGTTTCAGTCTGCCGATTGAGCAGACCGACCGTCGAGTACCAAAGGGACACCGCCAGCACCGTGGCAGACAAGCCAAAAACCGCGGCATAAAGAATAGCAAAACGAATGCCCGCGGAGCGTAGCAAGCCTTTTCCTCGCTGCATCCGTTGCAATAAACGGTTTCTCAACATGGCAATGACGCCGCGGAATTTTCCAGCATCCGCAGAGTCGTCCACAAATTAGAGCCGAAGCCCATCGCTCTTCTGGACAAAGTTGCAACGAACGTTGAAATTACACGCGGATATCGGCAGACCAGCAGGTAAATCAAGTAAAATGCCGCGCTTCATAACAGCATTCACCTATCGAACCAGTAAATGCTACCAGCATCCACACTCGCCAAAGCCGAGACAGATTGGTGCTCATCTAACCCCATGTAAACTGCCAGTAAGCGATAAGGTTAACTGCCATAATCGGATTGATTTTCACACCACGTACCTCCGTGCCGCTGATAGCCAGCGTCTAAGCCGCTAGAATTTAAGCCAAATCAGCGACTTCTACTCAGCCTGCCTTATGGCTCCTCAGCGCGCAGCATATATCCAGCATTGCGCACAGTGTGAAGCAAAGGCGTTTCAAACGGCTTGTCAATTTTTTGCCGCAACCTGGAAACATGGACATCAATGACGTTGGTCTGCGGATCAAAGTGATAATCCCAAACGCCCTCCAAAAGCATGGTTCGGGTTACAACTTGATCGGCATGACGCATTAAATATTCAAGCAAACGGAATTCACGCGGCTGCAAATCAATTTTTTGCCTCCCGCGTTTCACGCCTCGCGACAGCAAATCCATTTCCAAATCGCCGACCGCCAACCTTGTCATCGGCCCTTCGCCTTTGCCACGCCGCGACATCGCCTCAACACGGGCTAGCAACTCGGCGAACGCGAACGGCTTGGTTAGGTAATCATCACCACCTGCCTTCAGCCCTTTCACGCGATCATCCACTTGGCCGAGAGCCGAGAGAAACAGCACCGGCGTCGCATTGTCCTGAGCGCGCAGAGTTTCCAGCAGACGCAACCCATCGATGCCGCCGGGTAGCATGCGGTCAAGGATAATCGCATCGAAATTTTCCGATGCGCCCATAAAGAGTCCATCACGTCCATTATCAGCGTGTTCGACTGTGTGTCCGGCCTCTCGCAGCCCCTTTACCACAAAGCCGGCAACATCCTTATCATCTTCAACCACTAAGATACGCATGAGTAACTCCCCATTTCCACCGGCCGTCTTCCAACATGGATCGGCAGGACAAAAGCCTGTTCTTCTGATTTGACTGTATGGCGCTGCTTTGTTTCACCTATCGCCGCTACAACGATTTGCGTTGAACCAGCAGCATCATTGATCCGCGGGAGTTGCCAAGCCGCATGAAGACGACATAGCCCAGCCGGCATTGCATGGCGCGTTGCCTGCATGAATATCCTTTTTATAGACACGCGCGAATCTGGGTCGAAGTCTGACATAGCGAAATCGGCGATATCATAGATATGTAAAATTGATATTGCCCATGAATGGCGCAAGAATTACCAAATCGATACAATCGCTTTCAAAAAGCCATGCTGCGGATCTACATCTTGAAACAGGTATTGCTCTTAAATTTGTAAACCCGTTCCTTATCCTCACATAAATTAGCGGTTGGAAATGATTCAAACATCTTTTTTGTCAGTCCCCCTTCCGCTCGCGCCCAAAATTCGCCACAAAAGGGATACGATGCGGTTACACGCCTCCTGCGCCTGTTACGGAAATGCTGCGGTACTGCTGCTCGGACCATCCGGGTGTGGCAAGTCTGATCTATTGCTCCGCTTGGTCGATCAAAAATTTGATTTGGTTGCCGATGATCAGGTTGAAATCGAAGAAGGATTGGCGCGGCCTCCCGCAGCGCTTGCCGGTATGCTGGAGGTGCGCGGCCTGGGTATTTTTCGGTTAACTTACAAGGCCCCCGTGCCGCTGCGGCTGGTGGTCCGCCTCGGCGAACAATCCCAGCGCCTCCCTTATCCCGATTCCTGTCACAATTTAGGGTTGCCCTTGATCAAGCTTGAAAGCGCAAAAGCCTCAGCGCCTTCGCGCATTAAGCTTGCGCTGGACGCGATCTGTGGCCGAAGCGTTAACTTAGTTGGCGCCTTCGCGGCATGACTGTGAAGCCAGTGCCCGTTGTTATTGTGACCGGCTTATCCGGCGCCGGAAAACGATCAATCCTGCACGCGCTCGAAGATATCGGTTTCGAGGCTGTCGATAATCCGCCGCTAAAACTTCTAGAGACATTGGTAACGAGAGACCGCAAGCCGCTCGCCGTGGGAATCGACGCCCGAACCAGAGGTTTCGCCGCGGAGCGTGTGCTGGCGGTGCTGAGGCGATTGCGCGAAAATCCGAAACTTAAACCAGAACTCGTTTTCGCTACGGCAGAGCCAGAAATTCTGCAACGCCGCTATACGGAAACCCGCCGGCGTCATCCTTTGGCAGGTTCAGGCAGCGTTGGCGAAGGAATTGACACTGAAACCGTTTTGACGGCGCCGCTCCGAAAAGGTGCCGATTGGCTTATCGACACATCGGATCTACCGCTTTCCGGCTTGCGCCGCATGATTGAACAAAGATTTAGCAAGACCGAGCCAATGCTCACGCTAAACCTTACCTCGTTCGCGTTTCCTGCCGGCTTGCCGCGAGAGGCGGATATGGTTTTCGACGCGCGTTTTCTGCGCAACCCGCATTACATACCGGCTCTGCGCCAAAAGACTGGTCTCGACCGAACCGTTGTCGCCTATATTCAGCATGACAGCGGTTACGAGGAATTCCTCTCCCGTATTACGGGGCTGGTCTTGTTCCTGTTGCCGCGTTTTATCCAAGAAGGCAAAAAATACGCGACAATCGCAATCGGCTGCACAGGGGGACGGCACCGGTCCGTAGCGCTTGTAGAGGCTCTCGCCACATTCCTGGCTGAGCGAGGCTGGCCCGCACGGGTAGATCATCGAGCGCTTCGGTTGGCGCATACCGTGCCGGAACACACCACGGCCGAACGCAAGTCCGCTGGTTTTGGACAAAAAGCTGCTAAAACGCTTTCGGACAAGCATAGGGATCGTGCAGCCAAAACTCCAAAGCGCGAGGCGATCGGTGGCCAAGCGATATCGGGCCAGACCCACGAGATTGAGTCTCAAAAGGAGATCACACATGAAACAGTTGGATTTGGAGAAGGTCGGAGACAGGATATGGCCGGAGCGTTAGAATGATCGGTCTTGTACTGGTAACTCATGGCAGCTTGGGCTTTGCCTTGCGCGAAGCCATGGAACATGTCGTTGGCGCGCAGCGGCATGTGGCGACTGTTGCCATTCAATCAGATATGGATATCGAGGTTCAGCGTAGCGAGATTGCTGATCGCGTGGCCGAGGTGGACACCGGCGATGGCGTTGTTGTGCTTACCGATATGTTTGGCGGCACCCCCTGCAACCTGGCGATGTCAATGATGAGTCGCCCTGGCGTGGAAGTCATCGCCGGCGTCAACCTGCCGATGCTGATCAAGCTTGCTAAGATACGCGGCAACCAAACGCTGCCCGATGCGGTGCATTGCGCGGAGGCCGCAGGCCGTAAATATATCGCCTGCGGCTCTGAAGTAGTTCACAACATGACTCCTCGCCGCGCCTGCGGATGAACTCTCCGAGTGATGCCGGCACTCAAATCAGCCGGACCGTAAGGATATGCAATAAACGCGGCCTTCACGCCAGAGCGGCGGCCAAGCTCGTCACGCTCGCGGAACGGTTCAGCGCCTCTCTTGATGTCATGAAGGATGGTCAAACGGTCTCTGCGCGGTCGATCATGGGCCTGATGATGCTTGGCGCCGGCATTGGCTCGGAGATTGAGATTATTGCCGAAGGCTGGGACGCTAAGGAAGCGCTGGAGGCCGCCGTCAATCTCGTGGAAGCGGGTTTTCACGAGCTCGATTAACTATCGTACCTTCCTGAACGTCAAATTAATCCGGCAATCGCCGGTAAGGGGCGAATCGCCTGGCTTGAGCGGCGCAACGCCATGAAAGAACAGCCGACTCGGGCCACCCCAAACCACGACATCGCCGCTTTGCAGCCACCAGCGCCGCACCGGATCGCGCCGCCTTGCGCCGCCGAATAGAAATATTGCCGGCAAGCCAAGGGAGACGGAAACGATCGGCGCTTGCAGATCCAATTCATCACGATCCTGGTGCAATCCCATTCTCGCCTTCGGCACGTAGCGATTGATCAGACAAGCGTCGGGGGCGAAACCGGAAAATCCTCCGGCTCCTGCCGCGCGCTGCGCTAAATGCTTGAAACGTGCGGGCATCGCGGGCCAGGCGCGACCTGAATCAGGGTCGGTGTGGTCATATCGATACCCTGTTTGGTCGGCAACCCAGCCGACGGCGCCGCAATTGGTCATCGACACGGACATCGTGTGTCCGCCTGGCACGACCATGTGGCGGAAGGGCGCCGACGCAGCAATGGCATCCACTTCGGCAATAAGCGCCGCCGCCTCGCCACCAACAAAGTCTTTAAGCAAAACAGCGCCCTCAGCCAAATATTCCATGCGATTGCCCTGCGGCAGGCCGCTGAGCAAGTCATTCATCGCGATTTACCGCAATGGCTTCGCGCTCGAGCAGCGCCTGTTTCCGCGCGATGCCCCAACGATAACCTGACAAGGCGCCATCAGCCCGCACGACGCGATGACAAGGAATGACGACGGCAAGCGGATTCGCCCCGCAAGCGGTGGCGACGGCGCGGACTGCCTGTGGCTGGCTGATAAGCGCTGCAATCGCTGAATAGCTCGCCGTCATGCCCAGCGGGATGTCTCGCAAAGCTTGCCAGACTTTCTGCTGAAACGCGGTGCCACGAATATCAAGCGGCAGATCCTGCCGCATGTTAGGCGCTTCGATCATCGTTACAATCTGTTTGATCAGCGACTCGAAGCCTGCATCGTCACCAATGAGCCTTGCCTTAGCAAAGCGCTTCTTCAAGTCCTGTAGCAGCAGGGCAGGATCATCGCCCAGGCTGATCGTACAAATTCCCCTGCAGGTCGCAGCCACGAGGAACGCTCCGAGCGAGCATTGCCCGATGGCAAAGCGGATCGTCTCGCCCTGGCCATCATTGCGGAATATACGCGGCGTCATGCCGAGCCATGAGGCCGCCTGTTCATAAAATCCTCGCGGCGAGGCATAACCGGCATCATAAATCGCGTTGGTCACCGGCGCGCCAGCAATCAGCGCGTCCTCAGCGCGGCGGGCGCGTCGGGCATTCGCGTAGGCTTTTGGCGTGACTCCAACCGCCTGCTTAAACAATTTTTGGAAGTGAAACCGCGATAATCCTGCCTCGCGCGCCAGCGCCGCGAGCGTCGGCACAGGCGCCCCTGCCTCCAGCGCCTGTTCGATCCGCCGGCAGGCGGCAAGCGCCAGCCGGGCTTCCGGTTTCCCATTCTGATCAGGATGGCAGCGTTTGCAGGAACGAAATCCCGCCTGCTCGGCGGCAAAACTGCTCGGATAGAAGTCCACATGATCACGCCGCGCCCGGCGCGATGGACAGGAAGGACGGCAATAAATTCCGGTGCTGCGCACAGCATAGACAAAGGCTTGATCCGCCGCGGCATCGCGGGCCTGAACCGCAGTCCATCGGGCATCATCAGTGGCAAATTCGGCGATCAGCGTATCCATCTCCGGCTCCTCGTTACCTTCGCTGATACTATTGCGCGAGCCTTGCCGCAAAACACTCCGCTTATTGCGGCGGCATCAAACAAAGCCGGATTTGCGCATCATGTTCAGCCCGGCTAGCAGCACGAAGACCAGCACCACGACCCGGAACATCCGGGGCGAGAGCCGGTCGCGCAACGGCCGGGCGAGGATGATGCCCAGGATCACCGGAATCGCCGCCAGGGCCGAGACGGCGAGATCGGCGATGCTGGCCTGATGGCCGCGCCCGAAGGTGAACAGCAGCGCCACCAACGAGACGATGAGGATCAGCGCGATCTCCTTGGTGAAGCGCCGCCCGGTGGCGCCGGTCGCCAGCAGATACATCGCCAGCAACGGTCCAGGAATGGCGGCGATCCCTTCCATCAGGCCGGAGACGAACCCCAGCCCCAATCCAAGCGGGACGGCCGTGGTTTTCGGCAGATGCAGCCTCGGCGAAGCCAGCAGCAGGACCGATGCCACCACCAATACCACGCCGGCGCCCAGGCTGGCATGGCGCGGCGACAGGCTCAGCAAAATTCGCACGCCGATGACGATGCCGGCGACCATCCCGGCCATCGGCGCCCAGATGCGCCGGATTGTCGCCAGCGTATGGCCGCCTTCGAGCGCCTGCGGAACATTGCCGAGAATGATCGGCAAGGAGAGCAGCAGCACCGCCGCCTTCACCGTGAGCATCCCGGTGAGCAAGGGCACCGCAATCAGCGGCACGCCGATGCTGACCACCCCCTTCACCATCCCACCCACTAGCAGCACCAGGATGACGATGAGCCAGTCCCGGATGGTGAAGGACTGAAACGAGGACCAAAGCAGGCTGTTACTCATCGGCGATTTCTAGACCGAATTGCCGAGCGCGCCCATCACCATCGCTTCGAACCTACCTGGCATGGCGGCGGCATCGGCGCATTCCTGCCAACGCAACAGGATGAAAGTCGTGGCAACAAAAAAATGCGGCCTCCGTAAAGACCGCATTTTAAATAGACTAGTCAGCGAACCAGTTAGTGCAAATCAGTTGGAACGGCGGCCCATTCCCATGAACTGCAGCATGAACATGAACAGGTTAATGAAGTTTAAATACAAGGTCAGCGCGTCGTAGACGCTGCGTTTTGCTGCGATATCGGCGCCGAAGCGGGAGCCGAATTGAATATAGTCGGCCTTGATCCGCTGCGTGTCATAAGCGGCGAGGCCGGTGAAGATCAGCACGCCGATCCCGCTGATTGCAAATTGCAATGCTGTCGAATGCATGAAGATGTTCACCACCATCGCGATGAGCAGGCCAATAACCCCCATGATGAGGAAGCTGCCGAAGCGAGCAAGATTTGTCCGCGTCGTATAGCCATATAAACTCATCGCGCCAAAAGTGGCTGCGGTTACGAAGAAAGTGCTGAGTATCGAGGCCTGAGTATAGACCAGGAAGATATTGGTCAGGCTAGCGCCCATCACCGCGCAGAAGGCCCAGAACATCGCCTGCGCCGCGCTGGTCGATAGCTTGTTGACGCCGAAGCTCAGGATCATCACGAATCCAAGCGGCGCGATCATGGCGACATAGGCGAGACCGGTCGGCTGCACCATCGTGGCGCCGCTGGCGGTCACTACCTGATGATAGAATAGGTTGATCGCGCTGGTCTGCGAAATCGCGTAGGAAATAATGGCCGTCAGGAATAGCCCGGACGCCATCCAGTTATAAACACGCAGCATATAGGCGCGCAGTCCGGCATCGAGAACTTCGGTTCCCGCCGCGACGCTGGCGCCACGATAAGAGCGCATGTCGGGACCAATAGCCATGGTTGAGGTAACTCCCTTAGGCGGCGAGATGCCGCTTTACCTATTTTGCCTGAACCGTAACGGCAATCAAGCATAATCGGCAGCGATATCGATCATTCCAGCGTTACCGTGCCTAAATTCTTGTGAAATTCAGGCGTGGCACTATATATATATGTACGATTACCGCCGCAAGTTCAGACGGCCAATCAGCGTTTCGTACCGTTTCACATCGTGCCGCTTGACATAGTCAAGCAAGCGACGCCGCCGTCCCACCAGCATAAGCAGACCGCGCCGCGAATGAAAATCCTTGGCGTGTGTTTTTAGATGCTCGGTCAGGTTGCTGATGCGTTGTGAAAGTAGCGCGACCTGCACTTCGGGACTGCCCGTATCAGCCGGCTTATTGGCATATTCATTAATAAGCGCGCTGCGGCGCTCTGCGGTAATCGACATCGGTTTCTCCTACAAAACGGGTTGCAACAACCGTTCTGGCTTCAAGAAGCCATCATTCAGCCGTCCTAAAGCCAGTACGCGCCGCCCTGCCAGAATGCGCACCAAACCCCCTAAAGGATTGGCGGCATCCGGAATCCGTCCCATGAGATCAACCAGGCTAATAAAATTGCCATGGCTGAGGATGGCGGCTTCATGTTCGGTCAAGGCCAGGGCCGGGATGTCGTCCAGCGCGGTCTCGACGTTACAGATGAAGTCCAAGGAAGCGAGATCGCTATGATCCTGTTGTTCCAGCTTGTCCAGGGCAACGGCCTTCGATTGATCAAATGGCCCGACCCTGAGCCGCCGCAGCGCCGCGATATGACCCGCAGTGCCAAGCACGCGCGCCAGATCCCGTGCCAGCGCACGCATATAGACCCCCTTCCCCGACTGAACCTCGAAAACAGCATGATCGGCATCGACACGATTGATTAACTCGAAGCGGTCAACCTGCGCCGGCCGTGCGGCAAGTTCGGGCGTGCCGCCTGCCCGCGCCAGATCATAGGCACGTTCACCAGCAAGTTTTACCGCCGAAAAAATCGGCGGGATTTGCATGATTTGGCCTCGAAACCTTGATAATGCGGCAGCAATTTCGGCATCCGAAGGCCGGACGTCGCTGACAGCGATGATTGCGCCTTCCGCGTCGTCAGTATCGCGCGCCTCTCCAAAGCGCAGCGTGAAATGATACAGCTTGGTTCCGTCCATGACATAAGGAACAGTTTTGGTGGCGGCTCCCAGCGCGATGGGCAAAATACCCGTCGCGAGCGGATCAAGCGTGCCGCCATGCCCAGCCTTCGCCGCGTCCAGAACACGCTTTACCCTGGCGACAGCGTGAGCGCTTGTAATGCCCTGCGGCTTGTCGAGGATTAGCCAGCCATCGATATTGCGGCCACGCTGCTTTGCGGCGTTACGTCGTGCCATGAAAGTCTCATTTCTGGAAATGGCACCTTGATAGCCAACACAGGCCTTATAGGGAAGACACGCCCAACTTTCGGTTCAGGTCTTGGCCGAGGCATATACTTCAGAGAGTGATCTATGCCTGTATCATGGTGCGGATGCGATTCGCCATGGCGTCCATCCCAAAAGGCTTGGTCATCATCGCCATGCCGGGTTCCAGAAATCCACCCGCATTGGCGGCGTCATGGGCATAACCCGTCATGAACAGAACTTTTAGATCACGCCGGGTTTTTCGCGCGGCATCCGCCATCTGGCGGCCGTTGATCCCGGGGAGGCCGATATCGGTTACCAGCAAATCGATACGCTGCGCCGACTGCAGGATGGCAAGGCCGGATTGCCCGTCACCAGCCTCGATGGATCGGTAACCCAGATCGCTCAGCACCTCGACGACCAACGTCCGAACGAGTTGCTCGTCCTCTACCACCAGCACCACTTCCCCTTCATCCGCCTCCGCCTCCGCTGAAAGAGGGGCGGCTGGAATTTGTTCAATCACCTCGCTGCCAAGGCGTGGCAAGTAAAGCCTGACGGTGGTGCCCTTGCCGACTTCGCTGCTGATCTTGCAGTATCCCTCCGATTGGCGCGCAAAGCCATAAATCATCGAAAGACCCAGGCCGGTGCCTTGCCCCATTGGCTTGGTGGTGAAAAACGGATCAAACGCGCGCTCCATAATGTTTCGCGGCATACCGATGCCGGTGTCGGAAACACAGATGCAGACATATTGACCGGGGCGCATGTCCTGGTGCGTGGCGTTGCTACCCCCAATTTCGCTGTTTGTCGTGGTGATGGTAAGCCTGCCGCCATCCGGCATGGCTTCGCGCGCGTTTAGCACCAAATTTAAAATCGCGTCATCAAGCTGATTCGGATCACACATGATCGGCCAAAGACTTGTCTCAAGATCGAAATCAAACTCGATCAGATCGCCTTTGGCGTGATGCAACTTATCCGCCATGGCCGTCAGGCGTTGATTTGCCCGCACCGCCTTCGGGTCGAGCGGCTGACGCCTGGCGAAAGCCAGCAAACGATGGGTCAGCGACGCGGCACGATTAGCGGCGGTAATCGCGCCTGCAATCAGGCTATTCAGATCATCAAACCGGCCTTTGGCGATACGCCATTGAGCCACTTCAAGCGAACCCGTAATTCCTTGAAGAATGTTGTTGAAATCATGAGCGATCGCTCCGGTAAGTTGGCCTACCGCTTCAAGCTTTTGAACCTGGAACAGCTGCTCGCGCGCATCATCAAGCGCCTGTTGGGCATCATGCCGGTCGGTGATGTCGCGGATTGTCTTGGCAAAGCCGAGCAATGCCCCATCAGTATCGCGTATCGAATTAATAATGACGCTGGCCCAGAACCGGCTGCCGTCATTGCGCACGCGCCAGCCCTCTTTTTCATAACGGCCCGTCTCCGCTGCGACCGCGAGAGCGCGGTCAGGCTCGCCAGCTTCCTGATCCTCGGGCGTATAAAAACGGGAAAAATGGGTGCCAATAACCTCCTCGTTGTTATACCCCTTGATGCGCGCGGCGCTGGCATTCCAGCTGGCGACAAAACCCAAAGAGTTCAACATGAAAATCGCGCAGTCAATAACCCCTTCCAGCATGATGCGATATCGCTGTTCATTCTCCCGCGCCAGGATTTCGGCTTGTTTGCTCGCCGCGATCTCCGCTTCCAGCCGCGCATTGTCCTCCGCTACTTCCTGAAATGACACCTCGGCGCTGCTTTGATCAATGATCAATTGCGCGCCGGGCAATTTGACGCCACCTAATTTAATGCCTTCTAGCATAGCGTCATCGCGATCAGACCCTGAATCGGCGACAGGAAGCGAATCGGAGACAGGAAGCGGCGGCTCAAGTCGCGGCAGCGGCGCCTGTGATATTCCATCATTCATGAAAATGGCTCACCCGCATCATTGAACGCATATCCAGTTATTTTATGACAGGCTTATATCAAATTATAGTAGCGGAAAGAAATCAGATTGTGTGTTAAATCTGGCCTTGTCTGCAAATTTATTCATCTTTTGACACGTACAACCAACCACTACACGCACTGCGTGTATAATGCCGTTACATAAACGTTAAAATCAAGCCTTGTTTTGTATCATGCCTTTTATATCCGGCACTGACTTCTTTAACAGGAACAATCCCTGCTGTCCGAACAGGTTCGCAAGATGCGGAAACCGCCGCCAAGGCATCCGTTTGCCAAGGTCATCAGCCGCCATCCATCGTTCAACAACATAGCCTTCACGGCCGCATAACGCGAAAAAATCATTGATCGTGCAAGGATGGATGTTCGGCGTCTCATACCACATCCGGTCCCAGGTTGGGGTCATCGGCATCCGTCCCGTGGTTAATAGCTGCCATCGCAAGGTCCAGTGACCGAAATTCGGAAAGCTGACGATGGCGCGGGCGCCAATGCGCAGCATTTGGCGCAGCACCTCGCGCGGTTGCTCCACTGCCTGCAAGGTTCGAGAGAGGACGACGTAATCGAAGGCATTATCCGGATAATGCGTCAGATCGGCATCCGCGTCGCCCTGCATCACCGGCAGTCCATGAGCGACCGCGCGGGTGACCTCCGCCATGTCAAGTTCGATCCCGCGCGCGTCGCAATGCCGGGTACGGAACAAAAATTCGATCAAGGAGCCATCGCCGCAGCCAATATCCAGCACACGGGTGCGCGGTTCGATCATTTCAGCGATCAGGCGCAGGTCGACCCGCATATTCTTGCCGATAAAGCGAATCTGTTCGGCTCTATTCAAGCCCATCCGGCTAGGCCAGCCCCGCGTGATCGGCGCAACCGGCCAAAAAGCCGGTTAGGCTACGCGACAGATCCGGCTCATCCAAAAGAAAGGCGTCATGACCTTTGTCGCTGATAATCTCGACAAAACTGACATTTGCGGCAACTTGATTTAAAGCGCGCGCAATATCGCGGGATTCCGCGGTGGGAAACAGCCAGTCGGAGCTGAAAGAAATCAACAAAAAGCGACTGCTGGCGCCGAGGAAGGCATTCGCCAGCTTGCCCTGGTGATCCATGGCAAGGTCAAAGAAATCCATCGCCCGGGTGATCGTTAGGTAGGAATTGGCGTCAAATCGCCGCACGAAGCTTGAACCCTGATGTTCAAGATAACTCTCCACCGCAAAGCGCTCACCGAACAATACCGGCGCAAGATCGCCGTTCTGCAGGCGATCACTCTGAATTCGCCTGCCAAATTTTCTAGTCAAGGCCGCTTCGGATAAATAGGTGATATGCGCAGTCATCCGGGCGACAGCCAATCCCCGAGCAGGAATGACATCATGCGCCCAGTACCGTCCTCCATGAAAATCGGGGTCGGCGAAAATGGCTTGGCGGCCGACCTCGTGAAAGGCGATGTTCTGCGCCGAATGATACGCCGCTGTGGCGATGGGTATGGCCGCGAAAACATGCTCGGGATAGAGCACCGCCCAAGCCAATGCCTGCATTCCGCCCATCGATCCGCCGATCACCGCGAAAAGTTTGTCAATGCCCAAATGATCAACAAGCCGCTTCTGCGCCCGCACCATGTCGGCAATCGTAATCGGCGGAAATTCGATGCCCCAAGGCTCATCCGGGCGGTCATCATGGGGGCTTTTCGGCCCCGTGGAGCCCATGCAGCCGCCAAGCACATTGGCGCAGACGACAAAATAGCGACTTGTGTCGATCGGCAGGCCCGCGCCAGTCAATGTGCTCCACCAGCCAGGCTTGTTGGTAACCGGATGCGTCTCGGCAACGTATTGATCGCCGGTCAGGGCGTGGCAGATCAGGATTGCGTTGCTGCGCGCGTCGTTCAACGTGCCATAACTGCGATAGGCGACAGTCAGCCGGGTCAGGCGCGCCCCGCAATCGAGAGTCAACCCACTATCGAAGGTGACGCTGTGATGTTCCGTCTCGGAAAAGACGACCGGCCTCTGCCGTATTGTTTCCATGGCGGCGCCGATATGCACCCAGCTTGGTCGCTTAACAAGATTGCATCAGCTCGTAAAAGACAGCCTTACCAGACGTTGCGCCACGCCACGCATTCTGTATCAAAGAAGCGCATGACGGGGGTTCTGCGGTGTCCATGACGAATGTCGAAACTGCGGCGGTATCCAATGCCGTCGCATCGGAGGCTTTAACTACGCTGCGGCAGCAGATCGACGCGCTGGATGATCGGCTGCATGATATGCTGATGGAACGCGCGGCGATCATCGAGCGCGTCAAGCGCGAAGGCGGCAAAACCGGCGCATTGATCAGGCCGGGACGCGAAGCCGCCATCCTGCGGCGGCTACTCGGCCGGCATCATGGCGCCCTGCCGCCCCACGCCATCTTGCGCATCTGGCGGGAATTATTCTCCGCTGCCCTGATGATCGAAGGCGATTTCACCATCGCGGTGGCCGACGGCGCGCATCTCGATATGCCCGCCTTGGCGCGCGAACATTTCGGGCCGCTGACCCCATTGCGACGTCATGCGGCGCCTGCGCAGGCGCTCGCCGATTTAGAACAAGGCTTAGCGCAAGTCGCGGTTCTGCCTTTGCCAACGGCCGCTGATGATGCCGCCGCTTCGTGGTGGATCAGCCTGATGCAGGACGTCGCGCCGGAGCGAGCGGCGCCGCGGCTTTCAATCATCGCCAAGCTGCCATTCTGGGCAAATCGAGCCGCGGGCACGCCTCAAGTCAGCGCTTACGCGGTGGCGGCGACCGATGTCGATGCAAGCGGCGCGGATCGTAGCCTGATTGGCCTGCAAACTGGCGCCGAGATCAGCATGGGCCGTATCAGCGAGCTTCTGGAATGCGCCGGATTCACAATGCGGGCCTTGCTGCCGCGACATCTGCCTCGGCAGGACTTCGCCTATACTTTAGCTGAGGTGGATGGGCTGGTCGGACGCGATGCGCCTGGGCTGCAACGGCTGGCGGCATCGCCAGAACTGCTGAGCGCGCAGGCGCTTGGAGCCTATGCCATGCCGATCGCGCCACTGCCACTCCCTTCATCGAGCGACACGCTATGACGATGGCGCCGAGGCCCAGACCGGAGGTTTTTGCCGTTCCGGCTTACGTCGGCGGCGCGTCCAAGCTGCCGGGGATAAACCGCGTCATCAAATTATCTTCGAATGAAGGCGCCTTTGGCGTGCCGCCAGGCGCGCGTGTCGCATTGGCCGGCGGGGCGGAAGCAGCGCATCGTTACCCTGATGGCGGCGTTCTGGCGTTGCGCGAAGCAATCGGCGCTTATTTTGGCCTAGATCCGGCGCGCATCGTCTGCGGCAACGGCTCCGATGAGTTGATCACTTTATTGATCCAAGCCTATGGCGGACCTGGCATGGAACTCGTCATGAGCGCGCATGGGTTTCTGATTTACGAGATCGCCGGAACGCTGGCCGCGATGAAAGTGCGGAAAGCTCCAGAACATCATCTCATCGCCGATATGGATGCGATATTGGCGCAGGTGACGCCATCGACGCGGCTGGTGTTTCTTGCCAATCCGAACAATCCGACCGGCTCGATGGTGAATGCCGCCGAAATAGCGCGGCTTCGGGCCGCCTTGCCCCCGGATGTCCTGTTGGTGCTCGATGCAGCCTATGCCGAATATGTCACGCGCGCTGATTATGATGCCGGAGCGGCGCTTGTCGATGCCGGGGACAACACCGTAATGACCCGCACATTTTCCAAAATATTCGGCCTCGGCGGCGCGCGGCTTGGCTGGGCCTATGCGCCGCCAGCAATCGCTGATGTGTTAAATCGGATGCGCCCGCCATTTAACGTGAATGCAATGGCAGCCTTGGCCGGCATTGCGGCGTTGGCCGAGCCGGACTGGGTGGCGATGAGCCGTGCCCATAATGCGCGGGCAAGAGAGGCGCTAGCGATACGGCTGCGGGCGGCGGGTATTTTGGTCCACCCTAGCGAGGCAAACTTCCTGCTGGCCGATTTTGGATCTGCTGAAAAGGCGCAGGCAGCGGACAAATTTTTGCGGCGGCGCGGCATCATTGTGCGCGCGGTCGGCGCTTATGCCTTGCCCAATTGCCTCCGCGTCACCGTCGGCACCGATGAGGAATGCGAGCTGGTGGCGGCGGCGCTTGAGGATTTTATCAACGACGATGACTGAAATCGTGTTCGAGCGCGTCGCATTGATCGGCATGGGGTTGATCGGTTCATCGCTGGCGCGGGCGATACGCGCCCGCGGCATTGCCGATAAAATCATCGCCAATGATCGCGAGCCAGTCTTGACGCGGGTCGCCGAATTGCAACTCGCCGATGCGTGCAACGCCGATCCGGTGGCGGCTGTGGCGGGCGCGGATTGCGTGATGCTTTGCGCACCGGTTGGCGCTTACGCGGCACTGGCCGAACAGATCGGCCCGCATCTGGCGCGTGGCGCCATTCTCACCGATGTCGGCTCGACCAAGCAGTCGGTGATCCGCGACGTTGCGCCTTTCGTGCCGGATCATGTGCATTTTATTCCCGGGCATCCAATGGCGGGCACGGAATTTTCGGGCCCCGATGCCGGTTTTGCGGAATTGTTCGACGGCCGCTGGTGCTTGCTGACGCCGCCGCCTGGAACGGACGCCGCGGCGGTGAACCGATTAAGCGAATTCTGGCGCGGCTGCGGCGCGTCGGTCAGCGTTATGGATCCAGCGCATCACGACCGGGTTGTCGCCATTGTGTCACATCTTCCGCATCTGATCGCCTTCACGATTTGCGGCACCGCGGATGATCTGGCTGACGAGACGCGTCAGGAAGTGTTGCAGTTCGCCGCTTCTGGGTTTCGTGATTTCACGCGAATTGCCGCGTCCGATCCGGTGATGTGGCGTGACGTGTTTCTCAACAACCGCGAGGCGCTGCTGGAGATGCTGGCGCGCTTCACGGAAGACGCCCAGGCGATGGCGCGGGCGGTGCGCTGGGGTGACGCAGGCTATATCGAGGACCGCGTGCTGCGGGGACGCAAGATCCGTAAAGAGCTGATTGATTTGAATCAGGCGTGACATTGCTCTTGTGACGTCGCTGGGAGCGCGGTGACCCGGATTACTCCGAGTCGGCTGACGCTGCCCTGGATAATGCCGCTTCAGCGGGCGCTGCGCCTTCTATCGCAAAAGGCCGTTTCGCGTTCGGAGCCGGCACCGGAGCGCCTACCAACTGAATAAAACCTTCAATAGGCATCGGGTGCCCCAAAAGATATCCTTGCAACTGATCGCACCCGCAAGATTTTAGAATATCTGCTTGAATTTCGGTTTCCACGCCTTCCGCGACAACCGGCAAGCGCAGCCCGCGGCTGAGGCCCAGAATTGCCTTGACAATCGCCAGCGCGTCCGGGGTTTGCCCAAGATCGCGGATAAAACTCCGGTCGACCTTTAACTTGTCGAATGGAAAAGCCCGCAAGGTCGCCAGCGACGAATAGCCAGTGCCGAAATCGTCAATGGCGATTTGTACACCCAGGTTACGGATTCGCTGCAGCGTGTCGATCACGCTATTGGTATTCTTGAGCAAGAGGGTTTCAGTAATTTCAATTTCTAAGCGATCTGGCGACAATCCCGTTTCCTGCAGGATCGCTTTGATTTTCTCCGCCAGCCCTTCTTGATGGATTTGCGCAGGCGACACGTTTACCGCGATGCGGAGCGGCACGTTCCAGCTTGCGGCTTCGCGGCAGGCCTCCCGAATGACCCATTCGCCAAGCTCGGACATCAGCCCCATGCGTTCGGCGATCGGAATAAATATGTCCGGCGGAACGGCGCCATGTTCGGCGCTGTTCCAGCGCAGCAACGCTTCAAAGCCGGTCACGCCGCGATTTTGCGCCGTAAACAGCGGTTGATAGACAAGCCTGAACTCGCGCCTTTGCAAGGCCAGGCGGAGATCCTGCTCCAGACGGTGCCGGAGCCTTTGATCATGCTCCATTTCAGGATTATAGATTGCGTAACTATTATGTCCGCCCTGCTTTGCCTGGCTGAGCGCGTAAGCCGCCCGTAACAGCAAGGCATCGGGGGTATTCGCGTGCTCCGGATAAAAGGCAATGCCGATCGACGCGCTTAACCGCTCCTGCACAGAGTCGGAAAGGATGAAGGGCTCGGCGAAGGCTTTTAGCAATCGGCCTGCCAATGCGCGCGCGGAATTTGGCTGCTCGCCACTCGTCTGCACAATGACGAATTCATCGCTTTCCAGCCGTGCGGTTAAATCGGTTTCCCGGCTCTGCCGGTCGAGCCGCTTCGCGACTTCCCGCAACACCGCGTCGCCTGCGCTGTAGCCATGAATGTCGTTGATCCTGTTGAGATCATCGAGATCGAAACAAATCACGGCAATCTGCGCAACGGCGGTTTCAGCCTCCGCGATGATTTGGCGTAGATCCTGGGATAGGCCGGCGCGATTGGGCAGTCCGGTCAGCAGATCCTGCCGCGCCATCGGGTTCATGCCTGGTTTCGGCGGCGTGATGTCCTGACATATTGCTTGCACGGCGATGATCGCGCCCTGAGCGTCACGCTCTGGACGAAATTCAGTCCAGAACCAGCGAGAACCTCGAGCGCCGCCGCGCGAACGCCAATCACAAGATGTAACATGTCCTCGCCGCCGGGCGATATCGAGAGAACGCTTTAATTTTTGCCTGTCTGAGGCCTGTGCAAGCTGTATTGTCAGATCGAGATCGGGGCGGATCGATGCTTTGTCCAAATCGAACAGAACATGCATATCATTGGACCAGTCAACGGCGCCATCGGCGGTCCGGCAACGCCAAGTTCCAAAGCCGGCATGCATTTGCGCGGAGCGTAATGCCGCGATTTTAGCTTCACGATCATTTTTTGTCCGCTCAAACGCTTTAACGCCTCGGTTGATCGCCGCGACAAGCCGCCGTGTCGTAGCGTCGCGGCTTTGGGTCGTTACAGGATTTCGTCGCGTTCCGCTGATAAGGGCCTCAAGCTGCCCGCAAATATCGTCAAGCGGAGGACGCTCAATCATCGGGTCATGATCGGCCTTGAGCGCGTCAACGGGCATAAATGCGTTTCCCGGCATCGAAGCTTTCAGCCTGGAGATCTGCATGCGCACCGCGATATTTTGGCGGTAAGCTGACTTTATTTGCCAATGCCACGAGCATGATTTTAAAGAATCCCGTATTCCAATACGGGCATTTCACCACGAAAAGATGAATCTTCGGTGAACAGCCAAAGAGCAATTCCACCGATATCGGTTGACAGAGACCGCCACACGCCACATTGTCTTAGTACCGAGGGGTGCGCCGCAGGGCGCTGAGAGACCGTAAAGCGCGGCAACCCTTTGAACCTGATCCGGATTATGCCGGCGTAGGGACGGAATATTTGCCGATCATGACGCGGCAGCCGCTCCCGGCCAGCAAGCAACCAGGCTAGAACCACGAAGGAGCGCGCCTATGACCGTCCAAAGCAAGCCCGCCAACGTTACCACCGGCCCGATCCAGGGTTCGCAAAAAGTATATTCCGCGCCGCCCGGCCGTCCCGATATCACGGTGCCGTTCCGCGAAGTCACGTTGCATCCTACGGCGAATGAACCGGATTTGCGGCTTTACGATACCTCCGGTCCTTACACGGACCTTGCGGTAAAGATTGATCTGGAGGCCGGCCTTGCGCCCGTCCGCGCCCCTTGGCTGGCGAAGCGCGGGTTTGCGGAAGCAAAGAAACGCGCCGTGAAACCGGAGGATAATGGATTTGCCCCGGTTGACCGGCTGGTCCCGCCCTGCCCGGCGCCGCATGACGTTTATGAGGGCAAGCCGGGTGAACTGGTTACGCAATATGAATATGCCCGCGCCGGCATCATCACCGAAGAGATGATTTATGTCGCGCATCGAGAGAATCTCGGCCGCGCCGCGGCTGTCGAAGCGGCGCGCGATGGGGAGGATTTCGGCGCTGAAATCCCTGATTTCATCACGCCTGAATTTGTGCGCTCCGAGATCGCCCGGGGCCGCGCGATCATTCCGGCCAATATCAACCATCCCGAGCTGGAGCCGGTGATTATTGGCCGCAATTTCCTGGTCAAGATCAACGCCAATATCGGCAATTCCGCGGTGACATCCGGCGCGGCGGAAGAAGTCGAAAAGCTGGTTTGGTCGATCCGCTGGGGCGGCGACACCGTAATGGACCTGTCAACGGGGCGCAATATCCATAACATCCGCGGCTGGATCATGCGCAATTCGCCGGTGCCGATCGGCACCGTGCCGATCTATCAGGCGCTGGAGAAGGTGGGTGGCGACCCGGATAAATTGAGCTGGGAGGTGTTCCGCGACACGCTGATCGAGCAGGCCGAACAGGGGGTGGATTATTTCACCATCCATGCCGGCGTCCGTCTCGCTTATATTCCATTAACGGCGAAGCGGGTCACCGGCATCGTCTCGCGCGGCGGCTCGATCATGGCGCGCTGGTGCCTGTCGCGCCACGAGGAGAGCTTCCTCTACACGCATTTTGGCGAGATTTGCGACATCATGCGCAAGTATGATGTTTCGTTTTCCTTGGGAGATGGCCTGCGTCCCGGCTCCATTGCCGATGCCAATGACGCGGCGCAATTCGCCGAGCTGGAAACCTTGGGCGAGCTGACCAAGATCGCCTGGGAGAAGGGCTGTCAGGTGATGATCGAAGGGCCTGGGCATGTGCCCATGCACAAGATCAAGGTGAACATGGAAAAGCAGCTCAAGATTTGCCACGAAGCGCCGTTCTACACGCTGGGGCCGCTGACCACCGATATTGCGCCCGGCTATGATCATATCACCTCGGCGATCGGCGCCGCGATGATCGGCTGGTTCGGCACCGCCATGCTTTGCTACGTGACGCCGAAGGAGCATCTCGGCCTGCCCAATCGCGATGACGTAAAGACCGGGGTGATTACCTATAAGCTTGCCGCCCATGCCGCCGATCTCGCCAAAGGGCATCCGGCGGCCAAGCTGCATGACGATGCGATTTCCCGCGCCCGGTTCGAGTTCCGCTGGGAGGACCAGTTCAATCTCGGCCTCGATCCCGACACCGCGAGGGCCTATCACGACGAGACGTTGCCGAAAGAGGCGCATAAGGTGGCGCATTTCTGCTCGATGTGCGGGCCAAAATTTTGTTCGATGAAGATCAGCCAGGATATCCGCGCCGATGCCGAGCGGATGGAAGGCATGGAGCAGAAAAGCGAGGAATTCCGCGAGCTGGGCGGCAAGATCTATGTGGAAGGAGCGGCGGCGGAGTAACATGCGGGTTGCCATCATCGGCGGCGGGGTGATCGGGCTTGCGGTGGGCTGGCGCCTGGCCCAGCGCGGCGCGGATGTTGAGCTGTTTGAGCGCGGCAAAGCGGGGCAAGGCGCAAGCCATGCCGCGGCTGGCATGCTCGCCGCCGGTTGCGAGACGGAGCCGGGCGAGGCGGCTTTGGGAGCGCTCAACCGGGCAAGCCTCGCCTTATGGCCGGATTTCGCCGCTGAACTCGAAGCCGCGTCAGGGATATCGGTCGGACTCCGCCGCGAAGGCACGCTGATCATCGCCCTTAACCGGGACGATGTGGCGCGGTTGCGTCATGATTTCGAGTTCCAGGCGGGCCAAGGCGTGGCGCTGGAATGGCTGACGGCCGCCGAGGCGCGCGAGCGCGAACCGCATCTGGCGCCGCAGCTTGCCGGCGCGATCTTCTCGCCGGGCGACTGGCAGGTCGATAACCGCCTCGTCGCGGCGGCGCTTGCGGAAGCGTTCAGCCGCGCGGGCGGCAGGCTGCATGAAAACACGCCGGTTGCAAAGCTCGATCATGCGCATGGGCGGGTCACCGGCATTGTTACGCCAGGCGGCGCGCAGCGGGCGGATTGCGTGGTGATCGCCGCTGGCGCTTGGTCGGGAGGACTGGACCTGCCTATCCCGAAACTGCCGATCCGGCCGGTCAAGGGCCAGATGCTGGCGGTGCGGATGGATCAGCGCGCGCCGCTGCTTGATCATGTGGTCTGGGCGCCGCGCGCGTATCTGGTGCCGCGCGTTGATGGCCGGCTGATCATCGGCGCGACGGTGGAGGAGCGCGGCTTCGACGATCAGATCACCGCGGGCGGTTTGTTCGGCCTGTTGGATGGCGCTTGGCGCGCGCTTCCCGCCATCGAGGATTTGCCGGTGGTTGAAACCTGGGTGGGCTTCCGCCCTGGCTCGCGCGATGACGCGCCGATTCTGGGAGCCTCCAGCCTCGACGGGCTGATGCTTGCCACCGGGCATCACCGGAATGGCATATTGTTGACGCCGGTTACCGCCGATGCGATGGCGGCGACGACTTTGGACAAGCGTCCCGATCCACGGATCGCGGCATTTTCGCTGGCGCGCTTTGACGCGCAAAGGAGAGTGGCTTGAGCGACGAATTTTTTATCAAGGTGAACGGATGTTTGGAAACCTTGGCGGCGAAAACCGTCAAGGCGCTGATGGAGGCGCGCGGGCTGGGAGGCGAGGGCCTGGCGGTCGCGCTGAACGAGCAGATGGTGCCTAGAGGCGCCTGGGCGACAACCTTGCTGCATCCTGACGACAGCGTCGAGATCGTCCGCGCCATTGGCGGTGGGTGAGATGGATTCTCAATTGGACATCCAGGATCCTTTGATCGTTGCCGGCGAGCGGCTGCCGTCCCGCTTGTTCATGGGATCGGGCGGTTACCCGAACCAGCAGGTCCTGCTCTCCTCGCTCGAGGCGGCGGCGCCGTCGCTGGTGACGGTGGCGATCCGCCGCATCAGCCTTGACGCTTATGGCGGCAGCTTGCTTGACAGCCTTGGCGGCAATTACCGGCTGCTGCCGAACACCGCCGGCTGCGCCACAATCAAAGACGCGGTGCTCACCGCCGAGCTTGCCCGCGAGGCGCTCGGCACGAATTGGATCAAGCTGGAGGTGATCGGCGACCGCGAGACGCTTTACCCGGATGTCGAATTGTTGCTGAAAGCGACGGCGGAACTGGTGAAATCGGGTTTCGTCGTGCTGCCCTATTGCACGGATGATCCGGTCATCTGCCGGAAACTATCGGATCTCGGCGCGGCGACGGTGATGCCGCTGGGATCGCCGATCGGCTCAGGATTAGGCATCGCCAATCCGCATAATATTGCGCGCATCTGCGCGCAAAGCCCGGTGCCGGTGGTGCTGGATGCCGGGATCGGCACCGCTTCCGATGCGGCGCTGGCGTTGGAGCTGGGCTGCGATGCCGTGTTGCTGAACACCGCGATTGCCCGTGCGCATGATCCGATGCGTATGGCGCAGGCGATGCGGCAGGCGGTTTCGGCGGGACGCTCGGCACGGCTCGCGGGCCGCATTCCCCGGCAAAACGCGGCGCAGCCCTCCAGCCCGCAACTCGGGCTGATCGGCAGCTGAGAGCCTGTTTGAGAATGGGATCGGGTCGGCCTGGCGGGTCCTTTCCGCCCCCAGTGCGTCAGAATTTCGCCGCGATGTCCCGCATCGCGGTGAAATTCTTCCTGCCGGAGACGAAAAATCCCTCGCCATTCCTCAACCGCCCCATTCTCAAACAGGCTCTGAGACGTTAATTTCATCAATTTCCTATTGTCTTGCGTCCGGTTTCTTCTAGGGTGCCTGTCAGCCTGATGAATTAATGTTCATCAGGCTTGGTAATGTAATCGGGATCGATGATAGGCTGAAGGGTTAAGCCTCCTTTGCCTAATGCCTGTCGGTCTGGAGATCATCGAGGCAAAGGAGCATCCGATGAATGAAACGCAACAAGCCGGGGTTAAAGCGGCGTTGATCGATCTGGGTCATGTCAGGAATAATGCGGATTCGGCGGTGCGCTTCCTGCGCAGCATGGCCAATACGCACCGGCTGATGATTTTGTGCCATCTCACGCATGGGGAGCGTTCGGTCGGCGCGCTGGAGCGAGAGCTGGGGATGCGGCAGGCGCATCTGTCACAGCAATTAGCGCGGCTGCGACAGGATGGGCTGGTGCGCACCAGGCGCGATTCGCGAACGATTTATTACGCGCTGCGCGGTCCGGAAGCCAAGCAGGTGCTGGGGCTCGTGCACACCCTGTTCTAGGCGATGCCGGTTTTGCGGAAGCGATTTTAGCCGAAGCCATTTCGTTACGTAACCGGAACGATATCGGCGTGCGGAGGCGATTGCGCCTAAGTGTGTGTTGCGGGATCAGTCGGCGGCGCTGTGCCAGGAGGAGATGCGGCTTGCGCTGCTGGCGGCGCGGCTGGCGGCGGCGGAGCGTCATCGGGAATGAGGAGCGCTGGCGGTTGCGGTTGCGCCGGCTTGAGCGGGATTGGCGGGTATAGGGACGGGACCTGGTCGCGGCGGATGCCCAGGATGTGGCAGAGCGGGCGGAGGATGCTGCGGAGTTGCGGGTCTTGGGCGAGGAGGGTTGCCATTTCGGGATCGGCGAGGAAATCGCAGAACTGCGACCTGCCATGGGCGGTTTCCTGGATCAGGCGCAGCAGCCAAGCGTAATGGCGCGGCAGCGGGTCCGGCTTGCGGGGCCGGGCCGCGCCAGGCCGGGCCGGGCGCTGCTTGCGCGAGCGAGCTGGAGCGGGGACCGGGTTCAGGGCGTTGCGGGCGAGGCGCGCCCTGAAGCGAAAGGCGATGCCGCGCAGGCGCTTCCAGATCTGGAACAGGAGCTGGCCGGGCAGGCAGGCTAGGCCCAGACGCCAGTCGCTGCGCCGGCCGATCACCTGGCACAGGTTCTCGATGATGTAGGCGAGGCGTTCTGCCGGGGCAAGGGAAGCGATCTGGTTCACTAACCGGATAAAACCACAAACCAAAGCAAGTGAGCAAGAAGGATTTACAACCGATGACGGATTTTGTTAGATGCGCGTTAGTTCGGCGTCATCCGCGGATAAAGCAAGGATGATCCGCAGATTACGCAGATTACGCAGAAAGAGAGATTTGCAAATTCGGTGGGATACCGAGCGGCATCGAGATTGACCTATTCTGCCTGATGCCGTCATCGCGAGACGCAAAGCGGCGTGGCGGAGGGTTCCAGCAATGCGAAGCATTGTTGGAAGGCCCCAGAGATGATCCAGGGAGATGATCCAGGACGGCCGGGGCGCCTCGGTATCGCCATCGCACGGCGTCCATGCCTTCGGCAACATTTCTGGATTACCTCCGCCGGCTTTCCATCCGCTGCGCGGATGGAACCTTGGCCGGCTCCGCCTCGTCGCGCTACGCGCGGCTCGCAATTGTCTGTTGGAGTTGTGGTAGGTTGTGGCTGTTCCGTGCAAATGGGATGTCCTGGGCCGGACGGCCGTCCGGCCCAGGACGCGGACAGCTGGACCGTCTCGCAATGGGGTTTTAACGCCCGTCGTCATCATGGTCCGGCTGTCCGCTTCTCTGATCGCTTGATGAGTTGCGGGGGCCTCTGCGCTGGACCGGCGCAAGCCCGAAGACAATCGGGGCCGCCCAGGCGCAAGCTTCACGAGGCTCAAGCTCCATGAGGATACCGGCAAATGACCCATCTGACTACAGCTTTTTCTCACTTCATCGGCTGCGATGTCGGCAAGGCCGAGATTGTTACCTTCGACAGCCGGAGCGGCAAGACCACTACCATCAAGAACCACAAGAAGCCACTGGCTGAGTTCGCCGCCAGCCTGGATAAGGCCTGCCTGGTGGTCTGCGAGGCCACCGGCGGCTATGAGGCTGGCCTGCTCGATGTCATGCTCGATGCGGGCATTGCCGCGCACCGCGCCGATGCACGCAAAGTCAAAGCATTCATCCGCTCGTTTGGCATCCGCGGCAAAACCGATGCCATCGATGCCGGTGCTTTGGCTCAATATGGCCGGGAACGCTGGCAAACCTTGACGCTTTGGCAAAAACCAGAGCCGGCGCGCCAGCGCCTGCAAAGCCTGGTACTGACCCGCGCCGACCTGATCAAGCAGCGCGTCGCCTACAAGAACCGCCTGGCTGCTCCGGGTGCGGAGCATGTTAGAACGCCGCTGCAAAACCTGGTCATCTGCCTCAACAAGCAGATCGCCCTGATCGAGGAGCAAGCCAAGGCGCTCATCAAGGATGACCCTAAGCTTGCCCATGATGCCAGCATCATAGGCGGCATCGAAGGCATCGGCAGTATCATCGCCACAGGACTTCTGGCGTTGATGCCAGAGCTTGGACACCTTAACCGCCGGCAAGCCGCGGCACTGGCCGGCGTCGCCCCGCATCCCAACCAAAGCGGAGCAAGGGATGGCTACCGAAAAACCAGAGGCGGCAGGCCAGAGATCAAAACCATCCTCTTCATGGCAGCCCTCGCCGCCAGTAGAAGTAAGAAAAGCCTCGGTCACTTCTACCAAACCCTCGTCAAAAACGGCAAAAAGAAAATGGTCGCGCTCGTTGCCCTCATGCGGAAAATCATCGTCATCGCAAACGCAAAGCTGCGTCAGACAAAACAAAACACAACTGAGTTGATGACGTGGATTATTCTGAGAGGCTCAGTTCGCATTCTAGCGCGCGTGGGAGGCCGGGCTTGATCTGATCTGCGTTAATCTGCGTAATCTGCGGATGAATCTAAGGTTAATCCGCAGATTGCGCGGATTTCGCAGATTAACGCAGTAAGAGGAGGGATTTTGCCGGTAAAGGTTTGGCTGGTTTAGCGGATTGTTTCCGTGTTGTTCATGTAGGGGCGCAGCGCGGCGGGAACCGTGACCGAGCCATCGGCGTTTTGGTAGGTTTCCAGCACGGCGATCAGGGCGCGGCCTACCGCGACGCCGGAGCCGTTTAGGGTGTGGACGAAATCGGGTTTGCCATCGGCTTTACGATACCGGGCGTTCATTCGCCGGGCCTGGAAGGCGCGGCAGTTGGAGCAGGAGGAAATTTCGCGGTACATCCCCTGCCCCGGAAGCCAGACTTCGAGATCGTAGGTTTTGGCGGCGGAGAAGCCGGTATCGCCGGCGCAGAGCAGCATCCGGCGATAGGGCAGGTCAAGGCGTTCCAGGACGGTTTCGGCGCAGCGCGTCATGCGTTCATGCTCGGCGTCGCTTTCATCGGGTTGGGTGATGGAGACCATCTCCACCTTCCAGAACTGGTGCTGGCGCAGCATCCCCCGCGTGTCACGCCCGGCAGAACCGGCTTCCGAGCGGAAACTAGGCGTCAGCGCGGTGAAGCGCAGCGGCAGGCCGGCGAGCGGCAGGATTTCGCCGGCGGCCAGATTGGTCAGCGGCACCTCGGCGGTGGGGATCAGCCATTTGCCGTCGGTGGTCTTGAACAGGTCCTCGGCGAATTTAGGGAGTTGGCCGGTGCCGAAAGCGGCGGCGTCGTTGACTAATAAGGGCGGCGAGATTTCGGTGTAGCCGTGTTCGTTCGTGTGCAGGTCGATCATGAACTGGCCGAGGGCGCGTTCCAGCTTTGCCAGTTGGCCTTTCAGTATGGTGAACCGGCTACCGGAGATTTTGGCGGCGGCGGTGAACTCCATTTGTTGAAGGGCTTCGCCGATCTGGAAATGCTGGCGCGGCGTGAAGCCGAAATTGCGGATATTGCCCCAGGTTTTTTCGGTTCGGTTCGCTGATTCATCCGGTCCGTCTGGGATATCGGAATCGAGGATGTTGGGAAGTTCGCCGAGTATGTCTCGAAGCCTATCCTCGTGTTCCCGCGCCTTGGTTTCGTGAAGTTCAATCGTCTCGCGAAGTCCCGCCGCCTTGACCTCAAGAACATTGGTATCCGAACCCTGACGCTTGGCGACGCCGATTGCTTTCGCCTCCGCATTCCTCTGCTGTTGAAGCTCCTGCGCCGCGGATAATTCAGTACGACGCCGACGATCTTCGAATACAATCGCTTCGGCTTTCGAAGACTGTCCTCGCCGCTTCATCGCCGCGTCAAACGCCTCCGGGTTTTCCCGGATCGCCTTTAAATCATGCACTAAAGAACCTCGACCTTCGGCTGGACCAGTTTTACCGCGAAAATAGAAACCTCGAACAAGGCGATCAGCGGCAAGGCGAGCAAGGTCATGGTGAACACGTCCGGCGGAGTGAGGATGGCGGCGACGATGAAGCAGCCGACATAGGCGTAGCGGCGGTATTTTCGCAATCCCGCCGCGGTGACGATGCCGACCTTGCCCAGCAGCGTCAGCAGTACCGGCAATTCGAAGCAGACGCCAAAGGCGAAGATCAGCTTCATCACTAGGCTGAGATAGTCGCTCACCTTGGGCAGCACGTTGATCTGAATATTGGCGTTCGGCGAAAACCCCTGAAAACTCAGAAAGAACCGCCAGGCGTTGGGAAAGACGACATAATAGGCGAGCGCGCCGCCGCCGAAGAACAGGACCGGCGTCGCCAGCAGGAAGGGCAACAGCGCGCGCTTCTCCGAACGGTAGAGGCCGGGCGCGATGAACAGCCAGACCTGCGAGGCCAGCACCGGAAACGAGACGAACAAGGCGGCGAACAGCGCCACCTTCACATAGGTGAAAAAAGCCTCGTACAGCGCCGTGTAGATCAGTTCCGGCTTCTGGCCGCGCTGCTCCATGATATGGGCGAGCGGTTCGGCGAGGAAGAAATAGATTTGCTGGGCGAAATGATAGCAGACCAGAAAGGCGACCAGCAGCGTCACCGCCGACCATAGCAGGCGGCGGCGTAGCTCCACCAGATGGTCGAGCAAGGGCATTTCCCGGTCGTTGATCGGGTCCTTGATCTCCGGAGTTTCGTCCGGCGGCAACTGGTTGGGATCGATGTCCATTAGTTACGACCCATAAAGGCGGGTGCCGGGCGGGATGAAGGCGGGCATCGGGCGGCGGGACGCGTATTCCGGCGGGATGAAGGCGGGCAGGCCGGTCATGTCCACCGCCTCGCCGGCGGCCTCGCTGACGATGCCATCCTCGTCGATCACCGCCATCGAGTGCTCGGCGACATCATAGGTGGCGGGGTCGAAAGCGCCGCGCAGATCGCCGTCCGGGTCGATATGCCGCTCCACGGCGCCGGCCAGATTGAAGTTGCGCAGGTTGCGGAACTCGTTCTGCACATCGGCGAGATCGGCCTCGCGCACCAGGTCGTTGACGTGGCCCTGGAACTCGGAAGCGAGGCCGCGCGCTTTACGGACGGCGGCGCTGACCGTGCGGATCGCGGCGGGCAGGTCTTTCGGCCCGATGACCAGCAAGGCCACCATCATGATCACGCCGATTTCCGCCCATGAAAACCCTAGCATCGCATCCCGATTTCAAACCGCACCACCGCAAACCGGGCCAATCCTACCAGCAAATGGGCTCCCAGCAAACGCGGCCGGATTATAGGGTAGTGTCTCAATTTGAGACTGGCCATGGGGTCACATTTCGCTCAAATCGCCGACACTCAAACTCATAAGAGTTTTTTGCTTCTTTTTTGCAAAAAAGAAGCGCTTCATTATAAAAGAATGTTCTTTCTTGTAAGAAAGCCGACCCGGCAGGGGAACCAAAGAACTTTTATTAGTTTTAAGAATTTCAAACTGAGACACTACCGATTAAAGATGAGGCGGGTCGATCAGCAGATCCTCGCGTTTCGGCAGATCCTTGATGTCCTTGAGGCCCAGCTTCACCAGGAACTCCGGCGTTACCGACCATTCATTGGGACGGCCGGGAACTTCCCGCTTGCCCGATGCGGTGATGAGGCCGGCTTCGAGCAGGGCGTCCAAGGTTTGCTGCGACAAGCCGACGCCCCTGATTTCCTCGATTTCCGCGCGGGTCGCGCCTTTATGGTAGGCGATGATCGCCAAGGTTTCCATCGCGGCGCGCGGCAAGCGGCGCGGCGCTTGCACCACCCGCTTTAAATCGCCGGCGAGATCGCTCGCGGTGCGGAACATCAGCCCGGAACCGGCCTCGGCCAGTTCAACGCCGCGCCCCTGGTAACGCGCGGCGAGCGCCGCGATCACCGCATCGAGATCGGCATTGGCCGGCAGCAGATTGGCGAGCGCGCGCAACGGCAGCGGCTCGCGGCTGGCAAAGATCGCCGCCTCGATCAGGCGTTCTCCCGGCACGGTTTCTGGCACGGTTTCTGGCACGGTTTCTGGCACGATTTCTGGCGGGGGCGATGCCGTCATGATGGCCTTCCGGCGGGGTCGGAAGGCGCAGGCCCGATCAGGATCGGGCTGAAGGCGTCATCCTGGCGGAGCGCGAGGGCGCCGGAACGGGCAAGTTCAAGGCTGGCGATCAGCGTGCTGGCATAAGCGGCGCGGCGCGCCAATGGGGCTGTCTCGCCCGGCGCTGGGTGCAGCGAGGGCAGAAAGCGCTCCAGCGCCGACCATTCCGGCAGCGCGCCGAGCAGCCGCCGCATGCGGGATAGCGCGTCCTGCACCGACCAGAAGGTCATCGGCCGGGGAGCGTAACGCCGCTTGGCGGCGGAACGCCTGATCGCGGCGAGATAGGCGCCGAGCAGGGCCGGCATCTCCAGCTTGATCTGCGACCGGTCAAATTCAGTGAAATTCTCTGGCGCGCCGCGGGCGAAGACGTCGACGCCGAGCATCGGCCTGGCCGCCATCCAGGCGGCGGCGGCGCGGATTGCTTCCAGCGCGCGCAGCTTTTCGGCGAGGGTTTCGGCGGCAATTTCCCCCTCCCCGGCTTCCGCGTCATCCGCCGGCAGCAGCAGGCGCGATTTGAGCCAGGCGAGCCAAGCCGCCATCACCAGCCAATCGGCGGCGAGTTCGAGCCGCAAGCTTGTGGCCTTGCTGGTGAGTTCCCAATATTGGTCAACCAGCGCAAGGATTGAAATACGCCCTAGATCGACTTTTTGGGCGCGCGCCAGATCGAGCAGCAGGCTGAGTGGCCCGTCGAAACCGTCCAGGCTGAGCATCAGTTGATCAGCGCCATGAGGTTCGGCGTTGGACGCCTCAGAAACCGGCATGATTTCCCGCCAGGCGCAGGATTGACGCGGTTACCCGCGGCACCAAGACGCCGAGCGCCTCGCCCACCGGGTCGAACTGAATGCTGAACTGCCGCAGCAGCGCCGGCAGCACGAAGATCACCAGCAAGATCAGCAGCAAGCCGACGCGCTCCACCTGCGCCAAGGCGCGCGCCAGCGGCAAGGGCAGCACGCCGACCGCGACGCGGCCGCCGTCAAACGGCGGCAGCGGGATCAGGTTGAACAAGCCGAGTACGATGTTGAACATCAGAAAATAGAGCAGAAAGCCGGTGAGCGCGCCGGCCGGCGCGGTGAGGCGGAGCGCCAGGGCCGCGATGAAAGCGAGGATGAAATTCGACGCGGGCCCCGCGATGGCGACCAGCGCCATGTCGCGGCGCGGGTTGGGAAACCGGCTGGGATCGACCGGCACCGGTTTGGCCCAGCCGAACATGAAGGCGATCCGGCCGATCGTCAGCAATTGCGAGAGCAATAACATTAGCGGCAGGATGACGGTGCCGAACCGGTCGACGTGGCGCAGCGGGTTGAAGGAAAGGCGCCCAGCGTCGGCGGCGGTGCGGTCGCCCAAGGCCAGCGCCGCATAACCATGCGCCAGTTCGTGCAGGACGATGGCGATGATGGCCGCCGCGGCGGCCAGGATGATGTCGCGGAGCCATGCCAGGGTGGGGCCGGATGATGTCACTCGGGCGGCGCTTTGAGCTGGGCGATCACTGCCGGATCGAGCCGCCGGCTTGCCGCCAGCACCGCCGCGTTGCCGGCCGGATCGCCTGGGCAATACAGCGCAAGATCGCAGCCCGCCGCCAAAGCCGCCTCGGCGCGCTGGCCGGGACTGCCGGAAAGCGCCTGCATGGCCAGATCATCGCTGACGAGGATGCCGCGAAACCCGATGACGCCGCGAATCAGCTGCGTGATCACCTTTGACGACACCGTCGCGGGGTGATCGGCGTCGATCGCTTCATAGACGATATGCGCGGTCATCGCCCAGGGCAGGTCGCGATTGGCGGTGAACGGCGCCATATCGGCGTCAAGCTTGGCCGTGGCGACGCGCGGCAGATGATGGTGGCTATCCTGCAAGGCGCGGCCGTGGCCGGGCAGATGCTTCATCACCGGTTGCACGCCTTGGAACATGATCCCCCAGGCGATGTCGGCGCCAAGGATGGCGACGGCGACCGGGTCATCCGAGATCGCGCGGTCGCCGATGACGCTATCGGCGTTGACGACAGGGACATCGAGCACGGGGGCGGTGATCACGTCGAAGCCCGCCTCGCGCGCCATGGCGCCGAGCGCCGCGCCATGCGCCCGCGCCGCTTGCCGGGCGGCGTAGCGATCATACCGCCACAATGCGCCGAGGGCGGCGGCGGGCGGCAGGTTCGGCCAATGCGGGCCGCGCAGCCGCGCCACCCGGCCGCCCTCCTGATCCACCATCAGCACCGCCGGTTCCGGCAGAACCGCGCGCAGATCGACGATCAGCCTCGCCAACTGATACGGATCTGCGATGTTGCGGGAGAACAGGATGATTCCCGCCGGCGCCGCGGCCTTGATCAGGTCGCGCTCCGCCGCCTCCAGCGCCATGCCGGCGATGCCGATGATTGCTGATCTCATGACATGATCACGGTTAAATTTGGGTCATGCTTAAAACTTGACGACCTCGCAAGCCGCGCCTTCCGCTTTCACCCGCTTGCAGAATGTTTCGGCGGCTTGGGCATCGCCGAAGCCGGCGAGGCGCAGGCGCCAGAATTTGCGGCCTTTTACGGTTGCCGGCTGTATGACCGGGCTGCGCCCGGCGAGCAGATTGGGCATGCGGGCGTTTAACGTTTCCCATGCTTGATCGGCCGCAGGCAGGCTGTTCAGCGCGGCAAGCTGCACGATCACGCCTTTGCCTGTCGCCGGCGCGGGCGGCAGGGGTTTGGGCGCGGGGAGCGCTGGAGACGAAAGCGCCGGCGGCGCGGACGTTGCGGTTGCCGAAGCCGGCGGCGGCGGCAGCGGCAAAGCTGGCTGGGCCGACGCCTTTGCCGTTGGCGCTGAGGGAGGCCTGATCGGCGCAGGATGCTCGGCGGCCTGATGGCGCGCCAGCTCATTTTGCAGTTTTGTCAGATCAGGCGCCGATGCGGGCGGCGCGAGAGCCGGAGGCGCATTGGATTGCGCGCCTGACATGATCTGCTCGCTGGCGCCGGGCACTTGCAGGCCGCCTGGATTTTCCGGCGCGGTCCGCATTGGACCCGGCGGCGGCTTGATCACCGGCGGCGGCCCGAACCCGGTATGCACGCCGCTCCACACCAGCGCCACCACGATCACCACGGCGGCCAATAAGGCGGCGATCAGCGCGATCCGCTTGGTCGCCGGATCGAGCCGGCGGGCGCGCAGATGCTGCGAGGCATAGGCCGGAATATCGAGATCGGGTTCGTCCATCGGATACTCCCTACCTTAATGTTTTGACTCTACCGCATTTCCTCGACCGGGACGACACCCATGACGGCGAAGCCGGAGCGGATGACGATGGCCGTCGCCGCCACCAAGGCGAGCCGGGCGCGGGTGGCGTCCGGCTGGTCGGACTGGAGGAAACGCAGCGTGGCATTGTCGCGCCCGCGATTCCACAGCATGTGGAAATCGGCGGCGAGGTCATAGAGATAAAAGGCGATGCGGTGCGGCTCGCGCGCCTCCGCCGCTTGCTCGACCAGGCGCGGCCAGGCGATCAGGCGGCGGATCAGCGCCAGCTCTTCGGGGGCGGTCAGTTCGGTGAGCGGCACCTGATCGAGATGGACGTCAAGCCCTTGTCCGGCTGCGGCGCGCAGCACGGAGCGGCAGCGGGCATGGGCGTATTGCACGTAGAAGACCGGGTTTTCGCGGGTTTGCGCGACGGCGGCGTCAAGATCGAATTCCATCTGGGCATCGGCCTTGCGCATCAGCATGAGGAAGCGCACGGCGTCGGCGCCGACCTCGTCGATCAGGTCGCGCAGCGCCACGTAGGTGCCGGCGCGCTTGCTCATGCGCATGGGCTGGCCGTTTTTCACCACCCGCACCACCTGGCACAGCACGATATTGAGCGAGGCGTCGCTGTTTAGCGCCCGCACCGCCGCTTGCATCCGCTTGACGTAGCCGCCATGATCGGCGCCCCAGACATCGGCCATTTGGGTGAAGCCGCGCGCCATCTTGTCGGCGTGATAGGCGATGTCGTTGGCGAAATAGGTGTTGGAGCCGTCGGATTTGCGCACGGGGCGGTCGAGGTCATCGCCGAATTCGGTGGCGCGGAACAGGGTTTGCTGGCGTGGCTCCCAATCCTCCGGGGTTTTGCCCTTGGGCGGCTCCAGCACGCCTTCGTAGAGCAAGTGTTTCGCCGCCAGCGCGCCGAGCGCCCGCTCCACCGCGCCATCGGCGATGAGTTTGGCTTCGCTGGTGAAGATGTCGTGATGCACCCGGAGCGCCGCGAGGTCCTCGCGGATCAGCGCCATCATCGTCTCGATGGCGAAGCCGCGCACGGTTTCGAACCAGAGCGCGGGATCTGCCAGGGTGGCGTCGGGTCCGGCGAGCGCGGCGCCATGGGTGGCGGCGAGGGTTTCGCCGAGCGGGATCAGATAATCGCCGCTATATTGCAGGCCGCCGGGCGCGGCGGCGGCGAACTCCGCCTCGCGCATACAGGTGCCGAGCGCCTGGAGGTAGCGCCAATATACCGCCCAGGCCAGCGCCGTGACCTGCGCGCCGGCATCGTTCATATAGAATTCGCGGGTGACGGCGTAGCCTGCTTTGGCCAGCAGATTGGCCAGCGCATCGCCCACCACGGTGCCGCGGGTATGGCCGATATGGATTGGGCCGGTGGGATTAGCCGAGACATATTCGACATTGACCAGCGCGCCCTGCCCCATCGCGCTGTCGCCATACTGTTCGCCGGCCCGCAGGATGATTGGCAGCTGCGCGTGCAGAATTGGCGCGTCGAGCGTGAGATTGACGAAACCGGGGCCTGCCGGTTCGGCCTTGACGATCCCGGCCTGTCCGGCAAGGCTTGCCGCCAGGGTTTGGGCGATCTCGCGCGGCGGCTTGCCCAAGGGTTTGGCGGCGACCATTGCCGCATTGGTCGCCATGTCGCCATGCGCCGCCTCGCGGGTCGGTGAAAGCTCGACGCGGGCGAGGGTTTCCGCTGTCAGGCCGGGGTAAAGCGCTGTCAGTTGCGAAAGGACGACGCCGCGCAAATCGGCGAACAGGTTTTCAGTCATGCCGCAGCAGATGACATAGGGCAGCGCAAAACGGAACCCTCAAGCCGGAATGAAGGGATCGGTCAGGCGCCTATGCTCATCGAGGGCGAAGCGGTCGGTCATGCCGGCGATGTAGTCCCGCGCCACAGTGGCGATATCGGCGGCGTCCGTTCGCGCCCGCCAGTCTTCGGGCAGCAGTTCCGGCTTGGCCAGGAACAGTTCCGCCAGCGATTGCGCGACGATTTCCACCTTATGGGTCATCCGGTTGACCTGCCAGTGCCGGTACATGCGGGCGAACAGGAAGGTTTTGATCGCGCGATTCGCCGCCACCATCGCCGGGCTGAAGCCGATGACCTGATGCGGCGCGGCGCGGATCGCGTCGGCATCCGCCGGCGCCAGTGCTTCGAGGCGGCGGGCGCTTTCGGTCAGCACGTCGGTGACGAAGCTGCCGATCATGCTGCGCACCATTTCGGCGCGGATACGGTGCTTCGCCGCGGTTTTATGCCGCGCCTCGGCCAGCGCCGGTCCCGCCACCGGCAGTTCTGTCAGATCATCGAGCGCGAACAGCCCGGCGCGCAGTCCGTCATCCAGATCATGGGTGTGATAGGCGATGTCATCGGCGAGTGCCGCGATCTGCGCCTCGGCGGAGGCGAAGCGGCGGAGATCGAGCGGGAAGCTGGCATCGAATTCGGCGATGTAGCCGGTGGGATCGGCCAAAGGGCCGTTGTGCTTGGCGAGGCCCTCCAGGGTTTCCCAGGTTAGGTTCAGCCCGTCGAAGGCTGGATAGCGCTGTTCCAGCAAGGTGACGACGCGCAAGCTTTGGGCGTTGTGATCGAAGCCGCCATGCCCGCTGAGGCCGAGATTAAGGCCGGTCTCGCCGGCATGGCCGAAGGGCGGATGGCCGAGATCATGCGCCAGCGCCAGCGCTTCGGTGAGGTCTTCGTCGAGCCTAAGCGCGCGGGCGATGCTGCGGGCGATCTGCGCCACCTCCAGGCTGTGGGTCATCCGGGTACGGTAGAAATCGCCCTCATGGGTGACGAAAACCTGGGTCTTGTATTGCAGCTTGCGGAAGGCGGCGCTGTGGATCACCCGGTCGCGGTCGCGCTGGAAGGGCGTGCGGGTTGGGCTGTCCGGTTCGGGATAGAGGCGCCCGCGCGAGGCTTCGGCGCGGGCGGCGTAAGGGGCGAGAGGCATTGTGGCGGCTTACACAAGCATGGCTGATAATCCAAGGCAGCCACGCGGCAATAGGGCTACAAAGCGGGCGTGAGATGCGCTACATGAACGTCATGAGCGAAACACTTGAAAAATTTCGGCTGAGCGCCAAGGCAGTGTCGCAGGTCGCGGCGATTTTGGTGGGGGAGCCGGGCAAGGCGCTGCGGGTCGAGGTTCTGGCCGGCGGCTGCAATGGATTTCAGTATAAATTCGACCTCACCGATCAGGTCAGCGGCGATGATCTGGTGATCGAGCGTAGCGGGGCCAAGGTGGCGGTCGATCCGGTCAGCCTTGATCTGCTGGAGGGCGCGGAGCTTGATTACAAGGATACGCTGATGGGAGCGTATTTTGCGGTGACCAATCCGAATGCCACGGCGTCCTGCGGTTGCGGCACCTCCTTTGCCGTGGACTAACCCTCGCTGCCGGTGAAAATCGCCAGTTGGAACGTCAATTCCATCCGCACCCGAGCGGCGCTGGTGGCGGATTGGCTGGCGCGCGAGCAGCCTGACATTTTGCTCCTGCAGGAGATCAAATGCGAAGGGCCGCAATTTCCTTCTGAACCGTTCGAGGCGTTGGGGTATCAGGCGCAGGTGGTTGGCCAGAAATCCTATAACGGCGTCGCTTTGCTGTCGCGCGAGCCGGTGGAGATCACCCGCCGCGCCTTGCCGGGCCATGAGGATGACGGGCAGGCGCGTTATATCGAGGCGGCGTTCCGGGGGATGCTGATCGGCGGGCTTTATCTGCCGAATGGCAATTCCAATGGCGATGTGGGTTATCAGGCGAAGCTCGGCTGGATGCAAAGCCTGTACCGGTACGCCCGCGATCTCACCGAGGCGGATCATGATTTCATCCTCGCCGGCGATTATAATGTCTGCCCCACCGATGCGGATTTTGCCCGCGGCACGCTGAGCGCCAATGACGCGCTGGTGCGGCCAGAAACCCGCGCCGCCTATCGCTCGCTGCTCTGGCTCGGCCTGACCGATGCGATGCGGGCGCTGCATCCGGATGCGCCCTGCTATACGTTCTGGGACTATCAAGGCGGCGCTTGGCCGCGCGACCGCGGCTTGCGCATCGATCACGCTTTACTCTCGCCGCGCCTTGCCGAACGCTTGACGACGATTATGCCGGATAAGGCGGAGCGGGATAAGCCGCAGCCTTCGGATCATGTGCCGGTGGTGGTGACGCTGGAGGAAGCGGCTTGAGCGAGCGGCTCAGCGCGGGGCAGTTCGCCGCCATCGCCAAGGCGCTTGCCGAACCACGCCGCTATGGCATCCTGCGGGAAGTCGCCGCCGCGGCCAGTCCTCTTCCCTGCTGCACCTTGTTGGATGCCACAAAAGTCAGCGCCGCCACCATCTCGCATCATATCAGCGAGCTTGAGGCCGCCGGATTGATCGACATCGCCCGTGAAGGAAAATTCGCCATCCTTGGGTTCAGGCGCGATGTTTTCGAGGCTTACCTGCGGCAGCTCACCGAGTCCCTTACCCCCAGTTTGTAATTCCCGGTCCTTGACATTGGTTGGCCGGTGAACATTTAGACGATCATCTAAACGTTTACCGGAGAAACTCATGGACAGGCTCAAAGATAAAGTGGCGATTGTGACCGGCGCCTCGAAAGGCATCGGCGCGGGGATTGCCAAGGCGCTGGCGCGCGAGGGCGCCTCGGTGGTGGTGAACTATTCATCCAGCCGGGAAGGCGCCGATGCGGCGGTGGCCGAAATCACCGCCAAAGGCGGCAAGGCCATCGCGATCCACGGCAGCGTCGCAAAAGCCGCCGAGGTGGAGCGGCTGTTCGCCGAGGCGAAAACCGCGTTCGGCAAGCTCGACATCCTGGTCAATAATGCCGGCGTGTTTCAATTCTTGCCGATCGAGGCGTTTTCCGAGGAAGAATTCCACCGGCAGTTCAACACCAACGTGCTCGGCATGATGCTGGCGACGCAGCAGGCCGTCAAGCAGTTCGGCGATGAAGGCGGCAGCGTCATCAATATCGGCTCGGTCATCAGCCGCTCGCCTATGCCGGGCGGTTCCATTTATGCCGCCACCAAGGGCGCGGTTAATCTCGTCACGCAGTCGCTCGCCAAGGAATTGGGGGCGAAAAAGATCCGCGTGAACTCGATCAATCCCGGCGGCGTGGACACTGAAGGCGCCCGCTCGGCGGGGGTGATCGGCAGCGATTTTGAAAAGCAGATGATCCAGCAAACTCCGCTGGGCCGGATGGGCCAGCCGGAGGACATCGCGCGGGTGGCGGTGTTCCTCGCCTCCGACGAGGCGCGCTGGATCACCGGCGAGCTGATCGCGGTTTCCGGCGGCTCGTAAAGCAAGCGGGCGGCGTGTTGCGGCGCGACCGCCCGCAGGCTGCTGGTTGTACCCTGGTTGTGTTACTTTGGCGAAAGCAGCAGTAGAACTGCCCAAAGGACAACTGATTTATGGACAACAAAAGGAGACTATGGTAATTATTGGTAGTACCTTTCAATGCTGGAGCCGGTGATGGCGACCTCTATCAAGATTGACGATGATCTGAAACACCGGGTGCAGCATCTTGCGGGTCAACGGCAGCGTTCGCCGCACTGGCTGATGCGTGAGGCGATCCAGCAATATGTTGAACGCGAGGAAGCCCGTGAAAGCTTCAAGCAGGAAGCCGTCGCCTCCTGGGCCGCCTATCAGGAAACCGGCTTGCATCTGACGGGACAGGAAGTTCGCGTTTGGTTGAACAACTGGGGAACCGACGCTGAAACCGCGATTCCTGAGTACCACGAGTAGTTGTTACCGAAGGCGCGGCACAAGGTTTGGAGCGTTGCCGGCGGTTCCTAACGGCGAAAGCTCCACAGGCGGCCCGGCGCGCCGCACAGACTATTGAGCGGCAATTCCTGCTCCTGGAAAGCGTACCGGATCGTGGCCGGCCATTCTCTGACATGCCGGAACTGCGTGAGTTAGTGATTGGCTTTGGAAGCTCCGGCTATGTCGCGCTTTACCGCCATGAACCTGCTGATGACGCCGTGTATGTCGTGGCGTTCCGGCACCAGAAGGAAGCGGGATATTAGGGCGGCAGCGAAACAGGTTTGCGCCGCTCGTCTGGTTTTTCTTGTTCACGCGCTCCAAGGGTCCACCATGCGGATATTCAAATCCGCAAAATGCCGGGTGTTCCGTGTGGCGATTGCCGCCCGCCGGGCGATGGCGATGCCGGCGATCAGCGTGTCTCGCACGTCCACAGGACGCCCCGCCGCCTCGCGGCGCGCCGCCAGCACACCGGCGGCATCGGCGGCGGCGCGATCAACCGGGACAATGCGGCCCATCAGGTCCTGGTCGATCAATGCATTGAACGCGCTCTCCAACCTCTGGCGCTTTCGCCCGAAAGCCAACCGGTGCAGGCCGAACCGCACCTCGAAAATGGTGATGACGGTCGTCCACACCTCATCGGGCGCTAAGCCGTCAAGCCAGCGAATGACGGCTGGATCGGGTTTGTCGTTCATCAATGCGGAAAGCACATTGGTATCGAGCAAGATCACTTATCAAACTCGGCGGCGATTGCCGCTTGCCCGTGCAGTTCGGGCAGCGGGACAGTCAGGCCAAGTCCCACGAAGCGACGGGCGATACGGGTGCCAAGCGGTTCCGGCACCGGCCCCTCATCGAGAGCCGCGACACGTAGGATTTCCCGCACTTCCTCCTCCATGCTGCGCCCTTGACGGTCCGCCCGCTGACGTAACCGGCATTTCACATCTTCATCGAGATTACGGACGACTAATTGAGCCATTTTGAGTCCCTATAAAAGTGATATCATGATATCATTCTTTGAAGACAATGGCAATATCTGCTACTCTGCTGTGCTATAGAAAATTCTAGCTAAACGCATCATCAAATGAATAAATGACGATTTTGGCGCAACGGTGAGTGGCAAGCGCTTCTTCAACAGTCGTATTTCTTACGCCAGCGTGGGCAAAATCATGACGCCAATTAAGTATCTGAGTATATGATTGCGTAAAGTCTTTGCCTATTCGATCTAAAACTTTTGCTTTTCTGGACTTAATGATTTGTCCGAATTTGTGATGGATCGAGTTATCGAAGGTTCTGGCATAATTGTATAAATCTGATAATGACACTCGGCTATTTAGCTTGCGAAAATGATTTTGAGTAAATATTCCAAATTGATTATGATGCTGTGACGCGAAATTTACTAAAGTTTCTTTTACACAAGCCTCATATGAAGCTGCCATGGCCACGACAAGAAGACCAGCAAGGTCAGCTCGAAACTGAATTGACTTGGGATCGTTCGAGACAAATTCGTTTATCTCCTTTGCAAGAAGCGTAGCTCGCTCAAGAATAGCGTTGATGTCAGATCGTGCCATTTGAGAGAATCTTACGGGCTAATGTAATTCTATTTTTAACGGCTAAAGTGTCAGTAGTACCGCCAGTAATTAATGTTAAAAACTCCTTTTTAGTTATAAGCTTCTCGTATCGATTTTTCAAATCTCGTGCGGAGATGTCATCATTTTCAAGCAAAGTTATCATGACAGCTTCAAGTACAGCAGAATTTATAACACCTCGTGGTCTAAATGGTTTGGGAAAAGCATCATTGACAATTTTTACAACTTTGGGAAATCGCCTGGTAAAGCGAGTAGCTCGGTCAGAACAAAAAGAACGTTCGGCATCCATTGCCTTATTAAGGTAACGAAGCATAGGTTTCTCATAATGTTCCCACTTTTCAAATAGCGCAAATAATCGAAGAATCAGCTCAATATCCTTCTGATTTTTATCAGCACGTACAATACCAAGGATGTTGCGCCAGCCTGGAGTCTCATTAAGCTGACCTAATTTTGACACAATACTTCCGCGATAGACCGCATTGCGAATTTCTTGAGGTTTAAGCTGCGTACCACCGGTATTGAGTCTTTCAAAAATATGGAAAACGCTATCATTACGAAGGCTAGGCTTTAATTGTTTTATATTAATTGCACGTAGCGTAGAATTTCTAAATCTACGCTGGTCTTTTTGAGAAAGATCATTAAAAGTCTTTCCATTGAATTCAGATCGTTCAGATAGTCCCTTTAGCTTGAATACTTGCTTCTTACCCTTATCGTCCTCTTCACCAAAGAGACCCTCCATAAAATATTTAACGGACATGAGTCTTTGTTGACCATCTATCACTTCGAGTTGGTCATCAGCATTTACATAAAGAAAAACTTGAGGGACCGGTAAACCCATTAAAAATGACTCTACAAGTTTTGATGCTTGCTCTATCTTCCATACGTACTTGCGTTGGTAAAACGGAATAATAATATCGCCACGCCCGATCTGCTGAGACAGTAATTCAAGGCTGGGATCGGACGGAGATACCGAAATATCAAACTCAACATATGGGGCGTCGTCTGCCTCCTCTTCAGTAATTAATTCGTCCGTTTCAATTTCGTTAACCATATTATCCTCGTTTCGTTGCAAGCATCAGCCTGCTCACGTCCTTCCATGGCGGCGAATGCCTGACAATCAAGCCGTCTCGTGCTGACCATACCGCGCCCGCATCGCCTTCTTGTCCAGCTTGCCTACCGAGGTTTTATCCAGCGCTTCGGCGAACACGATCCGGTCCGGCACCGCGTAGCGTGAGATTTCGCCCGCCTCCGCCCTTGCCCGTACCACCGCTTTTACCGCCTCTTCCGTGGGTGACGCGCCTGGTTTTGGCACCACGATGGCGATGGGGCGTTCGCCCCAGCGGATGTCGTCGATGCCGACCACCGCGGCTTCGGCGATTTCGGGGTGGCTTAGGATGATGTCTTCCAGGCCGATGGAGGAAATCCATTCGCCGCCGGTCTTGATCACATCCTTCGCCCTATCGACGATGCGCAGATAGCCGTCCGCGTTCATTGTGCCGATGTCGCCGGTGTGCAGCCAGCCGCCCCGCCATAAGGCCGCCGAGGCTTCTTCATTGCCGGCGTAGCCAGGCGTCAGGCAGGGCGAGCGGGCGACCACCTCGCCCATTGCCACGCCGTCATGCGGCAGATCCTGCATCGCCTCGTTGACGATGCGCAGTTCGACCATTGAGGCGGGCATCCCGGCGGCCAGGCGCAGATCGAGTTCGGTCTCCGCGCGATCCGGCGCGGCCCCGAGCAGATCGGCGCGGAGCTGGGTTATGGTGAGGATCGGGCAGGTTTCCGACATGCCGTAGCCGGTGTAAAGGTCGATGCCCCGCGCCAGCCCCGCCTCGCACAGCGCGCGCGGCATGGCGGAGCCGCCGATGATCACTTTCCAGCCGGTGAGATCAATGGCTTTGGCGGCGGGCGCGGTCAGGATCATGTGCATGATGGTCGGCACGCAGTGGGAAATGGTTACCTTCTCCGTCGCCAATAATCGCAGCACCACCTCCGGCAGGAACCGCCCGACATAGACCTGCTGCATGCCCATCATCGTCGCCACATAAGGGAAGCCCCAGGCATGGACGTGAAACATGGGCGTCAGCGGCATATAGACATCCTCGCGCGAGATGCGGCCGTTCAGCCCGGCCATCGCCATCGTGGAAATGACCGAAAGCGTGTGCAAAACGAGCTGGCGATGGCTGAACGTCACCCCTTTGGGCAGGCCGGTGGTGCCGGTGGTGTAGAAGGTGGTGGCCTGAGTGTTCTCGTCAAAATCTGGGAAGTCGTATTGCGCCGGCGCCGCGGCCAGCAGCGATTCGTACCCGTCTTCCGGCTCTTGCGCGTCGCTCATCATCACGACCTGCCTGATCTTCGGCAGCCGCGAACGGATTTGTTCCAGCACCGGCAGGAAATCGCTGTTGACCAGCAGGATTTCCGCGCCGGAATGGTCGATCGTATAGGCGATCTGATCCGGGCTGAGCCTGATATTCACCATCATCAGGACAGCGCCCATCATGGGGACGGCAAAATAGGCTTCGAGATAGCGGTGGCTGTCCCAATCCATCATCGCGACCTTGACGCCATGCCGGACGCCGAGCGCTTCCAGCGCGCCCGCCAGCCGCGACACCCGTTCGGCGAATTCAGGATAGGCGAAGCGCTGCTCGCCGCGGTAGATGATTTGCCGGCGGGAGGCTTGCGCCAGCGGCATTTTCAGGATGGTCTTGATCAGCAACTGATACTCATGGGCGTGCATTGGACGGTTTTCCTGACCCTTGATGGGCTTTCCGCAAGCATATCGCGCCCCACCCCTTTGACAAGCTTGGCGTTCACGCCGATTTTACGCGGAATCATGGAGGATACGATGCCGCAATTAAAAGCCTTGTTCGACCTTACCGGCAAGACCGCGCTGATCACCGGCGGCTCGCGCGGGCTTGGCCTGCAGATCGCCGAAGCGCTCGGCGAATACGGCGCCAAGATCGCGATTGCCGCGCGCAAGGCCGATGAGCTGGACGAGGCGGTGCGCCATTTGGCGACACGGGGGATCGCGGCCAGCGCCCATGTCTCGGATCTGGGATCGGCGGAAGGACCAAAGGCACTGGCCGACGCGGCGCTCGCTTTGCACGGCGAAATCCACATTCTGGTCAACAATGCCGGCGCGACATGGGGCGCGGCCGCCACCGAAGTGACGCCGGAAGCCTGGGCGCGGGTGCTGACGCTGAACCTCACCAACCTGTTCTTTCTCAGCACGGAAATCGCGCGCCGCTCGATGCTGCCGCGCAAGGCTGGGAAAATTCTCAACGTTGCCTCGATCGCCGGGCTGAAGGGCCATCATCCCAGTATCACGCCAACCGCGCCGTATAATGCCTCGAAGGGCGGGGTGGTGAATCTTACGAGAGCGCTGGCGGCGGAGTGGGCGCCATTTGGCATCACGGTGAACGCGCTGGCGCCGGGATTCTTCCCCTCCAAAATGACCAAGGGCATTCTCAGCAAGTTCGAAGACCGCGTGATTAGCGCAACCCCGATGGGCAAAATTGGCAATGATGATGATCTGAAAGGTGCTGCATTATTGTTTTGCTCGGCGGCATCGGGACATATCACCGGCCAAATCCTCGCGGTCGACGGCGGCACGTCAATAATTTAGCGCTATGTTATTCTGGTCACATAATATTAAGGAATCATGCGCTATAACTCTCTAAAGCCAAGGCAGTATTGTACGTGCGGGCTTCACCCATGAACAGAGTTTCGCATGTCGCAAAATTTTCAGGCTCTCGATCCCAAGGCTCGGTTCGCCGACCTGCCTTGTGTCGTCCATGACCCTCTGGCGGTCGAGCCGCTGGCTGGGCAGGAGGAGGCAAATTGGGAGATCCGCGAATTCAGCCTCGATGAGGCAGAATTTGAAGAGCTGACCAAGATGTTCGTGCCGTTCGAGCCGGACATTTCTTGACGCGTGACCAGCTTGTCGATCAGGTTTAGGACTGTCTTGGTGATCGAGGCGTTGTCGATAGGCGCCTCATTGCGTAATCCAGGCGGCGATTTGGAGACATCGTTTTACGGCTTAGCTTGCTCCTAGATAGGACAAGCGGGTAATGTCTCAGTTTGAAATCCTTAAAAATTAATACAAGTTCTTTGGTTCTTTCTTACAAGAATGAACATTAATTCGTAATTAAGCGCTTCTTTTTTATAAAAAAGAAGCAAAAAATTTTTGTGAGTTTGACTGTCGGCGGCTTGGGCGCAGTATGAGCCCATGGCTAGTTTCAAACTGAGACACTACCGACAAGCGTGATGACTTTAAGTGTTATCACGCTCTACTTACACTGGGCGATCAAACACTGGGCGATCAATTTTATGGTTTTGTGAACCACTTCGTGGTTCAACTTAAAGCCATATTGATCGAAAGAATTTCAAAAATCCAAATCAGCGTAATGGGGCGGCGGCGCGATGCCGCTTACCCTGTCGTTTAGCAAAGGGCGGAAGGCCGGGCGTGATTTCATGCGCGCATACCAATCCTTGGCCGGCGGCGAGAGGGACCAGTCGACATCGCCAATGAAATCTAGCGCTGAAAGAAAGGCCGCGGCGGTGAAATCGGCGAGCGAGATGTGCGGGCCGCCTAACCATTTCCGCGTCTCGGCAAGCCAGCCGAGATATTCCATGTGAAAGCGCATGGCGGCATAGCCCGCGCGTAGTTTTGCCGCATCGGGCGCGCCGCGCCCGGAAACCGGCTTCATCGCTTTTTCGTAAAGCAGGTTATGCGTGACTTCGGCGGCAAATTTCTGATCAAACCAAATGACGACCCGCCGGATTTCCACGCGTTCCGCCAGCGTGCGGCCGAGCAGGCAAACCTCGGGATAGGCTTCATCAAGATATTCGCAAATCACGCCCGAATCGGGAATCACCAGCCCGTTTTCCTCGATCAGCGTCGGCACCGTCGCCGCCGGGTTAAGCGCAAGATAATCCGCGCGATTTTCCCATACCTTCTCCAGCCGCATCTCGAATGGCAGGCGCTTTTCGGCGAGAACCAAGCGAACTTTGCGAGCATAGGGCGAAAGCGGAAGATGATATAATAGGCGCATTGCCGCTTTATGCCATGCGCAAAAACGCGCGCAATCTTATGCCCGCCGCCGTTCAACCTCCATCGTCAGCTCATGCGGCAGGAACTTGGCGTAATCGCGCGGCACGATCTGCCAGAATTGCGGCAGCACCCGCTCCCAATCATTCAGCAGCATCGCGGCGTATCGGCTCTGGGTTTCATGCGCATGGCGCTTAACAAGGTCATGCAGAATCCGCGCCCAATAGGGGCTGGCCACACGCTGCCAAAGCAGCGAATCCGGATTGATTCGCTGCTCGAAATCGCCGTGCCGATCAAGCGCGAAAGCGAGGCCGCCGGTAAACCCGGCGCCGAAATTTTCGCCGGCGGCGCCGAGAATGATGACCGTGCCGCCGGTCATGTACTCGCAGGCGTTCGAGCCGACGCCCTCGACCACGGCGACCGCGCCGGAATTGCGAACCGCGAAACGTTCGCCGGCCCGGCCCGCCGCGAACAGCGCGCCCGCCGTGGCGCCATAGAGCACCGTGTTGCCAATAATCGTGTTGGCCTCGCTGGCAAGCGAGGAGGATGGCGCGGGCCGGACCACGATGGTGGCGCCCGATAGGCCCTTGCCGACATAATCATTGGCGTCGCCGAACACTTCCAGCTTTAGCCCATGCACGCCAAAGGCGCCGAGCGACTGGCCGGCCGAGCCGCGCAGCCTGATCTGCACATGATCCGGCTGCAATGCGACGCCCTTCAGCTTGCGCAGGATTTGCGACGAAAATTTGGTGCCGATGGCGCGGTGCGTGTTGCGGATATTGTATTGCAGCTGCATTTTTTCGCCGTGATCGAAGAAGGCGCGGGCGTCTGCGATCATCTGCGCGTCCAGCGTCTCCGGCACCTCATTGCGGCCTTCCAGCGAGCAATATCGCGTGTAAGGACCAGGATCGGCCTGCGCGAGCAGCGGATTGAGATCGAGATCGTCGAGGATTTCCGATCCCCTGGAGATCTGATGCAACAGATCGCTGCGCCCGATCACGTCGCGCAATGAACGGAAACCGAGCGAGGCCAGGATATGCCGGATATCCTCGGCGATGAAAGAAAACAGGTTGATCACCTTCTCCGGCGTGCCCTCGAACTTGGACCTGAGCGCCTCGTCCTGGGTGCAGACGCCAACCGGGCAGGTGTTGGAATGGCATTGCCGCACCATGATGCAGCCCATCGCAACAAGCGAGGCCGTGCCGATGCCGAATTCCTCGGCGCCGAGCATGGCGGCGATCACCACGTCGCGCCCGGTCTTGATGCCGCCATCGGTGCGCAATTTCACCCGGTGGCGCAGCCGGTTCAGCATCAGCACCTGATGCGCCTCGGAAAGGCCCATCTCCCAGGGCAGGCCGGCATATTTGATCGAGGTTTGCGGGCTTGCGCCGGTGCCGCCGGAATGGCCGGAGATCAGGATGGCATCCGCCTTCGCTTTCGCCACGCCGGCCGCGATGGTGCCGATCCCGGAGCGCGAGACCAGCTTCACGCAGACGCTGGCAATCGGGTTGATCTGCTTCAGGTCGTAAATGAGCTGGGCGAGGTCCTCGATGGAATAGATGTCGTGATGCGGCGGCGGGCTGATCAGCATGACCCCTGGCGTCGCATGGCGCAATTTCGCGATCAGTTCGGTGACCTTGAACCCCGGAAGCTGGCCGCCCTCTCCCGGCTTGGCGCCTTGCGCGATTTTGATCTCGATTTCGCGACAGTTATTGAGATACTCCGCGTTTACGCCGAACCGGCCGGAGGCGATCTGCTTGATCGCGGAAGAGGCGTTATCGCCATTGGCGCGCGGGGTGGCGCGGGCGATATCCTCGCCGCCCTCGCCGGAATCAGAACGGGCGCCAATCCGGTTCATCGCGATGGAAAGCGTCTCATGCGCTTCGGGGCTGAGCGCGCCCAAGGAAATGCCTGGCGCGATCAATCGTTTCCTGATTTCGGTGATGCTTTCGACATCCTCGACCGGAATAGCGCTGAGCGCGCCGCGCCGGAAATCCAGCAGATCGCGGAGCGCGATGGGCGCGTGATTGTTCACCGCATCGGCGTAGCGGCGATACATCGAATAGCTGTCGCTCGCCACGGCGGATTGCAGCAGGTGGATCATGCTGGCATCGAAGGCATGCGATTCGCCGCGCTGGCGCAGCCGGTAAACACCGCCGACCGGCAAGCGCACCACATCCTCATGCCACGCGGTATTGTGTAATTCGAGGGCGCGATGCGCGATGCCGGCCAGGCCGATGCCGGAGATGCGCGACGGCATTCCTGGGAAAAACTCGGCGACCAAGGCGCGCGACAGTCCGATCGCTTCAAAGTTATAGCCGCCGCGGTAGGATGAAACCACCGAGATGCCGAGCTTGCTCATGACCTTGAGCAAACCCTTATCGACCGCCTTCTTGTAGCGTCCAACGCATTCCTTCAGCGACAGCCCGCCAAACAAGCCTCTACCTTGCCGGTCGGCGATGCTTTCCTGCGCCAGATACGCATTGATCGTGGTGGCGCCGACGCCGATCAGCACAGCGAAATAATGCACATCCATGCATTCAGCGACCTGGACGTTCAAGCTGGTAAAGGTGCGCAAGGATTGACGCACTAAATGCGTGTGCACCGCGCCAGTCGCCAGGATCATCGGAATTGGCGCGTTGGTGTCATCCTGCGCCGCATCGGTCAGTATGACATGGGTGCAGCCGGCGCGCACGGCTTCCTCGGCCTCCCGGCGTATGCGTTCAATGCCGGCGCGCAGCCCGGTTTCACCGTCAGAGGCCGGAAAGGTGCAGTCGACCAGGCAAGCGGCCTCGCCCATGGTTGTCCGCATCGCGTCGAATTCCGCGGTGGACAGCACCGGGCTGTCGAGTTGCAGCAGATCGCACTGGTCAGCGTTTTCGTCCAGCACGTTGCCGAGATTGCCGAGCCGGGTTTTTAGCGACATCACCCGCGCTTCGCGCAGCGAGTCGATGGAGGGATTGGTGACCTGCGAAAAATTTTGGCGGAAATAATTATGCAGCCCGCGATAGCGTTCCGACAGCACCGCGATCGGCGTGTCGTCGCCCATCGAGCCGGTTGCTTCGGAAGCGTCCTCGACCATCGGATGCAGGATCAGCTCAAGCTCTTCCAGCGTATAGCCAACCGCGCGCTGGCGGCGCCGCAACTCCTCGACCTGATAGCGCACCGGCTCCGGCGCATCGGTTTTGACGATGCGGTCGATCACCGTGATGCGCTTGGTCCAGGCGCCGAAATCCTGCCGCTCGGCCAGCCGGTCCATCATTTCCTCATGATGGTAAAATCTCATCGCTTCGAGATCGACCGCGATGGTCTCGCCTGGCCCGACATGGCCTTTCTCGACGATATTTTGCTCGTCGGTTTGCACCATGCCGGTTTCCGAGCCGACAATGAGCAGATGATCGCGGGTGAGCGTATAGCGCAGCGGGCGCAACCCGTTACGATCCAGTCCGGCGATCACCATGCGGCCATCCGTGCCGGCAATCGCCGCCGGCCCATCCCAAGGCTCCATCACCGCATTGCAATACTGAATCATGTCGCGATGCGCCTGCTGCATCGACGAGGTGTTGCCGATGGAGGGCGGGATCATCATCGTCTTGGCCATGGGCGCGTCGCGGCCGCCCCGCACCAGCAATTCGAACACCGCGTCGAGCGTCGCGGTATCCGAGCTGCCGGCCTGGATCACCGGCTTGATGTCGTCGATATGGCCATCAAGCCCGTCGGCGGCGAGCCGGGTTTCATGGCTCTTCATCCAATTCACGTTGCCGGCCAAGGTGTTGATCTCGCCATTATGCGCGAGCATCCGGAAGGGCTGGGCTAAACGCCAGGTTGGAAACGTATTGGTGGAGTAGCGCTGATGATAGATCGCAAAGCGCGAGATGAACCGGCCATCCAGCAAATCCGGATAAAACTCCGCAAGGCTCTGGGCGAGGAACATACCCTTGTAGATGATCGACCGGCAGGAGAGCGAACAGATGTAAAGCTCCGGCACCTGCGCGGCGATCGCGGCGTTTTCAATGCGCCGGCGAATGATGTAAAGGTCGCGCTCGAAAGCCGCCTCGTCGCGGCCGAGCGCGTTCCAGATCATGATCTGCTCGATCTCGGGACGCGTGGCGTTGGCCTTCTCGCCGATGCAGCCGACATTGATCGGCACTTGCCGCCAGCCATAGATGCGGTAGCCGAAGTTCAGAATTTCAGTCTCGACAATGGTCCGGCAGCGTTCCTGGGCCGAAAGATCGGTTTTCGGCATGAACGCCATGCCCACTGCGATGGGCCCCTGCCGCATCCGGTCGCCGCCGCGTTCCACTTCGGCGGCAAAGAAATCCTGCGGGATTTCGATATGAATGCCGGCGCCATCGCCGGTCTTGCCATCGGCATCGACGGCGCCGCGATGCCAGACCGCCTTCAGCGCGTTGATGCCGGCGAGCACGACATCGCGCCGCGCCACGCCATTGATCGCGGCGACCAGCCCGACCCCGCACGCGTCATGCTCTTGCGAAGGATCATAAGTATAATGAAGCGCCGCGGCATTATCATGCCAGCCGGAGATAAAATCCTTGCCCGTTTCCGCGTCCATTTTGGTCACTCCGCCGCGACCGCGAGGGCGCGGCTGCCCGTTTTTGCCGTCTCGGCCTTTGCCTGAAGAAAGCGATGCATCGCCTCCGCCGCGTCGCGCCCGTCGCGGATTGCCCAGACGACAAGGCTGGCGCCACGCACAATGTCGCCCGCCGCGAAAACACCCGGCAGCGAGGTCATGAAGGTTTTTTGATCGATAGGGAGCGTGCCCCAGCGCGATACCTTCAATTCCGGCTCGCCAAATGCCAGCGGCAGGTCCTCAGGATCAAAGCCGAGCGCCTTGATCACCAGATCAGCGCCGATGGTGAAGCTGCTGCCGGCGATCGGCTCGACAATCTGCCGCCCGGTCGCATCCGCCATGCCGAGATGCATGCGCGTCGCGCGCACCGCTGTTACAGCGCTTTTGCCGAGAAATGCCTCCGGCGCTGAAAGCCAGGTGAAGACTATCCCTTCATCCTCGGCATTGCCCACCTCGCGCATCGATCCGGGCATATTGCTCCTGTCGCGGCGGTATAGACAGGTCACCGATGCCGCATCCTGCCGGATGGCGGTGCGCAGGCAATCCATCGCCGTGTCGCCGCCGCCGATCACCACAACGCGCTTGCCCGCGGCGTTTAATGCGCCCGAGTCAAACTCCGGAACCGCATCGCCCAAACCCTTGCGGTTCGAGACCGTAAGGTAATCCATCGCCGGGACGATGCCCGCGAGATGGGCGCCAGGAACATCGATATCCTTTGCTTTATAAACCCCGGTCGCGATCAGCACGGCGTCATGGCGCGTCCGCAATTCCGCGAAACTGGTGGTGCGGCCAATTTCTTCATTGAGATGGATGTGAATGCCGCCATCGGTCAGCCATTCGGCGCGGCGGGCGACGATATGCTTTTCCAGCTTAAAGCCCGGGATGCCATAAATCATCAACCCGCCGGCGCGGTCGTAGCGGTCATAGACATGCACCTCGTAGCCCCGGCCGCGCAATGCCTCGGCGGCGGCCAGGCCGCCTGGTCCGGCGCCGATGACGCCTACGGAGAATCCCAGGCTGCGGCGCGGCCGGATGGGCTTGACCCAACCCTGCTCCCAAGCAGTGTCGGTGATAAAGCGCTCCACGGCGCCAATGGTGACGCTCTCAAAGCCTTTTTCAATCACGCAATTGCCTTCGCACAACCTGTCCTGCGGGCAGATGCGTCCACAAATTTCTGGGAAGGTGTTGGTGGCGGAGGAGACTTCATACGCCTCTTCAAGCCGGTTCTCCGCGGTCAGTTTCAGCCAGTCGGGGATATTATTGGCAAGCGGGCAATGAATTTGACAGAACGGAATGCCGCATTGGCTGCACCGGCTCGATTGAGCGGCAGCCGATTTCACTTCGAAACCTTGGTAAATCTCGGCAAAGTCCTCGCGGCGAGTCAAAGGATCTCGCTTATCAGGCGTCGCTTGCGGGAGATGGGTAAATTGCTGCATGCGTTCAGCCATCGCTCAACCCTTATTCATCATAACCGTGTTTCAAGAAACTTGTGTTCCGTTACCGAATACCCGCATTTTTTCCGAAAATCTAGCAATAAAGAGACATAAGGTCAGGTAAGCTGACGTATTATCAGGTATACACTCGGCGCACCCTTTGATAAGCACGCTAGCTGAAGCTTTATAGGTCCGGATTAACCCTTATCCAGTGGGCGGGTTTGAAATCCTCGGCCTCCGGCTCGGTAGCGGCTTAGATAATTCGGCACGATGAGGCCCAGTGGCGTCGGCGTGACGCCCAGCGCGGTCAGGCCCGGCATTGTCGCGCTTGCGACGTTGTCGCGACGCAGCAGATCAAGCTGGTCGCGGGTTAGCAGCTTGCCAGGAAGATTTTGCAGCACTGACGCTTGGATTCCCGCAAGCCAGCGCGGTACTGGCAGCAGCAAGCGGTCGCGCCGGGTTTCGCGTAAGATATATTCGAGAATTTCCCGAAAGCTCATGACATCCGGGCCGCCAAGCTCGAAAATCCGGCCTTGATCGTCAGGCAGTTCCAATGACGCGATGATGGCGTCGGCGACATCCCCGACATAAACAGGCTGAAATCTCGTCGTGCCTTCAATGACGGGCAAGACCGGCGAAATCATCGCCATTTTACCGAATTGGTTGAAAAAATTGTCTTCAGGGCCGAAAATAATTGAAGGGCGCAGGATTGCGGCGGTCGCGAAAGCCTCCCGCACCGCCTTCTCGCCGCCGGCTTTGCTGGTGGCGTAGCGGCTGCGGCTATTGGCATCGGCGCCTATGGCGGAAATTTGCGCGAAACGCGCGACGCCAGCCGCCGCCGCCAGGCGCGCTATGCGTCCGGCGCCTTCCGCCTGAATCCGCTCGAAATCGCCCCGGCGATTTTCCGCGAGAATGCCGACCAGGTTGATCACCCAGTCCGCTTCGGCGACGGCGCGGGCAATGTCCGCCTCACTTGATAACGGCGCGTAAAGCGGGACGATCTGGCCGACCCGCCCGAGCGGACGCAGAAACATCGCCGATTGCGGATTGCGTCCCGCCACCCGGACGGTGAAGCCGCGCGCCGCCAGACGCTGCACCACATATCTGCCGATAAATCCTGAACCGCCGAACACAGTGGCCACTTTACCTGTCAGCATGCCATGCCTTCCTTATTCTCTGGTTGCGTTGATCCTAGAGCGTGATGACTTTAAGTGTCATCGAGCCGCGCAGTTGACGGCGCGCCCCCCCTTCGGTACATCGCCTCGCGGCGCAACGCCATGCGTCACCATTATCAACGATCGATGATGCAATGCCCTGGTGGCGGAATTGGTAGACGCGCAGGTTTCAGGTACCTGTGGCCGCAAGGTCGTGGAAGTTCGAGTCTTCTCCTGGGCACCATTTTTCATTAGCAATAAAGTTGGCTTATCATGGATCAAGCGATGGGTCAGACCCAGTTCACCGCCAACGCGACTATTCATATCCATCAGCACGATCTGCCGCCGGATATCGATTTCAAGACCATGGTCGCGATCGACACCGAAACCATGGGCCTCGAGCCACGCAGAGACCGGCTATGCCTGATCCAGCTTTCGGCGGGCGATGGCATTGCTCATCTGGTGCAGATCATCCCGGTCTCGCTCGGCGGCAAGGGCAGTGATTGCCCGAACCTCAAGCGTTTGCTTGCCGATGCGGCGGTTACCAAGCTGTTCCATTTTGGCCGTTTTGACATCGCCATGCTCTACCAAGCGCTTGACGTGCTGACGGCGCCGGTCATCTGCACGAAAATCGCCTCTAAACTGGTCCGTACCTATACGGACCGCCATGGCTTGAAGGATTTATGCCGCGATCTGCTTGGCGTTGAAATCTCGAAACAGCAACAAACCAGCGATTGGGGCGCTTTGACGCTGTCCGCCGAACAATGCAGCTACGCGGCCTCCGACGTGCTGCATCTGCATGCGCTTTGGAGCAAGCTGGAAGCGCTGCTGCTCCGTGAATGCCGCCTCGACCTTGCCCAGGCCTGTTTCAGTTTTCTGCCCTTGCGCGCGAAGCTTGATCTGCTCGGCTATGAAGATCCCGATATCTTCAGTCATTAAACATCTGATTTTCAAAGTTTTTCAGAAACTTACAATTAGTTGCGCGAAGGTGAGTTGACCCGGTCACGCCACTTGCTCATTAAATACTCCATGGACCTGAACGCGACCATCGTTTCCCAGGGAACGAATGATCCTAAAACGCATGATCCTGCGATGCGTCCCATGGCAAGGCAGGAGATCGTAAAGCAGGACACCATGCGGCATGCGCCCGATTTGGCGGTAGCGCGTGACGTGCTTGCCACCGAAGCCGCCGGACTTGCGGCTTTGGCGCAATCGCTAGGCGCTGATTTCGAAACGGCCATTGGGTTGCTGCACGGCACCAAAGGGCGTGTCATTGTTTCCGGCATCGGCAAATCCGGCCATGTCGCTCGGAAAATTGCCGCGACACTCGCATCCACCGGCACGCCTGCCATGTTTGTCCATCCTGTCGAAGCGAGCCATGGCGATCTCGGGATGGTGGTTGAGGGCGATGCGCTTCTTGCCCTTTCGAATTCTGGTGAAGCGCCGGAGCTTGCCGATATCATCGCCCATTCTAGCCGCTTCGCGTTGCCGATTATCGGCATGACATCGCGCGCCGAGAGCGCCTTGGCGCGCGCCGCGACCGTGGCGCTGATTTTCCCCGCGGCGCCAGAGGCTGGCCCCATCGGCCTCGCTCCTACCACCAGCACGACGATGCAGATGGCCTTGGGCGACGCGATTGCGATGGCGCTCCTCGCCCGCCGGGGGTTTTCCGCCAGCGACTTTAGCGATATTCATCCGGGCGGCACGCTTGGCGCCCGGCTTAAACGTGTTTGCGATCTCATGCATACCGGCGATGAACTACCGCTGGCGCCTCCGGATCTCACCATGGACCGCGCCATCCTGCTGATGACCGCAAAGCGGTTTGGTTGTCTTGGCATTATTGATGAGGACCGGCATCTGCTCGGCTTGATCACCGATGGCGATTTGCGCCGCGCCATGGCCGCCGATCTGCTCACCCGCACCGCTTGGCAGGTGATGACGCGCATGCCAAGGGTGATCGGTCCGGCTGCGCTGGCCGAGGAGGCTTTGCGCCAAATGACCATGGTGGAGCCGAAGGTCACCAGCCTGTTCGTCGTCGACGATGCGCGGCATGTGCTGGGCATCACGCATATTCATGACCTGTTGCGCGCAGGAATTGCCTGATGAGCGTCGCATGAGCCGTCTTCCCCCCGCCATCTCGCCCCCCGAGCCGCTGGCCCCGGGGTTGAAACTTTCAGGACAAGGCTCTCCCCGGCAAGGTTTTGAGCGAGGCCAAGTTGTGGTTGCCCTGGCGAACCAACGGCATGCGCGACGCAAGGTTCGGCACCGGCATCGCCGCCTCGTCATTGTCATGAAGCGAGTCCTGCCGGTGCTGGCCATGATCTTGCTGGCCTTGCTTGCGGTTCTGCCCGATTTACGATCAGGCGCGGGCGTCGCTCAAATTTCCTATAAGAGTCATGATACTCAATCTGGTCCGGTGTCCCGCATGAGCGGCGCAAGCTATCGCGGCATGAATGCCCAGGGCGAGCCCTTCACGGTGACGGCCACGAAGGCCGTGCAGACCAGTCCTGATCATCTCGATCTGACGCGCCCGACAGGCGACATTACGCTACAGTCAGGCTCATGGATCATGCTGAACTCCAAGACAGGCCTTTATCATCAGAAAAGCGACTTGCTCGCGCTGAACGGCAAAGTCACTTTATACCGGGATGATGGCACGACGCTGAAAACCTCGCATGCGGTCATCGATTTGCATAATAGCAAGGCCGAAGGCGTCGATCCTGTGGCAGCTTTTGGCACGTTCGGCACCCTGCGGGCGGCATCCGGATTTGTTGTGCAGGATCACGGCGCGCGCGTTTTGTTCAAGGGTAAATCTCATTTGACGCTCGATCATGTCAAAGCCGCCTCATGAAAACGCGGCGGCTTGTCAACCGTGTTTTTAGGCCGGTTCGCGTGGTTATTGGCGCCTTTGGCGTCGTGCTGATGGGAGCGCAGGCGCAAGCGCAGGCGCTCGGCTTCGGCGGCAACTCCGGCGCGCCACAGCCGATCAACATCACCTCAAGCAACGGGATTTCCTGGAACCAAAATAAAGAAACCGTCACTGCGGTGGGCAATGCGCAAGCGGTGCGCGGCAAGGTGACGGTGACTGCGAACCGGCTTGTCGCGCACTACAAAAAAACCACTGCAAAGGCCTCGGTCAATGCGCAACAGCAGCCCGGCGAAAAGCCGGCGGCGCAAAAACAGCCGGACGCGTTGACCGGCCTGGATTCAGGCCAGTCACAGATCACCCAACTGGACGCGGTTGGCAATGTGCATATCTTTACAGCCACCGATCAGGCATTCGGCGATCTGGCGATTTATCACATGGCGGCGGACGAGCTGGTGCTGACCGGCGGCAATTTGCGCTTTATCACCCCGGACGATACCGTAACCGCGCGTGACGCCATCGAATATTTCTCGAAACTCCGCAAAGCGATTGCCAAAGGCAACGCGATGGTCGTTGCCAAGGATCAGCGCTCCATCGCCGCCGACACGCTGATCGGGTACTTCCTGCCGCCGGCGGCTGCGCCCGCTGGAGCCGCTTCGGCGAACCCGCAACCCGACGCTCAATCTGGCAAGCTCCACAAGGTCGAGGCGTTCGGCCATGTCATCGTGCGCACGGCTACCGATGTTGCGACAGGCGACCAAGGCGTTTACCATCCGGCCACCGGCATCGCCATCCTGACGGGCAGTGTTCATATCACCCGGGGGCCGAACGAGATGGCAGGCGCGCGGGCGCGGGTGAACATGAACACCGGCATCGCCACCTTGCTGGCAGCGCCCGGCGCCCGCGTCTCCGGCTTGGTCCTGCCTGATTCAGCGCCGCCTAATTCAGCGCCGCCTGTCGTCACCAAATCGTCACAAATCCCGGTGCATCATGGGCCATGAGCATCGGATCATGAGAGTTGCAGAATGAGCCGAAACCCAGGCGCCGAGACGCTTCGCGCCGAGACTCTTCGCGTGGTCGACGGCGGATTGAAGGAACCGGCCAGGGAGCCAGGCCGCATGTCCGGCCGCGACCCGTCGCCTGAAACTGGCTTGGTTGCGCGCAATTTGGGCAAACAGTTTAAAAAGCGGCCTGTCGTCCGGAATGTCTCGCTCACTTTGCGGCGCGGCGAAGCGGTCGGGCTGCTTGGACCGAACGGCGCTGGAAAAACCACGACATTTTACATGATCGTCGGGCTGATCCGGCCAGACACCGGCTCGATCACGCTTGACGGCGCTGACATCTCCACCTTGCCCATGTATCAGAGGGCGCGGCTCGGCATCGGGTATCTGCCACAGGAAGCCAGCGTTTTTCGTGGATTAACCGTTGAACAGAATATCATGGCAGCGCTGGAAGTGGTGGAACCGGATCGTAGCCGGCGAGGCACAATGCTCGCCGAGTTGCTGGCTGAATTCGGCATCTCGCATCTTCGCCGCACACCTGCCCTCGCATTGTCCGGCGGCGAACGGCGACGCGTGGAAATCGCCCGCGCCCTGGCAACGGGACCTAGCTATATTTTGCTTGATGAACCGCTAGCCGGCATCGATCCGATCGCAGTCGGCGAAATTCGCGATATGGTCTCGCATCTGAAGGATCGCGGACTTGGTGTCGTCATCACCGATCATAACGTGCGGGAGACGCTCGATGTGATCGATCGCGCTTACATCTTGCATGATGGCCAGGTGCTGATGGAGGGAAAGCCGGATGAGGTGGTCGCTCATCAGGATGTCAGGCGTGTCTACCTTGGCGATAAATTCAGTCGCTAAATGAAGGATTAACAGCCTCTAAATTTTCGAAAAAATAATCTAAGCAAAAATCGTACCAAATTTACTCTTTACGCTATCATAAGAGTATATCCGTCTGATATAAGTGTTCTTAGATGAGGGCATATCAAATTTTAGATGGCACTATGCAATTATTTTATCTGGATGACTTTGGAATAAGCGGCTGGCACTTGTTCAGAGTCGGTTGAGCCATGGCAATCGGTCCGCGCCTTGATTTAAGGCAAACTCAATCTTTGGTCATGACGCCGCAACTGCGTCAGGCGATCCAATTGTTGCAGTTCTCCAATCTTGAAGCCGGTCAGTTTCTTGAAGACGAGTTGTTGCAGAATCCATTGCTGGAACGCGCCGATGGGGAGCGTTTCGGCCCTGCCGAATTGGAAGCGCAGCCTTCGGAGCCTCAGCCCTTGGAGCCTCAGCCCGTGGAGCATTTTTCTGCTCTCACCGCGGATGCGTTCGGCGCCACCACACCGCTCGATGCTGATTTTTCAAATGTTTATGATCCCGGCAGTGGCGCCGATGGATTTGGCGGGCATGGCAGTGGCCAATTCGATCTTGAGGACGACGATGAAATTAGCCGTCTTGAAGGCCGCCCACCGGATTTGCGGGAGCATCTGGCGCAGCAGGCGCGTCTCGCGTTTCCTGACAGCCGATCGAGATTGATCGCGGCCGCGCTGATTGGCGCAGTCGATCCCGCAGGCCGGCTTGCCGAGCCGCCCGAAACCATTGCGTATGGGTTGCACGTGACGCTTGATGAACTGGAGGCAGTTCGCGGCGTCGTGATGCGGTTTGATCCAACAGGAATTTGCGCGCGAAATCTTGTGGAATGCCTGAGTGTGCAGCTTTCTGAACGAAACCGGCTTGATCCGGCCATGGCGGCCTTGCTCGCCAACCTTGAAGTGTTGGCGCGGCGCGACATGCGGGCGCTGATGGAGATTTGCGGCGTCGACGCGGAAGATCTGACTGATATGATCGCCGAAATCAGGCGCCTCAACCCTAAACCCGGCGCGCAGCATGATTACGAACCGCTGCGTCCGCTCGTGCCAGACGTGCTGATGCGCCTGGGACCCGATGGCGATTATATTCTAGAATTGAATGCCGAAACCATGCCTCGCTTGCTGATCCGGCGTGGTTTCCATGCGCGAATGGCCGTCAGCGCGCCGCGTGAGACCAAGCAATTCCTTACTGAACGGATGCAGAGCGCCAGCTTTCTGGTGCGCGCGCTGGAATCGCGTGCGCAAACGATTTTGCGTGTGGCGAGCGAAATCGTCCGGCGTCAGGATGCTTTCTTTCGCTTTGGCGTTGGCTTTCTGCGCCCGCTGACCTTGCGCGAAATCGCCGAGGAACTGCAAATTCATGAAAGCACGGTAAGCCGGGTCACTTCAAATAAAGTGATTGCCACGCCGCGCGGCGTGCTGGAGATGAAATTTTTCTTCACCACTGCATTGGGCGGCTCAAATGGCGAAACACACAGCGCCGAAGCAGTGCGCCATCGCATCAGCGCGTTGATCGGATCCGAACCGGCTGGAACGATTTTATCCGATGACGCCGTGGCGCAAATATTACAGAAAGAGGGCATAGACATTGCCCGTAGAACTGTGGCCAAATATCGTGAAGCGTTGCGTATCCCTGGTTCAGCGCAACGTAAGCGGGAGAAAGCCTCAAGTTTTTGAAGTCAAAACTTTATGCTTGTTGTACCGCGACACGGAGTGAACCGCGAGAATGATTCGTCAGGAAGGATAATTGACATGCAGATCACGGTCTCTGGCAAGCAAGTGGATCTATCAGATGCGCTGCGCGTCCATGTCGCCAATCATCTCGACACAATCACCAATAAATATTTTGATCATGCGCTGGAAGCAAATATCACCTTCAGCCGCGCCCGAAGTTTTTTCACCTGCGACATCAATATGCATGCCGGACGTGGATTGACGCTTCGGGGGGAAGGCGAAGCCGCGGATGCTCACGCGGCTTTTGACGATGCCGCCGAACATATCGCCAAGCGGTTGCGCCGCTACCGGCGGCGGATGAGCGAACATTCCCGCGATCAAGCCGCGCGCGAGCGGCCAGAAGCCGCCCGGCAATTTGTGCTGCGCGAAGTTTATGAGCGTGATCATAGCGCGGACGCCGTGGATCGCACCGATTCAGAAACCGGACCGCATGCCGCGGTGATCGCCGAAACAGCCGCGGAAATTCTCATCTTAAGCGTCGGCGATGCTGTGATGCGGATGGATTTAGCGGATCAACCCGTCATGATGTTCCGTAATGCCGCGAGCGGCGTCCTGAATGTCGTGTACCGGCGAAGCGATGGGCATATTGGCTGGATCGATCCAGGCTCGGCGCCCTGACGATTCAGCGAATTAAGTGGGGATCGCGTTTCGAAGCGGAGATCGGCTATGCCCGCGCGGTGATCAGCGAAGGTTGGGTTTTTGTGTCAGGCACCACCGGCTTTGACTATGCGACGATGACGATTTCATCCGAAGTTGCCGACCAAGCCGAACAAGCGCTCCGCAATATTGCCAAGGCTCTTGGTGAAGCAGGGTGTGGCATGCAAGACATCGTGCGGGTGCGCTATATTTTGCCGGACCGCCACGATTTTGCGCTCTGCTTTCCGGTGTTGCGCCATTATTTTAGCGCTTCGCCACCTGCCGCGACGATGTTTGAAGCGCGCCTCATAGATGAGAGAATCAAAATAGAAATTGAAGTAACGGCGAAACTCCCGGTTCAGCCATAGCTTTATCAGCCAGGCTTTATTGACCTGGCTGGCCTAGCTCTAATGGCCTGGCTCTAATGGCTTGGCGGCGATGCGCCATTTGCGCAGGCGGAAGCCCTTTTTCATCATGTATTTCCAAGCGACTTAATTTTAGGGTGACCATCGCTCCACCCATCCGCGAGCAATATGTCACGGATGGGAAGGGTAAAAATTAACGTGAGTAAAATTCGACAACGAGGTTTGGTTCCATTTGCACAGGATAGGGCACATCGGCGAATTTCGGCGCGCGCATGAAGCGGCCCTTCATGGCCCGGTGATCCACCTCGATATATTCCGGCACGTCGCGCTCGGTGCTTTGCGTCGAATCCAGCACCACGGCGATCTGCTTTGATTTTTCGCGCACTTCGATGACATCCTCATCACGCACCTGATAGGAGGCGATGTTCACCCGTTTGCCGTTGACCAGGATATGGCCATGGCTGACGAACTGGCGCGAGGCAAAGGGGGTGATCGCGAATTTCATGCGATACACCACGGCGTCGAGGCGGCGTTCCAGCAATTCGATCAGGTTCTCGGAGGTGTCGCCACGGCGACGCACCGCTTCCTCATAATACTTCACAAACTGCTTTTCGCTGATATTGCCGTAATAGCCGCGCAGTTTCTGCTTTGCCATCAACTGCACGCCGAAATCGGACGGCTTTTTGCGGCGCTGGCCGTGCTGACCGGGGCCGTAATCGCGCTTGTTGATCGGCGATTTGGGCCGGCCCCATAGATTGACGCCGAGGCGGCGGTTGATCTTGTACTTACTCTCTAGGCGTTTGGTCATGCTGACCCTTTCTTGTTGCACCGGTAGGCCATTCAACAGCGAATAGCGGGCGCAGCTCCTTTGTGAGCTGTCCACGTTCCCGGTAGTGCCGCGCCTGTATGAGGTCAGGGCTGATTTGTCAAATAACTGCCGGGTACGCAGGCGCCAGCCAGACCGGCACGCTGCCGATCAGTTCCAGGCTGACCCGGCTGCCTTCGACCGGCACTATGGCCTTGCTGGTGGTCCAATAACCATGGTCATGGCCGGCGCGGCGATGCCAGCCCGCGGCTTCCGGCCTGTCGCCTGAAATCGCCCGGCCATTGACCCGGATGCCGCCGATGCAAATCCCCAGGCTCCGGCGATCTTCGTTGAACGGATCGGTTTCGGCGGGGGCCGAACTGCGCGACAGGATATGCAGGCTTACGCGGCGTTCCGGCATGATCAGGCTGATGGTTTTCCGGGTTTGCCGTGCGGGGATCACCAAGCCATTGGCCATGAAACTGATATCCGGCGCATGGTTGAGTTGATATCCGAGCGCGAAAGCCCGCTGATGCAGCGCCTCGCGGATTCGCGCCAGAACGGCGCCTTGCGTGACCAAGGGCGCAACAGGGGGGACCCTACCGCCCGGCACGCCGCGCGCCTCGGCGAAGCGGTGGCGGTTGCCGGTGTCGCGGTAGGTTTCCGTCGGCAGCCCTTCGGCCTTGACAATATCGTGCCGCGCCAGTTCGACATGGTAATAAGTAACGGCCTGCGCGCGGTCATCGCGGGTGATGGTGGCGCCATTGACCAGCAGCACCGCCGGGATCAGCGCGCCCTCGACATAGATCGCATGGAGCGGCGAGAGGCGCAGCTGGCGCAGCGGCAAGCCCTTGCCGAAGGCCTCGGGTTTAATCACCACCGGGCGGAGAAGGATGGCGGCGGGGTCGGTCGCGAGATCGATCACCCGCGAGCCGATCCAAATAATGCCGCGCGCCAGGCCGGTTTCGGTGATCAGCGGATCGCCCGGCGAGAGCGATTCTACCGGGCGATAGCCGGAAGGCGTCAGCAGCAGCGTGCCGCGCGCGAAACAGGGCATCTCGCTGCCCATGGTGATGGTGCTTGCCGCCGCTATTATTGCCGGCAACCTGGGGCGCCGGCTGGCCGGCGGCGGGGGTGAAGCCGAAGCTCGATGGATCGGCAATGCTCACCGTGCCATTGGCGATGCTGACCGATGCGGGGGCGATGCCCACCAGTTCAATGGCGTCGGTCGCCACCATGCCGGTGACGGTGTCCTGCATCGCCGCGACATCGTTGAGGATCAGCGTTTCATCCGCGCCGGTGAAGCTGATGGTGCCTTGGGTTGCGCCATGTACGAGATCGAGCGCCGCGCCCGCCGCGATGGTGAGATTGCCGGTCACGTCGCCGCCGAGCGTCAGCGTGCCGCCCGACGCGGTAACCGTGCCGGCGGCATCGATGACCGGCAACAGGCCCGGCGCGGTCCCGCCGATCTCGCCGGAACCGCTGATTACGGCGGCCGACGCCATGGTCAGTCCCGTCGCGGTCAGCATGGCATTGTTCAAGCTCAGCGCCGCGCCGGCGTTCAGGGTGACGCCGCCCGCCGAGGCGAGGCTTGCGCCATTGTCCAGAAAGGCCGCCCCGCCCAGCGTCAGGCCGCCGGCATGAATGACGCCCGCATCGTTTAGCGTCGCCGCCGAGGCGGTGGCGATGGCCGAACCGGCGGTGAACGCCGCCCCGGCGCCGATGCTGAGCGTTCCGCCGGTGAAATTGGCGGATTGGCTGATGGCGAGGACTGATTGATCGGCCAGTTCGATCCTGCCGCCCGTCTCGGCGAGGCTGTCGCCGGACGCCGTTGCCGCGCCGCTGAGCGCCAGCGTGCCGCCGGCGATATTGACTCCGCCCAGCGCCATGCCAGCGACGCCGGTGGCGCGCAGCAGCCCGGCGCTGCCCAGCGTCATGCTCAGCGCGGTGGCATGGCCGGTGACATCGAGCGTGCCTGCCGCCGCGCCGCCGATGCTGAGCATGCCATCGCTGAACAGGCTGCCTGATACATTGAGCAGGCTGCCCGGCGCATTGGCATTGCCGGCGATATTCACGGAATTTGCGTCCAGAGTACCGGCAACACCGGCAGTGCCGGCGCCGGCGCTATCGCCAGTATTCATGCCGCCTTTGAGACTGACCACGGCATTGGCGTCGAACAGCGCCATGCCGTTGCCATCGGTCACCAGTGCCCCGGAACCGGCAATGGTGCCGGCGAAGTCATAGGCGCCGGTGACGGTGATGCCGCCTGCCTCGCCGGAGCCGCTGACGATATAGGCCGCGCCGGCATGGCTGCCGAAAGCCAGCACATCGCCATTGGCCGGCGCATTGCCGCCGGACCAGGAAGCGCCGGCGTTGAACCTGCCTTGCGCGCCGCCTTGGTAATCGAGTGTCGCCGGGGCGGTGATGGCGATGCCGACCGCGGCGGAAAACCCGTTCAACCCGCCGCCTGATCCGGTGAAGCGCAACGTGTCGCCCGAACCGCCGCCTTGCGGCGTATAGACCACGCCGGCGAGCAGGGCATCAAGCGCCAAGCCTGTCGATCCGGTCAGGGTGATGGTGGACATCGGGGTGCCAGAAGCTTCGCCGATCAGGCCGTTCACCGCCGAAAGGGTCAGCGAGAGCGCCGCCGCGTTGGCGGTCGGCAGCAGCAGGCCAAGGCCGGTAATCGGCTCTTGATAGCCATTCACCGCGTCGATGCTGGCCTGGGTTGCCGGAACATCGTTCAATGTTAGCTGGGCGGAGGCGGCGCGCAGTCCGATGAAGCTGTCGTTATTGGTGTCGGTCTCGATGAACGGGCTGAGGCCAGAGGCATAGGCGGCATGGATGGTGTCGCTTTGCGTCACGCCGTTGCTGTCGGTGCCGGAAATCACGAAGGAGTGGCCGGTGAGGTTGGCGAGGGACAGGTTGGCGAGGCCCGGCAAGGCGATACGGTCGCCCGGCGCGAAACCGGCGATGGTGCCGGCGAATTGGCCTGGATAATCGAGCAGCAGCACGCCGCCTTGCTCGCCCCTGGCGCTCGGATAGAGGCCGGTATCCTGCGTCGCGTTGGCGCCGGGGGAAAAGCTGAGGGTGACGGAGGAATCGATGGTCAGCGGCGTCGGGTTGAAGACGCCGTAGAGCGGCGAGACCGCACCGAGTTCGAGGACCGCGCCCGGATCGATCAGGAATTGCGCGCCGCCGCCGACGCTGCCTGCCGCGATGGTGAGCGGCGCCGGGCCGAGTGCCTCGATGGTGCCGGGACCGTCGATGATGGCGGACTCGCTGAAATTCCCGGCAACCAGCGTGCCGCCGCCCTCAATCACCGCGCCCGCTGGCACGATGAACGCCGACAAAGTGGTGGTCTCAAAGCCCGCTCCGGCTTCCAGCAGGCCGGCAAAATCGATCACCGCGCCGCTGGCCATCGAGATCGCTTGATCGAGGATGCCGCCGCCGGGCAGAAACGCTTCCGCGCCGGGGCCGAGCGCCAGTCCGCCCCCGGCGAGGCTGCCGAAATCGACCAGGGCGTCCCCTGCCCCAAACACCATCGAACCGGCATCCAGCGTGCCGGCGGCATCGACCAGCACGGAAGATTGCGTCGAGAAATCCAGCGTGTCCTGGATCGAGAGGGCAGCGTTCTCGATCAGCAGGCTGCTGGCACTGAAATTCGCCGATAGGGCGGAAAGAGCCGCGGGCGCGCCCGCCGATCCCGCCAGATCGAGCGTCGCGTTCGTCGCCACCAGGCTGTCATAAACCGCGACATCCGCGGCCAGCGCCAGCGTGGCGCCCGCCGCCAGCGTCAGCGCCGATGCGGCGCCCATGCCGGTGATGGTTTCGCCGCCGAAAATGCTGACGCCGGTCGCCCCGTTCGCCGCGAAACCGCCCGACCAGTCAGCGCCGTTTTGCCATGCGCCATTGCCGCCGAGCCAGGTCTCGCTGGTCTGGTTGGTCACGTTGTCGGGGCTGTAATGAAGGGTGCCGGAGGTGACGGCAGGCGGCAGCGGCCCGCTCAGCTCGCGGGCGCTATAGCTGAGCGTGCCGAGGCCGTTTTCGACCAGATTGACCGATGCCAGTGCCGCGCTAAGCTGCGGCAGTTCGGTGGAGGCGAAGCTGAGCACCAAAGTTTCCGTGGCGTCGCCGCTGATCGCGATTCCCGCGGCGTTTTGAGGATCGAGCAGCAAGGGGCCGTTGGTCGAAATCAGCGTGAGATTCATCATCTCCGGCGCCGCGCCCAGAAGCGACAATGCCGCCGCGCCATCCGCCGCCAGCGTAAGGCTAGTGAGCGGCGTTGGAATGCTGAACGGCGACCCGAAGGCGCTCGGTGGTGCGACAAAGGCCAGAGCGGGATCGGCATAGCCGGTCAGGCCCAAGGTGGTTGCTTTAGCGGCGCCCTGATTATCCGTAGCCTCAATGCTTAGCACACCGCTCAGCGCGCCGGTGGCGGCGAGATCGAGGCTGGCCAGCGCGGCGTTGGCCTCGGTTGCGGTGCCGCTGATGGTGAGCGTGCCGCCATTTCTGGCGATTCCCGCGCCGCCGGCGCTGCTGGCCGAAAGGCTGACATCCGGCGCCGAGGCCGAAAGCGTGATGGTGATCGATGCGCCGGGATTGCTGTCGGTCAGCGACAGCCCATCAGGCGGCAGGACGTTCAGCGACGAGATCGTGCTGCCATCCAACGAAGCGATGGTGGCGGGGCCGATGATGTCGATACTGCCTGCCATGGCGCGTCCTCCGGTGCTGCTCGCGCGACAATAAAGGACCGGCCTATTATTAACAACCTGAGGTTAAACAATAGTCATGGACTGTAGCCGATTTGCTGCCTTACCCAATCGAGATAGGGCTCGGAGCCGCGTTCAACCGGCCAGGCGATGATGCAAGGAACAAGATAGGAGGAACGCTCCCGTACCCGCGCCTCCAGCGCCGGATAGGCGCCGCGTGTGGTTTTGGCGATCATCACTGCCTCAGAGCCATCGGCCAGCACGCCTTCCCAGCGATACACCGTATCATGCTGGCCGATATTGACGCTGGCCGCCAGCCGCTCCTCGACCAGGGTTTGGGCAATATCCCGCGCCTCGTCCTTATCGGCGCAGGTGATGTAAACCAGTAGAACTTGATCAGGGTCCGCCACGCAATTCCCGCCTTAAAATCTTGCCTGTTACCGTCTTGGGTAAATCGGGCAGGATTTCGACGATACGCGGGTATTTGTAAGCCGCCATGCGTGACTTGCAGAATTCGGTGATCTCGGCGGGCGTGACGGACTGGCCCGGTTTCACGCTGATCACCGCTTTCACTGTCTCGCCGCGATAAGCGTCCGGCATCCCCACCACCGCGGCTTCGCGCACCGCCGGATGGGTGTAGAGCACATCCTCGACATCGCGCGGCCAGATCTTGTAGCCGGCGGCGTTGATCATGTCCTTCTTGCGATCGACCAGATAGAACCAGCCTTCGGCATCCATGAAGCCGACATCGCCGGTGAAGAAGCGCCCGTTGCGGAAGGATTCCGCCGTCTTGCCAGGATTTTGCCAGTAGCCGGGCACGATCATCGGGCCTTGACTAACAATTTCGCCGATCTGTCCTTGCGGCAGCGCGTTGCCCGCATCGTCGCAAATCCACGAGCCGGTGTTATAGGCGGGCACGCCGATGGCCAGCGCGCCGGAAGCCGGATCGACCGGCGCCTCACGCGACAGCGGCACGACATGGGTGGGCGAGTTGGTTTCAGTAAGGCCGTAGCCGTTATGGATGTAGTGGCCGAATTTCTCGCGGAATTGCATAACCACGCTGGGCGGGATTGGCGCGCCGCCGGAATAGATTTTTGTTAGTGTCGCGAGTTTTTCGCGGGTCGCGTTAGGGTGATTCATCAGCGCGATGAAGGCGGTAATGGCGCCGATGGTGAAAGCGGCTCGGTGTTCCTCGATGGCATCCAGCATCACCCCTGCCTCGAAACGGTAAGCGAGGATCAAGGGCGACGCGGTGATGATGGCGGCGCCGAGATGGCCGATCAGTCCCGTTATATGAAATAACGGCGCGATGCCGAGCACCGGCTTGTGGTCTTCAAGCTCGATCCAGTCGCGATAGGTTTGCGAATTGAAGGTGACATTGCCATGGGTGTTCATGGCGCCCTTGGGCAGGCCGGTGGTGCCGGAGGTATAGACCAGAAACGCAATATCATCAGGCCCGTATTGCGGATTTCCCGATGGCTTGGCGGTTTCGGCAGTGATGTCGAGGAAATCGTCGGTATCGCCGAAATCGCGCGGCTTCACTGTGGCAAACAGGCGCGGATCGTTGCGGGTCTGGAACGCGGCGGCGCTGGTCGTGATGATGATGCTGGGCCTCAGCGCGGCATCCAGCTTTGCCACCACCTGTTCATAAAGCGAGCCATGGCAGATTACCGCTTTCGGCGCGCAATCGGCGAATAGGAGAGAAATTTCGCGCGCGCGGTTCATTGGATTGACGGCGACCGCGATGCCGCCCGCCTTCCACGCCGCCAGTACCGCGATGGGAAATTGCGGCACATTCTGCAGATAGGCGGCCAGCCGGTCGCCCGGCGCAAAGCCTTTTGCTTGGAGATGCGCCGCCAGCGCGTCGCTGAGGCGATCAAGCGCGCGATAGGTGATGACAGCGTCAAAATACAGGATCGCCGGATGGTCCGCCGCGCGCGCCACGGCGGCGCGGAACATCGCCAGCGCATCGGTGTATTGCGGCGTGATGGCATGCGGCTGTCCCGCATCATAAAGATGCAGCCAAGGTTTTTCGTCATAAATGGTCACGGCGAACCCTCATTTGAGAGAATTGAGGCTGCTCACCTCGTCCGGCGGAAACCCTTGCAGCGCGCAGAGGAAATCGGCGCGGCGGGCATCGAGGCGGAGCTTTGCTTCCGCTTGAGTGATCGCTTGATAATCACAAGGTTCGGCAACCTTGCAAACGCCTTTGACCGCGGCGGCAATCCGCTCCTGCGTCAGCTTCGGCAGGCTGGAGATAAACAGGCTTTGCATGTCGATCAAAGAGGCGCTGTCATAGATATAAATGCCCTCCAGCTTGCGCGGGCACCGGCGGCGAATTTCCCGGTAGAACACCGTGTCCGGCGGCGTGAACCGCACGAAGTCGATGTTCGGGACGTAGAAGGTGCCATCCTCCATGCTGTCAAACGGATGATAGGCGACAATGCTGGTGTTCTTGCGGATCGCCTCCGCCGCGACAACGATCCCTTCGCCGATGGCGATACACCCACCAGCTTTCGCCACCTGCTTATATTTTGGCAAAGCGCCAGGCCCCGCGCTTCGGCTATTGCCCTCATGAAGCGTCAACCGCGCCAGCGCCTCCGCCGACGCGCACATCACCCCAGGCCTGACCGCCTTTAGCAAGGTGGCGTGAGCCGTCCGTGCCAGAGGCAAGGCAATACAAAATGTGAGAAAGCTGATCGCAAGGGCGCGCAAGATGTGTCTCCCTGGTGTCAGATGGGAGGAGCGGCGGGTAGATCAAGCTGAGGAGCGTTCACGCAAAGCCATTGCCTAACGGCCTATCTATCGCCTCTTGATTTTGAGTAGCACCTTGTGCTACTAAAAGGAGTGGCCGATATCGATTGCAAAACCGCACGAACCTTCAAGACAGCCTGGTTTCTCAAGGCAGCCCACAAAGCCCAGATCAAGGATTCCGAGCTTTGCGAAGCTATCCCGCAGGTGATGAAGGGACAGGCCAACGATTTGGGCGGCGGCGTGTTCAAGAAGCGCCTGAACAAGAATAGGCACCGCGCCATCATCCTTGCAAAAGGCGGACAACACTGGGTTTATGAGTATCTTTTTGCCAAAAAGGACCACGACAACATCGATAATAACGAACTGGCCGCGTTCCGGCGCCTCGCGAAGACTTACGGGACATTGACGGATCAACAAATTGCTCAGCTTCTACGCAACGGAGATTCACGGAGAGATGCCATGACGGTAAAGCGCAAGTTTAAAAGCGACGCCTTCGAAGCCATCCACGCATCAGCTTCGGCGCTGCTAAAAGTCGGCGCGATTGACAAAGCAACGATGCGAAATTTCGACGAAACCTGCCTTGTCATTCCGGCGCCTTTGGCGCCGCAGCAAATCAAGCGGCTTCGCGAAAGCAACCATGTCAGCCAGCCGGTTTTCGCGCGCTACCTTAACACCAGCGAAAGTGCGGTAGAAAAATGGGAAACCGGCGCCAAACGCCCCAGCGGAATGGCCCTCAAGCTGCTGGCCGTCGTGCAGAAGCATGGGCTACAGGTTTTGGTGTAATTTTAGGGGCAACCCCCATCATGACTTAAAGCTGCAACTCGGCGCTGATCTTGTCGATTATTGAAGAAGGCCATGCGTCAGAGCAGTCTGTTACACCACAGCGATATTTTCGTGAATCCGCTGATTTTTCCGGTTCAACGCCGCGCCAGCACCGAGACGGAGGTTGCGAAATGCGTGCGGATGCCGCAGCAGTTGATAGGGTTTTCCACATAGGCTAACATGCATCAACCTGTGAACAGGATAGAAACCTTAGCAGATAGAAGTCAATATCTGAGGCTCGCATTGCTAATCGTAACCGCTAAAAAACTAAATATTCTTTGTTAAAGAAGCACCAATGACTCATCTTGATTATGGTCCAGTATATGTTATTGCGGGTCGTTTTAACGGGAGAATTATGTATTATGATGATGATGACTCCGCTCGCACTACAATTTGTTATGCTGGCCACCCCTTACACTTTCCTGGATGTTACACTATACCAAAGCGTTTTTTAAAGGAACCCTTAGTTGGAGAGTTAGTGTCTCGTCAAACTGAAATTCAGCAAGCACTGATGCAACTTGGAGTGAAAGGAAACAAAAAAGAATGGCCTCTAGGGCCATCAGAGTTACATGGGTTATGGTCCGAGAGTAGCTTAATCGATAATATTTTATTTGAGCGGCGCTTAAGTGGTCAAATGAATCAAATCTCGAATGAGAAATCAATATTTCTATGTCACAGTTCATCAGACAAAGGTTTTGTCCGTATGGTAAACGATGATCTACGAAATCTCGGAGCTAAAACGTGGCTTGATGAAAATAATGTGAAGGTTGGCGAATCTATTGTCGGAAAAATATCAAATGGTCTCAAAGAATCTAGCATTATGATTATCTTTCTTTCAAAAGTTTCAGTAACTTCTCTATGGACCACAAAAGAGTGGCAATCGTTTTTGTCTCGACAGCTAGCTGGTGACAGTATAAGGCTTTTACCTATCTTGATAGAAAATTGCCATATACCTGAGATACTAGCAGATCTAAAATATGCTAATTTTAAAAATTCTTATGAAGACGGTTTTAAAGAGCTTCTTTTTGCTTTAGTATAATCCTAGCCATCAAATGATCACGCCTTGCGCAGTGCTGGCGGTGGTGCGTCAACTTCGCCCTGCGCCAGACGCAGCAGCCCCAGGCGCATATCCTCATTGGTGACGTAACGTGGATCGGTCCGCGCTTCCGCGACTGCGGCTTCCATCAGTTGCCGCTCGGCTTCGGTATCATCGATAGTGGATAGAGCAGGCGTCATGTGACAGGCTCTATGTAAAACCAGACACGTTCGCTCACGTGGCGATGGATAAGATATCGCATCTCCCCTGCCTTCTAACAATCATCCCTGCACTAATGCCCACCCCATCTTCGAAACCAGCACACACATTTCATGCATCCGATGCGCCCGCTGATCCGCCGCATTGCCACCTAAAGCCCGCGCATAAACACCCTCGACAATCGCGGCGGAGCGGAACATGGAGAAGCCCATGAAGAAGCGCCAATGGTCCACCGCCTCCCTTCCGGTGCGGGCGGCGTATAACGCCAAAACCTCATCCTCGCTCATCAGGCCGTGTTCGGCGAGGTTGATGCCCTGGTAGCCGGCATAGGCGGGACCGGAACCAGGGGGCATGTGGTAGGACATGCAGCAATAGGCGAGATCGGCCAGCGGGTGGCCCAGTGTGGAAAGCTCCCAGTCCAGCACCGCGATGATGCGCGGCTCCTCCGGGTGGATAATCATGTTGCCCAAGCGGAAATCGCCGTGGACGATGGCGCTTTCGTCGCGTTCCGGGATGTTGGCGCGCAGCCAGGCCATGAGACTGTTCATCGCCGGCAACTCCTCGGTTTTCGAGGCTTCGTATTGCTTGGTCCAGCGCTCGATCTGGCGCGACACGTAATGATCGGGACGGCCAAAATCGGCCAAACCCAGCGCCGTGTAGTCGGCGCGGTGCAACGCCGCGATGGTTTCGATCAGCGAGCGTTGGATGGCGCCGCGGCCGGCGGGCGAGACGCCTTGCATCATCACGTCATGAAATACCCGGCCCTTTACATGCTCCATCACGTAGAATTCGGTGCCGATCACCGACGGATCGGCGCAGAAATGCAGCATTCGCGCCACCGGCACATCGGTCCCCGCCAGCGCCTTCTGGATGCGATATTCGCGGTCGATCTGATGCGCCGATGGCAGCAATTTGCCGGGCGGCTTCTTGCGCAGCACGTAACTGGCCAAAGCCGTCTCGATCAAAAAGGTCGGGTTGGACTGGCCGCCCTGAAACTGGCGGAGACGGGCCTCACGCGGAAATCCCTCCACATGCTCGGACAAATACCCGAACAACACCGCCTCATCGATGTGATGCTGCGGCAGCACCGCGATCAGCGTGGGTTGCGTGGCGTCGTTCATGGCAGTCTCCTCATCCCGCGCGACCATTCAAGACCAACCTTGCCCTGTCAAGCGCGTCACTCCCTTGCCGTAAGGGGGATTGCATAATCCGCAACCAGGCCGCAAAACCGGCGGCAAGGAACGAAGGACGGCCAGCATGGAATTTGGATATTCGCGTAAAGTCGAGGGGTTGCGGAGCAGAATCGCGGATTTCATGGCCTCGCATATCTATCCGAACGAAGAGACCTTGTTCCACACCGCGCATACCCAGCCCGATATCTGGCAGCCGCTGCAACTGCTTGAGGATATCAAACGCGACGCCAAATCCGCCGGCCTGTGGAACCTGTTCCTGCCGGAAAGCGAGCACGGCGCCGGCCTCACCAATCTGGAATACGCGCCGCTCGCTGAAATCATGGGCCGCAGCCCGTTCGGCCCGGAAGCCTTCAACTGCTCGGCGCCCGATACCGGCAACATGGAAGTGCTGGCCCGCTACGCCACCGAATCGCATCGCAAGCAATGGCTGAAACCGCTGCTGGAAGGCGAGATCCGCTCCGCCTTCGCGATGACCGAACCGCGCGTCGCCTCATCCGACGCCACCAATATCGAAACCGAGATCAAGCGCGACGGCGACGAATACGTGATCAACGGCCATAAATGGTGGATTTCCGGCGCGCCCGACCCGCGCTGCCGCATCCTGATCGTGATGGGCAAATCCGACCCGCAAAACCAGGACCGCCATAAGCAGCAATCGATGATCCTGGTGCCCTTCCCGCATCCCGGCGTCACCATGAAGCGGGCGCTCCCCGTGTTCGGCAATGTCGACGCGCCGCACGGCCATGCCGAGCTGATCTTCGAGAATGTGCGGGTGCCGGCGTCCAACATCCTGCTCGGCGAAGGCCGCGGCTTCGAGATTGCGCAAGGGCGGCTAGGGCCGGGGCGCATCCATCACTGCATGCGCTCCATCGGTGTCGCCGAACGCGCATTGGAGCGAATGGTGCGGCGGCTGGAAAGCCGCACCGCCTTCGGCAAGCAGGTTTCGGAGCAAAGCGTCTGGCGGGAGCGGATCGCCAATGCGCGCATCATGATCGATCAGGCGCGGCTGCTGACGTTAAAGGCGGCCTATCTGATGGACACGGTGGGCAACAAGCAGGCGCGGGCGGAAATCGCCATGATCAAAGTGGTGGCGCCGAATGTCGCCTGCCAGGTAGTCGATATGGCAATCCAGGCTTTTGGCGGCGGCGGCGTCGCCGATACCTGGCTGTCCACTGCCTATGCCCATCAGCGCACGCTCCGCCTCGCCGATGGACCGGACGAGGTGCATCGCGACCAGCTGGCAAGGCTGGAACAGCGGCGCTACCAGAACACCGATCCGGCGCGCACCGGCGGCTCGCCGCAGGTGATGATCGCTGATGGCATCTCCGCGCCGGGTGTCGCGTGATGCGCGCCATTCAATGCGAGGAGTGGGGGCCCGCCGATCAGTTGAAGCTGCGTGATCTGCCTGACCCCGCGCCCAAGCCGGGCGAGGTGCTGGTCCGCATCCGCGCCGCGGGGGTGAATTTTCCGGATGTGCTGATCATCCAGAAAAAATACCAGGTGCAGCCGCCTCTGCCCTTCACGCCCGGCGCCGAGATCGCCGGCGAGATCGAGGCGGTGGGCGAAGGTGTGACAAACTGGAAGCCGGGCGACCGGGTGTTGGCTTTATGCGCGACCGGCGGGTTCGCCGAACGGATCACCCTGGACGCTTCGCTCTGCGTGCCGATTCCCGGCGATGTCGGGTTCGACGTCGCCGCCGGATTCATGCTGGCCTATGCAACCTCGCATCACGCGCTGGTGGACCGCGCCGCCTTGCAGGCGGGCGAGACCGTGCTGGTGCTGGGCGCCGCGGGCGGCGTCGGGCTGGCGGCAGTGGAGATCGCCAAGGCCAAGGGCGCGCGGGTGATCGCCGCCGCTTCGACGGATGCGAAATGCGTCATCTGCCGCGAGCATGGCGCGGATGAGGTGATCAACTACACCGATCAGGATTTGCGCGGCGCGATCAAAACGCTCACCAACGGCAAAGGCCCCGACATCATCTACGATCCGGTAGGCGGAGCGTTCGCCGAACCCGCTTTCCGCAGCATCGCCTGGCGCGGGCGCTATCTCGTTGTCGGCTTCGCTGACGGCCATATCCCGTCCCTGCCGCTCAACCTGCCGCTGCTGAAAGGCGCTTCGCTGGTCGGCGTGTTCTGGGGCGATTTCGCGCGCCGCGAGCCGAAACACCAGGTGGCGACGATGCAGGATTTGTTCAGCATGTTAGTCAGCGGCAAGCTCAGGCCGCTGATCTCCAAGCACTACGCGCTGGAGGAAGCGCCGCAGGCGCTGGAGGATATGGCGGCGCGGAAAGTCACCGGAAAGATCGTGATTGTGCCATGAAAGAATTTGCAGGACGCACCGCCGTCATCACCGGCGCGGGAAGCGGGTTCGGGCGGGAATTCGCCCGCATCGGCGCCAAACGCCGGATGAAGCTGGCATTGGCCGATATCCAGGCTGATGCGTTGGACCAAACCGCCGCCGAGTTGCGCAACGAGGGCGCCGATGTGATGACCGCGGTGATCGATGTCAGTGACGCCGGTGAGATGGATCGGTTCGCGGATGACGTTTTCGCGCGTTTCGGCAAGGCGCATCTGGTGTTCAACAATGCCGGTGTCGGCAGTGGCGGGCTGATCTGGGAAAACACCGTCAAGGATTGGGATTGGGTGCTCGGCGTCAATCTTTGGGGCGTCGTCCACGGCGTGCGCTGCTTCGTGCCCCGAATGCTGGAACGCGGCGATGAGGGCCACATTATTAACACAGCGTCAGTGGCCGGTTTGCTCTCGGCGCAGACCATGGGCGTCTATAACGTCTCGAAACACGCTGTCGTCGCCCTGTCGGAAACCCTGTTCCAGGATTTGCGGATCGTCAACGCGAAACTGGACGTCACTGTGCTTTGCCCAGCTTTTGTTAATACCGGAATCAAGGATGCAGGACGTAACCGGCCTTTGCAGTTGCAAAATGATGCGCCGCTGACGCCGAGCCAGATATTGGCGCGAGACCAGAGCTATAAAGCGGTGACATCAGGCCGCATCACCCCGGAGGCGGTGGCGGAAAAAACCTTTGCCGCCATCGAGGAGAACCGCTTCTACTGCCTCACCCATTCGAAAATCATGGGCGCGGTGGAGTTGCGAATGCAGGACATCGTGGCGGGGCGCAATCCAACCGATCCGTTTTCGTTGAAGCCGGATGTCGCCTTCACGGCGCAGGCCGATCGTTAAAAGTGACTCCATCCGGCCTGCTCGAAGCGCAGCGGCGTTCCATCCTCACCCAGTACCCGCACCTCAGCCGCGCCTTGCATGAATTGGCCAATGCGTGTCAGCGGCACCGCGCCGCAGGCCGCACGTAACGCGGTTCCCGCACTTTCAGGCGCGGCAATCAGCAATTCATAATCATCGCCGCCTGTCAGGCGCAATTCCAGCCATTCCGGCCCTGCCGCACGCGCCGCATCCGATAGCGGCACGTCATGCGCGATGATCTCGGCGTCAAGGCCAGAGGCGCGGCATAGATGCCCCAAATCCTGCGCCAGCCCGTCCGAGACATCGATGACGGCGTGGGCGATGTTAGCAAGCCTTAACCCCACGCGGGGTGACGGCAGCAGACGGCGCGCGGTCAGATACCCTGTAGGATCGGCAAGATTGCCGCGCGCCGCTTCCAGCCCGAGCACCGCGTCGCCCACTGTGCCAGTGACATAAAGCGCATCGCCCGCTTTGGCCCCCGAACGCCGCAGCGCCTCTCCTGTCGCGACGATGCCAATCAGCGTCGCCGTCAGGCTGACCGGCCCGCTGGTGGAGGCGCTGTCGCCGCCGAAAAGCCTGACGCCGTATTCCGCCTGGTCCATCGCCAAGCCCTTGGCAAAGGCCGCGAACCACGCCTCAGGCGTCTCGCGCGGCACGGCGAAGGTCAGCAGATAACCGATGGGCTGCGCCCCCATTGCCGCGAGGTCGGAGAGATTCCGCCGCAGCAATTTACAGGCCACATGCTCCACCGGATCGTCCGGCAGGAAATGCACGCCCTCGATCATCTGATCGACTGTCAGGACAGATGAATAACCCTGCGGCGGCGCCCAGAGCGCCGCGTCATCGGCAAGGCCCAGGGCTTCGGGTCCTGCCAGAGGCGCGAAGTAGCGGGCGATCCGGTCGAACTCGCGTGAGACGGTCACCGTGACATGTCATGCGGTTGATGGCACTGCGAATGCCGCCGGCCGAAGCAGGCGGGCCAGCCGGTCCAGCACCGCGTTTGCCAGCTGCACCGCTTCCGGCTGCAAAAAGCCGTGCGCCACGTTCATGTATTCGTTGATCGTCACCTTCGCGGGCGGCCCCTCCGGCATCCACAACTCGGCAACGCCGGCGCGTAGCAAAGCGCGCAGCACCGGATCGAGCCGCGCCATCGGCCAACTTGGCGGAATTGCCTCGGCGATCATCGCATCCAGCGTGTCCTGCTGCTCCACCGCAACGCGGACGATACGGCCGAACAGCGGCACATCCGCCTCTGGCACCCTGCCCTCTTCCATCCCCGCGCCGCTTGGCAAGGCGCCGATGCGGAAGCGCACGAACTGATCAATCACGGTCTCGGCGCTCTCGCCGCCATGCTCGCTCTGATACAGAGCCTGCACCGCGGCAACGCGCGCCAGAGTGCGCGGACTGGCGCTTTTTGGCAATTTCATGCTGCCCCCAACTGCCGCGTCAGCGCGATTTGCCTCAGGCAAGCAGCGGCTGCCTCGGCGCCCTTATTCGAACCCGTCTCCGCCGAACGCGCTTCCGCCTGCGCCAGCGTATCCACGGTGAGCAAGGCGGTGCCTAAAGCGATGCCGAATTGCAGCGCCACGTTCATCAGCCCATGCATCGCGCTGTCACAGATATAGTCATAATGATCGGTTTCCCCGCGCACCACGCAGCCGAGCGCCACGAAGCCATCAAACCGCTGCGATCCGCGCAAGGCAATGCGCAGCGCCTGCGGCAGTTCAAACGCTCCCGCAACATCGATCGCCTGCCACGACGCGCCGGCCTTTTCTAACAAATCCTCCGCCGCTTTTGTCATGCCTTCGACAATCGCGCGGTAATACGGCGCACGGATCAGCAGGATGCGCGGCGCCGCGCCAGGAACCACAACCACCTCGGGCGTTAGCGCGTCCGCCGTGCTCACAAAATTTTATCCTCAATGGGCAATTGCTCCACAATGTTCAGCCCATAGCCTTCCAGGCCAATAACGGCGCGCTTGTGGTTAGAAAGCAGGATCATGTCGCGCACGCCGAGATCGGTGAGGATCTGCGCGCCGATGCCGTAATCGCGCAAGGCGGGTTCCGGCCGCGCCGCTATCGGTGGCCGCGCGGCGTTCATCTGGCGCAACCGGGCCGAGACGGCGCCGGGCCTTGCCTCGCGGATCAGCACAACCACGCCGCGCCCCGCCTCAGTGATCTGCCGCATCGCGCCATGCAGATCGGCGAAATGGCTGCCGTTCAAAATATCGCCCAAGGTATCAACGGCATGCATCCGCACCAGGATCGGCTCCTCGGCCCCCACCTCGCCTTTGACTAGCGCCAGATGCTCGACATGGTCGATCCGGTTTTCATAGGCAAACAGCCGCCACTGCCCGCCGGCGCCATCGGGCATCGCGCCCTGCTCCACGCGCTTCACCAGTTTCTCGGTGCGCCGGCGATGCGCGATCAGATCGGCGATGGTGCCGAGCTTCAGGTTGTGCCGCTGCGCGAAGGCGACGAGATCAGGCATCCGCGCCATCGTGCCATCGTCATTCATGATCTCGCAGATGACGCCGGCCGGGGTTAGTCCGGCAAGGCGCGCAATATCCACCGCTGCTTCCGTATGGCCGGTGCGCACCAGCGTGCCGCCATCCCGCGCCATCAGCGGAAACACATGGCCTGGGGTGACAATATCATCTCTGCCGCATTCAGGATTGATGGCGACCGCGATGGTGCGCGCCCGGTCCGCTGCCGAAATCCCGGTCGTGACGCCCTCCGCCGCTTCAATGGAGATGGTGAAGGCGGTCTCCAGCCGCGAGCCGTTGGCGGCGCTCATCAGATTCAGCCCCAATGTTTCGCAACGCCCCCTGGTCAGCGCGAGGCAAATCAGCCCGCGCGCGTGCTTTGCCATGAAATTCACCGCGTCCGGTGTCGCGAACTGCGCCGGGACCACCAGATCGCCCTCGTTTTCGCGATCCTCGTCATCGACTAGGATGAACATCCGCCCGGCGCGCGCCTCGTCGATGATTTCCGATGCGGTTGAGAGATACTCATGCAAGGATGCCGTCTTCAATGAAAATTCCATCAATGATACTCCGCTAGCCTTGCGACATAGCGCGCCAGCATGTCGATTTCGAGATTGACCTTGTCGCCTACCGCCAACATGCCGAATGTGGTGGCGATTTCAGTGTGCGGAATGATATTCACGCCGAATTCAGCGCCCTCCACCTCGTTCACCGTTAGGGAGGCGCCATTGATGGTGATGCTGCCCTTGGGTGCGATGAACCGGGCCAGCGCCTCCGGCGCATGGAAGCGTAACCGCGTCGAACCATGTTCCGGCGCGCGCGATATCACCTCGCCCACCCCATCAACATGGCCGGAGACGATATGGCCGCCCAGCTCATCGCCCATCCGCAGCGGCGCTTCCAGATTGATCTTGGCGCCCGGCTGCCATGCGCCCAGGGTGCTGGCGGACAAGGTTTCGCCTGAAACATCGACGGCGAAATGATCAGCGCCACGCGCCACTACGGTGAGACAACAGCCGGAGCAGGCGATGGAGGCGCCGATGGCGACGCGGCTAAGATCGGCCCAGGCTTCATTACGTTCAGGTGTTGCGATGACAAAGCGCGCATCGGCTCCTTCATGAGCCGGCGTGACCGCACGCAGCGTGCCGATGCCGGTGATGATGCCGGTGAACATCAGTGTATCCTTCGATATAGGCTCAGCATGTCGTCGCCCCAGTTTTGTTGCCGCATCGGCTTGAAGCGCGGCATGGCGGCAAGATCCGTGATGCCAAAGGCCTGCGCCGCCGGCAGTCCATCGCCGCCCATGACCGAAGGCGCATGAAACCAGGCAAGCTCATCTACCAGATCGGCGCGCAGCAGTGAAGCCGCCAGCATCGCCCCGCCTTCCGCCAGCAGCCTGGTGATGCCGGCACGGGCGAGCAGCGCCAGCGCATCGCCGAGATCGACTCCGAGCGGGCCTGACGCCACTTCCAGTACCCGCACCCCGGCATCCCGCAAGGCCTCGCCACGCATTTTATCGGCGCCATCCCGGTGCAGCACCCAGACCGGCGCCCGCGGCGCACTGGCAACCAGCCGGCTAGTCAGTGGCGTCCGCAGATGTGAATCAAGGATGATGCGCGTCGCCAGAACCGTTTGGTAGCCTGCAATCCGGCAGGTCAGTTCGGGATCATCCGCCAACACGGTGCCAACACCCACCATTACCGCGTCGAACGCGCCGCGCATCGCCTGCGCCGCCCGGCGCGAGGCCGGGCCGGAAATCCATTGGCTTTCGCCGGCTTTAGTGGCGATCCGCCCATCCAGCGTGCTCGCCAGTTTCAGCCGCAGCAAGGGCCGCCCGCGCTGCACCACCGAAAAAAATCCGGCATTCAGCGCCTCGGCTTCCGGCGCCAGCACGTGCTCGGTGATTTCAATGCCGGCTTCCCGCAAAATCGCAATGCCCAGGCCGTTCACCCGCGCATCCGGGTCGCGCACCGCCACCACCACCCTTGCCACGCCAGCCTCCGCCAGCGCCCGCGCGCAAGGCGGCGTTTGGCCGTAATGCGCGCAGGGTTCCAGCGTCACATAAGCCACGGCGCCCTTCGCCGCCTCGCCCGCCATCGCCAGCGCCTCGGTTTCCGCGTGCGGACGGCCACCCGGCGCGGTGCGGCCCCGCCCGATCACCTGCCCGTCCTTCACAATAACACAGCCCACCGCCGGATTGGGCACGCATTCGCCAAGCGAACGCCGCGCCAGCGACAAGGCCGCGCGCATATGGCTGTCATCATCCGTCACGCGGAGCTATCCATGGTGCCAAGAAATGCCTTGAAGTCGCCCGCCTCACGAAAATCGCGATAGACCGAGGCAAAGCGCACATAGGCCACGGCATCGACCTCCTTCAGCGTCTCCATCACCGCCTCGCCAATCGCCTTGGAAGCGATTTCCGCCTCGCCGCTGGCTTCCAGCTTGCGGACAATGCCGGTGACGATGCGCTCGATCCGCTCCTCCTCCACCGGCCGCTTGCGCAGCGCGATGCGCACCGAGCGGGACAGCTTGTCGCGGTCGAACGGCACCCGCCGCTCATCCGCCTTCACCACCACCAGATCACGCAACTGCACCCGTTCGGTGGTGGTGAAACGTTGGCTGCATCCGGCGCAGAAACGCCGCCGCCGGATCGCCCCGCCATCCTCGGTGGGCCGGCTATCCTTGACCTGCGTATCGGGTTCACCACAAAACGGGCAGCGCATCAGCGTCTATCGGTAGATTGGAAAGCCAGCGCATAGCGCGCTCACCTTGGCGCCGACCGCCGCCTCGACGGCATCATTCGATCCGTCATTTGACGCCGAAAGCCCGTCCAGCACCTCGGCGATATAATGGCCGACCTCGCGAAACTCCGCGGCGCCGAAGCCTCTTGTCGTCGCGGCCGGGGTGCCAAGCCGGATTCCGGAGGTAATCGCCGGCTTTTCGGGATCGAACGGAATGGCGTTCTTGTTGGCGGTGATATGGGCGCGTTCGAGCGAAGCCTCCGCCGCCTTGCCGGTGACGCGCTTGGGCCGCAGATCGGCCAGCATCAGATGCGAATCGGTGCCTCCGGTGACGATGGCGAGCCCCTGCTCCACCAGAGTTGCCGCCAGCACCTTGGCGTTCTCCGCCAGCGCCTTCTGATAAACTCGAAATTCCGGGCGCAAGGCCTCGCCAAAGGCGGCCGCCTTGCCGGCGATGACATGCATCAGCGGACCGCCTTGCAGGCCGGGGAACACCGCCGAATTGATCTTCTTGCCGAGATCGAGATCATTCGACAAAATCATCCCGCCCCTTGGGCCGCGCAAGGTCTTGTGCGTCGTTGTGGTGACAACATGGGCATGTGGCAGCGGCGATGGGAACAGCCCAGCCGCAACCAACCCCGCGAAATGCGCCATATCGACCATAAACCAGGCGCCGACCTCGTCCGCCACCTTGCGAATGCGCGCAAAATCGATGAAGCGCGGATAGGCCGAGCCGCCGGCGATGATCAAACGCGGCTTATGTTCGCGGGCCAACTGTTCCAGCTCCTCATAATCGAGCAAGCCATCCTCGCGGCGCACCCCGTACTGGACCGGCTTGAACCACTTGCCGGAGAGGTTCGGGGCCGCGCCATGCGTCAGATGGCCACCCGCCGCCAGGCTCATGCCGAGAATGGCGTCGCCCGCGTTCAGCAGCGCCAGAAACACCGCCTGATTGGCCTGCGCGCCGGAATGCGGCTGCACATTCGCGAAATTGCACGCAAATAATTGCTTCGCGCGGTCGATGGCCAGGGTTTCGGCGATGTCCACCGCCGCGCAGCCGCCATAATAGCGCCGGCCCGGATAGCCTTCGGCGTATTTATTGGTCAGCACCGAGCCTTGCGCCTCCAGCACCGCCTTCGAGACCATGTTCTCAGAGGCGATCAGCTCGATGCCATCCTGCTGGCGGACCAACTCGGCATGAATGGCCGCGGCAAGCTCAGGGTCGGTTTCCGCCAACGGCGCGGAAAAAAACCGCCCGGGAACAGCGAAAGAAGTGGTCTCGTTCATGATCAGGCTCAAGCTCCAGGTTGCCGCTGCTATATCATGAGCGATTGATCCGATGCCAGCTATGGAAATGCCAGCTATGGAAATGCCCGCTATGGAAATGCCAGCTATGGAAATGCCAGCTATGGAAATGCCAGCTATGGAAATGACTGGCTGACCGGTCTATCCCAAGGGTCATGATCACGCCAAAATTTCCCGCGACCCGGCTGCGCCGCAATCGTTATGACGAATGGACAAGGCGGCTGGTGGCGGAGAACGCCCTCACCGTGGACGATCTGATCTGGCCGGTGTTCATCCGTGACGGCGAAGGCGAGCCAGAAGCCGTCGCCTCGATGCCGGGGGTCGTGCGGGTCGGGCTAGACAGGCTTGTTGCTCACGCGGAAACCGCCGCCAAGCTTGGCGTGCCCGCCATCGCGCTGTTTCCGGCGACACCGCCGAACCTCAAGGACGCCGAAGGCGCGCAAGCGCTCAATCCACAAAACCTGATCTGCCGCGCCGCCTGCCTGCTGAAACGCGAACTCCCGCAACTCGGACTGATCGGCGATGTGGCGCTCGATCCCTACACGGATCATGGACATGACGGGATCATACGCGACGGCTATGTCGCGAATGATGAAAGCGTCGCGATCCTGGCGCGGCAAGCGGTGAACCAGGCGGCGGCGGGCATCGATATCATCGCCCCCTCGGACATGATGGATGGACGAATCGCGGCGATTCGCGCGGCGCTGGATGAACAAGGCCTGATTCACACGCGCATCATGAGTTACGCCGCGAAATACGCCTCAGCCTTCTATGGACCATTCCGGGATGCGCTGGGTTCCAGCAGCGCGCTAAAGGGCGACAAGCGCAGCTACCAGATGAACCCCGCCAATTCCGACGAGGCCATGCGCGAAATTGCGATGGATGTCGCCGAGGGAGCCGACATGGTGATGGTAAAACCCGGCATGCCGTATCTCGATATCGTGAGGCGGGCGCGCAGCGAATTCAACATTCCGGTGTTTGCCTATCAGGTTTCCGGCGAATACGCGATGCTGGCAGGCGCCGCCGATCGCGGCTGGCTTGATCGCGATAGGGTCGTCTGGGAAAGCCTGATTGCCTTCAAACGCGCCGGCGCTTCCGGCGTTCTGACCTATTTCGCCATCGAAGCGGCACGCATCATCAAAGCTGGTTGACCTGCGTCCCTTTAATATCAAGCGGCGTAAAGAATGACACATCGCGAAAGCGAGATCAGGGGGCTTTGCCCCCTAAAACCCCCACTAAGGGCTTAGCCCTTAGAACCCGCTAGATGGCTTTCCGCTGGGAGGGGTCTTTGACCCCTCCCAGCGGAAAGCCAAGTAATGGATTCCAAAGGCTCTGCCTTTGGCGGAGGTCCAGGAGGCGGAGCCTCCTGGCCTTTCTCTTGCCATAGGTTCATCGTTACGCCGCTTGGTATAAAGCATGATTGGTCCGGCTTGAACCAATCATGCTTTCCGACAGCCTCAGAGGCGGCGGCGCGTGGAACGCCCAAACAAGGCGTGGTAAACGACCAAGACGATCACGGAACCAATGACGGCCACGAGCATGCTGTAAAGGTTGAAGCCGGTAATTCCCACCGCGCCTAATTCGTTAAAAATAAAGCCGCCGACAAGCGCGCCGATAATTCCCAGGACGATATCGAATACAAGGCCTTCGCTTCGCCCGGCGCCCCTAGAGTCGCGATTGACAATCCTGCTGCCAATGAAACCGGCAATAAGACCGAGCACAATCCAAGCTATGACCGACATTGTCATCCTTTGCGCATACAAAACCGCGCGGCATGGCGCCGCGCGCGAGTTGCAAAACTGGTCGGATTGCCGCCGTGATCAGGCGGCTTGAACGACTTGAACTACTTGTCGAGCGCGTCGCGAAGCTTGTCCTTGGCGCCGCCAACCGCATTCTGCACCTTGCCGGTCGCCTTGTCCGCGGTGCCCTCGCTTTGCATCTTGGTATCGCCGGTCACCTTGCCGACAGTTTCCTTGATGCTGCCTTTGGCTTGCTTGCCGGCGCCTTCAACCCGATCTTTATCAACCATGGCTTAATTCCCCTCTGATCGTCAAAACCGGCGGAATGCCGGCCTCGCACCAAAATTAGATAGGCAACCGGAATGGAAGAAAAAAGATGCAGTTGCGTCTGAAAGGATGGTGCGGATGCATCATCCGCCCTGTCCGCGATATGACCGCGCGACGCGCAATCAGCCGCGGCGAAAAATCCGCTGAGCCTTCATGATTTCTGGCGTGGAACAAGCCCTCGCTCGCGCGCCCAGATGATCGCTTCGGCGCGGCTATGCATGTCGAGCTTGCCATAAATGGCCGCGAGGTAGTTTCTCACCGTGTTGCGGGTGACATGAAGCGCCGCGCCAATCTCGTCATTGCTGCGCCCTCCCGCCACCAGTTCCAGCACCTGCCGCTCGCGCGCCGTTAGTTCCGCCAACTCAGGCCCGCCCGCGCCAGCCTTCGCCCCGCGCCGCAGCCCCGCCAGCTTTTCAATCACGCTGCGGGAAAACCAGCTGGTGTCCTGCATCACCGTCTCAATCGCGGCGACCAGTTCCTCCTCATTGCGCTTGCGTTCGGTGATATCCTGAGCAACGCAGAGGACGCAACGATCGTTGTTGATCGCGACGATTTCCGCGGAAACCAGGCAGTTGATCAGGTTGCCATCGCCGCAACGCAATCTTGCCTCAAGGTTGCGCACGCTGCCAGGCCCGGCGATTTCAGCCTCGAATTGCCGCCGCGCCGCCTCATCCGCCCAGATCGTCAAGCTCGCCATCGATTTGCCCACGCTATGTGCGGCAGTGTGGCCAAAAACCGCGGTGAACGCCTCATTGACTTCAATGATGACGCGCTCGCCCAGCGTGCACAGCAAGGTGGGCGCGGGACTAAGCCGGAACGCGGTGGCGAAACGCGCCTCGCTTTGGCGCAGCGATGCCTCCGCCTGCTTGCGCGGCGCCAGATCCATAAAGGTGAACAGCATGCACGGTTCATCGAGCATCTCGATCGGTTGCCCGGCGACAATGACATCCTTCACGCTGCCCGCCGGCAGGCGCAGCACCGCTTCCATTTGCGGAATCGTCCGGCCCTCCCGCAAATGCTGGATCGCCAGATCGCGATGCGCGGCGGCTTCCATCACGTCAACCTCATAGACGCTGCGTCCGATCAGTTCCGCCCTTGTATAGCCGGTCATATCGACAAAGCCTTGATTGACCTTGACATAGCGCAAGTCGCTAAGACGGCAGATAATGGCAGGGGCGGGATTAGCGTTGAAGGTGCGCTCGAACCGCTCTTCGGCCTCGTATTCTTCTGTCTGATCGCGAATCGTGACGGCAAGCACATCATCTTCGTCATTCGCGTTGCGCAGGATGAGGCCGCTGAAACAATAGACCTGGAGGAATTGGTCATTCCCCTGCCGCGCCACCTCGACGACAAGGTTGGAAAACTCCTCGCCTGCCAGCAAGCGGCTGAACGGATAATCATCAGGGTCCAGCTGATGATTATTGCGAAACCGGAAGCTAAAGTTTTGACGGTAATCAGCGGCGGTCGCGCCAAGCGCCGCAAGCGTTTCGCAGCCATGCATCAGCAGCGCGGCCGTATTCGCCCAAGTAAGGCGCCCGTCGGGTTCGGCGAGAATGATCCCGTCCGGCATCTCCGCGATAATCCGGTGAAGCTGCCGGCGCCGGACAAATGCCTGCGGGATTGGCTCGGTCACATGCCAATCGCGCGGCGGTAGACATCAAGGAGGGTTTCCTGCTCCTCGATCTCGGCCGGCTCCTGCTTGCGCAACCGGATCAGCTGGCGGAGGATTTTGACATCGAACCCCGCGGATTTGGCCTCCGCGTAAATATCCTTGATATCGGAGCCAAGCGCCTTGCGCTCTTCCTCCAGCCGCTCGATGCGCTCGACCAGGCTTTTCAGCCGGTCTCCAGCGATGTTACCTGTGCTTGCATGATCGGCGCTTGCGGTTTTAGCGGAATCGCGATCGATTGTATCAAGAGCCATCCAATTTTCCTTGTGCAAAATTCGCGATCAGAGAATGCGGGCGAAATAACCGGGGCGCAAGCTTCGGTCAATGCGAGCTTGAGTCAGGCTGGTGCCAGGCGCAAGGCGGTTTCTCGGTCAATGAGACGGGTTTTTGAAGGCGGCTTTTTGGGCGTCGCTGGCGTCCCGCTGATATGTTTCCTGCCATTGCTTGTAAGGCATGCCATAAACGATCTCGCGCGCCTCCGGATCGGTCAACGGCATGCCCGCTTCGGCCGCCGCCTCGCGATACCAGCGCGACAGGCAATTCCGGCAGAATCCGGCCAGATTCATCAGGTCGATATTTTGCACATCGCTCCGCTCCCGCAGGTGCTGGACGAGCCGGCGAAACGTTGCAGCCTCTAGCTCCGTGCGAGCCTCTTCGCTCGTTGCGTCCTTCATGATCGATCTCCCATGATCCATCGAATTGTCCCATACGTCAGATAGTCAGATGGCGCAGGCTTTGCCATAAGAGCCTGTCAGCAAAATAAGGGGATAGCATGGCGTTCAGGCTCCGGCGGCATCGCCGCACGAAAATCATTGCCACCATCGGGCCAGCCAGTTCCACCCCTGAAATGCTGGCGCAGCTTTTCGAGGCGGGCACTGACGTGTTCCGGCTGAATTTCAGCCACGGCTCGCATGAGGACCATGCGGCGCGCTTCGACATGATCCGCGCGCTCGAAAAAAAATACGACCGGCCGATCGGCATCCTCGCCGATGTGCAGGGACCCAAGCTTCGGGTCGGCCAGTTTCGGGGCGGGCGCGTGCAGTTGCAAACCGGGCAGAGCTTCCAGCTCGACCTTAACCCGGCGCCTGGGGACACCAGGCGGGTGGCGCTGATGCATCCCGAGATCATCGCCGCCGCCACCATCGGCACGACCCTGCTGCTCGATGACGGCAAGCTGCGCCTGCGGGTCACCCGCAAGCGGGACGATCATCTGATGACCGACATCGTCACCGGCGGCCCCCTCTCGGATCGCAAGGGGGTGAACGTGCCGGATGTCGTGCTGCCGATTCCGGCTCTCACCAAGAAAGACCGCGCCGATCTCGATTTCGCGCTGGAGCGCGGCATCGACTATATCGGCCTTTCCTTCGTGCAGCGGCCCGAGGATGTGGCGGAGGCCAAGGCCATCGCCAAGGGCCGCGCCTTGGTGATGATCAAGCTCGAAAAACCACAGGCCCTGGATGATCTCGACGCAATCCTTGCGCTTTCGGATGCGGTGATGGTCGCCCGTGGCGATCTGGGCGTCGAATTGCCGCCCGAGGAAGTGCCGATCGCGCAAAAGCGCATCATCCGCGCGGCGCAGTTGCGCGGCCTGCCGGTGGTGGTCGCCACGCAGATGCTGGAAAGCATGATCAGCGCGCCGGCGCCTACCCGCGCCGAGGCCTCTGATGTTGCCACCGCGGTGTTCGATGGCGCCGACGCCGTCATGCTTTCGGCGGAAAGCGCCGCCGGCGAATATCCGCGCGAGGCGGTGAACATGATGGACCGGATTGTCGCCAGAGTGGAGCAGGACGAGGATTGGCGGCGCGGCATTGACTTGAAACGCCCCGATCCCGAACACTCCTCGCCTGACGCGATCGCCGCCGCCGCTTGGCAAGTGGCGCGCACCATCGGCGCGCGCGCCATTGTCGCTTTCACCAATTCCGGCGCCACCGCCTTGCGCGTCGCCCGCGAGCGTCCGGATTGCCCGGTGATCGGCCTCACCCCATCGATCGAGACGGCGCGGCGGCTGGCCGTGGTCTGGGGCGTTCATGCCCTTGTCACCGGCGAAGTGCATTCGATGACCGAGGCGACGAACCGTTCCATGAAACTCGCGCAGCAGGACGGTTTCGCCACGCGGGGCGATGAAATCGTCGTGGTCGCCGGCATGCCGTTCGGTCAATCGGGCAGCACCAATGCGCTGCGCGTGGCAAAGCTTGCCTGATCGGATAACCAGCCTCATAGTTGCGCAATAACACGGAGAAACGTCATGATACTGGTCAGCGTTCTATACCCCCACCACGAGGGTGCGAAGTTTGACACGGATTATTATCTCAACAAGCATATGAAGCGCCTGCACGAGTGCTGGGACGGCATGGGCATGAAAATGGCGCGCGTGCTGCATGGCGAGCCCGGACCCGATGGCAAGCCGCCGCTTTACACGGTGATGACTCAGCTCGGATTCGAGAGCGCGGAAGCCTTCGACGCCGCCGCGAAACAGCATGGCGCTGAATTATTCGGCGACATTCCAAACTTTACCGATATCCAGCCGGTGACCCAGATGAGCACCGTTCTCGCCTGATCCGCTTCGCTAAAATTTACTTTACTTTGCGCAGGTTCCTAGCTTAAGCGAAGCCGACGCCGCGATCGCCGGCGCGATCACTTCAGGGAGATACGCATGCGCCGGATCATGTTCAGCCTGTTGGCTGCCGGGCTTTATAGTGGCACCGCCTTGGCTTCCTGCGTCGCCCCTGACACGCAACAGGCGCTTGAGGTCGTCGGGTTAAAGAGCACGCTGATGGTCAGCGCCCTCGCCTGCGATGACCGCGACGACTATAATCAGTTCATGACCCGCTTTCAGCCGCATGTCTTCAGCCAGCTGAACGTCTTGAACGATTATTTCAAGCAGCTGCACGGGCGTCGCGGCCAGGCGCATGAGGATGATTACATGACCAGCCTCGCCAATGTGCAATCCACCGCCGGCATTCATGAGGGGGTGGATTACTGTAACCAAGCGAAAACCGTGTTCACTCAGGTTCTGGCTTTGAAAACCTCGGATGAGCTCGATCAGTACGTGCAAAAAGCGCCGCCAGTGCAGCCGATTGTGGCGGTCGCTTGCGGCATTCCTCAGGCAAGCTCCTTCCGGCGCATCGCCAGGCTTGCCAGGGAACCCTGAACTGGCCGGTCATCAGCTTGCGGAATTAGGCGTCGCTCGCCTGCTCAGCGGCGCGGCAAATTTCCGGCCCATCGCATCCCTTCCCGCCGCTGACGGATTGCGGCTGAGGCCGGAGATCATCTATCGCTCGGGAGAGTTATCCAGCCTAACAACCCACGATCTTGCGATCGTCGAATCGCTCGGCATTCAGTTGATCGCTGACTTGCGAAGCCGTGCCGAGCGGCAACGATTTCCGGCGCGCTGGCCGGCGCTGGCGCCGGCGCGTCTCCTCGAAATGCCGCCGCAATGGGATCAAGCGGCGGGGCTGGCGGCACTGGCGGAGCGGCTTGCGCATGAACCGGGAGCTGCCGGCGCGCGCCGCGCCATGCTGTCTATCTATGCCGCATTGCCAGAGCTGCTAGCGCCAATCATGGCGGCCTTGTTCGCCGCGATCGCCAGCGGCTGGGGATCGCCATTGCTGATCCATTGTCATATCGGCAAGGACCGCACCGGAGTCGCCGTGGCGCTTCTGCTCGCGGCGCTTGGCATCGAGCGCGAGGCGATCATCGCTGATTACGAAATGACGGCGAATTACCTGAATCTCGAAGCTGAGACGATTTCGATTGGCAAAACAATGAGCCGCCTGATCGGCAGGACACTTGATGCGGCCACCATCCATCACTTGCTCGCCGCTGATTCCGGCTATCTCGAGACGGCGTTTGCCGCGGTTGAAAAAAACCACGGCTCTCTCGACGACTACTACGCGAAAGCCGCTGGCCTTACATCCGGCCAGCGCAATCGCCTCCGAAGCCTGCTGCTTGTGTAAATTTAGCCCAGAATAATTTCGACCCGGCGGTTCTGCGGCTCGCGCACGCCAGGGCCTGTCGGCACCAGCAGATGCGTCTCGCCATAGCCCTTGATCTCGATATCGGCTTTCGGCACCCCATCCTGAACCAGCTGCGCCGCAACATTATCCGCGCGCCGATAGGATAATTTCATATTGTAGGACGCGCTGCCCGATGTATCGGTATAGCCGTTCACGTTGAGCCGGGTGACATTGGTGCTCTGCGAAGCCTGCGCCGCCTCCGAGACAATCTGCATCGCCCGCGGCGTCAGGTCGGCCTTGTCCCAGTTAAAAAACACCAGATAGGTCCGGGCAGGCGCCGGCGCTGGAGTCGAAACAGGCGTCGGCGCGGGCGGCGGCGGGGCGGGCGGCATGGGCGGAAATAATTCGTAGCGCAATCCGACCATCAGGGTATCGTTCGCTTCTCCTTTAAACTTAAAGGTCGCTGGCGCGCTCTGGTAAACGCCTGAGTAGTCGCGCGTACCGGTCAGCGCCATATAGCTGTACTGCACCGTCGCCGATAATCCCGGCATATAAGGCACAGGAAAAGAAAAGCCGATCAGCGCCTGGTAGGCGAGGCTGCCCTTGGTATGGTCGATCGATGCCGCGGAAGGGCCGCCATCGTAAAACGGCACATTATAGTTATGCAAACGGGCAAACTGGTAGCCGATGCCCGCGCCGACATAAGGATAGATATAAGGGCTGCCAATGTCGAAATCATACAGCGCATTGACCATAGCGCCATATTTCCGCTCGCTGCCCGATGCGGTAAGCTGGTTCGCCCCAGTGTCGAGCTTTTTCAGCCGGTTGTCGTAGTAATCGCCTTCGAGCTCGACGCGAAACCCGTTGCCAAAGCCATAGCCGATGCTCGCCTCGCCTGCATAGCCGTTGTGAAACAAGCTGCGCGATCCAGGATACACGGTGACGCCGCCGCTGGTAATGCTTTTGACGCTGCGATGACCCATGATAGTATAGCCTGCCCCGGCGCCAAGGTAGACGCCAGTAACCGGCTGCGCCTTCGCGACATAAGGCAGAAGCGGCGCCGCACAAATCGTTGCAGCGAGCATCGTGCGGAACTTCATCAAAATTCTCCTGTTTGTCCAAAGTAAGACATGGCCATGCCCATATAGTCAATCACCCGCCAATACGGCCATTCATTCAGCGACTGATGAAGATACTGGATATTTGCATGTGGTTCTGTGGCATAGCTGCAACATAAACCCTTGCTGATAAAAAAGCCCCGGCAAGAGGCCAGGGCTTTTATTAATGAGGGGCTTTCATTAATCAGGCAGAACGCCTAGCCGAGGATGATCTCGACGCGGCGGTTCTGCGGCTCGCGCACGCCAGGCCCTGTCGGCACCAGCAGATGCGTCTCGCCATAGCCCTTGATCTCGATATTGGCTTTCGGCACCCCATCCTGAACCAGCTGCGACGCAACACTATTCGCGCGCCGATAGGATAATTTCATATTGTAAGACGCGCTGCCCGAGGTATCGGTATAGCCATTCACATTGAGCTGGGTAACATTAGTGCTCTGCGAAGCCTGCGCCGCTTCCGAGACAATCTGCATCGCCCGCGGCGTCAGGTCAGCCTTATCCCAATTGAAAAACACCAGATAGGTGCGGGCAGGCGCCGGGGCCGGCGGCGCGGCAGGCGCCGGCGCGGGAGCCGGCGGGGCCGGCGGCGCGGGCGGGAACAACTCGTAGCGCAATCCAACCATGATCGTGTTGTTCGATTCAGAGCCAAGCTTATAGGTTGCGGGGGCGCCGAAATAACTGCCGCTATAGTTGCGCTTTCCAGCAAGCCTCAAATAATTATATTGAACGGTCGCCGAAAGCCCCGGCGCGCTGGGAATGGGAAAGGAGATGCCGACAATGCCTTGATAGGCGAAACTGCCCTCGCTACGATTGATCGATTGCGCAGTCGGGCCGCCATCAAACTCCGGAACCGTGACGTTGTTCAAATTAGCGAACTGATACCCGACGCCGGCGCCGACATAAGGAAATATATAGGGAATCCCCAGGTCAAAATCATACAACGCGTTGACCATCGCGCCGTATTTTTTCTCTTTCCCTGAAGCCGTCACCTGTCCCGCGGCGCTATCCTGCTTGTGCAGCTGGTTATCATAATAATCGCCTTCCAGCTCGATGCGAAACCCATTGCCGAAGCCGTAGCCGACGCTCGCCTCGCCCGCGAAGCCGTTATGAAACAAATCCCGCGCGCCAGGATTGATGGTGACGCCGCCATGGGTGATGCTGTCGATCTTGCGGTGATCGAGAACAGTATAGCCAAGGCCTGCGCCAAAATAGACGCCGGTGACCGGCTGCGCCTTCGCGGCATAAGGCAAGAGTGCCGGCGCGGCGAAAATAGTCGCCGCCAGCAACGTTGTGCGGAATTTCATAAGGGCTCTCTCCTGTAGCGACCACGAACGGCTTACCGCGCCGGACGAAGATGTTTGTTTTGAATGAAGCGCCTATAACACAGCATTGCATTTTGAGGCAGATCGCGCCGCGACAGCGATCGCATTTGGAACATGCCGTTGCGTATCGGCCACAATTACCTGATGCCAACGATAGGCCTGGATTGCTCGAGCCGGCTGCGCAACAGGCATGCACAAAAAACCCCGGCGCAAGGCCGGGGCGTTTCGTTCCGATAGCAAGAAAACCTAGCCGAGGATAATCTCGACGCGGCGGTTCTGCGGCTCGCGCACGCCAGGGCCTGTCGGCACCAGCAGATGCGTCTCGCCATAGCCCTTGATCTCGATATTGGCTTTCGGCACCCCATCCTGAACCAGCTGCGACGCAACATTATCCGCGCGCCGATAAGACAGCTTCATGTTGTAGGACGCGCTGCCCGAAGTATCGGTATAGCCGTTCACATTGAGCTGAGTGACGTTAGTGCTCTGCGAAGCCTGCGCCGCTTCCGAGACAATCTGCATCGCCCGCGGCGTCAGGTCAGCCTTGTCCCAGTTAAAAAACACCAGATAGGTGCGGGCAGGCGCCGGCGCCGGAGTCGAAACAGGCGTCGGCGCGGGCGCCGGCGGAGCGGCTGGCGCTGGCTGGAACAATGCGTAACGGAGGCCAAGCATCAAAGTATGATTGCCGGAACTATTAAAATTCGCCACCGTGCCAACCGCGGCCGTGGTGTCGTTATACTTCCGGGTCGATGTCAGCTGGGTGTATTGATACTCAGCGGTGACCGCGAGGCCAGGAACCGCCGTGATATCAAAAGCCACGCCACCGACGAGGTCATAAGCAAAGCTGCCATAAGTGCCGCTATAGGTATCTCCGGTCGTAGCCGCGCTTAGGTGCTGGAACTTCTGCCACATATAGCCAACGCCGCCGCCGACATAGGGGCGAACCGGGAAAGCGACCGGAATATCATAAAGCACATTAACCAATCCGCCATAGGTGTTCACGCCGCCATGAGCGCGGCCCTGGCCGAACAGATTATCGTCCACTTTCTTGATATTATTGCGGAAGAAGTCGCCGTCCAACTCAACCCGCAGCCCGTTGCCAAGACCGTAGCCAATGCCGATTTTACCGGCGTAATCCGGACGGAAAATGGCATGTCCGGTCTGGGTGACGCCGGGGCCAAAACCAGTGAGAGGAATTGAATATTTCTGCGGCTGCATGATGTTTATGCCAGCCCCAAGGCTGACATAAGGCCCAGTGGTCGGCTGAGGATTCATCATCGTGCCGCCCGGTGTCTCTGTGGCCTCTGACGAGCCGGTCATCGCCTGTGCCCAAGCGGATGCCGGGATAATCATCCCCGCAAGCGCAAGACAGGATGTAGCCAGAAGTTTTTCCCGATTTGTCATAAAGCCTCCGTGATAAAATTTGTAGTGCGCAGTTTGGTGCTGAACCATACGGTTGCAAGCAAAGTATTGCAAAGCATCTACCGGAAGCAAGATTAACTTCTGGTTAAAAACTCCCGCAACCGATTAAGCGGAACATGTCTGTCGCGTCACCCACCACCGAAGCGCCCGGCTCCGACCGCAGCAGCCATCCTTTAAACATTTGCGGCGCAACTGCCACTCCCGCGGCTTGATCATCAGTATCGCTTTGATTTTGTTGAGAATTTTTTAAAGATAAAAACACCGCCGCATCCGGCGTCACGGTGCCGGGGCGGATGACGCACGCGAGAATTGAGACGTTCAGTTTCCCAATCACGACACTGTTGCCAACTTGCACCGCCAGCCGGGAAACAGCGCCGTCTTCTTTATTAAAGACTCCCAGAACCGCCCGCCCGCGCTGCAGCCAAGCTTCAGGCGCTTGCGCAACCGCTGATGAAGCGCCGGACGCGGCGGGTTGAGCAACGATCGCAGCCGCGTCATGCTGCGGCTTGCTCTCAGGAGGATACGCCGGCGAAGGATTCGACTCCAGGATCGGCTGTGCCCCGCCTCCTCCGCTATTCCAACGGGGCTCGGCTGAATTTGTGTTTCCTGGCCCAGCGCTCTGATCGTTAAAGGAGGGCGTCACCAATCTGTAACCAGGCGTGGGGCTGCTTGCTTCCGAAGGCCGCGGCGGCGTTTCCGGCGTAATCACTGGCGGGGGCGCTGTTAGTTGTGGCGGAGTGAGAGGCTGCGCCGGAACCGAGGCAATCGGCGGCGGCGGCGGCACTGCGATGGCGTTGTTCGCGCCTGCGCTGCTTTGCGCTTTTGCAGGCAGCACCCCCATCGCGGCGACCACGATGGCAAATCCTGTCATTGCCAATGGAAAAGCCTGCGTTTTCATTGCGGCGCGCTGTTTTGCGCTCCGCCAAGCCCCGACGAGCTGTTGCCCGCAGCCCCTGTGCCGCCAGTCTTGCTGCTTAGATCAGCCTTACCGCTTAAGCTACTCCCGCCCGCCTTGCCGGTCTGTTTGCTCATATTCCCTGCCATGCTGGCCGCGCTAAAGATAAATTTACCGAGTAGCGTTTCAATATTGATGGCCGATTGGGTGACCATGATGGTCTCGCCCGGCTTCAGCATGGCGTTCGAACCGCCCGGCGAGATCGAAAGATATTCGCCGCCCAACAGTGACGCGCTGTCGATCGCGGCGCTGCTATCTTTCGGAATCTTAATGCCTTTATCCACCGAGAAGGTAACGTTCGCCGCGTAAGTCTGCGGGTCGAGCGCCGTCGCGGTGACATGGCCGATGGAAACGCCGCCAATTTTCACCGATTCCCCGACGCCAAGCGAGCCAATATGGCCGAATCCGGCATGCAAAAGATAGCCGCCATGATTGACGGCCTTGCCGCGCGCAAGGGCGAAGCCCAAAAACACCGCGGCAATCGCAATGACCACGATGCCGGTCAAAATTTCAGAAACACGTCGAGGCATTCGCTTTATGATCCTTAATAATGCTGGCCCTGAAAACGCTGGCCCTGCCAATGCTGGCTCAAGACTCCGGCGTCCAAGCCTCATACGCGCTGCGGCGCGGCTCGGTGCCGCTTTCATAATCATGTCCAGGCGGCCGATACGCGGCGGGCGTGCCCGTAAGATTAGGCAAATAAACCTTTTGCCAAGGCATGACGCCTGCGGCGATCGGCGCGTCCGTGGTATAATGCAGCCAAGCATGCCATTCCGGAGGCACCAGCGAAGCCTCGCGCTGGCGCCTGGCATAGACCACCCAACGGCGCTTTCTTCCGGTCGCCCGCGTCACCTGCTTTTCCTCGAAATAGCGGTTGCCGAACGGATCATCCCCGATGGAAACGCCGTGGCGCAAGGTCTGGATGACCAGCCCGGGATTTTGCAAAAGCATCCGCCAGCCGCCCAATTCGGCGAGGCTGGCGCGATGCGCCTTACCAGCGGAAGGCGCGGCGATCTGTCCGGTTTCGCCGGAACCTCGTCGGGAACGACCAATCATGCGGCGAATATACGGGATCGGTCCAATTCGGTCCATCCACCGCACATCTACTGGATTTTGTGGGTCCCTCGGCGTTCAGCCACTATATACACTGGAAACCGGGGAAGTTTTCGATTATGTTGCCGCCATGGGCAGAGCGCGCGCGACCAACCGAAAGTTCCTCCCCCCGCCATGGCAAGGCATCCGGTTGCGGCGCGCCTCGATCGGCGCTGATCCTGACGCGCCGGAAATCCCCGTGACGCTGCCCTCGGCATGGGACGATCAAGCCGCTTCGGCGCTTGCCGCGCTTGCCTCGCCGAATAAGCAAGCCGATCTGATCGCCAGCGCCTCGGCTTGGATCGATCCGGTCGCCGCGTCCCTGGGCGATCCCTCCATCGCGCAAAAGCTGCATCTCTTATTAAGAGAACGGCGCGGCGCGCCATCCATCGGCGTTTGGCGCTTGGAGCCTGAACCGAAACCGGGGTTCACGCTCAACCTGCCGGGGTTTTTTTCAGCCGAAACAGGGTTTGATCATGCGGCATTTGGCGAAGCCGCCGATGTGGCGGTTGCCGCCTTAACCGCCGCGGCGCCGCAAGCCGACACGCTGATGATCGGCATCGCCGATCTCGCGCTTCTGCTTGCGCAAATGGGTCTCGATTATGATAGCGATCAAGCCCGCCAGACCGGCGTCGATCTCGCCGCCTTCCTTACCGCGCGCGCCACCCTCGCCTCCCAAGGCCGCCATCGCTGCTTAAGCGGCATCTTGCCCGCGGGACCCGTGGAAGCCCTGCTCGGCGTTGAGACGACGGGCATCGCGGCGCCCGTCGCGGCGCTTGACGGGCAGTTGCAACTGGCGCGCTGGGCGCGGGCCCTGCTCGCGGCGCGTGGCGCCAGTCTTGAAGGCGCCAATCTTGAAGGCGCCAGTCTTGAAGTCGCCAGTCTTGAACAGGCTCTCGCGGCGGCGATCAGCGGCGGCGATCCGTTTGCCGTTCCCTCGCCCGCCGCCGCGCGCGCCATGCATGCGGCGGTCGCGCCGCAATTTCATACGGCGCCCGAGCGCGCCTCGATTGCATTGAGTGTTCGCGCGCCAAACCTTCGCGGGCCGGCGTCACGCGAGCCTCTGCCGGCGCGGCGCGCGGGCTATACGCAAAAAGCCTCAATCGGCGGACATCGGGTCTTCGTGCGAACCGGCGAGCATGCTGATGGCCGGCTCGGGGATCTGGCGATCGCGATTCCCCGGGAAAACGCGGCGTTCCGCGGCTTGATGGATGCCTTCGCCAGCGCCGTCAGCATCGGATTACAGCATGGCGCGCCGCTTGAAGCGTTCATCGAGGCGTTCACCTTGACCCGGTTCGGCCCGGCCGGAGCCGTCGAGGGCGATCCCGCCGTTTCGCGCGCAACATCGCTGATCGATTACGTGTTCCGGCATCTCGCGGCCAATTATCCCAATGATCTTGAGTTGCCGCCCGCTGCGCCGGAATTAGAAGAACGGCTTGCGCAAGCCGATCTTCTTCCCTTCTTGCCAATGGAGCTGCCGCGAAACCCGCCGGCCCCAGCGCCGCCACGCCGGCCAATCTTGAAGCTCGTGGGATGATACTGCGCCCAAGCCACCCGCACTTGAACTCATAAAAGTTTTTTGCTGCTTTTTTTTAAAAAAGCAGGTCTTGTTTAAGAAAGGCGTTCTTTCTTGAAAGAAAGAACCAAAGAACTTTTATTGTTTTTCGAGAATTTTAAACTCAGACACTACCAGCCGGATAGGAAATTTCATGAGCATTCTCGAACATTTGAAAGCGCTGAATATCGATCTGCCGAAACCTGCAAATCCTGTGGCGAATTACGTCCCGGTGGTGATCGCCAATGGCTTTGCCATCGTCAGCGGACAATTGCCGATCGAGCATGGCCAGATCGCGGTCACCGGCAAGCTCGGTCAGGAGGCCGATATTGAGCGTGGCAGGCGCGCCGCGCGGCTGTGCTTTATCAATGTCTTGGCGCAGATCGAGGCAAGTTGCGGGCTTGATCAGGTGACCCAGGTGGTCCGCCTTGGCGGCTTCATCGCCGCCACCGCGTTTTTCACCGATCTCGCCGCGGTGATGAACGGCGCTTCCGATCTCGCGGTCGAAGTGTTCGGCGAGAACGGGCGGCACGCCCGCTCAACAATCGGCGTCATCTCCTTGCCGCTCGATGCCGCTGTCGAGGTTGAGGGGATGTTCGCGATCCGGTAAGCAACGCCGCAACCCTTGCTAAGGAAGCCGCCATGACCGCGATTGCCGACATCATCGCCCGCGAAATTCTCGACAGCCGCGGCAATCCGACCATCGAGGTGGATGTGGTGCTGGAATCCGGCGCCATGGGCCGCGCCGCGGTGCCCTCCGGCGCTTCGACCGGCGCGCATGAGGCGGTGGAATTGCGCGATGGCGACAACACCCGCCATGGCGGCAAGGGCGTGCGGAAAGCCATCGAATCGGTCGAGCGGGAGATTTACGAGGCCATCAGCGGCATGGACGCCGCCGAGCAGGTGATGATCGACGATCTGCTGATCGATCTCGACGGCACGCCGAACAAGGCGCGGCTCGGCGCCAATGCGATTCTGGGCGTGTCGCTGGCGATCGCGAAAGCTTCGGCGGCCGATCTCGGCGTGCCGCTCTATCGCTATATCGGCGGCGTCTATGCGCGAACGCTGCCGGTGCCGATGATGAACATCGTCAATGGCGGCAAACATGCCGACAATCCCATCGACATCCAGGAATTCATGATCCAGCCGGTGGGCGCTTCCAGCATCGCCGACGCCATCCGGATCGGCGCCGAGGTGTTCCACGCTTTAAAGAAAGGGCTGTCGGAGGCCGGGCACAACACCAATGTCGGCGACGAAGGCGGTTTCGCTCCAGGACTAAAATCGGCGGAGGAGGCGTTGAGCTTCATCGCCAAGGCTTGCGAAAAGGCCGGCCACCGGCCCGGCGAAGATGTGATGTTCGCGCTGGACTGCGCCGCCAACGAGTTCTTCAAGGACGGCAACTATCATCTGGAGGGCGAAGGCAAGACGCTCGACGCCGGCGGCATGACCGATTACATCGCCGGTCTCGCCAGCCGCTTCCCGATCAGCTCGGTGGAAGACCCGCTGGGCGAGGATGACTGGGAAGGCTTCGCCCATTTCACCAAAACGCTGGGCGGCAAACTCCAGATCGTCGGCGACGACCTGTTCGTCACCAACCCGGAGCGCCTGCGCCGCGGCATCGCCGAGCGTTCCGCCAATGCGATCCTGGTGAAGGTGAACCAGATCGGCACCCTCTCCGAAACGCTGGAGACCGTCGAACTGGCGCACAAGGCCGGCATGGCGGCGATCATCAGCCACCGCTCCGGCGAAACCGAGGACGCCACGATCGCCGACATCGCCGTCGCCACCAATGCCGGCCAGATCAAAACCGGCAGCCTGGCCCGCTCGGACCGCACCGCGAAATACAACCAGCTGATGCGGATCGAGGCGGAGCTTGGGCCGGCGGCACGGTTCGCGGGAAGAACAATCCTGCGGCGGCAAAGCTGAGCGGTAGCCCCTTCAGCCTGAAATGCCGCTCATGGATTAAGCGCGTCACCGGTTGCAAATACTTCTTGCCTACCTTCCGTTAGTTGTGGTTTATGTCTGTTAGTGAACCAGATCGCTTCCCTTGCCCCGGCAGAACGCCTCGCCTACATCATCGAGAACCTGTGCCAGGTGATCGGCCGGCGCAGCGACTGGCGCCTGGGCCTAGCCTGCCTGCCTGGCCAGCTCCTGTTCCAGATCTGGAAGCGCCTGCGCGGCATCGCCTTCCGCTTCAGGGCGCGCATCGCGCGCAACGCCGCCAACCCCGCCCCCATTCCGGCCCGCTTGCGCAAACCGCGCCCAGCCCGGCCTGGCGCGGCCCGGCCGCGCAAGCCGGACCCGCTGCCGCGCCATTACGCCTGGCTGCTGCGCCTGATCCAGGAAACCGCCCATGGCAGGTCGCAGTTCTGCGATTTCCTCGCCGATCCCGAAATGGCAACCCTCCTCGCCCAAGACCCGCAACTCCGCCGCATCCTCCGCCCGCTCTGCCACATCCTGGGCCTCCGCCGCGACCAGGTCCCATCCCTATACCCGCCAATCCCACCCAAACAGGCCCTGCCTTCGCAACCGCCGCCGCCTGACACGCAACCGCCAGCGCCTTCCATTCCCGATGAAGCGCCGCCGCCAGCCGCACAAGCCGAATCTCCTCCTGGCACAGCGCCGCCTGACACCCCGCCGCCCGATCCCGCGACGGACACTTGCGCGTAATCGCCTTCGCACGCCGATAATGTTACGATATCGAAACAAACATTCGGCAGGCAACGCGGTCTTTAACGCGTCAGTTGGGAATCGGATCGGTTCCCGCTATTTCGAAACCGCCTGTGCCACCCGTTGCTCTAAAAACCGCAACACCGCGGATTCGTCGAGGTTGAGGCCGAAGGCGTCGGACGCTGCGCGCGCCGGCATCGTGCGGTCGAGGATTGCGGCGCCTTCTTGAAAAGCTTCGATCACCGCCGGGTGGACATAGCATTTGCGGCAGATGGCAGGCGTATTGCCCAGGCGCTGCGCGACGCGCTTGATAGCGTCGGCGATCAGGCGCTTGCCTTGGGTCTGGCTGGTCGCCGCCTCGCTTTCCGCGAGAAAGCCGGCGCAAAACAATGTGCCGGCCCAGGTGCGGAAATCCTTGGCGGAGAACTCCTCGCCTTCGGCGATCTCGCGCAGATAATCATTGATGTCCTCGCTATGCACGCGATGCGCAGCACCTTCATCATCGGTGTATTCGAACAATTCATGGCCCGGCAGTTCCTGGCATTTGCGCAAAATGCGCGCGGCGGCCTTGTCGTGCAAAGCGATGTCATGATCCTTGCCCGACTTGCCGCGAAAGCGGAAGCGAAGCGTGCTGCCGGAGATATGCACATGCTCATTCAGCAAAGTGGTCAGGCCGTAGGACTGGTTGCTGTGGGCGTATTCGTCATTGCCGACGCGGATGCAGGTTTTTTCCAGCAGATAGACAATGGTCGCCATGACCTTTTCGCGCGGCATCCCCCGCTTCGATAAATCAGCGTCGACCCGGCGCCTGATCGCCGGCAGCATCGCGCCGAAGGACAGCATCCGGTCGTATTTCGCAGCGTCGCGGATCTCGCGCCAGCGCGGGTGATAGCGATATTGCTTGCGGCCCCGGGCGTCGCGCCCTGTCGCCTGCAAATGCCCGTTGGCGAGCGGGCAAATCCACACGTCGCGATAGGCGGGCGGAATGCCCAGCGACTTGATGCGGGCGAGACTCTCCTTGTCGGTGATCCGCTTGCCGCCGGCATCAAGAAATATCCAGCCGCCCTTGCCGTTGGGCTTGCGCGTGAAGCCGGGCCGGTCGTCGCTGACATAGCGCAAATGCGCGGCTTTGGCGGCAATATGCGCGTCGTCTAAAGGGACCAGGGATGTCATGAGGTGAGGAAATCCGATACGTGCATTGGCTAAAACGCATATAGCGCGCCGCGCGAAGGTCGCCACCCTGCGCGATGTCGAAGTTTCCGCAAGCAGCCCTTTCATGGGCGCGGCACGAACACCGCATAAGGAGGATTGATCAGCGCCGGCCGGTACTCCGCCAGCAAGGTTTGCATGAAGGCCTTGGTGAAGCGGGCGCGCGCCGCCGGCGTGAAGGATGCGCTTCTATGAATTGTGCCGATCTCGATGGCGGCGTAATGATGCGAGTCCAGCACGGCCAGAATCCGCGCCTCCCGCAGCCGCCCGGTCATCAGCTGGTCCTTCACGAAATAAGGATCGTAACCGAGCGGCTTGCCGGCCCGGTAGCAGAGCAAGATATCCTCGCAGAGCGCCGGGCCGGGCCTTTGCCTGAGCAGGGCGATGGTATTTCGCGCCGCCGCCGTCACCAAAGGAAGGTTCCGCCACGCCACGAAATCCGCATAGAGCTGCGCCGGCGCATAAGCCAAACCCGGCAAGGCAGGCAAGGCAAGCATCACCGCGAAGATTGCGCGCGACCACGAGGCGGCGGGCAACGCGCGCTCCAGCGCGCAGACCGCCACGGCGCAGGCCACAGCCAGCATGGCAAGCGGCCCGTAAAAGATATTCAGCGCGACGCCGTCGCCTCCCGCGAACAGGATCGAGATCGCCTGCGCCGTCGCGAACAGCAGGAAAAGCAGGCGCCGGCGCGGCATGTCGCGGTAGCGGAGCAGCATGGCAATGCCAAGCGCGAGGGGCGCATAGAAATGCTGCCCGTAATGAACGCTCGCCGCGATGGCGTCCTGCACGGCATAGGCTCTGGACCGCAGCAAATGGGCAAAGAAATAAGCCCCATCCAACCGAAAGGTCGCAAGGAGGAGCAAGCCGGCGGCAACCGCGCCTGTCACGGCCCAAACAGCGAGGCCGCGCCAGTTGCGTGTCGTGAGCAAATGCAGGCCAACGCCCAGCGGCAAGGCGATGACGTCATGCTTGGTGAACATCGCCACGGCGAAAGCCAGCCCCGATAGACAGAGCCAAGGCAGAGCGGCAGGCCCGCGTAGATAGGCATAAAGCCCGGATAGCGCGATGGCCAGGGCCAGGAAGCCAGGATCGTTCATCGCCACTTGATCCGGCGTGAAGATGGCGACCCATAGAAAGAAGCAGAGGCCGGCATAGAGGCCGCCGCGCAAAAAACCCACAATGATCCGAACAATGCCAGCGAGAAAGCCGCAGGCCGCGATAAGAGACGCAAGCGCCACGGCGCGGCCGGTGACCGTCACGCTTCCGGTCACCTTGCTCAACAGCCCGATGATATGAAATGAGAGGAAGGGATAGTTGGTGATCCAAAGATCAGGAGGCGCGCCGTAGAGCGGCTGCCCCCGCGCCGCCATCTGATCGCGATAAGCGTTCCAGCCCTCGTTGTAATCGACCGACATCAAGGAGCTGATGCGCAGGATGGGAAACCACATCAGCGCTATCGCGCTGAGGGCGAGACATGCCAGCATCACCGGCCAAAGCCAGCCGCTGTCCCGCTTACGCATGAGGATCAGCCAGAACCAGCGTTTTCTTACTCTATCGCCGCCACCGCGTTCTTGGCCGCTTCGCCGAAGGTCGGATGGATTTGCACGGCGTTCAGCATGGTCTCGGTCGTGGCATTGGCGTTCATCAATTCGAGATAGAACTGCACGGTCTCGGCGCCCTCGGCGGCGAGCACGGCGGCGCCGAGAATGCGGTTGGTGCCGGCCTCGGCGATGACCTTGATAAAGCCCTCGCGGTAGCCGATTTCGCGTGCCTTGCCGCTATCCTTCATCTCATAGCGGCCAATGCGGATGTCATGCCCCGCCTCGCGCGACTGCGCCTCGGTCATGCCGACACGGCCCAGTTCCGGTTCGGTGAAAACCGCATAGCCAACGACGCGGTCGGTGGTTTTGCGGCCATCGCCAAGCATCTGGGATTCAATCACGCCGAAATCGTCATAGGCGGTATGGGTGAATTGCGGCCCGCCGCGGATATCGCCCGCCGCCCAGATGCCGGGCATGCTGGTATGGAGATGCTTATCCACCTCGATGACGCCCTTGTCGCTACAGTTCACGCCGACCGTGTCAAGACCAAGCTGGTCGGTGTTTGGGCGGCGTCCGGTGGCGATAAAGAGATGGCTGCCGGTGAGAATGACGCCGCCTCTCAGGCGCAGGCTTACCGCGCCATCAGCGGTTTCAACGCGCTCGGCTTCCGATTTGAGGTGAATTCCGATCCCCTCGCCGGCGAGGATGTCATGCAACGCTTGCGACACTTCGGGGTCCTCATGCGCGGCGAGCCGAGGCGCCGATTCGATGATCGTGACGGCCGAGCCGAGCCGGCGGAAGGCTTGCGCCATTTCCAGCGCGATGGTGCCGCCGCCGAGAAAGATCAGCCGTTCAGGCAGTTCGGTAAGATCAATCCAATTTTCGGCGGTGATGCAAGGCGCTTTGTCCAGGCCAGGGATATCCGGCCTCACCGTGCGGTTGCCGGTATTGAGCACCACCTGGCGCGCGAGGATGATATGCTCGCCAGCAAGGATGCGGAAGCGCTCGCTTTCCCGTCCGTCCAGCCTTGCCCATGCCTTGATGAGGCGCGGATTCGTGCTGCCTTCAAAGCTGCTATCCAGCGAATCCGTGGATTCCTTCACAATGCTCCGGGTGCGCTGCATCACCGCGGCAAAATCCACTTCGACGGTGGGGATACTGATCCCCCATTCAGCGGCGCGGCGCGCTTGCGCGGCGAAGCGCGCGGAGGCGATCATCGCCTTGCTCGGCGTACAGCCGAAATTGACGCAGGAACCGCCCAGATGCTGCGCCTCGATGAGGATCGTGGTTTTGCCCGCCTCGGCAAGCGCGCGCGCCAACGGCACTCCAGCCTGGCCGGCGCCGATGATAGCGGTGTCAACCTCGATTTGCGGCATCAGCGCTTTTTTAATTGGTCAGGTTTATGGACAGCTTCGGCGCCAGTCTTGTCGCTTTTCACCACATATTCCGGGTTATCCTTCGACGCCTTGGCAGTATGGCCTTTAACCTTGGTGGCGGAGGTCACCTTCTTTTCCACCTTGCCCTTGATTTCGCCTTGCGACGAATTCCAGGATACCTTGTCGCCGGATTTCAGGTCTTTGGCCATGTTTCACCCCTGATCGTTGTTGCTGAGCCGATATGGGGGCATGGCGGGATGAAACCAGAGCAGGATTTTAACCGAAAGATAAAGAACGAGGCGATGATTTTAGGGAAACGGGCACGGCCGGATATGGCTGATGCTGCGCATGTAAAAGTCACGTAAGTAGCAGCAGCAACCGCCTTGGCTTAAAGCGGTCGCCGGGAAGCGGTCGCCGGGAAGCGGTCGCCGCGAAGCGGTTGCTGCTTTGTTGCGCTACTCTACTTCTTCGTCTTCTTTTGTTGGATCATCGGCGTCTGGTTTGGGGGTTGGCGGGGGGTTGGCTTCGGCGATGTCGAAGGCCAAGGCGCCTTCTTTCAGGGTGACCTTGACGGCGCCGCCGCGGGCCAGTTTGCCGAACAGCAGTTCCTCGGCCAGCGGCTTCTTGATCAGCTCCTGGATGACGCGGGCGAGGGGGCGCGCGCCGTAGAGCGGGTCGTAGCCGCGTTCGGCGAGGAACTCTTTCGCCGCCGAGGACAGCTCGATGGTGACGTTGCGATCAGCGAGCTGCGCTTCCAGCTGCATGATGAACTTCTCGACCACCCGCGCCACGATCTCCGGCGTGAGGCCGGCAAAGCCGATCACCGCGTCCAGCCGGTTGCGGAACTCCGGCGTGAACATCCGCTTGATCGCTTCTTCGTCCTCGCCCAAGCGCACATCGCGGCCAAAGCCGATGGCAGCCTTGGTCATCTCGGCGGCCCCGGCATTGGTCGTCATGATCAGGATGACGTTGCGGAAATCGACGATCTTGCCGTTATGGTCGGTCAGCTTGCCGTGATCCATCACCTGCAGCAGGATATTGAACAGATCAGGATGCGCCTTCTCGATCTCGTCGAGCAGCAGCACGCAATGCGGGTGCTGGTCGATAGCATCCGTCAGTAGCCCGCCCTGGTCAAACCCGACATAACCGGGCGGCGCGCCGATCAGCCGGCTGATCGAGTGCCGCTCCATGTATTCCGACATGTCAAACCGGGTGAGTTCGATCCCCAAAGTCGCGGCCAATTGCTTGGCGACTTCCGTCTTGCCAACCCCGGTCGGGCCGGAGAACAGATAGTTGCCAATCGGCTTCTCGGCATCGCGCAAGCCGGCGCGCGACAGCTTGATCGCCGCGGCCAGCGCCTCGATCGCCTTGTCCTGGCCGAACACCATCGATTTGAGGTCGCGCTCCAGCGTGCGCAGCGTCTCCTTGTCGTCGGCGGAAACCGATTTGGGCGGGATGCGGGCAATCTTGGCGACGATCTCTTCCACATCCTTCAAGGTGACGGTTTTGCGCCGCTTGTTCTCCGGCAGCAGCATCCGGCTGGCGCCTACTTCGTCGATCACGTCGATCGCCTTGTCGGGCAGTTTGCGGTCGTGGATGTATTTGGCCGCGAGTTCCACCGAGGCGCGGATCGCCTCGTCGGTATAGCGCACCTTGTGGTGTTTCTCATAAACCGGCTTGAGGCCGCGCAGGATCTTGATCGCGTCCTCCAGGTTCGGCTCGTTCACGTCGATCTTCTGGAACCGGCGCACCAGCGCCCGGTCCTTCTCGAAATAGGTGCGGAACTCCTTGTAGGTGGTGGAGCCGATGCAGCGCAGCGAACCCGATGCCAAAGCGGGCTTCAGCAGGTTGGACGCGTCCATCGCGCCGCCCGAAGTGGCGCCGGCGCCGATCACCGTGTGGATCTCGTCGATGAACAGCACCGAGTTGGGCAAGGCTTCCAGTTCAGAGACCACCGCCTTCAGCCGCTCCTCGAAATCGCCGCGATAGCGGGTGCCAGCCAGCAGCGCCCCCATGTCCAGCGCGTAGATCACCGATTTGGCCAGCACCTCCGGCACGTCGCCATCGACGATGCGCTTGGCCAGACCTTCCGCGATGGCGGTTTTGCCGACGCCGGGATCGCCCACATAGAGCGGGTTGTTCTTGCTGCGCCGGCAGAGGATTTGGATGGTCCGCTCGATCTCGGTCTCGCGGCCAATCAGCGGGTCGATCTTGCCGCCTTGCGCCTTCTTGTTCAGGTTGACGCAGTAATTGGCCAAAGCGTCCTGCCCGCGCTTGGCGTTCTTCGGTTCAGGCTCGCCATCCTGCGGCTCGCCCTGCGCCGTGGCGGCGCCTGGCGGGGTGCGCGGGTTGGTGCGGCCTGGCGCCTTGGCGATGCCGTGGCTGATGAAGTTCACCGCGTCCAGCCGCGTCATGTCCTGCGATTGCAAAAAGTACACCGCATGGCTTTCGCGCTCGCTGAACAAGGCGACCAACACATTCGCCCCCGTGACTTCGTCGCGGCCGGAGGATTGCACATGGATGGCGGCGCGCTGCACCACACGCTGAAACCCCGCCGTCGGCTTCGGATCGCCCGCGCGGTCGGTGGCCAGTCCCGCCAGGTCCTTGTCGAGAAACTCGATGGTCTCGCGCTTCAGCCGTTCCAAATCGACGCCGCAGGCGCGCAACACCGTCGCCGCGTCCGCATCGTCGATCAAGCCGAGCAGAAGATGCTCAAGCGTCGCGTATTCATGCCGGCGCTCGGCGGCGAAAGCCAGCGAGCGATGCAGCGTCTGTTCCAAGTTCCGGGATAACATATCAAACCTACTCCTGGCCCAATCCGCTCGGGCCACTTGCTCGGGCCGGCTTCCGGCAAACGGCCCCTGCCGCCCTGGTCAAGCCCGCCATCATCCTACGCAATCCTTCTTTGGGCCAGCTGTCAAATCACCAGCCAAAGCATCAGGCCAACACATCAAGCTAACCAGCCGCTCATAACATGATAGCGGAGAAAACTTTCTCAATGATATCAATTTGTCCGTGATTGATGCTTCATGGCGTTCTTCAATGCCGCCAAAAGCACCCAGGATCACTCTTTCTCTATCGTGCATTGCAGCGGATGCTGGTTCTGCCGCGCTAAATCCATCACCTGCGTCACCTTGGTCTCGGCAACCTCATAGGTAAAAACCCCGCATACCCCCACCCCGCGCTTGTGCACATGCATCATGATCCGCGTCGCTTCCTCCCGCGACTTCTGGAAAAACCGCTCCAACACATGAACCACAAACTCCATCGGCGTGTAGTCGTCGTTCAGCATCAAAACCTTGTATAACGCAGGCTTGCGCGTCCGCGCCCGCACCTTCGTGACAACGCCCGTCCCCGTCCCGCCACCAGTCCCCGTCCGGTCATCGCCAGAACCAAAAACCAGGGGGGAGCCGGCACCGTTCAACGTAACACGCATATCCTCTGTCATTTTTATCCTAAAATGGCTCATGGTCACGCACCAGCAGGTCAAGGCTTTATCCGCGGCAAACGGTCAGCATGAGGCAAGGCAACCCTGCCTCATGCGTTGCACATTGTACAAGGTCCACGTAAACTAGAGATGATGCGGGTATGATGTAATGGTAGCCTGTCAGCTTCCCAAGCTGACTGCGCGGGTTCGATTCCCGCTACCCGCTCCACATCGGTCGCCAGTAGTCAGTCTTCAGTTATTAGAGAAGTGGCTTTGGGCAGAGGCGACCTGGCCTGGGGTTAGGCGGCATGATGTGGGGGCCGCGCCTTCAAAGCGATGCCAGATCTGGGTTTCGCCAAAAAGTGGCAAGCCGACATAGCCGCGCAAATGCAACTGATCCTGCGCGTCCACATGAAATTCCACATGATAGGAATTTCCGTTGCGGGGATTGATAATGTGGCCATGCCAGGCGCCGTCTGAATCCATCTGCGATGGCCGTAGCAACTCAAGCCCGCATTGCGACTGGCCTTGCCAATCAATCGGAACCGGGATGCCAGGATTCAGCACAATGCCAATTAACCGCCCGCATAAGGCGTTGCCGCATTGCTCGATCTGCACAACGCCGCCACCATTTGCCGTCACCCAATAGCCGGACGGGCTAAGCGAACCTGCCGAAGCAATTCCGGACAACCCGGTGAGACAAGCCAATATTAGCAATAAGCGGCGAAACATCACACATACAACGTCCTAAGTTAACCAACACGTCATCCGTTATATAGGCGCAATAGAACAATATGGATGACGGCGAAGCGCATATGATCCATGCAATTTATGGATGAAATTTTCTGATGTTGTTGCCTGAGGCAGACAATGCGGGCTTGCCTCTTGGTGATCGGCCCTGCATAAATCGTGATTAACGCGTTCGATTTAAGCCAATCAGGGTGTTCAGAATGATTCATCGTCTGGCGGCGCTCACTGCCTGCTGCGCCTTGGCTGTGCCTGGGCTGGCCTATGCGCAGAGCCTGCGGCCGGACACGGAGAGCTCCGGCATCTGGAGCATCCAAGATGAAAACGCCTCCATCACCACCCAGAAGCTGACCGACCGCTATTACGTCAACGGGTTCCATATTGGCTGGACCTCGCCGGAAGGCGAGGTGCCCGCGCCTTTGGCCGGGCTTGGCCATGCGGTTTGGGGCGATGGCACGCAGCGCATCAGCATCAGCCTGACGCAGAAAATCTTTACCCCCGCCGACACGGGGGCGATCAACCCGCCACTCAACGATGAGCCCTATGCGGGTTATCTAGCGGCGACGCTCGGCCTGATCCAGGACACCGCGAATACCCGAAGCGTGCTGGCGGCGAGCATTGGCGTGGTAGGACGCGATGCCGGCGCCGAGATCGTGCAGAACGGCTTTCATTCGGTCATCGGCCAGCACGGCACGCATGGCTGGGCCTATCAGCTGCCAAGCGAACCGGCCTTCGACCTTCTGGCATCCCGCACCTGGCGGGTGCCTGTCGCGCAATTCGGCGATGGGCTGGCGGTCGATGCGTTACCGCAGCTTTCCGGCATGGCCGGAACCACGGAAATCTATGCGCAGCCGGCGGTAAATTTCCGCATCGGCGAAGGGCTGGATAGCGATTTCGGCGCGCCCCTGTTGCGCCCAGGTCCGTCAGGCTCGAACGCTTATCGCCCGACAAGGCCTTTCGTCTGGTATCTGTTCGCCGGCGCCGCGGGCAAATTCGTCGGACATGACGAGTTCCTGCAAGGCGCTGATTTCCAGGCCAGCCGGTCTGTCGATCCCTACCGTGCGGTCGGCCAGCTCGATGTAGGCGTTGCCATCATCTGGCATGGAGTGCGGCTCAGCTATACCCAGGTGTTCCAGACCAGGCGCTTCCATGGCGAAGTGGGCGGCGTTCACGAGTATGGCTCGCTGGCGCTTTCGGCTCGGTTTTGACGGATTGGGCGAAAGGCGGCTGCCATTGCGGCGCGATTCGGTTCGAGGCTGATCCGGCAAAGGTTTTCGACGCGGGCATCTGTCATTGCTCGATCTGCCGGAAGACCAGCGGCGCGCCGATGCTTGCTTGGTCGTTGATGAGCGAGGGCGGCTTCCGCCTGTTGCAAGGGCAGCCCAGACGCTATCAATCCTCCGCAATCTGCGAGCGGTTATTCTGCGAAATCTGCGGCTGCCAGCTTTTTTATCGTCAGCCCGGCGTCGCGGGCACAGGCATTCATACCGCGACGCTTGACGATCCCGCCGCATTGCAGTTCCGGCCTCGGCTGCATATGTGCGTCGCCGACCGGTTGCCTTGGATGCGGATGCATGACGGGTTGCCGGAATTTGCAACCAACCATCTCACGCATCCTGCGACACGCGGCTAAACCAATCCTGAAAAGCGCATAATTTACTTTCCTCTAGGCAGAATATTTGGATATGCTGTGTCCAGCAAAGGATCATCTTGGATAATTGGGCTATGAGCGGATATGAACCTAACTCCCCCCTTGTTTTTGGGTCTGGCGATGACCGGGCGGGGACTGGTGGCGGGACTGGGACGGGCGTTGTCACGAAGGTTCGGGCGCGGACGCGCAAGCCTGCGTTATACAAGGTTTTGATGCTGAACGACGACTACACGCCGATGGAGTTTGTGGTTCATGTGTTGGAGCGGTTTTTCCAGAAGTCTCGGGAGGAAGCGACGCGGATCATGATGCATGTGCACAAGCGCGGGGTGGGGGTATGCGGGGTTTTTACCTATGAGGTTGCCGAGACCAAGGTGACGCAGGTGATGGATTTAGCGCGGCAGAACCAGCATCCGCTGCAATGCACGATAGAGAAAGAGTGATCCTGGGTGCTTTTGGCGGCATTGAAGAACGCCATGAAGCATCAATCACGGACAAATTGATATCATTGAGAAAGTTTTCTCCGCTATCATGTTATGAGCGGCTGGTTAGCTTGATGTGTTGGCCTGATGCTTTGGCTGGTGATTTGACAGCTGGCCCAAAGAAGGATTGCGTAGGATGATGGCGGGCTTGACCAGGGCGGCAGGGGCCGTTTGCCGGAAGCCGGCCCGAGCAAGTGGCCCGAGCGGATTGGGCCAGGAGTAGGTTTGATATGTTATCCCGGAACTTGGAACAGACGCTGCATCGCTCGCTGGCTTTCGCCGCCGAGCGCCGGCATGAATACGCGACGCTTGAGCATCTTCTGCTCGGCTTGATCGACGATGCGGACGCGGCGACGGTGTTGCGCGCCTGCGGCGTCGATTTGGAACGGCTGAAGCGCGAGACCATCGAGTTTCTCGACAAGGACCTGGCGGGACTGGCCACCGACCGCGCGGGCGATCCGAAGCCGACGGCGGGGTTTCAGCGTGTGGTGCAGCGCGCCGCCATCCATGTGCAATCCTCCGGCCGCGACGAAGTCACGGGGGCGAATGTGTTGGTCGCCTTGTTCAGCGAGCGCGAAAGCCATGCGGTGTACTTTTTGCAATCGCAGGACATGACGCGGCTGGACGCGGTGAACTTCATCAGCCACGGCATCGCCAAGGCGCCAGGCCGCACCAACCCGCGCACCCCGCCAGGCGCCGCCACGGCGCAGGGCGAGCCGCAGGATGGCGAGCCTGAACCGAAGAACGCCAAGCGCGGGCAGGACGCTTTGGCCAATTACTGCGTCAACCTGAACAAGAAGGCGCAAGGCGGCAAGATCGACCCGCTGATTGGCCGCGAGACCGAGATCGAGCGGACCATCCAAATCCTCTGCCGGCGCAGCAAGAACAACCCGCTCTATGTGGGCGATCCCGGCGTCGGCAAAACCGCCATCGCGGAAGGTCTGGCCAAGCGCATCGTCGATGGCGACGTGCCGGAGGTGCTGGCCAAATCGGTGATCTACGCGCTGGACATGGGGGCGCTGCTGGCTGGCACCCGCTATCGCGGCGATTTCGAGGAGCGGCTGAAGGCGGTGGTCTCTGAACTGGAAGCCTTGCCCAACTCGGTGCTGTTCATCGACGAGATCCACACGGTGATCGGCGCCGGCGCCACTTCGGGCGGCGCGATGGACGCGTCCAACCTGCTGAAGCCCGCTTTGGCATCGGGTTCGCTGCGCTGCATCGGCTCCACCACCTACAAGGAGTTCCGCACCTATTTCGAGAAGGACCGGGCGCTGGTGCGCCGGTTCCAGAAGATCGACGTGAACGAGCCGAACCTGGAGGACGCGATCAAGATCCTGCGCGGCCTCAAGCCGGTTTATGAGAAACACCACAAGGTGCGCTATACCGACGAGGCGATCCGCGCCTCGGTGGAACTCGCGGCCAAATACATCCACGACCGCAAACTGCCCGACAAGGCGATCGACGTGATCGACGAAGTAGGCGCCAGCCGGATGCTGCTGCCGGAGAACAAGCGGCGCAAAACCGTCACCTTGAAGGATGTGGAAGAGATCGTCGCCAAGATTGCCCGCATCCCGCCCAAATCGGTTTCCGCCGACGACAAGGAGACGCTGCGCACGCTGGAGCGCGACCTCAAATCGATGGTGTTCGGCCAGGACAAGGCGATCGAGGCGCTGGCCGCGGCGATCAAGCTGTCGCGCGCCGGCTTGCGCGATGCCGAGAAGCCGATTGGCAACTATCTGTTCTCCGGCCCGACCGGGGTTGGCAAGACGGAAGTCGCCAAGCAATTGGCCGCGACTTTGGGGATCGAACTCACCCGGTTTGACATGTCGGAATACATGGAGCGGCACTCGATCAGCCGGCTGATCGGCGCGCCGCCCGGTTATGTCGGGTTTGACCAGGGCGGGCTACTGACGGATGCTATCGACCAGCACCCGCATTGCGTGCTGCTGCTCGACGAGATCGAGAAGGCGCATCCTGATCTGTTCAATATCCTGCTGCAGGTGATGGATCACGGCAAGCTGACCGACCATAACGGCAAGATCGTCGATTTCCGCAACGTCATCCTGATCATGACGACCAATGCCGGGGCCGCCGAGATGACCAAGGCTGCCATCGGCTTTGGCCGCGATGTGCGCTTGGGCGAGGACGAAGAAGCGATCAAGCGGATGTTCACGCCGGAGTTCCGCAACCGGCTGGACGCGGTGATCGGCTTTGCCGGCCTCACGCCGGAGATCGTGGCGCGGGTGGTCGAGAAGTTCATCATGCAGCTGGAAGCGCAGCTCGCTGATCGCAACGTCACCATCGAGCTGTCCTCGGCGGCGAAAGAGTTCCTCGCCGAACGCGGCTACGACCCGCTCTACGGCGCGCGCCCCCTCGCCCGCGTCATCCAGGAGCTGATCAAGAAGCCGCTGGCCGAGGAACTGCTGTTCGGCAAACTGGCCCGCGGCGGCGCCGTCAAGGTCACCCTGAAAGAAGGCGCCTTGGCCTTCGACATCGCCGAAGCCAACCCCCCGCCAACCCCCAAACCAGACGCCGATGATCCAACAAAAGAAGACGAAGAAGTAGAGTAGCACGACCAAGCAGCAACCGCTTCCCCGCGACCGCTTTAAGAAGGCGGTTGCTGGCTTGGGTTGCAATCCTTCAACCTTCTTGCTTCCTGGTGCTTGCTGCTTACGCGACGCCTTAAATAAACATCTTGCGTGGAGTACAGGATGTAGGGAGAGACAGCCGGATGCTTATCGCTTGTCCGGATTGTGCCGCGATTCAGAAAATGCCGTCACCGCAGCCGCACGGCAAACTTTCGTGCTGGCGCTGCGACGGGGTTCTGGAGCGCACCAACGGGCGCAGCCTGAACGCGGCGCTCGCCTGCTCCCTGACGACGTTTCTATTGCTGTTTCCGGCGAATTTTTTCGCCGCCCTGACCATTATCGGACCGCTCAACCTTACAGCTTCCATCCATATCGCTTCCGGTGTCGTGACAATCTGGAATGAACACTGGCCGTTGCTTGCCGCGTTCTGCGCCTTGCTGGCGATTATCCTGCCGTTCTTCCGGTTTGGCCTGCTTTCGCTAACGCTGCTCGCGATCAAGCGCGGAAGCCGCCAGCACTGGCTGGGTCCGGCCTTTCGCTATGCGCATAGTCTCGATGTTTGGGCGATGCCAGATGTCCTGCTGATCGGCGCGGCGATTGCCTATGGCCGCGTCGCCGCCTTCACCCCCGTGGTCATCAACGCTGGCGGCTATTGTTTCGCCGCCGCCGCGCTCATGGCCATGCTAACGCGCGCAAGCCTGGACCGCCGGGCGATCTGGCGCCGCATCAGGGCGCCGTCCACCGAGGCAGGACCTGATCTGCTCGGCTGCACAAGTTGTGACCTGGTTCTATCCACCGCGATGGAAGGCAAGCACTGCCCCCGTTGCAAAGCGCGCGTGTATCGCCGCAAGCCCTATGCCCTGATGTGGTCGCTGGCTTTGACTCTAACCGGCTATATCCTGCTGCCGCTCGCCAATTACTTTCCGATGAACCTATTGGACGAAGCCGGCATGAGGCGTCCGCTCACAATTTTTCGCGGCATTGAATTGTTGTTTAACAGCAGTTTCATGCCCTTGGCGTTCCTGCTGTTTTTCACCAGCATCATGATCCCGTTCGGCAAGCTGATGGTGCTGACCTGGATGCATGTCTCGGTCTGGACCCACTCAAGCCGGCAGTTGCGCCGGAAGACCAAACTCTACCGCCTGGTCGATGAAATCGGCCGCTGGTCCAACCTCGACCCGTTCGCGGTGCTGATTTACACGCCGATGGTGCAGTTCGCGCCGCTGGCAAAGGTCACCGCCAGCGCCGGGGCGCTTGCCTTCATCGTCGTGGTGATGCTTTCCATCATCGCCGCGCGTGTTTTTGACCCGCGCCTGATCTGGGACGCCGCGCATGACCCTGAACGCTCCATGACAGAAGCGGCTGCCGCGCTCGTGAATCCAGCGGCGAGCGAGTGATTTAAACCTATCGCACCGCCACGCAGTCTAGACGGTAGGCGCCGTCCTCATCCTTGCGGACGCCGTGGATGTCGGTCTCGAATCCGGGAAACTGCCGGTCCCAGCCTTCGCAGAAGCGCAAATAATCGACGATCAACTGGGAATCCACATGCTCGCCCGGCATGATCAGCGGGATGCCAGGCGGATACGGCACCACCATGCGCGCCAGCACCCGGCCCTCCAGCGCATCGAGCGACACCGGCTCGACCTCGCCATGGATCAATGCCGCATGGGCGGCTTGCGGCAGCATCGCCTGTTCCGGGATCATGCCGAAAATCGCGTTCTGCAGGCGCAGCGCCTTGCCGTCACGATAGGCCTGGTGCTGGGTTCGGCAGAGATCGGCCAAACCCATGCGTTCATAGCGTCCCGGCGAGGCCCGGACGAGGTCCGGCAGCACGTCGGGGATCGACGTATTGGCTTCGAAATGCGACCGGAAGGCGAGCAATTCGGTGATCAGGTTGCTCCACTTGCCGCGCGAAACGCCAAGGGTGAACAGGATCAGGAAATGATAAGTGCCGATCTTTTCCACCACGATGCCTCGCGACCAGAGATATTTTGCCACAATCTGCGCCGGGATGCCCAACATCTTGTCAAGGCCAGGGCAGAGGATGGTGACTTTCCACGGATCGAGCAGGGTGAAGCCATTGGTAATATCCGGGAAACCATGCCAGTCATCGCTCGGCTTCAAGGTCCAGTCCACCTGATCCAGCGCGTCGGCAGGCGGCTGCCAGAGACGGAACCACCAGTCGCCGCGGGCGGCAAAGGTCTTGCCGAGATGCGCTAGGCTGCGGCGAAACCCGGCGGCTTCCTCCAGCGTTTCCTGCACCAATGTTCGCCCTGCCGGCCCGCGCATCATCCGTGCCGCGACGTCGCAGGAGGCGATGATGCCGTACCAAGGCGAGGTGGAAGAATGCATCATGAAGGCTTCGTTGAAGCGGTCCGGCTCCAGCCGCTGTTCGGTGCCTTCCTTTAGATGCACCATCGAAGCCTGGGAAAATGCCGCCAGCACCTTATGCGTCGATTGGGTGGAGAACACCAAGGGCGCCACCGGACCGGCGCCGTCGCTCATCGCGAAAAAACCCTGGTAGAATTCGTGAAACCGCGCCTGGGCGAGCCAGGCTTCGTCGAAATGGATGGCGTCGGCAATCGGCGCCAAGGCGAGCTTCACCGCGTCGGCATTAACGCAAAGCCCGTCATAGGTCGAGTTGGTGATGGTGGCGAGGCGGATGCGCCCACCCTCCGGGAGCCGTGCCCGCAGCGATTCCGCGTCAAATTGCGCGCGAGAAATCGGCCCGATAATCCCATAGGCGTTGCGGCTCGGCACCAGGTAGAGGGGTTTCGCGCCGGTCATGATCAGCGCGTGAACGATGGATTTATGGCAGTTGCGGTCCACCAGCACGGTATCGCCGGGGCCGACCAGTCCGCTCCAGACGATCTTGTTGGCGCTCGACGTGCCGTTGGTAACGAAAAATGTGGCGTCAGCGCCGAAGCTTTGCGCCGCCTCTCGTTCGGCTTCGCGCACCGGGCCGGCATGGTCGAGCAGCGAGCCGAGTTCCGGCACCGAGACCGAGAGATCAGCGCGCAGCGTGGTTTCGCCGAAGAAGCGGTGAAAGGCCTGCCCCACCGGCGATTTCATGAACGCTACCCCGCCGCCATGGCCGGGCGTGTGCCAGGAATATTTCGCGGCATCGGTATAGCGCACCAGCGCCTTGAAGAAGGGCGGCAGCATGGCGTCGAGATAGCGATGGATCGCGCTGGAAACATAGCCCGCCATGAAGGCCGGCGTATCCTCATGCAGATAGAGATAGCCGTCGATCCGCTCCATCAACTCGACCGGCGGATCGGCCAGCACACGGGATTCGCCATAGAGGAATACCGGCATATCCGGCGCGCGGGCGAGCGCTAGGGTGATGATTTCACCAAGTGTCGCGATCAGTGCATTCCGATCCGCTATCGCGTCAATGGAGATCAACAGCGCCGAGAGGCCGGAATAAAGCACGCGGCCAGCGCGGGCCGAGTCCATATCGATGCCGGTCTTCACTCGATGACCGCGCGCCTGCAAGGCCGTCACCACGTCGCGGATGACAATGGCGCCGCTGGTTTCGGCGTGGAACCCGTCATCGATGACGGCGATGGGATACTCGGCAAGCTTGCTCATGGCGGCGGGTTATCCCATTTTGTCGCAATGGTCACATCTGCCTGCTGTTTAACAACCAGGGACTGTGGAGAACACTCTTTTGCCCCGACGCAAAAGGCGTATAATAAGGCATGCGATTGAAAATCTGTCCGATCATCGCATAATGAGATGCACTTCATGAACCACTCGTTTCAATGCTGAAATCAGGCCCGCCTTATCGTCCTTTAGCCATCGCCAATGAATTCATTATTCGCGCGTCGCCCGAGGGCGTCGAGCACATGAAGCTGCAAAAGCTTGTCTACTACGCTTATGGATGGTGGCTGGCTTATGATCCAACCTCGTTCATTTCGGAAAAACCGCAGGTCTGGCAGCACGGGCCGGTGTTCAAGACGCTGTATCACGCGTTGAAGCATTTTGGCCGCCAACCGATCAAGACGGTGCAATCGAACGATCCATTTGGTAAGCCGCCGCGGGTCGATCCCGAGGATCAGCGGGCGCTGGAGCTGATCGATTGGGTATGGGAGCGCTATAAATCCTATACCTCGTTCGACCTGTCGGACATGACGCATTCGCCCGGTTCAGCCTGGTATATCGTGGCGGAACAGAATAACTGGCGGGTGCGCGGCGAGACGACAATCCCCGACCGGGTGATGCGCGACGTGTTTCTGCGGGAAGCGGAAAATCTCGGCGTGGATGTCGGTGCCTGACCAGTTCGACGAGATTCCGCTCGACAAAAACCCAAATCCCGAACGCGAGGTGCTGCGCTTCGAGACGCCGGAGGAGCGCGAGAAGCATCTCCGCAACGTCAATCTCGAACAGGACATTAACGAGCGGCGGAAATTCGCCAGCCGCTCATTCCGGCTGACCTATGTGTGGATTATCTTTATCATCCTTTCGACCATCACGCAGTTTGTTTTGAACGCAATCGGCCGTGGCTTGCCAGTGCCGGATTTCATCGCGCTGATCACCACCACCAGCGCCACCGTGTTCGGTTTTTGGCTTTTGGTCGGGCGTTATTTGTTTCCTTCAGCAACCGTTAAGGTTTTGCCGGTATCAAAGCAGAACACCCAATAGGAGTTCGCTTTGGCGCTTTTGCTTGGCCGCCGTTTATTGATTGCCGCGGCGCCGGCGGCACTGGCTGGCTGCACGCTTGCAACCAGCTCATATCCCTATCCAAAGCTCCGCCCGGTGGCGTCGGTCGATCTCGCTCGTTATTACGGGCGGTACTACATCACCGCGCATATCCCCTATTTCGCCGAGGCCGGCTATGTCGGCGCCTATGTCGATTATTCGCCGCATCAGGGTGGCGGCATCAACGACGTGTATTATGCCCACGCCAAAACCTTTGACGGCAAGCTGATCCGCTTCCCTGCGGTGGACTACGTGGTGCCTGGCACCGGCAACGCGCGCTGGCGGGTGACAAAGTTCGACGCGCTGATCGGCGTGCCTTATGTGATCATCTATGTGACGCCGGATTATTCAGTGTCGCTCGTCGGCTTCCCCAACCGCTCGCTGGGCTGGATTTTCTCGCGCGATAAGGTGATGAGCGAGGCGGATTATCGCTTTTATCTCAGTCAGTTTGCCGCGCAGGGCTACGATGCCTCACGCTTCCGCCGTGTGCCGCAGACACCAAGTGAGATCGGGCAGCTAGAATATAAATAAATCAAAATGCGTGGCTACAGAAATTTACTGCCGAAATAGATCAATGAAAATGATCGACGGATCAAATATCGTTCGAGACTGGAGTGAATAAGCAATCTGGGCTGCCAGGGCCAGTTGTGCTCATTGTCTTTGGGCTCTACGGGCTATGGGGTTTCGGATACAATACTATATTGTTCCGCTTGCTTATCGACGTAAGAGGCACGGTCATTGCAAGCCAAAACAGTTACACTCCTCGATACGGAACGGATTACATTATTCGGGAGGCTGACGGGCGAGAGCTATACTATACCGCCGGAGCAACAGATGGTTCGCTGGATCGGGGACTTCCGGTCGGCACGCGGATCGACAAGAAGAAATGGCAATTGGGCTACCGAATTAATGGCCGTTGGATGCCATTCCCAACCGTATTTTACGCGCTGACTTTGGGCGTTGCCATAATCATACTTGCAATTGGAGCCTTCCGTTGGCCCGCGTGGCGGCGTTCACTTTGGCTGTAGGCTGGTTATAAAATCGCGGATCTTCAGCCTCGTGTGGTCAAGCACATAATCGTCCATCACTGCCCCCTAAAGAAATACGGCACCGCGAAGGTCATCTGCTTCTCCTGAATGTCAGGCGGGAAAGGCGGCAGCTTCATTGTGCCGGTCCAGCCGAGCACCTCGGCGTCGAACAGTTTGTTGCCGCTGGAGCGCAGGATTTTGTCGCGCGCCACCTGCCCTGTCGGCAGCACGATGAAAGCCACTTCCACCGTGGTGCCGGTTACGCCGAAATAATGCTGGATGAGCGGGGCGTTCTTCGTCGCATCGGCGGCGATTTGTTGCGAGACTGCCTGATAGACCTGCCTGCCATAAGCCTGCATTGCCGGGGATGGCACGCCGGCCATGGCCGGCGTTGCCATCGTGTATAGAACCAAGCCGGCCAGGCGTGGGCGAATCGGAAATTTCATCGTCTCGTTTTAGCCGGTTTGGCAGGGTGAGGCGATGGCAACCCGGATCGCCGCGAGGGATTGGCGCTGCCTGCCATCCGCACCGAAATTTTCCGGCGCCAGCCAAGCCGCGAAAGCCTGGCGGATCACCGGCCATTCGGCATCCATGATGGAATACCAGGCCGTATCCCTGTTGCGGCCCTTGGTAATCACCGCCTGGCGAAAGATGCCCTCAAAGGTGAAGCCGTAGCGTTCCGCCGCCGCGCGGGACGGGGCATTGAGGCTATCGCATTTCCACTCAAAGCGGCGATAGCCCAGCTCGTCGAAAGCGCGGCGCATCATCAGGTACACGGCCTCGGTGCTGGCGGGCCGGCGCTGCAAGAGCGGCGACCACGCGATGTAGCCGATCTCGATCACGCCGTGATCCGGCGCGATCCGCAGATAGGCGCACATGCCGACGGCATGGCCTGTCACCTTGTCGATGATCGCGACGTGCAGCGGATCGTCGCTGGCCGCGTATTGGGCAAGCTGGTCGCGGAACGATGCGAGATCAGCCGGACGCTCCTCGGATGGCAGATAGGTCCAGTCCCGGTCATCCGGCGCCAGATGATAAGCGTGGAACAAATCCTCGGCGTGACGCGCGGGATCGAGCGGTTCAACCCGGCAGAACTGTCCCTCCATCGCTACGCGCGGCGGGCGGGGGCGCGGCGTCCAGGCGGTGACCGGCGCGCCGACCGGCTGGCCATACTGGTTCAGCCGGCTCATTGCGGCGTTTGCGGAGGAGGCGAGCCAATCACGACGGGAACCACGAAAGCCTTGGGTTGCTTGGCGGGAAGCGGCGGGAAATGGTGATGCTCCACCTCGCCCAATGCCAGCGAATCAAGATTGGCGCTGCCGCTCGGGCAGAGCACTTTTGCAAAAATCAGAACGCCGGATGGTTGAACCGCAAATTCTATGATCGTTGCGCCGGTGGGCTGTTCAGCGGTGCCGCCAAGCGGCGGCAGCTTGTAGTGGTCGCGCATCGACATGCAGGATGGCATGGTCCCCGCCTGTGCCGCGAAACCCCAGCATGCCGACCCCGCAACAACCATAACCATCAACCATCGCCGCATCTCTCTATCCTTTCTGAAAGTTATGGCCTTTCTGAAAATTATGGCCTTTCTGAAAATTATGGCCTTTCTAAAAATTATCGCGATTTCGGCGCGAAGACCGCAACACATCCCTTGGCGCAAATTGGATTGGGCGCCATTGGCACATAAACCGCTCCCGAATGCGGGTCCGCCGCCACCGAGTGCGAATTTTTCGCCGTGGGGAGATTAGCGACCCATTGATTGGTTGCCGCATTGATAACGCCAAGCACCGGGCCGCTCGGATTATCGCGCGCTGACAGATAGTAGCTCATGGTGGCGGGATCGTACCAAGCCTCGTCACTGCCGCCGACCTGCGGGAACGCCTTCACGATCTTCCCGGTTGCGACATCAACGACCACGGTTTGGCCTGGGTCCTGACAGGCCATCAGTTCGGCTGTTCCGGGTCCCTGCGCATTGCCGGCAGGCGAGCAGTTCTTGACCAGAATCACGTGATCGACCTTGCGCGTCGCCGGGTTGATCACCGCGAAACCGCCGCTCTCTTTCTGATTTTTGTAGGACGGCATCGACTGGTAGATCATTCCGGTGACGGTATTGTAGCGGGGCTGCTCCAGGCCATCGGTGGCATTAGGCAAAGGCAGCTTGCCCAGGATGCGGTGATCGCTCGTCGTTGAAATAAAGCTCAGGAATGGCGGGGTATCCGTATCATTGGAAGCGACGACAAGATGATCCTTGGGATCATAGGCAACCTCGTCAACCCGGTTTTTGCCGCCGGTCTTAACATCCGCGATCAGCCGCGGCGGATCGGTCGCGATATTGAACACCTTGACATCGCTTGCGCCATTGCCAGCCCAGAGCTGATTCTTCTCAGGGATAACGACAACCCCATTCGGACCGATGGTTTGGCTCGTCACGGTTTTTGCCAGAGCCTTGTCTCCCGCGGCGCCGGAAAAACCCGGGATGTGAAATAGAAACTTCTGATTGGCCGTGTCGATACCATCCACTGACTTGTTCGCGCGATCTGAAAAATAGTAACGATGATGAACCGGATCGACAAAGCCGACATCGAAATTCGTCAACGGCGCGCCAGGAATATCGATGATGCTCTTAAGCGCTAGATTTGCAGGAGTGGCTGCGCCGGCCGATGCTTGAAAAATCGCCGCTGCTATTGCTGTCGCGCAAGATAGTTTGAGTTTATGGTTCATGATCAGCTCCCTTTGCATTGAGCAGGCGTGATTTTCAGCTTGTCAAGAAATGATGCCATCTCGGATCGCCGGCTGGCCGTATTGGTTCACCCTGGTCATCGCATCAGCCGCCGGAGCAGCAGGCTTTGCATGTCGCGCCGTGCATCGGCGACGCAATAGACGATTACCCGCGTGTCCATGAGGCGGTAGATGATCCGGTATGGCTGGTGATGCAATTCGCGATATTCGCGGATGCCGAGTTCGAGCAGTTCCGGCGGGACATGGCCGCGCGCCGGCAGGTCGGCGAGCGAGTGGCAGCAGCGTTCCAGCGCTGCCAGCAGTTTTTCGGCTTGCGCATTCCCCATTTGCCTTGCTTTGTGGTGATAAATCTCCGCGATGTCCCGCTCGGCATCCTCGGCCAGCAAGACCTGGAAGGCCAAGAATCAGGCCTGGATCGTTTCACGAATCCGCGCAAAGGCCTGATCAACCGGCGCAACCTTGCCCGCTTCGACGCTCTTGTTGCTTAGCGCGAGGAGTTTCAGCAGCGCCAAGGTTTCCTGCGTCTGCTCGAAGCTGGCGATGTCCTGCAATACCGCGCGAGCCTCGCCGTTCAAGGTAATCACCACCGGCTGCCGGTCCGCGGCAAGCTCACGGATGATCTCCGGCGCATGTGCCTTGAAATAGCTGATCGGCTTGACTTGTTCCGCGAGTTTCATCCGCCATCTCCTGACTTCATAAAGCCGAATATGGTCTGAATTCGGTTCATAAGCAAGTGTCGTTCATTTGGTTGGCTGCTGACGGGAGATAATCTTGATGGGCACGACGAAGAGTTTCGGCTGCTTGCCAGGAAAGGGCGGGAAGTGGCTGTGTTGCACGGACTTCAGCGTGATGGCATCGAGCTTCGCGTTTCCGCTTGGGCAAATGACCTTGGCGAAAACCAGTGTGCCGGAAGGCTGAAGCTCGAATTCAATGACCACGCCGCCGGTAGGATCTTTGGCCGTGCCGCCAGGAGGCGGCAGCTTGTAGTGATTGCGTATCGACATGCATGATGGAACGTTACCCGCCGGTGCTGCGAAACCCCAGCCAGCCGAACTCCCGATCACCGCGGCTAAAATCAAACAACGCCGCATCCGCATCACCGTTCTGACGACTGAAGACCGACAACTGGCGATTGACGATTGAGCCGCATCACCGTCGCTGTCGTGGAATGGCCCGGCAGCAGCTCCGCCAGCATCACGCGGCCACCCCAGGATTCCACCTCGCGCGCGCCGACCACGGTGTCATGCGTATAATCCGACCCCTTGACCAGCAAATCGGGGCGAATCGATTCCAGTAGCGCCAGCGGCGTGTCATCCTCGAAAATCACCACCAGATCGACCCCGGCGAGCGAGGCCAGCACGGCGGCGCGCGAGGCCTCCTGATGCACCGGACGGGTAGCGCCTTTCAGACGGCGCACCGAGGCATCCGAGTTCATGCCCACGATCAGCCGGTCGCAATTCGCCCGCGCCTGTTCCAGCAGATGCACATGGCCGGGATGCAGGATGTCGAAACAGCCATTGGTGAACCCCACCCGCCAGCCGCGCTGACGCCAGCGTTCCGCCGCCTCCGCCGCCGCCGGCGTGGTCACCACCTTGCGCAGCGCACCAGTAGCCGGGCGCAGCGCATCGAGCAGATCGGCGGGTCGCGCCACCGCCGTGCCCACCTTGCCCACCACCATCCCGCCGGCCAGATTGGCCAGCCGCGCCGCCGTGGCGATCGGAATGCCCACCGCCAGCGCCGCCGCCAGCATCGCGACCACGGTGTCGCCGGCGCCTGACACGTCATAGACCTCGGCGGCCTCGGCGGGATAATGCCGCGCGCCATCGCCGGTGATGAGGCTCATGCCATCCTCGGCGCGGGTGACCAGCACGGCGCCGAAGCCGAACCGTTCGATCAGCCCCGACGACGCCGCGACGATGCCGTCTTCCGTGGAGATATCGCCGCCGGTCGCCTCGTGAAGCTCACGCCGGTTCGGCGTGATCAGGTCGGCGCCGGCGTAATGCGCATAGTCGGTCCCTTTTGGATCGACGATGATCTGCCGCCCCAGCGCCTTTGCGGACGCAATCAATTGCCGGGTCAGCCCGGCATCGAGCACGCCCTTGCGGTAGTCGGATAGGATGGTGACGGTGGTAGCCGCCATCGCGTCGCTGGCGATGCGCAGCAGGCGCTCGCTCAGTTTTTCCGGCAAGGCTTGGGTTTCCTCGCGGTCGGCGCGGATCAGATGCTGGCCATTGGCGATATAGCGGGTTTTTACCGTGGTGCAGCGGCCATTCTGCACCAGCAACCAAGGCTCGACATTGGGCTGGCCGCCGATCAGCGCCGTCAGGTCCGAGCCTGCCTGATCATCGCCGACGACGGACACAAAGGCCGCGGCGGCCTCCAGCGCCGTCAGGTTGCGCACCACATTGCCGGCGCCGCCGGGCATGGCGATCTCGCGAGTGACGGTGACGATCGGCACCGGCGCTTCCGGGCTGATGCGCTGCACCTGGCCATAGACATAGCGGTCCAGCATCAAATCGCCCACCACAAGCACGCTCGCGCGCGACAGGCGGCCTATCGCCTCGGCCAAGTCGGCATCATCGGTCTCGATCATAGCGGATGGCTAATCGTTGTGGCGATTTCGAGCAAGCGTGATAGTGGCATCGCGATGATTTCCTGCCTATTTACCGGCCATGACCGATTTGCCCGCCTTCCTTGATCGCAGCCGCCCCGACGTGCCGGATCTAGCCGTGCCGCGTGGCGTCACGCCATTTTTTCTGCCGAAACAGCCGGTGCGCGGACGGCTGATCCGCTTGGGACCGCTTGCCAACACCTTGCTCACCCGTCACGATCATGCGCCGCCGGTGCGGATTTTACTAGGCCAGGCGCTGGCGCTGGTGGCAGGCCTTGCCACCGCGCTGAAATTCTCCGGCTCGTTTTCCTTGCAAGCGAAAGGCGATGGCGTGGTGCCGATGCTGCTGGCCGATTGCACCGATGCCGGCGCGCTGCGCGGCTATGCGCGGCTGGCTGAAAACGCCGGCTTGCCGGAGGAACCGATCACCGCCCGCGCCTTGATCGGCGATGGCTACCTCGCCTTCACCGTCGATCAGGGGCCGGATATGGAGCGCCATCAAGGCATTGTCAGCCTGGAAGGCGACACGCTGGCGGATATGGCGCTGCATTATTTCAGCACCAGCGAGCAGATCCCCTATTTCATCCATCTCTCCTGCGCCGACACCGCCAATGGCTGGCGTGCCGCGGCGTTGATCCTGGAGCGGATTGCGGGCGCGGGCGGCATCGATCCGCAACTTTCCGAAGCGGCGCAAGAAGAAGCCTGGCGCACCGCCAAAATCCTCGCCGCCACCATTACCGATGACGAGCTGCTCGATGACGCGCTGCCGCCGGAGCGCATCCTGTACCGCTTATTCCACGGCGAAGGCGTGGCGGCGGACCGCCCCCGCCCGCTCGCCTATGGCTGCCGCTGCTCGCGCGCCCGGCTCGCCGATGTGCTCGGCGGTTTCAGCAATGACGATCTGGACCATATGACGATTGACGGCGACATCGTGATGACCTGCGAATTTTGCAATTTCGACTTCCGTTTCGCCCGGACAAGCGTACAAACGCGCAAACACGAGGACGCATCATGAAGCATCTCCCGCGCCTATTGTTGCTGTTGCCGCTCGGCTTGCCCTTGGGATTAGCCGGCTGCGGCAGCAGCGAACCGCCGCCGCCGCTGAGCTTTCCGCCGCTCAACTACTCCTATCTGCCGCCGATCACCCTGAAAGTGGCGACGATCGACGTGCAGGATGAATATCTGCCCGAGCCGGACGCGGCGCAGCTGATCTCGCAAGACCCGGAATCGCCGGCTTTGGCGCTTGAAGCGATGGCCCGGTCCCGCCTGGTCGCCGACGGCAGCCCCGGCGCCGCCACCTTCGTGATCAAGCGCGCCTCGCTGCACGATGTCGGCGGTATGCTGGAAGGCGACATGGACGTGGAGCTGAATATCAGCACGAGCAATGGCCAACGCGTGGCTTTCGCCGAGGCTTCGGTCTCGCGCAGCGTCACCGCGCCGCCCGAGGATGCGAGCGCGGGGCGCCTGCATGCGGCGCTGTACAGCCTCACCAAGGATTTAATGACCGATATGAATGTGCAATTCCAGTATCAGGTGCAGAAAAGCCTGGCGGACTGGCTGGCTTTCCCGCCGAATAACCTCGCGCCGTCTAACGGCTCGGGTTTTGGCGCGTCATCGCTGGTCGCGCCACCGATCAGCAACCCTGGCATTGAGGCGCAGCCCTTGAACACGCCGCCGCCCGCCGCGCAGGCGCCGCTGCCGCAGCCTGACATGCAACTCACGCCTTCGCCGCCGCATTATTAGGCCCGCGACTGATCAGGAACGGGTGTTAATGGCGAGCAGCCAGAGGGGGAGCGGCAGCGCTGCGGCAAGAAAGGCGAGCAGCAAGGGAAATGTTGCGGCGACGCCCTGATCTTGCAGATCGACCCAAAGGCGGATCGGCATGCCTTGCGGAAAATAAGCGATAATCAGCACGATGCCGAGCTCACCCACGGCGCGCACCCAGGCCAGCGCCAGTCCGGCGGCAAGCCCGGCGCGGGCCAGCGGCAAGGTTATGCGCAGGAAAACGCGGGCCGGCGTCAAACCAAGCGAACGCGCGACATCCTTGAACTGCTCCGGCACCGCGGCCAGCGCGGAGCGGGCGGCGACGATATAGGTCGGCATCCCCGCATAGAGGCCGGCGAGAATGAAGGCGGCGCGATTATTTGTCAGCGTCAGGCCAAGTTGATGAAAGTCGCGGGTTACGCCGCCATAAAAGGTTGCTAGCAAAATTCCCAGAGCCAGCGGCGGGGTGAGCAAGGGCAGCAGCACCAAGACCCGGCCCAATGCCTTGCCGTAAGAATGCGCCCCGGTGAGCCATACCGCGACTGGGGTGCCGATCAGCACGATCAGCGCGAGCGAAATTGCGTTCAGCGCCAGCGAAGTGACGATGGCGCTGGAATCGCCGGCATCCAGATGAAACCCGGGCCAGTCGGTGTCGAGGATCAGCGCGGCAAAGGGCGCCGCTAGCAGGCCGAGGATTAGCCAGGTGAAAATGCGGCGAAGCTGCTCAAATCGCATGACCGAGCGGCTTATTGTAGCCATAGCGCTTGAACAGCGCCTGGCCCGTCGCGCTCGACATGAAGTCCACGAAACCTTGCGCCGCTTTGGGATCGGCGCTGTTCTTCAGCGCCGCGGCGTAGAACACCAAAGGCTCCGGATGCACCGTTTTCATCTGGCCTTTGACCGGCAGCGTGATCGACGCCTTGTCGTACCACTGCGGCGCCATCGCCGGATTGCTTAAATTGATCTGCGCCGGCAAGGCGATGAAGGGCAGGTTGAGAGATTTGGCGGCGCTTTCATAAGCGGAGGCGGCATCGAGTTGCCCGGCATCGAGCCGGGCCAGCAGCGAGGGTTCGGTGAAAATCTGCGCCGGGTTGATCGTCGGGCCAAGGATGCGCCGGCCAAGGCGCGGATGATGATAATATCGCCCCGCGAGATCAAAGGTCAGTAGAATGTTGCGCCCTTGCGGATCGGTGCGCGGATCGGTGCGGCCAAAGCGGAAACCTTGCTCGCTGAGCACCTTGTACCAGGGAATCCGGCCCTCGGTCGCTGATTTCAGTTGCGTCGCGAATCTAGATTTTCTCGTATAGGCAATCACCATGGCGGTGCTGGCGACTGGCACGGCCGGGCCGATCATGCCGGCCTGTTGCAGAAGCTTGATCGGGCCGGCGGTGACCGAGACGAACACATCGGCATGCATGGTCTTTGCTGCCAGCAAATGCGCCAGCGCGAAAGCGCCCTCGCCGATGCCGTGAAACGTCACGCCGGCGGTTTTTGCATAAGCCGGGCCGAGACCGCGATCCATCAGCACGCCCATCGAACCCGCATAAGCGACAGTCAAGGTCCCTGGATTTGCCGCTGAGGAATGCCCGGCGAGCAGCGCGGCGCCCGAGGTTAATCCCGCCGCGAAATCGCGCCTGGTGATCGGCATCGCCTACCTCCAATGATAATAATCATTCGATATGTTCATTTGGCTATATCGTCAAGTGAAGCTGGCCATGGTTTTCCGGCCGTGGTTTTATCGCCGGATGGTGAAGCTTCGTCACGCCGGGAAGCTCGGCCTTAGGATCAGGGTCGTGCTGGCCCAGGACCTGGTGCTTGGGCCGGGACGCGCGGAGCTGCTGGCCGGCATCGCCGAAACCGGATCGATCTCGGCATCGGGCCGGCGCTTATCGATGAGCTATAAGCGCGCCTGGCAGCTGGTCGAGGAGATGAACCGCAGTTTCGCGGCGCCACTGGTCGAGGCGATGAAAGGTGGCGCGCGGGGCGGCGGGGCGCGGCTCAGCCCGCTTGGCGAGGCGGTGCTCGCCGCCTATCAAGCGCTGGAGGCTGCCTGCGATCAGGCCGCCGCGCCGGCGCTGGCGGCGTTGCGCGCCGCCTTGCCGCATGACGCCCTGTTGCCGCGACCTGACAAGGAGACCGAACCATGACAAAACGCATCCTCTTGCTGATTCTATTGATCGGCATGGCGTCGCCGCTGACCGGCTGCATCACCTATCCGCCGCAACCGCCGGCGCATCAGGTATGGATTAATGGCCATTACAGCCAGTCCGGCGAATGGATTCCAGGACACTGGATATAATCGCCGGCGACCACCAGCACAGACCCTTTGCAATTGAAGCGTTTCCGCCTAGATAAAATCAAGCAGGGAGGGATGTGCTTTCCGTAAGTCCGATCGTTTTGATGGCCGTCATGGATGGGGCGCGGAGCTTCTGGCGCTCGGTGGCTTTATGGCGCTTTGCCTGCTGGTCGCTATCGCCGACGGGCTGTTGACCTTTCCAAATGTGGTAAGCTGGTATGACCGGCTGGTTAAGCCGCCCTTGACGCCGCCCAGCCTGGCGTTCGGCCCGGTCTGGACCATGTTGTACATCATGATGGCCGTTGCGGCCTGGCTGATCTGGCGTCAGCCGCGGCATCAGCATGCTCTGTCGCTTTGGGGATGGCAGCTCGCCTTCAATGCCGCCTGGGCGCCGGTGTTTTTTGCCGGTCACATGCCTTTGCCGGCGCTGGCGATCATCCTGATGCTCGACCTGCTGATCGGCCTGACAATCGTGCAGTTCGGCAAGCGCGACCGCCGTGCTGCTTGGCTGATGACGCCTTACTTGGCATGGTCGCTATTCGCCACATATTTGAATGCCGGCTTCTGGTGGCTTAACCGCTGATCGGCTATCATTGCGCGATGAGCAGAAATTTTCAATCATCAATCTGGTTCTGTTTCACCGGCTTGCTGTGCGGTTTGGCACTGCCTGCCCATGCCCAGATGCCGGGAGGCGGGCTTAATCCCGGCAACCCGATGGGCGCCACGCCAGGCCTGCATCGCCCGGCGCAGGAGGAGCAACCGCCGCCGCCAGCCTTGCCGGGCGGTTCGGCGATCGATCCAGACAGCCTGTCACAGGTGCAGATCGACACGGAAAACCCGACGAAAGTGCTCTTCTCGGCGATTAATCATGATAATTACGCCGAGGCGCGCGCGGCGATCAACCGGGGGGCGCGCCTGAACGCCAAGAACGCCTTGGGCGAGACGCCGATCGAGATGTCCGTCGCGCTGAACCGCAACAACATCACGTTCATGCTGCTGTCGATGCGGCAATCCGACGAAATGGCGGCCCCAGCGCCTGTCATGCCCGTCGGTGCGAAGATTCCTGCTGCCGGCAAGCCGCCCTCCCTCCGGAAGCGCAAGCCGGTATTCCAGCCAGGGCCGGCGATCCCGTCTCCGGTAAGCCAATCTCCTGGGATTCCCAATCCGTCGGCGGGATTTCTCGGATTTAACGGCGCGTCCTAAAGCCTGACATCAAGCCTGGTGTGCTGCTGCAAGCAATTTGCCTTTCAACGCCTCTCGTATGATAGTCGCGCATCGTTAGACTGAGCTGAAGACGCCAGCAGGTCACGCTATGCGAGCGCGCCTTAAGACGTAAAAAACATAAGGGAGAGACGATGAAATACGCCAATCCGGCCCCGCTAGGGTTGTTCGGTTTTGCTTTGACCACCTGGATGCTGTCGATGATCAATGCCGGATGGGTTTCTGCCACCGGCATGGGCATGATCCTCGCTTTGGCTTTCGCGTTTGGCGGCACCGCGCAATTCGTTGCGGGGCTGTTGGAAATGCCGCGCGGCAACACGTTCGGCATGGTGGCGTTTTGCGGATATGGCGCCTTCTGGTGGAGCTTTGCCTTGTTTGTTGAGTTTTTCGGCAAGGCGGTGCCGGCCGGCGTGGTCGGCTGGTATCTGTTCCTCTGGGGCGGATTTACCTTCCTGCTCTGGCTTGCCACCTTCGTTCTAAGCCGGGCGACCTTCCTGGTGTTCCTGGCGCTGTGGGTCACCTTCATGCTGCTCGCCTTCGGCGCGTGGTCGGGCGCTGCCTGGCTGACCGTGCTGGGCGGCTATCTGGGGCTGGTGACGGCGATCCTCGCCACCTATGTCGGCGCCGCGGATGTCATCAACGAAACAACAGGCAGGGTGGTGCTGCCGGTCGGCATGCGGACCATCCGCACCGATACCCAAGGCATTGTGAACTGAGATGCCATGACCAGCAGCCATCAGCTGATTCATGCGCGCTCGCTGGACGATCCTGAGGCCTATTGGGCTGACGCGGCGCGAGCGATAGACTGGATACAGCCATTCGACCGCGTGTTCGATGGCGGCTCCGGCCCGTTCGGGCGCTGGTTTTCCGGCGGCTGGCTGAACACCTGCGCCAACTGCCTTGACCGTCATGTCGAGGCCGGCGCGGGCGACCGGATCGCGCTGATCTGGGACAGTGCGATGGAACAGCGGGTTGTCCGCTTCAGCTATCGCGCGCTGCTCGGGAGGGTGGCGAAGCTCGCCGGCGCGCTGGCGGCGCATGGCGTCGGCAAAGGCGACCGCGTGGTGGTCTATATGCCGATGATCCCGGAGGCCGCCATTGCCATGCTGGCCTGCGCCCGGCTCGGCGCGGTCCATTCCATGGTGTTCGCCGGCTTCGCCGCGCCGGAACTGGCCAGCCGGATCGACGCCGCGCGGCCTAAACTGGTGATTGCCGCATCCTGCGGGCTGGAGCCAGGCCGGGTGGCGGCGTATAAGCCGATTGTCGACGCCGCATTGGACCTCGCGGCTCACAAGCCGCGCGTCTGCCTGATCTTTCAGCGCGAAGCCTTGCCGGCGACGCTGACGCCAGGCCGCGACTATGATTTTCTCAAAGCCGAAGCCGCCGCATCGCCGCATGAGCCGGTGCCGGTCGCAGCCACCGATCCGCTCTATATCCTCTACACCTCCGGCACCACCGGCAGGCCAAAAGGCATCATGCGGGATAATGGCGGCCATGCCGTCGCCCTCGTCCATTCGGTGCCGCTGATCTTCGACGTGCAGCCGGGCGAGGCGATGTGGACGGCTTCCGATGTCGGCTGGGTGGTCGGCCATACCTATATCGTCTATGCGCCGCTGCTCGCCGGCGTCACCTCGGTCATGTACGAGGGCAAGCCAGTCGGCACGCCGGATGCCGGAGCATTCTGGCGCGTCTCAGCCGAGCATGGCGTTAAAACCCTGTTCACCGCGCCGACCGCCTTGCGGGCGATCAAGCAGCAAGATCCGGAGGGCGCGCTGCTCAAGCGCTACGATCTCGCGAAGCTGGAAGCCTTGTTTCTCGCCGGCGAACGCTGCGATCCGCCGACCGCAAGCTGGATCGCCGGATTACTGGGCAGGCCGGTGATCGATAATTGGTGGCAGACCGAAACCGGCTGGCCGATCACCGCGCGCTTTCGCGGCATCGGGCTGACCGCGTTCAAGCCTGGCTCGGGCGGACGGCCCTGCCCCGGCTTTGACGTGCGGGCGCTGGATGAGGCTGGCACCCCGTTGCCGCCGGACATCGTGGGGGAGTTGGCGCTGCGCCTGCCGCTGCCGCCGGGCTGCGCGCCAAGCCTGTGGCAGGACGATGCCGGATATAAACATGCCTATCTCGATGCTTTTCCCGGCTGGTATCGCACAGGCGATGCCGGCGCGCTCGATGCCGATGGCGATGTCTGGGTGATGGGCCGCACCGATGACATCATCAACGTCGCCGGCCACCGGCTTTCCACCGGCGCCATGGAAGAGGTGCTGGCCGCGCACCCGGATGTCGCCGAATGCGCGGTGATTGGCAAGACCGATGCGGTGAAAGGAGAAGTCCCGCTGGGGCTGGTGGTGTTGAAATCTGGCATCGCGCGCGATGAGGCGGAGATCGTCGCCGAGCTGGTGGCGCTGGTGCGGCAGCGTATCGGTCCGGTGGCGGCGTTTCGCACGGCGCTTATCGTGCCGCGCCTGCCGAAGACGCGCTCGGGCAAAATCCTGCGGGCCACGATGAAGCAGATGGCGAGTGGCGCGACGCCGGTTGTGCCGCCGACTATCGAGGATGCGGCGGTGCTGGAGCAGATCGCCTTGGCGTTGCATTCATGACGGCAGGTGGGGGCCAGCGTTTTTCTGGCCGCTTTGCGCTGATCACCGGCGCCTCGCGGGGAATCGGTCGCGCGGCGGCGGAGCGCTTCGCTGCCGGCGGCGCGCGTGTCGCGATCAACCACTTCAACGACGATGACGCGGCGGCGGACACCATTGCCCGGCTTGAGGAAATCAGCGACGCAAAAGATCATTTTATTGCAGCTGGCGACGTCGCCGACCCGGACGCTCTGGCCCAGGTGTTCGAGGCCGTTGCCGGGCGATTCGGGCGGCTTGATATTCTGGTCAATAATGCCGGCATCCAAGGGCCGATGGCGGGCAATGCTTTTGACGAGGCCAATTTCGCGCGGGTGGTGGCGGTCAACCTCACCGCCGTCGCGCATGGCTCGTCGCTTGCAATCCGGCATTTCCTGTCCAGGCCGGGCGGCGGTGTTATTGTCAACACGTCCAGCGTTCATGAGATCATTCCGAAGCCGGGATATCTGTCTTATTCCGCCGCGAAAGGCGGCGTCGGCAACATCACCCGCACCTTGGCGCTGGAATTCGCGGGCCGCGGCATAAGGATAAACGCGGTGGCGCCCGGAGCTATTGCCACCGACATGAATGCTGACTGGATAGATGACGCAGCCCGCAGGCGCAATGTTGAACGCCACATTCCGATGGGGCGCGCCGGAGCGGCCGACGAAATGGCCAGCGTCATCGCCTTCCTCGCCTCCGATGATGCGAGCTACATCACCGGCCAGACGATTTTTGCCGATGGCGGCCTTTCCCTCTACGCCGACTTCGCGATGAACTGGGCGTCTTGATGATCAATGAAAGCTGCAAAAAGCGCTTTGTTATAGAAGACGCCCGCTCGGTTTAGCTGAAACTCAGCGCAAGGTGGATGTCTGTCCGCGGTGTCTCCGGCCGATGCCGAAATCAACAACCCTACTGCAAATTCCGGTGTGGCGCGGTGAGGGTGATTTTCTGTAAGCGCGGCGCTTCGGCGACTTCGGTGCCTCCATGGTTGCCGCCAGCGCTGGCGATCATCATGCCATCCGGCGACTGGTCATAGATGAATCCATAGGTTGGATATGGCACGCCTAACTTCCCCGCCGTCGTTTCCACTTCCACATCCGTCCAGTTATTGTCGCGCGAAATATCGGCGACAAGGATATTGCGGCTGATCTGGTTATGCACCCAGTTCGCCTGGTCGACGAGGATTTCGCGGCTGTTAATGACCCGGCTGACCACGGCGACATGGCCGAGCGGCATCTGCGCGGTGGCATGAAAGGCCAGCACGGCGCCAGCTTCCGGCCGCTGCCCACGCGCATAGCGGCCGGAGGCTTCCGCCCACCACAGAAAGGCGTCGCCGATCAGTTCAATATGCGAAACCCGCCTCGCATACGGCACGCACCACAGATAGGTGGAGCGGCTGGCGTAACGGTAATACCGCCGGGCGCGATGCCGGGAGGCGGGCAGCACATGATCCTCGCGCCCCAGCGCCGTCGGCGCCGGGCGTTTAATGTAGCGCACAATATGGCTGGAGATATCGGCGACTCTCAGGGGCTTTTTCGCCGGGCGAAACCAGGCTTCCCGCTTGGGGCTAAGCGCAGGCGCGCCGCGCCGGTGCGGCACGATATGATGCACGACAGCCTCGGCTTCACGCATCAGCCCTAAGAGAATAAAGCAACTGCCCAGCAGAGCGATGAACCAGAAGCTGCCGGAGCCGTTGCCTTGCATGCCGTAATCTCCCATCCCGCCGTGTTGGCGTCTTGCACCTAAGTTCTAGGCCGGTCGCTCTAAGGCTCGACGGTCTAAAACAATATCTTGGCCGGTCATACCTGCCTTGCGTCATGGTTACGGCCGGATTGCAGATTCGACAACCCTAAATTTGCCAAAATATCACAGATAAAAATTAAATCGATTCGTTTACCGCTTCGCAAGGCTTTGCTGGGGCCAAAATCATTAAGATTCGATTACTTCTTTCAGAAAATCTTTTTTTTGAATATTTTCTTTTTTCAAAGACTATGTAAATGATCGGAACGTTAACCTTTCGCGATGAAATTTACCGGCACGCGGTAATCATGATCTCGACCAGGTAGCCCGGATCGGCAAGTTTCGCCTCGACGCAGGCGCGCGCAGGCGCGCCGCCTTCTGGCAGCCAAGCCGACCAAATCTCGTTCATCGCCTGCCGGTCATCGATCGATTTCAGCCAGATTTGCGCCTGCAGCAACCGCGTCTTGTCGGTGCCATGGATTTCCAGCAAAGCGTCGATTTGGTCGAGAATATCCTTTGTCTGGGCCGACACATCACCCGTGACATCACGCGCCACAACGCCTTGGGTATAGATAAACCCATGATATTCCACCGCTTTGGTGATGATAGGGCCAGCTTCGGTGCGGATAATGCGGCTCATGAGCGATCTCCTCGTCGGTGAGCCTGTGTACAGGCTGATGCGCAGGGCACAAGATCACCAAAGCGGCAATCATTGTGGCGGCAGGACGGAGATCATCCGGAAAATTCGCGCCGGCAGGCTGCCGCCGGCCACGCCCTTCATCGGCGCGTCATCGTCATTGCCAACCCATACGGCGATGATGTCGCCCCGGGCATAACCGATAAACCAGGCGTCCCGAAACCCGTTGCTGGTGCCGGTTTTTCCGGCGGTGAACAGGCCGGGCACCGAGGCTGCCATGCCGGTGCCGCGCAACACCACGCCGCGCAGCATTTGCATCATCGCCGAAGCGTTGGCGGCGGCAATCACTGGCGCGGACGGAAGCTGAATAAGCCGATGCGTAGATCCGCCGGCGCTCACCGCGGTGACGCCGAATGGCATGACCCGCGCGCCGCCATTGAAAAACGGCGCATAGGCTGCGGCTAGTTGCAGCACCCCCACCGAGCCGGCGCCGAGCGCCAGCGTAGCGTTGCGCGGCAAGTGATCGTCAAGCCCCAGCCGGCGCGCTAGCGCGATCACCCTGGCAGGGCCGCCGGCGCGCAGCAGCAGCCGCACCGCGACGGAATTTAGCGACAGCGCCAAACCTTTCGCCATGCTGACCGGGCCAAGATACTGCGACTCGTAATCATGCGGCCGGTAGCCATGCAAATTGATCGGCGCGTCCTCGATCACGCTGTCGGGCTTCAGCCCGGCTTGCAGCGCCGCCAGCCACACCACCGGCTTGAAGGCCGATCCGGTCTGCCGGCGCGCCAGCACCGCGCGGTTGTACCCTTCCCGGTCGCCGACGCCGCCGACCATCGCCCGAATTGCGCCGGTCGCGGCATTCATCACCACCACCGCCCCCTGATGCGCGTTCAGCGCGGCATTGGCCGCGATCTCGCGGTCAAGCGCAGATTGCGCGGCGCGTTGCAACCGCGGATCGAGCGTCACCGCCAATCGCGCATCCTCGTCACGCGGCACCGCGGCGCCTGCCTGCTGCAAGGCCCATAAAGCGAACCATGAGGCGCCCGTCGCGGCATGCGGCGGAAAATGAATTGCCGCAGCCTCGGCAAGCGCTGTCTGCCGGGTAATGACGCCGGTTTCGGCCATGGCGTTCAGCACCTGCCGCGCCCGCATCGCCGCCGCTTGCGGATTGACCAGAGGGTTGAACGCCGAAGGCGCGCGCGGCAGCCCGGCGAGCACCGCCGCCTGCCAAATTGAGAGCCGCCAGGCAGGCACGCCGAAATACAACTCCGCCGCGGCATTCACCCCATAGGCGCCGGCGCCAAGATAAACCCGGTTCAGGTAGATTTCGAGGATCTGCTTCTGCGAATAATGCTGCCACAGCCACGCGCTCAGTATCGCCTCGCGCAGCTTGCGAGTGACGGTGCGCTGATTTGACAGGAACAATGTTTTCGCGACCTGCTGGGTGATGGTGGAACCGCCCTGCATCACCCGCCGATGCGCGATATCGAGAAAAGCGGCTCGTAGCAGGCCTTCGCCATCGAACGGGCCGTGCTGCCAGAACCGCCGGTCCTCGATCGCCGTGAAGGCTTCCGGCACGTAAGGCGGCAACTGGCCGAGCTTCACCGGCACGCCGCTGACGCTGCCGAATCGGGCAACCACCACGCCTTGCGAATCGACCATGGTGATCGCCGGCTTGCGGGCATGGCTGGTCGCCTGGGCCGGGTTGGGCATGGTCCAGGTCAGCGCCAGAATTGCGGCGCCGCCCAACACGCCGCCCCAGATCAGCGCGATGATCGCGAAGCGGATGAGCAAAATAACCAGGCCGCGCCGGCGGGGCTGCCGGCGCGGCGCTGGCCGGCCAGGCGCGGGCCGGCTAGGCGCAGGCCGGCTAGGTGGCGATTGCTGCGGGACGGCTCGGCTACGAGATTGCACGACATGCTGGTGCCGCCTGAACCGGCGCACGTCAATGTTGTTCACCCCCAATCTTGCTTTGGCTTAACCCAGCGCTTGATGAGGTGGTCAATAAATGGCAAGCCTGCGGCATCCGGAAATGCCTGCGCCGGAGTTTAGTTGCCGGAACTTGAGTGGATGTGGCGGAACCGGTAGACGCAGCAGACTTAAAATCTGTTTCCCGACAGGGAGTGCGGGTTCGAGTCCCGCCATCCGCATCCAGCATCCTATTTCCAGCAGGTGGTTACCTGACACCAACTTCATGAACCGCCAACCTGTTCATTAGAATAGGAGCTTCATGATCTACCTTAACTGCCTATATGAAGCGGCATCAATCAATAAGAGGGACATGATGAAGCGCGGCGAAGCGGTTCTCGTAACAGGCGGCGGCGGCTTTATCGGTCGTCATTTATGCAAGGCCTTGCTGGCTGAAGGGTGCAGCGTCCGCGTTCTCGATGCCTTCATTGACCAGGTTCACGGCGACGCGGCACGCGATCCAGTTTTCGCCCAGACGGAGGTGATCACCGGCGATATCCGCGACTCCGCCGCCGTGCGCGGCGCGCTGCGCGGCATCGACAGCGTAGTGCATCTCGCCGCCGAGGTCGGCGTTGGCCAGAGCATGTACGAGATCGACCGCTATGTTTCGGTGAATGATCACGGCACGGCCGTGCTTTTGCACGCCCTGCTCGAACACCCGGTGCGCCGGCTGGTCGTCGCCTCCTCGATGAGCATCTATGGCGAGGGGCTATATCAGGGCCCCAATGGTTTCGTCGAGGACGCGGTAAGGCGGCCCGGCCACTGGAACCCGACAGCGGCCGATGGCGCGACGCTGACCCCGGTGCCGACGCCGGAATGGAAGCGCCCGATTCTCGCCTCGGTCTACGCGATCACCAAATATACCCAGGAACAGCTCTGCCTAAACGTCGCCCGCGCCTATGACATGGAAGCCGTGGCGCTGCGCTTGTTCAACGTGTTCGGCCTCGGCCAGTCGCTGAACAATCCCTATACCGGCGTGCTGGCGATCTTTGCCTCGCGCATCCTCAATGGCCAAGCGCCGATGATTTTCGAGGACGGGCTGCAAAGGCGGGATTTCGTGCATGTCGAGGATGTGGCGAACGCTTTCACCCTGGCGCTTTCTGTGCCCGAGGCCGCCGGGAAAACGCTCAACATCGGCAGCGGCGTCAGCGTCAATGTCCAGGAGGTCGCGCAGATCCTGGCGCGGGTGATGGGACGCGAGGATTTGCAGCCGGAAATTCTGCAAAAGGCGCGAGTCGGCGATATCCGCAACTGCTTCGCCGATATCACCCTCGCTCGCGAGGTGCTGGGGTTCGCGCCGAAGCGAACGCTCGCCGAGAGCCTGCCGGAACTCGCGACGGCGCTGGCTTCCGAACGCGCCGTCGATCACGTGCAGCGCGCGCGGAGCGAACTGGAAACCAGGGGCCTTGTCGTATGAGCGGCGTTCCCGGCTTCGTGCAATGGTTCCGCATCGGCGCTTATGAGTTGGTCGAGCAGACGGTGCGCAACATGAAGGCGCTCGGCGCCACCCGTATCCGCACCCATCTCTCCTGGGCGGATTATCAGACGCCGGACGGCGCTGCCTGGTACGCCTATCTGTTCGAGACGCTGGGGCAGGATTTCGAGATTCTACCTTGCGCGCATTATACCCCGCCCGGCCTCTCGCGCACCGGCCGCACCTCCGGCCCGCCGGCGCGGCTGCGCGACTTCGCCGATTTCATCGACACCATCATCAAGGCGCATGGCCAATGGTTTGACACCATCGAATTGTGGAACGAACCGAACAACCTGCTGGACTGGGACTGGCGGCTCGATCACGACTGGTATTTGTTCTGCGAAATGACCGGCGCCGCCGCCCATTGGGCCCAGCAATGCGGCAAGCGGGTGGTGCTCGGCGCGCCTTGCCCCACCGATTTGAACTGGATCAAGCTGATGGGCGCGCGCGGCCTGCTCGGCGTGGTCGATGCGGTCGGACTGCACGGCTTTCCCGGCACCTGGGATTCAGTCGATGCAGGATTATGGCCAGGCTGGCCGGATTTGGTCGGGCAGGTTCGCGCCGCGATTGCCCCGTATCGCGACGGGCTAGAGGTATGGATTACCGAGACCGGCTACTCCACCTGGCGTCATGATCCAGCAGGGCAGCTCGACGCCTATCATAACGCGGTGAACGCGCCGGCGGAGCGGCTCTATTGGTACGCGCTGCATGATCTGCCGGATGACGCGGTGACGCAGGAAGGCGCGCATTTCGACGAGCGGCACTATCATTTTGGCGCTTTCGAAGCGTCTGGCCGTGAAAAGCTGCTGGGGCGGCTTCTGAAGCGGCGGCGGCCCAACGCGGTGCCCGAGATTTTGGCGAGCGTCCGGCAGGCGCCGGCCATCCTGCGGACCCGCCCGGTGCTGATCACCGGCGGCGCGGGGTTTATCGGCAGCAACCTTGCTCATAAACTCGCCGCCGAAGGCGAGCATGTGCTGCTCTTCGACGGGCTGGCGCGCGAGGGTGTCGAGGATAACATCGCCTGGCTGCGCAAATTGCATCCGCACCGGGTTTCGGCGGCTTTGGGCGATGTGCGCGATCACCGCGCACTGGCCGGATATGCCGCCGAGGCCTCGGCAGTGTTTCATTTCGCCGCGCAAGTGGCGGTGACCACCAGCATGGATGACCCGGTGAGCGATTTCGAGATCAATGCCGGGGCCATCATCCATCTGGTCGAAGCGCTCCGACGCCGCAATCCCGGGGCGCCACTGCTGTTTGCCAGCACAAACAAGGTTTATGGCGACCTGACCGGAGTTGCCTTGGAACGCGACGCGGCAGGCTGGCAACCGGCTGACGCGCAACGCCGCGGTTTCGGCATTTCCGAGGCGCAGCCTTTGAGTTTCGCGACGCCTTATGGCTGCTCCAAAGGCGCCGCCGATCAATACGTGGTGGATTACGCCACCAGCTTCGGCCTCAATACCTGCGCGCTGCGCATGAGCTGCATTTACGGCTACCGCCAGCGCGGCACCGAGGATCAGGGCTGGGTGGCGCATTTCGCCCTGCAGGCGCTGCGCGATGAGCCGATCACTTTGTATGGCGATGGGCACCAAATGCGGGACATCCTGTTCGTCACCGATGCTGTGGCGGTTTGGGCTGGCGCTTGGCGCGGCATCGGCCAGACGCGCGGCCAGGCCTTTAATCTCGGCGGCGGCCCGGATAACGCGGTCAGCCTAAGGCGGCTTATCGGCGAGCTTGAGGTCATCGTCGGCCATGCCATCGAGGTTCGCGAGGATGCATGGCGACCGCATGACCAGCGCTATTTTGTCGCCGACGCGCGCCGCCTGCAGGCCTTGCTTGGTCTCGCGCCGCCAGTTCCGTGGCAGCGAGGGGTGCGGCTGCTTGCCGACGAGCTAAGCGAGCGGCTCGGCTTCAACAAAGCGCGGCTAAAAACCAGCCAGCCGGCGCGCGGCAAGGTGGTCGCATGAAAATCGCCCTGATCAACCCGGCCTGGCATTACGAGAACAGCATCTATTTCGGTTGCCGGGAGGCGCATCTGCCGCTGGAATTCGGCTATGCCCGCCAAAAGCTGGACCAGGCGGGGCATGAAACCCTGCTGCTCGACGCGCAAATCGAGGGTCTTGACGCAGCAGGAATTGCGGCGCGCGTGGCTGCGTTCAGCCCGGCAATGATTGTCATAACCACGGCGCCCACCTATCTGTTCTGGCGCTGCGCCCCGCCGGAATTGCGGGTGCCGCTCGAAACCTTGCAAGCGCTCGGTGAAACTTCCGCGGTGACGATCGCGGTCGGCCCGCATGGTTCGTCGACGCCGAAGGCCGTGCTGGACAAGCTGGGCGTCGATCTCGTTATCCGCGGCGAATGCGAGGATGTCATCGCCTCTCTGGCCGATGCGCCGTCCCGGCGGGACATTACCGGCCTCGCTTGGCGGAACGAGGGCGGTGAAACGCTGCTTTGCGGCGGTCTCGCAGAAGCCGCGTTCATCAATGCGCCGGCGCTGCGCTGGCCGGCTGATTGGATCGCCCGGCACCACCACCACCACCACCAGTTTGATCTGGTGATCGAGGGGCCAGGCGCGGAGGTTGAGGCTTCTAGAGGCTGCCCCTATGCGTGCAGCTTCTGCGCCAAGATTGATTTCCGCGATAAATATCGCCGCCGCGCGCTAACGCCATTACTCGATGAAATCGATGGGTTGATCGCCCAGGGCGCGAAATATCTTTATTTTATCGACGAAATTTTCCTGCCCCGCATGGATCTGCTCGAAGCGCTAACAACAAGGGATATTCGCTTCGGCATTCAGACCCGTATTGATCTGTGGAAGCCGCAGCAGCTCGATCTACTGGGCGCTTCCGGCTGCGTCTCCATCGAAGCAGGCGTCGAGAGCTTGACGCCTGAGGGTCGCGACGCCTTGGCCAAGAAATGCCGGCTCGATACTGATGAACTAACAGGGTTGCTCATCCGCGCCCGCCGCAGCGTGCCGTTTGTGCAGGCAAACCTGATCCGCGTCGAGGACGATGACGCTGATCAGGTCGCCGAATGGCGCGCTCGGCTTGCGAAAGCCGGTGTCTGGGCAAATGATCCGGTGCCCTTGTTTCCTTACCCGAGCGCGCCGGACTACCGGCAGTTATTCGGGATGCCGGATGATCTCGCTTGGGAAAGAGCGCACGCGCATTACCTCGGGCAATTCGATCATTTCAGCGCGATCCAGGAAGAACGCCCCGCCCCGCTGCTAGAATTGGAGCGTCGATGAACCCTAGCGATGCGCCGCAGCAACGCATTCTTCTGACAACCGACGCGGTCGGCGGCGTGTGGACCTATACGCGGGACATCGCGCGCGGCTTCGCGGCGAAGGGTGCGCTTGTCGATATCGCGGTGCTTGGGCCAAAGCCGGATGCGGTGCAGCGGGATGAGGCAAACGCTGTTCCGGGATTGACGCTGATCGAAACCGATGAACCGCTGGAGTGGTGCATGCCGGAACCAGCGGCTCTTGCGCGTTGCGCCAAGCATCTCGCGGCGCTCGCGGCGCGGCGCGGCGCTACCTCCATCCATCTGCACAGCCCGTCTTTGTTAGGGGACGCCGATTGGCCGGCGCCGGCGCTAGCCGTGATTCACTCCTGCGTCGCTACCTGGTGGCGCGCGGTCAAAGGCGATCGCGCATTGCCGCAAGCGCTCGCTTGGCAGGCGGCGGCGACCGAGCATGGCCTGCGCCGCGCCGCCGCCATCATCGCGCCAAGCCATGCTTTCGCCGCCGCCATACGCGACGCCTATGATTTGCAGCGGCCCATCATGGTGGTGCCAAACGGCAGCAGCGCCGGCTTTTCTCGGCATAACTTCAAGCGGTGCGGTGTTCTGGCCGCCGGACGGCTATGGGACGAGGGCAAGAACATCGCGGCATTCGATCGCGCGGCGGCGCGGTTGCTTTCTAACGCCTTTGCCGCGCCGGTAGTTGCCGTGGGCGCGCTGCTCGGCCCAAACGGAGCCCGCATTCATCTGCATCATGCCCAGGCGGCCGGACAGCTGAACACCGCCCAGCTAACGGAAATGATGCAGCGCATGGCGGTGTTCGCCGCGCCGGCTTTCTACGAGCCTTTCGGCCTGGCAATTCTGGAAGCAGCGCGATCAGGCATGGCATTGGTGCTGGGCGACATCCCGACGCTCCGCGAATTATGGAATGACGCGGCGTTATTTGTCGATCCCGCCGATGACGCGGCGCTGGCGACGGAAATTGCGCGGCTGCATGACGAGCCGGAACGCGCCGCCGCTATGGGCGCCAAGGCGCGAACCAGGGCGGCGCGCTATAGCATCGAGGCGACGATTGACGCGCTTTGGGATTTGCATGTCCGGCTGGCCCGCCAGCCCGCTTTGGAGATGGCGTGACATGCGCTTCGTGTTTTTCACCGAATCGCTGATTTCCTGCTGGAACCACGGCAACGCTCATTTCCTGCGCGGCGTGATCCGCGCCTTGCTGCGCGCTGGCCACGAGGTCCGCAGCTTTGAGCCGATAGGCGGCTGGAGCCGGAGCAATTTGATAGCTGATCACGGCGCGACGGCGCTGCATCGCTTTGCCGCAGATTTCCCGGAGCTTGCTGACGTTCCGCAGCCGCTGAAGGATGACCTCGACGCGATGCTCGACGGCGCGGATGTGGTGATCGCGCATGAGTGGACCAGCCACGCGCTGGTCGCCGCTATCGGCCGCAAGCGCGTTGAAGGCGGCCGCTTCACGCTGCTGTTCCACGACACGCATCACCGCATGGCGAGCGACGTTAAAGCGATGGCGGCCTATGACCTCGGCAGTTATGACGGGGTGTTAGCCTTTGGCGAATCGCTTGCCAGCCTGTACCGGCGTGACGGCTGGGGCAATCGCGTTTTTACCTGGCATGAAGCGGCGGATACCGCGTTGTTCCATCCGCCGGCGCGTGAAACACAGCGCGCCGGCGCCGTCTGGATCGGCAACTGGGGCGATGGCGAACGCAGCGAAACCTTGCGGCGCTTTTTATTTGAACCCATTGCCGCTGCTGGCATTCCGCTCGACATTCACGGCGTGCGCTATCCGCAAGAGGCGCTGGCGGCATTGGCCTCCTACGGCATTCGCTATCAAGGCTGGGCCGCCAATGCCGATGCGCCCGCGATCTTCGCCAACCATCTGATGACCATCCACGTCCCGCGCGGCTTTTACCAGACCATGCTGCCGGGAATTCCAACGATCCGGGTTTTTGAAGCGCTCGCCTGCGGAATTCCGTTGCTCTGCGCGCCGTGGCAGGACAGCGAGGGCCTGTTTATCGAAGGCAAGGACTATCTCCGGGCGGAAAATTCCGAAGAGATGACAAGAAACATCCGCAGCGTATCGCAGGACGCCGATCTCCGCGCCGCGCTAACGCGGCATGGGCTGGCCACGATCCGCGACAGGCATAGCTGCGCGCATCGCGCCAGGGAATTGCTGGAAATCCTGGAAGGGATCAAGCGTCCCGCGCTGGCGGAGGCCTCATGACGCGGATCGCCTTCTATGGCTCCAGCCTGCTTTCCTCCTACTGGAACGGCGCCGCCACCTATTATCGCGGCATTCTCTCCGCAATCGCTCCGCATGGCTTCGATACTACGTTTTACGAGCCTGACGCGTTCGGGCGCGGCGCGCATCGTGATATCGCGCCTCCCGATTATGCCCGGGTTACCGTTTATCCCGCGAACCAGCGGGGCTTGGCGCGCGTCATTGAGGAAGCGGCGGCGGCGGATATCGTCATCAAGGCAAGCGGCGTCGGCGTGTTTGATGACGAACTGCTTGCCGGCGTCATCAAATTTGCCCGCGCCGACGCCTTGCGCATCTTCTGGGATGTCGACGCGCCGGCGACGCTCGCTGAACTGGCAGCCTCGCCGGACCATCCGCTGCGCCGCGCCCTGCCGTCGCTCGATCTCGTTCTGTGCTATGGCGGCGGCGCGCCGGTGATTGCCGCCTATGAAGCCATGGGGGCGAGACTTTGCGTGCCGATCTATAATGCGCTCGATCCGCAAGCGCATCATCCGGCGCCGGCACAACCGGAATATGAAGGCGATCTTGTGTTCATGGGCAACCGGCTGCCCGACCGCGAAGCGCGCGTCGAGGAATATTTCCTGAAGCCCGCGGCGATTTTGCCGCAACGCCGCTTCCTGCTCGGCGGCTCGGGCTGGGACGACAAGCCGATGACGCCGAATATCCGCCGCCTCGGCCATGTGCCGACTTCAGCGCATAACGCGGTGAATGCCGCGGCCATGGCGGTGCTCAATATCGCCCGGGACAGCATGGCAACGATCGGGTTCTCCCCGGCGACGCGCGTCTTCGAAGCCGCCGGCGCCGGCGGCTGCCTGATCACCGATGCCTGGGAGGGTATCGAGTTGTTTCTCAAGCCTAATGACGAGGTGTTAGTTGCGCGCGATGGCGGCGACGTGGCCGCCCATCTGGCGGCGTTGACGCCCGCGAGAGCGCGCCGGATCGGCGCTGCGGCGCTTGCGCGCGTGCTGCGCGAGCATACCTATGAACAGCGGGCAATTCTGCTTAACCAGGCGCTGCGTGACGCTCTGATGCGCAAGCGCGGCATGAAAGCGGCGTGAGGCGGAAATTCATGAACAAGATTGTGAGGACAAGATTGTGCGGATCGTCATACTCGGCCTCAGCTTAAGCTCATCCTGGGGCAATGGCCACGCCACCACCTGGCGGGCGCTGATCCGCGCGATGGCACCCGCGCATGATATTCTCTTCCTGGAGCGCGACACGCCCTGGTACGCCGCGCATCGCGATTTGCCAGACCCCGATTTCTGCGACTTCGCGCTTTACGATAGCCTTGAACAACTGCGCGGCTGGCAAGGTGAAATTGCCAGCGCCGACGCCGTGATCGTCGGTTCCTATGTGCCGGACGGCGTCGCGGTCGCCGAATTTGCCGCCTCGGCTTGCGGCGGCGTTTTGTGTTTCTACGATATCGACACGCCCGTCACCCTCGCCGCCATCGACCGCGGCGACTGCGCGTACCTCACCCACGAAACCATCCGGCTGTTCGATCTTTATTTCTCCTTTACCGGCGGCCCCACGCTGGCGAGGCTGGAACGCGATTACGGCGCGCGGCGGGCGGTAGCGCTTTATTGCAGCGTCGATCCAGAGCGCTATTTTCCCATAGTCGCTGAAAAACGCTGGGCACTCGGTTATCTCGGCACCTATAGCGCGGACCGTCAACCGCCCCTCGAAACATTGCTGCTCGAACCGGCGCGGCGGCGGCCCGATCTCGCTTTCGTGGTTGCCGGCGCTCAATTCCCCGAAGGCATTGATTGGCCGGCAAATGTCGAGCGCATCGAACATGTGCCGCCTGAACAGCACCGGGCATTTTACGCGGCGCAGGACTGGACGCTCAACATCACCCGCGCCGATATGCGCAAAGCCGGCTACAGTCCCAGCGTGCGCCTGTTCGAGGCTACCGCCTGCGGCGTCCCGGTGATTTCCGACCTCTGGAACGGGCTGGACACCGTGTTCCGGCCTAGCGAGGGCGTGATCGGGGTAAGCAGCGCCGCCGATGTGCTTGACTGCCTGGCGCGGCCCGAAGCCGAACGACGGGCGATAGGCCAGGCCGGATTGCGCCGCACTTGCGCCGAACATACCGCCACGCATCGCGCCGCCATGCTTGTCAAGACGATCAATGAAGCGGCGCGAGATCGGCGCGGCGCTGCCGCGAAAGCCAAAATGGCCGCCACACTAACGGAAGGACAGCGCGCATGACCACGCAGTTTAATGGGCAGCTCACTGGTCAGCTCACTGGGCAGTTCGCTGGGCAGTTTGCTGGCAAAACCGCCTTGGTCGCTGGGGGGGCGGGTTTCATCGGCTCGCATCTGGTTGCGCGCCTGCTGCGCGATGGCATGCGGGTGATCTGCCTCGACAATCTCTCCAGCGGCAATTTCGACGCGATCAGTCCGTTATGCGCCAAGCATGATCTGCAACTCATCGAACACGACATCGTCGATCCGCTGCCGCTAGGCCTGTTCGCTGATCTGGTGGTCAATCTTGCCTGCCCTGCCTCGCCGCCGCTCTATCAGATTGATCCCGTGCACACGATGATGACCAACGTGGTCGGCACCAACAACTTGTTAGCGCTGGCGGCGAAAAGCGGCGCGCGTTTTCTGCAGGCCTCGACCAGCGAGGTTTACGGCGATCCCGCCGTGCATCCGCAAACCGAGGCCTATTTCGGCAATGTCAACCCGACCGGCCCACGCGCCTGTTATGATGAAGGCAAGCGGGCGGCGGAGACGCTGTGTTTCGATTATCTGCGCCAAGGCAAGGTGGATACCCGCGTCGCGCGGATTTTTAACACCTATGGCCCGCTGATGCGGCCTACCGATGGCCGGGTGATTTCTAACATGGTGTCGCAGGCGTTAACTAACCGGCCGGTCACCGTCTATGGCGATGGCAAGCAAACCCGCTCCTTCTGCTTTGTCGATGACCTGCTGGAAGGGCTGCTTGCCCTGGCGCGTCACTCCAAGACAGTGCCGCACCCTGTCAATCTCGGTAATCCGCATGAGACCAACATGCTCGATTTGGCCGAAACCGTGCTGCAATTAACCGGCGCACACGCCAAAATCGTCCTGCTGCCCTTGCCAAAGGACGACCCAAAGCGCCGCCGCCCCGACATCACGCTGGCGCGCGACCTGCTGGGCTGGAAGCCAAAAATCCCACTCTCGATGGGCTTGCGCCGGACCATCGACTGGATGAGCGGCTACGGCGCCGCCTTGCCCGCTCGCCCGGCGGCACGGCGCGCGCCGAAACATCATGGCCACCCCTTATCGGCGGTATTCGCCGCCGATTGACGGCTTGCCGCGCCCGGATTGGAGGCCCGGATTGGAGGCCCGGATTGGAGGCCCGGATTGGAGGCATGTAAAAATAGCGGGTTTCGCGCTGCCCGCCAGTGCGCCATTTTCGGCTTCATGAATCGCATGTCCCGCCCGCTTTATCTCACCCTGGTGCTGCTGTTCTGCCTCGCCTGGAGTTCGTCCTTTCCCTTCGCGAAAATCGCCGTCTCGCTGGAGCCGCCGCTGTTGTTTCTCGGCCTGCGGTTCATCATCGCCGCCGCGCTACTGCTGGGCTATGCCCGCCTCACCGGATGGACGAGCGAGCCGGCGCCGTGGCGCATGCTGATGCTGCTCGGCCTGGTCAACCAGGGTTGCTATGTCGGGATATCCTGGCTCGGCCTTGGCGGGGTCAGCGCCGGCTTCGCCACCATCATCGCCAGCCTGAACCCGATCATGGTGGCCAGCCTTGCAGCGCCCTTGCTTGGCGAGCGCCTGCACTGGCGCAAGCTGCTGGGCTTGGCGCTCGGGCTGCTGGGCGCTGTGTATATCGTGCGTGACGGATTATCCTCGGGCACTCAACGGCCGCTTGGCGTCGTCTTGCAGCTGGTGTCGCTGACCGCGCTGATCGCCGGCACCCTGGCCTATAAGCGTTTCGCGCCGGATGTGCGGCTGCCTGTCGCGGTCGGCTTCCAGCAGCTCGGCGCCGGTATTGCCTTAGGCATCGCCGGGCTGATCTTCGAGCGGCCGTCGCACATGCAGTTTGTGCCGATGTTCTATCTCACGATGTTCTGGCAGATTTTCATCGTGTCGATCGGCGCGTTCATGCTGTGGTTCTTCCTGCTGTCGCGCGGCACCGCCTCCGCTGCCAGCGCGTTGCATTTCCTGATGCCGCCGCTTGGGCTGATCATGTCCTTCATCATTCTAGGCGAGCCGATCCGCGCGGATGACCTGTTAGGCATCATTCCAATCGGCATCGGCATTTATCTCGCCACCCGCGCCGCGCCGGAGCCAAATTCCGATGCTCCGGCCATCGCCGCGGATTGACCTCACCAGCAGACATACCCGGCATCGGCCAGCACAATGGAGCCGGTCATCAAGCTGGCGGCATCCGAGGCTAGGAACAGCACGACCGAGCCGATCTCATCGGTGCGGCCAATCCGGTTCATCGGCGTCATCTCCAGCCAGGTCCGGCTCATCGCTTGATCCTCCATGCCGAAGCGATTGAGCGGCGTGTCGATATAGGTGGGCGCCACCGCGTTTACCCGCACGCCGCGCTCCGCCCATTCGGTCGCCAGCGAGCGCGTCAGGTGATGCACCGCGGCTTTCGAGGCATTATAAAAACTCTGCTTTTGCGGCTTGTTGACGATGAAGCCGGACATCGAGCCGATATTCACCACCGAGCCCTGCTTGCGCCCCAGCATGTGCCTGCCGAATTCGCGGGCGCAATAGAACGTGCCGTTGAGATTGACATTGATCACGTCAAGCCAGTGCTCATCCGTGACATCCTCGGCGGCGACGCCGGAGCGCGCGATGCCGGCATTGTTGACCAGGATATCAATGCTGCCGAGCCTGGCGTTCAGCGCATCCGCCGCGGCCTTCACCGCCTTGCTGTCGGTGACGTCCAACACCACGCTTTCAGCCTCGAACCCGGCCTGTTTCATTTCCGCCACGCCGGATTTGCAAACCTCCGGGTTGCGGTCGGCGATCACCACATGCGCGCCCGCTTCCGCCAGCGCCATGCAGCAAGCAAGCCCGATGGCCTGCCCCCCGCCGGTCACCACGGCATTGCGCCCGTTCAGCCTAAATTTTTCAAGATACATTGTTTCAAGTTTCCGATGATTCGTTATTGCAGCTGAAACTGCCTTTGGAACAGCGCGCGGCCTTCGGCGTTGAACAAAGCCGCGCGCTCCGGCAGCGGCGCCAGCCTCACCTGCTCGCCGGCGCGGATGCCGCTGAGATCATCCGCCTTGACGATCATCATCGAGCCATCGGGCCGCTTGACATAAACCAAGGTCTCGTTGCCGAGCCGCTCGACCACGTCGGCGACGCCGTCAATCGCGCCGTCCTGCGTGACATGCATATGTTCAGGCCTTGCGCCGAACGTCACCTTGGCGCCTGGCGCGGCATCCACCCGGTCGGCAGCGACCGTCACGGGCCGACCGTCAGGGATGGCGACGGTGATCGCGTGGCCGTCATTGGCGGTCACCTCGCCCGCGATCATGTTCATCTTCGGCGAGCCGATAAAGCCGGCGACAAACAGATTGGCCGGGTTGTGATACAGCTCCAGCGGGCTGCCGACCTGCTCGATCTTGCCGCCATTCAGCACGACGATGCGGTCCGCCATCGTCATCGCCTCGATCTGGTCATGGGTGACATAGATCATCGTGGTGGCAAGCTGGCGGTTCAGCTTGACCAATTCGGTGCGCATCTGCACGCGTAAGGCCGCGTCGAGATTGGACAAAGGCTCATCGAGCAAAAAGCCCTTCGGATTGCGCACGATGGCGCGGCCGATCGCCACGCGCTGGCGCTGGCCGCCTGATAGCGCGCGGGGACGCCGATCCAGCAGCTTGTCAAGCTGCAGCATGTTCGCCGCCTCCCGCACCTTGGCGTCGATCTCGGCCTTGGGCATCTTCGCCATTTTCAGGGAAAAGCCGATATTATCGGCGACCGTCATATGCGGGTACAGCGCGTAGGTCTGAAACACCATGGCGAGGCCGCGCTTGTCCGGCGGCACGTCATTGGCGCGGACCTTGTCGATCATGAAATCGCCGCCGGAAATTTCCTCCAAGCCGGCGATCATCCTGAGCAAGGTGGTCTTGCCGCAGCCGGAGGGACCCACGAACACCACGAATTCCTGATCGTGGATTTGCAGATCGACGCCCTTGATGACGCTAAATCCTTGAAATTCCTTCTGCACATTGCGCAGTTCTAGCCTTGCCATGATGGTCTCCCTTACTTCACGGCGCCGAATGTCAGCCCGCGCACCAGCCTTCTTTGGGTGAGGCTGCCGAATACCAGAATCGGCGCCACCGCCAGCACCGATGCCGCCGAAAGCCGCGCCCAGAACAGCCCTTCCGGCGCCGAAAACCGCGCGATATAGGCGGCTAGCGTGCCGGCATGCGAGGCGGTGAGATTAATGCTCCAGAACGCCTCGTTCCATGCCAGAATGACGGCGAGCAAGGCGGTCGAGGCGATGCCCGGCGCCGAGAGCGGCAGCAGCAGATGCACCATTTGCTGGCGCGCGTTGATGCCGTCGACCTGCGAGGCTTCAAGGATTTCCTTGGGAATCTCCTTAAAGAACGAGAACAGCATCCACACCACGATGGGCAGGTTCATCAGCGTGTCGACGATGACCAGCCCCAACTGCGTATCCAGCAGGTGCACCGTGCGAAAAAACAAATAAATCGGCATCAGCACGCCGACGCCCGGCAGCATCTTGGTCGATAGCATCCACACCAGGGTGAACTCGGTGCGCTTGCTCGGAAAAAACGCCATGGCGTAAGCCGCCGGAAAGGCGATGAGGATTGCCAAAGCGGTCGAGCCGAGGCTGACCACGATGCTGTTGATGGCGAACTGGATGTAGCCGGCATTCGCCACCGCGGTCGCGAAGCTTTCCAGCGTCGGTTTGAAAAACAGCAGCGGCGGCACCGCGATCGCCTGTCCTTCGGTTTTGAAGGCAGTGATGAACATCCAGAAAATCGGAAAAAACATAACAATCGAAGCCAGCCAGGCCGCGGCGCCCCAGGCGGATCGAGCGAACAGGGTTTGTTTCATCACGTCCTCCCAAGGTGAAGCAAGCGCTGCTTTTTAAAAAAAGGCGACGCGCCCGCGGCAGCAAAACCTTTTGATTCTTTAGGCAATCGGTTGAACCAGCACCATACCAAATAATAAAAGTTTTTGGTTCCCCTGCCGGGTCGGCTTTTTGCAAAAAGAACCATTTGTTTCTTCAAGCCTGCAAATTCTTGGCGATCGCCCGCACCAGGAAGAAGGCAATGATATTGGCCAGGATGATCGCGAAAATCCCCGCCGCCGAGGCGCTGCCGATACTGAAATCGACCAGCGCCCGGATATACACCAAATAGGTTAGGGTGGTGGTGGCAAGGCCTGGTCCGCCATTGGTCGTCGCATAAATCACCGCGAAGGCGGACAGCAGAAAAATCGACTCCATCATGATGACAATGGTGATGGGACGCGCCAGATGCGGCAGCACGATATAACGCAGCCGGGCGAAGGCTTTCGCGCCATCCATCCGCGCCGCTTCGAGCTGTTCGCTGTCCAGCGATTGCAGCGCGGTGAGCAAAATCAGGGTGGCAAAGGGAATCCAGCGCCAGGCATAGATGATAATGACCGCGGACATCGGCGACGTGGTGAACCAGGAAATCGGCCTTAGGCCGATACCGGCCATCATCCAGCCGAACAGGCCGTTCACCGGATCGAACAACAGGTTTTTCCAGACGAGCGCCGCAACCGGCGACATTACGAAAAACGGCGCGATCGCCAGCAATCTCGCGACATTGCGGCCTGGAAAATCATTGTTAAGCAACAAGGCTAGCCCGGTGCCGAGGATGACAGAGGCGGCCAGCACGGCGACAACGAGGATAACGCTGTTCTTGATCGACACCCAAAGCGTCATGTCGGTGACCAGATACGTATAGTTCAGGCCGCCATTCAGCCGGGCCGGCGGCGATAATAGATCGTAATGTTCGAACGAAAAATACAGCGTCGCCAGCAAAGGCAGGATCGACCAGACCAGCAACAGCAAAACCGCCGGCGAGATCAGCGGCAGCGTGTTAACATCTCGCCCCGATTTCGGTTTGCCGCCGGGCCGCCCGATTTCCGGGCTGGCGATGACGGTCGGTTTTTGTAAAACGGCCTCATCCATGGAGCACCTGTGAGATTCGAGCCGGAAATTCCGTCACGCCCGCATCCCGGCACAAAATGCCGGGACCTTTAACCGCCGCTATTTCGGATAGCCTGCCTCTTTCATCGTCCGCGCCGTCGAAGATTGCGCCTCGGCGAGCGCGGCATCGACGCTTTTCTGCCCGGCCAACGCCGCGGCGATCTGCTGGCCCACTTCCGTGCCGATGCTCTGGAACTCCGGGATCGCGACGAACTGCACGCCTGTGTAAGGAACTTTCTTTAAAGTCGGGTCATTCGGATCAGCTGAGAGAATCGCTTGCTTCACAAAGCCAGCGAAGGGCGCGGCTTTCGTGTAGTTCGGGTCGCTGTAGGTGGAGAGCCTGGTGCCAGGCGGCACGGTGACCCAGCCGAATTTTTGTCCGACCAGCTTCAGATACGTTTTTGAAGTCGCCCAGGCGACAAATTTCTTGGCGTCCGCTTCGTGCTTGGTGGTTTTCGGGATGCCCAGGCTCCAAGCCCAGAGCCAATGCGACCCTTTCGGCGTCACCGCGACGGGCGAGGCGACGATGCCGACATCATTAGCGACCTTCGAGGTTTTTGGGTCATACATCGTGCCGGCGGCGCTGGTCGCGTCGATCCAGATGCCGCATTTGCCTTGCAGGAATAGGGCGTCGTTTTCAGTAAAGCCGTTCGAGGAGGCGTTCGGCGGCCCATACTTCTTCATTAGATCAACATAATAAGTGATCGCGTTTTTCCAGGCGGCGCTGTCCAGCCGCGGCTGCCACTTCATGTTAAACCAGCGGCCGCCATAGGTGTTCACCAGCGTATCGAGATAGGCCATGTTTTCGCCCCATCCCGGCAAGCCGCGCAGGCAGATGCCGTAGATGCCCTTGCTCGGATCGTTGATCTTGGGCACGTCGGCTGCGATGTCCTTATAGGTCGGATTGGCCGGCATGGTCAGCCCGGCCTTCTTGAACAAGTCCTTGCGATAGAAGGTCACCGAGCTTTCGGCGTAAAAGGGCAGCGCGTAGAGCTTACCATCATACGAAAGCCCGCTGCGCACCGAGGGGAAAATATCCTTCACGTCATAATTCGCGGGCAGGCCGCTCATTTCGTCGAGCCAGCCTCGTTTGCCCCAAATCGGCACGTCATAGGTGCCGATGGTCACGATGTCGAAGTCGCCGGAACTTGTCGCGATATCGGTGGTGACGCGCTGGCGCAGCGTATTTTCCGGCAGCACCACCCAGTTTATCTTGATGCCGGTCTCCTTTGTGAATACCGGAGAGAGTTGCTGCATCTGGATCATATTCGGATTGTTGACGGTGGCGACCGTCAGCGTTGTCGCCCTCGCGGCGCCGATCATGCCGAGCACGCCGGCAAGGCTGCCCACAGACCTGGCCGCAACCCTAGAAATTCGCTTCATGATCCTAATCTCCCCATTTTTTATTGCTCATTGAACGCATGGATGAATTAAACGCAAAGCCTGGCCGCGCGCCGGGCGTGACGTTTAACTGATAGATTAAATCGCACCTTTAAGAAATCCTATCAATTCGTCAACTTATATTTTTAGCCCGCGCTTCGCGCGTCGTTTGGCGGCAGCGTCAAACTCTGTAAAAAGCAACCCTGCCGCATCGTCACAAGGCGGCGCTGGAACGGGGGAGTTTATGGCACGGGATGCGGTAATCGGAATTGATGTCGGCACCGGCAGCGCGCGCGCCGGCGTGTTCGCGCTGGACGGCGTAATGCTAGGCCAGGCGAGCAAGCCGATCAGCCTGTGGCGGCCCCGCCCCGGCTACGCCCAGCAATCCAGCGCCGATATTTGGGCTTCGGTGGTGCATTCGGCGCGCGCCGCCATCGGGCAAGCGGGGGATATCCACGTGCGCGGCATCGGCATCGACGCCACCTGCTCGCTGGTTGCGCTGGACGCTGAGGGAAGGCCGGTCTCGATCAGCCCCGCTGACGAATCGGAACAAAATATCATCCTTTGGGCGGATCACCGGGCGCTCGATCAGGCGGAACGAATCAACCAGGGCGGCTATTCCGTGCTGGCCTATGTCGGCGGCCGGATCTCGCTGGAGATGGAAACGCCGAAGCTGCTTTGGCTCAAGGAGAACAAACCCGAAGCCTGGGCACGCGCCGCGTATTTTTTCGACCTGCCGGATTTCCTCACCTGGCGGGCCACCGGCGCCGATAGCCGGTCCTTATGCTCCACCGTCTGCAAATGGACCTATCTGGGCCATGAACAGCGCTGGGACGAGGATTATTTCCGCGGCATCGGCCTTGGCGATCTCGCCGATGAGCAGTTTCGCCGCATCGGCACCCGGATTTTGCCGATGGGCGAGCGCGTTGGCCAGGGCTTGAGCGAAGCCGCCGCCGCCGAGCTTGGCTTGCCGCCCGGCATACCGGTTGGCGCATCGGCCATCGACGCCCATGCCGGCGGCCTCGGCGTCATCGGCGCGGCATTGGATGGCGCAGCACCCGATGACACGGCCTTGACGCGGCGCCTCGCGCTGATTGGCGGCACCTCCTCCTGCCACATGGCGGTGTCGCCCGAAGCCAGCTTCGTGCCCGGCATCTGGGGGCCTTATTTTTCGGCGATGATCCCCGGCCTCTGGCTAAATGAAGGCGGCCAATCCGCCACCGGCGCGCTGATCGATCATGTCGTCACCAGCCACGCCGCCTATCCGGCGCTCGCCGAACAGGCGAAAGCCGCCGGGCAGACGATCTATCAGGCGCTGAACGCAAAACTGGAGGAACTCGCCGCGGCGGTCGCTTTCCCAGCGGAGTTGACGCGCGACCTGCACGTATTTCCGGATTTCCACGGCAACCGCTCGCCCATCGCCGACCCAACCTTGCGCGGCATGATCTCCGGCCTCACCCTTTCCGCAAGCCCCGATGATCTGGCGCGTCTCTATCTCGCCACCATCCAGGCTATCGCCTACGGCACGCGGCACATCATCGAAACCCTGAACGAAAAAGGCTTTGCCATCGACACCATCCTCGCGACGGGCGGCGGCACGAAAAACCCGGTTTTTCTCCGTGAACACGCCGACGCCACCGCCTGCCGCCTCGTCCTCTCCCGCGAAACCGAAGCCGTGCTGCTAGGCGCCGCCATCCTCGGCGCAGTGGCGGGCGGCGCTTACCCCGATATCCGCGCGGCGATGGCCGGGATGAGTTCGGTCGGCGACACCATCATGCCCGACGCCCGCACCCGCCACTTTCACGACGCAAAATACCAGGTGTTCCGCCGCATGGCGGAGGACCAGCGCGCGTATCGCGAGATCCTGACCAGGCAAAACCAAAACTAACAAAAATTCTTTGGTTCTTTCTTTTAAGAAAGAACTGCTTTTCTAAAACCCTTCTTTTTTATTTCGTTAGTTTAGCTTCGGCAAAGCCTGCCGCACGATGCCGCTCAGGCGTTCGGCGCTGCGTTCCAGCGCGCCTAGTTCCTCGGCGGTCATATCGGGCAGGATGACTTCGGAGACGCCGTCCTTGCCAACCACGCTTGGCAGCGAGATGGTGGCGCCGTAGCGCGGGTTGTGCGAACCGATGGGGAAGATTGCCCGTTCGTCGCGCAGCACCGCTTCGGCGATCCGCGCGGAGACGATGCCGATGCCGTACTGGCTGGCGTCGATGCCCTCGATGATCGCGATATTGGCCTGGCGCACCTCTTTCTCGATGGAGTCCCGGAATTCATCAAAATCCCAGCCGCGCTTGACGATGGCTTCCCGCAGTTGCATCCCGCCGAGCCGTGCCGAACTCCACAGGAACACGCTGGAAGTGCCGTGCTCGCCCACCACGTTGGCGTCGATATCGGCGGCGCTGACCTTGAATTTTTCAGCCAGCTGGACGCGAAAGCGCATGGTGTCGAGATAGGTGCCGGCGCTGATCACCCGGTGATGCCCGGCGAGCTTAAGCGCGATGTCGGCCAGCGGGTCGGGCGGATCGGTGGCGATCATGATGACAGCGTCCGGCGCCGCCCGTGTCACTTGCGGGATGATGTCCTGGAACACCTCGACATTCTTGTCGAACAGCCGCAGCCGGCCTTGCGGGTCGTTGCGGTCGGTCGCGCCGCCGGATTTTTCGTTGATCCCGGCGGTGACGATGACCAGCCCGGCGCCGGCCAAATCGGGGTAATCACCGGCCCGCAGCGTCACCGGCTGGGAGAGCGGCAGGCCGTAATGCATGTCGAGCGCGATGGCTTTCGAGCGCGTCTCCGTGCGGTTGACCAGCACGATTTCGCGCGCGCTGGCCCTGAGCGATGCCGCCATGGCGGTCGCCGCCGCAACCGTGCCGGCGCCGATAATGCCGAGTTTCATGCGTGTCTCCTTTATTGTACGGAAATCAGCAGCGCGAGCGCCGCGGCAATGAAGGGCGGCACGGCGATTAGCCGGGGCAGGTTGGCGGCGAAAACGCCGGAGATCGCAGCACCCAGCAGATAGACCAGCATCATGACGCTCTGCCGCCTGACATTCACGCGCTGCTTTTTATCGGCGCGGCCCGATATGATGCTGGTGACGCCCATCATAATCAGCGTCAGGGTGGTGGTGAACACCACCGTGGTGATGCCCGGCAGGTTGATCTTGCGCGCGATCACGCTCTGCGCTCCCATGCTGGCGGCGGCGAGCAGGATCAGCGCGTAGAGCCGCGCCCCATGAAGCGGATGCGCGAAAATCCCCCACAGCAAAGCGACCAGCGCCAGCCCGGCCAGCTCAACCCCCAGAAGACGCCGCCAGCTTGGTTTGTGCGCATCGGTTTCATCGGTGAAGCTGGCGGCGCTGTTGCCGAGCGCGAAGCCGATCAGCGCGGTGAGCGGATAAGACGCCGCGCAAAAATGCGCTTGCCCCAGCCCCAGCCCCAGCCCCAGCCCCAGCCCCAGCAGGGCGGTGTTTCCGGTCATCGCCGAGGTGAACACCTGATGGAGGTCCAAGAAGGAGAAAACATCCATCGCCCCCGCCGCATAGGCCAGCAGCGAGACGACGACCTCGATCCCCAAGCCGGGCGCATTGTCTTTTGTGCTGGCGTCCTGCTTGTCCTGGCTGTCGCCCATGCCTGGCGATATGGGGCGACGTCAGGCCGATGCAAAGGCAGTCTTACTCGGCGGCGACGGCGCGGGGCGCCCGCGTTACCGCGCTGACCAGCAATAACGCCGCGACATTCAAAATCAGCGCGACGATGCCGATATTCAAATCCTTGGCGGCTTGCGGCAAGCCGGGAAATATCCCGCCGAAACTGGCATGGCTGAAGGTGAGATAAGCGGCGGTCACCACGCCCACCAGAATTCCGGCGAAAGCGCCTTGCTTGCTGATCGGGTTGCGCGACAGCAGGCTCATGATCAGCGCCGGGAAGAGTTGCGTGACGAAGCTGTAGCCGACCAGCAGCAGCGTCACGATGGTGGAGTTGCCGCTCAAGGTGAAATAGACGGCGATCAGCATGATGACCGGCACCAGCGCCTTGGCGATGGTGGCGATCCGGTCGGATGGCGTGTCCGGGCTTGCCAGGCCGACCAGGTTTTTGGCGAACAAGGTCGCCGCCGTCATCGCGATCAGCGAGCTTGGGACCAGCGCCGTCAGCACGCCGGCGGCGCCCACCAGCCCGACCACCCAAGGCGGCAATGTTGCCGTCACCAGCTTGAACAGCGCGAGATTGGTCGCCGCTCCTTTCAGTCCGGGGACTTTCAGCACCGCGGCGAAGCCGACGAAATAGACGAACAATAAAATCAGCTGATAGAGCGGCAGCATGATCGCGTTTTTGCGAAACGAGCGCGGGCTATGGGCGGTGTAGCAGGCGGCCATCGAATGCGGCCACATGAAGAAGCCCAAAGCGGTGAGCAGCACCGTCGAGACGAACCAGGAGACGCTCTGGCCCTTGGCGGGGAAAATCAGGAAGCCGGGCTTGGCGCGGTCGAGTTCGGTGAACATCGCGCCGATGCCGCCATAGAGATGCACCGGCAGGTAAATCCCCAGGAACAGCACGACGGCGAGAATGCTGACATCCTTGACCACCGCCGTCCAGGCCGAGCCGCGGATGCCGGAGACCACGACATAGATGGTGGCGACGATGGCGCCGACCCAGATGGCGATGCCCTTGGAGATTGCGCCGTAACCGGCGGCTTCGACGATGATGCCGAGGCCGGTGAGTTGCAGCACCAGATAGGGGATCAGCGCGACGATGCCGACCAACGCCACCAGCACGCCGAGCGCCGGGCTGTCATATTTACGGGCGAAGAAGTCCGGCTGCGAGACCAGCCCGTGCCGGCGCGCATAGGCCCAGACCGGCGGCAGCATGAAATAGGAAATCACATAGGCCAGCGTGCCATAGGCGAGGATGTAATAAGCCGGCGCGCCTAGCCCATAGGCAAAACCGGAAGCGCCGAGAAAGGTGAAGGTGGTGTAGATCTCGCCGGCCAGCAGCAAGAACACGAGGCCGGTGCCGAAGCCGCGCCCGCCTACCGTCCACTGCTCCAGCCCCATGTCATGGCCGGAACGCGCGGCGAGCCCCAGCCCTAATGCCACGAGTGCGGCAATGCCGATCAGGATCAGCGGCAGCGTCATCGCTCATCTCCCCGGTTGGCCGGGTCGGTGGCATAGATGATGCCCATGATGATCGAGATCAGCACGATCCACACGCTGATCCATCCCAGCGGAAACGGCATCCCCAGAATGAATGGATGCAATTTGTTATGCACCATCGGCCCAATCAACAGACCGATAAACGGTATCACCGCCAGCCACCCGGTTTTCATACTCTGCCCCCGCTTTGTTGCCTCACTCTGACGCAGGCGAGATCGCTAAAGCAAGGTTATTTCTGTGGAAAAGCCACAATGCCACACCCTGCGGTTTATACGCCACGCTACAGAAGAAGCAGTTGTAGATCCCGCTGAAGTTTCAACCTAACATTATTGGCATGTCATAATGATTTTTGGTAAATCGGCAATGCATGACGCATGTTCTGGAAAGAGGATTGATTTTCAATGCTCTCATAAACAAGATCAGGCGCGAGCTGGTCGTGGAACTGCTGTTGCGAAGCCTCGCCTATTTTGCAGTCTACTTGCTGTTCATTATTCCGATTCTCAAGGCTAACTATTTTTACGTCGATGATTTTGGCCGCGCATTAAGCGGCTATCTTCGCTGGAATAGCGTGGGACGGCCACTCGCCAGCATCTTCATGGAAATGCTCGGCTTTAACCGCTGGGCGGTCGATGATCTCGCGCCGCTGCCGCAACTCGTGGCAATCTCTTGCCTTGCCGTGGCATCGGCTTGGACGAGCATGCGCTTACGCATCACCTTCGGGTTCGGCTTGCTTTCGGTCGCTTTCATCGCCTGCAATCCGTTTTTCCTGGAAAACTTGTCCTACCGCTATGACTCGGTGACGATGTCGGTCGCGGTTGCGTTAGCGCTCGTTCCATTGGGGCTTACGGCGATGTTCCGCGGAGCAGCCCTCTCTATCCTCACCGTGATCTCGCTTGTGCTCTGCCTGAATTTCTATCAGCCCGCCATTAATGTTTTTATCGTCTTCGCTTGTTTCATGGCCTTGCTTGATCTGGAAGAGTTTAGCGCAACGCGCGTCTTTCGCAGGTTGCTGCCGGATCTCGCAAGCTTTTTGGTGGCGATGATTGCCTACAAGCTGGAACTGGCCTTCATCGGCCTCGAACCTTATGCGGCAAAGCACGATCAACTCATCCAACTTGGCCATCCGCAGCTTGGCTTGCACAATGTTGCTCAGTGGCTCGCGTTCTTTACGAAAAACTTGCTCCACACGCATCAGACGGAACTTGTCGCCGGGGGCATGGCTTTTGGGATTTTAGTGTACCTCTTGCAGCTTGCCAGAACTAAGTTCGGCGCCAGAACCCTTACGGTTTCGCTCGTTGGCGCGGCTTTGTTGCTGTTGGGCATGTTTGGCGGCGTGTTGGGGCCCATTCTTTTACTGCGCAACCCGGTCTATGCGCCACGCGTTCTGATCGGCTTTGGCGCTTTATCCGCCTGCCTGCTGTCACTCATTGTTCTTGAATTTCAACATGATCGCATAGGGCGTACCATCTCCTCGGTCGTGTTAGCGGCGCTCTTGTTCGGGAATTTCACGATAAGCTACGCCTATGGCAACATGCTGATCGCGCAAGAAGCAATGCATTCCGCGATTGCCGATAGCATCGTGAACAACGCCTATGACTATTCAGGCCAACGCCCCTCAACATTAGTCATCACTGGTGTTGTGCCACGCGCTTATAACGTGCAGCGGGAGGCCAAGGAATTACCCATTCTCAACACGCTGCTTCCAACGCTTGCAAAAAACTTCTGGACCTGGGACCCGCTTCTTGAGCTTCATGGCCTGCCGAATTTTATTGAATTCAGCAATCATGCGGCGCTTGATGCGCATTTGAAAAAACGATTGGCGGCTTGCGCATTTTCCAGAACAGGAACCACGCTTTACTATAATATTTACAAGGCGGGGCAAGACATCATGATCGATTTTAACAAAAGATGCGGAAATTCCGTGCCGGAGATTGCCCATAACTCCTCATCCGATACAAAGGCGGCGTTATTGTTGCAGCCTTTCGTAAAGGTTGCACAGCCCGCGCCCTGACGCGCAAGCGGCGATTTACGCGATGAGGCAGGCCAGGACGAACACTGGATAGGCCAGCAGCAGAACGCTGGCCTCGGCGCGGCCCAATGACCGCCGGCGCGCCGCCAGCGCCACCACCAGGGCCAGCGCCCCCACCATCATTGCCAGCGGCAGGCGCAGCAACGGCGCGTCGGCGATGGTCAGGGGATGCGCCAGCGCGCCGGCGCCCAAGGTCATGGTGACGTTATAGGCGAAGGAGCCGACCACCCCGGCGACCACCGCTTCGGAGACGCCGCGCCGGGACGCCGACCAGGCCAGCACCACCAGCTCGAACCCGGTCGCGAAGCCGACGATGGTGAGGCCAAGCCTTGTCTGCGCCGCCTCTGCGCCGCTCATCCGCTCCACCGCCGCGACCAGCAGCGTCGCCCCGCCGGCCATGGCGGCAACCCCCGCCAGCGCCATGAACAAATCCCAACCGACCCGGCCCGGCTTCTGCCCCGCCTCGGCGAGTTCGCCCACCTCGCCCAAGGCCGGCGGTTTGCGTTCGGCTCGCCAGATGATGGCGACGAAGACGGCGTAAAGCAGCACCAGCGCCCCGCCATCGATTCGCCCGACATGCCCATTCCAGGCCATCCAGGCGGCGATAATGCCGAGCGGCAGCCCCAGCAGCGCATAGCGCATGACGTTCCGCCCGAATGGCAGCGGCGCCAGCCAGGCGCCGACGCCAAGGGCCACGCAACAAACCGTAACGTTAGCCCCGACCACATCCCCCAGCGCAATCCCCGGCGCGCCGCGCAAGCCTGCGGCCACCACCGTCGCCAGTTCCTCTGGCTCCGCCCCCGCGAGCAGCAAGGCGAGCGCGAAGGCACTCACTCCCAGCCGCACCGAAGCCGCGCCCAGATGCTCGGCAAAGGCTTCGGCTCCCCAGACGATGATGCCGGCGCCGGCGATGAAGGCGAGGATCGAGAGAGCCAGAGTCATCAGGGCGAGGTAACCTATGGTGATTTGAATCCGCTTGCTTAGCCAGCCAAACTTATGACAACCATCGCCATGGCTATGGTTGTCTATTTGATAGACTGGTTAATACGCGCGCTTGCGCCGTGTCAAAAACAACAAGCCGAGCAGGCCGGTGCCGAGCAATGCGAGTGAATCCGGCTCGGGCACAGGAGTCGGGCCCGGATTAACAATCATGATGCCATTCGGAACATTGTTGCTTGGACTTGAAGTATCCTCGTAAACGGTCCAAGGCGCGCCAGGACGCGTGAACCACGCGGCTTTTGTCGATCCGACGGAAAAGCTGAGACCTTTGGTGTCGAAAAAAGTCTTGCCGGAGCCGGGCACGACCGCAACGCCCAAGCCAATCCCATAGTAGAACAGATTGTCGGGATTGTTGATGCCGTTCGGCAAGGGCGCAAGACCCGTGATGGCGGCGCCGTTATCGGTGCCGGTAATGCCAGTGACCCGTTGACCGGTGAAGTTGTCAAAGCTTGTTCCCGCGGTGGTCAACGTGCCTGAAATGTTAAGCTCTGACTGCGAGGTGGCGTTAAAGCCTTGATAGTAGAAGTCATAAACCGCGGCCTGCGCCGCGGTTTGAAGGCCAGCCGCCATGCTCATCGCCAGGAGGCCGGACAGAAGAGTTTTTCTCATACCCGATTTCCTTTTGTTTCAGTGTCAGCATTCGGCGTCTAAAACCGGACCCATGCCGCCCGGCGGAAGGAGGCTCGGAAAGAAGTTACGTACTAGGAATTATTCCATAATGCGTGGCACGTCAAGGTTGTTAATTCCTATCGACCGTTCGAATGACGAAGCCGGCAAAAAAGAAGCGAGAGATCCAGGTTGATGCCTGCGCGTTCATTTTGTTACATAAACGGAACGTTATAGGCGCGTGAAGGCGATTACGCCTAAGCGCGCGTCGCGGGGTCAGGCGGTGGGTCAGGCGGTGGGTCAGGCGGCGGCGCTGTGCCAGGATGAGATTCGGCTTGCTCTGCTTGCGGCGGTGCCGGCGGCGGAGCGTCATCGGGAATGGAGGGCGCGGCCGGCGGCGGGTCAGGCGGTTGTGAAGGCGGCAGGGTCTGCTTGGGCGGGATTGGCGGGTATAGGGACGGGACCTGGTCGCGGCGGACGCCCAGGATGTGGCAGAGCGGGCGGAGGATGCGGCGGAGTTGCGGGTCTTGGGCGAGGAGGGCTGCCACTTCGGGATCGGCGAGGAAATCGCAGAACTGCGAGCCGCCAAAGGCGGTTTCCTGGATCAGGCGCAGCAGCCAGGCGTAGTGGCGCGGCAGCGGGTCCGGCTTGCGGGGGCGGGCCCTGCCGGGCTGGGCCGCGCCGGGCTGGGCCGAATGCTGCTTGCGCAAGGGGAGTGGCGCGGGGACCGGGTTCAGGGCGTTGCGGGCAATGCGCGCCCTGAAGCGAAAAGCGATGCCGTGCAGGCGGTTCCAGATATGGACGAGGAGCGGGCCAGGCAGGCGGGCCAGGCCCAGGCGCCAGTCGCCGCGCCGGCCGATCACCTGGCATAGGCTCTCGATGATGCGGGCGAAGCGGTCTGCCGGGGCAAGGGGGACGGTCTGGTTCACTAACCGGATAAAACCACAAACCAAAGCAAGTGGGCAAGAAGAATTTGCAGTTGATGACGGATTTTGTTAGCCGAGCGTTAGTTCGGCGACGGGGGCGCCGCCTTCGTTAATCTGCGTAATCTGCGGATAAATCTAAGGATGATCCGCAGATTACGCAGATTACGCAGAAAGAGAGATTCACAATTCGATAGGATGCCAGGCGGCATCTGTAATCGGTGACGGGTTTGGCTAGCCGCGCGTGGGTTTGGCAACGGGAGGATCGCCTGGAGAATCCTGTTCGCCGATTTTCGGGCGCGGATCGCCGCTGGACGATCCTGCCGTCGAATCGGGGCACTAGAGCATGATCCCTTCGCATTCGCTCACGGCTCATGCTCTAACTCTTTGTTTTGTCGCGCGATTCACGTCTCCGGCGATTCCGCCTACGACGATCGCGCTCTAGCCCGTCCCGGAATTTTGCGCCGCGGCGATTAGCGTGTCGTCGATTTTCCGGGCGCGGATTGCCGCCGGACGATCCTGCAGTCGTTGCCAATACGCTTCAAAGGCCGGGCGGATATACGGGCTAGAAAATTCACCTCCCATGAGGATGTCGCGCGTGGAGCACGGGCCATCATCGACGCTACCCGCGCTAAACGGTGAAGCGCTGAATAAACGGTACAACGGGAAAGTGCTGCCGAATCTACCGTAAACTCGGCTAAAATCCAGAACCCAGGAAAACTATCCGGCCATCTTGCTTGACAAATTTTCCCTTCATCCACCCGGAAAAAAATGGTTCTGCTGCGTAGGAAACAAGGTCTTGCTTGGAAGCCCGCTCGACCCGCATCTCATACGTTTTGCCGTTGTACGGGTCGGTAAATGTTCCATCGAATTCATCCGCAGTGCCAAGCCGATGCAGGTCATCCGATCCTGCCACCATGGTTTTGTGCCCCAGAAATACTTTGGGAAAACGCTCCACAAGCCCAGCATCCAAAGCAAATGCTTTAAGAAGCTGGTCCAGAAGGAGTTTTTTACCGGTACGTCCTTTGAGCGCATTGATCTGATCAGTGATCACGGTTGTTAGACAACTGGTTGCTTTCGCAGAGGGGAACGGGCCAGTTGCCAAATCATTACAGCTTCTAAGCTGGCCTCTGAAGTAGAACCACCGGTCGCGGAACGCGAGATAAGCTATGTCCGGCTCTTGGGATCGCAGCAAAACGGCGTAACGGTTATCCAAAATGCTAAGTTCCGAGACTAACGCCAGATCTGAACAGATAATCACACTGGAAAGAGAGGGTTTCTTGCAATGGTAGAGCCGCTGGTCCCAGCCGAAGCCGTAAGGATAATGCCGTGGATGAAGTCTCGTCCATTCCTGTTCGGACAGATGGTTTCCCGGCGCCAAGCGGAACGATGAGTTATAGCATTTTGGTGTGGATGTTACGCTTCCATAGGAAAGACTACCAACCTGATGAGGATTACACTCAAGCAGGGATTTGCCATTATATCCGACGGCGCTGATGATGTAGGTGGATAAATTCTGTCCGATGTAAAATTGCTTCTCCTCATAGACATCGTGTCCATCGATAACCAGCGTGAAGTAGCCGTTTACATCGCCGCCGCCTTCTCCGCGCCTGGCAGTGCTGGTGGTTATGGATAGGACAATCTTTTGGCCGTTATCGAACAGGCATTTGCTATCATCATTCTGGTGCGGAATGTTTTTCCACTTTGCGGCGAGCGCCGCCGGAATTTGAGCTCGGTAGCCCTCCATGCCAAACCGGATGAGGAGCCGGTCACGAGCGCCATCGCATTGAACGGCGGCCATAGGCCCACCATCAGCTCTGGCCTGATGACAAGCGAATATAGCCAACATCATAGTCACGAAGAGCCGAGAGACTACCGCCTTATGAACCATTCTTGCCGTGCTTTTCCGATCAAGCAGCCTTTGCCACATGCACCTCAATATGCAGCCCCGCGGAGGTCAGCATATTCACCAATGTATCAAGGCTGAATAGTTCAATCTTGCCGCGCATCAAGTCAGAAACACGAGGCTGCGTAACGCCAAAAACTTTGGCGGCTTGTGTTTGAGTCAACCCTTCCCGCGCGATGTGATCCTTGAGCGCCATCATCAGCGATGAGCGCAATTTCATGTTTTCCGCCTGAGCGGGCGTGTCCTCGATGGCGTCCCATACGCTGGTAAATCGCTGATTGGTCATCGCTGCAATTCCTTTACCAATTCCTTGTAGCGGCGTGCCGCTAACTCGATGTCTTCGCGGCTGGTTTTCTGTGACTTCTTCTGGAAACAGTGCAGAACGAATACTGCTTCGGCAAACTTCGCCACGTAAATTATCCGGAACACGCCATCCGCTTCCTTGATCCTGATCTCGCGAACACCCTGCCCGATGGTCGCCATCGGCTTCCAGTCATCAGGATCGCGGCCTTGCTGCACCTGATCAAGCTGATAACCCGCTTCACGCCGCGCCGCCGCAGGAAACGCCTTCAGATCACCCAATGAACTGCCCCAGAACTCAACCGGCTTGGCGGGAGCGCTCGTCATCGTTCTATACAAAATTTTGTATGGATTGGCAAGCAAAAAATGCTGATTTCACTTACCCTTCTGAAATGCCCCCGTCTTGAAAGCTTGGGCAGCCTCGGCGCTCTCGACTCCGCCATGGGCGCCGGACCAGGCTACCGGGTCTTCCAGGAATTTTCGCACGCCGGATAGGGCGGCGTCGTTGAAATAGGGGCGGTCGCGGCAGGCTTCGAGGACGTCCCACCAGGTGCAGAGGTGGTGGAGCGAGATGCCCATTTCGGCGAGGATGTCGAGGCTGCCGGGGAAGACGCCGTAGAAGAAGACCACGAAGACGTGGTCGCAGATGGCGCCGGCTTCGCGCAGCGCGGTGGCGAATTGGATTTTCGAGCCGCCGTCGGTGGTGAGGTCTTCCACCAGGAGCGTGCGCTTGCCTTCCGGCACGTCGCCCTCGATTAGGGCGTTGCGGCCAAAGCCCTTGGGTTTTTTGCGCACGTAAGCCATTGGGGTGAGCATGAGGTCGGCGATCCAGGCGGCGAAGGGGATGCCGGCGGTTTCGCCGCCGGCGACTGCGTCGAAGCTCTCATAGCCGACCGCGCGGCCTAGTTTCTCCACCGCCAGCTCGCAGATGCGGCGGCGGGCGCGGGGGAAATAGATGATTTTGCGGCAATCGATATAGACCGGCGAGGCCCAGCCGGAGGTTAGTTTGTAGGGGTCTTCGGGGCGGAAGTTCACCGCGCCGATATCGAGCAGCAGGCGCGCCGTGGTCAGCGCCGCGTCCCGGTCCCAGTCGCTTGCGTGTCCAGCGCTTGCCCGCATCCTGCCCGCCATAGGTCAAATCCTTCCGAGTAAAGCCCCTCCTCGTATCGCGACCCTGGTTTGCCGTCCATGGCTAGCCGCGGGGCTTGCCGCGATGAGCGAGAGTGATAGACACCCCGCATTGGAACGGAAGCGGAGCGGATCAGAAGAATGGCCAAGATCAAGGTGAAGACCCCCATCGTGGAGATGGACGGCGATGAGATGACCCGGATCATCTGGGGCTTTATCAAGGAAAAGCTGATCCTGCCCTATCTCGATGTCGAGCTGAAATATTTTGACTTGGGCATCGAGCATCGCGACGCCACTGATGACCGGGTGACGGTTGATTCCGCCAATGCCACCAAGGAGTATGGCGTGGCGGTGAAATGCGCGACCATCACGCCGGACGAGGCGCGGGTGACGGAATTCAAGCTCAAGAAGATGTGGCGCAGCCCGAATGGCACCATCCGCAACATCCTGGACGGCACGATTTTTCGCGAGCCGATCATCTGCAAGAACGTGCCGCGGCTGGTGCCGCATTGGTCGGAACCCATCGTGATTGGGCGTCATGCCTATGGCGATATCTACCGCGCGGTGGAGACGAAAATTCCTGGCGCCGGCAAGCTGCAACTGAGTTTCACTCCCGCCGATGGCGGCGCGCCGATCACCATGGAGGTGCATGATTTCAAGGGGCCGGGCGTTGCCTTGGGGATGCATAATACCCGCGCTTCCATCGAGGGTTTTGCCCGCGCCAGCCTGAATTATGGGTTGCTGCGGAATTATCCAGTGTATCTCTCGACCAAGAACACCATCCTGAAAGCCTATGACGGCATGTTCAAGGATGTGTTCCAGGAGATTTTTGATGCCGAATTCAAGGCGGAGTTCGGCAAGCGCGGCCTGACCTATGAGCACCGGCTGATCGACGACATGGTGGCCAGCGCGCTGAAATGGAATGGCGGCTATGTTTGGGCCTGCAAGAATTATGATGGCGACGTGGAAAGCGATATTGTCGCGCAAGGCTTCGGCAGCCTTGGGCTGATGACCTCGGTGCTGATGAGCCCGGACGGCAAGACGGTGGAGAGCGAGGCGGCCCATGGCACGGTCACCCGGCACTATCGCGAGCACCAGAAAGGGAAACCCACCAGCACCAATCCCATCGCCTCGATCTTTGCCTGGACTCGCGGGCTGGCGTACCGCGGCAAATTTGATGGAACGCCGGAGGTGACGGCGTTCGCGGAGACGTTGGAGCGCGTTTGTGTCGAGACGGTGGAGTCGGGACAGATGACCAAGGATCTCGCCATCCTGATCAGCAAAGACCAGAAATGGCTGACCACGCAGGATTTCCTGGCCAAGCTGGACGAGAATTTGCAAGCCGCGATGGCGCGGCGCAAGGCGGCCTGAACACCCTATCGATCAGGCGGCGTAAAGAATAACACATCGCGAAATAAGATCAGGGGGCATTGCCCCCTGAAACCCCCACTAAGGGCTTAGCCCTTAGAACCCGCTAGATGGCTTTCCGCTGGGAGGGGTCAGGGACCCCTCCCAGCGGAAAGCCAAGTAATGGATCCCAAAGGCTCTGCCTTTGGCGGAGGTCCAGGAGGCAGAGCCTCCTGGACTTACCCTTGCCGACAGGTTAATCTTATGCCGCTTGGTATTGTTTGGGCGTTTTTTGGGATTGTCGCCGCCGCGGGTCTTTACACCAGCGCCAAGGCGCTGTTCGCTTATCACGCGCTCGACGCGGATATGGCCGATACGCCGATGCTCTGGTACGGGGTGCATCGCCATGGCTGGGCGTTCCTGACGCAGTGGCGCTACACGCCCGATAACTGGCTGCTTTCCTTGGCGCCGCTGCATTTTTTGCTGTTCTTTTTGGCGGGGCCTCGCCCGCTACTGGTGTTCACCCTTGGCTGGGTGATTTTTATCGCCAACCTGCTGATGCTGGGATTGATCGCGCGGCAGGTTGACGGCCGGATCGCGGCGGCGCTGACGCCGGTTACGCTGCTGTTCTGCGGCCGCGAGGCGCAGCTTCACGGCATGGTGACCTATCCGGTCTCGCATGGGGTGACGCTGTTTTGGGGCCTGCTGGCGTTCCATGCGGCGCTGCGCTGGCTCCGCCGCCATCGCCCCGCTTCTCTCGCCTTGGGGTTTGCCGCGACGCTGATCGGCGGCGTCTCCGATCCCTGGCTGCTCGCCGCCTTTGCCCTGCCGCTGATCCTCGCTTGCGCCGTCGCCTGGATGATCGATCAGGACCGGGCGCGCCGGCAAAGCCTGATCCGCCTTGCTTTGGTCCAGAGCATCGCGGTGATCGGCATCAAGACGCGGTTGTTCGGACTTTGTCATTTCCTCACCGGCTACAGTTTTCGGCTTGGCGACTGGCGGACGATCCGCGCCAATTGCGGGTTTTTCTTTCGCGATCTCGGCGGCTTGTTCAACATCGTTCCGGACGCCCATGATCACGCGCTGACGCCCGCCGTTCTGTCGCTTTGCGCCTTGGCGGGTTTTGCCATACCGGCTTTCGCCATGGTCCGCCGCGCTTTGCCGCGAACCGATCTCGCGACATCGGTGTTTTTTCTGACGGGCCTGCTGTCGGTCGCCGGCGTTGCCGCTGCGTTTATTCTCGGCGCCATGCCGGCCGGCGCCTATTCGGCGCGCTATCTGATCAATATCCTGTTCCTGACGCCGCTGCTCATCTCGGTCGCCTTCGATCGCGCGGGGGTAGAGCATGATCCTTTCGCATTGGCTCACGGCTCATGCTCTACCTCTTTGTTTTGTCGGGCGATTCACGTCTCCGGCGATTCCGCCTCCGACGATCGCGCTTTGGCACGGGCAAGCTACATCATCCCCGCCTGGAGCGCCGCCGCCTGCTTGTTCATCGCGGCGGGGCTGATCAGCAATGCCGCCGCCTGGCGGCAGCCCGGCTTTCGCCTGCGCGACAATGGCATTCCGGCGATGCTGGCCTTCCTGCAGCGCCATCATCTCGGCGCCGGCTACGGCTCCTATTGGGGCGCCAGCGCCAATGCCGCCAGCTGGTACGCCGCGCTGCGTCACGAGGATATCCGCATCCGCCCGGTGGTGTTTTCGCCCTATGGCACGATGATCATCGGCACCCGCGCGCAATCCTCGGCGCTCTGGGCGCACGACTTGCCACCGCGCTCAGGCGAAAGCGATTTCGTCATGCTCGGCAATGGCGGCGCGCAATGTCCCGATATCGATCTGTGCGCGCTGGGACTCAGCGAGCAGTTTGGCCTGCCCCAGCGCCGCATCGCCTGGAACCATGGCCTCATCCTGGTTTGGGCGCATCCGCTGGCGGATTGGACGATTGGACAGAAGTAACCGGGTGATTGCGTTGAAGATTGGCCATATTCGGCCGGTTTGGCGGCTCCTGCTGCTCCCAGCCGCCGCCTAGGGCCTGATATAAGGTGACCAGATCGGTCGAGACCGCTTCCAGCGCCTGGGCGGCGGATTGCTGCGCCGCCAGCAGCGATTGCTCGGCGGTCAGCACTTGCAGATAATCGCCGAGGCCTTGGCGATAGCGCTGTTCGGATAGATTAAGCGCGATGCGGCTTTCCCGCACGTCGATGCGCAGCGCCGCTAAAGTGTGCTGCTCCTCGTCATAGGCGGTCAGCGCGTTATCCACCTGGTGAAACGCGGTCAGCACGGCGGAGGCGTAGCTGATCGCCGCCGCGCGCTGCGCCGCCTTGCGGAGTTCCAGGGTGCCGCGAAGCTGGCCGCCCTCGAAGATCGGCAGGGTCAGTTGCGGGCCGATCGCATAGGTCACTGCCGCGAGCTGGTTCAGGTTGCGAAGCTGCAAGGCCTGCAACGAGACCGAGCCGGAAAGCGAAATATCGGGAAAGAAATTCGCCACCGCCACATCCACTTCGGCGGTCGCCTCATGCAAGCTCGCTTCCGCCTCGCGGATATCGGGCCGGCGGCGCAGCAATTGCGCGGGCAGGCCGATTGGCACCACCGGCGGCACTGGCGGCACCGCCTCGGGCGTGATCAGTTCGGCGCGCAGGGTTTCCGGGCCCTGCCCGAGCAGCAGGCTGATCTGGTTGATCAGCAAATCGCGTTGGGTGCGCAGCCCCGGCAGTTGCGAGGCGACGGAGGCTGCCTGCGCCCGTAGATTGGCAACATCGAGCGCGTTTGTCAGCCCGGCGGCGGCTTGTTGCTCGCTGATCCGCACGATCGCCTCGGAGCTGCGCAAATTCGCTTGGGTGATGTTGAGCACCGTCTGCTCGGCGCGCAGCTCGATATAATCCTGCGCCACCGCCGCTTCGGTGTTGAGCAGCACCGCCTGCTCCGCGTCGCGCGAGGCCTGCACCGCCGCCAGCGCCGCCTCCAGCGTGCGGCGGTTTTTGCCCCAAAGATCGAAGTCGAACACCGCGGAGAACCCGTATTGGAACAGGTTGAGCGGCTTGATCAGCGAACCAGGCACGCCGCCGCCGCCGGTCGAGCTGCTGGCGCCATTCGCCGTGCTGCCGGCATTCGTGCTGGCGCCGCTGCCGCCGCCACTGCTGCCGCCGCCAATCGCGGTGAAAATGCCCTTCTTGCTCGGGCCTTCGCGGGTGAACGAGCCGGCGAAATTCAGGCTTGGATAGAGGCCCGCCCCTTCGACGGTCGCGGTGCCGAGCGCTTGGGCCAGCTGCTCGGTCGCCAGCTGGATATTGAGGTTCTGCCGCGCCGCCGCGATCTCAAGCCTGGTCAGCATGGGATCGCCAAAACTTTCCCACCAGGCGATGTTCACCTTGTTCTCGCTGACCGTGTCGGGCGCGGTGAGCGGCGGCCGGTTGACCAGGAAGGAGGACGCGGTTTTTGGATGCGGCGGATGAAATTTCGGCCCGACCATGCAGCCGGCCAAAGGCAGCGCCGTCAGTGACAGCACAGCCAAAGCGACGCCCGGAACTTTGCCTGAAGCGTGGCGTCGCGTTGCCGGCTTGCGATCAATGCTCATAAACAACTCCCTGTCTTTTACCCTGGCCTTTGCCCTGGCCCGCGGGTTTCGCTTGTGACGCCGCGAGCAGCAGCGTCACCGGCGAAACCGCCAGGGCGACCAAACCCAATATGTGAAACACGTCAAGATAGCTCATGAATTGGGATTGGTGTTGCACGGCGCCAGCTATTTGAGACAGGGCCTCGCCGTGCAGGCTGATATACGGCGTAATTCGTTCAGCCAGCCGCGCATGGTGAAACTGGGTGCGCCAGGCCAGCATGGTGGTGACGAAGGAGATGCCGATGCTGCCGCCGAGATTGCGGATCTGGTTGATGATGGCCGCGGCATCGGCGTTGCGCTCGGGGGGCACCCCGATATACGAGACCGCCGAAATCGGGATGAACAGGAACGGCAGCGCCACCACCTGGAGCACCCGGTAGAGCGAGATGGTGCCGAAGCTGACATCAGGCGCGATGCCCGATTGCAGCAGAAGCGCCAGTCCGGTTTCGATCAATCCGCCGATCAGCAGGATGCGCGGCGGCACGAAGCGGCCGGTAATGTAGCCCGAGAGTGGCATCAGCGCGATTGTCGCCAGGCCGCCCAGGCCCAGCGCCAGCCCGGCGGTTTCCGAGGAATAGCCGAGCAGGCTCTGCGTCATCTGCGGCAGCAACTGGGTGGAACTCAGCAATAGGAAGCCGATGATAAACATGATCAGGCTGGCAATCGCGAAATTCTTGTGCCGGAACAGCCGCACATTCATCACCGGCTCGGGATGATCCCATTCCCACACCACCAGCGTTGCCAGCGACACCGTCCAGATGACGAAGGTGGCGCGGATAAAAAAACTGCCAAACCCGTCATCCTGCGAAAATTTGTCGAGGAAAATCTGCAAGGCGCCGAAGCCCAACGCCACCAGGGCAAGGCCGATGTAATCGAGTTTGACGCCGCGCGCGAGCCTCGCTGCGCGCTCCCGCGCCAGCAGTTCAGGCTCGTCCACGAAAATCGCGATCAGGGTGAAGGCGATCAGCCCGATCGGCAGATTGATCAGGAATACCCAATGCCAGGAGAGATGATCGGTGAGCCAGCCGCCGATGATCGGCCCGGTTGCCGGCGCCACAATGATGCGTTCCATCATCGAGTTGCACCAGAATCTGCCCCGCCGCCACATGCTCGTTCTGATGCACCGGAACCGCGCGCGCTTGCCCGGCGATCCGGGAGGCGATGCGGTGAATCGCGCCATCGATCTCGGCGTCATTGGTGGTGGCAAATTGCCGCGCATGAAGCCAGTAGGCGACGCCGCCAATCAGCAAAAGGATGAGAACCGCGGCAAGGATGATGAAGGGCCGCTTGCTGCGCCTGCCACGAGGCGCGGCCGCGCGCGACTCTGCAGGGTCCGAATGATGAATTGGCTGATCGTTTGGGCGGTTATAAACCTTAGCCGTTTCGACCTGGTCCAAAATCACCTGCCTGCCATGAACGTGTTGTTCACTTAGCGCGCGGTGTGACGCCCTGCAAAGCGTCTTCAATGCGCCAGCGCGTTTCGCAATCGCCTCAGCGACAGCAATGGCTGTCAGCGGCCGCCTCTCAAGCGAAGTATGACGTTAACGACAATAATCGGTTTCGTTGATGAGTCGAAATGTAGTTTGTCCACGGGCTTTAATAAAGATGAATAAATTGAAATACCCTCTTGCAAAGTGAATTTTCTTACGGAATACTACTTTCGGTTGAGTTACATTAAGGTAATTCACGCATTGGATAGGTAAAAGGCATGATTAAACGCGTTCCTTTATTTCATTGGATGCGTTTGTCCGCGAAAAAATGCGCGCCTGGCCGCAAACTCCGCCTGGGCTTGAAATGGCCGACGCAAGGCAGCGTGGGCTCTGGCTGAAAGCGCGGCCGGGCGCGCCAAACGATCAGGATGAACCGGCCCTGAAAATCCCCGGCGCCGCGCGGATGCGAACGTTTCCGGACGGGCTTTGGCTTTGGTTTGGCGGCTCGGCCGCCGATCCCTATGTCGATCTGTTCGGTATCATGTAGCACCTGCCACCAGTCCAAAAACACGAGACTGCCCACCTAATACACTACCGGTAGTTGTCCATCTTATCCACAGATTAGTCCACAAGCGCAACGGTCTGGCGGGCGCGGCGTGGCGGCGGTGGTTAAATCGTGAGCAGCAACGCCCTGTTGCTGCAACTCTGCCGCTGAGAGATACTGAGGGCGTACTGCGGCAGGGAGAATCGGCGTGGAGGAAGGCGGACCGCCATCATTTAGCCGTTTGGTGCTTCGTAGAACACGCACAAACATCTGGGAATTCTTTAAGTCAATCAAACGAGACATTGCGATTGCCGTTGTTTCGATTGGCGTCGGATTCAGCCTTTATTGGCACTACAATGGACTGCCCGTAGCGATGGAACAGGCAGCCTCGGTTATAGCTTTCACTCTTGCTCCGCTCGGTTTTGTAGCGCTTGCAGTAATCATCTTGCATATTTGTCTCGCTCCATTCGAGCTAATTTACGAGCGCAGTGGAATTGAGGCTCAAAACAAGGATTCTCAGACACGAAACGTAAATTGGACGATTTGGAAAAAACGATCACAGTACACTATCAAAGAATTTTCCGCTGTTTTAGCAAGATATGACCCCGCAAGAATAGATATAAACAATGAATGCAACGCAATATTACAATTGTTAATGGATGAAATAAGAGAGAAAAAACTTCCGTATATTTCAAAACAGCCGGAGCTTATTCGCTATGGAAAACCGCTAGAATATGATGATCGTATCGACCGAAATATTGGGTTGTCTTGGGCCGAGAGTAATAATTTCAATATCGACCATGTTAGGTGAGGCAATATATCTCAAATATCTTCCAGTTTCACACCATCCATTTCCAACGCCGCCAACGTCGCAATAAGGAACGTGGCGGCAAACGTACCCCTTGCGAGCTTGCTGGTAATAGAGGCTTCGGTTTCCTCTAGCCCATGATCCTTCAACCGCCTCGCCAGCTCGGTATAAGTCACACCAGCCCGTTTCATTTCGGCTTTCAAAAACCGGCTGGTTCGCGCCGCTAGTTCTTTCTCAGATGTAGCAATCCCCATGATGGTCTCCTATAAAAAATGACGGAATACCATCATATATGAAAGATCGCTGTTGACAATAGCAGGACAATCTATCATATTCGCTAGATAGCAAGCGGATATGCAAGATGTCTCAACATTTCCTTCTCTCAGCCAAAGCACGGACGCTCTCACTGGCCGCCATGCTTCGCATGTCGGATCAGGAAGCCGAGACAGCCTTTGCCCGCATCCGCTGGGCCGCAACGGCTGGCAAGCCGGTCTGTCCGCATTGCGGGTGCGAGACCGTCTATGAATGCCGCCGCCCGAATGGCGCGCTCCGGTTCCGCTGCAAAGCTTGCCGGGGCGATTTCTCCATTACCTCCGGCACCCTGTTCGCCTTTCACAAAATGCCGCTCCGCACCTACCTGGCGGCGATTGCCATTTTTATTAACGAGGTCAAGGGCAAGAGCGCGCTGGCGCTGAGCCGTGATCTTGGCGTCCAATATAAAACCGCCTTTGTTCTCGCTCACAAGTTACGCGAAGCTATGGCAACCGAGATGAAGGGCCGGATGATCGGCGGCGCTGGCAAGATCGCGGAAGTGGATGGCGGCTATTTCGGCGGCTATCAGAAGCCAGCCAACCATCGCAAGAACCGCCGGGACCGCCGTTTGGTCAAGAACCAGAACGGCAAGCGCCAATGCGTTGTCATCATCCGTGAGCGGGACGGCAAGACCCTGCCAAGCGTGTTTCGCACGGAATGCGATGCCCTTTCATTTATTCGCAACCGGGTTGCACCCGGCACCGAGCTGATGGCCGATGAGTCCGGCGCATGGAATGACCTTCATGGCCGCTACACCATGAAGCGGATCAACCATCAAGAAGCTTACAGCATGGCGGGCGCTTGCACGAATGGGGCAGAGGAATTCTTTAGCCGGATGCGCCGGGCGGAGATCGGGCATCACCACCATATCGCGGGTGTTTGCCTTGGCCGGTATGCCCAAGAGGCATCATGGCGGGAAGATAACCGCCGGGTGTCGAATGGCGAACAGGTTCAGCAGGTTGTGGGGCTGGCGCTGGCGGCGAAACCGAGTGTGGATTTCTGCGGGTACTGGCAGCGAAGTGTGAAAGTTGCATAGGCTAACTGGCGGCCGCTTGCAGATGCGCCGTTACAACATCTTCCTCGGTGAAATATGCTTTTTTCCAACTCTGAATTTGTCCAAAGCACAATAGACTTAGATAATAATCAATATATCGGTTGTAAATTCCGGAAATGCATATTGAGGTTCAGCGCTAGAGGCCCAATTTCTATAGTTGGTTCAGAATTTTTTGACTGCCAATGGGCGCTCGATGGTCATGCGAGTCTTACAATAAATTTCTTGTCAACAATGTACAACGCACAAGATATTAATAGTAAAGCACTTGTAATTGATTTAATATATCAAATAACGAAAGGAGAATTTGGAAAAAAAATCTCAAGCGATTTATCTAGTAAAGAGATTTTTAATGACTGAGGACGATTCACAGTCAAGTTTTGTTGTCGTAAAAAGTCCTGAAGTTGAATCGAAGATTGAGGGGAATACTGCCGTTCCTGGCGAGGGAATGGTCGGAATAAAGGTCTTTCAAGGTAGTATTCCTCATGTTATAATTCGCCAGGTTGAAGATTGGGAGCTTGACATGCTTACAGATGGAGAACAATCAGACGTTAAGACTTTTGCTTTTACATTTTTGGGTATATTTTTTGGTTTCTTGCAGAACGCAATCAGCGTCGTTCAAGATTTTGAGAATAAAAAATTACCGAGCTTAATTGATCTTGTCGGCGGAGCTATATGCATAGCTGTATTTTTTGTTAGTGTAACCTGTTTTACTATATCTAGTGGCAAAAGATCGGCGGCGCTTGAACAAAAGCGAAAAATAAGGGAACGACCAGTTTCTTCAATTTCATAACTTAATTAGATTATCACCTAAGCTAAGGGCGATCTTGTTTAATCTCCATTCATCACCCACCGCCATCGATCCCGCACGCTCACCATGTTGATCAGCCCCCGCTTGTGCAGCACCGACAACTGGCAAGACAGCCGGTGGTAGATATACTCCCGCAAGCTGGCGTCTATGACTACCACACCTTTACGCTGTAGCATCCGCGCCGCAACCTCCCGCATGGATAAAGGCCGCTCAGCCTCGCGCAACACGTCCAGAATGAACCGGCTGAACTCGCCCCGCGCAAAGATCGGGTTCGGTTTGCGGAACCGCAGCGGTAAGTCCAGCTCCGGCGCGATGGCGTAAATCGCGGCTTCAATCCCCGCCAGCTTCGCCTGATACCCAGCCATAAGCGCCTCGGTTTGTTTCAGTGACTTATGGCAGCGGATGCGGGCGCGGCGAAGTTTGGTGATTTCGGTTTCCGGCATCCGCTAAATGTGGTAGAATACGCCCCTGGCTGGAAGTTATCTTGTGGTGGCGGGTGCTACATGATACCGGATCTGTTCGCCATCGAGGTTTGCGGCACGATGCAGAACCTGTTGGACAAACGTTCCCGCTACGCGCCGAGCCTGCATTCACTGCTGGTTGCCTGCCCGGCGCCCTGGCTGAACCGTTAGGTGCCGGATCATGAGAACGCGCCGCGCTGGCGGCTGACCGGCCTGCTGAGTCACCCGCCTGAGCAGGCGATGATTTTGCCGGTGCGCGATATTCGTGTGCTCTATGCGCTGAAGCCCCGCCAGTTCCAGGATTTTGCCGAACATCACATCGCCCATGCCCATGAATTATTCGCCCCTATCGACATTCTGACTAGCCCTTCCGGCTGGCGGGATCCAGCGCTGCGGCGGTTTCTCGCGCGCGACGCGCGACGCGCCAGTTTCTGGGACGCCACGATCCCGCTTGCCGCTGCCGTCCCCGAGGAAATCGCCGGCGCGGTGTCCGATTGGCAGAACGCCGCAGCCGGCGGCTTGGAAAACCAGGCGAGCGAGGTCGGGCCGGTCGGAGATCATGCCGTCAACGCCAAAGCCGAGGAGCCGTGCAATATCGGCCGGCTCATTGGCCGTCCACGGCACGACGCGAAGCCCGAGATCGTGGGCCTGGGCAACCATTCCGGCGCTGAGCGCGCGATGAAACGGCGCCCACCAGACAGCGCCCCCATTGGCAATCATTTGCGGGAGTTGGTCGCCCAGCTTGCCTAAAACCGCCCCGTAATCGAGATCTTGCCATGGATAGCGCCCGCTTGCCGGATCGGCGGTGACGGTATCGGGCGCGGTGAGGCAGCAGCGGCGAAGTTCCGGCGCCAGAACGGCAGCGGCGCGCAGCACCCGCCAGTCGAAAGCGAACAGCACGGCGCGTTCGATGGCGCGGGCGGCGCGCAAAGCCGCGATCACCGCCGCCGCCATCGTCGCCGGCGGCGCGGTCTCGTCAGGCGCGCCGGGAAAGGTTTTCACCTCGATCAGCAGATCGAGTCCCGGCAGCGCCGCGATGGCCTGATCGAGCCGCGGCACGCGCGCGCCATCGGCGGCTTGCTGCGCCGGATAGCGTTGCGCATAGGGCGAACCAGCGCGTAGCCGCCCGACATCGTAGGTCTCAATCTGGGTATACGTTAGATCATGAAGGCGAAGCGATTCGGTGATGTAGGCGCCCGCGCGATCCCGCGCGAGGTCCAGGCTGAGCTTGGAGTCATGATGCACGACCGCAACGCCGTCGCGGCTTAGCCCGACATCGAATTCAACGCCAGTCAGGCCAAGCGTGCGGGCGAAGGCGAAGCCTGCCAGGGTGTTTTCCGGCCTGAGGCCGCGCGCGCCGCGATGGCCGTACAGCGCTACGGCTGTCACGCCTCTTGCGCCGCCACTTCCGCCAGCCGGCTGAGGCCCGCGCCATCCGGCACCAGCGCCGCCTGCCGCGGATGCAGGGCGACGATGGCCTCGTGATGGGCGATGGAGACGATCTGCGTGTCCGGCAAGCGGCGGCGCAGCAGCGCGAACAAGGTTTTCACCGCCGGTTCGTCGAGCGCCGATAGCGCCTCGTCGAGGAACAGCCAGTCCGGCTCGGCCAGCAGCGCCCGCGCCAAGGCGAGTCGCTGCTGCTCGCCGCCGGAGAGGCGCAGCGTCCAGTTGTCGATTGCCTCAAGCTGGGCGCCAAAACCCGCCAGCCCGACATCCTCCAGCGCCTGCCGGACGCGCTGATCGCCGATTTCGTGCTCCTGTGACGGATAGGCCACAGCGCGCTTCAGCGAACCCAGCGGAAAATAGGGTTTTTGCGGCAGGAACATCAATTTGCCTTCGGGCCGCGAAACCCGGCCCTTGGCATAGGGCCAAATGCCGGCGATGGCGCGGAACAGCGTGGATTTTCCCGCCCCTGAAGGCCCGGTGATGGCGATGGGCTCGCCGGGCCGGATTGACAGATGCGGCTGTTCGATCAGCCGCCGTCCGTCGGGCAGGCCAAGCGCCAGATCGTCGATCTCCAGCGAACGGCTGCCTGGCGCGATGGCGGCGCCGTCGCCGGCATGGAGATGCGCGTTGCGCACCGCGCGCTCGAATCCATCAAGACGCTGCACGGTGGCGCGCCAGGTGACGAGGTCTGGATAGGCGGTGACAAACCAGGAAAATGATCCTTGCACATTGCCAAAGATGTTGCCGATTTGCATCATCACGCCCAAGGTAAACACTCCGGCAAAATAGCCCGGGGCCGCGACAAGAAGCGGAAAAATCAAGGCGGTCGTGTTGAAACCATAGAGAAAAAAATTAAGCGCTTTGGTCCGCAACATAATGAGCCACCAATTGCGGTAGATCGCGCCGAAGCGGTGGTGCAATCCATCTACCTCTTCCGCCTCGCCCTGATAGAGCGCGATCTGCTCGGTGTGCTCGCGCACCCGCACCAGGTTGAAGCGAAAATCCGCATCGACTTGCTGTTGCTGGAAGTTCAGCGGGATCAGTTTACGGCCGATGAGCTGGGTGAAATAGGTGCCGATGACCGAGTAGATCAACGCGACCCAGACCAGCCAGCCAGAAATGGCGAAGCCGCCGAGCTTGAGCGGCGGCACCAGGAACCACAGCACGAACACAAAGCTGAAAAGATTAACAAGATTGGCAATGAAATTGATGCCAAGCGATAAATTGGTCGCGACGAAGCTGCGCAGATCATCGGCGATGCGCTGATCCGGGTTGTCGAGTGGGCTGCCGGCATGGGCGGTTAGGCTAATTTGATAATAGGCGCGCCGCTCCAGCCACTCCTCCACAAATCGATTGGTGATCCAGCGCCGCCAGCGGATTTCCAACATCTGGGTGAGATAGGTAGAATAAACCGAAACGAGTATCGCGGCAACGGCATAGTAAAACCAACCAGGGACAAACCAAGGATAACCTTTTACAAGGTTATAATTGAAAAATGAGCGCCAGAATGCGGCCTCGTTCTTGGCTTGTAGCGTGTTAAAAAATTCTTGATTCCAATAAGTGTAAATTACATTGAGATAGACAAGAAAAAGATTAAGAGCAATGACCGCCGCCAGCAGGCCCCAGGCAAACCATTTCTCTTCCGATTTAAAATAAGGCTTGGCCAGCCGCCAGGCGTCACCCAGCGCCGCGGCTATGTTTCGCAGCTTTGTCGTCAGAGGCAGGCGGGTCATTCTTTGTGCTCCATGGCCATCCCTTGATGCTCATCAACGATTCGCAGGCGGATCACGCCGCGCACGTCATCGGGCGGCGCCGGCAGCGCCACTAGCTTGCCCTTGCGCAATATCTCGAGTTTTCCCGCGCGCGCCAGCCGGATCGCTGCCTGCCGTACCGGCTTCATGAAATTCTGCCATGTTTCGACGCCTGCCTGGACGGCAAACGCCCGCGCCGCTTCGCTGGGGCAGATGGATTTTGCCGCGCCGCGCGCCGCTGCCAGATCAAGAATGATCTGGGCAATCTCTGCCTCCGCATTCTGATGACCGCCAGCCGCGGCTAAAGCCGCCATCGCCTTGTGCAAGAAGCTGTCGCTGCGCGGCGCGTCCGGCGCCGCCCGTTGATCGGTCATGCCGCGCCATTGAACCGGATCGGCGGATCGGGCAAGCCTGGATCTGGTAAGATATTGGTGTAACCGTCAGATAATTGCCGGCGCTCCAAGCAACTTATTCTTACCTGAAAAAGTTTTTTGGTTCTTTTTTACAAAAAAGAACCCCTTGCTTGCTGGCTTTTCCAGCGCCTACCAGGCGCAGCGCTATCCAGGCATTGTCTGGCTGAACCACGGCCCTTGCGCCTGATCGCATCCGGCGGCGCGCAGGCAATCGCATTGCTCCTCGGTCTCCACGCCGTCTGCGGTGATTTTCATGCCCATGCCGTGACCGATTTCGACGGCGGCGCGCAGCAAGGCGCGGTCGGCGGCGCTGGCGACGAGGCTGCGGGTCAGGCTTCGGTCAAGCTTAAGGGCGGCCAGCTTCAGCCGGCGCAGCAGGCTCAGGCTGGCATAGGCGTGGCCAAACTCGTCCAGCACCACGCCAATATTCAGCCCGTGCAACGCGCCCAGCGTCTCGCGCAGCGCGACGCCGCCTTCGACGAGCTCCGCCTCGGCGATTTCGACATCGAGCCGCTGCGGCGCCAGCTTGGCCGCTGCCAGTTCGCGCTCCACTGTCAAAGCGAATTGCGCCGTGCCGGCTTGCTGCGCGCCGATATTCACCGCGATGCTCCAGTCCGCCGGCCAGGTTTTGGCTGTCTTGCACGCTTCGCGCAGCAGAAACGCATTAATGCGCTCGATCAAGCCGGAGCGCGCCGTTCCGGCCGGCGCGCCGCTTGGCGCTCTGCCGCTAAATTGCCTGCCACCGAGCGACGGGCCGCCTAGCGACCTAATCATGTCGTCAAGCGGCATGATGCCGCGGCGGCGATGCGGCATCGCGAGCCGCGCCTCCGCGCCGATGATCGCGCCGCTGGCCAAAGCGATGCGCGGCTGCAGCTGCACTTGCAGGATGCCGGCATCCAAAGCGCCGGCAAGATGCGCGGCGATTCGCCGCTGCTCGCTCGCCTCGATTCGCTGCGCCGCCAGCCTTGCCCGTTTGCCATTCGGTGGCTGTTCCTGTTCTATCAAAACCGGTTCGGACCGGTCCGCTATCACGCTCACGCCGCACTCCATCATGATGCCATGGTCCCATCATGCGACGGCATCAGTTAAGATACGGTTATGATTGAAAAATTATCTAAGAGGCGCACTACCCCCAATTTCGCGGCGACAATCAGCCGCGCGCCCTGCGCCAGCGCGTCGAGCGGCGCCAGGGTTTCCGGGTCGACTACCGCCAAATAATCCACGGCGAAACCGGCAGCCGCAAGCCGCGCCCGCCCCTCCGCCAAGGCCGGCGCAATGGCGACGCCGGCCTTTAACCTTTCGCTTATTTGCAGCGAAATCCGGTAAAGCTCCGGCGCCGCTGCGCGCTGCTCTGGGTCAAGATATTGATTTCGCGAGGATAAAGCCAAGCCATCCGCCGCCCGCAAGGTGGGCACTGGGACGATTTCCACGGGCAGCAGCAAATCCGCCACCAGCCGCCGCACCACCTGGACCTGCTGCCAATCCTTCTCGCCGAAATAGGCGCGATCCGGCTTGACCTGGCCGAACAGCTTCGCCACCACCGTGGCGACACCCTGAAAATGCCCCGGCCGCGCGTCGCCTTCCCATAATTTGGCGGGGCCGCCCATGCGGATCATCGTCGCATCGCCCGGCGGGTACATGACATTGACATCCGGCAACCACGCCAGATCGCAGCCCGCCTGCTCCAGCGCCGCTAGATCGCGCTGCTCGTCGCGCGGATAATCGGCGAAATCCTCGCCCTCGGCAAATTGCAGCGGATTGACGAAAATCGACGCGGCCACCGCGTCATTCTCCTGTCTCGCCGCGCTGACCAGCGCCATATGCCCCTCATGCAAAGCGCCCATTGTCGGCGCTAGTCCCAGCGAAGCCCTGGTTGTGGCAAGCTGTTCACGATACTGGCGCAGCGCGGCAAGCGAACGGATGATTTTCATGGCCGCGCCATGCGCGAAATCGGCTTTCGCGTCCAGCCGTGGCGGCGGCGCGATATCGTGCTTTTTCTAAGCTCGGGTTCAATGCAAGAATGCCAGAAAATGCTAAAATCACCACTGTATATTGCTATTTCTAGTAGAAAAACTTTTATAGAAAAGCGCTAAACGTGCATGATTTGTTCTGACGTTATGATTCGACAATGTTAATATTCTTGTAATGTTCGATTTAGGTTCACAAGATGATCCCGCTTTATCAGCGCATTGCAACGATTTTCAACTTGCCGCGATGTGCGCCGCACTGTGTCCGCCTGGCACTTGGGCAATCTGGAAAATGTTTCTAATTAGCGGGCATGGCACGCAGCGCATCGCCCGCTCGACTTTGGCTCAACCGGGAAATCAAGGCGGGACGCCGCAACGCGATGCCTGTGATCGCGCTTGGCCTGGCCGGCACGGCCTTGGCGGTCGCCCAGATTTTCTGCGCGGCGCGGTTGCTCGCCGCCGCGCTTGCGCCGACGCATGGCGCGGTTCTCCTGTTCGCCTTGGGCTTCGCCGCCGCCGCTGGCCTGCGCGCTTTGCTGATGGTCCGGCAGGAAATGATCGGCGTCACCTTGGGCATCGCGGCGCGGCGACGCTTGCGGAGCGGCGCTTTGACCAGCCTGCTCGGCATCGGGCCAAGCGTCCTGCGCGGCCGGCATACGGCGGCGCTTGCCGGCATTGTCGTCGATCAGATCGAGGCGCTGGACGGTCTCTATGCAAGATGGATCGCCGCCGCCAGCCTTGCCAGCGCAGCGCCGCTGCTGATCGTCATCGTCGCCGCTTTTGCCGACTGGCGCACCGCGCTCATCCTCGCGATCGCTGGCATTCTGGTGCCGTTTGCCATGGCGATTGCCGGGATCGGCGCTGGCGCCGCCTCGCGCCGGCAATTCACCGCGATGTCGCGCCTGCAAACCCGGTTCATCGACCGGATCAGGGGAATTGCCACCATCGTGCTGGCGGGCCGCGCCGATGACGAGGCGATGGCGCTCGGCAAGGCGGCCGACGAGCTGCGCCGCCGCACGATGCGGGTGCTGCGCGTGGCGTTTCTCTCTTCCACCGCGCTCGATCTCGCTGCCGCGGCGGCGCTGGTGGCCATCGCCATCCGCTTCGCCGCGCCGTTGATCGCGACGCATGGGGCTATTGCCCCCGAAGCCTTGTTCGCGCTGCTGCTTGTTCCAGAATTTTTCGCGCCGCTGCGCGCCTTTTCAGCCGTGTATCAGGACAGGATGGCGGCGCAGACGGTGGCCGAAGATTTAGCGCCGCTGCAACAGCCCGAACCATCGGCGCCGGCGCCGGCGATCCGCACGGTTTCAGCGCAAGGCGTCGCCATCGCGTTCGAACAGGTGAGTTTCGCCTGGGACGCGCAACGCGGCAAGGCGCTCGATGATCTGAGCTTCCGCCTGCCCGCTGGCGAGACGATGATGCTGGTCGGCCCTTCCGGCTCCGGCAAATCGACGATTATCGAATTGCTGCTCGGCTTCATCAGGCCGCAATCGGGCCGCATCACCATCAATGGCGCGCCGGTCGAGAGCATCGTGCCGGAAGCGCTGGCGGGGATGACGGCGCTGATCAGCCAGCGCCCGTTCCTGTTTGCCGGCACCATTGAGGAGAATATTCGTTTTGGCCGCGCTGACGCCAGCAAGGACGCCGTTTTGGAGGCGGCGAAACGGGCTCGCGTCACCGCTTTCACCGATCAATTGCCCGAAGGATTGGCGACACGGATCGGCGAAGGCGGTTTTGGCGTTTCCGGCGGGCAGGCGCAGCGCATTGCCATCGCCCGCGCCTTTTTGAAGGACGCGAAACTGCTGCTGCTCGACGAGCCGACCGCGCAGCTCGACCCGGCCACCGAGCGCGACGTGCTGGACAGCTTAAAGCGCCTGGCGATTGGCCGCACAGTCATCCTCGCCAGCCATGCCGCCTTCGCCCATGAGTTCACTGGGCGGAAGCTTGATCTTGGCGATCCAACGCGTGAAGCCTCGCTGCAAGGCGCCGCGTGATGCGTCCGCTTTGGCGTATTCTGCGGCTTTGGCGCGGCCAGAGCCTGATCCTGGACTTCGGGCTACTCGTCACCTTGCTGTCGCTGGGCGCCGCCATTGCGCTGCAAGCCGCCGCCGGGGTCTATGTCGCCGCCGCCGCGCTTGGCGCGGCGCTTGCGGTGCCGCTTTCGCTGGAAATCCTCGGCGTGAGCCGGGTGGTCCTGCGCTATCTGGAGCGGCTGATCACCCATGATGGCACATTCCGCGCGCTGGCTTCGCTGCGGGTCTGGTTTTTTCGCGGTCTTGCCCGCAATGCCGCTGGTGGACTCGGCTTTCGCCGCGCCGGCGATATTCTGGCGCGGCTGGTCAATGACGTGGAAGCGCTGGACGGGCTTTATCTGCGCATTCTGGCGCCAGGAATTTGCGCCCTGCTCCTGACGCCGGTGCTGGCTTTGGTCATTGGCCGCGAGGACGGCGTCGCCGCCATTCTGGTGCTGGCGCTATTCGCCGTGGTCGCGCTGATCCTGCCGCTTTCGGCGATGCGCCGGGCGCGCGCCGGCGCGATGGAGGAGACTGCGACCGGCGGCGCCTTGCGCGTCGCGGCGCTCGACACGCTGAGCGGCCTGCGCGAGGTCAAGGTGTTCGGCGCCGAAGGCCCGATGCTGACGGCGATTCAGGCGCAGGAAAGCCGGCTGTTTGCCGTGCAGCGCGTCCTCGCGGCGCACGGCGCGCGGCTGCAGGCCGCGGCTTTCCTGGCCGGACAGGCGGCTTTCCTGATCGTGCTGCTCATCCATGGGATAGCCCCGGTCGCCGTGGTGATCGCCGCTTTCCTGACCATTGGCGCATTCGAGGCGGTGAATGCCATGCCAAAAGCCGGACTGCTTGCCGGGCGCGCCTCGGCGGCGGCAAGCCGCGTGTTGGAGGCCGCCGAAGCGCCGCCGCGCGTTGCCGATCCGATCCGGCCGGCGGCGGTTCCCGCGGCTTTCGGGCTAAGCTTCGATACCGTGCATTTTCGCTGGCGGGAGGACGGCGCGGAATTGCTGACGGGCCTCTCCTTGGAAGTGCCGGCAGGCGGTTGGGTGGCTGTGCTGGGACCCTCGGGCGCCGGTAAATCGACCCTGGCGGCGCTGGCGCTGAAGCTGGCGGCGCCTACCGCCGGCGCGATCCGCCTGGGCGGCGCGGATATTGCCACGCTGGCGGCTGATGATGTGCGGTCGCGGATTTTCTGGCTGTCCCAGGCCACGCATCTCTTTGCCGACACCATCCGCCATAACCTGCTGCTGGGGCGGCCGGACGCCGATGAGGCGGCGCTTTGGGCGGCGCTCGACGCGGCGCAGCTCGGCGACACGGTGCGCGGCCTGCCGGACCGGCTGGATAGCTGGATTGGCGAGGCTGGATCAGGGCTTTCAGGCGGCCAGGGCCGCCGGCTCGCTTTGGCCCGCGCCTTGCTTAGCCCCGCGCCCATCCTGATCCTTGACGAGCCGACCGCAGGGCTGGACGCGGCGACCGAGCGCGCCTTCATGACGACTTTAAACGAGGCTGCCGCGGGCCGCAGCGTGCTGCTGATCACCCACCGGCTGACCGGCGTGGAAAAGCTTGACCGCATCTGGCGCTTGCATAACGGGGCGCTGATCTCGGCGACGCGGTAGGCGCGCCGCGGAACCAAAAACTAGGTAGTGTCTCAGTTTAACTAGCCATGGGCTTGTACTGCGCCCAAGCCGCCAGAACTTGAACTCATAAAAGTTTTTTGCTTCTTTTTACAAAAAAGAAGTGCTTAGTTACAAAAGAGTGTTCTTTCTTGAAAGAAAGAACCAAAGAACTTTGTGAGTTCTAACCAAAGATAGAAGAGAATGTTTTAGCGTATGCAGCATAATTCGCGGGGTCTTGCAGGTGGTGCAGCAGGCGCAATGACAGATCGACCATGGTGCGGCACTTGGAGACGACCTTTGTCTTACGGCGGAACCGGGCCAAGTAATGGCGGACGTTGCTGTTGTCCTGCTCGATGGGGAATGTCAGGTCCTTGCCGGTGAAAAGTTGATCCTCCGGGATCACCCGGTGGTAACCTTCCCAATCATCGGTAATAAACGTTTTGCCGCTCATACCGATCTTGTCGAGCAACCGGCGGCAGGTTGCATCATCACGCTGACCCAGAACCCAGGCCACAACGCGCCGTGTATCAAGGTCATAGGCACGCCAGACCCACAGCTTGGCAGTCTTTTTTTCAAATGATGCCACATCTCGTCCACCTCGACTGTGGCCACCTCGGCTGGAACTTCAGGTTCCGGCAAAGCAGACGCCTCGGCCCGCACCCATTTCAGCACCGCCACGTCGCTCACACCTAGTAGGCGCCCAATCATGCTGAAACTCATGTTCCCCATCCCATAAAGCAGGATGGCCAGCGCCTTCATCGCGGGTGGCTTGCCTCGTGCCGGGGTATCCGTGAAGTTGCAGCCACAATCACGACAACGATAACGTTGGTGACCTCGCACTACGCCGCTTTTCACATAGTCCGACCGCTCACACCGTTTGCAGCACAGCCCATCTGCTGACACCATCAGCCTCCATCACCAAGGCCAGTATAATATCACCTTCAATAGATATCCCAAGCTAGAACTCTCAACTTCTTCTTCTCCGGCTTGTCGCCTTCAACATCGGGCGGAGCCGGAAAGGTTCTGTCCGCGCCAGCGGATGGAAAGCCGGCGGAGGGAACCGGGAGATACCTCCGCAGCTTTCCACGTGCTTCGCACGCGGAACCTTTGCCGCTCCGCCGTGGCGCTGCAGGCAGCGGTGCAATGAAGAACGCGTGAGATGCGGGATGGTTGCCTGCAATGCATAAAGGCAATCGTCTAGCGGCAGCAGCGTATACCGCCGAAAAGCGACGATGATGGCTTCGTCCTCCACAGACAGGGAGGTGGATTTCGGATCAGTTGGACCAGTGGGCAGATCAGCGGTAAAGCTTCGCTTCTTCCACTTGGCTACGGTCTTCTGGTTGATCCCGTAGCGAGCTGCCAGGGTTCTTAAGCTCTCTTGACTATGCTGTATCGCTCGACCGACCGCCGCTGTCGTTGTGGAGCAGCCGTGAAGAACTTGCCCTCCGATGACATTCCAGCGGCTGCGCCGCCGGAACCTTTGCCATCTCTGCCCATAGTGCTTCCTTCCATGCCATGGAAAATATCGCACCATCAAAGCCTGGGATTAAACAGCTCTTTGATTTGGAGGGTTGAATGGTTGGGCGTCCGTATGGGGAAGAGTATCGTAGGGGGGTTCTGGAGGAGGTCGCGGAAGGGAACTCTCGTCGTGGGGCGGCCCGGCGCTTCAAGGTTGGCGTGTCTTCGGCGATCCGTTAGCAGAAGCGTTTGGAAGAGACGGACAGCGCAGCGCCTACGGCGCGGCCATACAAAAGCCGCTCGCCGCTGGAGCCGCATACGGCTTGGCTGTTGGCGCTGATCATCGCTGAGCCAGAGCTGAGCCTTGAGGAGTTGGCGAAGCGCATGAAGGCGGAGCGGGTCTGAAGACCTCGACCAGCGCCATGGACGGCTTTGTCCAACGTCATGACCTCAGCTTTAAAAACACTCTGCGCGCGGCCGAGCAGGATCGGCCGGACGTGGCCCAGGCGCGTGAGGCCTGGAAGGCGAGCCAAGCCGATCTGGACCCCGACAAGCTGGTGTTACTCGACGAGACCGGCGCCGCTACCAACATGGTCCGTCTGCGCGGGCGTTGCCGGCGCGGTCAGCGCCTGCTGGCCAAGACGCCCTGGGGACACTGGAAGACCGCCACCTTCGTTGCCGGCCTACGGCACAACGAATTGGTCGCCCCTTCGTGCTGGACGGGCCAATAAACGGCGAGGCCTTCCGGGTCTATCTCGACACCTTTCTCGTCCCGGCTCTGCGGCCTGGCGATATCGTGGTGATGGACAACCTTCCCGCCCACAAGGTGCAGGGCGTGCGCCAACGCATCGAAAACGCCGGCGCCGAACTGCGCCTGCCGCCACCTTACTCCCCAGACCTCAATACTCCCCAGACCTCAATCCCATTGAGATGGCCTTCTCCCAGCTTAAGGCTCACCTGAGAAAGGCCGCCGAGCAAACCATCCCCGACCTCTGGGACCGCATCGGCCAACGCCTCAACGAAATCACACCAAAAGCTTGCGCAAACTACTTCGCCGAGGCCGGATATGCCCCATGTTAAGCGGGCAATGCTCTAAAAGATGAAGGTCTTGGCAATGGTAATAACCATGGCATGAACCTCCGTCACCTCTCTATATCATCAGAGTTCGCACTTCATTGTGCTAATATATAAACTTGATTATTTTATATTTTTATAGTTATAGATACAATAACTTTTCGTTAAGCTGGACGACAACGTGGTTCTTGTTTTGACCAAAATACGCGTCAAATAAAGCAACAGCACCGCAGCGCACTTTAACAGGAGCGCTTGGCTCAACTGCAAGATTTATAACATCGCCAACCTGAAGCCCCATCACGTCTGCCAGACGCATAGTCTGCTGGTCAAGCACAACGTCGAGTTCAACATCTGTACTTCGAAGCTGCTCGGCAAGATGTGTTTCCCAGATAAAGTCTCGGCCAAATTTCTCGCCCATAAACTGCTTGAGCAGCAGTCCTCGTACAGGTTCCAAAGTAGTATAGGGTAGGAGTAGTTCAATACGGCCTCCTCGCCCCTCCATATCTACGCGTAACCCTACGCGGATAGCAGCATTTGACGGACGAGAGATCGTAGCAAAACGCGGATTTAACTCTAAACGTTCAAAGAGGAAGCTAACGGGGCAGAGCGGCTCAAAACTTGCTGAAAGATCGTGCAGCACAACGTGCACCAGGCGCTCAGCCAAAGATTGTTCAATTGTTGTGTAGGAACGAGTATCAGTACGCAGCGCAATCTTGCTGCGGCCACCTCCAAGGAGCACATTTACCATTGAATAGAGCAGTGCAGAGTCCACAACCATCAGCCCATGGTTGTCCCACTGATCAGCTTTAAACACTGCTAGGATTGCAGGTAAAGGGATGCTGTTAAGGTAGTCTCCAAAACGAAGCGACAGAATGTTGTCTATGCTAACTTCTATATTTTCGTTTGTAAAGTTACGCAAGGATATGCTCATAATCCGCACAAGTCGATCGAACACGCTCTCGAGCATCGGCAGACGCTCATATGACACAATACCAGGGTTGATGATCCGCTGCATGCCAGAGCGGTTTTCGCTACAACCGACGTTGCCATCAAAGCCAAGCAGGCTATCTATTTCCGCTTGGCTCATGACATGAGCGGTTTGAGCATCAGATTCGTCATTAAGCGAAGAAGAAGTGTTACCTACTTCGGTGGCAATGGCCAATTCACTCATTGCGCAACAACCCTGTTGAACAAAAAGAGCTTGTTACGTTTTTTCCGGTTTTAACTCGTAGAACTACCAACATCTGCCTCGGCCATGAGCCGAGCCCCTCTTCTTCGTCTTGCAGCTTGACATCAAGTTGTTAATAAATTCTAAAAAAACAGTCCTATTACTAAGACTATCATTACCAGCGTTGCTCTCATACGCTAGCCATTGCCTTTGAAACAGCTAAACCACGCCGCTGTCCAAAATGCGTTTAATCGACACATCCTGTTTTTCAATTTCGAGTTTGTTTTTACCTTTTATTAATTTGGGTCTACACAGCTCAGTCTCTTCATCATGCACGCCTTGCCAAATAATTTTGCCTGTAGCTGCTTGCGTTGCGCCTCGACGCACCAGAACGTTGACAAGTAGTTCCATTGCATAGACATCGTATCGCAATGCTCGTCTTGCTTAGAGGCTGTTTGAGAACGATCCCGGCATGATCGTTTAAAGGGCTGGATGGGTGGGCAAATCGTGGTTCGTCCGGGTTGCGACAACTGGACGAGATCTCGATGTGGACCCCGCGGCGAAGCTGATCGCGCAGCAGGGCAGGCCAGGCCTGCGTTATCTCGACCGCGACGGCAACGCTGGTCCTTGGTGAGCGTGCTCGCACGGTCAGCCAGGCAATGCTATAATTGTTATAACTCTCCCATTGCAGCGTTTACTGCCGCCGCATATCTCCAGTGCCGTTGCGCCGATATCCAGCAAAAGGCTGGGCGGCTGCCAGTCAGGAGGTAAGTAATGCCCGAGTTCCCGCTGCCATCTCATGAAGGCGATGTCGCACAAAAGCTCAACAAGGTGGCGGATAACTTCGCTCATCCGCTGCGCGCGCCTATTTTACAAACGCCCGCAGACCTGAGCCTCGATTTCGAGGATGTGACTTTTCCATCTTCTGACGGAGTCCCCATTGAAGCTTGGTTTATCCCGCAGCCGGGCTCGACCAAGCTGATCATCGTCAATCATCCGCTCAACTTCAACCGTTATGGATGCCCGACAGACCGCGAACCGTTCCTGTCTCTGGGCAACTGGGCGGGCAACGACTTCGAGACCAACTATATGGAGGATTACCGCATCCTCCATGAGGCGGGCTATAATGTGCTCACCTACGACCAGCGCGACATGGGGCGCAGCGGGACGGGTAACGGCCTCACCACTTCGGGCCGGTTTCAGGCACGAGACGTCATTGGAGCACTGCAATATATTCGTCAGCGGGTCGACACAGCAAGAATAACCGTGGGCCTGTTCTCGCGCTGCAATGGCGCCAATGCGACGCTGTTCGCCATGTCCAAACAACCCGAACACTTCAGCGATGTCCGCTGTCTGGTCGCGTGCCAGCCGCTGTCGGTAGCGTCCATCATGCGGCGCACGCTCGAAAGCCTCGGCCTACCGGACAGGATGGCGGAGCTGGAAGCCGCCTGTCGCCTGCGAGTCGGCTTCTCTTTCGACGAACTTTCGCCAATTCCTTGGGCGGCTCGGGCGGTTGTTCCGACTTTCGTCTACCAGGTTCACGACGACCGGATGACCTATCCCGCCGACGTGCAAGCGATTTATGACGCTCTTCCGGTCGAAAAGCAGCTTCATTGGATCGAGGGCACGACCGCGCGTTGGGACGGCTACATGGAGTTCAAACGCCGGCCGCAACCCATGCTCGACTGGTTCACGCGTTTCATGCGCTAGAGCAGCGCCAGCCTGACTGGAACAATCTGGCTGGCGCTGCTCGCAAAAACAAAGAGATAGAGCGCGCTGACCGTTTACGGTCAGCCTAGAAGCGCTATAGCGCCGATCCCGATCACGTTGGATCACCGTTTTGATCCATGATCGGGTGAATCGGCTCGATCAAATAAAGTGGCCGGTTCAGGATGCCAAGCTGCTTTTCCGGGTTTGAGCGGCGCCCCGGCTTTGGTTCAGTCGCGCCTGGACTGGTTCAGTCGCATAATGGCCAAGGAATAGGGCAACGGCCGAATCGACAACATGGGCCGTCTGTCGCGGTGAGGGTCGGCCAAGGCGCAATCGGCACCGATAGTAAATGCTGGTCTGCACAAGCGTGAAAAACTGATCGGCCGCGAACTCCGCGTCCTGCACGAGTAAATTGCCGCCTTCCGTCTGTGCCTTGAGCCAGCCAGCCAAGCGCGTGATCGCTTGCTGCGGCCCTGCCGCGTAGAACGATTCCGCCAGTTCCGGAAAAGCCTCGGCCTCGGATGTCACGACCCTGTCGATCATCAAGCACACTGGAGAGGTGATCAGTTCGACCATTCCAATCCCGATGGCCCGGAGCGTCTGAGCCGTATCCCCAGGCGGCATCTGCCCATCGCCAAAATGCTGCGCCAGCATCCGCGCGCATTCGCGTTCGACGAAGGCGCCAAACAGTTCAGCCTTACTGCGATAGTGATGATAGACCGTCGATTTCGACACCCCGGCTGCCTGCGTGATCGCCGACATGCTGGCCCCTTCATAGCCGTGCTCGGCGAAAGCATCGCGCGCGCTATCAAGGATGGATTGGCGCTTCTCAGTGGATAGGGCAGCAGGTGTCGGCATCATTGGCTCCGGCCGTCCATGTTCGGCCCCCTCTTGCAAATATTCCAAAACGCACAACTTTACCAGATACCAGACTGTACGGTTCGGTCTGGTTTGCCGCAATCCCGCGGCGCACGCAATCAGGAGCAGGCCATGCCGCAGTTAGACGCAACCATCAAGCATCTTAAAGAGGGCGTAAAAAGTATGACCGTGAGCGCAGCGGTCAAGAACATCGAGGGCTGGGAGGCTTCGCTGGAGAAGGTGGAGGAGTCCGGCGCAAAAACGATCGTCAAGGATCTAGAAAGCCTCAAGAAGCACCTGCACGCGAAGGAGCCGGACCACGAGGCGATCCGCAAGCTGATGGTCAAGCTCGGCAAGGAGACGGTCACGATCGGCAAAAAGACCGAGGGCAAGGATGCCACAAGGATTCAGGCGCTCGGCGAGGCGCTAGGTCACGCGGCCGAGAATGTCCCCGCCGCTTAGGCAGGCTCGAAACAAGCGTACCCACTGCGAATGAAAGTTGGACCAGGGAGGCCGTTCGAAACCGGCCTTCCCGCTGACTCATCAGCATATCTTTAGCCACGGAGCGCGCACATGCGAATTGTAGGGCTTGAGGAACATTTGGTGGTGCCTGAGTTGTTAGCCGCTTGGTCACGGCTCCCAAACATGCACCAGGCCCCAGGAGCGGGTTATGGCGATGAACCGCTCGCGCAGAAACTCCGGGAGGTCGGCAACCAACGTTTGGCCGACATGGACAGCCAGGGCGTGGACATTCAGGTGCTGTCGCTCACCACCCCTGGGGTGCAGAACCTGGCTCCAGCGGATGCCGTCACCATCGCCCGTGAAGCCAACGACGCGCTCGCCGGAATTGTCAACCGTAACCCGGCGCGGTTTCAGGCTTTCGCGGCCATCCCAACGCCCCAGCCCGACAGCGCCGGAGAGGAACTGGAGCGAGCGGTGGCCCGGCTCGGCTTTCGGGGGGCGATGCTGTACGGCCGCACGGGAACCACGAACGCCGACGACCGCCAGTTTGATGGTCTCTACGCCATGGCCGCGCGACTCCATTCGCCGATCTACCTGCATCCGCAAACCCCGGTCGCGCCGGTCCGTGAAGCCTATTATTTCGGTTATGGCGACGAGATTGACACGATGTTCGCGAACTTCGGCATCGGCTGGTATTATGAGACCGGCGTTCAACTATTGCGGATGATCTTCTCCGGCGTGTTCGATCGGCACCCGAGTCTGCAGGTGATTGTCGGACATTGGGGCGAATTGGTGTTGTTCTATCTTGAGCATACTGCCGTCATGCAGGCGATGGGCTTGCATCTGGACCGCCCCTTGGCGGATTATTTCCGGCAGAATGTGTGGGTGACCGGCAGCGGCCTGTACAGCGAGCGCTATCTGCGCTGGAGCGCCGAGGTCGTCGGCATCGACCGCATCATGTACTCCACCGACTACCCCTTCAGAGACACGAGCGGCGGAAAGGCACGGGCCTTCCTAGAGACTGCGCCGCTGACCGAGGCGGAGAAGACGGCCATCGGCTCGGGTAATTGGGAGCGGCTCATGGGGCAGCTCGGCCATCCCGGTCAAGCTGACATAAACGCTACAGAGGCTTCGCTCTCGCACAGAAAACAATCGCCATGATGTCTTCCGAAAACCTTCGTGACGGCGGCTTGATCGCCATCGTGGGCGCCGGCCCTGGCGGTGCGGCGCTCGCTCGTCTCCTGCAGATGCGCGGCTTCAACGCGAAGGTGTTCGAGCGCGACGCATCGACGACGGCCCGGCCGCAAGGCGGCAGCCTCGACCTTAGGCCTGACTCCGGCCAACGCGCCATCGACGCCGCCGGACTTGCGGATGCCTTCGCCCGCTCCTCACGCAGTGAGGCCAAGGCATTCCGGATGGTCGACTCGCAAGGTCACGATCTGCCGGGGATGGGAGAGGAAACGCACGAAAACGCCGGGCCGGAGATCGACCGCGGGGAACTGCGCCAGCTCCTGCTCGACTCGCTAGCCCCTGGGACCGTCGCCTGGGACCACGCCGTGGACGATGTCTACCCCGAGGCTGACGGGCAATGGCGGCTTGAGTTCAAGGGCAAGGCGTCCGTGATCGCGGACCTCGTGGTCGGCGCCGACGGGGTTGGCTCCAAGATCAGGCGGCGCCTCACCTCCGTCCAGCCGCGCTACGCCGGCATCACCATGATCGCGGCCAATATCCGCAAGGAGCTTTGGCGCGGCTCCGAGATTGACAAGATGCTGGGCGAGGGGTCGGTGATGTTCGCCGGCGGCGAAAAGACAATCTTTGTGCAACGCTGCAACCACGACCTTATCCTGCTTTACTACTCGATGGCGGTGGGCCAGGAGTGGCCGAAGTCTGCGGGTTTCGAGCTTGACGACAAGCCGGCCGTCATGGCGGCGGTAGGCGACGCCTACCAGGACTGGTCGCCGGACCTGATGGCGATGCTGACAGAGGTCCAGGACAGGTTCCAGCTTTGGCCAACCTCCGCCATGCCGCCTGACTATCGGTGGGACGCGCAGCCCGGCCTTACCATGCTCGGTGACGCCTCCCACGTCATGCCGCCCTTCACCGGCAAAGGCGTCAACTTGGCGCTGCTCGATGCGCTGGAACTCGCCGATATGCTCACGGGTGCCCCAGCAGGTGGTCTGCCCGTGGCCGTGCAGGGCTTCGAGGCACGCATGCAGGCGCGCACCAGCGCCGAGATAGGCGCCTGCCTGGCAATCGGGCGGCAGATGTACGGCATTAATATTGATTTTGGCGCCTTGGGGACATAGCGATGGCGAGCACCAGCAGCGGCGACCAAAGGGCGGCAGTGGGCTTCGATGACGTGCAGGTTGCATCCGCCGACGATCACCTGCAGGCGATGGATGCCTTGTACAGGTTCGGCGCTGGCGTCGATCACGGCGACGCCAGGCTCCTGGCATCGGCGTTCAGCGACGATGCCGTGATCGATTTCACCCCCTGCGGCCGGGCGCTCGGCCTCGACTTCCCACTGATGAAGGGGTCCAGCATGATCGTCGGATTTCTGGGTGCGACCGCCGCGACCCAGGTGACGACACACGTGGTCACTAACGGCCGCGTCCAGGTTGACGGGAATGCGACCAGGCTGTGCGCCCTTGTCGACGCAACCCATTTTGCCCGAGATGACCAAGCCCAGCGGCTTGAAATGGTGAATTGGTACGAAGCCGAACTCGTCAGGACCGAAAGCCCCTGGCGTATCCGCCGCCTCGTCATCAAGAACGTTTGGTTTGCCGGCGACCCCCAGGTGCTCCTGCGCCGCGAAAACATGATTGATTCAGCCTGAAACGATCAGGCGCTAATCACGGCCCTGGCCTTCAGGAGTTGCGCCCATTAACAAGGAGACCGCCTCATGCTGGACCAATTTGCGAAGCTTGTGCACGAGTTCACTTATCACACGCGCATCGGCGCTCCCCACGATGTCGGCGTGGGGCCATACGGCCATCGCCAGTTCTTCGAGATGATGGACGGCGTGATCGACGGCCCGCGGCTCAAGGGCAGAATGCTGGGGGTGGCGGGCGACTGGATGCTGACGGGTCCGGACGGGTTCATGCGGATGGATGTCCGCATGCAGATCGCGACTGATGACAAGGCCATCATATGCGCCCATTACTTCGGCCCGGCCGAAGCCAACCAAAGGTTCGCTGAGGCCATGGCCGCATCCGAGCCCACCGCGTTCTCCGACCAGTCGATCCGGTCCCATTGGCTGCTGGAAACAGGTGACACGCGCTATGCCTGGGTCAACCAAGCGGTGTTCATCGGCGAAGGGCGCCTGCGTCCCGCCGGCCCCGGCATCCCTGGCTTCGAGCACCGAGTCTATCGCGTCGGCTAGCGCCTGATCGTTTCAGGTTGAACCAGCCTGAAACGTGAATCAGTCGCATAAACAAAGAGATAAAGTGCGCTGACCGCTTACGGTCAGCATGGAAGCGCTAAGCGTTCAACATTAGGAGCATCGAATGTTTCTCGTTCTCGGACTGACCGGCAAGGTGGGCGGCGCGGCTGCCCGGTATCTCTTGGAGCTGGGACACCCCGTGCGCGCCCTGGTTCGCGACCTCGCCAAGGCAGCGGATTGGGCGCGGCAGGGCGTCGAGCTTCACACCGGCGACTTTACCAACCCGGCCGCCATCGCCGCCGCACTGGACGGGGTGGACGGGGCTTTCTTGATGTTGCCGCCGTTTTTCGCGCCGCAGCCTGGCTTCCCCGAGGCCAAGGCGATCGTGGACTGCTTCCGCGCGGTGCTCAACCACGTTCAGCCGCGGCGCGTTGTCGCGCTGTCGTCCGTGGGATCGCAGCGGGATCGCGGCTTGGGCATGATTACGGCGACGCACCTGCTCGAAGAAGGGCTGGGCGGCCTGCCCGTCCCGACATGCTTCATCCGCCCTGGTTCATTTTTCGAAAACTACCTCCGCAACTTCACCAGGGCGGCCTCAACCGGCGTGTTTGAAAGCTTTCTGGCGCCGACCGGCCGCGCCTTTCCAATGGCCGCGACGCAGGACATCGGGCACGAAATCGCCCGGTGCCTCGTCATGGACTGGACCGGAAACCGGATTGTCGAACTCGGTTCGATGACCAGTCCGGACGAACTGGCTAGCGCCATGACAGAGGTGCTCGGCCGGCCGGTGCAGGCCACAGCAATCCCGCGCGACCGATGGACGGCCACCCTTGCGGATCAAGGCATGCCGCCGGCGTTCATCGAACCTTATTTGGAGATGGAGGACGGCTATAACTCAGGCTGGATCGATTTCGGCGCGCCTGGCAGCGAACGGGTCGATGGCGCGACGACGCCCGCGCAAGTCTTCGCGCAATCAAGGGCTGTTCAGGATTAACGCCGATGGCAGACGCAACATCCGCCAGGACCGCGCTCTGGAATCGTCCGTTTTCTTACGCGTGTGACGACAAATCGCGCACCTCGCGAAAGGCTTGCGCGAGGTGTTCGTCCAAGTCGTCTTGCCCGCCGTCTAACCATGACGAAAAGGCTTGGCTGAATGCAGCCATTCCCACCTGGGCCGCTAGCGACGCCAGCCGATCGGGAACCCCGCGCTCCCGCAGCGCGAAAGCCAGTGTCGCACCCAATGACATGGCTTTGATCAGTTCACGCTCCTGGAGCGGCGGACTGCTCGCGATGACGCGGCGGCGGGGTTCGGCAAAGTGGCGGTTTTCGGTGAGAAAGCCTTTCGCCGCCCGGAAGGCGTGGAGCAGCGTCGCCCACGGGCCGAGTGCCGACGGCGCGTCGTGGACAGCTTCAATAAGGATCGCGCTCAACGCACCTTCCCCGTCGAACAACACCTCCCGCTTATCCGGAAAGTGGCGGAAGAAGGTCCGCTCCGTTACTCCCGCTTTCGCTGCGATTTCCGCCGTCGTGGTCCGATCGTACCCTCGCTCACGATAGAGCTCCAAGGCTGCCTCTTGCAGGTGACGACGCACCTTTTCCCGGTTCCGCGGCATGAATTTGTCACCCCTTGTCATTGACTGACGATATCATTATGTCAGCCTCTGACGATAAGCCTGTAATCATGATCGTTCAATACGCGGGCACGGTCACGCTGAGGGATCGTGCCGCTCAGAATTGGAGAACCACCATGAGCAATTCAAAGCCTGCCAGCATGCGGACGATATGCTTCCATCGCCATGGCGAATGGGCCAACGTGCTGCGCCTGGAGGATGCGTCCATTCCCATCCCGCGAGCAAACCAGATTCGCGTCCGGGTCCACGCCTGTGCGCTCAACCCTATGGATTGGGTCCTGTGTCTTGGGCAGATGCCTGGACCCCTGCCAGGCGGGATCGGGCTTGATGTTTCCGGGACCGTTGATGCCGTTGGCGAGGGCGTCACCGACGTCCGCGTGGGAGACCTTGTCTTTGGCGTGCCCGATTACATGGGCTATCCGACTGCCGGCGCATCAGACTATGCCGTCATGGCCTTTTGGGCGCCTGTGCCGGATGGCCTTAACCTTATCGAAGCGGCTTCATTGCCGATGGTGGTCGAGACGGCGGTGCGCAGTCTCGACCTGCTCGGCCTGTCGAGCGGCCAGACCATTCTGATCAACGGCGGTGGGACAATGGTGGGCTTCGCCGCCGTTCAGATCGCGCTGAAGCGCGGCGCGCAGGTGATCGCGACCGCCGGCAATACCTTTGCGAGCCGCCTGCGGGACCTGGGTGCGGCGGTCACGCCCTACGGCGACGGTATGGTGGAGCGGGTTCGCGATATCGCGGGGGGAGCGCCCGATCTGGTTTTGCACACGGCGCTTGCGCCGGGCGTGCTGCCCGACCTGATCAAGATCGCGGGCGGCGATGCCAGCCGGGTCATGAGCATCACCGATTTCGACGAGGAAGGCCTCGGCATTCGCACCACGGGCCGGGAGCCGGATCTGGTTCCTCGCTATGACGCCCTCGCTCACTACGCGCAGCTTGCCGCCGAAGGTCGTTTCACCGTGCCCGTGGCGCGCATGTTCGGCATGGCGGACTGGCGCATGGCGCTTGAACTATCTCGGAGCGGACACGCCCATGGCAAGCTCCTGATCCTGCCCGATCGCGCCGCCGCGGCGGGCTGATGTCAGAGAAATTGAGAACGCGCGTCCGGCGCGGGAAAGGATGATGACATGAAGGCGATCCGTATCGAGCAGTATGGCGGACCGGAGGTGCTCCGGCTCCAGGACATCCCGGTGCCCGATCCCGGGGCAGGGGAGGTGCTGGTGCGCATGGCCCATGCCGGGATCAACGTGATGGATGTGGGAACGCGCAAAGGCGCGTTCGCGAAGTCGCAGACTTACCCTGTCCGCCTGCCGACCACCATCGGCATGGAAGGGGCGGGCGTGGTGGAGCGGGCCGGCGCCGGCGTGACCGGATTCCACCCCGGCGACCGGGTCGCCTACTGCCTGGTATGGAACAGCCATGCCGAGTTCGCCGTCGTGCCGGCCTGGCAACTCGTCCACTTGCCTGACGCCGTGCCGCTTTCCCTTGCCGCCGCCGCGACGTTCCAGGGATTTACCGCCCACTATTTGGCAACAGATGTCGGCCGCCTCGGGCCTGGACGGTCCTGCCTGGTGCATGCGGCGGCGGGAGGGGTGGGGCAGCTCCTCGTCGGCTTCGCGGCGGGTTTAGGGGCCGTAGTCTACGGCACGGTCCGCGCCGAAGACCAAAAGCGGATCGCGCGTGAACGGGGCGCCCAGGACGTGTTCCTGTCAGGCCAAAGCGGCTTCGTGGCGCCGTTGCTCGAACTGACCGGTGGCGCCGGGGTGGACGTGGTGTTCGACTCCGTCGGCAAGCCGGCGCTGCGCGACGACTTTAAAGCGACGCGCAAGAAGGGACTGGTGGTGAGCTTTGGAGCGTCCGGCGGCGCCGTGGACGACCTCAACCCGGCCGAGTTGGGCGAAGCCGGATCACTTTACCTGACCCGCCCTCGGTTGAAGGACCATCTGCCCGACGCGGACACCATACAGGCGCGCGCGGCGGCGCTTTACGCCGGGCTCGCCGACGGCACGCTGTCGCTGTCGCTGGGCAGGCGCTACGCCATGGACCAGGTTGCCCTGGCACACGCCGACGTGGAGGAACGCAAAACCGGCGGCAAGCCGCTGCTCGACATCGCGTCATTGGGGCATACTCCAACGGGGCTATGATCGCTTGTGGCGGTTGGTTAGGTCCGCTTTTGGCGAGTCAACTTAAGCCATTCGCCATATAAACCAATCGAACGGCTGCGAAGCCGTGTGTAGAGACGCATACTTACCAAGGAGTCTCGCCGCCTCAGGTGAGGATGAGGTCGGTGGGCCGTCCGCCGCATCGACGATGCCTGCATTGTTGACCAGAATGTCGAGCCTACCATGCTCCGCTTGAATGGTTTTCGCAGGCGACTCGCCAAAGATGTCGAGGCAACGATCGCCTCGGCTGAAGCGTTTCTCTATGCAGCCTCCGCTATCCTGCTGCTACGAAGGCTGGCTCGTTGAACAACCGATGCGAAACGGAGTTTTAGAGAAGTTAGAATTGAAAGGAAGCCCATAAAACGGACATTGAAGCCCTGAATGCTTTGTGCGGATGATATGCTTAGCTGTGAAACTGGTCATCGGACTGTCTTGTCTGTCCGATTCCGGTAGGTGATGACCAGAATCTAGCGAAGCAGCGACCTGTCGATGTGAGAAAAGTTACACTACCAAGTCGGATACGGATCGAGGTGGATACCATAAAGTGGAAGTGTCTGTTTATAGATCTAACGCCGGTAGCAGGGCGTCAGACCTATAAATGACAGAGCAGATGTTAGCAAAGGGAGACTATTCATCACAATCGTTAGCTGTTAGCAGTTGCCTTACGCCGGTGGCGTAACGTAAGACCAAGCAGAGCCAGTCCAGTGCCAAAAATGGCAACCGAAGTTGGTTCCGGCACTGGTGTCGCATAGGCGATGTTGTCAAACTCAAAGGAGTTTCCCGAACTTGACGCTATAACTGCGTTAAACGGCAACGCTGTGCCTATATTAACATAGACTGTGCCGTTCGCACTCTGATCGCCCACGTCATTCGCCGTGACGTCTAAGCCTGTTATCGAGCCGATGAGAGCAGAACCGTTATAGAACGAAAGAGTGTTAAAGCTATCGACTGAACCCCACAGCAAACCAAGGTAATCTTGCAGACCATTAAACTGAAATTTTGCTGATCCCGCGCCTTCTACGGCAATATAACGGGATGTATCCACCCCGTTTGCATCACCGAAGACAGCGCCGTTTCCGTTTGAAACCACGGGTTGGGCGTAATTGTAAGGCGATGATCCGGTCACAAAGCCTGTATTTCCGGTAAAGCTGATAGCCGGCCCTGCCGTGCCGCTATTCAAGTTATCATAGATAGCGCCGGCCACAGGACCAGTAACCGAAGGCGTTACTGTAATCGGCGAAGCTTCGGCAGGATTAGCGCCAAGGGCTAAGCCGAGACTTGCAGCCAGCAGAGTAACAGCAATTTTTGTCTGGTTCATCCACAACTCCTGAAGCTTTGATTACCTCGATTTCACCTCTCATACCACAAGGCGATCAAAGTTAAAAGACTTTCAATCTAATGTTGAAAATTAAAATTTCTTCTGAATGACATGTGCGGCCCCTTTTGTGGCACCAGCCGACTGCAAATTCTTCAAAAACTCATAATCGCGGACAAGCCTAGCAACTAGCGAGGAGACGCCTCGCCAGCTTCCAAAGGCTTGGTTTTTTGGACAAAGTTGGCTTGATGACGGCAAGCAATTATCACGCTAGCCGCTGGCCAGCCTAACCCACGTCGTTCGAGGCTGCGGCAAGAATCGTTTAAGCGGCGCTGCCTTGCTTGATCGGCTTATGGCTTTTACGGAAACTGGTAACCACTTCGGCTGCCGCAGCCGCCATGAGACGCGCATCGGAACCGACCGTCACCAGGTCAAAGCCCATTGCGGCCATCTTCAGCGCATAGCCTACAGACCCATTATGCATAGCGGCGCGCACTCCATGATGCTTGGCACGTTGCAGAATATGCGCGACCGCCTCGGTCACCACCGGATCATCGGGATCGAATGCCGGCTTGCGGCCGAGCGCCAATGCCAGATCGGAAGGCCCGATATAAACCGCATCTAGCCCCGGCACCGCAAGAATGTCATCAAGGGCATCCAGCGCCTCGCGTGTTTCGATCATCGCAAAGCCGGTGATGCGGCGATTCGCGATGTCGACATAGTTTGGCACGCCGAGCGCCGCCCGGCTCGGCCCGAAGCTGCGCCTCCCATCCGGCGGATAACGCAGGCAGGACACGAATGACGCCGCTTCAGCCGCCGAATTGATCATCGGGCAAATGATGGCCATAGCGCCCGCATCAAGCATTTTCATAATGATGCCAGGTTCTAGCCAGGGCACCCGGGCCACCGGCACCACCTTGGTGGTGGCAATCCCGGTAAGCATCCGCGCCGCGGCGCCATAATCGACAATGCCATGCTGCAGGTCAACGGTCAGACTATCCCAGCCTTGATGCGCCATAACCTCGGCGGAAAATCCATCAGGAATCGCCAGCCAGCCATTCAACGCGGCACGGCCTTCTTGCCAAACATCATGCAGCGACATGGTTCCTCACCTCGGTTTTATTCCGTTACGACAGCCTGATTGGCAGCCCCTTATTCAGCCTCGATATGACCATGGATTGGCAGCGCTGACAACGTCGTGATGCGCATGCGCCGATGATAATGCCGGCCAGCGGCGGCTCAGCAAGACTACCAGCCAATCTTGCTGTTACGTTCCAGTCTTGCTGACGCTTTGCACTGCGGTGAATGGCACGGCCAGCGCTCCCATGTTGAGCGTCAGGCTGTTATTGGCTGATTGCACACCTGTGGCGGTGCCGACGACGTCAAACGGCAAGGCGGCGGTGCTGCCGTTCGAATTGCCGCCGATCACCGCAATCTTATAGGCGCCATCGGGCATCGTGGTTCCGTTATTATTGGTGCCGTCCCAGCTCCAGTTATTCTTTCCAGCGGCGGCGGTCAGCGAGACGTCCTTAATCTGGTTGCCGGCGCTGTCATAGATCGCGATGGCGGCCGGGCCTGCGGCAGGGGCAGTATAGGTGATGCTGCCAGTGCCGTTTTGCAACGGAATCTGGTTCGACTGCGCCGTTACCTTGCTGCCAAGCATCCCGCTCGCCTGTGTCAGGTCGCCGGCCTGAGTCAGCTGGATCAGGCTGCCTAGGCTGGTATTGGTGTTGATCTGCTGCTCGACCTGCGAAAACTGCACGAGTTCACTGGTGAATTGGTTGGCGTCGAGCGGGCTCGTGGGGTCCTGGTGTTGCAACTGCGTCGTCAGCAGGGTGAGAAAGCTGTTGAAATTGCTGGACAGACCGGCGAGTCCGCCGCCGGCGCTCGTGCCGGTGGAGGCAGCGGCGCCTGCCGCGCCACTGGATGAGGCGCCTGATGGCGATGCGCTCGATGACGACGCGCCCGATGACGTGGCGCTGGTTAGCCCAGACGCGGCGCTATTTGCCGCGGCGATGAGACTGTTTTGCTGATAGGCGACCGATGCGAGACTCATGGAAAAACCTTTCTGGTCAGGCGGTAAAATTGATACCGAAGCGGCGCATCACAGGCAGCGTCAGTTCGGGACCGGCCACGGGAACGGGATTAGCAAAAAACGTGCCGCGGCTTGACGGCTGACGTCCTTGCCCGGAGGCGTTGCCGTTGGTCGCGCCATTTTGCGCCATGAAGCCGGCGCCGCCCGCTGCAGGGAAAGATTCAAGCCGAAACTCCAGGCTTCGATGCTGCAATGGAACGCCCGCCTGGGTTAGCGCCTGTTCCAACATTGGCCGGTCCCCATGCAAGGCGGCCAAAGTGGCGGCATGGGTCGCGCTGACGGCAATTGCGGCGCTGCCATCCGGCAGGCGATCAATGCGTATGGTGACATGACCAAGCGCGGAGGGGGTCATCGCGATGGTCAATCGCTGGGTTCCGGGATCAGGCCCTGCGCCGATCGAAACCATTGCCGCGGCAGCTTGATGAGCGGCGGAAGACAAAGCGGCGGGCGAGGCTGGCGCCGTCGCGCTTGACGCCGCTGCATCAGGCCTCGCTGCGATTACTGGGACTGACCCCGCCGCTTGCGCGACCGGTAGGCCTGCGGCGAAATTTGCCGCAGCCGCATTCGCCGATGCGGTATCCGGCGAAGCGACGGCCGTGGCCGGTTCCGCCGCCTTTGCCTGAGCCGCTTTTGTCTGAGCCGCCATGGCAGAATCAAAAGGTTTTTCACTCGCCGGCGACGCTGTGCTTGCTGCAAGCGCGGCATTGTCACGATAAACGATGCGCGGATTGCGATCAGCAGGCCCAGCAGGCAATGATGACACGCCCATGCCTCCAGAAACGCTGTTGCCAGAAATACTGCTGCCAGAAATGCTGTTGCCAAACACGGCGCTTGGCAAAGCCAGCGTCACCGGATTGGCAGGGAGCGGCATATTGATCGGCGCGGTTATTGCTTGATTAGCAGCGGATGATGCGGGCGCCGCGGAAGGCATGGCCATGGCATCCGATTTCTTGGCTTTCGATGTCGCTTTTGTCGCTTTCGCCGCTTCCGCTCTGGGGATCTCGGGCTTGCCGGCTTGTACCGTCACGACCGAAGCTGGGTACGCCACCACCGCGGTTGGCAGAGGAAGATTCGGATTTGCCCGATCAGGCTTTGCACGCGAGCCCGCTTCCGTAGAGGACCGTGTCGCCGCTTGTGAGGCGGTAGGTGACGGCGCGTCCTGTGGCTTGGCGCTTGAAGAGGCGCTGCTCGAATTCGAGCCCGACTGAAGCACCGGCTTAGCCTTCAAAGCGCCGTCCGCCGCCGGCAACGCCAGGGAAGCCAAGACCGGAGCCTGCCGCGCGGCTGGAAGGGCATCGCCTTGCGCTGCTGATGGCGCCGCTTCCGGCATCGGCCCAGACAGCGCCGCGCCAAGCGGAACCGTGCCCGGCAAGACCGAATTTAGCGAAACTGAGTTTGGTGAGGCTGAGCTTGGGGAAACCATATTCGGCAAGCCAGTTTCCGGTAATAAAGGCTGTGGCAACAAAGTTCCGGGCGTTACGGCTCCCGAAGCTGGCGAAACCGAAGCTGAGGCAGCGGCGGTTTGGGTGGCATTCGATGGCGTTACGCGCCGCAGCATTGCGGTGAAATCACCCGCTGGCGCCGGCTGATCCGGCGTGGCTGACGCCACAGGCTGAAGAGCTAAAGGCAAGCTCTGCGGCGCCGCTTTTGGCCCAATGATCTGATCGCTCATCTGCATGAACAAGCCTTATGCAACTATCCTGCCAAACATTGCGCCCATCCTCGCGCCGGAACGGCAATAGCAGATCTCCCCAGGTAGGCGGTTTTTGCCGCCCGCCCGGCAGATTCTGCCGGGCAATCGCTGATGACCCGGCGGGATTTGCCGTTCAACAGCCGGTATGACTCATGCAAGCTCATAAGGCCGCTAGGCAATCCGGTTTGGCACGATTGCTGCAATAGCCTCGGCACGGCGATCACTGTGATGAGGGCAATATGTCGATTTTTGGAGCGTTGACGACCGCGGTTAGCGGATTACAGGCGCAGTCAGGCGCGTTCACCAATATTAGCGATAACATCGCGAATAGCCAGACGACTGGCTATAAAGGCGTGGACACTAACTTCATCAACTATCTGACCCAGAGCAGCGCGACACAGAACGGGCCTGAATCGGTCGTCGACCATCCTGACTACACGAATGACGTGCAAGGCGCCATCACGCAAAGCACTGATCCGCTGGCGCTGGCGATCAACGGCCAAGGTTTTTTCTCGGTCAGTGAAGCCAAATCTTCGACCGCAGGCGCCGCCGGCGCCGCGCAAAGCTTCGCATCGCAGCCGCAATATACCCGCGCCGGCGACTTCACGCTGAACAAGGACGGCTATCTGGTCAATGGCGCCGGCGCCTTTCTGAACGGCTGGTCGGTCGATCCCACGACAGGCGCCGCCAATACATCCGTGCTCGCGCCAATTCAGATCGCGCAAGGCACGAATGCGCCGGTAGCCACCAGCAATGTGACGCTGGCGGCGGAACTGCCCGCCACACCCACGCCAGGACAGCCGGTCGCTACGCAGGTGAATGTCTATGACAGTCTAGGCACTATGCACCAGCTCAACCTAAACTGGACGCAGAACAGCACGAATGACTGGACGGTTGCTTTGTCTTCGGCTGATTCAAGCCCAACCAGCTTGGGCACCGCCGAGGTGAAGTTCGGCGCCACCAGCGGCAACCCAGTCGCCGCCGGCACGATCGGCAGCCTGAGCAACGCCACCGGCGGCGTCACGGCGACCAGCTACGGCGCGAACTCCCCTGCAACCCTCAGCTTCAACGCGAATTTCGGCAATGGCGCGCAGCCAATTACCATGAATCTTGGTAATTTTGGCAGCACCAGCGGCGTCACGCAATATTCCGGCACCAGCTTCAACCTGTTAGGCAACACGCAAAACGGCCAAGCGCAGGGCAGCTTCAGCAATCTCGCCATCGATGCGCAAGGCAATGTTTCGGTAAATTACAGCAACGGTAATTCTAAGGTGGTCGCGCAGATTCCGATCGCCACGTTCAGCGCGCCGGACGCGCTGCAAGGCCAGCCTGGCCAATCCTATACCGCGAGCCAGGGATCGGGCAGCGCCTCGATCAACGCGATCGGTTCTGATGGCGCGGGATCTCTGGTTACCGGATCAACCGAAAGTTCCAATGTCGATATCGCAACTGAATTCACCAAGCTGATCACCACGCAGCAAGCCTATTCGGCCAATGCCAAGGTCATCACGACGGCAAACCAGCTGAGCCAGACCACGCTCAGCATGCTCCAGTAATTAAGGGACCTCCGGCATGGGAATTGATTCCAGCCTCGCCATCGCCAATAGTGGCCTTACCGCGATCGACCGCCAATTCGCGCTGATCTCGCAAAACGTCGCAAATGCGAGCACGCCGGGCTATGTCACCGAGCAGGGATCGTTGTCATCCGCCACCGTCGGCGGCCATGGTTATGGCGTGATCAGCGGGCCGGCGACCCGCGTGCTCGACACCGCGGTGCAGGCCCAGGTGTTTGGCAATTCCAGCAATGTCGCCTATCAAAACACGACAGCGAACGCGCTTGCCTCGATCGATCAAGTGATGGGCACGCCGGGGCAATCGAACGATCTCGGCAGCCTGATGGGTGCGGTGCAATCATCCTTCTCGACGCTGCTTGCAGATCCATCAAATCCGGCGCAGCAAAGCGCCGTAGTGAGCGCAGCGCAAACCCTCACCACGCAGATCAACACGATTGCCGGCGCCATCGGCTCGGCCCGGCAAACCGCCCAGACGAATATCGCCTCCGGCGTCACGGCGCTGAACACGAATCTCGCTAAAATCGGCACGCTTAACACGCAGATCCTCTCGCTCAAGCAGCAAGGCCTCAGCACGGCTGATCTTGAAAACCAGCGCGACACCGCGCTGAGCGCGTTAGCTCAGCTGACCAGCGCCAAGTTCATCACGCAATCCAACGGCGCGATATCGGTCTATACCCAGGCTGGCATGCAGCTGCCGACCGCCGGCGGCTCGCAATTTTCCATACAGGCCTCGGCGCCTACCGCCAGTTCCTTCTATCCCGGCGGCGGGATTCCAGGCATCATGCTGAGTGGCCAGGATGTCACCGGTTCCCTCACCGGCGGCAGCCTCGGCGCCTCGGTCACCCTGCGCGATCAGACTTTCCCTCAGCTTCAGGCAGGCATCGATCAAATCAGCCAGACGATGGCGAGCCGCTTTTCCAGCCAAGGCTTGACCTTATTTTCCGATCCCGCCGGCGCGGTTCCCACCGCTTCAAACGCCACCGGCTTCGCCAATGCAATCACCGTCAACCCGATGGTCATCGCCAATCCGGCCCTGGTGCGGGATGGCACACAGAACATCGCCGGCAGCGCCAGCGGCGCCTCATCCTTCACCACGAACCCAGCGGGAGGGCCTGCGGGATTCTCGACGCTGGTCCAACGGGTGCTGAATTACAGTTTCGGCGTCGAAGCGCAAAGCGGCGTGCCGCAGCCGGCTCCGCCAAATACCGGCCTGGGCGGCTCCGGCACGCTCAGCCTGAACTACGATAACAGCGGCGGGCTGGGCGCGATGGCAGTGAATTTCACCGGCGCCGAAGCCAGCGGCAGCAGCAATGCCCAATCCGCCAAAACTTCCGCGCAATCGCTGCAGACCTCGCTGCAGACGCAATTCGCCAACGGCAGCGCTGTGAGCATCGATCAGCAAATGGGCATGCTGGTCTCCTTGCAAAATGCCTATGCGGCGAACGCCAAGGTGGTCGGCATCGCTAATCAGATGTGGCAAACCATCCAGGGGATGATCCAATGAGCGGCATTTCCTCGATCATCGGCGGCTCGGATTTCGGCACGATGCAACAACTCCTCGCCAATGCGACGGCGACGAAAACCCAGCTCGACCAGCTGACCTTGCAGGCCTCAAGCGGCTATGCCTCAACCACCTATGCCGGCCTGGCGCCGGGCGCCGCGAGCAACGCGCTTTCGCTGGCGCCGCAGATCGCCGGCATCGCTAACACCATCAGCAACCTAAATCTGGCGACCGGCCAGATGAATGTGCAGCAGACGGCGCTGTCCTCGATCAGCAGCATTGCCTCGAATTTCATGAGCCAGCTCGGCACGGTGAGCGCCTTGAACACGCAAGCCGTGGCGACGATTGCCGCCTCGGCCCAGCAGGCGCTGGGTCAGGTGGCGGGGCTGCTTAATACTAAAAGCGGCAATGTCTACGTGTTCGCGGGACAGGACAGCGCCAATCCGCCAGTGCCCGACCCGAACAACATGACCAACTCGGGCTTCTATACGCAGATCGGCAGCGCTGTCGCCGGCCTCGCCACTAATGGCGCGGCGGCGACGGAATCGAGCACCCTCGCCATCGCCAGCTCGAACGCCGCCGGCACGACGGTGTTTTCCGCGGGCCTCAGCAGCGGGGGCGCCTTGCCGGTTATTGCCACGGGAGGCGGCGCCACGGTCCCCGTCGGCATCGCCGCCAATGCCAACGCCTTCGTCGCCTCCACCGGGAGCAACACCACCGGCTCCTACATGCGCGATATCCTGCGCGGCCTAGCAACCATCGCGCAACTGACCCCGGCGCAGGTGAGCAGCCCGCAATTCAGCGCTTTCGCCAGCGACACCACGAATTCCTTGCGAGGCGCCATCACCGCGCTGAACCAGGATGCCGGCGTGCTAGGCAACACCCAGTCCGCGCTCGCCGATCGCTCAAGCGTTTTACAGCAAAGCTCGACCGCTTTGTCGACGCAGCTCGCCAATGCCGATCAGGTCGACATGGCGACGACGCTGTCCAAACTTTCAACCACGCAGACCCAGCTGCAAGCCTCCTATCAGCTGATCGCGTCGATGAAAACAATGTCGCTGACTCAGTATTTATAGTCAGCTTCATTCACGGCTTGTTAACATCCATTCGATAGAATGGCGCCAGTTCGCAAAACGCGAAAAAATCGTTAAGGCTAATTTTTAGGAATACAATCAATGTCCGGAGTTATCAGTTCCATCAACACCAATTCGAGCGCGATGATCGCCTTGAATTCACTCAACACGATCCAGTCCCAATTGCAAACAGTGCAGACGGCGGTCTCCACCGGCTACCGCGTCTCCAGCGCGGTGCAGGATGGCGCGGCTTACGCGGTGGCGCAATCGGTTCGCTCAAACGTCGCTGGCCTGACCAGCGCCAATGAGCAGCTCGGCGGCGCGCAGGGCCTGCTCGGCACCGCCACCGCTGGCCTGAACGCTGTTTCCAACACAATGATCAACATGTCGGACACGCTGACAAAACTCGCCGACCAGAGCACGACCGGCAATTCTCGCGCTCAGTACATCACCACCTACCAGAACGATCTGCAAAGCGTGAAGAATGCTCTGTATAACTCGAACTATGCCGGCCGCAACCTGATCAGCGGCACCAACGCCGGCCAGGGCCTCAAAGGCGGCGTCAACGTCATTAATAACGAAGTTGGCTCCTCGTTCAATATCACCGGCTTTGCCGGCTCCACCTTGTTGAACAAGCTAAGCTTTACCTCGACCCAGCTGAACAGCGCTGCTTCGGTTTCCAGCTTTCTCACCGCCACCGGCGCCTTCAAGGTGCAAAGCAACAATGTGGGTACCGGGCTCAACACGCTGGGCAACGAGACCAACCTGGTTGCCAACCAGATCACCTTTAACACCAACAAGATCGACGCGCTGAATAACGGCATTGGCTCGCTGATCGATACCAATATGGCGCAGGAATCGGCCAAGCTGCAATCGCTGCAAATTCAGCAGCAGCTTGCGACTTCCGCTTTGTCGATCGCCAACCAGGCGCCGTCGCTGCTCACCAAGCTGTTCCCGTAACCCCCGTTTTCTCCCCCGATGCCCGAACCGCGTCGGGGGAGATAACAAATCAGACCCGATGAGGAGCAATACGCATGTCGGTTCTTGTGCTGGAATTACGGCAGGGCGATCTGATGATCGTCAATGGCGCGCCGATCCGGTTTCGCAGCAAAACGCGAATCGAATTAGGCGGCAAGGCGCGGTTTCTGTTCGGCAAGCAAATCCTTCGCCCCGATGAAGCCGATACGCCAGCCCGCCGTATCTATTTTGCTTTGCAGACCGCCTATGTCGGCACCGAGGAAGAACGCCAAACGGCTCTCGTCCTCGCGCGCGAGTTGATCGAGGCCTTTAAGGCGGCGACCACTTCGGCATTGGCTCGGGAAATCCTCGACCGCGCGCTGGCGCTCGCCGAAGAGGATGATTGTTATCAAGCGCTTAAGCTTGCCAAGCGGATCATGCGCCATGAAGCCGCGGTGATGCAGCAGCTTACCTGATTTTGTTAATTTTGTGAAAGGAGTTCATGAATGACCGGTCGCGCCCAAGCGCTGCGCGCTTATGGAGCCGCTTCGACTTTGCGAAGCCAGAAATCACAGGATGCGGAAGTCTTCCGCCGGATGAATTTCAAGCTGCGCGCCGCCTCCGAAGCGCCGCCCTCCGAAAAACTTCCCCGCGTGCGCGCGGTGGCGGATAACCGCAATCTCTGGCAGGCCGTGGTTACCTTGGTTCGTGATCCGGAAAATCCCCTGCCGGTTGATCTGAGAGTGCAGATCGCCTCCGTCGGCCAAGCCATCCTAAATAGCTGCAACAGCAATGAGCCGGATCTCGGCTTTATGATGACAGTAAATGACGCGATTGCCGCCGGCCTGGCTGCGGAACGGTAAGGCAAAGGTCAACGATGTCAGGCAGCATTTCATCCACGACAATCAACTACGCCGTGCTGTTTCCATCCAGCACGAGTGGAAATGCGTCTAACATCGCCTCTAATTTGCTAGCGATTAGCTACGGGCTTAGCAACGCGGCGGGAGTGGCAGGCACTGGGGGTGATCCAATCCTGGCGCTCCAGTCTGCGCAAGCCAATCAGACTAAAGATGTGGCGCTGGAAGCGCAGCAGCCGCAAGTCGCCCGCGACATTGCGAGCTTTACCCAGGCTGTGCAGACGGCGAAAACTCCCGCGCAGCTGCTGAACAACCCGACAGCGCTGAAGGTTTTGCTAACGGCAAACGGCCTCGGCTCGCAAACCGCGTATACTGCCTTGGCGCAGAAGGCCTTGCTGTCGAACACCAATGATCCGAACGGCCTGGCCAACCAGCTCAGCTCCAGCAACCCGCAATGGCTTTCCACGGCGCAGACCTTCGATTTCGCGAATAAAGGCTTATCGGTTTTGCAAACGCCGAAAGTGCTGAGCGCGGTGACCAACGGCTATGCCGAGGTGTTATGGCGCCAGTCGCTCGACGCGCAGACTCCGGGCCTCTCCAGCGCTCTCGACTTTATCCAGAACGGCCCGAAGGTCACCTCGGCGCTGCAAATTCTTGGCGATCCAATTCTGCGCGACGTCGTCACCACCGCCTATGGAATCCCTCAACAAATCGCCTTTCAGGATATTCCCGCACAAGAAAAGGCGATTACCGACCATCTCGACATCAGCAAATTATCGGACCCGAAATTCGTGCAGAATTTGGCTGATTTGTACCTCACTGCCAAGCAAGCCAGCGCCAGCCAGACCACCAGCGGCACGACATCGCTGCTGAGCTACGCGGTGCAGGCTCAATCACTCTTTGCCTAAATCACTCTATTGCTGAACCGTATTTCTTGAAAATTCCGCTTCCAAAAAGGATGCTTCATGTCACTAACGACGCAAATCAACCCTGAAGCCTTGGCGGCAAAAATCGATGCCTTGATCGAACGCCGCCAGTTCGACGCTGCCACAAAGCTGATACCGGCAGTAGCCGCCATCGCGCCGGAGCAGCCCTTGTCAGCAGCGCTGGCGGTACGGCTGGCCGTTGCGCAAGGCGATCATGCCAAAGCCGACGACGCGCTTGACGCCGCCTTGGCCGCCTGGCCGGATGCCAGCGACCTGCTGCGGCTGCGCGCTCAATTCGCCTTGACCAAGGGAGAGTTTCCTGCGGCGGCGCAGGCCGCCGCAGGATCAATCATCGCTGACCCGCATGATGCCAGCGCCAAGTCACTGCTGGGCCGCGCGCTACTTGCCTTAGGAAATGCCGCGCAAGCGCAAATCTGCCTGCGTGAAGCCATTGCCGGTAATCCGCATGACGCGCCCGCCGTGCTCGCCTTGGCCGAAACAATGCCCGAGCAGGCCAGCCTGCTGCTGGCGGCAGCCAGCGCCCGCCTGCCGCGCGATGCATCCTTACGCAACGCGTTGATCCGCGTCCTGATCAATACCGGCGAAAGCGAAGCCGCATGCCAAACAGCGGAAGCGGCGCACGAGCTTCGCGCGCTTGACACTGACGGCTATGTGCTCGCCGGCCACGCGGCGGCGCAGCTGGATAACTGGCCGCAGGCGCGGCGTTATTGGCAGGCGGCGCTGCGTCTCGCGCACCGGAATCCTTCGGCACTGTACCGCCTCGCCGCCGACCGCGCCTGTGGACCAGACAGGCTCAATCCTGCAATGATCGCCATGGCTGATGATGCCCGCGCCAATACAATCGAACTTGTCGCCATGGCGGGCGGCACCATCCTGCCGGGCCGGGTATGCGCGGCACTTGCCGCGGCGGAAATTGCCGGGCCGGCGCTCGATCTCGGCTGCGGCACCGGGCTTTGCGCCGTCGCTTCTAACAAGCTCGGCCTCGTTTGGCATGGCGTCGAGGCAGCGTCTCGGCTTGCCGCCATCGCCGATGATCGCGGCCTCTACAGTATTCTTCACAAGTCAGACCCGATCAGCTTCGTTGAGCAAAACCCTGGTCAGTGGCAAGCGATTTCCTTCAACTTTACCGCTGGCCTAGTGCGTCACCTGAACGGCTTGTTCAACGCCTTCGCCGCGCGCTTGGCCTCCGGGGGCATCGCGATTGGTGCCATCATTATACGAAAGGCAGGCGAATTCGGCGCTTTCGGCTGCTTCGAGCATAGCGAGGCCGAACTCCACGCTGCGGCGCGCGATGCCGGACTGGCCGTCACCGCCGGCGCGGCCGAAACTCTGATGACAGTGGATGGCCTGGCGATGATCGGCCGCATTGTCGAACTGCGCAAGGCATGAGCGCGTCTGCCGCCACTGATCCTGTCACCCTGCTCAACGCGGCGATTTTGGCGGACCAGACAGGTGATACAGCGCTGGCCCAGGACCGGATGCGGCTGATCGCCGCCGACTGGCCGGAATGGGACGAGCCTTGGGTGCGCCTTGGCCAGAGCCTGCGCGCTACGGGTTCGCGCGATGCAGCGATCACTGCTTACGAGGCGGCGCTGGAACGCAACCCGCACCGGGCGGGAACGCTGATCTCGCTTGGATTGCTCCGCCTGCAAGGCGGCGAGACAGCGGCGGCGCGCGCTTTGGTGACGGAGGCAACCGCGAGGCATCCCGATAATCACGAAGCCTGGGCGGCGCTCGGCATCACGCTGCTCGCCGCGCATGAGCCAAAACGCGCCGCCGCGGCCTTTCACGCCGCTGCCATCCAGGCACCTAGCACTCTGCTCTATGCCATGCATGAAATCGAAGCGCTGGAAGCTTGCGGTGAAACCGAGCAGGCGGCGGCGATCATCGCGGCCCGCCTCGCTGCCGATCCGGCTGACGGCGTCGCCAGCTTTCTCGCCGCGCGCGCCGCCTTCAAGCAAGGCGATCTTGCCGAAGCCGAAACACTGCTCGAGGTTGCCCGCGCTTTGCTGCCCAACGAAGCCGCGCCGGTCGTCATGCTAGGCAATGTGCAGATGCTGGCGATGCGCCCGGAACTGGCGGCCGAAATTTTTTGCGAGGCGCAGGCAATGGCGCCGGATGATGTCGCCGTCGCGCATGACCGCGCGGTAGCGCTGGCTCGCCTCTATCGCTATGCGGAAGCGGAGGAATGCCTTACCGCCGCCTTAGCGCGATCCGGCCCGCGCGCCGATTTTCTATCCACCCGCGCCAATCAGCGCGCCTCCCTCGGCAATATGGACGGCGCTTTCGCCGATATTGATGAGGCGGTTCGCCTCGATCCTGAATCGGCGGACCCGCTGCGCACGCGCGGCGCCTTGCTAGCATATCGTTCCGGCACCAGCGCCCTGGAATTGCGCGACGCCATGGCGCTGCTGGGGCAAAAACATCGACGTGGTCCGGTTGCGCCGCATGCCAATACGCGCGATCCTGGCAGGCAGCTGCGCATCGGCCTGCTCTCCAACACGCTGCGCGCGCACCCGGTGGGCTGGCTTACCTTGCCCGGGATTGAATCACTCGGCCGAGATGCGTTTTCGGTTCATTGCTTTGGCCGGCAGGAAACCCAGGATTTCATCGCGTATCGCTTTGGCCGTCGGGCGCAGTCCTGGGATGGCTGCGAAACGCTTGACGACACGGCACTGGCGGCAAAGATCCGCGAGCGCGAGATCGACATCCTGATCGACCTTGGCGGCTATGGCGATGCCGGTCGCATCACCGCCCTTACCCATCGCCCGGCGCCGGTGCAGATCAAATGGGTGGGCATGCAATGCGCCACCAGCGGCCTCGCCGAGATGGACTGGTTCATCACCGATCACTGGGAGACGCCGGCCGGCTTCGAGGCTTTCTACACCGAACGCCTGCTGCGCCTTGATGATGGCTATGTCTGTTACCTGCCTCCGCATTACGCGCCGGAAGTGGCACCCTTGCCTGCCTTGCAGAATGGTTTCGTCACCTTCGGCTGCTTCAACAACCTAACCAAATTCACCGATGAAACTCTCGCCTGCTGGTCGGCACTGCTGCGCGCCTTGCCGGAGGCGCGGCTCATGCTGCGCTGTCCGCAGCTTTCGGAAAATTCCGTCGTCGCCCGCTTGCAACGCCGCTGCGCGGATGCCGGAATTGATCCAGCCCGGCTGAGCTTCATCGGCCGCACGCCGCATAACGAGTTTCTCGCCGGGTATAGCGAGATTGATATCGCGCTCGACCCTTTTCCTTATTCCGGCGGGCTGACCACCTGCGAGTCGCTCTATATGGGCGTGCCGGTGATCACCCAGGCTGGCGAGATTTTCGCTGCCAGACATTCGGTCAGCCATTTGTCCAATGCCGGGCTTGCTGACTGGATCGCCGCCGACGCGCCGGACTACATCGCCCGCGCCACCCGCTTCGCAAGCAATATTCCAGCATTGGCGGAACTCCGGCACAGGCTCAGGGCGCAAGTGCTGGCCAGCCCGCTCTGCGACGCGCCGCGCTTCGGCCAAAGCCTGGCCAAAGGGTTACGCCATGCCTGGCGCGCCTATTGCGAGAGGCCGGATTAGCCGCCACCATTGCCGTATAGCGTAAGGAGCGGCGATGCCTCCTAGACGGAACGCGGCCATCATTGCCGACGGCGGCGTATCTTGACGCAAACGGTTTCGCTCAAGCAGGTCTTGGCGTTCCGCTTGGCCCGCAGCCTGCGCCCCGCCTTATCTGTTCCTGCCTCATCCGTTGTGGATGCGGCGGCTTATTTATGCGGCGTCCAATCTCAGTTGCCGCAGGCGGCGGAATGGGCGCTGCAAACCCGTAAACCCGACGCCACGCGAGACGATCTCCAAACTGCCCTCTACGAGACGCAACATCTGGTCAAGAGCTGGCTGATGCGCGGCACGGTGCATCTGGTTCCGAGCGCCGAGCTTGACCGCTATCTGGCCGCCATTGGTCCCAGCGCCGAAACCGAGACTCTCCGTTGGCTGACCAGCCTGGGATTTACTTCATCCGCCGTGCAACAATTAGCGGATCTCATCGCTCAAACCGTGCAAGCGCAGCCACTAACGCGCAAGGCGCTAGCGGATGCCGTCCAGGCGCATGGCGCGCGGCTGCGCGAACTCGTCGAGCACGGCTGGGGCGGGGTTGTGAAGTTGGCGGCACTCCAAGGCCATGTCTGTTTCGGCCCTCCCATGGGACAGGAAATCACCTTTGTCTCGCGCGCCGCGTGGCTTGGCGCGTCGTCATCGCATCCGGCCCGGAACGAAGCCTTGGCGTGGCTGCTACGCCGTTACTTGACTTGCTATGGGCCTGCGACTCCGCTTGATTTCAGCCATTGGAGCGGCATTTCTGCAGCGCTCTCCCGGCTGGCATTTGCCGAGGCCGAACTTCTGCCTGTCGCGTTGCCTGACGGCCAGGCATGGTTATTGGCGGAAGACGAGCAAGCCCTGCGATCGGCGCGGCTCAACAGGGACGCAGTCCTGCTTGACTGCTTTGACCCTCTGACGCTGGCCCATGCCAAGAAGAACTGGCTCGTTGAATCCATCCACCAAACATTGGTCTACCGCAAAGCCGGCTGGGTCTCCGCAATCTCGCTGATCGATGGATCTGTCCGCGGCACGTGGTCAAAAACTCGCAAGGGGCGGATGACACAAATTGTCATCGCGCCCTTCAAGCCGCTGAGCGCGACCCAATGTTCAAGGCTGGAGCGAATGACGCTGCAACGAATCCCTGATCCGGCAGTCTCATTCACCGAATCAGGCTAATCATCCCTAAAGGTCCATCGGCCACTTATCATTTAGTCACCACCGGACGCGGCATGTTTTGCGACGGGTTCGGTCTGTCATCCGCGCAAGCAGCGGGTCAATCTCGCGCGCAGCTTCGCTTGCGCCTGGCCGTCGCTTTTGCTTGATGAGCCCACCGTGTCGCTCGACGCGGCGAATCGCGATATCGTCATCGAGCTGATCATCGCCGCCTAGCGTTCCGGCAGCGCAGTGATCGGCATCTTTCACGACCGCGACATGCGCGACCGCGTGGCCGACCGCGTCCTGCATGTCACCCGGTCCGGCGCCTGGGAGACCGCATGATTGTTCTGACCAATGCCCGCGTGGTGCTTGAAGACCGGATCATTGACGGCAGCGTTGCCGTTGAGGATGGCATAATCGCCGCCATTGACGAAGGACCGGCTCGGCATGGCGGTGAAGCGGGCGTCGATATGGGCGGCGACTATCTGCTTCCAGGCATTGTCGATCTGTATACCGATAATCTGGAACGCCAGGTGCTGCCGCGCAGCAATGCGCGCTGGCCGTCGCGCTCAGCGCTGCTCGCGCATGACGCGCAATGCGCCGCAGCCGGCATCACCACCGTGTTCGACGCGCTTTGCCTCGGCGATATCGGTTTCGAAAAGGCGCGCAACGAAACCTTCGAGAATGGCATCGCGGATTTGCGCGCCATGGACGGCACCGGCCTGCTGAAATCATCGCATTTCTTGCATCTGCGCTGTGAGTTACCGGCGCCGGAAATGCCTGCCATGCTGGATCGCGTCATCGATGATCCATCAGTGCGGCTAATCAGCCTGATGGATCACAGCCCCGGCGCCGGCCAATATGCCGACATCGAGAAATACCGGAAGATGCGCCGGCAGGACGGATTCGGCGATGACGAGATCACCGAAATGATCGTGTCGCTACAGGAGAATCATCACGCCCATGCCGCGCCGAACCGCGCCTATGCGCTGGACCGCGCGCGGCGTCGCGCCGTGCCCATCGCCTCGCATGACGACCGCACCGAGGCTGAGATCATCCGCAACCATGAAGAGCACATCGCCATCGCTGAATTCCCGGTGACGCTGGCGGCGGCGCGGGCCGCCCAGGCGCATGGCATCGCCGCTATCGCCGGCGCGCCAAACATCGTGCGCGGCGGCTCGCATTCCGGCAATGTCGCGGCGCTTGAACTGATCCGTGACGGCCTGGCTTCGGCTCTAGTGTGGTGGTTCTGAAATTCCTCCGTGCTTGCGGCGGCGCTTCTAGGAATTTCAGAACCATAAACCACACTAGAATTATGAGTTTGCTAGTGTCCTGATCGATTCGGAAGTTCGCAGAACGCCTGGATAAGCACCTACGAACTTCCGAATCGGGACACTAGCCTCCGATTACGTGCCCGCCTCGATGGTGGAAGCCGCCTTCGCCGCGTCAGGCTGGGCGCGGCGACGTTGCCCACCGCCGTCGCGCTGATCAGCGCCGGGCCAGCCGCCATGGCCGGGCTGGCCGATCGCGGCAGGATCGTCCCAGGCCTGCGCGCTGATCTGGTCCGCGTCGCGTTGCATGAGGACATGCCGGTGATCCGCGCGGTTTGGCGCGAGGGCGAGCGAATTGCCTGATTGTGTCATCAACCCGCCGGGCCGGCTGGCGCTGGTCGTCAAGCCGTCGGGCGTCAACGAGGCCAGCATTGCCCGGCAACCACATCATTGGCGCCCGTCACCAGCAAGATTCCCGGTTCGTTGAGGGGAGCGGCAGGAGGCTGCCGCCGGCGGCTTCGCAATCACGCCAGCCGCTCCAAAATCGACACATAATTGGCCACCGCGGCGCCCCCCATGTTGAATACGCCGGCGACATCGGCGCGCGGTAGCTGCATGGCGCCGGCTTCGCCCGCCAACTGCATCGCCGCGATCACGTGCATTGAGACGCCGGTGGCGCCGACCGGATGGCCTTTCGCTTTCAGGCCGCCGGAGCGGTTGATGGGGAGCTTGCCATCCGGCGCGGTCCAGCCTTCCAGCACCGCCTTTGCTCCCTGCCCCGGCGCTGTCAGCCCCATCGCCTCGTATTCGATCAGTTCGGCAATGGTGAAACAATCATGCACTTCGGCGAAGGATAGGTCATCAAGCGTGATCCCCGCCTGATCCAGCGCCCGCGCCCAGGCTTGCTCGGCGCCTTCGAACCGCGCCGGGTCGCGGCGGGACAAGGGCAGGAAATCATTGACTTGCGCCGCGGCGCGGAATTTGATCGCCTTGCCCATCTCGCGCGCCGTTTCCTCATCGGTGAGGATCAGCGCCGCCGCGCCGTCGGAGACCAGCGAGCAATCGGTCCGCTTCAACGGGCGCGCGACAAAGGGGTTCTTGTCGCTTTCCGCCCGGCAGAATTCAAATCCGAGATCGCGCCGCATCTGCGCATAGGGGTTGTCCACGCCGTTGCGGTGGTTTTTCGCGGCAATCGCGGCCAGCGCGTCCGACTGGTCGCCATATTGCTGGAAATAGCGCTCGGCGATCCGCCCGAATACGCCGGCGAAGCCGGCGGGGATTTCGCCCTCCTCGCGCCGGTAGGCGGCGCTCAGCAGCGCATCGCCCACCGCCGGGCCGGGAATCGCCGTCATTTTCTCGACGCCGATGACCAGCGCGAACCGGCCTCGGCCGGCGGCGATGAAATCGCGCGCGCCGTGCACCGCCGCGGAACCCGAAGCGCAAGCGTTCTCGTAGCGCGTGGCCGGCTTGAAGCGCAGCTCCGGCACGCTCTGGAATGCCAGCGAGGACGGAAAATCCTGCTTGCTGAAGCCGTTATTGAACATGCCGACGAATACGCCATCCACCTCGCCGGGCGCCACGCCGGCATTGGCGATGGCGGCGCCGGCCACCTGGCCGATCAGCGCCTCCACATCGGCGTCCTCATGGCGGCCAAACGGCGTATGTGCCCAGCCAATGATACAGGCTTCGTTCATTGAATGATCTCCTTTAACCCTATCATATCGCAACTTTTGCCCGGCAACAGGCCAAATTTGCGGGTCGTATTTTGCGGGTAGTATTCCGTATCACGCCTCCCAAAATCTAGCCCATGCCATACGAACTCTATTACTGGCCGATGATCCAGGGGCGCGGCGAATATGTCCGCCTCGCGCTCGAAGAGGCCGCCGCTGATTATCGCGATGTCGCCCGCGAACCCGGCGGCATGGAGGCGATGCAGCGCCTGCTGGATGGCGAGGCAGTACCGCATCCGTCCTTCGCGCCGCCTTTTTTGAAGGCCGGGCGCCTGCTGATCGGCCAGACCGCCAATATCCTGCTCTACTTGGGGGAGCAGCACGGGCTGGCGCCCGCCAGCGCCGCGGGGCGGCTTTGGGTGCATCAGGTGCAACTCACGCTCGCCGATCTGGTGGCGGAAATCCATGATACGCACCATCCGGTCGCCACCACGCTCTATTACAAGGATCAGAAAAAAGCCGCCAAGCAGCGGAGCGGCGATTTCATCGCCAACCGGCTGCCGAAGTTTTTCCATTACTTCGAGACCATTCTCAAAGCCAATAAAAATGAAAAGCATTACTTGTCCGGCGCCAAACTTTCCTATGCCGATCTCTCGCTGTTCCAGATCGTCACAGGTCTGAACTACGCGTTTCCGCGCGCGATAAACCAGGCGATGCCAGACTATCCGCGCATCGCGGCGCTGGCGGAGCGCGTGGCCGCCCGCCCCCGCATCGCGGCCTATCTCGCCTCGGCGCGGCGCATCCCGTTCAACGAGGATGGCATCTTTCGCCATTACGACGAACTGGACGCGGCATAATCCACCTCCGTTTGTTCTGTTCGATTTTCATTGACGCTGGCGCAAAATTTCCATAAGCAACCAATACGGTCTGGTTATGGTTGTTTTATTTCAACCTGATGACATAAATTGAATAGTCCTACCAAAATGGGAGGCTAAGGATGAAGGCCTATCTGGCTGAAATGGTCGGCACCTTCGTGCTGGTTTTAGGCGGCGTCGGCAGCGCTGTGCTGGCGGGCGATCATGTCGGGTTCGGCGGCGTGGCGCTGGCCTTCGGCCTGTCGCTGCTGGCGATGGTCTACACGATAGGCCCAATCTCCGGCTGCCATATCAACCCCGCCGTCACTTTCGGCCTGTTTCTCAGCGGCAAGTTTCCTGCCTCGCGCGTGCCGGGCTACTGGATTTCGCAGGTCATCGGCGCGATCATCGCTTCCATTGTGCTGTATATCATCGCCGTCGGCCAGCCGCATTTCAGCGCGATTGTGAGCGGTTTCGGCAGCAACGGCTATGGCGCGCGCTCGCCGGGTCATTTCGGCCTGTTCGCCGCCTTGCTCACCGAAATTTTCATGACGGCGTTCCTCATCCTGGTTATCCTCGGCGCCACCGACGTGAAGGCGCCGGTCGGCTTCGCCGGCATCGCCATCGGCCTGGTTTTGACGCTGATCCATCTGGTGTCGATCCCGGTCGATAACACCTCGGTCAACCCGGCGCGCAGCATCGGCCCGGCGCTGTTCGCCGGCGGCGGCGCTATCGCGCAGCTCTGGTTGTTCATCATCGCGCCCCTGATCGGCGCGGCGCTGGCGGCTGGCGTTTATGCCGTCATCCGCAGCGATGACGCGCTGATCGCGGCGCGCACCGCGCAGCAAGCGCTGCCCACCGAACAGGCGGAGCGGCGCGACACGGCAATCGGAGTTTAACCCGCCGCAATTTCCTTTATATGAAGCCTCAGCAACTGAATCCTGAGGACTGTCATCGTGGAGGATCCCTATAAAACCCTTGGCATCGCCAAGGACGCCAAGCCGGAGGATATCCGGAAAGCCTATCGCAAGCTGGCCAAGAAACATCACCCCGACCTCAACCCCGGCGACAAGACCGCCGAGGAAAAGTTCAAGGCCGCCTCCGCCGCCAATGAATTGCTCTCCGATCCTGACAAGCGGGCGCGCTTTGATCGCGGCGAGATCGACGCCAGCGGCGCGGAGGCGAGACCGCAGCCGAGCTATCGGCATTATGCCGAAGCGGCGGCCGGCGAGCGCTACGGCAGCCCATTTAGCGCTGGCGGCTTCTCTGGTAGTTACTCTGGCAGCTTCGAGGATTTGTTCGGCGACGCGTTTCGCACCGCCCGCACTCAGCGAAACGATGCACCGATGCGCGGCCAGGACGAGCATTACGCGCTGACTGTCGATTTCCTCGACGCGGTGAACGGCGCGACGCGACGCCTCACGCTGCCGGATGGCCGCACGCTCGACGTAAAGGTGCCGTCCGGCCTCGAATCCGGCCAAATCCTCCGGCTGCGCGGCCAAGGCGGCTCTGGGCACAAAGGCGGGCCGGCGGGCGACGCGTTGATCGAGGTCACCGTCAGCCCACATCGCTTCTACCGGCGCGACGGCCAGTCCCTGCGCCTCGACCTGCCTGTGACGATCAGCGAAGCAATTCTCGGCGGGCGCATCACCATGCCGACGCCGCGCGGCGCTGTCGCGATGACCATTCCCGCCCATTCCGATACCGGCAGCGAACTCCGCCTGCGCGGCCGCGGCGTGCCAGCGCATGGTGGTCAGTCGGCGGGTGATCTCTACGTCACCTTGCGCGTGGTGGTCGGCGCGCCGGACGCGGCGCTAGAGGCGTTCCTTCGCGATCACAAACCGGAAGGCGCGGTTGATCCGCGCGCGAGCATGCTGGAGGCGGCATGATCACCATAGAGCATCTCTGCATGGAAATCCGTGGCCTGCGCCCGCAGGATGTCGAACGCTGGGTCCACAAATCCTGGGTCCATGCCGACGACGCGGCGGAAGGCTATGTGTTTCAGGAAATCGATGTGGCGCGCGTCCGCCTGATCGTCGAACTGCGCGACACCATGCAGGTGAACGAGGAGGCTCTGCCAGTGGTGCTCGGCCTGCTCGACAAGCTTTACGATCTGAGGCGTCAGTTACGGCGCCTGGCGAAGCAAGAGAGCTGACCGGCCGCCGAATACCATGTCTCGCTGATCGCGACCCATGGTATTTGCTCTTTATATTCGCGCGCGCATATCCCTAATCTCTTTCCAAACGCGCCTGATCGCGCACGCCGACGCCGCCGCCAGCACGGACACCGCCGGTTTTCGGCGTGCTCGCCTTTCCGACGACCCTGAACGCCAAAGCCGCAACAGCGGCGCCGAATAACGGGCCAACCGTGTAAAAGAACCAGGCCGGAAAGATACCGGCGACGATCATCGGTCCCAGCGCGCGCGCCGGATTGCCGGCGCCGCCGCTCACCGGGCCGCCTAGCAGCACGCCGGCCGCCAGGGAAAATCCAATCGCCAGAGCCGCCGTGCCCTGTGGAACACGCGGATCAGTCGTTGTGGAAATCACCGTGAACACCAGAATGAACGCGATGATCGCTTCAACCAGCAGAACCTGCATCATGTTCGCGCCATGCGCGGGAGACGGCGCGCCAAGATGCGCATTGAAATACGCGCCATGCCCGTAAGCGGCCCAGACAATCAGCGAAGCGACAATCGCCCCAGCCATTTGCGCCGCCCAATAGGCAGGGATGTTGCGCCAGGGAAATTTGCCCGCGATAGCCAAGCCGAACGACACTGCTGGATTGACATGCGCGCCGCTGATCTGGCCAATCGAGCTGACAATTGCGACCAGCACCAGACCGAACGACAAGGCGACTGCGAGCGAATCATACGCAGGTCCTGCGGTATTCTTGCCCAATGCCGCGGCGATGGCTACCGCAGTTCCGACCAGGACGAGCATGAAGGTGCCAATCGCTTCCGCTGTGCAGGCCAGTATCAGATTGTCCGGCATAGTCGCGGCGGAACCAGGTTCGCCGCCGATGGAGGTACTGGGGGATGGAACATTGTCCATGGAGGTTTCCTTTGTTTCGATCCTGCTATTACAGGCCTGCTATTACGGGCAGGTTGGAATTGCCTTGAAAAAATGAAGTGCCGCTTGCCCACTGGTTTGCCAATGATGCAAGCGACACTTCAGCCGCCAAGTTATTCTAGAAAGATTGGTTTATGAACGCGTCGTCCGTTCAGCGATCAACGTGGTCCGAGGCATCGCCATGGAACCGCCCAGCGCTCCGAAAATCGCGCCCAATAAGAGCATGCCGAACGCCAGATAAGCCGCCGTCGAAGTGGTCTGCGCGCTGGCCGCGCCGATTTTCTGCGCCGACTGGATCGTCTGGTTTTTCTCGTTCGTCACGTTTGACTGAAGCTGGTCAAACCGTGTTGTCGCCGCGGCTTGACTAACGTTCATCTGCGCCGCCATGAGCGTGATGATCTTTTGCTTCGCCGCCGGAGCGCCCGAACCGCCTGCCTCATAGACCGGCAGCTGCGCCGCGATTTCCGCTTTCGCCGCTTGCGGCGTCATCGCCGCCGGAGCGGTCGGGGTCATCTGCAGGTAGCTTTGCGGATTTAACGGCGTGTTAGTCGATGCCGAAGCCGCGCCGGTAACCGCTGGCGCCACCATGCTCTTCACGCTGGACGTGGCGGAACCCATGGTGCCGCCCAGGATGCTGGACGCGCCGCCGAGCAGATTGCCCGCCGCCGTGCTCAGCAGATAGACGGTGAACAAGGTGGTCAGCCCCCAGGTGACCAGGCCGTGCAACATGCCATCGGCCCGCGTGGTGACGCCGGCAAGCCGCGCCGCCACATAGCCGCCGACTAGCAAAGCGATCAGGTTGCTGATCAGCCACCAGATGCCAGCGCCGATGCTGAAGTTGGTGACATTCGGCGTGTTGCTGGCGTGATCATGGACCATGCCAAGGCCCACTCCGGCGCCGAGCGTGCTGAGCAGCAACTGCACCGCGATTGCGATGACCAGCCCCGCGAACAGGGCTTGCCATGAAATGCGCCGGTGAATCAGCGCACGATCATATTCGCGCACCCGGTCAAGCTGGACCGGACGCTCGACTGGCGTTTCGCCATAGGTTTGTGTACCCGACATCGACATTCTCCGTGTTCAGATCAGCGGCGAACTGGACGCTGCGCGCCAAGCCCTGCATCGCGATTGCCGGCATCATCGGTCTTCTGCACTTCGACCTGCTCCTTGCGAACCGTGTCGCGGACGGTCTCGGTGCGGTCGCTGACATCCCGGTGCACCACCACTTCCTCGGTGATGCGCGCCGACTTGCCGACAACGGCCTCTTCGCTCATCTCGTTCACTTCGATGGTCTTGTCGGTGAACGCATCCTGGCCGACCGTGCCGGTTCCCGATACCGGGCGGCGCTCGACGGAGACGCTTTCGCTGTGCAGCGAGACATTTTCCTCGACCGGCGTCTCGACGACATAACGGCGAATCCGCGTGGTGCCGCGATTGACCAGGCGCTTGCCGACCTGCATTTGCTCTTCGGCAAGCTGGATCGTCTCATCATTACCGGTCATGGCGCCGGTACGCGGTGTTTCATAATCGGCGCGCGGCGCGGCATAGCCTGCTGATGGGGTCGTGGCGCCATAGGAGACGGCGCGCTCATCGATGTCGAGCGGATTGTGCCGCTCAAGAATCTGCATGATCCGGTCGCCATCTTGCTCGACATTGGCGATGCGGATGCTGATCACGCTGCCGCCGGTGTCGAGCGTACGGTCATAGACCGTGCGGTCCTGCGTGTAGGTCGCGTCCTGCGTGTAGGCTTGGTCGTCGGCGCCGAACAAGCGGCCCCAGAAGCCGGGCTCCTTGTGAGCGGGCGCCGCCTGGCTTGCCATCGTGGTGGTCCGGCTTTGCCCGGCGGTGCTGTCGGGATGGCGGCTGATATCCGAAGCCGGCACGCCCGCCGCTTCGAGATCGCGCGCCGCTGCCTGCGCATGGGCTTCGGTGTCGAACGCCGCGACGATTGTTTCTTGTGTCATCGAGTGTCTCCGTGAATTAAGTTGCTTTAGGTGTTAGGCGAAGTTTAACGGGATCGCCGTGCTCGCCAAACACACGGTATCTCCAAAGCAGGACGTGGCGGGATGCAAAGCAGCCCTCGACGTTCTCGCGATCGGTTAGTCTTTCAAACTACCGCGGGCGCTGTCCTTGACTTCCCCAACTTTAGCTTGAGTTTTTCCAGTCACCTTCTCTGCCGTGCCTTCGGCTTCAGTGGTAGCGTCGCCGGTTATTTTGCCGATGGCTTCCTTGATAGAACCCTTTACTTGCTTCGCAGCGCCGCTAACGCGATCATTGTCCATGCGCTTTTCCTCTTGAAAATGTTGCCGCTGTATCAGCTTCAGCCAGCATCCATTTCAGAGTGCTCAGCAATTTGCTTGTGGAATTGATGATTTTATAGAATTTACGCGTCTGTTGACCTTGAGCGTGATATACGCGCTGAGCGCACTGAAACCAGAAGCAGGAGCACTATGCGCCGTAGTGTTATCTTCCAAAAATCAAACTTTTCGAGCGCCGGCTTTGGCTTTTACTGGTGATTTGGCTGATGCGTCCTGACCTGTGAACCCTCGCTCCCGCGCCCAGACAATCAAGGCGCCGCGGCGGTTCACGCCGATCTTGCCGTAAACCGAAGTGACCTGATTGCGCACGGTGTTGCGGGAAATGCCCAGCCGCCCGGCGATCTGGTCGTCGGTCAGCCCCTGGCAGATCAAGCCGAGCACTTCGCGTTCCCGCGCGGTGATATCCGTGAGGTTGGCGTGGGGCTGACCGGACTTATGCGGCTGCCGGAGATTGGCCAGCTTCTCGATGACGGTTTGGCTAAACCAGGAGGTGTCCCGCATCACCGTTTCAATCGCCTCGACCAGCTCAATCTCCGAGCGCTTGCGTTCGGTGATGTCCTGCAACACGCTCAGCACGCAGGCCTCGCCTTGAATGATCATTGTCTCCGCCAAGGCCAGACAGTCGATCATGCCGCCGCCTTTGATCTGGAGCTGGAGTTCCCGGCTACGGGCGCCGCCGGTTTTTTCCAGGTCCTGCTCCAGTTGTTTGCGGGATGTGACGCTGCCCCAGAGATGAATCTCGGCAGCGCTTCGCCCGATGACTTCCGCGGCGGCATAACCGGTCACCGCGACAAATGCCTCGTTGACTTCGATGATCCGGAAGTCCTTCCTGGCGCTGACAATCATCGGCACCGGCGCTAACCTGAATGCCTTCGAGAAGCGTTCCTCGCTTTGCCGCAAGGCATCCTCCGCCTTTTTGCGCGGTTCAAGATCGGTGAAGGTAAACATCATGCACGGCTCATCGCCGAGCTTGATCGGCTGGCCGGCGACGATGACAAACTTGGTGACGTCGCCCGGCAGGCGCAACTGCGCTTCCATCTGCGGGATGGCGCGCCATTCGTTCAGGCGCGCGATCGCCAGCTCCTTGTTTTCCGCATTCCCGAGAATATCGACTTCATAGACGGACCGGCCAATCAGATCATCATGAGTATAGCCTGTCATTTCCTGGAAGCCGCGATTAACCTTGACATAGCGTAAATCGGCAAGCCGGCAGATGATGGCTGGCGCTGGGTCCACGCCGAAGGATTTTTCAAACCGCTCCTCCGCATTGTATCGTTCGGTTTCATCGCGGAGCACCAGCACCAGGCAATCCGGGCTGCCGGCTTGATCTGTCAGGACCAGGCTGCGGATGCGGTGCACCCATCGCGGCGCATCCTCGCCCTCTCGCGTGACGCCCACGACAATTTCGGTGAAGGCCTCGCCCGCAACCACGCGATCCATCGGATAGTCACCCTCTGGCAACTTATGGTGGTTGCGGTACTGCAGCTTGAACCGCTGCCGGTATTCGGCGACGGTTGCGCCGAGCGCGGCGAGCGTCGCCACCCCGTGCATCTCCAGCGCCGCTTCATTGGCCCAGGCGATGCTTTGGTCAGGATTGATCAGGATCACGCCCTCGGTCAGCCCGGCGATGATCTGCTGGAGCTGATGGCGGTCGGCGCGCTGGCGCGGGATGGTGTCGTTCATCATCGGCCTGTCTTCAGAATGCTGTGCCCCAAACTGGTTATAAGATGGATGACATTTGCCATCTTGCCACCCCCGCCTTGCCACCCCCGCCTTGCCACCTCGGCGCAACCTCGCTAAACCGCCGGGCATTGGCCGGGCGTGTAGCTCAGCGGCAGAGCATCGCCTTCACACGGCGAGGGTCACAGGTTCAATCCCTGTCGCGCCCACCACGGTTTCTCAGATAAACTTTGCCAAACGGATTGCGGTATGGCCGCGGCTGGTTTTCAGGCTGGGCATTACCAGCAGGCAGTCATCATGCGGCGTGCGGATTTCCGCAGAGCCATCCCAGGCGATCAGCGTACCGCCTCGCGCCACCACCTCGCCGCCGCGAAACGGCCTGACAAAGGCGAAGCGCGATGTGGTCGCGGTGACGATCCGGGTCACCTCGGCATAGCGCGGCGAACCAAGGGCATCATGCGGCCCAAGGGCATCCTGCGGCGGCTTTGCCATCATGCCGACATGGCGCAGCAGCGCGTCCGTGCTGGCCCGCATCTGCCCTACGGTTTCCTCGCGCCAGTGCTGCCCGGCTTCGACCAGCGCGCAAGCGGCTTCGCCATCCGGCGCGGTGAACCGGTGATAATCAATCAGCCGCCGGCCGCCGGCATGGCCGCTATCAGCCACCACTAGGCTGGGCGTGGCGATCGCCATGGCAAGCTTGCGGCCGCGCTGGCCGGGCCCTGAAAGCAGCAGGGGGTCGGATGGCCAAAGCATCGAATGCAGGTCGAACACGATATCGGCGCTGTCGATCACCGGCCGGATCTCCCGCGCCCGGTCCAATTCCGCCGAGCGGCGCGGCCCGTCAAGCGTCGCCGTATCCCAAACCCGGTTGAGGTCCTCGTCGATAAAACGCGACGCGGTCGGATTCGCCGGGTCAAAGCGCCGATAGGCTTGGAGATTGGCGAGGCCAAGCGTCAGCCGTCCGCGTTCCGGCCGAAAGCCAGAGCGCAGCAAGCCGCCGATAACAACCGCGCCGCCGATCTCGTTGCCATGCATCAGCGCCAGGATCAGCACATGCGGACCGGAGCGCGTTGCGGCAAAGCTGTGAAACCCGGCGGCCCCCACATTGCCTTTGATCCAGGGGGTCAGATCGGGCGGGGCGACGGCGACCGGAAAATGCGGCACGGCATCGTCACCCGGTGGGACGCCCGGCTGGACTGTTGCATCGGCGGCAGCGTCTCGGCAAGACATGGCCCTACTCTAACCATAGATCGCCGCACCGCAACCATGACGCCGACGAAACCTGAAACCGGGCTTAGCCTCCCGCACCGCGCCTGGCGATGGCTGCCGCCAAAGGCGCGGCGCGCGGCCTTGCGGGCGGCCGCCATCGCGCTGGCGCCGGTCAAGGATGCCGCGCCGCCCGTGGCAAGCCGAGATGTGACGCTGGCCGGCGAAATGGCAAGAATTTCCGGGCTTGGCGAGGCGGCGCGCCTGCTGCGCGCTGGCCTCGCCATGGCTGGCGCGGATCGCGGCCCGACAACGCTCGGCTTGCTGCGCCCGCCTCACCCGGCGCCGCCGCACGACGCGGCGATCATCCTTCATGTCAACGCGCCGGTCATCCCGCTGATGCTGGCGCGCGCGCCGCGCGATTTCCTGCGCGGCCGGCGCGTCATCGGCTTCTGGAACTGGGAGCTGGCAAGGTTGCCCAAGGACTGGCGGATCGGCGCGCGCTACGTCCACGAGATTTGGACGCCATCCGCCTTTACCAAGGCGGCGTTGGAGACGATGTTTTCCTGCCCGATCCGGTTGGTGCCTTATCCGCTGGCGGCGCTCCCGCTGCCTCCGGCGAGATCCGATCGCGCGGCATTTGACCTGCCGCAGGACGCGGTGATCACCACCGTGATCGCGCATCTCGGCGCCAGCTTCGCCCGCAAGAACCCGCTCGGCGCCATCGCCGCGCATCGCCGCGCCTTCGCCGGCCGGCCCGACCGCATCCTGGTGCTGAAACTCGCCGGCGGCGCGGCCTTTCCCGCCGATCTGGCGCGGATCAAGGTGGAAATCGGCGGGACGCCGAATATCCGGCTGATCGACGAGGTGTGGGAGGGCAGCCGCATCCACGGCCTGATCGCCACCAGTGACATCCTGCTCTCGCTGCACCGCGCCGAGGGCTTTGGCCTGGTGCCCGCCGCGGCGATGCTGCGCGGCATTCCCGTCATCGCCACCGGCTGGTCTGGCAATCTGCAGTTCATGGACGCAGCCAGCGCCGCCTTAACGCCCTATCGCCTGGTTCCGGTGGCGGATGCGCGCGGCAATTATACGGCGCCCGGCGCGATATGGGCGGAGCCGGATATCGAGGCGGCCGCCGCCCTGCTGCGCGGTCTCGCCGATGATCCGGCCCGCCGCGCCGCCTTGGGCGAAGCGGGCCGCGACTATGCCCAGGCGGCGCTGGGGCTTGGCCCGCTGCGGGCGGCGCTGGATGCGGCGGGCATCGCGGCTTGACCCTTGCCCGCATCCTCACCGCCGATCTCGCTGGCTTGCGCAACCAGGCGCTCGGCTTGGCCGAAGCCGCCGGTTTCACGTCGGACGCGCGGATCATCGCCAAGCGCTCTTCCTGGTCCTGGCTGATGCCGCGCGCCATCGACCCCGCCCTTTCGGCGCCGCCGCAAGGCGATGTGCTGATCGGCTGCGGCGGCGCGTCCGCACGGGTGCTGGCGGCGCTGCGAAGGCCTGACCTTCCTGCTGTTATCATCCAAAACCCGCGCATGGACACGCGAAATTTCGACCTGATCGTCGCCGCCAGGCATGACGGCATCACCGGCCCGAACGTGATCGTCACGCGCACCGCGATGCACCGCGTCTCCGCCGCCCGGCTCAAGGCGGAGCGGGCGCGCTGGGAACCGGTCTTCGCGCATCTGCCCCGCCCGCGGGTGGCGGCGCTGCTCGGCGGCAGCAACGGGCGCTACCGGCTTGACAAACGCGCCGCGCGGCAACTCGCCGGGCAGTTCGCCGGGATGATGGCGCGCGACAACCTCGGTCTGATGCTCACCCCGTCCCGCCGCACCGGACCTGAAATCCGCGCTCTATTCACCAAAACCCTAGCGCCGCTGGGCGCCTGGCTCTGGGACATGACCGGCGACAACCCCTATTTCGGGATGCTGGCCTGCGCCGACGCCATCATCGTTACCGCCGATTCAGTCTCCATGGTTTCGGAAGCGGTGGCGACCGCCGCGCCGGTGTTGCTGGCCCGCCTGCCTGGGCGTTCGGCGCGCATCGGCGACTTCATGAATGCCCTGGCCACCGAGGACCGACTGCGCGATTTCACCGGACGCCTAGACCTCTGGCCGGTGCAGCCGGTAAACGATACAGAGGCCGCCGCGGCTGAACTGCGCCGCCGGCTCCGGCTATAGAAAGCGATCGGTCATGCTCGATATTGAAACCTTTGATAATTCGCGCGGCGGCAATGTGGCCTACAAAGCGCTGGCGCACCCGCTCACCGCCGGAAAGCTGGCCAATCTGGCGCTTCGGCTGCGTGACGCCGGACCTGTCGCCATTTATGACCCGGACGGCATCGCGGCGCCCTTGCGCGCGCTCGCCTCGGATTTTTTGGTCGAAGGGGTCTATGTGCATGACACGCTGGCGATCGGTGCGGATCGCGCCGGTTTCGCCGCCAAGCCGCTGACCGACCTGAAAAACGCGCCGGCTGCCATTGTGCTGATCGCCGCCTTCGATGCCGGAAAACTCGCCGCCCGCCTTGCGCCCTTCATCCCGGATGGCGCCACAATCCTCAGTTTGGACGAGATCCGGCTGCCCGCCGCCATGCTGACCAATCAGCGCCGCTATCTCGATCCGCTGAACTTCGCCAGCAATTTCGTGTTCTTCCGCGATGACGACCGCATGGCGACAAGGCTGGTCACCGCCAATTACTGGTCCGGCTATGGCGCGCGCAATGTCCGGCTCTGGCTGCGGCTGTATGACGAAAGCGGCGCGGCGCTCGCCGAATTCGAGCAGGCCTTGCCCGACAATGCCGGGCTGATCGAGATCGACAGCCGGGCTTTGCGCCAGCGGCATAATCTCGGCCCGTTCACCGGCCAGTTGTTCATCCAGGCCATCGGCATCGCCGGGCATGACGTGGTGAAATACGCGCTGGATACTTACTCCACCGACGGTGGCGTCAGTCTTTCCTGCACGCATGACGCCAATGCCTGGCCGAGCGAGCGCTTCGCCGGCCTGCCGGCGCCGGGGCCTGATGAGCGGGTGATCCTCTGGCTACAGAACAGCCATGGCGTGCCGATCCCCAAGGGCGCCATCGCGCTGGACCGCATGGGGGCCGAGCAGCCGGTGGCGCTGGAGGAGGAAATCGCCCCCTATGCCACCCGCGCCCTCGATGTCGCGGAACTGTTTCCCGATCTGCGCTGGCCCGCCCAGCTTGAGTTGCGCGCCGGACGGCATCTGGTCCGCCCGCGTTATGAAGTGACCGAAGCTCGGCGCACCCGGATCGCCCATGTCAATGTCGAGCGCGCCGACCTGCGACCCGATCCCGGCATCAAAACCTTGTCCGCCGCCTTGGGACGCGGCTTCCTGCTGCCCTTCCCGATCCTGCCGCGCGAACAATTCCGCTGCATCGCCTTGCCGACGCCGATGGCCCACGCCCAGGCCAGCCTGCCGCTGCGCCTCGATATCTTTGATCCTGACGGCGGGATGGCGATGCAGCATGTCCTCGGCGATCTGCCGCGCGATCATGCCGTCGCCATCGACCTCGACGAGATTCTGCCCAGCGGCGCCTTGCCCGAAGGCGGTCATGGCGAGCTGGTCTATGATTTCAGCCAAGGCGGCGAGGCGGATGGCTGGCTGCACGGGCTGTTCCGCTACCAGTCGCGCGAGACCGGCCACGCGGCGGAAACCAGCTTCGGCGCCCATATGTTCAACACCATCATGACCTGGAAAGACGAACCGCAATCCTATGCCGGGCCGCCGCCCGGGCTTTCGACCCGCTTGTTTCTTGATTTGGGCACTGCCCGATGCGAAAGCTTCTGCGCGCTTATCTATCCTGCCTCCGCGCCGTGGCTGCCGAAATCCAGCACCATCCTGGTGCTGCACGACCGGAACGGCGCCCCCCTCGCCGAAGCGCCTCTGGCTATCACCTGTTGCGGCTCCGCCATGGTTTATCCCTGGCAAATCTTTGCGCCGGACGCCCTCGAACAAGGAGCAGGCGGCTATGTGCTGATCCGCGACGCCACCTGCCGGCTGTTCGGCTATCATGGCAAGCGCACCATGGCCAATGAAAAAGAATGGGGCGGCTTCTCACTCGATCATATGTTCGGATTTTGAAGATGCGTAAGCGCAATATCATCCTCGTCATCATCGCGCTGATCATCGTGTTGCCGCTGGCGGCGATTTTGATCTTTGTCGCCAGCTTCAACCCGAATGCCTATAAGCCGCGGATCATCGCCGCCATCGAGCAGGCGACGCACCGGCAGGTGACCATCACCGGCAACCTGCATCTCGCCGCTTCGCTGACTCCGGTAATTTCCGCCTCCGGCATCACTTTGGCCAATCCGCCCGGCTATCCCGACGCCACCATGATGACGCTGAGCCGGATCGAGGCGCAGGTGGCGCTGCTGCCGCTGCTTGGCCATCATGTCGATCTGGTGAACCTGACGCTGGAGCAGCCGGTGATCACACTGGAACGCAACGCGCAAGGGATCGGCAACTGGAATTTCCAGCAGCCGGCGCCAACGGCGCAAGCAGCGCCGTCATCCGCGCAACCCACGCATCATGCCACCATCGCCCTGCAATCGGTCTCGATCAGGAACGGCACATTGATCGTCAAGCAGGCGACCACCGTTCGCACGCTGACCATCGCCCAGTTGACCGCGCGGGCTGACACCTTCGACGCGCCGCTAAAGCTTCGCCTGCGCGCCGCCTATGATGGACAGGCTTTTGAGGTGACAGGCGCCACCGGGCCCATCGCGCGATTGAGCAATGGCGCAACCGCGGGCGCCGGATCATCCTGGCCGGTCGACGCAACCATTGCCGCAGCCGGCGCAACCGCTCATGCCAAAGGCTCAATCGCGCATCCGCGCAGCCTTGCCGGTTACCGTCTGGCGGTCGATGGCAACGCGCCCGATCTCGCGGCGCTCGATCCCTTTGCCGGCGGCTACGCCCTGCCGCCGCTGAAATCCGTCGCCTTTTCGGGCGCCGTCACCGGCTCCGGCAGCACTGTTTCCGATGTCGCCAATGCGAAACTTGATGCCGGTGCGTCCGATCTCGGCACGATCCGGCCCGGCCTGCAACTCACTGTCCTGCACGCGACCATGGCCTCTTTGACCGACAAGCTCCTTGCGGATGTCACCGGCAGCCTCGACGGCAAGGCGCTGGCGCTGAAAGGAACAATGGGGCCGCTCTCAACCCTGATACCGCAACCCGCGCCGAAACTGCCGCAATCCGGCTCGGCGCTTGGCGCTCTTGCCGCCGGGGCCGCGCCTCCGGTGTTCGGCATCGACATGGCGGGCAGCGCGGGCAGCGCGCAGTTTACTGTTGATGGCAGCATGGCAGCGCCGCTTCAGCTGGCCGGGGCAGCCCTAAAAATCACCGCGCAAACCCCTGATCTGTCGCATCTGTCGCCGCTGGCGGGAAGCGCCTTGCCCGCGCTGACGCATGCCAGCGCCAGCATGACGGTGATCGATCCCAACGGGCTTGGCCTGCGCCATGCCATCGGGTTCCAGAGTCTGGCGATATCCGCCGATCAGGCGCAATTCGGCGGCGCGGGTAGCTTGACCTTCGCGCCGGTTCCCGACTTACAGGCGATCATCAACGCGCCGCGCATCGATCTCTCGGCGCTGCTGGCCTCGATGCCGAAGCCGGCGGCCAATCCGCTGCAACCAGCCACCCAGCCCGCCCCGGCGCCTGCTCAGCCTGCCACATCGCCAAACCAGCTGATCCCGAACACGCTTCTGCCGCTCGGCGTCCTGAAACAGGCGGCGGGGAATGTGGAGCTTTCGGTTGGGCAATTGCTGTATCGCGGCGTCCAGTATGACGCGATCCAGGCGCATGGGCTGCTGCAAAACGGCCTGCTCACCATCCGGCCCTTCTCGGCGCAGCTACCGGGCGGCGGGATCAACGGCGCGGTGACGGTGAACGCCGCCGCTACGCCGCCGCAAGTCGCCGCCAGCCTGCAGGCGCCGGCTTTCGGCGTCGCGCCGCTGCTCGCCAGCCTGAACCTGCCGCACACCGCGGCGGGGACGGTGCAGGCCTATGCCGATCTGGCCGGCCAAGGCGACACGCCGCACCAGATCGCCTCCACCCTGAACGGCACACTCGGCGTTTCGATGGTGAATGGCGTGGTGGATGGCGCGGTGATCGACCACTTCTTCGGCGACGCCCTGCAAGCGGAAAATCTGCCGGTGAACGCCATCGGCGCGCAAGGCCCAGCGCTGATCCGCTGCTTCGCGGCAAGGATCAACGCCAGCAATGGCATCGGCGCGCTGCGCGCCCTCATCCTGGAGAGCAGCAGGCTTTATCTGACCGGCACCGGGACAATGGCTTTCGGCCCTGAAACGCTGAACCTGATCCTGCAGCCGCAGGTGCAGGCGGGGAATGGCGCGATCCCCTTGCCGGTGCGGCTCGGCGGCAGTTTTGCGCATCCTTCACCGGGCATCGCCCCGCCCGGCGATTACGGCGCCACCGCTTCGGCCATCGGCCAGCATTTCGCCGGCAACCAGGGGTTTCTCGGCACGCTGGCGCGGCGGCTCGGCATTGCCAAACCGCCTGCCAGCCCGCAAAGCTGCGCCGGCGCGCTGGCGCTGGCCCGGCTAGGGCATCCCGGCGCCACGCCCGCGCCGGCGCCCGCCGCCATGCCAGGGAATGGCTATCCGCCTCAAGGATCGAACCAGCCGCCGCCGCAATCCAGCGGGCCGCAGAACTTGTTGCAAAACCTGTTTAGGTGAGGAAGGTTTTTGCCAAGGAAGGCCTGCTTTTTTGAAAAAAAAAGCAGCAAAAAACTTTTTTGAATGAAAGTGGAGATTGCAACGGCCACAGGGTGCGTTAGTCTTGACCCCATCATGACCGCGAAAAATCTGCGCCTTATCGGCACTGTGCAGGGGATCGGCTTTCGCGCGTGGATGGTGTCGCAGGCGCAGCGGCTCGGCGTCGCCGGCTGGGTGCGCAACCGCGCCGATGGATCGGTCGAGGCTTTAGTCGGCGGCGAGCCGGCGGTGGTCGAGGAATTGCTGCGCGCCTGCCGCCGCGGCCCGCCCGGCGCGCAGGTGACCGAAATCATCGAGGAACTCGCCGAGCCGCCCGCCGAACCGGGCTTTTTCAAGCGGCCTTCGGCGTAAAGCACCAAGACCCTTTTAAAGGATAAGCATTAACCTGAAATTTATAGATTTCTTTTATGGTGTCTCAGCGATGCGGTGGCGTTCCCGCATATCCTGTGGCCCCTCTCGTCTGAATTTTCAGGAATTTTTAGGTGCGAAAGTTAATCTATTCGATCATATCTGTCGCCGCGGCCCTGATTTTCCTCGCCGTCATGAGCGTTGGCTACATCGCTTATAAAGGGTTCGAGATGAATAAAGAGGGGGAGGCTTATGCGCAGTCGGCTGTAGCGTCGATTACGTCTCATTGGAACAGCAGCGAACTCCTGAGCCGGGCCTCGCCAAGTCTCGTGAAATCGGTGAGTTCCGGGCGTTTGGCCTCTGCGTTTGAGTGGCTCAGCGGTCTCGGGCCGCTGGTGCGAAGCGATGCGTGCAAGGGCTCCACCATTGCTTTTGCTTCCACTGGACAGCCAAGCAGGGAAATCGGTCAATACGTCTGCAAGGAAGAATACGAAAAAGGACCAGCGACCATAAATATTGCCCTGGTTAAAGTTGCATCGAAGTGGATGATTAACAGCTTCTATGTAAGCTCACAGGCACCCCTGATGAAAAATCATGCCGAGGCTAGCCGATATTTTTCTCTTTAGCGATAAGACAAAGATCCCTCACTTGCTTGCAGTGACCGCGCAACGGGTTTTCAGCCGCCTCTTGCTTTGACATCGCGGTACTCCGGCACCGTCTCGCCGTTCAGCCAGGCTTTAATCATTGCGTTTACCGCTTCCGGCGCTTCCTGCTGTACCCAGTGGGAGACGCCGGGAAGGTAGCGCAGGGTGAAATCATCCACCAGTTCATCCGTTCCATAGGTTAGTTCCTTGCCGAGTGCCGCGTCGCGCTCGCCCCAGAGCATCAGGGTTGGCACCGCCAGTTTGCGCGGGTTGCTGGCATGACCGATGCCGGTGAACGGGTTGCGGAAATTGGCGCGATACCAGTTGATCATCGCGGTCAGCGCACCAGGGCGCAGCGCGTTGTAGCGGTAATGATCGAGCACCTCCTCCGGAAAGCGCGACTTGTCCACCGCCATGCCGCGAAAGGCGCGGGCGATCCAGGCGGCGTTATTGGCTGCCAGCACGCGCTCCGGCACGTAAGGCATCTGGAACCAGAAAATATACCACGACCGGCGCAGCTGGCGCGGCGTTTTCAGCCCTTTGGCGAACAGATCAGGGTGCGGCAGGTTCATCACGATCCAGCGGTCCACCGGGCGGACCTGGTTCAGCACGAACAACCAGCCCAGCGCGCCGCCCCAGTCATGGCCGATCAGCGTTACCGTGCCGTCGATGCCCTGCGCCCGCGCCGCGTCGATCAGCCCGGCGACATCGCCGAGCAGCTTGCCGATCCGGTAATTCTTGACGCCTTTGGGACGCAGCGAGTCGCCATAGCCGCGCAAATCCGGCGCCCAGGCGGTGTAGCCGAGCTCGGCCAGCATCGGCAGCTGATGCCGCCAGGAGAAGCGGGATTCTGGAAACCCGTGCAGGCAAAGCACCAGATTTTTGCCGCTGCCGCTTGTATCGACGGCGAAATCCAACCCATTCGCCGGCACCCTGATGGTTTGCATCGCCGGGTCCGGCATCGGGTTACACCTTTTCGACCTGCGTGTACTCCAGCTCGACCGGCGTGGAGCGGCCGAAGATCGAGACGGAGACTTTTACCCGGCCCTTGTCCTCGTCCACATCCTCGATCACGCCGTTAAAGCTGGTGAACGGGCCGTCGGCAACGCGCACCTGCTCGCCGATCTCGAACAGGATTGCCGGGCGGCGGTGTTCGGTGCCTTCCTGGGCCTGGCGCAGCATGCGGACGGCTTCGGCCTCGGTGATCGGGCTAGGGCGCATTTTCGAGCCGAGAAAGCCGGTGACCTTTGGAATGTCGCGCACCAGATGCCAGGTCTCGTCGGTGAGGTTCATCTTGACCAGAACGTAGCCGGGAAAGAATTTCCGTTCGGCGTTGACCTTCTGGGCGCGGCGGATTTCCACCACCTCCTCGGTCGGCACCATCACCTCCTCGATCTGATCCGCCAGGCCCTTCTGGGTGGCGGTTTCCTTGATCTGGGCGGCAATTTTTTTCTCGAAGCCAGAATAGACATGCAGCACGTACCAGCGCATCGCCATGATTAAACTCCTACCCCGAACAGCGCGCGCATGGCGGCGCCGATGGCCTGATCGACTGCCAGGAAAAATACGATGGTGATGGCGACCATCGCCAGCACGAGGCCGGTGGTGACCAGGGTTTCCTTGCGCGACGGCCAGGTGACCTTTTTGGCCTCCACCTGCACTTCGTTGAGGAACTTAACGGGATTGAACGCCACGCTGTTGATACTCCAAAGCAGTCAAATTTCTGAAAACGCGCAAGGGGCAAAGCTGGCAGGGGTGGAGGGTCTCGAACCCCCAGCCTCCGGTTTTGGAGACCGGCGCTCTAGCCAATTGAGCTACACCCCTAAACACGCTGTCACGCGCGACCTGCGCGTCCGCCATCACGCTCTTCGGGGGAGCCTTGCACACCGCGCCGCCGGTTCTGTCAAGTGGTTCAGTCCTCCCGCTGCGCCTCATAGGCGGTTTCCGGCATGAACGGCCAGAGCACGGCGAGACCGGCCGCCGCCACCGCCGCGATGGCCAGAAACCCCCAGGTGAAGCCTAGCGACTGCGCGAGAAAGCCGATGGCCGTGGTGCTGATCGTGGCGCCGGTGACGCCGTGCATGATTTCGCCTGCCATCACCGCGAAATAATGCGGAAACGCGCCGATCAGCAGCGCTCCGCCGGCGATCAGCGCGAGGCAGGCGGCGACGATGAGGCGCTTGCGCGTTGTCCAATCGACCAGCGCGCCCGCCGGAATCTGCGTCGCCAGCGCGACGGCGGTGTTGATGGTCAGGATCGAGCCGATCTCGCCCTGGGTCCAGCCGTTTCGCGACAGGTAGACGGCGATGAAGGGGCCGAAGGCGGTTTGCACGTCGGCCATGAAGAAATTCAGCCAGTCAAGCCCGCGCTGGCTGCGCGCGGCGGGGCGGGGTTCGGCTACCGGCACTCTGTCGCTATTCCCCGTCATCATCGCTTGCCGTGAGGTATGGTTTCGCGGTATTGAAAACAACCGAGCGATCAGCGACGCGGGCGTAGCATAGTGGTAATGTCCTAGCCTTCCAAGCTAGCTAGAAGGGTTCGATTCCCTTCGCCCGCTCCAGGTTTGCGATCTTTACGTCACTTGTTGCCGGATATTGAACCGGGTTTCCCGCCAGCTTTCGCTCGCCATGATGTCGCCGAGGGTTGCCGCCGCGTCCCAGAGGTCGGCGTATCGCAGATAGAGCGGCGTGATGCCGAAGCGGAGGATGTCGGGCGCGCGAAAATCGCCGATGACGCCGCGTGCGATCAGCGCCTGCATGATTGGATAGGCCTGCGGATGACGGAACGATACTTGGCTGCCCCGCTCGGCTGCCGCCACGGGGGTGGCCAGTTGGAATACGCCAGCGCCGCAATGCTGCGCGACCAGATCCATCAAGAGCCTGGATTGGTCCAGCGATTTGCGGCGCAGCGCGGCCATTGGCGCGCTGCGGGCGATGTCGATGCCGGCTTCCAGGGCCGCCATCGCGATGATCGAGGGGGTGCCGACCATCGCCCTGGCGATGCCATCGGCGGGGCGATATTGCGGCTCGAAGGCGAATGGCGCGGCATGGCCCAACCAGCCGGTCAGCGGGTATTCCGCCGCCGCTTGCAATTGCTTGGCGACATAGAGGAAGGCCGGGGCGCCGGGGCCGCCATTGAGGAACTTGTAGCCGCATCCCACCGCGAGATCGACGCCGGCCGCCAGGAGATCGATGGGCACCGCGCCGGCGGAATGTGCCAAATCCCATAGGATCAGCGCGCCTGCGTCATGCGCCGCGGCGGTGAGCGCCGCCATGTCGTGCATCGCGCCGGTCCGGTAGTTGACATGGGTCAGCATGACCACGGCGACATCCGGCGTCAGCGCCGCTGGCAAATCCGCGGGTTCGGCGCGTTGCAGCGCGTAATCTCGGTCGAGATGGCGGATCAGGCCTTCGGCGATATACATGTCGGTCGGGAAATTGCCTTGCTCGGAGAGAATGACCCGGCGGCCTGGACGCAGCCTTAGCGCCACCGAGAGCAGCTTGAACAGATTGACCGAGGTTGAATCCGCCACCAGCACGGCGCCGGGGGGCGCGCCGAGCAACTGGCCGATTTTGTCGCCGAGCTTGGCGGCGAGGCCGATCCAGCCGGCGTCATTCCAGGAGCGGATGAGGCCCTGCCCCCATTCGCCCTCCACCACCGCGGCGATCCGGCTGGCGGCGTTGATTGGCAGGGGGCCTAGGGAGTTGCCGTCGAGATAGACGACGCCGTCCGGCAGCGCGAACTCGCCGCGAAACGAGGCGAGCGGATCGGCGCGGTCAAGCGCTTCTAGATCGGCGTGTGATAGAGTGGCGGTTTGGGATTTAGGCAAAATTCGCTCCGCGGTGACCGTGCCGGTCCTCTTAGCGTGGGAATGATGCGGAGGCGATGGGTTTCAGCGCCGGCATTGTGTTTGCCGAAGCTATTTTGTTGCGATACCGGAACATTATGGGCGTGTGAAGGCCATTACGCGCAAGTGTCCGTCGCGGGATCAGGCGGCGGGGTGTCAGGCGGCGCTGTGCCAGGAGGAGATGCGGCTTGCGCTGCTGGCGGCGCGGCTGGCGGCGGAGCGTCATCGGGAATGGGGGGCGCTGGCGGTTGCGGGTCAGTTGGTTGTGGCGGGGGTTGCGAAGGCGGCGGCAGGGCCTGCTTGGGCGGGATTGGCGGGTATAAAGACGGGACTTGCTCGCGGCGGATGCCTAGGATGTGGCAGAGCGGGCGGAGGATGCTGCGGAGTTGCGGGTCTTGGGCGAGGAGGGCCGCCACTTCGGGATCGGCGAGGAAATCGCAGAACTGAGACCTGCCATGGGCGGTTTCCTGGATCAGGCGCAGCAGCCAGGCGTAATGGCGCGGCAGCGGGTCCGGCTTGCGGGGCCGGGACAGGTACTGCTTGCGCGGGCGGGGGGGAGCGGGAATTGGATTGGCGGCGTTGCGGGCAAGGCGCGCCGTGAAGCGGAAGGCGATGCCGCGCAGGCGCTTCCAGATCTGGAACAGGAGCTGGCCGGGCAGGCAGGCTAGGCCCAGACGCCAGTCGCTGCGCCGGCCGATCACCTGGCACAGGTTCTCGATGATGTAGGCGAGGCGTTCTGCCGGGGCAAGGGAAGCGATCTGGTTCACTAACCGGATAAAACCACAAACCAAAGCAAGTGAGCAAGCGGAATTTGCGATTGATGACGGATTTTGTTAGAGGCGCGTTAGTTCTGCGGCGAGTGCCGGGCTTGATCTCATCTGCGTTAATCTGCGTCATCTGCGGATAAATCTAAGGATGATCCGCAGATTGCGCAGAAAGAGAGATTCACAAATCGATGGGATGCCGGGATCGACGCGGCGGCTTCACGGGACGGGCTTGCGTGCCATCTATCCGCGCAGTCGTTGCGAGGAGCGCAGTGACGAAGCTACCCAGAACTGTAGAGGCGCTCGGTATTGCTCATTGCGCGATGTTTTGCTTTCGGCACGATTTCTGGATTGCTTCTCCGCTGCGCGGCTCGCAATGACGCGGATAGATCATTGGCAACTACGCTTGGTATAACTGCCGATGGAGGATATCATGCCGGATTTAATCGATGCGGAAGTTAGCTCGGCGGCGGCACGGGGACAAGCCTTGCATTCGACCGAGCCGCGCCGCGTCCGCCCGTTATGAGCGGCGGCTGGGATGGGTGATTGCCGGTCTGGCCAGTGGCTGCGCCTCGTCTTTCCGCCGTGTCTGGCGCGAGGGCTTGAAGCGGCATCGGCTTGCGGCGGTCGAGTTGCTTGGCAGCGGATATCGGTTATACTGGGAGGCGCTAGATGCCGATTGTCGGACCAGGTTTGCTCGCCGGGATTCCGGCATGGAAGCCTATATGGCAGTGTGTGTGTGACAGGCGACATCACCGGCGAAAGAAGGCCACACGGGCGAATGGTGCAAAGGGAGGCCGAAGAAAGTAAGTTGATCTTCCCGCAAAATCATGCGTTGATTCAATATAAGAAAATCTATTCTGTCAGTCCCAGCTGCTAAAAAGTCACCAACATGTTGCTTTGGCCTTGCACGTTGTAGCGAAAACTAACTCCATCACGTGAAGCGCTGCGCGTAGAGTCTTGGATATCATCAAGCCTCCCAACAAGCACGTCGCCATCTACGTTCTCTGCGAAAAAGGCGTCTCCTTTAGCCACACTATACCTGTCTGACGTCCAATCGAGCGATTCCTTTGGGATTGAACAGCCCGCGAAAACGTTTACGCGTGCAATACGACGGAGGTTGTTGGAGCAATAAAAATATATGTGGGTGTCGCTGCACGTTGAGAAACGTAACCTAAAAACTTTATCGTATTGTGAGACCTCAATAATCCCATTGTTCGTCGAGTAGTCGAAACCGACTCCGGGTATGACGATAGGCCTTGGACCTGAAATCGATACAAGCCCAGACGAGGTTTGTTGTAAAATAGATGCCTGGACGAACCTAGCTTCAGCCTCCGCCGACTTAACGTCGCCCACTACTCCCTCCGGGGCCTGCATTTCTTGTAGCAGTTCGTGCAGAGAGCACAACCTGATCGTCATTCCTGACGATGCTCGTCTATACTCATACACAAGCTCCGGTCTTGGATAAATCGGCTTGTTATTAGAACGTATAAACCAATCGGCCTTCTCCTCTCCTGTTACAAAAACAAGGTCTTTTTTATGATTTTTACCCATTTGGAGAAGTGACTTCCAAATGATAAAGTCTCCTATGCCGCCGTCAGGCTTGCTTGCGTCTTTGTAACCAGGAGGAACTTTACCATCAACTCTCTTTTGAAATTCTAAACGAATGTCTTGTTCACCAACTTCGTGCTCAATAATTCGCTCTGGTGTGAATGTTTTTTTATAAATCTTGGATACGGGATCGTCGCCACGCCAGTTTTTAACTTCCTCAATAAGTGGATCAAGCGACTTACCGAACGCGTTATTTGCCCTAATCAGAGTATTAAGACACTCACTAGCATGTTTATAATCTGGTAAATCATTGAGAAGCGGCAGAAGCTGTTTACTAGGTGAATATAATCTGGATTTCATGTCGTTAAGAGTTTGGACCATAGAAGCAAGCTTTTGATCGCGAAGCTTGATGAATTCTCGAACGACTCTGGCAGGAACAAAAATACGTTCTTTCCTCGCAAGCAACTCAAAAACCGCAGCAATGGCGCTTAAGTCCTGACCATCGACTTGATACGGCAGCAGTAGGACGCTGGTATCAAAAGCAACAATAACATCGTCGGCCACCGCTGAAATATGCTTCTGCGCGTCAAATAAATCAGTAGCCGAAGGATATACAAATTCCAGAACAGAAATATCGTTTTCGGAACTTGCACGGGGTTCCGTAGGCTTTTTCGAAGTATTGGTTTCTTTGGTCACTTTTAATCCTATTGTAGCTGGCGTAGTCTCTTCGTCATTGGCCGGAACACAATTAACAACGCCAGAGTCGGTTCTGCAAAAAGATGATACTATTGTTAGGAGTGGCTACCACATTAAGGTTTGCCATGCTCCGTTAAAACACAAAGCCTCTAAAATCGCCTCGCCTCAAGCCGCCAGTATCCCCATCGCCTGCCGTTTGAGGTCGAGGAACACTGGTTCGAGGGTCATTTCCCAGTGGCGGGGGCGGGGGAGTGGGATTGGGGTTTTTAGGGCGATGCGGCCGGGGCGGGCGCTCATTACCACCAGGCGTTCGCCCAACAAAATTGCTTCGTCGATGTCGTGGGTGATGAAGACTACCGTGGCGCGGATGCGGTCCCAAAGCTCTAACAGGAATTGCTGCATGGTGCGGCGGGTTTGGGCGTCTAGCGCGCCGAAGGGTTCGTCCATTAGGAGGACGCGCGGCTGCATGACCAAGGCGCGGGCGATGGCGACGCGCTGCTGCATGCCGCCGGAGAGTTCGTAGGGTTTGTGGCCCTCGAAGCCTTGCAGGCCGATGACGGCGATCAGCTCGTCCACCAGGCTCCAGTCGATTTTTCCCCGCATTTTGAGGCCGAAGGCGATGTTGTCGCGTAAGCTGAGCCACGGGTAGAGGCCGGGCTGCTGGAATACCACGACGCGGTCCGGGCCAGGGCCGGTGATCGGCGCGCCGTCGAGGGTGAGCGCGCCGCCGCTGACCGGCAGCAGGCCGGCCAGCATGTTCAGCAGGGTCGATTTGCCGCAGCCCGACGCGCCGAGAATGGTGACGAAGGTGCCGTCCTCGATGGTGAGCGAAATCTCGTCGAGCGCGCGGGTGGCGCCGAAATCGCGGCTGACGCGGTCGATGACGATAGGCATTTATGGGGTGGCTTTGGCGGCGAAGCTTGAATCGACCGCAGGGGCGAAGCTTTTGGGCATTGAGGTGATGCGGCCCGCGTCCATCAGCACCTTCGCTGTGTTGCCAAGGGTTTGCACCGTGTCCGTACCCAGCACATTCGCCTGATCCTTGGCGGTGTAGAGTTGATAGCCGGCCAGTTCGGTTTTGGCCACGCTATCCGAAATTCCCGCCGCTTTGGCCATGATTGCCAGCGCTTTGTTCGGGTGCGCTTTCGTGTAGCTGACGCCCTCATCGAGCGCCTTGACGAAGCCCACGGCAATGGCCGGATGCGCCTTTACCCAAGCGGTGTCGGCGATGCAGACATTGTAGGAGGAGGCGTCGGGCGGCAGGTCGGCGTCGGTTTTGATTACCTTGCCGCCCAGGCCTTGCAGCGCGTCGAACACCGGGTCCCATACAATCGCGGCGTCGATGCTTTTCGTGGTCCAGGCGACGCGCATCTGCGGCGGCGCCATGTTGAGCTGACGCACCGAACTCAGCGGCACATGCGCTTGTTTGAGAAAGGTCGCCAGCTCGAACGAGGCTTGCGAGCCGGCGACGATGGCGATGGTCTTGCCCTTCAAATCGGCGACGGTCTTGATCCCCTTGCCCGGACGCACGACAATCCCCGCGGCGCTGGTGTAGCGCTCCTGGTTGAACACAATCGCCAGCGGCAGCCCTTGCGACACGCCCGCAACCAGCGGCGGGATGCCGATGCCGCACATGAATTGCAGCGAATTCGAGGCCAAGGCGCTCATCGCCGCCGGGCCGGAGGCGAAGAATTTCAGGCTCACCTGCCCTGGGATGTCCTTCTGAAACAGACCCTGCGCTTGGGTGACCATGTACGGATCGGCGCCGTTGTTTTCGTAGCCGATGACGACGCTGGGTTTGGCGAAGGCCGGGACGGTGAGCGCGAGGCAGGGAAGCGTGAGGCAAAGGATTTTTTTTATCATGAAGGCTCCAAGGTTAAGTGAAGCAAGCGCTTCTTTTTTGCAAAAAAGAAGCAAAAAACTTTTGTTAATTATAAAAATTTTTTGGTTCTTTTTTATAAAAAAGAACTGCTTACACTTGCCCTCTCCATGGCACCGCGCGGCGTTCCGCCAGCCGGATCAGCAACTCCATGCCGTAGCCTAGCACGCCGATGACGATGATGCCGACGATGACGATGGCGACTTGCAGGGCTTGGCCGGCGAATTGCACCAGCCAGCCGAGGCCTTGGTCGGCGGCGATCAGTTCGGCGGCGACCAGGCAGGTCCAGGCGACGCCGATGCCGACGCGCATGGCAGTGAAAATCTCCGGCAGCACGGAGGGTAAAATCACGTGGCGGAAGATTTGCGTCTCGGATGCGCCGAGGGTGCGGGCCACCGAAAGGCGCAGTTTTGGCGTGCCTGTCACGCCGGAGATGGTGCCGATGATGATGACGGGTGCGGTGCCGACCAGGATCAGCAGGATTTTTGGCAGTTCGCCGATGCCGAACCACACCACCAGCAGCGGGATATAGGCGAGCGGCGGGACGGGGCGGATGAATTGCAGGAATGGGTCGATCACCCGGAACACCACCGGGCTGCGCGCCATGGCGAGGCCGATGGGCACGCCGAGGATGACGGCGCCGGCGAAGCCGATGGCGATGCGGACGACGCTGATCCAGATATCGTCGAACAGCGAGTGGCCGCCATAGCCTTTGGTGATCAGCAGCGCGAAGGCGCGCCATACTGCCACCGGCGAGGGCAGCGCGAACGGCGGGAATAGATGCAGCGCCGTTACCAGTTCCCATAGCGCGATGGCGATGATCAGCGCGATCAGCGTCGCCTGTTTGGAAGCGTGGCCGATGGCGCGTGAGCCGACGCCGCGGCGGAGTTCGAGGGCCGCCGACATGGGCGGCGTGGCGGCGATGCTGCCCTCGGTCTCCGGCATTCCGCTCATTCCGCGGCGCCGGGAAGCTGCTGCACGGCGCGTTCTTCGGCCATGATTTCAGTCATCCGGTTTTGGATGGCGTCACCCATTGGCGGGCCGGGGAAGCGGGTGCGGGCGATGCCGAACCACAGGATCAGCATCAGCACGATCAGCCCGATGCCGTAGCTGATCAGGATGTTGTTGGGCGGCTGGATGCCGATATAGATCAGGATGAAGGCGCCGATGATCGAGAGCACCGCCAGCGGCTTTGAGAGCGCGCCCAGGCGGAAGGGGCCGAACTCGGTCCAGCGATTGCCTTCGGCGAACAGGCCGGCGGCGATGGGCATGACATAGGAGATATAGAGGAACATCGCGCAGCCCGCGGCGAGGGCCGCGAAGGCGGGGGAATAGAGCGTTGCCGCGATGGAGAGGATGGCGGTCAGCCAGATCGCGGGGACGGGCGAGCGGTATTTCGGGCTGACCCGCCGCCAGTAGCGGTGGCCGGGCAGCCCGCCGTCGCGCGAGAAGGCATAGACCATGCGGGAGGTAGCGGTGAGGCCGGCGAGCGCGCAGAGATAATTGGACAGGACGATGCCGATGTATAAAAAATCCTTGATCGGGGCGGCGACCGGCAGGCCGGCGAACAGGGCGAAGAAGACATTGGCGCCTTGCGCGGCGCCTTTGTTCATGTCCGGCATGGCGAGGACGAAGGAAATTTCCATCAGCAAGCCGAAGGCGAAGGACCAGAACACCGCGTTGAGGATGCCTTTCGGCACCGCTCGCCTGGCATCCACGGTTTCCTCGGAGGCATGGGCGGAGCCGTCGAACCCGGTGATGGTATAGAGCGGCAGCAGCAGACCCAGCAGGAAGACGTAGAACAGGCTATGGCTGGCGGGCACCACGTCGCCGCCCGGCTTGCCGGAGTAGTTGGTGAAGGCGACAAGGCGGGAGAGATCGAAATGCTGGATGCTGGCCAGCATGGCGATGGTGAGGCAGATGGCGATGAAGAAGATCAGGTAGCCGGAGAAGTCGATCAGCTTGGTGGTGGTGCGGAGGCCGAGATGGTTGAACATCGCCTGGCTGGCGGTGATGAGCACCACGGCGGTGGTTTGCTGGGCGAAGCCCCAATGCGCGGTGTCGATATGAAAGATATTGCCGAGGATCAGGCTGGTGAACAGCGTGTAGACGCCGACATTGACCGAGGCGATGACGAAGATCAGGCCCAGCAGGTTGACGAAGGCGGTGGCCCAGCCCCAGCCGCGGCCGCCCAGGATCGACGACCAGTGGTAGAGGGCGCCCGCTGTCGGGTAGGCGGAGGCGATCTGCGACATCGAGGCGGCGACGATCATCGCGAAGATGGAGCCGACGATCCAGCCGATGAAGACGCCGCCGCCGCCGAGGGTCGAGAAGCCGACCTGGAACGAGGTGATGCCGCCGGCGAGGATGCAGATGATCGAGAAGGAGACGGCGAAGTTGGAGAAGCCGTGCATCCGGCGGGAGAGTTCCTGGGCGTAGCCCATTTTGTGCAGGTTGGCTTCGTCCGCCGCCAGAATCCTGGATTCATCAGGGGTGTTCGACATGCTTCCTCTCCTGTTGGATGAACCGTGTGACCCTGTTCCGCCGCCCTGTCCGGGTGGTTTTTCGTGAGCCTGCCACAGACTGATGGTTTTGAATACAAAATTTTCACGATTGCCCCGGCTTTGTAAAAGTGGAAAGCTGCCAAGGCACGAGGGAGAGCTTGATGAACGACCAGGCCATGCAAGATCGGGGCAGGCTGACGCTGAAGGAACTGACAGCGCTGGCGGAGCGGGGCGAGATCGACACGGTGATTATCGCCGCTTGCGACATGCAGGGGCGGTTGCAGGGCAAGCGGGTGATGCCGCGGTTTTTCATCGAGCACACCGCCAAGGAGGCCTCGGAAGGCTGCGATTATCTGCTGGCCGTCGATGTCGAGATGACGCCGGTGGGTGGGTATGAATTTTCCTCCTGGGATCGCGGCTATGGCGATTTCGTTTTTAAGCCGGACCTGGCGACGCTGCGGCGCGCTGCCTGGCAGGAGCGGGCGGCCATCGTGCTGTGCGATATCGAGTTGGCGGGGCATAAGGCCGCCGAGATCGCGCCGCGCACCATCCTCAGGCGGCAACTGGCGCGGCTTGCCGAACGCGGGCTGACGGCGTTTGCCGCGACTGAGCTGGAATTTTTGTTGTTCCGCATGTCTTATGAGGAGTGTCAGCGGCTTGGGTATCGCGGGCTTGCTCCGGCTAATCTGTATAATGTTGATTACTCGCTCTTGGGCACCGCCAAGGTGGAGCCGCTGATCCGGCGCATCCGCAATTGCATGGAGGCTTCCGGCATTCCGGTCGAGAATTCGAAGGGCGAGTGCAATCTCGGCCAGCACGAGATCAACTTTGCGTATCGAGGCGCGCTGGAAGCCTGTGATTTTCATGTGCTCTATAAGGAAGCCGCCAAGGAGATCGCTCAGGAGGAGGGTTGCGCGATCAGCTTCATGGCGAAGTTCAACGAGCGGGAGGGCAATTCCTGCCACATCCATTTGAGCTTGCGGGACAAGGCAGGCGACGCGGTGTTTGCCGATGGTGATGACGTTTCGCCGCTGTTCGGCCAGTTTCTTGCCGGGCTTGCCGCCCATGCGGCTGAGCTTTCGGTGCTGTTTGCGCCGAATATCAATTCGTATAAGCGCTATGCCGCCGGCAGTTTCGCGCCGACCGCTTTGGTTTGGGGGCATGACAATCGCACCTGCGCCTTGCGGGTGCTGGGCCATGGCAAAGCGATGCGGGTGGAGAACCGGCTGCCGGGCGGCGATGTCAACCCGTATCTGGCGCTGGCCGCGATGATCGCCGCCGGGCTGGACGGGGTGGACAAAAAAATGACCGCGCTGCCGCCGCATCAAGGCAATGCCTATGCCGGCGAGGTGCCGCGCGTGCCGAAAACTTTGCATGATGCGCTGGCTTTGTTCCGGGACAGCGACTTTGCCAAGGCGGCGTTCGGCGAGGCGGTGGTGGCGCATTACGCCCATGCGGCGCGGGTGGAGATCGATGCGTTTAACGCCTCGGTGACGGACTGGGAACGGCTGCGCTGCTTTGAACGGATGTGAACCGATGATTGAAATGAGCGGCAACTGGCGCTTTCCCACGGAGATATTGGCGGGCGCCGGAAGGCTGGCCGAACTGCCTGGACGCGCGCGCGATATCGGCGCGAAGCGGGTGCTGGTGGTCACCGATCCCGGCGTGGCGCAACTGCCTTTCGTGCCGGAACTGGTGGCCGGGTTGCGCGCGGTGGGTCTGCAGCCCGGTTTGTTCAAGGAGGTTCACCCTGACCCGCTGGAGGCCGATGTTCGCAAAGGCGCCGCCGCTTTTGCCGCGCACGAGGCTGATCTTGTGTTAGCCATCGGCGGCGGCAGCGCGCTGGATTGCGGCAAATCCATCGCCTTGGCGGCGGCGACCGGCCGCTCGCTTTGGGATTTCGAAATCACCAACGCGCCGCCCGCTTTGGATCGGGCGATGGTTCCGGTTTTCGCGGTGCCGACCACCGCAGGCACCGGCTCGGAAGTGGGGCGCGCCACGGTGATCACCGATATCCAGGCGAGCCGCAAGGTGATTCTCCTGCATCCCGCGATGCTGCCCCGGCTGGTGATCCTCGACCCGCTGCTGACGCTCGGCTTGCCACCAAAGCTTACCGTCTGGACCGGCATGGACGCGCTGGCGCATAATCTCGAAGCCTATTGCGTGGCGTCGTATCATCCCATGGCGGATGGCATTGCGCTGGAGGCCATGCGGCTGATTAAGGAGAACCTGCCGCGCGCCTTTGGCGATGGGCAGGACATTGCGGCCCGCGCTGCCATGCTTGCCGCCGCCTCGATGGGCGCCACGGCGTTCCAAAAAGGCCTCGGCGCCATCCACTCGCTCAGCCATCCCATCGGCGCGCGCTTTCATGCGCATCACGGGCTGACCAATGCGGTGGTGATGCCTTATGTGCTGCAATTCAATCGCGTCGCGATCGAGGAAAAAATCATTCACGCCGCGCGTTGTCTCGGCATTGAAGGCGGGTTCGACGGTTTCATGGGCTGGCTGCTTGGGCTACAGCGCGAATTGCGGATCCCGGACACCATCGCGGCGCTCGGCGTTACGGAAGATTCGCTCGACGCGCTGGCGGAAGCGGCGCTGCGCGATCCGAACACCGCCGATAACCCGCGCGCCGCCGATCAGGCCGCCTTCCGCCGGATGCTGGAGGCGGCCTTCAATGGCACGCTGGAAGGATTATCGAGGTAATTCACCCTAATTGGCAGCAAAGCTAATTCAAAAAACGGTTTTTTTCTGATACGAGGCTTTCCCAGTCGAGCTGGTCAAGCGGCACGCGCGCTGGGCGGCCGATCAGGTAGCCCTGGAACAAGGTGCAGCCTTCGGCGCGCAGGAAGGCGAGCTGCGCCGGCGTTTCAATCCCTTCGGCGCAGACCTCGATATCGAGCTGTTCGGCAAGCCTCAGCACGGCGCGGGTGATGGTTTCCGCCCGCGGATTGCGGCCCAATTCACTGACAAAGGCGCGGTCCAGCTTGATCTTGTCGAACGGGAAGGACGCCACATAGCTGAGCGATGAGTAGCAGCTGCCGAAATCATCGAGCGCCACCCTCACCCCTAGCATTTTGATCTGGCGGATGATATCGAGCCCGCGCTCGCGGTCCTTGATCAGGATGCCTTCGGTGAGCTCGATTTCCAGCCGCGCCGGATCGAGGCTGGTTTGCCGCAAGGTGGCGGCGATGACCGCCGGCAAGTCATTATCGCGGAACCAGTCGCCGGAGACATTCACTGCGACGCGCCGGTTATCCGGCCACGCCGCCGCGGCGCGGCAGGCCTGGCGCAGCACGAAGCAATCGATCCGCCGGATCAGCTGCATGTCCTCGGCGACCGGGATGAATTGATCCGGGCCGTAGGCCGGGCCAGGAACGGCCGGATCAAGGGCGATTGCACCGGTAACAGGCGCCTTGCCCCAGCGGAGCAGCGCCTCGAAGCCGATCATTCTGTGAAGCTGCGGCATCGTCGCGTCAATTCTCGCAACGGGTTGCCAGACCAAATGAAATGCCTCGTCCGCCACCGCTGCCAGCAGATCGGCTTCTAGCGCTTGCCGACGGACGATGTCCTGGTCTCGGCTGGCGGAAAAATTGCGCAGGCAGGCGCGGCCGCTGCGCTTCGCGTCATCCAACGCCAGATGCGCGCAGCGGAGCAGGGTTTCGGCATCCGCCGCGTCATTCGGCGCGATGGCGCAACCCGCTGAAACGCTGATCGGCAGGATCTCGCCATTGAACGCGAAAGACGCCTGCAACGCCTCCATCAGGCGGCCGGCGACCAGCGCGGCATCCGCCGCGTCAACCGGGCCAGGCAACAAAACGGCGAATTCATCGCCGCCAAGCCGCGCCGCCACATCGCCATCCCGCAAGCTCGCCTTGATGCGCCGAGCAGCCTCGCGCAGCAGCGCGTCGCCGGCGGCGAAGCCATGCACCGCGTTGACCAGCTTGAAGTGATCAAGGCCGAGGCAGATCAGTCCGCAAGAGGGTTGCGATCCCTGCTTGCGAATGTTCAGATCCAGGTAATTGGTGAAATGTCGCCGGCTGAACAGTCCGGTTAACCTGTCCTGATCGCTTTGACGGGGGGCTGCGACGTCCCGGTGAAGCTCCAGCAGGGCGCCGATGCCAGCGGCGAGATCGCTCAGCGACTGGCGCGCCGCTGTTGAGAAGCTCCGCGGTTTTAGATCGATGACGCAAAGCGTTCCGAGCGCGTAGCCATCCGGCGTAAGGATCGGCGCGCCGGCATAGAAGCGGATGTAAGGCGGCCCCAGCACCAGCGGATTTCCGGCGAAACGCGGATCCTCCGCTGCGTTCTCCACCACCATGACCTGATTTGGCTGCAGGATCGCATGGGCGCAGAACGAACCGGATAGCGGCAGTTCCCGCGCATCCAATCCGATGCTCGACTTGAACCATTGCCGGTCCGCGCCGACCACGGACATCAACGAGATCGGCGCCTCCAGCAGCCGCGCGGCCAGGCTGGTAAATCGGTCGAACAAGGCATCCGGCAGGGCATCCAGCACGTGATACGACGCCAGCGCGGCGAGACGCGCCGATTCGCCAAGCTGCATCGCCGCGAAATGCGCCGCGTCACCAGGCTGTAGCATTATCGTCATGCACCGCGCTTTCAAAGTCCAGTTGCAATGTGACGCACAAAAATGAACAAGTCATTACGAAAATACGGTCGCTCCATCGCGAGCGGCGCCCGGGAAATGAACCGCCGCATCATTGCCCCGCATCATTGTAAAGTGAGGAGCGGCCCGGTGAACACGACGGGGCCGGTCGGCTGGCCGGTTGGCGATCCTCCCGGCGGCTCCACCGAGACGGCGAATAAGATATGCGGTTTGCGCAGAGAGGCCGGCAGGCGTCCCGAACTGAACCGCGTGACGCGGCTGACCTGCATCACGCCGACCGCGACCGGCTTGGCGTTCGGCGCGATTGCCCAAAGCTCCCAAACCTGGCCTGCTGGCGGCTGGCGCGGGCTTACCGGGGTGACGTTGAGCGCGCCATTTGGACGCAAGGCGAGGGTGAAAGCCACGGGCGATACGGCAGGCGAAACCGACGCTGCTTGCGGCGTCGCCTGCAACAGCGCCACCAGATTAGGGGCTGGGGGCACCGCTTGCGGGCGCAGGATCGCTAGAATGATCGCCGCCGCGGCGGCGATCAAGGCGAAGCCGCGCCAGAAACTCAAGCTGCGCCACAGGTTAAAACGGGACTGCCGCGGGACGGGCATTGGGGAGCGCGCCGCCGGCGCGATCGGCGAGCGCGCGATGGGGCTGGCAAGTTCCGCCTCGATCCTGGTCCAAATCGCTTGCGGCGGCTCCGCTTCAGTCACCGCCAGGGCCAGCGGCAGCAGTCGCTGCTCCCAAGCGGCAACCTCCGCCCTGAGCGCCGCATCGCGCGCCAGCTCGGTCTCGAAGGCCTGGCGCTCATCGCCGCGCAGCACGCCGAGCACGTATTCACCAGGACGATCCGGCTGATCCGAAAAGCCGCTCATCGTTCGAGACACTGCTTAAGCGCGGCAAGCGCGCGTGAAATCCAGCTTTTCACCGTGCCGAGCGGCTTTTCCAAAGCGGCGGCGATTTCTGGGTGCGACATGCCTTCAATAAAAGCGAGCAGCACGCTTTGGCGGGACGCTTCCGGCAGTTCCTCGAGGCAACTGGCCAAGGTGCTGCGATCCTCGGCGGAAACCGGCGCAAAGGCGGCGATCTCGGGCATCTCGCCCCCGCTTTCATAGCGGCTGTCATAGCGGCTGTCATACTGGCTGGCGTGTTTGGTTTCGAGATTGATCCGGTCCAGCGCCCGGTAGCGCAGCACGCCGATCATCCAAGCGCGGGCTGAGCCGCGATTCGGGTCATATTGGCTAGCGTTACGCCAGATTTGCAGAAACGCCTCTTGCAACGTGTCTTCGGCAAGGCTGCGATTGCGCAGCAGGCGCAGCGCGATGCCGAACAGCAGCGGCGACATGGCGTCGTACACGCCGCGCAAGGCCAGGCGGTCCTGCGCGGCGCAGCGCTCTAGTAAACGCGCAAGCTCTTCATCTGCAACCGGATGTGCCGACGTAGCCTCCAGACTATCATGATAGATACCGTCGAACATCTCTATTGCGTTACGGGCAGTGAGGCAACGCGGATGCAGAAATCCAGCGGAATTATTTCGATTCAGGGATGTTCTAGTTAAAAAAATTTTCTCAGCCGACGCATCCAAAACGGGAAACACGCCGTAGTTGCAGATGAGTGAGGAAGGATGATCATGTCCTCGCTCTGTGTGAGACCTAACTTACGCGTGGAGCGGTTTAACAATCGCGCTCGCTCTGGCCCAACGCCTGTATCCCCCCAGGCGTTGGGCTTATTTTTCAGATGATTATACCAGGCCGCATAAAGATTGACCTGTCGGCAAGGGTAAGGCCAGGAGGCTCCGCCTCCTGGACCTCCGCCAAAGGCAGAGCCTTTGGAATCCATTACTTGGGTTTCCGCTGGGAGGGGTTCTGACCCCTCCCAGCGGAAACCAATCTAGCGGTTCTAAGGGCTAAGCCCTTAGTGGGGGTTTCAGGGGGCGAAGCAGCCAAAGGTTCCGGCGGCGTAAGCCGCTGGAATGGCTGCGGAGGGGAAGCCCCCTGATCTCGCTTTCGCGAGATGTCAATCTTTATGCAGCCTGGTATTATAGGTCGCTTACAGCTGCGCCTGGCGTTCGAAGGGCATGGTTCAGGCAGCCTCGTTATCGCCCTGACGGTCGGCGCGCTTGCGGGCGTTGGGGTCGAGATGCCGCTTGCGCAGGCGGATGGCGCCTGGCGTCACTTCCACCAACTCGTCATCCTGGATATAGGCGATGGCCTGTTCCAGCGACATGCGGCGCGGCGGGATTAGCAGCAGCGCCTCGTCCTTGCCGGCGGCGCGGATATTGGTGAGCTTCTTTTCCCGCACCGCGTTGACGTCGAGATCATTGTCCCGGCTGTGTTCGCCCAGGATCATGCCAATATAAATCTTTTCGCCGGGGTTGACGAACAGCGTGCCGCGATCCTGCAGCGAGAACAGCGAATATTGTACGGATTCGCCATCGGAGTTCGAGATCAGCGCGCCGTTGCGGCGGCCTTCCAACGTGCCGCGCCACGGGCCGTAGCCGGCGAACAGGCGGTTCATCACGCCGGTGCCGCGCGTATCGGTGAGGAACTCGCCGTGATAGCCGATCAGGCCGCGGCTGGGGATGCGGAAGGTGAGCCGCTGCTTGCCGCCGCCGGAGGGGCGGATATCGACCAGCTCGCCTTTGCGGCGCGACATTTTATCCACCACCACGCCGGAATAAGGCTCATCGACGTCGATCAGCGCCTCTTCCATCGGCTCCTCGCGCTCGCCGGTCTCCTCGTTGACGCGGGTGAGCACGCGGGGCCGGCCGATGGTGAGTTCAAAGCCTTCGCGGCGCATCTGCTCGATCAGCACGCCCAACTGCAACTCGCCGCGTCCGGCGACCTCGAAGGCCTCGGTCTCGTTGGAATCGGTCACCTTGATGGCGACATTGCCTTCGGCTTCGCGGAACAGCCGGTCGCGAATTTGGCGCGAGGTCACCTTCTTGCCCTCGCGACCCGCCAGCGGCCCGTCATTGATGCGGAAAGTCATCGACAAGGTCGGCGGATCGACAGGATCGGCAGGCAGCGCCGCGGTGATCTCGGTGGCGCCGATGGTCTCCGGGATCGTCGCCTCCTTCAGCCCGGCGACGGCGATAATGTCGCCGGCGGCGACGCTTTCGACCGGCACCCGCTCCAGCCCGCGAAAGGCGAGCAGCTTGGTCAGGCGGCCGGTTTCCACCACGCTGCCATCGGCGCGCAGGACTTTGACCGGCATGTTGAGCGTGGCGCGGCCTTGCTCGACCCGCCCGGTCAGCACCCGGCCCAGGAAGTTGTCGCTCTCCAGAATGCTGGCGACCATGGCGAAGGGCGCTTCCTCATCAAGGGCGGGCGCCGGCACGTGGCTGAGAATCAGTTCGAAGAGCGGGTTGAGGTTTTCGCGGGCGCCTTCCAGTTCGAGATCGGCCCAGCCCTGCCGTCCGGAGGCGTAGAGGATCGGGAAATCAAGCTGCTCGTCGGTGGCGCCCAAGGCGGCGAACAGGTCGAACACCTCGGTTGCCACCTCGTCGGGGCGGGCATCGCCGCGATCCACCTTGTTGATGATGACGATGGGGCGCAGGCCACGCGCCAGCGCCTTGCCGACGACGAATTTGGTCTGCGGCAGCACGCCCTCGGCGGCGTCGACCAGCACCACGGCTCCATCCACCATGTTGAGAATGCGCTCGACCTCGCCGCCGAAATCGGCATGGCCTGGCGTGTCGACGATGTTGATGCGAGTCTCGCCCCAAGCGACCGAGGCGACCTTGGCGAGGATGGTGATGCCGCGTTCGCGTTCGAGATCGTTGCGGTCGAGCGCCCGCTCGGCGACGTGCTGATGCGCGCCGAATGCGCCGGACTGGCGCAAAAGCTGGTCGACAAGCGTGGTTTTGCCATGATCGACATGGGCGATGATGGCGACATTGCGCAGATCGCGTTGCAGGTCGCGTTTGGTGGTCTCGGTCGTCATCAGGGGGCTTTCGGAATTTCGCCTTCCCCTACACGCTCCGGCGCGCAAAAGCGAGACGAAAAAATGGGATTGTGCGTCGCACAAAACGAAGGTTGCAGCGAAAGCTGGGCATCGCCGGCTGGAAAAGCATCTCAAGAATAAGGCGGCCGAAGCCGCCTCACTCCTAAATCAGTAGGGCTAGAGCGGGATGAACATAAAATCATCCCGCTCTAGCATAGCCTAAATGCGCCTACGGATTGGCCGCGCTTATTGGTTGGACGGCGTGGTGCCTGACGGCGTACCCGCCGCGCCGCCGCGTGAGGCCGGCGCCGGAGCGCCCATGGAATTATTGCCCATGGCGTTGCTGTTATTGTTGCTCATCGAGCCGCTGTTCTGGCTTGCGCCGCTGCCCATTGGGCTGGTGGTGTCATTGCCGCTCATGCCGCCTTTAGACATGCCTGAACCGCTGGACATTCCTGAACCGCTGGACATTCCTGAACCGCTGGACATGCCTGAACCGCTGGACATGCCTGAACCGCTGGACATGCCCGAACCGCTGGACATCCCAGAACCGCTGGACATGCCCGAACCGCTGGACATTCCAGAACCGCTGGACATGCCCGAACCGCTGGACATCCCAGAACCACTGGACATGCCGGACATTTGCGACATTGCCTGGTGAATCATCTGTTTCGCTTTGGTGTAGTCGCCGGACATCACCGCGCTGCGGGCGCTGGACAAGGTTTGCACCTGAGGATTATCGGTCGGGGCGCCGTTCTGGCCGGTCGATGGCGTGTTCAGAACATCCGTCTCGGCGCGGCCGATGGCGTCAGCGGCTTTGGCTTTCTGACGATGATCAATCGCATGCTCGGCCATATGCAAATAGGCGGTGGGCGAAGCGCTTGCCGGCATGCCCGCGCCCATGTGATGCGACATCTCGCCATGTTCCATGCGGGCCATGTGATGATGCATCATCTTGTGATGCGCCATGCTCATATGGCCAGAAGACGTGCCAGAGGACATGCCAGATGACATTCCTGAACCGCTGGAGCTGCTGCTCATGCCTCCCGGTGACGATGACATGCCAGAACCTGACATGCCAGAACCTGACGACATGCCGGGCGAGGTGCCGGTGGCGCTGTCAGAAGTGCCTTGCGACTGGGCGCCGATCGCCCCTGGGGCCGGCGCGGCGCCAGTTTGCGTGGTGACATTGCCAGAGGTCGAGCCTGGCATCTGGCCCGTCACGCCAGTGGCGTTGCCGCCCATCGCCGGATTTGTTTGATTGCCTGACGCAGCGGGCGGCTGGGTTGTTGCAGTGCTCTGCGCCATGGCAATGCCCATGGTAAACATGAGAGACGCGCTGGTCAAAAGAAGTTTCCGCATATGATAGCCTCCTTGGTAACGCTGATTGTTTGAAACTATGAGCCGGATGACGGTTGTTTCATTGTCTTCGACATCGTGCTGCGACGCTGGGTCGGCATCGTGTGATTTTTCGAGGGCATGGCCGGCGCATTGCTTTTCATCGTGCTGCCCGAGCTACCAGAACTCTGGCCAGACGTGCCGCTCATCCCTGAACTGCTCATCCCTGAAGAGCTGCTAGACCCGCCAGTAGTTTGAGCAACAGCGGCGCCCATTGCCAAAACCAAGACAGCGCCCGTTAAAAAAATCTTTCGCATATGGTCGTCTCCTGTTTCAAACCCATAATCGTCACAAAGGCGAGATCAACCAGATCGCTGCCCGCTAGCCAGAGAACGTAACCCGGGAAATGTAACCCGGTGCATCGAAATGATTTGGTGCGGCGCTGTGCCGAAACAAGTTTGCACGGTTGACCGACAAATTAAACCCCGGTCATAAACAATTCGATATCGCCACAAATTCATCGGTATTGGCGCATACTCGCTCGCCAAGCCGCTTGCTCCGCTTTGCTGGCCCTCAACTGCTTGCCAAAGTGACGCTGCCGCAAGAGCATGTCACAAGAAGGCAAGACGAAACCGAGCGCAAGATGAGCACCAGATGAACGTGACGCCAGCCGCCACCGCCGCGCCGCAGCAGTCATACCCGCTGCGCATCGCGCTGATCGTTGGGCTTGGCTTCTCCTCCGGCCTGCCGCTGGCCTTGTCGGGCTTTACCTTGCGCTTGTGGCTCGCCCGCGCGCATCTGCCGCTGGCGGCAATCGGCGCTACGGCGGGGCTTGGCATCGCCTATTCGCTGAAGTTCCTCTGGGCGCCGCTGCTGGACGAGGTCCGGGCGCCGCCGCCGTTTCGCGCCCTGGGCCGGCGTAGAGGCTGGCTGCTGCTGTTTCAGCTTCTGCTCAGCGCGGCGGTGCTCGGCCTGGCGCTGACGCATCCCGCCCGCGCCTTGACGCCGACGCTCGCCGCCGGCGCTCTGGTGGCGTTTTTTTCCGCCAGCCAGGATATCATGATCGATGCCTGGCGGATCGAGACGTTTCCGCAGCGGATGCAGGGCGCCGCCACCGCCGGCTATGTCTGGGGCTATCGCGGCGCCATGCTGATTTCCGGTTACGGGGTCATCAAGCTGTCCGCGCGGATCGGCTGGCACGAGGCAATCCTGCTGATGGCGCCGCTGCAACTGATCGGCGCGGCGGCAACTTTGTTCTGCAAGGAACCGGCGCCGCCGGAACGCCATGCCGGGCAGCGCCTTGCCGAACGGTTTCGCCAGGCGGTGATCGCGCCTTTGGCGGAGTTTTTCAGCCGTCGCGGGGCGCTGGCGATCCTTGCCTTCGTGTTCTTGTTTTATTTAGGCGAGGCGCTGGCCGGCGTTATGCTGCCGTCCTATTACACCCATCTCGGCTTCAACCGCGCGGCGATCGCGATTGCCTCCGGGCCTGCCTCGCTCGCCGCGATCCTGGCCGGCACCGCGGTTGGTGGCTTCGCCGTGGCGCGTATCGGCGTCGGCCGCGCGCTGCTCGCCGCCGGCAGCTTCCAGACATTGGCCCTGATCATGTATCCGCTGCTCGGGCTTTATCCCCATGCGCCGCATATCTTGGTCGCCACCAGCGTGCTGGAGAATTTCGCCGAAGGCACCGCGAGCGCCGCCTTCGTCACCTATTTATCGGGGCTGTGTGCGCGCCAGTACACGGCGACGCAATATGCGTTGCTTTCCTCGCTGGCGGCGCTGGCGCTGCGCACGGTGGGCGGATTTTCCGGCGCTCTCGCGGCGGCCTTGGGCTGGATTCCTTTCTACAGCCTGACCACGCTGGCGGCGCTGCCGGCGATGGCGGTGATGCTGGTGATCCTGCGGCGCTATCCGCCTGAGGCAGCGCCTTTGCTGGGAAATGCTTCGGAGAGCGCTTCAGGGCGCATTTCCGAACGGGCGGGCTGAGGCGGCATCGGCTTTTTTTGCCGCAAGCCGTCGAGTTCAGCCTGCAGCCGCGCAACCTGATCGCGCAGCGCCGCAAGTTCGCGGTCACGGTCCGGTTCCGGTTTCGCCTGGGCAAAGCCGGGCGCGGAACCGGCATCGGCTTCACGGTAAAACGGCGCGAACAGCGCCATTGCGCGCTCCATCATCGCCATGTTCTGCCGGCCCAATTCCTCGATGCCCGGCGGCAGGAAACCGCCAATGGTTTTTTCCATGGCGCTGCGCATCTGCTTTTGCTGGTTCGAGAAATAACTTGTCGCCTGTTCCAGGAAGGGCGGCATGGCCGGTTGCAGGGCATCGCCGTAAAACCCGATCAGGTGGCGCATGAAATTGGTCGGCAGCATGGCGCGGCCCTTGCTTTCCTCCTCGACGATGATCTGGGTCAGCACCGAACGGGTGATGTCCTCGCCGGTTTTCGCGTCGAACACCGCGAAATCCCGGCCATCGCGCAGCATCGCCGACAGGCTGTCGAGGGTGATGTAGGACGAGCTTTCGGTATTGTAGAGCCGGCGGTTGGCGTATTTTTTAACCACCACGGGTTTGGCGACATCGGTATCTTCCGGGGCAGGTTCCATCGATCGGCCTTCCTTGCAATGCGCATCACGATCTTCGCTGCAAAGCACAATGACAGCGATTGACCGAAAACGCCAGCTTGGTTATGCGCTGGCGGCAGGATGCGTCCAGTCAGCCCAGCAACAGGCGGCTCGCCGCCCAGAGAAGCGCGCCGGCGAGCAGAAGCCGGAGGAGGCGCTCCGGCGCCGCCTGCGCCACGACGCTGCCGATCACGATGCCGGGCAGCGAGCCTGCCAGAAGCGGCGCGAGCAGGCCGAAATTGACGCTGCCCAGCCACCAATGTCCAAGGCCTGCAAGCAGGGTGAGCGGCACGGCATGGGCGATGTCCGACCCGACGATCCGCTTCATCGGCAGGCTTGGATAGAGCAGCAGCAGCACGATGGTTCCAAGCGCTCCGGCGCCGATCGAGGACATCGCGACCAGGATGCCAAGCAGGAAGCCGGTCGCCACGGTCGCCTTGATGGAGAAGCCCGTGGCGGGCTGCGCCCGCTGCCCGCCCAGGCGTAGCAGCAACGGCTTTGCCGCCAAGGCGACGGCGGCGAATAGCAGCATGACGCCAAGCGCCAGCGTCATGACGTGATTGGCCGCTGCGCCGTGCACCCCGATGACACCCAGCATTGCCAGCGCCAGCGCCGCCCCGGGCAGGCTGCCGGTTGCCAGCGCGCCGACGATGCGCCAATCCACATTGCGGTTGACGCCGTGCACGATGGCGCCGGCGGTCTTGGTGAGCGCCGCGAACAGCAGGTCGGTGCCGATCGCCATGGAGGGATGAATGCCGAACACCAGGATCAGCAGCGGCGTCATCAGCGAACCGCCGCCGACGCCTGTCAATCCGGTCAGCGCGCCAACTCCGAATCCTGCCGCTACATAGGCGGCGATGGGTACGCTCATATCGGCTCGCCTCCGGTTGTTTTGCGCTAGGATCGCGACAAAGGCTTGGCCTAAGTGTCTGTTTGGAAACTGGATCGGGTCGGTCTGGCGGGTCTTTTCCGCGCAATGACGGCTCGGAATTTTGCCTCGATGAACCACATCGAGGCGGCAATTCCTCCCCGCCCTGCGCAAAAAATCCCTCGCCATTCCTCAACCGCCCAGTTTCCAAACAGACACTAAGACTTGGCAAGAAGCCGCAATGCCGCATTATGAACATAGCAGGCGAGCATCTCTGCGCCGCCCAAGTTTGAGTGATGCCTTTGAATGATGCCTTTGGATGAAACATGAACCCGACCCGACCACAAGAAGACCAGGCCGGCGATGCTGCGAGATTGGCGAAGGATTGGATCACCCTGTGGCAAAGCGAGTTGACCGCGATGGCGGCGGATCGCGAATTGCGCGAAGGCTGGACGCAGCTGATGGCGTTATGGGCTGGCGCCGCGGCAGAGGCCGCCGGCAGGGCGGCGCGGCTAGCGTCCCCGGCGCCGCATGATGGAGCGCGCCGATTTTCCGCAAGCCATGATGCGGCGCGGGCCGCGCCCGGTGCTGCTGCATCTGATGCTGGCGGCGATGCGGTCGAGCGCCTCCATCAGCGCATTGCCGCTCTGGAGGCGCGCCTTCTCGCAATGGAGCGCGGCGGCACACCCGGCTGATCCCTATTTTTTTGACGCCGTGCTGAACGAGGCGATGGCGCAAGATCGCGCCTTGATCGCCGGCATTGCCGCCTATCGCCGGCATCCCTATCGCCGGACCCTTGCGGAGCCACCGGCGATCTGGTCGGAGGGTGAAACCCGGCTGCTGGATTATAGCGGCGATGGGCCGGCTATCCTGTTCGTGCCCAGCCTGATCAACCGCGCCTATATCCTTGATCTGGCCGAGGACGCTTCTTTTATGCGCTGGCTGGCGGCGAATGGCGCGCATCCCTTGCTGCTCGATTGGGGGTGGCCTGACGCGCTGGCGCGCCAATTCACCCTCACCGATTACATCGCCGGCAGGCTGGAGCGCGCCATTCTTTCACTTGACCGCACGGTGATTCTGGCCGGATTTTGCATGGGCGGGCTGCTGGCGCTGGCGGCGGCGCTGCGGCTGCCGAAGCAGGTGCCAGCGCTGGCGCTGCTGGCGACGCCGTGGGATTTTCATGCGGCGGATGCCGCGCAAGCCATCGAGTTCGGGCGGACCATTGCCCTGTTCGAGCCGATGATGAAGGTTTCGAACACCTTGCCGGTCGATGCGCTGCAAACCCTGTTCGCGATGATCGACCCGTTCGGCGTCGGCGAAAAATACCGCGGCTTCGCGGCGCTGGACCCGGAAAGCCCGCGCGCCCGGCGTTTCGTGGCGCTGGAGGACTGGCTGAATGACGGCGTGCCGCTCGCCGCCCCGGTGGCGCGCGAGACGATCGGCGGATGGTATGGCGGGAATATGCCGGGGCAAGGCAACTGGCGGGTGGCGGGCCTGCCGGTCGATCCCGCGCGGTTCGCCAAGCCTGCCTTCGCCGCGATTCCGGCGCGCGACCGGCTGGTGCCGCCGGCCAGCGCACGGGCTTTGGCGAGCGCCTTGCCGCAGGCGCATGTCATAACACCCGAAGCCGGGCATATCGGCATGGTGGCCGGCATGTCGGCAGAGCGCGTCCTATGGCAGCCATTCCTTGACTGGGTGAACGCCCTATAGCCGCCCTCCATGAAAGCCGTTAGGATCATTATAAGGAACGGAGGATCAAGCCATGGATGATATCGTCATCGTCGCGGCGGCGCGCACGCCGGTCGGCAGCTTTAACGGCGTGTTCGCCAGCACGCCCGCCCATTTGCTCGGCGAGGTGGCGATCCGCGCCGCCATGGAGCGCGCCTCGCTCACGCCGGACGAGGTGGACGAGGTGATCCTCGGCCAGGTGCTGACTGCCGGCGAAGGCCAGAACCCAGCCCGCCAGGCGGCCCGCAACGCCGGTGTTCCCGACAGCAAGACGGCCTTCGGCATCAACCAGGTCTGCGGCTCCGGCCTGCGCGCCGTCGCCATCGCCGCGCAGCAAGTGATGTCCGGCCAGAGCGAGATCGTGCTGGCCGGCGGGCAGGAAAGCATGAGCCTATCGCCGCATTGCGCGCATTTGCGCGGCGGCGTCAAAATGGGCGACATGAAGATGGTCGACACCATGATCAAGGACGGGCTGTGGGACGCCTTCAACGGCTATCACATGGGCAGCACCGCCGAGAACGTCGCCCGCGCTTATCAGATCACCCGCGACGAGCAGGACGAACTGGCTTTGCGCTCGCAGCAGAAAGCCGCGAGCGCGCAGAAGTCAGGGCGCTTCAAGGATGAGATCGCGCCGGTGACGGTGAAGGGCCGCAAGGGCGACATCGTGGTTTCCGATGACGAATATATCCGCCACGACGCCTCCGCCGAGACCATGGCGAAGCTGCGCCCGGCGTTTTCCAAGGACGGCACGGTGACCGCGGGCAACGCCTCCGGCATTAATGACGGCGCCGCGGTGCTGGTGGTGATGTCGGCCCAGGAAGCCGCCAAACGCGGCCTGACGCCGCTCGCCCGCATCGCCAGCTTCGGCACGGCGGGCGTCGATCCGGCGCTGATGGGCACCGGGCCGATTCCTTCCGCGCAAAAGGCGCTGGAGCGCGCCGGGTGGAGCGCTGCCGATCTCGATTTGATCGAGGCGAACGAAGCCTTTGCCGCCCAGGCCGTCGCGGTCAACAAGCAGCTCGGGCTCGACCCTGCCAAGGTCAACGTCAATGGCGGCGCCATCGCCATCGGCCATCCGATCGGCGCGTCCGGCGCCCGCGTGCTGACCACGCTGCTGCACGAGATGCAGAAGCGCGATGCTCATAAGGGCCTCGCCACGCTCTGCATCGGCGGCGGCATGGGTGTTGCCATGTGCCTGGAACGCTGAGCCGGTGCGCAAGATTTATGACACCCCGGCGGCGGCGCTGGCCGGGGTGCTGCGCGATAACATGACCATCATGTCTGGCGGGTTCGGCCTCTGCGGGGTGCCGATGGCGCTGATCGAGGCGGTACGCGAGTCAGGCGTTACCGGCCTCACCATCATCTCCAATAATGCCGGGATTGACGGCGCCGGCCTCGGCGTTCTGCTGGAATCCCGGCAAGTCAAGAAGATGATCTCGTCCTATGTCGGCGAGAACGCCACCTTCGCCCGGCAATATTTGGCCGGCGAGCTGGAGATCGAGTTCAACCCGCAAGGCACTTTGGCCGAGCGCATTCGCGCCGGCGGGGCGGGAATCCCCGCCTTCTTCACCGCCACCGGCTACGGCACCGCGGTGGCTGAGGGCAAGGAGACCCGCGAGTTCGACGGCCGGTATTACGTGATGGAGCGCGGCCTGACCGCCGATCTCGCGCTGATCCACGCTTGGAAGGCCGATACCGAAGGCAATCTGGTCTATCGAAAAACCGCTCGCAACTTCAATCCGATGATGGCGAGCGCCGCGAAAGTTACCGTCGCCGAAGTGGAAGAGCTGGTGGATGTTGGCGCGCTGGATGGCGACGTGATCGTGACGCCGGGAATTTTCGTCAAGCGGATCGTCAAGCTGGACCGCGCCGACAAGCGCATCGAACAGCGCACCACCCGCAAGCGCGCCGCATAAGGAACCCGATATGCCCTGGACACGCGACCAGATGGCGGCGCGCGCCGCCGCCGAATTGCAGGACGGCTTCTACGTCAATCTCGGCATCGGCATCCCGACCTTGGTGGCCAACCATATTCCGGACGGGATTTCGGTGCAGCTGCATTCCGAGAATGGCATGATGGGGATCGGCGCGTTTCCGTTCGAGGGCGATGAGGACGCCGACCTGATCAATGCCGGCAAGCAGACCGTCACCGAATTGCCGACCACCTCGTATTTCGACAGCGCCGCCTCGTTCGGCATGGTCCGGGGCGGCCATATCGATATTTCGATATTGGGCGCCTTGCAGGTGGCGGAAAACGGCGATCTCGCCAACTGGATGATCCCCGGCAAGATGGTGAAAGGCATGGGCGGCGCGATGGACCTTGTGGCCGGCGTGCCGCGCGTGGTGGTGCTGATGGACCACACGGCGAAGGGCGAGCTGAAAATCCTCAAGCAATGCGCCTTGCCGCTGACCGGCAAGGGCGTGGTCAGCATGATCATCACCGATCTCGCGGTGTTCGAGGTGCACAAGGACCAGACCCCGTCGCTGACGCTAATCGACAAGGCGCCGGATATTACGGTGGATGAAATCAAGGCAAAGACCGAGGCTGAGTTCAAAGAAGCTTTAAATTAATAAAAGTTTTTTGCTGCTTTTTTTCAAAAAAGCAGTTCTTTCTTGTAAGAAAGAACCAAAGAACTTTTACTAATTAAGGATTTACATGAAGCTCTACTATTCCCTCACCAGTCCCTATGTTCGCAAGGTGATGACTTGCGCTGTCGCGCGCGGGATTGATCAGCAGATTACCAAGGTCCCGACTAATCCGCATGAAAGCCCGGCGGCGCTGATTGCCGATAATCCGCTCTCGCTGGTGCCTTGCCTGGTGACGGAGGACGGGTTTGCCTTGTTCGACAGTCCGGTGATCTGCGAATATCTCGACACCGTGGGCGAGGCGATGCCGCTGTTCCCCGCCTCCGGCGCTGCGCGTTGGGTGGCTTTGCGCAACCAGGCGCTGGGCGACGGCATGTTGGACGCGGCGATTTTCCGGCGGCTTGAATCGATGAAGCCGCGCGAGGATGCGCGCGAGGCGGGCATGGCGCGGCGCAAAGCGGCGATCGACCGGTCGCTTGCCATGCTGGAGCGCGAAAACCTGGGAAAATTGCTGGATATCGGCACCATCACCTTGGCCTGCGCGCTCGGCTATTTGGATTTGCGATTCCCCGCGGAGGACTGGCGCGCCGCGCACCCGCATCTGGCCGCGTGGCATCAGCAGATTGCCGCCGAAAAGGCCTTGGCCGAGACGAAACCTGAGTGATGGAGGGCGTCATGCCGCAATTTACCGAGATCGCCTCCGGCCTCGCCTTTCCCGAAGGCCCCATCGCGCTGGATGATGGCTCGCTGCTGGTGGTGGAGATCGCCGGCGAGCGGCTCACGCGCATCGCCAAGGATGGCCGCAAGCAGGAGATCGCGAAGCTGCCGGGCGGCCCAAATGGTGCCGCCATCGGGCCGGACGGCGCCTGCTATGTCTGCAATAATGGCGGCTCCTTTGCGTATCGCGAGGTGGACGGGCTGTTATTTCCTGGGCCGACGCCGCCCTCGCATCAGGGCGGCTCCATCGACCGGGTCGATCTGGCGACCGGCAAGGTCGAGACGCTCTACACGCATTGCGGCGACGTGAAGCTGGTTGGCCCGAACGATATCGTGTTCGACGCGGCGGGCGGCTTCTGGTTCACCGATCATGGCGCGACGCGCGACCATCATCGCGTGCGCCTGGTCACCGGCGTGTTCTACGCGAAGCCGGACGGATCCGCGATCCGCGAGGCGCTGTTCCCGCTCGACGCGCCGAACGGCATCGGCCTGTCGCCGGACGGATCGAAGCTCTACGTGGCGGAAACCTTCACCGGCCGCGTCTGGCAATTCGATGTGGGAGCGCCGGGCGAGATCGTCCCCGGCCCAACCTTATGGCCACCGCATGGCGGCGCCTTGCTGGCAGGTCCGGGACACGCCAGTCCGGGCGGCATCAGCCTGTTCGATAGCCTCGCCGTCGATGGCGAAGGCTACGTGAACGTGGCGACGCTGCTCAACGGCGGCATCACCATGATTTCACCCGATGGCGCAACAGTGGACCACATCGCCACCGGCGATCCGCTGACCACCAATCTCTGCTTCGGCGGCACAGGCGGACGCACCGCTTATCTCACGCTGTCCGGCACCGGACGGATCGCGTCGATGGAATGGCCGCGCGCGGGATTGCGCCTCGCCTATTAATTATACCAAGCGGCATAGGGATTAACCCATCGCGAAAGCAAGATCATGGGGCTTTGCCCCCTGAAACCCCCACTAAGGGCTTAGCCCTTAGAACCCGCTAGATGGCTTCCGCTGGGAGGGGTCTCTGACCCCTCCCAGCGGAAGCCAAGTAATGGATTTCAAAGGCTCTGCCTTTGGCGGAGGTCCAGGAGGCAGAGCCTCCTGGCCTTACTCTTGCGCATAAGTTAATCTGTATGCCGCTTGGTATTACGGCTGTCATTTGCTAGCCAGGTTGCGCTTTGGGTTCGCCCACGGACCGCTGAGGGTGACCTTGTAGGTCGGCGGCGGCTGATCGCCTGGCGAGGCTGGTTGTAAATTGGCGATGACGGCGAGGCTGTGGTCCGGCACATCGACGTTGCCGGCGAACTTGGCTGATCCGGCATCGCCGGTGAGTTTCGCTTTGTTGATGGTGAAAGCGCCGCTGGCGAAATTGCCATCGAGTGTCATGGCGGTAAAATTGGTGGCGCCCGACAGCAAAGCCTGCTGCAATTGCGCGGCGTTTGGCGCGGTTGCGGCGGCGTTCATCAAGGCGGCGGCGCCTGCCAAGCCAAGACCCTGAACAGTAAGATTTTTTCCTGACGCGGTTAGCGTCCCGCCCAGCGTGGCGGCCCAGGTTTTCGCGGTATAGCCGGTTGCCTGCCCGTGCAAAACGGCGGTGAGGCTGCCGCTGGAGATCGCCGCCGGCAATCCGGCGGCGGCGAAGGCGGGCTGGAGCGCCGCGGCATCGGCATCGGCAAGCTCCAGATCGGCCTTGAGCGAGGGCGGCGTCCCGCCATTGGCGGCGCTCAGCGCGGCCTGGCCGGTCAGCGCGCCGCCAGCCAGTTTCGCCTGGCGCACCTGAAGGGTGATCGCCCGCGGCGTCGCTGCCAGGCTGGCCGAGGCATCATCCGCCACATCCGTCTCGCCGAGGCGGAGATGCGCCGCCGTGATATCCGGCAACTGGAGGCTGAGCCGGCTTGGCGCATTGGCGAGTTGGAGCAGCGCCGGCGCTGGCGGCAGGGCCAGCGTATCGGCGTTCACCACGCCGGCAAGCACAAAAGGGCTGGCGCCATAATCGAGGACAAGCCTGCCCGAAGCGGTCAGCGCGCCGAAGGACAGCACGAAACTGGACAGGCCAAAATGCCGGGGCGCCGCAGTGAAATCGGCGCGCAGCCCGGCCGAGCCAGCGCCCGGCCAAGCCAGCCCCGCCTGCTTGTCCCAGGGTTTCGCCAGGGCAATGGCGTCCGGCATGCGAAAGGAGAGCGGCCCGCTGGCGGTGTGGTTGAGCAGGTTCAGCAGCGGCGCCGCCCTGATCCGCATATCGCCCAGATCGACCACGGCATGGGATTCCAGCGCGTCCGGTTTGCCAGCGGCCTTGAAGCTGGCGGCGAACGGCGCCCGCATGACCGACTTGAACGGCGCGCTGTCCAGCAGCGCCGGATGGCGCGGCAGCAGGGCCATCGCCCGCGCTGCATCCGGCCCGGCAACCAGCAGATCAGCGCCGGAGATCACGCCGGCAGCGCGGACGCCGCGCAGAATGACCAGCGCCGCCGGCTTTTGCCGCTCCCGGCCGGTCATGGCATAGAAATCGAGCGCCCGGATGGTCAGCCCGTTGCCCAGCCTGGCATCCAGCGCGAGATGCCGGGCGGCGATGGCGCCCAGCCGAGCCTGCCGCGCGGTCAAGGCAAGATCAAGCCGCAAGCTCTTATTGATAGGCTGGCTCCTCGTCATGGAGCCCATCAGATTGGTCGCATCGAGCCGGTCGAAACCAAGGCTCGCCGCGATATCGAGCCGCGGCGCCTTGTCCAGCGTCGCGACAACCGCGCCGGTTGAAAGCGTGGTCCTGTTTTGGTGATCCGCGTCATGGCGAACCGAGCCAAGGTCGCCATGCAGCCCGCCAAGCCGGACCTCTCCTTGCGGATGTCCCGCCGAAAATGGCGCGTCGATGGATCCCGCGAGATGCAGCGCCTCAGTGGGAGGCGGCCAGCCGGACAGCGCCGGAAGCGCTTTCGCAGCCGCTTTGAGCAGCGCCGCCGGCGCTTGGTCGGCCAAGGTGAAGTTGCCGCGCAGCCCTGGCGGGCCGATGACGCCGTCAAGCCCGAGCCGCCCCTGCCCCGGCAGGCTGGCGCTGAAGGCGCGGATCGTTGTGCCGGCTTGGGTGATGCCGAGATCCATCGCCAGCTCGGGAAAGCCGAAGCCGCCGAGCGTGGCATCGGTTAGCCTGGCCCGCAGGTTCACCGCGCCCTTTCCGTGGTTGGCGGCGAGCCGGCGCGCCAACGGGGTGATGTCGACGCCATGCCCTTGCGCCATCAGGGACAAGACGCCGGTGGTGAGGTCGATCATCGCGCTGCCCCGCAGCATCGCGGTTCCGGCGGCGAGCTTGATCGCGGAAAGGCTGACCATGGCGCGGCTGGCGCTGACGGTGGCGCTAAATTCAACCGGGGCGGCGGGCAGAACATGGCCCAGCGGCAGTGATTGCGCCATCGCCGCCACGGCGCTGCCGGCGAGACTGCCGGTCAGCAGGCTTTTCGCGTCCATCGCGCCGCTGAAGCTCAGCCCGGCCTTTTGCCGCGCCAAAGCTTCGGCGGGCGTGGCGATGCTGGCGGTGACCGGGGTCATTCCCTTGCTGTTGATCCCTGCCAGGCTTAATTTGGCGGAGACCGGCATGCCGAACATCGCGCCGGCGCCGGACGCCGCCAAGATCGCCTTGCCGCCGCCGGTGAAGATCGACAGATCGGCATGGCGCAGCGCCAGCCTGGCCAGAATAATCGTGCCATCCTCGATCTTGGCATGCAGCGAGGCGAGCCAGGGCGGCGGCAGGATCGATGCCGCGCCATCTGGCAGCGGCCAGGGGATGATGATCAGCGGCGCGCGCAAGGTCAGCCGGGTGGCGCGCAACCGGCCCAGCAGCAGCGCGCGCGGCGCCAGATCGAGCCGGAGGCTGGCGGCGCTGATCTGTTCGCCATGCGGCACGTCGATCCGTATATCGGTGGCGCGGAGCTGCGGCGCCGGCACCATCGACAGGCGGATCGGTCCTTTGATCACCACCTGCCGTCCGGTCAGCCGGCTGGCCAGCGCCTCGATGGCGGCGCGGTGATAATCGGCGGACAGCACCGGCGGCAGGATGACGATGGCCATGATGATTAGCAGGCCAAGCCCGCCCGCGACCCAGGCTGCCAACAGCCAGCGGCGCGGCTGACGCCTCATGCGCCGCGCCGGATCTGCGCTGGCAAGGCCCGTGGTGATGCTGTGACGCCGATCCGAAGCATGCCGGTGGCTTAACCGTCCTGCTCCATAACGGCAAGAATGCGGCGGATCAGGCCTCGGCCCTGTCGAATAGCGAAAGCTGGCGCGATACGGCGGGCGGCGCGGCGGGGCGGCTGAACTGGCCGCAATCCAGCGCCGGCCAGACGGTTTCAAGCTTGTGCTGTCTCGCGGCTTGCGCGAAGCGTTGCGCCAGCAAGGCGGCGTAAGGGCCGGCGCCGGTGAAGCGCTCGCCGAATTTTGCGGAGTTCAGCGCGCCGGCGCGGGTGTCGCGGATTAGGCTGAGCACGTGGCGCGCCCGCTCCGGCATCACCCGTTCCAGCCATTCGGTGAATAGCTCCCGCAATTCATGCGGCAGGCGGAGCAGCAGCGAGCCGGCATGCTGCGCCCCCGCCTGTGCTGAGGCTTTTAAGATCGCTTCCAGCTCGGCATCATTGACGCCAGGGATGATCGGCGAGGCCAGCACGCCCGCCGGAATGCCCGCCGCCCGCAACGCGGTGATGGCGGCGAGCCGCCGGCTCGGGCTGGAAGCGCGCGGCTCCATCGCGCGGGCCAGCTTCGGGTCGAGCGTGGTCACCGAGACATGCACGCGCGCCAGATTGCGCGCCGCCATCCTGGCAAGGATATCGGCATCGCGCAGCACGCCCGCCGATTTGGTGATGATGGAGACCGGATGACCGAAGCGCTCCAGCACTTCCAGCACGCCGCGCGTCAGTTTCAGCTTGCGTTCTACCGGCTGATACGGATCGGTGTTGGAGCCGAGCACGATGGGTTTCGCCTGATAGGCTTTGCGGGATAATTCTCGTTCGAGCAGCGCCGCCGCTTCCGGCTTGAACACCAGCTTGGTCTCGAAATCGAGGCCGGGCGAGAAACCGAGATAGGCATGGGTGGGCCGGGCATAGCAATAGATGCAGCCATGCTCGCAGCCGCGATAGGGGTTGAGGCCGCGATCGAAGTTCAAATCCGGGCTGTTATTCCAGCTGATGATGCTGCGCGTGGCATCGCGGATCAGCACGGTTTCCGCCTTGGGCTGTTCTTCGGCCAGCGTCTCCCAGCCATCATCGAACACCACGCGCCGCTCCGCCTCGAACCGATTGGCGGGGTCCTGCGCAGTCCCCCGTCCGAGGGACGCGCGCTTGCTGAGGCCGATGGGCGACGCGATCATGTTCATGACGATGTTCCTGCTCCGTTCCCAGTGCATCTGGTCAGGAATGTTTCATTCTGTCAAGAACGAATTAGGAACATACGGAAAATGATCCCGGTGTGACCGCTGGCACAGCGGCAGTTTCAGCATTGTTCTATCACGCTATTCGCCGTGGCGAGGTCCATGGTTCCCCCCCAATCAATCCGGACCGGCGTCCGGCAATAGGAGTTATCGAGATGCGCACCAATGGCGAAGAACTGTGTCTGGCGCTGCTAGCTGGACTTGCCGTGCTGGCTCAGGGCAGCATGGCCCATGCGGATCAATACCCTGGCCATCTGCGGGCCGCCCCAATTATCAGCCAGACGATGCTGACCGGCAGCGGCGAAACCTATCCTGGCTTTGACAATGACGGCAGGCCGATCATGTCCGAGCGGCTCATCGCCGGTAGCGGCGGCGAGACCTATCCCGCCTTCGCTAACCCGACCAATGGCGGCCAGCGCTCCGACTATGCCGCCATCGGCATGGCCAGCGGCGGCGCTCAGGAATACGCCCGCCTTGGCAGGTTCAACCATGAAGGCGGCTAGCCCTCGGCTGCGCCCCTCAATCGTCACCCGCTGACGGCGGCTCTTTATTCGTAAAGCGGCGGAAACGTCATAAGACACTCGCTATGGCGTTCAGTTGAAGCGCGAGGTGGTTCATAGAGTTACCTCAAGCGAATCGTGTCATGCCGCCATGGAGGAGCGCCTTGAGCCACCCAGCCGATGCAGAGCCGTTTGCCGCGATCCGCGCGGAGGTGAGAAAACTTTGCGCCGAATTTCCTGGCGCCTATTGGCGCGCGCTTGACCGGGAGGGCGCCTATCCGGCGGAATTCGTCGCCGCCTTGGCCGAAGGCGGCTGGCTGGCGGCGCTGATCCCGGAGGAATATGGCGGCTCCGGCCTCGCTTTATCGGGCGCCGCCGCGATCCTTGAGGAAATTCACCATGCGGGCTGCAATGGCGCTGCCTGCCATGCCCAGATGTATATCATGGGCGCGCTGCTGCGGCATGGCAGCGCGGCGCAGAAGGCGCGGTATTTGCCGGAGATCGCCAGCGGCGCCTTGCGCCTCCAGGCGTTCGGCGTCACTGAACCCGGCAGCGGCACCGACACCATGGCGCTGAAAACCACGGCGAAGCGCGAGGGCGAGCATTACATTGTCAATGGCCAGAAAATCTGGACCTCGCGCGCCGAATATTCCGACCTCATGCTGCTGCTGGCGCGCACCACGCCGCGCGAGCAGGCCAAAAAGCGCACGGACGGGCTTTCAGTCTTTTTATTCGACATGCGGGCGGCCAAGGGAAACGGCCTGACCATCCGGCCAATCCGCACGATGATGAACCACGCGACCACAGAGATCTTCTTTAACGATGTGAAAATTCCCGCCGAAGCGCTGATCGGCGAGGAAGGAAGCGGCTTTCGCTACGTGCTGTCGGGCATGAACGCCGAGCGCATCCTGATCGCCGCCGAGTGCATCGGCGACGCCAAATGGTTCACCGACAAATCCACCGCCTATGCAAGCGAGCGCGTGGTGTTCGGCCGGCCGATCGGGCAGAACCAGGGGGTGCAGTTTCCCATCGCCCGCGCCTATGCGCGAATGCGGGCGGCGGCGCTGATGGTGCGCGAGGCGGCCGCGCTGTTCGAGGCCGGGCAGGATTGCGGCGCGGAAGCCAATATGGCCAAGCTGCTCGCCGCCGAGGCGTCCTGGGAGGCGGCGGAAGCCTGCGTGCAGACGCATGGCGGCTTCGGCTTCGCCGAAGAATATGACGTGGAGCGCAAGTTCCGCGAGACACGGCTCTATCAGGTCGCGCCGATCTCGACCAACCTGATCCTGAGCTATCTCGCCGAGCACGCGCTCGGCATGCCCCGCTCTTATTGATAGGGCCTACCTGATTGATAGGGCCTATCTGACAAGAAGGAGACCACGCATGACGGAACCGGCGGGACTCGATATCGCGGCGCTGCGCGAGTGGATCGGCCGCGCCGAGACGGCAAGGGATGTCGTGACGCCGCGTTTGGTGGAAGAATTCCGGGCGACGCTTGATGACGCGGCGCTTGATGGCGCGACGCTTGATGGCGCGACGTCTGGCGAGGGAGGCGCGGAAGCGCCTCTGGCGATCCACTGGTGCTTGGCCCCGCCGGCGGCGGCTACGGCATCGCTCGGCCCGGATGGCCACCCGGCGCGCGGCGACGCCCGGCCAGGCGGCCCGGCGCCAGGCGGCTTTCTGCCGCCAGTGCCGCTGCCGCGCCGGATGTGGGCGGGCAGCGCGCTGACCTTACACGACAAGCTGCGCGCCGGCGACGCGGTCGAGCGGCGTTCGCGCGTCGCCGATGTCACGGTGAAACAGGGCCGCACCGGCAGGCTTTGCTTCGTCAGCGTCGATCATGAATTCGCCACTGATCGTGGCATCGCCATCGCCGAGCGGCAGGAGATCGTCTATCGGGATTTGCCAAGCGGCCAACCGCCGCAGGCACGCAAAGAATCGCCGCAGGCGCGCCAGGATTCGCCGCCGGCGCGCCAAGAATCGCCGCCGGCGCAGTGGTGGCGCGATGGCGAGGCCGGTCCGGTGCTGCTGTTTCGCTATTCGGCGCTTACCTTTAACGGCCACCGGATCCATTACGACCGGCGCTACGTCACCGAGGTGGAATTCTATCCGGGGCTGATCGTTCACGGCCCGCTGCAGGCGACCTTGCTGATCCGCTTCGCCGCCAGCCTCAAGGGCACGGCGCCAAGGCGGTTCGCCTTTCGCGGCCTGCAACCCTTATTCGATTTCGAGCGCTTCCGCCTCTGCGCGCGCGAGACAGAGGCCGGCCTGCATCTCTGGACTGAAACCAGCGACGGCCGGCAGACCATGGACGCCACGGCGGCATGGGCATGATCGCGCGGCAAAAACGCGCAATCATTGTCGCGGCTTTTTAGAACGCGTTGACCGTACACGGTCAGCGCGTTCTAACCCTTTGTTTTGTCGAGCAGCTTTATCAGCCAGACTGTCCCAGTCTGACTGATGCTGCTCTAAAGCGGCCGCGCCATCGCGGCCAGGGCGGCACCCAGGGGCGCGAACCTTGCATCATGCGGTCGCTGAGCAATGTGGGAGCGCCGTGGACGAGACGGACGGCGACGGCGCCGTCGCGCCAGACGGTGAAGCGATCAATGATCAGTCGCCCCGGCTGGCGGCACGCGCCGCGCAAGGGTTGCGGCGACACCACGATCAACGCCTGGCCGCAGCCGCTCGCCGCGGCGTCGCGATCCGCCAGAAACAGGATTTTGCCGCGATCAAAGCCGCAAGCGCCATCCGGGCAGGCCTCGCGCGCCGTCGCCACCTGCCACGGTAGATCAGGCCAAACCGGGCGCCATTGTTCCAGGGTGAATTTCGCGGCGCGCGGCATCTTGATGATGCGCACCTCGCCGCTATCCCGCAGCGCGATCAGCCTGGCGTCCGGCGATACCAATAAAACCGGCGGATTGGGCCGCAAGGTAAGGCCGAGGCCCAGCAGGATCGGCGCAAGGCCTAGAAAGCGCGCTTTCGTGCGGAAAATGCCTAAAGCGGCGAGGCCGAGGCCGATCATCGCCACCGGAACGCCGGGGATCGGCGCAATCTGGATCAAGGCGTGCGGCAGCCGGCCGATCAGCCGCGCCACGTACAGCACCGCGTCGATGCCCCAGCCCATCGGAATCAGCGTCAGCCGCTCCAAATGCAGCGGCATCAGCGCAATGGAGGCAAGCCCCAGCGGCATCAGGAATAGCGCGGTGATCGGCACCGCGACCAGATTGGCCAGGATGTAATAAGGCTCGATCTGCTGGAAGTGATAAGCGGCGAAAGGCATCGAGGCGCCGCCCGCCAGCAGCGAGGTGAAGCCGAGCGCGCCGACATGGCGGATCAGCCGGGCCAGCGCGCCGTCATGCCGGGTCCTAAGCCTGCCGCCTAACGCCTCGTAGCCGGCGATCAAGGCCAGCACGGCGGAAAAACTCATTTGAAAGCTCGGCCCCGGCACCACCTCCGGCTCCAGCAGCATCAAGGCGAGCGCCGCCAAGGCGAGGCCGCGCAGCGACAAGGCGCGGCGGCCCGCCAGCATCCCGGCCAAAACCAGGCCGGCCATGGCGAGGCTGCGAAGGATCGGCACATGGAACCCGGTCAGCGCCGCATAGGCCACTCCCACCAAAAAGGCCGCCACCGACGCGATCATCTTGGCCGGGACGCGCAACAGCAGGAATTCCGACCATCCAACGAGAAATCGCGCCAGGAAAAACGCGAAGCCCATGACAATGCCGACATGCAGGCCGGCCACCGCCAGCAGATGCGCAAGTCCGGCGGTGATGAAATCCTGCCGCTCGGCTTCGGGAATGCTGTGCTCGAAGCCGGTCAGCAACGTCACCGCGATGCTGCCGGAGGACACCGGCAACACGTCCAAAATTCTTTCGGCGATGGTCTCGCGCAAGGCGCGCAGCCGGTCCCGCCAACCTCCAGGCGCCGCCGCGGCGGTGATCTCCACCTTCCCCAAGGCGAAGCCGGACGCGGCGAGGTTGGAAAAATACTGATCGCGCGCATAATTCCAGCCGCCTGGATAAGGCGGCCGGTCCGGCCCGAACAGCAAGGCGCGCACCTGAACTTGATCGCCGGTCTGCAAAGCCTGCTCGTCGCCCTTGCGCAGCCGCACCCGCAGATTGCGCGTCAAAGGCATTGCGCCGTCCATCGAAGGGCGGGTGATCAGGATGCGCCGCCCTTGCGGCAACAGATTGATCCCGCTGATTTTTCCACTGATGATCACCGCGCGATAGGGAATCGGCGGGAAAGGCGGAAAGGCCGCGCTGCGTTCGCCGGCGCGGCTGAAGCCGAGGCTGGCGGCGAGGATCAGCAAGGCGCAGGCGCGCGCCAATTTCCAGCGCCAGCACGCCGCGAGCAGGGCTGCGCAAGCCAGCGGCAGCCCGATCATGAAGGCGCTTGTTGGTTCTTCCAGCAGATTGAAATAGATCAATATGCCGCCGCCCATGGCGACCGGCAGAAATAAAAATAACCGCCCCCGTTCGGCGGCGAGCCACTGATCCAGCGCCGCGAAACGCCGCGATCGGCGCGCGGCGACGGCAAGGCGGCTGAAGGGCGCGTGAGCAAGGTCGGACAAGGAACAATCCACCTGAAGTTGCGCCACCCTAAACAATTCCTGGTTCGGGTTGAAGCGAAAACCGCGGGACAGGTTCAAATCGTATCGCTTCGCAACATTTCGTAAAGCGCGGCGCGGCTAAGGTCGGGTCATGAAAACTGACGCCGCTCATGCGATGATCCGGTTTGGCCTGGGCGGTCCTTATCCGGCCACCCAGCCGCTTGATGACCCACGCGGCTGGCTGCTCGGCCAGTTGCGAGGACCTGATCCCGGGCTTGCCAGCGGCAATTTCGCGGCGCTGCCGGATGGCGCGGCGGCGCTTGCCGCGATCCGCGCCGACCGGCGCCAGCGCAAGGCGATCCTGCGCGACGGCCAGCCTCTGAAGGGCAATTTCAAGCCCGCCGCTCGCGCCTTGTTCCTGGCCGACGCCAAGGCGCAGCTCGATTGGGCGGTGGCGACGCCAGCGCCATTCCGCGAAAGGCTGGTCTGGTTTTGGGCTAATCATTTCACGGTTTCACTGCGGCAAGGCAATGTGGCGGCGCTGATCGGCCCATTCCTGCGCGAAGCGATCCGCCCGCATGTCACTGGCCGCTTCACCGATATGGTGCTCGCCGCTGAACGCCATCCGGCGATGCTGCTCTACCTCGCCAACGCGTTTTCGGTAGGGCCGGATAGCCGCGCCGGGCGGCGCGCCGGTCGCGGCCTGAACGAGAATCTGGGCCGCGAATGCATGGAATTGCACACGGTCAGCCTGCGCGCCGGCTATACCCAGGCCGATGTCACCAGCATGGCCAAGCTGCTGACCGGCTGGTCGGTCAACCCGCGGCGCGGTTCCACCGGCTTCATGTTCCGCCCGCTGGCGCATGAGCCGGGGGAGCAAACCGTGCTGGGCCGGCGCTTTCCTTCCGGCGAGGCGGGCGGCATCGAAGCGCTGCGATTTCTCGCGACTCATCCGGCGACCTATGCCGCGCTCGCCACCAAGCTGGTCCGGCATTTCGTGGCCGATAATCCGCCGCCCGCCGCCGTTGCGAAAATCGCCGGCGCGCTCGCCCAAAGCGGCGGCGATCTCGGCAAGGCTTCGGCCGCGCTGGTTGCGCTGCCGGAGGCCTGGACGCCATTGACCAAGGTTAAAACTCCGCTTGAGTACATGGTCTCGGCGCGGCGCGCGGCGCCGGCAGAGGCGCCGCCAAACCTCGATATCGCCGTGCTGCGCAAGCTCGGCCAGCCGCTTTGGGCGGCGCCCTTGCCGAATGGCTGGTCCGACCGTGCCCCGGACTGGACCGGCTCGGACGCCGTGCTGGCGCGCATCGATTTTGGCTTTGCCTATGCCGGGCGCATCCCCCATGCCGAACCCGGCGCGCTGGCCGAGGCGGCGCTTGGCCCGCTGCTGCGGCCTGAGACGCGCCTCGCCATCACGCGCGCCGGATCGCGCCGCGAAGGGCTGGCGCTGCTTTTCGCCGCCCCCGAATTTCAGCGCCGATGAATTTCAGCGTCGATAAATTTCAGCGCCGATGAATTTCAGTGGAGATGATCGCGTGACAATCCCCCTCACCCGCCGCGCCACCTTATTGGGCTTGGCCTCTATCGCCGTTTCGGGCCGAGCCCGCCTGGCGCTTGCCGCGGCGCCGACGGAAAAACGCTTCGTCGTCGTGCTGCTCCGTGGCGCGCTTGATGGCATGGCGGCGGTGGTTCCCTATGGCGACCCAAACCTCGCCGCCTTGCGGGCGCCGCTGATCCCGCCGCAATCAAGCCTGCTCGATCTCGGCGGGTTTTATGGGCTGCATCCGGCGCTTACGGCGCTGCATTCGATGTATCGGTCGGGCGAGTTGCTGCCGCTGCACGCCATCGCCGCGCCGTACCGCACGCGCAGCCATTTCGAGGCGCAAGACTTGTTGCAAACCGACCTGTTGCAAAACGCCGCGGATCAGGCGGGCATCACCTCCGGCTGGCTGAACCGCGCGCTCGCCGAGCTGCCCGCCGGCGGCGTCGCCGGGCGTGGCCTGGCCGCCGGCCTCGGCATGCCTTTGCTGCTGCGCGGCGCGGCGCCTGTCGCTTCCTACGCGCCCGCTGGTTTCGCTCAACCTTCGCCTGATCTCTATCGACGCATCGCCGCGCTGAACGCCAACGATGCGCTGTTTGGCCCGGCCATCGGCGAAGGCCTGCGCGCCCGGCGCTTCCAGCAAGGCGCCTTGAACGAGATCGACCAGCACGGCGATGGCTTTCCCGCGCTGGCGGCGGCGGCGGGCGCCTTGCTCGCGGCGCCGCATGGTCCGCGCATTGCCGCCTTTCAGCTCGAAGGCTGGGACACCCATGGCAACCAGTTGGCGGCGCTACAGCCGCCGCTCGCCATGCTTGATGCCGGGCTGGGCCGGCTGAAATCGGCGCTTGGTCCGGCCTGGCGCGACACCATGGTTATGGTAATCACCGAATTCGGCCGCACCGCGCGGATGAACGGCACGCGCGGCACCGATCACGGCACCGCTACCATCGCCTTTCTCGCGGGCGGCGGCGTCGCGGGCGGCAAGGTACAGGCGACCTGGCCAGGGCTGCGACCCGGCCAGCTTTATCAAAATCGCGACCTCGCGCCGACCGCCGATATCAGGGCGCTGGCGAAAGGCGCGCTGGCGGCGCAATTCGGCTTCAGCGCGCCGGAATTGCTACGCATTTTCCCCGGCAGCGAAGCCGTTTCGCCGCTGACCGGCCTGCTCCGCGCCTAACAGGGCTTTCCGTGGGCCAAGCGCGCGCCAATCTGTATGACACCAAGCGGCATGGAGATTAACCTATGCGCAAGAGTAAGGCCAGGAGGCTCTGCCTCCTGGACCTCCGCCAAAGGCAGAGCCTTTGGAATCCATTACTTGGCTTTCCGCTGGGAGGGGTCTCTGACCCCTCCCAGCGGAAACCCATTTAGCGGGTTCTAAGGGCTAAGCCCTTAGTGGGGGTTTCAGGGGGCAAAGCCCCATGATCTTGCTTTCGCGATAGATTATTCCCTATGCCGCTTAGTATGATACAGCGCATTTGCGGGAAAGGACCGAGCTGATGGAACCCATGAAGCCAATGAAACCCATGGAACCAATGAAGCCGATGAAACCCATGGAGCCAATGTCCAGTGGACCGGCCTGGTGGCCCTCTGGCCTCGGCGAACCCGCTTCGCAGGGCGCCCAGGGCAGCCTGCGCTACGCGTTTTTTCCCGAGGCAAAGCGGCTGGTGATCGAGCAAGACGGCAAGACAACCACCTATGACAGCGGCGACCATCAGATCAGCGGCGTTTCGCAGCAGCATGGCCATGATCAGACGTTGACCTTCACCAGCCAGCATGGCCCGGTCGATCTCGGCAGCTTGACCAGAATTTAACGGTACAACGAGGCGCTCTCAGCCTTGCTTGATCTCCAGCAGCCGCCGGTAACCGCTTTCAACATGCTGCCGCAAGGCCAGCGCCACGGCGTCGGGCTCGCGCGTCGCCAGCGCCTCGACGATGGCGCGATGCTCGGCGCGCGACGGGCCAGTGCCGGCGGATGAGGCAAAACTCCGCCTGCGCAGCAAGTGCATGCGGTCGATGATGCTTCGGTAAAGCGCGAGCAGCGTTTGATTGCCGGTCAGTTCGACAATACGGTCGTGAAAGCCGAGATTGGCCTGAAAATAGGCGGCGATGTCGCTGGAGGCGGCAACCTCGTCGAGCTTCGCCAGCCGTTCCCGCAATTCAGCGAGCGCCGCATCGGTGATGAGCAGCGCCAGCGCCCGCCCCGCCGTCGCGTCCAGGCCGGCGCGCACCTGGTAAAGCTCCTCGGCTTCACGCCCGGAAATTTCGCGGACGAAGACGCCGCGATGCTTTTCCAGCCGGACCAGCCCGGCTTCTTCCAAAGCGCGGAACGCCTCCCGCACCGGCGGCCGGCTGATCCGGAGGCGCTGCACGAACATGATCTCGCTCAGCTTGTCGCCCGCCGCGATTTCGCCCGCCTTGATCATGCGAATGATCTCTTCCTGCACCAGATCGGGCAGGGTACGGGTTTGCAACACGTCAAGCGGCGACAACATGGGTCTCATGATCGTTCGGATAGCAGGCTTGGCCAATCTCGTCATGGCTAGGCACCATCTTGTCAAATTGCCGGCAATATGACAATCACTGGATGAGCAGGATGAGGAACCACCATCATGACCATCGCGGCCAGCATGACCAAGCCGCTTTCGGATCCAGCCGATCGCGCCGCGGATGATGGCGCGGTGACGGCGCGCCTCGCCGGATGGCTGGTTGCGGCGGCGCCCGCCGATCTGCCAGCGCCGGTCTGGCGCGAGGCGAAGCGCAGCTTCCTGAACTGGCTCGGCTGCGCCGTGGGAGGCGCTCGGCACGAAGCGGTGGAGGCGGCGCTGGCGGCGCTATCGCCCTTTGCCGGCCGCGGCGAGTCGGCGATCCTTGGACGCGCGGACCGGCTCGATCCGCTGAACGCCTCCCTGATTAACGGCATCAGCTCGCATGTCTTCGATTTTGACGACACGCATCTGCGCACGGTCATTCATCCGGCAGGGCCTGTCGCCAGCGCGCTGCTCGCTTTCGCCGGCCATCGCCGGATCAGCGGCCGCGATTTCCTGCAGGCGCTGACGCTCGGCGTGGAGGTGGAATGCCGGATCGGCAACGCGGTGTTTCCGGCGCATTACGATATCGGCTGGCATATCACCGGCACGGCGGGGGTGTTCGGCGCGGCCGCGGCGATTGGTAAAATCCTTGGCCTCGACGAAGAGCGGATGGCCTGGGCGCTTGGCCTCGCGGCCTCGCAGCCGGTGGGTCTGCGCGAGATGTTCGGCTCGATGACCAAGAGCTTCCATCCCGGGCGGGCGGCGCAGAATGGCATGACCGCGGCGCTGCTTGCCGAAAAGGGCTATACGAGTTCGAAACAGGCGCTGGAGGCGAAGCGCGGCTGGGCCAATGTGCTGAGCGCGTCGCATGATTTCTCGGAAATCACCGACGGTCTTGGCGCGCGCTTTGAGATACTGACCAATACCTACAAACCATTCGCCTGCGGCATCGTCATTCACCCGGCCATCGATGGCTGTGTCCAATTGCGGGAACGCGGCATCGACCCCTCGGCCATCGAGGCGTTGCATCTAACGGTGCACCCGCTGGTGCTCGAACTGACCGGCAAAACCGAGCCGCAAACTGGGCTGGAAAGCAAGTTCAGCGTCTATCACGCCGCCGCCATCGCCCTGCTGGAAGGCAAGGGCGGCGAAGCGCAGTTCAGCGACCGCGCGGCGCGCGACCCCGAGGTCATCGGGCTGCGCCGCCGCATCAGCGCCGCCGCCGATCCCGCCCTCGCGCCCGACGAAGTGCGGCTTTCGCTGCGGCTGCGCGATGGACAAACGATCGACCTGCACGTGCCGCACGCCATCGGCAGCCTTGCCCGGCCAATGACCGATGCCGATCTGGCGGCCAAGTTCCACGATCTGGCCGATCCGGTGGTCGGGCAGCAACGAGCGGGGAAGCTGATCGATCTGTGCCGCGACATCGAGGCGCTGAAGGATGTTTCAGCGATCGCCGAGGCGAGCCGGATGGCAAGCTAACAAGCAAGCGGTCTTTTTAAGAAAGGCGCGCTTGCCGCCGATATAATCGGCGCTTTGGGCAACAGGAGGAACGACAATGGAGGGCATCGACCCCCTCGGCTACGCCATCGTGGCGCGGATCGACCGGCTGCCGCCATCGCGCCATCTGGCCGGGCTGGTCGGCAGGATCGCGGCGGGCGGCTGGTTCGAATTCTACGAATTATTCATGCCTGGCTTCATCCTGCTTGGCCTGATCAAGGCGCATCTGTTCCGGCTGAAGAGCGGCGGCCTGTTCGATTTCCACAGTTTCGCGAGCTTCCTTGCCTCGTTCTTTCTCGGCATGCTGATCAGCACCGTGGCGTTCGGTTTCGTGTCGGACCGCTTCGGCCGGCGCTCGGTGTTCGTCTGGTCGATGGCCGTCTATTCCGTGGCGCAGCTGGCGATCGGGCTGCTCGATAGCGCGCCGGCCATCGATCTGGCGCGCCTGGTCGCCGGCTTCGCGGTCGGCATGCAGCTCGTCAATAATGACAGCTACATCGCCGAACTGACGCCGCGCCGGAGCCGCGGGCGGTACATGACGCTCGCCTATGTGTTCGTGCTTACCGCCGTGCCGGTGGTGGCGTTTCTCGCCGCCTTCCTGGTGCCGCGCGCGCCGTTCGGCATTGCCGGCTGGCGCTTCGTGGCATTCGCCGGCGCGCTGGGCGGCATCATCGTCTGGTTCGCCCAGCGCGGCCTGCCGGAATCGCCGCGCTGGCTGGATGCGCGCGGGCGCGTCGCCGAAGCAGATACGGTGGTCAGCGCGCTTGAGCGGCACGCCATCGCCGAACATGGAACATTGCCGCCGCTGGAGCGCGGCATTCCCGACCCGCTGCCGCAACCCGGCGCATGGCGGGAGATGTTCGGCGCCTTTTATCTGCCGCGCACCCTCATCATCTCGGTTTTTCAGTTCTGCCAGACCATCGCGGTGTTCGGCTTCACCGCCTTCATTCCCATCCTGCTGGTCAAGCAGGGCTTCACCATCGTGCATTCGCTGACCTACTCCTTCATGATCGTGCTGCTGACGCCGGTTGGCGCCGCGGTGGGCGCGCTATTCGCCGACCGGATCGAGCGGAAATGGCAGCTGGTGTTCACCGCGCTGTTGATCGGCGTCAGCGGCATCGTCTTCGCGCAGGCCCGGCATGTGCCGTTGATCTTGGCCAGCGGCGGGCTGATCGCGCTCGGCAATAACTGGATGATCAGCATTTTCCATCCTTACGCGGCGGAATTATTCCCTACCCGCATCCGCGCCCGCGCGGTGGGGTTCACTTTTTCTTGGAGCCGGGTGAGCGCGATTTTTGTCGGCTACTGGACCACCGATCTGCTGGCCAGCTATGGCGCGAACGCGGTGTTCGCCATGATCGCGGCGGCGATGGCCGCCATCATCCTCGCCATCGGCGTCTTCGGCCCGCGCACCAATGGCGCCAGCCTGGAAATTCTTTCGCCCTGAAAACAAGGGGAATGGCAGGCGCTAACATTGTTAGGCGAATCCAAACGATTGCCTCGTTATCCATCAGAGGATGCCGTTCTGGTTCGCTTGGCATCTCGCCCGCAAGATCAACCCTCACCGAAAGCGCAGCCCATGGACGCCAACGCCACGGAAGACATCCTCTCTGAAACCCGGGACGGCATACTGTATGTCACCTTCAACCGGCCGCAGGCGCGCAACGCCTTCACCTTCGCGATGTATGAGCGCCTGGCCGAATTGTGCCGGATGGCCGAGGCGGATGAGGGCGTCCGCGTCGTCGTGCTGACCGGCGCTGGCGGCAAGGCCTTCGCCGCCGGCACCGATATAGCGCAGTTCCGCGCCTTTTCCACCCCTGAAGACGCGATCAGCTACGAGGAGCGCGTGAGCCGGGTGATCGGCGTGCTGGAGGCTTGCAACAAGCCGACAATCGCGGCGATTGCCGGCGCCTGCACCGGCGGCGGCGGCGCGATTGCCTCCGCTTGCGATCTGCGCATCGCGGCGCCCAGCGCCCGCTTCGGATTTCCGATTGCGCGCACGCTGGGCAATTGCCTGTCAATGACCAATTTCGCCCGGCTGGTGGCGCTGATCGGCCCGGCGCGGGTGACTGATATCATCTTCACCGCCCGGCTGGTGGAAGCGGAGGAAGCCAAGGCGATCGGCCTGGTGCATGAGGTAGTGGCGGACGAAGCCGCGCTGATGCCCCGCGCGGAGGAGGTGGCGCGCGTCGTCGCGGCGAACGCGCCGCTCACCTTGCGCGCAACCAAGGAGGCGCTGCGCCGCCTGCGTCCGACGCTGACTTCCGAGGACGGGCGGGACCTGATCCTGATGTGCTACATGAGCGCCGATTTCCGCGAGGGCCTGGACGCCTTCCTCAACAAGCGCAAGCCGGTCTGGACCGGCAAGTGAGCGCGCTGCCGCTTTCCCGCTTCAAGGTGATCGACCTTACCCGCGTCAGGGCAGGACCCACCGCGGTGCGCCAGCTTGCCGATTGGGGCGCCGATGTGGTGAAGGTGGAAGCGCGCGAAAACGATGCCGGCCTTGGCGGCGCCCGCCACGGGCCGGATTTTCAAAACCTCCACCGCAACAAGCGCAGCCTCACGCTGAACCTCAAGACGCCTGAAGGCGTGGCCATACTGAAGCGGCTGGCGGAGGGCGCGGACGTCCTGGTGGAAAATTACCGGCCAGACGTGAAAACCCGGCTCGGCATCGATTATGACGCCATGCGCCTGGTCAACCCAAGGCTGGTCTATGCCTCGATCTCCGGTTTCGGCGAGGACGGGCCGTACCGCGACCGTCCGGGTTTTGACCAGATTGCGCAAGGCATGGGCGGGCTGATGTCGATCACCGGCCTGCCGGGCCAGGGGCCAATGCGGGTTGGCATCCCGATCGCCGATCTCACCGCCGGGATTTTCTGCGCGATGGGCATCCTGATCGCCTTGCTGGAACGGGAAACCTCCGGCGAAGGGCAGTGGGTGCAGTCCTCGCTGCTTGCCGCGCAAATCTCGATGCTGGATTTCCAGGCGGCGCGCTGGCTGATCAGCAAGGACGTGCCGGGACAGGCCGGCAACAATCATCCCACCTCAATCCCCACCGGCGTGTTCAAAACCAAGGACGGCCACATTAACATCGCCACCACCGGGAATGAGATATACCGCCGGCTCTGCGATGCCCTCGGCGACGCCTCGCTCGCCGCCGATCCGCGCTTCGCCACCGCCGATGCGCGCTCGGTAAATCGCGATGCGATGAACGCCGCCATCGAAGCCATCACCCACGCCGCGACATCCGCCGCATGGATCAGCCGCTTGAACGCGGCGGGCGTGCCTTGCGGCCCGATCAACCGGATCGACGAGGTGTTCAATGATCCCCAAGTCAAGCATCTCGGCATCGCCACCCCGATCGACCATCCGGCGCTGGGACAGGTGGCGCTGGTTGGCCAGCCGGTTTCGCTCAGCCGGACCCCCTGGGCGCTGCGCCGCCCGACGCCTGAGCCCGGACAGCATTCGGACGAGGTGCTGCGGGAGCTGGGCTATGATGCCGAGGCTATCGCCGAACTGCGAGAGCAGGGCGTGACCTGACCTGTTGGCGACGGCGGCGGCTCGTCCGCGCCAGCAATTGCACGCTCAGGCGCTCTTCAAGGGCCGCGACATGCTTGGCGATATGAGAAAGCGAAACCGTAGCCTGGAGAATTGGCGGACCTGACACGATTCGAACGTGCGACCTCTGCCTTCGGAGGGCAGCGCTCTATCCAGCTGAGCTACAGATCCGTGGCCCTGCCTTAGCGCGGATCGGCGGCAAGCTCAAGGATCGGCGGGAAAAAGCGGCGCTGGCGGTTTGAAACCGCGCGCGGCGGCGGTATCATGCGGCGGATTGTCACCAATGAGGTTGTCCATGTCCGCCACAGCGCCAGTTCCGGCTAACGAGACCATGTACGTGAATAGCCGCAAGGTGGTGTGCGATGGCGGCGAAGGGCCGCTCGGCCATCCACGCGTCTATATGCGCATCACCGGCACGGAAATCCGCTGCGCCTATTGCTCGCGGCATTTTATCTTGCAGGCGGGCGCGGGGATTGATCATTGAGGCCGATGCGCCTGGTGCTGGTGGATGGCTCGGGTTTCATCTTTCGCGCCTTCCATGCCCTGCCGCCGATGACCCGGCCGGACGGCGTGCCGGTCAACGCGGTGTTCGGCTTCTGCAACATGCTGACCCGCCTGCTCAACGACCATACCGGCACCCATCTCGCGGTGATCTTCGACGCCGGCCGCACCACCTTTCGTAACCGCATCGACCCGAATTACAAGGCGCACCGGCCAGAGCCGCCGGAGGAGCTGATCCCGCAATTCGCGCTGATCCGCGAAGCGACGCGGGCGTTCGGCGTCCCTTCCATCGAACTTGCCGATTACGAGGCGGATGACTTGATCGCCAGCTACGCCTGCGCGATGACAAGATGCGGCGGCGAGACGGTGATCGTCTCCTCGGACAAGGATTTGATGCAGCTGATCGACAACGGCGTCTCAATGCTCGACCCGATCAAGCAAACCGTTATCGGCGCCGCCGAGGTGGCGGCGAAGTTTGGCGTGACCCCGGACAAAATGATCGAGATCCAGGCGTTGATGGGCGATAGCGTCGACAATGTTCCCGGCGTGCCCGGCATTGGCCCCAAAACCGCCTGCCAGCTGATCACCGAGTATGGCACGGTGGAAGCGGCGCTGGAGGCGGCGCGCAGCGGCGCCATGAAGCCCTCCAAGCGGCGCGACCTGTTGGTGGCCCATGCGGATGCCGCGATCATCTCGAAACAGCTCGTCACCCTCACCTGCGATGTGCCCTTGCCGATGCCGATCGGCGAACTCTCGCTCCGCCGCTGGGACGGCGCGACCCTGGGCGGCTTTCTCGACACCCAAGGCTTTCGCAGCATCAAGGCGCGGCTCGATCTCAGCCATGCCGGCGAAGCCATGGCCAGCCAGGCGATTGCGCCGATCATCGAGCAGCCCCGGACGGAGATTCCGCTCCGCTCCCCAGCCCAGCCCTTCGGTCCTTATGAGACCATCGCCACCATTGAGGCGCTGCGCGGCTGGCTTGACGAGGCGCGGCGCACCGGCATCATCGCCGTCAATGCCCATACTGACGGGCTGGACGCGCGGGTGGCGCCGCTGGCGGGACTTTCCCTCGCTTTGGCCGCGGGCCGCGCCGCCTATCTGCCGCTCGGCCATGATGCGGGCGAACAACTGCCAAGGGATGCGGCACTGGCGGAACTGACGCCGGTTCTCACCGATCCCGCTATCCTGAAACTCTGCTTTGACGCCAAATTCGACGCCCATGCCTTGGCCGGCGCCGGCATCCCCGCCATCGCCCCCATCGACGACGTGATGCTGATCTCCTATGCGCAAGGCGCCGGGGCGCATGGCCATGGCATTGACGAGCTGGCGGCTTTGCATCTCGATCACAAGCTGAGTTCCTACACCGAGGCCACCGGCACCGGCCGCAACCGGCTGAAATTCAGCGCTGTGCCCATCGACCGTGCCACCGCCTACGCGGCGGCCTATGCCGATGTCACCCGCCGGCTCTGGGACGCGCTGCGGCCCCGGCTTCGCATGGAAAAAGCGTTGGCGATTTATGAGACGCTGGAACGGCCGCTGGCGCCGGTGCTGCGTGCCATGGAGGCGCATGGGGTGAAGGTGGATGCCGGAACGCTGGCCCGCATGTCGGTCGATTTCGAGCAGCGCATGGCGGTGATCGAGCGCGACGTCCACCGGCTGGCCGGGCGGGCCTTCAATCTGGGCAGCCCGAAGCAGCTGGGCGACATCCTGTTCGGCGAACTCAGCCTGCCGGGCGGCAAGCGGCTGAAATCCGGCGCCTGGGGCACCGATGTCGCGGTGCTGGAGGAACTGGCGGAAGCCGGGCACGACCTGCCGGCGCGGATCATGGACTGGCGGCAGCTGCAAAAACTCAAAAACACCTATACCGACGCGCTGGTGGAGGAGATCGACCCGATCACCCAGCGCGTTCATACCCGCTTCGCCCAGGCGATCGCCAGCACCGGACGGCTGTCCTCGACCGAGCCGAATTTGCAGAATATCCCGATCCGCACCGAGGAAGGCGCGCTGATCCGCGGCGCCTTCATCGCCGAAGCGGGCCATGTGCTGGTCTCCGCCGATTATTCGCAGATCGAGTTGCGGCTTTTGGCGCATGTCGCAAGTATTGAAGCTTTGAAGCAAAGCTTTGCGCAACATGAGGATATCCATAGCCGCACCGCCTCCGAAGTGTTCGGCGTGCCGATGGCGGGGATGGACGCCGCCACCCGCAGGCGGGCCAAGGCGATCAATTTCGGCATCATCTACGGCATTTCGGCCTTCGGTCTTGCCCGCCAGCTCGGCATCCCGCCTGGCGAGGCGAAACTCTATATCGACGCCTATTTTCAGCGCTACCCGGAAATCCGCCGCTACATGAACGAGACCCGCGAATCCGCGCGGATCAACGGCTATGTCGTCACCCCTCTGGGACGCCGCTGCTACATCCCCGGCATCCGCGAGAAAATTCCCGCGCGCCGCGCCTATGCCGAGCGCCAGGCCAGCAACGCGCCGCTGCAAGGCGGCGCCGCCGACATCATCAAGCGGGCCATGGTGCGCCTGCCCCGCTCGCTGCATGACGCGGGGCTCAAGGCGCGGATGATCCTGCAGGTGCATGACGAATTGCTGTTCGAGGCGCCGGAAGCCGAGGCCACAGCCACCGCCGCCTTGGTCAAGGATGTCATGCAGAACGCCGCGAGCCTCAGCGTGCCGCTGCTGGCGGAAACTGGCATTGGGCATAGCTGGGCGGAGGCGCATTGAAGAAGAAAGCAGTTCTTTCTTGTAAGAAAGCCGACCCGGCAGGGGCCGACCCGGCAGGGGAACCAAAGAACTTTTACTATAAAAATGGTTTCTGAAGATGATCTCGCCATCGTGCGGCGAGCTTATGCCAAGCAGATGCTGGCGCTGGCGGGCGTCGAAGACAATTTGGCGCTGGAGGAGGCTTTCGCGCATGTCGGGCGGGAGCGGTTTCTCGGGCCGCCGCCTTGGGCGATTGGCCAACGCGCGCCGGGCTACCGGACGCTGCGGCTGAGCGACCCGGTGATCGTCTATCAGGACACGCTGTTCAGCCTCGATCCTGACCGCGGCGTGAATAATGGCAGCCCATCGCTGCATGCCCGCTGGCTTGACGCGCTGGCGCCCCGGCCTGGCGAGACGGTGGCGCATATCGGCGCTGGCAGCGGGTATTACACGGCGATCATCAGCCATCTGGTAGGCGAGGCCGGCACGGTGGCCGCCGTGGAATATGACGCCAGGCTGGCCGGACAGGCGCGGGACAATCTGGCGCATCTGCCCAATGTCACGGTGATCCAGGGCGATGGCACAAGGATGCCGGAGACGCCGTGCGACGCGATCTATGTGAATTTTGGCGTGGATCATCCGGCGGCGCCCTGGATCGACCAATTAAAGCTTGGCGGCCGGCTGGTTTTGCCGCTGGGCGTGCCGCGCCGTTCGATCGCGGCGGATGACTATGCCAGCACCGCCGGCGGTGGGTTTTGCGTCACCCGCGACGCTGATGGCTTCACAGCCGGATATCTTGGGCCTTGCTACTTCATCGGGGTGGAAGGCGGCTTCGCGGCAAGCGCGGCTGACCGCGAAGCGCTCGAAGCTGCGTTCCAGGCAGGCGGCGCTACAAAGGTGCGCCGGTTGCGATGGAAGCAGACGCCGCGCGGCGAAACCTGGTTCGCCGGCGCGGGGTGGGCGCTGGAATTATAGAGTATTTTCCGATCATGCTGATCCGAAAATACTCTATACTCTTTGGTTTATCGAGCCGATTCACCCGATCATGGATCACAAGAGTGATCCAACTTGATCGGGATCGGCTCTAGGCCGATCAGCGTTTGAGCATGGCCTGAATGCGCGCGGCCAGCAGGTCAAGCGCGAAGGGCTTGTCGATCAGCGCCATTTTCGTATCCGCCGGCAGCCCATCGGGAAACGCCGCTTCGGGATAGCCGGTGATGAACAGCACCGGCAAGTCGGGATGGCGGGCGCGCGCCGCCTCCGCCACCTCGCGCCCGTTCAGCCCGCCCGGCAGGCGGATATCAGCCAGCAGCAAATCCAGCCGGTCCGGCCCGCGCAGCAGCCGGATTGCCCCCGCGCCATCCGCCGCCTCGATCACCTGATACCCAAGCTCGCGCAGCCAGCCCGCCACCATGTCGCGCAGCTCCGCTTCATCCTCGACCAGCAGCACGGTCGCCCCTTCGGCGGGCTCCGGCGGCGGCGTCTCATCCGTTGCCGCGCGCGGCAGAAACAGGCTGATGGTGGTGCCCCGCCCTTCGGCGCTATCGATTCGCACCAGCCCCTTCGATTGGCGGACGAAGCCGTAGATTTGGCTGAGGCCAAGCCCGGTGCCCTGCCCTAGCGCCTTGGTGGTAAAAAACGGTTCGAAAGCCCGTTCCATCACCTCCGGCGGCATGCCGGCGCCGGTGTCGCGCACCGCGATCACGCTATATTCTCCAGGAACAGCCTCCACCTCGCCCGCCAGATCCTCCGGCGACAGCGCCACATCCTCGGTCAGGATGGTTAGCCTGCCGCCATCCGGCATGGCGTCGCGCGCGTTGATCGCCAGGTTGAGCAGCGCGTTCTCCATCTGGTTTTCGTCGCATAGCACCTGCCATTCACCGTCGCGCATTTTCAGCTCGACCTGCACGGAGGGGCCAACGGTGCGGCGGATCAGCTCTTCCATGCCGCGCGCCAGTTCATCAAGGTTGACCGGCTTGGCGTTGAGCGTCTGCTTGCGGGCGAAGGCGAGCAGGCGCTGGGTGAGACCCGCCGCGCGGGTGACGGATTTCCGCGCCGCTTCGAGAAAGCGCATCGCTTCCGCCGCGCGCTGCTGCTCGATCCGCCGCTGGACGATTTCGAGGCTGCTGGAAATCCCTTGCAGCATATTGTTGAAATCATGCGCGATGCCGCCGGTCAGTTGGCCGACCGCCTGCATTTTCTGGCTCTGGCGCAGGGTTTCCTCGATCCGCTCGCGCTCCTGGATTTCATCGTGCAGCGCCTCTACCGCCTCGAGCAAATCCCTGGTGCGCGCGGCGACCAAGGCTTCCAGCTCCTCATGGCTGCGCGACAGCACCGCCCGCGCCTGCATCTGATCCTCGATATCGGTGGAGGTGCCAAGCCACTCGATGATGCCGCCGCGCGCGTTGCGCACCGGCACCGCGCGGGTTTGAAACCAGCGATGCCGGCCTTGTTCGGCATTGAGGATGCGGAGATCGACTTCGATAAAGCCTTTCGCCTCCGCCATCCTCCAGGCAGCCATCGCAGCGTCGCGATCCTCCGGATGCAGCGCCGCCTGCCAGCCGAGCCCGCGGCTGGCGTCCTCCGACAGGCCGGTGAAGGCGCTCCATTGCGGGCTCGACCAAGTCCATTCGCCGATCCTCGCCGCCCGCCAGACCAGCTGTGGAATGCCCTCGACCAGAACGCGCAGCCGGTTTTGGCTTTTGCGCAGCTCATCCTCGGCATGCCATCCTTCGGCGTGCCAAATCTCCGCGCCGCGCCGGGCCTCGCCAGGCTGGGCTTCGCCAAGGCTGGCGCCGATCAGCGCGCCGGTCTGGCGGGCGAGGCGCTCGGTGATCCGCATGACGCGCGCGGATAGCGCTGAGGGTTCGCGACAGCAGGTGGTCAACACGCCGGTCGGCGCGCCATCAGGCAACGGTAGAGGCACTGCCTGCATCGCGCGAAATCCAAGATCGATCGCCAGCGCCCGGTATGGCGCGAAATTTAAGGCTCCGGCCTTGGCGTTAACGGAACTGTCCTCCACCATGTCTTTGATCGCGAGCGGCGCGCCCATGTCGAGCACGTGAAAAAACGGCGCCTGCGCATCAGCGCCGGCCAGCTCGAACCGGCTCAGCGCCGCCGCGCCAAACCCGCGATGCGCGGCGATCCGCAGCGATCGGCGGTCCGGGTCGTAAAGTTGGATATGGCCAAACTCGGCGCCATGCAGCTCGATTGCCGCGTCAAGGGCGTTATACAGGCAATGCTTCAGCGCCTCGTCAACCAAGGGTTGCATGACGCGCCTTTTCCAAGCTTAATTCAACTGTCGCGCCCCAGAAGGGAAACGCATGCTCTGAGATATTTCGGCGACCAGATTCGCTCATGTGATTCTGATGTTTGTGAAGGAGTGGCCCGTTTGAGAACGCCAGATGCAGGTATACAGGATTTTCGTAAGTTTAATGATGAGGTAACCAAATGACCATGAATTAGTTTCATTATGTAACAGAGTTCACGCGTGTTGTAAAAAGAATTCAACTACTCGCGATTATGAAATGTTTTGCATCTAGTTGCGGTTGTGAAACGCTTTAACAACCATGCTTTACGCTGTGCAGCGCTATTTTCAGCTTTGGGTCGTTACGACGCTCGCCTTGGCCTCCGCTGGATCGTCCAAGCCGCAACGAACCGCGAGCGCGAGGATGCCCAGGCTGAACGCCACCAAGATCAGCGACAATGCGGCAGCCGAGAGGACGCCGCTGCCATGGGTGAGCGCCGCCGGGCCGAGCGTGGCGAGCAGCCAGAGGCCGCCGAAATACGGCGCCAGCCACCAAGCGCCGCGCCATTCCAGATGGCCAAGCCCGCGATGCCGCCAGGCTTGGTAGCCGCCATAGATCAGCGCCATCGCCAGCACATAGCCAAGAATGACATCGGCCGTGCGCGCCCCGGTCCAGACGATGATGAAATTCGCCACGATGAAGGCGAGCGTGGCCACCGGCACGCCGAAAGGAAGCCGAAAGGGGCGCGGATAGGCGGAGACCGGCATGGTCCGGCGGAAGGTGACGAAGGAGACCGACGCCATCCCGTAGGAGAGCAACGCCGCCGCTGAGACGATGCGGATGATCGCCCGCCAGGACGGCAGCGGCAGCAGAAAGATCACTCCCGCAATGAAGGTGACCGCGACGCCGATAATGGGAACGCCAGCGCCGGAAAGGCGGGCGAACGGGCCGCGCGTCAGCCCTTCGCGTCCGGCGGCGAAGAACAGGCGCGGAGTAGAGGTAAAAGCGATGATCGCGGTTCCGGCGGGCGAAATCGCGGCATCGATATAGAGCAGCGCCGCCAGCCAGCTCATGCCGATCACCGTGGCGAGGCCGGCGAAGGGGCCGGAAACTCCGGCGAAACGCAGCCCGCTCCATCCTTGCGCGAGATCATGCGGGCGCAGCGCGCCAATGAAGCTGATTTGCAGCGCGGCATAGAGTAGGAAGCCGATCAACACCGAGCCGATGATGGCGATGGGCAAATCCCGCTTCGGGTTGCGCGACTCCCCCGCCAGTTCGACCGCCTGGCGGAAACCGGTATAGGCATAGATGACGCCGGAGGTGGCGACGGCGGAGAATATTCCGGTCACCCCATGCGGCGCGAAGCCGTGCTGGGTGAAATTGCCGCCATGAAAGCCCGCCAGCAGGAAGGCGATGGCGGTCACGATCGGGATTGCCAGCTTCCAGACGGTCACCGCCATGTTGACCCGCAGCACCAAGCGGATCGCCATCACGTTGATCAGCGCGAAGCCGAACAGCAAGGCGAGTGCCACCAGAAAGCCCTTGCCGCTCAGGGCGCCGGCTGGCCCGACCAGATCATGGGCGTAGTTATTGGCATAGGTGACCACCGCGGTCGCCTCCGCCGGCGCCGAAGTGAGGTAGCCAAGCAGCACCACCCAGCTCATCACGGTGGCGAGCAGCTTGCCATGGCTCAGCTTAGGCAGCGCGATCACCGCGCCGGCGCGCGGGAAGACGGTGGTCAACTCGGCATAGACGAAGGCGAGCAGCAAAATGGCGCCGCCGCCAATCGCCCAGGCAAGCAGCGACGCCGGCCCCGCCGCCTTGGCCGCGTTCAGCGGACCGAACAACCAGCCGGAGCCGATAATCCCGCCTAGGCTGGCAAAGATCAGCCCGCCAACGCCCGCATCGCGCTTCAGTTCCATGGCGGGAGCATTAGGAGAAAGAACATTCTTTTGGAATAAGGCTTCTTTTTTGTAAAAAAGAAGCAAAAAACTTTTATGAGTTTGAGTGCTTGCGGCTTGGGCGCAGTATGAGATCGTAGCCAGCTTTGGATTGAGACGCTGCCGAGCATGAAGAAGGCGATATTTTGTTGCTAAATCGTAACAAATTACTCGCGTGAATGCATTTATGCTTAGGCGCGTGAAAAAGTTGGGGGCGGAACGCCGGGCGGCGGAGTTGTTCCAGGAGACGCCGCGACGGGTGCGGCTTGCGGGGTGACGTGGCTGGGATTGGCGGGGACTGGCGGTGGCGCATCGGGTGGTTGTGATGGCGGTTGCGGGTACAGGATTGGGACGTGGGCGGGGCGGATGCCCAGCATGTGGCAGAGCGGGCGGAGGATGCGGCCTAACCTGGCGTCGGCGGCGATGAGGGCGACGATGTCCGGCTGGTTGAGGAAGAATTCGAGCTGGGAAGCGCCGCCGCCGGTTTCCTGGACCAGCTTTCGCAGCCAGGCGTAGTGGCGCGGCAAAAGATCTGGCTTATGAGGCCGGGCGGGGCGCTTGGCGCAGGCGCGGCTGCGGGGCGGCGCTGGCGGGGTGGTGGCGGCGCGGGTGAAGCGGGCGATGATGCGGTGCAGCCGGTTCCAGATGAGGGTGAGCAGCGGTCCGGGAAGGCTCTTGACCGGCAGGCCGCTGATGCCGATGGGCCGCGCCCCGCCACAACAAGCGACCGCCTTGCACACCAACTCAATGATGGCGGCGAAGCTGGCGACCGGGGACAGGAGGGCGATTGCGTTCACTAACGAACATGTAGCAAAACTAACTAATGGTAGGCAAGAGGTATTTGCAATTGGAGGGGATTTTGGTGGGAGATCAAGGTTGGCTTCTTGTGAGATGCTGGCGAAACCACGCTGCCAGTTCCGGCTCGCTTAAGGCGCCAGCGGCCAGTTTTTCCATGGTTTTTACAGCGTCAAGCTTGCCGAACTGGAGGCGGTGGCCGTTATCGGCGAGGAACAGGCGGGCGACTACCCAGGCGGTGCGTTTGTTGCCGTCGGTGAAGCCGTGGTTGCGGGCCAGTCCATAGGCGTAGGATGCGGCGAGGGCGGCGGCATCGGGATTGCCATAAGCGGCGAGGTTTCGCGAACGCGTCAAAGCGGATTCCACCGCGGCCTGATCGCGCAGGCCGTCCAGGCCGCCATGCTCGGCGAGTTGCCTGTCGTGGATGGCATAAACGATTTCCGGCGCCACCCAGCGCCATAGTGTCATTTGGCGAGGGCGCGCAGAATATCGCGATCATCCTGCATGATTTCCTCGGCTAAAGTGAGTTGGCGCTCGAAGTCCGGGCTGTAAGGGGTGAGGCGGTAGCCGCCATCCGGCGCTTCAGTGAGATAAAGCGTGTCGCCTTTTTGCACCTTCAGGTGCGCCATGGCTTCCTTGTTCAGGATGAAACCGGATGACGACCCAACCGTGGTGACTTTGAAAGCAAGCATAAGAAAACCCCCTGGACCTATATAATCAATGTTATATAGATCCAGGGGGTGGGAAGCAAGCACGAAAACTAATAAAAGTTTTTGCCCGCTTTTTTCAAAAAGCGGCGCTTCCTTTCTTTAATGAACCGTCCTCAGCTTAGGCTCACGATCCCAAACCCGCCCTGCCTTGGCGGCTTCGGTGAACTTAGTGGCGCTGCCGGCGTCGGATAGGGCGATGACGCCTTTATCCTCGTGTCCGGCGACGCCGGCTTTTTGCATCAGCGCGGCGACGCCTGGGGTGTGGCCGATGAACTTGAGGTGGGCGAAAGCATCGGCCACGAAGGCCACCGCCGCCGCTTCCATCGCCAGTTTTTTGCCGCCTGCCTCGGAGGCCGCGACGATGATCGCGTCGAACAGCACGGAGGGGCCGCCGGCGAGCTGGAAATCGGCTTCCATCATCTTGCCGTCGGCCATTTTCACGCCGCCGACTGTCGGCGCGATGAGCTTGAACACGCCGTCCTCCTTGGTCACCGCCGTTTGCAGGGCTTTGATCAAGGCGGCATCGGCGCCATCGGCGACCAGGCAGCCGACCATGCGGCCTTTTAGGATGTGCTTGGCGTTCTTGATGATGCTGAGCTTGGCGGATTCCGGCAAGTCGGTGCGGGTTTTTATCGCAGCCGGAGCAGGCTGCACCGTCTCATGCACGCCAAGGCCCGCGGCGATGCGTTCGGCGATTTTGGCGTCGATATTGGCGAGTTGCGACAGCATCCGCATCCGCACGTGTTTGGTTTCCACCTTGCTAAGCTCGAAAGTGATGGCGGCGATGATGTGGTTTTGCTCGGTTTCGGTCTGGCTCATGAAGAATTGGCGGGCCTGGCTGAAATGATCGGCGAAGGTTTCGGAGCGGACGCGCACCTTTGGCCCCTGCACCGGCTCCGGGAAGCTGGTGTAGCCGGTTTTCATGTCGGCGCGCGGACCGTCGGCGTCCAGCATGCTCGGCTGATAGGCGACGCGGCCTTTTGGCACCGCCATCTGCATGTGGCCGTCGCGCTGGTAGTTCATCATCGGGCAGCGCGGCTGGTTGATCGGGATTTGCGCGAAGTTCGGGCCGCCCAGGCGTTTTAGCTGGGTGTCGAGATAGGAGAAGTTGCGGCCTTGCAGCAGCGGGTCGTCGCTGAAATCGATGCCCGGCACGACATGGGTGGTGCAGAACGCGACCTGCTCGGTTTCGGCGAAGAAGTTGTCCGGGTTGCGGTCGAGCACCATGTGGCCGATTTTGCGCAGCGGGATCATTTCCTCGGGGATGATCTTGGTGGAATCCAGCACGTCGAAGTCGAACTTATCGGCGAACTCCTCGTCGAAGAGCTGCACGCAGAGATCCCAGGCCGGGAAGCTGCCGGTGTTGATCGCCATCCACAGGTCGCGGCGGTGATAATCGGGGTCGGCGCCGTTCAGTTTCAGCGCCTCGTCCCAGATCACCGATTGCATGCCGAGCTGCGGGCGCCAGTGGAACTTCACGAAGGTGGATTTGCCAGCCTGGTTGACCAGGCGGAAGGTGTGGATGCCGAAGCCTTCCATCATGCGCAGCGAGCGCGGGATGGCGCGGTCCGACATCACCCACATGATCATCGCGGTGCTTTCGGGGGTGAGCGAGATAAAGTCCCAGAAAGTGTCATGGGCGCTTTGGGCTTGCGGGAATTCACGGTCCGGCTCCGGCTTTACCGCGTGGATCAGGTCGGGGAACTTGATGGCGTCCTGGATGAAGAAGATAGGGATGTTGTTGCCAACCAGGTCCCAGTTGCCTTCCTTGGTGTAGAATTTCACCGCGAAGCCTCTAACGTCGCGCGGCACGTCGGGCGAGCCTTTGCTGCCGGCGACGGTGGAGAAGCGGGTGAAGAGCGGGGTTTTCTCGCCGACACGCTGGAAGATGTCGGCTTTCGAGACATCGGCGAGGCTGTCGGTCAGCTCGAAATAGCCGTGCGCCGCCGAACCGCGGGCGTGCACCACGCGCTCCGGGATGCGCTCATGGTCGAAATGGTTGATTTTTTCGCGGAGGAGGAAATCCTCTAGCAGCGTGGGGCTGCGCGGGCCGGCTTTGAGCGAGTTTTGATCATCGGCGATGACGGCGCCTTGATTGCTGGTTAGCGGCGGGTGGCCGTTGCCGGCTTGCTGGTGCAGTTCGCCGCCCTTGCCGGTTTCGGAGGGGATTTCCTTGTTACGCGTGGGAATTGGCTGGTCCATGGGTTTTCCTTGATCCTTAAAACCGGATGCCTTGAAGCGGGCATCCGCTGATTGCGATGGGGCGTGCCGCTGATTGCCCTTGTCCGCGACATATGAGGGCTTGCCGGAGGAATGCATTAACGCATTGGTTGCGGCTAGATTACTTATTGGTGGTGGAAACGCTTTAACTTGTACCAGGCCGCATAAAGATTGACCGATCAGCAAGAGTAAGGCCAGGAGGCTCTGCCTCCTGGACCTCCGCCAAAGGCAGAGCCTTTGAAATCCATTACTTGGGTTTCCGCTGGGAGGGGTCAGAACCCCTCCCAGCGGAAACCCATCTAGCGGTTCTAAGGGCGGAGCGGAAAGGTTCCAGCAGTCCGAAGGAATGCTGGAAACCGCGGAGGGTAAGCCCTTAGTGGGGGTTTCAGGGGGCGAAGCAGCCGAAGGTTCCGGCGGCGTAAGCCGCTGGAAGGGCTGCGGAGGGGAAGCCCCATGATCTTACTTTCGCGATAGGTTAATCTCTATGCAGCCTGGTATTAATTCACCATCTCCAGCAGCAAGTCCTTCGCCTCCACCGCGTCGCCTGGCTTTACGTGGAAGGTTTTCACGCTGCCGGCGGCGGGGGCGGTGATTTGGGTTTGCATCTTCATCGCCTCGATGGTGATCAGCGCCTCGCCTTGCGCCACTGCTTGGCCCTCGCGCGCCAGGATCGCGGCGATGCTGCCTGGCATGGGCGCGCCGATTTCGCCGGCTTTCGATTCATCGGCGCGACGGCGGGCCGGGCGGCGGGCGGCGGCGGCGCGGTTGGCGATTTTCACCACGCGGGGCTGGCCGTTCAGCTCGAAAAACACGCCGACATTGCCTTCGTCATCGGCCTCGCCCAGGGTTTGCAGGCGCAGCATCAGCGTCTTGCCTGGTTCGATCTCGATGGCGATTTCATCGCCGGGGGTCATGCCGTAGAAAAATACCGGCGTCGGCAGCGCCGAAACCGGACCGTAATGCCGGGTCATCGCGTGAAAGCTCGCATAGACATCGGGATACATCGCGTAGGCGGCCAGCGCGTCGTCATCCAGCTTCGCGCCGCATTTAGTTTCCGCCGCCGCGCGCAGCGCTTCGAGATCGGCGAGGGGGATGCGCGAGCCGGGCCGCGCCGTATCGGCTGTCTGGCCTTTTAGCGCCTTGGCCTGCAAGGCTTGCGGCCAGCCGCCGGGAGGCTGGCCGAGATCGCCGCGCAGCATCTCCACCACCGAGGCGGGAAAGGCGATGTCGCGCTCAGGGTCCAGCACATCGGCTTTGGCGAGGTTTTGCGACACCATCATCAGCGCCATGTCGCCCACCACTTTCGAGGAGGGCGTCACCTTGACGATATCGCCGAACATCAGGTTGACGTCGCGATAGGCCGCCGCCACCTCGTGCCAGCGCCGGTCGAGATTGAGCCCGCGCGCCTGCTCGCGCAGATTAGTGAACTGGCCGCCCGGCATTTCGTGCAGGTAAACCTCGGAAGCGCCTGACTGCATGTCGCTCTCGAAGGCGGCGTATTGCTGGCGCACTGCCTCCCAATAGGCGCAGAGCCGGCGGATCATCGCCGGATCGAGTCCGGTATCTTGTTCGGTGTGACGCCAAGCTTCCACCAGGGAACCGAGGCAAGGCTGTGAGGTGAGGCCGGACATCGGGTCCATCGCCGCGTCCACCGCATCCGCGCCGGCGGCGACCGCCGCCAGCACCGTCGCGGCGGCGATGCCTGAGGTGTCATGCGTGTGCAGATGGATCGGCAGGCCGGTCTCGGATTTCAGCGCGGTGACCAGTCTGGCGGCGGCGGCGGGTTTCAGTACGCCTGACATGTCCTTGATTGCCAGGATGTGGCAGCCCGCGGCTTCCATCTGTTTCGCCAGATCGACATAATAGTTCAGGGAATATTTCGCGCGGTCGGGGTCGAGGATGTCGCCGGTGTAGCAGATCGCGCCTTCGGCCAGCTTGCCTGTCTCGATCACCGCGTCGATGGCGACGCGCATGTTTTCCACCCAGTTCAGGCAGTCGAAGATGCGGAACAGGTCGATGCCGCCTTGTGCCGCGCGCTGGATGAAAAACCGCACGATGTTGTCGGGATAATTGGTGTAGCCGACGGCATTCGCGCCGCGCAGCAGCATTTGCAGCAGGATGTTCGGGGCGGCGGCGCGGATGGCGGCGAGCCGCTCCCAGGGGTCCTCGGAGAGGAACCGCATGGCGACATCGAAGGTGGCGCCGCCCCAGCATTCCAGCGAGAATAATTGCGGCAAGCCCACCGCGTAGGCGCGCGCCGCGCCAATGATGTCGAAGCTCCGCATCCGGGTTGCCAGCAGCGATTGATGGGCGTCGCGCATCGTGGTGTCGGTGATCAGCACCCGGCGTTCGTCGCGCATCCAGGTGGCGAAGCCGCGCGGGCCGAGCGTGTCCAGGCGCTGCTTGACGCCGTTGGCGACCGGGCCGGGCAGGCGGACCGGTTCCGGCGTCCTTGCATGGGCGGCGGGGCGCGGCTTGTCGCGCGTCTCGGGATGGCCGTTCACCGTCACATCGGCGATGTAGCGCAGCAGCCGGGTGGCGCGGTCCTGCCGGGCGGGCAGGGCGGCCAGTGCCGGCGTATCGTCGATGAAGCGCGTGGTGTAGTCGTTCGCGGCGAAGGCCGGATGGCTGAGCAGCGCCTCCAGGAAGGGCAGGTTGGTGGTGACGCCCCTGATTCGATATTCGCGCAAGGCGCGGAGCATCCGGGCGATGGTCTCTGCCGGGGTGGAGGCCCAGGCGGTTACCTTTTCCAGCAGCGCGTCGTAGAAGCGCGTCACCACGGCGCCGGAATAGGCGGTGCCGCCATCGAGGCGGATGCCGAAGCCGAAGGCGCCGCGATAGGCGGAGATGCGTCCGTAATCCGGGATGAAGTTGTTCTCCGGGTTTTCGGTGGTGATGCGGCATTGCAGCGCATGGCCGGAGAGCTTGATGCCGGGTTGATCCGGCACGCCGGTTTCGCCGAGATCGCCGATGCGCCCGCCCGCGGCGACATGGATTTGCGCCTTCACGATGTCGATGCCGGTGACCATCTCGGTCACCGTATGCTCCACCTGGATGCGCGGATTGACCTCGATGAAGTAGAAGTTTTGGGAGTCGCGGTCGAGCAGGAACTCGACCGTTCCGGCGTTGCGGTACGCGGTGGCGCGGCCAATTTTGAGCGCCGCTTCGCAAAGCGCGAGGCGGGTTGCCTCGTCAAGATAGGGCGCGGGCGCCCGCTCCACCACTTTCTGGTGACGCCGCTGGATCGAGCAGTCGCGCTCGAACAGATGCACCAGATTGCCGTGACTATCCCCTAGGAGCTGCACCTCGACATGGCGGGCGCGCTGCACCAGTTTTTCCAGATAGACCTCGTCATTGCCAAATGCCGCCTTGGCTTCGCGCTTGGCGGCGGCGACCGCATCGAGCAGGCCGGCTGCCGACGCGATGGGCCGCATTCCGCGCCCGCCGCCGCCCCAGGAGGCTTTCAGCATGACCGGATAGCCGATTTCGGCGGCCATGCGGGTGATCGCCGCTGGATCATCGGGCAGCGCCGGGCTGGCCGGCATCACCGGCACGCCTACCGACACCGCAAGGTTGCGCGCCGCCACCTTGTTGCCGAGCGTTCGCATCGTCGCCGGTTCGGGGCCGATGAACACGATGCCGGCATCGGCGCAGGCCTCGGCGAAATCCGGATTTTCGGAAAGGAAGCCGTAGCCGGGATGGATCGCCTCCGCCCCGGCCTCGCGCGCTACCCGCAGCACTTCGGAAATCGAAAGATACGCCTCAATCGGCCCTAATCCGCTGCCGATGCGGTACGCCTCATCCGCCTTGAAGCGGTGCAGCGAGAGCTTGTCCTGTTCGGCATAGACGCCGATGGTGGCGATGCCGAGTTCCGCCGCGGCACGGAACACCCGGATGGCGATTTCCGACCGGTTGGCGACCAGCAGGCGTTGGAATGTCCGCACTTGCTCTTCCTTATTGTTACCCCGTCAGCAACAGCCCCGCCAGCGCCAGCAGCAAGGCTGACGGCATCACCATCACGCCGATTTTGAGAAACTGCCAGAAAGTGACCTCTTGTCCACCGCGCCGCAGCGCCGTCAGCCATAAAATGGTTGCCAGCGATCCGGTGATCGATAGGTTTGGCCCGATATCGACGCCGATCAGCAGCGCGCTGGTCACCAGTTGCGGCGGCTTGGCGTGCAGGATGGCGTGCGAGGCGATCAGCCCCGCCGGCAGGTTGTTCATGAAGTTGGAAATCACGGCGAGGGCGGCGCCGGCGATCCAGGCGGTGCGCGCGACGCTTTGTTGCGCCCCCTGATGCAGCAGCCGCGCCAGTTCCGCGAGAATGCCGGTCTGTTCCAGGCCTTGCACCAGCACGAACAGCCCGGCGACCAGGAACAGCACCGCCCAGGAGACGCCACGCAACACCGGCAGCGGCGATTCCCGCTTCAGCGCCAGCACGATGCCGAGCGTGGCGATGCCGCAGATCGCCGTTGGCAGGCCGAGATGCACGCCGAACGCCGCCGCCGCCAGCAAGGCAAGCGCTGTGAACACAATGCCCGCCGCCGCCGCGCGTCCGCCCGCCGAAAGCGCCGGCTGGTCGATCTCGCTTGATACCTCTTGCCGCAAGGCCTTGCGCTGGCTCAGCCGCAGCACGGCGAAGGTCGCCAGGATGGATAGCGCCGAGGGCAAACCAAAGCGCGCCAGCCAGGCGAAGAGCGGCGGCGTGTTGCTGGCGTAAAGCACCAGATTGGCCGGGTTCGAGATCGGCAGCACGAAGCTGGCCGCGTTGGCGATGAAGGCGCAGATCAGCAAATAGGGCAAAGGCTGTTCCACCTTCGCCGCCTTGGTCACCGCCAGCACCGCGGGCGTCAGCACCACCGCGGTCGCGTCATTCGAGAGAAACACCGTGACGATGGTGCCTACCGCGTAGATCAGGACAAATAATCGCCCCGCCGAGCCTTGCGCGCGCCGCGCCGCCAGCGCCGCCAGCCAGTCGAACAAGCCTTCGCGCCGGGCGACTTCCGAAAGCAGCATCATGCCGGTGAGGAACAGATAGACATCGACGCCCTTGCCCACCGCGAGGACCGCGCTGTGCCAGGGCAGCAGGCCCAGCGCCACCAGCAGCACGGCGCCGGACACCGCCCAGACCGCCTCCGGCAGCTTCCAAGGCCGGATGATCACGCCTGCGGTCGCCAGGGCCGCGATGACCCAGATCAGCCAATTCTGCATGATTACGCCGCCTGCCCCGCCAGCTGATCCCGCGTCTTGTTCAGGGTCTCCGGCATGGCGAACAGGAACAACAAAAAAGCCGCCAGGGCGCAGGCGGCGAGGAACAGAAAGGCGTTGCCGAAGCCGGCGAAATTCACGATATAGCCGGCGATGGTGTTGCTCAGCGCCGCGCCGAAACCCCACACCGCCGAAGTGACGCCGAGCGCCAGATTATAGCGCCCGGTGCCGCGCGTCAGGTCCTCCACCACGATGAAGAACAACACGAAAAATGTCCCGGCGCCGATGCCGTCCAGCACCTGGATGGCGACCGACCAGTAGGGATCCTGCACGAGATAAAACAGCAATCCGCGCAGCGGCAAGGCGGCGAAACCGATCAGGAACAGCGGCTTGCGGCCCCATTGATCCGCTTGCCGCCCGATCAGCAGCGCTACCGGCACCATCACCGCCTGCGCGACAACGATGCAGGAGGCGATGAAGATGGTGCTGAAGTTCGGATCGCCCTTGGAAAGCTCCTCGCCCACCAGCGGCAGCATCGCGGCATTGGCGAATTGCCACAACACGATGCAGGCGGTGAAAATCAGCAGGCCGCGATTATGCAAAAGCTTTTTTAATCCACCCATCCCCTTGGTGTCGGCCTCGTCGGTATCGCCATCGCCGCAACCTCGCGCCAGCCGGTGATCGATATCCTCGCCATGCACCCGCATCGCCGCGAAGACACTGGCGATGGCCAAGGCGGCGACCACCCAGATTACCGCCACTTTGGCGACGAAATATCCGGCCAGCCCGGCGGCCACGGCGGTGAACACGTTGCCGCCATGGTTGAACGCCTCGTTGCGCCCGACCCGTTTGGTGAAGGCTTTTTGTCCGACAATGCCCAAGGTGATCGCGGCGATGGCGGGCGGGAACACCGCGTTGGCGGCGCCGATCACCGCCTGAGCGAAGGCAACCACCCAGAAATTGGCGATCAGCGCGATCAGGATGGCGAAAATCCCCACCAGCGCGGCGGCTGCGACGATCAGCTTGCGCTTCCAGGTGATGCGGTCGATCAGCGCGCCTGCCGGGGTCTGGGCGATCACCGTGGCGAAGCCGGAAACCGTCATCACGATGCCGATCCGCCCCGGACTCCAATGCTGGCTGGATAGCAGATAAATCGCCAGAAACGGTCCCAGCCCGTTCTGCACGTCGGCGAGCAGGAAGTTCAGCCCGTCGAGCGGGAAGCGGTTGCGCTTGGCGGCCTCTTGACGCTCAGAGCCGCCGTCCTTGTCTTTCGTCTTGTCGTTTTGTCCGGCTTCGCTCACCACTTGCGGCCATTTTTGTTAGGCCCAAGCTGAGTGCCTGCAATGCCTTTCTCCGGCCATGCGCCGATGATAAAATCATCGATCCGCTTGCCGGTTTTCGCGATATGCGCGCCAGCCCGGCTGACCCGGACGACGATGCGGTCCTCGTCCGACCCGCCCGCCTTGTCCTCGGCCTTTACGGTGAGTTCATGCAATCCATCCGCCGGCGATGGAATGGAACAACACCATGTCCCTGCATTATCCATCGCCATCGGCTGTGCCGCGCCATCGCCGATCCGGGCGTGAACCGCGGCGATATCGCCCCAGGCCTTGGCGCGGACGCGAAGTTCGCCGCGCGGCAGCTGATCCGGCGAGGCTGGATCGGTGATCAGCCGGTGATCGGCGGGGGCGGTGATGAGCGCGAAAGGCCAGCCCGCTTCCAGCGTCTTGAACCGCCAGCTCGCCACGCCGTCATCGAGCGCCGCGATGGAGAAGCCGACCGGCCCTTCCTCGATCTGCCCGGTCGAGCGGGTCGCGGCGAAAATGGTCGTGCCGTCGTTCGCCAGCTCGTTGTAATGCGTGTGACCGGTATCGACGAAGGCGACGCGCCGCCTCGCGAACAGCGCCTTGAGCTCGGCGCCGCCTTCATGCAGATCGTCCGGATACGCGTGCATGAACACCACAGAAGGCAAATTTTCCTCGCCTGCCCGCGCCAGCTCAGCGTCCAGCCAGCCCATCTGCGCGGCGCCGAGCCGGAAATCCGGGCCGCCCGATCCCGCCGAGACGATGTCGAGAAACAGGCAGCGATGCTCCTTGACCGTGATCGCGCGCGGCAAGGGATTGGCATCCAAAACAGCGCGATAGGCCTTGAGCGAGCCGGGCTTAACGTCATGATCGCCGGGGATGATGTGCAGCGGCATTGCCAGCTGGCCGATCGCCGCGCGGACCAATTGGAACTGCTCAGGCGCGCCGTCATCGGCATTGTCGCCCGGCAGCACCGCGAAATCGACGCCGTCCAGATGCCGGTTCGCCTCGGCGACGAGGGCCTGCAAATCCCTGTAGTTTTGCTGATCGCCCGCGGTGACATGCGGATCGCCAAAATGCAGCCAGGTGAGCATGGCGGTGATCCTTGTTACCGTAATTATACCACAAACTAGGTGGATGGATTGCCCGTGGCTGTCAATCGTGGCCTTTCCATAACGCCTGCCGGATCTTTGGTGAAACAGTATGACACAGAAGCAGCACCAACCACGGGTTGCTCCCGCCAGCCGCTTATGGCACCGTTCAACGCGGCAGGCATGGCCGGCGGGGAGACGCGGTTGATGATCCGGTTCGAGATACCATCTCTTGCGGCGCCCTTGGAATACCGGCGACTCCGCCCTGCTAGAGCCGATCCCGATCATGGATCGCTCTTGTGATCCATGATCGGGTGAATCGGCTCGATAAACCAAAGAGCATAGAGGATTTTCGGATCAGTATGATCGGAAAATCCTCTAGCGGAACGGCTGATCCAGCCGCGGGACGCGCGTCGCGCGCGGCTTATCGCTCCGCGGCTTTGACCTGCTTGGTCTTCGCCATCTCATGTCTCGTTGTCGCCTGGCGCATCGGCGTCAAGCCTTTCTGGCTGGATGAAACCTTCACCATCGACCGCGCGCGTCTGCCGCTGGCGCATCTGATTCATAACAGCCTCGCCAACCACCATTTGCCGACCTATTTCCTGCTGATCCACGCCATGCTGATCCACCCATTTCTGGCGGCGCAGCATGCCGAGCTGCTCGCCCGGCTGCCTTCCGCGCTGTTCGGCGCGGCTTCGGTCGCGTTGACGTTCCTGGCGGGCTGGCGCATCGCCGGGCGCGGCGCCGGGCTTGCCGCGGCGCTCATCCTTGGCCTATCCCCGGCGCTGGTCGCCTTCAGCCAGGAGGCGCGCTCTTACACGATGGTGATGGCCTGCGTCCTGGTCGCGCTGCACGGCATGATCGGCATCCTGCGCGAGCCGGTGGACAGCCTGCCGGATCGCGTCGCGTCACCACCGCGCGGCGCCTGGCACCTTTACGGCATGGGCACGCTGGCCGCGATCCTGGTGCTCGGCGACGCCATCCTATGGATGATCTTTGCCAATCTAGCGATGCTGCCAATCCTGCTGAACAAGCCGCGCCGGCGCCGCCTGGGATGGCGCTGGCTCGCCGTCAACCTGCTGATCCTTGCCGCCGCGGCGCCGTTCTACTGGCTGATGAACGCCACAGTGCATGGCAAGTACGTTAACAGCTTTGGCTGGATTCCCGCGCTGGACAGGCAGCGCCTATGGTCGATTTTTTCCTCGATCTACCTGGAGCGCATCGGCGATGCCGTCAGCTTCCGGCTGATTCCGGTCGGCACGCCGGATTTCGTGCTCGGCCTAATCGCTTTCGGCCTGCCGCTGCTGGCGCTTGCCGGGCTGTGGCGGCTGCGCCGCCAGCCGGCCTTGCGGCGTCTGCTGCTGATCGCCTTCGCCGGCCTGCCCATCGCGCTGATCCTGGTGTCGTTGCTGGCAAAGCCCGTGCTGCTGCCGCGCTATCTGTTCTGGAGCGCCGCCCCTTTCGCCATACTCGCCGGAACCGGCATGGCCTGCCTCGGCCGGCGCGGCCTGGCTTTGGCCTTGCCGGCCGTGGCAGGATTGCTGGCGTTCAATCTGGCGCCTTATTACCACGCGGAAACCAAGCCGCACTGGAATGTCGCGGCGAGGGATCTGGCGCAGGATATGCGCCCTGGCGACCGGCTCTTTGTCTCAGACCGCGGCGCGCTTCGCGTGCTCCGGCTCTATCTGCCAAAAACCGCCGACCGGACCGTGCTGGGCCATGTCACCGGCCAGCTCGCGGTGGCGCGGCGCGCGATGGCCGATGGCCACCGCGTCTGGATGGTCTATGGCCGCGCCGGGCAAGGATTGTCGCCGGGCTGGTACGCCTATGCCGGGGAGATCATGCCGCTGGGCGAACCGGCCTTGTTCAAGACCGCCGGCCACCGCATTCGCATCGGCCTATTCGATCCGGCCAATGAGGCGGCGCCGGTCGCCTGTTCCGGAGCGCAGCCTGCCGCGGCGACGCCGCTGGCCAGCCTGTCACAACCGGTCAATGGCACTTGTGGATGATCTTCTTGTTTTTAGCCTATGAATGTCATTATTCCGGCATATTCGCGCAGCATGGTAACGGTTATGAACACCCTGAACAGCGACATCTTTCCTTCTGCTGACAAAACCATGACGGTGGCGGGGGAAATCCTGCTCTCCGTCGTTGTGCCGGTGCATAACGAGGCGGCCAATCTCGCGCCGCTCATCGGGGCCATTGTTCAGGCCACCGCGCAGGCGCTTCCCGGCATACGATGCGAGATTGTGTATGTTGATGACGGCAGCAGCGATGATACGCCGGCCCGGCTCGTGAAACTCATGCGCGCCACGCCCAGCCTGCGGATGATCCGCCACCGCCGCAGCTGCGGCCAGAGCGCCGCGCTGATCACCGGCATCAAGCAGGCGGAAGGCAGCGTCATCGCGACACTGGATGGCGACCGGCAGAACGATCCCGCCGATATCCCGGCGATGCTCCGCCGGCTGCTTGACGAGGAAGCCAAAACTCCCGGCCAGCCGGTGCTGATCGCCGGTCACCGCGTCTCGCGCCAGGATACCGGCGCCAAGCGTTTCGGCTCGCGTTTCGCCAACACCATCCGCGCCGGCTTGCTGCGCGACGCCACGCCGGATACCGGCTGCGGCCTCAAACTGTTCCGCCGCGCCGCCTTTCTCGCCTTGCCGGGCTTCGATCATATGCACCGCTTCCTGCCCGCTTTGTTCATCCGGGCCGGCGGGCGTGTGGTGTCGGTGCCGGTGCGCCACCACCAGCGGGTTGAAGGGCAATCGCATTATACCAATTGGAAGCGCCTGAAGGTCGGCATCGTCGATCTCGCTGGCGTTGCCTGGTTGCAGAGGCGATGGCCGGTCCCGGAGATCGATACGGATCAATCTTAAAAGTTCTTTGGTTCTTTCTTACGGCTTTGCGGGAGTCGGTTATGCTAAAACAGGTTCTCAAGCCGCTGCTTTTATTGGTCGGACTGGTAGTGGCGGTGTTTGGCCTCAAGCTCATCGCCGGCGGCCACGCAGCGGAGCATCTCGAAGCCCTGGTCGATGCGGGCGGCCCGCTTAGCGTCGGCGTTTTCATCCTGCTTGCCGTTACTCTGGTGGGGCTTGGCCTGCCGCGCCAAATTCCCGCCTATATCGGCGGCTATGCTTTCGGCCTTTGGCCAGGATTTTGGCTGGCCATGCTGGTTCAGCTGCTTGCCTGCGCCGCAAATTTCTACTGGACCCGCGGCCTGGCGCATGATTGGGCCGCGCGCCGCTTCGGCGCCTCGGTGCGGCGGCTCGATCAGGCGTTAGCGGCGCAGCCTTTCATGACCACCCTCACCTTGCGGCTGATGCCGGTGGGCAGCAATATTGCCACCAACCTGCTAGCGGGCGTGTCTTCCGTGCCGTTCCGGCCCTTCCTGCTGGGATCGATGCTCGGCTTCATCCCGCAAACCATGATTTTCGCGCTGATCGGCAATGGCGCGCAAATCTCGCATGGCTGGATGATCGGGTTCGGCGCCGCCGCCTGCGTGATCTCCGCTTTGTTCGGCATTGTCATGCTGCGCAAGCATCAACGCTTGGCCGGCATCGCCTCCAATGCCGCGCCCCCTACGCCCGACGCCTCGCTGGCCTGAGCACGCTGGACAGCCCACCGTATACTGCGACTGCGAGATGCTGATTCCACTTTAATTTCGCGAATTACGCGACAATAACTGTGAGCTTTTTCCACTTACCTAATGCGACCAGGCCTAATGCGACCAAGCTCTAAAGGCGACTGCGCAAACATCCCGTGATGTTTCGCAGGGCCGGCCGCGTTAGCAAGCAAAAACGATCAAAACCCGACCACCATGGAAACCTCGCCGAAGCCGCCGCGCTTGCTTGTCTCTGGCGCGTTGCGCAATTGCCAGCCCATGTCGAACTGCAGATCGATATAGCGCGCTGCCTGATAATGAAGATCAAGCCCAAGGCTTGCCAAATCGACCCGGTTTGGGAGGTTGGGAATCGGGTGTCCCTGATAAAGATCGGCGTAGTTCCAGAACAGGCCGATCTGCGCCTGATCCTCGGCCGGGACCGGTAGGCCGAGCAGGTGGGCGGGGCTGAAGGCGGGCGCGCGGATATCCTGAGCGATCAGCTCGCCCTCGCTGCCGAGCGCGGTGTCGGTGGGATAGCCGGCGACGCTGCCAGGGCCGCCGCCTGATAATTGTTCGCTGTCCAGCAGATTATGAGTGGAACGCTGGATCAGGGCACGCGCGATCCAGGAGAATCCTGCGGGAAGCGCCGTCACCCGCGTCAAGCCGAACCGGTCATAGGCGTAACGCGCCATGGCGCCGGGCACGATGGCCGCAAAAGCCGCGGTATGGTTGCCGGCTGTCATGCCGCCGGGGCTGAGGGCCAGCTTGTTCTCGATCGCGGTCTGACCGTAGCGATCGGTCTCGGTCGCGTCATAGATCAGGGGGAACTGGTCGATCTGGGCCTGGCTCTGGAACACGCCGATGCCGCCGAATTCCAGATTGCTGTTGGTCGTCTTGAAATCATAACCGATCTGGAGGTCCTCGATAAGCCAGGACAGGCTCGGCAGGGTGCGGACGTAGCGGATGCTGGCCTGGCCGGAATGCCCGGTTTCGTTAAAGCCATAGGCGATGGCAGGGGTTTCCCGCTCATAGGAGCCGAAGATCAGCAGCTTGTCCCGCCAGGGCAGCGGGATTGTGTCGCTGACCGAGTTGCCGGTGAATCTGCCGTTAAAGCTGCGCGTGTACTGGTAGGACAGGATTTGGCCGAGGCCGAACGCATTGCCCCAGTTGACGCCGACATTCCATTCATTGCGGCCAAGGCTGGTCACGCCCTCATTGTCATAGCCGGCATAGACGCGCAGCGGCAGGCGATCCCTGGTTTGGAGATCAACATTGGTGGTGCCCGGATCGGCGCCCGGCTGGAACACCGCGTTGACATGGCGGAACGGGTTCTGGTTCAGCCAGTTCAGATCGCTCTCCAGCCCGTCCAGCGCCACGGTCTGCCCAGGCGCCAAGCCGGAGGCGCCGCGGATGGAGGATTTGGAGAACCAGCGATTGCCGGTCACCGCGACCTTGCCGATCCGGTATTCCGTCACGACGATTTGGACCACGCCGGAGTTGATGTTCTGCGGCGGGATGGTGATATCGACGAAGGGCTGCCGGTGCGCGCGGTACCAGCCCAGCGCCAGGCTGGCGATGCGGTTCAGCGTGGCGAGCGTGAGGGGCCGACCGATGAACGGCGTGATCTGCTGGCGGAATTTCGCTTGGTCGAGCAGCGGCAGGGCGGGGGCGGCGATTCTGGAGGGGCCTGCCGCCGTGACCGGCAGCCCGGTTTTGATCAGCTGCGATGAACCGGAGACGAAGACGACGCCTTTCAGCGCGGCCAGGATCACCTGTTCCGAGGCCGGCACTGGCGGCGGGGCGGGCGGCGCCGCGATGGATGCCGGCTGCCCCGCTGGTACATTGGGCGCGATCCGGTGGTAGGCCTGCGCGTGAGCTAATCCTGGCAGCAGCACGCCGAGAGCGGCGAGCAGTGCCGGCAAGCGGCGGCCCGGTCGCGGCCTTGCGAGTATTGCATCATCTGCGGTCACGCGGGTCAGTCCGATCATGGCTGAAGCTTGGCGGAATTGGTGAGCGGCGGGCTTGATGGCAGCGTGATATGCCAGACCTTGTCCTTGATGCCCTGAAGCAGGATTTCCTCTGGGCTCACGATCAGGGGCTGGTTGCTGGAAAGCGTATCGGTGCCCGATGACATCGCGTTCGGCGCTGCCGGGTGCAGGAGGATGACCGGCAGGGAGCCGAATATGGTGCCGCCGCGCGTGGAAAGCCCGGATGGCGCCGGGAAGGGAATATTGATGACTGGGGTGACGCCCGCGATCGCCGTGGCCGCGGTGCTTTCGGCGGCGGCGGCGCTTATGCCGGCCTCATCGGCCAAATTGCCGATAACGGCGGCTGTCAATGTCGCTGGCGAGATTGTCGCGGTAAGGCCGCGCGGTTGCAGCAGCGTGTAGTTTGCCGCATCCGCGCCAGAGATGCGGAACCCGCTGGCGGTTACCGGAAGATCGTTGCCGGGACTGGATGAGGCGAACAAGCCCGCCGCGTTCGTTGTGGACAAAGCGATATTGCTGCCGCTGACCACACCGCGCAACGCCGCATCCGCGGCGCTCAGCTTGTCTGCTCTGCTGCCATCAAAACTCTTATTGGTGGCGCTGACGCCGGTGATTGTCAGCAACGTGGGGTTAATGGCGCCAAAGCCGACGGCGCTGGATGGCAGGATATAGTTGGACAGCAATGTATTGGGGCCGGCGGTGAACTCCGCGGCGGTGAGGCTGGTGGCCACAGCTTCAGCGCCCGCATTGGCCGAAGCATAGGCCCCGGCGGTTTGGGTGACGGACGCCCCCTGACCGGCGACAAAGCCGGAAAGGGTGAAGTTTCCTGGCGTCAGCGCCGCTTGGATCGTGCCATCATAGATTTTGTCCGGATTGCCGGTGATGGCGGCGGTCAGGAGCGCTTGGTTGATGGCGCCAGTGCCGAGGGCGGCGGTGGGAAGGATGTAGTTTGAAAGGAGTGTGCCGCTATTCGGCGTGAAGTTGGAGCCGGCGAGGCTGGCGGCCACGGCTTCCGTGCCTGCATTGGCGGAGGCATAGCGGCCGGTCGTTTGCGTAACCACCGCGCCCTGCCCGGCAACAAAGCCGGAGATCGTGAAATCATTCGCCGTCAGGGTCGCGTGGGTCGTGCCGTCATAGGTCTTCAGCGGTGTGCCGGAGATGACCGCGTTCAGTATTGCCTGATTGATTGTGCCGGTTCCGGACGCTATGGCGGGCAGAATATAGTTCGCAAGATTGGTGTCCTGGCTGGCGAGAAAATCGGCCTGTGACAGGCTCGTGGCAATGGTTTCAGCGCCCGCATTCGGCGATCCGTAAGTGCCGGTGGTCTTGGTGACGGTGGCGCCTTGTCCGGTGACGAAACCGGAGAGCAGGAAGTTGCCGGGCGCCAGAACCGTGGCGGTCCCGCCATCATAGGTTTTGGTTGGATCGCCGATGATCTGCGCCGACACGCTCAACGGCGCCTGGTTGATGACGCCGCCGCCCGTGGCGCTGGCTGGGAGCACGTAGTTCGACAGCAGCGTTCCGGCGTTGGGCGCGAAATTCCCTGGGACAAGCTGCGTGCTGACCGCTTCCGGTCCGGCATTGGCGCTTGCATAAACCCCCGCCGGCTGATTGACCGAGGCGCCCTGACCGCCGATGAAGCCTGACAGGGTGAAGTTGCCTGGCAGAAGCGCGGCGCTGGTTGTGCCATCGTAAATTTTTGATGGCGTGCCGGTGATGGCGGCGGTGAGTATTGCCTGGTTGATCGTTCCAGTGCCGGAGGCGCTGGCGGGGAGCGCGTAATTGGACAGATTCGTGCCAGCGCCTGCCAGGAAGCTGCCTGCCAGATTGGCCGTTACGGCTTCGGCGCCGGCATTGGCCGAAGCATAGGCGCCGGCGCTCTGGGTAATGGTGGCGCTCTGGCCGGGGATAAAGCCGGACAGGGCGAAATCGCTGGGCGCAAGGCGCGCCGCCGTGCCGCCGTCATAGGTTTTGGTGGGTGTACTGGATATAACAGCGGTGAGGGCCGCCGGATTGATGGCGCCAAATCCAGCGGCATTCGTGGGCAGGATGTAGTTGGCGAGATTGGTGCCGGAGCCCGCGGTGAAATCCGCGGCGGCAAGGCTGGTAGCAACGCCCTCTGTCCCCGCATCGGCGGCGGCATAGGCGCCGGTAGCCTGGCTGACGGTTGCGCCTTGGCCCGCCACGAAGCCGGAGAGGGTAAAATTATTAGGCGTCAATGAGGCAAGGGTTGTGCCGTCATAGGCCTTGCTCGGATTGCCGGTGATCGCTGCCGTCAGCGCAGCCTGGTTGATCGTCCCGGTGCCGGAGGCGCTGGTAGGCACGATGTAGTTCGAGAGGATTGTCCCGCTATTTGGCGTGTAGCCGGAGCCGGCGAGATTGACCGACACGCCCTCCGTGCCCGCATTGGCCGCCGCATAGCTGCCGCTTGTCTGGGCAATGGCGGCGCCTTGACCCGCCACGAAACCCGCCAGCGTGAAATCGCCGGGGGTAAGGCTTGCCACCGTGGTGCCGTCATAGGTTTTGATCGGATTGCCGGTGATCGCTGCCGTCAGCAGGGCTTGATTGATCGTGCCGGTGCCGGAGGCGCTGGCCGGCAGGATGTAGTTCGCGAGATTCGTGCCCGTGCCAGGGACGAAGTCGGTCGATGCAAGCGTCGCGCTCATTGCCTCCGGCCCGGCATTGGCGGAACCATAGCTGCCGGTGGCTTGATTGACGGCGGCGCCTTGTCCGGAGGCAAAGCCGCTCAGGCTATAATTGTTTGGAGCAAGGCTGGCCGCCGTGCCGCCATCATAGATCTTGGTAGGATTGCCGATGATCGTGGCCTGGAGAGGGGCCTGTCCGATAAGGCCGGTGCCGGCGGCGCTGGTGGGCAGGCTATAATTGGCGAGTAAGGTGCCGGAGCTGGGCAGGAAATTGGCGCTGGCGAGGCCGGCGGTCACCGCCTCGGCGCCCGCATTGGCCGAGACATAGCTGCCGGTGTTCTGGGTGATCGAGGCGCTTTCGCCTGCGACGAAGCCGGACAAAGTGAAGTCGCCAGGTGTCAGCGCCGCCTGGATCGTGCCGTCATAGGTTTTGGCCGGCGTGCCGGTAATGGCGGCGGTCAGGATCGCCTGATTGATCGTGCCGGCGCCGGACGCATTGGCGGGCAGAACGTAATTCGCGAGGCTGGTGCCGCCGCCTGGGCTAAAATCGCCGGGCGCGAGAGTGGCCAGGATCGCTTCGGTTCCCGCATTCGGCGAGGCATAGGCGCCGGTGCTCTGGGTCACGCTGGCGCCTTGACCGGCGATGAAGCCGGTCAGGCTGTAATTGCTGGGAGCAAGACTCGCCGCGCTGGTGCCGTCATAGGTCTTGGCCGGGTTGCCGATGATCGAGACGCCGAGAGGCGCCTGGTTGATCTGCCCGGCGCCGGAAGCGTTGGCGGGCAGCACGTAGTTGGACAACAGAGTTCCTGATCCGGCGGTGAAATCGCCCGCTGTCAGCGCCGCGGCAATGGCCTCGGCACCGGCATTGGCCGAGGCGTAGCTGCCGTTTGGTTGCGCAATGGTGGCGCTTTGCCCTTGCACGAAGCCGGTGATCGCATAGTCGCCCGAAGTGAGGAATGCGGCGGCGGTGCCGTCATAGGTCTTGGCCGGAGTGCCGATGATCGAGGCGCTGAGGATGGCCTGGTTAATCTGCCCGGCGCCGGCGGCGCTGGTTGGCAGGACGTAGTTGCTGAGCAGCGTGCCGCCATTGGAGGTGAATGCCCCCGGCGTTAGAACCGCTGATACGGTGTCGGCGCCGGTATTGGCTGAGGAAAAGACGCCGTCCGGCTGCGCGATCGTGGCGCCCTGTCCAGCGATGAAGCCGCTCAAGCTATAGTTATTGGAAGTCAGCGTGGCGGAAGTGGTGCCGTCATAGGTTTTGGTCGGCGTGCCGGTGATGGCGGCGGTGAGGGCTGCCGGATTGATCGTGCCGGCGCCGGAGGCGCTGCTGGCAAAGCTGTAATTGGATAGCAGCGTGCCGGACCCTGGGATAAAATTTCCGGCGGCCAGGCTGGCGCTGACCGGCTCGGTTCCGGCGTTGGCTGAAGCGTAGGCGCCGATGGCCTGATTGACGGTCACGCTCTGGCCGGAGATCAGCCCGCTCAGCGCGTAATTGGCTGAAGATAATGTGGCCGCGGTGCTCGCGTCATAGGTTTTGGTGGGGTTGCCCGCGAGGGCGACCGATACCGGCGCTGGCGTGATGCTGGCGGCAAGCCCGCTCGGCTCGGTGAGGATATAATTGCCGGCATCGGCGCCGCTTATGGTGTAGCCGGTCGCGGTGACGGCGATGCCGGAACCGGCATTCGGACTGGCGAAACTGCCTGTCGCGGGCGAACCAAGCGTCACCGTATCGGAACCGAGAACGCCTTGCAGCGCGGCTGCCGCATTATTCAGCGTGTCACTCACCGTGCCGTCATAGACTTTGGTGGTCGCCGCCTCGCCAATAACGGTCAGTGTCGCGGGCGTGATAATGCCGATCGGGTTTGCGGTAACGCTGGAGGCGATCTGGTAATTGACTTGCTGCGCGCCGGTTAGCGTAAGCCCGCTGGCGCTAACGCTCAGCCCTGTCCCAACAGTCTTGGCGGCAAAGGCGCCGGTCAGCCCGGACGGATCGAGGGATACGGTATCGGTCCCATAGATCCCCGACAGCGTATAGGCGGCGCTGCTGGTAGGCAGCGCGGTTGTGCTGTCATAAAGCTTTTTAACCGAGGTCAGGGTTAGCGTGGCTGGAGTGATGTTGGCGGCGAGGCCGGCTGGCTGCGTGAGCGTGTAATTGCCAGCCTGGGCACCCGATATGGTAAAGCCATGCGCGGTGACGCTGATCCCGTTGCCAACATTCAAGGATGCGAAGGTTCCCGAGGCGCCGGTGCTGGAAAGATTAACGGTGTCGCCGCTGACAACGCCCGAAAGCGCCGCGCTTCCGGTGCTGAGCGTATCATAGGTGCTGTCGTTATAGACCTTGTTGTTCGCCATTACGCCGGTGATGATCAACCCGGCCTGGGTAATGGTGCCGGGGCCGCTGGCCGTGGTTGGCAGCGTGTAGTTCGACAGCGATGTGCCGGATGCCGGGTTGAAGTCGGCGCTGGTCAGGCTGGCGGTGACCGGCTCGCTTCCGGCGGCGGCGGCGCCATAGGCGCCCGAACCCTGGGTGATGGCGGCGCTCTGGCCGCCGGCAAATCCGGTTAGGCTGTAATTGCTCGCTGTGAGCGTCGCGGCGGTCGTTGCGTCATAGGTCTTGGTCGGGTTGTTGATGATCGCGACATGCAGAAGCGCCGGGTTTATCGTGCCGATCGGGTCGGCGGCGACGCTGGAGCCGATGCTGTAATCCCCGGCCTGCGCGCCGGTCAGGGTGATGCCGCTGATGGTCACGTTAAGCCCGGAGCCAACATCCGAGGAAGCGAAGCTGCCGGTAAGGCCGCTGGCATTCACGGAAACATTGTTGCTGCCGAGCACGCCGTTCAGCGTATAGCCGGCATTGCTGGCCGGCAGCCCGGTGGTGCTGTCATAGGTTTTGGTCACCGAGGCCAGACTGATCGCGCTATCCGGCGTGATGGTGGCGGCCAGTCCGGCGGGCTGGGAGAGGGTGTAATTCGCCGCATCGGCGCCGGAAATCGTATAGCCTGAGGCGGTGACGGCAATATTGCTTCCCGCATTTGGCGAGGCGAAGACGCCGGCGGCGCCTGAGCTTGAAAGGTTTACCGTATCGCCGGCGAATTCGCCGCTCAGGGCAGCGCTGGCGCTATTCAGCGTGGCCGCGGTGGTGTTGTCATAGATTTTGTTGTTGGCGGTAACGCCGGTGATGCCGAGCGGCGCGGGAGTGATGATGCCGATCGGGTCAGCGGTGACGCTGGAGCCGATGAGGTAGTTTGCCGCCTGGGCTCCGGTCAATGCCAGGCCGCTGATGCTGACGCTCAAACTTGTACCGACATTCTTCGCCGCATAGCTGCCGCTAAGGCCGGTCGTGTCGAGCGACACCGTATCCGCCCCATAGATTCCAGACAGCGTATAGGCGGCGCTGCTGGTGGGCAGCCCGGTCGTGCTGTCATAGACTTTTCTGACCGAGGCCAGGTTGAGGGTCGCCTGGGTGATGTCGGCGGCGAGGCCAGTAGGTTGCGCCAGCGTGTAATCGGTGGATTCGCCGCCGGAAATGGTAAATCCCGCGGCGGTAACGCCAATGCCGGTCCCGACATTGACCGATGCGAAGGCGCCGGTAGCGCCGGCGCTGGACAGATTGACCGTGTCCGATCCCTGCAGCCCGGAAACCGCGGCGCCGGATGCGTTCAGCGTGTCGGCGGTATTGTCGTTATAAATTTTATTGGTGGCGGTAACGCCGGTGATGCCGAGCAAGGCGCGGTTGATGGTGCCAGGGCCGCTCGCCATGACCGGCAGCGCATAGTTGGCGAGGAGCGTGCCCGATCCCGGCGTGAAATCGCTTGGAGCGAGGCTGGCGGTGACGGGTTCGGCGCCGGCGCTAGGAGAGCCGTAAGCGCCGGCGCTCTGGGTGACGCTGGCGCTTTGGCCGCCAAGGAACCCCGACAGGCTGAAATTGGCCGGCGTCAGCGTCGCGGCGGCGGTGGCGTCATAGGTCTTGGTCGGGTTGCCAATGATGCGGGCGGTGACCGGCGCCTGGTTGATCGTGCCGGTGCCGGCGCCGGTCGCCGGCAGGGCGTAATTGGCGAGGCTGGTGCCAGCATTGGCGGCGAAATCGGAGGTTACCAGCGTCGCGGTGATGGATTCCGGTCCTGCATTGGCCGAGGCGTAGCTGGCGGAAGCGGTTTGCGGCAGGGAAGCGCCTTGGCCGGCAACGAAGCCGTCAATCGTGTAGTCGGAGGCCACAAGCGTGGTCGAGGTGCTGGCATCATAGGTCTTGGTCGGGTTGCCGGTGATCAGCGCCGTCAGCGGCGCGGGAATGATGTTGGCGCTCAGCCCGCCAGGCTGATTCAGGCTGTAATTGCTCGCCTGCGCGCCGGAAATGGTAAAGCCGCTCGCCGCCACGGCCAGCCCAGTTCCGATATTGACCGAGCCAAAGCTGCCGGTAGCGCCGCTATTAGAGAGGGTGACAGAATCAGAGCCGAGAACGCCGCTTAAGCTGTCGCCTGAAACGCTCAGCGTATCCGCTCTGGTGCCGTCATAGGCCTTGTTGTTGGCGGTGACGCCGGTGATGCTAAGCGCCGCCGGCGTGATATTGGCGGCAAGGCCGATGGGCTGGATCAGCTGGTAATCAGCGGCATTCGCGCCGGAAATGCTAAAGCCGCTGGCGGTGACGCCAATCCCCGAACCGGCATTCGCCGAAGCGAAAATTCCAGTGGCGCTCTGGCTTGAAAGGGTGATTGTATCCGAGCCGACCACGCCGGCGAGCGCCGCGGCGCCGGTGTTCAGCGCGTCCGCCGTGGTGGTGTCATAGACCTTGCTGGTGGCGGCGACGCCATTGATGGTGAGCTTGGCGGGCAGAATGGTGCCGGTGCCGGTCGCGGTCGCAGGCAGCACGTAGTTGGTAAGGTCGGTGCCAGAATCGGCGGTGAAATCGGTGGTCGCCAGCGTCGCCGTCACCGATTGGGAGCCGGCGGAAGCAGCACCATAATTCACCAGGGCGGATTGGTTGATCGCCACGCCCTGGCCGCTGGCGAAGCCGGAAACCGAGAGGTTGGACGGCCCCAGCACGCCGGTCGTGGTGCCGTTATAATATTTGGTCGGGTTGCCGGTGATCATCGCGGTTAGGACCGCTGGATTGATCGTGCCGGTCCCGTAGGCGGCGGTGGGCAGCGTGTAGTTCGCGAGATTGGTGCCGGAATTCGGCGTGAAATCGCTCGATGTCAGCGTCGCGGTCACCGGCTGAACGCCGGCATTCGGAGTGGCGTACTGACCGGCTGTTTGGGTGACGGTGGCGCCTTGTCCCGTGGCGAAGCCGGCGAGCGAGAAATCCGCGGAAGTCAGCGTCGCGGCGGTGGTGCCGTCATAGGATTTGGTCGGGTCGTTGGTGATGGTCGCCAGTACGTGACCGGTTAGCGGCGCCGGCGTGATGGTGCCATAGCCGGTCACCACGCTCGGCATCAGGTAATTGCTGAGCAGCGTGCCGGAGTTCGGCGTGTACTGGCCGATGAGATTGACCGAGATGCCCTGTACGCCGACATTGGCGGACGCATAGGTGCCGGAGGCTTGACTGACCGTCGCCCCCTGCCCCGCGACAAAGCCGGTCAGGAAGAAGTTCGATCCGCCGAGGCTGGCGGACATTGTCCCGTCATAGACCTTCTGCGGATTGCCCACCAGCAGCACGCTTACCGGCGCCTGGTTGATTGTTCCGGTGCCGGTCGCCGTGGTTGGAAGGATGTAGTTCGACAGCGAAGTGCCGCTGGCCGGTAGATAATCCGAGATGACCAGCGTCGAGTTGACCGTTTGCGACCCTGCATTGGCGGAGGCGTATTGCGCCATCGCCGCCTGGCCGATGATGGCGCTCTGGCCGGTGACAAAGCCTGAAAGCGTATAGTCGCCGGAAGGAATGACCGCGGTGGATGTCGCGTCATAGGTTTTGGATGGATTGCCGGTCACCGACACGTTCAGCGAGGCCGGCGAGATGTTGGCGGCGAGGCCAGAGGGCTGGGCCAGCGTATAATTCGCTGCCTGCGCGCCGGAGATCGAGAAGCCGCTTGCCGAGACGGCGATGCCGGTGCCGGCATTGGCGGATGCGAAGGCGCCGGTGGCGGCGGCGCTCGACAGGGTGATCGAATCGCCGCTGACCACGCCGGTGAGGCTGGCGCCGGATGCCGCAAGCGGGTCGGCGGTGGTGCCGTCATAGGTTTTGTTAGTCGCGGCAACGCCTTGGATGCTCAGCGGCGCCGGCGCGATGCTGGCGGCAAGCCCTGGCGGTTCGACCAGCCGGTAATCCGCCGCCTGCGCGCCGGACAAGGTAAAGCCGCTCGCAGTGACCGCGAGATTATTGCCGGCGTTCGGCGAGGCAAAGCTACCCAGGGCGCCGGTGGTGGAAAGCGTTACCGTGTCGCCGCCGATGACGCCGTAGAGGCCGGCCTTGCTGGTGTCGAGCGGATCATTGGCGGTCCGGTCATAGGTCTTGTTGGTCGCCAGGATGCCGGTGATGTCGAGCGGCGCCTGGTTGATCGTGCCGGCGCCGCTGGCTGAAGCGACAAACTGATAGTTGGCAAGGTTGGTGCCGCTTCCCGCGACAAAATCGGTGCTAACGAAACTGGCGGTGATAGTCTGCGGCCCGGCGCTGGCTGCCGCATAGGCGACCGAGGCGGGTTGGCTGACCGTGGCGCTCTGGCCGGCCACAAAGCCCGACAAGCTATAATTCGCCGCGGTGAGCGTGGCGGTCGTGGTGCCGTCATAAACCTTGGCCGGATTGCCGGTGATCGTTTCGGTAATTGGCGCCGGGTTGATGGCGCCGATGCTGGCGGCGACGCCCGGATTGGCGACGCTATAGCCATAGACGGGGATGGCAGCCGAGCCGTGATAGGCGGTAAAGCCGGCGGCGGTTACCGCGATGCCGCTGCCCGCATTCGCCGTGCCATAGGTGCCGGCGAGCACCCCGGTATCGCCGTTGATCAGGCCCGACACTCCGTAATTCGCGCTGGTCAGCGGCGCTGTGGTGGTGGCGTCATAGGTTTTCGTAACGGTGCCGGTAAGGCTCAATGTCACGCTGGGCGTGGCGCTGTAAAGAAAGCCATTGCCTGTGCTCTGCGCTGGCGTGGTGGCGCCGCTGCCGCCCGCCGGGAAGCTGGCGGCGTACTGGATGAAGTTTGGCGTCAGCCCGCCATCGGTGTCGCTTGCCGGATTGGTGGAATAGATCAGCCAGCGGCCCGATGCTCCGGCGGAAACCGCGCTAGCGCCGGCATTGTTGATGAAATTGCCCGCCATGCCGAGCGTCACCCCGGCATCGCCGGTGATCGAGGCGCCGGACGCGATGGTGAGGTTGCCGCCCGCCGACATCAGCACGCCGCCGGCGCCGCTGATCGCGGCGTTCACGTTGATCGCGTGATAGGCGAGGATGTTCAGGCTTGCCGCGGCATTGCTCCAGGAAATCGGCGCGCTGATGGTGATGTCGCCAAGGCCGCTCGATTGTGTGCCGGCGCCGGAAGCGCTGGAGGATGTGGTTTGTTCGGTGACGCTGGTGCCGGCGTTCAGGCTGCTGTCGATAGTGCTGGCGGCGGCGCTGTTAATGGTCAGGTCGGTCGGGTCGATCAGCCATGAGCCGCCGGTTCCCGCCGATATCGCGGCATGGCCTAGTTGAAGGGTTTTCCCGGAAGTTTCGATATGGCCGCCCTGCCGGCCTCGCGCGATAATCCGCGCGCCATCGGCAATAACGGTACGCGCCGCTTCACCCTTTCCTCCGGCGGCGGCAACGCCGATCAACACCGTGCCGCCTTGCGAGCCATCCGCCGAAATGCGGGCGCCTGAACCTATCGAAACGTCACGCCCGTCGGCGATGACGGCGCCGCCGCTGCCATCGGCATTGCGCGCCTTGAGGCTGCCGGTGACGGAAACCTGCCCGTTCGGCGCGGAGAGCCAGACCTGCCCGTTGATCGTCGCGGTGCCTGTCGCCTCGACGATGCCTTGCCGGTTGCCGGCTAGCGCGTAGACATTGCCGCCCGCCGATTGCAACGCCGCCGCCGCCGCCCTGATGCTGCCGCTATTGGTAACATTGCCCTTCGCCGCCGCATCGGGCGCGACATAAACGCCATCCGGCCCATTGACCGGCGCCAGCAGAATCCGATTACCGGCGACCAGCGCCGCGGTGCCGTGCGCCGAGATGCCGCCGGTATTGGTAACGGATTGCCCGATCATCACGACGTTGCCGTCTTTCGCGATGATCTTGCCCTCATTCGTCACGGTGCCGGCGGAGGTCCCCGCCGCCGTCATGGTCCCGCCGGCCATGAATTGAGCATTGGGAATATCGCGGGTGCTGGCCACGAAGCTGCCGCCGGTCACCACCTTGCCGCCGGGCCCGACCACCACGCCGTTCGGATTGATCACATAGATCGAGCCGGTTCCCGATAGCGAACCATCGATCCGCGAGAGGTCGCCGCCGGTCACCCGGTTGAGCGTGGCGCCTGAGCCATTATTGATCCGCACCGTGCCGCCGGCGCCAATCGCGAATTTCTGCCAGTCGATGATGCCGCGCGGCGTTGACTGGTTGACTGTCAAATTACCAGGCCCGGCGCTGCCAATCTGGCCTTGACCGGCGGCGAACCGTCCGCCTGACGGCAATGCCGGACTGCCGGCAGAGGCGGCGCCAGGAAGCAGCAGGCTGCCAGCGGCCATGCTGAAAACGGTAACGAGCAGGTAGCCCCGCAGCGTCAATACCGGAACTGTGTCATTCCTTGCCGCAGGATGCGGATATTCCGCATAAGTCCTGTGCTGACGCATTTTGTCGCCGGCAATGACGCGCATATTGCTGAACCGTAAAAATTGATGAAGATGGAGAGGCCACCCTATCGGGTAGCCGGCACGATGATGGACTAACGGTAGCCTACTGGAAATTTGTTACTTAAAGTTTAATATTTTTTAAAGTTGCACACGTCAAGGGTGTAATATTACCCTTTTTCTGGTCGCTGGTCATCTGTGTCAAGAAATTTTGGCTTGTTGCCAAAACACAACGGTCGTCGAGGCTTGCTCTGCCTTGATGTGACCGATAGGAACTCTACCGCGAAGTAGGCAGGCATTTGGCTGGTGGCGCAAATGCTAGAGAGCAGGATGTTTCCGGCTTGAATAGCGTTGGGATTTTCATTGAGGACAAGATATTATTCTCGACAGATACGTCGAGATCGGGCTGGATGCCCAACTTACCGTCCGCACGGCAATCGTTCTTCCGTACTTCCGCACCCATAGGATCAAGCCATCGGTATTTCCGGACGCGTCAGATCAGCAACCTATTATAGCGGTTTTTTAGCTTGCTCGTGGCCTTAAACGTCCAGATTGGCGACTTTCAGCGCGTTACCCACGATGAAATCGCGGCGGGGTTCCACCACATCGCCCATTAACGTCGAGAAAATCTGATCGCTCTCCTCGGCGTCGCCCACCCGCACTTCCAGCAAGCGGCGCACGGCGGGATCAAGCGTGGTTTTCCAAAGCTGATCCGGGTTCATCTCGCCCAGGCCCTTGAAACGCTGGATCGCGAGGCCCTTGCGGCCCACGGCGTTGAGCGCCGCGATCAGGCTGGCCGGGCCTTGCGCAGCGCGGCGGGTTTCGCCTTGGATCAACGTCAGCGGTTCGGTGAACAAGCCAGCGAAATGCGCCGCGCGTTCGGCCAGCCAGCGCGCCTCGGAGGATCGCAGCGCCGCCAGATCGAGCGCGAACCGCTCGCCGACGCCGCGCACCATCCGGGCGATGGTGACGCCTGAGCGATCCACCACCACTTTCCAGCCTTTTTCGGTGGGCGCCGACAAAGCGTCGAGCCTTGCCGCCAGTTCCGGCGCCCGCGCCGCCGCCGCTTCAGGGTCGGCGCCGAGCAGCCCGATGATCGCCGCCTGCTCGACATAAGCCACGGGCATTTGCGAAGCCATCGCGTTGAGATGCCGCGCCGCCTGCCGCATCACCGGCAGTTCGGCGGCCAAATCAAAGCCATCGACATGCGCCTCGGCCAAGGCGCGATCGAGTAAATAGTCATCCAGCGCGTCATCATCCTTCAGATACCGCTCCTCGTTGCCGCGCTTGGCGCGATAAAGCGGCGGCTGGGCGATGAACAGATGGCCGCGCTCGATCAGCGGACGCATCTGGCGGAAAAACAAGGTGAGCAAAAGCGTGCGGATATGCGAACCATCGACATCCGCGTCGGTCATGATGACGATGCGGTGGTAGCGCAATTTCTCCACATTAAAGCCGCCTAGTTCGGGATCGGAAGGCCCGATGCCGGTGCCGAGTGCCGTGATCAGCGTGCCGATTTCCGCCGAGGATAACATGCGGTCGAACCGCGCCCGCTCGACGTTCAAAATCTTGCCTTTCAGCGGCAAAATCGCCTGAAACTTGCGGTCCCGCCCTTGCTTCGCCGAACCGCCCGCCGAATCGCCCTCGACGATGAAAATCTCCGATTTCGCCGGATCGCGCTCCTGGCAATCGGCCAGCTTGCCCGGCAAGGTCGAAACATCGAGCACGCCCTTGCGCCGGGTCAAATCGCGCGCCTTGCGCGCCGCCTCGCGCGCCGCCGCGGCGTCGATCACCTTCTGGACGATCAGCTTGGCCTCTTTCGGATGCGTCTCAAACCAATGGGCGATGGTGTCCGCCACCGCCGATTGCACCACCGGCATCACCTCGGAGGAAATCAGCTTGTCCTTGGTCTGCGAGGAAAATTTCGGGTCCGGCACTTTCACCGACAGCACCGCCGTCAGCCCTTCGCGCATATCCTCGCCGGACAGCGCCAAGCCCTCCTTCTTGCCGTTCTGCTCGGCATAGCGCGACACCGTGCGGGTCAGCGCGCCGCGAAATCCGGCCAAATGGGTGCCGCCATCGCGCTGGATGATGTTGTTGGTGTAGCACAGCATGGTCTCGTGGAAGGAGTCGTTCCACGAGAGGGCGAATTCCACCCGGATTCCCGACGTGTCGTCATTCACCACGCCGCTGATCGGCGGGTTGAAGGCGGAGGATTTCGACCGGTCCAGCCAGGCGGCGAACTCGACCAGCCCGCCTTTGTAGCAGAACTTGGCCTCCTCAACCGTCGCGTGACGCTCGTCGCGCAGCACGATGGCGAGGCCGGAGTTCAAAAACGCCAATTCGCGCAGCCGGCGCTCGAAAATCTCGTAGTTGAACTCAACCTGCGTAAACGTCCCCGAGGATGGCTTGAACGTCACCTCGGTGCCCGGCCCGCGCGTGGCATGGCCCACGACTTTCAGCGGCGCCACCGTCTCGCCATGCTCGAAGCGGATGAAATGCTCGGTGTGGTCGCGCCAGATGCGCACCTCCATCCATTCCGACAGCGCGTTGACCACCGCGGCGCCAACGCCGTGCAGCCCGCCGGACACCTTGTAGGAATTCTGGTTGAACTTGCCGCCGGCGTGCAATTTGGTCAGCACCACCTCGGCGGCGGAGACGCCTTCCTCGTGGTGGATGTCGGTGGGAATGCCGCGCCCGTCATCGCGCACCGTCATCGAGCCATCGCCGTTCAGCACCACCTCGACATGATCGGCGTAACCCGCCTGCGCTTCATCGACCGCGTTGTCGATGATCTCGAAGCCCATATGGTGCAGGCCGGAGCCATCATCCGTATCGCCAATATACATGCCGGGGCGCTTGCGCACCGCGTCCAGCCCGCGCAGCACGCTGATCGAGGCGGCGTCATAGCCTTCGGAACCATCGGTGGTGCGGAGATCGGGAGTTTCATTGAGGGCAGACAAGGCAGGCGACGCAGCTTGTTGAGACATGCCGGTAAAACGCTCCATAACGCGGGATTTTCAACCCGTTACATAGCACAAAACCGCTGATTCGCCTAATCCGCACCCGAAGATGCCAGGCGGCACGGTCAGTTGAAACTCAAGAAAATTATAAAAAGTTTTTTGCTTCTTTTTTTAAAAAATAAGCGCTTTCTCAAGCTGTTCTTTCTTGCTACTTAGCGCGCGCCATCGCGGCGGCCAGAGCGGCATTGTCCAACAGCCGCTGGGTGCGCGCCTGGATCAGCGCCTGTTGCGCCGTGCGCCAGGTGATCTCCGCCGTCACCGTGGTATTATAGTCAATGGCGCCCAGGGCAAATTGCTGGCTCGCCAGATGATAGGTGGCCTCGGCCATCGCCGCCGATTCGGCGCTTTCCGCCGTCGCCGCCGCGTCATACTCGACATGGCGCAGCGCGTCCGCCACCTGCTGAAATGCTGTCAGCACGACATTGCGGTAATCCGCCAGCCCTGCCGCCAGCCCCGCCTGCGCCGCCCGCTTATTTGCCCGCAACGTGCCGCCATCAAAGAGCGGCGTCAGCAGATTGCCCGCCAGCGTCCATAACGCCGAACCGGGCCGGAACAGCGTGTTGAAAGTTACCGCCGCATACCCGCCGGTCGCCGTCAGGCTGAGCTGCGGATACAAAGCCGCCGCTGCCTGCCCCAATTCGGCATGGCGCGCCGCCACCAGCGCCTTCGCCGCCACGATATCGGGCCGGTCCTCGAGGAAGCGCGACGGCACCGCCAGCTTCACCTCCGCCGGCACCTTGAAATCGCGCAGCTTGAAATCCGGCGCGGCAAAATCCACCGGCAGCACCCCGGTCAGCACCGCCAGGCTGTGCCGCGCGGCGCTCTCCTGCCCCCGCAATGCCGGCAATTGCGCCTCGGTCGCCAAATATACCGATTTTTGCTGCAACACCGGCAGCATTGGAATTGCCCCCGCCGCGAACTGCCCGCGCACCAGCCGCAACAGCCGCGCCTCGCTCGCCGCCAGCGACCTGGTATTCGCGATCTGCGCCCGCAGCCCCGCCAGCGTGATCGCCGCATCAACGATGTTCTGCGCCAGCGTGAGCCGCGCCGCTTCCGCCTCCGCCGCCTGATATTCAGCCAGCGCCGCATTGTTGCGAAACGCATAATGCCGCGCCCCGAACAGCCCCGGATTATAGCTGATCGTCCCGGATAACTCATACACCGTATAGGCGGGAAACCCGTAAGGCCCCGCCGGAAACGCCTGCCGCGTCGCGTTCGGCGCCAAACTCACCTGCGGCAAATACGCCCCCTCCGACGCCGCCGCCTGCGCCCGCACCCGCTCCACCCGCGACAGCGCCGCGGCATAGCCCGGATTATCCGCCACCCCCCGCGCCACCAACCCATCCAGCGCCCGGTTGCCAAACGCCCGCCACCACGCCACCGGCTCCAGCCCCACCCCAATCCGCTGCCCGTCCACCCCCGCCGCCACCGGCCCCCGCACATACCCGAGTGCCACCACCCGCGTGTCCGCCCGCCGCACCGGCACGGCACAGCCACTGAGACACCCGGCGGCTAGGGCCATGGCTGATAAGCCGGAAGCGATGGGGCTTCGCCCCATGCCCCACCAGGAGGCTCTGCCTCCTGGACCTCCGCTAAGGGCGCGGCCCTTAGAACCATTTACTTGGTCCGTCTCTGGGGAGGGCCCCAGAGGGCCCTCCCCAGAGACGGATAAAACAACGGATTCCAAAGGCTGAGCCTTTGGTGGGGGTTCAGGGGGCAAAGCCCCTTGATGGGGCGCGGGGCAAAGCCCCGCTGCTTGGCCGATCGGCAATGGCTCCACAGCGCCGGGCATCTCAGCGGCCGTGCAGTAGGACGTAGAGGGCGGGGACGGCGAACAGGGAGAGCAGGAAGCCGCTGGCCATGCCGCTGGCGAGGATCGCGCCGATATCGTAGCGGATGACGGCTTGCGGGCCGTTGGCGAGGATGAGGGGGACGCTGCCGCCGATCAGCGCGACGGTGATCATCAGGATCGGGCGGAAGCGCAGGCGCGCGGCGTCGAGGGCGGCGTCCTGGATTGGGAGGCCGGCTTTGGCGCGGTCATGGGCGATCTGCACGAACAGGATGCCCTGGCGGGCGATCAGGCCCCAGACCGCCAATAACGCGATTTCGGTGACGATGTTGAGGGTGGCGCCGCCGAGGGTGATCAGCGCCAGCGGGCCGAGGCTGGCGAGCGGCACGGTGGTGATCACCGCGAAGGGGTCGCGCAAGCTGCGGAACTGGGCGGCGAGCAAAAAGAACAATCCGGCGAAGCCCATCAGGAAGAGCAGGTTGTTTTGATGCTGGGTGTCGCGGAAGGTGGCGGAGGGTCCGGCATAGCCGAAGCTGAGGCCGGGCGCGCGATGCGCGTTGAAGGCCGTGTGCAAGGTGGCGAGCGCGGTGGAGAGCGGCACGCCGAGATGCTGCTGGCCCTGGATATGCACGGTCGGCAGGCCCTGCCAGGAGCCGATGGCGTCAGGCCGCATCCGCCGCCGCACCGTCGCCACATCGGCGAGCGGCACCAACGCGCCGGACGCGCTGCGCAGTTGGTAGGCGCCGAGGGTTGCGGGGGTGATGTCGCGCGGTCCGGTCGGGATCACGTCGAGCGTCGCGTTGCCGAGGCTGACATGGGCGACGGTGCCGCCGGCCAAGGCATCGGCGATGGTGTCGCCGATCGCCGCTTGGCTGACGCCGAGATCGGCGGCGAGGCGGCGGCGCGGGGTGATGGAATATTGCGGCTGCACCGCGCCGGGCGAAACCTGCAGGAAGTCGAACTGCCCCGAAGCGTAGCCGGCATCGACCACCTTTTGGGCGATATTCAGCAGTTTGTCGTAGCTGGCCTGCCCGGAGACGAGCACGTCGATAGGCAGGTCGCCGAGGCCTGGCAGCCCGTTATCCTGGTTGACATAGGCCTTCACCCCCGGCAGCTTGCCGAGCGCCGCGCCGAGCCGCCTGGTGGCGCGCAGCGCCTGCTCCGGCGTGTCGAAGGTATAGCCGCCGAACAGCGAATGCGCGCTCTGGTCGGCCACCATCCAATCCGGCTCGCCCGGCTCGATCCGGTGCAGCGCCGTCTCCATCGTGTGGTATTGCGCGGTGAGATAGCCGAGCGAGGCGCCGTAAGGGCCGCTGGCGAAAATATTGACATCGAGCCCGTCCGCCGCCGGGGTCAGGTTGCGCGGCGCCTGGGCGTAGAGCAGGGCGGCCAGCGCTGCGAGGACGACAGCGGCGCCGACCACCGGCACGGTATGCCGCAAGGCAGCGCCCAGCAGCCGGACATAGAGATCGCGCCCGCGGTCGATGAGCGATAGCCTGGCGCGGTTTTCCTCGTGCCGCCCGGCCCAGAGCGCGATCAGCGGCACCACGGTGAGCGCGATCAGCAGCGAGAACAGGAAAGCGGTGATCAGCACCACCGCGAAGGGCCGGAACAGAGCGGCGGTCAGCCCTTGCAGGAACACCAGCGGCAGAAAGGCGACTACCAGGGTCGAGGAGATCGCCGCCAGCACCGGCGCCAGCCGGGTCACGCTGGCGGCGGCGGCGTCGCGCGGCGTCTCGCCCTCGCCGATCCGCCGGAATATATCCTCGACCACCACGATGGCGTCGTCCACCACCAGGCCCACCGCCAGCACCAAGGCAATGATGGTGAACAGGTTGAGGCTCTGGCCGAGCAGATGCATCACGATGGCGGTGCCGATCAGCGACAGGATGATCGCCAGGAAGGGCGCCGCGGCGGCGCGCAGCGTGCCCAGCGAGAGGCGCACGATGACGCCGACCAGCAGGATGGTGACCGCCAGCGTGATCGCGAGGTCGCGCAGGCTGCGGGTGATGCTGATCGATTCGTCATAGATCACCGGCAAAGTGAGGCCGGGCGGCAAGGTCGGGCGCATCTCGTCCAGCACCCGGCGCAGCGCCTTTGAGACGGTGAGGATATTGCCGCCGGGCGCCACGCCGGCGGCGAGGTACACCGCCGGCTGCCCGGCCCACCAGTTGCGATACTGATCATCCGGCGGGCCGAGCGCCACGCTGGCGACGGCGCCGAGCGGGATGGTGACGCCGCCGCGGGTGGTCACCGGAATGCGGCGGAAATCGGCCAGCGCCGCCAGGCCAGGCCGCGCCTCGACCGTGGTGATCCCCGCGGCGTTGCGCAGGGTGCCGCCCGCCGAGACGCCGGCGGCGCTGGCCAAGGCCGCGCTGATCTCGCCGGGCGTGATGCCAAGCGCCGTCATCCGCGCCGGATTCATCGATACGCGGATCGCCGGCGTTGCCGAAAACATCTGCACCGGGCCGATCTCCGGCACGGTTTCCAGGCGCGGGATCACGTCGGTCTGCAGGAAGCTGGTCACCGCCGATTCGGAAATGCTCGGCGCGAACAGCGCCGCCACGTTGAATTCCTGGTTGCTGTTCTCATCGCCGACCAGCTCGACATCGGGCAGATGCGCGGCGGCGGGGATATTGGTGCGCGCGGCGTTCACCGCCGAAAGCACCTCGGCATAGACCGTATTGGCGTCGGCGCCATCGGCGAGATAGGCGCGGATTTTCGAGCGTCCTTCGCGCGAGGTGCCGGTGACATAGGCGACGCCGCCGACCGAGGCGACGCTCGCTTCCGTCGGCACGGTGACGAATTGATTGACCACGGCGGCGGACGCGCCGGGGTAATCGGTGCTGATCCTGATGCGGTTCACCGGGATTGGCGGGCTGGGCCGGATCGGCAGGGTGGCCAGCGAGACCAGGCCGAACAGCAGCAGCGCCGCGGTGCCGAGGCCGACCAGGATCGGGTGGCGCAGCAGGGCGGCCCAAATGCCTAAATTTTCGGGCTGATTCATCCGCTGGCCGGCTTCTGGATGGTTTCGCCGTCATGCAGCTTGAAGCCGCCGAAGGCGATGATGGCGGCGCCTTTGCGCAAATCCTTGCCTTGCACCAAAGCGGCGGCGCCGGCGGAAGACAGCACCTGGACATAGACCGCATGCACCGTTGCGTTGTTGCCGGCTTCGGTCACCTGATACAGAAAGCTGCCGATCGGCCCGTAATTCAGGGCGGCGGCGGGGACCGACCAGGCGGCGAGCGCCGCGCCGGTCGGCAGGCTGACCGTGCCGAACATGCCCGGCACCAGCGCGCCGGAAGCGTTCGCCACCCGGCCTTCCACCATCCGCGCATGCGTGGCGGTGGAGATGCGCGGGCTAAGCGCGGTGATAACGCCCTGATGACCCGGACCCGCCAATCCTGGCACGGCGATGGTGAAGGCGTCGCCGGGTTTTAGCCCATCCAGCTCGGTTTCCGGCACGGCGAAGAACACCCGGAGCGGGCTGATCTGGGTGATGGTGGTGACCTTCGCGCCGATTTGCAGATAATCGCCCGGCGAGACGCGGCGAATGCCGAGCTGCCCGGCAAACGGCGCGGTGATTGCAAGCTTGCCGGCATGCGCCTGATCGAGCGTGATCTGCGCCTTTGCCTCGGCGACCACCGCCTCGGCGGTTTCCAGCTGCGCCACGGCGACGCCGGCGATGGCGCGCAGCCGCTGATCGCGCGCCAGCGTGCGTTGCGCCTCGGCGAGCTTGGCTTGATCCAGAACCAGCTGCGCCTGCTCCACTGTATCATCGAGCCGCACCAGGATTGCGCCCTTGCCGACGCTCTGGCCGGAGCGAAAATTCACCGCGATGACCATCCCCGCCTGGCTGGCGGCAAGCGTCGCGCCATTCACCGCCGCCACCTGGCCGGATACCTCGATGCCGGCGCGGTACGTCACCGGCTTCACCTCGGTCACCGGCATCGCCGGCGGCGGCATCGTTGGCTCAGCGGCGCGCGCGCTTGCCAACGTGGCGAGACCGCCGGCAAAGCCGGTGACAATCCGCAACAGCAAGCGGCGGCGCGGCGCGTGAAAAATCATGATCTCCCGGATGATGCCTGGTTGGTCCGGCGGCGCCGGCTATCGTTGCGGCGGACGTTTTGGCGCAAATTATCCGGCTTGGCAAAGGCGCCCGAGCATCGGAATTTTTCGATATGGCCGGTCATTGCCGCTCGCGCTATAATGGCCGGATTACTCAGGAAAGCCTTCGCAATGCCCGGCCACGACCACCATCATGAATCCGGCCACGACCATAGCCATGCGCCGAAAAATTTTGGCCGCGCCTTCGCCATCGGCACCGCGCTGAACGCCGGCTTCGTCATCGCCGAGGTGGTGGCCGGGCTGCTCGCCCATTCGATGGCGTTGCTCGCCGATGCCGGGCATAATCTGGGCGATGTGCTGGGGCTGCTGATGGCCTGGGGCGCCGCCCGCTTTGCCAAAAGCATCCCTTCCTCGCGCTACACCTATGGATTGCGCCGGGGCACCATCTTGGCGGCGCTGGCGAATGCCATCATCCTGCTAATCTCGGTGGGCGCCATCGCGGCGGGCGCCATTGCGCGGCTGATTTCGCCCTCGCATGTCGGCACCATCATCGTGATGGCGGTGGCGGCGGCGGGCATTCTGGTAAACGGCACGACGGCGCTGCTCTTCGCCTCGGGCCGGCGCGGCGACCTCAATATTCGCGCCGCCTTCCAGCACATGGCCTTTGACGCCGTGCTGTCCTTCGGCGTGGTGGTCGCCGGCGCCTTGATTTTGCTTACCGGCTGGGAGCGGCTCGACCCGGTGATGAGCCTGATCATCGCCGCCGTCATCATCGCCGGCACCTGGAGCCTGCTCCGCGACTCCATGGGCATGGCGATGGACGCGGTGCCCGGCGACATCCGCCCGGAAGCGGTGCGAAGCTTCGTGCTGGCGAAGCCGGAAATCGCCTCGGTGCACGACCTGCATATCTGGTCGATGAGCACCACCGAAACCGCCCTCACTTTGCACCTGGTGGCGCCGTCGGGCCATCCGGGCGATGCCTTCCTGGCCCGGCTTTGCGATGATCTGCACCATAAATTCGACATCGACCATGCGACGGTGCAGATCGAAACCGACGCCGGGCGGTGTAGTTTGGCTTGTGGGCAGGCAGTCTAGAGAAGCACTGCTTTACCTAGCTCAATGCAAAACTTTGATACCGTCATTATCGGCGCCGGCGCCGCCGGGTTGATGTGCGCGATGGCGGCGGGGCAGCGCGGGCGGCGGGTGCTGGTGCTCGACCATGCCGCCGAGCCGGGCCGCAAAATTTTGATCTCCGGCGGCGGGCGGTGCAATTTCACCAACCGGGACAGCGACCCGGCGCGGTTCTTTTCCGGCAACAAGCATTTCTTTAAATCGGCGCTGGCGCGCTACACGCCGCAGGATTTCATCGCCTTGGTGGAACGGCACGGCATCGCGTGGCATGAAAAGACGCTGGGCCAGTTATTCTGCGACGGTTCGGCGCGCGCCATCGTCGCCATGCTGTTGGCGGAGTGCGAGGCGGCGGGGGTGGCGCTGCGACTCGGCTGCCGGATCAGCGAGATTACGCGGGGCGAGCGGTTCAGGGTCGCGACCGATCAAGGCGACATCGAGGCGCAATCGGTGGTGCTGGCGACTGGCGGGTTGTCGATCCCGAAGCTTGGCGCCAGCGGGTTCGCGCATGACATGGCGCGGCGATTTGGGCTGGCCTTGACCGAAATCCGCCCCGCTTTGGTGCCGCTGACCTTGGCCGTTGGCGAGCTTGCCCGCACGCAATGCCTTTCAGGCGTGTCGCTGCCGGTCATCGCGGCTTGCGGGCGGGCGGTATTTCGCGAGGCGATGCTGTTTACCCATCGCGGCGTCTCCGGCCCTGCGATCCTGCAAATTTCCTCCGCCTGGCGCGAAGGCCAGCCGGTCACGCTCGATCTGTTGCCGGATGATGATGCCGGACTGTTCGCGGCAAAAAAGCGCGACCGGCCGAAGGCATCGCTGCGCAGCCTGCTTGCCGAGGCGCTGCCGCAGCGGATGGCGGATGGCTTCCTGCCGCCCGGATTATCGGGGCCGGTTGGCGAACTGCCGGACCGAGCGCTGATCGATCTGGGGCTGAGCCTGAAATCCTGGCGCGTTACCCCGGCGGGCAGTGAAGGTTACGCGAAAGCCGAGGTGACATTGGGCGGCGTCGATACCGCCGGCCTGTCGTCGAAAACCATGGAAGCCAAGCGCGTGCCCGGCTTGTTCGTGATCGGCGAGGCGGTGGACGTCACCGGCTGGCTCGGCGGCTATAACTTCCAATGGGCCTGGGCCAGCGGCTGGTGCGCCGGCCAGTGCCTTTGAATTCTTTATCTAAAGAAGGTTTTTGCTTCCGCGGCGCGTAGCCTTTTTGCAAAAAGAAGCGCTTACTTGATCCTCCTGAACGATCAGGAGGCCTGGATGAGCGAGGAATTGAGCGGCGCTGATTTCAACCAAGGCATCGCCATCGCCGAAATCAGCGACGGCGCGATGGTCTTGGGCCATGCCGATGGCGAACCGGTGCTGCTGGCGCGGCGCGGCGCGGAAATTTTCGCGATTGGCGCGCGCTGCACGCATTACGGCGCGCCGCTGGAGCAAGGGCTGATGGTGGACGATACCGTTCGCTGCCCTTGGCACCATGCCTGTTTCAGCCTGCGCACCGGCGCGGCGCTGCGCGCCCCGGCGCTCGATCCGGTTGCCTGCTTCCGGGTCGAACAGCGCGACGGCAAGGTTTACACGCGCGGCAAGCAGCCATCCGCGAAGCCGGCGGCGCCGCCAGCCAACCCGGAGCCGGTGATTATCATCGGCGGCGGCGCGGCGGGCGAGGCCGCCGCCGAGATGCTCCGCCGCGAGGGCTACGAAGGGCGGCTGACGATGTTCAGCGCCGATGCGGACCTGCCGCCCGACCGGCCTAAATTATCGAAAGGTTTTTTGAACGGCTCGTCAGAGGCCGACGAGGTGCCGTTGCGGCCCGGGGATTTCTACGCGGCGCACCGGATTGATCTGCGGCTCGGCACGGCGGTGCGGCGGATTGATCCGGAGGCGCGGCTGGTCACGCTGGCCGATGGCAGCGATCATCCCTACGGCGCGCTGCTGCTGGCCACCGGCGCCGCGCCGAAGCGGCTCGATGTGCCGGGCGATGCGCAGGTGCATTATTTGCGCAGCGTCGCCGATAGCCGGGCGCTGGTCGCAAAAGCCAAGCCAGGCGCGCGCGCCGTGGTGATCGGATCGAGTTTCATCGGCCTGGAGGTCGCGGCCTCGCTGCGCAAGCGCGATGTGGCGGTGGCCATCGTCACGCCGGAAGCCGTGCCGATGGCGAAACTGCTCGGGCCGGAGGTGGGTGCCCATTTCCGCGCGCTGCATGAACAGCATGGCGTGGTGTTTTATGCGAAAGCGGAGGTCGCGAGGGTCGAGCCAAACGCGGTGATCCTGAAGGACGGCCAGCGGATCGAGGCGGATTTCATCGTGGCGGGAATCGGCGTGCAGCCGCTGACCGAGCTCGCGGCACAGGCCGGGCTGGCCACTGATCGCGGCGTCAGCGTCAACGAATACCTGGAAACCAGCGCGCCGGGCATTTTCGCGGCAGGCGACATCGCCCGCTGGCCGGATCCGCATTCCGGCCAGGCGATCCGCGTCGAGCACTGGGTGGTGGCGCAGCGCCAAGGCCAGGTGGCGGCGCGTAACATGCTGGGCTACCGCGAACGATTCGATCAGGCGCCGTTCTTCTGGACCATCCAGTACGAGTTCGGCCTCGGCTATGTCGGCCACGCCGAACACTGGGACGAAATTCTGTTCGACGGCTCGCTGGAAGAAAACGACTGCACAATCACCTACCGGCATCGAGGCAAGGCATTGGCCCTGGCCATCGTGCAACGCAACCTGGACGGCCTCCGCTTCGAGCACGAACTGGAGCGGGGCGGCTAGTCCCAGTGGCCTTGGCAGCTCACAATTCGGCAAAGCGAGATCAGGGTCGTTCTCGCCAAACCATTTTTGTTTCGTAACCGGAACATTGTGGGCGCGCGAAGGCGATTACGCGCAAGTGTCCGTTGCGGGATCAGGCGGCGGGGTGTCAGGCGGCGCTGTGCCAGGAGGAGATTCGGCTTGTGCGGCTGGCGGCGCGGCTGGCGGCGGCGCTTCATCGGGAATGGAGGGCGCTGGCGGTTGCGCATCAGGCGGTTGCGAAGGCAGGGCCTGCTTGGGCGGTATTGGCGGGTATAGGGACGGGACCTGGTCGCGGCGGAGGCCGAGGATGTGGCAGAGCGGGCGGAGGATGCTGCGGAGTTGCGGGTCTTGGGCGAGGAGGGTTGCCATTTCGGGATCGGCGAGGAAATCGCAGAATTGCGACCTGCCATGGGCGGTTTCCTGGATCAGGCGCAGCAGCCAAGCGTAATGGCGCGGCAGCGGGTCCGGCTTGCGGGGCCGGGCCGGGCGGGGCTTGCGCAAGCGGGGTGGCGCGGGGATGGGGTTTAGGGCGTTGCGCGCGAGGCGCGCCTTAAAGCGAAAGGCGATGCCGCGCAGGCGCTTCCAGATCTGGAACAGGAGCTGGCCAGGCAGGCAGGCTAGGCCCAGACGCCAGTCGCTGCGCCGGCCGATCACCTGGCACAGGTTCTCGATGATGTAGGCGAGGCGTTCTGCCGGGGCAAGGGAAGCGATCTGGTTCACTAACCGGATAAAACCACAAACCAAAGCAAGTGAGCAAGAAGAATTTGCGATTTGTGACAGATTTTGTTAGACGCGCGTTAGTTTGGCGACGGGGCCGCCGCCTTCGTTAATCTGCGTAATCTGCGTCATTTCGGATAAAGCAAGGATGATCCGCAGATTACGCAGATTACGCAGAAAGAGAGGTTTACAAATTCGGTGGAATGCCGAGCGGCTTGAAGTGACAAGGCTGGTCAGCTGCGCGAAACGGCTATTTCGGAATGTTTCCGTCGTCTCGGCGTGAGGGAAGTTTCGCAAGCGACGACTCTATGGTCCTGAACTCACAAGTTTGGCATTGCCTCCGCCGCTTGGCTGCTCCATCTTCATCCCATGTCCTTCATCCCATGTCCGGCGATTCGGCCTTGAGAGCGATGTTGCGGTTCGCTGCCTGGTGGGTGGTGTTGTTTGCCGCCTATATGTTGTTTTCGGAGACCGTCAGTCCTGGCGAGCTTGGCGCTGGGGTGTTGTGCGCGAGCGTGGGCGCGATTGCGATTACCAGGCTGCGGCGCAATATCCGGCGGCGCTTTGCGATCCGCGCCTGGTGGGTGGTGCGGCTGGCGGGCAAGCAAATTCTCGCGGCGATCAGCGAGTGCGGGCCACTGTTTCTCGTTTTGTTTCGCTCGCGGGCGGAGCGCGAGGCGGGCATTGGCCAGACGCTGGCGATTCCGTTTGATGGCGAAGCGGGGCGGACGCCTGCTGAAGCCGCCGGGCGGCGGGCCTTGATTACCACCGCCATGTGTTTCACGCCGAATAGCGTGGTGATCGGGCTGGAGATGCAGCCGGGGCATTTGCTGGTGCATCAACTGACGCCGGCGGCGAAACCGCCCGGCGATGGCGACCGGGTTTGGCCGGTTTAGTGGGAAACGCTTGATGCCCTTTATCATGAATATCTGGCTGGCCGGCGCTTTTGTTTTGTTGTTTGGCCTGGCTTCCTGTCTGGTGATTATTTTGCGCGCCGGGTTGATGGAGGCGCTGGCGGGGGTGCAGATGGGCAGCACCATCGCCATTCTGATCCTGCTTTTGCTGGCGCAAGGCTATGGGCGGCCTAGCTTCGCCGATCTGGCCCTGGCGCTGGCCTTTTTGTCGTTTCCCGGCAGCTTGTTGTTCGCGCATTTTTTCGAGCGCTGGCTGTGAGGCATGGCCTCGAGGCGGCGCTGCTGTTTGCTGGCATCGCGGTTGAACTGCTGTGCTGCGCCGGCGTGTTCAGGATGCGCGTGGTGTATGACCGGCTGCATTATCTGGCGCCGGCCAGCTTTCTTGGCCCGCTGCTGATCGCGCTTGCCCTGGTCATCAAGTTTCAGTCGCTGCTGATGGCGTTGAAGGCGATCACCATTCTGGCCGTGCTGGCGATTACTGGCCCGGTGGTTACCCGCGTGTTGGCCCGCGCGGCACGGGTGCGCGACGCCCAGAGCGCCGGCATCACCGCCGAGGAAATCGCCCGCGGGCTACCGGAGCAGGGATTATGAGCGCGCTGCAACTCGCTTGTTTTTTGTTCACCGCCATCGCCGCCACCGCCGTGGTGCTGACGCGCGAGCCGCGCCGGCAGGTGATGGTGCTGGCGATTTACGGGCTGGTCCTCACCATCCTGTTCATGGTGCTGCAAGCGCCCGACGTGGCGTTTTCGGAGCTTGCGGTGGGCGCCTGCGCCTTGCCGCTGATGCTGCTGGTCACGCTTGCCGGCACCTCGCGCCGCCGCCGCCCTGAGGACGAGGCCGCCCCGAAGGACCAAAGCCAATGAAACAAGCGGCGCGGCTGTGGATGTTTGCCGCCACTGCGCCCGTTCTCGCCTGGCTGCTGCTGCGCGGCATGGTCGGTCTGCCCGGTTTTGGCCAGTATCCCGGCCCTTATGGCATGATCCTCAACCATGTCGCCTATTACCAGCGCCATTTGACCAATATCGTCACCGCGATCAATTTCGATTATCGCGGGCTTGATACGCTGGGCGAGGAGTTCATCCTGTTCGCCGCCGTCGCCGGCGTGGTCGTGCTGTTGCGCGGCGAGCCGGGCGCGGGCGACCCCGATCCTGAGCAGCCGACCGCGCCGGGACGCCCTGATTTGCCGCGCAGCGATGATTCCGCCTGGATGAGCACCGGCTTTCTCGGCCTGATTTTGGTGTTCGGGATCTATGTGATTTTGCACGGCCAGATCACCCCCGGCGGCGGGTTTCAGGGCGGCGCCATCACCGGCACCGCGTTTTTGCTGATTTACCTCACCCGCAACTATAAGGCCTTCCGCAATACCAGCCCGAAAGAGGCCAGCGACGCGGTGGAAGCCGTCGCCGCCGGCGCCTATGCGCTGGTTGGCATCGCCGCGCTGGCCACGGGGGCGGCGTTTTTGCAAAACATCCTGCCGCTCGGCATGACCGGCGATTTATTGTCCTCCGGCACGGTGTATCTGATCAATTTCTTCGTCGGCATCGAGGTCGCCGCCGGGTTCACCGTTATTTTCCTTGAGTTCACCGAGGAAGTGCGCGGCCACGAAAAGCAGCATCAATCATGACGCTCATCCCGTGGCTGGTCGCCGGCTGGCTGCTGCTAATCGGCCTTTACGGCATCATCACCAGCAAGCATCTGGTGCACATGATCGTCTGCTTCAGCGTCATTCAGTCCTCGACCTATGTGCTGCTGCTTTCGGTTGGCTATCGCCGCGGCGATATCGCGCCGATCTTCACCAGCCATCGCATCGGCATTCCCGCCGTCGATCCCATCGTGCAGGCGCTGGTGCTGACCGATGTGGTGGTCGGCGCCACCATCACCGCCCTGCTGCTGGCGATGGCGATCCAGGTTTGGAAAAAGCGCGATACACTGAATCCCGGCAAGCTGCGCGCGCTGCATGACTGAGCAAGCCTCCGGAGGTTCGCGCAAGCTTGGGCTGCCAGGCGCATGGTTGGTTATACCAAACGGCGTAAAGCTTAACCCATCGGCAAGAGTAAGGCCAAGAGGCTCCGCCTCCTGGACCTCCGCCAAAGGCAGAGCCTTTGGAATCCATTATTTGGCTTTCGCTGGGAGGGGTCTATGACCCCTCCCAGCGAAAGCCATTTAGCGGGTTCTAAGGGCATTGCCCTTAGTGGGGGTTTCAGGGGGCGAAGCCCCATGATCTTGCTTCGCGATAGGTCATCCCTTACGCCGCTTGGTATCAACCAATGAACCTGATCCCCATTGCCTTTGTGCTGCCTTTGCTGGCAGGCGCGGTGCTCGGCATGTTGCGCGCCTTTGTCTCGCGGTTGCTGGCCGATGCGCTGGCTATTGCCGCCGCCGCCACCACCACGGCGCTGCTTGGCATTCTGACCGTGCACAGCTTCCGGCATGGCGACATGGCGTATTGGTTTGGCGGCTGGACGCCGCATCATGGCATCGCGCTGGGCATCGCGTTCACGATTGGCCCGTTCAGCGGCGCGGTGGCGACGCTGGCGGGGCTGCTCACCACCGCCGCCTTTGTGTTTGCCTGGCGGTATTTCGATTCGCTCGGCACTTTGTTCCCGACGCTGATTTTGGTGTTTCTCGCGGCGATGATCGGCTATTGCTTCAGCGGCGATCTGTTCACCATGTTCGTGTTTTTCGAGCTGATGAGCACCGCCGCCTATTCGCTGACCGGCTATAAGATCGAGGCGGATTCGTTGGAAGGCGCGCTGACCTTCGCCATCGTCAATAGCCTCGGCGCGCTGCTGTTTCTTTGGGGGTTGGCGCTGATCTATGGCGAGTTTGGCGCGCTCAACCTGGCGCAGTTGGGCGATGCGGTTATGAAAGCGGGGCCGCCGAACGGCGTGACCATCGCGGCGCTGGCTTTGCTTGCCACCGGATTTCTGACCAAGGCGGCGGGGGTGCCGTTTCATTTCTGGCACGCCGAGGCCGATGCGGTGGCTCCGACGCCGGTCTGCGTGCTGATCAGCGGCATCATGGCGCCTTTGGGGCTGTTTGGCTTGGGCCGGGTTTATTGGAGCGTGTTTGCCGGCGGCTTTCCGGCTATGGGCGGGATTTGGACCATCCTGCTTTGGCTGGGCGCTTTGACCGCGCTGGTCGGCGCCGTCATGGCGACGCGCCAACGGCAACTAAAACGCCTGCTGGCGTTTTCAACAATCGGCCATGTCGGCATGATGCTGGCGGGGCTTTCGACCGGGCTTGCCGCGGGGGCCGGCGGGATGCTGATTTACATGGCGGGGCACGGCATGGTGAAGGGCGCGCTGTTCCTCACCGTCGGCATCGTGCTGCACCGGCTGGATAGCGTGGATGAGCCGGCCTTGCATGGGCGGGGCGGCGAGATGCGCTGGGCCGCCGCGTTGTTTGTGTTGGGCGCGATTGGCCTGGCCGGGCTGCCGCCTTTCGCCACCTTTGCCGGCAAGGCGCTGATGGAGACCGCCGCCGACCGGGCAGGCGCGCCTTGGCTGCCTTATGTGTTCACGCTCACCTCGGGATTAACGGCGGGGGCGGTGCTGCATGCCGCCGCCAGCATTTTTCTTGGCTGGGGGCGCGATCCCGCCGCCGAGGATGCCTCGCCCAGCGACGAGGAGGCGCCGGAGACCGCCCCAAGCGGCGGTGAGACGCCGATCCCCATGCTGTTGGCGCCTACCGCCTTGCTGGCCATCGCGGCGGCGAGCGGCGTGATCCCGCGTCTTTCGAACTTGGCACGGCAAGCCGCCGCGCGTTTCCTGGATGCGCCCGCCTATCGCGCCTTGATGCTGCAAGCCAGGCCGATGCCGCTGATCCGGCTGCATCATGCGGCGCCTTTTGCCGAAATCCATGAAAATTCGGTTATTCTCGCGGGGGCATCGGCGCTGATCGCGCTGGGTTTCGCGGCGCTGGCGCTGTTCGGGCATTTGCTGCCGCGGCTGGTCCGCCGGATCGGCGGCTATGCGGATATCCCGCTCGCTTTCCTGGAACGGCTGCATAGCGGCGACATTCGCGATTATGTTTCCTGGTTGATCACCGGCGCTGCTGGGTTAGGCGCCGCCTTCACCGCCGCTTCGCGTGCCGGATGGTTCTGACAATCCGGTAACGCCGCTTCCGGGCCGCTCTGGCCAGCCGCATTGAAGGTTTGGCCTTGCCGCCAATATCGTGGCGGAGGACGAGGAACGAAACCATGCCCGATACCGCGCAGATCAGCCGGCCCCAAACCATTTCCGTTGAGCTGAACGTCAACGAGCAGTCTCACAAACTCAAACTCGACCCGCGCACTTCGCTGCTCGACGCGCTGCGCGAGCATTTGAACCTGACCGGTAGCAAGAAAGGGTGCGATCATGGCCAGTGCGGCGCTTGCACCGTGCATGTCGATGGCCGCGCTGTGTTGTCCTGCCTTACCCTCGCGGTGGCGGCGCAGGGCAAGGCTGTCACCACTATTGAGGGCATTGCGGCGGCGGATGGCGCGCTGCACCCGATGCAGCAGGCTTTCATCGACCATGACGGCTTTCAGTGCGGCTATTGCACGCCGGGCCAGATTATGTCGGCGATTGATTGCGTTACCTCGGGCCATGCCGGGTCGGATGACGAGATCCGCGAGATCATGAGCGGCAATCTGTGCCGCTGCGCCGCCTATCCCAATATTGTCGCCGCCATCAATCAGGCGAAAGCCCAGATGGGCGATGCGTTAAGGAAGCAAGCGGCATGAGATCGTTCCAGTTCACCACCATCGATAGCGCTGCCAAGGCCGTGCAGACCAAGGCCGGCGGCGAGGCGCGCGATGGCGCTACCCAGTTTCTCGCCGGCGGCACCACGCTGATCGATTTGATGAAGCTGGAGGTGATGCAGCCGGAGACCGTGGCCGATATCAGCCCGCTGGCCCGGGACTACGGCGAAGTCACTGCCTCGGATCAAGGGCTTCGCATCGGCGCGCTGGCGAAGATGAATGACGTTGCCGCTGATCCGCGCGTTGCGCGCGAGTATCCCGCGCTTGCCCAGTCCCTCAGCCTCGCAGCCAGTGCGCAACTGCGCAACATGGCGACGATGGGCGGCAATTTGTTGCAGCGCACGCGCTGCCAGTATTTTCGCGATCCGGGCTGGGCGGAATGTAATAAGCGTAAGCCGGGCAGCGGGTGCGCGGCGCGCGGCGGCGTTAATCGTGATCTGGCGATACTCGGCGTCAGCGAGCATTGCATTGCCAACTATCCTGGCGATCTGGCGATTGCGCTGGTGGCGCTTGACGCGCGGATCGAAATTCTTGGCGCCGGGGGCACCCGGACGATTCCGGCGCAAGACTTGTTCCGCCTGCCTGGCGACACGCCGCAGATTGAAACGACGTTGGCCGCTGGCGAGTTGATCACCGCGATTACCGTGGCGAAAGCCGCGATGGCGCGCCGCTCGGTTTATGTTAAAATTCGCGACCGGCAATCCTATCAGTTCGCGCTGGCTTCCGCTGCTGTCGCGCTTGATCTGGAGGGCGGCAGGGTGAAGTCTGCCCGGATCGCGCTGGGCGGCATTGCCAGCGTTCCCTGGCGCGGCGAGGCCGCCGAAGCCGCGATTATCGGCAAGACGATTGACGAGGCGGTTGCCGATCAGGCGGCGCAGGCGGCGCTTGCCGGGGCTTGGACCGGCGGCCAGAACGCTTTCAAGCAGGTTCTGGCGCAACATACGCTGGCGCGCGCCTTGCTCACCGCCGCTGAACTGGAGAGTTGATCATGCCTGAAGGCGATATCTTCGCGAAAATCGGCGCGCCGCGGTCCCGGCTAGAAGGGGGCGCCAAGGTTACCGGGGCTGCCCGTTATGCCTCCGACACCGAATTGGAAAACGTCGCGCACGGCTTTTTGGTGACGAGCAATATTGCCTTTGGCACCATCGACCGCATCGATACCGAGGCCGCCCGCGCCATCCCTGGTGTCCTGGAAATCATGACCTGGGAGAACACCAAGGACGCGCTGCATGATGCCAGCCTGTTCAGCAATGGCGGTTATAGCGGCACCACCATCCTGCCTTTGCGCGCGCCGGAGGTGCGTTATCACGGCGAAATCGTCGCGATGGTGGTCGCCGAAAGCTTTGAGGTGGCTCGCGAGGCGGCGCGGCGGATCAAGGTGGATTACACGCAGCAAGACCATGCCAGCGGCTTTGACAGTCCAGGCGCTACCGCCGAAGAGGCCAAGGATGCCGCGGTTTCGGTGGGTGACACCCGCGCGGCGCTGGCCTCGTCGGCGGTCAAGCTTAGCGAGATGTACGAAACGCCGACCCAGCACCATAATCCGATTGAGCTTTATACGACTACCTGCGCTTGGGAGGGTGATAACCTTACCATCTATGAGCCGTCGCAATTCATGTATGGACTGAAGCATGGCGCGGCGGAGCAGATTGGCGCTGATCCGGCTACTGTGCGCACCATCGCGCATTTTACCGGCGGCGCTTTCGGCTCGCGCGGCTCGATCACGCCGCGCACCGCCCTTGTCGCTATCGCGGCGAAGCGCGTGGGCAGGCCGGTCCGGCTGGCGCCGACGCGCGACCAGGGCTTTACTATTGTCACCTACCGCGCCGAAACCAGGCATAATATCAAGCTTGGCGCTGATCGGTCGGGCAAGTTGCAAGCCTTGGTTCATGAAGGCTGGGAGGTTACCTCTCGCCCTGATCCTTATGCGGTGGCAGGGGTGGAGACCACCGTGCGGATGTATGCCTGCCCGAATATTACCGCCGACGTGCATCTCGTCCATGCCGACCGGGCGACGCCTGGTTTCATGCGCGCGCCCGCCGAGGTGCCGTATATGTTCGCGCTGGAGTCGGCGATGGACGAGTTGGCCGTGGCGCTGGACATGGACCCTGTCGAACTGCGCCGGGTGAATGAGCCGGAGCAGGACCCGGTGAAGAACCTGCCCTATTCCAGCCGCGCGCTGATGCCCTGCTTTGATGCCGCCGCAAAGGCGTTTGGCTGGTCAAAGCGCGATAAAAAGCCCGGTTCGATGCGCGAGGGCGACTGGCTGATCGGCTGGGGCTGCGCCACCAGCTGTTATCCCACCCATGTTGCCCCCGCCGCGGCGCGCGTTCGCTTGACGCCGGATGGGCAGGTTTTGGTGCAATCGGCGGCGCATGAGATTGGCACCGGCGTTATCACCATCATGGCGATGACCGCCGCTGACCGGCTTGGCGCGAGGTTTGACGATGTGGCGGTGGAAGTGGGCGACTCAAGGCTTCCGCCGGCGCCGGTGGCGGGCGGTTCAAACAGTTCAGCCAGCATTTGCAATGCGATTGCCGCCGCTTGCGAGCAAATCCGCGCGCGGGTGGCGCTGGCCGCCGTGCAGGCCAATGACGGCGTGTTCGCTGGTCAGGATTCGATGGAACTCAAGTTTGCCGAGGGAAAATTGCGCGGCCCGCATGGCGAGGAGACGCTGGAACTGGCGCTGCAACGGCTGCATCCCGACTTCGTTGAAGGCTACGCGGAAAACTTGCCCGATGGCATACCGCCAGAAGGACTTAAAAAGCTGCATCAAGGCCATGCCGCCTTCACTGGTGGGGGCGCCGGCAAGGAGCATACCGATTACGCCTTCGGCGCGGAGTTCGTCGAGGTTCGCATCCATGCGAAAACCAAGGAGATTCGGGTGCCGCGGATGACCGGCGCTTTTGCCTTTGGGCAGGTGCTCAACCCGAAAGCCGCCCGCAGCCAGTTGAGCGGCGGCATGATCTGGGGTCTTGGCTCGGCTTTGCTAGAAGCCACCGAGATCGATCCGCGCCAGGCCCGCTACATCAATACCAATCTGGCGGATTACTTGGTCGCGGTGAACGCCGACGTGCCTTCGGTTGAAGTCATCATGCTTCCCGAAGAGGATGACAAGGTGAATCCGATGGGCATCAAGGGGATCGGCGAACTTGGCATCGTCGGCACCAATGCTGCCATCGCCAATGCTGTCTATCACGCTACCGGCAAGCGAATTCGCCGCTTGCCGATCAGGCTGGAAGACTTGCTGTAAAAATCAAAAAGGCCGGGACAGTGTTCCCGGCCTTTTTGTTATTGATCCGGGCCGCTACTTATTCGCGCTGTCGGACGCATTCGGTCCCGATCCTTTGGCGCCGCTGCCTGAGGTTCCGCTGACCGTGCCTTTTTTGGCGTTCGGATTTTCCGGCATCGTGCCTTTGCCTTTGTCGCTGGTCGCGCCGCTGACATTGGTGCCCGGCATCGCGCCGGCTTTTTTGGTGGTTTGCGTTGAGGAATTTTGCATTCCTGATCCGCTTGCGGTGGTCTGCGCGTGGGCGACGCCGATCAGCATCATTCCGGCGGCAGTGGTCATGAGAATGTTCCGCATGTTTCAACCCTCCTGGTTTTCCGTTGGCCCACGGCTTGCGGGAACCAGCTTGTAACATTTATCGGCGCCGGGCGGTAAACAAGGTGACGCGCATGAACCTTCGATAAATCCGCCTTCATATAAGCAGCGTTCAGCCGGCACGCCGTAAATGGCTTGGCACTGCGATCTGGCGAAACTCCCGCGCCAAGCGGTCGAGCGCGGTCCGCATTGCAGCGCCTTGCATTGCCTGGCCATGTCCGGTTATCGCAAGCTCAGGCTGCAACGCCGCCAGTTTTTGCACCGAAGCCTCGGCTGCCGCCCAATCGGGGGTGTAGTACATTGGCGGTCCATGCATTTCGGCCTCCTGCGTCAGTACCGCATAGACCGATTCCTGCGCCGTGGTGATGAAGGCGTCGCCGGCGATCAGGCTGCGATCCGCCTCGCGCCAGAACGAGACATGGCCTGGCGCGTGACCCGGCGTGGCGATCCAGCGCCAGCCCGGCATTCCCGGCACGGTTTCATCGTCTGGCAAGGCCTGTAGCCAGGTTGAGACATCAATCGGCCCGCGCGGATACAGCGGCGCCATCAGCGACATTATTCCGCCGCCCGCCATGGCATCAGGCGGCGGATAGGATTGCGCGCCGTTCAAATAGGGCAGTTCCAGCCGATGCGCGTAAATTGGCGCGTCCCAGCGCTCGGCCAGTTCTTTCAGCGCGCCGATATGGTCGAAATGCCCATGCGTCATGATGATGGCGGCAGGCCGCGCTTCTTTGCCGAACCGCGCCTCAGCGGCGCCCGCGATCAAACCGGCGGTGCCGGGCAGCCCCGCATCGACCAGCACCCAATTCCGGTCACCGGCGCCAGGCTTGCCATGAAACATCACATTGACCAGCCCCAGCCGCTTGAAGGCGAGATCAGGCGCGATCTCCTTGGTGCCGTCATCCTTGTAAATCCCCGCCTCGATGGCCGGGTCCAGTGCAATTTGCTGCGCCACGTTATGCTCCGTTTCCGCCGATTTCGCTGCCGATCAGGTGGCGGCGGCAAACCGGCGGCGCAAGCCCCGGGGGATGGGCGGCATTTTGTGATAACGGAATGATTGACGGCTTTGGTTTTTCGCTGTAGCATTAAAGTAAATGGCGATCATATTCGACCCTAAAAAGAATGCGAAGAATATCGCCGAGCGCGGCCTGTCTTTTCAACTCGCCGAGCAACTCGAATGGCATACAGCGGATGTCAAGAAAGATACCCGCAAAGACTACGGCGAGACACGCCTGCAAGTATTGGCGTGTCTCGATGGGCGCTTGTACGCGGTGATGGTAACGCCTCGCGATACCGACTTGCGCGTTATCAGTTTTCGTAAGGCAAACAAAAAAGAGAGGGATCAATATGGTAAAAAGAATTGACGATCCGGCCTCGCGCCCGGATGAGGACAATCCCGAATGGACGCGGGAAGATTTCGCCAAGGCACGGCCCGCGTCCGAAGTGCTGCCCCAGTTCATCGGCCAGCAGGCGACCGACGAACTGATGCGCCAAAGCCGTGGCCGCCCCCGGCTGCCTGGCAGGAAGGTCAATCAGACGTTACGGTTGGACCCGGATGTGCTGGAAGCCTACCGGAATCAAGGCAGCGGCTGGCAGACGCGCATCAATCAAGTGCTGCGGGAGCATATGCCGGGCGAGCGGAAATAGGCTCGCCGTGCGGCAAATGCTTTCGCTTCGGATTTTTATTTATCTTCGTCATCCTGCTCATGATCTAGGGTAGCTTCCCTTTCCAATGCAGCCCAATCGGCTGTGCCAAGTTTTGGCGCTCGTATGACCACCCTTCATGGTCAAAGCCGATCCGGCATAAAGATTGCCGAGCGGCAGCAAATTTTTCTATGGTCGCCTGATGCTTCAGCGAGGACGAACATGGATGTGATCTCTCTCCTGCAAGCCGCAAACTTGCGGCGGCAATGCGCTTCCGGCGCATGGATGGGCCAGACGGCGGGCGCGGCGCCGGGTTTCGTGCAAGGCAATGTGGTGATCCTGCCCGCCGCGCATGCGGATGCCTTCGAGGCGTTCTGCCGCGCCAACCCGCAGGCCTGTCCGCTGCTGGCGGTCTCGAAGCCAGGCGAGACGGCGCTGCCATCGCTTGGCGCTGGCATTGATATCCGCGCTGACCTGCCGCGCTACCGGGTGTTCCGCGACGGCGCCTGCACCACCGAACCCGCCTCGGTTGCCGATTTATGGCGCGATGATCTGGTCAGCTTCGTCATCGGCTGCTCCTTCACCTTCGAGCGCGCCTTGCTGGCGAATGGCGTGCCGGTGCGGCATGTCGCCGCGGGCCGCAACGTGCCGATGTACCGGACCTCGATCCCCACCCGCGCCGTGCCGCCTTTCGGCGGCCCGCTCGTGGTGTCGCTGCGCCCGATGCCGCCAGCCCAGGCCAGCCGCGCCGCCGCGATATGCGCGCATTTCCCCGCCATGCATGGCGCCCCGGTGCATCAGGGTGACCCGGAGCAAATCGGCATCGCCGCGATCCATCAGCCCGATTTCGGTGATCCGCCAGTTATTGAACCGGGCGATATCCCGGTTTTCTGGGCCTGCGGCGTTACCAGCCAGACAGCGCTCGAAGCGGCGCGGCTGCCTCTCGCCATCACCCATGCTCCCGGCTGCATGCTGGTCACCGACCTGCCGGAACCAAACTGGTCTTATCTTGAGGATCTTGCTTAACCAAAAAACAACAACGAGGAGTTCAAGCAATGTTCGGCTGGTATTCGACCCTCGACCCGGTGAAGAAGCGCACCTTCTGGGCTTGCTATGGCGGCTTCGCGCTTGATTCGCTGAATGTCATGGTGTTCACCTTCGTCATCCCGACGCTGTTCGTACTCTGGCATATGACGCCGGGGCAGGCCGGGCTGATCGCTACCGTCACACTCCTGCTCTCCGCCTTCGGTGGCTGGATCGCCGGTTTCCTCTCGGACCGGATTGGCCGGGTGAAGGTGCTGCAGATCACCATTCTCTGGTACGCCATCTTTACCTTCCTCTGCGGCTTCACCAATTCGCCGGATCAGTTGCTGGTGATGCGGGGCTTGCAAGGCCTTGGCTTTGGCGGCGAGTGGGCGGCGGGGTCGGTGCTGATGGGCGAGGTGATCGCGACGCGCTATCGGGGCCGCGCCGTCGGCTTCGTGCAAAGCTCCTGGGCCATTGGCTGGGCGGCGGCGGCCATCTGCGCCAGCATCGTCTATAAACTCCTGCCGCCGGAATGGGCTTGGCGCACCCTGTTCTTTATCGGCATCCTGCCTGGCCTGTTCGTGCTGTTCATCCGGCGCGCGGTGCCGGAGCCGGAGATTTTTGTCGCCGAAACCCGCCGCGCCGGCAAGGTTTCCAGCCCCTTCGCGATCTTCGCGCCCGGCCTGCTCAGCCTCACTTTGCGCGGCGCGCTGCTCGCCATCGGCGCGCAAGGCGGCTATTACGCCATCACCACCTGGCTGCCGACCTTTCTACGCACCGAGCGGCACCTCACCATCCTGTCCAGCAATGGCTATCTCGGCGTGATCATTTTCGGCTCGCTCTGCGGCTATATCGCCAGCGCGATCCTCACCGACGTGATCGGGCGGCGACCCAATTTTCTGTTGTTCGCCGTCGGATCGGCGGTGATCGTGTTGCTTTACACCCAACTTCCGGTCTCCAACCACGTCATGCTGGCGCTCGGCTTTCCCTTGGGCTTCTTCGCCTCCGGCATCTTCAGCGGCATGGGCGCTTTTTATACCGAGTTGTTCCCGACCCCTGTGCGGGCCACCGCGCAAGGCTTCTGCTACAACTCCGGGCGCGGCCTCGCCGCCTTCTTTCCAGCCCTGGTGGGCTATCTCACCAAATCCCTTACCCTCGGCGTCGCCATCGGCCTGTTCGCCGCTTGCGCCTACGGGCTGGTGATCATCGCCGCCTTGCTGCTGCCGGAAACCCGCGACCGCACCCTCGCCGGCATCACCCCAGACCAACCCGCCGCCACCCCGAACGCCGCGCTGTGATGCCGAAAGTCATGGATGGTGGCTTTCGGAGCGCGCAAGGTCAGGGGGCTTCCCCTCCGCAGCCATTCCAGCGGCTTACGCCGCCGGAACCTTCGGCTGCTTCGCCCCCTGAACCCCCACTAAGGGCGAGGCCCTTAGAACCCGCTACTAGGCTTAAATGGATCCCAAAGGCTCCGCCTTTGGCGGGGTTCCAAGGGGCAGCGCCCCTTGGCCTTCCATGCCAAAAGCCATCATCCAAGGCTTCCGGCATGACCGGCTGGCGTTTTTGGATCGACCGTGGCGGCACCTTTACCGATATTGTGGCGCACGCCCCGGATGGCGCGATCACTGTTCACAAGCTGCTCAGCGAAAACCCGGAGCGTTATGCGGATGCCGCCATCGCCGGCATTAAGACGGTGCTCGGCATCCCGTTCGATGCGCCCCTTCCCGATGGGCTGATTGGCGAGGTGAAGATGGGCACCACGGTCGCCACCAATGCCCTGCTGGAGCGGCGCGGCGCGGCGACGCTGCTGATCGTCAATGCGGGCTTCGCTGACATGCCGCGCATCGGCAACCAGGCTCGCCCGCGCTTGTTCGATCTCGCCATCACGCGGCCTCGCCTGCTGCATTCCCGCGTCGCCGAAGTGACGGGGCGGATGGGCGCCGATGGCGCGGAGATTGAACCGCTTGATCTTGATGCCGCGGCGGCGATGTTCGATGCCGCCTTGGCCGATGGCACGGAAGCCGTCGCCATCGCGCTGATGCATGCCTGGAACTATCCGGCGCATGAACGCGCACTTGCCGAACTTGCCCGGGCGCGCGGGTTTACCCAGGTTTCCGCCAGCCATCAGGTCAGTCCCTTGCTGCGCCTGGTGCCGCGCGCCGACACCACCATTGTCGATGCGTATCTCTCGCCGATCCTGCGGCGTTATGTGGCGCAGGTGGAGGACGAACTGCCTGGCGGAACGCGGCTCTATTTCATGCAGTCGCATGGCGGGCTTGCCGAGGCGCATAGCTTTCAGGGCAAGGACGCCATTCTTTCGGGTCCGGCGGGCGGCATTGTCGGCGCGGCGCGCACCGCTGGCCTGGCGGGCATTCAGGAGATTATCGGCTTTGACATGGGCGGCACCTCCACCGATGTCGCGCTCTATGCCGGCGGCTTTGAGCGCGCCTTCGAGACTGAGGTGGCGGGGGTGCGGATGCGGGCGCCGATGATGGCGATCAACACGGTGGCGGCGGGCGGCGGCTCGATCCTGCATTTCGATGGCGCGCGCCTTCGCGTTGGCCCGGACAGCGCCGGCGCCAATCCAGGACCTGCCGCCTATCGCCGCGGCGGCCCGCTGACCGTTACCGACGCCAATCTCTGCGTCGGCAAAATCCAGCCCCGCCATTTTCCGGCGATTTTCGGCGCGGGCGGCGATCAGCCGCTCGATCTCGAAGCGGTGCATGAAGGGTTCAACGAGCTTGCCGAGCGGATTGCCCAGGCGACCGGCGAACGGCGCGATATCAGGGACATCGCCGAAGGCTATCTCCGCATCGCCGTCGCCAATATGGCGAATGCGATCAAGCAGGTTTCGGTGCAGAAGGGCCATGATGTCAGCCGCTTTACTTTGCAGTGCTTTGGCGGCGCCGGCGGCCAGCACGCTTGCTTGGTCGCTGACGAGCTGGGCATGGAGACGGTGTTTATTCATCCTTATGCCGGGGTGCTTTCCGCCTATGGCATGGGGCTGGCCGATCAGACGGTGATGCGCGAACAGGCGATCGAGGCAAAGCTTGATGAAGCGGTTATGCCGCTTCTGGCGGATACCGCCGCCGCCCTGACCGCGCGGGCGGAAGCCGCGTTGCTGGCGCAGGGCGCCGATCCGTCAAGCATCGACACGGCGCGCATGGCGCATCTCCGTTACCAGGGCAGCGAAGGCGCGCTGATCGTAAAGCTCGGCGCGCCGGAACGGATGCTGGCGGCGTTCGCCGCCGCCCATAAAGCGCGGTTTGGTTTCATCACGCCGGAGCGTCCCGTTACGGTCGAGGCCATCGCGGTCGAATCCGTCGCCTCGGCGGACGCGATTGCCGAGGCGGAAACCGGGCCGCGCGATGCCGATCTTCTGCCGATCGACACGATCGAAATCTGGAGCAATGGCGCTGGTCAGGACGCCTTGGTGTTTGATCGTGAAAGCTTGCGCGCGGATGACCGCATCGCCGGCCCGGCGTTGATCCGCGAGGCCATCGCCACCACCGTGGTGGAGCCGGGCTGGACCGCCGAGATCACGCCGCTTAATCACATGATCCTGCGCCGGAGCAGCGCTCGCGCGCAGCGCGTCGCCGAAGGCGCAGAACATGCCGGCGCGGCGGCGCCCGATCCGGTTTTGCTCGAACTGTTCAATAACCTGTTCATGAACATCGCCGAACAGACCGGCGCGGTGCTGGCCAACACGGCGCAGAGCGTCAATATCAAGGAGCGGCTGGATTTCTCCTGCGCGCTGTTCGACGCGGCGGGCAATCTGATCGCCAACGCGCCGCATGTGCCGGTGCATTTGGGCGCCATGGGCGAGAGCGTGAAAACGGTGCTGCGGCAGCGCGGCGGAAGCCTCAAGCCCGGCGATGTGGTGGCGCTCAACAACCCGTTTAACGGCGGCACCCATCTGCCCGATATCACGGTGATCACCCCGGTGTTCGGCGCGGAAGGCGATATCGCCTTCTTTGTCGGCTCGCGCGGCCATCATGCCGATATCGGCGGCATCACCCCCGGCTCCACGCCGCCTGACTCCCATACCCTTATCGAGGAAGGCGTGGTGATCGACGATTTCCTGCTGGTTGATGGCGGCCAGTTCCGCGAGGCCGAGTTCCGCGCCTTGCTGGCCGGCGCGAAATATCCGGCCCGCAGCCCGGATGTGAATGTCGCCGATATCAAGGCGCAGATCGGCGCCAATGAAAAAGGCGTTGCGGAATTGCAGGCGGTGGTGGCGCGGCATGGCTGGCCGCTGGTCGCCGCCTATATGCGCCATGTGATGGACAACGCGGAGGCCAGCGTTCGGCGGGTGATCGACCGTTTGGCCGGCGGCGCGTTCACCTACACGATGGATGATGGGGCGAAGCTTTGCGCCGGCGTTTCGGTGGATCGCGCGGCGCGATCCGCTACCATTGATTTCACCGGCACTAGTCCGCAGCGCGAGACCAATTTCAACGCGCCGCCCGCCGTCACCCGCGCCGTGGTGCTCTATGTGTTCCGCTGCCTTACCGGCGCCGATATCCCGCTGAATGATGGCTGCCTGAAGCCGATCCGCATCATCATCCCGCCCGGCAGCTTCCTTTCGCCGGAACCGGGCGCGGCGGTGGTGGCCGGCAATACCGAGGTCTCGCAAGCCACCTGCAACGCGCTATTGGGGGCGCTCGGCGCGATGGCGTGCAGCCAGGCGACGATGAACAATTTCCTGTTCGGCGACGCCACGCGCCAATATTACGAAACCATCTGCGGCGGCACCGGCGCCGGGCCAGATTTCGGCGGGACCTCGGCGGTGCATTCGCACATGACCAATACCCGCATGACCGATCCGGAGGTTCTCGAACTGCGCTATCCGGTACGCTTGGAGGAATTTTCCATCCGCCACGGCTCCGGCGGCAAGGGCGCCGCTACTGGCGGGGATGGCGCGATCCGCCGCATCCGCTTCCTGGAGCCGATGACGGCCACTATTGTCGCCTCCCGCCGCAATGTGCCGCCTTTCGGCCTTGGCGGCGGCTCGGATGGCGCGGCAGGCCGGCAATGGATCGACCGCGCGGACGGCACGCGGGAGACGCTGATGGGCACTGATCAGGCTGAACTCGAACCTGGGGACCGCATCACTATCGAAACTCCCGGCGGCGGCGGTTACGGGGTGAAACCGTAAAGCCGGTGCGGGTTCTCCACTAGAATCCGCTGGCGCATCGCCGGGTCAGGCGGCAGGCAGGGGCGTTCTCGCTCATGATTTGATGATTCTCCCATGAATAACTCAAAAAAGTTTTTTGCTTCTTTTTTTCAAAAAAGAAGTTCTTTCTTATAAGAAAGGCGCCGCGCCCGCGGAACCAAAGAACTTTTTATAGCCAGAGGAAGCCATCATGGCGAAAGCCGTATCATCTCCGCGTGGAGCCGTGAAGAAGCCTGCCTCGAAGCCCAAACCCGCCCGCGCGCCGGATCGCCGGACGCCGGACCGCCGCAGCCTCTGGCATGGGCAATTGCGGCTTTCGCTCGTTTCGGTTTCCATCGAACTGTTCGCGGCTACCAAGGCCGGCGCTCGCATCGCTTTTCACCAGATCGACACCAAGAGCGGCAAGCGCATTCATTACGATAAGGTGGCGGAGGGCGTCGGCAAGGTGCCGGCGGAGCGCATCGCCAAGGCCATCGAGGTCAAGCGCGGCGAATATGTGGTGTTTGATGATGACGATCTCGACTCGGTCAAGCAAACCGGCAAGCGGATGATCGACCTGGTGCAATTCGTTAAAGCCACCGAGATCGAGCCGATCTGGTACGACAAGCCCTATTACGTCGTTCCCGCCGATGAGATGGCGGAGGACGCCTTTAATGTGCTGCGCGATGCGCTGCGCTCAAGCGGCATGGTCGGCCTTGGCCAGTTCGTCATGCGCGGGCGCGACAGCATCGCCGCGATCAAGCCTTGCGGGCGCGGCATGATTTTGGAGACCTTGCATTTCTCCGACGAGGTGCGGAAATCGGCGCCGTTTTTCGCCGAAATCGAGGATCAAAAGCCCGATCAGGAGCTGCTGGATCTTGCCCGCGAGTTGATCAGCCGCAAAACCGCGAAATTCGAGCCGGACAAGTTTGTCGATCATTACAGTGATGAGTTGCGCGCGATGATCGCGCAGAAAAGCGAGGCGCATGAGGCGGTGCATGTCGAGGATGCGGAGAAGCCGAAATCCGGCGCTCAGGTGATCGATCTGGTCGAGGCGTTGCGCCGTAGTGTTGCCCAAAATACTAAGGATGACGGCGGCAAGGCCAAAGCCAAGCGGCGCGCCTGATGGCTGCGCGCAAAGCCGATCCGCTGGCCGCGTACCATGCCAAGCGCGATTTTACCACCACCGCGGAACCTTCCGGAAGTGCAGCGAAGAGCGGCCAAACGCTCAGCTATTTGATCCAGAAACATGATGCGACGCGGTTGCATTATGACTTCAGGCTGGAACTTGATGGCGTGCTGAAAAGCTGGGCGGTGACGCGCGGTCCTAGCCTTGATCCGCATGACAAGCGCCTCGCGGTGAGGGTTGAGGACCACCCGCTGGATTATGGCACATTTGAGGGCACGATTCCCAAGGGCGAGTATGGCGGCGGCACGGTGATGCTGTGGGATCGCGGCAGTTGGTCTCCCCTCGGCGATCCGCATGAAGGGCTGGCAGCCGGGCAGCTTAAATTCGAGCTTTCCGGCGAAAGGCTAAACGGAAAATGGGTGTTGGTGCGGATGCGCGGCAAGCCAAAGGAAAAACGCGAAAACTGGCTGCTGATCAAGGAGCATGATGAGTTTGAAAGCGCCGAAGCCTCGCCGCTCGATGCGGTCACCAGCATTGCCACCGGCCGCTCGATGGAGGCGATTGCGGCGGGGGTAAAACCGCCTGCCAGCAAGAAGCCGCGGGCAACAAAGCTTCCCATCTTTACCCCACCCGCACTGGCCACCTTGGCCGATGCGGTGCCGGAGGATGCCGGCTGGCTCTATGAGATCAAATATGATGGCTACCGCGCGCTGATCGCGGCGAATGGCGGCGAGGTGCGCATTCATACCCGCACCGGCCTCGATTGGACCGCCAAGTTTCCCGAAATTGCCGCCGCCATCGCGGCCCTCGATCTCGACCGCGCCTTGATTGATAGTGAGATCGTTGCGCTTGACGATGACGGGCGGAGCAGCTTCGGCCTGCTCCAGCAAAGGCTGCAAGCGGGCAGCGGCGGGTTTTCCTGTTTCGCTTTCGATTTGCTGTCGCTCAAGGGGAAAAATCTGCAATCGCAAAGGCTGGTCAGCCGTAAGAAAACCCTGCAAAAGCTTTTCGCGGACTCTCCCGGTGGTCCGGTGTTTTACAGCGAGTCCTTCGACCCGGAAGATCCCAAAACCCTGCTGGACGAGTGCTGCAAGCGCGGCTTGGAAGGGCTGATCGCCAAGCGCGCTGACGCGCTTTATCAACCGGGCCGGCACTCGGTTTGGCTGAAAATCAAATGCCATCACCAGCAGGAACTGATTATTATTGGCTGGTCGAAATCCAAGAACAACCGGCAGTTCGCGTCGCTGCTGCTGGGCGTGCGGGAGAACGGCGCGCTGCGTTACGCTGGGCGCGTCGGCACCGGTTTCGATGCGGCGACGCTGGCATCCCTTGCGGCCAGGCTCGATGATTTGCGCATTGAAGCCCCGGCCACCGCCATACCCCGCGAATTCGCCCGCGACGCGGTGTTCGCGGCGCCGGTTCTGGTCGCCGAAATCGCCTTTGCCGGCTGGACGCATGACGGCATGGTGCGCCAGGCGCGCTTTCTCGGCCTGCGCGAGGACAAGCCGGCCAGGGAGGTGGTGCGGGAAACGCCTGCCGATCCCGCCGCGATCAAACCCGCTGGAAAAGTGAAAGAAGGACCCGCGAAAGCCAAGGCGGCGAAAGCCCGGGGCGCGCTTGCTGGCATTACCTTGAGCCATCCTGACAAAATCCTCTATGACAGCGCCGGCATTACCAAGCGGATGGTCGCCGCCTATCTCGATGTTGCCGGCCCGATGCTCGCCCGCTTCGCCGCCAAGCGTTTTGTTAGTCTGGTGCGCTGCCCGCGCGGCCAAGGTAAGGCCGCGTTCTTCCAGCGGCATCTTCAAGCCGGTCTTGAGCGGCATTGGCTTACCCAGGAGGTTCTGCATAAGGCAGGCCATCCCGAAACCTACATGTATTTTCGCGACCCCGCGGCTTTGGTGGAAGCCGCGCAGATGGATGTGCTGGAATTCCATATTTGGGGCAGTCAAATCGGCCAGATCGAAACGCCTGACCGCATCGTCTTTGACCTTGATCCGGCGCCCGAACTGCCGTTTAGCGCCGTGCGCGACGCTGCTTTGCACATGCGCGAGGTTCTCCGCGCCCTGAACCTGGAAAGCCTGCCCTTGCTGACCGGCGGCAAGGGCATCCATGTCGTCGTTCCGATCAGGCCGGAGCAGGATTTCGCCACTGTCAAGCAATTCTCTGGTCGCCTCGCCGAACGGTTCGCCGAAGCCGAGCCGGATAAATACGTCGCCACCATGAGCAAGGCGAAGCGCGAGGGCCGCATCTTCATTGACTATTTCCGCAACGACTGGGCCGCCTCCGCCATCGCGCCCTTTTCGCTCCGTAACCGCCCCGGCGCCCCGGTCGCGTGGCCGGTGATGTGGGAGGACCTACGCCATCTCGACAGCGCCAGCGCCGTCACCCTTCCCGAAGCCCAAGCGCGGCTGGAGAAAGGCGAAATTCCCTGGAAGGATTATGATAACGTCCGTCAAGCCCTGAGTGACGTTCAGTTGCGTAGCGTAGAGGATCAATGATGTTAAGCAGTCGTTGCCAACGCAGACTGCTCCTTCGCATAGGCTAAAAACGTCAATGCCGGTTGTTCTTCGTCTTGATGGTTTCCGGTTCTACTTCTACAGCCATGAACCAAACGAGCCGCCGCATGTGCATGTCGATCGGGCCGAGGCGACGGCGAAACTCTGGCTTGAACCGGTCGCGCTTGTATCAAATGCCGGGTTCTCCGCGCGGGAGCTTGGCATCCTGCTTCGGCTGACGCGCGATTATCAACAGGAACTTTTGGAGGGCTGGCATGGCTTCTTTGGCGGAAAGTGAATTGCCAAACATCCGGGTGCGGCAGGTTGCCGTGACGGAGGACGAACTGGTGGTGGGGCTGATGGATGGCCGGGCAATTTCGGTGCCGCTGGCCTGGTTCCCGCGCCTTCTCAACGCTACACCGGAACAGCGGGCGCACTGGCAGTTGACCGGCGCCGGCTACGGTATCCACTGGCCCGATCTCGATGAAGATTTAAGCACGGAAGGCTTGCTGCGCGGCGCGCGCGCGCCGCGCGGGTCTGCAGCCTGGCAAACGCCATTTTCATGAACCCGGATAGAGCATTTTCCGATCAAGTTGATCTGAAAATGCTTTATCCACTTTGTTTTATTGAGCCGAGCACGACAAAACCCCCAAGCGTTTGCTTGGTTAATAATTTTTTTAGGAACTAGAACGCCGCCGCCAGCACCTTTTTCTCCGCCCTACCGCTTCGGTACTTGGCATAATGGGATAACCCTTTGTCATCTTTTTCATAATCATTAGTTTGGAGCTGAGGGTACTTGTTTTTACTTAAACACGATGAGCTAATTCTATATGTTGCGCGGGATTATCTGCGTCGGGCTGAAATAGTTTGAAGTTTTATCCGAAGCGGAACTGACAAGCTGGGAATGATGGCGTGCGACGATTGCTTGACACACACCTTGCTCTGGCGGAGGAGCTGAGTCATGGCGGAGGGACGAGTGCCGTTCAGGGTTATTATCCTGCATGGTGCGCATGGCGGGCCTGACACAAACTGGTTTCCCTGGCTTCATACGACGCTTGAAGCTGAGGGGATCGAAGTTGTGCGCCCTCGTTTTCCTACCCCTGAAGGGCAATCTCTTGCGGCTTGGCTCGACGCCTATGATCGAGCGGTTACATCCTTGCCTTTTGCCCCGGCTGTCCTCGTCGGCCATAGCCTAGGCGCTGCATTCGCGCTCCGTTTAGTTGAACGGGTTGTTGAGCCGGTTGCCGGAATTTTTCTGGCGGCAGGCTTTGTTGGCGCGCTTGGTCTTCCCGACTATGACACGATCAATCATTCGTTTTTCGTTGCACCCTTCGACTGGACGGCCATTCGCGAGCGAAAGGGGCGTGTGTGCCGTTGCTGGGCAGGCGAAAATGATCCCTATGTTCCATTGTCTCGCTCGCAGGACATCGCGACCTGCTTGGAAGCGCCACTCGAAATCGTACTAGGCGGGGGGCATCTCAACAGCGAAACGGGTTTCACGACCTTCCCCCAAATGCGAGATGCAATTCTCGCCGCCCAATCCGGTTAAAGCCGATCCCGACCATGGATCACCTTGTGATCCATGGTCGGGTGAATCGGCTCGATGAAATAAAGTGGCGAGAAAACGCCAATACCAGCCTGATCCATGTCGATTGGATAATAGGATCGGATCAAATCAGTTTGGACGGAGTTCATGCCGATCATCATGTCGAGCCAGTAATGCGTAAAGGAGCTTGGATTTAATGATGCGCAGCCGTAATCCATATTGCAACTTGACTTAGCTAAGTAGTTTAGCTAAACATAAGTTTATGGAAACAGTCACAATTCACACTGCCAAAACCATCTTGTCGCAGCTTCTGGCCCGTGTCGAAGCGGGCGAGGAGATCATTTTGGCGCGCGGCAAGCATCCGATTGCCAAGCTGGTGCCGCTCGGTCCCCAGCGCGAAATCCGCCAGTTCGGCGCGATGCGCGGGATTATTAGCGTCGGGCCGGAATTTTTTGAACCCTTGCCTGAAGCGGAGTTGACAGCCTGGGAGTAGCCGCGTGCGCCTGTTGCTAGACACGCACGCCTTGCTCTGGTGGCTCGCTGGCGATGAAGCGCTTTCCATCCCGGCACGAACCGCCATCGCCGATGGCGGGAATACTATTTTCGTCAGCACGGCCTCCACATGGGAAATCGCGACCAAGCACCGGCTCGGCAAGCTGCCGGGCGTTGCCGCCATCGCCGCCGATCTTGAAGGCGCGATCACCGGTCAGGGTTTTACCGGCCTGCCCATCAGCATCCGGCATGGTCAAGCTGCTGGCGCCCTGCCTGGTCCGCATCGCGACCCGTTCGACCGGATGCTGATGGCCCAGGCGCTGGCGGATCGCCTCGCGCTCGTTTCGAACGAGACCATTTTCGATAACTACGGCATTACCCGGCTTTGGTAGAACCTACCGCTTGCCGATCTGCTGCAATTCCCGCTGGTTCAGTTGCTCGGCGGTCATCCTGCCTTTCGCCAAGGCAGGAGCCGCCGCCTTGCGCGCCGCTGGGCGCCGGGGCGCCGGACGCCGGGCCGCTGCCTTAGGGGCCACCGCCGCCGCATGGGCCGCGGCGGGCACCGCTTGTCCCGGCTTGTCGTCCCGGTCCTGCGCCTCGGCCTCACTGACCAGAGCCGTACATTGATGCGGGTCCTTCACGCCAAGCTGGATGGTCGGGATGATCGCCAGCGGCAGGGCGATGATGCCCAAGGCGACCGCGGCGCCGCCTCGTTCGAGCAGCTGCTTTTTCTCGACGCCGATGCCCGGTTTTTTCATCGTGCCGGTGATGTCGATGGGCGCCGGCAGCGAGCCGATGCTGAAATGCTTGGGCTTCGTGACGATCCGATACTGGATCGCCTCATTTTTGAGGTTCACCGTGCCGCCGCCGCGGATCACCGAGGTGCCGGTATCGAGCAACAAGGTGCGGGTGTCGATGACCCCCCGATCCAGCGCGAAATCGCCGACGAAACACTTCACGTTGGTCTGCCGCGGCAGGCCAAGCGCCGCGATCAAGGCGTTGCCGAACTGCAAGCCGGAGAGCGACACCAGGATGTCGCTGAGATTGCCGCCGGTCATGTACAAAGCCAGTCCGCCATCGCCATTGCCGGCCCAACTGGCGACGGAATTACCGGTGGCATTTAGCGTCGCCTTGCCTTGCAGCAGCCCGGCGCCGTGCACCACATGCGTCGCCGCCATCAGCCGGGAGACATTCACATTGGCGAAAGTGACATTCGCCACCGCATGGATCAGCTTGTTGGCTTGCGGCGTGAGCGCGATATCGCCGGCAATTTTACCGGTGCCGACCGCGAAGCTGACCGGATGCAGATGGATCGCGCCGTTCACGATGTCCATCTTTACCACCAGGTCATCGAGCGGCACCGACTTGCCCTCGATGCTCTCCCCCTTGTAGTTCAGATAGATATCGGCGGCATTCAGCTTCGGCAGGTTGAACGGCTTATCGGGGAGCAGGTTTTTGCTCCGCGCCTCGGATTTGGCAACCGCCGCCCGTTGCGCCGGCGTCGCCCCCGCCTCGTGCGCGCCGCCTGCCTTGGTGCCGATGAAGCCGCCGAGATCCACCAGATCGACCCGTTTCGACATCAGATTCATATGCACGACCGGCTTTGCCTTGCCGGTGGTGAGAATAGCGCCGGGATTTTCTGCGATGGTGCCGGAGAGATCGCTGTTGCCGACCAGGCCGTGAAACTGGGTGAATTTGATGCTGTGGGTTGCCTGGTCATAAGCCAGCAGACCGGTGACGCTGTATTTCGGCGTTACCGGTATGGGAATGCCGGTCAACGGGTATAAATCCGCCATGTTGTCGCCGGTCAGCGTCAGATGCACATTGGCGCCCTGAAACTTCAGCGGATCTTGTACCGTGCCCACCAGCGCCACATGCGTCGCGCCATTCGCCAGATGCAGGTCGAGCGGATAAGGCTGCGCGGTGTTGCGCAAGGTGAGCAGCGTGCCGCTGATCATCGTGCCGGTGATCGGCTGGCCATGATAGGCGCCCTTGGCCTGCACGCTGAGTTCCTGCGGCTGCTGATGCTGCGCCACGATGCCGGTCGCGGCTTGTGTATTGATCGCCAGATGCAAATCCGCTTTCAGCTTGGGATCGACCACATGCGCTTGGCCGTCCTCGATGGTCAGCTTGCCGATCTCCGGCGGCGGGCTGGGTTTGCCCGGCTTCGACGGCGTGGTTTTCTTGAAGGTATAGTTATTGGCGTTGGCCGTGGTGGCGACGGCGTTGATCACCGGATGGTTCAGATCGATCAGCGGCACCACCGTCCGGTGATGAAACAGATAATCAAAAATATTGAATTGAATGGTGGCCACCCGCACATCCGCCAGCGGCTTGGTGGTGCCTTGGAAACCTTTGGGATTGTCGATCCGCAGATCATCCACCCGCACGGTGATCACCCGGCCCAGGGCGACACGCAGATGCTTCATCGTGACGTTACGGCCAAGCGCCGCTGAAGCGCGCTTGTCGGCCATCGGGATGAACCAGTCCCAGTTCCAGAAAAGCGCCAGTAGCACGATGATGACGACCGGCACGCCAAGCCCGATCAAAAGCCGCCTACGCGTCTTCATGACAAACGTACTGGTCCCTTGCGATCCGTCATGAGATCAGGCCGTCAGCCGCGCAGCAGATAGCCCAGGGCAAAGCTGACCGCGCCGACCACCAGCAACGCCGTCAGCGGCCGCTCCTTGGTGGTCTCAGTCAGCTGATCGCCGAGATCACGCGCCTGATCCAAGGTGGCACCGAGCGTTTCTTGCGCTTGGCCGGCATATTGCTGCGCTTTGCCGGCATATTCATTGGCCTTGCCCTGCGCCTGGGTTGCCGTGTCGCCCAGCATATCGCCTACCGCTTCTTGCGCCTTGCCGGCATATTCCCGCGCCGTGCCTTCCACTGTGTTTTCGTCAACCATCATGCTCTCCTTTTGGCCCCCGTTCGGGAGCGTGTCATCGTAATGTCATTCAAATGGCGCGGCGCAACCTATTTCGCAATGCTTTCAAAACAAAAGCCAGTTTTTACCGCCCGCTTATTGCGCCGCCACAACCTGCGGCAAAGCAGGCTCGGCCGCTTGACGCGCGGTTGCCAGGCAGGCGCTGACCGCATCGCGCAGCGAACTGGTATATTGATCGGCGCCGATTACCGCCTTGGTGCGTTCGTCATTAAGCGCCTCGTCATCCGCTGGCCACATCCCGATCATGATCGGCGTTCCCGGCGGCAGCCGCCGGCGTAGCCGCTGCATGAGATAACGCAGCCGCGCCGGGGTGCCGCTGACATCGAGATAGGAGACACAAACCATCATCACTTCCTGGACATCGAGCGCGCCGATGGTTTCCCGCAACACGCTATGATACGGCGCGATCCGCGCGCCAATGCCGTGTTTTTGCAGCAACTGGACCAGCATGGCCGAGGCCGCCTCATCCAGCGGACCGCTGCCGGCGACGCAAAGCACCGGCGCCTCGCCTTGCCAAGCCGGCGGCAGATCCGCTCCGGCCGGCGCCATGCCATCAGGCGCCGGCGTGATCGACAAGGCCCGGCCATCCTGCGGCGGATTGGTTTCGTCATCGCTCTGCCTCGCCCCGCTCGGCATCACGTCGTCATAGTCTTCGAGGCCCTCGACCAGGAAGCCCACGGTATTCTTGATCCGGTTGAGCTGCTCGCGCTTGAGCACGCCGCGCTGCGCGTCATTGGCGGCGAGCTGCAACCCTTTCAGCGCCACCTCGTCATAATAAGTCGAAAGCGGCCGGTCCTTTAAAAGCAGTTCGGCATGGTCCTCCGCCTCATCGGCGTCGCCGGCCAAAATTCGCTGATAGAAACTCTCGACCGGGGTCAAGGCGGGCCGGTCGCCCAGCATGACGTCTAAGAATTCCAGCTTCTTGGAATGCCGCCCGATCACCACCAGGCAGAGCGTCAGCGGCGTCGACAAAATCAGCCCGATCGGCCCCCATAGCCAGGACCAAAAAATCGCCGCAACGATCACGGTGAACGGCGACAGGCCGGTGCTATGGCCATAAATCATCGGCTCAATGAAATTGCCGGTGGTGAATTCGAGGATTAGATACAGCGCCGCGGTGTAAATCACCATCCCCCAGCCCGGCGAAACCGCCGCCGCCAGCGCCATCGGCAGCAGCGCCGAGACCAGCGACCCGATATAGGGCACGAAGCGGAGCAGGGCGGTGAAAATCCCGAACAGGATCGGGTTCGGCACGCCGATGAAATAAAGCCCGAGGCCGATCACGCAGCCAAACCCGCTATTGACGCAAAGCTGGGTCAGGAAATACCGGCTGAGCCGGCGTCCTCCATCATCGATTGCCACGGTGGTGCGGTGCAGGTCGTTCGAGCCGACCAGCCGGATCAACCGGTCGCGTAGATCCTCCTGCTGAAGCAGCGCGAAAATCGCCACCACGAACACGATGCCGAAGGTCGCGATCGGCGACAGGATCGGCGACAGATAGGTCTTGATCAGCTCCAGCGGCGAAGAGGATTGCTTGGCCTGCACCACCTCCACCTGCTTTGGCTGGCCACTCGCCACCGGGGTGGTTTGCGGCGCGCCCAGCGAAAGCTGGCCGGGATTGGGAATCAGATGCGGCGTGCCGGATGACGGGGCTGATTGAGTCCCGCCGGCCGGCGCCGGCGCGGTGGATTGGCCAGGCTTCGCGCCTGCCTTGGTATTGGTCTGGGCGCGGCCCAGCACGGTGCTGAGGCTGGAAACCTCGTGCAGCGCGTAGGTTTTGACCGTGTTAACCTTGTGCTCGATTGTCGTGGAGTATTCCGGCAGCCGGCGGGCCAACTGGGTGATCTGCGTGCCGATTACGCCGCCCAGCGCGATCATCACGCCGATGGCGATCACCACGGCGAGCAGAACCGAAGGCACCCGGCCCAGATGCAGCCGCCGCAGCAGGCCGACCAGCGGCGCCAGCAGGAAGGACAGCAGCAGCGCCAGCGTCACCGGCACCAGCACCTCCTTGCCGAAATACAGGATCACCACCACCATGACGAAAACCGTGATCGCGCGCGAGGCGTCAGGCGCGGTGGCGCCGACTTCCGCAGGCGCGTCGGAGGGAACCGCTTCAGACATCAGAGTTAAACAGTGGGACGTTACACATTGAGCAAAACTTTCCGTGAGCTAGACCCTGCATAGGCTGAGTCTAGCAGATAAACCGGTTTCCCAAACATTACATATTATTCGGCCGATGCGTTATCGGGCGTCATCCCCTACCAGCCGGACGATTGCCGCGTACTTACAGGACAGCTCTTGAACGGCGGCTTAAACAGTCAGGAATCCATCATGTCCCTCATTGAAGGCAAAATCATCGCGATCACCGGCGCCAGCAGCGGCATTGGCGAAGCCACCGCGCGGCTGCTCGCGGCCAAGGGCGCCAAGGTGTTTCTCGGCGCCCGGCGCGACGACCGGCTCGCCGCCATCGCCGGCGAGATCGGCGAGGCTGCCGGCTATCGCCGGCTCGACGTCACCGACCGCGCCGATGTCGAGCAGTTCATTGCCGGCGCCGTGGAAAAATTTGGCCGGATCGACGTTCTGGTCAACAATGCCGGGCTGATGCCGAACTCGCCGCTCGCCGCGCTGAAAATCGACGATTGGGACCGGATGATCGACGTCAATATCAAGGGCGTGCTGTACGGCATCGCCGCCGCCCTGCCCCGCATGCTCACGCAGAATTCCGGCCACATCATCAACCTGTCTTCGGTGGCCGGCCATGTGGTGTTTCAGAATTCCGCGGTCTATTGCGGCACGAAATTCGCGGTGCGCGCCATTTCGGAAGGCCTGCGCATGGAAAGCGGCCCGACCATCCGCACCACCCTCATCTCGCCCGGCGCGGTGGCCACTGAACTAACTGACACTATCACCGACGAAACCACGAAAAAAGGCGTCAGCGAGCTGTACCAGTTCGCCATCAACGCCGATGACATTGCCCGCGCGGTGGCATACGCCATCGAACAGCCCGATAACGTGGACATCAACGAGATTCTGTTGCGTCCGACGGCGCAGCGGGGATAGCCTCGTCTTTTGGGCCACTATAGCGCTCAACCAAATAAAGCGGCCGCTGCTTGGTCTCGTTGAACACGCGCCCTAGATATTCACCGATCACGCCGAGGGTGATCAGCTGCGCGCCGCCGAGAAACAGGATCACCGCCATGACGCTTGGATAGCCTGGCACCGCATTGCCAAATAGCACGGTGCGCACCACGATGATGCCGCCATAGCTCACCGCGAACAGCGCCACCACAAGGCCCAGATAGGTCGCCACCTTGAGCGGCAGCACGGTGAAGCCGGTAATGCCTTCCAGGGCAAAATTCCACAGCTTCCAGTAATTCCAGCTGCTCGCGCCGGCAAAGCGGGAGTCCCGGTCATACAGCACCGCCTTGCTGGGAAATCCCACCCAGGCGAACAGCCCTTTCATGAACCGGTGCTGCTCGCGCAAGGAGAGCAGGGCCGTGGTGGCGCGGCGGCTGATTAGGCGGAAATCGCCGGTATCGCGCGGCAGCCGCACCCGCCCGGTGCGCTGCATCAGCCGGTAAAATCCGGAAGCCGTCGCCTTTTTCAGCCAGCTTTCGCCATGCCGCGCCCGGCGCTGCGCATAGACGATATCAAAACCCTCCCGCCAGCCTTCCGCCAATTCGGGAATCAGTTCCGGCGGGTCTTGCAAATCAGCGTCAATCACGATGATCGCCTCGCCTTTCGCATGGTCCAGCCCGGCGGTCAGCGCGATCTCCTTGCCGAAATTGCGCGACAGATTGACCAAGGCTACCTGCGCATGAGCGTGCCGCAACGCCTCGAGCCGGATCAGCGTCGCGTCGCGGCTGCCGTCATTGACGTAAATCACCTCCCACGCCGCCCCCAGCGCGTCCATGACCAAGGCAAGCCTGCGGTGAAATTCGCCGATCCCCTCGGCCTCGTTATAGCAAGGCACTACCACGGAAAACACGGTCTCGCTCATGCGGCGGGACATGGAAAACGAACCAGGACGAAATCCTGCCCCCGCCGCACCACGGGGCAGGAAGCGGGCAGCCGCGCCGGCGCGGGAATTTGGCTTTGATGAATAGCGAGGCCGAAATTATAGTCCCTGATGACCGCCGCGGAAAATAATCCATGGCTTCGTGCATAAGCCGGATCACGCAGCGCCGCCAATGTATTCGGCCAGACCACCACGTGCGGCTTTTCCATCCGTAGCGCTGCGTAGGCCGGCGTGAATCCCAGCGACGAACCGGCATTCCAAGGTGCCGCGAACAGGCTGGGCACAAAAGCGTCCCGCAAGATCACCGCATAGGCATCGACATGGAATAGCGGCGGCGTCGGCAGCCCGCCGCCGATGCCCGGCGCCGCCGCCGCCAACCTCGCTCCCTCCGGCATCTGCCGGAAGGCGCTGATGATCCCGTTATAAACCGGCTGCACCTTGTCCCAGACCTGCCAGATCAGCAAAATCCGCAGCGCCAGCAACACCGTGAACCCGCCGATGCACCATTGCCGCAGCCGCAACGGCGCTGCCCGCCAATCTGTCGCCGCCACCGCGAACAACGCAAATGCTATGGGGATGCGCCGGTCCGCCCCATAGCTGCTGAACAACTCATTCGGCATGATGAACACCAGCGCGAACAGCAGGCCTAGCGAAACATAAGCCGCCCGCGCTACCGCCGCCCGCCGCGTCACCAGCAGCGCCAGCACCGCGATCCCCACCACCGCCAGCATCGCGACATCCAGCTTCAGATGATAGGCGTAGATGACATTGAACGGCGCGGTTAGCTTGCGGCCCACCCCGCCCCAGGAAATCCGTCCCGCCGCCGCCGCAGTCGGGCTGACGAACAAAAACAGATAGGCGGCGGGAATGAATTGCGCGCCGCACACGGCCCATCTTCCTAGAATTTCACGCCATGGCCGCCGCGTCTCGATCAGCTCGGTGAGCTGGAACCCGCCGATGATGACGCCGTAAATCCCCAGGCCATACAAATGCAGCAAATACAGCACCGTCGCTGAAACCAAACCCACCGCGAGGCGCATCGGCCAGCGCCGCTGCCGCATGGCGTACCAAGCCCCCGCCGCCGCCAGCGCCACCCCCAGCGCGAACAGGTAGCCGAGGAACCCCCACAAAAACAGCCGGTTATAAACAAACAGAAAGCCGATCACCGGCCAGCTCGACCACCGACCATGCAGCGCCCGGTGCAGCAGAATGCAGCCGCCCGCCATCGCCAGCAGGGTCAGCCCGACGAAAATCCGCCCTGCTGCGTAGATCGAGACCAGCCTTGCCATCGGCGGGATCAGCAAATCCATCGCCAGATTCGGCTGCGCCTGCATCGCATCCCGATAGTAGCGTTGCAACACCGCCGAATGCGGCAGGTTGAGCAAAATATAAGAGCGCGCCAGATGCCCCGGATAATCGGTTAGCGGTGGATATTGCGTGAAAATCACCGGCAGCAAAACCAGCACCGCCAAGCCCAATACCAGCAATAGAAGCCTTGTCACTGAATTCAGCCGGACCCCAGCCCGGGCCAGCGCAACCAGTTGTCCCGTATCGTCCAGCGCCGCCACCCCCGCCTCCTGCCAAGCAATGCCGATTGCGTAAGACAGCGGCGCCGCACAGGCAAGAAATTTCCGCCGGATTACGGCACGGTCACGACGATTTTGCCGATCTGCTCGTTGCTCTCCATGTACCGGTGCGCCTCGGCGATTTGCTCGAACGGAAAGCTCTTGGCGATCACCGGCTTGAGCACGCCGCTGTTTAGCCCGTCCCGCACGAACCGCACGCCACGCTCGCGCCGCGCCGTATCGGCCACCACCTCGCCCAGCGTGTAACCGCGCATCGAAAGCCATTTTCCGAGCGCCTGCATCATTGGAAACGGCGTCGGCTGGCCGGACAGCCGGCCATAGATCATGATGATGCCGCCCGCCGCCGCCGCTTCGGCCAGCATGGTCACGCTTTCGCCGGCCACCGGATCGAAGGCCAGCCGCGCCCCTTTGCCGCCGGTGATGCGCTTGACCTCTTCGGCAAGATTCTGCTCCGCGGTCGCGATGACATGCTGGGCGCCATGCTCGATGAGCGCCGCGCGCTTCTCGCCGGTGCGTGTGGTGGCAATGCTGATCGCGCCGAGATGATTGGCGATCTGGATCGCCGCCAGTCCTACCGAGGATGAGGCCGCCGTGATGATCACCGCCTCGCCCTTTTGCAGCTTTGCCACATCGACCAGCGCGCCATAGGCCGTCATGTACTGCATCCATAGGGATGCAGCCGCTTCCCATGAGAGCGCCTCTGGATGCTTCACCGCCATGGCGGCGGGCACCACCGCCCATTCGCCATAGACGCCATATTGATTCAGCGAAAACCCAGGAATTATCGAAACCTTGTCGCCTGGCTTGAGGTCGCTGACACCCTCGCCCACCGCCTCGACCACGCCCGCCGCTTCATAGCCAAGCCGGGCCGGGAAATTCGGCTGCTCCAGATACTGTCCCATGCGGAACATCACCTCCGCCCGGTTGAGGCCGAGCGCATGGACCCGCAGCCGGATTTCGCCAGGGCCTGGCGCTGCGGGCTCGGCCTCCTCAATTTTCAGAACCTCCGGACCGCCGGTTTGATGAAAGCGAACGATGCGCGCCATGATCTGCTCCTTGATGCTATCGCAGCAAATGAGTCCGCCGGAGGCAGCCCGCAACCGTCAGAAGCGCTTGACCCTAAAACCGCTCCACCCAGGGCCGCAGCTCAACCTCGAAGCTCCAGGCGCTGCGATTTTGGCAGATCACCTGCCAATAGGCCTCGGCGATGGCGTCCGGATCGAGCATGGAATCAGGCTTGTCCGCCGGCTCGCTGCGCCCCGGATTCCGGATTGCGCCATCGATCACGAAATGCGCCACATGGACGCCCAGCGGCCCCAGCTCGCGCGCCATGCTCTGCGCCAGCCCGCGCAACGCGAACTTGCCCATGGCGAACGGCGCCGATTGCGCATAGCCCTTCACGCTGGCCGAGGCCCCGGTGAATAATATGGCGCCGGTCTCCTTCGGCAGCATCCGCTTGGCGGCGGCTTGCGCCACCAGGAACCCGCCAAAGGCGGAGACCGCGATGGTTTGCGCCACCGCCGCCGGATCGAGCGCCACGAACGGCCCCCGGCTGCGCGCCGAGGCGTTGTAGATCACCACATCCGGCGTGCCAAGTTCCGCCTCGACCGCGGTGAACAAGGCTTCCACGGATTCTGGCGCGGCGGCGTCACAGGCGAAGGAGCGCGCGCCGGTCTCGGCGCAGAGCGAGGCCAGCTTAGCCTTGTCGCGCGCCGCCAGCGCCACGCGCAGCCCGTTGCGCGACAGCAGCCGCGCTAGCGAGGCGCTTAGCCCGCTCCCCGCGCCGACGATCAGCGCTTGCTTGAATGAGGTCATGATGGCTCCTTATGAAAAAGGGCAAGCGGTTCTTTTTTGCAAAAAAGGCGACGCGCCGTGGAACCAAAACTTCCGGCAGCTTCAACAACGGGATTGCTTCATCCCTCAGCGTCAGCGCTTCGAAACGTCAAACTCCCTCGCCGGAACAAGCGGCCGCAGCGCCAGGACTGAATCCATCGCGCATCCTCTCTAAAACGACGGGCCTAAAACGGCGGGCCTAAAACGGCGGGAATGTCGCAAGCGGCGCATCATGCTGCTCCTCATGCGCCTTCCACTCATCCATGGCCTGCTGGTTGGCTTCCAGCCAGCGGCGCGCCCGCGCCTCGGCGACTTCCGCCGTCAGGCCCGGCTCGCAGACCTGTGAAAGATCGCTCTCCAAACGACGCGCCTGCCGCAGCAAGCTTTCAGGCATGACTCTCTCGGGCAATGGTACAGGGGTGGGAGGCTTCAGCGCCACTCTTGGGGTTTTCGAGGCTTCTTGCATAATGTCTCCGTCGCGCTTCGCTTCCTTAATACGCATCGCTTATGCGCATTTAATGTAAACGTCGCCTTTCGCAACCGGCGCGTAGAGCGTGATGACTTTAAGTGTCATCACGCTCTACTTACACTTAGCGATCAATTTTATGGCTTTATGAACCACTTCGTGGTTCAACTTAAAGCCATATTGATCTAGCCCACCGGCAAAAGGCGTTAACCAGAGATCGCCTTGGTTTTTTCGGTCTCGGAATTTTGTCCTAGCTTGTCTATAGGTCTGTCTGTTGGCTTCTCCACCAGCGCCTCAGGCGCGCCGGGCATTTCGATGTCGATTTCCAGAGTCGAGACCGCCTTGCCGCGATCCAGCTTCACCAGCACTTTCTCGCGGTCGATGGCGATATGCTTGGCGATCACCGCCAGAATCTCCTCCTGCAGAATCGCCGCTAGGTCCCGGTTGCCGCTCAGCGCGCGGTCATGCGCCAGCATGATCTGCAGCCGTTCGCGCGCTACCGGGGCCGATTGCTTGCGCGCAAAGAATCCGAACAGGCTCATGCCGCCCTCCGTCCGAACAAGCGGCTGAACAGGCCTTGTTTCTCCATCGGCACCTTCATCTCGATGGTCTCGCCCAGCAGCCGCCGCGCCGCGTCGGTATAGGCCCGAGCCGGCGCCGATTCCACGTTGTGCAGCGTTACCGGCATGCCGAGATTGGAAGCTCGCAACACCGCTTCGCTATCCGGGATGATGCCCAGCAAGGGGATCGCCAGGATTTCCAGCACATCCTCGATCTTCAGCATCTCGCCTCTCGCCGCCCGCACCGGATCATAGCGGGTGAGCAGCAAATGCTTCTCGATCCTGCCGCCCGACGCCGCCTTGGCGGTCTTTGAATCGAGCATGCCGATAATGCGATCCGAATCCCGCACCGAGGACACTTCCGGATTGGTCACCACCACCGCGACATCGGCGTGATGCATCGCCAGCATCGCGCCCTTCTCGATCCCCGCCGGGCTGTCGCAGACGATCCAATCGAATTTTTCCCGCAGCTCATCGATCACCCGTTCCACGCCTTCCGAGGTCAGCGCGTCCTTGTCGCGGGTTTGCGAGGCCGGCAGCAGCGCCAGCTTCTCCACGCGCTTGTCGCGGATCAGCGCCTGCGCCAGTTTGGCATCGCCCTGCACCACGTTGATCAGGTCGAATACCACGCGGCGCTCGGCGCCCATGATCAAATCCAGATTGCGCAGGCCGACATCGAAATCCACCACCACGACATTTTGGCCGAGCTGTGCCAACGCCGCCCCCAAGGCGGCGGTCGAGGTCGTCTTGCCGACGCCCCCCTTGCCCGATGTCACAACCAGTACCTTCGCCATTCTATCCCCTTAATCCAGAGCGGTGACTTGCACCGTATCGCCATCCCGCCAAGCCTGTATGGCGTGGCCGCGCAAGCCCTCGCCCCATTCCTCGGCGGTGATGTAAAGCCCGTCAATCGCCATCAGCTCGGCCTCCAGCTTGCGGCAGAAAATTCGCGCCCCGGCGCCCGCGTGCAGCCCGGCGATCGCGCGTCCGCGCAATGTGCCATAAACATGGATCGAGCCGCCGGCAATGATCTCGGCGCCCGAGGCCACCGAGCCGATCACCGTGACATCGCCTTCCTCATGCACCACCGACTGGCCGGAGCGCACGGGCGCCGCGATGATCAGCGATTTCACCGGCGTTGGGGCGGGCGCTGATTGCTGTGGATCGGCAATCTCGATGGTCCGGTCGCTGCGCCCCAGCGCCAGCAAGGGCGTCCGCGCCCAGCCCGCGGCGTCAAGCGACGCGGCGGCGATCAGGTTCGGATCGACGCCCTCCGTGCCGATGATCCGTAGCTCGCGCGCTTCCAATTCGGCGAGCAAGGCGCGAAATAGGTCGGCATCCTCCGGCAGCGCCGCCAGATTGACCACCACCGGGCGTTCGGCGAAAAATGCCGGCGAACGCTCGATCTGCTGGTCGAGCACGCCAAGCCAGCCATCGAGCGGCGGCTCGGGCGTCAGGATCAGCGCCATGAGCGAACGGCCGCGCACGCGGAACGCCAATGCGGCACTGCCTGGCGGATGAGCCGGCGGGTTGCTGATCGAGCTTGACACGCGAAACAGGTAGCGGTGCGGCGGCCATGCCGTCAATGACGGTTTTGTCAGAATACCGGCGGCGATGGATTTTCTTGCGGCAAAGTTGCATGAACGGCGCATGAAACACTCGCGCTCCCGGCTTTTCCTGATCGCCCTAGCCGCCCTCGCCGTCCACCAAGCGGCACAGGCCCAATCTCCCGCCGAATCGCCTTGCGCCATCAAGGCCAGCGCGCCGCCGGCGATCAGCGAAACCGTCACCTGCTCGCAAGCCGCGATCAGCCGGTTCTTTCTGATCTCGCCCACCATGGCCTCGATGGCCGCCGATCAGCGGGCCGAGGTGGTGTCGCATCCGCTGCGCTACGCTTTCGCCTATATGGGCGCCGACGCGGTCAACCGGCTGCAGCAGGGTTTCGCCGATCAAGCGGTGAAACAGATCGACTACAAAGCGATTCTCACCACGAGCGATGCCAAGGGCGCGATCCTGCCGCACCAGATTTTCAAGGTTCGGATGGACCGCGCCATCGCGGATAAAGCCGATTGGAAAAACCTATCGCCCCAGGAACTGTTTAAGCTGGCGCCCTCGCATCTGTCGCCTTGGCTGCAATCTGGCCTCGACGCCGAGGATGCGGCCAAGAACGCGAAGGCGAAATGATTAGCTCCAAAATCATCAGCCCCCGGCGAGCGCGAGGCAGGACGGATCTCCCACCGCGACCGGTGCCGCGCTCCCTAAGGAGCCAGATAAACTAAGCGCTTCTTTTTGCAAAAAGAAGCAAAAACTTCTTTTAGTTTAGGCCATGCCACGCCGCAGTCAGTAAACGAGACAGACCTAAATATACGGCCCCAGCAGCGATAAATCCGCCGGTCCCAGCCGGTCCTTCGCCGTCTGCAACTGGTGCCAATAAGGATAAATCACCGGCGGCGCGCTGACCTCGTCCAACCGCTTGCGCTCCTCATCGCTAAGCTTCAGTTCAGCCGCTTGTAAATTATCGGCAAGCTGTTCCTCGTTGCGCGCGCCGATCACCGCTGAGGTGACTCCCTGCCGCCCGATCAGCCAGGCCAGCGCCACCTGCGCGCCGGAGACTCCATGCGCATCGGCGATCTCCACCAACGCATCGACGATATCCCATAACTTCTCCTCGTCGCGCACCGGCGGCTCTTTCCAGCCGGCCAGCTGCCTGGTGCCTTCCGGCGTTTTCTGCCCGCGCCGGTGCTTGCCCGAAAGCAGCCCCGCCGCTAGCGGCGACCACAGCAGCACGCCCAGGCCTTGATCCAGCGAGATCGGGATCAGCTCATACTCCGCCTCGCGCGCTTGCAAGGTGTAATGGATCTGCTGGCTGACAAAGCGCTGATAATGCTCAGCTTGCGCAATCCCCAGCGCCTTCATGATATGCCAGCCGGAAAAATTCGAGCACCCAGCATAGCGCACATGGCCGTGCTTGATCAGCGTGTCCATCGCCTCCATGGTCTCTTCCAGCGGCGTTAGCCCATCCCATTCATGCAGCTGGTACAGGTCGATCACGTCGGTGCGCAGCCGTTTCAGGCTGGCCTTGCATTGCGCGATGATGTGATGGCGCGATAGGCCGCCTTCGTTCGGCCCGTCGCCCATCGGAAATCTCACCTTGCTGGCGATCAGCGCGCCACCAGGCCGCTTGCCTTCCAGCGCCTCGCCGATGATCTCCTCGGCGCCGCCCTTGGAATACATATTCGCGGTATCGATCAAATTTACCCCGGCATCGATGCACATGCCGATCTGGCGCTTTGCTCCGGCGACATCAGTATTCCCGATCTTGGCGAAGCTTCCCTTGCCGCCCATCGTCATGGTGCCCAGGGTCAGCACCGACACTTTCAGCCCCGACCTGCCCAGCTGGCGATATTCCATGATCTTTCCTCCGATCCATAAGCTCCCTAGATCGGCAGCCGGACTGCCCGCCTCAAGACCAAATCGTGGATAAGCCAAGGCAGAACTTTGGTAACAGACTGTTTTGCAATAAGCTGCCTGCAGCCTTTAAACATAGCAGCGCAATCGCTTCCCCGGCAAACTATCATAGGGAGCGACCCAGCCCGGCAGCGCCATGATTCGCTGCAGCCAGGCATGGATGGCCGGATGGCTGTCCTGAAAATAAAATCCGCTCTCGTTTGGCAGGAAATTCAAGTAGCCGGTCATCGATAAGTCCGCTGACGGTTTGCCGCCACTCCTCCGTCCATGTGACGCCACTGCCAAAATCAGTCCAGATCGGCTCAAAACTCTGCCCGCATAACGTCAGCATGAGCGCCCATTTGTAGCTGTTGCCAGGAAGTGTTGCCTGACTCCGGGAAGTAATGAAGCTGGTAATCGGACATTTCGACTCCGCGTCTTGTCCGAATGCGCGGCCTCCGCTTATCCGGCTTCAATCAACCAGTGAGCGCCGGTGCCTCGAACAGGCCTCGTATTTTGGACGCCAACGCGTCCATCGCGAAGGGCTTGGTCATCACCTGCATCCCGGGCTCAAGATAGCCGCTGCCGATCACCGCGTTCTCGGCGTAGCCGGTGATGAACAGCACCCGCAAATCCCGCAGCAGCGTGCGCGCCGCATCCGCCACCTGCCTGCCATTCATCCCGTTCGGCAGGCCGACATCGGTGATCAGCAAATCGATCCGCCGGCCGGATCGCAGCAGGCGCAGCGCTTCCGGGCCATCCGCCGCCTCCAGCGCCGTGCAGCCGAGCTCACGCAGCACGTCGGCAACCAGCATCCGCACCACCGGCTCGTCATCCACCACCAGCGCCACTCGCCCCAAAGCTAGCGCCGCCGGCGTTGCCGCCAACGCCGGCTCGGGAGCCGCCAGGCGTGGCGCTTCATGATGATAGCGCGGCAAATAAAGCCGCACCGTGGTGCCCTGGCCGATCTCGCTGTAGATGCCAACATGACCGTCGGATTGCCGGGCAAAGCCATACACCATCGAGAGTCCCAGCCCGGTTCCTTCGCCAAGCGGCTTGGTGGTGAAAAATGGCTCGAAGGCGCGCGCCGCGATATCGGGCGCCATGCCGCTGCCGGTATCGGTCACGCAAATCGAAACGTATTGCCCCGGCGTCACGTCGAGCGGCCCGGCGGCGGCGGCATCCAGCCGCGCGTTGGCGGCTTCGATGGTCAGCCTGCCGCCATCTGGCATGGCATCGCGCGCATTGATCGCCAGATTGAGCAGCACGTTCTCCAGCTGGTTCGGATCGCATAACGTCATCCAAAGCCCGCCGGACATCACGGTCTCTACCCGGATCGCCGGCCCCGTAGTCCGCCGGATCAGCTCCTCCATGCCGGCCGCCAGCTGTTTCACGTCAACTGGCTTAGGATCCAGCGTTTGCCGGCGGGAAAACGCCAGCAGCCGGTGCGTAAGCGCCGCCGCGCGATGCGACGAACTCATCGCGGCCCGGGCGTAGCGTGATAAATCGCTCGTCCGCCCCTGCGCGATGCGCGCCTCGATCAGCTCCAAGCTGCCGGTGATGCCGGCCAGCAAATTGTTGAAATCATGCGCGAGGCCACCGGTAAGCTGCCCCACCGCCTCCATTTTCTGCGCTTGGCGCAGCTGCTCCTCAAGGCGGCGGGATTCTGTCACATCGCGCGCGCTGACCACCAGCCGGAGGCGGTCATCCCCCGCCTGGCGCGGCACCGCGGTGCCGACAGCCTCGACCACCGCGCCGCGGAATTTGTGAGTGTACCGATACGGGCCGCTGGAGGCGAGGCAGCGCGCCAGATGCAGGTTCACCGCCGGCGCATCGGCGCCAAACACCTCCTCGGTGCTGTGGCCGATCACCTCCTCACGGGTCTTGCCATAAAGCCGCAGCACCGCCGGATTAACCTCGTCATATACGAACCGGCCGCCCGGATTCGCGCTGATCAGCACGTGGTGTTCAGTGGAATGGTCATAGATCGTCTGCAGCTCGATCTGGCTGGCAATCAGCTGCCGCGCGCTTTCGGCGATCCGCTGCTCCAGCGTTTCGTTGAGCTGCTTGAGCCCGGCTTCGGCGCGTTTCTGGTCGTCGATATCGACATTGATGCCTGCCCAGCTGGCGATCCCGCCATCCTCGCTCCGCTGGGCGATAGCGCGCACCAGAAACCAGCGATACATCCCGTCATGCCGGCGCAGCCGGAACTCGATTTCATAAGGCGCGCCTGATTCAACGCAGCTCGCCCAATGCGCCGCCACTCGCTCGCGATCCTCGGGATGCACAAAGCCCATCCATTGCTCGCCGGTCACCGTCTGCGGCTGCATTCCAGAATAATCAAACCAGGCCTGGCTGGAATGATTGATCCGTCCGGACGCATCGGCTGTCCATAGCGATCCCGGGATGGTTTCGGCGATGCCGGCCAGCCAAGCGATGCTCTCGCGCAAATCCCGCTGCGCCTGATACGCCTCAGTCACGTCGCTGCCTTGGATAAAAATCCCGGAAACCTTGAGATTGGCGTCAAGAATCGGCTGATAAACGAAATCGATGTAACGGGTCTCCACCGGCCCATGCGGCTGACGCTGCAAATTGACCTGCACCTGCCGCCCGACATAAGGCATGCCGCTGGCGTAAACCTGGTCGAGCAGCTCGATAAAGCCTTGCCCCTTTACCTCCGGCAATATCTCAAGCACCGACTTGCCGATCACCTCGCGATGCCCGATCAGCCGCAGATAAGCGGCATTGACCAGCTCGAACCGATGATTGGGCTCGCGCACCACCGCCATGAAGCCAGGCGCCTGATCGAATAATTGGCGCAACCGCTCGTTCTCGGCCAATTTTCCGCGATCCGCCAGGACCTGTTTCGTGGTCTCCATCACCGCGCAGAACATTCCGGCGACTGCGCCGCTCTCATCGCGTACCGGCGAATAGGAAAAGGTAAACCAGGCCGCCTCGTCATAGCCGTTGCGGCGCAGCGTCAGCGACAAGTTTTCATGATAGATAGCCTCGCCCGCCATCGCGCGTTCGACGAATGGCCCTACATCCTCCCAGGCTTCCGACCAAAGTTCTTGAAACGGGCAATCCAGCGCCCTGGAATGTTTGGCGCCAAGAATTTCTATGTAGGCGTCGTTGTAAAGAAACCGCAAATCCGGACCCCAGGCGAGGAACATCGGAAATTTCGACGTCAGCATCAGGCCTATGACGGAGCGCAGCGATTGCGGCCAGCCTGACGGATCGCCAAGCGGCGAGCCGGACCAATCATGGTCGCGGATCATCGCGGCCATCTCGCCGCCACCGGTTAAAAAATCCGGCTTGCGCGGCTCCGCTACCGCATCCAATGCGAGATAACCCAATGACACAATTTCAAGAATTTTCCCTTGGGCTGCAAATTGGCCGGACCAGCAAAATTCTGCGCTACGGCAGAACAAGACTGATTTACTTTGGCTTTCCAGGGTTTTTCAGGCCCTGCCAAGCCCAGTATAACGCCAGCATTAAATGCGCGCAAGCATCGACGACGCAACCTTGAAGCGAGTAATGCTATATCGCGATCAGGTCGATGAAGCGCGCGGCGCCTGACCGTCCAGCGAAATTATATTGGTGAACAGCATGGGCTTCATGGCCTGCGGCAAGCCCCATTGCGAGGGATCAATCGTCGCCGCCATCATAATGCCGCCCAGCCGGTGCCCCGCCATAATGTCGGTGACGCGCATCATGAGCGGATGCGTCTGCCCATGCATCGTCAATAATCCATCGACCGCCGATCCCTGATCAGCGCAGGAGCCGGAGAACCGCATATACTTGAATTGCTGACCATCCAGATGCGCGGGGTCGCGCAGGTCGGCTGCGCCAGCGGCGGGCGCCGTTAGGCTTGGCACCGTATAAGCGATGTCGAGCCGGCAATGCTTACGCTCTGGATAAAAGCTGAGACTGCCTGCCACTTCGCGGAACGCTGTCCCGGTGGTAGCCGTCGTATTGGCACCGCCGGGCGTCATTCCAGCGGAGGCCGCCGCCAGGGTCACGCCACCCGGCTGGAACTGCAATTGCGCCGCCGTGTTGCTGGCATCGACCTGCACCTTCTCCGGCGTCAGCATCCGCAGGATGCGCACCCGGTTCGCCGTCGCGTCCGGGGCGCCAGGATTGCCGAAATTCGTTCGCACGTAATTGGACACCCATGCGATTTGCTGCGCTGTCAGCGTATGGCGGAAGGAGGGCATGGCGGAGCCATGATTGTGCCAGGGCGGATTGCCGCCAATGACGACGCTGATGATATCATCTGGCAGACCGTTCCAAACCGCCTGGTTATGCGCCAGATTAGGAAAGGATTTGTCAACGCCTTCGCCCTTCGCCCCATGGCAGCGCGCGCAATTTTGCGTAAACAACGCGGCCCCTTGCTGCTCCTGAAAGGCGGTGATCACGCCGTTATGGAAATTCTCCTTGGGTTTGATCGCGGTCTGCATATAGGCGGCGATATCCTGGATGTCGGAGACCGGCAGCTTGCTCAGGCTGTCGGACACCACCTCCTGCATCGGCCCGAATGGCGCGCCATGCTTGAGGTCGCCGAAGTCGTGCAAATAGGTCACCAACTCCTGCTGGGACCAGCCGCCGACGCCATAATGCTTCGAGCTGGAAATATTTGGCGCATACCAGCCTTGCGCCAAAATGCGCCCGCCATGATAGGCCTCGCCGCTTTTGAGCGCGAAGGCGATATTGCGCGGCGTATGGCATTGATTGCAATGCGCCAGCGCTTGCACCAGGAACGCCCCATTGCGAACATGCGAGTCCCAGTTCTTCGCGTAATGCATTTTATGCGGATGGAAAAACAGCACGCGCCATGGCCATTGCAGGCCACGGATATTGGCGGGCCACCAAACATTGGCGCGGCGGCTCGGCTTATCGACCGGCTGAATGCTGTCGAGGTAGGCCTTGATCGCCATCACTTGGTTGTAGGAAAGTCGGTCCAGATTTTGATACGGCATGATCGGGAACAAATAATGCGGAAAGACGAAGAGCGAGTTTCCCGGCGAATAGCCTAGATGCAGCGCGTTCCAGAACTGCTTGTCGGTCCAGTTGCCGATGCCGAAGCGCTTGCTCGGCGTGATATTCGGGCCGATAGCGAAGCCCACCGGCATCGGCCAAGCCCGGCCGCCAGCGAATGGCATCCCGCCCGGCACACTATGGCAGGATTCGCAATCACCCGCCAGCGTCAGATGCTTGCCCTCCGCGATCAACGCCGCCTGCTTTGGGTCGCTAGGCGGGTTCACCGGATCAGGCAGAACCAAGCCGCCGGAAATATCACTAATCGGTGGATTATCCGGCCCATTCGGTCCGGCAATATAGCCCTGGTTTGACATGGAAGCGGTGCCAAAGGCGAATTCCAGACCCGCGGCTCCGGTCAGCACAAGAAACCCGCCGGCCACTCCCGCAATCGACCAGCGCAGCCAGCGAAACGCGAGCTTCAACTTGGTGACCGGCATGGCATGGGACAGTTTTTGCATGGTTTCCACCTGGCGCGTTTTGGCTTCGGATAGTCCTTTATCGCGAGGGCACTTTTATGTCATCAAACGCAAAATCCAGAAAATGTCACGTTACGGTTTGTAAAGAACAAATGACACTTAAATCAGCGAAGGCAAGCGGTTCTTTTTTGCAAAAAAGAACCAAAAAACTCTGATCAATTTTAAAAAGCACTTCTACCGCGCGTCACGGCGTCACTGTACTGCCGCGCGCCTGTAACGCCGCCCCATGCGGCACCACCTCATCCAACACCCTCGCCGATGACAGCACGCCCGGCACGCCCGCCCCTGGGTGGGTGCTGGCGCCGACCAGGAACAGGTTTTCCACATCTTCGCTCTTGTTATGCGGACGGAACCAGGCGCTCTGCGTCAAGCGCGGCTCCATGCCGAATCCGGCGCCGTGATAGGACAGCAGATTATCCCGGAAATGATGCGGCGTGATGATTTTCGAGCTGATGATCGAACCCTTCAGCCCTGGCAGCATGGTCGCCTCAAGCCGCGCCTCGATGGCCTGCCGGTAGGGCTCGGCTTCGCGTTCCCAATCCACCTCGCCCGCGAGATTGGGCACCGGCGAGAGCACGTAGAAACCGTCACAGCCTGGGGGCGCCAGCGTGTCATCCGTCGCGGTGGGCCGGTGCAGATACAGGCTGAAATCGCGCGACAGCGTCTTGTCCTTGAAGATATCCTTGAGCAAGCCTTGGTAGCGCGGCCCCAGCACCATCGAATGATGCGGCACTTCCGGCCATTGGCGGTTTGTGCCGAAATACCAGACGAACAGCCCCATCGAATACTGCGTCCGTGCCAAACGCTTGTCGGTCCAATGGCGGCGCGGCACGTCGCGCAACAACTGCTTATAGGTCCAGGCGGCGCAGCCATTCGACACCACGATATCAGCGTGAAGGATCTCGCCAGAGGCAAGCTGCACGCCGGTGGCACGGCCATCGGTCACCAATATTCGGTCCACATCGGCATTGCACCGCACGGCGCCGCCGTTGCGGGAAATCAGCCGGACCATGCCCTCGACCAGCGCGCCGGTGCCGCCGCGCGGGAAATGCACCCCATGCGCCCGTTCCAGATGCAAAATCAGGCAGTAGATCGCGCTGGTATCGAACGGATTGCCGCCGACCAGCAGCGGGTGGAAGCTCAGCGCGATGCGCACGCGTTCGTCCCGCACATGCTTGGAGACCAGGCTATAGACGCTGCGATAACCGTGCAGCTTCACCAGATGCGGCAGAATCCGCGCCATATCGACCCAGGAGCCGAAAGCCTTGTGGCCCAACTGCTCAAAGCCGATCTTGTAAATCTCGTGACTGAGCGCCACGAATTTCTCGTAGCCCGCCAGATCAGCCGGCGCGAGGCGCAACACCTGCTCACGCATTAACGCGGGATCGGCGGAACAATCGAACGTGGTGCCGTCATCGAAGCGGATGCGATAGAAGGGCGAGATCGAGTCGAGCGTGATCTCGTCGGAAAGCTTGGCGCCCGCCAGCTGCCATAAATCCTCCAGCAGGAAGGGTGCTGTGATGATTGTCGGGCCGGCATCGAAGGTAAAGCCATCTTGCCGGAACACCATGGCGCGTCCGCCGGGAATGGGCATCCGTTCCAGCACCGTCACCCGGTAGCCGCGCGCCCGCAGGCGAATCGCCGCCGCCAGCCCGCCGAAACCGCTGCCGATCACCACCGCATGGGGCATGGCGGCAACGTCGCGGGGCGGAATGTCAGAAAGGGCGTTCATCAGGCAAGCACTCCAGTGTCAGCGGCGAATTCACGGATCAAGGCGGCGGTTTCGGCAGGCGCTTCTTCATGGGCGAGATGGCCAAGCCCCGGCATCCGCTGGACCCTAGCACCCTTTACCAGCCGGCGAACCTGTTCGCCTTGCGATGGCGCGATGGACCGGTCATTTTCACCCACGATCAGCAGCAGAGGAGATGTAAGGCCGGGCAACGAATGCGCTAGGGTTTCCAAGTCCCATTTCGCCATCATCGTCAGAGCCGATCCCGCGTGACCGCTGCGCCGGGCAAGGCGCGCATAGAACTCCTCCCCCGCCGCGTCGATGGTTGATCCGGTGCCGCGCAACAACTTCCTGACCACGGTGATATCCGACGAGCGCCGGGAGAACAGCCATGGCACCAACGGGTTGAGCGCGAAAATTTGCGCCAACGGCGAGAAAAACCGCCCCGCTGGTCCATGCATCGGCAGCAGCGCGCCATTCAGGCTGATCAGCCCTTTCGGCGTGATCGCGCGATCCAGCGCCATGTGGATCAAAATCGCCGCCCCCGCCGAATGTCCCACTGCGAGTTCGGGTTTCACCTTCATTTCGCGGAGCAACGCCGTCAGCGCCGCCGCCATGCCAGGCAGCGACATCCGCGGGTAGAGCAAGGGTTCGGTAAAGCCGTGGCCCGGCAGATCGGGCGCTACCACGGTGAAATGTTCCGCCAAAAGCGGCGTGAGATCCCGCCAGGAATGCGTCGCGGCGCCGGTGCCATGCGCTAACAGCAGCGCCGGGCCATGGCCCATCACCTGCACATGCCATTCGATGCCGCCGGCCTGGACGAACCGGCTGGCGTCGCGATTTGGCCAGCCGATGCCTTCACGCTCCCAAAGCGGGACATCGCCGCTCCGCTTTGATGGCGGTTTCATCAGGTCAAGCAAGCTGCGCCGCCCGCACCGCCCGGCTTAGCAGCGCCGGATCGGCGTAAGGCAGCGGCAGATACCGCGCATCCAAAGCCGCCGCGAGGTTCTGCGCCAGCGGCTGCGGCCTTACGGATGTATCAACCAGCAAGGCCGGCACACCCGCCGCGCGACACCGCCGCGCCGCCTCCAGGGCGTCCCGCGCCGCCGGTCCGCGTCCGGCTTTGCCGTCCCTCGCGATATTCGCGCCGCCATCGGTCAGCAGGATCAGCAAAGCCTGGCTGCCCTTGCGCCGTTCCGAAAGCGCCAGATCATGCGCCGCCGTGATCCCCAGCGCCAAGGGCGTGCCGCCGCCGCCCGGCAGTGCTGAGAGGCTGCGCCGTGCGCGCGCCAGCGCATGGGTCGGCGGCAACAGGCATTCGGCGCTCTTGCCGCGAAAGGCGATCAGCGCCACCTGATCGCGACGCGCGTAACAGCCGGCGAGCAGATGCAGCACCGCGCCCTTGGCCTCGGCCAGCCGGTTCAGCGCCGAGGAGCCGGAGGCATCGACCGCGAGAATCGCCACCGTCTTGGCGCGAGCGCAAAACCGCATGACGCGGAAATCATCGGCCCTGACGATGATCCGCCGCGCGTTTTCATCCCGCCGCAGCTTCTGCCAGGGCGCTGCCGCCGTCAGCGTCTCGACCAGCGCCAGCCTTGCCCCTTCGCCCAGCCTGCCAGGCCGCGCCCCTGCCGGACGCCCGCGCCGCGCGTTCAGCACATCGCCCGCTTTGCCGCCGCCCGAAACGCCGATGGTCCGCAAGGATTTCGTTCCGTTCAGCGTCTTGAAGATGTCCAAGGGAAGCATGGCTTTTACCGCATCCAGCACTGTTTCATCCAGCGCATCGCCGCCGTCTTGATCGGCGTCATTATCCCCGTCGTCCTTATGCTCATCCTGAGCATGATCCGCGCTTTCGTCCTTGCCCGGCTCCGCCGGCGGCGCCTGCATCGCCCGCGGTCCCAGCACCAGCTTGGCGGCAAGCCGCGCGTCATCGGCGTCCACCCGCTCCCGGCCCGCCAGTGCGGCGGCGGCGCGCGCTGCGCAGACTGCCAGCAAGGAGGCGCGGATTGAGCCGATGCCGAGCGCGAAGGCGGTGCGGCAAAGGCTTTCAAGAGCCTTGTCATCAATCGTGACGTGGCAAAGCCGGAGTTTCGCTCCGGTGATCAGCGCCGCATCGGGCCACGGACCCGCATCCGCCAGCGCCGTTTCATCCAGGAGGAAGGCCAGCCGGTCGCGTAAAGCCATGGGCGCCGCCTCATCCGCGCCGCCTTCATCGAGCGCGATCACACCGAATCCGCCGCCTTCCATCGCGCCGGTGATGCGCGCCGCGGCTTCCCGCGTCAGCCGCTCGGCCATCGCCAGCACCACGGCGCCCCCCGCTGCCTCGGCCAAGACGCCGCGCTGTGTCACCGGACGCCCGGCGCTCAGCGTCGCCGCCAGATCAAGCCCGCCCAGCAGCCGGTCGTCGCTGATGTTCAGCGGAATTTTCCGCAGCGGCGTCAGATAGCCGCGCAGGCGTGCCAGAAACTCATCCCGCGCCGGTCCGGCGAAGCTTCGGATTGCAATGCCGCCGCAGCCCGCCGGGTCGATGGCCAGCAAGGCGGCGGCGCAGGCGGCGTCACTGTAAGGGATCGGCTTCGGCGCGTGCGCCTGATCGGTCACGCGGCGAACAGTTCCGCCACCGCGCGATCCACCCGCGCGCCGCTGACGCTTTCATCGAGCGGATCGCGCCGCAGCCGGTGCCGCAAGGCGGCGGGGGCAATACGCCGCAGATGATCGGAATCCACGATCTCGGCGCCATCCAGCGCCGCCAAGGCGCGCGCCGCCCGCATCAGGGTCAGTTCGCCACGCAGCCCATCCGTGCCGAGCGCCATGCAGAGCTTCGCCGCATCGATCAGCACCGCGTCCGGCACCGTCAGTGCGGGCAGCAAGGCCTGCGCCGCGATGATCTTGTCACGCAACGCCGCTTCGGCCTCGGCTTGGCGCGCGCGGAACCCCGCCGGGTTTTGCTCATAGGCATCGCGCCGCCGCACGATCTCGATGCGCGTCGCCAAATCGCCCGGCGTTTTCACCTCGACGCACAGCCCGAAGCGGTCCAGCAGTTGCGGGCGCAATTCGCCCTCTTCCGGATTGCCGCTGCCGATCAAAACAAAGCGCGCCGGATGGCGCAGGCTCAGCCCTTCGCGTTCCACCAGATTCTCGCCCGACGCCGCGACATCGAGCAGCAGATCGACGATATGGTCTTCCAGCAGATTGACCTCGTCGATATAGAGAAAGCCGCGATGGGCGCGGGCCAGCAGGCCGGGCTGAAACGCCTTCACGCCATCGGCCAGCGCCCGTTCCAGATCGAGCGCGCCGGTTACCCGGTCCTCCGTCGCCCCCAAAGGCAGATCGACCACCGGCACCCGCGCCTCGACCGTCTCCAGCGTGGCGCGCTCGCGGCACTCCGCGCAGAGCGATTCTGCGGCATCGGGCGCGCAGCCATAGCGGCAGCCGACGACTACACGCATCGGCGGCAGCAAATCCGCCAACGCCCGCACCGCGGTCGATTTGCCGGTGCCGCGGTCGCCCAGAACCAGTACCCCGCCAAGCTTGGGGTCGATCACCGCGATCAGCAGCGCCTGCACCATCTCATCCTGCCCGACCAGCGCGGAGAACGGGAACACGCTCATGAACGGGCCACCTGGAGCGCCTGGCCAAATGGCCGGTTCAACTTGACGATGGTTAAATTCAAGAAGGAGGCGAAGCTGACCCAGGCGAGATACGGGATCAGCAGCAGGGCCGCATGGGGCGCATAGGGCGAAAGCGCCAGCATCAGCGCCACGATGGACGCCCAAAGCCCCACCACTTCGATCAGCGCCCAATCAGGCCGCCGCCACCGGAAAAACAGCACGCTCCACAAAATGTTCAGCCCGCCATTGATCGCGAACAGCGAGAGCAGCAGCGTCAGGCTGGCGGTGCCCGGCGCGCGATGCCAGCCGGTCACCCCGGCGATTGCGGTGAGGATGAAAATGGTGGTCCAGGCCGGCCCGAACAGCCATTCCGGCGGCTGCCAGCTTGGCTTGCGCAGATTTTTGTACCATGGCCCCAACGTCGTCATGATCGCGCCCATGAAGGCGACGAAGGTCGCCGCAACAGCGGCAACCAGGATCGGCAGCCATTCCTGCATGAAGCCGTTCATCGGAAAACCGCTATCATACCCGCGCCAACCCCGTCAGATGCGAGACGTTTTTCATGAAAATCCGCAGATGCGCGGCGGGTTTGGCGCGGACCAGGGATTTGTTCATATAGGCCTGCCAGGTCAGGCTTTGCACATCGGGATCGCCGCAGATATTGACGAAACGCTCGCGCCGCTGGTCGTTGGCGTACCAGTATTTCTGCATCATGCCGAGTATCCAGAACACGCTGCCATGCGCCTTCATGAAGGCTTTGCGCGCCCGCCGCAAATCCCGCGCGTCATTGCTGGCGCAAAACGCATTCACCGCCTCGGCGGCAAGCTGGCCGCCCACCATCGCGTAGTAAATCCCTTCGCCGGAAGCCGGCGCGATCACCCCCGCCGCATCGCCGGCCAGCAGCACGTCGCGGCCATTATCCCAGCGCGGCAGCGGGTGCAGCAGCAAAGGCGCGCCTTCGCGGCGGATGGTCTCGGCATCCGCCAGCCCGGCTTCCTCGCGCATGGCCCCCACCGCGCCACGCAGTGAAAAGCCTTTATGGGCGCTGCCGGTGCCGATGCTGGCGGTCTCGCCATGCGGAAAAATCCAGCCGTAAAAATCCGGCGACAGGCTGCCCCGGTAATAGATATCGCAGCAATCGGCATCCCACCCGGCGGCGCCGCGCGGCGCGCGGATGATCTCGTGATAGGCGAATACATAAGGCGCCCGCTTGACGTCCGGCAGCGCCTGCCGCGCCACGCCGGACAGCGCCCCATCGGCGCCGATCACCGCCTTCGCGCGCAAGCTGGCCGTGCCCTCCTTGGTCTTGTAGCGGATCAGCGCCACACCCTTCTCATCCCGCTCGAACTGCTCGAACGTGCCGGTGCGCCGTTCGGCGCCGGCCTGCCACGCCCGTTCGCGCAAATATTCGTCGAACACCTCGCGATCGACCATGCCGACATAGCCGCCATCCACCGGCATGTGCACGTGCTTATCCTTGGGCGAAATGACCCGCGCCGCTTTCGCCTTGGCCACCAATAACGAATCCGGAATCGCATAATCCCGGATCAGCCGGGGCGGAATGGCGCCGCCGCAAGGCTTGATCCGTCCCGCCCGGTCGAGCAGCGCCACATGCCGCCCGGCGCGCGCCAGCGCTTCCGCCGCCGTTGCCCCGGCGGGACCGCCGCCTACCACCGCCACATCAAAGGTTTCGATGTCCTGCATGAACTAGCCTCCAGACCAGGAAAGCGCGACCGCCGCCACCAGCATGCCGATCACATATAATGTGGTGCCCGTCGCATTGTACCAGGGCGCCCGCCCGCGCGGATTGGCCAGCAAGGGCCGCATCAGCGCGAACTGCGCCAGCAGTAAAACGCCGATGATAATCGCCGCAATGCCATGCCGCCAGCCCGCCATCAGCATGATCACCACCACCTGCGCCACCGCCATCACCGCGCAGCAAAATAACGCCGCCCCGCGCACCCCAAGCTGCACCGGCAGCGATCGCACCCCGGTGGCAAGATCGCCCTCGACCGACTTGAAATCATTCAGCGTCATGATGCCATGCGCGCCCAGGCTATACAGCAGGGCCACCACGATGATCGGCACGCCGGGCAGCCGCCCGGTCATGATCGCCGCCCCGGTGAACCAGGGCACGCCCTCATAACACAGCCCAACCGCCGCATTGCCCCACCAGCCGTTCAGCTTCAGCCGGGCCGGCGGCGCGCTATACGCCCAAGCCAGCACCAGCGCGAACACCGTCGCGGCAAACCCCCAAATCTCCAGCCTAGTCCCCACCAGCAGCGACAGCCCGGTCCACCCGCAAGCGACATACAGCCCCCACCGCCCCGGCATCCGCCCTGACGGAATGGGCCGCTTCGGCTCGTTGATCGCATCGACATGCCGGTCAAACCAGTCATTCACCGCCTGGCTGGCGCCGCACACCAGCGGCCCGGCAATCATCACCCCCGCCACAATCACCGGCCAATGCCCCGATACCGACCGTCCCGACGACACAATCCCGCACATGAACGCCCACATCGGCGCAAACCAGGTGACCGGCTTCAACAGCTCGATCACCGTCCGAGCCTCCGGCACCCGAAGCGGCGTGCTCACGGCGACGATGCGTGCCATGGCTATGAGAAGGCCAGGGGCGCTGCCCCTGGACCCCGCCAAAGGCGATGCCTTTGGAAACCATTAGTAGGGCCTCCAGCTAAGGGGGGCCCAAAGCCCCCCTTAGCCGGAGGCCAATTAGCGGGTTCTAAGGGCCTCGCCCTTAGCGGGGGGTTCGGGGGGCAGCGCCCCCTGATCTTACTCATTCCGTGGCATCCATCAGCCCGTAGCGGCGCATTTTGACGTACAGGCTTTGGCGGCTCAGGCCGAGGACTTCGGCGGCGGAGGCGCGGTTATCGGAGGTCATGGTCAGCGCTGCCTCGATGGAGAGTCGTTCGATCACGCTAGTGGCTTCGCGGACCAATTCCTTGAGGGAGACGCGTCCGATTAATTCAGTGATTTGTTCGAGTGAGCGCGGCACGGCGCGGGAATCGGTGGCCGGCTCTTGCGCCAGGCGGCGGCTGACGCCGCGGATGGCGAAGCCGAAGCTGGGCTGCGCGCCGGTCATCACCGCGACGGCGGAGATTTCGACTTCGGTGGTAGCGCCGTATTCGTCGCGCAGGCTGGTGGGGTAGAGCCGCACGGAGCCGTGCTGGCGCAAATTCGCCAGCAGCACGGAGAGATCGACGCCGGGGCGGCCCAGCCAGCGGTCGAGCGACTGGCCGCGCACCTGCTCCTCGGACATCAGCTGGGTCATCTCGACGAAGGCGGCATTGGCGGCGATGATCCGGCCGTCATGACTGGTCACCACGAAGCCATCTGGCACGCTTTCGACCATCTTGAGCAGTTTCGCCTTGTTTTCAGGAATCAGGCTCTGGCCGGTCTCCGCCACCGGCGAAAGCCGCGTCAGGTAAAGCTGCTGATCGCCCTGGCGGAACAGGAAGGCAGAGATTGTCACCTCCCGCATGCTCTCGCCCGCCAGCGTTACCCGCATATCATCGGCCCGCCCGGTGGCGCGGATGCCGGCGAAGAGCGTGCCGACCTCGGGAATGCTTGATGCCGCCACCACGGACATGAAGGGACGGCCGATGATCCGGTCATCCTCGCCGAAAAGCTGCCGCGCCGCTGGATTCGCCTCGGTCACCTTATGCGACTGCGCGTCGAGGATCAGCACCGGCTCGGCGGACATCTGGAACAGAATGCGGTAGCGCGTCTCGGCATGGCGCAAGCGAGAATAATCCCGCTCCAGCGATTGCTGGGCATCGACCAGCCGCTGCTGCAGCGAGGAGATCGCCCGCAAATCGCGCCCAAAGGCGATGATGCAGCGGGTCCGTCCGATATGCACGGTGGAAAATAGCAGCGGAACATCCGGCCCTTGCGCCGAGGGATAATTGACATGACGCCAGCTTACCGCCGCGTTGACCGAGGCCTCGCGGATCATGTCGTGGATTTTCGGGCCGCTCTCCACCGTCACCAAATCCTGCCAGAGCTTGCCGACCCATTGGGTGTGTTGCTCGAACTGCTGGGCAAAACTGTCGTTCTGAAACGCGTAGTCGAGGATGACACCCTGTTTGTCGAGAATAAGCGTGAGGTCGGCGGCCGCGGCGATGAGCGCCGCCGCGACTTCGGGATCGAGCCCATCAAGCCATTGCGCCGAGGACTTAAACGTCGTCATGAGCGAGTCATTCCTTATATACTTACGTCGCCTCCCTCGAACCCCGGCTTGTTGCAGGCTGTCAACAAACACTATGCTGATGTCTGGGTTGTTGCGTGACCGTTCACGCCGGCTAAACTAGAGATCAGGCCATTGGCTTGTTTGAGCGCGTCTCGCGCGTCCACCGCCATGGCGTCGGCGCCGACGGCGACCACCTGATCGGGGTGATCAAGAAAATACTTGCCGCCGACCATCACCCTGATGTTTCGGTTGCGCGAGGCTCGCCGCACCGCGCGGACGCAGCTTGGCAATTGTCCGACCAGCCGCTGATTGGTCGAAGAAAAGCCGATGATGTCAAACGACTCGCGGCGCACCAGCCGCAACAACTCCGGCCGGCTGGTGGCTTTGCCGCTCCACACATGCCAACCGCCGCCGCGAAATGCATCCGCGACGACGCCGATGCCGAAGCTGTGCTGATCGCCCGGCACCGGCGTCAGCAAAGCGCGCCGGTCATGCCCGTATTGCCCATGACATTCGGCATTGTCCCGCTCGGTTTCGTGCATCATCTGATCGAGCCGGAGGATTCCCAGGGTCACTGCGGCGAAGTCGCAGCTATCCTGCTCCCAGAGCACGCCGAACCGCCGCGCCGCCGGGGCAAATAGATCGTCGAGCAAGGCGGTGCGTCCGATGCCGCGCCGTAGGATCGACTGCGCCAAGGCGCGCGCTTTCGTTATGTCCTCGGTAAGGATGCAGCCGACAAACTCGTCGATTTCTTCGTGAGTCGGGCCACCGCGCGATGCCGGCCGCTCAGTTTTGATGCCGCCAGCCCGCTGCGCTTCCAACAGCCGGGGAAACACCTCGCTCTCCAGCGCTTTTTCGAGCAGGCCGGACCACGGCCTGATGATCGTATCCGGCTCGTGATAGATGGTTTCAGGATAGATGGTTTCAGGGGGAGCGGCGGGAATCGAAGGCTGATCCCGCGAGGCGGCATCGGCATGAAGCGAATTGTAAACCGGCGGCGGATTGCTGTTGGCGCCCCAGCCGTGGCTCGTGTTATACTCAGCCTGAGTATAGCCGTTAAAGCCTGCTTGAGCGGCGGATCGTCCCTCGTTGATCCAGGTCGCGGTCTTGCTGCTGGCCAGTTCGTGAACTGGAACCATGCGTAGGTATTCCGCAAATTTCCGGCTGCTGCTTTGGCCGCCTGCGCGTAACGGCGCCTCATTTTGAGGCGCGGCATCGCGTGAGGCATGCCACATGGCTTCGGCAACCCTTCCCTTTTTCATTTCAGGCCTCCTACCTGTTGACTATCGTTGAACTTCCGTCCTTGTGTCAAGTTGAATTGACGTAAATCAAACTTGACAGTTCTTAAGCCATCGCGTTAGTCTCGAATTTGTCGATACCGCACCTGGAGAAATCAAAGGTGCCATGCCGGGATGAATAAGGTGGTGGAACTTAGAAGCTTCCGATTTTGGATTATGGGCGCTGAACGGCGCGGAGAGGATCGTTTCCGGCGAAAGGGTTAACACCTTGCAATGGAGCGCAAATGCCAAGGAGCTGTCAAGCAATGTTTACATCGATTCTTGACCATTTGATCTCGAAAGTGAATTGCTGCCCTTGGCAGGCCCTGGATGGCGGCAGCCTGACGATCTATTCGCAGCGGCGCTCCGCGGCACAGCGTGCGCCGTTGCCTTATTTATACAGCGTCGAACAGCGCCGCCGCCGGGATGCGACGCCCTGGACCATGGTGCAAGGCGTGCTGGCGCCGTTTCAGTTCGCGGTGTTCCTGATTAGCCTGGGACTGGTGGTGCGGTTCCTGCTGACTGGGCACGGTGAAAGCCTCGCCATCGGTTCAGTGGTCGTGAAGACCATCGTGCTCTACACCATCATGATCACCGGCTGCTTGTGGGAGCACGCGGTGTTCGGGCGTTATCTGTTCGCCAAGTCCTTCTTCTGGGAGGATGTGTTCAGCCTGCTGGTGATCGGGCTGCACACGCTTTATGTCGCGGCGCTGATTTTCGGCGCGGTGCCGGTGCGGACGCTGATGATGATCGCGCTGGCCGCCTATGCGACATATCTAATCAATGCCGGCCAGTTCATGATGAAAATGCGCACCGCGCGGCGCGAGCAGCGGATCTCGCCCGTCATCCGGGCTGCCTGAACGATGGATGGCTTCGCCTCGCCCGGCTGCGCCGATGTGCCGGTTCTCCGTCAGCGGGGCCAGCGCGAGGTGTTCTGCGGCCTCACCGGCATTGTCTGGCTGCACCGGCGGATGCAGGACGCGTTTTTCCTGGTGGTCGGCTCGCGCACCTGCGCGCATCTGATGCAAAGCGCCGCCGGTGTAATGATCTTCGCCGAGCCGCGCTTCGCCACCGCGATCATGGAGGAGCGCGACTTGGCGGGTCTCGCCGACGCCAATGACGAGCTGGACCGCATCGCCGGCCAGCTGATCGCCCGGCGGCCTGACATCAAGCTGCTGTTCCTGGTCGGCTCCTGCCCTTCCGAGGTGATCAAGCTCGATCTGTCGCGGGCCGCCGCCCGGCTGAGCCACAAGTTTGGCGGGACGCCGCGGGTGCTGGCCTATTCAGGCAGCGGCATTGAGACGACGTTTACCGAGGGCGAGGATGCCTGCCTGGCCGCGCTGGCGCCGGTGCTGCCGGAGTCTCGCGCGGCCTCCTTATTGATCGTGGGCGCGCTGGCCGATGTGGTGGAGGATCAGTTCCGCCGCTTGTTCGCCGCGATAGGCATCGCGGATATCGGTTTCCTGCCGCCGCGCCGCAGCGCCGATCTGCCTGCTGTCGGACCGGAGACGCGGTATCTGCTGGCGCAACCGTTTTTAGCGGCCACCGCCTCGGCGCTGGAAGCGCGCGGCGCCACCCGCATTGCCGCCCCATTCCCGCTCGGCGCCGAAGGCACAATGTTGTGGATGCAGGCCGCCGCCCGCGAATTCGGTGTTTCGCCGGCTTTATTCGATGCGGTGCTCGCGGCGCCTTTGGCCCGCGCCCGCGCCGCGCTTTCGCAGCATCACGCGGCGCTGGCGGGCAAGCGGATTTTCTTCTTTCCCGATTCGCAGCTGGAAGTGCCGCTGGCGCGATTTCTCTCCCGCGAACTCGGCATGGAATTGGTCGAGGTCGGCACGCCCTTTCTGCACCGCGAGCATCTGGCCGCCGAACTGGCGCTGCTGCCAGCCGGCACGGCGCTTTCCGAAGGCCAGGATGTCGAGCGGCAACTGGATCGTTGCCGGGAGGCCGCCCCCGATCTGACGGTATGCGGCCTCGGCCTTGCCAATCCGCTGGAAGCCGAAGGGCTGACCACCAAATGGTCCATCGAGCTGGTTTTTTCTCCGGTGCAAGGCTTCGAGCAGGCGGGTGATTTAGCCGAACTCTTCGCACGGCCCCTGCGCCGCCGCGCGCTGCTGAAGGTGTAGGCAATGCAGCTCACCATCTGGACCTATGAAGGCCCGCCGCATGTGGGCGCCATGCGGATCGCCACCGCGATGCAGGGCGTGCATTACGTGCTGCACGCGCCGCAAGGCGACACCTATGCGGATTTGCTGTTCACGATGATCGAGCGGCGGGATGCCCGCCCACCGGTCACCTACACCACCTTCCAGGCGCGTGACTTGGGCGGCGACACGGCGGAACTGTTTAAACGCGCCGTCGCCGATGCCTATGCGCGATTCAAACCACAGGCAATGCTGGTCGGCGCCTCCTGCACCGCCGAGCTGATCCAGGACGATCCGGGCGGCTTGGCCGCCGCGCTCGACCTGCCGATCCCGGTGATTGCCCTCGAACTGCCCGCCTATCAGCGCAAGGAAAATTGGGGCGCGGCGGAAACCTTCTATCATCTGGTTAGAGGCTGCTCGCCGCGGGTGAAGCCGGCGCGGCAAAACGCCGTGCCCACCTGCAACATCCTTGGCCCGACCGCCTTGGGCTTCCGCCATCGCGACGATGTTACGGAAATCAGCCGGCTGCTGGCCGATCTGGGCGTCGCGATTAACGTGGTGGCTCCTATGGGTGCCACGCCCGCCGATCTGGCGCGGCTTGGCCAGGCCGATTTCAACGTCGTCCTCTATCCCGAAATTGCCTCCACGGCGGCGAAATGGTTGGAACGGGAATTCGGCCAGCAGAGCACGAAAACCGTTCCAATCGGCCTCAATGCCACAAGCGACTTCATCGCCGAAATCGCCGTGCTGACCGGGCGCGATCCTGAAACCCTGGTGGCAAGCCAGCAATCCCGGCTGTCCTGGTATTCGCGTTCGGTGGACAGCACCTACCTGACCGGCAAGCGCGTGTTCATTTTTGGCGACGCCACCCATGCCATAGCCGCCGCGCGCGTCGCCGCCGATGAACTCGGCTTCAAGGTGGTGGGGTTGGGCACCTATGATCGCGGCTTTGCCCGCGAGGTGCGCGAGGCGGCGAAGCGCTATGATGTCGCGCCGCTGATCTCCGATGACTACCTGGAAGTCGAAGCCGCCATCGAGGCCGCCGCGCCCGAACTCGTTTTGGGCACGCAGATGGAGCGGCATATCGCCAAGCGCCTCGGCATCCCGTGCGCGGTGATCTCGGCGCCGGTGCATGTGCAGGATTTTCCCGCCCGCTACTCGCCGCAGATGGGCTTCGAGGGCGCTAACGTGCTGTTCGATACCTTCACCCACCCGCTGATGATGGGGCTGGAGGAACATCTGCTCGGCATGTTCCGCGAGGATTTCGAGTTCGGCGGCAACACCGCGCCCTCGCATCTAAACACCGAAGCGCCGCCGCCTGTTCAAGCGCCGTCCGCGCTGCTTTGGCACAACGACGCCGAGGCCGAACTGAAAAAAATCCCGTTTTTCGTGCGCGGCAAGGCCCGGCGCAACACCGAAGCCTTCGCCACTGAAAACAATCTGCCGCTGATCACCGTGGAGACGCTGTACGATGCCAAAGCGCATTTCGGACGCTAATCCCGCCGTTAGAGTAGCCATTGTCACGATGGACAGCCACATGGCCGGCGCCGTCGATGCCGCCCGCGCGCTGCTGGAGCCATCGATGCCCGGCCTGACGCTCGAACTGCACTCCGCCGATGAATGGGGCAGCAACAAGACAGCGCTGGATGCTTGCCACAACGCCATCGCCAGCGCCGATATCGTGATGGCGACGATGCTGTTTCTCGACGATCATATCAAGAAGGTGCTACCCGCCCTGGAAGCCAGGCGCGGCAACTGCGATGCTTTGCTGTGCGCGATGTCGGCGACCGAGGTGGTGAAGCTCACCCAGCTCGGCAAGTTCAGCATGAGCGGCGAGAGCAAGGGCGCGCTGGCGTTCCTGAAAAAGCTCAAGCCGAAGAAAACCTCCAACGGCAATCATGGCCAGTCGCAGATGCGGATGCTGCGCAACCTGCCGAAACTGCTGCGCTTCGTGCCTGGCACGGCGCAGGATTTGCGGGTGTATTTCCTGGCGTTGCAATACTGGCTGGCCGGATCGGCGGAGAACATGGCCAATCTGGTCAGCTTGCTGGTCAGCCGCTATGCCAGCGGCCCGCGCTTGGCGCTGCGTCAGGCGGTGAGTGTCGCGGCGCCGGTGGAATATCCAGAGATCGGCCTGTATCACCCGGCGACAGGCATCGTCACCGAAACCGCCGCTTTGCCGAAACCGGCGCGCTGCATCGGCACTGTCGGGCTGCTGCTGATGCGCGGCTATATCCTCGCCGGCGATACCGGCCATTATGACGGGGTAATCGCCGCTTTCGAGAAGCAAGGTGTCGCGGTGATCCCGGCTTTCGCCACCGGCCTCGATGCCCGCCCGGCGGTGGAGCGTTATTTCCTGCGCGATGGCGTCACCTGCGTCGATGCCGTGGCGTCGCTCACCGGATTTTCATTGGTTGGCGGCCCTGCCTATAACGATGCGAAATCCGCCGAGGCGCTGCTGGCGCGGCTGGATGTGCCCTATGTCGTGTCCTATCCGCTGGAATTTCAGACCATCGAATCCTGGACCGATGACGCGCGCGGCCTGACGCCCATCGAATCCACCATGATGGTGGCGCTGCCGGAAATCGACGGCTCGATCCTGCCGATGGCGTTCGGCGGACGCTCGACCTCCGGCGCGGTGGAGCAGCACCGCAAGATGGTGGTGCATCCCGAACGCGCGGCGATGCTGGCGGCCCGCGTGGCGCGCATCGTGGCGCTGCGGCGCACGCAAGCCGCCGAACGCCGCCTCGCCATCGTCATTTTCAACTTCCCGCCGAATGCCGGCAGCACCGGCACCGCCGCCTATCTCGCGGTATTCGCCTCGCTGTTCAACACGCTGGCTGGCCTGAAACAGGCGGGGTATCGGGTCGATCTGCCGGAGGACGCCGATGCGCTGCGTGTCGCCGTCACCGAAGGCAATGCGGCGCGCTACGGGACGCACACCAATGTCGCGGCGAAAATTTCGCTTGACGATCATATCAAGCGTGAGCCGCATCTGGCGGAGATCGAAGCCGTCTGGGGACCGGCGCCGGGGCGGCAGCTGACCGATGGCTCGTCGATCTTCGTGCTGGGTGCTGTGTTCGGCGAGATTTTCGTCGGCGTGCAGCCCGCCTTTGGCTATGAAGGCGACCCGATGCGGCTGCTGTTCGAGCGCGGTTTCGCGCCCACCCATGCCTTCAGCGCCTTTTACCGCTGGATCAGCGACGAATTCGGGGCGAACGCGGTGCTGCATTTCGGCACGCATGGCGCGCTGGAATTCATGCCGGGCAAGCAAACCGGCCTCTCCGGCGCCTGCTGGCCGGACCGGCTGATCGGCACGCTGCCCAATTTCTATCTCTACGCCTCCAACAATCCTTCGGAAGGCATCCTCGCCAAGCGCCGCGCCGGGGCGACGCTCATTAGCCACCTGACCCCGCCGATCTCGCAGGCGGGACTTTACAAGGGTCTTGCCGATCTAAAGGCCTCGCTGCTCCGCTGGCGTGGCCTGGCTCCTGATGAGAGCCGGGGCGATCTCGCGGCGCTGATCCAGGCGGAAGCCGCCGCCGTCGATCTGGCTCAGCCATCCCCCGCCTGGACTGATCCCGAAACCACCATCGCGGCCTTAAGCAATGCGCTGCTGGAACTGGAATACACGCTGATCCCGCACGGGCTGCATGTGGTGGGGGTGCCGCCCAATGCGACCGAGCGCGCTGAGACGCTAGACGCGGCGGGCATCGCCGATCTCGCTGAGCGCGCCCGGCTCGATGCTCTGCTGGCCGAGGATCATGAAATTCCCAGCCTGATCGCGGCGCTCGATGGCCGCTATATCCACCCCGCGCCAGGCGGCGATGTCACCCGCAACACCGAGGTGCTTCCGACCGGGCGCAACCTGTACGGCTTTGATCCATTCAGAATGCCGAGCGCCTTCGCCATGCAGGATGGCGCGAAACAGGCGGATTTACTGCTGGCGCATCACGTTGCGGCGGGCAACGCGCTGCCGGAAACCGTGGCGCTGGTGCTGTGGGGCAGCGACAACCTGAAAAGCGAAGGCGCGCCGATTGCCCAGGCGCTGCATCTGATGGGCGCAGCGCCCCGGCGGGATTCCTATGGCAGACTGGCCGGCGCCGAACTGATTCCGCTGGCGGAATTGGGACGCCCGCGCGTCGATGTGGTGATCACGCTTTCCGGGATTTTCCGCGATCTGCTACCGCTGCAAACCAAAATGCTGGCCGAAGCCGCCCTGCTGGCCGCGCAGGCCGATGAACCGGCGGATCAAAACTACATCCGCCGTCATGCGCTGGCCTTTATCGCCGAACAAGGCGGCACGATGGAAACCGCCGCCTTGCGGATTTTCAGCAATGCCGATGGCGCCTATGGCTCCAACGTCAACCAGCTGGTCGAGGCTTCGGCCTGGGGCGACGAGGACGAATTGGGCGACGCTTTCGTCAAGCGAAAGGGCTTCGCCTATGGCGTGGACGGCAAGCCGGCGCGGCAGGACAAGGTGCTGGGCTCACTGCTGGCCTCCGTCGATGTCGCCTATCAGAACCTGGAATCCCTCGAACTCGGCGTCACCACGGTTGATCATTATTTTGACGGCCTGGGCGGCATGAGCCGGGCGGTGAAACACGCCCGCGGCGAACAGGCGGCGCTCTATATCGGCGATCAGACGCGCGGCGAAGCCAAGGTACGCACCCTTTCCGAGCAGTTGTCGCTGGAAACCCGCACCCGGATGCTCAACCCGAAATACTATGAAGGTCTGCTGGCGCATGGCCATGAAGGGGTGCGGCAGATCGAGGCGCAGGTGACCAACACGCTTGGCTGGTCGGCCACCACCGGGCAGGTGGAACCTTGGGTGTACCGGCAAATCACCGAAACTTTTGTGCTGGACCCGGCAATGCGGGCGCGTCTCGCCGCCCTCAACCCGACGGCTTCGGCGAAAATCGCGGGGCGGCTGATCGAGGCGCAGGAGCGGCGCTACTGGTCGCCCGATCCGGCGATGCTGGAAGCGCTGCGCGAGGCGGGCGAGGAGTTGGAAGACCGGCTTGAAGGCATCACGATGGGAGTGGCGGCATGAACGACATCGCGGCGAACCTCATTGCGGAGAAGCTGAAGGGCAGTTCCTGCGGCACCTCTTGCGGTGATGGCGAAGGCAGCGTTCAGGTGGCGCTCGACCCGCGCCTGAAAATCATCGGAGCAAAAGTATTCGCCGTCTATGGCAAGGGCGGCATCGGCAAAAGCACGACTTCCTCTAACCTTTCAGCGGCTTTTGCCTTGTTAGGGAAACGCGTGTTGCAGATCGGCTGCGATCCCAAGCATGATTCGACCTTTACGCTAACCAAGCGCCTGGTCCCCACGGTGATCGACGCGCTGGAAGCGGTGGATTTCCACCCGGAGGAATTGCGGGCCGAAGATTTCGTTTATGACGGCTTTGCCGGGGTCAAATGCGTCGAGGCCGGCGGGCCGCCGGCGGGCACCGGCTGCGGCGGCTACGTGGTTGGCCAGACGGTGAAACTGTTGAAGGAGCATCACCTGCTGGAAGATTCCGACGTGGTAATTTTCGATGTTTTGGGCGATGTGGTCTGCGGCGGCTTTGCCGCTCCGCTTCAACATGCGGACCGCGCGCTGATCGTCACCGCCAATGATTTCGACAGCATCTTCGCGATGAACCGCATCGTCGCCGCCATCGCCGCCAAGGCGAAGAACTATAACGTGCGGTTAGGCGGCGTCATCGCCAACCGAAGCGCTAACACCGATCAGCTCGACAAATATAACGCCGCCACGGGCCTATCGACGCTGGCGCGCTTCGCCGATGTTGATGCGATCCGCCGTTCGCGCCTCAAAAAATCCGTGCTGTTCGAAATGACCGACACGCCGGAACTCGATGCGGTCCGCGCCGAATACATGCGGCTCGCCGAGACCTTGTGGCAGGGTGTGGAGCCTTTGACAGCGGCGCCGCTGAAAGACCGCGAGATTTTCGACCTGCTGGGATTCGAGTGATGGAAACGGCGACCTACACCCAGCGCAGAGGCGAGATCGAAACCTATTTCGACCGCACCGCCATGGCCGCCTGGGCAAAGCTCACCTCGAATGCGCCGGTAGGCCGCATCCGCGCGACGGTGCGGGCCGGGCGCGACGCGATGCGCGAGACGCTGCTATCTTGGCTCCCGGCTGACATGCACGGCGCGCGCTTGCTCGATGCCGGCTGCGGCACCGGCGCGCTGGCCGTGGCGGCGGCGGAGCGCGGCGCGGAAGTGGTCGCGATCGATCTTTCGCCGCAACTCGTGGCGCTCGCGCATGAACGAGCGAATAATTCTAACATCCGCTTTCTCTCCGGCGATATGCTGGACCCGGATTTGGGCCAATTTGACTATGTGGTGGCGATGGACAGCCTGATCCATTATCGCCGTGCCGATGTAGTGTCAGCACTTTCCGCCTTCGCGCCCCGCGTGAACAACGCGATCCTGTTCACCTTCGCGCCGCGCACGCCGATGCTGGCTTTGATGCATGCCGCCGGCACGATGTTTCCGCGCGGCGACCGGGCGCCGGCCATCGAGCCGCAGCGCGAAGCGGCATTGCGCGCCGCGATTGACCGCACTCCGGCGCTCGCGGCGTTTCATGCCGCGCGTAGCCGCCGTATCCTTACCGGATTTTACAAATCCCAAGCCCTGGAATTGAAGCTTGAGGAACTTAAGCTTGGAGCTCTGGCCCAATGAAGCGCGCGAGCAAGACCTCCAAGCAAAAAAAACCAGGCTTCTGGATGCGCCTGGATGCGAGCTGGATGCCCTTTGCCGATGTCGCGACGCCGGAGCTGCCTTTGCCCAAGCTGCTCCGCCTATCGCTGTTTCAGGTGACCGTGGGGATGGCGGCGGCGCTGATTATCGGCACGCTGAACCGGGTAATGATCGTCGAACTTCATGTCCACGCCTGGATCGTCTCGGTGATGGTGTCGCTTCCCTTGCTGCTAGCGCCGGCCCGCGCGGTGATCGGCTTTAAATCCGACCAGCACCATTCCGCCTTCGGCTGGAAGCGGGTGCCGTATGTGTGGTTCGGCACGATGATGCAGTTCGGCGGCCTCTCCATCATGCCCTTCGCGCTGATCATTCTCTCCGGTGATAGCCATGCGCCGGCGATTGTCGGACCTATCGCGGCAGGTTTAGCGTTCCTGCTGGTCGGCGCCGGGATGCACACGGTGCAGACGGCGGGCCTCGCGCTGGCGACGGATTTAGCGCCGCCGGAAGCGCGGCCCCGCGTGGTGGGGATGCTCTGCGTCATGCTGCTGGCGGGAATGATCGCGGGCGCCTTGGGCTTCGGCGCGCTGCTCGCCCAGTTCAGCGAGTTAAAGCTGATCCGGGTGGTGCAGACAGCCTCGCTGATCACCATGGTGTTCAACGGCATCGCGCTTTGGAAACAGGAGCCGCGCGGCAGGAAAATCATCGCCTCCGGCGCCGATCCTTCACTTTCAGAAGCCTGGGCCGCCTTCCGGTCGCAAAAGCAATCGACGCGGAGGCTGGTCACCATCGGCCTCGGCACTGTCGGGTTTTCGATGCAGGATATCCTGCTGGAACCCTATGGCGGCCAGGTTCTGCATCTGACCGTAGGTCAGACCACCTCGCTCACCGCCATGCTGGCGTTAGGCGGCGTCTCCGGCTTTGCGCTAGCGGGGCGGTCTCTGGCGCGCCAGGCCGATCCGTACCGCATCGGCGCCGCCGGCGTGCTGGCCGGCATCGTCGCTTTTGCCTTGGTGATCTTCTCGGCGCCCTTGGCGGAGCCGCTGATGTTCGTGGCAGGCGTCGGGCTGATCGGCTTCGGCGGCGGGCTGTTTCTGGTCGGCACGCTGGCCGATGCGATGGGCCGCGCCACCTTTGGCATGAACGGCCTTGCCCTCGGCGCCTGGGGTGCCGTGCAGGCGGTGGCGGCGGGCAGCGCCATCGCGCTCGGCGGCATCATCCGCGATAGCGTGACCGCCTTCTTTCATAACGGCCCGTTAGCATCCCCCGCAACCGGCTATTCTTGCGTCTATACGCTGGAAATCGGCTTGCTGTTCACCACGCTGGTGGCGCTCGGCCCGCTGGTGCGAGGCGCGGGCGCGGAATCACCTGCTTCACCCGAACCAAAGCCCCGGCTCGTCTCCGGGTCAATCGGCTAGTCAGAACGAGGTTCATCATGCAACACACTGGCGGAATTACCAGCTATATCGACATCGCCCAGCTCACGCTCTACGCGTTTTGGATTTTTTTCTTCGGGCTAATTTATTATCTTCAACGCGAGAACAAGCGCGAAGGCTATCCGCTGGTATTGCGCAATTCGAACCGCCGGCTGATCGGCGTGTTCGCCATGCCGCGCCCGAAAACCTTTCATCTGTATCACGGCGGCACCCATACGGTGCCGGCCATCGAGGAATATCAGACGCCGCCGAACGCCCGTCCCGCCTACCCTTGGGAGGGCGCGCCACTTATCCCTCTCGGCGATCCGATGATCGACGGGCTTGGCCCGGCGGCGTTTTCGATGCGCGTCACCAGCCCGGAAAAAACCCCTTACGGCGAGCCGCGCTTCCAGCCGATCCGCACCTCGCCCGGCTATGGCGTCTCCGAATCCGATCTCGATCCACGTGGCATGGAGGTGTTCGGCGCGGATAAGCGCGTCGCCGGCATCGTCATTGATCTATGGGTCGATCATACTGAGACGCGCATCTATTTTCTGGAAGTCGAAGTGACGGCGCCAGAAGCGGGCGCGGCGATTGGCCGTCATGTGCTGGTGCCGATGTATATGACGCAGGTGGTCAATACGGTGCGGCGCGGTGACGTCACGATGAGCGAGGGGATGCGGCGGGAATTCGCCGGCGCCAAGCACTGGGGGCGGCTGGCCAGCTTGATGTTCGAGGCGCGCTACGCGGCGACGCATGGGTATGTGCAGGTGTCCTCGATCACCGCGGCACAGTTTGCCAATGTGCCGGCGCTGGCCGATCCCGATGTCATCACCGTGCGGGAGGAGGATCAGATCATGGCCTATTTTGCCAGCGGGCAGCTTTACGCGCTGCCAAACCGGATCGGGCCAATTCTATGAAAGCGCGGTCTATGAAAACGCAAAGCGGCTTGCAGGCGCCGGCCGCCTTCCAGTTCCATGAGCCGGCGGCGAAAGCGGCGCGGGTGCGCGGTCTGCCCCGCGCCTTGCCGGCGGGCGAGGCCATGCTGTGGCAGGGATCGCCAAACCTCTGGGCGCTGTTGCGTGACGCTTTTCATATCCGCGTCTGGGGCTTGTATGTGCTGGCGCTGCTGGTCTGGCGGGCAGGCAGCGCCTTGGTGGCCGGGCGAACAGTCGCGGAAGCCACGCTGGCTAGCCTGTATGGCGCGACGCTCGGCGCTTTCGGCCTTGCGGTGTTTGCCGCTTTTGCCTGGCTGATCGCCCGCACCACCACCTACACCATCACCAGCAAGCGGGTGGTGATCACCTATGGGATGGCGGTGGAGAAAAGTTTGAACCTGCCGTTCACGATCATCGAGGCGGCTCATCTGGGCGTGAGGCCGGATGGCATCGGCAATATTCCGCTGGCGCTGGAGCCGAAATCGCGGCTTTCCTATCTGCTGCTCTGGCCGCATGCGCGACCCGGCAAACGCGGCATGGTGGAGCCGATGCTGCGCTGCATCCCCAACGCCAAGCCGACCGCCGAATTGCTGGCGGCGAGCCTGGCGGGCACGGCGCAGCATGTGACGCCGCTGGCCCCCGTCCGGGTGTCGGCGCCTGAAGTCAAGACCGCGGCGCCACGCGGCGAAGCTGCGGCGGCATGAGCGCCGTCACCGCCTTTGGGGTGCCGCGCGGCCCGCTGATGGCGGCAGGGCTGGCGATAAGTTTGGCGATTGCCTTGGCGATTGCGGGCCGGATGGAGAGCGCCGCCCGGCCATCGCAAAGTAGCGTTCTCGCCGAGCGCAGCCTGAACTTTGCCGACGGCCCCGACAATACCGTGATTGTGAAGGATGCCGCCACCGGAAAACTGGTCAGCAAACTTGTCGTCGGCCAGGACAACTTCCTCCGCGTCACCATGCATACGCTGGCCACCGCGCGGGCGCGTTCTGGCATCGGCCAGAAACCGCCCTTCACCCTCACCCGTTATGAAGATGGCCGGCTGGAACTGGCCGACCCCGCAACCGGGCGGCAGATTGATCTGGAGGCTTTCGGGCCGACCAATGAAGCGAATTTCGCGCCCTTATTGACAACAGAGGAGACCGCACGATGAACGGTTCCTACAAGCATGTCGAATTGCTCTGCACCGTCGATTTTGAAAACACGCCGGAAAGCCTGCACGCCCATGCCATCCCGGAAAATGTCGAGATTTATCCAGGTGACACGATTATTGTGCACGACGCGCCGGAATTTGTCGGCTTCGGCGAGCGCCTGAGTTGTCAGCGCCGCGCGACGCTGATCCGCGCCGGGTTGTTCACCCGGATATGGACCGAATTCCGCTCGATTTTCGAGCTCGCCGAGCTTTACGAAGTCGGCTTCCAGGCGAAGGAATAATCTTATGTCAGCAGCCACCATGGACCGCGTTGCCCCCAATGAACAGACCCGCGCCGCGCAGACCGATACGCTGCTCAGCCCGCGCTTCTACACCACCGATTTCGAGGCGCTGGACCGCACCGATGTCGGCCCGTTGCGCGCCGATTGGGAGGCGCTGATGGCGGAGTTCAAGCGCGACCCGAACAAAGGCCATTTCATCCGCAATCATGAGTTCGATATCGACCTCTCAGGAATGCCGGACGACCTCTACAAAGAGTTCATGGATTTCCTGGTCAGTTCGGTGACAGCGGAGTTTTCCGGTTGCGTTTTATACGCGGAAATCAAGAAGCGCACCAAAAACCCGGATTTAAAAACCCTGTTCGGCTTCATGAGCCGCGACGAAGCGCGCCATGCTGGGTTCATCAACGACACGCTGCGCGATTTCAATAAAAGCGTCGATCTGGGGTATCTGGCGAAGGCGAAAAAATACAATTTCTTCAAGCCGAAATTCATTTTTTACGCGACCTATCTCTCGGAAAAAATCGGCTATGCGCGCTATATCACCATCTACCGCCAGTTGGAGCGGCATCCTGAGCTGCGCATCCACCCGATCTTCAGCTGGTTCCGCGAATGGTGCAATGACGAGTTCCGCCACGGCGAGGCCTTCGCGCTGCTGATGCGGGCAAATCCGTGGATGCTGAGCGGCGTCAACAAATTATGGATCCGGTTCTTTTTGTTAGCGGTGTTTGCGACGATGTATGTGCGCGATCATGCAAGGCCGGTGTTTCATGCGGCGCTTGGCCTCGATCCGACGGAATACGACATGCAGGTGTTCCGCATCACCTCGGAGATTGCCCAGCAGGTGTTCCCGGTGACGCTGGATATCGAGAACCCGGCCTTCAAGGCGGGACTGGACAAAATGCTGGAGATCGCCGCGTCGAAAGCGAAATTGCGGGGCAAGACCAGCATGGTTGCCAAGCTGCGGCGTGGTGCGCTCAGCGCCTCCGCCGCCACCATCTTCATTCGTTTGTTTTTGTTAGCGCCCAAGCGTCATGCGCCAAAGCAAGACGTGCGTCTCGCCGCCAGCTGGTAGATCAGGAGTTTTTCTAATGTCCGCTTACGCCCTGCCCGCTCTATTCGCCCTGTTCGTCTGGTGGTTCAGCACCGGCGCCATCATCTATCTCGACAATCTGCCGCGCAAAACCTTCAAATACAGCATGATCGGCGCCAGCGTGGTGCTGCTGCTGTGTTTGTGGGGCATCAAGGACACCGCCGCCGAGACCAATATCGGCGCGGCCTACTGGGCATTCTTTTTTGGCCTGTTTGCCTGGGGCTGGCAGGAGATCAGCTTCTATATGGGCTATGTTACCGGCCCGAGAACCGCGCCTTGCCCGGAAGGCTGCTCCGGCTGGAAGCATTTCGGCCATGCCATCCAGACCAGCCTCTGGCACGAGTTGGCGATCATCGCCTCCGCCATCATTGTGGTGGCACTGACCTGGGGCGAGCCGAACCAGATCGGCATGTGGACCTTCATGGTGCTGTGGTGGATGCACCAAAGCGCCAAGCTCAACGTGTTCCTTGGCGTTCGCAACCTGAACGAGGAGTTCCTGCCGGAACATCTGATGTTCCTGAAAAGCTTCCTTAAGCGCAAGCCGATGAACCTGCTGTTCCCGGTCTCCATTACCATCTCTACGGTAATCACCACCGTGCTGATCCAACGCGCCATTTACGCTAACAGCGCGTTTGTCCGTACCGGCGAGATGTTCCTCGGCACGATGATGGCGCTGGCCATCCTGGAGCATTGGTTCCTGGTGCTGCCGCTGCCCGCGGGCAAATTGTGGAACTGGGGCCTCGCCTCGCGCAAACCCACCAAAGCCTTCGATGTCGAAATCGTCGCGGGCTTCCTCGGCGCCGGCAAGACCACCTATATGCGCCGCCGCCTCGATATGCTGGCCTCGCAGCCGGGCAAAACCGTGGTTTTGGTCAATGATTTCAGTACCGTCGGCATCGACGGCTCGCTGTTGCGCGGCCAGGGCGCCGATGTGGTGGAGCTGCCGAATGGCTGCATCTGTTGTTCGCTGCGCGATGACCTCTCCCGGCAATTAGAGGACACCGTGGCGCGCTGGGCGCCGGACCGGGTGCTGATCGAGCCTTCCGGTGTTGCCGATATCGCCTCGCTGATCGGCGTGATGCAGCGGCCCGCCTTGCAACCCTTCGTGCGGGCGCTGAACGTCACCACGCTGATCGACGCCGGCGCGTTTCTCGCCGATTATGCGGCGCTGCCATCGCACTTCGCAGCACAAGCCAAGCTGGCTTCGCTGTTAGTGGTGAACAAGACCGATCTGGTCAGCACCAGCGAGCGCGCGATGGTCGAGGAAACCTTGCGCGGCATCAACCCAGAAGTGAATATCGTCACCGCCCGCTACGGCATGGTGCCGGAGGCGGTGATGGCGCTGCAAGCGCCCCTCGCCCCCGCTCATACGCACGATGAGCATAAGGGGCATGAGCATCATGAGCACGAACACCATGAGCATGAACACCATGACCATGAGCATCACGACCATGTTCATGGCGAGGATGCGCTGGGCTTCACCTCCTGGAGCACTTCACTCGAAAAGCCTTGCGATTCCGATAGCCTGCATGATGTGCTGGCCGCCGTGGCGCGCGGTGAATTCGGCGCCGTGGCGCGGCTGAAGGGCCTGGCGCGCGGCCGGGCGGGATGGATTCATTTCGATGTCGCCGGCGGACATCCCAGCATGAACGCCTACGCCGCCGCCGCCGATGAACAGCCGCGCGTGGTCGCCATCGGGCGTGATCTGGATGAAACCGCGCTCGCCGCCGCCTTCGCCGCCTGCGCCCTGAAACTCGCCGCCTAACCAAAGAGGACGCCATGAACTACGAAAACTTTTTTCGCACCCAGCTTGACGCCCTCCACCGTGAAGGCAATTACCGCGTCTTCGCCGATCTCGAACGCCAGGCGGGGGCCTTCCCACGCGCTACCCAGCACGCGGCGCGCGGTCAGCGGCCTGTCACCGTCTGGTGCTCGAACGACTATCTCGGCATGGGCCAGCATCCCAAAGTGCTGGCGGCGATGCACGAGGCGCTGGACCGCTGCGGCGCCGGGGCCGGCGGCACTCGCAACATTGCCGGCACTAACCATTATCACCTATTGCTAGAGAAGGAATTGGCCGACCTGCACCGCAAGGAAGCAGCCCTGCTGTTCAACTCCGGCTATATGTCGAACTGGGCGACGCTCTGCACCCTGGCCGCCAAGCTGCCCGGCTGCGTCGTGCTGTCGGACGCGCTCAACCACGCCTCGATGATCGAGGGCATCCGGCACAGCCGCGCCGAATGCAAGGTCTTCGCCCATAACGACCCCGATGATCTTGCCCGCATCCTCCGCACGTTGGACCCGGCCCGGCCCAAGCTCATCGCCTTCGAATCGGTGTATTCGATGGACGGCGATATCGCCCCCATCGCCAAACTTTGCGATGTCGCCGACGAATTCGGCGCGATGACCTATCTTGACGAAGTCCACGCCGTCGGCCTGTACGGCCCGCGCGGCGCCGGCGTCGCCGAAAGGGAAGGCCTGTGCGAGCGGCTCACCGTCATCGAGGGCACGCTGGCGAAAGGCTTCGGCGTGATCGGCGGCTACATCACCGGCTCGGCGGCTTTATGCGACTTCATCCGCAGCTACGCCTCCGGCTTTATCTTCACCACTGCCTTGCCGCCCACCGTCGCCGCCGGCGCTTTAGCCAGCATACGTCATCTCAAAATCAGCGCCGCCGAACGCGACCACATGCACGAACGCGTCGCCACCTTGCGCGCCGCCCTCGATGCCGCCGGCCTGCCCCACCTTCCCAACCCCAGCCATATCGTCCCGGTCATCGTCGGCGACCCGGTGCAGTGCAAGCAAATCAGCGACTCCCTGCTCGACCGCTTCGGCATCTACGTCCAGCCAATCAACCACCCCACCGTCCCCCGCGGCACCGAACGCCTGCGCATCACCCCCTCGCCGTTGCACACCGACTCCGACATCGCCCACCTGGTCGATGCCCTGTCAGTGATTTGGGCGGAACTCTCGATCCGCCGCGCGGCTTGAGGAAAGGCAGGGGATTTCATCCCCTGACCCCTGACTAAGGGCACCGCCCTTAGAACCCTTAGGTGGTCGCGGTGCGGGAGTGCCGTTGCGGAGTCTCAAGGCTGGCGGTAAAACTTAGTCATGCTTTAAACAAATTACACATATCCGATGAACCCGACAGTCTTATATAGTCTTATTTTACAGCATCTTCGCCAAATGGATGAGCAATTCGCCGCCTTTCGCGAAGATATCCGCGAGACCAAGACGCAGCTGAGCATCATCGAACAGCAGAACGCGTTGCTGTCCAGTGGCATGGACCGGCTCGAACTCCGGCTGGATCGCATTGAACGGCGGCTTGATCTGGTTGAGGCGTGAAAGCCTATTTTGCATTATTTATAACGATCATTGCGCTGAGCGACTGTGCACAATACCGGCCATTGCAGGTTGCTTCGGTTCCGCCCCTAAATCCCCCACGGACAGCATGTACGTGTATTGCGCCGTATCCTCCTGATCGAGTGATTTTCTTCGGCTGGGACAGTGATATTTTAACATCGTCGTCTCTAACAAACATTTCAACGATGGCGGAACTTGGTAAAGCATTCCCGCGAAATAAGCTATATATTTACGGCTACACTGATTTATCCGGTGGCTCCATCCATACATCCGGTGCAACTGGATACAACCTCAAGCTTTCGATGAAACGGGCAATTGTTGTGAAGAACCAATTGGTCGCTGATGGAGTACCGAAGGCGCGAATTATTTTGTATCCCTATGGCGAGACTTATAATCTAACATCGACTGGGGTGGATGTTCCTGAACGTAAGAACCGCCGTTTTTTAATCATGCTGAACTAAGCGACACGGAAGCGTGCTGATGATGGAGTGTTTAACGACGTGTGAATAAGGTTTAACGACGTGTGAATAAGTAAGTGTGAAGGATTCCAAAGGCATCGCTTTTGGTAGAATTTAAGGGGCAAAGCCCCTTGCTTGGATGCTTTCAACTCTGCAGCTTTTACCTGAAAGCGCGCGGCATCCGAAACGGTAGCAGCGTCCGCACCCAAGGGGCGGCGAAGCGCGGCAACGAGAGCGACTCGTGGATGGCGTGGACTGGTTCACCGTGCAACTGCGAAGCGATTAGAGAGCGGGCGTAGAAGGGGGCGTCTTCCAGGGTTTTGAGCGCGCGCGGTGTGGTGCCCGCATCGGCGCGGGTTTCGCGGGGGACGCGCCAGAGTGTTTTGGGCAAGGTCGCGCGGGGCGGCGGTTCGATGGCGGTGACGCCGCCGGCGGGTTTCATGGTCAGCGCCAAAGCGTGCGGCGGGGCGTTTAGCGGGGTGACGTCGTAAAAGATGGTCGCGCCCTGTTTCGTGGCGGCGCGGGACCAATGCCAGTGGGCAAAGCTTTGTGTCAAAGGCACTTCGCCGGAGTTGGTGTCGAGATAGGCGCAGCCTTGCCAGGACAGGGCAGGGTCGGTGAAGGAAACCTCAACGCGGGCGCAAGGCGCGATGGGCTGCCAGCGGTGCTGGCCGGCGGGGTCGAGCGTGTAGCTTTGAGTTTCCACGGCGGCGGGGTGCAGTTTAATGCGGCCTCTCACCCGGCGCGGCACCGGCACGGCAACTTCAAAAATTTCGGCGGTGAGCGCGTCGCCCTCCCAGCGCAGGGCGCTGGGGCCGATAGCGATGTGGTCGTCCGAGCGGTCAAGGCTGCCGGCGCGGCGTTCGGTCATCGCCCAGCGTTTGGCGCGTCCGTAAAGTGCGATGTTCATGGCGCAATGATTTTCGGGAGATCCCTGCCCGCGCGCATGGGCGCGGACGTAATAGGGCGAAAACACGCTGCCGATAAAGGCGATCAGGGTCAGCGCGTGCTGCTGGTCATCGCTGATCGCGTCGATATACCACCAGGCATAGCCACCCGATGGGATTTCGCCTGAGAAGCGAGGGCGGCCAGTGCCTGCGTCGCGGCAAACTGCCCCGACAGCGCCGCCATCGGCAGTCCGGGTCCTGGATGGATCGAGCCGCCCGCGAGAAAAAGGCCCGGCAGGCGGGTTTTTGACGTAGGGCGGGCGAAGGGATCGCGCCAGTTCCGTATCGCCCGGCCATAAAGCGCCCCGCCGGTCGCCGGAAACAGGCGCTCGAATTCCGCCGGTCCAGTCACGGTTATCGTCTCCGGCTGGATCGTCAGCCCGTGTTGTGCCAGCCGCGCGCGCATAGTGTTCCAGCATGGTTCGGTCTCCGCTTGGGATAAAGTGGCGGTGTCGCCGTTCGGCGGCGCGTTGATCAGGCAGAACAGGCGCCTCTCGCCTTGGGCGCAGATGTAGATGGTCGGGTCTTGCGGCAGGCGGCCTTGCGCGATGTCGCGGAATTCGGCTTGGTAGTCGCGCGAAAAGAAGACGTTGTGATGATCGAGCGGCAGGCCGGCGGTTGCCGCCGTCATCGCGAAGGTCAGCGCCGAAAGCGAACGTGCCGCCGGCGGCGGGGCCGCTTTCGCCGCGTCCGCGCCAAAGCGCGGCAGCGCCGCGGTATCGGCGTTGCAGATCACCGCCTCGGCCTCGATGGTTTCGCCATCGGCGAGACGAACGCCGGCGGCATGGCCTTGTTTTACCAGTATTTCGGTGACGCTGGTTTGATAGCGGAACCGCGCGCCTTTGGATTGCGCCAGATTGGCCAGCGCCACTGCCAGCCGGTGCATCCCGCCCTCGATCCGCCACACACCGCATTGTTCGACATGGGCGATCAGCATGAGGGTGGCCGGCGCTTCGAAGGGCGAGGCGCCGCAATAGGTGGCGTAGCGGGCGAACAGCTGGCGCAGGCGCGGATCGGGGAAATAGGGGCCAAGCGCGTCCCACAACGTCGTGTAGGGCGAAATGCGCCACAGATCGCCCAAGCCGCGCAAGCCCGCGGCGCGGGTGAGCGAGAGCAGGCTGGGCGCCGGGTTTTGCATAAAAGAGCGGTCGAGCGTGTTGAACACCGAAGCCGCGCGGCTGGCGAAGGCGGTATAGCCTTGCGCCGCCTTGGTTCCGGCGAACTGGCCGATGGCATCCGTGCTTCGCGCCGGATCAGCGAACAAATCGAGCCTGCCGCCATCTTGCCAGGAATGCCGCGCCAGAACCTCCAGCGGGCGCAGCGTCAGATGGGCGACAAGGCTGGCGCCGGCGTCGGCAAAGATCGCTTCGAACACCGGTCGCATGGTGAACACCGTGGGACCGGCATCCAGTATCGCCCCATCCACCGCCACTTCGCGTAATTTGCCGCCGGGACTTGCGGCTTTCTCGCACACCACCACGTCACAGCCTGCCTGGGCAAGACGGAGCGCCGCGGTCAGGCCGCCGATCCCGGCGCCGATGATGACGATTTTTTGTGTGGGCACGCTATCCACAGCCTCTCAATGCTCTATGGCTAACAGTATCAAAACGTCTTGACGCAGTGTCAAGTTTATTCCACGGTGTAAAGTGACAACTAAAGTTGACAGTGCTTCAACAGGGAGTGCTACCAGCATGGACGCCATAACAAGGATTGAAACCGCCCTGAGCGCCACCCTGCTGCGGGCCGAGGGCGCCGCCACTGAAGGGCCGCCTCGGCTGGCCGATGCGATGCGCTACGCGGTGTTTCCTCGTGGCGCCCGCATCCGTCCCCGGCTTTGCCTATCGGTGGCGATGGCCTGCGGCGATGACGCGCCGGACGCCGCCGATGCCGCCGCCGCCGCCATCGAATTTCTCCACACCGCCTCGCTGATCCATGATGATCTGCCTTGTTTTGATAATGCCGATTTCCGCCGCAACCGGCCTTCAGTGCATCTGGCCTATGGCGAGCCGCTGGCGGTCCTGGCGGGGGACGCGCTGATCGTGCTGGCTTTCCAGACACTCGCCTGGAATGCCGCGTTCATTGGCGCAAGGCTGGCGCCGCTAATGCTGATCATCGCCGATTCGGTCGGGATGCCGGGCGGCATCGTCGCCGGGCAGGCCTGGGAGTGCGAACCAGCCGCCGATCTCGCCGCCTATCAGCGCGCCAAAACCGGGGCCTTGTTCTCGGCCTCGACCATGGCCGGCGCCGCCGCCGCCGGCGGACGTCCCGATGCCTGGCGCGCCTTGGGCGAGAAACTCGGCGAAGCCTACCAGGTGGCCGATGACTTGCGCGATGCTCTTTGCGACGCCGATGAGATGGGCAAGCCGCAAGGGCAGGATGTCACATTGTGCCGTCCCAGCGCCGTGCGGCAGTTCGGCATTGAAGGCGCCGCCCGGCTGCTCGATGAACTGACCGCCGACGCCGCCGCTTCAATCCCCGATTGTCCCGGCGCCGTGCCGTTGCGGGCATTGATCCGCTCGGAGAGCAAACGGTTGTTGCCGAAGCGGCTAAGCCAAGTGGCAGCGTAAGTGGAGCGGTTCTTTTTTGAAAAAAAGAACCAAAAAACTTTTAATAATTTAGCACGCCGCCGACACGAGTATGAGCCTGAATTATTAAAAGTTTTTGCTTCTTTTTACAAAAAGAAGCGCTTGACTTGGCGTAATTCTATCTTAGCTGATCCGCGCTTCCAGCGCTTCGCCGTGCGGTTTCCGCTGACGCGACCGGTTGCCAACCGGCAAGCCGCCGCTTTATTCGACCTCTGCGCCGGCTTTGTTTATTCGCAAATCCTGCTGGCTTGCGTGCAACTCCGGCTGCTCGACTTGCTGGCGTCAGGGCCGCGCACGGTGGCCGATCTGGCGCGGCGGTGCGATGTGCCGGAACCGGCAATGCTGCGGCTGCTGCGAGGGGCGGCGGCGCTGCGGCTTTTGCAGGCGCATGGCGATGGCTTTGCGCTGGGGATGCTGGGGGCGGCGCTGCGCGGCAATCCAGAGGCGCTGGCGATGATCGCGCATCATCCGATGCTCTATGCCGATCTCAAGGACCCGGTGGCGCTGCTGCGCGGGGAAACCGTAACGGAATTATCACAGTTCTGGCCTTACGCCATCGGCACCGGCACACCGGAGGGCGAGCAGGTGCGTGGGTATTCGGCGCTGATGGCGGCATCGCAGCCGTTGGTCGCGGCGGAGATATTTCAGGCTTATGATTTTAGCAGGCATCGCTGTTTGCTTGATCTAGGCGGCGGCGATGGCAGTTTCATTGTCGCTCTGGCGCCGCGGGCGCCGCGCCTTGCCTTGCGCTTGTTTGATCTGCCTGCCGTGGCGGCGCTGGCGCAAGCGCGGTTTGCGCGCGAAGGAATTGAGGCGCGCGCCGATGGCGGCGATTTTCGCGTGGGGCCGCTGCCTTTGGGCGCCGACATCATCACCCTGATCCGGGTACTGCACGATCATGATGACGCGCAGGCTTTGGCAATTTTGCGCACCGCTCACGCGACGCTGCCGCCGGATGGCACGCTGCTAATCGCTGAGCCGATGGCGGATGCCAAGGGCGCCACTGCGATGGGCGATGCGTATTTCGGCTTTTATCTGTTGGCCATGGGGCGTGGCCAGCCAAGGCGGCAGGCGGAACTAACGGCGCTGCTGCGGCAGGCAGGCTTTGCCAAGATCCGCGTTTTGCCGACCATCCGCCCTTTACTGGCAAGCATCATTCTCGCAAAACCGGATCTCCAACTGTAAGTTTTACTTGACACTCATTTATGTCAGGATAGAGTGACGGTACAAGCCGCGTGAAATCATGCGGCGCACCGGGAGACTCCATTCCGATGGATAGCTTGGCCATCGTCATTACCGAACCGCAGCGTATCGATCTTTGTTCGCTGGCGCTGACGCCGCCGGGCGAGGGCGATGTGGTGGTCGAGACCGAATGGAGCGGCATCAGCACAGGGACTGAGAAATTGCTTTGGTCGGGAGCAATGCCGCCCTTCCCCGGCATGGGCTACCCGCTGGTGCCTGGTTATGAGGCAGTGGGGCGGATCATCGAGGCGGGACCGGCGGCGAAGCTTCGGATCGGCGAGCGTGTGTTTGTGCCCGGCGCGCAATGTTTCGGCCCGGTGCGCGGGCTATTCGGCGCTTCCGCCCAAAGGCTGGTGGTGCCGGAAGCGCGGGTTGCCGCGATCAGCGATACCATAGGCGAACAAGGCGTGCTGCTGGCGCTGGCCGCCACCGCCTATCATGCGAGTGCCGATTATACGCAACCTGAGCTTATCATCGGCCATGGCGTGCTGGGCCGCCTGCTGGCGCGCATCGCTATCGCCAAGGGCGCGCCGCCGGTGGTGTGGGAATCGAACGCAACGCGGCGGGCGGGCGCTTCGGGTTACACGGTTCTTGATGCCGAGGCCGATGAGCGGCGCGATTATCGGGTGATTTATGACGTCAGCGGCGATCCGTCGGTGTTGGATACGCTGATTTCGCGCCTCGCGCCGGGCGGCGAAATCGTGCTGGCCGGGTTTTACGCGAAGCCGCTTTCCTTTGCCTTCCCGCCCGCGTTCATGCGCGAGGCGCGGCTGCGCATTGCCGCGCAATTTACGCCTAACGACCTCAAGGCGGTGACGGCGCTGGTGGAATCGGGCGCGCTGTTGCTGGACGGTTTGATCACGCACCACGCGCCCGCGTCACACGCGAGCGACGCCTATCGCACGGCTTTCGAGACTTCATCCTGCCTGAAAATGGTCATTGACTGGAGAGACGCTTCATGAACGCGGAAACCGGACGCATTCTGCCTGATATTGCGCAAAACAGCGCGGTATCGGCGCCAAAACAAGCGCAGATCATCGCGATTTACGGCAAGGGCGGCATCGGCAAGAGTTTTACGCTTGCTAACCTCTCTTACATGATGGCGCAGCAAGGCAAGCGGGTGCTGCTGATCGGCTGCGATCCAAAAAGTGATACCACTTCGCTGCTGTTCGGCGGGCGCTCCTGCCCCACCATCATTGAAACCTCGTCGAAAAAGAAGGCGGCGGGCGAGCAGGTGCTGATCGGCGATGTGTGCTTCAAGCGCGACGGCGTGTTCGCCATGGAATTAGGCGGCCCGGAAGTCGGGCGCGGCTGCGGCGGGCGCGGCATCATCCATGGCTTCGAACTTTTGGATAAGCTTGGGTTCCATCAGTGGGATTTCGACTATGTGCTGCTCGATTTCCTGGGCGACGTGGTGTGCGGCGGATTTGGGCTGCCGATTGCGCGGGACCTCTGCCAAAAAGTAATCGTCGTCGCCTCTAACGATTTGCAATCGCTGTATGTCGCTAACAATGTCTGCTCGGCGGTGGATTATTTCCGCAATCTGGGCGGCAATGTCGGCGTCGCCGGCATGGTGATCAACAAGGATGACGGCACCGGCGAGGCGCAGGCTTTTTCCGAGGTCGTGGGAATCCCCGTGCTGGCGGCGATTCCTGCCGATGAGGATATCCGCCGCAAATCAGCCAATTATGAAATTATCGGGCGGCCTGACAGCCAATGGGGCGCGCTGTTTGAAGGGCTGGGACAACAGGTGGCCGATGCGCCGCCGGTAAGGCCGCGTCCGCTCTCGCATGAGGCGCTACTCGGCCTGTTCAAGGGCGACGCGGTGGGGCGCGGCGTGACGCTCGATCCGGCCAGCCTCGCCGATATGTGCGGCAGCGATATCCTGGATAAGCCGTCGCTCGAAGTCGTGTACGAGGGGGCCTGAACGATGCCGGATGGCTGCCATGGCGGCAATGACACGCTGAAAGCGGCGGCACGGGCGGCGGGGAAATCCGCCGTGCTGGCTAGGCTGGAGGCCGATTATCCGCAAGGGCCGCATGACCAGCCGCAATCGATGTGCCCGGCTTTTGGTTCCTTGCGCGTCGGGCTGCGGATGCGCCGCGTGGCGACGATTCTCTCCGGCTCGGCCTGCTGCGTCTATGGGCTGACCTTCACCTCGCATTTCTATGGCGCGAAACGCAGCGTCGGCTATGTGCCGTTCGACTCGGAAACCCTGGTGACCGGGCAGTTATTCGAGGATATCCGCCGCGCGGTACGAGAAACCGCCCGCCCCGCCGATTATGACGCAGTGGTGGTGATAAATCTCTGCGTACCGACCGCTTCCGGCGTGCCGCTCGATTTGCTGCCGAAGGAAATTGATGGCGTGCGGATCATCGGCATCGACGTGCCGGGCTTCGGCGTTCCCACCCATGCCGAGGCGAAGGATGTGCTGGCGGGGGCGATGCTGCGTTATGCCCGCGCCGAGGCAGAAGCGGGCGCCGTGGCACGGCCGCGCGGCCCTGTTAGCGAAGGCAAGCGCGTTGCTTTGCTCGGCGAAATGTTCCCCGCCGATCCACCGGGGGTTGCCGCCATGCTGGCGCCGATGGGGCTGAGCCTCGCGCCGCAGACGCCCGCCCGCGAATGGCGGGATCTGTATGGCGCGCTCGATTGTTCGGTGGTAGCGGCGGTGCATCCTTTCTATACCGCCAGCATCCGCGAATTCGTGGCGGCGGGCAGGCCGGTGATCGGTTCGGCACCGGTTGGCGTCGAGGGCACGGCGGACTGGCTTGATGGCTTAAGCAAAGCCGCCGATGTCGCGCCATCGCAGATCGATGCGGCAAAGGCTTCGGTTCTGCCCAGCATCCAGGCGGCGCTCGATTCGCATCCAGTTTCGGCGCGGATGGTGGTTTCCGGCTATGAAGGCTCGGAGCTGTTAGTGGCGCGCCTGCTGATCGAGGCGGGCGCGGAAATTCCCTATGTCGGCACCGCCTTGCCGCGCACTGAATGGAGTGCGGCGGATCGCGATTGGCTGGAGGCGCATGGCGCGCATGTGCAGTATCGCGCGTCGCTGGAGCAGGATATCGAGGCGATGCGCGAAGTGAAGCCCGATTTGGCGCTCGGCACCACGCCTTTGGTGCAGGCCGCGAAAGAGAGCGGCCTGCCGGCGGTGTATTTCACCAACATGGTCTCGGCGCGTCCGTTATTCGGCGCGGCGGGGGTTGCGGCGATGGCCGGGATCGTCAGCGCGCAGACTAAAGGGCGCGAAAAGTTCGGGCGGATGCTGGAGTTCTTCGAAGGTGTCGCATGTTAGTCGCCGATCACGACAGGGCGGGCGGCTATTGGGGTGCGGTTTATACCTTCACCGCGATCAAGGGCTTGCGCGTGGTGATCGACGGGCCGGTGGGCTGCGAGAACCTGCCGGTCACCGCCGTGTTGCACTACACCGACGCGCTGCCGCCGCATGAGCTGCCCATCGTCGTTACCGGGCTGAACGAGGAAGCGCTCTCGATGAGCGGCACCGAGGGGCCGATGCGACGCGCCGCCGCCATCGGCGATCAGAAGATGCCCGCCGTGGTGGTGACGGGCAGCATCGCCGAGATGATCGGCGGCGGCGTCACGCCGGAAGGCTCGAATGTCCGGCGCTTCATTCCGCGCACCATCGACGAGGATCAGTGGCAATGCGCCGACCGGGCGATGGTCTGGCTGTGGAACGAATTCGGCAATCCGAAAGCGCGCGACAAGCGGCCCAAACCAAAACCCGATAAGCCGTTAGTGAATATCATCGGGCCGATCTACGGCACCTTCAATATGTATTCCGATCTGGCGGAAATCCGCCGGCTGATTGAAGGGATTGGCTGCGCGGTGAACCTGACCTATCCGCTAGGTTCAGACCTCAAAGACACGCCGAAGCTCGCCGATGCCGCCGTCAATATCTGCATGTACCGCGAATTTGGCCGCAAGCTCTGCGAGGAATTGGAGCGGCCCTATCTATTCGCGCCAATAGGGATTTTCGCCACCACCAACTTCCTGCGGAAGCTTGGTGAACTAACAGGCGCCGATCCAGAACCCTTTATCGCCCGCGAAAAGCGCGAGACCATCAAGCCGATCTGGGACTTATGGCGCAGCGTGACTCAGGATTTTTTCGCGACGGCCTCCTTTGCCGTGGTGGCGACCGAGACCTATACGCGCGGCATCAGGCGGCTGCTGGAGGAGGAACTCGGCATCCCTTGCGCCTTCGCCTTCCCACGCAAGCCGGGCGTCAAGCCAGACAACGAAAAAATCCGCGCCGCGCTGAAAACCAGCCCGCCTTTGGTGCTGTTCGGCTCGTTCAACGAGCGGATGTACGCAGCCGAAGCAGGCGGGCGTTCGGTGTTCATCCCGGCTTCGTTTCCCGGCGCCATCATCCGCCGCGCCACCGGCACGCCATTCATGGGCTATGCCGGCGCCACCTACCTCGTGCAGGAATATTGCAACGCCTTGTTCGACGCGTTGTTCCATATCCTGCCGCTCGGCACCGATCTCGACAAAATCGAGCCGACCCACGCCAAGCCGGCGGAACTACAGCCCTGGGATGATGAAGCGGTGCGGGTCCTCGACGATCACCTGGAGCGCGAACCCTTCCTGATCCGTATTTCAGCGGCAAAAAAACTGCGTGACCGCGCCGAACGGCTCGCTCGCGAAGATGGGGCCCGCGTGCAAGGCGAGAACCGCGTCAGCGCGGATCATGTCGCGGCGGCGCTGGGGAAAGCGGAGCCGCATTATGCGTGATCGCTTCATAAAATTTCAGTTCAGCCTGGATCGAGAATATCCCGGCTTTACCCCCCGCGCGGGGCGCGCGCGGAACCGGCTTGCATAAGGAGACGCTCGGATGTCGGGCAACATGCAACAACGAGAGATACAGACGCGAGATGTCTCTCTTTCGGGAATGAGTATCGGTGAAGCACAGGAATTCAACAAGATATTCCTTACCAGCTTCATCATTTTTGTCGGCGTGTGCATCATCGCGCATATCCTCGCCTGGCTCTGGCGCCCTTGGGTGCCGGGACCGCATGGGTTTTCCACGGCGCTGCTGATGCAGGCGCATGGCGCCCTGCAACAGCTAACATCGCATCTGGCATAGGGAGGCGAAACGATGTTCCGGTTCTGGCTGTTATTCGATCCGCGCCGCACGCTAACCGCGCTGTTCGTGTTTTTGTTCGCGCTCGCCCTGCTGATCCATTTCATCCTGCTCAGCACGCCGCGGTTCGATTGGCTAGCCGGCGCGCCGGCGGCCACCGCGATGACCACGAGCGGGCAGATGTCTGCCCTGCCCTCGCCAAAATAGCTGGGCGCTGACGCGACTAACGCGCCGCCTAAAGCGGCGTGATCTCCGGCCCCGCCTCCCGCGACACCTTCAGGGGGCGGGGCGCCGGAGACAAATGAAACAAAGCTTGGCGTAACGAAGGAGGGCCTAACCATGGCGATGCTGAGTTTCGAAGATAAATACCGCGTCCGCGGCGGCACGCTGATCGGCGGCGACCTGTTCGATTTCTGGGCTGGCCCGTTCTATGTCGGCTTCTTCGGCGTCACCACGATTTTCTTCTCCTTGCTCGGCACCGCGCTGATCTTGTGGGGGGCGGCCATCGGCGGCACCTGGGATGTGTGGCAAGTCAATATCCCGCCGCCTGATCTCTCCTATGGGCTTGGCTTCGCGCCGCTCGCTAAAGGCGGGCTGTGGCAGCTGATCACCGTTTGCGCCACCGGGGCGTTCTGTTCCTGGGCGCTCCGGCAATGCGAGATCGCCCGCAAGCTTGGCATGGGGCTGCATATCCCGTTTGCTTTCAGCTTCGCCATCCTCGCTTACGTTAGTTTGGAAATTATCCGGCCTCTCGCCATGGGCGCCTGGGGCGTGGCGTTTCCCTACGGCATCATGGCGCATCTCGATTGGGTATCCAATACCGGCTATCAGTATCTGCAATTTCATTACAATCCCGCGCATATGCTGGCGGTGACGTTTTTCTTCACCACCACTTTCGCGCTGTCGCTGCACGCCTCGCTGGTGTTATCCGCGATCAACCCGGCGCCGGGCACCAAGGTGAAAACCTCGGAATACGAGGACACCTTCTTTCGCGACCTGATCGGCTATTCCATCGGCACGCTGGGGATTCACCGGCTCGGCGTGTTCCTCGCCTTGTCGGCGGGGTTCTGGAGCGCGGTGTGCATCCTGATCAGCGGGCCGCTCTGGACCACGGGCTGGCCGCAATGGTGGGGCTGGTGGCTGCATCTGCCGATCTGGCCGCATCATGGCTACTAACATCAATAGCCTGAATACATAGGCACTTCCTGCACAGGGAATACCGTCATGATCGAGTACCAAATGGTCTATACCAAAATTCAGGCGCGTGGCCCGGCGCATGTGGGCATTCCGATCGCCAATGGCGGTAAAAACCGGTATATCAAGCCGTTCCATAATCATCTGCTCGGTCAAATTGGCGATACGCAGATCGGGCCCATTTATCTCGGCACGCTGGGTGTGCTTTCGTTCATTTTCGGCCTTGCCGCCTTCGAGATTATCGGCCTCAACATGTGGGCCTCGGTGCATTGGAATTTCGTGGAGTTCATCCGCCAGCTGCCTTGGCTGGCGTTGGAACCGCCGCCGCCGGCGGATGGGCTTTATATCCTGCCGCCACTCAACCAGGGCGGCTGGTGGCTGATCGCCGGCTTCTGCCTAACCACCTCGATTCTGCTCTGGTGGCTGCGCACCTATAGGCGGGCGCGGGCGCTTGGGATGGGCACCCATACCGCTTGGGGCTTCGCCGCGGCCATCTGGCTTTATCTGGTGCTCGGCTTTATCCGCCCAATCCTGATGGGCAGCTGGGGCGAAGCGCCGCCATTCGGGATTTTCCCGCATCTCGATTGGACGGCCGCCTTCTCGCTCCGCTACGGCAATCTCTATTACGACCCGTTCCATATGCTCTCTATCGTATTCCTCTATGGCTCAACGCTGCTGTTCGCCATGCATGGCGCGACCATCCTGGCGACCAGCCGGTTCGGCGCCGAACGCGAGGTCGAGCAGGCGACGGACCGCGGCACCGGCGCCGAGCGCGGCATGCTGTTCTGGCGCTGGACCATGGGCTTTAACGCGACGCTCGAATCGATCCATCGCTGGGCGTGGTGGTTCGCGGCGCTCACCACCATCACCGGCGGCATCGGCATCATCCTGACCGGCACGGTGGTCGACAACTGGTTTCTCTGGGCAGTAAAGCATGGCGTGGCGCCGCATTACCCGCATGTGTTCGGCACGGTCGCCAATCCTGGCGCGCGAGTGGGCGGGGGCACGCCATGAGACCCGTCCGATACCGATGGCTGAACATTCCCTCGCTTACGCTGGCTGCCGTCTTCATCGTGGTGATTTTCGCGGTGGTGACGCTCAACCGCTCCTCGGTTGAATCCGTGCAGAACGGCTATCGCGGCACCGGGATGACGCTGGTGTATAATCCGAACGTGGTGGCGAATTCACTTGCCGAAAACCAGGCGCCGGCGGTGCTGCCGGTTAACAATGTCGGGCCTTATGCCGGCACGGTCTATAAAAACCTCGGCGTGCTGGCCAATGTGCGGCTCGGCTCCTTCCTGCGGCTGATGCAGTCAATGACCTTGTGGGTCTCGCCCAGCCAGGGGTGCAATTATTGTCATGTGGCGGGAAATTACGCTTCTAACGCCAAATACACCAAGCGGGTGGCGTACCGGATGATCCAGATGGTCATCGCCACCAACTCGAAATGGAAAAACCACGTCAAGAACGTCGGCGTCACCTGCTATACCTGCCACCGGGGCGCCAATGTGCCGCGCTATGTTTGGTTCAACATGGATGAAACGAGGCCGGCGGGGCCGTTTGGCGACGCGATCAATATCGGCCATCCCGATGTGAATGCCGACCTATCGGAACTGCCGGGGCAGAACGCGCTGACCGACTTCATGTCGAAATCCTATAAGGTTGCCGATAATTCGGTGACGGCGCTGCCTTCTGGCGACCGGCAATCCACCCTGCAAACCGAATGGACCTATGGGCTGATGATGCACTTCTCCACCTCGCTGGGGGTGAATTGCGCGTTCTGCCATAACACGCGGGCGATCTCGCAATGGCGCGAGAGCACGCCGAAGCGGGTGATCGCGTATTACGGGCTGCATATGACGCGGGAGCTGAACAATAAATATATGGAGTCGCTGACCTCGACCTTCCCGGCGGCGCTGCGTGGACCGACAGGCGATGTCGCCAAAGTCAACTGCTCAACCTGCCATCAAGGCGTCTACAAGCCGCTTTATGGGGCGAACATGGTGAGTACCTTCCCGTCGCTCCTGCAGGTGCAGCCGGCAGGGGCTGGACGGATTAAGGCGACGGGACCTTGATTTCAGAACATTTTTGCTGCCGCGGCGCTTAGCCTTTTTTCAAAAAAGTTTATTTTCGAAAAAAGGCGCGGCGCCTGCGGAACGAAGCGACTTCTTATAATTTTGCTTTTTGCCGCGACCTCTTGACCGAACGTCCGGCGTAAGCCATGTGAAGGCTGCGCAGGACAGACACGCCTGCCGGATAGTATCCACTTCATTTGCCTGCTGCCGGCTGATGCCGAAGCGGAAGAACCGGAATTTCCATGAATTTAGCTGAATTAAAGGCCAAGACTCCCACCGACCTGCTGGAGCTGGCGGAAGATTTGCAGATCGAAAACGCCTCGAATCTGCGCAAGCAGGATATGATGTTCGCCATCCTCAAGGGGTTGGCGGAGAACGACCAAGCGATCCACGGCGATGGCACGCTGGAGATCTTGTCCGACGGATTCGGATTTTTACGCAGTCCTGAGAGTAACTATCTACCGGGGCCGGATGATATTTATGTCTCGCCGGCGCAGATGCGGCGGTTCGGGCTGCGCACGGGCGACACCGTTGCCGGTGAAATCCGCGCGCCAAAGGATGGCGAGCGGTATTTTTCACTGCTCAAGCTGGACACCATCAATTTCGAAAGCCCCGAAAGCGTCCGCCACCGGATCAATTTCGACAACCTCACCCCGCTTTACCCCGATGAGCGGCTCAAAATGGAGACCGAGGTGTTCGAATCGGTCGCCAAAGGGCCGCAACGCGATTTCACGCCCCGCGTGATCGACCTGATTTCCCCCATCGGCAAAGGCCAGCGCGCGCTGATTGTGGCGCCGCCCCGCACCGGCAAGACGGTGATGTTGCAAAACATCGCGACGGCGATTTCCGCCAACCACCCGGACGCCTTCCTGATCGTGCTGCTGATCGACGAGCGGCCCGAAGAGGTCACCGACATGGCGCGCAGCGTCAAGGGTGAGGTAGTGGCCTCAACTTTTGACGAGCCCGCGACAAGGCATGTCCAGGTCACCGAAATGGTGCTGGAAAAGGCGAAACGCCTGGTCGAGCATAAGCGGGATGTGGTGATTTTGCTGGACTCGATTACCAGGCTCGCGCGCGCCTATAACACCGTGGTGCCCTCATCGGGCAAGGTGCTGACCGGCGGCGTCGATGCCAATGCGCTGCAACGGCCCAAGCGGTTCTTTGGCGCCGCGCGTAATATCGAGGAAGGCGGCTCGCTCACCATCATCGCGACGGCGCTGGTCGATACTGGCAGCCGCATGGACGAGGTGATCTTCGAGGAATTCAAAGGCACCGGCAATTCCGAGATCATCCTTGATCGCAAACTCTCCGACAAGCGCACCTTCCCCTCCATCGACATCACCAAATCCGGCACCCGCAAGGAGGAGTTGCTGGTCGATAAGGGCACGCTGTCGAAAATGTGGGTGCTGCGGCGGATTCTGAACCCGATGGGGACGACGGAATCGATGGAATTCCTGTTGGATAAGCTGAAATACAGCAAGACGAATAATGATTTCTTCGAGGCGATGAATACTTGATGCGACGCCGCCGCTTTTGCAGAATAATTCGAAAACTTAATGCCGCGTTTGCCGGCTGATAATTTTAGAGTGTTGCAGAATCGAACTAGATTGAGGGCATAGCGTTGAAAGTACGCTAAACAACGCTAAGGTCGAACATTACAAGAAAATGTCATGCGGCTTGCCTTTGGGCTGAGATATTGAGAGCATTTCTCTGCTTGTGCCTGGGTTTGCTCGGTACCACAGAAAGTCGTCGGAGAAGGCGACGTTCTCGCATCCAACAGGTGATGTATGTGCTCGCGAATAACCGTCATATCGCGCGACACACGCGGCTATAAACGCGTGCGGGTGGCAATCATGAATCCTGGATCGATACGCTACCAAAAAATCAGCTGCCGATTTTAGGAAGTGAACCCCGCTGGTTCCTTCAATTTCCGGCCTCGCCTGTAAATTGCTGATAGAGATGTTGAACGCATTGGCTGATGGGGACGATCTGGGAAAAATAGTCCCGGGAGTAGTTGTATTCGAGGCGATACCCGGCGAACGGCTTTCCCGCCACCGGCAGTAGCGTCTTTTCATTAGAATAAAATGTGCAGCTTGCATTTTCTCCGGGTGAAAATTCACCGCAGATGAATGATCGGGGCGGAAATGAACTAGATGTTACAGCTTTGTTGTAGGATACATCCCACACATTCAATCCATCAAAAAGCTCGTGGTAGTCTATCATGGCATTATGCCCCAGATCGGTCGTTTTGAATGGTGGAAGGGTGAAATGACCATCCGATCCCATTTTCAAATCAAGATATTTACTTAGAGCCGTATCTTCATAAGTGAAAAAAATACTGATGTATTGGCCAAAACCGTGGATTAGAAATGGCGACGGATCATTCGGGCCAAGCGGTTTCAGGTCTGGTAGTTTGAGATAAATCTGGAAGCCGTTCACCTGCGGATTTTGTGTCTGGTTGCTGCCAAACGTCTCTGCATAGGCGCGGGGAATGTGCCAAAGCTGAGGCCCTACTTGCAGCGGCACGGTTTCCGCGCCGGGCGAACTGGGGGTTGGAGACCAGCAGGGCGCCGGAGGTTGGGTGAGTGCGATAGCGTCAGGTGAACTCGTTGCTTTTGATAACTGAAATATGTTCAACAATGCCTGCACCTCAGTACCCAGCCTGAACGCTTGCGATATATAGTCCATTGGAAATTTATATGTGACTGTAATTGACGTACCGAACGCCTCCGTCACTTCGCAGGGCATTTGAATTAAACCAGGAAAATAGCAAGCAGCAAACCATGTGCTGTTGCCCGTTTTGTTAACGTATAATTTAAATGGCACTCCTTTTGTGAGAACGCGTTTGATGTATTGGTTCAGCACTGCAGAACTTGTGTTGGGACCTTCTGGGTCCCAGAGGTCTGGATAGTTCGAATATTCCTTACCGCCCAAGCTGCTGTCACCCATACACCAAGAGCAGTTCGTTTCAGTCTGGGCCATCAGCGTCTTTAACAGTGTCTGACCGGACAGCGCCTTTTGGTCATCGGTCATTGTCACGGACAAAACCGGCAGCGCATCCCCTGGCACCACACCGGCAAAATCCTTCGGGTTCACGGGCGTCAGCCCAGGCAGTTCGAATTGCAACGTCACTGAATGCGGCGCATTTGCATGCAAGGATTGCGCGGCGACGTAGACCGTTGGGATTTTCCAATGAATGCCGCCAAGCTCGAACGTAGCCGCCGCCTGGGCGCAGGCCAAGGAGTATCCCGACATCCAAACAAACAAGGCAATCAAACTATACATCAGGGATCGGAGCATTTGCATATCCGGCGGTGACCTCAATTATGGAATTATGGAGCTACGATAATTTAAAACAGCATAGGTCCGTTTGCATATTTACCTTGAAATCGCGGCCATCGTCTATTGGAATTCAACGTACATGGCAGATGCCGTTGCCCACCTACGCTCCGCGGGCACAACCGTGCCGGACGAGCTGATGGCCTATACATCCCCTGTCGGGTGGGAGCACATCGCCTTCTCCGGAGACTTCCTGTGGGACCGCGCAGCCCAAGCAACAAGCCGAAAAGCGCTTAACATCTTAGCCCAAAGCCAGGCCGCGTGAGATGTTCGTGGATCGTTCTTCCTTAGCGTTGTTTAGCGTACTTTCAACGCTATGCCCTCTAGATTGGCAGTAGCCTTTCATGCGTGGGAAATGCACAACTTAAGGCTGAAACCATGTTTCAACAAAAGCGCGTTGCCCTAACGCTCAAGCAAGTCCTGCCTGCTCTCGTCCTGCTGATGTTATCCGCTTGTGTCGCATCGCCGCCACGCTACATTGCGCCAGCAGGACTGACCACGCAGAATGCCGCTATTTTGACAGGATCAGAAACTCGGACGCCCGCGACATTGCTGCCAAATGCATTCGTGGCCGCGTCAGCGATTGATGGCGAGAGCGTCTCTTCCAGATGGAACAAGCCGATACTTCTTCTTCCCGGCGATCACACTGTTCAGTTTGGCCCCTGCCTCTGCAACACCTGGTTCTTGTCACCCAGCAGCGGAAGCGTGGCGCTTGTCACGAATTTCAAGCCAAATCAGAGCTATGTGATGCGATCAACCATTCCTTCCAGCTTTTACGCCAGCCGGACCGCGCAGGTTTGGATTCAAACAGCGGCAGGAGCGTTAGTGACGCCGAAGGTCATGATACCCTTTGTCAATCAACCAACGCCAATGATTATTTTCCAACCCGTTTCAGTCAAGTAACGCACCCTGCAGATCCGATTAGCGCTTGCATTCGCCATCTGCATGAGCACGGCGAACGCCGACGTCACCGGACAAAAGTAGCGAAGCTACGTTAATGTCAGGTTCTCCTACGTGGCCTGGCGCCGGTAAGCTGCTCAGCTGTTACAAGGCTTGCCGTGGCATGGCTGGTTGACGTGATCTTGCGTACCCCTTGAATAGCGGTTCATGGTAATAATCACCAAGATTGGCAGGCCCGGATTTGTCGGCCACCTCATCCTTTAGCCCAATGGAGGCTTTTCTTGTTTGGCAATAACTCTTCCGCGCGACGCTCGCCTTGGCTGGATTATGCCGTCAAGGTGCCGATGGCGGCGCTGCTGATCGCGTTCGTGATTGCCGTTTTGGCCAATTTGGGCCATTTATGGCAGTTCCTCTCGCTCTCAAGCGCCTATCTTGGCTATCTGCTGAACGTTTTGGTGGTGACGCCGCTTTCCGGGGTTTATGCAGCGCTGGCCGGAGCGATGACCTTTTGGCCGGCGCTGGGCGGCGCCGCTGTGCTGGCCTGCGTTTCGATCTATTTTCTCTGTTTGAAGGCGAGACATAAGACCCAGCCCTTCATGAGCCCCAGCGCCGCGCGGCTTGCGGTTACCTTGCCGAGGCTGCTGATCTGGCCGGAGATTGGCTTGTTCATCATTATGGCGTCTGATCTGCTTAGCCAGCTCAATCAAGCGACAACCGCGCAGTTGCTGTCCGGCGGGGTGATGGCTGTTGTTTTGTTTCGGCAGGTGTTCAGCACCAGCGAGAGCATCGCTAGGCGGGTGGAACGATTGTCAGTGTCGCGCTCCTGAAGGATTGGCTGCCGGCGGCGCGTTGTTTTGCAATCCCTTCGCGCTCGCCTATATGCGGGCCACATGAATGGAGAATTGCGATGCCCGATATCAATGTGACGCATGGCTACAAGGTGCGGGATATCGCCCTGGCGGAGTGGGGGCGGAAAGAGATTTCCATGGCCGAGGATGAAATGCCCGGCCTGATGGCGTTGCGCGTGGAGTATGGCGCGAGCCAGCCCTTGAAGGACGCGCGGATCGCCGGGTGTTTGCACATGACTATCCAGACGGCGGTGCTGATCGAGACACTGATCGCGCTGGGGGCGAGCGTGCGGTGGTCGTCGTGCAATATTTTTTCGACGCAGGATCACGCGGCGGCGGGTGTTGCCTCGATCGGGGTGCCGGTGTTTGCCTGGAAGGGCATGGACGAGGCGGAGTTCTGGTGGTGCATCGAGCAGACGGTGCGCGGGCCGGATGGCTGGACGCCGAACATGATTTTGGATGATGGCGGCGATTTGACCAAGCTGATGCATGACAAATATCCCGACATGCTGGCGGATATTAAAGGCATCTCGGAGGAGACCACCACCGGGGTGCATCGGCTGTGGCAGATGGCCAAGGCGGGCGAGCTGCTGGTGCCGGCGATTAATGTGAATGACAGCGTCACCAAATCGAAATTTGATAATCTTTATGGCTGCCGGGAAAGCCTGGTCGATGCGATCCGGCGGGGCACCGATGTGATGATGGCCGGCAAGGTGGCGGTGGTGGCGGGGTTTGGCGATGTCGGCAAAGGCTCGTCCGCCTCGCTGCGGAATGCCGGGTGCCGGGTGCTGGTGACCGAGATCGACCCGATCTGCGCGCTGCAGGCGGCGATGGAAGGCTATGAGGTGGTGACGATGGATGACGCGGCGCCACGGGGCGATATTTTCGTCACCGCGACCGGCAATGTCGATGTCATCACCATCGATCATATGCGGGCGATGAAGAACCGGGCCATTGTTTGCAATATCGGGCATTTCGATTCGGAAATTCAGATCGAGGCGCTGCGAAATCATAAATGGGATAATGTGAAGCCGCAGGTGGATGAGATTTCGTTTCCCGACGGCAAGCGGTTGATCGTGCTTTCGGAAGGGCGGCTGGTGAATTTGGGGAATGCGACCGGGCATCCGAGCTTCGTGATGTCGGCTTCGTTCACCAATCAGGTGCTGGCGCAGATCGAGCTGTGGACGGCGCCGGAAGGCAAATACGAGAGGCAGGTTTACGTGCTGCCGCGGCATTTGGATGAGAAGGTGGCGGCGCTGCATCTGGCGAAAGTGGGGGCGAAGCTGACGCAACTGACGCCGAAGCAGGCGGAGTATATCAGTGTCGAACGCAGCGGGCCGTTCAAGCACGAGCTTTACCGGTACTGATGCTCAGAACCGGCAGCGTCATCGCGGTGCTGGGGCTGGGCGCTTTGGTGGGCGGCATGGTGTTTTTCGGCGCGATCATGGCGCCTTTGGTGTTTACCAAGCTGCCGCCGGAGTTTTCCGGGCCGTTCATCCGGGCGACGTTTCCGCGGTATTATGCCTATATCGTCATTGCTTCGCTGATCGGGCTGGCGGGGTTGTTGATCCGGGGCGATTGGGGGATGGCGGTAGTGGCGGGGGTGATCGCCTTGGTGACGCTGTGGCTTTGGCTGGGCTGGATTCCGCATTTGAACATGCTGCGCGATACCGGGCAGCAGGCGGCGTTCGCGCGGGGGCACCGGATTTCGGTTTGGGTGAATGGGGCGGAGCTGATCGTGGCGCTGGCGATGCTGGCGCGGCTGGCGGTTGTTTCCGGGTAAAATTCAGGTTTTGCGGTGGTGGGACGCGCCGAGCAGGCCGCGGGCTTCGGCGTAAGCGTTGTCGGGAGCGTCGTCTGGAGCAGTGCCGGAAGGTTCATCGGCGGGGATGTTCAGGATGGCGGGGTTTTTTGACCGGATGGCATCGAGGCAGGCTTGATCGAGCGAGGCTTTCGAGATCAGGATGAGAACCTGGCCATTGCGGCGGCGGATGAATTGCGGCCGGTTGCCGCCGGCGGCATCGGCGAGTTCGGTGAAATGTTCATGGGCTGAGGTTTCCAGCCAGGTGTCGGACATGGCGGACGCTCCCGTGGCGTGTTGAGCAAGAGATAGGCAGTGGCGGGGGGAGTGGCAATGGCGGGAAGCTAGCTATTTTGTTGCGTAACCGGAACGTTTTGGGCGTGCGGAGGCCTTTACGCTCAGTCGCGTAAATCGGCGGGCAGCGGGATGTCGGGCGGCGTTGGACCTGGAGGCGAGGTGATGGGCGGGAACGCGGCTTGTACTGCTGGCGGCGGCGTTGCCGCCGACGGCGAGGCCGGTTGCGCGTCAGGCGGGGGCAATGGCGGCGGCAGGGCCTGCTTGGGCGGGATTGGCGGGTATAGAGACGGGACTTGGTCGCGGCGGATGCCCAGCATGTGGCAGAGCGGGCGGAGGATGCGGCCTAGCCTGGGGTCGGCGGCGATCAGGGCGGTGATGTCCGGCTGGTTGAGGAAGAATTCGAGCTGGGAAGCGCCGCCGCCGGTTTCTTGGACCAGCGTTCGCAGCCAGGCGTAGTGGCGCGGTAGGGGGTCTGGTTGATGAGGCCGGGCGGGGCGCTTGGCGCGGCTGCGGGGCGGCGCTGGCGGGGTGGTGGCGGCGCGGGTGAAGCGGGCGATGATGCGGTGCAGCCGGTTCCAGATGAGGGTGAGCAGCGGTCCGGGCAGGCTCTTGACCGGCAGGCCGCTAATGCCGATGGGCCGCGCCCCGCCACAACAGGCGACCGCCTTGCACACCAACTCAATGATGGCGGCGAAGCTGGCGACCGGGGACAGGGGGAGGCTCTGGGACACAAGCCTATATACAACCAACCCCTGGGAGGTGGGCAAGAGGAATTTGCAATTAGTCTCGTTAAAATGTTAGCGGCTGAGGTTTTTAGCCGCATATCGGACATGGCTGATGTCCCGAAACCATTCAGATTAAAATTTTTAGCCAACCAGCCTTGATAGTCACTAAATTTGAATCAAAAACAACTTCAGGTTATAAAATATGAAAGGTTTTAAATCTACTTGATGCGAAAGGATGTTGGAAATGATGTGGTCCTTGAAATGCGTTAATTTTCAAACCGAAGGTCTTTAAATGAATGATATGTCAGGGCCAGGCCTTGGTTTCTTAAATGCTGTGGTTACCACTGAACTTAGTACACTACTTTGGGATTCAGTGCGGCCAAACGTCATCAGCGCTTGGCATGGCCACGTTCCATTTGCTCATTGGATTACTCAAGCAATGTATCCAAAGATCATTGTTGAACTCGGAACCCATAACGCCGTATCATATTTTGCGTTTTGTAACTCTGTCGCGAAAACCCGTCTGCCGACTCGATGCTACGCCGTAGATACTTGGCATGGGGACAAGCATAGTGGAATATATGATGAAGGCGTTTTTGCTGAAGTTAACCTTTTAAATCAACAAAATTTTTCAGCTTTTTCCCATCTACTACGAAGCACATTTGATGAAGCTCTCTCACATTTTTCTGATGAAAGCATCGATTTACTGCATATTGACGGACTACATACTTACAATGCAGTAAAACACGATTTCGACACGTGGTTACCCAAACTTTCTGAGCATGCTGTGGTATTGTTTCATGACATAGCTGTTATTGATCAAGATTTTGGCGTTTGGAAATTTTGGAGAGAATTGTCGGATAAATATCCGTCGTTCAGCTTCAACCACTCTTCTGGATTAGGGGTTCTTGCAGTAGGCAGGAACGTACATCCTGTTATTTCCGCTCTTTGCACGATCCGCGATGCAGAGCTTGCTCAAGACATCCAAAAGATTTTTAGCCGCCTCGGCAAAATAGCCGAATATCCAACTCACTTAAGCAAAGCTGAATGCCTAATTTCAAATCAAGCCATCGAAATTGCGAGACTTAAGGTTAAGCTTCTGAAAAGTCTGCCTCAGCCAAATGCCAAAAATATTGCCCTCGGAAGGTCATGCTTGCAAAGCTCGGTTTCCGAGTGGTCCTGCTATCCTACCTTAGCCGAAGATGCTCAAGGTGCTGTTAACGGTAAGATTAGTGGCGAATATAAATTTCATACTGGACTAGATGATTTTCCTTGGTGGGAGGTAGACTTGGGAGCCGCTTCCATTGTGCAAGAGGTCCGATTATTTAATCGCCTTGATCTACCTGAAAGAGCTACACGACTTCGTTTCCTTACGTCATTCGACCGCGTTTCCTGGACCGAGGTTTTTCGGAAAGAAGATAATCGATTATTTGGGGGTGCTGACGGCGATCCTTTGATTTGGCAGCCAACGCTTCCACTACCTTCAAGATTTTTTCGTATTATGTTGCTTGAGCCAGGCTACCTTCACCTTGATCAGGTAGAAGTATTTGGCGAACAACAAACCGACCTTCTAACTGCCCACAAATATTCTGTTGCCTGAAACAGAGACTCGAGCGCTAGAAATGATAAAAAACACGCTTTTAAAGCATATTGTTATATGTAGTGCTCCTCATGCGGCATACGTGGCACATCTTGTGGATTATAGCCTCAAATCTATAGGCATAATTAGTTCTATAAGATATGAAAAAGATGATAATTTTAATGAAAATCTACTACATATTGTTATATGCCCTGGATTTTTTAAAGCTCTACCAAGATTTTATATCGCTTTTCAATTGGAACAGCTCGAGAACTTGGAAATATTTACAGAGAGCTATAGGAGTATACTTAAAAACTCCTTGTATATATTAGACTATGCTTTACCAAACATTAAGTTTTTGGAGAACCTTGGCTTTAGCAGTTTGCACATGCGTCATATGCCTATTTCTTTTTTTCCTAATTATAGAGAATACCTAGGAAACTTTTGTTCCTCAGAAATTGACTTTGAGCCGGAGCCAGTGCTTTTCTACGGTAGTCTTAATGAAAGACGGACTAGTGTAATTAATAGACTGAACCCACTACTTGAAGCAAGCACTCTCAATATTCAGTCAAACATTTTCCTCAAAAAATTATATAAAATCCTCGTTAGCACGAAGATTGTAATAAATATTCATCACTACGAAAATTCCTTTTTTGAAGTTGTGCGTATATTTGAATGCCTTTCGCTCGGGGTTCCAGTGATCAGTGAAGAAAGTCAAGATAGTGACGCTTATCCGTCTATTGAAGACGCAGTGGACTTTTTCCCTGTCAAGGACGCAACTGTTGCTGCATTACATGTTAAGCAACTTTTGAGTGATCCTTCGTCATATGATAACCGTCTCAAAAACGTTCAAGATTATGGAACATTGAATTCAATGTTCACGAAGACTTTTCTTAACTTTTTTACTGATTTTTCTGCCAATTTTGGCGAATTTGTTGTAAAAATGCCTCCAGTTGTTTCTACATTAGCTAACAAGGAAATTGCGAAATCTCAACCACCGATTGCCTGTGTTGCTGTTGTTAAAAACGAAGAAAAATATATTGCTGAGTGGATAACATACCAATTTTCTATTGGCTTTGATACAGTTATTATATTGGACAATTTATCTACAGACCGCACGAAAGACGTTGCATTACAACTTGGGTATAGTTTTGACGTTCGTGTTCTAGATGCCACTGACATAACTCAAAACTACCAGCGTTCAGCATATTTGTTAGCGTTGGAAAGATACGGCAAAGAATTTGAATGGATGGCATTTTTTGATACCGACGAGTTTCTAGTTTTAGATGAAGCTCATAATCTTCGGTCGATTCTTTGGTCAGCTTCCGCAATTTCAGGAATCGGCGTAAATTGGGCATTTTTTGGCTCTTCAGGTCATCAGTTCGCACCGCCAAGTTTGGTTCTAGACAGCTATCTTCATCGTGCTCCTGCTTCATTCACGCCTAACCGGCATATTAAATCGATTGTAAAGCCTATTGATGTCAAAAACTTTATAAATGGTCACATGTTTGAGTTGTCTACACCATATTGCGATTTAGCTGGGAAGGAGATTCTTTGGAACTCTCCAGGTATAATCGCCAATGAGCCAGATTATCTCGTCGGCAAATTGCATCATTATTTTACACGATCACAAGAAGATTGGGCTGCTAAGTTGAGGCGTGGCTATCCCGACCTCGATCGGAAAAACGAGGAGTTTTCGGCTTATGATCGGAACGAAATTTATGACGATTCAGCAAGGCGCTTTAGCAGTTCTGTGTCTACTCTTTTAGCGCAAGCAGGCAGCTATGAAAAGCCTCATAGAGACGGGGCAGATAGACGCATAGACGCTTCGTTTTTAGGTACAGCTAACATACGCAAGGGAGCATCCACATTGTCAGATATGTCGAGTACGCAATTGGAGCGAAGTTTTGTAAATTTGGCACTAGCTAAATCTGCAACACAAAGTTCAGTTTCCTTGTGGTCTCGTAGCACTACGATTCATGACGACGCATCTGGTGCCGTTAATGGTGTGATAAATGGACAATATAAGTTTCATACTGATCTTGAAGATTATCCGTGGTGGATGGTGGACCTCGAAGAAATTTGCGGGCTTCATGAAATTAAAATCTACAATCGCTTAGATGATCCTGACCTGCTTCAACGCGCCTCTCATTTAAAGATTGAGGTTGGGCTTACTGGCGATCAGCTTGTTGAGTTTTACCGGAAGGATAATGACACTGTTTTTGGAGGAGTAGATGGAACTCCTCTTGTTTGGGCGCCGTCGATTCCGGTCATAGGTCGCTTTGTGAAAATTACTCTCTTGCGACCAAATTATCTTCATCTTGATCAAGTAGAAATTTATGGGGAAGCTATTTTCCAGGATGCTAAAAAAACGACTTCTATAAAATACGATACGATCTCACAGGACGAGCGCATAACAATGGTCGTTACGTCTTGTGGACGCTATGATCTTCTTGAGAGAACATTATCCTCGTTTCGGCGATACAACACCTGCGCTTCTGTTGAAAAAGTAATAGTTGTTGAAGATGGTGAGGGAGATCCCAAAGAAATTTGTCGTCGATATGATGCGGATCTTGTCAGAGTAGGATCACGCAAAGGGCAATCGCACGCAATAGATTTGGCTTACTCTTTTGTTAAGACTCCATATATTTTTCATTGTGAGGATGATTGGGAATTTTATAAGTCTGGATTTATAGAAAGAAGTTTGTCGATACTTAAATATGATCTTTCATGCGTTTGCATTTGGATCAGAGCTTGGAACGATACAAATGGTCACCCGTTAACATTCCAATCTGATGATAAAACGTTTGGAGTTCTTAGTTTCGGGTACGGAGAGTGGCACGGCTTTACCTGGAATCCATCTTTGCGCAGACTTTCTGATTACTTCCGAGTAGGACCATTTTCCCAAGAATATAATAAAATAAGTACGCTGCGTGAGCCCGATGTTGGGCAGCTTTATTATGACCTAGGTTATCGAGCGGTCATTCTCGACCAATCCGGATACGTCCGCCATATAGGTTGGGAGAGGCATGTTCACTGATTGATAGCCGGCTGCCTTGGTGCTTATTACAAAGGCTGTTCATAACGTTTTTGCCGCATTGAATGGCAGCCTTACCAGTTTATCTATTTTATAACCATTAACCCCATAGAGGAGCAGTCGATGTCTGGCGATACTGAGCATGAGCAGCGAATTCGCGAGCGGGCTTATGAATTATGGGAGAAGGCGGGGCAGCCGGCGGATCGGCAGGATGAGTTTTGGCATCAGGCGCGGGCGCAGATTCCGCATCCGCCGGAGCCGCCTAAGCCGGAAGAAGGCGGATCGTAGGGTTTCGCGGCTGCGGACGAGGGCGGCGGGCGGCGAGAAAGACTGGATTGCTTCTCCGCTTCGCAGCTCGCAATGACGGCGGGGGTTGGTCGCCGGGGTGGTTTTGGAACGGGCTTTATCAACAAGGGAAACACATGACAAAGAACGAGGCGATGTGGGATCGGGTGGCGCGGGTGGCTGTTGGCGTGGCGCTGGTGGCGGCGGCGCGCAAGGGGTTGATCGGGCGCTGGGGGTATATGGGAATTGGGCCGGTGATTACCGGGTCGGTTGGGACGTGTCCGGGGTATTTGGCGCTGGGGGTGAGCACGCTGGCGAAGCCTAATCCTTGGCCGAAACGGGAATGGGTGTGACGCGGGAGAAGCAAGACTGGATTGCCACGCCGCTTCGCGGCTCGCAATGACGGCTGTTCAAATGCCGGGCTGGGGTTTGGCTTTGGCGTGGGGTGTCGCGATGCGGTGTCCGGCGTGCGGGCGGGGGCCGGCGTTTCGCGGGCTGGCGCAAGTGCGCGCGGTTTGCGCCGCTTGCGGCGCGGCGCTGGGGCAGGTTCCGGGCGATCTGCTTGGCGCCTTATCTGACGATTGGCGTGGTGCTGGCGGCGCTCGGCGTGGCGATGACGATTGCCGATCGCGGCGGGCGGCTTGATTACGCGACGTCGCTGGCGGTGTTTTTGCCGGTCGCCGTTGCGCTTGATTTGGTGTTGCTGCGGCCGATCAAGGGGCTGGTGCTGGCGGTGATGATGAAGGTCGACGCGCCCCACCAGGTCAAACGTTGAGGGCCAAAAATTGAGACGCGCGGCGGTTCGCCTCTTGCGCGGCGGGGAGAGTTGCGTCACATCAGGGGATGCGGATTATCGAGGCGGATGATGCACGGTAATCTGCGGCTGATGCGGCGCGCGCCGCGCAAACAAGGGCGATGCCTGGCGGCGCGCCCCAGAATTAGGACCGGGACTGTACCGATGATCGCGTTGCGGACCATGACTAGAGAGACTGGTTTTGCCGCGTTTCGGACATGGCCCGGGTTCACGGATTTCATTCATTATCCTAACAAAAGACGCGGCATCGAGGGGGCTAGAGCATTTTCCGATCATGCTGATCCGAAAATGCTCCATGCTCTTTGGTCTATCGAGCCGATGCACCCGATCATGGATCACAGGAGTGATCCAACTTGATCGGGATCGGCTCTGGAGCAGCCCGACCGGATGCGGCGTCGCGGAGTTTTATGTTTTATGACGAGAACAATGTTGATCGATGCCAGCCATGCGGAAGAGACCCGCGTGGTGGTGCTGGATGGCAGCAAGCTTGATGATTTCGATATCGAGAGCGCGAATCGCAAGCAGATCAAGGGCAATATCTATCTTGCCAAGGTAATCCGCGTCGAGCCGAGCTTGCAGGCGGCGTTTGTCGAGTATGGCGGGAACCGGCACGGGTTTCTGGCGTTCGCCGAAATTCATCCGGATTATTATCAGATCCCCGTAGCGGATCGCGAGCGTTTGGTGGCGGCGGAGGCGGCGGAGGCCAAGCGGCGGGTCGAGGCGGAGGATGCCGAGGACGCGGCGCAAGACGCCGAGCAGGATGGAGCGCGGCAGGACGGGACGCGGCAAGACGGGACGCGGCGGGGGCGGTCCGGCGCCGTGCCGCTGACGCAGACGCGGGTGGAGATTTTGCAGGCGCCGCCACCGGATGAGGCCCAGCCTGGCGAGGTTCAGCCTGGTGAGGTTCAGCCTGGTGAGGTTCAGCCTGGCGAGGATCAGCCTGATGCGGTCCAGCCTGGTGCGGCCCAGCCTGATGCGGCCCAGCCTGAAGCCGTTGATGTCGCCGGCGACCCGGTTGGCGATGACCTGCTCTCGCTCAATCCTGAGGGGTTTGATCAAGTGCTCGATCCGGGGCTGGATGATGGCGGCTTGGGATTTGCTCCGGCCGGGGACATTATCGGACCGGATGGGCGGGTGCAGACGGGCCAGGCGGCCTATGAAGGCGCCGATTTCGACGCCGACCCGACGGCGATTGTCCTGCCGGGGGATGAATTCGCCACGATGGACGAGCCATCGCCGGTAAGTTCGGACCCGGAAATCCAGGGGATGATCGATCCGGCTTCCGCCGCGATGGTTGCGGCGGTGGAAGCGCCTTCCTCCGGCGTGCCGGAAGAGGTGGCGACTGAAGGGCTGGACCAGGACGCGCGGAATTTCGGGCCTGGCGTTCCCGATGCCGGCTATCTGACCGAGGCTGACAGGGCCGATCAGGGTTTGGGTAAGGCGGAGGCGCTGGAGGATGAGCCGGCCCAGGCGCGGCCGGCAGAGGCGCGGAGCCCGGAAATCCCTGAGATCGCTATGCCGGGGATCGGCCCGCAGCCGGAGACCGATGCGGATGTGATGATCGATCAGACGCCGCCGGAGATGGTGGGCGGCGGCGAAGGCGATGCCGGCGAGGAGGCGCGCGAGGTGCGGCGGGCGCGGCCGATGCGTTCGTACAAGATTCAGGAGGTGATTCACCGGCGGCAGATTTTGCTGATCCAGGTGGTGAAGGAGGAGCGCGGCAGCAAGGGGGCGGCGCTGACCACCTATCTCTCGCTGGCCGGGCGGTTTTCGGTGCTGATGCCGAATTCGCCGAATGGCGGCGGGGTTTCGCGGAAAATTACCTCGGTGGCGGATCGGCGGCGGCTGAAAGAGGCGGTGGCGGAGCTCGATATCCCTGACGGCATGGGGCTGATCGTGCGGACGGCGGGGGCGAACCGGCCGAAGCCGGAGATCAAGCGCGATTGCGAGTATTTGCTGCGGCTTTGGGATGACATTCGCGAGCGGACGCTGAGTTCGGTGGCGCCGGCCTTGATTTACGAGGAAGCCAATCTGATCAAGCGGACGATCCGCGATGTTTATACGCGCGAGATCGATCAGGTGCTGGTCGAGGGCGAGGAAGGGTTCCAGTCGGCGCGCGATTTCATGGCCATGCTGATGCCGCAGCAGGTGAAGAAGGTGCAGGAATGGAGCGACGGGCAGCCGCTGTTCGCCAAGCATCAGGTGGAAGCGCAGCTCGATCAGATGTTTCAGCCGGTGGTGCAGCTGAAATCGGGCGGCTATCTGGTGATCAACCAGACCGAGGCGCTGGTGGCCATCGACGTCAATTCCGGGCGTTCGACGCGGGAGCGGAATATCGAGGACACCGCGGTGCGGACCAATATCGAAGCGGCGGAAGAGGTGGCGCGGCAGTTGCGGTTGCGGGATTTGGCCGGGCTGGTGGTGATCGATTTCATCGATATGGAGAGCCGGCGGAATAACGGGCTGGTCGAGCGCAAGCTGAAGGACGCGCTGAAGAATGACCGGGCGCGGATTCAGGTGGGCAGCATCAGCCCGTTCGGGTTGATGGAGATGAGCCGGCAGCGGTTGCGGCCTTCGCTGGCGGAAGCGATGCTGATCCCGTGTCCGCATTGCGCAGGCGCCGGGCATGTGCGGAGCACGGCGACGCTGGCGCTGGCGGTGCTGCGCGGGATCGAGGATGAGGCGGCGAAGCGGCGGGCGGCGGAGCTGGCCGTGCATCTGGCGCCGGATGTGGCGATTTATATGTTCAACCATAAGCGCGACCGGCTTTCGCTGATCGAGACTCGCTTCGATGTCGCCGTGACCTTCGTGCATGACGAGAAAACGCCGTCGGCGTTCCGCATTGAGATGGTGCGCGCGCAGAGCGTGGAGGCTAAGACGGACTACGCGCCGCTGGCGATGGGTGGGCCAGAGAAGGCATTAGAGAAGACGCCAGAAAAAGCGTCAGAAAAAGTAGGAGAACGCGATAGCCGGGCTGAAGCTGAGGCCATGCCGGATGGCGCGGATGAGCCGGAGATCGAGACGGATAATCCCGCTTTGGCGAGCGTTAGCGCCAGTGAAACCGCGCTGGAGATGCAGCCGACCGGCGACAAGCTTGGCGATGACAGCGAGCGGCGGGGACGCCGCAGGCGCAGGCGGCGGCGGCCGCGGCGCGAGGGCAATGCGCCAGAAGGCGATATGCCAGAGAGCGTTGTGGCTGATGACGCTGAATCAGGGGGCGATGCGCTGGAGGCGACGCAGCTTGGCGCGACGCAGCTTGGCGCGAATGAGGATACCATCGATCAGGCTCGCGAGACGCAGGCAAATGCCGACGCTCCCGAGCCGGAGCGGGTTTCCGCGCTGACGGCCGAGCTGGAAGCGGTGTTGGAAAGCGGGGTCCTCGAAAGCATGACTTCGGAAAACTCGGAAAACGCAGAAGCGGTCGCGGCAGCGCCGGAGGCTGAAAAGCCGCGCCGGCGCTCTCGCGCGCGGCCCAGGAGCAAGAAAGCCGCCGAGGCCGCCGCTTCCGAGCCGGCGGCTTCGGATTCAGATCTGTTTCAATCGCCGCCAGTGGCAGCGCCTCCGCCTGCGCCGGTTTATCGCGACATCGCTGATATTTTTGAAGCGGCCGAACATGCCGAACGCATGGCTCCCCCTGCGCCTGGACCTGGGCCTGGCGCGCCGTCCGCGCCGGAAGCGATGCCGATTTTGGAAGCCGGCGCCGAGACCCGGCTTGCTACCGAGTCGGCGCCTCCAACGCTTGCTGGCCCGGCGGTGCAGCCGGTGGTTATCGGCGCCCAGCCCGCGCCGAACGCCGAGCCTGTGGAGAAGAAACGCGGCTGGTGGCGGCGGTAAAGGAAGGAACAGCATCCCATGGCGTTAAACTCGCGGCATCCCGAGACTTTGGCCTTGCATGCCGGATGGCGGGCCGATCCCGGGACCGGCTCGGTTGCCGTGCCGATCCACCAGACCACCTCGTTTCAGTTCCACAGCCCCGAACACGCGGCAAATTTGTTCGCGTTGAAGGAGATGGGGAATATCTATACCCGCATCATGAACCCGACGACGGCGGTGCTGGAGGACAGGCTGGCGGCGCTGGAAGGCGGGGTGGCAGCGCTGGCGGTGGCTTCCGGACAGGCGGCTTCGGCGTTTGCGGTGCAGAATTTGGCGCGGGCGGGGGATAATATCGTCGCCTCGACCAATCTGTATGGCGGGACGTGGAATTTGTTCGCCAATACGCTGAAGGATCAGGGGATCGAGGTGCGGTTTGTCGATCCGGCTGATCCATCGGCGTTCGGGCGGGCGACCGATGAGCGGACGCGCGCTTATTACGCGGAGACGCTGCCGAACCCGAAGCTGGAGGTGTTTCCCATAGCGGAGGTGGCAGAGATTGGCCGGCCTTTGGGGATTCCGCTGATCATGGATAATACGGCGGCGCCCTTGCTGGTGCGGCCGTTCGACCATGGCGCGGCGGTGGTGATGTATTCGACCACCAAATATATCGGCGGCCATGGCACGACGATTGGTGGCGTGGTGATCGACGGCGGCAATTTTGATTGGGCGGGCGCGGGGGCGCGGCAGCCGGCGCTGAACGGGCCGGATGCCAGCTATCATGGCGCGGTGTGGACCGAGGCGACGAAGCCGATGGGGCCGGTTGCCTATATCATCCGGATGCGGGTGATTTTGCTGCGCGATTTGGGCGCGGCGCTATCGCCTTATAGCGCGTTTCAGCTCATCCAGGGGCTGGAGACGCTGCCGCTGCGGATGCCGCGGCATTGCGAGAATGCCCTGAAAGTGGCGGAGTTTCTCAGCAAGCGGGATGACGTGGCGAAGGTGATCTATCCCGGAGTCGCCACCGGCGGAACCCGGGCGCAGGCGGATAAATATATGCGCGGCGGCTATGGCGGGCTGTTGGGGTTCGAGTTGAAAGGCGGCGCCGAGGCAGGCAAGCGCTTTATCGGCGCGCTGGAACTGTTCTATCACGTGGCCAATATCGGCGATGCGAGGAGCCTGGCGATCCATCCGGCATCGACTACGCATTCGCAGCTGAGCGAGGTGGAACAACTGCAAACCGGCACCACGCCGGGATATGTGCGGCTGTCGATCGGGTTGGAACACGTCGATGACATTCTGGCGGATTTGGGCCAGGCGCTGGATAAAACCTGAGTCCTCGTCGCGTTACTCTGCGGATAGGGAAGGATAATCCGCAGATTGCGCAGATTTACGCAGATGAGGCCGCGGCAATGACTTCGATCTGGGATTAGGGTTCAATAAAAATGCCGCGTTTTCACGCGGCATTTTCTGTTGGCGTTCGGCGGGTTACAGCGTGCGCTTGCGGCCGGTTGCCGGATCGATGTCAGAGTTGCGGAGGTTGGTGTCGCCCGACTTTTCGACATCGACCTGCTCCTTGCGCAGCGTGTCGTGCACGGTTTCGGTGCGGTCGCCGGCTTGGCGGTGCACTACCACCTCCTCGGTGACACGGGCGGTTTTGCCGACCACGGCTTCCTCGCTCATCTCGTTAACTTCGATGGTTTTGTCGGTGAAGGCATCGGCGGCGACGGCGCCCCCGGTGACGGGGCGGCGTTCGATGGACGCGCTTTCGCTATGCAGCGTCACGTTTTCCTCGACCGGGGTTTCCACGACATAACGGCGCACCCGGGTGGTGCCCCGGTTGACGACGCGCTTGCCGACCTGAAGCTGCTCCTCGGCGAGCGAAATCACCTGATCGCCGGAATTTTCCATCCGGGCATCGCTGGACAGGCCAGCTGTGCTCATGCGTTCGTTGCCAGTCATGCCGGCCGTGCTGGTCATGCCGCTGGCGCCGAACGCGCCGCCGGCTTCGGCAACGCCCATCGCGCTGGCATTTTGCGGGGTGTCATAAACGGTCGACGATCTTTGAGTGGAGGAGGTTTCATAAGAATTCGCGCGCTCCTCGATATCGACCGGGTTTTGCGATTCGAGGATTTGCATGATCCGGTCGGCGTCGCGCCCGACATCGGCGACCCTGACGCTGACCACGGAACCGCCCGACTGCACGGTGCGGCCATATACATCGTTATCGCGCCGGTAATCCTCTGATTCGGTGCCAAACAGGCGCGACCAGAAGCCCGGCTCCTCGCGCGGCGGCGCTACTTCGGTGCCGCTGGTGCCAACCGCGCTGTTGGGGTTGCCGGAAATCCCGGCGGCCCCTGAACCGGCCGTTCCTGAATAGGTTTCGCTGGCGTGATGCGTGATGTCACTGCTCGGCACGCCGGCCTCTTCCAAGGCGCGAACGGCGGCCTGGGCATGCGCCGGGGTATCGTAGACAGCAACAATAGTTTCCTGGTTCATTCGTAGTCTCCTTAGTTTATGATCATTGATGGTTGATGGGCGGTTTGCCCGGATATTCCTGAGCCGAGGCTTGATGATCCAATGCCTGATCGCCCGATTTTGGGCTGGGGTTGCGGCTTATCACCGCCTTCTGTTCACGCAGCACGACCACTTCGTGGTGGCTGGATGTCTCCCGGATCCGGCGGACGTGAAGTTCTTCCTTGAGCATCAAGCGACGCTGCACCACGAGGACTTCCTCGACCACGGGTATGATGGTGACGTCGCCGTTCTCAACAATTTCAGGCACTGCATCAATTTCGCGGCCGATGGCGACATGCTCGATCTCGACACGTTCGCGAAACACCGGCTCGTCAACCACCTGCTCGCGCTGCTCTGTTACCGTGCTGACCCGGACGACATCGCCGGCGATGACGCGCTTTGAAATTGTCATCTCCTCCTTGTGGAGAGGAACAACAATGTCATTCATGCTTGATTCGGCACTGATCTGAGGATCGGACAATGGCGACAGCTTCCCCGGTTAAACGACAAAGCCGAAATAATGTTAAGCGGAACGATTTACCAGGGTTGTCATGCCGCCTGTATTTTTTGTAAGCTTGTTGTTTAATTGTCGCAGGGTGGCAGCAGGACGGAAGCCGCTGCCACCTTATCCTATGCGCCGGGGCTATTCCGCAGGCTGCCCGTCTCAAATTTAGTTTGCGCGCAAACCTCCAGAGGTTTGCTTTTAGTTTGCGCGCAAACCTCCAGAGGTTTGCTTTTAGTTTGCGCGCAAACCTCCAGAGGTTTGCTTGGCGAGGCGCATGCGCTCGTTTTCCATTGCGCGCATCCGGGCCGGCAGATAGGGGCGGATCAGCCATTGATACGCGGCGCCGCCGACGACGCCGCCGATCAGCGGGCCGGCGATCGGCACCCACCAGTAATCCTCCGGCGCCGGCAGCGCGCCCCTGCCCCAGCCGGCGAAATACGCGAACAAACGCGGGCCGAAATCGCGCGCCGGGTTGATCGCCCAGCCTTCCAGATAGCCCATGCAGGCGCCGATGATGGCGACCAGGATGCCGATCATGAAGGCGCCGAAATTGGCCCCCGGCGCCATCTCGTTATACTGCTCGGTGATCGCGAAAATGCCGAAAATCAGGAAGGCGGTGAGGATGATCTCGTCGGTGAAGCCGTGAAAGGCGGTGACGGCGAGGCCGGGATGGGTGAAGAACACCCCCGCCGTCGGGACGCTGGCGGCGCGGGTGAGGTGGTGGATCAGGTTGTAATGGTCGATCACCGGCACGAACAGCGCATAGACGATGATCGCGCCGATAAAGCCGCCCGCCACCTGGGCGATGATGTACGGCACGACTTTCGCCCAAGGAAACTCACGATACAGCGCCAAAGCCAGCGTCACCGCCGGGTTGGCATGGGTGCCGGAGACCGAGCCGGTGGCGTAGATGGCCAGCGTCACCGCCATGCCCCAGCCCATGCCGACGCCCCAGTAAGAGTGGGCGTAGGGGCTGGGATCGTACAGGAAGAACATCGCGGCGATGGAATCGCCGAACGAGATGATGATGATGACGGCGACCGCTTCGGAAATCAGCTCGCCGATGAATTGTCGTTGCATGGTGTTTCCTTCTAACCTTTTGTTGTTACTCAACCCAGGCGAATGAGCGCTGCACCGCCTTTTTCCACGATTTGTAGTGGTGCTCGCGGGTTTTCTCGTCCATCGCCGGCTCCCAGGTGCGGTCCACGCCCCAGTTCGCCCGCAAATCCTCGGTGTTCGCCCAGTAGCCGACCGCGAGACCCGCCGCGTAGGCGGCGCCGAGCGCGGTGGTTTCGGTCATTTTCGGGCGCACCACCGGGGCGTTCAGGATATCCGCCTGGAACTGCATCAACAGCTCGTTCACCACCATGCCGCCATCGGTTTTCAGCGTGGCGAGGGTGATGCCGCTATCGGATTGCATCGCCTCCAGCACGTCGCGCACCTGATAGGCGGTGGATTCCAGGGCGGCGCGGGCGATATGGGCGCGGGTGGCGTAGCGCGTCAGCCCGGCGATGACGCCACGCGCGTCATCCCGCCAATAGGGCGCGTAGAGACCCGAAAAGGCCGGCACGATATAGACATCGCCGTTGTCATCGACGCTTTTCGCCAAAGGTTCGATCTGCGCCGCGACGTCGAATAGTTTCATGTTGTCGCGCAGCCATTGCACCAGCGCGCCGGTGATGGCGATGGCGCCTTCGAGCGCGAAGCGCGGCTTTTCGTCGCCGAACCGATAGGCCAGCGTGGTGAGCAGCCCGGCCTTTGATTGCACCGGCGTCTCGCCGGTGTTCATCAGCATGAAGGAGCCGGTGCCGTAGGTGTTTTTCGCCTCGCCCGGCGAGAAACAGGTTTGCCCGACCAACGCCGCCTGCTGATCGCCGAGGATTCCTGCCAGCTTGACGCCGCGCAGCGGCGCAACGGTGATTTCGCCATAGACCTCCGAGGAGGAGGCGATTTTCGGCAGGCAGGCGCGGGGGATTTCGAATTCAGCTAACATGCCGTCATCCCAGTCGCAGGTCGCGATATCGATCAGCTGGGTGCGGCTGGCATTCGTGACATCGGTGAGGTGAACCCCATCATTGACGCCGCCGGTGAGGTTCCAGGTGAGCCAGGTGTCGATATTGCCGAAGATCGCCTCGCCGGACTCCGCGGCCTTGCGCGCGCCCTCGACGTTTTCCAGAATCCACAGCAGTTTCAGGCCGGAGAAATAGGTGGTGAGCGGCAGGCCGGTTTTGGCGCGGTAGCGGTTCTGGTCGCCGCCCTTCATGTAGCGCTGCACCAGCTGGTCGGTGCGGGTGTCCATCCACACCATCGCGTTGCATAAAGGCTGGCCGGTTTTGCGGTTCCACAGCAAGGTGGTTTCGCGCTGGTTGGTGATGCCGACCGACACCAGATCGCTTGCCGAGAGATTGGCGCGCGCCAGTGAAGCGCCGATCACCTCGCGGGTGTTATCGAGGATCTCCAGCGGGTCGTGCTCGACCCAGCCGGGCTTTGGATAGATCTGCTTGTGCTCCTTCTGGGCGATGGTGACGATCTCGCCCTGCTTGTTGAACACGATAAAGCGCGAACTGGTGGTGCCCTGATCAATGGCGCCGACGTATTTTGTCATATCCCCTCCTCCTCTTTTTTAATTAAAAAAAGTTCTTTGGTTCTTTCTTTCAAGAAAGAACTGCTTTTTTGAAAAAAAGCAGCAAAAAACTTTTGTTAGTTTAGGTAAGCGTTAATTTGCTCTGCCGTGTCCTCCGGCACGTGCAGCGCGAGCTTGGAGCGTCGCCAGAGAATGTCCTCGGCGGTGCGCGCCCATTCGTGTTTGACGAGATAGTCGATTTCGGCGCGGGTGAGCGTGCCGCCGAAATCCTGGCCGAGATCGGCCATGGTTTGCGCGTCGCCCAGGATCAGCAAGGCGCGGCTGCCATAGGCGCGGGCGAGGCGATGCAAATAACGTTGCGGCATCAGCGGGTAACGCGCCGTCAGCGCGTGCAGGAAGGTGTCGAAGTCGGCAAGATCGCCGCCGGGCAGCGCGGCGCCGGCGGTCCAGGACTTGCCGATCGGTAGCCCCAGCACGGGCAGCAGTTTTTCCAGCGCGTGTTCGGCGAGTTTGCGGTAGGTGGTGATTTTGCCGCCGAACACCGACAGCAGGGCGGGCGTTCCCCCGCTGGAATTGGGCCCGCCTTCGACATCGAGCACGTAGTCGCGGGTGACCGCCGAGGCGTTGGCGGCGTGATCGTCGTAGAGCGGGCGGACGCCGGAATAGCTGCGCGCCACGTCGGCGCCGCTGATTTGGGTGCGGAAATAGCGGTTGACGCTGTCGCAGAGATACTCGGTTTCCTCCGGGGAGATTGTCACCTCGGAGGGATCGCCGTGATAGGGGATGTCGGTGGTGCCGATCAGCGTGTAGTCGTACTCGTAGGGAATGGCGAAGACGATGCGCTTGTCGGGGTTTTGCAGGATGAAGGCGAAATCGCCCGGATACAGGCGTTTCACGATGATATGGCTGCCCTTGACCATCCGCACGGTTTTGGCCTCGTTGCGGCCCAGGCGGTTTGACAGCACCTCGCCCACCCAAGGACCGGCGGCGTTGACGATGGCACGGGCGGCAACGGTATCGGTGACGCCGGTGGTTTGATTTTCGATGATGGCGTGCCAGTTGGCGCCGTCGGGACGCGCGGAGACCAGTTTGGCGCGGGTGCGGATGGTAGCGCCGCGCGCCGCGGCGTCCATCGCGTTCAGCACGACGAGGCGGCTATCCTCGACCCAGCAATCTGAGTAGGTGAAGCCGCGCGCGAAGCCCGGTTTCAGCACAGCGCCGGCGGCGTGGCGGTCTAGGCGGATGGCGCGCGAGGCGGGGAGTTTTTTGCGCGCGGCCAGACCGTCATAGAGGAATAATCCTGCGCGGATCATCCAGGCCGGGCGCTGGTCCGCCGAATGCGGCAAAACAAATTCCAGCGGCCAGATGATGTGCGGCGCGATTGTCAACAGCCGTTCGCGCTCCATCAGCGCCTCGCGCACCAGGCGGAATTCGTAATATTCGAGGTAACGCAGGCCGCCATGGATCAGCTTGGTGCTGGCGGACGAGGTGTGCGAGGCCAGGTCGTCCTGCTCGGCCAGCAGCACTGACAGGCCGCGCCCGGCGGCGTCCCGTGCGATGCCGGCGCCGTTCACGCCGCCGCCGACGATCAACAGATCGACCTGATCCATTCACGCTCCTTCCCCTATAATTTATCTCGTAGTTTATTTTCGCTAAGCTTCTAACGATCATTGGATATGTTCGCAAGCGAAAAATTTTGTCACAATGATCTTCGTTATTTGCAGACATCTCGTGAGGTAGGCGCGGCAAATGCTTGGCAAAATATACTGCATACCGTAGTCAGTCGGCACAGGACCGGGAGACTAAATTTGTCCGAATTAGAAGGCGCGCAAGGCAATGGCGCGCGGCTGGAAAAGATCGTGGCAATGATCGGCGCGCGCGGCTTTCTCACCATTGATGCGCTGGCGAGCCAGTTCGATGTGACGGTGCAAACCATACGCCGCGATTTGAACCAGCTTGCCGCCGAAGGCCGGGTCAGCCGTTACCGCGGCGGCGCGGGATTGCCGTCCAGCATCGAGAACATGGAATATGCCCGCCGGCAGGTGACGAATCTGGCGGCGAAACAGCAAATCGCCCGGTTGGTAGCGCGCGACGTGCCCGCCCATGCCTCGCTGTTCATCAATATCGGCACGACGACAGAGCAGGTGGCGCGCGCCTTGCTCGGCCATAAAAGCCTGCGGGTGATCACCAATAACCTGAACGTCGCCTCGATTTTGAGCGGCGCGCCGGATTGCCGGATTATCGTCGCGGGGGGCGCTGTGCGCAACCGCGACGGCGCGGTGACCGGGCAGGCGGCGCGCGAGATGCTCGATCAGTTTCGCGCCGATATCGGCATTATCGGGATTTCCGGCATCGAGGCGGACGGCACGATGTATGATTACGACATGGACGAGGTGATTTGTTCGCAAACGATCATCCGCAATTCGCGGCGGGTGTTCCTGGTGACCGATCATACCAAGTTCGGCAGGCCGTCGCTGATGCGGGTGGGCAATGTGGCGCAGCTGACGGCGCTGTATACCGATCAGCCGCCTCCCGCCGCCGTGCGGGCGCTGCTGGAGGTGAACCGGGTGGCGCTGCACGTGGTTTCGGGCTGACCACGGATTAATAAATAAATATCCATCCATGAGCCGGATTTTGAATTGACGAAGATGCTGATGCTCCCCAATCTGAGCAGCGTTATAATCATAATTTTAGACGCTTGATCACCGGCTTATTTGATCACTGGCTTGATGGGAGGCCAATCGCGGCATGACGCAGCTTTTCGCACCCCGAAGCACCGCTTTATTCCGATTTGGCATTGCCGTGCTGATTTTCGGCGCCCTGGGCTCGTTCTTTTTGGCGGAAACCATCGCGCGCGCGCATTATGTGACCGGCAAGGGCATGGTGGCGGCGCAGCCGGTGCCGTTCAGCCATGAGCATCATGTCGGCGAACTCGGCATCAACTGCCTGTTCTGCCATATTTCGGTGGAGAAATCGGCCTCCGCCGGGTTGCCCTCCACCTCGACCTGCATGCATTGCCACTCGCGCATCTGGACGCATGCGCCGATGCTGGCGCCGGTGCGGGCGAGCTTCGCGCATGACCAGCCGCTGCGCTGGACGCGGGTGTTTGGTTTGCCGGAATATGTCTATTTCAATCATTCGATCCATATCGCCAAGGGGATCGGCTGTTCGAGCTGCCATGGCCGGATGGACCGCATGCAGCTGACCCGCGCCGCGCATGTGTTCACCATGGATTTCTGCATCAGCTGCCATCAGGCGCCGGCGGCCAATGTGCGGCCGCAGAGCCAGATTTTTAACATGGACTGGAAGCCGCCGGTGGATCAGGACAAGCTTGGGCCGGCGCTGGTGGCGATGTATCATATCAATACCTCCGGGCGGCTGATCGATTGCTCGACATGCCACCGATGAATGACTTTGATAAGCAGGGCCGCTGGGCGACGCCCTACCGCAAGCCGGCAAACCGGGTTGCGGACGCCGCGAATGGGGCGGATTTCGAAGCCTTCATGAACGCCGAGTTTCCGCAGGTTGCCGGGCTGGCGCGCGGGCCGAACCGGCGGCGGATGTTGCAGCTGATGGGCGCGTCGCTCAGCTTGGGCGGGCTGGCTGGCTGCGGCCATCCGCGGCGGCATAATTCGCAGACCCGTCTGGTGCCCTATGTGCATGAGCCGCCGCGGATTATTCCGGGCGAGGCGCTGTCCTATGCGTCGGCGACGCTGCTGGATGGCGTGGCGAATGGCATATTGGTGACCACCACCAATGGCAGGCCGGTCAAGATCGAGGGCAATCCGCGGCATCCCTGGAGTCTCGGCGGCACCGATATTTTCGCGCAGGCCTCGATTCTCGGGTTGTACGACCCGGACCGGTCGGAAGCGGTGCTGCATCTCGGCAGACCGACCGATTGGCCGGCGTTTGGCGGCGTCATGAAACCCCGGATGGCCAAGCTAAGGCAATCCGGGGCGGGGATGCGGCTGCTGACCGGGCCGGTTTCATCGCCATCGATGGTGGCGCAGGTGACGGCGATGCAGGCAAGCTATCCGGGGCTGCGCTGGCATAGCCATGCGCCGCTCGGCGATGCGGCTTATGAGGGGGCGAAGCAGGCGTTCGGGAGGCCGCTGGAGACGCGCTGGCGCTTCGATCAGGCGGCTGTCGTGGTGTCGCTGGATGGCGATTTCCTCGATCCGGGACCGGGGCAGACCGGCATGGCGATGCGCTGGAGCGCGGCGCGGCGCAAGGCCAGCGAAGCAGGCGCCGGATCAGGTAAGGTGATGCCGCTTTACGCGGTCGCGCCGACGCCGGGGCTGACCTTGGCGAAGGCGGATTATCCGCTGGTGGCGCGGCAGGGCGATATCGCCGCGCTGGCGGAGGCGCTGCTCGCCGATATTCATGCGCTTGAAGCAGGTAGCGCGCCGGCGGCGGGCGATGATCCGGTTTCGGTGTGGCGCGGCAAGGCGGCGGCGGCGCTGCAAGCGGCGCGGGGCCATGGCATTGTGTTGACCGGGGCGCATCAGCCGGCCGAGGTCCATGCGGCGGCGCAGCGGCTGAACCAGGCGCTCGGCAATATCGGGGTTACGGTGTTCCATACGGCGCCGGTGCTGCATCAGGGCGAAAGCCTCGCCAGCCTAGCGCGGGACATGCGCGCGGGACGGGTGAACGCGCTGATCATGCTGGATACCAATCCGGTCTACACCGCGCCCGTCGATCTCGGCTTCGCCGAAGCGCTGCAAGCCGTTCCGTTCAAGGTGCATGCCGGCGAATATGTCGATGAGACGGCGATACGCTGCGACTGGCATCTGCCGCTGGCGCATCCGCTGGAGCGCTGGGGCGATGCGCGGGCGTTCGACGGCACGGTGAGCCTGTTGCAGCCGATGGTCGAGCCGCTTTATCAGGGCCGCTCGCCGGAGGAGATCATTTCGACGCTCACCGATGCCAAGCCGCGCGACGGGCTGGCGCTTTTGCGCGCTTACTGGAAGGCGAACTGGCCGGAGGGCGGTTTCGCGGCGGGCTGGCGGCAGGCGCTGATGGCCGGGTTCATCGCCAATAGCGCCTTGCCGGCGGAGACGGTGTCCGCTGCGAACGGCGCGACCGGAACGGCCGCGGCTGCAAGCAAGGGCCTTGACCTGCTGATCCGGCCTGATCCGTCGATCCGGGACGGGCGCTTCGCCACCATCGGCTGGCTGCAGGAATTGCCGAAGCCGATCAGCAAGGTCGTCTGGGATAATTTCATCGCCATCAGCGCCGGGCTGGCAAAGCGCGAGCAGCTGGAAAACGGCGACATGGTGCTGGTCAGCAGCGGCAAGGTCAGCGTGACGGGACCGGTCTGGGTGCTGCCCGGACAGCAGGCGGATACGCTGACCCTGTATCTCGGCTTTGGCCGGCGCCTGCCGGACATGGTGGGCGATGGCGTTGGGTATGACGCCTATGCGATGCGGACCGCGGCAAGTCCCTGGCATCTGGCGGATGTGACGCTGCGCAAAACCGGCGCGCGCCGCAGCCTGGCGACGACGCAGGAATTGTTCACCATGGAGGGGCATGACCTCGCGCGGGTGCGGACGCCGGGCGCGCCGCCTTATGCGTCCGCCGCCGCCGCGCCGACGCTGTATCCGGCATGGCCGGGCGATGGCTATGCCTGGGGCATGGTGATCGATCTCGACACCTGCATTGGCTGCAATGCCTGCGTCGTCGCCTGTCAGGCAGAGAATAATATCCCGGTGATCGGGCGCGACGAGGTGCTGCGCGGGCGGGACATGCACTGGCTGCGGGTTGACCGCTATAGCGAAGGCACGGAGCAGAATCCCGATACGCGGTTCATGCCGGTGCCCTGCATGCAATGCGAGCAGGCGCCTTGCGAGGTGGCCTGCCCGGTCGAGGCGACGCTGCACGATCATGAGGGGTTGAATCTCATGGTGTATAACCGCTGCGTCGGCACCCGCGCCTGCGAGGCCTATTGTCCCTATAAGGTGCGGCACTTCAATTTCGCCGATTACGCGCTGGAAACCGCGCCTGCCGCGCAATTGCAGTTCAACCCGGAGGTTACGGTGCGCGGGCGCGGGGTGATGGAGAAATGCACCTATTGCGTGCAGCGGATCGAACACGCGCATATTCAGTCGGGTAAGGAGGACCGGAAAATCCAGGATGGCGAGGTGGTGACCGCTTGCCAGGGCGCCTGCCCGGCCCGCGCGATCAGTTTCGGCAATCTGAGTGATCCGCGGAGCGCGGTGGTGGCCGCCAAGGCGAATAGCCGCAATTATACGCTGCTGGAGGAATTGAATACCCGTCCGCGCACCACCTATCTGGCGGCGCTGCGGCCCGCCGATGCCATCGCCATGCCTGGCGGCGAGGAAAAGGCATGAGCCGGCTGACATCCCTCCCCGGGCTGGGCCGGCTGTTCGGCAGGTCGCGGCGGGACGAGGCGGTGATCGCCGATTCTACCGGCGAAATCATCGCCGGCATTGCCTATGTGCATCCGGCGAAGCTGGTCTGGTGGATGGGGTTCCTGCTGAGCGGCGGGCTGCTGGCGATCCTCGGCGTGTGTCTCAGCCTGTTGTTCGAGCGCGGCATCACCGTCTGGGGCAATGACCGCACGGTAGTTTGGGCGCTCGATATCACCAGCTATGACTGGTGGATGGGCCTTGCCTGCGGCGCGCTGCTGGTTTCCTCGGTGTTCCTGCATCGCGTGCGGCGCGGCACGTTGAGCCGGATCGCCGATACGGCGGCGGTGCTTTGCGCGGTGGCGGCGGCGATCTACCCGATCATCCATCTGGGGCGGCCTTGGTTTTTTTACTGGAACATGGCCTATCCGAACGTGCTCGGCCTGTGGCCGCAATTCCGCAGCCCGCTGTTTTGGGACGAAACCGATATCATCGGCTTCCTGAGTATTTCGTTGATTTTCTGGTACGCCGGACTGATCCCGGATTTCGCCGTGCTGCGCGACCGGTCGCCCTTGCTGTTGAAGAAGCAGCTTTATGGCATCGCCTCGCTGGGCTGGCGCGGCGATGCGGCGCATTGGATGCGTTGGCGGGCGATGTACCGGGTTCTCGCGGTGCTGGCGGCGCTGATCAGCGTCAACGTGCAATGGGGCGCGTCGATGATGTACGCGATTTCGCTGGAACCCGGCTGGCACGATACGCTGCTGCCAATCGAGACCATTATCGACGCGGCATTGGCCGGCACTGGGCTGATCGCGGTGCTGGTTGGCTTGGTTCGGGCGATGTACCCGCTGCGCACGCTGATCCACGAGGATGAGTTGGAGGCGCTGGGCCGCGCGCTGCTCACCTTGGGGAGTCTCGCCGCCTATTGTTATTGCGCGGAATTCTTTTTCTCGGCGTTCGGCGGCAGCGCCTATGAGCGCGAGGCGATGGCGCGCCGGGTGGCGGGACCGACCGCCTGGGCCTTCTGGATGCTGGTGGCCTGCGCCCTGATCCCGGTGCATCTGTTCTGGTTTCGCGAGGCGCGGCGTTCGAGCGCGATGCTGGCGCTGGTCGGGCTGCTGGTGATGGCCGGATTCTGGGGTAATCACTTCATGTCGCTGGTCGGCAGCTTGCAGCATGATTTCCTGCCGTCCTCGGCGCATCGGTTCAGCGCTACGGTCTGGTCGGTCGGCACCTGGGTGGGCTCGATGGGGCTGTTCCTGGCGCCGTTCATGCTGTTCCTGCGCTATCTGCCGGTCATTTCCATTCAGGAAGCGCGGGCCGCTCCCGCGGTTCTGCAGCCGGTGCTCCGGCCCGGCATCCTGATTCCTGCTCTGATGATTACGGCGCGGCCTGCCCCCAAAGCGGAGCGGGCGCATGATGAAGCGGAGCGGGTGCATGATTAAGGGCGAGACGCAGGATGACGCGGTGGCGGCGGAATTCGGCGAAGCGGAGGCGGTGGTCGCTGCCGCGCGGGCGGCAAGGCTGCGCGGGCTTGGCCGCTTGCGCGCCTATACGCCGCTGCCGGTCGACGGGCTTGATGACGCCCTGGGGCTGAAGCCGACCCGCCTGCCCTGGATCGGCCTGGCCGGGTTCCTGTTCGGCTCTTGTTTCTGTTTCGGGCTGATCAGCTACGCGACGCTGGTCAGCTACCGGCTCGATATCGGCGGCCGGCCGCCGTTCAGCTGGCCCTATTACGTGATCCCGAGCCTCGCCATCGGCTTGCTGTTCGCCGCATTGGCGATGTTCGCCGCCTTCATGCTGGCGAGCCAGCTGCCGCGGCTCAATCATCCGGCTTTCGATGTCAACGGCATCGAGCGGGCCAGCGCGGATCGATTTTTCCTCTGCATTTATCCGCAGGACGAAGCGTTTGACGCCGAGGCGGTCAGGGCCTTCCTGCGCGGCCTGAAGCTGCGGCCGCTCAATATCCAGGACGTGCGGCAGTGAAGGCCCGGCTTGCGGTTTTGGCGATCGGGCTGTCGCTGACCGCCTGCCGGCACGAGAATATGTACACCCAGCCGAAAGCCTATACCTACGGCAACAGCAATTTCTTCAGCAATAACGCGGTGATGCGGCATCCGGTGGCGGGCACCGAGGCGTTGGACGCGCCGGATGCGCCGGTGCCGCAGCCGAAGCTGATCACCGCGGCGATGCTGGCGCGCGGCCATCAGGGTTTCAACACGAATTGCGTGCCGTGCCATGACTATGCGGGCAGCGGGCATGGCATGATCGTCTCGCGCGGCTTCCCCGCGCCGCCCAAACTCTATTCCGCCGAGATCAGGCATTTCACCGCGCAACATATTTTCGATGTCATCACCCATGGCAAGGGCGCCATGGTCGGCTTCGGCGGGCTGCTCGAGCCGGCGGAACGCTGGGATATCGTCGCTTATGTGCGGGCGCTGCAGCTCAGCCAGCACGCCAAGGTGGCGGCGCTGCCGGCGGCGGATCAGGCGCGGCTGGCGAAATTCTCGCTGCCGCCCGCTATGGAATCCGGCAAAGCGCCGGATCATGCGCCATGAGACGGACGGCGCTCGGCATGAGTTTAGCGGTGGCCGGCGTTGCGCTGCTGGCGCTCGGCATCCTGCTGGCGGTGTTCGCCAACACCCAGGCCATGCCGTCTTATCTGGCGGGCTGGCTGTTCCTGGCGGCGATCCCGTTCGGCGCGCTGCCGCTAGTGATGGCGCTCGATCTGATCGGGCCGGTGCCGGTCAGCCCGGCCTCGGCCGGCGTCGCGCTGATGCTGCGCCGCCAGTTGCTGCTCGCGCCATTGGCGGCGGTTCTGGCGATACCGCTGCTATTCCGCGTGCATGGGCTGTTCCTGCATGGAGCGCTGCATACGTCCTTTGGCAAAGGCTGGATGACGCCGGGCTTCTACATTCCGCGGGTGATCGTTTACCTGATCCTGTGGAGCCTGCTCGCGCTGAGCTTCGCCACGCCACGAATAAAACCACCGCGCGGCATCGCGGCACTGGGCCTGGCGCTGCATTTCATCATCGGCACCTGCGCCTCCGTGGATCTCGTCATGGCGGTGGAACCTGGCTGGAAATCCTCGGATTTCGGCCTGTTGGTGATGGCGGCGCAATGCATCGTGGCGCTTTCCTGCGCGATATTGTTGCCGATCATGCTGGGAGCCAGTCGCGATGCGCGGCGGGGACCAAACTTGGAACTGGGCAGCCCCGGTGAATTGGGCAGTCCTGGCATGATGCTGCTCGGGCTGAGCGGGCTGTGGATGTTCGTGCAATACACCCAGTTCGAGGCGATCTGGTCCGCCGACCTGCCCGCCGAGATCATCTGGTATATTCACCGGGATGCCGGCGGCGGTGTCACTGTCGAGTGGATCGGGTTTATCGCCGGTTTCCTGTTGCCCATGTTGATGCTGCCCTCCCGGCGCGCCGACGCGGTGCGGCTGGTGGCGGCGATGCTGCTGGCGGTTCAGGCGCTGGATATGCTGTGGCTGATTACCCCGGCGTTCCGGGCCACGTTCATCATTACGTTCATCGACGTCATCGAGATGGCTGGGCTGGCCGGGATCGGTTTCGGCGCGCTATTCCTGCTGGACCTGCTGCCGGAATCCTGGCGATTCGCGGGGCGCGCCACGCCGCATGAGCCGGTACTGCATGATCCGGCGCTGCGTGATCTTGGGGGCGCCGGAAGGGCGGGCATCCGATGAATTGGAAGCTGCCCCAATTGCCCATCAAAGGCTGGCCGGCCGGCGGGTTGGCGGCGATTGCCACGGCATTGGGCAGCAGCCTCGGGCTTGTCGCGGCGGCGAATGCCGATGAGCGGCGGGTTGGCCGCGGGCGGCCCTCGACCCCGGCCAGCGCCCAGGCGCGCAAGGCGGGATATGAAACCACGGAGATGAGCGCCCGCATTGTCGGGCTTGTGCTCGCCACGATCGTTGTCAGCTACGCCATCCTGATCGGCGGCATATTCTTCATGGTCGGCCATTTGAGCCATGGCGATCGGATCACCTATTCGGGCTATTCGGCGCAGCAGACCAAAGCGGTGACGATTCCGCTGCCGCGCCTGGAGGTTCACCCGCTGGCGACCTACCAGGCCTACCATGCACACCAGATGCATCGCCTCGATCACTACTACAAGCTGCCCGGCGGCTATGCCCGCATCCCGATCAACCGCGCGATGGACCTGGTGCGCGGCCAGAGCCTGGATGCCCAAGATTCAGGCAATCAACCTTCGGGCAACCAGTCATGAACCCGTATGATGTGTTTCACTGGTGGCCGACCGCCGCCTCGCATCACGCCCAGGAGATCGATCATATCGTCATCGCCTTCACCGGGGTGATGGTGCTGCTGGTCGGGCCGATTTTCGTGCTGCTGCCCTACTGGCTGTGGAAATACGGCCATGGCCGCAACGTCGATCGCCAGCACCGGGTCAACCGCAACGTGACCGTGGAGATGAGCTGGACGCTGATCCCGTTCCTGGTCTCGCTGGTGTTTTTTGCCTGGGCCGGCGTCGTTTATGACCGCGACTTCCACCCGCCGCCGGATGCGATGATCATTCACGGGGTGGGCAAGCAATGGATGTGGAAGTTCCAGCACCCCGGCGGGCAATGGGAGATCAATAACCTGCATGTCCCCGTCAATCAGGATATCCGCATCAACCTGAACTCCCAGGACGTCGTCCATGCGCTGTATATCCCCGCCTTGCGGGTGCAGATGGAAGTGATCCCGGGGCGCACCACGCAGATCTGGTTCCACGCGACGCGGACCGGCGCGTATCATCTGGATTGCTCGGAATATTGCGGCGTCAATCACTCCGACATGCGCGGCACGATCTATGTGATGACCGATGCCGCCTATGCCCGATGGCTGCGCGAAGTAAAGAAGGTCAACGTGACCGTCGCCCAATCCAATGCAACATCCGGCGCAACAGCCGCCACCACCAACACGGAGCCGCCATAATGAGCCTCAGCCGGACGATCCTTAGGCGGTCGAACCAACTGGGGCATGGGTCCGGCCATCAGGCGGATTACCTGCATAACGAGCAGACGGTGCGCTCCTGGCTGATCACCACCGATCATAAGCGCATCGGCGTGCTGTATTTGATCAGCATTACCGTCGCCTTCGTGGTGGGGGCGATCTCGGCGGGGCTGATCCGGCTTTGCCTGGTGGTGCCGAATGGCTCGATTTTCACCAATGACACCTATAACCGCCTGTTCACCCTGCATGGCGTGATCATGGTGTGGTTTTTCCTGATCCCCTCGATTCCGAACACGCTGGGCAATTTCCTGCTGCCGCTGATGATCGGCGCCAAGGATGTGGCGTTCCCCCGGCTCAACCTGCTGAGCTGGTACATCTATATCGTGTCGCTGCTGTTCACCGTGTTCGTCATGCTGGCCGGCGGGGTGGACACCGGCTGGACCTTCTATACGCCGCTCTCCACCCAGTACGCCGATAGCTGGGTCACCGCTGCCGGGTTTGGCATTCTGCTGGTGGGCTTTTCCTCGATCCTGACCGGGCTGAACTTCATCGTCACCACGCATAAGCTGCGGGCGCCGGGCATGACCTGGTTCCGGCTGCCTTTGTTCGTTTGGGGGCTTTACGCGGTCAGCCTGGTGATGGTGCTGGCGACGCCGGTGCTGACCATCACGCTGGTCATGCTGGTGATCGAGCGGGCCTTCGATATCGGCGTGTTCGATCCGAAAGTCGGCGGCGATCCGGTATTGTTCCAGCATCTGTTCTGGTTCTATTCACATCCGGCGGTCTATATCATGGTGTTGCCCGGCATGGGGATCATGAGCGAGCTGATCGCCATCGGCGCCTATAAGCGGATTTTCGGCTATCGGTTCATCGCCTATTCGAGCATCTCGCTGGCGGCTTTCAGCTTCTTCGTCTGGGGCCATCATATGTTCTATAACGGCATCAGCGAATATTCCGGCCTCACCTTCTCGCTGTTCAGCTTCGTCATCGCCGTGCCTTCGGCGATCAAGGTGTATAACTGGACCGCGACGATCCATAAGGGCGATATCCGGCTGAACACGCCGCTGCTCTACGCGCTGAGCTGGATATGGCTGTTCGTCATCGGCGGCATCACCGGGCTGTTCCTGGCCGCGACCGGCCTCGACGCGCAATTGCACGACACCTATTTCGTCGTGGCGCATTTCCATTACATCATGGTGGGCGCCTCGGTTTCGGCGTTTTTCGGCGGCATTCATTTCTGGTGGCCGAAAATCACCGGACGGCTCTATAATGAAGCCTGGGGGCGGATCGCCGCGGTGACGATGCTGGTCGGCTTCAACATTACCTTCGCGCCGCAATTCCTGCTCGGCTATCTCGGCATGCCGCGCCGCTACCATGACTATCCGGCGCAGTTCCAGTTCCTCAATATCCTGTCCTCGGCCGGCTCGCTGGTGCTCGGCATCGCCTATATCATGCCGTTCATCTATCTGACCTATTCGCTGTTCTATGGCGAACGCGCCGGCCCTAATCCTTGGGGGGCGAAGGGGCTGGAATGGACGACAAGCTCGCCGCCGCCGCCGCATAATTTCGAGGAAATGCCGGTGGTCGATTTCGAAGCTTACGATTATCCCAACAAGATTCCGGAGGTCTAGCGTGTCATCCGCCATCGGCGTCCAGGTTGAGGAACAATTCGCCAGCGAAAAACACCAGCGGGAGACCGCGAAATTCGGCATCTGGCTGTTCCTGTCCACCGAGTTGCTGATTTTCTCCGGCATGTTCGTCTGCGCCCTGGTGTTGCGGGTGATGTATCCGCATTCGGTCGCCAATACCGCGAAGCATCTGCAATACTGGATCGGCGCCACCAATACCGGCGTGCTGATTTTGTCGAGCTTCACCATGTCGGTGGCGATCGAGGCGTCCCGCCTTGGCGAGCGGCGGACCGTGCTGAATTCGATGCTGGCGACGGCCAGCTTGGGCAGCGTGTTCGTTTGCCTGAAGGCCTATGAATATTATCTGGACTGGACCGGCAAGATGATGCCGTTTTTCGGCGGCAAATACGCGCTGCAGGACGATGCGCCATCCCGCCTGTTTCTGGATTTGTACTATTTGATCACCGGCGTGCACGCGATCCATTTGAGCATCGGCATCGGGCTGATGCTCTATATGGCGAACGCCGCGCGGCAGCCGGATTTTCTGGCGAAACACCAGAACCGGGTGGAGATCAGCGGCTTGTACTGGCACTTTATCGACCTGATCTGGATCATCGTGTTCCCCACTTTGTACCTGTTGAACAAATGAACATTTTTTCTGAAGAGCTGAGGCAGCGCCTGCGCATGCCGTTTATCGTGATGCTGGCGCTGTGGGGGCTGCTGCTGCTCAATTCGCTGCTCGGCGTGTTCATTCATAACGGCATCTGGGTTGTCGAGGTGCCGGTGGCGGCATTGATGGTGGCCGTGGTTATTCTGTTCTCGATGGAGGCGGTGAAGGAGCCGCCCTTGATCTGGCTGTTTTCTTCGATCGGCTTTCTCTGGGTGGCCATCCTGTTCGCCCTCACCATGATCGATTATGCCACGCGGTGACATCCTGTTCGCCGATACGCCGGGCGCCCTGCCATTGGGCGAAGCGGCGGGGCTGGCGGCGATTTTTCTGTTTGGCGGCGCCTTGTGGTTGCTCTGCGCAAGGGTTCCGGCGGCGCTGCCGTTTTTTGCCCCCTGGCAATTCTCCTGGCCCGAATATCTCGCGACGGCGCTTGCCCTATGGTGGTTCTGGCGTGGCTTGCGGATCATCAGGATTGAACGCTGGCGCCAGGCGGTTTTCCTCGCCGGCACGGCGCTGATCTACGCGATGCTGCAAACCCGGTTCGACTACTGGGCGCAGCATATGTTCTTTCTCGCCGAGACGCAGCGCTTCATCGTGCAAAATCTCGGGCCATTCCTCATCGCGCTCGCAGCACCAGGGGCGAGCTTGCGGGCCGGGCTGCCTGGGCCGCTGCGCCGCCTGGTGCGCAGCGCCGGGGTCCGGCGGATGATCCGCCGGGCGCAGCAGCCGGTTTTCGCCGCCTTGGTGTTTTCCGCGATGACGCTGTGGCTGATCCCGGCGGTGCAGTTCCGCGCCATGCTGGACCCGGTTCTTTACGGCGTGATGAATGTGAGCATGGCGCTCAGCGGGCTGCTGTTCTGGTGCCTCCTGCTGGATGCGCGGCCCTACCCGCTGGCGCGCGCGGGGCGCGTCACCCGCGTCGTTCTGGCCTTGCTGATCGGCCTGCCGATGATCGGCGTCGGCACCTGGATCGACGCGGCGCCGGATGATCTCTATGCGAATTTTACGCTGTGCGGGCGGATTTTTCCGGCCATCGGCGCGCTGGCGGATCAGCAGATCGGCGCGCTGGTTATCTGGCTGCCCGCCGGCCTGCTGACCGGCATCGCGGCCTTGCTGCTGGCGAAACGGATGTTCGAGGAGGATGACAAGCGCATGATGGACCGGCTGGCCGAGGTGAAACGATGAACCCGGTCGGCATCCATGCCTCAGTTTGGGTGGGCGGCTGGAGCGAGGCGGAGGCGCGTTTCGCCATCGGACAAAGCGCCGCGGCGGGATATGACCTGATCGAAATCCCTGTCCTCGACCCCGCCAGCATCGATACGGCGATGACGCAGCGAATGCTGGAGCAGGCCGGGATTGCCGCTTCCTGTTCGCTCGGCCTGAGCGCCAGCACCGATATCTCCAGCGCCGACCCGGCGGTGGTGGCGCGGGGGGAGCGGCTGCTCGGCGATGCGCTTTCGGTCACGCGCGATCTCGGCGGCCGCTATCTCTGCGGGGTGATCGCCAGCGCGATGGGCCGCTACGCGGCAATGCCTTCCGAGGCGGGCCGCGCCCATGCGGTGGCGGCGCTCCGGCGACTGGCCGAAAAAGCGGCCTCCGCCGGGGTGACGCTGGGGATCGAGGTGGTGAACCGCTATGAGAGCAATTTGATCAACACGGCGGCGCAGGCGCTGGATTTCATCGGCGCGGTGGGAGCGCCAAACGTGAAGGTCCATCTCGACAGCTATCACATGAATATCGAGGAGGATGATCTGGCGGCGCCAATTCTCGCTTGCGGCGACCGGCTGGGTTATGTCCATATCGGCGCCAATAACCGCGGCGGGCTGAATCAGGCAATGATTGACTTTCCGGCGATGTTCGCGGCGCTGCGCGAGATCGGCTATCAGGGTCCCATCGCCTTTGAGAGCTTTTCCGCCGCGGTGGTGGCGCCGGGTTTGTCCAGCGCCCTTTGCGTCTGGCGGGAATTATGGACCGACAATGCAAAGCTGGCGCGCGAGGCGCGGGCCATCATCGCCAAACTTCAAACTATGTGATTATTAAATTTTTAGCGCTTTTTTAAAAAGCAGTTCTTTCTTGAAAGAAAGAACCAAAGAACTTTCTTTAGTAAGAATGAGTGGAGGCGCCGGATGGCTGAAGCACTTGGATTTTTACTGCCGCTGATCCGTGGTTGTCAGCAACCCGGCGCCAGCGCCTTCGCATCGGGTGGCATGCGACTATGAGCGCAATGTCGGACCAGGATAAGAAGGACACGCTGCGCGAATTCAAGACGGTGGTCAACATGACGCCCGCCGCCTTGCGCAAATGGTTGGAGAGCGCCGAAAGTAAAACGGTTGGCATGACGCATGAGGGTGAGAAAGTGACCGGCGAGAGCCAGCCGGAAGCGGTTGGCCACGAGATGGGCGGCAAAATCCTCCACATCAAGGCGACCAAGGCGGCGGACCTTACCGATGAGGATTACGCCGCGATGCGCAAGGTGGTGGGTTATGTGCACCGGCATGGCAAGCAGCACCCGCATGGCGACATTGCCGACACGCGCTGGCGCAAATCCCTGATGAACTGGGGGCATGATCCGCTGAAGTCGTAGGCCGTCACGCCACCGGCGCGGTCCAGTATTTCAGCGCGTCCTGTGCCGCGCGAAAGCCGATATCGATCAGTTGCGTCCGCGCCGCCTGGCTCAGATCGGTGTTGAAGGTGGAAAATCCGGTGGCGTCGACATAGGCGATCACCGCGCCGACCTTCTGGGCATTCACCAGCAGATCGGTGACGCCGGCGGCGTAGAGTGCGGCGATATCGCGCGTCAACAGCCCTGCGAGGGTCGGCTTGCCGGCGAGCGGCGCTGGTTTAGCGTGCAGCACCACGGCAAGACGACGTGAGTTGGTGAGTTGCGCCACCGGCACATCGTCGGTCAGGCTGCCATCCTGCAGGAACCGGCCCTGCCACGCCACCGGCGGATAGAGCGCCGGAACCGCGGCGGAGGCGAGCGCCGCCTGCCATAGCGGCGTCGCGCCGGTTAAACCAGCGTTCCAGATATAGGCGGCTTCGGCGGAAATATCGGTGGCGATCAATGTGCAGGGAATTTTTGCGCCGGCTATCGTCATGCCGCCAAGGCGTGTTTGCAGCCATGTCGTGAGCGGCTTCGGGTTGCAAAGCCCCTGGCGCAGCAGCAGGCGCATCGGCGACAGCCAGTTTATGTTCAGCAGCGGCCTGAAATCGGTGGTCATGAATTCTTCATGCAAAACAGCGGTGCTGAGGCCCGCGGCAAAACTCGCCGCGACGATGGCGCCGCCGCTCGTGCCGGCGATTTCGGTAATGGTGAAGCCGGCTTGTTCGATGGCCTGTAGCGCGCCGATATGCGCGCCCAGCAGAAAGCCCGAACCGGAAAGCGCCACGCCTATCTGGTTTTTTGGGCCTATTTGGTTTTTTGGGCCGGTTTGGTTTGGTGAGGCCGCCATGGCGCTGGATGATCCTGCCAAATGTTAGGGGCATTGACCATCGCAGAACGCCAAACCGGGCACAAGGAAAAGCTTTGTTAAGCTTTTGTCTCAAAGACATTCGGCCGTTCGCGGGATTGGCTCTGGCTTGTTACGCTTTCAGCCAGGCATGCTGGCGAGTGGAGTCCTGGCCTGGTGCGTGTTGAGAGGCCGCTTGACGCAAATGCGATTTTTGCCTGAACGGACAAAAACCCGGTTTTTGCCAGCCTGCTTCGCGGCGTAAAGCTCGGAATCGGCGGCTTCCACCAGTCGTTGCGGGTCTTGCACTGAATCTGGTTTCACCGAAACGGCGCCGATACTGACGGTAATCACCGCGCCCGGCGCCACGCCTGCATGGGCAATCTGCAGCGACTCGACCGCCGCGCGAATGCGTTCGGCGACCTGCGCCGCTTTTTCGGCATTGGCTTCCGGCAGAACCACCACGAATTCCTCACCGCCATAGCGGGCAAGCAAATCGGTATCCCAGCGCAGCTGCTGCTGCGCGATGAAAGCCACTCGCCGCAGGCAGAGATCGCCGGCGGGATGGCCGTAACGGTCGTTATAGCTTTTGAAATGGTCGATATCGAACAACAGCAGCGCCATGGGCCGGCAATGCTCCACGGCGAAGCTCCAGGCAGCCGGCAGCATCGCGTCAAAATGGCGGCGATTGCTGATGCCGCTCAGCGCATCGGTATTCGTCAAGGTTTTCAGTTCATGATTTTCCAGCGATAATTCCTCGCCCTGCAGCCGCTCGCGCAGCAGCAGCAGGAACACCTGCCGCTCGCGCTGCTCCAGGTGAAACACCGAAAGCAGGCTCAGCCCCCCTACCGCGATCTCGATCAGCATCAGCACCGGCATATGCTGCACCGGCACTTCAGGGGCGAGCGCCACCATCGGCAGGTAAATGCCGATTGAAAGGATCGTGGAGATCAGGCTGTAGATCATGCCGGTGCGGATCAGCAGGTTGCTGAACAGAACCACCAGCGGTATCGCGTAACATTCGGCAAGCACGCCGGGCGAGTTCGCAATATCCAGTAGGATGCAGGTCATCAGCGTCGCCATCACCGCGGCGCTGGAAATCATCGACTTGTAGAGCTCGCGCTTTATCCCCCTGCGTCCGGCTGCGATGATCAACAGGACCATTGGATTGAACAGCAGGAATCGCAGTGCCAGCGACAGCCAGAAAATATTCGGCGCCAGCCGTAAATCCGCCATCACGAAGGCATCGAACATGACCATGCAGGTCAGCGCGGCGGTTTCGTTATGCTTGCGATCCAGCGCCTGATTCGCCGCCTGGTAACGTTCCTCCAGCCGCGGCCCGAACTGCCGCCCCCGCCAAGGCTTTTTCAGCTCCTGATCGATTTCCGCCTGTAACGATAGGTGCCCCAGCCATTCCATGAACGGCTCAGCCCAGATACAGACGCGTTAAGTGCTGACACACGGCTTCGACCTTGCCTCCTGATGCCGCTTCCGCGACAACCGAAGGTTACAAGCAAATCCTTGCCAGATACTTTACAGTGGAGACTGTTCAATAAAATAGTATTGCAAGCAAGCACTTCTTTTTTAAAACCCAAAAAAACGGGTAGTGGGTTGATTTGAATTCTGAAAACGGTGGTAGCGGCAACTCGGGCGACTTCCATCAATAGCTGACGTGCGCCCATTCCGGCCGTTCAGTCAGAATAGATCACTTCGCGGAAGCGGGCATCACGTCGGCGGCGCGGAGGCGCCGCCCCATCGTCGGTTGAGTCTGACCGAGTTGGAGGGCCGCTGCTCCGAGCGTCCCTCCGCGCGCAATCGCCAGGAAGATACGAAGATCGCTCCACTCCAGCATGCCACCCGATCCAAACAGAGCTGCATGAACGTCGCGCAGTATTGATGATTGCCATGCGGAATGATACGGATGATACTCAAGTCATCGCCAGGAGCCATAGCGATGATCAGTCTACCCACGATGCAGGCTGCGATACTTGAAGCGCACGGCGCGCCATTCCGTCGGGCAGAAATTGCCCGTCCCATTCCGGACCTTGGTCAAGTGCTGGTTCGGGTTGCCGCGAGTGGCGTGAACCCGCTTGATACAAAGATCCATCAGGGCACAGCTGACCACGCGAGGCACAGGCTGCCAGCCATTCTCGGCATCGACCTCGCGGGTACGGTGGAGGCGGTGGGTCCGGAGGTGAAGCGCTTCCGGCCTGGCGATGAGGTGTTCGGAATGACAGGAGGCGTTGGCGGCCATCAAGGATCGCTAGCCCAATATGCTGCGGTGGATGCCGATCTGCTGGCGCTCAAGCCGGCCAATCTCAGCATGCGGGAAGCGAGCGTGTTGCCGCTCGTCTTCATTACGGCCTGGGAGGGCCTGGTCGATCGCATGGTGGTCCGCGCCGGCCAGGTCGTGCTGGTTCTGGGTGGCGCCGGCGGAATAGGCCAGATGGCGATCCAGATCGCCCGTGCCCGTGGCGCCGAAGTATTCGCAACCGGATCGGCATCCAGTCGGGAGACGATAGAGCGTCTGGGGGCGCGCTTCATCGATCGTTCAGAACCCGTCGATGCGTTTGTGACTCGTTTGACCGCCGGGCGTGGCTTCGACCTCGTCTTTGACACAGTGGGTGGCACGGCGCTGGATGGCGCATTCGCGGCTGTGCGCCGGTTCGGCCATGTGGTGAGTGCGCTTGGATGGGGCACGCATGCGCTGGCGCCCCTGTCATTCCGTGCTGCTACCTATTCGGGCATCTTCACCCTGCTGCCGCTGCTGACCGGCGAGGGGCGTGCGCATCATGGCGAGATCTTGTCCGAGGCGACGCGCCTGGCAGAGGCGGGGCAACTATTACCGTCGCTGGACCCGCGCCGGTTCACGCTGGACAGGCTCGAAGAGGCCTATCGCCTGATCACCGACGGCGAGGCACGCGACAAGCTGTCGATCGACATTGAGGAGGGAGCGGGATCATGACCGACGCAGAAATCCGTGAAACCGTTTCGCCTTTGCCGTTCGAGGCCACGCTTGAACGCCTGACGGCGGCGATCACGCAAGCCGGCCTGATCCTTTTCAACCGGATCGACCATCAAGCGGGCGCGCGGGAGGCTGGGCTGGATATGCCGCCAACGACAGTGCTCACTTACGGGCATCCGAAAGGCGGTACGCCGATCATGCTCGCCGGACCTTTGGCCGCTCTCGACCTTCCGCTGCGTGTGCTCGTCCGGGTGCGGGATGACGGTAAAACGGTAATCGCCTTCCATCCGATCGCGGCGGTGCTTCGCCGGGCGGGCGTGCCGGACCCGCTCGCCGAGAGGCTCGATCCGGCGCAGCAGATCCTGGTGAAAGCGGTTATGCCATGAGCGAGTCGCTCGCTCTTGTTGCGCCCGGCAAGCCCATGCTCGATTACCTGCCGGTCGGGCTTTTCGGCTCTGTCATGGGACTGACAGGTCTGTCCGTCGCATGGCGGCTTGCTCATGAACGCTATGGCGTTCCGGAGGGGATCGCGCTCGGGACTGCCGGCTTGGCCATGCTCGCCTTCGTGCTGGTGTTGGCAGGCTATGTCGTCAAGCTGGTGACCTCCTTCGCCGCGGTCCGCAGCGAATTCCGTCACCAGATCGCGGGCAATCTGTTCGGCACGGTCCTGATCAGCCTGCTGTTGCTGCCGATTGTGCTGGAGCCGATTGCTCACCGCCTCGCGCAAATCCTCTGGGGCATTGGCGCTGCAGGCATGGTTTTCTTCGCCTGGCTTATCGTCAGCCGCTGGATGAGCGATCGGCAGCAGGTTGCGCATGCCACACCCGCCTGGATCATTCCCGTCGTGGGATTGCTGGACGTGCCACTCGCGCTCCCGGCGCTCGGATTACCGTCCATGCACGGCCTGATGGTTTTGGCGCTCGCCGTCGGTCTGTTCTTTGCCGTGCCGCTTTTCACCCTCATTTTCTCGCGCCTGCTTTTCGAGCCGCCGCTGCCGGACGCGCTGAAACCTTCGTTGCTGATCCTCGTCGCACCCTTTGCAGTTGGATACTCGACCTACACAGCCACGGTCGGACAGACCGACCTATTCGCGGAAGCACTCTACATGTTGACCCTGTTCGTGCTTGCCGTGCTGCTCGGGCAATTACGGAACCTGCCATTGTGCTGCCCGTTCCGCGTCTCCTGGTGGGCGGTGAGCTTTCCGCTCGCCGCATGCAGTATCGCAGCGCTTCGCTTTGCTGCAGCCCAGCCCAGCATCATCACGAACGCGATCGCCCTGGCGCTGCTCGCTTTGGCGACGCTAGTTATTGCGGCGCTACTCGGCCGCACCTTGATGGGAATTGGCAAAGGAGAATTGCGCACCCTGAGCACTTGAGGGCATGCATCTGGAGCGTAAGCAGTCACCTACCAGCGCGACAAAATGAAAGTCTGCTTATCGGGGTCAATCTTTCCAAAGCGGCCGGGCTGCTCCCGGCTAATTCAGAAATTTCGGCTTTAATGAGCGGATGTCCTACGAGAGCCGGCAGCAGAAATTTAAATTAAACCATTAGAAAGTTTTGCGCTTCCGCGGCGCGTTGCCTTCTTGCAAAAGAAGCGCTCTCCTATTCGGTCAATCAGCGCTTCTCCACCGGCACGTAATCCCGCTGCACCGGGCCGGTATAAAGCTGGCGCGGGCGGCCAATGCGCTGATGCGGGTCCTCGATCATTTCCATCCACTGGCTCATCCAGCCGGTGGTGCGCGCCAAGGCGAACATCGGGGTGAACATGCTGACTGGGAAGCCCATCGCCTTCAGGATAATGCCGGAATAGAAATCGACATTCGGGTAAAGCTTGCGGTCGACGAAATAGGGATCGTCCAGGGCGATTTTTTCGAGGTCCATCGCCAGGTCGAGCAGCGGCTCGTTCTTGATGCCCAACTCGTCCAACACCTCGTAGCAGGTGCGCTGCATGATTTTCGCGCGTGGATCGTAGTTTTTATACACGCGATGGCCGAAGCCCATCAGCTTGGTGTGGCTGTTCTTGTCCTTCACCTCCTTGATGAAGGCCGGGATGTTCTTTTTGTCGCCGATCTCGCCGAGCATTTTCAGCACCGCCTCGTTAGCGCCGCCATGCGCCGGGCCCCAAAGCGAGGCGATGCCAGCGGCGATGCAGGCAAACGGGTTGGCGCCCGATGATCCGGCGAGCCTGACGGTGGAGGTCGAGGCGTTCTGCTCGTGATCGGCGTGCAGGATCAGAATCCGGTCCATGGCGCGTTCCAGGATCGGGTTCTTTTTATAAGGCTCGGCAGGCACCGCGTTCATCATGTAGAGAAAGTTTTCCGCATAGGAGAGGTCGTTGCGCGGGTACATGAAGGGCTGGCCGATGGCGTATTTATGCGCCCAGGCGGTGATGGTCGGCAGCTTGGCGATCAGCCGGTAGGCGGTGATTTCCCGCTCGCGCGGGTCGTTGATGTTGATGCTGTCCGGGTAGAAGGCCGACATCGCGCCGACTACGCTGCACAACACCGCCATCGGATGCGCGTCACGGCGGAAGCCGTCCCAAAACCGCCTCACCTGCTCGTGCAGCATGGTGTGCATGGTGACGGTGTGGGAGAATTCGTCGAGTTCGGCCTGGCCCGGCAGCGATCCCCATAACAGCAGATACGCCACTTCCATGAAGCTGGAATGCTCGGCAAGCTGCTCGATGGGATAGCCGCGATATAAAAGAATGCCGGCGTCGCCGTCGATATAAGTGATCTTGCTTTCGCAGGAGGCGGTGGCGCCATAGCCGGGGTCGAAGGTGAAAATGCCAAGGTCGTTTTGCAGCTTGCGGATATCCGCCACTTGCGGCCCGATGGTGCCTGAGATCAGCGGCAGCTGCGCTGTCTTATTGCCCCCCATCGACATCTGGACCGAGTCGGCGCTTGAAATCGTGGTATCCATGGTGATGATCCTCATAAACCCGGCGGCAGCGCAATCAGGCTGGCGGCCATGTTAATTACGGCAATACTATGTCTCTCCTGACGGATGCGCAACCTTCGCAGCCGCAACATTTCTTTGGCAACATTTTTGGCGGTTCATCATGACGATGCTTGCGGCCCGAGATAGCGCTGCAGCCGGACGGCGGCGGGCTTGAGATCGCGCCAGGGCGTCAGCACCAGATATTCGGCGAAACAGGCGGTCGGAAACTCCCGTCTCAGGCTGGCCAGCATGTTCGACCGCGCCAAAGGATTAGCCATGGCGGGATTGGTCATGACGGGATTGCCCAGCTCGGACATCCGCGCCAGATCGACGGCAAGATCGTGGATGCCTGGATTATGGCCGACCACCAAAACGCTGCGGACGGTTTCCCGCAGTTCCCTGATGATGTCGCGCAGCTGCGCGCAGGGCGCCATGTAGAGGCCGTCCATGACTTCGATATTCGGCTGATCCTCCCAGGCGCCGATCGCCTCCAGCGTTTCCCGCGTCCGGCGCGCCGAGGAGACCAGCACGACATCCGGCGCGACGCCCTGGGCGTGCAGCCGGCTGCCCATGGCGGCGGCCGCCTTGCCGCCTTCAGGGGTAAGCGCGCGTTCATGGTCCGCAAGCCCGGCCCGGGCGCGTTCCGCTTTGGCATGACGCATGAGAATCAACTGATGCATAAAGGGCTGATTGCTGTTGTTCGCAAAGATTATGGCCCTGTACGGTCCACCGATCCAGGCTTGCACGCGATTTTCGCAAAACCGGGCGGGTTTTATCAGGACTTGGCGGCGGCGGCGTAGCAGCCATATCATGGCTGCGCCAATCAATGCCCGTTCAACAATGCGCAATGAGCGGTTTAGGTGAGGACTTCTGATGACACATGCCAAAGGTTCCCGGATTGATGCGTTGATCGGCCAGATCGAGGCCGCTGGATCGCTAGATTATCCGGCTCAGGCGCTGGGCCGGGCCCTGGCGCGGTCCGGCCAGCTCGCCGGGAGGCTAGGCAAGAAACTCGGCAGCGCCCTGCATGGCACCTGGTATGGCCATCCGCTTCATCCGGTGCTGGTCACCATCCCGATTGGCAGCTGGACGTTGGCGCTGGGCTTGGATGGCCTGGCGACGCTGGGCCTAGCGCGGGATCATGCGGCCAACCGCACCGCCAGCCATGCTTTGAAGGCGGGCAGCGCCGCCGCCATCGCCGCCGCCGCGGCGGGGCTGGCGGATTGGCAGCACACCGATGGGCGGGACCGGCGGACCGGGCTGGTCCACGCGCTGGTCAACAGCACGGCGCTCGGCCTTAATCTCGGTTCGATCATGCTGCGCGGCCGCGATCATCGCACAGCAGGGCGCCTGGCCAGCGCCGCCGGCTGGTCCTGCATGGCCATCGGCGCCTATCTTGGCGGTCATCTCGTCTATCGCCGGCGGATCGGCGTCGATCACGCGGATCGCAGCCCGGCGCCGCGCGACTTTCAAGCCGTCTTGCCGCTTGCTGAACTGCCGGAAAACCAGCCACGGCGCGTCGAGGTGCAGGACGCGGTGACGCGGCAAGCGGTGGGCATCGCGCTGGTCCGGCAGGGCGACGTCGTGCATGCCATGGGCGCGCGCTGTTCGCATCAAGGCGGCCCACTGGACGAGGGCTGGGTTCTGGAAGGCACGCTGGTCTGCCCCTGGCATGGCTCGCGCTATGATTTGGCGACCGGCCAGCCGGTGAGCGGCCCCTCGACCTGCCCGCAACCGCGCTATGCGGTTCGGGTGAAGGACGGCATCATCGAGATCAGGCGCGAGCAGGAACCGGGCGATGACATCGTCACCGCGGCAAGCTTGGCGCGAGTGCAACCTGCCCGCGTATCCAGCCATCCACAGAGCAAAAAAGCCGATGAGGTTTTGTCCGAGCACCACCAGCTCCTGCGCCGGCTGTTCGCACGGATCGAGGCAATGCCGGGGGATGACCCGGAGCGCCGCGACCTAATGCGCAGCTTGGCCTCGGAGCTTGAAATTCACGAACATATCGAGGATCAGCTGTTTTATCCAGCGGTGCGTCCGGTTTGCGAGGATGTGCCGGTCGCCTATGCCGAGCACGGCCAGATGGCCGGCTTGCTGGCGATGACGCTCAAGCTCGGCACGGCGAGTGCTGCGTTCGACGAGCATTTGCGGGCGCTGCACGCGGCGGTCGAACACCATGCGGGGTCGGAAGAGCGCTCGATGTTCGTGCAGGCGCAACGGCTTGGCGACGCCCGTCTGCGTGAACTTGGGCATCAGCTGGAGACGATGCTGGAGGAGCAGCGCGCCTCGCGCTTCCAGCAAGCGTTTCGCGCGCTTAAGATCAGCCTGCTGGAAGTTACTTAGAGCGTCCCCCTCGTGTGGGATAAATCGGTTTAGCGATCCGCTGGCAGAAGCATCTGGAAGCGACAGGCAGCGCCGCGCCTGTCATGCGGCCCTACAATTTCATGACTTTACGAACCACTTCGTCGTTCAACTTAGATCCATGCTCGTCTTCAACCATCCTCGCACGGCGCCGGCGTTTGAACGAGACGAACGCAGGAGGCTGGCAACGTCACCATGGCGGTCGTGCCCTTTTGGATTTCACTGCTTATGGTGAGCGCGCCGCCATGGGCTTCGCTTAAATCCTTGGCGATTGAAAGCCCGAGTCCGGTGCCCTGGTAGCCGCGCCGCAAGGAGTTTTCCAGCTGGACAAACGGCTCGACAGCTCTCGTCGTGTCCTGCGCGCTCATGCCAATCCCCGTATCGGCGACAATGATGGCAAGCTCCTCGCCTCGCCACTCCGCCGATAGATGAACACCGCCGCCGGGCAGGGTGAACTTCACCGCGTTGCTGACCAGGTTGGTGATGATTTGGCGAAACCGGACATAGTCGACGAACACTTCCGGCTCGGGGTCGGGCTGCTCAATGCTTGTTTCAAGACGCTTTTCGCTAATCGTGGTCATGAAGCCGCGCATCGTGCTGGTCAGCAGGGCGCCGATGCCAATCCATTGTTTTTTCAAGCGAGGCGCGGTGTTGATCAGGCTTGAGTAATCGAGAATGTTATTGATCAGCGCGAGCAGGTTATTTCCCGCGTCGAGAATCTGGCCGGCATATTCGGTAATTCCGGAACCGCTCGGCGCCCGGTCGCGCTTCAGCATGAGTTCGGAATAGCCGATGATGCTGTTGAGCGGCGTGCGCAATTCATGGCTCAGCGTCGCCATGAAGCGGGTGCGCATATTGCTCGCCTCCTCGGCCACGGCCTTGGCTTGCCGTAATTTGGTTTCCGCCGATTTCCGCATCAGCACGTCGAGATAGACATGCAGCGCGCCTTCAACGAGTTCCTGGTCGCCCGGCTCAAACGGTTTGCTGACATTGCTTTCCGAATGATTGCCGATGATCAGCGCATAGCCGGTGCCGCGATCGAATGACCACAGAATATAGGGCAGCCGGAGGATGTCGGTCAGCACGAAGGACGGCGCTTCAAGATTGCTGCGCGCGGTGGTGAAGAAAAAGCCGGGCGTCGGGATGATCGAAATGCGCGCGGGCGCCTGATGCTTTTCGCCACCGACGCTGCACAATATGGAGAAGGCGCCAGAACCCGGCTCGGTCTCCTGCAAAAACGCAGCGCGGTCGCACATCGCGTTGCTGACGATGATTTCGAGCATCGGTTCGCCGATCGCGTCATCGGCAATCTCGCTGCCGACCAGCCGATAGGCTTCCCGGATCAGCTTTGCCACCGTGCGGCTGCGGCGGGCTTCGCGAAACGATTGGCTTTGCTCTTCCTGAAGGCGGAGCACGCGCGAGCCGAGCTCGTTGCATTCTCGCCGATAATAAGCCAGCTCCCGCTCGAGCTCCGATCCGTCAATCCGTTGAATTTGCGGCGATGACATGATCCCTAACTTCTCTGGAAAATTGTAAGGACGCCGGTCCAGTCAAGCGGGCGGCTATATCCGCCGCTAAACGTGGCAATTTCGACGCCAGAATAAAATCCAAGCAGCGGCATTGTCTCATCAATGCCGTTGACGACAAGCTCGGCTTCTTCGGCGGTGGAGCCACTGCGCACACTGGCTCTGCCGGCACAGTCGATATACAGCGCCAAGAGGCAAGGCGTATTCAATATGGCTTGAGAGATTTGTTCCACGCCGCGGGCCGCGGATTCCAGCATCAGGGAATTGTCGCGGCTCATGATCTGCACCTGCATGCCCTTGGTGAAGTCCGGCTCGAAAAGCGTGATCGAGCCTCGGTCAGGATCGGCATTGACAATGAAACGATTGACATAGGCGTTCTCGTCATAGGGCGCGAACTTGTCGCCCTGCTTTTGTCCCAGCGCCGCGATCAGCGATAATTCCGAACCCCGGGATGAGCCGAGGGGCAGATCGAGCATTTGCTCCACCACGCGCAAGGCCGGCTGTCCATCGAGTTCGAAAACCTCGGCGCCTTCGATCCGGGTGATCTCCATGAAGGCGCTGACTGGCCGGCAGCCATGCAGGATGGTGGTCAGGGTCTTCACCGATCGCGGAAACACCAAGGCGATGGCAGCGTGTTTGCGGACCTCGCCGCCATCGAACACCCAGCCGCCTGACAGGTTGAGATCGGTGAGCAGGCCGCCGCCGATCAGCTGGATCCGGCGGCCGTCAAGCCCGGCCTGAAATCCCTCCACCAGCAGGCTGGCGGCATGCAATCGTAGCGGAACGCTGGTTGCCACGCTGTCGAAAAACAGCACGACCGAGGCATCGTCATGCGCGACCTCTCGAACCAGCTGCCCAAGCTCCATCCCCGCTTGCCGCTCTCCCTGCAGAAGATGGCCAGTCATCACCAGCTTCGGCGTGAACGTCTCGCCATAAAAGGCGGTGATGCCAATCTCAAAACCGCTATACCCCAGGCCTTGCCTGGAAATCACGCCCGCGGCGGAGCCGCCGACAATCAGCGCGTCGGGGAACACCTGCCTGATGGCGCGCAGCGCCTGTTCGGCCGGATGCTTGCCGCCAATAAACACCATCAGCATGTTAGGGAGCATGCCGGGTTGCTCGCCGGATGCAGCCATGCCGAGATCCGGCAGACATTGTTCCAGCGCAAGATTGATCTGCGTATGCTTGCCGAACGCCGTCCTAATCAATGTCAACCCTATGCAAAATCATTCAAATTTTACCACGATGGCGACAGGCGCGAGATGGTGACGATTGGTTTCCTGATCTTCGGTTTCCTGATCTTTGATTTTTTGGCTTCCAATCTCCTTGGCAATTGATTGCTTGACTTGCCGAGATCAGCGAGGCGCCACCGCTTTATGCCGGTCTGGAAGCTTAAGGTAAAGCCTCCCCGCGACCGCGCCTGGCGCCAGGCCTTACCGCAGATAAACCTAAAGGCGCGGAATTTTGCCGCAAGCCCGCCTAACGCAAAAGCTCTCGGCGAAAGTTTCCGGCACAAGCTCATCAGCCTATCCAAAAATCACTTTATTGCGGCCGTTCCGTTTTGCTTCATAAAGCGCATGATCGGCGCGGTCGATCAAACGGTCGATGCTGAACCCTTCATCATCCGAGACGGCCACGCCGACGCTGACCGTCACATGAAGAGATGTTCCAGGATCCACCCGATAATCCGCTTCGGCAATTGTCGCGCGAATTCGTTCGGCGACAAAACCGGCGTCGCGGGCTTGCGATTCGGGCATCAGAACCGCGAATTCCTCGCCGCCGTAACGCGCGATCAAATCGGATTCACGCACGCTGGATTTCAAATGGCTGCCGATCGCGCGCAGAATCTCATCGCCCGCGCGATGGCCGTGATGATCGTTGATCATCTTGAACTCGTCGATATCGATCATCAGCACGGATAGCGAGGAATTGACGCCTTCGGCAATTTCCTGCAGGCGGTGCTTGAAAAATCGCTTGTTGTAGAGTCCGGTGAGATCGTCGATGGCGCCCAGCTTCAGCGCGTCGCCAAGGTCGATGCGAAGCTGGTCGCGATATCGCTTAAGCCGGATCTGATTCCGCGCCCGCAGCCGCAGCTCCAACTCGTCCACTGGGAAGGCGACGCAATCATTGGCGCCCAGCTCGAAGCCACGCGCCGTAAGCCGCCGCTGGTCCGGTTCGGCGATCAGCAACAATGGAATCTCGTGTGTGTGATTGGCGGCGCGCAAAGCGGCAATGACGCGCAGCGGGTTGCTGTCCTTCACCGACAGGTTGATGATCAGCAAATCGAAGGAAGAGGCCTTGGTGATCTCGCTGGCATGAACTTCGCTTTTCGCCCGCACAACCTCGATGGCATCCTGCCGCAGGATCGCTGCGATCTGCCGCGCGCCGTGATCGGAATCGTCGATCACCAGCGCGCGCTTGAAGGTCATTGAGGGCTCTGGCGATAGTTCATCCGTCAGGCCAAGGGCGCGCGCAATGTCGCGCCGCGACGCCCATTCATCAAGCAACCTTTTCAGCCGGACCAATCCGCCGATCCGCGCCAGCAAAACCTCGCTTTCGACCGGTTTCGTGAAAAAATCATCCGCGCCGGCCTCAAGCCCGCGGATGCGCTCGGCGGATTCATTAAGGGCGGTGACGAGCAGGATCGGAATATGCGCGGTTTCCGGCACCGCCTTCAGGCGCCGGGCAACCTCGTAGCCATCGATCTCAGGCATCATCACGTCAAGCAGGATAATGTCCGGCTGCCATGACGAAGCGGTTTCGATTGCCGCCAAACCCGAAGAGCGGGTTCGCGTGACGTAATATTCGGCCTCTAGCATCGCCTCGAGCAAGCGCGCATTCGCCGCGATGTCATCGATAATGAGAATCCTTGAGGTCATTTAACCTATAGTTAAAATTACTGTAAGTAGGACAAAAATTCAGTCCAACGCAAGCATTTATTGTATGCGAATATTAGAAATATCATTCAACCCTACGTTAAACTAAATTGGGTAAATTTGACAAGCACGTTCGGGAAGCACTTACCTTGGGGTTGAATTATCGCTGGAGTTTAGGGCAGAAATAAGTGCTGCGGCCCGCCTGCCTAATCCGCGCGATGCCAGCGCAGCGTGGCGGCCCAGGGCATTGTTCGCAGGGCAGTCCGGCCCGGCCATAGACCTTCCAGGCATGCTGAAAATAGCCAAGCTCGCCAGAGGGCTGCGCATAATCCCGCAAGGAGGAGCCGCCGGCGGCGATGGCGTCAAGCAGGGTTGCCTTAATCGACGGCACCAGCCGTTCAAGGCGCGCCGGTCCTAGATTGCCAGCCAGCCGGCGTGGCGCGACCCGCGCGCGGAACAGCGCTTCGCTGACATAAATATTACCGAGACCCGCAACCACCGACTGGTCGAGAAGCGCCGCCTTGATCGGCGTGACGCGTCCTTGCAGCGCCGCGCCGAGGCTAGCCGCGGTGAAGCTGTCATCAAGCGGTTCGGGTCCCAGGCCTGCCACCAGCCGATGCGCGTCCTCGGCGCCAGTCGGCACAAGATCAAGCGCGCCGAAACGCCGGGGATCGACAAAGCCGATGACGACATGCCGGCTTGCTTGTCGATCGCCCGGCTCCGCGCGAGCTTGCGCCTCAAAGGTGAAATGCTGATGCGGGACTGCGGGCTGGTTGATCGTCATGCGGCCGGACATGCCGAGATGGATCAGCAGCGAATCGCCGCCATTCAGGCGCATGAACATGTATTTGCCGCGGCGTCGGAAGCCCAGCACAAGCGCTCCCGAGAGCCTGGCAGGCAGCCCGGCGGGAACCGGCCAACGCAGATCGGGCCGTTGCAGCGTGGCCTTGGCGATGCGCGCGCCCGTGAGCGCTGCGGCCAAACCGCGCATCACGGTTTCGACTTCGGGGAGTTCCGGCATGACGGAAATAGGGTATAGGACGGCATGATGAGCGACAAGACGAACAAGCCCGGCGATCGGCCAGCCGTTTCCGGCGATCAGGTGGATTTCGGATACCAGGCAGTGCCGCGCGCCGAGAAGCGCCGCCTGGTGCGCGGCGTGTTCGACAGCGTCGCCGATAAATACGACGTGATGAACGATCTGATGTCGTTCGGCGTGCACCGGCTCTGGAAGCGCGACCTGAACACCTTGCTTGATCCGCGGCCGGGGCGGAGCCTGCTCGATCTGGCAGGCGGCACCGGCGATGTCAGCTTTCGCTGGCAACGGGCTGGCGGCGGCCCTGTCATACTATCCGACATCAATGGCGAAATGCTGGAAATTGCCCGCGCCCGCGCCGAACAAAACGGGCTGATCGGCGGCTTGTCCCTGCTCGCGGCGGATGCCGAAGCGCTGCCTTTGCCGGACCGGCAATTCGACCGGGTCTCGATGGCGTTCGGCCTGCGCAACTGCACCGATAAATCGAAGGTTCTGGCGGAAGTGCTACGCGTCCTGAAACCGGGCGGCCGGTTCTTCTGCCTGGAATTCTCCCGCCTGCAAATCGCCGTCGCCGAACCGCTCTACGAGGCTTGGTCGTTCCGCGCCTTGCCCGCCATCGGTGACATGGTGGCGAAGGATCGGGCGAGCTATCGATATCTAGCCGAAAGCATCCGCATGTTCCCCGATCAGGAGACCCTGGCTTTGATGTTGCGCGATGCCGGCTTCGCCCAGGTTTCCGTGCGCAATCTGTCCGGCGGCATCGCCGCCATCCATGGCGGCTGGCGGCTTTGAGCAGAAGCTTGCCGCCGAAACGTGTCTTGTTGATCGTCAGCGGCGGCATTGCCGCCTATAAAGCGCATGAGCTGATCCGGCTGCTGCGGCGCGCGGAAATTTTGGTGCGCGTGGTGATGACCCGCGCGGCGTCGCAGTTCGTGACGCCGCTGACCTTGCAGGCGCTGAGCGAGGACAAGGTCTATACCGATCTCTTCTCACTGACCGACGAAAGCGAGATGGGGCATATCGAGCTCTCGCGCCAAGCCGATTTGGTGGTGGTGGCGCCCGCTTCCGCCAATATCATCGCGGCGATGGCGGCGGGCCTGGCTGATGATCTGGCCAGCACCTTGCTGCTGGCGACCGACAAGAAAGTTCTGATCGCGCCGGCGATGAATGTGCGAATGTGGCAGCATGCGGCAACCATCGCCAATATTGCCACCTTGCTGGCGCGCGGCATCAGCATGGTGCCGCCCGAGGAAGGCGTCATGGCCTGCGGCGAATACGGCCCTGGACGGCTGGCCGAACCACAGGCGATCTTTAACGCGATCACACAGATGTTAGAGCCGGAAGGCGTGCTGGCGGGGCGTCACGCGCTGGTCACCAGCGGCCCGACCTATGAGCCTATAGACCCGGTGCGTTACCTTGCCAATCGAAGTTCCGGCCGGCAAGGCCATGCGATTGCCGAAGCTTTGGCCCGGCTGGGCGCGCGGGTAACATTGATCAGCGGCCCGGTGGATATCCCCGATCCTCCCGGCATCGCCACCATCCATATCGAGACGGCAAGGCAGATGCTAACGGCTTGTCAGAACGCGTTGCCCGCCGATCTCGCGGTCTGCGCCGCGGCCGTGGCGGATTGGCGCGTTGAGCCCTCGGCGCGCAAGCTCAAGAAGCGGGCAGGCGCCGCGCCGGTGCTGAATTTTGTTGAAAATCCTGATATTCTCGCGAGCTTGGCGCAGGCTGGCGCCGCGCGTCCGCGCCTGGTCATCGGTTTCGCCGCGGAGACAGAAAATCTTGCCGAATTCGCCGCCGAAAAACGCCGGCGCAAGGGCTGCGACTGGATTGTCGCCAATGACGTTGGCACAGGATCGAACATCATGGGCGGCGCCGAGAACAAGGTAACGATTTTCGACGATCATGGCGCGGAATCCTGGCCGATGCTCGCGAAATCCGAAGTGGCGGCAAGGCTTGCCGCACGAATTGCCGAGACTTTGCAAGCGGGAACTTTGCAAGCGGGGACGCAGCGATGAGCGCCAGCATCCTGGTCAAGCGCCTGCTTGGACTCTCTGTTAGAAAGACCTGACGGCAAGGGCGTGGCTCTCACATGGTTTATCGCGGCCAAATCATCGCTAATTTCGGCCTTTTCCAGATATGGTTGCGGATTATGAGAGTGGTCCGTGCGACGCCAAGGCCGGCGGATCAAATCGAGGAGAACCATGAATGACTGAAATTAAGTTTAAACGCGTTGAAGGCAACACTGATCTGCCATTGCCCAGCTATGCCACGCAGGGATCGGCGGGAATGGACCTGCGCGCCTTTCTCCCGGAGGGACCGATCACCTTCCAACACGGTGAGCTCAAAATGATCTCGACGGGATTTTGCGTCGAGCTTCCCGCGGGCACTGAAATGCAGGTACGCCCGCGCTCTGGGCTGGCGCTCAAACACGGGTTTATCATTCCTAACAGCCCGGGCACAGTAGACGAAGACTACAGGGGATGCCTGATGACCGGCCTCTACTATCTTGGCAAAGCCCCCTTCACGATCAATCACGGCGACCGCATTGCTCAGGCGGTGATCGCCGATGTTAAGCGCTACCCGACGGTCGATGTCGGGGAACTCTCCGACACCGATCGCGGCTCGGGCGGCTTCGGATCAACCGGAACGAAATGATCATTTGCGACGTTTTTACGCGTAATCTGGACCGCACCAGCTCTGCAAGGTCATCTAATTTGATTTGGGCAACCTTAGCCCGTTGTTAATGGCGCCGTTCTGATGGGAATTTGTTAAGGTGCCGACATTAAATCTGGCGCTGCCCGGCGTTGTCGCATGAATGGAGATGGACCAGATTCAGCCTTGAGTTTGCGGGGTGACTTGATTCTGACAGAGACCAGCATGCCGAGGCTGGTCATCCGGTTCAGAACCTTGCAGCCGATTTCGCTTCGGTTTGTTGGGCGGACAGCGTCCTGGCGTGGAGGCTCCGGCCGATGATCGTTTGGTGTAGCGGAACATGGCGGTCTCGACGAGGCTGCGGCGGCCATAGCCGGTTTGCTTTTGCCACCTTCTGAGCGCCGCTCCGCCAACAGGCTCTCTGCTATTCGCTACCTCACGCATGGCAGTTTTCGTGAAACTAGACAGCCTTTCCAGTCTTGAAGACAGGGGGGATATTACCTCTGACGTAATTGAGAGAGCGATGGATAAAGCGCAGTGATCTCGAACGGTTCATGGACCACATGGTCCAGCCCTAACAAGTTCATGTCACGAATAACGAGAGGCGCAACGATGCATGGCTTTCCTGTCAACACGCTCGACTCGGCGCCGGAGAAGTCGAAGCCCGCGCTGCAGACCCTGCAGTCGGCCTTCGGCTTTCTTCCAAACATTGTCGGCGCGATGTCAACCTCACCCGTCCTGACCCAAAGCTTGGTCGGCCTATTCGGCAACGTCCACGGCGGCAGCTTCTCCGAGCCGCAGATCCAGGTGGTCCTCCTCACCAACGCCGTCACCAACGGCGCGGCTTGGCCTGTCGCATTTCACTCCTACCTCGCGCTCAAGGCGGGGATCGAGCAAAGCGACATTGAGGCGATCCGGAGCGGGAAACCGCCGGCGGATGCGAAACTCGCTGCACTTTCCACACTCGCGAAGACGTTGATCGAAAAGCGTGGCCGGCTTGCCGACAATGAGGGCGAGCGCTTCCTCGCGCAGGGCCTCGGCCGCGACCACCTGCTCGAGGTCGTCGCGATCGTCGCCGCTTCGGCGATCACGAACTACACCGCCAGCATTACCGAACCGCCACTCGAACCGACATTCGAGCCGCATGTCTGGGCCGCGCCCGGCAGATAACGCTTTGAAGCAGGTTACGGCCGGCTCACGCCCGCCGGAACCGAGCTGTTGGATGGAAATCGCAAGCGGAGAGGATCATGCTTTCGACGCATTGACCCGGCCGGGTCAATGCGTGGTCGAAAAAGCGTTTGTAGAAAAGTGAAAAGGACCGATTACCGTTACTGAAAGCTCGGTGTGCGCAACCGAACAGACAAAGCGCTTTAAGCGACACCGAATTAACCGGTTTCGATTAACGAAGTAGCAACCAATCAGGCTTACAGGTCCGCTCTCGTGATTTGCAGCGTCGGGAAGTAGCATCTCGGATTGCTAACAACCGTCCGGCAAGTCGGTTTGACGAGAATGGTGAACCATGTTGGCAATAGAAGATCGCGACCAATCCTTATCCCGGGAATTTGCCTCGATGGTTGCTGTTGTCGCAGGCATGTTCGAGGAGATACTAGAGCGTACCGGCATTCAACCGGACGATGATTTCTTCGAGTTAGGCGGCGATTCCCTGGCCGCGACCGCCTTGATGCTCGCGCTTGAGAAAATCGGTGTGCGGTTACCCGTATCTGTACTGTTCGATGCGCCGACTGTGGGCGAGCTGGCCTCAATCGTTGCCGGCAGCGGCGTCCGTCCCGAATCCGCGCTGGTTGTGCTCAAGCCCGGCACCGTTCCGCAACCGGTTTTCATCGCCCCCGGCCTCGGCGGTTCCGTCCTGGAAATGGTGCCGTTCGCGCGAAAGGTTACGACGCCGAGGCAGATTTATGGCCTGCAACCAAAAGACAGAAACGGTAATGAGTTGCCGCTGGCCACCATCGAGGAAGCGGCGCGGTTCTACCTGCCGCTGATCCGCAGCGTGCAGCCTTATGGTCCGTACATCCTGGCGGGCTACTCGCTCGGCGGCCTGACCGCGTTAGAACTGGGACAAATCCTGATCGCCAGTGGCGAACAGGTAGCGCTTCTCGTGATGCTGGACACCCTGACGCCACTCCAACATTTTCCCCTGAACGGGAAGATTCGCTACTGGGCGCGTCGCGCCATCGAACACGGCGCAACAATGCGGCATCTGCCGTTAAGGCAATTAATGCCATACCTGCTGAAACGCGCGAACAGTCTCGCAAAAGATCTAAAGAAAGAGACCATTCATATCCATGATGAGCACGCATCAGAAATGCCAGATGCGGCGCATGCACCTAAAGCAACCGGCGCAATGACTGCCACTGCCTTCACTAAGTATAGGCCACGCTTTTATCCGGGTTCCATCGCGTTCATCCAGGCCGAGATCATTGATGAGGGGGTGCCTTACTACCCGGATATTCTGTGGGGCCGGCTCGCCCAAAAACTTGTCATCCAAAGGGTCGGAGGAGACCATTGGAGCATGCTGAGCCTTCATGCGGATCGCGTCGCGGATGCTTTCTCGCGTTGTCTCGACACTGTCGCTTTCAGTCCGGGCGGGAAATCATGAGTTTTGCCCGAACATAATTCATCTTGAATTTATGACGCGCTTGTGCAAATATTGCGAAACAATGAACAAATTTTAATAAACAGGAACAAATTTACCATGTCCATCTCCGTTTTTGCCTTGGATGAAAACAACATACCCATCGTAACCGCGCTCGAACGAGTGGATGCCGCCCTCGCGCCATTGCGGGACCAACTCTCAACCCACCCTATTTATGATCATCTAAAAGCAATCGCGGATGTCCGCGTGTTCATGGAGAATCACGTCTACGCCGTCTGGGATTTCATGGCCCTGCTCAAGGCGCTCCAGCGGCATTTGACTTGCGTTGATTCCCGCTGGAGGCCGGTGGGCGCCGGGAGCAGTCGCCGGCTGATTAACGAAATGGTGCTGGAGGAGGAATCCGACGAAATCGACGGCGTCCCGACCAGTCACTTCGAGGTTTACCGCAACGCCATGCGGGAAGCAGGCGCCGATTTGCGCCCCATCGACAATTTCCTGGCGCGGATTGGTGATGGCGCCGATTTGGAGACTGCCTTTGCCGAATGCCTGGTCCCTGCCGCGGCCCGCGCCTTCGTCCGTACGACATTCAGCATGATCGCGACCGGCAAGCCGCATGTCATCGCCGCGGCGTTCACCTTTGGCCGCGAACAGGCGATTCCCCGCATTTTCCAGGCCATGCTTGCCGCGATTCCAGGCGCTGGCGACCAGTTGCGGACGCTTGAGGTCTATCTCGAACGCCATATTGAACTCGACGGCAATTCCCATGGCCCGAAGGCGATTGCGATGCTGTCCGGACTTTGTGGCAATGACGCGCAAAAATGGCGCGAAGCCATGGACGCTGCGCGTGAATCGCTGGTTGCCCGCAGCGACTTCTGGACCGCGATCGCCAACGAAATCGCGCGGGACCAGGCAAGCAATGGAGTACCGTCATCCGGAACAGCTTCGTTCGGTTACGTTGCGGCGGAGTGACTAAGTGGTGTGCAGCATGAAGCCGGAAACCATCGCGGTTCACGGCGGCTATGAGATCGATCCCATCACCAAGGCGGTCGCGGTGCCGATTTACCAGACCGTCGCCTTCGCTTTTGACGACGCCGATCATGGCGCTGCGCTGTTCAATCTTGAAGCCCAAGGGAATATCTACAGCCGGATCGGCAATCCCACCAACGCGGTCCTGGAGCGCCGTCTTGCCTTGCTAGAAGGCGGCGTCGGCGCGCTTACCGTCGCGTCGGGCGCCTCCGCGATCCACTATGCCGTCGCTAACATCACGGAAGCAGGGACCAATATCGTCTCGGTGCCGCAGCTCTACGGCGCGACCTATACGCTGTTCGCCCATATCCTGCCGAAACAGGGCGTGCAGACGCGGTTTGCCGAAGGCGATAATCCGGCTGCGATCAATGCGCTGATCGATGCGAATACCCGCGCCGTCTATTGCGAAAGCGTCGGCAATCCAGCCGGCAATATCGCCGACATCGCGGCCTTGGCGGAGGTGGCGCACCGGCACGGGGTGCCGCTGATCGTCGATAATACGGTTGCCACGCCGATGCTGCTCCGCCCGATTGAACACGGCGCCGATATCGTGGTGCATTCGCTGACCAAATTCATCGGTGGCCACGGCACCACGATGGGCGGCATCATCATCGATAGCGGCCGGTTTAACTGGGTTGCCCATCGCGACCGCTTTCCGATGATGAATGAACCAGAGCCGTCCTATCACGGCGTCGTCTATACCGAACAATTCGGCGATGCGGCCTACGCGGCGCGCTGCCGGACCGTCTGCCAGCGCACCACCGGCTCCGTCCTGGCGCCGCTAAGCGCATTTTTGCTGCTCCAAGGACTAGAGACGCTGCCGGTGCGCATGGAACGGCATCTAAAGAACGCCAAAAGCGTCGCTGAATTCCTGCGCGACGATCCGCGCATCGCCTGGGTACGGTGGATGGGATTCCCTGATAGCCCGTATCACGCGCTGGCCCAGCAATATTTGGGCGGCCAAGGCGTCTCGCTGATGACCGTTGGCGTGAAAGGCGGGTTCGAGGCGGGGAAAAGGATGTTCGACGCCCTCCAGCTCTTCAAGCGCATGGTCAATTTGGGCGACGCCAAATCCCTCGTGACGCATCCGGCCTCGACCACCCACCGGCAGCTCTCCGCCGAGGAGCAGCGCCAAGCTGGCGTGACGCCGGAAATGATCCGGCTCAGCATCGGCATCGAGCATATCGACGATATCCTGGCGGATCTCGACCAAGCCCTCGATCATGCCAGGCGCGGATCGATGCCGGCGATGCATAGCCTGGCGGAGGCGGTTTGAGCGGGCAAATGCATCATCCGGCCTTCCGGGGCGCGGGTGAGGCCGTACCGGCCTATCTGCCGGGCCGCCCGCCATTGCCTGCCACGCTTGGCCGCCGGCTGCGGACCGGCGTGCCCTGCATCAATATCGGGCTGGTCAACAACATGCCGGATGGCGCGCTGCAAAACACGGAACGGCAGTTTCGCAACCTCGCCGCCGAGGCAGGCGTGCCGGTGCGGTTCTTCCTGTTCGCGATCCCTGGCATCGCCAGGTCGGAAAGAACGAGTCACTACCTGCAAAGGCATTACGCCACGATTGACGATCTGCGGCGCAGCCGGATGGACGCGCTGATCGTGACCGGCGCCGAGCCGCGTGCCGCGGACCTGACGGAGGAGCCGTTCTGGCCCGCCCTGACCGAGGTTCTCGATTGGGCGGAGGCAAATACCGTCTCGACCATGGTGTCCTGCCTCGCGGCGCATGCGGCTGTCCGGCATTTCGACGGCATCCGGACGCAGAAGCTGCAGCGGAAATGCTCCGGGGTGTTTTCTCACCATAAGGTGAGCGATCACCCGCTAACAAAAGGGATTGCGGCGCCATGGCGGGCCGTGCATTCCCGGCGCAACGGCCTGTCCGAGGCGGCATTGCTGGCGCGCGGCTACACGATCCTCGGCAAATCCGGGCAGGCGGGCGTTCATCTTTTCACGCGGCAGCGCCAAAGCCTGTTGATAGGCCTTCAAGGACATCCCGAATACGAGCGCGAGACGCTTTTGCACGAGTACAAGAGGGATATCGGACGCTTCCTGCGGCGCGAGCAGGACTTCTATCCCACGATGCCCTTTGAATATTTCAGCCAGCACACCGAGCGGCTTTTATCGGAATTCCAGGCGGCGGCCCTGGCGCGTCGCGATCCTGAGACGATGACCCTGTTCCCGAACGACGCCGCGGCCGGGTCGCCCATGAACACATGGCTGCCCGCGGCGCGCTGCGTCTTTCGCAACTGGTTACACAGCATCAACGCCAGGAAATCCCAATGGTCCTCGCTCTCCTCCGTAATCCAAATCCAGGCATAGCGCCCAAGCCGGTGGCGCGGCGGATCGAGGGCGATGACGCCGGTGCAAGCGGCTGGCTGCTGCAGGGTGAACGGGTCGCGGTTGCCGATAGCGACATCTGGACCAGCATAAGCAGCGCCTTGCAAGCCGATCCCTCGGCAGCCTGCATCAAGTGCGGCACGGTTACGCTCAGCCGCGGACAGGTGCTGGAGGCGGTGAACCGCATTCCGTGGCAGCCGCATTACCACCGCGCCGGCCTGCATCTGCCGCGATCCGTGGCTTCGGTTATCCTGACTCTAGCGATCTGGAAGAACGGCGGCGTCTATGTGCCAATCGCCGCGGATTATCCCCTCACCCGCGTCAAAGCGATCGCCGGGTCCTGCGACCTCGACCTGATCATCGCCGACCGGCCGCTGGACCTGCCGGGATATCGGCTTGCGGAGATCGGGAAAGGCGGCGAACCGTCTTTATTCTTTCATGAGCGGGTCGTTCACGAGCGCGCGGAGAACGGAGCCGCCGATCGCGACCTTTGCTACATCGCCCATACCTCCGGCAGCACCGGCACGCCGAAAGGCGTCAAGCTGTCCCACGCCAACCTGCTGAACCGCATCGCCGCCATGCAGCGATTTTTGAGCATCGTTCCCGCGGACCGGATGCTCTATAAGACCTCGGCGGTCTTTGATGTGCATGTATGGGAATTCACGCTGCCCTTGGCCTCCGGCTGCCTCTTGGTGATTTACCCGCAATCGAAATATTTCGACCTTGCCGAGGTTGCTAGGATCGCTGCCGGGGAGGGCGTCACCATCGCCGGCTTCGTGCCGGCCCTGCTCAAAATGCTGCTGGAAATCCCAAGTTTCGTTCAGGGCAATGCGCTGCGCGCCGTGCTTTGCGGCGGCGAGGCCTGGGGCGCGGCTTTGGCCAGGGAGTTTCAAGCCCGGATGCCTGGCCGGAAGCTCTATAATTCCTATGGGCCGACCGAAACGACCATCGCGGTCGCGAATTGGCCGGTGCCGGAGGGTTGCGAATTGCGGCAGATTTGCCTCGGCGATCCGCTGCCAAACATTGCCTTTCTGGTCGAGGAGGCGGCTTCCGGCGCCACGCTTGCTGACGAGCAGATCATCGGCTCGCTGTGCATCGGCGGGGCGCAGGTGGCGCTCGGTTATGTCGATGAGCGGGGGAAGAGCCGCTTTTTCAATCGCGTGATCGGCGGCGAAACCATGCGATTTTACAGGACAGGCGATCTGGTCCGGCTCGATCTGACAACCGGATCGCTGAATTTCAAAGGCCGGGAGGACAACCAGGTCAAGGTCAACGGGGTGCGGATTGATCTTGAGGAAATCGAGGAGACGATCTCGGCCGTGGAGGGCGTGGAAGGCTGCGTCACCTTCGTGGCAAAGGGGAGCCAAACCTCGCAGCTTTGCGCAGTCTACAAGACCCGCGGCAACTCGCCGATCCATCCCGCCGCGATCAGGGAGGCTTGCGCGCGCCTCCTGCCCGCCGTGCTCATCCCGGCGCGCCTCCGGCAGGTCGCCAGCTTCCCGCTTGCCGAGAATGGCAAGGTCGATAGGGCGGCTTTGATTGCAGGCTTTGATCCGATCCAAAAATGACGGTTCCGAAGCTATTTGTTGCGTATTCGTAACATTATCGGCGTGCGAAGGCGATTACGCCTCAGCGCGAGACGCGGGGTCAGTCGGGATGTCAGGCGGCGCTGTGCCAGGAGGAGATTCGGCTTGCTCTGCTGGCGGCGCGGCTGGCGGCGGGGCCAGTTGCGCGTCAGGCGGCGGCGGTTGCGAAGCGGTCGGCTTGGGCAGTATTGGCGGGTATAGGGACGGGACTTGGTCGCGGCGGATGCCCAGGATGTGGCAGAGCGGGCGGAGGATGCGGCGGAGTTGCGGGTCTTGGGCGAGGAGGGCTGCCATTTCGGGATCGGCGAGGAAATCGCAGAATTGCGACCTGCCATGGGCGGTTTCCTGGATCAGGCGCAGCAGCCAGGCGTAATGGCGCGGCAGCGGGTCTGGCTTGCGGGGCCGGGCCGCGCCGGGCCGGGCTGGGCGGGGCTTGCGCAAGCGGGCCGGAATGGGGACGGGGTTGGCGGCGTTGCGCGCGAGGCGCGCCGTGAAGCGGAAGGCGATGCCGCGCAGGCGCTTCCAGATCTGGAACAGGAGCTGGCCAGGCAGGCAGGCCAGGCCCAGACGCCAGTCGCTGCGCCGGCCGATCACCTGGCACAGGTTCTCGATGATGTAGGCGAGGCGTTCTGCCGGGGCAAGGGAAGCGATCTGGTTCACTAACCGGATAAAACCACAAACCAAAGCAAGTGAGCAAGGAGAATTTGCGATTGATGACGAATTTTGTTAGGCGCGCGTTAGTTTGGGGACGGGGCCGCCGCCTTCGTTAATCTGCGTAATCTGCGGATAAAACTAAGGATGATCCGCAGATTACGCAGAAAGAGAGGTTCAAAGGCTGGAGCCTATGCATTGCAGGACGTGTTTTTCACTTCCTGATGAGTTCCCTCTTCTTCCTTCATGGGATTCGCTGTGTCGTAAATTAATCGTTGATCAGGGTGGCCCTTGAATGCTAAATTCGTAAAATACCAATTTTGGAGGACCATCCTATGCCGAACTCTCCTGGACCGCCCCTGTCACTCGTCAGGGTGCGCCGGGCTGCGCAGATCACGCTCCCGCTCGCTATCCGGGAAGCGGCCCGGCTGGAGGAAGGCGACTATTTGGAAGCGGAAATCACAGAAGCCGGGGTGATCCTGCTGCGGCCGGTCAGCATCGCCGGACGCGAACCCACCCCTGAACAGGACGCCGAAATTCTGGCTGCCGTTGACGAAGCCAGAGCGTTCCATGCCAACAAGCGCCATCGTTGATGCTTCGGTCCTCGTCAGCGCCTTTCTGTTTCCTGGCAGCGTTCCGGGGCGGGTTCTGAAGCTGGCCGGCCAGGGCGCATTCGCCCTGCACCTCTCGCCGCTGCTGATCGATGAAACCCGCTATGCCCTGCTTTCGACGCGGCTACGGGAACTTTATGGCCATGACGAAGAGTCGGTCGCGGCGTGGTGTGCGGATTTGCGCGAGGCCAGCAGTCTGTTTTCCGGCCAGCCGCCCGACATTGGGCCTGCCTGCCGCGATCCGAACGACGATCATGTCCTTGCGACGGCGATCGCCGTTAACGCGGACGCCGTCGTCACCGGGGACAAGGATTTGCTGACGCTCGGTCAGTTTCAGGGTGTGCGGATTGTCACGGCGCGGGCCTTCCTGACGAAGCTTGCGCCGGATGCCTCGACATTTTAAGAGTATTTGAGCGGCGGTTAATCAGTCCGCGCTCCGCCTCGACGATCTGACGCTTTTTTGGGCGTGTTTTCTAGTTACTGATAGCCCCCCCGTCATACCAACGGCCCTAGCGACTGACCCATCACCGTCATCGCGAGCGAAGCGTGGCGAAGCTGCAAGGTTCCATTGGCACAGCCAATGGAAAACAGCGGAGGTGATCCAGTCTTTCGTGCCTCCTCCAGAGGTGCAAGACCTGGATCGCCTCCGGGGCCTTCCAACAATGCTTCGCATTGCTGGGAACCCTCCACCTCCGGGCCTTCCAACAATGCTTCGCATTGCTGGAACCTTCCGGCCCCTCCGCCACGCCGCTTCGCGGCTCGCGATGACGAACGGAAGGGTCACTGCATAAAGCTCCTGGTATAATCTGCGTCATCTGTGGATAAAGCAAGGTTGATCCGCGGATTGCGCAGAAAGAGAGGTTTGAAGGCTGGAGCCGATGCGTTGCGGGACGTGTTTTTCATTTCCTGATGACTTCCCCTCTTCTTCCCTCATGGGATTCGCTGTTTCCTATATCGTCCGGCACCCGATTGGCGCGGGCGGCGCCGCCGGTGCATCTTCTGGTTGTGTCGGGGTTTTTGACAGGTCGCGTTGCCGGTGCCGCGGCGGCGGAGGCAAGAGCTTGACTTTGTTCAGCAGTGATCTGTGGCAAGATTCTTGCTAATACGTAATTTTTCCGTAATTAAACGGAAATAAGGAGGAGCAAAATGCAACCAGAACTTCAGCTGCGCGCCAAGCGCAAGAGCCTGAAAGCCGGATTGGTGATGACTGCGGCGCTGCTGGCTCTGCCGCTGGCGGCGGTCAGCGCTCATGCCGCCGTCATCACCTTCGAGACCGCGCCCCCCGGGGGGGGCTTCACCGGCCCGATTACCGAGAACGGGTTCACGTACTCGACCTTGTCCGGCGGGTTATATGTGAATCATTACGGCAATCCGGGGCAGGACATGGAGGGCCAAATCACTGCTGGAGGCGGCATCCTGAACATCGTCGCCGCTGGCAGTCCGGATTTTACCTTCTCCGGACTTGATTACGCCGCCTACTCGGGTAACGGCAGCGGATCGCAGACCTTGACGGTGACCGGGTTGTTGGGGGCCTCGATCGTCGGCGTGGATACCTACACATTGGCGAATACCAGCATCTTTTTACCTAACTATTCCAACTGGACGACGGAGTTGGCCGCCAACCTGGCCGGGAAGACGATCAACGATCTCCACATCACCCTGAACGCGGGGAACATGGCGGGCGGCGGTTTCAGTGAAGCCATCGATAATGTCCGGCTGGGCGGGGTAACGCCGGTTCCCGAACCAAGCTCCATCGCCCTGCTCGGCACCGGGCTGCTGGGCCTTGGCTTCGCGCTGCGGCGGCGGCGCAAGGCGGGCTGATCCAGTCTTTCGTGCCTCCTCCAGAGGTGCAAGGCCTGGATCGCTTCGCGGCTCGCGATGACGAACGGAAGGGTCATTGCAAGGCGCCTGGCATGAGGTGCGTTTTTCATCACTCACTTCGCCGGCTTTCAAGGCGTGATGTTGAGTCCCGCATCGTTAGGGCGGCGTGCTCAGGCTTGCGCCGTGGCGAAGCCGGCGCGTTCCACTTCCTGGCTTTTATGGCGCAGATGCGTCTTTAGGATCATTGCCAGCATCGGGCCGTCGCGCCGCTGGAGCGCGTTTAGCATCGCCTCGTGCTCCTGCACGGCGATGCGCCAATGCGCCTCGGTCATCGGCGCGACATAGCGCGCCCGCCTGATCCGCGCGCTGACGCTCTCATAGAGGCCGATCAGCACCGCGTTGCCGCTGGCGCTGACGATGGCTTCGTGGATCGCGCGGTTGCAGGCGTAATAGGACACCATGTCGCCCGCGGCGAAATGCGCCGCCATGGCGTGATGCGCGGCGGCCACCGCCTCGATCCCGGCCTCTGTGATGCGCGCGCAGGCCAGTTCGCCCGCCGCCGATTCCAGCGCCGCCGACACCTCGAATAAGTCCCGCACATCGGCTGCCGTCAGCTTCGCCGCCCGCGCGCCGCGATTCGGCAGCAGCACGACATGCCCCTCGGAAGCCAGCACCTTGAGCGCCTCGCGGAGCGGGGTCCGCGAAATGCCCAGGCCGCGGCAGAGCTGCTGTTCGGGAATGCGGGCGCCCGGCGCGATTTTGCCTTCGATCAACTGGTCGCGGATATCGGCGATGATCTCGTCGTGCAGCATGGCTTCCTCTACAAAAGGCTGCATGTGAATGCAAAAAGCAATCCGCGAAGCGGAAACTATAAAAAATTCTTTGGTTCTTTCTTTTAAGAAAGAACTGCTTTTTTGAAAAAAAGCAGCAAAAAACTTTTATTAGTTTATTCTTGACAGCCTCATCGATTCGGGTCTGATTGTATGCAAAACTGGAGGATAGCCCGATGAATGCGCCAGCCGCCACAGGTCCGCTTGCCGGGGTCAAGGTTGTCGATCTTTCGCATGTTATGGCGGGTCCGGTTTGCGGCATGATGCTGGCGGATATGGGCGCCGAGGTGATCAAGGTGGAGAAAATTCCTGGCGGCGATGACACCAGGCGTTCGCTGCCGCCTGCTATCGAGGGTGAGTCAGCGGCCTTCATGATGATGAACCGCAACAAGCGCGGCATCGCGCTCGACCTGAAATCCGAAGCGGGCCGCATGGCGCTGCTGCGGTTGATCGATCACAGCGACATCCTGATCGAGAATTACCGCAAGGGCGCGCTTGACCGCATGGGGCTGGGGTTTGACGCGCTGCATATCCGGCATCCTGGCCTGATCTATTGCAGCATTTCCGGCTTTGGCCGCACCGGGCCTTATGCCGAGCGCGGCGGGTTCGACCTGATCGCCCAGGGCATGAGCGGGGTGATGAGCGTGACCGGCGAAGGGCCGGGCCGGGCGCCGGTGAAGGTCGGGCCGCCGATCACCGATATCAGCGCCGGCCTCTTGGCAGCGATGGGCATTCTCGCGGCGCTGCATCATCGCAACGCCACGGGGGAAGGCCAGATCGTCGACACCTCGCTGCTGGAAGCCGGCATCACCCATCTCTACTGGCACGCGGCGATCAGCTTCGCGACCGGTTCGGCGCCTGGCCCGCTCGGCTCGGGCCATCCGCTGATGGCGCCGTATCAGGCCTTTCGCACCAAGGACGACCCAATCACCCTCGGCGCGGCGAACGACGCCAACTGGCGCCGCCTGCTCGACCTGCTGCAAGCGCCCGATCTCGCCGGCGATCCGCGCTACGCCACCAATGCCGGGCGGATGCGGCATCTGCCGGAACTCGCGGCGAAACTGGAAGCGATTTTCATGACGAAACCCGCCGCCGAATGGCTGGCAGCGCTGGACCGCGCCGGGGTGCCCGCCGGCCCGGTGCTGACGGTGCCGCAAATGGCGGCGGACCCGCAGGTGAAGGCGCGGCAGATGATCGTCGAGACGGATCACGCCATCGCCGGCAAAACCCGCGCGCTGGGCCTGCCGGTGAAATTCTCGGCAACGCCTGGCAATGTGCGCCGCGCGGCGCCGGCCTATGGCCAGCACACGCGCGAGGTGCTCGCCGAGGCGGGATTTTCCGAGGCCGAAACCGAGAGCATGATCGCCGCGGGGGCCGCCTTCGCCAGCCCAAGCGAGCGGCGGGAGGCGGCGGAATGAGCGCCCAGCTTCAGGAAAATCCCGATCTTCTTTACGAGATCCGCGACCGGATCGGCTATGTCACCTTCAACCGGCCGGCCTCGCGCAACGCGCTTACCTTCGCGATGTATGAGAGCTTGGCGGCGATCTGCGCCGAAGCGCCGGCGGCCGGGCTGAAAGCGCTGGTGCTGACCGGCGCCGGCGACAAGGCCTTCGCCGCCGGCACCGACATCAACCAGTTCCGCGCCTTCAAAACCCCTGAGGACGCGCTGGCCTATGAGCGGCGGATCGACGCGGTGCTGACCGCGCTGGAGACCTGCCCGATCCCCACCATTGCCGCCATCAGCGGCGCCTGCACCGGCGGCGGCGCCGCCATCGCGGCAGTGTGCGATCTGCGCATCGCCAGCGCCAATGCGCGCTTCGGTTTTCCCATCGCCCGCACGCTCGGCAATTGCCTGTCCATCGAGAACTACGCCAGGCTCACCGGGCTGATCGGCGCGGCGCGGGTGAAGGACCTGATTTTTACCGCGCGACTCATCGAGGCGGAAGAGGCGGTGCGCATCGGCCTGGTCTCCGAGGCGCTGCCGGATCGCGCGGCGCTGCTGGAGCGCGCGTCGGCGCTGGCCGCGACGGTCGCCGCGCACGCGCCGCTGACGATGCGGGTGACCAAGGAGGCGCTTGACCGGATCGGCCGGCTGTCCCGCATCGACGCGCATGACCTGGTGCTGACCTGCTATCTGAGCGAGGATTTCCGCGAGGGCATGGACGCTTTTCTCACCAAGCGCAGGCCGGAGTGGAAGGGGAAGTAAAGCGGTTCTTTTTTGAAAAAAAGAACCAAAAAACTTTTGATTCATAAAAGTTTTTGCTGCTGCTTTTTACAAAAAGCAGCGCTTTCTTACTAATAAGTCCAAGGGAAAGAACCGCCATGAACATCGCCAGTTTTCTGCTTAACAAGATGATGCCGGTGTGGCTCGTGGTTTGCGGCATTGTTGCTTATCTCGCGCCCCATCTGTTTGTCGCCTTCGCGGCCTATGCCATTTACTACTTGGCGGCAGTGATTCTGCTGATGAGCCTGACCTTGACGATTGACGCGATCAGGCCGGTGTTTACCCGCCCGAAGCCGCTGGTCGCCGGGTTTCTGATCAAATGGATCACCGTGCCGCTGGCGGCGATCATCGCGGCGCATTGGGTTTATGCCAGCCAGCCGCAGCTTGCCGCCGGCACCATCTTGGATGGCGCGACGCCCGCCGGCGTCACCTCCAACCTGTTCACCTTCCTCTCGAACGGCGCGGTGGCTTTGGCGATCAGCCTCACCTTCATTCATACGCTGCTGTCGCCGCTGCTGACCCCGGCCTTCACTTCGGTTTTCGCGCATAAATACGTGCATGTCAGCTTTTTCGCCTTGTTCCACCAGATGCTGGTGATGGTGCTGCTGCCGCTGATCGTGGGAATCACCCTGCGTTATGCGCTGGGGGCGCGGCGGATCGCGCAGGTCAAGCCGTTCCTGCCGATGCTCTCGGCGCTGCTGCTCTATGCGTTGTCGCTGGGGCTGGTGGCCAAGGCGCAGCCGGCGATCTCGCATAATCTCGGCTGGATTCCCATCATCGCGGTCACCACCTCGGTTCTTTGCATCGTCAATCTCGGCCTGGCTTATGTCCTAGCGCGGGCGCTGCGTTTGAACGAGGCGGATTCGCGCGCCATCATGTTTGATGTCGGCATCTATAATTCCGGCCTTGGCGCGGTGCTGGCCAGCCTTAATTTTGGCGCGTTCGCGGCGCTGCCGGCGCTGATGAACGCGCTGCTCAACATGATCATCGGCTCGTCCCTGGCCAGCTATCTCGGCGGCAGGCCGGTCAGCGCGGCGGCGGCTGAAATCCCGCTACGAATGCAGCCGGCCTCTCAGCGCTTTGGCGCCGAGTAATTCAAGGGCAATGCCAGTACTACCAGGCCGCATAAAGATTGACCTATCAGCAAGAGTAAGGCCAGGAGGCTCCGCCTCCTGGACCTCCGCCAAAGGCAGAGCCTTTGGAATCCATTACTTGGGTTTCCGTTGGGAGGGGTCAGAACCCCTCCCAACGGAAACCCATCTAGCGGTTCTAAGGGCTAAGCCCTTAGTGGGGGTTTCAGGGGGCAAAGCCCCCTGATCTCGCTTTCGCGATGTGTCCAATCTTTATGCTACCTGGTATAACAGGAAGGATTTAGCCTCTGTGAGTCATGGTCTTGGAAGTAATCGTGCCGGAACCGTTCATACCGGGCGGCATTTTCTGCAGATTCCGGGTCCCACCAACGTGCCGGACCGGGTTTTGCGCGCCATCGACATGCCGACCATCGATCACCGGGGGCCGGAATTTGGCCGGCTTGGACTGGAGGTGATCGAGGGTTGCAAGGAAGTGTTCCAGACCGAAAACCCGGTGGTGATCTACCCTTCCTCTGGAACCGGCGCCTGGGAGGCGGCGATTCTGAACACGCTCTCGCCGGGGGACCGCGTGCTGATGGCCGAGACCGGCCATTTCGCGACGCTGTGGCGCAAGATGGCGGAAAAGCTGAAGCTGGTCGTTGATTTTCTACCCGGCGACTGGCGGCATGGCGCCGATCCCGAAGCCATCGGGGCGAAGCTGGCGGAGGATCGCGCGCACGCCATCAAGGCGGTGATGGTGGTGCATAACGAGACCTCCACCGGCGTCACCAGCCGCATCCCGGAGATCCGCCGCGCTATCGATGCCGCCCATCATCCGGCGCTGTTTCTGGTCGACACCATCTCCTCGCTCGGCTCGATTGACTATCGCCATGACGAATGGGGGGTCGATGTCACCGTCGGCGGGTCGCAGAAGGGGCTGATGCTGCCGCCGGGGCTGGGCTTCAACGCGGTTTCGGACAAGGCGCTGGCGGCGTCTCGCGCCAATGCCAGCCTGCGCTCCTATTGGGACTGGCAGGAGATCATCGCCGCCAACGCCACCGGCTACTGGCCCTATACGCCGGCGACCAATCTGCTGTACGGCTTGCGCGAGGCGATCGCGATGCTGCGGGAGGAAGGGCTGCGGAGCGTGTTCGCCCGGCATGACCGGCACGCCGCGGCGACCCGGGCGGCGGTCAACGCTTGGGGCATGGAGGTGCTGTGCGCCGATCCGCGGGAATATTCCAGCGCCTTGACCGCCATCATGATGCCGGATGGCGTCGACGCCGATCGCTACCGCGCTTTAGTGCTCGAGAAGTTCGACATGTCGCTGGGCACCGGCCTTGCCAGACTCAAAGGTCGGGTGTTCCGCGTCGGCCATCTCGGCCATTTTAACGACCTGACGCTGATGGGAACGCTGGCTGGGGTCGAAATGGGCTTTGATTTGGCCGGCGTATCCTATAGGCCGGGCGGCGTTATGGCGGCGATGGATGTTTTGAAGGGCGCAGCCTAAGTATTGCTAAATCATAAAAATTTATGGGAGCGATTGGAAATGTCCAGCACGATGACGACGCCGAGCCTAAGGACGCCAAGGGTCAGGGCTGCCCAGCGAACCGCGCTGACGATGTTGGTGATCGCCGGGTGCATCAACTATATCGACCGCGCGACCCTCGCGGTTGGCAACCCGCTGATCCGCCATGATTTAGGCTTGTCGGTCGCGGATATGGGCTATCTGCTTTCGGCGTTCCTTTGGGCCTATGCCTTCGCGCAACTGCCGATGGGGGCGATGGTGGATCGATTCCGCCCTCGCATCCTGCTGACGGTGGGGCTGTCGCTATGGTCGCTGGCGCAGGTGCTGAGCGGGTTGGTCGCGAGTTTTGGCCAGTTCTACGTCGTCCGCATCGCGTTGGGCATTGGCGAGGCCCCGCAATTTCCCTCGGCGAGTCGGGTGACGCGTGATTGGTTTAATCCGCGGGACCGCGGGCTGTCTTCGGGAATTTGGAACACCGCCGGGCCGTTGGGGACTGCGCTGGGCGTGCCGCTGCTGACCTTCATCATGCTGGCCGCCGGCTGGCGCTGGATGTTCATCATCATGGGGTTGGCCGGGCTGATCATGGCGGCGATCTGGTTCACGGTGTACCGCAATCCGCGCGATGTTGCGTTGACCGCCGAAGAGAACGCCTACCGCACCGAGGGCGATCCGCCCGGCCAGCGCACCCAGATGACCTTTCGCGAATGGCGGATGCTGTTCCGGTTCCGCACCACCTGGGGCATGATTTTGGGGTTTTTCGGCTGCATTTACATGACCTGGATCTATTTTGCCTGGCTGCCGGGCTATTTCGAGATCCAGCGGCATATGAGCGTGAAATATACCGGATGGGCGGCGGCGATTCCCTTCGCCTGGGGAGTCGTTGGTTCGTTGTGCGGCGGCTATCTGGCGGATGTGCTGGTCCGGCGCGGATTCAGCACCATCAACAGCCGCAAATATCCGGCGGGGTTGGCGCTGATCGGCACGGCTGGGTTCACCTTGGCGGCGGCTTACGTGACCAGCAATGCCTTGGCCATCGCGTTCATCTCGGCGGCGATTTTCCTGCTCTATATCACCAGCACCTGTTCCTGGGCGCTCAGTTCAGTGGCGGTGCCGCCGAACCTGACGGCCTCGGTAGGCGCTATGCAGAATTTTGGCGGCTATCTCGGCGGCGCCCTGGCGCCCACAGTGACCGGCTTGATCGTGCAGGGGACAGGCTCCTTCGTGCTGGCTCTGGTGGTCGGCGCCGTGGTCGCCGTGTTTTCAGCCGCCTCCTATCTCTTCATCGTCAAGGACCCGATTATGACAGGCGATATTGACCGCCTAGACCTCGCGCCGGTCGCGGCTCACGGAACGCGCTAGGCGGAAGCAGCGGGAGTTTTCTCCACGGAAACGCCGCCACGGCGCCCTTGGCGCTTTGCCGCACGTGACGGTTAGGCCACGCGCTGATCCGCTTCGGCATAGCCGAAGCGTTCAGCCCAGGCGGCGGCGCTGCCAAGCGCATGATAATCGACGCGCGCGCGCGCCCGCGTGAGGTAGGATTCTGAAAGATCGCTGATCGGCTCGCTGAACGGCGTCGGCGTGCTGCGCTGCCGGCGGAGGAAGCTGGCGATGGGCTCTGCATCCGCCAGACCGAGAAACCGCGCGATATCGTGGGCCGATTGGTCCGGCTGGATCAGCAATTCGGCATGGCCGATGGTGAGTTGCCGGTCCTCTGGCAGTTCGCCGAAAAATGCGGTGATCTCGCTGACATATTGCCGCCACACCTCATGGCCGGCCTGCATGTTGCCAATCCAGTTCTTGCGGACCAGCGACCGGGCGACCAGCGCCGGATGGCGGTGGATATGAATGAATTTCGCGCGGGGCAACGCCTCGCGGATTAATTGCAGGCAAGAGCCGGATTCCGGCAGGTTCGGCGCCGCGCCGCGGCGGCCTGAAAGCACCGTCGGATCAGCGTAGGAGGGCAATTTATCGCCCCAAATCGGGGTCTTGATGTCCAACTCCTCGCGGTAGAACCGTTCAACCCATTCACCGGCGTTGCGGCGGATGAACGCCGCATAGGGGGCGCGAAACTCCGCGCTCAGCAGATCGGGGCGCGCGGTTTGCTCCTCGATCATATGCTTGAGCTGCACGAAGATCCGGCACTCATTGGTCAACCCGATTTCCGGGTGCTGGTTCATCGTCTCGCACAGGAAAGTCGTGCCAGAACGCGGCGCGCCCAGGATCATGAGCGGTTGCGACATGCTGTTCATCCTCATCATTGCCCCGTGAAAATAGGATTGGTAAAACCGGCTCGCCAGCCCGTGAGTTCCACCGCTGTGTAATAAATGATTTCCGGCATCTCGCCCGGTGCGCCACCGCGCTGGGCGGAGCGTTCTGCGCCGGGCGCAAAGCTGGCCCGTGTCCTGATGGTCATCAACCGAATTTGCATTGTCTCACCCAGTGGCCAAGTTTAGGTCTGGCCTGACACAAGGAGCTAGACCTAATGTATGTCAAAAATTTGCCCAAGATTTTCGCGGCGTTCCTGACCATCGCGTTCCTGATCGGCACCGTCTTCGTCGCCGCCGGGATCATCCAGTAACCGCCACCCGGCATTGTCAATTCGGCTTCAGGGGCAATCCAGCTTCAGGGGCAATCCAGCTTCAGGCGCTCATCAATCGTCCTGAGTTCGGTAAAGTGCAGCAGCAGCACGCCCGTGGTCGCCGCCAGTTCCTGCGCGCTGCGGGTGAAGCCGTTGGTGCTCACCACCGCGGCGGCGTCGGCTCCGGCATGCGCCTTGGCGGCGAAAGCTTCCTGAACCGCCCGGTTGCCGACCGGTTTGCTGTATTTCTTGCATTGCAGTACCAGGCGGATATCGTCTTTTTCCGCCAGCACATCGACGCCTTGATCGCCTGATCCGCCAGTCCGGCGAGACCGCCAGCCTTTGAGCGCTAGGTAATCCGCGCAGCACCGCTCGAAATCGCGCGGCGACATGGCCTCGTGCCAGCGGAATTCCGCCAGCATCTTTCGATAAGCGCGCCGCTGCCGCCGCTGCCGCCGCCACCGCGTGAATCCCAGCGCGAGGCAGGCGAGCAGCAATGCCGCCAGCGCCACGCCAAGTTCCAGCTTGCGGGCAGGCGGCAGCCCCGCCACCCATCGCTGTATGGCGATGGGAACCGCGACGATGATGATCAACAGCAGCAAACCGAAATCGGTAACGCTGACACGCCGGCGCCGCTTCATCTTGCAATCTCAAGTGTTAGCCAAGCCTCGCTCTATAACACATTGCAGAGATTGCAAGTTTTGCCGAGTCGCGCCGAATCGCCCCGATTCGGCAGCCGCTTTTGCCGAGTCGCGCCGAATCTCCCAGACTCGGCGGCCGCGCCAGCCTCCGTTAAGCCTCCGCCGCTGTTCAGGCGCGCTTTCTGCGCGCGAGCAATCCGAGGCCGACGAGGCCGGTGCCCAGCAGAGCCAGCGATCCTGGCTCCGGCACCGCCACCGGATCAGGGGATTTGACCAGCCTGAAATCAGCGGAAATCACCGCGCTGTCGGACTTGCCATCGCCCAAGAGGAATGCGTTGCCCAAGCTGACGTCAAGCAGCGCGCCATCCGAAAAACTGATTGTCGAGGGATTATCCCACGTTATCCCGCCGGTTGATCCCAGAATGAAGCCCCCAATGCTGAACACCGTCTCGCTGCCGGTTCCGCCGACGCTGCCGCTGCCCGCGCTTGGCTCGGTGAAATCAAAACTGACCTCGATGTTGTTCTTGGCGGTGCTGCCAAAGAAACTTCCATGGCTTTTATCGGTGGTGAATAGCGTCAGCAGGTCAGGCGTATAAAAATTCTGGTTCTGGTTAATCGCGAAGCTGATCGGCGTCAGGTCCTGCACCGCGGTGATGTCAAGCGGGCCGTGGCTGGTCGTATCGAGGAACGTATCCGTGCCAAGGAATGACGTGGCCATCGGTGTGGCATTCGCGACGCCGGCAGTTAACGCGATCGCGGTGGCAGCGAGCAGTAGCTTACGCAACATGAGATAATCTTTCCAAAAAATGTTAAATTGTTAATTTTTGGAATGCAATTTCAATACCAAAATCAATAAATGAATAAGTACAAAGCGTTATTCGTATCTTCGTCTCGACGCTGAAGCAGGCTGTAAAGAGTTTCGACAATCTTATTTATAGTAAATAATGGTTTTTCAGTTTTAGGTTGTAAAATTTGATGAAAAATTTTCTCAACTTCCATAAAATCAAAATATTTGACCAGATTATTAAATTTTCCTTGCCAATAAAAATTTAATGGATACTAAATTAACCTAATTTAACTTTGTTCGCTGGCTCACAAAAGGGGATGCCATGGAACGCTCATCTGCTGTTCTTGCCGGGGCCGCCGCCATTGTCGCGGGCACATTGGCCGCTGCCGCGACAACCTCTGGCGCGGTGAGCGGTTTTGCCGGCAAAGGAGGGCCCTGGAGTTATCTCGGCGCCACCGGGAATGCCGCTCCCAGCGTCCTCACCGCCATCGGTTCCTGCAGCGGCCTCAGCGGCATTGCCTGCGTCAGCAACGGGCTGAACCAACCCGCTCATATTAGCGTCATCGGCAATGCCAGCGGCAGCGCCGTCAGCATCGGCACTGCGCGCATCCAGCCCAACACCCTCAATCTCGACCCGGCGAACGGCATGGTGATCGCGCGATGGACCGCGCCGGCGGCTGGCGCCTATGACATCATCGGCAGCTTCACCGGCGATGACATCGCCGAAGCGCCCCACGTTGTCTCGATTACCGATAGCCAAGGTAGCGCGCCGCTGCTGCCGGCGACGACGCTGTCAGCCTTTGGCGCCGCCATGAAGTTCAGCGTCCCCAACGTGAAATTCGCGGTCGGCGATTTCGTGGATTTCATCGCCTACGCCACGGACGGCTATACCAATCTCAACACCGGCCTCAAAGCGACAGTCACCAGCGCTGATCCGCCCGCCGATGTGCCAGAGCCAGGCTCGCTGATCCTGCTCGGCAGCGCAGCGCTCGCGCTCGGCCTCGCCCGGCAGGCGCGACGCTGGGTTTAACGCTGCTTTCAGAGCCTCGCATTCGCGCGCTTCATCAGCAGCCATCGCCGCGCATGGAGTTTAGGCACCGCTGATTTCGCCCCAGTGCTGATTTCGCCCAGTCCCACTTTGAGCTATTCTGTGCGCCATGGCGCGGATCAATGACAGTCCTGATCTTTTTGGCGAGGCGCGGCCGGCCGAGGCGCGGCCTGCCGAGGCCGAACTGGCGCAAACCAAGGGCGCATCCCGCCCGCCCCTGGCCGAACGGCTGCGCCCGCAGGCGCTGGGCGATGTGAAGGGGCAGGATCATCTGGTCGGTCCCGAAGGCAGCCTGACGCGGATGCTGGAGCGCGGCAGCCTCGCCTCGATGATCCTCTGGGGACCGCCCGGCACCGGCAAAACCACCATCGCCAGGCTTCTAGCCAACCAGGCAAATCTGGTTTTCGTGCAAATTTCCGCGGTGTTTTCCGGCGTCGCCGATCTCAAGCGGGTGTTCGAGGAAGCTGCCCGCCGGCGGCGGCACGGCGATGGCACCATGCTGTTCGTCGATGAAATTCACCGCTTCAACCGCGCCCAGCAGGATGGCTTCCTGCCGGTGGTTGAGGACGGCACCATCATCCTGATCGGCGCCACCACCGAAAACCCTTCCTTCGCGCTGAACGGCGCGCTGCTCTCGCGCTGCCAAGTTCTCGTCCTAAGACGCCTCGATGACGCGGCGCTCGACGCGCTGCTGGATCACGCCGAGGCGGCGACCGGAGCAAACCTGCCCCTGCAACCTGAAGCGCGCGCCAGCCTGCGCGCCATGGCCGATGGCGATGGACGGGCGCTGCTCAACATGACCGAGCAAATCCTCGCCGCCTACCCTGCCGCCCCGCTCACTCCGGCGCAGCTCGCCGATCTCGTGGTGCGCCGGGCGGCACTCTATGATCGCGACCGCGAGGAGCATTACAACCTGATCTCGGCGCTGCATAAATCGATGCGCGGCTCCGATCCCGACGCAGCGCTCTACTGGCTGGCGCGGATGCTGGCGGGCGGCGAGGACCCGCGCTACATCGCCCGCCGCGTCACCCGCTTCGCCGCCGAGGATATCGGCTTGGCCGACCCCGCCGCGCTGCCGCAAACCCTCGCCGCCTGGGACGCCTATGAGCGGCTCGGCAGCCCGGAAGGCGAACTCGCTATCGCCCAGGCGGTGCTGTATTGCGCCACCGCGCCGAAATCCAACGCCGCGTATCGCGCGCTTGGGGCGGCGAAACGCGCGGCGCAACAGCATGGCAGCCTCACCCCGCCCGCTCATATCCTCAACGCGCCGACCAAGCTGATGAAGCAGCTCGGCTACGGCGCCGGCTACGAATACGACCACGACGCCGAGGACGAATTCTCCGGCCAGAACTACTTCCCCGACGCCATGCCGCGTGCCGAATTCTATCAGCCCAAAGGCCGCGGTTTCGAGGCCGAACTCCGCAAGCGGCTCACCCGCTGGGCCGAACTCAGGAACGAAAAGCTATGACATTCGAGACCCGCATTGTCGCCGAGGACGAGGCGGATTTGCGCCTCGACCGCTATCTGCGCCGGCATCATCCCGGCCTCGCGCAAGGCGCCATCCAGAAATTCTGCCGCACCGGCCAAGTCCGCATCGACGGCAAAAAGGCCGAAGCCTCGGCGCGCCTCGCCGCCGGGCAGGAAATCCGCATCCCGCCGCTCGATGCCGCGCCCAAGCCTCGCGAGAAAACCCGGCAAATCATCGCGCTTGACGCCCATGAAACCCGCGATCTCGCCGCCCGCATCCTCTACCGCGACGCCGATGTAATGGTGCTCGACAAGCCTTCCGGCCTCGCCACCCAAGGCGGCAAGGGCATCGCCACGCATCTTGACGGAATGCTGGACGCGTTGCGATTCGAGGCCGAGGACCGCCCCCGGCTGGTCCACCGGCTGGACCGCGACACCTCCGGCGTGCTGGCGCTGGCCCGCAACGCCCATGCCGCCGCCAAACTCGCCGCCGCCTTCCGCGGCCGCGATATCGAGAAACTCTATTGGGCGCTGGTCGCTGGACGCCCCATTCCGCTGGAAGGCCAGATCGACCTGCCGCTCGCCCGCATCAACACCACCCACGGCGCCCGAATTGGTCCCGCCGCGCGTGGCGACGAGGGCGCGGCCAAGGCGCTGACCGACTACGCCACCCATGACTATGCCGGCGACAAATTCTCCTGGCTCGACCTCGCGCCGCTCACCGGACGCACCCACCAGCTGCGCGCCCATTGCGCCGCGCTCGGCACGCCCATTTTAGGCGATCACGCCTATGCCGATGGCAGAGCCACCGCCGCCGGCTTCGAGGACCGGCTGCATCTGCACGCCCGCCGCCTCACCCTCCCGCACCCGCGCGGCGGCACGCTGACCGTGGAAGCCGATCTGCCGCCCCATATGAAAGCCAGTTTCAAAAACCTCGGCTTCAGGGTTCCAGTGGCGGCCAAGCCATTCCGGCAACTTTAACAAACGGCTTGCTTAGAAAGGCCTTCTTTTTAAAAAAAGAAGCAAAAATTTTTATTAATTAAGAGTACGCCATCATCTTGGACAAGGCATGCGGATTCATCGTCATAACGGGATCGTGAGCGTGTCGCACTTGCTGGTTTTTAGGGTTTTGCCGCATGTGAAGAATAATGCCCAAACCCATGGCCCGGCAAAATCGCCGCAAACACCGATACCTGCTCTTGCTATGGGTATGTATGATCGGCCCATCCTGCGCCCGCGCCGCCAGCCCGCAACCCTATCAGGTCATCTTCAACCCAAGCGGCGACAAACAGCTCGACACCCTGCTCAAAGCAACCTCCAGCCTCGCCACCTTGCGGACAAAGCTGCCGGTCGGCCCCTTCGCGCTGATCGGCCGCGCCCAAGCGGATCAACAAAAATTTATCACCGTGCTACAAAGCCTGGGTTATGATTCCGGCAGCGCCAGTATTACCATCGCGGGTCACGCCCTGAATGATCCGTCGCTGCCCGGCCTGCTCAGCCATCACCCGAAAGCGCCGCCCGTGCCGGTCACCGTCAGCACCAATAAAGGCCCGCTTTATCATATCGGCGCGATCGACACGCCTGGCCTCACCGCTTCAGAAGCCCGCCAATCCCTGGGCGTCGCCATCGGCCAGCCGGCGCTTGCCACCCCTATCGTCGCCGCTGGGCCGAAGCTGGAAACCCGGCTGAAAAACGACGGCTACGCCTTCGCCAGCGTCGGCAGCGCCGTCGCCATCGCCGACACCCAGCGCCATACCCTCGCGGTTCGATATCCCGTCACCATGGGGCCGCGCGTCGATATCGGCGCCATTCGCTTCCAGGGCTTGAAGCGGATGCGCGAAGCCTTCCTGCGCCGCCATCTCAAGCTCAAGCCCGGCCAGCCCTTCAGTGAAACCCGGCTGAACGACGCGCGGGATTCGCTGCTCGGCCTCAAAGTGTTCTCCTCGGTCACCACCCAGCCCGCCACCGCCGCCACGCCGGGTTCGCCACTCCCCCGGGTGCCCGTCACCTTCCTGGTGCATGAGCAGAAACTTCACGCGGTCTCGGTCGGCGCCGCCTATTCCACCGATCTCGGCATCACCGCCGATTTGTCCTGGACGGATCGCGATCTGTTCGGCGGCGCGCAAAGCCTCATCCTCTCCGCCGGCGCCACCGGCATCGGCAGCAGCGGCTCCGCGCGCAGCAAGCTGAGCGGCAAGAACCCCTATCTGATCGAACCCGGCTACAACGTGAAGGCGCTGTACCAGCAGCCCGACTTCCTCAGCGTCGGCCAGACCCTGAGCGCCCAGATCGAAGCGCTGAAGGAATATTTGCCGGCCTATAGCCGCACCGGCGTGCTCGCCGATCTGCTGCTCACCCGCCCGCTCGACCGCCATCTCACCCTCAGCTACGGCCCCGGCTTCATCGCCGAACGCGTGCTGCAGGAAGGGATCCGCCGCACCTATGTGCTGGGGCAGATCCCGCTCATTCTAAAATACGATACCGCCGATTCGCAGTTCGACCCGACCCACGGCGTCCGCCTCTCGCTGCGGGTCACCCCCACCGCTTCGCTCAAAGGCGGCTCCGGCGCCTTTGTCATCACGGAAGCCATCGGCAATACCTATATCAACCTCGAAGCCCCCGGACGCGGCATCCTCGCCGTGCGCGGCCTGATCGGCCGCATCTTTGGCGGCTCGCAATTCCAGGTGCCACCCGATCAGCGCTTCTACGCCGGCGGCACCGGCACCGTCCGCGGCTATACCTACCAAACCGTCGGACCCTTATTCCCTGACAGCATTCCCGAAGGCGGCACCGCCATCGACGCCACCGAAATCGAGTTCCGCCAGCGTATCGGCAAAACCTTCGGCATCGCCCCTTTCATCGACGCCGGCCAGGTCTCCGCCACCGGCAAACCCTTTACCGGCACCCTGCGCGTCGGCGCCGGCCTCGGCTTTCTCTATTACACCGGCATCGGCCCGCTGCGCGTCGATGTCGGCGTCCCCCTGCAACGCCCCCCCGGCGGCGCTTCAATCGCCGTCTATATCGGCCTGGGGCAGGCGTTCTGATGGCCTGGTCCGTGGCCATTGGTGAAGGAAGGCCAGGGGCTCTCCCTCCGGCGCCTTCCAGCGATGCTTCGCATCGCCGGAACCTTCAGGCGCCTTCGCCCCTGGACCCCACCAAAGGCGGAGCCTTTGGAATCCATCTATCTGGTTTCTATCAGAGGGGGCTTCAGCCCCCTCTGATAGAAACCCTATTGGTTCTAAGGGCTAAGCCCTTAGCGGGGGTTCAGGGGGCAGCGCCCCCTGACCTTCCTTCGCCAAATTTCAGAACCAAGGATCACGCCTAGATGCGCCGGGCGTGGAAGATAGTGCTGATCGTGCTGGGGGTGGTGATTGGGGTGCCGGTCGTCGTGGTGCTGGGGCTGTTCATTTACTTGAACACGGGAGCGGGGCGGGGGTTTGCGGCGCGCGAGGTTGGCACGCTGACCGGCGGCGAGGTAAAGATCACGCGGCTGGCCGGGCATTTTCCCAAGGATATCCGGGCGCGGCGCATTGAGATCGCCGATGCCAAGGGGGGCTGGCTGACGCTCAATGATGTGGTGTTGCGTTGGTCGCCGCTGCCGCTGCTGCATCGCCAGGTGAGGGTGGAGGAGCTGCGCGCGGCGTCGGTCGAGGTGGCGCGGCTGCCGGTGGCGAGCAAGACCAAGCCCAAGAAAAAGTCCGGTAAATTGCCGATCCGTTCGGCGGTGATCCGGCATATCGAGATCGGGCGGCTTGATCTGGCGAAGCCGGTGGCCGGGCAAGCGGCGGCGTTGCGCCTTAATGGGCATGTGGTGGCGCCGTCGCTGCAAAACGTGTCGGTGGCGCTGGAGGCGACCTCGCTGATCCAGCTGGGGCAGTACCGGGTGGATGCGACGCTGACGCCATCGGATGTGAAGGCCCGGGTTGCCGTGCATGAGCCAACGGGCGGGTTGATCGAGACGTTCGCGCATCTGCCAAAAACGCCGCAATTTCAAGGCCCGCTGGCGCTGGATGCGACAATCAACGGCCCGCGCGACCATGCGGCGCTGAACCTGACGGCCGCGCTGGCCGCCTTGCAAGCGAAGGCTTTGGGCACGGTCAATTTATCGGAAACCAGGCCGGGCGCCGATCTCACCCTGACCTTGCCGCATCTGTCGCCCTACGCCGCCATCGGCAAGACGCAGCTCAACGGTAGCGACGTGCTGCATCTGGTCGCCTCGCGCGTGGCGAAGGTGACGACGGTGGCGCTGGACAACACCGCGGCGATCACCGGCGGCAAGGCCCCTTTACCCAAGCTTCTTGGCAATCAAGTAACGCTTTCCAGCCATCTGACGCTTATTGGAAGCACCGTTACCATCCACGACCTCAATCTCGCCGCCGCCGCCGTCACCGCGCAGGTGAAAGGGACGGCCGGCCCGCGGGATGTAGCGCTGCATGCCGTGCTGCATGAACCCGATATCAGCCTGTTTGACCCCAAAGTATCGGGTCAGCTTTCGGAGGACGCGCATGTCACTGGGCCGCGTGCCGATTTGGCGGTCGATGCGAAAATCGATGGCGCGGTGGCGACGGGCGCTGTGCCTTCCGGGCCGTTCCAACTGGTGGTGAAGGCACGGCATCTGCCGAAAACCCCCGCCGGCAGCGTCACCGGCGCCGGCTCACTTGACGATGCGCCGCTGGCGCTGAACGCCGATTTCGCCCGCGCCGCCACGGGTGCCGTGCATTTGGCGATCCACACTTTGTCCTGGAAGTCGCTGACCGGCAACGGCGTGATCGACCGGGCGCCCGGCGAAAAACTTCCCACCGGCATGTTGCAAATCGCCATTGCCCATCTGAGTGATTTCGCGAAACTGGCGGGCGTCACGCTCGGCGGCAGCATTAACACTCAGTTTGAGCATAAATCCGGCCAGCCCGCCGCCCTCACCCTGACCGCCGCCAATCTTCGCGAAGGCAAGGCCATCGGCGTCAGCCGCGCCGACATCCAGGCGACGCTGGATCATATCACGCATGACCCGGCCATCGACGCCAAGGCGGTGATCACCGGACTGCGCGCGCCGAGCGCCGCCGGTTCGCTCAATCTGACGGCGAAAGGCACCGAAACGGCGCTCGCCGTCGATGCGAACGCGGCGTTCAGCACCCTGGCCGGCGCGCCGGCGCGCCTGGCGCTGACCAGCATGGTCGATGGCAAGAACCGCGTCGTGCAGCTCAACACGCTGCATGCCACCGCCCGCGGCCTGGCGGCAAATCTGCTCCGCCCGGCGACGCTGATCGCCACGCCTCAAGGCAAGGTCACGCATATCGCGGTGCAACATTTGGCGCTGGGACTGGCGGGAGGAACAATTACGGCGAATGGCGATATTCAGCCGGACCTTAATCTCGATGCGCGCATCTCTCGCCTCCCCGCCAGCATCGCCCGCGCCGCCGACCCCAAGCTTGCCGCGCGCGGCATCATCAACGCTACCGCGCATCTCACTGGATCGCTGAAAGCGCCGCAAGGGAAAGTCACCCTGGATGCGCGCGGCCTTGGCGTCGCCTCGGGTCCCGGCGCCGGGCTGCCGCCGCTCAACCTGACGGCCAACGAAACCCTGCTTAGCACAAGCGGGGGCGCCGCGATGCGCGGCGTCATTCACGGGGCCATCGGAGCTTCGGCGCGGCTGGATGTCACCGGCACCGCGCCGTTGAAAACCACCGGGCCGATCAACCTTTCGGTGCGGCTCGCCAACCTGCCGCTCTCGCTGGCCCATGCGGTCGATCCGAAGCTGAACGCGGCGGGCGTGCTGAATGCCAACGCGCATGTCACTGGCACGCTAAAAACGCCGCGGGGCGCCGTCAACCTGGACGGCCATGGCCTGCGGCTGATCACCGCCACCACCGCCTCCCTGCCGCCGGCGACGCTGACGGCGCATGAGACGCTCTTGGGCAAAACCGCGCGCGGCACGATCCGCCTCGGCCTCGGCGCCCGGGCCAATCTGCTGGTGGACGGCACCGCGCCGCTGACCAAAACCGGGCCGATCAATCTCGCCGTCACCGGGCGGACCGATCTCAGGCTGCTCGACCCGATCCTGGCGGCGCAGGGCACCCGCATCACCGGCTTCATCACGCCGGACCTCCGCATCACCGGCACCGCCGCCGCCCCGCGCGCCAACGGGCAGGTGATCTTGGCGAATGGCAGCGCGCAGAATGTCACCTCCGGGCTTGACCTGACCAGCATTGACGCGCTGGTGCTGGCCGCCGGGCAAAACCTCACGCTCTCCCGCCTCTACGCCAAAGCCGGCAGCGGCACGATCACCGGGAACGGCACGATCAGCCTGACCCCGCCAATGCCGGTGAATATCCGGGTGAATTTCAACAAGGCGAGCCCGGTGCAGAGCGACATCATCTCCGAGACGCTCAGCGGCGGCGTGGCTGTTCAAGGCGCGGTAAAGGGCAATCTAGGCGTTGGCGGCACGGTCTATATCGACAAGGCGACCATCAATATCCCGAAAGGCCTGCCGCCTTCGGTGACCAAGCTTACCATCCTGAAGCCGGGCGAGGCGCCGCCCAAGCCGAGCGCGCCGCCGCCGATCGCGCTGAACCTGACCGTCGCCACCAAATACCAGGGCGTGCTGGTGCGCGGCGACGGGATTTTCGCCATGCTTGGGGGCAGGCTGCATCTCGCCGGCACCGCGGCCAAGCCGATCCCCTCCGGTGGCTTCAAGCTGGTGCGCGGGCATTTCAACCTTGCCGGCAAAAACCTGGACTTCACCAAGGGCATCGTCGACTTTAACGGCAACGGCTTCATGCCGGCGCTGGATTTCGCGGCGAGCAACACGGCGAGCGACGGCACCATCTCGACGCTGACGATCACCGGCACCGCGGCGCGCCCGGTCATTGGCCTCTCGAGCAATCCCACTCTGCCGTCGGACGAGGTGCTGGCGCATCTGCTCTACGGCACCGGCACGCAAAGCCTCAGCGCTTTTCAAGCGGCGTCTCTCGCCGCTTCGCTCGCCCAGCTCGCCGGCATCGGCGGCGGCGGTCCCAGCCCGCTGGCCAGCGTGCGCAACGCCCTCGGCCTCGACGAATTATCGGTGGGCGGCGGCAAGAATGGCGCCGGCCCCTCGGTGAATGCCGGCCGCTATGTGGCGCCCGGCGTCTATGTCGGCGCGACGCAATCGACCAGCGGCGGCTCGCAAGCGACAGTGCAGATCAATCTCTACAAGGGCCTTAAGCTGAACACAGCGGTCGGCAGCGGCGGCGGCTACGGCGCCAATACCGGCAACAGCGTCGGCCTCACCTATCAATTCAACTATTAACGACAATTCATTCGCCGCCACCCGGTATCCTGGCGAATCCGCCCTATTTTTCACTGCAACCGGAGGGACGTCTTCCGGCCTGTCTGGATTAGAGCATGATCCCTTCGCATTCGCTCACGGCTCATGCTCTAACTCTTTGTTTTGTCGCGCGATTCACGTCTCCGGCGATTCCGCCTCCGACGATCGCGCTCTAGGAGATCATTCATGTCATCAAGTTTTTTCAGCGAAAGCGACGAGCAGCGCGATCAGCGCATCCGCGAGCGCGCTTATCACCTATGGGAGGCGGATGGCCGGCCGCATGGCGGCGATGCCGAATATTGGGAACGGGCGCGGGAATTGATCGGCATGGAAGACGGCGCCGGCGCCGGGCTGCTGCCCAATCCGCAAGCGGAAGGCCGCGACCCGATGGCGCCGGAACGGGTCGATGAGGCGTCGATCCAGGAGAATTACGGCGAGGTCCCCGGCCTTGCCGATCAAGGCGAGGATCAGCAGGCGCCGATGGCGCGCAAGCGGGTTCGCAAGCGGGCTTAGCAATTAAACGGTAATCCTTCCCTCCAGCGGATAGGCTGGATCGTTGTAGCCGGGGGTCGAGGGGTGGCCGGGGGGCACCAGGCGGTCGACCAGCGCTTCGTCCTCGGCGGTGAATTGATAGGTTAGGCCGCCCTGGTAATCCTCCCATTGCGCCTCGGTGCGCGGCCCGGCGATGGGGCTGGTGACCAGCTTGTTGTTGAGCAGCCAGGCGATGGCGAATTGGCCGGGGGTAATACCTTTCGCCTTGGCGTGTTCGACGATTTCCTGCGCAATTGCCAAGCTTTCCTCGCGCCATTCGGTCTCCATGATGCGCTTGTCGCCGCGCCCGGCCCGCGTGCCTTCCTCTGGCTTGGCGCCGGGCGCGTATTTGCCGGTGAGCACGCCGCGGGCCAGCGGGCTGTAGGGCGCGACGCCCAGACCGAAATAGGCGCAGGCGGGCAGTTGTTCCACTTCCGGCATCCGGTTCAGCGCGTTGTAATAGGGCTGGCTGACCACCGGATGGCCGATGCCCACTTCGTCGCACAGCCGGCAAATCTCGGCGATCCGCCAGGCGCGGGTATTGGACACCCCGAAATGGCGGATATGCCCGGCGCGGATCAGATCGGCCAGCGCGCCGACGGTTTCATGCAGCGGCGTGGCGGCGTCCTCGCGGTGGAGATAGAGGATATCGATTACGTCGGTGCCGAGCCGTTTCAGGCTGGCTTCAACTGCCCGGAATGCATGGACCCGCGACAGGCCTCGGTCATTGGGTCCCTCGCCGGTCTTGTTGGCGAATTTGGTGGCCAGCACCCAATGCCCGCGATTGGCCTTGATCGCCCGCCCGGTGATCTCCTCGGAGCGGCCTTCGGTATAGACATTGGCGGTGTCGATGAAGTTGATCCCTTGCGCCGCCGCGCGGGCGATGATCCGCGCCGCCGTGGGTTCATCGGTCGCGCCGCCGAACATCATCGTGCCGAGGCATAGAGGCGACACTTTCAAGCCGCTGCGGCCTAGATTGCGATAGTTCATCAATGTTTCCCTTCAAGCATCGCCTCGAAATGTTCAGCCGGGAGGGAAAGTGCAAGATGAAACCGCGTCAGGAAGCGGTTTGCCGTTGCGGCCAAGCAGGGTAAGGTCCCGGCGTCTCTGGGAACCTCGGCTTCTGGCTTCGCATGTCGCCTTGGAGAAGGGCGAGGCGCGATTATTTTCAATGACGCGGTCCATCCATGACGCGACTTTCGAGGTGAATTCCTGCTCATGGGGAAAATCGTCATCGCTCATCGAAATCTTTTGCCTCGGTTCTTCCATCCATTATGCCTGCCAGCAGCATGTCACAATAGAGCATGATCCGTTCGCATTCGCTCACGGATCATGCTCTATTCCTTTGTTTTAGCGGGTGATTCACGTCTCCGGTGATTTCACCTTCGACGATCACGCGCTAGAGGAGCCGGACGGTTATGATCACCGCCTATCTTGCCGGACCCGACGTGTTCCTGCCGGATGCCCATGCCTTTGCCGCGCGGAAAATCGCCATCTGCGCGCGCCACGGCATTGCTGGCAAAGCGCCGGTTGATAGCGGCGTTGCGGGGCTGGGCGAGATGCCGGCGGAGCGGGCCTGGCGGGCTATTTTTCAGGGCTGTCTCGGCATGATGGAGGCGTGCGATATCATCATCGCCAATCTGACGCCGTTTCGCGGCGCTTCCGCGGATGCGGGGACGCTGGCCGAGCTGGGCTGGTTCCTGGGGCGCGGATTGCCGGTTTTCGGCTATTCCAATGCCGCCCGGAACTTCGCCGTTCGCAGCGCGGCGCAGATCGCCGCCGTGCCTGATCCGCTGGCGGGCATGGCGGTGGAGGGGTTTGGCTTGCCGGATAATCTGATGGTCGCCGGCGCTCTTGAAGCGCAAGGCCGTCCGGCGATGGCGCTGCCGGAGGATGGCCGTGACCATCCGTTCGACGCGCTCGACGTGTTCGAGCGCTGCGTCGCAGGGGCTGCGCGCTTTATGGCTGCCGTTTGAACGCTACCTCCTCAAGCCGCGTCTGCGCGCTGCGCCCGCTTTCCCAGGCGTTGCAGCCAGGCGCCAGGGAGGGCATCGGGATATCGGCGCGGCTGCGCCGCCGTTGCTCGACGGAAACGCCGAGCCGCGCGTCGCGCGCCGCTACCAGCGCCGGATCGGCTTGGCCATCGGCGGTGAATCCCATCATCAGCTGTGGAATCCCCAGAGGAAAATCATCGCGGTCGATCTGCCAGGTGTGCCAGGTTTTGCCGTAGGTGGAGGCGAGGTCTTGGAAATAGGCGCGCTCCGCCAGCTCCGGAATGCCGGGAGCGATCAGTTCGCCGGATTTCACCTCGTAATGATGGCTGTGCCAGAGCCGCTTTTCCGCCTCCGGCAGGCGCTCGAACCGCGCCTTGCTGATGATATATTCGATGCCGATCAGCCGCGCGCCGGGCTTGTTGGAATCATAGATCACGCATTGATGCATGTCGGCTTTGAGATGCGTGCAGAAATGATGCGCCTCGACCTGCCTGCCCATGTCATCGGCGTAGAAGTGAAAGCCGTTAAGATAGGTGCTCATCGCGTCAAGCGGGTGTTTTTGTTGCATCATCCCGGCGGCGAGATCGAGAATCCGGTGTTTCAGGCTATGCCCTTGGCCGATCTGCGCCTGGGCGAAAACCTTGCGGCCCAGCATCGCAGCCGCCGCCGCGAAGCCGCCCGCCGCGGCGCCCCTGCCGACCGCGCCCCAGCGCGACGCGCATTCTGGGCAGGTTGAAGCCGGTTGCCTTTGTTTCAGAAATCCCGCCATGGCGTTCTCCTTGATTGGTTCTGCAATCTGGCCCGGCAAGGCGACAAGCCGAAGCGTCAATCTTCCTGCCTTGCCATGATTTAATGAATAAAGGCGCAGCATTGGTTCAAAAAGCAGCGCATAGCCCGCACGCCGCAATGCAGGAGCGCCGAGTGCCCGATCCGACCAAGCCTGAGTCCACCAATCCGAAACACGCCAGTCCAGGACGCGGCCGCGAAGCCGCCGCGCCGCAGCATATTCCGGCGCGCGGCTGGAAGGACATCCTGATCCGCGCCTGGAATGACAGCGGCGAGAAGAACATGTCGCTGGTCGCCGGCGGCGTCACCTATTACGTGCTGCTGGCGCTGTTCCCTGGCCTCGCGGCGCTGGTTTCGATTTATGGGCTGGTCGCCAACCCGGCGACCGTCGCCACCAACATCAACGCGCTGTCCGGCCTGCTGCTGCCTTCGGCGCAGAAGCTGATCGGCGATGAGTTGCACCAACTAGTCTCCACCTCGCACGGCGCTTTGGGCTTCGGCGCCATCATCGGCATATTGATCGCCCTTTACAGCGCCTCGCGCGGCATGAGCGGCATGATCTCGGCGCTCGACATCGCCTATGGGCAGGAGGAAAAACGCGGCTTCATCCGCTTCAACCTGATCGCCATCGGGCTGACCATCGGGCTGGTGATCAGCGGCATCGTCGCCCTTTCGCTGGTGGCGCTGCTGCCCGCCGTGCTGTCCAGCATCGGCATCAGCGGCGTGGTGAAAAGCGCGATCTATATCCTTGAATGGCCGTTGCTGATCGCGCTGATGATGGCGATGCTGGCGGTGCTGTACCGCTACGCCCCGGACCGCGACGCGCCGAAATGGCAATGGACCTCGCCCGGCGCCATCGCCGCCGCGGTGCTGTGGGTGGCGGCGTCGATTTTGTTCTCGGTTTATGTCGCGCATTTCGCTAATTACAACAAAACCTATGGCTCGCTCGGCGCCGTGGTGGTGCTGATGACTTGGCTTTGGCTGTCGGCTTATCTCGTGCTGCTGGGCGCCGAGATCAACGGCGAGGCCGAGCGCCAGACCAAGCAGGACACCACGACAGGCGCGCCGGAGCCGATGGGAAGCCGCGGCGCCACGGCGGCGGACACCCTCGGCAAGCGGCAAGGCTCCTGAGCCATCGCGGCGCTGCCGTGATCCGCATCCTTTATATGAGCGACCTGCATCTGGAGATGGAGCCCGGGCTGGGTTTGGCAGGCCGGGGGACGATGCTGGACGAGGCGATTTTGAGCGGAATTGGGCCGGTCGACCTCGTGGCGCTGGCCGGCGATGTGCATTCCGGGCTGCGCGGCGTGGCCTATGCCGAGCAGTTGGGCCGGTCTCTGGCGGCGCCGGTGGCGATGATCGCGGGCAACCATGAATTCTATCATCATGATATCGCGACGCTGCTGCCCGCGCTGGAACAGGCTTCGGCGAAGACGGCGGGGCGGGTTCAGTTCCTGGAGAACGCCAAGGCGAGCTATCAGATCGCCGGGCAGCGGGTGAATCTGTTCGGCTGCACGCTGTGGACGGATTACGCGCTGCATGGCCAACCCGCGGCGGCGATGGCGGCGGCTTTCGCGCGCATGAACGACCACCGGCTGATCCGCAATGGCGGCGCGCTTTTCATGCCGGCGGACGCGCTGGCGATGCACCGCCGCTCGCGCCTCTGGCTCGCGAATGCCTTGGCGGCGGAGCCGGAAGCGATCAATATCGTGGTGACGCATCACGCGCCGAGTGGAACCATGCTAGGGAACCGGACCGGCAAGATTGCCCCGGCTTATGGCTCGGAGTTGCTGGCAGAATTCGCGGCGCGACGCCCAGCGCTGTGGATTCACGGACACACGCATTACCGGCATGAAAGCCTGGCGCAGGGCATACGGGTGGTTTCGGCGCCGCGCGGCTATCCAGGCGATAGCGAAGCGCCGTTCCGCCCCGGCCTCGCCGAGCTATAGGCGCGCTATCGTAAAGGTTTTCATTTCGATATCGTAACGTTCTAGGCGTGCGGAGATTGCCTGGTTATGCAGGCAAAGGCGGCGTGATGGGCGGCCATTGCGGCGGCGGCGTGGCCTGGGCAGGCGATGCGGCGGGTGGGGATGTGGCGGCAGCCGCGAGCGGCGGGGAGTGGGCGATGGGCGGCGCATCGGGCGGCGTGTTGGGCGGTGTAGGCGCTGGCTTGGCGTAGAGGCAGGGGACCTGATCGGGGCGGATTGAGAGGGCGTGGCAGAGCGGGCGGAGGATGCGGCCAAGCCGGTGGTCGGCGGCGATGAGCGCTATCGCGTCCGGCTGGTTGAGGAAGTGGCAGAGCTGGCTGGCAGCGCCGCCGGTTTCAGGAATCAGGCGCCGCAGCCAGGCTTTATGGCGCGGCACCCTGTAAGGTGATGCGGGGCCGGGCGATGCGGGCTTGCGGGATTGGCGCGCGAGGGCGGGTTTGCGGCGGGGCGCGTACCGGGTGACGAGGGTGCGGAGGAAGCGGGATTTGATGCCGCATAGCCGGTTCCAAATCAGGACGAGAAGCGGGCCGGCGATGTTAGCGCAGCTAAATCCCGGGCTGCCGCGCCGGGTGATCGCTTGGAACAGGCCGTCCATGATGGCGGCGAAGCGGTCGGCGGCGGAGAGGGATTCGAACTGATGCACAAACGACTATAAACCACAGATCGGCGGGGGTGGGCAAGGAGGATTTGCGAGGGTTTAGTTATTTTTCCTGACGCGGCGTTTGCCTTCGGCGAGATTTCTGGATTACCTCCGCAGCCTTTCCAGCAAACCCGCGGATTGCTGGAACCTTCGCTGCTCCGCCTCGCTCCGCTCGCAATAACGGGGTTGCGGGAAGGTTGGCTATGCCACTTGGTGTTAGTGCCATGAGGGCAGGCTTATGTTGCTTCGCCTGCATCGTCATGATGCCGTATGTTTTAGGCTAACAACCGTTTAGCTTGCAACCTTGGCGTCCGGGTTGCCTGCCGCTAGGGCGGCTATGGTGAGGATTAGGTCGCGGGAGCGGAATTTGCCCCAGCATTCGGTTTCCTCGCGGGCGACGATGGGGAAGGCGCCGAGGATATAATCGGCATCGTTGCGTTATTGCTAATTGCTTGCTCTTTGCTACACCCGGCGTCGCAATGACGTTCGTATGAGGGAAACAGTTTGATGACAAAGGCCGCATCCATCTTCGCCATCTGGGCGATGCCGCCGCCAATGCCGTTGCGGCGTGGTTTTGATAGCAGGACGGGCTAAGTGTCCGTTTGGAAACTGGATCGGGTCGGTCTCGCGGGTCTTTTCCGCGCAATGACGGCTCGGAATTTTGCCTCGATGAACCACATCGAGGCAAAATTCCTCCCCGCCCTGCGCAAAAAATCCCTCGCCATTCCTCAACCGCCCAGTTTCCAAACAGACACTAAGAGCCTATCCCCAGCGTCCGGCGCAGGAATATAACAGCGGCGTCCATGGCTCGTCGATCAGCGCGTAGAGCCGGACGATTTCGCGCGCATAAGCCTCCATCGCGGGGCGGCCTTCCTCATCCGGAAAATTGCGCGCCATGTCGTTGAACTGCATCTCTTCGCTGGTCGCATCTGTCAGGTTTTTCCATGGAAACACCGTGGCCTCCTGCGCCAGCCGCAGCTTTGCCTGCAGCTGCGGGCGGCGGATCACCTGCATGTAATCCTCGTAAATATAGCGTTCCGGCTTGGCCTCGCCTTCAAGGACGGCGAACATGTCCGGCTGATCGTCATGGCGGAATCGGCTCATGCGCGCATACTAGCAGAGCGCGGCGCGGACGTGTAGGCACAAACCGATGTCGAACCAATGGCGCCGCGAAAACCTGCCCGCGATCATGGCTGATCTGGCCCGACGGCCAGGGCATGAAAACACCCGCACCCTGATCGCCGATATTTTGCGCAACGGCTTCGGCATCGCCTGGACCGAGATCGACCACGAGGTCCGCCTGCCCCGCGTGCATGGCCGGATCGACACCATGTTCGCCGGCACGGTGTTCGAGTTCAAGCGCGACCTGCGGCAGGAACTCGGCGATGTCGAACGCAAGATGCCGGATTATCTCGCCGAGCGGGGACGCCAGAGCGGGCGGAAATTCATCGGCGTCGCGACGGATGGCGCAACCTTCATTGCCTATGAGCTGGCCGGCGGCGATTTTCGAGCTTCCTACCGCCAACCCGGAGGCGATTCTCTCTGGTTCGGCGTTGGCCGAAGCGGGTATTCACGGCGGTCGAAAGCGATTTCTTCGACTGGATTTTGCTCGATCCGCGCGGGCGAGACCTGGTGGCGCGCACGGTCGGCGAAACAACGCGCTTCCGCTTGCAGGACGCGACAACCGATGTGCTGAAGGCGCTGTACGAAAGCCTGATCGACCCCGCGCAGCGCCACGATCTTGGCGAATATTACACCCCCGACTGGCTGGCCGCGAAGCTGACCCGCGCCGTTGTCACGGCGCCCTTGACGCAGCGCGTGCTGGACCCGGCCTGCGGTTCCGGCACCTTCCTGTTCCACGCCGTGCGGCATTTGCTGGCCGCCGCCGATGCGGCGGGCTGGCCGAAGCGCGACGCCCTGCGCGCCTGCTGCTCGCTGATCCACGGCATGGATATCCATCCGGTCGCCGACTCGACATCAACAGGTACACGGATGGCCACACAGTGACGGACGCCAAGCGCCTGCCGCTGAACCTGCTGGACGCGCTGCGGGCGCTGGAAGCCTCCACGGCGATGCGGGCGGCGCTAGGGGAGGCGTTTGTCGCCTCCTATGCCAAGCTCAAGCACGCCGAATGGAACGACTATGCCGCGCATCTATCGCAATGGGAGCGGCAGGCGACATTGAACTGCTAACTAGGGGATTGCTGATCCGCGAAACATGCGAGAGCAAAATACGCTAAAGTCGAGCCAGCTAATTTTAAAATACCGGCCCGCAATGTTTGGACAGGTTGCCGTTAATCGGTTGTTCATGAGTCCGCGAGATAACACGCCCGGGATAACATACCAAGGCTGATCAAGTAGAGGCTTCATGAAATTTCTGGCGCTTTGCCTCAGCGGAATGATTCTTTGCCTATACGCATCCACCGCCCATGCGGATTGCGCGAAGCCGGCACCGGGTTTTGATACCGGCTATTGCCAGTCAAAGGCGTTTGCCGGTTTAGACTTTACCTTGAACCGGATTTACCGCGGCCTGCTTATGCGACTGGAACCTGATCCGCGCGCACGGCTGATCGATCAGCAAATCCTCTGGCTGCGCCACCGGGACAAGCGATGCACACTCGTGAAGCCCGGCGCAACTTATCTTGATTTTGGCTGTGCCGCGCATGAGACCGCTGAACGGATCAGCGTTTTGCAGGCGCAGCGGCCGGCGTTGCCGGCACCGGCAATGGCGGCGCATGGCTGCGCTATTTTCGGTAGCAGATCATCGCTTTGCCGGAGTTATCCAGCTTGGCGATCTGGCCGATGGAAGCCGCCGGCGCAGGCAGGCTTGCTGCATGTGCTGGTGGTAGGCGGCGGCGGCGGCGGCGGCGCCAGCATAGAACGCGGCATAGGCGGAACCGGCGGCGGATCGGGCGAAGTGGTCACGGCGACCACTAAGGCCTTGTCCGGCGGGGTGGAAGTGCGGGTTGGGCAAAAGGGAGCGCCAGGGTTAGGCTTTCGCCAGCCGGGCGGCAATGGCGGTGCCTCGTCCTTCGGCCAAATAATTGCCGCCGGCGGCGGCGGCGGCCAGCCCTATCGCGGCGGCAACTCGGCTGCGGGTAACGGCGGCGGCGGCGCGGGCGGCGGCAGCTACCACAATGCTAGTGGCGGCGCTGGGGGCGCCGGTGGCACTGGCGGCATGGCGGGCACGGATGGCAATCCGGGAACTGATCCCGTTAATCCGGTGCAAGGCACGCGCGCCGGTAACGGCGGCTTGCTGCCGGCGCTCGGCTTTAACAAAATAAAGGTCTTGAGTGGGCGGGGCGGCAAGGGCGGAGCCTTTAGTAAGGGCGAAAATGGATATGGCGGCGGTGGTGGCGGTGGTGGCGGTGGAATTTTGCTCGGCGAGACTGATGGGTCGCCACGTGCCGGAAGCGGCAACTCCGTCATGGCCGGGAACGGAAATCATAGCATTGTCGTCATCACTGACGGACATGGCGGCATTCTAATCAACTGGCTCGGCCGCCTGCAGCGTCCTGCTAGCCGCGGCGACGTGTCCAATCGCGGCGGCATGGGAGGCGCCGGTGGCACTGGCTATGGCGCGGGTGGTGGCGGCGGCGGCAATAACCAGATCGGCGCGGCCGGCGGCGTCGGAGCGCCGGGTGTGGTTTATGTAGAATGGTGAACGGTTTTCAATGTCGCTCCTAATTATTGGATTTTTTAGCGTGAATCACTCACGTTCATAAAGAGGCTAAATGTTTAGTCCCGGCATTTTTTGGAGCGGGTTTAGCTTGAACAGTTTTGGCTCATTTGTCCAGGTTTTGCAGATGTATTCATAAGGGGTGAGGCCCTTGAGGGTCTTCAGCCTACGGCCGAAGTTATAGGCATTGATGAAGTCACTGAGGTGGTTTTAGAGTGCTCATGGCTGTCATAGTGGTAGCGTTTAACGGTGACCTCCTTGATGGTTCGGTTCATCCGCTCGACCTGACCGTTGGTCCAAGGGTGTTTGATCTTGGTCAGCCGGTGCTCGATGCCATTTTCCTGACAACGCCTGTCGAACATGTGCGTCATGTACCTTGCAGTTGAACCGTCGGCGTAACGCGGCGGGAAGGTGAATTGAATGCCGTTGTCGGTAAGAACGGTGTGGATTTTGTAGGGAACGGCGGTGTTATCTGATATAGAGAGCGAGCATGAAACCCTCAGCCGCCCTCGCTCACAAGCGGGCTGCCATACGCGAAGCCACAAGCCGCTTTCGTGCCGCGAACCCGCGCGTGTTCGGCTCGGTGCTGCATGGCACTGATCGTGAGGACAGCGATCTTGATCTGCTGGTTGACGCGTTGCCGGGCGCGACGCTGTTCGATCTTGGCGGCCTACAGGCCGAGCTGGAAGCGCTGCTTGGCATCCCGGTCGATCTCCTGACGCCGGACGATCTGTCGCCGCGGCTTAGGGCGCGGGTGCTGGCCGAGGCCTTGCCGGTATGAGCGGGAGCCGTCTTGCCGATTATCTCCATCACATGCAACGGGCGGCGCTGAATGCGTGCAACTTTGTCGCGGGGCTGAGCAAGGATGAATTTCTCGCCGACACACGCACACAGCAAGCTGTTATTATGAGCATCGTTATCATCGGTGAGGCCGCAACAAAAATAATGGATCAGCATGGCGCTTTCGCGGAGCAATACCCGCAAGTACCTTGGCGGAATATGCGGGGTATGCGCAACCGCATTGCCCATGGTTATTTCGATATTAATCTCGAACAGGTGTGGGATACTGTGCAGGCAGCTTTACCGGATTTGCTGGAACGGCTTTCCACCCTTGTGGACAAGGATGAGCCGGGACAAGAACAGGAGTAGGTGTCAAAAAATCCCGGACCAAGAAGGTCCGGGACAAGGTTGACAGAGTGAATGCCGGTTCATGATAAGCGGCATCCGGGAAAACTTGATGATTAGCGATCCGGCGCGCTGACGGCCCCTCGCGATCGGATCAACGATCCGGCGCGCTGACTGCCCAGGCGTGGTGGTGGACGAGGCCGTCATCGTGGTCGTGGGTGTGGGTGGCGGGTTGGTGATCGTGGAATTGTTCGGTTTCGGTGGAGCCGGCCATTGCGGTGGTGGAGGATTTGCCGGCGGAGACGGCGACGGCCACGGCGTCGAAATAGGAGGTGCCGACTTCGCGCTGGTGGCGGGTGGCGGTGTAGCCTTCCGGTTCGGCGGCGAATTCGGCTTGTTGCAGTTCGGAATAGGCGGCCATGCCGCGCTCCGAATAGCCTTTCGCGAGCTGGAACATCGAGTAGTTGAGGGAATGGAACCCGGCAAGGGTCACGAATTGGAATTTATAGCCCATTGCCGCGATTTCCTGTTGGAATGACGCGATCTTTTCTGGACTCAGTTTCTTTTTCCAATTGAAGCTGGGCGAGCAGTTATAGGCCAGCATCTTGCCGGGAAACTGTTGATGGATTGCCTCGGCGAAGCGGCGCGCCTCATCGAGGTTCGGCTCGGAAGTTTCCCACCAGAGGAGATCCGCATAGGGCGCGTAGGCGAGGCTGCGGGCGATGGCGTAGTCGCAGCCGATGCCCGGCTTGATGCGGTAGAAGCCTTCCGGCGTGCGCTCGCCGGTGAGGAAGGGGCGGTCCCGCTCATCGACATCGGCGGTGAGCAGTTGCGCGGCGTGGCTGTCGGTGCGGCAGAGCAGCACGGTGGCAACGCCTTCGACATCGGCGGCGAGGCGGGCGGCGTTGAGGGTGCGGATGTGTTGGCTGATCGGCACCAGGACCTTGCCGCCGAGATGGCCGCATTTTTTCTCCGAGGCGAGCTGGTCCTCGAAATGCACGCCGGCGGCGCCGGCGGCGATCATTGCCTTCATCAGCTCATAGGCGTTCAGCGCGCCGCCGAATCCGGCTTCGGCATCGGCGATGATCGGCGCCATCCAGTATTGCGAGGAGTCGCCTTCCATTTTGGCGATTTGGTCGGCGCGGCGGAGGGCGGCGTTGATGCGGGAGACCACCATCGGCACCGAGTTCACCGGGTAGAGCGACTGGTCGGGGTACATTTCGCCTGAGATATTGGCGTCCGCCGCCACCTGCCAGCCGGAGAGATAGATCGCCTTGAGGCCGGCTTTGACCTGCTGCATCGCCTGGTTGCCGGTGAGCGCGCCGAGCGTGTTGACGTAAGGTTCGGTTTTCAGGAGGCGCCAGAGCCGGGCAGCGCCCATTTCCGCCAGCGTGTGACGAACCCGGAAGCTGCCGGCGAGACGATCGACATCGGCTTCAGTGTAGTCGCGCTTGATGCCGGCGAAGCGGTCCGGCGCCGTTGCAATGCCGCCGGGCAAGCCCCTGCCGGGCAGGCCTTCGGGAGCAAAGTTTATGTGGGGTTGCATCGTGATCTCCTGGGTCATCATTTAGTCAATTATTTACGCTGCGCCTGCGAAAGTCACTGGGAATCGATGGGTTATGTTGCGAAACTCGTTGTTGATTTGACGGTAAATTTTTTACATGTGTAAATATTGAAAACTATTTGAGGCATTGATGTCGAATCCGATGATCGGGCGCATTGTCCGCCGGCTGCGCCAGGAGCAGCGCCTGACTCAGCAGGCCCTGGCGGCGCGCCTGGGGATTTCCACCAGCTATCTTAACTTGATCGAGCATGATCAGCGCGGGGTCACGGCGTCGCTGCTGATCAAGCTGACCGAGACGCTGCATGTCGATTTGGCGGCGCTCTCCGGTTCCGGCGAACGCCAGCTGGAGGCCGGGCTGCGCGAGGCTTTCGCCGACCCGCTGCTTGGCGCGGATCGGGTGCCGGATGCCGAGGCGCAAGCGCTGGCCGCCTCGGCGCCGGCGGCGGGGCGCGCGGTGATCGCGCTCTACCGGGCGTTTCAGGCGACCCGCGAGGAAACTGGCGGCATCACTTTGCCGTCGGGGCGCAAGATTTTGCTGCCCAACGAGGAGGTGCGGGAGTTTTTTCATGAGCGCGCCAATCATTTTCCGGAACTGGAAGCGGCGGCGGAGGCGCTGGGCGCGGAGCTTGCCGCGGCGAGTTCCGGGATGAATCACGCGCTCGCGGAACGGCTGCGCCACCGCCATGGGCTGGTCGTGACCGTCTCGGCCTTGCCGGGCGCGCTACGGATTTACGATCCGGCGAACCGCCATCTGAGGCTGTCGGAAACTTTGCCGCGCGAAAGCCGGGGTTTTCAGATGGCGTTCCAGATCGCCTTGCTGGAAATCCGCGAGATTGTGGAGGAGATCGCCTTGCGCGCGGCGATGTCGACCCCGGACGCCTCGGCTTTGCTCCGGCTCGGCCTGCTGAATTATTTCGCGGGGGCGGTGCTGATGCCCTACGCGCCCTTTCTCGCTGCGGCCGCCGAACTGCGTTACGATGCCGAACATCTCGCCGCCCGGTTCGGCGTTTCCTATGAACAGGCTTGTCACCGGCTTTCCACGTTGCAGCGCAAGGGCGCGCGCGGCGTGCCATTCTTTTTTCTGCGCGTCGATCCGGCGGGCAATGTGTCGAAGCGGTTTTCGGCGGCGGGGTTTCCCTTCGCGCGGTTCGGCGGCAATTGCCCGCGCTGGATCGTCTATGCCGCTTTCGCGACGCCCGGCACGGTGCGGGTGCAGGTGGCGCAACTGCCGGAGGGCGCTACCTATTTATGTTTCGCCCGTACTGTCACCGCTTCGCAAGCCCATTGGGGCGATCCGCCGGCGATCAGGGTGGTCGCCATGGGGTGCGACATCGCGCATGCTGGCGCGCTGGTCTATGCTGACGGGCTCGATTTAACGGGCGCCGCGGTCGGTATCGGTTTGTCGTGCAGGCTGTGCGACCGGCAGGATTGCCGTTCACGCGCCTTCCCGCCGATCGCCCACCGGCTGGCCCTCGACGTGAAAACCACCAGCGCCAGCCCGTACCGGTTCGAGCCAGCGAGCCGGTAGGTGACGCCGCACCCGATGATGAGCCAGGCGATCCAGGCGAACACCGGCACCGGGAAGGCGTTCGCCAAGGTAAGGCTCCAGCCCGGCTGCGCCAGCGCCACGGCCAGCAGCCAAATCGGCATCCGCCCCTCATGCTTGACCCACATAACGCAAAGCAGCGCCGTCGCACCGGCCGCGTCATAAACATGCAAATAGGGCGTGGCCACCAGGCAAAGCGCGGCTGAAGCCAGCATCCGGGCATCGCGGGCAGCGGCAGTCTCGGCGGGAACGCGCCACAGCATCGCCATCGCCATGGCAGCCACAACCGACATCGTGATTTGAAATAGCCAAGCCACGCGATGCGCAAGATGCAGACCTTCGGCGGCATAGAAGGGGCTGGCCATATAGGCTTGGCTTGGCGTCGGCAGATAAGGGCGCTGCAAATATGCGGTCATTTCGGGCATTGTGTGGGCAATAAACCACGGCCAGGCCTGCGGCATCGCGAGCGCCGCGAGCGCCGCGAGCGTGAGGCCGGTCAGCGCTGCCGCGATCATGCCGCGCCAGGCGCCCGCTGCCAGCATCGCCACCGGCGCCAGCAGCCCTAGCGGCGGCTTCACTGTCAGCAGCCCGAAAGCGATGCCGGCAAGCCAGGACCGGCGCTCTAGCAAACCGAAACCGAACACGATCAACGCCCCGGTATAGAAGGCGTTCTGGCCGACCAGGAGCGTGTCCCAGCAGATTGGCGAGGCAAGCAGAATCACGACGATCAGGCCCAGCTTTTGCCTGCCGAACACCACGCCGAGCGCCGTGACGAGCAGAGCGATGCCGCCGAGCATAAGGGCGATCCAGGCCGCCAGCGGCGAGAGGATGCCGAGCGGCGCCATCAGCAAGGCCATGCCCGGCGGATATCCCCAGCGGTAATGCCCGGTTAAGAACGGAAAGCGCTGGATCACCCAGGCTTGAAAGCGCGCGGGATGAAACAGCGTCGCGATCTGGCGATGATCGACCAGCCAGCCGGCGGCCCAGAACTGGCAGAAATCTCGCTTGAACAGGGCCACCGGCAAGCCATTATCCACCAGCAGCTTGTGGGCGATCATCGCCTCCGGGATCAGCCCGAACGCAATCGCCAGCGTGATCACTATCCAACCTCGCCCGCTCATCCGTTAACCACGCCTTCACCTTTGCCGCTTATCCTTTCGATTATGCGCTGGTATTTCTTAATATTCTGTGTCGCCGCGGGGCTGGAACTGCTGACCGGCGCACAGAATTTCAGCCTGGCGCTGCATGGCGGCCTGATCGATCCCGACAGCTACATGCGGCTGCTGCGCATCGAGCAAGGTTTGCGGCATGGCGGGCTGACCAATATCGTCATGCGCGATGATTCGGGCGCGCCGCTGATCATCGAGTGGTCGCGGCTGTTCGATGCCAGCCTGCTGGCGATGGCGACGCCGTTCGCGCCGTGGCTCGGCTGGCATCGCGCGCTGCTGGCCGCAGGCGTCGCCAGCGGTCCGATTTTCGCCGGCCTGCTGGGGGTCGGACTAGCATTTGCCGCCGCGCCGTTCAGCGAGCGCCGGTTTGTCTGGCTGGCGCCAGTCATTGGCATGCTGCTGCCCGGCATTCATGGCTACGCGCTATTCGGCATCGTGCACTATCACATCGCAATGCTCGCCGCCGTTGCGTTCACGGCGGGATGGGCGTTGCGCGCGCGTGACGGCGCGCGCGGCGCGGCGCTCGCCACCGGATTATGCGGCGGCCTCGCCCTCTGGATAATGCCGGAGACGATGCCGTTCGTGCTGCTTTGCTTTATCGGGCTGGGTTGGCGCTGGTTGTTTCACCCGCTCGGCGACGCGATGGCTTGGCTTGGCGCCGGTTTTGCCAGCATGTTACTGCTCGGCGCTATCGTCGATCCACCGCAAGGCGGCATATTATCCCCGGAAATCGACCGCATTTCCATCATCTACGCGGCGCTTGGCGTGATGGTGATGGCGGTGACGCTGTGGCTGGCGGCGCTGGACCGGGCAAAACTGCCAGCGCTGCGCCGGGCGGCGCTTGGCGGCATCGGCGCGCTGGCGGGTTTCGCGGTTTGGCTGGCGCAATATCCGCTTGTGGCGCTGGGACCTTATGCGCTGATGAGCGCTTCGGAAATGCGCCTGTTTTTCGGCGCGATGGCGGAAACCCAGCCGGTGCGCGGGGTGGATGAGGCGTTCCTGCTTCTGGCGCCAGGCGGCTTTGCGCTGGCCTATCTTCTGCACCGCGCCTGGCGCGCGCGCGGCATCACTAACAGCCTGGGCACTGACAGCTTGGGCGCCGAAAGCATGGGCGGCTGGCTGATCGCCGCAGTGGCGGTTTTGCTGGGCCTGGCGCTTACTGTCCGGTTCGTGATCTTTCAGCAATTTCCAGCGGGATGTGCCGCTTCTGTGCTGCCGGTGGCGCTCACCGAGGCATCGAGACGGTTGATTTTTCGGCCGATTCGCGCCGCGGGCGCGCGGATCGGCTTGATCGTCTCGTTCCTGGTGATCCCTTATGCGCCCGCGGTGGCGATCGCGGCGGCGCATCCCATGAAATTACCGCCAAACCCAGCCTCTTGCGCGATGCGGCATGTTGCAAAGCTGCTGGCGCCGGCGGCGGGTGGCATTGTATTGACGCGCGCCGGCGAGGTGCCGGAATTGCTGTACCGCACCCGGATCATCGCAGTCGGCTCGCTCTACCAGCATGGGATTGACGGATATTTGCGGGCGCGGGCCGCATGGCGGGCAACGGTCGGGCCGGTGCCGTCAGCTGCCTTGCGGGCCACCGGCGCCGCCTTCGTGCTGTTCTGCCCGTCGCCGCAGCGCTACGCCTTGGTAAAGACCGCGCCGCGCGATACGCTATGGGATGCGCTGGCCGCCGGCCATCCGCCGCGCTGGCTGCGGCAGGTTGGCGCGGACCCGGCCGCCGGCTTCCGGCTTTACCGGATCGGTGACTAACATGGTCTATTGTTTCGCAGAATGCACGCATCGAAGTCACGCGACCAGTACCGGCACGCGGTGCCAGGCGGCGCAGAGATAGCCCATGGCGTTCCAGACATCCTCTGGGGCAGAGGGCTGGGTTTGGCCGGCGCTGTCCCAGGCGCGCACCGCAAGCTCGTGGGCGCCTGGCGGCAAGTCCAGCTTCATGCTCCAGAACACCCAAGCCCAAGGCGCGTCCTCCTGCGATTCGAGCGCCGCCTGTTGCCAGCGCTGCCCGCCATCGGCGGAGACATCGACCCGGACCACTTTACGGGCTGTCGCGATGGCATAGCCTTGCACGGTCAACGGTCCGGGCGGGAGCCTGGCGTGCCGGGCCGGCAGGCAGATGGCGGAATTCAATGGCATCTCGTTAATTGTGCTGCCTGCTTGCCAATCCGCCGTATCCTTTGTCATGTGCGGCGGCAGGATTTTGTAATCGCGCTGCTGCACGGGCGCATTGGCGGGTTTATCCTGCACGGTGACGCTGGCCAGCCATTTCGGGCTGCGCACGCCGGCATAGCCGGGCACGATAAGCCGCAGCGGGAAGCCATGTCCGGGCGTGAGCGGTTCGCCGTTCATCTCGAAAGCCAGCAGCACTTCAGGCGAGACCGCCTTTTCCAGTGGAATGGAAACGCCAAATTTGAAGCGCTCGCCATCCAGTTCCATGTTGTCATGCGCCTCGAACGCGACATGCGCCGCGCCGTCTTGCACACCGGCCTCGCGCAGCACCTCGGCAAGCCGGATGCCGGTCCATGCGGCGTTGCCGATGGCGCCGGCGTCCCACGGATCGCCGGAAACCGGCTTGACAGCTTGCAGATCAGCCCGCCGGTTGCCCGCGCATTGCAATGCCGCGCAGACCGTATGGTGTTGAAACCGCTTGCGCAAATCCGCCAGCGAGATGTCGAGCGGCGCGCTCACCATACCCATTATCGAGAGCCGGTGATTGGCGGCGTCCAGCTGGGGAATCTCGCCATGGCTGCGATGATAGAAATCCACCACCGGGCTGATGAAATTCGCCCTGAGACGGTCGAGCGCCGGCTCTGCGTTGAACGGATGCTGAGAGTGGACGATCATGCCTCGCCTATCCCTCGCCACGCCTCCGTAATGCCGCCAGTCGGGATATGGCCATGGCCAAGCCCCGCCTCGCGCGTCGTTGCCGCTTCCGCCGTCGCGCCTGGCGCTCCCATTTCGGTATTTGGCTGGTTCTTGATCATCACAGTGACGCGCGCCGCCAAGTCGCTGAAATCAGCGAACTCGGGCTGTGCCGCGATGGAAAGCCGGTCATTGATCCTGATCGGCTGCATAAAGCCTCCTGATGCTAATCCTGATAAAATGAGGCGCGGGATCACGAAAGCCAATCAAATTTGGCCGCGGCTCCCCATCTGCGTTAGGTAAAACGTGAAGGCGGGACCATGGCAAATCAGGTGGATGAGGCGGCGATCAGGGCGCGGCTGGCGGGATATCGCGGCAAGGATGGTCCGGTGACGCCAGAGATGATCGATAGCATCGCGGTGCGGGATGGGCTGGTGCAGTTGGCGCTGCTGGTGCCGCGCGAGCGGGCGGCGGCGCTGGAGCCGATGCGGCGTGAGGTGGAGGCGATGCTGGGCGGCGTGCCCGGCGTGAGCAACGCCTCGGTGGTGTTCACCGCTAAGCGGGAGTCGCAAGCGGCCCCAGCCGCGGCGCCGTCCGGCATGCTGCTGTCGAATGTGAAATCGATCATCGCCGTCGCCTCCGGCAAGGGTGGCGTGGGAAAATCGACCGTTGCGGTCAATCTCGCGGTCTCGCTGGCGCGCGCCGGGCTGAAAACCGGAATGCTGGACGCCGATATCTTCGGGCCGTCGCTGCCGCGCATGCTGGGGGTGAACCGCAAGCCGGAGATGCGCGGCGCCATGCTGGAGCCGATTTCGGCTTGGGGCCTGCTGGCAATGTCGATCGGCTTCATCGTCGCCGAAGAGACCGCGATGGTGTGGCGCGGCCCGATGGTGATGAACGCCTTGCAGCAACTGATGACGCAAGTGGCGTGGCCGGCGCTGGATGTTATGGTGATCGACATGCCGCCGGGCACTGGCGATGTGCAGCTGACGCTTGCGCAAAAAACCCGGCTGGCGGGCGCGGTGGTGGTTTCGACGCCGCAGGATATCGCGCTGATTGATGCGCGGCGCGGGGTTTCGATGTTTCAGCAGGTGCGGGTGCCGGTGCTTGGGATTGTCGAGAATATGAGTTTCTTCGCCTGTCCGCATTGCGGCGCGCGGACGGAGATTTTTGGCCATGGCGGGGCAAAGGCGGAGGCCGGGCGGATCGGCGTGCCGTTCCTCGGCGAGATCCCGCTGCTGCCGGCGATCCGCGAAACCTCGGATGCGGGCATGCCGATCAGCGTGTCCGCGCCGGAAAGCGAGGCGGCGCTCGCTTTTATGGGGTTGGCGGAGCGGGTTGCCGGCGCCCTCGGCGGCGCGGCGCGGCCTGGTCCTAAAATTACGATTGAATGAATCATGCCAAAATTATGATTGCCAGAAGCCTAATTAAATGAGGAGCAGGTTTAATGGCTGAGATCGGCTTTTATCATTTGACGCGATCAAGCACGGATGAGGCGCTGCCCGCCTTGCTGGGCCGGACGCTCACGGCAAATGAGCGGGCGGTGATCCGCTGCGCCGATGCCGCGCGGGTGGCCGCGCTGGACGCGGCGCTGTGGCTGAGCCAGAATCCAGACTGGCTGCCGCATGGCGCGGCGGCTTCCGGGCAATCCACGCATCAGCCGATCTGGCTGACCGACCATGACGAGAACCCCAACGGCGCGAAATTCCTGTTCCTGCTTGACGGCGCGCCGAGCGGCATGGCCGGTGAATTCACCCGGGTGTTTGATCTGTTCGATGGGAATGACGAAGCCGCTCTGGCAGCCGCGCGTAAGCGCTGGAAGGCGGCGAAGGATGCTGGCCATGCGCTCAGCTATTGGCAGCAGGGCGCGCGCGGCTGGCAGAAGGTTGAAGTTTAGAAGGCCGCAGTGTTTAAGACTGCTTTTTTGAAAAAAAGCAGCAAAAAACTTTTTGTTGTTAGAAAGCTTTTGGTTGCGGCAACGCATCCTGCCAACGCCATAAACAATAAGAAGTTCTTTTTTGCAAAAAAGAACGGCTTGTTGAACGCCTATTCCTGATATGCCGCATTTTTGCTATAATCAACCTTGGTCATGCCTGGATTTTGCCAGACGGACGAATACGGAACCGAATTATGGACCAAACACAGTTGCTGATCGCGGAAGCCCATGCGGCATTGCCGCCAGAGCCGCGGCGGGCTTTTGCGATTATTTCGCATCCTGACGCGGGCAAAACCACATTGACCGAGAAGCTGCTGTTGTTCGGCGGCGCCATCCATGAAGCCGGCATGGTGAAGGCGCGGCGGGAGCGCCGGCATACGCGATCTGACTGGATGAAGATCGAGCAGCAACGCGGCATTTCGGTTTCCAGCTCGGTGATGAATTTTCGCTATGGCGGCGTCGTGTTCAACTTGCTTGATACGCCGGGCCATGAGGATTTCAGCGAAGACACCTACCGCACTTTAACCGCAGTTGATTCGGCGATCATGGTGATCGACGCGGCGAAAGGCATTGAGGCGCAGACTCGCAAGCTGTTCGAGGTGTGCCGGATGCGCGACATCCCGATCACCACCTTCATCAACAAGGTGGATCGGGAAGGCCGCAGCCCTTTCGAGTTGTTGGACGAGATTGCTGAAACTCTGCAGCTCGACGTGACGCCGATGACCTGGCCGGTCGGCATGGGCGGATTGTTCAAGGGCTGTTATGATCTTGTCCACCAGCGGATGATCAGGCCGCACCGGCCTGATGATGCCGATGCCGCGCCCGACTTGCCGGTGCCCCCAGAGCGGGAGGCGAGCCTGCGCGAGGAGATTGAGCTGATCGGCGTGGGCTATCCGAACTTCGATTTTGATTCGTATCAAGCGGGCCATATGACGCCGGTTTATTTCGGCAGCGCGCTGAAGGATTATGGCGTGCGGGAGTTGCTGGAGGCTTTGGTAGCCGTGGCGCCACCGCCGCGCGAGCAGGCGACCGACAAGCGCATGGTGGAGCCGGATGAAGGCCAGGTGAGTGGGTTCGTGTTCAAGGTGCAAGCGAACATGGACCCGAACCACCGGGATCGAATCGCTTTTACTCGCATTTGTTCAGGGAAATTCCAGCGCGGCATGAAGCTGCACCATGTGCGTTCCGGAAAATCCATGGCGGTGCAGGCGCCGATTTTCTTTTTTGCCCAAGATCGCTCGCTGGCCGAGGAGGCTTGGCCTGGCGATATCATAGGCATTCCCAATCATGGCTCCCTCCGGGTTGGCGATACGCTAACTGAGGGTGAGCAAATTCGCTTTACTGGAATTCCTAATTTTGCGCCGGAAATTCTACGCCGGGTGCGGCTCGACGATCCGATGCGCGCAAAGCAGATGCGGAAAGCGCTAACGGATTTAGCCGAGGAGGGCGTGACGCAGATTTTCAGGCCAATCCAGGGCGCTGAATGGATTGTTGGCGTGGTTGGCGCGTTGCAACTCGATGTGCTGAGCGCGCGGATTGAGCAGGAATACCGGCTGCGAATCGGCTTTGAAGCGGCGCCTTATGAGCAGGTGCGTTGGTTGTCCTCTAACGACATAACGGAGCTGAAGGCGTTCATCGAGAAGCACCGCCACGCGATTGGCGAGGATCGCGACGAGGCGCCGGTGTTTCTCGCGCGCAGCGCCTGGGATTTACGGCGGGCGCAGGAGCTGGCGCCGGGCATCATTTTCAGCGCGACTAAGGAGCGGGCCTAGATCAATATGGCTTTAAGTTGAACCACGAAGTGGTTCATAAAGCCATGAAATTGATCGCGAAGTGTAAGTAAAGCGTGATGACGCCTAAAGTCATCACGCTTTGACGCCTGCTAGCGTGAGCCCGCGTTCCGCGCCAAGGGCGCCACGAATTGAGGCTCGGTATCCCAAGGAAATAGAATCCAAGTATCTTGCGAAACCTCGGTGATGAATGTGTCGACCAACGCCTTCCCGGCAGGCTTCGCATAGACCGCGGCAAAATGGGCGTGTGGCAATATAGCCCGAACCAGACGGGCGGTAGCGCCAGTATCCACCAAATCATCGATGATCAGGAATCCAGTACCGTCGCCTGCGGCGCTTGGTGGCTTCGTTACCACCGCGTCACCCTTGATTTCGTTATCATAAGTGACGACAGAAATGGTTTCGATCAGTCGGCACTCGATTTCCCGGGCGACAATCGCGGCGGGAATTAAGCCGCCTCGGGTGATGGCAACAATCCCATTCACTGGCGCAAGGCTAATTAGCCGCCACGCTAACGCCTTTGCGTCACGGTGCAACTGGTCCCAGGTGACGGTATAATAATGTTGGGCCATCACAATGCGCCCAAGTTGGGCCGCAGGACCATTTGTAAACGATCCGCCCTGGCTGGCCGAGATCGTAATGCAGCAGAGGGCTTCATGCTTTAAAACAGCCGCCCGCCATCAGGCAGTTTGCAATCAGGCTTGACCAGCACTATGGCGCCCTGTTCGTCGGGGAGGCCCAAAGTTAGAACCTCGCTAATAAATGGTCCGATCTGCCGGGGCGGAAAATTAACCACAGCGCAAACCTGCATGCCGATCAGCCGCTTAACATCGTAATGAACCGTTATTTGAGCTGACGAACGCCGGATGCCAAGTTCATTGCCGAAATCTATCCAAAGTTTGATCGCTGGTTTACGCGCTTCGGGAAACGGCTTGGCGTCGACCACTGTGCCGATACGAATGTCAACGCGAGCAAAGTCATCGTACTGGATAATGTCTGAGTTCATTTGGCTATCGTGCGTTCAGGAGCGCGATGATGCCGTCAAGCTGATCAAGCCCTTGGTAAGCAAGGCTAACAAGGCCTCGCTTGCCGTCAAAGGTAATTTTTACGCTTAAGCCCAGTTTTTGCGAAAGCCGCGCCGCCAAGGCTTCGGTTTCAGGATCAGCGGCTTTGACCGCGGAACGATGCGGCGCAGTGTCAGGCGAAAGCGCCTGTTGTGTTAGCGCTTCAGCTTGCCGGACAGAAAGTTGGTTTGCGATGATCGCGCGTGCAGCCTCGTCGGGTTTAGGGTGGTTGAGGATAGCCCGCGCATGCCCTGCAGTTAAAGCGCCAAGGCGAACATAGGTTTGTAGGTCCGGTTGTAAGGTTAAAAGGCGAAGCATGTTCGTGATATGCGGGCGTGACTTGCCAATCGCCTGCGCCAGTTCATCCTGCGTCAAACCGAATTCATCAATAAGCCTGCGATACCCTTCAGCCTCCTCAATGGCGTTAAGGTCTTGGCGTTGCAAATTCTCAACAAGGCCAGCCGCCATTGCATCCGTATCGGATAAGGCACGAACCAGAACGGGCACCTCGTGAAGTCCAGCCTTCTGCGCCGCGCGCCAGCGTCGTTCGCCGGCGATGATTTGATAGTGATCCTCGGCGGAAGGATGGGGCCGCACGAGAAGCGGTTGTAAAACGCCACGAGATTTTAGCGAAGCAGCGAGTTCATCGAGCATGGCCTCATCCATAGCGCGGCGTGGCTGAAAGCTGCTGGGTTCAAGCACCGAAACTTGCAGATTTTGTACTGCGGGATGAGACGACTGAACATCGAACGGCAAATCGCCCATCAGAGCGGCGAGTCCACGCCCTAGCCGCTTGGGCATTTCTTTTTGTTTCATGAAACGGCTGATCGGTTCTGACGATTTAAAAATTCTGCTGCAAGGTTAATATAAGCCTGCGCTCCGTTAGAACGGCCATCGTACAGCAATATTGGCTTGCCATGGCTCGGAGCTTCCGTAATGCGAATATTGCGCGGAATCATTGTATCGAAGACTAACGTTCTAAAGTGACTTCTGACATCATCCGCAACCAACTGAGCTAGATTGTTTCGTTTGTCAAACATGGTCAGCACAATACCTTCCGCTGTTAGGCGAGGATTGAGATTGCGGCGCACCAAGTCAATTGTACGCATCAGTTGACTAACCCCCTCAAGCGCAAAAAATTCACATTGTAATGGAATAAGCACGCTTGATGCGGAAACCAAAGCGTTCAACGTAATTAAGCCCAATCCAGGCGGACAATCTAGAAATATATAATCAAACCGCTCAAGCGAGTCCAGTTTTTCCAGAGCAAGCCGCACCAGATGTTCACGCATCGCAACTGTAGCAAATTCCAAATCCGCGCCGATGAGATCGGGCGTTGCCGGGATGATAAAAGTTCTTGGCAAACAGGTTGGAATAATCAGTTCGCCGACCGCATGCTCTCCTGAAAACAATGCATAAGAACCGGCGCCTCGATCAGCCATGGAAATTCCTAGGCCGGTGCTTGCATTGCCCTGTGGGTCAAGATCAATCAGCAGAATTTCGGTTCCTGTTGCATCCAAGGCGGCCGCTAAATTAACCGCCGTCGTCGTCTTTCCAACCCCGCCTTTTTGATTTGATATTGAAATTACCTTAGGTTTTGAAGTTTTGCTTACATCCTGACGGAGCACGGCATATCTCGCTTAATTTAAGTATAGTAGCAGTAGGTGAGGTTTGACTGGAAAACCGCTCCACCTTCATTTGCCATTGATTTTGCGCCAGGGTCAACTCGGTTTCGGAATTCTTTCCTTTCATAAATAAGCATGTCCCATTTTTCTCTAGTTTTGGCACAGCGAGTTTTAGTAATTCAGGCAATGGCGCCAGCGCTCGGGCCATGATGAGCGGAGTAGATTTAATGTCAGATACTTCAATTCGCTGGGCTAGAATATCCGCTTTGATGTTCAAGGCTATGGTAGCCATACGGAGAAAGGCTACTTTTCGCTGATCGGCCTCGATCAAAGTCATATGTAAATCGGTTGATAAAGCGATAATCAGCCCCGGAAGCCCTGCTCCAGAACCCAAATCGATGGCTGTTTTTGCATTTTTAGGAATAAGAGGCTTAAGCTGAAGGCAATCCAGAATGTGACGAGGCCAGAATTCTTTCGCGTCTGCTCGGCCAATAAGGTTTATAGTTTTATTCCATTTTATCACTAAGCGCTCATAGGCTCGAAGCTTTTCTAAGGTTTCACGTGAAACGAGAGATTCAATATCAATGATCGTTCCACGTGAAACGCTCATGCGGCCTTGCGAAGGGCGCCAAAAATTGCGCCTAATGCTGCAGGAGTTATCCCTTCAAGTCTTGCAGCGTCACCGAGCGACGTCGGCCTCATATGGGTAAGTTTTTGAACAAGCTCCGCCGACAATCCACCAACATGGCCATAATCAAATTGATCTGGAATTATAACAGCCTCATCCTTTTGCCGTTGCTGAATTTCTGTGTCTTGGCGCAAAATATATCCTTGATAACGCAAATCACTATGAACGACTTCAAGAGCGCGTTTTGAAAACCTGGAGAGCATAGGAAAATCAAATTCCGACTTTAATAGTGCAGCATGGACTTGTTGCTGTTTTGTGGAAAGCAGATGCAAATTGAGAACATCATCTTTATGTCTGATATACTCTATAATTCGCTTGTTCCCCACACATCCAGCATCAATGCCAATCTGTGTCAGTCTTAGATCAGCATTATCTGCCCGTAAGGAAAGGCGATATTCTGCTCTTGAGGTAAACATTCGATAAGGTTCAGTAACGCCGCGTGTAACAAGGTCGTCAATCAATACCGCGATATACGCCTGAGATCGACGCAAAATGATCATTGAGCTGCCGGCCGCGCGGCGTGCCGCATTCATGCCAGCTATAATGCCTTGAGCGCCAGCTTCTTCATATCCTGTCGTCCCGTTGATTTGGCCCGCAAAAAATAATCCGGGCGCGCGTTTTACTTCCAGCGAATGATAAAGTTCACGAGGATCGACATAATCATATTCCACGGCATACCCTGGCCGGATGATTTCCGCATATTTTAAACCCGGCATCGTGTGGATAAAGTCGGCTTGCACGTCTTCTGGAAGGCTGGTCGATATCCCATTCGGATAAATTGTCTCATCATTCAAACCTTCCGGCTCCAGAAACACTTGATGCCGAGGCTTATCCGCGAAACGGACAATTTTATCTTCAATGGCAGGACAATAGCGCGGCCCAGCGCCTTCGGTATGGCCGCCGTAGACTGCGGAGCGATGTAAATTTTCCCGGATAATAGCATGGGTTTGCGGAGTGGTTTCGGTAATTCGGCAAGAAATCTGCGGGTTGGTCACCTTATCGGTCAATGCGCTAAACGGCTCCGGCGGAATTTCCCCCAAATCTTTCGGTAGTCCCTCCCAGTCAATCGAGCTTTTACGAAGCCGGGCCGGAGTGCCGGTTTTAAGCCGCCCCATGCGCAACTCCAAGCGCCGTAACATCGCCGGCAATGCCACAGACGAAGCATCGCCCACGCGTCCGCCGGCTTCTTTTCGGTCGCCAAAATGCAAGACGCCACGTAAAAACGTCCCTGCCGTCAGAACTGCCGCACCACAAGATATCCGTGCTCCATCCGCGGTAACAATCGCGGAAAGCCGCCCATCAGCGGCGAATTCAAATCCGGCCGCTTCGCCTTCACGAATGGTCAAATGAACTTGCTCTCGCAACGCAGCCTGCACGGCAGAACGGTACAGAACCCGATCCGCTTGGGCGCGTGGCCCGCGAACGGCAGGACCCTTGCCGCGGTTCAACAGTTTGAAGTGAATACATGCCGCATCGGCAGCGCGGCCCATAATGCCGTCAAGCGCGTCAATCTCACGCACCAGATGCCCTTTGCCAATCCCGCCAATCGCGGGGTTACAAGACATCTCGCCAATCCGATCGATCCGCTGGGTGATCAGCAATGTGCGAGCGCCTATACGCGCCGCGGCTGCGGCCGCTTCAGTGCCGGCATGCCCTCCACCAATGACCACAACATCAAACACATTGTTCATGAAGGACTCACTATCATCTATTTGCCGATGCAGAAACTGCCGAATACTTCATCAAGAACATCCTCAATGCCGATTGTGCCAACCAGGCGCCCCAATGCCGCGCCAGCCATTTGCAGTTCCTCGGCCCGCAATTCGGCTTCCTGAACAAGACGCGCGCGATTGAGCGCGTTTCGCATATCCCGCATGCAAGCGACTTGTCGTGGGCGTCCTAGCGCGAGTGAGGTGCCGGCATCTGTCAGATGTCGGGCGGCGGCGTCCAATGCCATGCCCAATATGTCCATTCCCGCGCCTGTCTTCGCGCTGACCAGGAGAGGGCCGTCTGCCCGCTGTGCCGGGGCCAAATCGGCTTTAGTCAGCACGCGCAGCGGCTCTATAGCCATACCGTCCGCATCAAAATCTGGCCAGACAAGATTTGGCGCGGCGGCTACCAGAATGACCAAATCAGCGCGTTGTCCATGGGCGCGGGCTCGCTTCATGCCTTCAGCCTCGACTGCATCTGTGGCCTCCCGCAAGCCTGCGGTATCAATGAGGCGCACCGGCACACCGCCGAGAACCACCCTGACGCCGACCGCGTCGCGGGTCGTGCCAGGCGTATCGGAAACAATCGCCACATCCTCGCCCGCGATGGCATTCACCAACGTCGATTTGCCCGCGTTCGGCACGCCAAGCACGACGAAATCAAGTCCTTCCCGCAGGCGCGTTGCTTTCTCGCTGGCTGACAATGCCCCATCAAGTTCATCGATAAACGCGACAATTTCTTGGGTCAAAGTAGCGCCTATCGTGTCCGGTAAATCCTCATCGGGGAAATCGATAAGCGCCGCTTGTTGCGCCATCAGTCGAATAAGCCGGTTTCGCCACAAGGCGCTTTGCGCTTGCAGGGCGCCTGAAGCCTGATCCAGCGCCAGGCGACGCTGCGCCTCGGTTTCCGCTTCAATCAGGTCGGCGATGCCTTCGGCCTGGAGCAGATCAAGCTTGCCGTTGTGAAAAGCCCGCCTGCTGAACTCGCCAGGCTCCGCCGGCCGTCCCCCTGCCGCAATCAGCGCGCTCACAACGGCCGCAAGCACCGCGCGGCCGCCATGAATATGCAGTTCGGCGCAATCCTCGCCCGTATAGCTCGCCGGCGCCGGAAACCACAGCACCAAAGCCCGATCCAGCGCCAAACCCGCCAAATCACGCAGCGTCCGGAGCGTGGCTTTGCGCGGATCTGGCAGAGCGCCGGCAACCGCATCGAGGATAGCGGCGGTCTTGGCTCCGCTCAGCCGGATGATTGAAATTGCGGCCCGCGCGCCGCCGGTTGCCGGAGCGAAAATCGTGTCATGCAAGCCCAAGTTTCAGCCGTCCGGCAGCATCAGCGCTGTCGCTCTCAGGCCCTCGATCACATGCCGCTCCAGCACTTCATCCACGGCTTTGAAATCATCCAGCCGATACCAAACGCCTTCCGGATAGATCACCGCGCAAGGCCCCAATTCGCATCGATCAAGACAACCGGACGCATTGATGCGAATGCTAGGACGGCCGGGAGTGGCCAGGCCAAGCTCTTTGACCCGCGCCTTCATATAATCCCGGATTTTCTCCGAGCCTTTCTCGGCACAGCTGCCGCGCGGATGCCCATCCGGCCGCCGGTTGCCGCACACGAAGACATGCGTCGTGAAAAACAGCGGCGGATCGCCTGAACTTCGCTCACCCATGCGCAAACCTTCTTTCATAAACTCGGTTTATCGTCATCTCTCGCATCCCTCCACAATCGACCCTATTTTATGGAATAACCCATGATCCAGGAAGCACCCCGATAAATGGCTGGCAACCGGCTTGCGCAATCAACATCGCCTTATCTGCTGCAACATGCGGAGAATCCGGTGCATTGGCAGCTTTGGGACCCTGAAGCGCTTGGTCAAGCCGAAGCCGAGGACAAGCCGATCCTGCTTTCGGTGGGTTATGCCGCCTGCCACTGGTGCCATGTCATGGCGCATGAATCCTTTGAGGATGAAGCCACCGCGGCGCTGATGAACCAACATTTCGTCAACATCAAGGTGGATCGCGAGGAGCGACCAGATCTTGACCATATCTACATGAACGCGCTGCACGCCATGGGGGAACAAGGCGGTTGGCCGATGACCATGTTCCTGACGCCGTCCGGCGAGCCGATTTGGGGCGGCACCTATTTTCCGCCCAGCCCGCGCTGGGGCCGCCCCTCGTTTTCGCAAGTTTTAACCGCCATCGCCGAAGCCTGGAAGAATGACCGCCAACGGCTCGCCGAAGGCTCCGCCACCTTGCTCCGCCGCGTCGCCGCGCAGGAGGCCGCGCGGCCTGGCGCCGCGATCACCCCCGCCGATCTCGATGCCGCCGCCGCTCGCTTCCTCGGCCAGATCGACTGGCAGCTCGGTGGTTTGCAAGGCGCGCCAAAATTTCCCAACCCGCCGGTTTTCCGGTTTTTATGGCAGGAACATTGTCGCATCAACGCACCGCGCGCCCGCGATGCCGTTCGCCTGTTATTGGACCGCATGAGCCAAGGCGGCATTTACGATCATCTGGGCGGCGGCTTCTCCCGTTATTCGACCGATGCCGAATGGCTCGCCCCGCATTTCGAGAAAATGCTGTATGACAACGCGCTGCTCCTCGAATTGCTGGCTTTCGCCCATGCCGATACGCCGACGCCGCTCTATGCCGCGCGCGCGCATGAAACCATCGGCTGGATGCGCCGCGATATGATGGCCGATGACGATGCGGATAGTGAAGGCCGTATTGCCTTCGCCGCCGCCGAGGACGCCGATAGCGAAGGCGAGGAAGGCAAGTTCTATGTCTGGTCGCGCAGGGAAATCGATCACGCGCTTGGCGATGACGCGGCGTTCTTCACCCAGCATTATGACTGCCCCGCGGGGGGCAACTGGGAAGGCAAGATCATTCTCCGCCGCCTGACGCCACTAGGCGACCAACCCACCGAGACACGCCTTGCGGCCTGCCGGGCGAGATTATTCGAGATCAGGGCAAAACGCATCCGTCCAGGCCGCGACGACAAGATTCTCGCCGATTGGAACGGGCTCGCCATTGCCGCCCTGGCGCGCGCCGCCGCGGTATTTGATCAACCCAGCTGGCTTGCTCTGGCGCGCAGCGTGTATGCGGCAATGACCGGACTCCTTGCGGCGCCTGACGGCCGTTTCAATCATGCCTGCCGGCACGGCACAATCTCCGCCAAGGGCATGCTTGACGATCAGGCGGCGATGCTGCGCGCGGCGCTTGCCTTGTTCGAGGCCACCGGCGACGCGAATTATCTGGACGCTGCGCGGCGAGTTCTGGCGGCAATCGAGGCGCATTTCGGCGATGGCGAAGGCGGCTTTTATCTCACCGCCGATGACGCCACCGATCTGCCTCGCTCAGCGTCCCGGCCACGCAGCGGCTATGACGGCCCAACGCCGTCAGGCGCCGCGCTGATGGCCGAGGCTTATGCCAGGCTCTATCATTTAACCGGGGAAAGCGCGTTGCGCGCCAAGGCCGAAGCGGCGATCACCCGCCTCACGGGCAACCGCGCAATCCTGTCCACATTGCCCACTTTGCTTGCGGCCGCGGCCTTGCTTGACCAAGCGACCAGCATCGTCATCTTCGGCGACCCCGCCGATCCGCGTTTCGCCGCGCTGCATCGCGCCGCTTGCGCCGCGCCGGATCCGCTGGCGGTTGTGCTGCCGGCCGCCGTTCCCGATACTCTACCCAGCAATCATCCGGCTTTCGGTAAAGCCGTTTCGCAGCCGACGGCGTTTGTTTGCCGGAACAGTGCTTGCTCGCTTCCGGTTACCGATGCTGATGCTTTACGCGATTTGCTTCGAGGAAATTAGGCGCCACGCCTAAATGCCGTTTTTATTCTAAATTGGGCCTGGCGGGTCAGGCAAAACCTCACTTACCTACGAAGGCGCGCAAAGCTCCACGGTTTCGTTGGTCTCGCAGGCATGCGCGCGGGTTGGCGGGCGAAGCTGCCGAAGGTTCCATCGGCGGTAGCCGATGGAATGCAGCGTAGGGGCGTCCCCGAACACTAAGGGAGAATGCCATGGGTCGCAGTCAGCGAGACATCGTATAAGCCAAGGTTCGAACTTCCGTTCCAATCTCGCCACGGCCATCTTACCGCTACTGAAGGCGCTGGCTTGAAGCGCCTTCAACGTGATTCAATTTAGCTCCGCTTGCGGCGGATCAGCCGAATGCCGAGCAGCCCGGTGCCCAGCAGGAGAAGCGAGCCTGGCTCAGGCACCGGCATGACAAGGGCCGGCATGACAGGAATCGAAGCATTGGTCAGGGTGATCGTGCCATCCAGCCCTGGCGTGCCGTCGTCATTGCTGCCGTTGGCGGTCAGGCCGAAAATATCGCCCTTGTTGACCAGGAACGTGACCGATCCTGTGGAATCGGCATATCCATATCCATTTACAACGGTCTGCATCTGATTCGTCGTGAGATCGCCGACAGACAGCGCCGCCCGTGATCCGTACCATCTATGAAAGTAGTTGTAGTTATAATCGAACGAGACAGTTCCAGATTGCTGAGCGGTGTCGGAGAATGCGTAGTTGGAGGTCCCATAAAAATATCGATAGGAGGGATCGTGATAGGCCAGGGTCAGCGTGTCGCCATCGGTGGAAGCGGTAACAGAGGTTCCATTGCCGCTCATGCTCCATGTCGAAGGGGCATAAGAAGCCGAGAAAACACCCGCCTGTGCGCCGCTTGCGGCGCCAATCAACAGTGCAGCAATCGCAGCCGAGACAAGATTTTTGTTCATGGCGTCCTAATAATTGAAATGTAACGATTACAACATTGTAACCAAAAACAATCTAAGCAAGTTTTGTGCCGAACTTGTACTACCTAAAATTTTCAAAGAGATACGGCAATGGTGGATGTCCGTTGAAACCTTGTTGTAAAGAAAACTGACAGACCACCTACCTGATCCTGAGTCACAAGGTGATGCGACTTGATCGGGATCAGCTCGAGCCGTGGTGGTCGGCTTCACGATACTTGAAGCGTTACTTTAAGCGTTAACCTTATTCCTTTATACCGGCGGGCATGATCGATTTCATCCGCTCCCTGCTGGCCTTCATCGTCGTGCTCGGCGTGCTGGTGTTTTTTCATGAGCTTGGGCATTACCTGGCGGCGCGATGGCGCGGCGTGGTGGTCGAGGCGTTTTCCATCGGCTTTGGGCCGGCGCTGGTTTCCTGGACGGATAAGCGCGGGACGGTGTGGAAAATCTCCACGTTGCCGCTCGGCGGCTACGTCAAGATGCAGGGCTGGACGGATTTGACCGGCGAGACGCCGGAAGCGGCGCTGCCTGGCAGTTTCCGCTCGAAATCAGTAGGGTCGCGGGCGATCATCGTGGCGGCAGGGCCATTCGCCAACATGGTGCTGGCCTTCTTGCTGTTCCTGGCCATTTTCATCGGCGCCGGCACGGCAGTGGTGCAGCCGGTGATCAGCCAGGTGCTCCCCCACTCGCCAGCCGCCGCGGCGGGGCTGAAAAAGGGCGACCGGATCACCGCGATCAATGGCATGCCGGTGAAAACCTTCACCGATATCCAGCGCGAGGTGCTCGGCAAGCCCGACACGCTGATGGCGATCAACTACATCGAGAACGGCCAGCCCAAGCTGGCGCAGCTCACCAGCGAAACCCGCATCGTCGGCGGCAAGAAGCTTGGCGGCCTGGGAATCGCCGGCTCCAAGGTCACCTATCAACGCCTGTCGCCGCCGCGCGCCGTGATCGCCGCCGGACGCGCCACCTATGGGGTGGCGGCGGCGACGCTGGACGGGCTGTGGAAGCTGGTTTCCGCCCAGCAAGGGACCAAAAATCTTGGCGGCCCGCTGCGCATCGCCCAGCTTTCAGGCCAGGCGGCGCGGCTGGGACTGGCGGATTTTCTCACCTTCATCGCTTTGCTGTCGATCAATTTGGGTCTGGTGAACCTGATTCCGATCCCGATCCTCGATGGCGGGCATCTGCTGTTTTACTTGGGCGAGTCGCTCTATGGCCGCCCCTTGCCGAAGCGAACGCAGGAGATCGGCCTGCAAATCGGCGCGGCGCTGCTCGCTTTTATGATCGTGTTCGTGACCTGGAACGATCTCGGTCATCTCGGCGTCGTCCATTGGGTCGCGCATGTCTTCGGCTAAGCTGTAAGCAAAATCGGCGAGTCCGGCCTCCCCTTGCGGGGATGCGCCGTAGCGGCTAGGCGCATGCATGACGATGACTTTAACGCGGTTTCACGAACGCGGGACGGAGCAAAGCTGGGTATGGCGCAGACGAAACGCGAAAACGGTTTTGCCCGGAACGGGAGAGCGCGCCTGCCGCGGATCCGGCTGGGCTTGCTGGCCTCGGCCTGCGCGTTGCCAACCTTGCTGATGCCGCCCAGTACCGCCGCCGCGCCGCGACGTCATGCCGCCTCTTCCGCCAAGGCGTCTGCTACCTCGGGACAAATCGCCGCGATCAATATTGTAGGCAACCGCCGGATCGCCGCCAGCACCATCCTGTCCTATATGCTGGTGCAGCCGGGCAGCGCCTTTAACTCGCCGGATATCAATCTCAGCCTGAAAACCCTCTACGCCACCGGCCTATTCAAAACCGTCTCCATTACCCGCCAGGGCGATGACCTGGTGGTGCGGGTGCGCGAAAACCCGGTCGTCAGCGCAGTGTATTTCCAGGGCAACCACGCGGTCACCGACAAGCAGATGACCGGCGCCATCTCGCTGCGGCCCAATGCGGTGTTCACGCCGGCGGAGGCCGCGGCGGCGCGCTCGGCGCTTCTCGCTTTATATGCGCAAAAGTCGCATTATGACGCCACGGTAACGCCAGAGATTATCAAGCTGCCGGAAAACCGCGTCAATGTGGTGTTCAGCGTCCATGAGGGGCCGCAAACCTTGGTGAGCCGGATCAACTTCATCGGCAACCGGCATTACGGCCAGGCCAAGCTGCGCGAGGTAGTGTCCACCAGGCAGGACGCCTGGTTCCGTTTTCTCTCCAGCTCCGACGAATACAACCCGGAGCGGGTGAAATACGACGAGGAACTGCTGCGGAAATTCTACTATCACCACGGCTTCGCCGATTTCAAGCTCAACAGCGCGACGGCGCAGCTGGCGCCCGACCGCAAATCCTTTTACCTCACCTTCGTGATGGATGAGGGGCCGCGCTACCGCATCGGCAGCGTGCGGGTGCTCTCCACGATCCGGCATCTCTCCGGCAAGGCCTTGCGGCCGCTGGTGCCGATCAGCAAGGGCAATATCTTTGATGGTGACGCCATTGCCGCCGCCATCAAGGCGATCTCGACCAAGGTGCAGGATGAAGGCTTCGCCTTCGCGCAGGTCGAGCCGGATGTGAAGGAAGACCACAAGACGCATACGGTGGCGCTGACCTTCCGCGTGCTCGAAGGGCCGCGCGTCTATGTCGAGCGCGTCTCGATCACCGGCAATACCCGCACCGAGGACAGCGTGATTCGCCGCGAGATGGAGCTTGCCGAAGGCGATCCCTTTAACGAGACGGCGTTGGACAACTCAAAGGAAAACCTGAAAAACCTCGGCTACTTCAAGAAGCCGGAAATCAAGGTGGCGCCCGGCTCGCAGCCGGACAAGGTGGTCCTCGATACCCGCGTCGACGAACAGGCGACCGGCAGCTTCTCGCTTGGCGGCGGCTATTCGACCGATCTGGGCGCGCTGGTCAATCTCGGCCTGTCGCAGAACAACTTCCTCGGCACCGGCATCGACGCTTCGATCAGCGGCTTGCTGGCGCAGCGCGGCACACAGTTCAATCTCGGCGTCACCAATCCCTATTTCCTCGGCCGCAACCTGATCGCCGGCGTCGACCTGTTCCGCACCGATACCTCCAACACCACCAGCTACGTGTTCAGCGAACGCTCGATCGGCGGCGATGTGCGGCTTGGCTTCCGCTACAACCAGCATGTGCGGCAGGCCTTCACCTACACCGTTTCGTCGCGCGACATCTACAACATCCTGCCCGGCTCCAGCCTGTATATCACCAACGAGCAAGGCACCTCCTCGCTGTCGCAGATCGGCCAAACGCTGACCTTCGATTACCTGGATGACCGGCTGGATCCCACCAAGGGCACCGAGATCGGGATTACCACCAACTTCGCGGGTCTCGGCGGCACCGCCAAGTATTTGCAGTTCAACGTGTCCGCCAAATATTACATCCCGCTGGAGCGCCTGCTGGGCGACAAGCAATACGTGCTCGAATTCGGCGCCGGCGCCGGCTATCTCTATGACATTCTGGGCTATCATTCGCTGATCGCCGACCGTTTCTTCCTTGGCGGCGACACGCTGCCCGGCTTTCAAACCGGCGGCGTCGGCCCGCATGACGAGCTTTACGGCGATTCGCTCGGCGGCAACTTCATGTGGACCGAGGATAACGTGCTGCATTTCCCGCTGCCGGTCTCGCCGGATCTCGGCGTCTCGGGCTTCACCTTCGCCGATATCGGCGCATTATCTGGCGGCGTCACGCCACTGTTTCAGAACGGCGTGCGGCTGCCGATCTATGACAACGCGGCGCCGCGCGTCGCGGTCGGCATCGGCGTCGCCTGGAACACGCCGTTCGGCCTGATCAATCTTTCCTTCGCCGAGCCGGTCGTGAAATACCGATACGATCAGGTCCAGCAATTCCGCGTCTCTTTCGGTACGAGGTTCTAAGTGACATCCATGCGCCTAAACACAATCCTATTCGCCGCCTCCGCCCTGACCATGGCGGCGAGCGGCGCGCTCGCCCAAAGCAGCGGCGGCCCCGGTTATTTCATCCCGCACCCCAAAGCGGCGGCGCGCGCCTTGCCGCGCCAGCAGGCAATGCCCCAGCAGATGCCCCAGCAAATGCAACCGGATCAGTTGCCACCGGATCAAATGGCGCAGGACCAGAATGGGCAGGCGCCCGGCACGATCGCCGTGCAACAGCCAAAAATGCCGCCGATCCCGAACCTGCCCGCTTTGCCCAAAAGCAAGGGGCCGCCGGCGGCGGTGATGGGCGTGCTGGCGGTCAGCCAGGTGATGCAGGAATCGACGGCGGCGCAGGGCGTTGAGGAAATCATCCAGGCGCGCCGGCAGGACCTGGCCAAGCAGGCGCAGGTCGAAAGCGCCAAGGTGCAGAACGAGCAAAAGACCATCAACGCCGAAAAAACCAAGCTCTCCAAGGCGACGCTCGCGAGCCGGGAAAACGCGCTGCAACAGGAATACGAAACGGCGCAGATCACCTTCCATAACCGCAACATCGCCATCCAAATCTCCGCGCGCACCGCGCTCGCGAAAATCGAGGCGACGCTGATCGCGGTGATCCGGCAGGTCTCGCAGAGCCATGGCATGAACCTGGTGCTGCACCGCTCGCAAGTGGCGCTGAACGTCAATGAATTTGATATTTCCAAGGAAGTCGCGGCGCAGCTCAATAAAATCCTGCCCTCCGTCGCTGTGCCGCCGAGCGTGGTGCCGAAAGCCGCCCTGCCGAAAGCCGCCCTGCCGAAAGCCAATGGGCCGCATGGCAAAGCGGGCAGCTAGCCCTGCGAACGCGCAATCATGAGTGAGGCTGAAGAAGCGGCGGTTGCCGGATTGCCGGGAGATCCGCGCTTCTTTGCCCGCAGCGGCCCCTTCACGCTTGAACGAATCGCCCAAGAAATCAGCGCGGAAATCATCGGTAAAGCGGCCGATACGGCCATCGCGGCGCGTCAATTCTTCGGTGTGGCGCCCTTGCAAAATGCCGGACCGCGCGAGATCAGCTTCCTGTCCAACCGGCGTTACGCGGGATTGCTGGCGGAAACCCGCGCCGGCGCAGTGATCCTGCAGGCGGAGTTCTCCAGCCGGCTCCCTGCGACAAGCCTGGGCCTGACGGTAATCGATCCGTACCTCGCCTGGGCGCGCGCCGGCGCCTTGTTCCATCCTGCGTCCCAACCGGCGCCCGGCATTCACCCCTCGGCGATCATCGACGCCAGCGCGATGATCGATCCTTCGGCGGAAATCAGCCCGCTGGCGGTAATCGGCGCAAACGCCCAGATCGGGCCGCGCAGCCGGATCGGGCCCCATGCAGTGATCGGCGATGGCGTGGTGATCGGGCCCGGTTGCCGGATCGGCGCGCATGTCGCGCTCAGCCACGCCATTCTCGGCGCGGGGGTGACGCTGCATCCAGGCGCGCGCATCGGCCAGGAAGGCTTCGGCTTCACCGCGGGGCCGGATGGGTTCGTCAGCGTGGCGCAATTGGGCCGGGTGATCATCGAGGATGACGCCGATATCGGCGCCAATAGCACGATCGATCGCGGCTCGGCGCAAGACACCGTCATCGGCAAGGGCACCAGGATCGATAACCTGGTGCAGATCGGCCATAACACGCGCACCGGACGCGGCTGCATCATCGCGGGCCAAGCGGGCGTCGCCGGCTCGGCCACGCTCGGCGATCACGTCACCCTCGCCGCGCAGGCCGGCATCAGCGGCCATGTGCGTCTCGGCGACGGCGCGCAGATCGGCCCGCAGGCCGGGGTGATGAGCGATGTGGCGGCGGCCGCGCGGGTGCTCGGCAGCCCGGCTCAGCCGGTCAACGCTTTCTTCCGCGAAGTGGCGACGCTGCGGCGCCTGGCCAAAAGAAACACCGAGCCGCAAAACGCTAAATCAGCCGCGGGCAAGGCCGTCCGGGGTAGCCAAGCCGAGGATGATGCGGCTACACCATAAGCGGTGAACGGAACAGCGGATCAACGGTGATGGACGGCAGCGCGGACGCCAAGACGGAAACAGGCCAGAAAGACGCCAAGAAAGACGCAGGCAGAACGGTCGATATCACCGGGATCATGCACGCCATTCCGCATCGCTACCCGTTCCTGCTGATCGACCGTGTGGTCGAGGTGCATCCGAACGTCTCGGCGGTCGGCGTCAAAAACGTTTCGGTCAATGAAGGCTTTTTTCAGGGCCATTTTCCCGGCCACCCGGTCATGCCCGGCGTGCTGATCATCGAAAGCATGGCGCAAACCGCCGCCGTGCTGGTGGTGGAAACCCTCGGCCCGGAATCGGCGGGCAAGGTGGTCTATTTCATGTCGGTCGAGGGCGCCAAATTCCGCCGCCCCGTGGTGCCGGGCGACCAGCTCCGCATCCATGTCGCCAAGGAACGCAACCGCGGCAATGTCTGGAAATTCCACGCCATCGCCCGGGTTGACGGCGCGGCGGTGGCCGAGGCCACCTACGCCGCGATGATCATGGACGAGCAGGCCCCCACTGCATGATCCATGGGCCATGATTCACCCGTCGGCTGTGGTGGCTGACGGCGCCAAGCTTGGCGCCGGCGTCAGTATTGGACCCTTCTGCATCGTTGGTCCGGATGTCAGCATCGGCAACGGCGCGCGGCTGATCTCGCATGTCGTGGTGGACGGCCGCACCGAAATCGGCGCCGGCGCGCTGATCTACCCCTTCGCCACCATCGGCATGGCGCCACAGGACCTGAAATATAAAGGCGAGGACACCCGCACCGAAATCGGCCCCCGCACCGTCATCCGCGAACACTGCACCATCCATCGCGGCACCGTCACCGGCTCAGGCGTCACCCGCGTCGGCGCCGATTGCCTGCTGATGGCGGTGGTCCACGTCGCGCATGACTGCGCCATCGGCGACGGCGTGGTGATCGCCAATAACGTCGTCATGGGCGGCCATGTCGCAATCGAGCCGCGCGCGATCATCGGCGGCGCCGCGGCCATCCACCAATTCGTCCGTATCGGCGCCGGCGCGATGATCGGCGGCATGTCAGGCGTCGAAGCCGATGTCATCCCCTACGGCTCCGTCCTCGGCAACCGCGCCCGCCTCGCCGGCCTCAACCTGATCGGCCTCAAACGCCGCGGCCTCGACAAACCCGCCCTCCACGCCATGCGCCACGCCTTCAACACCCTGTTCCACGGCGACGGCGCCTTCGCCACCCGCCTCGACCACCTCCGCGCCACCGCCCCCAACCCCTATATCCACGAAATCCTCGCCTTCATCGACGCCCCCAGCAAACGCGGCCTGATCCGCGCCACCACCCGCGCCGACGACGACACCGAGGGGTAATGGCGGATACGAGACGCCTGTCCGTGCCATCGCAGGGGGCTTTGCCCCCTGCACCCCCACCAAAGGCAATGCCTTTGGAAACCATTGGCTGGCTCAGGGTTAGCGGGGGGCAGTGCCCCCCGCTAACCCTGAGCCAATTAGCGGGTTCTAAGGGCTTGCCCTTAGCGGAGGTCCAGGAGGCGGAGCCTCCTGGCAGGGCATGGGACAGCGTCCCATAACCGCCAGCACACCCCTTGGCATCATCGCCGGCGGCGGGCCGTTGCCGGGGCAGGTGGCGGCGGCGGCGCGGGCGGCGGGGCGTGGGGTGTTTGTGGTGGCGTTGGAGGGGTATGCGGAGCCTGGGGTGATGGGCGGGTTTGACCATGAGGTGGTGCGGCTGGGGGCGGCGGGGCGGACTTTGGCGGCGTTACGGGGGCGGGGGTGTCGGGATGTAGTGCTAGCGGGGCCGGTGAAGCGGCCATCGCTGCTGGACATCAGGCCGGACGCCGAGGGGGCGCGGCTGCTGGCGCGGATTGGCCGGGCGGCGTTTGCCGGGGATGACGGGTTTTTGGCGGCGATTGTGCGGGTGCTGGGCGAGGAGGGGTTTCGGGTTTTGGGCGCGCATGAGGTGTTGCGCGAGGTTTTGGGGCCAGAGGGGCTGCTGACCAAGGCGGCGCCGGACGCGGCGGCGATGGCGGATATCGCGCGCGGGGTTGCGGTGGCGAAGGCGCTGGGGGCGGCGGATATCGGCCAGGCTTGCGTGGTGCAGCAGGGCATTGTGCTGGCGGTGGAGGCGATCGAGGGCACGGACGCGATGCTGGCGCGGGCGGGATTGCTGCGGCGGCCAGGGCCGGGCGGGGTCTTGGTGAAGCTGGTAAAACCGGCGCAGGACCGGCGGGCGGATTTGCCGGCCATCGGGCCGGATACCATCCGCCATGCCGGCGAAGCCGGCCTAAAGGGTGTGGCATTCGAGGCGGCGGGCACTATTTTATTACATCGTGAGGCGAGCCTCGCGGCAGCCGAGGCGTCGGGGTTGTTTCTGATCGGCATCAAACCCTAAAGGGAGGACGAAGCGATGAGCGAGTTTCAATATTTGCACACGATGATCCGGGTCAACGACCTGGAGGAAAGCGTGAATTTCTACACCAAGCTGCTGGGCATGAAAGAGTTGCGCCGCACCGATGTGCCGGACGGCAAATACACGCTGGCTTTTGTCGGCTACGGCGGCGAGTCTGATCACACCGTGCTGGAGCTGACCTATAATTACGGCACCGATCATTACGAACAGGGCAGCGCTTTCGGCCATCTGGCGCTGGGGGTGAAGGACATCAAAGCCACCTGCGAGACACTCCGCGCGAGTGGCGCGAAAATCGTGCGCGAGCCGGGGTCGGTGAAGTTCGGCAAAACGGTGATCGCTTTCATCGAGGACCCGAACGGGTACAAGATCGAGCTGATCGAGCGGAATTAGAGGATGAACAGGCAGGCCGCGGTTCCAGAAATTGCGGTGCCAGAGATTGCAATGCCAGAGATTCCCGAAACGGCGCCGCGGCAGGCGCCGCGCTACCGGCTGCTTTCCGGCGGTTTCGATGTGGCCGAGCGCGTCATTCCGCGGCGTCTGCTGCCGTCGCTGGATGACGCGTCGCTGATCCGCGCGGCGAAGGTTCGGCCGCGGGATTCAGCGCGCGAAGGCCTTGCCAGGCTGACGGCGGCGCTGGCGCGCGAGACTGAACTCAGCCTGTTCGGCCGGGTTTCGGTGCGTTACGACATGCTGCGCCTGTTGCGCAACGCGGCGCTGATCGAGCGGATGCACAGCGAGAACCCCGCGATCAGCGCGCGCCCGGTTTCGCGGCCCTTGTTCATTCTCGGCCTGCCGCGTTCCGGCACCACCTTCCTGCACACGCTGATGTCCTATGACCCTGATATCATGGTGCCGCGCAACTGGCAGACCCTGTATCCGGCGCCGCGCCCGCCGGATTTTAACCCGGCGCATGACGCGAAGGCTCGCAAGACCGACCAGCAGTTGCGCATGTTCGCGGGATTGGCGCCGGAATTCCCGCTGCTGCATCCGATCGATGCCGATAGCCCGCAAGAGTGCAGCGAGATCACCGCGCATGTGTTCCAAAGCTTGCGGTTCGACACCACCTTCCGCGTTCCTTCCTACCTGGAATGGATCGACGCGCATGGCCATGACGAGGCTTTCGTCTTTCACAAGCAGTTCCTCCAGGCGATGCAGCATGGCGTCGCCGCGCGAGGCTGGGCGCTGAAATGCCCGGACCACACGTTTTCGATGGACGCGATCTTGCGCGTATACCCCGACGCGCAATTCGTCGTCGTGCATCGCGACCCGCTGCATGTGTTCGCCTCGGTGGCGCATCTCACCGAAGTGCTGCGGCGGCCTTTCGTGCGGCAAACCGATCCGCGCGAGATCGGCGCGCAGGTCAGCGCGCGCTGGATCGAGGGCGCGTCAAAGCTGATCGAATTCGACCGCAGGGCCGATGTGCGCGAGGATGACAAAATCCAAATTCATTACGACGATCTGGTGCGCGACCCGCTGGCGGCGATCCGCCTGATCTATGACCAGTTCGGTTACGCATTATCGCCACAAGCGGAAGCCGCGATGGCGACCTTCATGGCGGCGAAACCGGGCGGCGGCTACGGCAAGAACCGCCACGCGACGGGACGCTTCGGCATCAACCCCGAACGCCTGCGCCCGGATTTCGCCGCCTACACCGAATATTTCGGCGTCAAGCCCCAGCCCGCCTAAGCGCCTTCATTGGGCGGGTTGATCAGCGGCAGGCCGGCGCGCCACGCCGATGGTCAGCCCGACCATGATGATTGAGAGCAAAGCCGCCCCGGCGAGATAAAATGCCGGCACGAGGTTATTATGCGTAAGGTGAATCATCCAGGTCATCGCCAGCGGCGCGAAGCCGCCAAAGAGGGTTACCGCGACATTGTAGGATATCGCCATGCCGGTCGAACGGATGCTGGTGGGGAATAAATCCGCCAGCATGCCGGGGCCAGGACCGGCCAGCAGGCCCATCAAGGTGAGGGCGATGAGTTGCGCTTCAAACAGCCGCGCCCAGCCAGGCGCCGCGAGAACAAAGGCGAAGAGCGGGTAGGCGAGCAGGCCGGATAACGCGGAAAGGGCAAAAAACACCCGATAGGCGCCCAGCCGGTCAGCTAGCCAGCCGCCGAGCGCGCAGATTGGAATGTCGATCGCCGAGGTGATCAGCACGCCGAACAAATCCTGCCAGAGCGGCAGATGCAGCTGCTTGACGACATAAACCGGTAGGTAATTATTCCAGATATAGGTCAGCGCCGTGGTAACGATAATGATGCCGATGGCGCAGAGAATCGCGCTGCCGTGCCGGCTCACCACAAGCCGCGCGGGCGCGCGGGCGATGTCGCGGCTATTCCGCCGCAGCCGTTCGAATTCGGGAGATTCGCTCATCCGGTAACGCAGATAAAAACCGAACGGCCCCACCAGCGCGCCAATCAGGAAGGGCAGGCGCCACGCCCAGGCGTGCAGCGCCGCGGGCGGGGCCAGCGTGGTCAGCAGCAGGCCGAAGCCGGCGGCGAAGACCCGGCCTAGCGCCTGAGCCGACATCTGAAAGCTGCCGAACAGCATGCGGCGATGCGCCGGCACGTGCTCCACCAATATGGTGGTGGCGCTGGCGAACTCGCCGCCGATGGAAATCCCCTGGATGATCCGCCCGATCACCACGATCACGGGTGCCGCAAACCCGATTGAGGCGAAGGAGGGGGTGGCGCCGATGGTCAGAGTGCCGATGGCCATCATGACGATCAACAGGATCAGCGCGCGCCGCCGCCCGTGCCGGTCGGCATAGATGCCAAGCGCGATGCCGCCGATTGGGCGCACAACAAAGCCGACCGCAAAAGCGCTGAAGGTGAGCATGAGCGAGACAAAGGGGCGGGCGGGGAAAAACACCTTCGCGATAATCCCGGCGAAATAGGCGTAGGAGACGAAATCGAACCATTCCAACCCGTTGCCGATGACCGAGGCAAGAACGACGCGCCGCAGGTCACGGTTGGATATCGCCACATCATCCATCCATCTTGTCCTTTTATCTCTTTATGAACTTATCTCTTTATGAACGGGCTGATTGCCTTGAAGAAACCAGCCTGCCACACCTTGTCCTGATTTAGCATGGATCTTCAATGAGTGATTTAACCGATCCGCACGTTCAGGATGCGCAAATTCAGGGTCCGCAAGCTTTGGGCCGCGTCGCCATCGTCACTGGCGGCGGGCGCGGGCTGGGGCGGGCCATGACGCTCGGCCTCGCCGAAGCCGGCTATTTTGTCGTCGCGACAGCGGCGCTGGAAATCGCCGAGATCGAGGCTGTCGCGGCGGAGGCCGGGCAGGAGCGCGTTCTGCCCATGCTGGCCAACGTCACCCGCGACGAGGATTGCCAGATGGTGGTGGCGGCGGCGCTGGCTGCCTTCGGCCGGCTCGACGTGCTGGTCAATAATGCCGGGCGCGGCATGAAATATGTCAGCGAAGGCTTTCTCACCGAGCCCCCGCGTTTCTGGACGATCGATCCCGACATCTACCGGATGGTGATCGACACCAACGTGAACGGCCCGTTCCTGATGGCGCGCGCCGCCGCGCCGGCGATGCTGAAAGCCGGCTGGGGCCGCATCATCAATATCTCGATGAACCATGAAACCATGCGCCGCGCCGGGTTCTCGCCCTATGGCCCGTCAAAGGCGGCGCTTGAATCGCAAACCGTCATCTGGGCGCAGGACCTGGAGGGGACCGGCGTCACCGTCAACGCGCTGCTGCCCGGCGGCGCCACGCTGACCGGCATGATCCCGCCCGGTATACCCGAAGCAACGCGGTCGAAGCTGCTGGACCCGCAGGTTATCGTGCCGCCGCTGCTCTGGCTGGCCTCCGCCGCTTCGGACGGCGTGAGCGGCAAGCGGCTGGTCGCCACCCGATGGCAAGACGGAGTCGACGCGGCGATTGAAGGCAGTGGCTGGACCGGCGGGTAGGCCAAAGCCATTTTTATTTTTGCAGATCGATCCTGAGTTTCAGGTATTTTTGATACACCATATCCTGCACGAATCGCGCATGCACCAGGCCGGCTACTCCATCGCGCCAGCCGCCCCGGCGGAAATACCAATGCGCCGCGATCAGCGGCGGCAGGAACGCGATCTTGCCCCAGCCGGCGCTGACATTCTGCTCTCGCAAATCGCGCGCCGCCAGCGTGGAATATTGATTGAGCTTGGCGTAGAGGTCATCAACGCTGTCGCAGGTATAATGCAGCAGCGGCGCTTCGATCGGCGCAGCTTGGGCGAAGCCGGTCATATTTTCATGCACATGCCGCCCCGGCGCGTAGATCGCCTTGTCCTTCTGAAACAGCCGCACCGGCTGGTCGGGGCACTCGATCGGATAGAAGCAATGCACGCGCCGCCCCAGGAAATACCAATGTCGCCGGATGGCGTAGGTATCGGGGATAACGCCGTCACGCCGGAAGCCATCCGCTTTCAGCCGCAGCAGCGTCTCGCGCAGGCTCTGGCTGGCCACCTCGTCGGAATCGAGCGCCAGAACCCAATCATGCGCGCATTGGCGCACCGCGAATTCACGCTGCAGCGTGAACGTGTCAAAGGCGCGAAACATGAAACGCGCGCCAAAGCGCGCCGCGATCTCCTTTGTCGCGTCATTGCTGCCAGAATCGACAATGACGATTTCATCGGCGACGCCCTCAATCGAGGCAAGCACCTGCTCTAGGCGGCGCGCGCTGTTAAAGGTCAGCAAATAGGCGGAAAGCATGGCTGAACAGCCTAGTTAATCAAGGTATCGCCGGGTCAGATGCGCTTCGAATAAGGCCGGGTTCAAGGCTTCGCCGGTTGCCGCCTTGAGCAGGTCATTAAAGTCGAACCGGGCGCCTTGACGGTGCACATTCTGCCGCAGCCAGCCGGTCAGCGGGCTGAAATCGCCTCGCGCCAGCGCTTCATTGAGATCAGGCAGCGCCCGCCGCGCCGCCGCCATCAATTGCGCCGCGGCCATCGCGCCCAGCGTATAGGATGGAAAATAGCCGAAGCCGCCGGAATACCAGTGGATATCCTGCAGACAGCCTTGCGCGTCGTCCGGCGGCGTGCGGCCCAGCAAAGCCTTGAACCCATCATTCCAGGCGCCGGGGAGGTCGTTCGAGCCGAGATCGCCGGAAATCAGCGCCTGTTCCAGCCGGAAGCGCAGCATGACATGGGCGGGATAGGTGATTTCATCAGCCTCGACGCGGATGAAGCCGCGCTCGACCCGGCGCAACCGCGCCTGTAGGCGCGGCAAAGCGAAGTCTTCGGCCTCCTGCCCAAACGCCTCGGCGAGCACCGGGCCAAGATAGGTGAGATAGGCGTCCGACCGCGCCGCCTGCATCTCGATGATCAGCGACTGGCTTTCATGCGCGCCCATGCCGGCGGCGAAGCCGACTGGCTGGCGGGCATGGTCGCGCGGCAGGCCGGCCTCGTACAGCGCATGGCCGGTCTCGTGCAGCACGCCCATCAGCGCCACCGCGAAATCGTTTTCGTCGTAGCGCGTGGTGATGCGGATATCGGTGGGCGTGCCGCCGCAGAACGGATGGGTGGAACGATCCAGCCGGGCGCCTTTGAAATCAAGGCCCAAAGCCGCCGAAAGCCGGCGGCACAAAGCCTCCTGCGCCGCTTCAGGAAACGGCGCCGCGCCAGGCAGCTTTGCATCCCGCTTGGCCTGCGCGGCTTCGGCCAGCGGCAAAGCGCGGTTCAAGAACGCCTCGTAACGGTCGAAAATCGCCGCCGCTTCGGCAGCGCCGATGCCAGGCTGATGCTCGTCCATCAGCGCGTCATAGGGCGAGAGGGCAAGCGCTTCGCCCAAAGCCATGGCGGATTCGCGGACAAGCTTCACCAGTTCGTCCAGCGGCTTCGCCACCATGCTGAAATCCGCCTGCCGCCGGGCCTCGCGCCAGGTTTTCTCGCAAAGCGATGAAGTCCGAGCGAGCGCTTCAACCAGATCGGCGGGCAAGGCGGTGGCGCGGCGATGCGCATGGCGCATCAGTTCCAGATTGCGGGCAGCGAGCGGATCATCCGTCTCAGCCCTCGCCAGTTCGTCCGAAGTTCCTGGATCGGCCAGCATGCCATGCGCGATGCCGGCCAGCGTCGCCACCTGATCAGCCCGCGCCGCGCCACCGGCCGGCGGCATCACCGCGGCCTCGTCCCAGCCCAGCATGCTCATGGCTTCGTGAACCGTGGCGATCCTGCCGAAACGGGCCGTCAAATTTTGGTAGGCTGTCATGATGGGGCGGGATCCTCGGCAAGCCGCTTACGGCTGTAAAAGAAAAACTCGAAAACCAATACCATCGACAGGCCGAACCAGGTCAAGGCGTATTGCAGCGAATTATTCGGCGGATGCGGCAACGCCGGCGCCGGTATCGGGCCGCCAGCAATCGGTTTTGGCCCGAGCATGATCAGCGTGAAACCCTCGGTGTCGCGCAATCCCATCGCGGCGCCGATTTTCCGCGGCGCTAGCGTGTAGAAAATCAGCTTGGCCGGATCATCCGGGGCCGCAAACATGCCGCGCCGGCTAGCAGATTCTACATAACCGGAAACCTGCGCCATGCCCTCTGGCACCGGAACCGGCGCCGGAACCGTGCCTTTAACCCAGCCGAGATCGACCATCACCACACGGCCATCGCGGCGCTGCAACGGCATGATCAATTGCGCGCCCTGAACTTGGCCGATGGGCGTGTTGCGTATCTCATCGCCATAAAAAGCCGCGCGACTTGCAAGCCATGCGCCAGTCACCGCAACCTTCTCGAACCGCGTCGGATGCCGCGGCAAAGCCACCGGCGGCGCCAATTGCGCCCGCGCCACCGCATCGAGAATACCTTGCTTGTAGTGATAGCGATGAAGCTGCCAAACCCCGAGCGCGATCAGGCACCAAAACAAAATGAAAGCGGCGATGCCAGGCCCAATCAGCCGCCGCCATCGCGGCGGCGCTGCCGGGGCGATCATTTCAGTAAGGCAAGCAGTTCTTTTTTATAAAAAAGAACCAAAAAACTTCTTTTAATAAGAAAAGCCAGCGCTTTCTTGTCTTTCGAAACTGCCACCTAGAGTGCCTTTCAAAACCCGCTAGGCCGAGTCGGCTGGCGCCGGTTTTCGAGCACCGAAGCGGAGCGGCCTTGAAGGCCGTGAGCATCGGAGCGCAGAAAAGCGGCGTCAGACGACCGGCCTAGTAGGGTTTTCAAAGGCGCTCAAGCGGCGGTGATGGCGCTGCGGCCTAGATAATAAACGCAGACGAACAGGAACAGCCAGACAACATCGACGAAGTGCCAATACCAGGCGGCCGCCTCGAAGCCGAATTGGCGTTTGACGTTGAACTGGCCTTTGACCGCGCGAAAGAAGTTCACCGCGAGAAAGCTGGTGCCGACGATAACGTGAAACCCATGAAATCCGGTGGCGATGAAGAACACCGATGGATAAATGCCGCCATGGTAAAAATTAAAAGGAGAATGGGTGTATTCGTATCCTTGCCCGCACAAAAAGGTAATGCCGAGCAGCACCGTAACGCCGAGGCCCATGATCAGCCCACGCCGGTCATCCTCGATCAGCGCGTGATGCGCCCAAGTGATGGTGGTGCCGGACAGCAGCAGCACCATCGTGTTGAACAGCGGCACGGCGAACGGATCAATGCTCGTGATGTTCTGCGGCGGCCATACCGCGACATGCATATAACCCATATGCGAAGGATAGAAGAAGAAGCTAAAATAGGCCCAAAAAAAGGCGACGAAGAACATCACCTCCGAAGTAATGAACAGCGCCATGCCGTAGCGCATGCCGATCTGCGTCACCAACTGATGCAGCCCCGGCGTCCGGCTCTCCTTGATAACGTCGCGCCACCAAACATAGGCGGTGGCGAAGGCGCAGAGCGCGCCCAGAATCAGCACGTAGTAATCGCCTAAATGCGCCCAGAGTATAATTCCGGTAAAGGTCAAGATCGCCGAGACGGCGCCGAATAACGGCCAGATGCTGGCCTCTACCATGTGATAGGGATGCGGGATATGACCCGCGATTTGCCCTTCCGCCGTATGTAGGTCGCCGCTCATCGTATTTGATTCTCCGCTAGATCAATATGCCTTTATGAACCATGAAGTGGTTCATAAAGGCATGAAATTGATCGCCAAGTGTAAGTAAAGCGTGATCATCGGAGGCGCAACCACCGGAGACGTGAATCACGCGATTTGGCACTCTCACAATCCAGTTCACCACATATGCCCTGTCCTGGCGAGCTTGACGACCGCGATTGCGTAAATCAGCAGGCAGAGCGCGATCATCGCCAGCAGCAAGGCAATGTTCCGCTTGCGCCGCCGCCGGACGAATTCAGCTTTTAATTCCGGGGTCCAAGGCACGGCCACGGGTCCGCCTGGTTTTACCGGATCAGCTTGCGCGACGGGATTAGGTGGCGGCTCAGCGGAGGGCAAGGTGTCCATCTCAGACCATCCTGTCGATCAGCAGCGCGCCAAACAGCATGAATAAATACAGGATGGAATATTTGAACGCCGCCTTGGCGGGGGCGTCCTTGGTGAGGCTCTGGCCCGTCGCATCCTGCCTGTCGCCCAGAACCCGCATTGCGTACCACAAAAACACCCCATCAAGCAGAACCGCCGCAATGCCATAGAAAACCCCGGCTAGGCCGAGCACAAATGGCAGCAGGGTGATCGGGATCATCCATAAGGTATAGCGCAGCACTTCCAGCCGGGTTTTGCGCGCCCCCGCCACCACGGGAAGCATCGGTACGCCCGCTCGCTCGTAATCGGCGGAAGCAAACAGCGAAAGCGACCAGAAATGCGGCGGCGTCCAGAGGAAAATCATCGCGAACATCAGAAGCGGCAAAGCGCTGAGCGAGCCGGTGGCGGCGGCCCAGCCAATCATCGGCGGAAACGCGCCGGCAGCGCCGCCAATCACAATATTCTGCGGCGTCCGCCGTTTCAGCCACACTGTATAGACGAACACATAGAAAGCGATGGACAAAGCAAGGATACCCGCCGCCAGGACATTGGTGGCCAGCCACATCACCAGGACCGACAGGAATGACAGGCCGACGCCGAAAGCAAGCGCGCCTTCGGGCGTGATGCGTCCCGCGGGGATCGGGCGCTTGGCGGTGCGCCGCATGATCGCGTCGATATCGCGGTCATACCACATATTGATGGCGCCCGCGGCGCCCGCCGCCATGGTGATGCACAGGATTGCCGCAAAGCCCAATACCGGATTTATCCTTGCCGGCGCCACCAACATGCCGATCGCCCCGGTAAACACCACAAGCGTAAGCACGCGCGGCTTCAGCAGCGCCAGCCAATCCCCCGGCAAGGCGCCCAGAAACCGCGCTTCGGCAAGCGCCTCCGCGGCGCGGCGGGAAGCATCGGCAGGGGAAGGCAGCAGCGTATCGCTCATGAATAACAAGCCAATCAGGTTCAGCTCGCCAGTTGAAGCAAGCGGCGGCGGCAGCGGATTCAGCGAATGATGGGGACCTCTTCAAAGGTATGGAAAGGCGCGGGAGACGCGACCGTCCATTCCAACGTCGTAGCGCCCTCGCCCCAATAATTATCGGCAAGCCGCTCCTTCGAGGTGAAGATGCGAAACAGGATGTAAAAGAAGATCAGCGTGCTGATGCCGGAAATATACGCGCCGATGGACGAGACATAATTCCACCCGGCAAAGGCGACCGGATAATCCGGATAGCGGCGCGGCATGCCGGCGAGGCCGACGAAATGTTGCGGAAAGAAGGTGAGGTTCACGCCAATGAAGAAGGTCCAAAAATGCACCTTGCCCCAGAATTCTGAATAGGGCCGCCCATACATCTTGCCGATCCAGAAATAAAACCCGGCAAAAATCGCGAAAACCGATCCCATGGAGAGCACGTAGTGAAAATGCGCCACAATGAAGTAGGTGTTGTGCAATTGCACATCCAGCCCCGCATTGGCGATCACCACGCCAGTCGCGCCGCCGACCACGAACATGAAGATCATGCCGATCGCCCACAGCATCGGCGTCCGCATCTCAATGGAGCCGCCCCACATGGTGGCAATCCAGGAAAACACCTTCACCCCCGTTGGCACCGCGATCACCAAGGTGGCAGCCTCAAAATAGATTTGGCTGTCGACGCCGATGCCGGAGACAAACATGTGATGCGCCCAGACCACGAAGCCGACGAAGCCGATGGCAACCAGCGCGTAGACCATGCCGAGATAGCCGAAAATCGGCTTGCGCGAGAAAGTGGAAACCACGTGGCTGATAATGCCGAAGGCCGGCAGGATCATGATATAGACTTCAGGATGGCCGAAGAACCAGAACAAATGCTGGAACAGCACCGGGTCGCCGCCGCCGCCCGGCTCGAAGAAGGAGGTGCCAAAATTGCGGTCCATGATCAGCATGGTAATCGCGCCAGCCAGCACCGGGATCGCCAGCAGCAGCAGGAAGGCGGTCACCAGGATCGACCAGACGAAAAGCGGCATCTTATGCATCGTCATGCCGGGGGCGCGCATGTTCAGGATGGTGGCGATGAAGTTGATCGCGCCAAGCAGCGAGGAAATCCCGGCCAGATGCAAGGAGAATAGCGAGAAATCGACCGCCATCCCCGGCTGGTAGGTGATGTCGGTGAGCGGCGGATACAGCGTCCAGCCGACACCCGAACCGGCGCCGGTCAGCAGCCCGAGATTAACAAAGATGAAGCCCATGGCGAGGAACCAGAAGCTCATGTTGTTGAGCCGCGGGAAGGCCATGTCCGGCGCCCCGATCATCATCGGCACGAACCAATTGCCGAAGCCGCCGATCAGCGCCGGCATCACCAGAAAGAAGATCATCAACAGGCCATGCGCGGTGACAATCGAATTCCACACCTGGCCATTGGCGATCAGCGTATTGCCGGGATACATCAGCTGCGAGCGCATGATCTCCGACAGCACCCCGCCCTCAATGCCGGCGATGACCGCCATGGTAAGATAGAGCGTGCCGATATCCTTGTGGTTGGTGCTCATCAGCCAGCGGCGAATAAAGCCCGGCTTGTGCGCATGGCCCGCGCCATGCGCCCCATCATGAGCAACGTCATGGACTCCGGAAGCTTGATGGCTCTCCCTCGAATTGGCGGTGCTGGTGGACATGGTCTAAGCTCCTAGTCTTTCGTCGGATAAATCAGGTCACAACGTCTTGGTCAGTGTGTCGCGTGAGAACCTTGGCGGATGGTGTTGGCCGCCAAAACCTCGAAGGGATGGACCGAAGGCACCGTGCCGCCGGCGGCGCCAGCCCGGGCCTTGGCGAGCCAGGCCTGGAACTGCGCCATCGGCAGGGCCACGATCTCGATCGGCATGTTGTCATGGTTCATGCCGCAGATCTGGTTGCATTCTCCATAATAAACACCCGGCGCGGAAATTTCTGTCCATTGCTTCCAGAACTGCCCAGGGATCGCGTATTTCTGCACGCCGAGCGAGGGAATGTAGAAGCTATGCAACACATCGCCGCTGGTGATCTTGAACACCACTTTCTTGTTGATGGGAATCACCAGCGGATTGTCGACCGAAAGCTGCTTAATCTCGCCTGGCTTGATCTGCGCCGGCGGGATCGGATAGCTGGTATAGTCAACCGGCGTCCCGTTATAGGTATACTGCCAATACCATTGATGGCCCGTGACCTTCACCGTCATATACGGGTTTTTCACATCCGCCTCCTGATAGATCAGGTGCAGCGAGGGAACAAAAATAATAACCAGAAGCACGGCGGGAAGCAGCGTCCACGCAACCTCCAGCGCGGGATGATGGGTTCTAGTGCTAGCAACCGGGTTTTTCTTCTCGTGAAACCGGAACAGCGCCACCGCGATCAAAATACCGACAAGCGCCACGATGCCGAACATGATCCACAGCACGAACTGCATCAGCCAGTCCACGGTCTTTTCAATCGGGCTAGCGGCGGGCTGCAGCCACCACTCCCAAGGCCGCGGGGCATGGACCGGCAGGCCAGACGCGTCTTTTAGAAAGGCCTCGGCGGCAAGCGCCGGATGCGCCAGGACGGCAATCGCGGCGATGCCGGCAAGGCCGATCAGTAATTTCACGGAACGCTTCATTAAGTTCGCTGCCTCAGGACCATGTTTCGATGAATTCAAGCTGGAGGGCCTATACCCTGCCTCCGTCGAATTCAAAAATTGTAATATGCGCTGTCGGCGGCCGGTACAAGCCTCGGCGCCCTGCGCCGTTTGCAAAAAGAAAACATAGAGGGAGCCTAGAGGTTGTTAGGGACCTACGGTGTTGCCCAGGCGAAGGATCGCTCGACGACCCACCGCCGAGGCCTGCGCGCGAAGCCTCGCTTAGCCTGCCGGTGCTTAGCCTGCCGGTGTTTGACGACCGCGAGGCCGCATTATACGTCTCTGATGTCTGTTGAGATAAACGTTTACAATGGGGCTCGGGACGAGCCGTGCCAGCGGAGAACATCCATGGACCGACCAGATTTCATCCGGCACTGGTCAGAGTTGGAAGAACCTGACGACGCTCACTATCCGGGCGACGACGAACTGTCCTCGATCAATGCGCCTCTAGGCAAAAAGCTCGGGCTGAGACGGATCGGGATTCACCACGAGCGTCTTCCTCCCGGCCGCCGGACTTCGTATCCACATGCCGAGAGCGCCCTGGAAGAGTTCGTGTTCGTTCTGGAGGGCACCCCAGATGCCTGGATCGACGGCCACCTTTTTCGCTTGCGGCCTGGTGACGCGGTCGGTTTCCCGCCCGGAACGGGAATCTCGCACACATTCTTGAACAACACGCCCGTTGAAGTCCGGCTGCTCGTGATCGGCGAGCCAACGAACGAGAACCGGATACGCTATCCGCTGAACGCGACATATGAGGCTACTCTCCCGGAGCGCTGGGTGGATCCTCCCGACCGCCCGCTAGGTCCGCACGATGGCCGGCCTAAGGTCGAGACGCCTTAGTGTCCGTTTGGAAACTGGTCGGTTGAGAGATGGCGAGGGATTTTTTGTGCAGGGCGGGGAGGAGCTGCCGCCTCGATGTGGTTCATCGAGGCAAAATTCCGAGCCGTCATTGCGCGGAAAAGACCCGTCAGACCGACCCGATCCCATTCTCAAACAGGCTCTAAGTAGAGCTTAATGATGATGTCTGCGCCGGAAACCGGCACGCCAACGAACGGTCCCGTGTGGCGAGCCCGATAAGTGTAGCGGCCGACAACGCGATCGCTCTCCGCGAACGCATCCTCCACGCTAACGCGCGTATCGGAGAGAGTATCGAACCAGGGATCCATGAACGCAATTAAGCCGGCGAGACCAGGCCCAATGGCGGCATTGTGATTGACGTAACAGGCTGGCGAGCGAACTACGCGCCTTCACATCAGGGTTGATCGAGCCGGACGCGCTGGGGCTTTATCGCTTGATCGTTGCGGAGGGGTGGCGTTTTCCTGACCTTGCTCGCGTCTTTGAACAATCGGTGATGCGCATGATCCGTCAGCGGATCGCAATCCTACTCGAAGCCGGCGATGTGCCTGCCAATCAATCGAGCCAGGTTGCCGCCGAGGTCGTCGCATTAGCGCTCGGCGATGCGTACCAGCGCGCGGTTCTTGGCATCGTTGAAGAGAGGGACAGCGAGGCGTTTGCCCAGCAGATCGAAGCGGCTATTAGATATGGGCTTAACCGGGCCGCTTAATCGCGCCGCCCAACGCGCGCAAAACTCGATGAGTTTTGTAAAGGCAGCTTGCCTCTGTATCATAGGATCACCACGGGATTGCGTCGTTTTCCCAGCGTGTGAAAGTGCCCGTTGGGCCGTCCGGACCGAGCAATGCAACCCGGACCACCTCGCGGGAGCCATCCTCGACAGATTCCAGACCCTCATATCCGTTGAGGTTGGTTTTGGTGAAGCCCGGAGAAACTAGATTGACCTTGATCCCGGTCGCTTCCAGCTCGATCATCATGGCCAGTGTTATTCCATTGAGCGCCGTCTTGGATGCGGAGTAAATCGGGCCGAAGAACTTGTGGTAAGGAAAGGTCGGGTCGGCGTTTACTGTCAATGAGCCGACGCCACTTGACACGTTGACAATGCGGGCATTGGGTGACTCGCGAAGGAGCGGCAACATCGCCTGATAAACGGCGAGCACGCCGAATACGTTGGTCTCCCAAACCGCACGCATTTCATCGAGGGACGCGTTGCTCGCGAGCGATATATTTGCATAATCCTGAAGGGACAGGCTGAGCTGCTGCTTTCTCGTATTAGAGATGGCTGCGTTGTTGACGAGCAAATTTAAACGGCCGAACTCCGCGCGAATGCGCTCTGCCGCGGCGGCAATCGAAGCCCGATCCGTCACGTCGAGCTGGAGCGCGATTGCGCCTGGCCCAATCTCTTTGGCGGCGGTTTCGCCGCGCGCTAGGCTGCGCGATCCCAGCAGAACAGTGTGACCTTTGGCTACGAGTTCCTTTGTAACCTGAAGGCCGACGCCTTGATTGGCCCCCGTGACCAGCGCAATGCGGCTGTCCTGCATAGCAAACGCTCCCGATTTATAGTCGTTGATAATGCCGCCAGGCCCATGTAGAACCTTAAGCGGATCGTTGTTCCAAATTTATATGGAACAACGATCCGTCTTGCAAGAGGACAGTGTGGTCAAAACAGTAAAGAAACAGCTGAGCAGCCCGGACAAACGCGTGCGCGCCGACGCGCAGCGCAGCCTCGATGCGTTGCTCCGGGCGGCCAAGGACGTGTTCGCGACCGTTGGCGTGGATGCGACGGTGCGGGACATTGCACAGAGGGCCGGCGTCGGCCTGGGCACCCTTTACCGACACTTTCCACAGCGCTCGGACTTGATCGCAGCGGTGTTCCGTCGCGAGATCGATGCTTGCGCGGATGCCGCAACGCTCCTATCGGCCAAGCACGGGCCTTTCGGCGCATTGGCGAGTTGGATGCAAAATTTCGCTGCCTTCGTCGCTACCAAACGGGGGCTTGCCAAGGTTTTGCATTCGGGTGATCCAGCGTTCGATACCTTGCCGGGTTACTTCGACCAGCGGCTACGGCCTGCCCTTCGGAAGCTTCTCGAAACGGCCGCCGCTTCAGGCGAGGTCCGCGCCGGCGTCGATGCCGACGAGCTTCTGGTGGCGGTCGCGAGCTTGTGCATGTCGGACTCCAATGCCACACCGGGCCGCGCGAAACGCATGGTTGCGCTCCTCGCCGATGGGCTCCGCTATGGGACATCTGCCCGCAAAAGTTGATCGATGCAAAGTTCTGAGTAACTGGATTGCCGCCAGCAGACTGTGCCAGATTAAATTTAGATCAAAATTTAGATCAAAATTAAGATGTTGATGGAATGTCCTCCGTGCTTTGGCGCCGGGCAAACTTATGCGTTGACGCAGGTCACCAGCCGGAACAAGCCCAGCGGCTTCATCAAGCGCACTGTCACCATCGCCTCATCGCCTCGTTTATCGGCGCTGCCGAGCAGCTGGTCGATCCTGAAATCAGGGTGCCATCCAAGAGCGCGCGACGCCGGCGCCATGATGCGCTCCACCCAGGAAATCATCCCGGATTCAGCAGCGAAATGATTGACAAACAGGATCAACCCGCCCGGACGCACTACCCGCGCCAGTTCGCTCGCCAAGGCGCGCGGATGTGGCACGACGGAGGCGACGAACATCGCGACCGCGATATCAAATTTGCCGGCATCGAAGCCGGTCTGCTCCGCGTCAAGTTCAAGCAACGCCTCGACATTGACAAGATTGCCGCGCCGGACCCGCTTGCGGGCCAGCGCCAGCATTTCGGTTGAAAGGTCGATGCCGGTGATGCGTTTTTCTGGGCTATACGAAGGTAGCGCCAAGCCCGTGCCGACGCCGACTTCGAGAACGCGATTGCCTGGCGCCCGGTTAACCGCGGCCACGGCTTCACGACGCGCGGGGGCGGAAATCGCGCCGAAAGCCGCGTCATAGATCGAGGCCCACCGGCGATAAGCCGCCTTCACCGCGTCCGCGTCGAGCGCGGCTCGTGGTCCGGCTACTTCATAGGCTTCACTCATCAACACCCCATCCTTCCATGACGCCGTTTCCCGCTTGTGCAATCATCGTCGCCGCCGCGCCGGTTGAGGCCGGATGCCCGATCCAGGCCTCATTACCCTGGGCGCCTCATTACCCTGGGCGTTTGTGGGATAGACTCAATCAAGGCGCAAGAGGGGAGGGCAAGCGCTACCGAATTAAACGATGAGCTGGCGTCACGGCGGCTCGTTAAAACGACGACAAAATCGCAAAGCGCCGGCTTCAGGCGGCATTATCCCGCCGGTCTCGCACCCGGACATAGGCGATCTCGGCATGGGCTTCGCAATAGGGACGGCCAACCGCCGAGGTCTTGCCACAAAAATGGAAGCTCGGCGTGCCTGGCTCCCCGATGGGCCAGCAGCAGGCGGCGTTGCGCTGGCTTGGCCGGGACGCAACGCCGCTAGAGCGCGCGACCATTGAGAGCGGGGACGGAGGCGGCCTTCCTCCTGCGGCAGGTTCCTGGCTTTTAGGTTCAGGAGCAGCGGATTCATCCGGAACCGATTGCTGACCAAGGCCTTTAGAAGCCGGCGTCAAGCCTTCCAGGAGGCTCTCCGATCGGCGAAGATGATAAGAGGCTGTCTCAGGAACTGCTCCAGGGGCGGCCATAGGGGCATCCGCCGCACTTGTGGCGTCGTCAAGAACCTTGGCCGCCGGAGAGCAAGCGCCGCGTGCTTCGCCCGGCTCGGCGACAGGATTTGGCGCAAGCTCCCGCTTTGGCTGCGGCGCCGCTGCCGCTTTAGCCAAGTCAGTCGCTTCAGAGGAAAGCGGCGGCAAGGTCGCGCCATGCATGCGGCGGATGATGGATTGCCGTGGCCGCGGCGGGGCATTGGGATCGCGCCGTATCGGCGAAGGACGCGCCACCAGGGCCAGCCGATGGGCTTTGCCGACAACCGCGTTCTTCGAGATATTCAACCGCCGCCCAATTTCGGCAGTCGAAAGCCCTTCCGTCCAAAGCGATTTTAGCCGTGCGATGGCGTCCGCGTTCCAGTCCATGTCACAGCCCCTTTACAATGCGATACACTATATACAGTAGGTTAAAGGCAGGCACCACTCAACATATCGATTTGCCTGGAACAATGGAAATCTGTGGAAAACTTTTACTTTATGACGGAGACGCGAATTCTTCGTCCAAAAACTCTGTAAAAATTGCCGATATGAAGAAGCGGCATATCGATTTTTGGCATTCTATCATTTTATGGCTTCATTGGGAAAATCGCCCCAGAAATCGCCCCGCTTCAACCAGCCGGCGCGATGCCCCGCTGAAACCTGGCACCAGGATGCCTCCGCATGACAGCGTTGGATCGCGCCGATCACGCCTTGATCAAGATAAGCGACAGTCGCCGCATCATCACGAGGCCCCGCCCGAAGGACATGCCGCCCGTCTATCACGATGAAGCTGCGCAGAGCGTGGAGCAGCGCTTCGTGGATCCAACCGATTGTGCCGTCCGGCGCGGTAACCCGCCGCCATACGTTAAATTCAGCGGTCACCTCGACCGGCAGATTGTCGCGATGAAACACCGAGGTAATCGGATACTGAAAGCCCGGGCCGGCGCGCAAATTGATCAGGTCGGAGCGAAACGACTCAAAGCGCGGCACCGGCAAGCCAGTAGCCGCGCCTTTATACGGACCCGGTCCGGGCCCGACTTGCGGCGCAGTCCAGCCTCCCAGCCCCGCGACAAGGAGAGCTAGGCCAAGGAAGCGTCGTTTGTCGCGCCAGACGCTGCTACGCCAAAACATCAGGAAGCCCGCCGCAAACCGCGCATGCGGGGTCACGCTTAAATCCGATCATTCGAAACCGCATGTCCAATGCATCCCAAATCAGTAACCTGCCAGATAATGACACGCCAATCTTAACAATTTCTTTCAAAACCTCAGTGGCCTGCAGCGTTCCCATGACTCCGGTAACCGCGCCGAACACGCCGGCTTCGCTGCAGCTCGGCACCTGCCCGGGAGGCGGCGGCTCTGGGTACAGGCAGCGATAGCACGGTCCCGCCGGCTCCAAATGGGGCTTGAAGGTCGAAATTTGCCCTTCAAAGCGCAGCACGGCGGCGGAAACCAAGGTTTTGCGCTGCTTCACGCAGGCATCCGCCACGATAAAACGAGTGGCGAAATTATCCGACCCATCACAAACAATGTCATAAGCCGCAACCAGCGCCTCGGCATTGGTTTCGTCGAGGCGCAGCGGGTGCGCCTCCACGGCTACATCGGCGTTAAGCGCCGCGATGGCCGCCGCCGCGGACTCGACCTTATAAGTGCCCAGCCTGGCTGTCGTATGCGCGATCTGCCGCTGCAAATTGGACAGCTCGACGCGATCATCATCAACAATGCCGATCCGCCCCACACCAGCGGCCGCCAAATAAAGCCCTGCCGGGCTGCCCAGGCCGCCGGCGCCGATGATCAGCACGCTTGCCGCGCGCAGCCGCGCCTGTCCAGCGCCGCCGACCTCGCGCAACAAAATATGCCTTGAGTACCGGGCGATTTCGGCTTCGGAAAATTCCATGTTGATCATCGTCATGCGACGATGCAATCGCACCGGCGCGGCCCTTGATCAACCGCCGCCGCAAGCGGCACTGTATTGACTATGCCGAACAACGCATCCCGCAGGGCGCTGGTCCTGTTCTCCGGCGGCCAGGATTCCGCCACCTGTCTCGCCTATGCGCTCAGCCGGTATGATTGGGTGGAAACCATCGGTTTTGCCTACGGCCAGCGCCATGCCGTGGAACTAGAATGCCGGGCGCCGCTGCGGCGGGAAATCGCTGCGTTGCGAGCATGGCCCGGCGCGCTGGGCGCCGATCACCTCCTCGATATTCAAACGGCGCTGGCGGCATTGGGCGATACCGCGCTGACCAGCGAGACGGCAATCGCCATGACCGATATCGGCCTGCCCAACACCTTCGTGCCTGGGCGCAACCTGCTTTTCCTCGCTTATGCCGGCGCGCTTGCCTATCGCCGCGGCCTCGGCGCATTGATCGGCGGCATGGGCGAAGCTGACTATTCAGGCTATCCCGACTGCCGCGACAACGCGATCAAGGCGATGCGGCAGGCGCTGTCGCTCGGCATGGACCGCGAGCTTGCCATCGACACGCCGCTGATGTGGCGGAACAAGGCGCAGGTCTGGGCGCTGGCGGCACAGCTTGGCGGGACCGCGCTGGTCGATCTCATCGTCGAATTGAGCCATAGCTGCTATCTCCGGCAACCGCGTGATCCGTCACGGCTGGGGCTATGGCTGCGGAACCTGTCCTGCCTGCGAATTACGCGCCAAAGGCTGGCGTCAATTTTGTGAAAATCAGCAAAAACTTGATGATTACACGGTAAAGTAGTAAAATAGTCATGGGATGAGTGATAAATATGTGATAGAGATAAAGAAACTTAGCATTGTTTCGCCATACCGTTCCGGCCGCTGACGGTATATATCTTAACCACATTTGTTACGGGCGACAGGTTTCTTAAACCATGAAATCGATTAATGCCATCCGCATGGGTGGATCGGAAGTTTTGCCTTTGGTGGAAGGCGGCAAAGGCGTCGCCGTATCGACCGGGCTTTCAGCGGGCCACTGGGCGTCTTCTGGCGGCGTCGGCACCTTCAGCGCAGTGAACGCCGACAGCTTCGATGCCAAAGGCCACACGATCCCGCAAATCTATCATGGGAAAACCCGCCGCGACCGGCATGAGGAACTCGTGGCCTACGCCATCCAGGGCGGCATTGTGCAGGCGCGGCGGGCGCATGAAATCGCCGGCGGCGAAGGCCGCGTGCACGCCAATATCCTCTGGGAAATGGGCGCCGCCGAACGGGTGATCACCGGCATCCTGGAAGGCGCGAAGGGCTTGATCAACGGCCTCACCTGCGGCGCCGGGATGCCTTACCGGCTGTCCGAGATCGCCGCGAAATTCAATGTTCATTACTATCCCATCGTCTCTTCTGGACGAGCGTTTAACGCGCTATGGCGCCGCGCCTATCATAAAGTGTCCGGCCTGCTCGGCGGCGTGGTGTACGAGGATCCCTGGCTGGCCGGCGGCCATAACGGCTTGTCGAACAATGAAGACCCCTTGCGACCCGAATCTCCGCTGCCGCGCGTGCTGGAATTGCGCCGGCAGATGCGACAATTCGGGCTAGACGAAACCCCGATCATCATGGCCGGCGGCGTTTGGTGGCTGGAGGAATGGGAAGACTGGATCGACAACCCAGAACTCGGCCCCATCGCCTTCCAATTTGGCACAAGGCCCCTGGTCACCCAGGAAAGCCCGATCAGCGAAGGCTGGAAGCAGCGCCTGCTGAACCTCAAGGAGGGTGATGTCTCGCTGAACAAGTTCTCGCCGACCGGCTTCTATTCCAGCGCCGTCAACAATGCGTTCCTGCGCGATCTTCGCGCCCGCAGCGACCGCCAGGTGGCCTTCACCGCCGAACCGGTCGGCGCGCATATGGCAGAATATGGCGTGGGACCGCGCAAGCGGGTGGTCTATCTCACCGCGCTCGATCTCGCCCGCGTCATGGGCTGGGAACAGGAAGGCTTCACCGAAGCCTTGCGCACACCGGATTCCACCTTGGTTTTTGTCACCCCCGCCCAGGCCGAGGAAATTCGTCTGGATCAGATCAACTGCATGGGCTGCTTGTCGCATTGCCGGTTTTCCAACTGGTCCCAGGAAGGCCCGGATTTCAGCACCGGCAAGAAAACCGACCCGCGCAGCTTCTGCATCCAGAAAACCCTGCAGGAAATCGTCCACGACCCGAACAACCCGGAAGTCCTGGACCACAACCTGATGTTCGGCGGCCATAACGCCTACCGCTTCGCGACCGACTCGTTTTATTCAAACGGCTATATCCCGACGGTGAAGGAACTGGTCAGCCGTATTCTGACGGGGCGATAAAGGAAGCGGTTCTTTTTTGAAAAAAAGAACCAAAAAACTTTTTATCGTTAAGCGTCCATCTCGGTGGGGGCACGGATGATGCGGGTGACCATGCCGTAGGTCTTGGCTTCCTCTGCGCCCATCCAATAATTGCGGTCGGTGTCGCGTTCGACCCGCTCATAGCTCTGGCCGGTCTCGCGAGCGATGATCCGGTTAATCCGCTCGCGCATCTTGATGATCTCCCGCGCCTCGATATCGATATCGGTGGCAGGCCCCCGCACGCCACCCATCGGCTGGTGCAGCAAAAACCGCGTGTTCGGCAGGCAAAACCGCCGCTCCTTGTGGCCCGCCAGGAAAATTAGCGCGCCGGCGCTCGCCACCCAGCCAGTGCCGATCAGCCGCACCGGCGCCGCATGATCGACAAAACGGATCATGTCATGAATGGTGTCACCGCTCTCGACATGACCTCCCGGCGAGTTGACGTAAACATCAATCGGATCGTTGGAAGCGCTCGACAAGGTCAGCAGCCGTCCTGACACGTCGCGCGCCACCTTGTCGTTGATCTCGCCGAAAATCAGCACCTTGCGGTCGCGGAATAGCCGGTTTTCCAGCTCATTGCCCGCCGCCGGCTTGGCTTCGCCATCCTTCGGCGTTTCCGGCGGATGGTCGGGCTGCTCCGGCCCATCCGGGTCGTCCAGCCTGTATCGGTTGCTCATGGTTAATGGTATCACGGCGATCTCCTCTAGTATCGGCAGTTCATGTGGTGCAGGCGGCGTCATCTGTCGAGCGCGCTCAACCAATCCTCTCAACGTATTTTGTATACCAACTTGACAGAATATTGCTTCCGTGGTGCGAGATTATGGTAATATCGAAAAATCGCGTAATCAGTCCTCGCTTGGGCTGCGAAATGGGGAGATACGATGCGTCTGGTCATTGTAAAGGAGCGCGCCGAGGGTGAAACCCGTGTCGCGGCGACTCCGGATACGGTCAAAAAACTGATCGCCTTAGGCCTGACAGTTGTGGTGGAAGCCAGCGCCGGCATGACGGCCGCCATCGCCGACGAGGATTTCCGTGCCGCCGGCGCGGAAATCGCGCCCGATCCGGCAACCGCCCTCGCCGGCGCCAATATCGTCTTCGCGGTCCAGGCGCCGGATGCGGAAATCCGGGCGCTGATCCCGCAAGGCGCGTTGCTGATCTGCACCATGGGCGCCTTCGCCGACGCCAGCCTCGTCCCCGCTCTGGCGCAAGGCGGGATCGATGGGATTGCCATGGAACTACTGCCGCGCATCACCCGCGCGCAGTCGATGGACGTGCTGTCCAGCCAGTCCAACCTTGCCGGCTACCGCGCCGTGGTCGAGGCGGCAGGCGCCTTCCCGCGAGGCTTTCCGATGATGATGACCGCGGCGGGCACCGTGCCCCCGGCCCGCGTGTTCGTCATCGGCGCAGGCGTCGCCGGGTTGCAGGCCATCGCCACCGCCCGCCGCCTCGGCGCCATTGTCTCGGCAACCGACGTGCGGCCCAGTTCGCGTGACGAGATCAAATCGCTCGGCGCGGCGTTCGTCGGCGTCGATGACGAGGAAACCGCCGCCGCCCAAACCGCCGGCGGCTATGCCAAGGAAATGAGCGACGCCTTCCGCCAGAAACAGGCCGTGCTGATGGCGGAAACCGTCGCCAAGAACGACATCGTTATCTGCACCGCCCTGGTGATGGGCCGCAAGGCCCCGGTCATCGTGACGGATGAGATGGTCGCCGCCATGCGCCCCGGCAGCGTCATCATTGATCTCGCCGCCGAAGCGGGCGGCAATTGCGCCGCAACCGTCCCCGGCGAGCGCATCGTCACCGATAACGGCGTGCTGGTGCTCGGCTACCGCAACTGGCCCGCCCGCATCGGCGTCGCCGCCAGCGCGCTCTACGCCCGCAACCTGCTCACCTTCCTCACCCAGTTCTGGGACAAGGAAAGCAGCGCCCCGAAGCTTCCCCCGGAGGACGACATCGTCAAGGGCGTGCTGCTAACCCGGAGCGGCGCTGTCATCCACCCGCAATTCCAGCCGCAGGCGGCCCCGCCGCAACAAGCGGCCTGACAGGAGCGAAAAGAAAATGACTCCCGCAGAATTAGCGGCCCAGGCCGCGCATCTCGCCCATCAAGCGGCGGTGCTCGCGCAAAACGCCGCAGGCTTTGCCGCCGCCACTGCTCAAAATCAGCCGGCCTCGGCCCCCTTCATCTATCTGTTCGCCGTCTTCGTGCTGGCCTGCTTCGTCGGCTATTACGTGGTATGGAACGTAACGCCCGCTTTGCACTCGCCGCTGATGGCCGTCACCAACGCCATCTCCTCGGTGATCATCGTCGGCGCGATGCTGGCGACCGGCCTGCCCGGCGGCCATGCCGGCCATATCTTCGGCTTCCTCGCCGTCACCCTAGTGAGCGTTAACATCTTCGGCGGCTTCATGGTGACTAACCGGATGCTGCAAATGTTCAAACGGAAAGCGAAATAGCCTGCCATGTATAATAGCTGGACCATTTTCGCCTATCTCATCGCCGCCGTCCTGTTCATCCTGGCGCTGCGCGGCCTGTCGCACCCGGAAACCTCGCGCCGCGGCAATCAGCTCGGCATCATCGGCATGGCCATCGCCATCCTCGCCACCTTCTCCAACCCGGAGATGATGCTGAGCGGCGCCGGGCTGATCGTGCTCGGCATCGTCATAGGCGGCGCCATCGGCATCGTCGTGGCGCAGCGCATCCGCATGACGGCGCTGCCGCAGCTCGTCGCCGCCTTCCACTCGCTGGTGGGCTTGGCCGCGGTGTTCGTCGCCGCCTCCGCGCTGAACGCGCCGCGCAGCTTCGGCATCGGCACGCCCGGCAATATCCGCGTCGAAAGCCTGATCGAAATGTCGATCGGCCTCGCCATCGGCGCCATCACCTTCACCGGCTCCCTCATCGCCTTCGCCAAGCTGCAAGCGCTGATGAAGGGCACGCCGATCACCTTCCGCTTCCAGCACCCGCTCAACGCCGCCATCGGCATCCTGATCATCCTACTGATCATCGCCTTCATCGTCTCCGGCGGCGTTCAGTTCTGGTTCTGGCTGATCGCCTTCGCGGCATTGGCCCTCGGCTTCCTGCTAATCATCCCCATCGGCGGCGCCGACATGCCCGTCGTCGTCTCGATGCTGAACTCCTATTCCGGCTGGGCCGCCGCCGGCATCGGCTTCACCATCGGCAACTTGGCGCTGATCATCACCGGCGCGCTGGTCGGCTCCTCCGGCGCAATCCTCTCCTACATCATGTGCCGGGGCATGAACCGCAGCATCATTAACGTCATCGCCGGCGGCTTCGGCGCTGATTCGGGCGCCGCCGCCATCGCCACCTCCGGCGACAAATCGGTCAAACCCGGCTCCGCCGAGGATGCCGGCTTCATCATGAGCAACGCCTCGAAAGTCATCATCGTCCCCGGCTACGGCATGGCGGTCGCCCAAGCCCAGCACGCGCTCCGCGAAATGGCCGACAAACTAAAGGAAGCCGGCGTCGAGGTAAAATACGCCATCCACCCGGTGGCAGGGAGAATGCCCGGCCACATGAACGTCCTCCTCGCCGAAGCCAACGTCCCCTACGACGAGGTCTTCGAACTCGAAACCATCAACAACGAATTCTCCACCGCCGACGTCGTCTACGTCATCGGCGCCAACGACGTCACCAACCCCGCCGCCAAAACCAACTCCGCCTCCCCCATCTTCGGCATGCCCATCCTGGAAGTGGACAAAGCCAAGACGGTCCTCTTCGTGAAACGCTCAATGGCCTCAGGCTACGCGGGCGTGGATAACGAACTGTTCTTCCGCGACAACACCATGATGCTGTTCGGCGACGCCAAGAAGATGACCGAGGAAATTGTGCAGTCGCTAGGCAGGTGAGGGTTGAAGGGTAATTGCAGGGCGCTGCCCTGCACCCGCCAAGGACAAGTCCTTGGAACCTATTTAAAGGCAGGACTTATGAGGCTCATAAATCAAGTGCACAACTTAACTGACATGTGCTTGACAAAAGTTTAACTGATGAGCTGACGAGGAAGCTGGATGTCTGAGAAACAACAAACGACCTCCAATCTTTCAAAAGATTTTGAAGATAAGGTTATTTTGATGCTCAAAGTACAATTTCCAAACATCCAACGTTCAGTGCGTGTCGGTGGCATTACGCTAGACGGGGTTTTTACAACAGAAGTCTTTGGCCAGCGGCAGACTTGGTCGGTCGAGGCTCTCTAGTCTGCAGATATTTTAAGAGAAAATCGTATTCATGTGATTATTGGAAGATATGCGTCATTGGTGCAGAAGCGATTAGTAGATGGTTTGCTACTTGTGACCCCTGGAGCGATTTCAAACCGTGCACAAAAAGCTATTGAAGAGTTTCCGTTTTTGGTACGGTGGATGACGCTTGATGCAGTCAAAAGACAAGTTTTACAATCAAGAAATCAAATCGAGCAGCCTGAAAAGATTATCAATTTAAATCATAATGACTTGAAATACATTGAAGCAATGGATTTATTAACAAATTTATTAAACAAATTGACTAGCAGCAACAATACAGGTCTTCATGCAGATATACGTGATAGATTGGTTGTAGAAGTAAAAAGTGGAATAAGCCTTTTGGGCGGTAACTACGTCCGTATTGGAGCTATTGTAACTGTTCTTGGTTCTGCATTACTTTATATTGTTCAGATTTGCACAGATGAGGTGCTTCGTGATATGACGCATAACACGCTTAAAGCAATAAGTGGGATTTTGGGTAATCCATTCTGAGGTAAGCGTCATCTATTGTATATAAGATTATGGAATTTATATATGTACTTGATCTAAATACCATCAAGGCAATTCTGATGTGAAATTTATTATTAATTTGATCTATGACATAAAAAATTTATTTTTATATATCAATTGGTTAGAGCGACCTTCTGCTATCAGAGCTAAAAACCTTGGATTGACGCTGAGTAATCCTACTATACATTCGTAAATCAATAGCGGCTTATAAGGAGGACCGAGCATGGCATCGATTCGAATTCAAGAGTTAGGCGAAGGTCAGCATCCGAGTGAGGTGATTATCGGCGTCACAACCTCAGACGGTACCGTAGAGCGAGTTATCGTCGATAGAAGGTCTATTGATCGTGGAACGATTGAAGTTGGTTATCCGGTTGGTGCTGACGAGAAGCGGTATCTAGTAGAGTTACCTCGGGAGACAATGCGAGGTCAGTGGAGGGTTTGGATTCCGCGTAATGACGTTCTTGAGGCCATACCTGCGTGATTTTGACGGATCGAGAGATTAGATTAGCGCTTGATCGAAAAACGCTGATTATCGATCCGCTTCCGACGGACGAAGCTTTTGCGTCCACAAGCGTCGATTTAACTCTCGACCCGACCCTAAGCGAGTTTAAGAACAGTCCCATGGATCGGCATTTCGATCCAGGCCGGGAGAATTACCCCTTAGAAGCAGTCTTGGGTGAGGAAACCAAGCACCTCATAATTGACGAGGCTGTCCCCTTTCTGCTTTCGCCACATAAACTGATTCTTGGATGGACTACAGAGTATGTGGACCTTCGGCCATCGCCGAGGTTAGCTGCGCGCGTTGAGGGAAAAAGCTCTCTTGGTCGACTGGGCCTTGGAGTTCACATTACAGCTCCTACCATTCATGCGGGTTTCAATGGTCGCATCCGACTTGAGATAGTCAATCATGGTCACTTACCGATAAGACTTCGCTCTGGCATGAGGATATGTCAGTTAATTTTTGAGCAGACACTTGGAACGCCCGAAAAGGGTTATCGAGGTCGCTTCGCTGGGCAAAACACAACAAGCCCCGTCTAAATAGTGAAGTTAAGCAAGACGGCGCTGATCGCGCGGGGTCTGTTTGACGCGCTCACGCCATAGATCAAACTCCCGGTGAGCATGGGCTTTAGCCTTATCCATTAAGTAATCTTTGTAGTCGGAAAAACCACGTGTCCCTGAAATCGCAGAAGTTCATCAAATTTTTGCGACAATTCGGCCATTGTCATTTTCTGGCCTCGGATCGCCTTCGATTTAACGAACAAAAGAAACTGCTTACACACTATTTGAAGGCCATAAAGTTCTTCCTCGTGAAGATAATTCTTACCCTGTATCTACATCCGCCCGGTCAGCGCTCAGTACATGCACAGGAAAGGAATGGACCAGTATGAAAAGCAATCTGCCAAAACTGCACAGTGACGTGGAGGCTGAGGATTTCATTGCCAACGCCGACCTTACCGAATATGATCTTTCGGAGATGCAAACCATGCAGTTCGAGTTCCAGCCCAAGAGCGAGCGGGTCAACATGCGGCTGCCGAAGCCTTTGCTCGATGCGGTAAAGGCATCAGCTACCAAAGCGGGAATGCCGTACCAGCGCTTCATCCGGCAGCTTCTTGAGGCAGCGGTACAGCAGCCGAAGCAGTAACGCGCTTCCGCAGGAAGCGCCTGATTGGTTCTGGGGCGAAGTGGCAGAAGGTTCTAACGATCCGCAGGATCATTGAAATGTCACGGAGGTCTCCTGGCCTCAGCCTTAAAATCTTGCTTTCCTAAGCTAAAAATCGCCTGCTATATCTAATATAGCAATCTCACTGGAAGCATTATGATGCTCGCCCTGCGCCTGCCGCCTGAAATTGAAGATCGCCTTGAAACCTTGGCCAAGCGCACCGGGCGGAGCAAGAGCGATTACGCCCGCGAGGCAATCCTCGAACATCTCGGCGATCTTGAGGATGTTTATCTCGCCGAGCAGCGCCTTGCCGATCTTCGCGCTGGCCGTAGCGATACGGCGCCTCTGGCCGGCGTGATGAAACAGTATGGTCTGGAGGATTGACCTCGAACGTTCAGCCGAACAAGACCTGCGAAAGCTCGGCCAAGAAGCATTCCATCGTCAAATCCGCCCGCTAACAAAATCCTTCACCATCCGCAAATACCGCTTGCCTACCTTCCGTTAGCTTTGCTATATATCCGTTAGTGAACCCAGCCGCCCCCCTTTCCCTGGTCGAACGTTTCACCGCCATCATTGAACTGGTGTGCAAGGCGGTCGCCTGCCGTGGCGGCGCGCGGCCCATCGGCATCAGCGGCCTGCCGGTCGAGCGCCTGCCCGGACCGCTGCTCGTCCTGATCTATAACAGGCTGCGCCGCATCATCGCCCGCTTCAAAACCCGCGTCGCCCGCGAAGCCGCGATCCCGCCAATCCCGCCTTGCCCCAGCAGGCCTCGCCCAAATCGTGTGCGGAAATACCAGCCAGACCCGCTGCCGCGCCACTACGCTTGGCTGCGCACGCTAATCCTAGAAACCGGCGGCGGCGCTTCTCAGTTCTGCCATCTCCTCACCGATCCTGAAATGGCGGCGCTCCTCGCCAGCTCCCCCCGGCTCCGCAGCATCCTCCGCCCGCTCTGCCACATGCTGGGCATCCGCCCCGCGCAGGCCTTGCCCCTGTTCCCGCAACCGCCGCCTTCGCAGCCGCCTGATCCGCCCCCGCTTGACGCATCACCGGCGAAGCTGCCGAAGGTTCCATCGGCGACAGCCGATGGAATGGCAGCGGAGGCAGCGCCCCCCATTCTCTCTTCGCCGCAAGCGATATCAGTCGTGTTGCCGCCTTGGACAACGCCGCCACCACCACCCGACGCCCTGCCGCGAGCTATAGCATGATCGCGTCCGCACGCCTATAATGTTGCGTATTCGTAACGAAAATGGCTTTGGCAGCGATAAAATCACTTGTAAAAACAGGCCGATCCTCTGGTGGAGGGGGTTGGATTCGAACCAACGTAGGCGTGCGCCAGCGGATTTACAGTCCGCCCCCTTTAGCCACTCGGGCACCCCTCCATGCGGGCCCTCATCCGCGATCATCAGCACGCTGTCAACATCGCGCCACCGTCACGGTTGCAAGCTTGGGGACCGCGGGATAGGTCAAGCCATGCAACAGCCCAAACCTCCGTTCAAGCCCCGGCACGGCGCGGCGCCAAGCCGGCCTGCTGGCCAAAATCATGGAAAGCCTAATCACGGAGGCCGCGATCAGCGGCCCGACCACCGCCCTGCGGGACCCAGCCATGGCCTCTGGCTCTACGGCCTGCATCCGGTGGCGGCGGCGCTCGCCAATCCGGCGCGGCGGCTGCGCCAGTTGCTGCTGACCGAGGAGGCCGAGGCGGCGCTGGCCTCAAAGCTGCCGAAACCCTGGGCGATCCCGCATGAACGGGCCGAGCGCGCCCGGCTCGATCAAATGTTAGGACGTGACGTGGTGCATCAGGGCGCAGCCTTGCAAGCCGACCCGTTGATGGCCCCGGCGCTCGCCGAGGCGCTGAAGCGCCCCGGACCGATCCTGGTGCTCGACCAGGTGACCGACCCGCGCAATGTCGGCGCCATTTTGCGTTCCGCCCAGGCCTTCGGCGCCGCCCTGGTCATTACCCAGGAGCGCAACGCGCCCGAGGAAACCGGCGCGTTGGCCAAGGCGGCGTCCGGCGCGCTGGAGCGCATTCCGCTGCTGCGCACGGTGAACATCGCCCGCGCGCTGATCGCGCTGAAAGCCGCCAATATCTGGGTGATGGGGCTGGCCGCCGATGCGCCCACCAGGCTGTCTGGCGCTTCGCTTGAGGGCCGCCGCGCCGCGCTGGCGCTGGGTTCCGAGGATGAAGGCCTCCGCCGCCTAACCCGCGACACCTGCGATCAACTGGTGTCGCTCGCCATGCCAGGCGGCATGGAAAGCCTGAACGTGTCAGTGGCCGGCGCAGTCGCGCTTTATGAGATAAGCCGTCTGTAACCAGACAACCCTAAGACGTATTTCACTATTTAATTGCGAAACTTTGTAAATCCGGTTGTGATTCTTAAAATCCTCATTTAGTTTACAGAAAATTAACATTGGAGACATTAATGCGTTTCTTGCGTTCGGCTTTAGCGGGCGTCAGCCTGCTCACGCTTTCTTCGGGTGGCGCTTGGGCTTCTTTCATTCAGCCGGTTCCCATTGGCGTCGCCGCTTCCTCCACGACCGCCTTGTTCCGGATTAGCTCGGATTATGTTGGGTCCACCGGATCGCAGCCTTTCGCAGTGGAACCGTTCACCTTCCAGGCTTACGTGCCGGATCAGGTGACCTATTACCATCCGTTCAGCGGGTTTCCCGACACGTTTTCGCTCACCGTCAGCGGCGATTATATCAATAACGGAGTAACCACGGCGTTCACCGGGCAAAACCTGATTTTCGTGAATGGCACGGTCTCCAGCGCCACTTTCACCGCCAGCAATTTCCTGACGGCAGGCGATCATTTCGACATCAACGCCTTTCTCGACGGCTTGCTGTTCACCTCAGCCGACGCCGGCACCGGCTATCAGACAGCAACCTTTAGCCCAGGCAGTTACCAAGTCGACCCGAACACCAACTCCTACGCCGACTATAACGGCGACCCGTCCTTCACCGGCGGCGCCGGCGCCAGCGTCATCCCTACCGCCGTCCCGGAACCCGGCAGCGCGGCCCTGCTTCTAACCGGCGTGCTAGGCCTAGCCTTAACGTTGAACCGCAAGCGCCGCCTTAACAGTCCAGCTTAATCACAGAGAGAATCGGAAGGGCGCACGCTTTCGCCCTTCCTTTTCTGACAACTGAAACTGGTTCACTGACAACTGGCAACAGCGCGTTTCGCCATCACCCCCACCAGATGCGCGCGGTACGGCGCGCTGGCGTGGATGTCGCTGTTCATCTGATCCTCCGGCGTGGCGATGCCGTCCAAAGCCTCGGCAGTGAAGGACTTGCTCAAAGCCTCCTCCATCGCCTGATGGCAGAACACGCCGTTATTGCCGGCGCCGGTGACCGCGACGCGCACCCCGTCCGCCATCTTGGCGACAAACACCCCAGCCATCGGATAGCGCGAAGCGGGATTGGGAAATTTGCCATAGGCGGCTTTTTGCGGGATCGGGATGGAAACCTCGGTGATGATCTCATCCGGCTCCAAGGCGGTGGTGAACATGCCCTGGAAATAATCCTTCGCCGCAATCTCGCGCTTATTGGTCTTGATGGTGCCGCCGGTCGCCAGCACCGCGGCGGGATAGCAGGCCGAGGGATCGTTATTGGCCAGCGACCCGCCGATGGTGCCGCGCTGGCGCACCTGACGGTCGCCGATATTGCCAACCAGATACACCAGCGCCGGAAAGGCCTGCTTGACGATGTCGGATTCGGCGACGGCGGCATGGGTGGTCATCGCGCCGATCACCAGCTTGTCCCCCTCGCGCCGGATGCCTTCCAAGCCCAGTCCATGCAGATCGACGATGGTGGACGGCTTGGCGAGGCGCTGTTTCAGCACCGGAATATAGGTCATGCCGCCGGCCAGCGCCTTGGCCTCCGGGTCGGCACCCAGGATTTTCACCGCGTCATTGATCGAGCTGGGTTTTTCGAAAACGAAATCATACATCGTGAGGCTCCTTTATTCCGCCGCCATGCGGGTCGCATTGGCGTTGATGATGGTCCAGATTTTCTGCGCCGTCGCCGGCATGTCGATATGGGTGACGCCGTAATCGCGCAGCGCATCGACCACCGCGTTGATCACCGCCGGCGGACTGCCAATGGCGCCCACCTCGCCGACGCCCTTGGCGCCCAGCGGGTTATGCGTACACAAGGTTGTTTCGGTGCCAACGATGATGTTTGGCAGGTCATCGGCGCGCGGCATGGTGTAATCCATCAGCGAACCCGAAAGCAGTTGCCCGGTCTCGTCATAAATCGCATGTTCCAGCAGTGCCTGACCGATGCCCTGGGCGATGCCGCCTTGCACCTGGCCTTCGACAATCATCGGGTTGATCACCCGGCCCACGTCATCCACCGCGGTGAAACCCACCATTTTCACCACGCCGGTATCCGGGTCGATCTCCACTTCGCAGATATGGCAGCCGCCGGGGAAGGTGAAGTTTTTCGGGTCGTAGAAAGCGGTCTCCTCCAGCCCCGGCTCCAGCTCCTCAATCGGGTAGTTATGCGGCACATAGGCGGTCAGCGCGATCTCGGCGAAGGCCTTGGATTTGTCGGTCCCCGTCACCGTAAAAGTGCCATCCTTGAACTCGATATCGTCCGCCGAGGCCTCCATCAGATGGGCGGCGATCTTCTTGCCCTTGGCAATGATTTTGTCCATCGCCTTGACCATGGCGGAACCGCCGACCGCCAGCGAGCGGCTGCCATAAGTGCCCATGCCGAAGGGGATTTTCGCGGTGTCGCCATGCACCACCTCGACCGAGCTGGCCGGCACGCCAAGCTGTTCGGCGACCAGTTGCGCGAAGGTGGTTTCATGTCCTTGGCCATGGCTATGGGTGCCGGTGAACACGCTGATCGAGCCGGTCGGGTGGACGCGGATATTCGCCACCTCGTACAGCCCGGCCCGCGCGCCGAGCGCCCCCGCCACCGCCGAAGGGGCAATGCCGCAGGCTTCGACATAGGTCGAAATGCCGATGCCGCGCAGCTTGCCTCTACGCTTCGCCTCCGCTCGCCGCGCCTCGAACCCGGTCCAGTCGGCGACTTCAAGCCCCTTGTTCAGCGTCGTCTGATAATCGCCGCTGTCATAGAGGAAGGCGATGGGCGTCTGATAGGGGAAGGCATCGGCGGGGATGAAGTTGCGCCGCCTGATCTCGATCCGGTCCATGCCCAGTTCATGCGCCGCGACATCGACGATGCGTTCCAGCAGGAAGGTGGCTTCAGGACGGCCGGCGCCGCGATAGGCATCGACCGGCACGGTGTTGGTGAACACCGCTTTCACCTCGGCATAAACCGCAGGGGTTGTATAGACGCCCGCTAGCAGGGGCGCCGAGAGATAGGTCGGCACCGAGGTGGCGAAGGTGGAAAGATACGCGCCCATATTCGCCGCCGTTTTCACCCGCAGCGCGAGGAACTTGCCATCCTCGGCCAGCGCCATCTCGGCATGGCTGACATGGTCGCGGCCATGCGCGTCGGTGATGAAGGCCTCGGAACGATCCGAGGTCCATTTCACCGGACGCTTCACCTTGGCCGCCGCCCAGGTAACGGCGGCTTCCTCGGCATAATGGAAAATCTTCGAGCCGAACCCGCCGCCGACATCCGCCGCCACCACGCGGAGTTTATGTTCCGGGATGTGCAGCACGAAAGCGCCCATCAGCAGGCGGATCAGATGCGGGTTCTGGCTGGTGGTGTAGAGCGTGTAGTCGCCCGAGGAGATATCGTATTCGCCGATCGCCGAGCGGGTTTCCATGGCATTCGGCACCAGCCGGTTGTTCACCAGATCGAGCTTGGCAATCTTGTAAGCGCCCTGGAACGCCGCATCGACCGCCGCGGCATCGCCGATATGCCAGTCAAAACAGAGATTGCCCGGCACTTCGTCATGCACCAGAGCGGCGCCGTCGGCCATCGCCGCCTTCAGGCTAGCGACGGCGGACAGCGTTTCGATATCAAGCTCAATCGCCTCGGCGGCATCCTTCGCTTGGCCCTTGGTTTCGGCAATCACCATCGCCACCGCATCGCCGACAAACCGCACCTTGCCCTGCGCCAGCACCGGATGTCCCGGCTCGGCCATCGGGCTGCCATCCTTGTTGTGGATCTGCCAGCCGCACGGAATGCCGCCGATCTGCTCCTTCGCGAAATCCTCGCCGGTGAAAATCGCGATCACGCCCGGCATCGCCCGCGCCGCCTCAAGGCCGACGCTCCGGATACGCCCGTGTGCGATGTCGGAGCGCTTGAAGCTGGCATAGGTCTGGTGCGGGCGGTTCATGTCGTCGGTGTACCGCCCGCTGCCGGACAGGAACCTGTGGTCTTCGCGGCGCTTGACCGAGGCGCCGATGCCGTCATGGCTCATTGGAGGGTTTCCTTAGATTTTTCATTATGATTCAGTGAAGCAAGCGCTTCTTTTTTGAAAAAAAGAAGCAAAAAACTTTTCTTAATTCAGGCTAGGTCTAGTCAAAGACCACGCAAAATCAAAAATTTTTTGGTTCTTTTTTATAAAAAAGAACCCTTCAAGCTTCTTACTCCGCCGCCTGCCGCATTTCCTTGCCATGCATCAGCGGCCAAGCCGCCGCGATGGCTTTGACAATATTGTGATAGCCGGTGCAGCGGCAGATATTTCCATCGAGTTCCTTGCGGATTTGCGTCTCGGTCAGGCCTTCAGGGTGGGTTTCCACCATGTCGATGGCGCTCATCACCATGCCCGGCGTGCAGAAGCCGCATTGCAGCGCGTGATGCTCGCGGAACATCTCCTGCATCGGGTGCAGCGTGCCATCGGGGCTGGCTAGGCCTTCAATGGTGGTGACCTGCGCGCCTTCCGCCTGCATGGCAAGAATGGAGCATGATTTGATCGCCCGCCCGTTATAAGAGACGACACAAGCGCCGCACTGGCTGGTGTCGCAGCCGATATGGGTGCCGGTGAGGCCAAGTTTCTCGCGCAGCATTTCGACCAGCAAGGTGCGCGCCTCGACATCCGCCGAAGCCTGTTTGCCGTTCACCGTCAGTGTCACCTGAGGCATGATTCCTCCGTTTATGTTGTTTCGCGCTGTTTCGATTACCGAAGCGTCATCCTTATGTGTGAGGCCTAGCATAATTTGGTCAAGAGAGGCGTGTCCCGCTTTCGGGTTTATACCCATAAAATTCATCGGACCGGCCTTGCGGCGCACGGCAAGCTTGGTATGCCGCTGCCATGACAAGGGGTATCGCATGGATTTAGTGGCACGCATCACCCGCGACCTGCCGTCTCGCCACCAGCAGGTCGCCGCCGATTTTCTACGCTTCGGCATGGTCGGCGCCATTGGTTTTTGCTTTGACGCCGGAACGGTCTACGCGCTGAAGGGGCTGCTGGGCCTTTATGGCGCCGGCGTGGTTTCGTTTTTCGTCGCGGCGACGGCGAATTGGGCACTCAACCGGGCCTGGACCTTCCGGCACCGCATGCATGCCGCGGCGCATGTCCAGTGGGCGAGATTCCTCGGCGTGAACCTGATCGGCTTCATCCTGAACCGCGGCGCCTATTTCACCTTGATCGCGGCCACTATGATCGCCCGGCAATACCCGATCCTGGCGGTCGCCGCCGGCGCTGTTTCTGGTTTGGCGCTGAATTTTTTACTTTCACGGCGCATTGTTTTCCGTTAATAAACTGTTAACCTAAGGTTGTTCCCTCTTATAGCTTCAGGTTGAACCATTCGGGTTCAATACTATGAGGAACGGCTCGCGGCCATCGTGAAATTCTTTCAAATATCCAGGCCCCGCAGTCATGTCCATCATCGAAGCTCAACTTGGCGGATCGATCGGTCTTAGCGCGCAACCTTTTAATACCAAGCCGGAAGCAAGGCGGGTCCACAGGCCGGCGGAAACCGCTGCCCGTTTCTTTTTGCCAGATCTTATCCTGCCAGACCGTATCCTACCGGACCGGATCCGGCTGCGCGCCCTGTTCACCTTGATCAGCATCGACGCCGCCGCCAGCATCGCGGCGCCCCGCGCGGCGCTGACGTTGATCCATCATGGCGTGCCCACCGCTTCCAAGCCGCTGATCTGCGTCATTCTGTTCCTGGCGACGCTCACCCTGATGGCGCTAGGCGGGACGTATCGCATGCGGGTGGCGCGCGCGCCGCTCGATCATCTCGCCCGGTTGCTTGGCACGCTGGCCGCTGTGCATTTGCTGGTGCTAGGCCAAATTTGGCTCGCGGCGCCTGATCAGCCGCCAGCCTTGTCCTGGGCGGCGCTGGTGTTTGGCCTTGCTTTCGCGCTCACCATCGGCGGGCGGATCGGGCTTGCCGTTTATTGGCGACAGGCGCGCGCCGCCTCGCCGCGCGGCCGCGCTGTGCTGGTCGCCACCGCGCCGTGCAGCGCGTTTTTGGCGCGCACCTTGGACATCGCGACCGGCCATGCCATCGGGTACGTGCTGAACTGGGGCAATCAATCCGCATTGCCCTGGCGCGGCATCGATGGGCTGGCGACGCTGGAAGCGATGATCGCCGATGGCGCGATCGACGAAATCCTGCTGCTGCACCGGCGCAACGCCGATGACGAGACGCAGGCGCGAATTACCGGGCTTCTCGCCCGGCTCGCGGACAAGCCGGTTCGGGTGCGCCTCGCCGTCGATCTGTCGGCGGAGATCGACGCGTTCGGCTTCGCGGCAGGCAAAACGCTGCGGCTGGTGCCTTTGCTCGATATGCCGTTGTCGAACGCGGCGCGGGCTTATAAGCGCGCGCTCGATCTCGTGATCGGCAGCCTGATGGTGGTGGCGACGGCGCCGCTAATGGCGCTGATTGCGCTGGCATTGTGGCGGGATGGGCCTGTGTTGTTCCGCCAGCGCCGGATTGGCGCGAGTGGACAAAAGTTCACCGTGTTGAAATTTCGCACAATGATCGCCGCTGGCCAAGCGACGCGAGCGCCGCTTGTTCAAGCAAAAAGGGGCGATCCGCGCATTACGCGCCTTGGCTTCTGGCTGCGCCGCACCTCGCTCGACGAGCTGCCGCAGCTGTTCAACGTGCTGCGCGGCGAGATGTCGCTGATCGGCCCGCGCCCGCACGCGCCAGGAACATGCGTCGGCACCAGCGTTGGCGCAACACCCTTCGAATCCGTCATTGACCTTTATGGCGTGCGTCACCGGCTGAAGCCGGGCATGACCGGCCTCGCGCAAATCCGCGGCCAGCGCGGCGGCACGGAGCATCCCGATGCCCTGGCGCAAAGGGTGGCCAGCGATTTCGAGTATGTCGAGAGCTGGTCGCCCAGCCTTGATCTTGCCATTCTACTGCGCACCATTCCGCAAATTTTGGTCGGCCATAATGCCTATTGAACCGGTTCTGCTGGCCGGCGCCATTCCACCTGCCGCCGATTATGACGCGGATATCGTGATCCTGAGCCATCATCGCCTCGCCGAGACCATGCTGGCGATCCGCTCGGCCCAAGCCCAGACCGGCATTCGCCGCCACATCATCGTGCTGGACCAGAACTCGCCCGCCGCGCTCCGCGCCGAACTCGCCGCCGCCATCGGCAACGCGGCAGACGCCGCCCTTTACGGCATTGAGGAAAATCTGGGCGTCGGCGGCGGGCGGAACCTAGCGACGGCACTGGGACATGGCCGCGCCATCATCGCGCTCGACAATGACGCGGTTTTCGCGCGGCCTGATATTGTGGCGGATGCCTGCGCGCGTTTTGTCACGGACACCAGCCTCGGCGTCATCGGCTTCCGCATTCTCTCCGCCAATGGATTTAGCCTTGATGAAACCAGCTGGGGCTATCCGCGCGCGCTGCTCCCGCGCGCCGCGGAACGTTTTGCTACCACCACCTTCGTCGGCTGCGGCCATGCGATATCGCGCGCCTGCTGGAATAGGCTGGGCGGCTATGACGCCTCGCTGTTTTTCACTTGGGAAGAATATGAGTTCTCGTTGCGCGCCATCGCCGCCGGCTGGCGGATCGAGCATCACGGCGATCTCTCGATCGTCCATGCGGTCGCTCCCGAGGCGCGTGTGGTTTGGAAGGATGCGCGCTGGCGGCGCTATGTGCGCAACAGGCTGCTCATCTGCCATGACTGGCATGGCGTAGCAGGCATGATGCCCCGCATGGCGATCTATCTCGCGCTCGGCCTGCGCTCAGGTTGGCTGCGCGAAACCTTGCGCGGCATTGCCGATGCCTGGGCTGAATCGAAAACCCGTCCTCGCCGCATCATGCCCTCCGAAATGCGCGCGTATACCTGGGCGCATGAGACCCGCGCGCGCGTCATCGGCTTGACCAATTGGCGCATCATCAAGCCATTTTTCCTCGAAAGGAAGAAGCTTGTTTAGAGCGTTTTTAGGCTGAGCGTAACCAGTCAGCGCTCTAGGCGCTTAGGCGGAGACGCTATCAGCCAGTAGCCAGCGATCCAGATGAACGGCGGTATTGGCGGCCGCAAAAAAATACCCTTGTCCTTCAAGACCGGTGAAGCGCTGGAAAAACTCCAGCTGAGCGTCGTTCTCGATGCCTTCGACCGAGACTTCGATGCGCAGTTTCTGGGCAAGCGTGATGATCTGCTCGACCAGGATCTGGTCGTCACGGTTGCAGATCAGGTCACGCACAAATGACTGATCGATCTTGATCCGGTCGAAGCGGAACATCCGCAGCAGGCTGAGCGATGAATAGCCTGTGCCAAAATCGTCAAGGGCCAGCTTCATGCCCATGCGGCGGAATTCTAGCAGCATGTCACGGCTTTGCTTGGTCAGATCGAGCGCCGCGGTTTCGGTAATTTCGAATTCGAGCTGTTCGGGCGATGCGCCTGAGCTTTCTAAAATTTTGCCGACGCGTTCGGGGAATTGAGCGTCCCGCAACTGGATGGGCGACAAATTAACCGCGATTTTCATTGTCCGCGGCAGCGTGCGCGCCAGGCGGCATGCCTCGCTAATCACCCAGTCGCCAATAGGCTGGATCAAGCCGGTGGTTTCGGCGATGTCGATGAAAGCGGCTGGCAGCAGGAGGCCGCGCTCGGGATGACGCCACCGGATTAGTGCCTCGACTCCAGTAATTTTTTTGGGATCGGTAGTTTTTCTGGGATCAATAGAAATGATCGGCTGGTAATACAGCGACATCTGATCGAGATCGACGGCGCGGCGCAGATCATGTTCAAGAGCCAGCCTTTGCTTGGCTTTGTCAAGCAAATCGGCGCCGAAGTCGCGCCATACGCCTCGGCCGTCGGATTTTGCTTGAAACAGCGCAAAATCCGCGTGTTGCAGCAGAGCTTCCGCCGTGTTGCCATCCGCGGGGCCGGAGGCGACGCCGGCGCTGGCGCCGATTTCAATGGTGAATCCGCTGATCTGGAAGGTCGCGTTGAGCGCCTCCAGGATACGATCAGCGATCGCGCGCGCCTCGGCTTGCGATGGTTCAGCTGGATCGTTCTGCCGAAGCAAAACGCAGAATTCATCGCCGCCCAGCCGGGCGGCAATGTCAATCTCCCTAATGCAGCCTCTGATCCGCGAGGCGGCGACACCGAGCAAGGCATCGCCCACCGCATGTCCGTGACTGTCATTGATGAGCTTGAACCGGTCCAGATCGATTGTAATGATGGTGAAACCGCGGCTCGGCAACTGCTTACAGGCATCGTCGAGAGCGTCGGCGAATCGCGCACGGTTGCAAAGCCCGGTGAGCACGTCATGGCTCGCGAGATACGCGTTGCGCTCGCGGAATTCATGGACCTCCGTCACATCGGAGCCCTTGCCGAGAAATCCCTTAAAGCTGCCATCCTTATGCAGGATCGGTTTGCCTGACAGCGACCAGAAACGCGGCTTCCCCAGCACGCTCAGCGGCAGCACGAGATCGCGGAACGGCTGACGCTGCGTGAGGCACAGCGCAAGCTGTGTCATTGCGTCATCCTGTTCGGCAAGCCTCCTCGCTAAGCCCGCAGGCTGCGCAAACAGCTCCATGAAATTGATCCGCAGTTCCTGCTCGCTCCGCCCCGCCACGCTCCTAAAGCGTCTGGATGGCTGCTGCAGCAGCAAATCGGCATCGGTTTCCCACAGCCAATCACTGGAACGCTCTTCGTACTCACGCAACAGAATGCCTACGGCCTCATTGCTGCGCTCCAGCCGCACAGCGTTCACTTCAATTTCTAGAGTTTTTCGGGACAAGGTAAAAATAATGATCAAGGTGAGGACAGCATATCCGCAAAGACAGGCTAAGCTTGCAACATCCGGCGTGCCCTGAATAAACAGTAGCGCAGTAAAAAATCCGGTCGTAACAGGCACCCAGAACGTAAGTGAAAATAGCATCGAGCCGCCAAATAATGCTGTAGACATCAAAGCAATGCCTACCCCATACATCAGGCGTTGTTGGCTTTCGCCACCAATTTCCATGCCAACGTATAATATGATTGCCCAAGATAACCCGACAGCAAAACGGACTATTCCAAAAATTACAATATATTTTTTATATTTTTCAACACGATTTGATAAATGTAGCCAATGCCTGCCAATTAAAATGAGAGAGGCATACGCGCTCAATACACTAATACTGCCAATGTGAAAACTAATGACGTTCTTGTACTTTGAAAAAGCAAATTCAAGCGCGATTAGAATAACCACGCCGACTGGAACAGTGCTGTAATTGAGCTTGATCCAGGACGTAAGCCGGTCCGCCTCAACCTGCTGCAAAACTTCAGGCGAAAGCTCGGCCTCACGCTCCATTGCCGCCGTGTCGCGCAAATCGCTCATCGAACGAGCTTATGACAGTAACAGAATTGCCTTTGCAACGACCATGAAAACATCCTCCGGTTGTGTACAAAGATTTTTATTACATCTTTCCTAAAAACTAAGTATCCTTTCATTTTGGTAACTTATTAAGGAATTTGAAATGGATGGCTCGCAGTTCGGATATGAATCGAAAACAACCTCTAGGCGATATCGCTCTCTTGTGCCACGTCATGCCGATGTCACCGAAGCACAGATTGCTTCGTCCCATGGCATGATGAACACAGTGTTTTCTCTCCGATACCACAGTTATTTGTCCCAGAACTTCATTGATCCGCATCCAAATGAGCTTTTTTCAGATGAATTTGACAATCGGTCAAACTCGGTTTCGATTTTAATCTATCGCGACGGCGTCCCCGCGGCATCCGTTCGGGCATCGTTATACGATCCAGCCGGGACGATCCATGGAGCGGACACCATTCCAGCGCTCGACTCCTTTGGCTCAGAGATTAACGACTTGGTCAGCAGCTATCGCGCCGACGGGCGTCCCGCGCGGGCGCTGGAGATGACCCGTTTGGTGCGTCGTCCTGACCTCGTTAATGACAATGACCTGATTTTCGCAATGTATAGAATGACCTTCTACCTGGTTGTTCATTTTGAAGCGGACATGATTTTATCCGCGGTTCGGCAAAATCATATGCCATTCTACCGCAGGCTTGGTTTCCAAAAGGTTACCGAGCCACGGAATTATCCAAAACTGAAATTCTTGGCGGGGCTTATGGCATGTTTTGACAGCCAATATAAGCATGTGCAGAGAACTGTGCCGATCATTGATCACGTCTCCAAGCATGACAGCATTTGCGCGCCGTTCATGTCGGGCGAACGGATCAAGGTGTTCTCCGAAATGGCGGCTGCCGGCGCAATGCCGGTCACTCAGCGGTTCAATTGAGTCTGGCTGTAAAGGCTGCGCCACAAATTGAATTCCGCCGGAAAATCAGGCGGAGCCGGATCGAATAGGGCCGGATCGAATAGGGAAAGCCGCCGCAGATCATGGGTTGATCCGCGGCAACCTTACCGTCACGCGAAGGCCTGGGGCGTTGTCTCCCAATGTGACAACGCCTTCGTGCAAAGCAACGACGGCCGCGACCAGCGCCAGCCCTAGGCCATTGCCAGGAGAACGCCGTGCCGCGTCGAGCCGGACGAAGCGCTGGAGCACCCGCGCGCGATCGGCTTCCGGCACGCCTGGCCCATCATCCGCCACCGCAAGCGCCACCATGCCTGATTTCATGTCTGCCTTGGGCAGGGCGCGGGCGGATAAGGTGATGGCGGCGCCCGGCGGAGAATGGCGTATGGCGTTTTCGATCAGGTTGGTCAGCATCTGGATCAGCAAATCACGATCGCCCTCGACCGCCAGCCCGTCCTCGACGGCGACGGCCAAGCTCTGTCCCTTATCATCGGCCACCGTCTCATAGGCTTCGGCAAGCATGGCCGTGATCGCGGTGATATCGAGGCGGGTGAAGCCCGATCGGCTGACCCGGGCCTCGATCTCGGCGATCCGCAGCAGGGCGTTGAACACGCCGACGATCTGATCGACCTGGGCCAGCGCCGCCTCGAAAGCCGGGGCCGCCTGCCGGTGCGCCGGCGCATCGCGCGCCCGTTCCAGCCGCTCGCGCAGCCGGGTCAGGGGCGAGCGAAGATCATGCGCGATATCGTTGCTGACCTGGCGGACATTCTCGACCAGCCCCTGCATGCGGGCGAGCATGGCGTTCAAATCCTCGGTCAGGCGGTCGAGCTCGTCATCGCGTCCGTACAGCTTGATGCGGCGGCACAGATCGCCCGCCATGATCTCCCTGCTGGCGTCGCTGATCGCACGGACGCGCTGCAGGCTGGAATGGGCGATCAGCAGGCTGGCCAGCAGGCCGAGCATGGTCATCGCCCCGAACACCGAGCCGAACACATAGGCGATCCTGGTGTTCAGCGCGATCAACCAGCTCGCGTTCTTGCCGATGAACAGCGTTTCGCCGTCCGGCATCACGGTCGCCGCGCCATAAATCGCCTGAACGCCGGCGGGCAGCGGAACGCCGTCCAGCCGGTTGAATTCATGCCAGCCCGGCCTGATGCCCCTGATGGGCAGATTGCCGGCGATGATCCGTTGGCCAGGGCTGGCGCCGACGAAAAACATGTCGGGCGATTCGCGGATCGCCTGCCTCACCGCCCGCGCCAGGCTCCAGTGGTTCTGCCGCATATCCGTCAGCAACTCGATCCGCTCGTCATGCACGGCGGCGACAAATTCGCCGCGGACCGTATGGTCGATGGCGGCGTAGATCAGCGCGAAGACGATGATCGCGCCGAGCGATGACAGCAGCATGCCGAGAACCGCCAGCCGGAAGCTCGCCATGCGGACCAGCCGCTCGCGCGGCCGGGACGCGGAATCGAGCGCATCATCGATATCCTGGTCCAGCGGCGCTTCGGCGCCCATGAGAGGCTGAGCTGGCCGGGGATTGGCCTCCTCCCTGCAGGCCGGCGGCGGCGTCCAAGCCGGCTCGACCGCGTTTTCAAGCGGGCTGTCCAGCGAATTGTCAAGCGGCGCGGGCATCGCAGAGACGATAGCCGGCGCTGCGGACCGTGTGGATCAGCTCGTGAGCAAAACCTCGGTCGATCTTGGCGCGCAGCCGGCTGATATGCGATTCGACCAGGCTGGTCTGCGGATCGAAATGAAAATCCCATACCGCTTCGAGAAGCATGGTGCGGGTGACCACCTGCCCGGCATGCAGCATCAAATATTCCAGCAGCCGGAATTCGCGCGGCTTCAGCGCGATCCGCCTTTGCGCGCGCGACGCTGTCTGGGTCAGGCGGTTCAGTTCCAGATCGGCGACCTGCAAGGTGGTTGCTGGCTTCGGCATGGCGCGGCGGCGGGCTAGCGCGCCGGCCCGGGCGATCAGTTCCGCCATGGCGAAGGGTTTGACCAGGTAATCATCGCCGCCGGCGCGCAGGCCCTCTACCCGGTCATCGATCCGGCCGCGGGCGGTCAGGAAGATCACCGGCGTGTGCACCTGCATGGCGCGCAAGGCGGTGACCATGCTCAGGCCGTCGAGCGCCGGCAACATGCGGTCGACCACCAGCAGATCAAAAGGGTTGGACGCCGCCAGCAGCAGCCCCTGCCGGCCGTCAAGCGCCGTGCTGACCTGATATCCTTCGGCGGCAAGGCCGGCGCGAAGAAAATCGATCGTCAGCGGATCGTCTTCAGTCAACAAAACCCGCATTTTGTTTGTTTCTTGCCTGAACGTTTCCAGAGCGGCGGAACCTCGCCGCCTTCCCCGGTTAGCATTAATGATTGATCTGTTCCAGGGCCAGCCCCTTGGTGTCCGGGCCGAACACGCCGATCACCACGATTCCCACCACCATCGCGATGCCGATGAACACCGCCACCGCCGGCACGCCGCCGGCATGCAGGAAATAGCCCACGGCAAGTCCGGCGAAGGCGGCGGCGATCCGGCTCCAGGACCAGACAAAGCCGATCGCCCTGGCGCGGATGCGGGTGGGGTACAATTCGGCCTGATAGCCGTGATAGGCGTAGGACATCACATTGGCGGAAAGCGTGAACAAGACGCCAAGCGCGATCAGCACGGAGGGGCTATTGGCGAGGGAAAACCCGCCCATGAACACGCCCATCAGCAGCAGGCTGGCGATGATTTGGAGTTTCCGCTCGACCCGGTCGGCGAACAGCGCGCCGAGCAGCGGGCCGAACGGGTTGGCGATGGCGATGATGAAGGAATATTCCAGGCTGTGGGTGACGGTGACGCCGCGGCTGATCAGCAGCGTCGGCACCCAGGCGGCGAAGCCGTAAAAGCCGATCACCTGCGCCATGTTGAACAGCGACAGCATGAGGGTGCGCTCAATATAGCGCGGCGCGAAAATCTCGGCGAAGCGGCCTTCGCCGGCGGCTTCCGGCGTCGGCGGCCTGGGAATGCGCAACGGGCGGCCGGTTTCAATTCGCACCTTGCGCTCGATCTCGCTAAGGATCGCCTCGGCCTCGGCGTTGCGGCCATGCAGCGCCAACCAGCGCGGGCTTTCCGGGATGCCCCGCCGCAGCAGCCATAGCGCCACGGCGCCGACCGAGCCGGTCAGGATCACCCAGCGCCAGCCATCGAAGCCGGCGGGCCGCAGCGGCACCAGCAGCCAGGCCAGCAGCGCCGCCAGCGGCACCGCGGCGAAGGTGATGAACTGGTTGATCGAAAACGCCCGGCCTCGCTCGGCGCGGGGAATGATTTCGGCGATGAAGGTGTCGATGGTGACCAGCTGCACACCAAAGCCGATGCCCGCGATGAAGCGCCAGAGGTTCAGCGCCTCGCCAGATCGCTGAAACGCCATGATCGCCGTGCACGCCATGTACCAGACCATCGACCAGGTGAACACGACGCGCCGCCCGGCGCGGTCCGCCACCTGGCTGAACAAAACCACGCCCACCCACAAGCCGGCGAAGGTGCAGAACACGAAGGTGCCGAACCCGGCGACGGCAATCCGGGTCAGTCCGGCGAAGATGCCGAGCGAGGCCGGGGTGAACAGGCCGGACCTGATCATGCCGGGCGCCACATAACCGGTGAAAAACAGGTCGTAGAACTCGAACACGCCGCCGAGCGAGATCAGCAGCACAATGGTCCAGATGGTGCGCGAAGGCGGCAGCCGGTCAAGCCGCGCCGCGATGCGTGCCGCGTCGAGTTCCGACATTCTACGCGCTGGTCTCCAGGCAAAAGAGAGAAGGTGCTGCTTTTTGAAAAAAGCAGCGGCAAAAACTTTTGTTATACAAGATCAAAGCGGCTGGCGGAACGCGCCAGCCGCCGGCGCCTACTTGCCGTATTGATAGATTTTGAATGAGTTGGGGATGAACACGTTGGGATAGAATGGCGAGACCTTGGTCAGGATTTTCTTTGCCGGATCGACCAGGCCTTCCGCCGCGATGGTGTAGACTTGATCGGTTTTCGGATCGAGCGCCAAGGTGCGTTGGTTGGTCGAGGTGTCGATGATTTCGGCGAGGCGGTATTTATCGGCGCTGTCCTCATGGAAGATGAACATATTGGCGCCGATGCCGTCGGCCACGAAAATCTCGCCGTTTTTCGGATCGAAGGCGACGCCGTCATTGCCCGCGGTGATCGGCGCGGTGTAGACGATGGCGCCGGTCTCGGCGTTCATCACCTGGAAGACCGGATTTTGCATGTGCTCGCCGCGGCAGGCGATCATCAGCCGGTTGGTTTTCTTGTCGAGATCAAGCCCTGTGGGTGCGACGCAGCCGGTGGTCGGCCAGGTGGCGGTGACCTTTAGCGTCTTGACGTCGAGCCGGATGATCGTGTTGGTGTCCTGCCCGGTGAAATAAATATTGCCTTTGCCGTCGGCCACCGAATGTTCGAGATCGCCGGCCGGCATCGTCACGCTGCCGACCTTGGTCAGGTTGGGCAGCTTGTAGAAGGTTAACACCTCGCCCTTGCCGTCGGGGGTGTTGTTCGCGTTGACCGCCGTCACCTCTTCCGTCACCGGATCATAGGCGGCGGCATCGACCTCCTTGCCGGCCCTGACCTTTTTCACCTCTTTCAGGTTGCTCAGCCGGAACACCGTGAGATAGCCGCTTTTGCCGGCGGCGATGGCGAGGCCGAGCTGCGGCGCCAGCGCCACGCCGTTGACGCCGATGGTGTCCGGCACCTTGGTCATCTTGAAGCCATGCGCGATGTCGAACGCTTCCACCCCATCCAGCCGGTGGCCGACGAACAGGCGATTGCCGGTGGGATCATAGGCGACATAGTCCCAGCTCGAGCTGGTGCTGCGGACCGGGATGGTTTTGGTCAGGTGGTACTTCGGAAAGCTGGCTTGGGATGAGTCGGATTGGGCGTGAGCGGTGGCGCTCAGGGCCAGGCCCAGGCCGGCGGCCAAAGCCAATGATGAAAGCTTGCTTGTCATGAATGGTCTCCTCGGTTTCTCAATGGTTTTTAGAAATGCCAGATGCCGCCGAACTCGATGCGCTCGGCGTTCTTGTTCGGAATGCCGGTCGATTTCTGGAATTGCTTCTGTCCGATCATCGCCTCGACCCCGAGATCGACGCTGGGAACCGGGCGGGCGATCAGATTGATATGCGCGGTCTTGGTGGACAAGGCATTGGCGAAATCGGGCGGCAGGAAGCCTGCCAAGTTCTGATGGTTATAGCCAACCGCGATCGTCGAGCGCAGGATTTTTGTCCAGTAATGCTGCGCGTAGGCGGTGAAGCCCTGGTCGTTCTGGATTTTCGTCTCGATCGTTACCGGCGTGCCGGTGGTGCCGTTATTCACCGCCAGGACCGAGGCGATGTTGCCGCCGAAATCATCCGGGATGTAGCGGCCGATCGCGCCGACCCAGCCTTGCGCGCCGATATTGTCCTTGCCGAAGGCCTTGTTGATCGGGCCGAGATTAAGCGTCGCGCCGAGGATGCCGGCGGCGCCGAACTTGCTGGTGCGGTGGCCGATGCCATCGTTATAGGCGATGTCGCGCGCCACGCCGGAAATCTGCGCGTGTATCAGCTTGCTTTCATAGGCGTAGCGCAGGCTGAAATCGGGCGCCGGTTCGGTTTGCGAGGGCACTTCGATATTGTCGCGGGTGTCTTGATAACCGCTTTGCGGATCTTCCACCGCGACCGAGAACACCGAGGTTTTGTTGAGCGGGAAGGTGAAGCGGATCTGCTCGGTGCGTTCGGCGGGAACGCCGGCCGGGCCGCCATTGTCGAAGGTTTCCGGCTGATCGGTCGCGTCGATGAAGTTCGAGTTCAGCATGCCGGCGGTGAGCGGGCCGATCGTGCCATAGGCGTAGACGATGCGCGCCGAGTAGCTGTTGTTCTGCAAGGCCTGGTTATAGTCGCCGCCGGAGACAAAGCCGTAGAAATCCAGCGCGAAATTGGTGGTGATCGGGCCGAAATCGCTCGGCGTGCTGGTCTGCACGATCAGGCGGGAGACCTTGCTCTGGAACTGGAAGTCGCCGGCGGTGGCGCGGCGGGTGGGGCTGTTGGGCAGCAGATTGCCGATTGAAAACTTGGGCCCGAAATTTTGCGTCGGGCTGTATTGCGCCTGGAAGTTGATGAAGCCGCCGATATAGACCGAGGTGTTGGTGCCGGGAATCAGGAACGAGCCGGGCAGGATGCCGCCGGTGACGTATTGGCGGTTCTGCAGGCCTTCCTGTTCGGAACGCGTCGGGTTTTCCGCTTGCAGCAGCTTTTGCGATTTGGCGTTTCGCACGAGATTTCCCGCGCGGGACTGGTTCGCGGCGAGCAGAGCCGCGTTCTCGTCGCGTTCCTGGCGCGCCCGCATTTCCACCTCGACCCGGCGCGCCTGCGCGTCGGCGCGGCGCTGGCGCGCCGCATCGGCCTGGATCGCCGAGAGCTTGGCGGAAAGCGCGTTGATCTCGGCCTGCAACTGGCTGATCTGATCGGCGAAGGCAGGCTTTACCGCTCCGGCAACCATGACCGCGGAACAGAGCAGGATGCCCTTCATTGATTTTCTTTTCATCGTCTCCCCGTCAATCATCTTTTGTTGCGCCGGTGGTGAACGCTCGTGCAATCATCCGGCTGCCAAAGCTCATGCTGCCCGGCGCTGTTCCGGAAAATGACTGGAAGTGTACCGAATTTTAATCTGTGGCTTCTTGGTCACGGCGAAGCCGGCAATGCCCTTGCCGAAGCTAATTTGTTGCGTAACCGGAACAATTAGGGCGCGCAAACGCCGTCACGTCAAGATGCTCGATTCGGGCGGCGGGGGGTCAGGCGGCGCTGTGCCAGGAGGAGATTCGGCTTGCTCTGCTGGCGGCGCGGCTGGCGGCGGAGCGTCATCGGGAATGGGAGGCGCGGCCAGTTGCGTGTCAGTTGGTTGTGGCGGGGGTTGCGAAGGCGGCGGCAGGGTCTGTTTGGGCGGGATTGGCGGGTATAGGGACGGGACTTGGTCGCGGCGGAGGCCCAGGATGTGGCAGAGCGGGCGGAGGATGCTGCGGAGTTGCGGGTCTTGGGCGAGGAGGGTTGCCATTTCGGGATCGGCGAGGAAATCGCAGAACTGCGACCTGCCATGGGCGGTTTCCTGGATCAGGCGCAGCAGCCAAGCGTAATGGCGCGGCAGCGGGTCCGGCTTGCGCGGCCGGGCCGGGCCAGGCCGGGCCGCGCCAGGCCGGGCTGCGCGCGGCTTGCGCAAGCAGGCCGGAATGGGGATGGGGTTTACGGCATTGCGCGCGATGCGCGCCCTGAAGCGGAAGGCGATGCCGCGCAGGCGCTTCCAGATCTGGAACAGGAGCTGGCCAGGCAGGCAGGCTAGGCCCAGACGCCAGTCGCTGCGCCGGCCGATCACCTGGCACAGGTTCTCGATGATGTAGGCGAGGCGTTCTGCCGGGGCAAGGGAAGCGATCTGGTTCACTAACCGGATAAAACCACAAATCAGAGCAAGTGAGCAAGAAGGATTTACAACCGATGACGGATTTTGTTAGAGGAGCGTTAGTTTTGCGGCGAGTGCTGATAAAGCAAGGATGATCCGCAGATTACGCAGATTACGCAGAAAGAGAGATTCACAGATTCGATGGGATGCCGGGCTTGATCTAATCTGCGTTAATCTGCGCAATCTGCGGATCACCCTTAGATTTATCCGCAGATTACGCAGATTAAGTAGAAAGAGAGATACACAGCTTCGATGGTATTCGCTCTTTATGTTTGCGCGCTATCCGCTAACCCGCGCGCGTTCCAAAGTTCATTCGTTAGGCCTTATAAACTTGGGTAGTGTCTCATGCGCGTTGCGTTCAATCTGCACCAACGGCCACGGTTTAAGCTTAGCAGGGGTGCCTAAGTATTTGGGGATGCGGCTAATTGTTTCATATTAAGTGCTTTTCTGTCCAAGACCGTGACATCCAGTTGTCGTTAAAAAATTACGCTCATGCTAAGCCTTAGGCATCTCAAGCGTTAGGAAGGCGAAGCGAGCGGCCAGTCGGAATAGCCGGTGACGCCGCCGCCGTACCAATATTGCTTTGGCGCGTCGGCCAGCGGCGCGCCGGTGCGGAGGCGCTCCACCAGGTCCGGGTTGGCGATGAACGGACGTCCGAAGCTGATCAGATCGGCATTGCCGTCGGTTAAGGTTTGCGCGGCCAGATCGGGGGTGTAGTTGTTATTGGCGATATAGGCGCCGGTGAACCGCCGGCGCAGGGCGGGATAGTCGATGCCATTGGCGTCGCGGCTCATTTGGGTGACGCCCTCGATATCATGGACATAGGCCAGATTGAAGCCGGACAAGGCGTCGATATACGCGCCATAGGTGGCCATCGGGTCGCTGTCGAGCGGGGTTTCGCCTGGCATGGTGGTGCCTGGCGAGATGCGAATCCCGACGCGTTTGCCGCCGCCCCAAATTTCGGTCACCGCCGCGACCACTTCCAGCGGAAAGCGCAGCCGGTTCTCCAGGCTGCCGCCGTAGCGGTCGGTCCGGTGGTTGGTGCTGTCGCGGATGAATTGTTCGAGCAAGTAGTTGTTGGCGGAGTGGATCTCCACGCCATCGAAGCCAGCATCCTTGGCGCATTGGGCGGCGTGCCGGTAATCGGCGACGATGGCGGGAATCTCATCGGTTTCCAGGGCGCGAGGCGTCACATGGTCCTGCAAGCCTTGATTGGTGAAGGCCTGGCCGTTCGGCTTGATCGCCGACGGCGCGACGGGCAAGGCGCCGTCATGCAGGCTGGGATGCGAGATGCGCCCGGTATGCCAGAGCTGGAGGAACATCCGGCCATCCTGGGCATGCACGGCGCGGGTGACGCGCCGCCAGGATTCCACCTGCGCCGGCGACCAGATGCCAGGGGTCAACGCATAGCCGCGCGCCTGCGGCGAGATGTTCGTGGCCTCCGAAATCACCAGCCCGGCGCTGGCGCGCTGCGCATAGTAATCCGCCGCGAACTCCGGCGGCACGCCCGCGTCGCTGGAGCGGCTGCGGGTCAGCGGCGCCATGACGACACGATTTTTCAGCGTGAGATCGCCCAGCGTGAAGGGCTGGAACAAAGGCGAGATGTTTTGCATCGGATATCCATTAAAAAAAGCGGCAGCTCGCGCTGCTTTCGCTAGAGAATGGGAAGGCGGCCTAAGGCGATCAAGAATGGCGCGATCATGGCAGATCCGCATCGGCAAGCGTTTGTTCGAAACAGGCGACGCGCCGCGGCGGCAAACTTAATACCAGGTGACATAGAGATTAACCCATCGCTAAAGCAAGATCAGGGGGCATTGCCCCCTGAAACCCCCACTAAGGGCTTAGCCCTTAGAACCCGCTAGATGGCTCTCCACTGGGAGGGGTCAAAGACCCCTCCCAGCGGAGAGCCAAGTAAAGGATTCCAAAGGCTCTGCCTTTGGCGGAGGTCCAGGAGGCAGAGCCTCCTGGTCTTACTCTCGCCGATAGGTTAATCTTTATGCCGCTTGGTATAAACTGTCATCCCGCCAATGCCAGCGCCAGCGCCTCTTCGGCGGCGAGCGCGGCGCCTTCTGCTGTCAGCCGGGCGCGTTCGGCAGCCGGTAGCGCGCCGCTGGCTGCCGCCTGGTCGAGCAGCGCCGTCAGCGCGTCATGCACGGCCTGCTCGGTCGGCTCGCGCGCCATTTCATTATGGCGATAGAATGCGCTGGAATAGGCGCGCAGCCTGGCGGCGGTGGCGAAATTGCCGGATTTTGCGGCCAGCAGGGCAGCGCTTTGCACACAATCCGCGAAATAGACATCGAACGCGTAATCGGCCAAGAGCGGCAGCGCCTCGCGGATGGCAGCGCGCGCGGCGGCGAGATCGCCGAGGATCGCCGCGTAGCTCGCCAAATTGCCGAGAACGTGGGACAGGTTGAATAGATTGCCGGAACGGCGGCAGCTTTGCGCCACCTCCGCGGCGCGCGCCGCGGCGCCGGCATGATCGCCTTGGGCGAACAGCATTTCGGCGAGATTGCCGCCGGCGGTTTCGATGCCGTCCGGGTCGCGATAGTGGCGGCTGATCGCCAGCGCTTGCTCGAACAAGGCGAGCGCCTGCCCGGCGCGTCCCGCGAAGCTGGCGACGGTGGCGAGATTTCTGAGCAGGCCGGCGCGCCGTTTGGTCATCGCGATGGCCGGCAGGGCGGCTTCGATCTCCGCGAGATAACGCTGCGCTTCGTCCGGCTCGCCGGGCCGGGCGACGCAGGCGACGACGCGGGCGGCGGCCAAGGCGATATCCTCGGGGTCGCCCAGCGCGCGGTACAAGGCGAGCGCGCGATGCGCCGATTTCAACTGGCGCCGGTCGCCGAACGCGCCGCCCGACGAGGAGAAGGAGCGTTCATAGGCGATCCGCGCCGCCACCAGCTTCGGCGTCTCAGGCCCAGTCCGTGCGATGGCATCGTCAAGCCAGCGCCGATGCTCGCGCCGCAGCGCCAATTCGCACCAGAGCAGCGCCGTCAGGCTGACCAGCTCAACGCCCAGCGCGGCTTCGCCGCCTGGCGCGAACGTCCAGGCGATGGCGGCGCGCAGCGTATCGGCATCGGCGGCGTAGCGCGCGGTCCAGGTATCGGTCGAGGTGATGGGCCAGCTTTCCCTCGCCTCGGTGAAACGGCGGATCAGCCAAACCGCCAGACGCCGCCGCACCGCATCGGCCTCCTCGCGCGGCGCGAGTTTTTCAAGCGCGTAATGGCGCGTCGATTCGAGCAGGCGGAACCGCGCTTCGCTTTCGGACTGCGGCAGCGCGGCTACCATCGACTTGTCGAGCAGCGACGCGATCAGGGTGAACGCCTCGTCCTTTTCGATCATGCCGCCGGCGATCACCGCGCTGGCGGCGGCGATGGTGAAGCTGCCGCCGAACACGCCAAGACGCGCCAGCGCGACCTGCTCCCGCGGCGATAGCAGGTCATAGCTCCAGCCGATCAGCGCGCGCAGCGTCTGTTGGCGCGGCAGGATCGCGCGGCTGCGGCTGGTTAGCAAGGCGAAACGATCCTCGAGCCGGGCCAGCAGCTCCTGCGGCGTCAGCATCCGCAGCCAGGGGGCGGCAAGTTCGATCGCCAGCGCTGTGCCATCAAGCCGCCGGCAGATCGCGGCGACGCTGGGCGCCGCCGCATCGCTCAGCGTGAAACCCGCCACCGCCCGGGCTGCCCGCTCGGCGAAGAGCGTTACCGCGCTGTAACGCAGCGCCTCGGCGGCGGTCGGCCGCGGCGCATCCGGCGGCACGGCAAGCCCGTGCAGCGCATAAATTTGTTCGCCGGTTACCCCCAGCGCCTCGCGGCTGGTCGCCAGCATCGTCACCGCCTCGGTTTGGCAAAGCAGCGCGCCGGCGAAGGCCGCGACCTCCGCCACCAGATGTTCGCAATTATCGAACAGGATCAGCAGCCGCTTGCGGCGCAGCCGGGAGGCGAGGATTTCCACGGCGGGACGGTCGCCGCTGATGGCGACGCTGAGCAAGGCGGCGACCGCCTCGCCGATTTGCGCCCGCTCCGTCAGCGTCGCCAGTTCGACAAACAGCACGCCATGGGGAAATTGATGTAAAAGCTCGGCGCCTAGCTGGAGGGAGAGGCGCGTCTTGCCGATGCCGCCGGCGCCGGTCAGCGTCACCAGCCGGCGTCGTTTGACCAGTTCGGTTACCGCCGCCAGCTCGGTCTCCCGGCCGATCAGCGCGCCGGCCTGCCGCGGCAGGTTGTTCAGGCTGGCATCCAGCGAGCGCAAGGCGGGAAATTCGGCGCGGAGATCGGGATGCGTCAGCTGATGAACCGCCTCAGGCGTGATCAGATCGCGCAGCCGGTGCTCCCCTAGCGGCATTAAGGCAGCGCCTGGCGGCAGTTCCGCCGGCTCGACCAGGCTCGCCGTGTTGCCCGAGACCAGAATTTGGCCGCCATGGCCGATCACCAGCAGCCGGGCGGCGCGATTTAGCGTCGCGCCGAAATAATCGCCGTCGCGCGCCTCGGCGAGGCCGGCATGCACCGCCATGCGGACCGCCAGCCCGTCCACCGGCGTGAAATCCTCGGCGGCGAGGCGGCGCTGCGCCTCCAGCGCCGCGGCGATAGCCTGGTGGCCGGTGGCGAACGCCGCGCAGATCCCGTCGCCTGTCGACTTGAAGACCGCGCCGCCGCAGATGGCAACCGCCGCGCCGATCGCCGCATCGTGGCGCGGCAGGACCACGCGCATGGCCGCCGGATGCCGCTCCCAGCGCCCGCTCGATCCTTCGATATCGGTGAACAGGAAGGCCAGCATCGCCTGCCCGGCATCGGCATGTTCCGCCAGCTCGGCATGGCCGGTCGCCTGCATCGCCTTGCTTTGCCTCCTCGCCTGAAATTAAGCGCAGCAGCACCATTCGCTCAATAATGAGACAGAGCCGTAACATTAAAGCTAAACGCGAGGTTTAGGAAGCGTTAAAGCCGCAGTGCCGGCGATCCGCCGTTCTGCTTTCTCAGCCGCCGCCTCGTTGCAGCACGGGGCCGCATAGGCCGAGCGCGGTGGTGACGACGCCGAGATGGCTGAGCGCCTGCGGGAAATTCCCGGTCAGGCGCTTGCCCGGCACGTTATATTCCTCCGATAGCAGGCCGACATCGTTGCGGATCGCCAGCACCCGCTCGAAGGTGCGCCGGGCTTCGGCATCGCGGCCTTGCATGCTCTGGCAATCCGCCAGCCATAAGGTGCAGGCAATGAAGGTGCCTTCGGGATCGCTGCCTTCCGGCTTCTTGCGCCGCACCAGCCCGTCCTCGGTCAGTTCGCGCTCGATTGCCGCGATGGTGGCGGTGATGCGCGGATCATCGATGGGCAAAAACTTTATCAGCGGCAGCAGCAGCAGGCAGGAATCGAGCGTCTGCCCGCCGTAATATTCGACGAACCGGCCCAGGCCCGGATGAAATCCTTCATGGCACACTTCGGCATGAATGGTGTCGCGCAGCGCCTCCCAGCGCTTCACTTGCTCAAGCCCGGCATGATCGCGGCATTCCGGTGATTGCAGGAAGCGGTCCAGCGCCACCCAGCTCATCGCGTGGGAATACACGTAATGCCGCGGCTCGCCGCGCGATTCCCACAGCCCGGCATCCGGCTGCCGCCAGCTTTCCTCGACATGCCCGACAATCTTGGTCGCCACCTCGATGTAGCGCTTGGTGGGTTTGATCCCCGCCTGTGATGTCAGGTGCATGGCGTCGATCAGTTCGCCATAGACATCGGCCTGACGCTGGGAGGAGGCGGCATTGCCGATCCGCACCGGCCTGGCATGGTCATAGCCGCCCAGCCAATCCACCTCCCATTCGGGAATATGGCGGGTGCCATCCATGTGGTACATGATGCGCATTTCCTCAGGCTGGCCGGCCACGGCGCGCAGCATCCAGTCGCGCCAAGCGATGGCTTCCTCATGGAACCCGGCATTGAGCAGCGAATCGAGGGTGAACGTCGCATCGCGGATCCAGGAATACCGGTAATCCCAGTTGAGCGCGCCGCCCGGCGCTTCCGGCAGCGAGGTGGTGGGCGCCGCGATCAGCCCGCCGGTGGGGCGATAGATCAAGGCCTTCAGGGTGATCAGCGAACGGCGCACCGCTGCCGGCCAGTCGCACGGCTTGTCGAACTTGCTGATCCAGTCCCGCCAGTAGCGCTGGGTGGCATCAAGCGCCGCCTCCGCATCGATAGGCGGCGCGAGTTCGCCGGAGGAATCGCCGTAGCGCAGCACGAAGGGCAGGCGCTGCCCGGCGGTTACGGTGAATGCGGCGCGGATATGGTGCTCCTGGTGGTCCATCGGCGCCGGGCCGCGCAGCACGATTTGGTCCGGCCCGACATCGCCGAGATAGCCGCCCTCGCAGGGCTGAATCCAGGGCGACATCGCGCCGTAATTGAAGCGCGGCACGAAATCCATTTGCATCGCGACATCGCCTTTGATCCCCACCACCAGCCGGATCAGCGTGGAATGATGATCATCGCGCATCGGCATGAAATCGATGAGGCGGACGACGCCTTGTTCGGTGCGGAAATCGGTCTCCAGCACCAGCGTGTCCTCCTGGTAGCGGCGGGTGACGGTGTTGGATTGGTCCTTTGGCGCGATCAGCCAGCGGCCGTTTTCAGCCCCGCCCACCAGCGCGGCGAAGCATGAGCTGGAGTCAAAGCGTGGCCAGCATAGCCAGTCGATGGAGCCGCTCTTGCAGACCAATGCCGCGGTTTCGCCGTCGCCGATGATCGCATAGTCCTCGATAGGGGCCGTCATGATCGTTTCACCTGGGTTTCATGTCGCGATACGACATGGTGGCCCGGCCGCCCGGTTGCGAGAATGCCGGCCTGATCCGCCGCGATAAAATCCGCCGCGATGCGTAACGGATAACGCCGGAATTAAATCGGGCCGCATGACGTTGCAGCGGCCCCGCCGGCTGCCAAGGTGCTGAAGACAGGACTACGCGAAAGGACACGCGCCATGCCCCTCGATCCCACCAAACTGCATCCGACGCCGCCGCAGCCCGAGCAGAAGCAGCAACCGCCTGGCCGCACCAGCGACATGGACCCGAAGCCGGACCATGGCGAGACCAGCTACAAGGGCAGCGGCCGCTTGGCGGGCAAGGCGGCGCTGATCACCGGCGCTGATTCCGGCATCGGCCGGGCTGTCGCCATCGCCTTTGCGCGTGAGGGCGCCGATGTGGCGATTTCCTATTTGAATGAAGACGAGGATGCCCGGGAGACCGAAAAATGGGTGACGCAAGCCGGACGCAAGGCTATCCGTGTTCCAGGGGATATCTCGAAAGCCGAGCATTGCGTTTCGCTGATCGAGCGGACCGTCAAGGAATTCGGCAAGATCGACATCCTGGTCAACAATGCCGCGTTCCAGCGCACGCATGAGGATATTTCGGAGATCAGCGACGAGGAATGGGACATCACTTTCCGCACCAATGTCTATGCGATGTTCTATCTCTGCAAGGCGGCGCTGAAGCATATGAAGCCGGGCGGCAACATCATCAATACCAGCTCGATCAACGAGGATAGTCCTTCGCCGAGCCTGCTGGCTTACGCGACCACCAAGGGCGCCATCGCCAATTTCACGGCGGGCCTTGCGCAATCGATCGCCAAAAAGGGCATCCGGGTGAATTCCGTCGCTCCTGGCCCGATCTGGACGCCGTTGATCCCCGCCACCATGCCGGCGGAACAGGTCAAGGAATTCGGCAAGAAAACCCCGATGGGCCGTGCTGGACAGCCAGCAGAACTGGCGCCCGCTTATGTGCTGCTCGCCTCGGATGAGGCGAGCTACATGACCGGCGCCTTGATTCCGGTGACGGGCGGGCGGCCCATTTTGTAAGGCGAGCGTTTAAGGTGAGCGTTGGCCAGTCTCGGATCGCGCCAAGGATTGTCATCGCCGGCGGCGGCGCGGGCGGGCTGGAACTGGCGATTGCGCTTGCCCATCAGGCGCGGCGATATCGCGGCATGGCGGAGATCGTCCTGCTCGACCGGTTCGCCACGCATTTCTGGAAGCCGCGACTGCACGAGGTGGCGGCGGGCGTTGCGCTCTCCGCCCGGAGCATGCCCGATTACGCGGGGTTGGCGGCGCGGCATGGTTTTCGTTACGTCCAAGGCCAGATGGCGGGGCTTGATGCGGCGGCGCGGCGCATCCGCCTCGCTGACGGGACGACGCTCGATTATGAGTATCTGGTGCTGGCGCTTGGCAGCATCGTGAACGATTTTCACACGCCAGGCGTCGATGCCTATTGCGACATGCTGGACGACGTTCCGCAAGCTGAACGGTTGCGCCAGCGCGTCCGCGAGGGCCTAAGCGCATTACGAGAGGGCGAGACCACAGATCTCGGCATCGCGATCATCGGCGCCGGCGCGACCGGGGTGGAGCTGGCGGCCGAGCTCCGGTCGGAAATTGGGCGGTCCGCCGGACTTTCAGTGTCCGGCAGATTAGGCATCACGATTATTGATCTGGCGGAGCGGGTGCTGCCGGCGGGTCCGCCGGATTTGTCGCGCTCGGTGGAGCGGCGGCTGCGGCGGCAGGGAATCGAGCTTGTCCTCGGCCAGCGCGTGGTCGAGGTGAGCGAAGACGCGGTGCGGCTGGCGGATGGGCGCAGGATCGAGGCGGCGATCAAGGTCTGGGCGTCAGGCGTGAAGGCGCCGGATTGGCTGCGACAATGCGCGTCGCTGCAACTGGCGCGTGACAACCGGATCAAGGTCGACGGATCGCTGCGTTGCTTCGGCCTTGACGCGGTTTTCGCGATGGGCGACTGCGCCGCGTTCACCCCTGAAGGCGCTGAAAAACCGCTGCCGCCGACCGCGCAGGCGGCGCATCAGCAGGCGGGCTATCTTGCCCGCGCTTTGCCGCGCCTGCTGCGGGGCGCGCCGCTGGGCGTCTTTCGTTATCGCGATTACGGCATTCTGGTCTCATTGGGCGGCAAACAAGTGGCCGGCGAGGTGAGCGTGCCGATGCAGTTCAAGCTGCGCGGCGCAACCGCGCGGCTGCTTTATAATGGGCTGTATCAATCGCATCTCGCGACGCTTTTTGGCTGGGCCGAAACGCTGGAAATCACCGGCGCGCGGCTCTGGCGCCGCACCCCCGGCGTCGCGCTCAAGCTGCACAATCTCAGCCCCGCCGGCTGAACGCTTTTGCTTTGCCCTGCCGGCCTGCTGACTCCGGCGCGTTCTTTACGTCAACGCCCTGGCGCCTACATCACGACGCCGTATCGGCAGAAATCGCCGTTTGGAAAAGGCGGCAAGCGCCAGCCACAGGATTAGCGCGCTCGCCGAGACATAGGCTCCGGCCTTCGCCTGCCAGAGAGGAGACCGGCGCAGCACAATTTCCTGTTGCCCTTCAGGCACCGTCACCACGACAAGGCCGGTGCCGGGATCAGGTTTTGGCTTGATCGCGCTGCCTGACGCCGACCATCCCGGAAAATAGAACTCCGGCAATATCGTGCGGCCGGCGCAGCCCGACACGTCGAACTTTATACCGCCTGGAACCGGCTCGGCGCGCAGCCCGCGGTGTTGCGGACAGCCCGACACCGCGCTGGCGCGCTGGCGCATTGCCGCCGGACTTTGATGGATCCAAGGACTCCAGCTTTTTCCCCCCACCGCCGGCAGATACTCCATGGGATAACCAACAGGCGACGCGAGCGCCGCCTGTGTTCGCGCCAGATCGCTGCGGCCGCGATCGCTTCGATACATCGCTAAGCCGATCCACGCCGCCGCGAACGCCACGCCCACCAATGCGCCAATGCGCCAGGCCTGGCCGCCAAACCCGGCAAGGCCGGAAATTATCAGCGCGGTGCCCAACAAGGATATTGAGACAAGCAGGCGCCATGGAAATTGCACCAGGCGCAGCGGCAAAGGCAATGACCAGATCGGCGCCGAAATCGGCAAGGTGAGAAATACGGCGATGGCCATGGTGACCAAAACGGCCCTCGGCCAGCCGCGCAGGCGCAGCGCCGCCGGAACGCCTAGCCCGGCGGCGAGGACCGGCACGATCAGCGTCAAGTGGAGAAAGTGGTTCTTGCCGGTTGTTAGGTAGTTGATGACTGGACGAAAAAGAAAACCATGCTCCGGTTGTAACAAAGACAGTTCGAGGAATTTTGGGTTTACATCTTTCAACAGGAGCAGCGCTGGGACGAGCGTCGCGCCGGCGAGGCCCAGTCCTAATAGGACGCCAAGCACAGCCGCCAGCATTTGCCGGGCCCGCGCGGCCCAATCCGCGCCTAACATCGCCGCATAGACCACGACCAGCCCGCCGGTGAGGACAAGGGTCGGCAGATGCACGACCGTCATCAACGCGATGGCCGGCGCTATCCAGACGATGGTTCTCAGTGGCCTTGCATTGCCCATGTCGGCAGCCAGGAAAACCAGCGGAAGCACCGCCGAGGCCGCGGTTTCCGCGAAGGCGAACCGTATTTGCGGGTTGAACACCGCAATATAGGGCATGAGGGCATAAAGCGCGCCTCCCGCCAAGGCGGCGCGCGTTTCGACATGCCGCCGGAGCCACAAGGCGCAAGCCAGAATGTCGCCAACCCGGAACAGGATCATCGTCAAGCCAAGGATCGTCGCCGTGGGCAATCCAGGCAAGAGGGCGGCAAATGCGGATGCGGCCATATAGGAGCCGGGCGGATAGAAATAGAATACCGGTGTGCCGAGGCCGCCATAGCCGATTGCCGACCAGCGCGGCAGCAGCCAGCCTTGGGCATGGCGAAACGCAGTCAACGTATCCACGGCGAATGCGCCATCATCCGCGCGGTCAGGTCCGATCAGGAGAACGCCCGCCACCGATTGCGCAACGGCAACCAGAACGGCCACGATGACGAGGACGATCACCGGCCATAGGCTGACGGGCCGCACAGGTGAATGGCCGGACTGCTTAAGCTTAGCCCGGCCGTCATTCCGGCTCAGCATCAGGAGGAAATCAGACGGCAAGTTGCGAGCGAAGCCGCTACGCATGGCTTTAATCCGGAAGAACCGTTTGCTGTCAAACATCGACGCTTCCTTTATGAGACGCTCTTCGACAATGGTTACATCATTGCCGGCTAAAATAAACAATTTTAATTGTAAATTGCTCAAAATACAATTTTGTGCGCTTATTTGACTAGAAAATGTTCGCCTTTCTACCTTCCGTGACATCCAAGCCAATTAGCAGTTGCGCAACCGTAAGTCGCGCGCCAAAAACTTCGACGGGATTACAGAAATTAATTGCTTTTCCTGTCCATTAAATATAGCCTTGTTCTATATGTTAGAAGATCTTACGGCTATTTGTCTCATTACTGTATCGACTTGGCGATGTTGGTCAGTAAAGGGATGTTTCTCGGGTTAATCAAAAATCATCAACCGACAGGGTCGGTGTTTACCAAGATGGGAGATCGCGCTGATGAGAAGAAAAAATTTCCGCTGGGATTTCTGGCGGGTTGGAGCCTCTTCGCGGGGCGCGCTGAGCTGCGCCGCGGCGTTGCTCGCGAGCCTCGCTGTTGCCGTGCCCTTCGCGGCAAAGGCACAGTTTAACGTCACGACGTATCATTATGATAATTACCGCACGGGCTGGAATAATGCTGAGACGACCTTAACGCCCACCAGCGTCGCTAGTTCTCAATTCAATCTGCTGCACTCCATTCCGCTCGACGAGCAGGTCGATGCGCAACCGCTTGTGCTGACCAGCCAAGTGACCGGCAGTCCGGGCACGACGACGACCGTGGTGTACGTGGCGACTGAAAACGACACGATCTATGCAATCGACGCCAGTTCAGGCGCGGTGCTGGTGACCAAGAATTTCGGCGCGCCGGTTCCAAAAACGATGCTGCCAGGCCAATGCAACAATAATAGCGGCAATATCGGCATCAACTCTACGCCGGTCATCGATCCAGCCACCAACATGATGTACGTGATGACCTACACGCTGGAGAATGGCGAGCCGGTGTTTCGCGTGCACGAACTTGATCCGAGCACTCTTAATGATGTCGTTCCTTCACAAATTGTCACGGCGTCGGCGACTTTGCCGGCAAATGGCTCGACCTATACGTTCGATGCCGTGGTTTCGCGGCAGCGCGCGGCGCTCCTTATCACCAATGGGACCGTGTATGCCGGGTTCGCCAGCTTCTGCGATATCGACAATAACGCGTCGCGCGGCTGGCTGCTGGGCTGGAAGACCGGGTCATTGGCGCCGCTGAGCAGCAACCACCTCAATAACCTTCTCGCCGGATCGCGCGACAATTTTTTCCTGACATCGATCTGGATGTCAGGCTATGGTCTCGCCACCGAGGGTTCAGGCGACATCTATTTCGTCACCGGAAATTCCGATTATGACGGCACCTCCTATAATACCGCGCATAATCTCTCGGAGAGCGTGGTGCGCGTCTCCGGGGATCTCTCCACCGTGCATGGGTATTTCACGCCGTCGAACGTGGCCAATCTCGAGCAGCACGATACGGATTTCGGTGCGGGCGGCGTCATGAACCTGCCGCCGCAGCCCGGCGGCAATCCTTATCTGGCGGTCGCCGCCGGCAAGGCTGGGACGATGTATCTGATGAGCAGGCTGCAGCTTCGCAATGGCGGCAATACCGCGCTCGGCGCCTATCAGATCGGCGGTTGCTGGTGCGGGCCATCCTACTTCACCGGGTCCGATGGCATAGGCCGCGTGGTGAGCAGCGGCGGCGACCAGATCAAGGTTTGGCGCGTGCAAAGCTCGCCTTCGACCGCGCTGGTGCAGGATGTCGCGTCGCCGACCCTGCCAAGCACCGTACAGGATGGCGGGTCGCTCACCACCGTCTCCTCGAACGCAACCCAAGCCAATACCGCCGTGATCTGGACGGTGCGGCGCCCGACCAACAACACCAACAAGGACGTGACGCTTTACGCCTTCAATGGAGCAACCGGCGCTATTGTTGCCACGGAGGTCGCCGGCACCTGGCCCAATCTTACGGGCAACGCGAATATCGTCCCGGTGGCCGCGGACGGCATGGTTTTTGTCGCAAGCTATAAGCAGCTGGATATCTTCGGCCTCGGCGCCCCTGGCACCGCGGCTGTAGCACGGGCGGCTCCGCTGGCTCGCGACGTAACGCTTCCAATTACCTTGCCGCCCAACTCGAACCGCCGGTTGGCGGGAACGATTATCGGGATCAACGGTCAGATCTTTACAATCGTCTTGCGCAACAAGAAGGTCGTCTTCGTGCTCTCCACGCCGGCTCTCAATCTCCATTTGGCGGCGCCGATTTATATCGGGAGAGATGTTGAACTGCGCGGCGCCTATGACTCCACCGGCGTGTTCAACGCCACGGTCATCCTGCGCGCGAAACCAAGCCCGCTGGCTTGGCCGGCGGATCGGTAACGACTTATACCAAGCGGCATAGGGATTAACCTATGCGCAAGAGTAAGGCCAGGAGGCTCTGCCTCCTGGACCTCCGTCAAAGGCCCTGCGGGCCTACGGCCCGCCATAGTATATTTAGGCGCGCGACGCGCGCCGGGCTTTGAAATCCATTACTTGGCTTTCCGCTGAGAGGGGTCTCTGACCCCTCTCAGCGGAAAGCCATCTAGCGGGTTCTAAGGGCTAAGCCCTTAGTGGGGGTTTCAGGGGGCAAAGCCCCCTGATCTCGCTTTCGCGATGTGTCAATCTTTATGCTACCTGGTATTAACTGTCATCACGCTCTACTCACCTTGGATCAGGAACTGATAGAGTTCGGGCAGGCGGTCTTCAAGATAGGGATCAAGGTCCATCGCGGCGTAGCGAGCAGGATTGAGCTCGGTGATGAGCAGGGTTTCATCCTGGCCGGCGCCGGCGAGGATTTCGCCGTCCGGGCCGGCAATGAGCGAGCCGCCCTGATAGCGGCTGCCGTTTTCCTCGCCGCAGAGGCCGGCATAGACGATGAAGATGTGGTTCTCGAACGCGCGAACCGGCAATAGCGATTGGGCGACGCGGTTGGCCGGCTGGCTTTTCGGCAAGGCGGTGGGAACGAGGAGCAGCTTGACGCCGGCGAGCGCCAGCATTCGCGCCATTTCCGGGAATTCGACATCGTAGCAGATCAGCATCGCCGCCCTTAATCCGCCGATCTCGAAAATTGCCGGACGCGCCATGGAGGGGACGAAGGCGGCTTTCTCATCAGGGCCGAACAGATGACATTTGCGGTAAAAGGTCCTTTCCCCTCCCGGCTGCGCGAGCACAGCGGTGTTATAGATTTTCTCGCCCTCGCGCTCTGGGAAGCCCACGACGATGGCGATGCCATGCGCCGCGGCCAAAGCCTCGACTTGGCGGACGATCCCGCCGTCACGCGGCTGCGCCAGAGCGGGGATGGCGTCCCAGATCGCATAACCGGTCGCGCCCATTTCCGGCGTCACCAGAAGGCGCGCCCCGGCCGCGGCGGCGGCGCGCGCGGCGGTGGCGATGCGCGCCAGATTGGCCTCGATATTCGCGGCTGGACAGAGTTGCAGGCAGGCAACGCGCATGACGCTTAAAACTCCTCGTCGGCGACATAGGAGCCGATGCGGTTCACCAGATCAGGCAAACGCCTGGCGAGCAGGATGCCGTAGATAAGGGAGATGACCAGCAGGCCCCCGGCCAGGGCCGGAAATAAATTGAATGGCGCCGGCTGGCCTGGCTGGATCAGGCCCCAAAGCGGGAACAAGGTGAGCAACATGCCGAGCGCCGGAATAATGGCGTGGCGCGCGATGTTGAATTCCTTCCGGTGGAAGCGGAGAATATAGACCGGCAAGGCGAGATTGGTGACCAGATAGACCACGATGATAGGAATGGTGCCCAGCGTGCCGGTATCGGCGAAGATCGTCACCGGGTCGAGCTTCCAGCAGGCGAGGGTGATGGCAAGCGCCACCAGGATGTAGACCCACATGGCGACATACGGGGTTCTGTGCTGAGGATGTATCTTGCCGAAGAACACCGGCAGCAGGCTTTCACGACCGCAGCTGAACAGGATGCGTGCCTGCGAATTCGTCAATCCAAGCAGGCAGGAAAAGATGCTGGTGACGCCGGCGATATAGGCGACGATGAGCAGGCCGGCGGCTGAACCTTTCAGCGCGTCGATAAAGGGAATTGTCGAGGCGCTGATCGCCTTCGCGTTGTTGTGAAAGGCGATTTCGGTGGCATAGGCGAGGTAGACATAGACGATGCCGATGGCCAGCGTGCCGATGACCAGGGCGCGCGGAATGTTGCGGCGCGGATTCTCGGTTTCCTCGGCCAGTGTCGCGGAGTTTTCCCAGCCGACAAAGGCGTAGACGGCAAGCGGGAAGCCGAGGCCGACGCCAGCCAGTCCACCGGAAAGATGCGATGGCAGGAACGGCGCCCAGCTTAGCGAGCCGCGATTGACGATCAGCATGACGGTGGCGCCGATCAGCAGCAGCGACAGTTCAAAATAAAAAAAGATCGCGGCCCAGGTCGTGGAGAGCCGGACGCCGCGTGATACCAAAAGGCCGACAATGCCGGTGGCGATGACACTGAGAAGCTGCCAAGGGATGCTGATCCCGAGATAGAGCTTGATCGTGTCATGCGCCCAGCCGCCGGAGATGGCGACGATGGCGGCGGCGGCCACCGCATAGCCGACGACGGTGAAAAGCGAGGCGGCGGCGCCGGCGGTGGGACCGAAGGCCATGCCGATGAACGTAACGAAGGAGCCGGTGCTTGGCCGGTACTTGGAGAATTCCGCCAAGGTATTGCTGAGAAACAGAATGGCGACCATGGCGACGAGGATGGTAAGCGGCGCGGCGACGCCGGCGCCGCCAACAATGACGCCGAAGCCGAAATAGAAACTGACTGCCGGCGCGATATTCGCGAGCGTGGAGGCGACGATTTGCGGCAGGCCCAGCGCGTTGCGGCTCAGCCGGTTGGTTCGATCGACGTTGGATAGCGGAGAGGCGACAGTGGACATCGGAGACACTCCTGTTCTTGCTTCTCGGCGGCGACATTGCGCGTTGACCCGAGGCTGCTGTTCCCGAAGGACAAAAGCATACTTCCCGCCGCAACAGAGGAAAAAAATTCATCCCCGTGGATTTAGATTACGGGATTGCCTGGCTTTGTGAAGCGCGACATCATCGCGATGAGCAACCCGACCGCAATGGGAAAGATCGATTCATGGCTGCAGCAGCGAAATTACCGTCCGGCGTTGAATATCTAAAGGCGCCGCGTCGTAATGTCATAACCGATACCGATGAGATCGCCAGCGCGGTCAAGCGGATCATTGCCGATGTGCGCGCCGAAGGCGACGCGGCGCTGCGGCGCTACTCCGCCTTATTCGATAAAATGGAGATCAACGAATTTGAAGTCTCAGCGGCGACCCGCGCGGCAGCGGTTGCGGCGCTCGACCCGCAGACGCGGCGCGACACCGAATTCGCCATCGAGAATGTGCGACGCTTCGCGGAAGCGCAATTGCAAACGATTCAGCCGCTGAAAATGGAGGCGCTGCCGGGCGTGCATCTCGGCCACCGCGTCATCCCGATCCAGCGAATCGGCGCCTATGTGCCGGGCGGCCGCTATCCTTTGCTCTCGGCGCCGGTGATGACCATCGTGCCAGCGAAAGTGGCGGGATGCGACGAGGTGATCGCCTGCCTGCCGCCAGGCGCTCATCAAGCTATGATCGCCGGCTGCCATCTTGCGGGGGCAGACCGGATTTTCCGCGTTGGCGGGGCACAGGCAATCGCTGCCTTGGCCTATGGCACGGAAAGCATACCGGCCGTGGATAAAATCGTGGGGCCAGGCAATGCTTTCGTAAACGAGGCGAAACGCCAGGTCTTCGGGCCGGTGGGGATCGACCAGCTTGCCGGGCCAAGCGAGGTTTTCATTGTCGCGGATGCTAGCGGCGTGGCGGCGATGATCGCGACCGATCTATTGGCGCAGGCCGAGCACGATGTGCGCACGCGCGTGGGATTGATCACCACCGACCGCGCGCTTGGTGAAGCCGTCGCCGCCGAAATGGAGCGGCAACTGGAAAGCCTGCCGACAGCGGATGTCGCTGGCCCTGCCTGGCAGGATTACGGCGAGATCGCGATCTGTCGAAACGAGGCGGCAATGATCGCCTACTCTGATCAGGTGGCGGCGGAACATCTGCAAGTCCATACGGTTGACGCGCAGGCCACCGCGATGAAGCTACGCAATTACGGCTCGCTGTTCATTGGCAAGCTGGCAAGCGTCGTCTATTCCGACAAAAACTGTGGCACCAACCACACCCTGCCCACCATGGGCGCCGGCCGCTATACTGGCGGCCTGTGGGTTGGGTCATATTTGAAAATCTGCACGCATCAGTGGATGGAGCCGCGCGGCGTGGCCCTGGTGGCGCCGCCCGCCATTCGTCAAAGCGCTGCCGAGGGTCTTGAAGGCCATCGCCGCGCCGCCGCCTATCGGCTGGATCATGACGCAGAGGCTTGAATCGCGGTTAACGGGGCAAAGTTCATGGTGATCGCCGCGCGCATGCAGGCTTGGCTGGCAAGGCGGTTCTCTATAAGATATCGATTCTCCGGGCCGAGAACTGGCTCCCAACAAGTGATTTGCGAGGCATGCCTTGAAGCAACCGCATACTGAAACCGACATCAAGCATACCGGTGACCAGCAAAATACCGGCAATCACAAAAAGCCTGATTTGCCGCAAAAAAGTGGCGCGGACCAGCTGGGCGGCACGCGCACGGGCGCCGAAAATGTTGAGCCCGTGACGAAGGATAAGACCTGACCGGCAGGCTGTATTCAGCGTTCAAGCGGCTGGCCAGTTTTCGCCATGCGATCAGTAAGCGACGCTTGCCCTAGGGCGTTTGGCCAAAAGTGATTTGTTCGTCAGAGATCATATCGGGAAAGCGCAGGCCCAGCTCTTGCGCCAGCCATTGCGCAAAAATCCTCGCGGCGCGGCTTCTGGCCGCCGGGAACGCCAGATGGTGGCCGACATAGCGGATGTCCTCGGCCTTGCCGTCAAGCGGGCGCACCAGCCGGCCATCCGCTAGTTCCCGTTCGGCGAGCCGGGTCGATTCGAGGGCAATGCCCAGTCCCCCGGCGGCGGTGGCGATCGCCAGGAAGCTGCGGTCGAAACGCGGCCCGTCCGGGCGCGGCGCCGGCAGGCCGTTCGCGATGAACCAATCGGCCCAGCGCACCTGCTTGTTGTCGCTTTCAATGAGCGCCTGCTGAAGGAGATCCGCGGGGGCGCGGATTTTCGCGGCCAAGGACGGCGCGCATAGCGGCGTCACCACTTCCTCGCCAAGCGGCAGCACGACCAGCCCATACTGCCCCTGACCCTGATATCTTGGCGCGCCGTAGATGATATCAGCGTCAAATTCGTCGGTATGGAAGCGGGCGTAATCGGCGTTTGCCGCCAGCCGCACCTCCAGCCCTGGACATTCGGCGAGCAGCCGCGGCAGGCGTGGCGCCAGCCATTGGGCGGCAAAACTCGGCGCGCAATGCAGCCGCAATAGCCGCGGCCCGCGCGCCGAGGCGGCGTCCAGCCCGCGGCTGAGTTCGGCAAAGCCGCGGGCCGCGGCGCGCATCAGCCCGTCGCCCTCGCCGGTGAGCCGGACCGCGCGGCGGTCACGCCGGAACAACTTCACGCCAAGATCATCCTCAAGCCGGCTGATCGCGTGGCTGATCGCGCTCGGCGTCAGCCCAAGTTCGGCGGCGGCGGCGCGGAACGAGCCCAGGCGGGCGGCGGCCTCAAAGGCACGCAAGGCGGAGAGCGGCAGGATGTTTGGCATGAGCCAGATGAACCTGAGTCATCAATCCATGCAAATTTGTCGTTTGCCCGTATTGTCATTCCCGCCGATGCTGGGAGTTAAATAACGGAGGAAACAAGGTGTTGCTTGACGGCAAGGTAGCGGTGATTTCCGGGGCGGCGAGCCTGCGCGGCATCGGCCTCGCCACCGCGAAGCGGTTCGCGGCGGAAGGAGCGCGGGTTGTCATTCTCGATCTCGACGCCGAGGCCAGCGCCGCGGCGGCGGCGGGACTGGGCGCTGGACATCGCGGCTATGCTTGCGACGTGACCGACCGCGCCGCCTGCCAAGCGGCGGCGGAACGAGTGATCGCCGAGCTGGGGCAGGTCGATATCCTGATCAACAATGCCGGCATCACCCAGCCGCTCCGGCTTATGGAGATCGAGGCGGCGAACTGGGACGCGGTGCTGGATGCCAATTTGCGCGGCGTGCTTTATCTCAGCCAGGCCTTCATCCCTCATATGCGGACACGCCGCCAGGGCGCGATCGCCTGCATGTCATCCGTTTCGGCGCAGCGCGGCGGCGGGATTTTCGGCGGGCCGCATTATTCGGCGGCCAAGGCCGGGGTGCTGGGGCTTGCCAAGGCGATGGCGCGGGAATTGGGGCCGGACGGCATCCGGGTGAACTGCGTCACCCCGGGCCTGATCGATACTGACATCACCGGCGGGTTGCTCACTGACGCGCTGCGCGCCGACATTCTCAAGGGCATTCCGCTGAACCGTCTCGGCCAAGCCGATGATGTCGCCAACGCTTTTCTGTTCCTCGCCTCCGGTCTCTCGTCCTATATCACAGGCGCCGTGATCGACGTGAACGGCGGCATGTTGATCCATGGGTGAATGAAAATGTTCCGATCCCGCCGCAATATCGCCGCCGCCGAACTCGCCGAGAAAGCGCGGATGATCCGCATCGAGACGGTGAAGCTCACCGATATCTGCGGCTCCGGCCATTACGGCTCGGCCTTCTCGATGGCGGAACTGGTGGCCTCGCTGTATTACCAGTTCCTGCATGTCGATCCTGGCAATCCGGCCTGGGCGGACCGCGACCGCTTCACGATGGGCAAGGGCCATGCGGCGATTGGCCTGTATCCGGTGCTGGCCGATCTCGGTTTTTTCACCTGGGAGGAGCTTTACACCTATACGCGGCTCGGTTCGCCGTTCGGCGATCATCCCGATCTGCGCAAGGTGAAGGGCGCCGATTTCTCCTCCGGCTCCATCGGCCATAATCTGTCGGTCTCGGTCGGCATGGCGCTAGGGCTGCGGTTGCGGGGTTCGCCGGGGCGGGTGGTCTGCCTGATGGGCGATGGCGAACAGGCCGAAGGCCAGATTTGGGAGGCGGCGATGAGCGGCGCGCATTACCGGCTCAACAATCTGCTCGGCATCGTCGATATCAACAAGGTGGGGTCGGATGGCGAGGTGGCGGCGATCATGAACAACGAGCCGCTCGACGAGAAATGGCGCGCTTTTGGCTGGGCCACGCGCCGCATCGACGGGCATGATCCAGCGGCGGTGGAGGACGCGCTCGACTGGGGACTGAACGCCGAACGCGAAGGGCCGGCGGTGATCCTCGCCGACACGGTAGCGGGCAAGGGCGTCGGCTTCATGGAGCATACATGGCAGTGGCATCTGGGCTTTCTCGGCCCCAAGGACCGCGACCGGGCGCTGGCCGAATTGCAGGGCGCCGCGTCATGAGCGGCGCCTATCAGGCGATTGGTAATCCGGCGGTGGATATGAGCGAATCCTCCGTCGGTCCCAGCTTCGATGTGAAAAGCTGGGACATGGTGGGCAGCCTGAACCTCTCGCTGCAATTACCGACCGGCAGCGTGCTGATGGAACTCGCCGAACAGGGGCGCGACGATATCGTGGTCTGTACCGCCGATCTGGGCCGGCCCACCCAGGTAATCAATTTCGGCAAGAAATATCCTGAGCGCTATTTCAATTTCGGCATCGCCGAGCGCAACATGATCGGCGCCGCCGCCGGCCTAGCCACCATCGGGCTGATCCCGTTCATCAGCAATTACGGCTTCTTCCTGGCGCTGATGGGGGCGGAGAATATCCGCAACGACATCGCTTATCCAAAGCTGAAGGTGCGGATGGTGGGCACCCATTCCGGCATCGCCATGGGGTTTTATGGCACCAGCCATCACTGCAACGAGGATATCGGCCTGCTGCGGGCCATCGCCGGGCTGACCCTGATGGCGCCTTGCGACGCCAACGCCATCCGCGCCGCCATCACCGCGACGCTGGATCATGACGGGCCGGTCTATTTCCGCGTTGGAAGGGGCCGGGAAGCGGTGGTCTATGACCAGCCGCCAGTATGGCGGATCGGCGGCAGCACGACGCTGCGCGAGGGCCGCCATGCCACGGTGTTCGCCATCGGCAATCTGGTGAAGGCGTCGCTGGATGCGCATGAGATTTTGGCGGCGGACGGTATATCGCTCGGCGTGATCGATATGTATTCGATCCGGCCTATCGACGAGGCGGCGATCTTGGCGGCGGCGAAAAGCAGCGAGGTGCTGCTCAGCGCCGAGGAGCACAATGTCACCGGCGGCTTCGGCGATGCGGTGGCCGATGTGCTGGCAAGGCATGGCGCGGGGGTGAAGCTTACCAAGATCGGGATGCCGGACGCCTATTCGATCCTGGGGCCGCCGACGCATCTATACCGCCATTATGGCCTGGATGGCGAAGGGGTGGCGAAGCGGGTGCGGGAAGCGCTAGGACGGCCCTCATGAACCTGTTCAGCCTTTTGCAAGCGCGCGACCGTCCGGTGCGGGTCGGCATCATCGGCGCCGGCAAGTTCGGCTCGATGGTGCTGGCGCAGGCGCGGCAAATCGCCAATCTGCATGTGCTGGGCGTCGCCGATCTGGACATGACCCGCGCGCGGGCGGCGCTCCGCCGGGTCGGCTGGGCCGCCGAACAATACGCGGCGAAGGATTACGGCGAAGCGATCCGCGACGGCACCACCCTGGTCAGCGATGACGCGGAAAAGCTGCTGGCTTGCGACGCGCTGGACTGCGTGATCGAGGCGACCGGCCATCCCATCGCCGGGGTGCGCCATGCCTTGATGGCCATTGAGCGCCGCAAGCCTATCGTCATGGTCAATGTTGAGGCGGACGTGCTGTGCGGGCCGGCGCTCGCCGCCCGCGCCCGCGACGCGGGGGTGATCTATAGCATGGCCTATGGCGACCAGCCGGCGATCATCTGCGAGATGGTGGACTGGTGCAAAAGCTGCGGCTTTGAACTGGTGGCGGCTGGCAAGGGGATGAATTTCGAGCCGCGCTACCGCTATTCAACGCCGGATACCGTCTGGTCGTATTTCGGCTTCACCGAGGAGCAGATTGCGACCGGCGATTTCAACCCGAAAATGTTCAATTCCTTCACCGACGGCACCAAGGCCGCCATCGAGATGGCCGCCGTCGCCAACGCCACTGGCCTCGACTGCCCGGAGGATGGCCTCGCCTTTCCGCCCGCCGGGGTGCATGATCTGGCGCGCGTGTTCCGTCCTGAAGCCGATGGCGGGCGGCTGGCGCGGGCCGGGCTGCTCGACATCGCCGCCAGCCAGGAGCCGGATGGGCGCGAAGTGTTCAACAATATCCGCTTCGGCGTTTTCGTCACCTTCAAGGCGCCCACCGCCTATGCCCGCGACTGCTTCGCCCAATACGGGCTGCTGACCGATCCGTCCGGCTGGTACGCCTCGCTCTGGCGGCCCTTCCACATGATCGGGCTGGAGACCAGCATCAGCGTGCTTTCCGCCGTGTTGCGCTCTGAGCCGACCGGCGCGCCGCGCGAATTCCGCGCCGACGCGGTGGCGACGGCAAAGCGCGATCTCGCCCCCGGCGAGACGCTGGACGGCGAAGGCGGCTATCTCGCCTGGGGCAAGGCGATCCCGGCCAAACGCAGTCTGGCGCTCGACGCGCTGCCCATCGGCCTCGCCCACCGGGTGCGGCTGAAAAACGCCGTGCGCCGCGACGAGATCATCCGCTTCGCCGATGTCGAGACGCTGGAAGATCAGGATGTCGTGGATTTGCGCCGGCGGATGGCTGAAGCGGCAAGATAAACTATAAAAAGTTCTTTGGTTCTTTCTTTCAAGAAAGAACTGCTTGAGAAAGCGCTTCTTTTTTGAAAAAAAGAAGCAAAAAACTTTTTAAAATTAAGCTATAAAACGGGTCGGAGGAAGCAATGAACAAAACGCAGAATACGCTCTCGCGCCGGCTTGTGGTTGCCGGAGCCGCCGCCTTGCCGCTGGTCGCGATCCATAAGGCTGAGGCGGCGCAGCGGTTTCATTATAAGTTCGCCACCGGGCAGTCGCCGACCAATCCGATCAACACCCGGATTCAGGAGGCGATCAACCGCATCCAGGCGGCGACCCACGGTCAGATGCGGATTACCTTGTTTCCCAACAACCAGCTCGGCTCGGATACCGATCAAATCTCGCAGGTGCGGAGCGGCGGCCTCCAGTTTCTTAATGTCGCGGCCTCGGTGCTGTCCACCGTGGTGCCGGCGGCGGCGCTGGTCAATGTCGGCTTCGCCTTCGCCAATTACGGCGAGGTGTGGAAGGCGGTGGATGGGCAGGTCGGCCAGTATATCCTGGCGCAGATCGCCGCCGCCGGCATCGTGCCGCTGACCAATCTGGGCAATAACGGCTTCCGCCAGATCACCACCTCGGTGAAACCCATCCATGCGCCGGCGGATTTGCAAGGCTTCAAGATCAGGGTGCCGGAATCACCGCTGTTCACCTCGCTGTTTCACGCCCTCGGCGCGGCGCCCGCCTCGATCAATTTCAACGAGCTTTACACCGCTTTGCAGACGCATCTGGTCGGCGGCGAGGAGAACGGGCTGGTCACCGTCGAGACCGCGAAGCTGTATGAGGTGCAGAAATACTGTTCGCTGACCAACCATATCTGGGACGGCTTCTGCCTGCTCGGCAACAAACCCGCCTTCGACCGGCTGCCGGCGAAATTCCAGGTGATTATTAAGACCGAACTTGCGAAATCCGTCATCCAGCAGCGCGCCGATGAAACCCGCATGGATGCCTCCCTGCAGCCGACGCTGACCAAGCAAGGCATGACCTTCATCAAGGTCGATAAGGCGGCGTTCAAGGCGGCTTTGGCCAAGACCGATTTCTACCGTCAATGGCACGGAAAATTTGGTGACAAGGCTTGGAGCGCGCTGGAAGCGGTGTCCGGCAAGCTTGGATGACCAGCCTGCCGCTTGATAATCCGGAAGTCGCCGCGCCGTCTTCAATAGTGCGGACGCCGCGGCTTTGGTTCTGGCTGGTCGAGCTGCCGGCGGCGGCCTCCGTGCTGGCGGAGGTGGCGCTGCTGTTCACCGGCATCGTCGCGCGCTTTGTTTTTGATGCGCCTATCGTCTGGGTCGATGAGCTGGCCTCGACCATCTTCATCTGGCTGGCCATGCTGGGCAGCGCCGTCGCCTTGCGGCAGGGCACGCATATGCGGCTCACCTTCCTCGCCTCGCGGGCGCCGCCCGCTCTGCGGCGGAAAGCCGGCGTGCTGGCGATGGTGGGCCCGGCACTGTTCCTGCTGATCCTGCTCAAGCCCGCCGCCGATTACGCCGCCGCGCAGACCGTGGTGGTGATGCCGGCGCTGGGCTGGTCACAGCTTGTCCACGCTATCGCCTTGCCCATCGGCGGCGTCGCCATCATCGCCGCCTGCCTGATGCGGCTGCGCAGCGAGGCCTTGCGCGATCTTTGGCCGGCGCTGGCGGCTTTCGCCGTCATCGCAGCACTTCTGGCATGGTTCACCCCCGGCTTACAGGATATCGGCAACTGGAACCTGGTGGTGTTCTTCGTCTTCCTGCTCGGCGCCGGGATTTTCGCCGGCATTCCCATCGCCTTCGCCTTCGGTCTGGCCACCGTCGCCTATCTGCTGGTCACCGGCGACGCGCCGCTCAGCGTCGCCGTCGGCCAGTTCGATTCCGGCATGAGCTCGCTGATCCTGCTGGCGGTGCCCTTGTTTGTGTTACTCGGCCAGCTGATCGAGATGACCGGGATGGCGCGGGTGCTGGTCGAGTTTCTGGTGGCTGTCCTGGGCCATGTGCGCGGTGGCCTCTATTACGTGCTGATCGGCGCCATGCTGCTGATCTCCGGCATCTCCGGCTCGAAAGCCGCCGATATGGCGGCGGTGGCGCCGGTTTTGTTCCCCGAGATGAAGCGCCGTGGCGTGCCGGAGGGCGAGATGGTCGCCCTGCTCGCCGCCACCGGCGCGATGAGCGAGACCATCGCCCCTTCCATCGTGCTGATCGCCATCGGCTCGGTGACGAACGTTTCCATCGCCGCCCTGTTCGCCGGCGGCCTGCTGCCCGGCCTGGTGCTGGGCGTCGTCCTCTGCGTCGTCGCCTGGTTTCGGGCGCGGCGCGATGGCGGCGTGATGCCGGCGCGGGCCTCCTCCCGCGTCGTTGGCCGCAGCTTCGTCATCGCCCTGCCGGCACTGGTCTTGCCCTTCTTCATCCGCACCGCCGTCACCGACGGCGTGGCGACCGCAACCGAAGTATCGACGCTCGGCATCGCCTACGCGGTGGTGGTGGGGCTGTTGGTGTATCGACAATTCGACTGGCGGCGGATTTACCCGATGCTGGTGCAGACCGCATCCTTATCCGGCGCGATCCTGCTGATCGTCGGCGCCGCCTCCGGCATGTCCTGGTCGCTGACCCAGTCGGGCTTCTCGCAGGCGCTGGCGACGGCGGTAGGCGCGGTGCCCGGTGGACATTTCGGCTTCCTGTTCGTCTCGATCCTGCTGTTCATCGTGCTCGGCAGCGTGCTGGAAGGCATCCCCGCCATGGTGCTGTTCGGCCCGCTGCTGTTCCCGCTGGCGCAGCAGGTCGGCGTGAACGAAATCCACTACGCCATCGTCGCCGTGCTCGCCATGGGCCTCGGCCTGTTCGCCCCGCCCGTTGGCCTCGGCTACTACGCTGCCTGCATCATCGGCCAAACCGACCCCGACGCCGCCATGTGGCGCATCTGGCCCTATCTCGGCGCGATTTTCGTGGGCCTCCTCCTGGTCGCCGCCATCCCCTGGTTTTCGACCGGGCTGCTGTGACGCCGAGGCTGGGGGTCTGGACCGTCGGCGAGAAAGGCCAAGGGGCGCTGCCCCTTGGAACCCCGCCAAAGGCTATGCCTTTGGAAACCATTATTTAGCCTCTGCTGAGGGGGGTCTTTGACCCCCCTCAGCAGAGGCTACGTAGCGGGTTCTAAGGGCATCGCCCTTAGTGGGGGTTCAGGGGGCAAAGCCCCCTGATCTTGCTTGCGACGGCCAGACCCCCGGCCCTCAGCGTCCCGCCAGGCCGGTGCCGAGGAAGCCGCCATCGACGGCGAGGACGTGGCCGGTGATGAAGCGGGCGTCGTCGGAGCACAGGAACAGGGCGGCGCCGGCGACTTCGTCGGGGGTGCCGTAACGGTGCATCGGCACGGCGCGGCTCCAGGCGGCGCGGATGGCGGCGTCGTGCATTTGGGTGACCAGCGGGGTTTCGATGGGGCCGGGGGCGATGACGTTGACCCGGATGTCGTGGGGGGCGAGTTCGAGCGCCATCACTTGGCTGAGGATCACCACCCCGCCTTTCGAGGCGCCGTAGGCGGCGCGGCCGACGCTGCCGCGGAGGCCGGAGACGCTGGCGAGATTGACGATGGCGCCGCCGCCATGATCGCGCATGATGCGGGCACAGGCTTGACCGGCGAGGAAGGTGCCGCGCAGGTTGACGGCGATGATGCGGTCGAATTCCTCAATTGTCGTGTCGAGGAAAGAGGTGTCTCGGCCAATTCCGGCGGAGTGGACAAGGGCATCGAGCCGGCCATAAATCGTGAACACCTTGGTCGCCATCGCCTCGGCCTGGTCCGGCTGCGCGATATCGGCGCGCAGGGGGGCGATGCCCTGGGTGCTGTCCGGCGTTTCAGCATCCGTCGCCAAGTCGGCGGCGACGACCCGCGCCCCCGCCGCCGAGAAGCGCCGGCAGATCGCGGCGCCAATGCCCGATAAGCCGCCGGTGACAATAACTACGTTTCCGTCCATGCGCATAACGCCTCCTTGGCTCAGGCGAGCTTGCCGGTGACCTGTTCCAGCGCGTTCCAGGCCGGCTTGCCAAACCGGCGGCGCCATTCGGCGTAAAACCCGGCCTGACGCAACGCCGCGCGGAACTGCGCCGGGTCGGTGGTGTTAAACGCCATGCCTTGCCTCGTCAGCTTGCCCTGGAGCGAGGAATTTAGCTTGACCACATCCTGCCGCTGGGCCATCGCCGCCGCGTTGATCTCCTTGGTCACCAGCGCCTGCAACGAAGGCGGCAGCCTCTTGAAGGCGGCCGGGTTGGCCAGAAACCAGAACCCATCCCACATGTGATTAGTCAGCGAGCAATATTTCTGCACCTCGTAGAGTTTTGCCGTCTCGATCACCGCCAGCGGATTTTCCTCGGCATCGGCCACATGGGTTTGCAATGCCGAATACACCTCGTTAAAATTGATCGAGGTCGGTAGCGCGCCGAAATCCTTGAACATCGAGGTCCACAAGGGCGCCACCGGCACCCGGATTTTCAGCCCGTGCAAATCAGCCGGCGTTTGGATGGGGCGGGTGCTGGTGGTGATCTCGCGGAAGCCGTTATCGAAAATTCGCGGCAGGGCGATCAGCCCCTTTTGCGCAATGCCCTGGCGGATCAGCGCGCCGGCCTGCCCATCCAGCGCCGCCCAAACCTGGGTATAGTCCTTGAAGGCAAAGCCGACGCCGCTGAGCGCCGCGATTGGCGCCAGGGTGGAGAGGATTAGCCCGGAGAGGGTGAAGAACTGCACGCCGCCAGAGCGGATCTCGCTCAGCATGGTAGTGTCCCCGCCCAGTTCGCTGTTGGGGAAAATCCTGATCTGCAACTGGCCGTTCGATTTCGCCTTGATCCGCGTCGCGGCCTCGGTCAGACGCAGATTAAGCGGATGAGCGGCGGGCAAGTTGGTGGCGCATTTATAAGTGAAGGTCGCAGCCTCGGCGCGGCGGCTGGTGACCGCGAAAAGCGGCAAGGCGGCGGCCGTGGCAGTTGAAAACTGGCGGCGGGTGATTCGCATGATCGTTGTTTCCCTATTTTCCGCAGCCTATAATGGGTTGTATCAGCAGCGCAAAATGATAAGGGGCGCGGCTTCAGCGCCGCGCCCCTGAAATTGCGCTCAAGCTGCAGGCTTAATCAGTGGCTGCGCTGGCCGCCTTTCTTGCCGGCTTCCGAAGCCCGTTTTGGGTCATCAGCGAAATTGCCTGATTTAGGGCTGGTCTCCTTGTGGCCGATCTGGTCGGTCTGATGCGGCCCGGCATGGCTGTGTTCGCCGCCCTTTTTGCCGGCTTCCGAGGCGCGCTTCGGATCATCGGCGAAATTACCTGATTTCTTGTCTGTCATGGCCATTCCTCTCATGCGTTTGTTATTGGCAAGAAACATCTTGGCGCGGCGATCCGCCGGCACAAGCAAGCAGACAAATTCAAAGCCGAATTCATCCGCTGCTTAGACCGGCTTAATTTTAGCCGAAGCCGCTTATGCGATTTTGAGTTAATGCCATTTAGGCGGCGGGGCGTAGCCGGGTTTTGATCCAGCCGGCCTCGCGGCGGTCGAAATGCTCATAGGCTTCAATCGCGTCGCTCAACGCCTCGTTCTTGGTCATCACCTTGGCAGGGTCGATCAGCCCAATCCGCACCATCTCGACCAGTTTCGGGATATAAGCGCGATGATTACAGTTGCCCATCTTGATGGTCAGGTTCTTGTTCATCGCCTTGCCGATCGGATAGGTCGTCACCTCCGGCGAATAGACGCCGATAATGCCGATGGTCCCGGCCTTGGCCACCATCTCGACCGCCCAGCGCGCTGCCTGGCTCGGCGCGTCGCCTGGCTCCCAGTTGCCGTCATGCGGATGCCGCTCCGGCGCCACCTGCTCGACCTCCTTTTTGAACTCCGCTTCCTGCTGTTGCGCCTGCTTGGCGGCTGGCCCGTGATGCGGATGCATCGCATCTACCCCTACCGCGTCGATCACCTTGTCGGGGCCAATGCCGCCGGTCAGTTCCTTCACCACTTCGATGGGATCCTCCCGCTCGAAATTCACCGGCTCGGCGCCTTGGGCGCGCGCCATTACCAGGCGGTCCTCGAACTTGTCGATGGCGATCACGCGGCCTGCGCCCAAGAGCAGCGCGCTGGCGATGGCGAACTGGCCGACCGGTCCGCAGCCAAGCACCGCAACCGTGTCGCCGACGCCGATATCGGCCAGCACCGCGCCATAATAGCCGGTGGGGAAAATATCCGAGATCATGATCGCTTGATCGTCACTGACCTCGTCAGGCAGCTTCACCATGGTAGTCGCGGCAAAGGGAATGCGGGCGTATTCGGCCTGCAAGCCGTTGATCGGGCCGGTCATTTCAGGGCCGCCGAAGAAGCTGGTGCCAGCATCCTTGCCGTTTGGATTGGCCTTGTCGCATTGCGCGTAAAAGCCGGCCCGGCAATAGGAGCAGGCGCCGCAACCGATGGTGGAGCAGATCACCACCCGGTCGCCCTTGTTGAAGTTGCGGACCATCTTGCCGCATTCCTCGACCACGCCGACTCCTTCATGACCCAAAATCGTGCCCGGCTTCATGCCGGACATGGTGCCGCGCACGAAGTGCAGATCGGTGCCGCAGATGGCGGAGGCGGTCAGCCGGATGATCGCATCTGTTGGCTCCTGGATTTTTGGGTGAGGCACCTCATCGAGCCGGATATCGCCGGTCGCGTGCCAGACAACTGCTTTCATCGCCGCATTTCCTTCGTTTTGATTGAACGAACGGCAGGTGGGCGGCGATGATCGCGGTGTCAGGGACTAAAAAATGAAACTTAGGTTAGCAGGTTTAGCCTTCATGCTTGGCAAAGCAATGCGTGCCATGGGTGACGGCGGCGCCTGCCCGCAAAGCTGCCGCAACGAAAACGGTTTCGGCGATTTCGGCATCGGTGCAGCCGGCGGCCCTTGCCTTGCCGGCATGGATCTCGATGCAATACGGGCATTGTGTAGTATAGGCAACGCCGAGCGCGATCAGCTCCTTGTATTTTACCGGCACGGCGCCTTCCGCCATCGCCGCCTTGTCGAAGGCGCCAAACGCTTCCATGGCGGCAGGCGCCAGCTTGCCCAGCGTGGCAAGCTGCTTCATGTTTTTCATATCATACATTTTGTTTCCTCCTCAGTGCTGCCAGGCCTGCTTACGACAGGCGGTTTGCCTGGGCAATCTGGATATCCGTGCGGCTCGCCTCCCACACGCAACGGAATGTTAAGGATTTCAGGTTATTTTTAGGAAATGCGCTGTATTATCGGCTTCTTCGGCCTGACCCGTTCCTTGCGTCATACCGCCCGCTCCATCGAGCAGGCGTTTTTCGCGCCGCTGGATCGAGCGGGCATTCCACGTCTAAGCGCTGGTCATTTTAACCTGCCGGAACTGATCAGCAATCCGAGGTCAGGCGAGTTCGCGCTGCCGGCGGATCGATCAGAAGCCGCCTTGCTGGGTCTGGATTTATGCTGGATGGAGCCGCAAAGGCAGGAGCATATCGCGTCCGCCTTCGCCATCGCCAGCCTGTTCGATGACCGGTTTGGCGACGAATATCGCAGTCTGGCCAATCTATGCCAGCAACTCTACAGCCTTGGCCGGTTATGGTCGCTGTTGCAGGTGCTGGAACCAACCGATGATGACTGCTTTCTCTTGCTGCGCCCTGACCTGTTCTATGCCGACAAGCTCGATCCGCTCGCCGATCTCGCGCCGCTCTGGGAGGGGCGCGCCGATCTCATCGTGCCGGAATGGCAAGCTTGGGGCGGGCTGAACGACCGCTTCGCCTTTTGCACAAGGCGCGGCGCGGAAGCCTATGCCACGCGATTGCGCTCCCTCATCGATATGTGCCTGGAAATGGGCGGAGTCCATTCAGAAACCATGCTTGCCATGGTTGCGCGTCGCGAAGGCTTGCGGGTTGCCCATACCGGCTTGCGCGCCATGCGGGTGCGCGCCAACGGGCTGATCGCCGGTAATGACCTGAATATGATGCCGCCGCAGCAGGACGGCGGCCGGGATATGATGCCGCTGCAAGGCGGTACGGAAATTTTGCCAGCCGGAGCATGCGCATGAGCAGAAAATTCTACATCCTTTGTCCAGCCAACACCGTCAGCGGCGGACCCGAGGCATTGCATCAGCTTTGCGACGCGCTGCGCGCCGCGGGCGAGGATGCGGCAATCGTCTATTATCCGCTGACGCCTGAAGGATATCCGGTTCCGGCTGCCTATGCTGAATATGATATCAAGGTTTGTCCGCAGCCTGCCGATGACGAGGATTCGGTCATCGTCATCGCCGAAGTAGTCACCAGCTTCGCGCAGCATTTCCAGCGGGCTACGAAAGTAATTTGGTGGCTAAGCGTCGATAATTTTTTCAAATGGCGGCATATCAATCCAGGCCCCAGCATTTTTGAGCAAAGCGGGTGCATCCATCTGGCGCAATCCGGCTACGCCATGGATTTTCTGCGCCAGCGCAATTTGCCCGACCGGCATTTTCTGACCGATTTCATCCCGGCCTCAGCGTTCACCGCTGGAACGTCATCGCCGCGCCTGCCGATCATTGCGTATAATCCAAAAAAAGGCATGGAGGTGACCAGCGCCTTGATGGCGCGCTGTGGCGACGCGCCGGTTTGGGTAAAGCTGGAAGGGCTGAATCAAGGCGCGATGGCCGGCCTGCTCGGCATGGCGTCAATTTATATTGATTTCGGCGCCCATCCGGGGCGGGACCGGATTCCGCGTGAAGCGGCATTGTGCGGCGCGGTGGTGATCACCGGCCGGCGCGGCGCCGCCGGCTTCTCCCGGGACATCCCCTTGCCGGATCGGTTTCGCCTCGATGAGCAGGCGCCGGATTTTGAGGCAAGGGTGGCGGCTCTGATCAGCAATGTGCTGAGCTCTGAGGCGGCGTTTCTCCAGGCTGCCGCCGAACAGGAGCCATACCGGCAATGGATCGGCGGCAATCGCGAGATTTTCATCGACGAAGTCAATCAGTTCATTAAACTGCTCGCCGCGCGCGATGAGCATGCCGGCGATCAGCGGCAAGCCGCCGAATGACGAGTCGCAAGCAAATTCCGCATGGTTTCCTGATTTGCCAAACCGCCCTTCCAGAAAAAGCGACAACACATGTCTGAAGCTCAGCTTGAACAGCACGACCTGATAGCAGTGATCGCGGCGCTGCAAAGCCTGGAGGCGCCGACCCAAAGCGACATTAACATCCGCGAAGCAGTCGAGCGCGATTTGTTCGGGCGGCGGGTGGATTCGTACGATATCGACAGGCTGGCCTGGCTTGCGGCCGGCATCGGCTCAAGCGGTTATGCGCTGGCGCATATGCGGGATGCGAAACGCTGCGCCGGCTGTCCTGAATTGTTGAGCTTCGCGTTGTCCCAGGTTTCGCTGCACGGCCTGTTTCTGGAATTTGGGGTTTTTTCCGGCAAGACGATCAGCCATATCGCCCGGCTTAACCCAAGCCGCGCGGTTTACGGATTCGATTCCTTTGAAGGCCTTCCCGAAACCTGGCGGCCAGGCTTTCCGAAAGGCGCATTTTCGGTGCCGGCGCTGCCGCGCGTGCCAGACAATGTCACGCTAATCCCTGGATGGTTCGACCGGACCCTGCCGGAATTTTGCGCCGCGCATCACGGCGAAACATTGGCTTTCCTACATGTCGATTGCGATCTTTATTCATCCACGCAAACGGTTCTCATGCAGCTGAAAAATTTCGTCATGCCCGGGACGATTATCGTGTTCGACGAATATTTTAATTATCCCGGCTGGGAACAGCATGAGGCAAAGGCCTTTAAGGAGTTTTGCGGCGCGAACGGCATCAGCTACGAGTATATAGGCTTGGTGCCGCATCATCAGCAGGTGGCGGTCCGCATCCTCGGCTGAGCGCTTGCTCAACCGATGGGGTTGCGCGCCGGCGCGCCTAAAGGCTGATATCGCCCGGCATGCCAATCCCGCAGCGCCCATTGCACAGAAGGGAAGGCGATCTCGCTCCACGGAATTTCATCCCAACCGAACATGCGGGTCTCCAATGTCTCCACGCCCGGCGCGAAGCGTGGGGCGCCGGCAAAGCGGGCGCGGAAGATGATCTGCACCTGAGACAGCCGGGCAATGCTGTAAAGCGCCAGAACGCCCTCGATCTCGATGGCCGCCTCGGCTTCCTCCAGCGCCTCGCGCGCCGCTCCTTGGTCCGGGGTTTCGCCCAATTCAAGATAGCCGGCGGGCAAAGTCCAGAAGCCGGCGCGCGGCTCGATGGCGCGGCGGCATAGCAGCACGCGCTCATCCAGTGCCACCACTGAACCGACGACAATTTTCGGGTTCTGGTAATCGATGAAGCCGCAAACGGCGCAGACATCGCGCTCATGCGTATCGCCGACTGGAACCTCGCGCTTGAAATCGATAGCGGCCATGCCACGCAGCCTGCCTGTATCGCACCCTTGATGCAACCGGCCCTTGATGCAGCCGATTGGACTTCGCGACAACGCGCGATATAGAGCCGCATGACCGGATCAACCTATCGTCCCGCGACCCAACTCGTGCATGCCGGAACCACCCGCAGCAATTTTGACGAGAATGCCGAGGCGCTGTTTCTCACCTCAGGCTTTATCTACGCAAACGCCGAGCTGGCGGAGGCCACCTTCAGGGGTGAGGCGCAACACTACCAGTATTCGCGCTTCGGCAACCCGACGGTTGCCATGCTCGAAGCCCGGCTGGCCGCCGTTGAAGGCGCCGAAGCCTGCCGCGCCACGGCGACTGGCATGGCGGCGGTGCATGCGGCGATCATCGCAGGACTGAAAAGCGGCGACCGGGTGGTGGCGGCGCGCGCCTTGTTCGGTTCATGCCACTGGATCGTCTCCACCCTGCTGCCGCGCTACGAAATCGCAACCGAATTTGTCGATGGCGGCGATCTGGCGGCTTGGCGCAAGGCGTTGTCGCAACCCGCCGCGCTGGTGCTGCTGGAAAGCCCTTCCAATCCGATGCTCGATATCATCGATCTCAAGGCGGTGGCCGATCTGGCGCATGCGGCGGGCGCCATCGTGGTGGTGGACAATGTTTTTGCGACCCCGCTTTTGCAGCGTCCGCTCGAACTCGGCGCTGATGTCGTGGTGTATTCCGCCACGAAGCATATGGATGGGCAAGGCCGGGTGCTCGGCGGCGCGGTGCTTGGCCGCCAGGACTGGATCGAGACGGTGCTGCAGCCCTATATCCGCAATACCGGGCCGGCCTGCTCGCCGTTCAACGCCTGGGTGATCCTGAAAGGCCTGGAGACGATGGCGCTGCGGGTCAATGCCGCCAGCGCCAGCGCCGCCGCCATCGCCGATCATCTGGCGGCCAAGCCGGAAGTCATCCGCGCCTTGTATCCGTTCCGTGCCGATCATCCGCAAGCAGCGCTAGCGCGGGCGCAGATGCGCGCGGGCGGCACGCTGGTCACGTTCGAGGTGCGAGACGGCAAGGCAGCAGCGTTCCGGCTGATGAACCGGCTGCGGCTGATCCTGATTTCCAATAATCTGGGCGATTCGAAATCCATGGTCACCCATCCGGCGACCACCACGCATATGCGCATTGGTGACGAGGAACGTGCGAGGCTCGGGATCACTGACGGTACAATACGCCTATCGGTGGGCTTAGAGGATGTTGCGGATCTAATCGACGATCTGGATCAGGCCGCTAGAGCGGGATGAACTCACGTTCACCCACTCTAGCTTCATTTTAACGATCAATTTCATGGCTTTATGAACCACTTCGTGGTTCAACTTAAAGCCATATCGATCTAGTGTGGTGGTTCTGAAATTCCTATCTGCTTGCGGCGGCGCTTTTAGGAATTTCAGAACCATAAACCACACTAGATTCATAGGCTTGCTAGTGTCCTGATCGATTCGGAAGTTCGCAGAACGCCTTGATAAGCACTTACGAACTTCCGAATCGGGACACTAGCCGTTCCTGATAATGTCGGTGATGCGGCGGCCGAGCGCTTCCATGGCGAAGGGTTTGGTCACCACATGCATGCCAGGTTCTAGCTGGCCATTGCCCACTACGGCGTTTTCCGCATATCCGGTGATGAACAGAACCTTCAAGCGCGGGCGCGCCGCGCGGGCGGCATCCGCCATTTGCCGGCCATTCATGCCACCCGGCAATCCGACATCGGTGATCAGCAGGTCGATCCGCGCCGCCGACTGCAGCACACGCAGGCCCGAAGCGCTATCCGCCGCCTCCAGGGCCTTGTAGCCGAGATCTTCCAGGACCTCGGCGACCAACATCCGCACTGTCGGCTCGTCATCGACCACGAGCACTGTTTCGCTTTGTTCGGAGATTGCCGCCAAAGGCGAGTCCGGGACGGCGCTTTCGATATCCTCCTGAGCGTGATGCCGCGGCAGATAAAGGCAAACCGTGGCGCCTTGCCCGATCTCGGAATAAATCCGCAACTGGCCGCCGGTCTGCCGCGCAAAGCCGTAAATCATCGATAAACCAAGGCCGGTGCCCATGCCGATCGGCTTGGTGGTGAAGAACGGGTCGAAGGCGCGGGAAATCACCTCCGGCGTCATGCCGGTGCCGGTGTCGCTGACGCAAAGCGAAACATACTGGCCCGGCGGCAAATCGCGTTCCCGCGCCGCGCGATCATCCAGCCAACGATTGCCAGTCTCGATGGTCAGCCGGCCGCCATGCGGCATGGCATCGCGGGCGTTGATGCAAAGGTTGAGCAGCGCGTTCTCGATCTGATTCGGATCGGCCAGCGTGTTCCACAAGCCTCCCGCCGCGACCACTTCGGTCTCCACCGCCGGCCCGACCGTGCGGCGGATCAACTCTTCCATGCCTGAGATCAGCCGGTTGATGTTGGTGGACTTGGGATCGAGCGTCTGACGGCGCGAAAACGCCAACAAGCGATGGGTCAATGCCGCCGCTCGTTTGGCCGCGCCCTGGGCGGCGTTGATATAGCGTTCCAGATCGCTCACCCTGCCCTGGCTGGCGCGCGCTTGCAGCAACTCCAAGCTGCCGGCAATGCCAGTCAGCAAATTGTTGAAATCATGCGCGATGCCGCCGGTAAGCTGTCCCACCGCCTCCATTTTTTGTGACTGACGCAGCTGGTCCTGGGCTTGCGCCAACTCCGCCGCCGCCGCCTTGGCGGCCGTTATATCACGGCCGTTGGCGTAGATTTTTCCGCTCTCAAACGAGCCGGTCCAGGCAAACCATCGGTATGTTCCGTCCTTGTGACGCAACCGGTGCTCATAAGCCTCAGTAAGCGGGGCGTTAAAGATGCCGGCGAATGTGGCCAAGGTTTCCGCCACATCATCGGGATGGGTAAAATCAGCGAGATGGCAACCGATCAGCGCGCTTTCTGTCCATCCGAGCAGAGCGGTCCATGCCGCGTTGACAGCGATCAGCGCGCCATCCGTTGCGGCAATAACAAGAAGGTCTTGCGAAAGCCGCCATCCCCGGTCGCGCTCGGCAGTGCGTTCCACGACTTGCCGTTCCAGATCGAAGTTAAGCGCGCGCAGGGCTTCCCCGGCGCGCTTATGCTCGATGACGAGCGAGGCCGAGCGGATCACGAAATCCACTAAATCCAGATCGGCGGCAACCGGTTCGCGTGGCTCGGCGTAATACATGGCGAACGTGCCGAGCACCGTGCCCTGGTTCGAAAGGATCGGCGTCGACCAGCAGGCATGCAAATCATGCGATAGCGCTAGCTCCCGGAACTCCGCCCAGAGCGGGTCGGTGGCGATGTCGGCGGCGTAGACGGGCGCTCTTGTGTAAGCCGCCGTGCCGCAGGAGCCGACGCCGGGGCCAATCTCAATTCCGTCAATCGCTTTATTATAGGCCGCCGGCAGGCTCGGGGCCGCGCCATGGCGAAGATGCGCGCCATCGAGCAGTAAAATCGAGCCGAACATCCCAAACGACGACAATCCCTCCACGGTGCGCAGCAAATCGTCGAGCGCCTCACCTAAGGAGGTGTCTCGGATCGCCAGCTCCAACACGTGATTCAGCGCCGCATTCAGCGTCTCGCCACGCTTGCGTTCGGTGATGTCGCGGTAGAAGATCGCGAGGCCGTCGCCGGACGGATAGGCCCGCGCCTCAAGCCAAGCTTCCCGGCCATCCGGCCAGACATAGCGATGTTCCAGCGTGACCGGAACACGCTTCTTCATGGCGCGCGTATAGAGCCTACCGATTTCGCTATCCTCAGGACCCGGCCAGGCTTCCCAATGAGTCAGGCCGACGATCTCCTCGCGCCGGCGTCCGTCAAAGCGCAGGCCTTCGTCGTTAATGGTAACGATGCGAAACTCCCGGTCGAGCAGCACGAAGCTCTCGGCCATGCTTTCCAGCACGCTGCTGGCCTTGGTCTCGGCCGCTTCACGGGCGCGCTCGGCCAGAATCCGTTCCGTCGTCTCGATGACGATAGCAATCACCCCGGCGGGCCTGCCGCTTTCATCGAGCACCGGAGAATAATCCAGATTCATCCAGACCTGCTCGGCGCGGCCATTGCGATACAGCGTCAGCTCCTGATCGCGATAGGCGAGCGTGCCGCCGGCGAGGCCGGTCTTCATGACATTGTCATTGAAGTCCGCCACCTCGATCCAGCCTTCGCGCACCTTCATGCCCAGCAGTTCCGGGTGCCGCCCCGCGGCGAAGACTGAGTAACCATCATTATAGATCATGATGCCGTCCTCGCCCCACAGCATGACCATCGGCACGGCGGAGTGCACGATGAGACCGACCGCGGTGATCAGGCTTTGCGGCCAGGCGTCCAGCGGGCCGAGCGGCGTCCGGGACCAGTCATAAGCGGCGATCAGCGCGCCGAGTTCGCCGCCGCCGGCCAGGAAAGTTGGGACGGACTTGCCGTCCTTCCGCATGAAGTAATTCATCGAGCGGCCCGCCACCTTTTGCCATAGATAAAGGCCTTCATGCTGGTGCATTATCGCATTCGTTGCGGTTTGACTACTTGCCGGAAGCAGTCGGCGCCCCGCATGTCCGGCAGCGGCTTGCCGGTTCCCTCGCCTTGCGGGTAAGCTGGCCTGGTGCCCAAGCAACGTCTGCCCGGTTCAGATTTCGAGCGATTTGACAATGCCGACGCGGCCTATGTCCATATTGCGCGGCTTTACCAGGAGAGCGCTGAGGCGGTCCGCGCGGGCTTTGCCGATCTGGTGGCCGGGCAGCGTGTCGGCCCTGTCGATGCGCCCTATCCTTATCTCGCGGCAGAGATTTCTCGACCCGATCTGCATGTTGACGCGCGGCTCTCTTATGGCGTGCTGATCGACCCAGGCCTGTTCGGCGCCACCCTCACCCAGCCCGTCCTGTTCGAGCGGTACTATCGCGAGCAGATCGCGCTGCTGATCGAGCATCACCGCGTGCCGGTCTATGTCGGGCGCAGCAACCGGCAAATTCCGCTGCCTTTTGTGCAAGAGGACAGCGTCGCCAATATCTCCGGGCGCGAACTTGCGGCCTTGCAGGACCATTTCGTGCTGCCCGATCTGCGAGCAACCAATGACGGCATCGTCAACGGCACATTACCGCGCGGCTGCCCTTTGCCGCTCGCTTTATTCACTGCCGAACGAGTGGATTACGGGTTGGGCCGGCTGCACCATTACACCGGCACAGCGCCAGCGGAATTCCAAAATTTCGTGCTGCTGACCAACTACCAGCGCTATGTCGATGAATTCATCACCTATGCGCGACAGGCGGTAGCGGATGGCGGCTATACCGGCTTCGCGATGCCGGATAACATCCCGCAAATGCCCGCCTATCACCTGCAGCGGGCGGACGGCAACGGCATTACCTTGATCAATATCGGCGTCGGCCCCAGCAACGCCAAAACCATCACCGATCATGTCGCGGTCCTCCGCCCGCATTGCTGGCTGATGCTCGGCCATTGCGCCGGCTTGCGCCGCAGCCAGCTGTTGGGCGACTACGTGCTGGCGCATGGCTATATGCGCGCCGATCACGTGCTCGACGATGATCTGCCGATTTGGGTGCCGGTGCCCGCCATCGCCGAGGTTCAGGTCGCCTTGCAGGAGGCGACCATGCTGGTCACCGGCTTGCATGGCCAGGAGATGAAAACCAGGCTGCGCACTGGCACCGTCGCCACCACCGATAACCGCAATTGGGAATTGCGGGTCGATGATTTCATGCACCAGCTCAACCTGAGCCGCGCCATCGCCGTCGATATGGAGAGCGCCACCGTCGCCGCCAACGGCTTCCGCTTCCGGGTGCCCTATGGCACATTGCTCTGCGTCTCCGACAAGCCGCTGCACGGCGAACTGAAGCTGCGCGGCATGGCCAACGCATTCTACCGGGAGCGGATCAGCCAGCACTTGCGCATCGGCATCGAAACCATGCGGCTGCTGCGCGAACAAGGCGTTGACCGGCTGCATTCGCGTAAGCTGCGCGGGTTTGATGAGCCGGCCTTCAGGTAGCAAGGCAAGGGGGTTTTTTTGAAAAAGAACCAAAAACTTCTTATTATACCCCCCGACTCTGTGAGAATCGGGTTGGCCCCCTGCATCAGCGTCGCCCCGGCTTCCCAGCGCCCGCCACTGAGCGGCAGCGCCGCCAGCCAGGTGCTGCGCCTGACGGCAGCACCACGATCAGCAGGAACCACAGCGCCACGCCGAGCGCGCCGACAGTCATATCCATCCGGCGAGCGCCGCAGTTGTTGTGGTCTCGTCAGGTGGTGTCGCCGAACGCGTTAGCGATGACGTGATAGGCAGGATGGCTTGTCTCGATCCAGTTGGCGGCAATGTGCGCGATGAACCGTTCGGGTTCGACAGGCATCTCCGCTGCCGCAAGGACATCGGCGTGGGACGCGAGCAGGCGCGCGAGAGCGTCGCGATGATAGACATACAAAACGCCGCTCTTGATGCAACACTCCTCCGGACTGAATTGCGCTTATGCGAGACCCCTGATAGCCGCACTTGCGACGACACTCTCTGGCTGTACGCTCACCAAGTCTTTGAGAGTGTACAGGGGCAGATACCCGATGGGTTTATCAAGCCCCACTTGGTTTAGGCTGCGGAGCAGGAACGCCAACGAATCCGATCGCAGCCGCCTCACCTGTGCAGCTAGCCAGTTTGCAGCCGACAGAGATGGTGCTCCAGAGTGACCAGCCAATCAATGTGATTCTTATATCTCAAGAAGCCGCTCCATCCAATCTGCCTGCGCCTAATTCACCTGTGTCGACAATTTAGGTAGGGGATATCGCCTCAGATCTAAAAGCGCTAGGAGGTGGCGTACCGCGGTTTGCTCCAACCTCAAAGGGCGCATCTCAATTTATATTCCCAAATGGGATGATCTTACAATTCGACTTAAGCCCCGGCCAGTATATTGGCGGTCAGGGCCCTCACATAAACTTGGAAACGCCTGATGAAAACCTGCACATTCCACTGCAGCCGTAAGAAAAGTAGGACATTCGGAGGAGAATGTGAAATACAACTTTAATGTTTTAGAAAAGCAAGCCAAAGAGTTTGTCGAGTCTGACCGAATTGGTGATGCCATGAAGATATATTTTTTCATGGCTGACGGTGATCCATCACTGGATGGTGGTTACCTCGGGATGAAGATCGCGGAATGTTATGAAAAACTTGGCGAACTTCATGCAGCAAAATACTGGTATGGACGAGCTGTCGAAGAGAACCTTGCTAGAGACAATTGCCTTGATGCACTACAAAGACTGGAGAAGGTAAATATAAACGACCTGGTTCCTCCAGATGAATATATAGTTTCATGAACCATATGCTGACCTAGCTGATTTTACTATGCTTATGATGCACAGGGCCACCGCAAGCTCAAGACCGTCGGCTCGACCACCACGGTCTTCGTCACGGACGCGGATAATCGCGACGTTCTGGAGTATGACGGCAGCAGCGGGCAGGTCCAGCGCTGGTATGCCTACGGCCGCGGGCAGACCGACGTGCTGAACAAGAAAACGTCGCGGCCAACACGCGCGAGACCATGATCCCGGACATCCAAGGCTCGATCCTCGCGACGCTTGACTCGGGTAGCGGCGTGCTGACCAAGACAGGATCTCAGCCCTATGGCGAAAGCGGCAGCAGCACGGGTACTTTCGGGTACACCGAGTAAGGGGCCAGGAAGTACGCCGAATGTGCCAAGGCCAGCATTGCCTTCCGAAATTCCTGGGAATGTCGCGCCGCCAGTGACACCAGAGCCTGTGGTCCCAGAGGTGCCCGAGATAATAGTTCCTGACGCCATCATTCCGTAACCGCGTAGACAAAGCACAAGAACGGAGCTAACACAGCTTGACCATGCCAGACGTAGCTCACTATTTTTCTGAGGATGATGCTTCGTTCTTGGTTTCTCCATGGGACCTTCTCCATCAGCACGGTGACGCAATTTCAGCCCTGCTCTACTCGAGTGTCTTTTTTCCTGAGTTCATAGAGATTGATGGCAGCATACTGCTAAAATATAATATTGATGAGGTTGAGAAAAGGTTTCTGGTGGCAAAGAGTCGGGGAAAACATAGTCTTCCCGCTCTTGAAGCTTCTTTCAATACAGTTGAGGTAGCTTATATATTTCGAAGGGATATCATAACTTCGGATGCCATAGAAAAAAAATTAGCAGGAATTATTTCAGACGCCTGGAGGGATAGACTAAGCACATCTATCCATCGAGAGTATTTTCAATTTCCATATTAGAGCCAGAAATCAGCGGGAGTGTATCTACCGTACATTTTTTTGAAGTGAGATAAAAGTTTTTGCTTCCGCGGCGCGTAGCCTTTTTACAAAAAGAAGCTTCCTCAAACTATTGATAGACAAATTTCTTTTGGACGGACACCAAGGCAAGAAACGCGCTGATGAATAAGCCGGCTCTTTATGAACTTGATGGTGTCGCGCCAAAAATCGCCGAGAGTGCTTGGGTGGCGCCAGGCGCGGTGGTGATCGGCGCCGTCACCCTGGCGGCGGAGGCCAGCATCTGGTTCAACTGCATGCTGCGCGCCGATACCAACACCATCACCATCGGTCCCCGCACCAATATCCAGGACGGCACCATCATCCACGTTAACCCGGGCACGCGATACGCCGCGAAAATCGGCGCCGATGTCACGGTAGGCCACGGCGCTATCGTCCATGCTTGCACGCTAAAGGACCGCGCCTTCGTCGCTATGGGCGCGATCGTGCTGGACGCGGCGGTGATCGAGGAAGGCGGCATGTTGGGCGCCGGCGGATTATTGCCGCCCGGCAAGCGGATCGGCCGCAACGAGTTGTGGATGGGCTCGCCGGCCAGGCTGGTGCGGGTAATGAGCGCCGAGGAGCGTGCCGCGCATGGTGTTATCGTGCCGCACTACGTGCGCCGCGCGGCGCAGTTCCGGCAGGGGTTAAAAGCTTTATCGGTTTAACTGCCCCATTTGCATGTCCACATCTCCAGCCGGCCAGCAGATCATTAAAAGAGTTTTTTGAGGCCGTCCCAGATCCTGTACGGATCTAGGACGGCAAGATTGTGACGTGATCCTACCGAATATGGCGCCTTTTATGCCCGTCATGGCGCGCCTGCTTTCGTTCAATGCGATAACGCTGTCGCGAAGCTGATCAGCGGGGTGCTGGTTAAGGTCGTATGAAAAGCCAGCGCCGGCGCGTGCAGCAGGTCCCAGGCGACGTATTGCTCGGGATACAGCGTGGCGGCGCTCATGCCATCAACGGGCACTACCACCTGGTAGCCGCGATAGGCGGCTTCGCTGGCAGTGGCCAGCAAGGCGCCCTCGGCCGCGGTGCCAGTGACAATAACGGTCTTGATGCCGTCCTGACGCAAAATCGCATCAAGCCTGGTATGGAGGAATTTATCAGGGCCGGAAAACACCATCGGCTCGCCGTGCCGGGCTAAGGCAGGAAGAACATCCGCCGCGCCGCCGCCGGTCACGCCGCTATAAATGACCGTCATATGACGCGCCCGCGCCCGCCTCAGCAAGCCGGCCACCGCCGGAACCGAGGCGACGCAGCGTGGCCGGCGGGCGTTATTGCAGGTCTGGCTGACGAAATCGAGCAGCAATAGCGCCGTGTTTCGCGGATCAATCGTGGCGCGCGACAAGGCGGGGGGCGGCGGGATTGGCACCCGCGCCCATTGCTGGATGACGTCTTGCGCATGCGCCGCCGGCGCCGCCACGACAATCAACGCTGCGGCGGCGCGCCTCATCACGCCGCTTTCAAGGCCGGAGCCAGCATCTGCTCGGCCTCGGCGAACAGCAAGGGATCGACCTTTGCGCCGGAGGCCTTGACGTTCTCGTCGATCTGCTCCGGGCGGGAGGCGCCGATGATCGCAGACGCCACGTTCGGCTGGCGCAGCACCCAGGCTAGCGCGAATTGCGCCATCGACAGGCCGGCTTTCTCCGCCAAGCCGCCGATATGCTGCACTGCCTCCAAAACCGAACGGCGCTCGTTCAGGTTTTGCAGGAAGCCGCCCATTGTCTCCGAGGTGGCGCGTGATCCGGCGGGCGGCTTGGCGCCTGGCTTGTATTTGCCGGTCAGGATACCCTGGCCCAGCGGCGACCAGACAATCTGCGAGATGCCGTGCTGCGCGCAATATGGAATAACCTCCTCTTCCGGCTTGCGCCAGATCATCGAATATTGCGGCTGGCTGGAGACGAATTTCTCCATGCCGCTCATCTCGACGGCGGCCTTAATTTTGTCCACCGGCCATTCGGAAAAGCCAATATACCGCGCCTTGCCGGCCCGCACCACTTCGGTCAGCGCCCGCATCGTCTCCTCTAGCGGCGTGTCCGCGTCATAGCGGTGGCACTGGTAGAGATCGACGTGATCGACGCGCAATCGCTTCAGCGAGGCATCGATTTGCTTGTCGATCTGCGCGGCGGAGAGGCCCTTATCGGTCTCGTTCATCGGAAAATACAGCTTGGTCGCCAAAACATAGCTGTCGCGCTTCACATCCGCCAGCGCTTCGCCCAGCACGGTTTCGGCAGCGCCCCTTCCATAGACATTGGCGGTGTCGATCAAGGTGATGCCGAGATCGAGAGCGCGATGTACGCAGGCGATGGATTGCTGCTTCTCCACCCCGCCGGAATAGGTGAGCCAGGAGCCAAGCGAAATGTCCGAGACAGTCAGGTCGCTGGAGCCGAGTTTGCGGTAGTTCATCATATTTCCTAATTGAAAGATAAAGCTTAAAAAAGTTCTCTGGTTCTCTCTTTCAAGAAAGAACTTCGAGTCCTCTGCGCAAGGCTTCAGCAGGTGGCGTTATTGCCTGATCCTCAGAGTTAGGACAAAAGTTTCGAGCATTTTTCTGCTTTTTCAGCAAGCTGCGGCGTAGGCGCGCAGCACGTCGCGGATTGCCTCGATCAGCAGCATGCGCGGCGACGGTTGAAGGATTCTGTCGATCACGCGCGAGTAAAGCTGCGGCAGGAATTGGCTGATTAGAATTTCGGGAATTTTTACATCTGTTAGGCGGGCGATCAGTTGGTTCGCCGCAGCGGTGGCTTCCGGCATCGCCCAGTAGTAGCGGATGCGGTCGCTATAGCTGTAATGACGCAGCAGGCGCTGGGTTTCCGGCGGCCCGCCATAATGCGATTGCCAATGGCCGGGATTGGCCAGCATGAGGCGCTCCATGGCATTCATCAGCGACTGTTCTCGCCAAGCGGGATCAAGCGCCGCGGCGATTTGATCGAGGCCATACAACGCCTCCCTCAGAGCGAAGGTCAAGGCTGGCCCGACTTTCAGAATGGCAAAGCCATCGCGCACCAAGGCGCTGAGGCAGGCATGCGGCTGGTAATCGGTGGAATGCGCCTCGAAGACCAGCCCGGGCATCTGCGACAGGGCGGCGCTCAGGCCACGCGCCCGTTCGGGCTGGTAAGGCGCGATGCCGATATTGTCGAACTCGACGCCGGGCTGCACCACAAGGGCGATCACCCGCGCGAAAGCTTCGCTTAATCCGGCGCTCCTGAATTCTTGCTGATGGATGGCATAGGTCGCCAAGGCGGCTTCCGGTTTTGTCACCTCCAAATGATCGAGGCTCTCATGCGCGCCGCCCGGAATCGGCACTTCCGTGCCGATGATATAGCAAGGCCTTCCAGATATCGCGTGGCTGGCGCGGGCGGCTTGTTCGGCGACCGCCGCTAGCCGCGCGGCGCGGCGCGCGGTGATGTCGTCCGGCAAGGCCGCCGCCTCGCCGGCGCATCCCATGCTGGTATCGAGATGGAGCTTGCTGAATCCAGCCTCGGCATAAGCCGCCACCATCGCGACGGCCTGTTGCAGCGCCTGTTCCGCCGGCAGGCGCCGCCATGGATTCGGCCCTAAATGGTCGCCGCCCAGGATGATCCGCGCGCGGGGCTGGCCAACGCGCGCGGCGATCTCATAAACCTGATCGCGAAACATGACCGGGGTAAGGCCGGTATAGCCGCCTTGCTGATTAACCTGGTTGCAGGTGGCTTCAATGAGCGCGTCCACGCCATCCGCCTTTGCCTGGAGCAGCGCCGCCTCGATCACCAGCGGATGCGCCGAACACACTGAGGTGATGCCGCGCGGCGCTCCTGCCGCATGCGCCGTGGCGAGGGCGGCCAAGGCATCGCGGCTCATCGGTGCGCCCCGAGGAAATCGTCAAGCATAGCGAAACTTGAATTACCTTCCATCGGCCCGCGCGCGCTGACGGCGATGGCGCCGGCGGCATTGGCGTAGGCGAGGCTTTGCCGGACCGGATAGCCAAGCCTGCGGCAGGTGATGAAGGTGGCGCCGAAACAATCGCCCGCGCCGGTGGGATCAATCTCGGCGACGCGATGGCCCGGCAGCGCGATCATGCCGTCTTTGTCATGATAGATCGCGCCATTGGCGCCTTGCTTGTGGACGATGCAGGACACGCCGCGGCGCAGCAGATGATCGGCGGCAGCCTGATCGGCATCAGCGCCGGCCAGCAAGCGCAACTCGCCGCCACTGGGTAGAAAGATATCGCACTGGCTCAGCATGAAATCGAGCGCCGCGCTGATCTCCGGGTCGTCCCGCATGGCGCCGCGCAGGTTGGGGTCGAAGGAGATCGCGCCGCCTTGCCGCTTGACCATGCCCACCGCTATTTTCATCATCCCGATGATGCGTGGGGAGACTAAGGATGATCCCATTACATGAAAATGGCCGCAGCCGGCGAGCAAAGCATGGCCCGCCTCGGTCAGCGTCATTTGCCCAGCAGCGCTATGGGCGATGTTGAAGATGAAATCTCGCCCTTCATCTTCACGGTAGCGGACGAAGGCGGTGCCGGTGGGATATGATGCATCGACCGCGATGCCGCCGACATCAACGCCGTCAGCGCGCAGGCGTTCGAGGACGAGAGCGCCAAAATCATCATCGCCGACGCAGCCGATCATGCCCGCCGGATGGCCGAGCCGCGCCGCCTGGTCGATGAAGATGGCAGGCGCGCCGCTGGCATAGGGCCCGTCGAACCGCATCGCCTGGCGAAAGCCGCGCCCGCGCTCTGCGGCGATGAGTTCGGCCAGAATTTCCCCCATGGCGACAATGCGTTTGGTCACGAATCCCTCTTGTTGGAGACTTAACGGCAAAGGGTCTCCGGCACCAGCATAGCGAGCGCCGCGTTGGCCGGATTAGCCAAAGGTACAATAGCTTAGACTGGGTATTTCAGGACATGGGCTTCTGTTCGAAGGCTACAGGCGCAACCTGTTCAGGTTGTAAAGTAACGGCCATGGTTGAGATCGGCGATCAGACCGGGCTGTGCTGGATGCCAGCCCAAGCGTTCCTGCGTCAGCTTGCTTGAAGCAGGGCCGTCCATTTGGGTGAAGGCGGCAACGCGCCAAAATGATCCGCGGCTTGCTTATCACAGCGGCTGAAGTTCAGAGCGCCAGAATTTAAATCGGATCTAAATAACTCGCTTGTCGGCTTCCCAGCCAAGCAAATTCTTTGTCGCACGGCGATTGTTCTCTATATCAGCGTTTTGTCGCCTAAACCTTGGTTAGACGAGCGCCCAAAGCTCCTCCTGGCGAACCAGCTGACGCAGCAGGTTCATGATCGCCGATCCTGAGTTGGCGCTTTTCTGGGCGAAAGCGTCCTCGAACGCGGCGATGGCGAGCGGGTCCGGTTTGGTCGCCGCCGGATTGCCGGCAAAAGCCATCGACCAATCGGAAAAATCCCGCTTCGGCGCCAGCGCGAATTCCAGCACTGTGACATCGGAATGACGAGGATCGATCTGGATGCGCTCAAAACATTGTTCGATTTCGGCCCGCTCGCCTTCCAGCGCCTGGGCAAAACAATTATTGGCGAATAGCAACGCGCCGGTTAATTTTACCCGCCCGTTGTTGCGGCGCGAGGTGGCGAGGATGCTGTGCAATTCCTCGGCGATCCGAGCAGGTGCGCCTAATAGTTCCGCGCGGCTGCAATAGACGGCGCGGTAAAGTGTCTGCTGCATTCTCAAATCTCCTTCGATTTATGTGTGGGATTAAGCTTGAATACACTTGGCGCATCGCCTGCGGCGCTGATGGAAGCATTCGAAAATAGTGCTGTAACCTTGTCAGACGGCACCGGGCGGCTGATCAGATAGCCTTGCATCTGGTGGCTGCCGCTGGCTTCAACAAAGCGCGCTTGCGCATCGGTCTCGATCCCCTCGACCGCGACGGTCATGCCGAGATTAGCGCCAAGCGAGGCAATGGCGCGCACCACTTCCCGGCCGCCGCTGCCTTCGGCGTCGATCTGGCCGACAAAGGAGCGGTCGATCTTTACCTTGTCAAACGGAAAGCTGCGCAACTGGCTGAGCGAAGAGTAACCAGTGCCGAAATCATCCATGGCGATGCTGACTCCAAGCGCGCGCAGCGCGTGCAGCGTCGCCAGTGTTTCGACGCTGTTGTGCAACAGCACGCTCTCGGTCACCTCGATTTCGAGGCGAGCGCCAGCCAATCCGCTTGCCGCAAGCGCATCGGCGACAGCGCAGATCAGCCGCTTGCCGTCGCCAAACTGGATCGGCGACACGTTAACGGCGATCCGCACATCCTCCGGCCAGGTGACAGCGGTGCGGCAGGCTTGACGCAGCACCCATTCGCCGATCTGCACGATCAGGCCAATCTCCTCGGCGAGCGGGATGAAATCGGCGGGTGGCACCATGCCGCGCGTGGGATGCTGCCAGCGTAGCAACGCCTCGCATTCGGTGACCTTTCCCAAGGCGATGTCGAGCAAGGGCTGATAATGCAGGGTGAACTGGTTAAGCGCTGTGGCGCGGCGCAGATCGGTCTCCAGCGCCAGGCGGGCCAAGGCACGGGCGTTCATCTCCGGCTTAAAAAAGCGGACGCAGCGCCGCCCTGCCGATTTCGCCGCATAAAGCGCGAGATCGACATGGCGCAGCAGCATTCCCGGATCATCGGCGTCGGTGGGCGCCAGGGCGATGCCGATGCTCACGCCAATATTGGCGAGATGGCCTTCCACGAGATAGGGGCGGCTCAATAGATCGAGCAGCCGCTCCGCCAGCGCATCCACTTTCTCGACATGCGACAGCACAATGGCGAATTCATCGCCACCGAGGCGCACCACCACGTCTTCGGCGCGCAGGCAGGCGCGAAGCCGCTGGCCGACCAAGCGAAGCAGGGCATCGCCTACCGGATGGCCGAGCGTGTCATTGACCTGCTTGAAGCGATCGAGGTCAAGCATGAGCAAAGCAACCGTCGCGTCCGGACGGGCCAGCGCCGTGGTAAGCGCGGCTTGAAACATGCGCCGGTTGCCCAGGCCAGTCAGCGGGTCGACTAGCGAGGCTTCCGCCATATTGCTCGACGGCGCGATCAGAAAGAGAAACCGGTGGCCGTCAAGCCGGTGCAGCCGGACCGACAGACCGCTGAGCAAAACACTGGCCTTGGCCTCGCCCGGGCCGGCGCGCAAGGCGGCGCAGCGGTTAAGGATCGCCTCACGCCCGGCGGCATCAAGCCGGGCGGCGCCATCGAGCAAGGCGGCAAACGCCATGCCGCGCCGCGGCGGGCCGCCCTCCCAGCCGAGCTGCAGCCGGGCGCTGACGTTGCACAGCACCAGATTCAGGCGGGGATCGAACAGCATCACCCCATCCTCGATTGCCAACAAGGCTTCGCGCAGCATGTCATGCCGCCGGCGCGGGCGCATCCGCCTAGTTAGCGCGTCATTAAAGGCGATAGGCGCCTCACTGAAGTCGACAGGCGGCCGGCCCTTGAGCGGCTGCTTTTTAATAGAGGATTGATAAGTCATGCGGATCCAGAATGGGGCTACCAACGTAATGTCGCATGGATTGGTTGAAAATTCGTTAATGGAAGTTCCGCCTCGTATGGTTGTCAGTCCGCAACCATGGTTCACGAAAAATTTTCGATTTTAACAAGAAGCTATTAAGAATTTCATGACAAAATTACCCAAATTCTTGCAACCGGCAGTGGAATGCGATGATGATGGGTATGTGGCCGTTGAAGCGGCAAGCCGGCAATCCAGGAGCGAATATTGACATTTGAGGCGGTTCCAGACACCGGTTTGAGCGACGGCATCGAACCTGCCGTGACGACCGCTTCCGACACGAAGCTGTTCCAGATGGCGCAGGTTGTCGCCTATGCCATGGAATGTCCGGCGGCCGGTATCTACTGGAGCGGCAATGCCAGCCCGGCGCCTGCTTTGGCTTACGGCTTGAGGATTACCGCGGAACGCCTACCGGAAACGGTGGCGACGCTGCTGAGCGCCATTGCCAAGACGCCGAACGGATTGCTGATCGTTACCCGGGCTGGTCCGCTATTTCGCGACATCATGGCAACGGTCAGCAACATCGAGCGGCGGCACTTTAGTTTCCTTGTGGCGACCGCGATACATGACGCGGAAGGCGCGCCTTGTGGCGTGGTGATCGCCACCAATACCGCGCCGCGTGAGGGCATTAGTCGCGCCCAGGGCTATGTCTTCAAGGTGCTCGCGGCACAGATCAGCGCGCTGCGCGAACTTGATCATTTGCGCCGCGCTGTAGCGCCGGAAATAATGCAGAACGAGCGGCTGCGCCTGCTCGAATCCGTCGTCGTCAACGCCAAGGATGCGGTGTTGATCACCGAGGCGGAGCCAATTGACCTGCCCGGCCCGAAAATCGTCTATTGCAACGCCGCGTTCACCGCCACCACCGGCTACACACAGGACGAGGTGCTAAGCCGGACGCCACGCCTGCTGCAAGGCCCAAATACCGACCGCGCCGCGCTGTCCCGGCTGCGCGTCGCCTTGTCTCGCTGGGAACCGGTGGAAGTCGAGCTGCTCAACCTCCGCAAGGATGGTACTGAGTTCTGGGTCGAACTCAGCATCGTCCCGGTCGCCGACCAGAATGGCTGGTTCACGCATTGGGTTTCCGTTCAGCGCGACATCACCGAGCGCAAGCGCGCCGCGGAGACGCTGCTTCGGGCTTCGGTTATCGAGGCGCAGAACCAAACGCTGGAAGCGGAAATTCAGGAAAGGCGGCGCATTGAGGCAAGGCTGCTCTACACAGCATTTCACGATGATCTGACGAGGTTGCGCAACCGGGCGTATTTTATGGACCATTTGCGGGAAAAGCTGGCACGGCAAAGCCAAGACGTTGGTCACGCGCATGCCGCGCCGGAATGCGCGGTACTGTTCCTTGACCTGGATCGCTTCAAGCTGATCAATGACAGCCTCGGCCACCACGCCGGGGATTTGCTGCTGGTTGAAGCCAGCAACCGGATTAAAGCCTGCATTCGCCCGCAGGACACGCTGGCCCGGCTGGGCGGCGATGAGTTCGCCGTGCTGATTGAGGGCATCGCTGGTCTTGCCGATGCGGAAGCGGTGGCTGGACGGATTGCCGCCGCCATGCAGGCGCCATTTTTGATCACCTGGCAGGACGTGTTTTCCTCCTGCAGCATTGGCATCGTGTTTTCGCTGAAATCCTATGGCCGGCCCGAGGATGTGCTGCGCGATGCGGATATCGCAATGTACCAAGCGAAGAACGCCGGCGCTGGCGGTCATGTGGTGTTCAACGCTGCGATGCATGGCGGCGCCGTGCAGACCTTCACTTTGCAGACCGATCTTCGGCATGCCGTTGCCCGGCGTGAATTTATCGTACAATACCAGCCAATCTTTAACACCGCCACCCGGCTGATGACGGGGAGCGAGGCGCTGGTCCGCTGGCGTCACCCGGAGCACGGCCTGATCCCGCCGGATCGGTTCATCCCGATGGCCGAGGAAATCGGCCTGATCCGCGATATTGACCGCGCGGTGCTGCACGAAGCCTGCGGAACCATGCGGACTTGGTTGAACCGGCTCTCGCAATCAGGTTGGGCTGTTCCCGGCATTGGTTTTTCCGAATTTTATGTGAGCGTCAACATTTCCAGTTCAGAACTCATGGAGGCGGATTTTGTCCAGGAATTGGACAATGGCCTCGCCGCGGCTTCGCTCGATCCGCGAATGCTGCAGCTTGAAATCACCGAAAGCGTGTTCATTCACCATCTTGAGCGGATTGGCGCCGTGCTGGAGCAAATTCGCGCGCGCGGCATCAAAGTGGCGCTGGATGATTTTGGCACCGGCTATTCATCCCTTGGCTATCTAGACCGTTTCCAGATCGATACGCTCAAGATCGACCGGTCGTTCATCGTCAAGATGATGACGCATCCAAAAACCCGCGCGATCGTCAACACCATTCTGCATTTGGGGCGATCGCTTGGGCTTAACGTGGTTGCCGAAGGGGTGGAAAACGAAGCCGAGTTCAAAATGCTGCTCGGCATGGGCTGCGATTCAGTGCAAGGCTACTTGCTGGGCAGCCCGGTTGCCGCGGCGGAAATCGAGGCGCGGCTGATTGAAATGGCTATGTTTGCTTGACACGGCTCACGACCAACGCGTTAGAAAAGACGCAGCCAGATCAGTCAATCAGGTTGATTTTTTAATTCTTCATTAGAGAAATATGGCTTTAAGTTAAATCACGAAGTGGTTCATAAAGTCTGACAGGCGATCTCCGCTACAAGATGCGCCGCTCGGCCTTAGCTATTCGGAGTGTTCTCCGCAGCAAATGTCAATTCCTCGTTCAGGTGGTCCAGCACCGCCTGGTCCGCCTCGCTTAGCGGTTCCGGCTGTTCGACCGCCACGCCAGGCGGCACCGCGTCCCCAGGATCACGTTTGCTTGCATCGTGTTTTCGAGCATTCCGTTTGGGGGCGCGTTCGGCGGCCTGGCGTTTTTGCGACGGGCGACTTGCCTTGGGCGCGTCAGACGCCGCATCTCTCGCAGCGTCCCGCGAGGCTTCCTTGGCACTGCGTTGTTCGAACCGCGTCACCGTGATTTCAAGCTCGGCAACGCGTTCGGTCGCGTCACTAGCGGCGCGCCGCAAATCCTTGTTCTTCTTGCGCAATGAGGCGTTGGTGCGTTCGAGTTTTTCGACTTGCAGCCACAACTCTTCCTTGCTGGGCTTAACGGTTGCCACGGCGCGTTGCGGCGCCGGTTTGGCGGCCTGACGATGCGGCGCGGCCGGCTTGCTTGAGGATGGACTTTGATTTGAAGATACAATTTGGCGCGTCGCCTGCTTTGGCGCTTGGCGCTCCGTCTTGGACTTGTTTGTGCTGCGTGCCATCTGAACCTCTTCATCCTATCGTGATTATCGATGCGTGCCGATCCTGTTTCGGCCACTGTGATGATTTAGGTGCGCATAATTTCACGGCCAGCCTCATTTCTGCGGCTAGCACACAATATTGCCGGATTTTGACACAAACTTTGCCATCGCATGGCATGGGCCTAACGCGGCGCAGCGCTAAACGATTGCAACAGCCTGATGACGATCATTGCAATTCCTTAAGTTAAGTCGCTGCCAGTGCTGGCTGCTGGGCTGATCGACCTCGTCATCTTGCAACGCTTCAAGTGCCTTCTTTGTGCACAGGCTTTCCACAAACGACAAACGTAACCCGAGAGGGCGGCCGCTTTTAATATTATGATCCGCTAAACCAGTTATAGCCTTGCCTCTCCCAATAGCCGCTGGGATAGGTGTTGCTAACGCCGAGCGCCATGATGGATTTCGGATTTTTGAACCCTAGCTTCGTGGGAATGCGAAGCCGGACCGGCGCGCCAAACGGCGCGGTCAGCGGCGCGCCGAGAAAATCCAGCGCCAAGATGGTTTGCGGGTGCAGGGCCGATTCCATGTCGATGCTCTCGTAATAGCCATCAGCGCAGCGGAATGAGACATAGCGCGCGCGGGTATCGGCGCCGATCTGCTTGAGGAAGCGGCTGAGGCGGACGCCGCTCCATTGCCCCACCACCCGCCAGCCTTCGACGCAAATGAAACGGGTGATCTGGCTTTCCTGCGGCAGCGACCGCAACTGGGCGAGCCGCCACGGGGTTTTATTGCCGATCATGCCATGTAGTTCCAGCTTATAGCTGGCGAGATCGACCTGCGGCGCCTGGTCGATCCCGTAAAACGCGTTGAAGCGCGGCGGCCGGGTGATGGCGGAGGCCGGGTAGAGCGGCGCCAGCGTATGCGGATTGAACAGCGCCGCCTGCACCTCATTGTTCCAGCCCGACATCAGGCGGAGGAACTTATCCGCGATATCGGGATGCTGGAGGTCTTCGTAGTTGCAGCCGGGCAGCAGGCTGATCGCGCCAAACGCCATCGCGCGGCTGAGCAATTTGCGCCGGTTCAGATCGAGCTTGATAGAACTGAATTGAATCATGACTTTACCTCGTGGACAGCGTCATCATGAAGCCGGCCGCCGGTGATCATTGAAGGCAGCACGCGCGGCACCAAAGCCACCAGCAGCAGATGGATCAGCACGAAGCCGGCGATTCCCGCCATCACGAAGAAATGCACATAGCGTGAAATGGCGTAGCCGCCGAACAGATCCGACAGCCACCAGAGCTGCACCGGCTTCCAGATCGCCAGGCCGGACAGCACGGCGAGAATGCCCAAGGCGATGACGACAATATAAAGTAAGCGCTGCACGGCATTGTAGATGCCCTGCTGGTGCTTGAGGCGGAAGCGGAAGGCGGCGCTGGCATCGTTCCACACGCCGAGCGGCGTCACCGGCCAGAATTTTTCCTGGAAATGCCGGCTGGCGAACCCCCAGATCAGGTAGCAAAGCCCGTTGATCATCAGCAGCCAGATCGCCGCGAGGTGCCAGGCGATGGCGGCGCCCAGCCAGCCGCCGATGGTGATGGCGCGCGGAAACACAAACGCGAAGATCGGCGAGGCATTGTAGATTTGCCAGCCGCTGCCGATCAGCACGATGATGGCGAGCGCCGTCAGCCAATGCATGACGCGCAGCGGTAAAGGATGCACGCGCCGCGGTCGCGCCGGGGATGCTTTCATGAAAACCCTCCTTGCAACGCCCGCATCATGCGCCCGCGCGGTTGGTTTCGTCCAGGCATTGAAACCATGACCGAACGGCATTGGCGGCGCGCGCGCGCAACCGTGATGCTGCGGCGGCTGACTGTTCAACCATTGTTTTGTTCAGGAGAGGCTTTGTCTCGCGAGACTTTTCATCAGGAGGCGATTGATGCATGTTCCGCTGATGCAAAGTCTGAAGGCACAGCTCGACGCCGAATGCAGCGTGCGCATGGAAAGCGCCGTTCTGCGTGCGGCGTATGAGCAGGTGGTGGAGACCCTTGGCCATAACGGGATGCTGCCTCAGGTGATCGGCGTCGGCGCCCGGTTTCCTGATTTCATGCTGCCGAATGCCGAGGGCCAACTGATTTCCCTGGCGGCGCTGCTGGCGCGCGGCCCGGTGGTGGTGACGTTTTTTCGCGGCGGCTGGTGCCCCTATTGCAAGCTGATGCTGGACGCGCTGGCCGAGGCGCTGCCGGAGATCGAGGCTTGCGGCGCCACGCTGGTGGCGTTGACGCCGGATACCGCGGGCCTGCCGCTGGCCGCCAAGCAGGCGCATCATGCGAAATTCGAGGTGCTGTCGGATGTCGATTGCGGCGTCGGCCTTGCCGCCGGGGTGGTGTTCCGCCTGCCGCCGCTCTACCGAGCGCGGCTGGCCAGTGTCGGCATCGACATTCCCCGGCGTCATGGCAACGCTGCCTGGTTCCTGCCAATCCCGGCAACCTTCATCCTTAAACGCGACGGCGTGATCGCCTGGCGCTTCGCCAATGTCGATTTCACCCATCGCGCGGAACCCGCCGACATCATCGAAGCGCTCGCGAAATTTACCGGCCAATCACGCTGATATGCGCGCGCAGGCTTGGCATCGCCCAATCGTTGCCTTGTGGTCGCGGCTGAATTTCAGTTAACCTTTCCACCCATGGAACTCAGCCAAGTCCGCTACTTCGTCAGCTTAAGCCGGATGCTGAACTTCACCCGCGCCGCGGAAGCCTGCAATGTCACGCAGCCGGCGTTGACGCGCGCAATCCAGCGGCTTGAGGAGGAATTGGGCGGCTCGCTGCTGTTTCGCGAGCGCAATCTCACGCAGCTTACGGAACTGGGCCGCGAGATGCGCCCGCATCTGGAAGCCATGCTGGACGCCGCCGACACCGCCGCCAGCCTGGCCGCGGCAAAGCGCGTGCAGCCGCATGCCAGCCTAAAGATCGGCCTCGGCCCAGGCATCGGCGCATCCGCCATCGCTGCTGCCTTGCGCGAGGTGGCGCGCATCCTGCCCAACCTCACCATCGGCTTTTCGGAAGGCGGGCCGGCGGGGCTTGCCGAGGCGATGCTTGCCGACACGCTCGACTGCGCCTTGCTGCCCGCCGGCTGCGACATTCCCGACCGGCTCAACCGCTGGCCGCTTTATAGCGAAACGGCGGTAGTGGTCTTGCCGGCCTCGCACCGGCTTGCCGCCAGCAATTGCCTGGCCGCCACCGATCTGCTGGACGAGACCATCCTGCTCGGCGAACGCTGCGGCGGCTTTGCCGAACGGCTTGGCGCCGAGACAGGCTTGGGGTTTCGCATCCAGCGCTATGGCGGCTCGATCACCCAGATGTTCGACCTGATCGCCGCCGGGCTTGGCGTCGCGCTGATCTCGGAGCGGCAGGCGGCGCCGGCTGGGCTTGCCATCCGCCGGCTCGACCCGCCCGAACTGGCCCGGATGGTCGAACTCGCGGTGGTGGCGGGCAGGCCGCATGGCCCGGCGGTTTCCGGCTTCGTCAAATTGTGCCGCGCTCAATCGGCGCGCGCCGCCTGATCGCCGGGTTCCGTTCATCAACCCCGCTTATCCTGGCGTGCAGTGGAACACCGCCATGTCGTTACCCTCGCTGCTGCCGGTCAGCGTACAGGTGATTTTGTGCATTTTCGCGATATCGCCGTGAATGACGGTCATTGCCTTCGGCGTCATATGCATCTTCACCTCGAAAGGCTTGAATAGTTGCGGCGTCGGCGAATAGATCGAGGTGCCGACCGTATCGGCGGCTTGCGCCGGCGGGATGGCGGCATATCCGGCTGCCATCATGGTTCCGGCAAGCGCGGCAAGCTGGAGAATTTTCTTGATCATGGCAATCGTTTCCTTGGTTAATTTGTTGCGAAGCGCGGCTCAGCGGCAGACGAGGACCATGGTGAAGGTGGCGCCTGGCTCAAAAGGCTCGATTTTGCAGTTCATGCCGGGATGCATCTTCATCTCATGATGCATCGCCATCGCCGAGGCTTTTGTCATCTTGAGATGGATGGTCATGCCGTTCAGGGATTGCGGCGTTACCGAGCCAGGGTCCTGCATGCCGCCAACGCTTGGCTGCACCTCCTGGGCGAAAATTTCGTGCATCGGCGAACCGAGCCTGTCCGCTGCGTCGGCGCGGGCCAAAGCCGGGAGGAGCGCCATGCAGAGCGTTGCGGCGCCCATGATCCTGATGAGTTTCATGTGGGTCTCCGTTCGACGGACCCCTATTGATCCGCTGCCCGAAACGTAACGATCCAGGCCGCCCCTGGCCAATGCCGTTACGGCATGGTTTCGATAGCCGGTTCGTTGGGCATCACGCGTTCATGCGCCGCGCAGCACGCCGAGCACGATGTCGCCGTAGCGTTCGATCCGGCTCTGCCCCATGCCGGGGATTTGCGCCAAGGCGGCTGTCGTGCCGGGGCGGGCGGCGGCCAGCGCCAGCAGCGTGCTGTCGTGGAAAATCACATAGGCGGGAACGCCTTGCGCCTCGGCCAGCGCGCGGCGTTTGGCGCGCAGCGCCTCGAACAGGCGATCCGTATCCGGATCGAGCGGCGCGCGGGTGGGCTTCGCCGGCTTGGCCGGCTTGCTGGCCGGCGCGTCGCGCCTGAACCGCACCGGCTCGCTGCCGCGCAGGATCGGTTTTGCGGCGGCGGTGGCGCAGAGCGCGCCGAACGCCTCGTGGTTCACTTCGATGACGCCCTGCACGACAAGCTGGCGGAACACCGAACTCCAGCCCTTGCGGTCCAGCTCCTTGCCGACGCCGAAGGTCGGCAAGGACTGATGGCCCAGCCGGGTGATTTTTTCGGTGGCGGCGCCCAGCAGCACGTCGATCAGGTGCCCGGCGCCGAAGCGCTCGCCGGTGCGCAGCATCGCCGAAAGCGCCTTCCGCGCGGCGATCGTGCCATCCCAGGTTTCCACCGGCGCCGCGCAAGTGTCGCAATTGCCGCAAGGGCCTTGATAGGTTTCGCCGAAATGCGCGAGGATCGCCTGACGCCGGCAATCCGACGTTTCGCAGACGCCCAGCAGCGCGTCGAGCTTGGCGCGTTCGGCGCGCTTGACCTCAGGCGGCGCCTCGCCCTGGGCGATCAGCCGGCGGCGCAATGTCACGTCCTGCAGGCCGAACAGCAGCAATGTCTCGGACGGCCTGCCGTCGCGCCCCGCCCGTCCGGTTTCCTGATAGAACGCCTCCAGGCTGGCCGGCAGATCAAGATGCGCGACAAACCGCACATCCGGCTTGTCGATGCCCATGCCGAAGGCGATGGTGGCGACCAGCACCACCGCGTCCTCCTTGAGGAAGGCGTCCTGGTGGCGGTGGCGGGTCGCGCCGTCAAGCCCGGCGTGATAGGCCAGCGCATTGATCCCCTGCGCCCGCAGCCATGTCGCGGTATCATCGACGGTGGCGCGGCTCAGGCAATAGACGATGCCGCATTCGCCCTGATGGCGGCGCAGGAATGCCAGCAATTGCCGCTTCGGCTCCACCTTCGGGGTGATGCCGTAGAAAATATTGGGCCGGTCGAAGCTCGCCAGGAACAGCCGGGCGCCCGCCAGCCCGAGGCGCAGCCGGATGTCCTCGCGGGTCTGCGGGTCCGCCGTGGCGGTGAGCGCAATGCGCGGCACGCCGGGAAACCGCGCGCCCAGCGCCGCCAGTTGGAGATACTCCGGTCGGAAATCATGCCCCCATTGGCTGATGCAATGCGCCTCGTCGATGGCGAACAGCGCCACCGGCACCCCTTCAAGCAGCGCCATGAATTCCGGCGAAACCAGCCGCTCCGGCGCCACATAGAGCAAATCAAGCCGTCCTGCCCGCAACTCCGCCTGCACCGACGCGCGCTCCGCGCCGCTCAGGCTCGAATTCAGCGCCGCGGCCCGGACGCCCAGCTGGCGCAACGCCTCGACCTGGTTGCGCATCAGGGCGATCAGCGGCGACACCACGATGCCGACGCCGGGACGGCATAGCGCCGGCAACTGATAACACACCGACTTACCGCCGCCCGTCGGCATCAGCACAATCGCGTCCTCGCCGCCGATCAGATGAGAGACAATCGCCGCCTGCGCGCCGCGAAACCCTCCATGCCCGAACACCGCGCGCAACACCGCCTCCGGCGACTCTCCATGATCCATAGCCATGCTTAATGAATGATCCTTCGAGTAAAGGTAAGGCCAGGAGGCTCTGCCTCCTGGACCTCCGCCAAAGGCGATGCCTTTGGAAACCATTTATTTGGCTTCTGGCTGAGGGAGGTCTTTGGACCCCCCCTCAGCCAGAAGCCAGTTAGCGGGTTCTAAGGGCGATGCCCTTAGCAGGGGTTTCAGGGGACAGCGTCCCCTGATCTTGCTTACTCGAAGGATCATTCACGAGGCCTAGCTATGCGCCATCGAGACGTTCTTCTGCTCGGGGCCAAAGATCATCAGCACGACGATGATCACGGCGACGATGCCGACGACCCAGGCCATGGCCAATCCATAGTTATGGTTGTGGTTCGCGGCGAAGCTGGCTTGCAGCGTCGCGTTATAGGAGGCGAGGAAGTTGCCGAGCTGGTAGACAAAGCCGGGGAAGGTGGCGCGGATTTCCTTGGGCGAGAGTTCGTTCAGGTGCACCGGGATGATGCCCCAGGCGCCTTGCACGCAGATTTGCATCAGGAAGGCGCCGAGGCCGAGCATCAGCGGGGTTGACGAGAAGGCCCAGAGCGGGATCAGCGGCAGGGCCAGGGCGGCGGCGATGCCGATGGTCAGCCGGCGGCCGATTTTCTGCGACAGCGCGCCGAAGCATAAGCCGCCGATCATCGCGCCGAGGTTATAGATCAGCGCGATGGTGGTAATGGTGGCGTGGCTGAAATGGTGCTGCACGCCGAGGAACACGTTGGGGTAGAGGTCCTGTGAGCCATGCGAGAAGAAATTGAACGCCATCATCAGGATCACCGCGTAGACGGTGAGGCCGAGATGCTTTCTGAGCACCATTGAGACCGGCACGCGCGGCTGCTTAGAAACCTCCCGCCAGACCGGGCTTTCCGGCACGGATGAGCGGATATACAGCACCAGCAGCGCCGGGAAGGCGCCGATAATGAACATGCCGCGCCAGCCGACATAGGGAAAGGCGAGGCCGAACAGCACGGTTGCCAGGAAATAGCCCGCCGGATAGCCCGATTGCAGCAAGCCGGAGACCCAGCCGCGCCAGCGCGCCGGGATGCTCTCCATGGTCAGCGAGGCGCCGATGCCCCATTCACCGCCCATCGCGATGCCGTACAGCGCGCGCAGGATCATGAAGGTGATGAGGTTCGGCGCGAAGCCGGTGAGCAGTTCGAACACCGAGAACAGGATGATGTTCAGCATCAGGATAGGCCGGCGGCCAAACCGGTCGGCCAGCCGGCCAAAAATCAAGGCGCCGATGGCCCGCATCGCCAAGGTGAGCGTGACGGCGACGGTGACCGCGGTGATGCCGACATGGAAGGTTTTGGCGACGGCGGAGAAGGTGAAAATCAGGATGAAAAAGTCAAAGGCGTCGAGCGTCCAGCCGAGAAACGCTGCGATCACCACCTTGCGCGCAATCCGGGCATCCGCCTCCGCGACCATACCCAACCCTTGGGACATCCGTCTCTCCTTGAGCCTGCGAAGCGCTTGTCGCATTACGCGTTTCGCATGTCTTGCAGAAATCCACTTGCCTCACAAGCAAAGCGGGCGGCGCACTTGTGGAACCGGCGGCACGCTCCAAATCTTCGTGATCGACTGCTTCATGACCTGCCAGAACAGAAGGAAATTTTCGCGATGACCGATATCTTAAAGCCCGATAGCCGCCGCACACTTCTGAAAAAGGCCGCTGGTCTTACCGGCCTTGCCGCCGTTGCCCTTTCTGTCAGCCCCTCTGCCGAGGCCGCCGGCATGGCGAAATCAGCTGTCCAGTACCAGGACAAGCCGAAGAACGGCCATGAATGCGACGGCTGCGCGCTGTATATTCCAGGGCCATCGGCATCAGCCAACGGCAAATGCAAAGCGGTCGCCGGCAGCATCGCGCCAAAAGCCTGGTGCTCGCTCTGGAGCCCGAAAGCCTCCTGATCGGCTGAAAGCCGAGCGGGATGTGGGAGCCTCATCAGCGCTACCCTGATCCGGCCATTGAAATCTTGCATCCAAGCTTTACCAAATACCGGCTGTTCAGCGCAACGGTGGAGCGTCTCGCCACCGGCATGCGCTGGGCGGAAGGTCCGGTTTGGTTTGGCGATGGCCGGTTCCTGCTGTGGAGCGACATTCCGAATGACCGGATGCTGCGCTGGGACGAAGCGGACGGTCATGTCAGCGTCTTCCGCCAATCCGGCTACGCCAATGGCAATACGCGCGACCGCCAGGGCCGGCTAATCACCTGCGAGCATGGTGGGCGCCGGGTGATCCGCACCGAATACGATGGCGCGATCACTGTGCTCATGGAACGCTGGCAAGGCAAGCGCCTGAATTCGCCCAACGACGTGGTGGTGAAATCCGATGGCAGCATCTGGTTCACCGATCCGCCTTTCGGCCTGCTATCGCATTACGAAGGCGCCATCGCCGAACAGGAACTTAATGCCAATGTGTACCGCATCGACGGCGCGACCGGCGAGGCCAGCATCATCACCGATGACGTGCTAGGGCCGAATGGCCTCGCCTTCTCGCCGGACGAAACGGTGCTCTACATCGTTGAATCGCGCGGCGTGCCAAACCGCAAAATCCGCGCCTTCGACGTGGTGGAGGGCACGCGCCTCGCCAAGGGCCGGATCTTCATTGATGCCGGACCCGGCACACCGGACGGGTTTCGCGTTGATACCGACGGCAATCTATGGTGCGGCTGGGGCATGGGCGCGCCCGAACTCGACGGGGTGATGATCTTCAACCCGTCAGGCGACCCGATCGGCCGCATCGCTTTGCCGGAACGCTGCGCGAACGTTTGCTTCGGCGGTTTAAGACGCAACCGCCTCTTCATGGCGGCAAGCCACTCGATCTACGCGTTGTACGTGAACGCGCAGGGCGTGGCTGGAGCTTAATGATTAAAAGTTTTTTGCTTCTTTAAAACCTCACAGAATGCCATCCACCGCTGGAATCCCTTAGCCTGCAGACCTGATCAATTGAAGGAATCACAAAACAACGAGGTGCGCAGAGGTCTTAAAACGTTTAATAATTGGGGGTATCATGATGGCTGCCATTTTGCCAGGCGCCGAGGCATTTGAATTCGCTGGGAATGAGACCGGAATCCTGGTCTGCCATGGTTTCACCGGCAGTCCACAAAGCATGCGTCCGCTGGGCGTGGCGCTGCACCAGGCCGGTTATACCGTGCTCGGCCCGCGCCTCGCTGGCCACGGCACCACGCCAGAAGACATGGCGGCAACCGGCGCGCGGGATTGGATTGGTTCGGCCGAAGCCGCGCTCGCGGCGCTGCGACAGCGCTGCCGGCGCATCATCATGACCGGGCTTTCGATGGGCGGCACGCTCACTTTATACATGGCGGGTAAATATCCTGACGCCTTCGCCGGCATCATCCCAATCAACGCCGTCGTGCGCCTCGATTCAGCCGATCTTGCATCGCTCGTCTTCGCCCCGGATGCGCCGCCGCTGGTGCCAGGCATCGGCTCGGACATCAAAAAGCCGGATGTCGTGGAATTGGCTTATGCCGCCGTGCCGGTGCCTTGCTTCGCCCAATTGCACGCGCTGGTCAGCGTTACCCATGCCTTGCTGCCGCGAGTCACGGCGCCTGCGCTGATCCTTACCTCGCGGGAGGACCATGTGGTGCCGCCCGTCAATGGCGCCTTGATCGCCAGCCGGATCGGCGCGCGCCGCATTGAGCAGGTCGCGCTGGAGAACTCCTATCATGTGGCGACGCTCGATCACGACCAGGATGTCATCGCCGCCGAAATCCTGCGCTTTATCCGCGCGCTTTAGCGCCTGATCGTTTTAGGCGGAACGCGCCTAAACGTGAATCAGTCGCATCGATAAAGAGAGCTTTAGCGAGGCGCGCGGTCGCCTCGTTAGCCGACCTGAACGCCCTTCCAGAAGGCGAGCCGCCCCTTGATCTCGGCGGCGGCGGCTTTTGGCTCGGCATAATACCAGGCGGCGTCCTTGTTGGTCTCGCCATTCGCCTCGATGCTGTAATACTGCGCCGTGCCTTTCCAGGGACAGGTGCTTTTCGTGCTGCTTTCGTGCAGCAGCGCCATGTTCACCGAATCCTGCGGGAAATAATGATTGCCTTCCACCGTTACGGTTTTGTCCGATTGGGCGATCGTCTCGCCGTTCCAAACCGCTTTAACCATTTTGCGCTCCTGTGGCCAAAACCATCATGTCGGCGCTGTGTCTGCAGGTGCAAGATTGCCTAACGCAATTCGCTGCCGCCAATGCCTCAGGCGCATCAGTCGAGAGTAAAAATTTAGCTTGCTAAATGCTAAATATCTTATTACAAAAATTTTAATCACAATACTAAAATGGTGTTCGGTTAATACTTCAAAAAGACAACCTCAGGTAGTCATTATCTATCGTAAGAACATCAACAGTAATGCTGTTGCTGATCATTCAAGCTGCGGGATTCTATTGGGAGACACAAATATGGAAACATCTCAACTTGCCTTAGACCATGTTCTAGAACCTCAGAACAAGTCAAACACTGAATCTTCTATGATTGCGCGGAAAAAACCCAAGACGGTTGTGATTGTCCTTAACTTTAATGGGTTGACTGATACCATGACCTGCTTGGCGAGCCTGGTTTCACGGCGCGAGCCGCATATTGAGATCCTGGTTGTTGACAACGGTTCGACAACGGATCCCACATCGGAAATTCGGACCAGATATCCCGATATTCAGGTTCTCCGCCTACCGGAAAATCAGGGTTGGGCGGGAGGAAACAATAAAGGAATCGCTTGGGCACGCGCACGCGGCGCCGACGTCGTCTGTCTGCTCAACAACGACACCTTTATTCCCAGCGGCAGCATTGACCGACTTGCCGATACCGCCCATGCTCTGACATCTTGTCTGTTGCATCCGGCGATCGATTACGCCGAACCGGGCGCCGGCGCGCAACTCGACCCGACTCTGAGTCACACCAGCCCACGCCTTGCCGGGCATGACAATGTCCATGTTCTCGATCACGCTTACGGTGCCTGTCTCGTCATTCCGGTCCTGGTGTTCGACCAAATCGGTACGTTTGACGAGCGGTTTTTTCTCCAGCTGGAGGAAACCGATTTTTATGCGCGGGCGCAACAAGAGGGCATTGCTTCCCTGTGCCTGCCTGAAGTGCGAATTGTACATGCTGAATCGCATAGCTTTGGCGCGCGCCTCAGTCCGATGAAAACCTATTATATCTCCCGCAACACCTTGCTGTTTTCCCGTAAGCATGACCACCATCCCGCCAAATGGCTGCGCGCAGCGCGGAAATTGTACTGGAATTTGGCCCGGCTGGCAGCTCATGAGATGGGTAAGCCGCTTTCAACTGGGAAAATGCTGCTTTGGTCTCTGTCAGCCAATCCCTACGCACAGGCGGCCCGGCACGGCATCTATGACTATCTATGCAGTCGGTTTGGACGGGCAACGTTTACTGTGGCGCAGCGCCCTGCGACGATGCTGCTTCCCGGAACAGCGAGCAAAATGGGTTCCAATACAGTGATTTCCTTCTCTGCGGCCAGACAATCGGAAGGAGCGCCTATGGCATCGACATGAGTATAAAGATGCGTCGCTGGTGAAGCTTATAAGGCTGCAGCGGCTATGCCGCTCACTCAGGTCGCTCTACAAGACAACCGAGCATTTATCCTGAAGGAGCGTTGCATGCCAAAAGTCCTGGTTCTGTATTATTCCAGCTACGGACATATTGAGGCAATGGCGAATGCCATGGCCGAAGGTGCCCGCGAGGCCGGCGCGCAGGTGGATATCCGGCGGGTGCCGGAAACTGCGCCGGAGGAGGTTGCCCGCGCGGCGCATTTCAAGCTTGATCAGGCGGCGCCGGTTGCCGCCGTCGCCGAGCTTGAGCATTATGACGTGATCATTATCGGCACCGGCACCCGCTATGGCCGGATGACCTCGCAGATGGCGAGCTTCCTCGACCAGACCGGCGGATTGTGGATGCGCGGCGCGCTGAACGGCAAGGTCGGCGCCGCCTTCACCTCGACCGCCAGCCAGCATGGCGGCCAGGAGACCACGCTGTTCTCGATCATCACCAATCTGATGCATCTCGGCCTGATCATCGTCGGCCTGCCCTACAGCTTCCAGGGCCAGCTTACCCTTGCGGAAGTCACCGGCGGCAGCCCCTACGGCGCCACCACCATCGCGGCGGGCGACGGCTCGCGCCAGCCCAGCGCCAACGAGCTGGACGGCGCGCGATTCCAGGGGCGTCATGTGGCGGAAATCGCCGCCAAGCTATTTGGTTGAGGCTGTTTTACGGGCTGTCCAGCGCCGCCAGGCCGGCCGCGATGGCCTTGCGCATCAGGGTGGGCAGCGGCGTCGTGACGGCTGTGGCGATCATCTCGGCAGGCAGCGCTGTTACCGGCGCCGCCAGCACCTGAAGGCGCAGTTCGAAATGGGTAAAGACGTGCCGCACCACGCCGCCATCCCGCCAGCCAATGCTTGCGGCGAAGGAGGGTATCTCCGGCGTGGAGTTTTCCGTCCACGCGCTTCCCGGCAGCCCAAGCATGCCCCCGAGCAGGCCTTGCGGCGGCCGGCGCTGCAAGCCGATCTGTCCCGCTTCATCACGCATTAAATAGGCGACGCCGAAGCGGACCGGACGGGCGGGTTTGGGCGTCTTGCGCGGCAAGGCGGCGGCGATGCCCTTTGCCTGAGCCGCGCAGCGCGCCTGCCAGGGGCAGATCAGGCAGGATGGATTGCGCGGCGTGCAGAGTGTAGCGCCGAGATCGAACAGCGCTTGGGCGAAATCGCCCGGCGCATGCGCTGCCGCCGCATCCTCCATTAACCGGGCGGCGGCCAAGGCCAGCGCGGGCCGCGCGCCCGGCAGCGGCGCTTCGATGGCAAAAATACGCGCCACCACCCGCTCAACATTTCCATCTACGGGCACAACTGGCAAATTGAAGGCGATCGCGCCGATCGCCGCCGCCGTATAAGCGCCGATTCCTGGCAGGCTGCGCAATCCTTCAATCGTTTCAGGAAAATCGCCTGCCACAGTGACGGCGCGGGCGCAGGCGATCAAGTTACGCGCCCGCGCGTAATAGCCAAGTCCCGCCCAGAGGCCGAGCACTTCATCCTCGGGCGTGGCGGCAAGCCGCGAAATTGTTGGATAACGCGCGATAAATCGCTGGAAATAGGGGATAACCGTCGCCACAATCGTTTGTTGTAGCATGATCTCACTGAGCCAGACGCAGTAAGGATCAGGCCGGACGCCCGGCGCCGCCCGCCAAGGCAGATGCCGGCGGTGTTGCCGATACCAATCGAGAAGGAGGCGAGCCGGTGGCAAAGCATAGCGGTCAACGGACACAGGATCGCCCGACGTCAAAAGCGCCGCCTGCCGAGAGCAACGCGGCTCAGGACCACGCGCCACGGAATTATGCGCCGCGCGGCATTGCCGCCTTGCTGGCGCCGGTCACCCGGCCCGTCATGCGCAAGAACGCGCCAGGCGCCGCGGCTTTGGCTGAGGATTGGGAAAGCATTGTCGGGCCTGATCTGGCAGCGCACAGCATGCCGGTCAAGCTGGCAGGCGGCACGCTCACCATTGGCACGAATGGGCCGGAAGCGCTGGCGCTGCAACATCGCGCGCCGCAACTGATCGCCAGGATCAACCTTGCCTTGGGACGCGACAGGGTCGTTCGGCTGCGTTTCGCGCAGCGGCAGCTGGTTGAGGTGGCGGCTGCAGAAATTCCAGCAGGATTGGCGGAATTCGTGGCGCTACCCGGCGGCCTCCCGGAAGGTCCTGTCGGCGATGCGCTTGGCGCGCTTTACCGGGCGCTGCATCGCCGGCGCCGCCTCAAGCCTTGAAATTTGGAGTCCTGAAACCGGAGACGCTGAAACTTGATCGGCGGCCGCCTCGGCTATGACCATCCTAGCAAGTTCCGCGCGCACCTGATCCGCCAGCCGCCGCAGCACCAGCATGTCGGGGTTTTCCGGCAGGCAGCAGGCCATCAGCCTTGCGTAAATCCTGCCGAGCGGCGTATTGCCCAGCCGGTTTTTGCCGATATAAGGCGTCAGGCAGAGCGGGCCGTCGTCGCGGAGATAGCTCAGCGCCGTTAGCGAACGCGGATCGAACATCATTACCTGGAGCCAGCGTGTATGCAGCGCGAAGGCGCCGAGCAGGGTGCGTGGGGCGCCCCGTAACGGTGCCGGTGCGTAGCCGCCGAGCCAGGCCGCCAGGTGGTCAGCCGGCATCGGGCGGGCAATCCAGTAGCCTTGCGCTAGCGGCACACCGAAAATCCGTGCGGCATCCATCATGCCAAGAGTTTCGATCCCCTCGACGCACATCTGCATGCCGCGCCAGTCGGAAAATGTGTGGAAGGCTGATAAAAACATCAGGTGGTCCGGCTTGCTGACAACATCGCGCAGGAAACTCTTGTCGATCTTGATGACATCAACCGCAAGCTGCTGTACTCGCTTGAGGTTGGAAAATTGCATGCCCAGGTCGTCAATGGCCACTTTCGCGCCGCAAGCGCGAAGCGACGCGAGTATCGCCTTGCCGGCGCTGACATCCGGAAATTCATGGCTTTCCAGCAGTTCAAGGGTGATGCGCCGGGTGGTGATACCGGTGCCGGCAAGCGCCGCTTCGATCACCGGCACGATTGGATAAAGATTAAGAACCTCCGCGTCGATATTAATTGACAGGCTCAGGCGCGGCGCCACCGAGGCTAACCGTTGCAGCAGCGCAATGCCGTCGCGCAACACCATGTCGAACAGCCGCTTGCGGTCCTGATGCGTGAAATCTGGCAGGAACTGGTCCGGCAGAATCAGCGCGCCGTCATCTTGCAGCCGGGTCAGCGCCTCGACGGCGACAACTTCTCCGGTGGCGACATCGACCACCGGCTGATAATGCACGGCGATCCGGTCGTCGCGCAACAGATCGCGGTAACGCGGCGCCGCTGCCGCATCGCTGCTCAGCTGCTGGTAGATCGACCAGCAGCGATGGCGTTTTCCCTTGCTGGCCTTGGCGGCGTAAAGAGCCATGTCCGCGTGCCGGATCAGCAGCTCTGGCGCTGCGTCATCGCCAGGGAAAAATGTCAGTCCCAGGCTAAATGACACTGAAACCCAGGCGCCGTCGGGCAGGATGACCGGCTGGCTGATCGCCTCCATCAGACGGTCGCACAGCCCGTCAGCCTGCATGGCGGGAGTCCAGTCCTCCATGATCAAGGCGAACTCGTCACCGCCTAATCGCGCGACAAAATCGGTGTCGCGCAACGCGGCGCGCAGCCGCAAGCCGACCGCGCGCAGCACGATATCCCCGGCGGCGTGACCGTGCTGATCGTTCACCGGCTTGAAATTATCGAGATCGAGCACGCCGACGCCGATAATCCCGCAGCTTTGGCTCGCCCGCGCTATCGCTGCTGGCAGAATTTCATTGAACGCCAGCCGGTTCGGCAATTGCGTCAGCGAATCGCGACGGGCAATGACGCTTTGCGCTTCCCGCTCCGCCCGCAACGCTTCTTTGAGGTCGAGCTGATCAAGCGCCCGGCCGAGGATTCGCACCAGCTGCTTGATCAGCCTTTGCGTCTCGGCATCGACCACCGTGACATCCTTGGACACCACGAACATCACGGCGAACATCCTGCCGCCGCGCAGGATCGGCGCCGCCGCCGCCGCGCGCCAATGCGACGGCGCGATGCCGCGCCAACGCTCGAGGCTGGCGAGCGAGGCATAGCCATCCGCCGTTTGGATTTCACCGGAGTTCCAGGCGCGCACCCCGAGCAGATGCTGGGTGCCTTGCTCATCGAGCCTCTGGCGAAGCCTCTGAACCCGCGGCGCATCGGGGCCAGCGGCAATGTCATAGCGGAACTCGCCCGACGCATCGGGCCGGCCAATCGCCGTTGAAACAAACAGCCCCGTCATGTTAAGCTGTTCGCAGATGCCGCGCAGCACGCCTTGTTCGCTGGTGGCGTTAAGCAAGGTTTCGGCGCCGGCGAACAGCGTGTCGAGCAGGCGTTTCGCATGGTCGAGCGCCGCGTGCTTGATCTGGTTCTCAATCGCGGTGCCGATCATCAAGCCAAACTCGTTAAGGATTTCGAGCGGCCAGGTTACGCGGAAAAAATCACTTTGTTTGCTATATACATTCAGTAGGCGGTGCACCCCGTTGATGCCGCGAAGCGGCAAGGTGGCGCTTGAACGCCAGCCATGCGCCGCCCATTGCGCGCGCCATGTCGCAAGCGTCGGGTCGGCCTCGACATCATCGGAGAGTTGCGCCGTGCCGCCGCGCCAGGCGCGACCGGCGGGTCCTTGCGAGGTCGGCCCGGCGAGCACGTTCACCATTGCGCTGGGATCGTGAAACACCGGCATGTCGGGCGCTGCAATGGCTTCCGGCAGCAGCAGGCCATCCTGGTTTGGGCGGCCGATCCAGGCGGCCTCGATGCCGGGAATGCCGCGCATCACCTGCACCAGATCGGCCATGAAGATGTCCGGCGCCGCAGTGGCGGCAAGCAGCTGCTCAAGGCCCGGGATAACCCGCCATCGCGTCGGTTCGGAAAGCTCGGCCGGAGTGGTGATTTGGGCGCTCCCTTGCAACAAAAGCCGCTTGACCGCGAGATGCGGCGGGCCTTTGCAGCCCAGTCTCACGCAGCCCAGTCTCAAGCAGTCCAGTCTCAAGACGATGCCAGAAACTTGTTAACAAAGTCTTTCCGCAGCGATTGATGCTGTTTTAATTTGCCACCTCCGCTTATGAACCCTCATGTCCCATAACAGCTTCGGCCATTTGTTCCGCGTCACCACCTGGGGGGAAAGCCATGGTCCGGCGATCGGCTGCGTGGTCGATGGCGTGCCGCCGCGCCTCCGGCTCAGCGAGGCGGATATCCAGCCCTTCCTGGATCAGCGGCGTCCCGGCCAGTCCCGCTTCACCACCCAGCGGCGCGAGCCGGATCAGGTGCGCATCCTCTCCGGCGTCTATCAGGGCCTGACCACCGGCACGCCGATCGCGCTGACCATCGAGAACACCGATCAGCGCTCGAAGGATTACGCCAATATCGCCGAACAGTTCCGGCCCGGACACGCCGATATCGCCTATCACTGGAAATACGGCATCCGCGATCCCAGGGGCGGTGGCCGCTCATCGGCCCGCGAGACCGCCATGCGGGTCGCCGCCGGGGCGATAGCGCGCGTTATACTCACTTCGAGTATAACGATACGCGGCGCGCTGGTGCAGATGGGACCGCACCGGATCGACCGCGCCTGCTTCGATTGGGCCTATGTTGCGAACAACCCGTTTTTCTGTCCCGATCCGGTCGCCGCCGCCGAATGGGAGGCGCTGCTCGATCAGGTCCGGCGCGAGGGTTCATCCTTTGGGGCGGTGGTCGAGTTGGAAGCCACCGGCTTGCCCCCCGGCCTCGGCGCGCCGGTCTATGGCAAGCTCGACGCTGAGATCGCCGGCGCGCTGATGAGCATTAACGCCGTGAAGGCGGTGGAGATCGGCGACGGATTTGCCGCCGCCGCGCTCAGAGGCGAGGACAATGCCGACGAGATGCGGATGAACCAGGATGGAACGGTGAAATTTCTCGCTAATCACGCCGGCGGCATATTGGGCGGCATCTCGACCGGCCAGCCGGTGATCGCCAGGTTCGCGGTGAAACCGACAAGTTCCATCTTGACCCCGGTGCGCGGCGTCGACGCCTTGGGGCAGGACGTGGAGATCGTCACCAAGGGGCGGCACGACCCTTGCGTCGGCATACGCGCTGTGCCGGTGGGCGAGGCAATGCTGGCCTGCGTGCTGGCCGATCATCTGCTGCGCCATCGTGCTCAGACCCCAGACGCGCCGGCGCATGGTCGCTTGCCTATCACGGCAGTTTGAAACTTCTGACGCGAAAATTGCCTTATATTAAGGATGAAGATTTAGGATGTTCTGCGATGAATGCGGTCATGACCCTAGCAAGCGACCATGCCGACCGGATTAATGCGTTTGTCGCTCTTGCGGGGAAACAGGCCTGGCTTGAACGCATCGCCACGCTGCAAAAAGATATCGCGGCGAACCTTCGCTATGGCAAGCTGGTGGGCGCGCGCTATGCCGCGGAATTCGCGGCCGAGAAAGTCCGGCGCGGCGTGGCGCTGCGCGGCTTCGAGCTTAACCTTGCCACCCGCGTGGCGGCTTTAGCCACCCTGCATGACGGTTTAAGCCCGGCTGGGCAGGTTCGCTTCGCCGAATCGCTCCACCATGCGCTGAGCGGCCCCGGGACGCTGATCCCCTTGTTGCATCTTCACCGCACCGCGCACTTGCAAATCCAGCGTGGTTTTGAGGTGAGGTTCGCCGGTTTCGAGGATGCCGCGCCCTTCGATTTGTTGATTTCGCGCCAGGGCGCCGAGGCGGAGATCGCCTGCGACATTTTATCCGCCGAGGATGGCCGGTTCGTTAACCGCGCCGCGTGGATGCGGCTGATGGACCGCGTCGATCCCGATTTGCAAACCTGGCTAGCCGCGCATCCGGGCCGGTATTTGCTAAAAATGACCTTGCCGCAAGGGTTGCAGGATGACGCGGGAGCCGCGCCGCTAGCGCAACTGCACCAGCGGATTAACGCGATGCTGGCCGGGTCGAAGCGCTCCGATCATGACGAGGCGGCGGTGCTGCGGCTCGATCCGCTGATGCTGGCCGGCGCGCAAGCTAGTGAGAACGGGCTGATGAACAGCCTGCGGCGCGATTTTGGACCCGAGGCGCATCTGGCGGTCACTGGCGCGGGCGATGGGCTATTCGTCATGGCAGCGCGCGGCAGCACCGAAAATGAAATCGCCATCGCGATGCGGCGGCGGCTGGCGGCGCTGGCGCCCGCTCGGCTTTCCGGCACGCGCCCTGGCATCATCGCCATGTTCATCGAGGACACCGACCGGCTGGAATGGCGGCTGTTGCGCGAGCAGCTGACTTTGGAAGGCGAGGCGCGGCAATTTCTCACCGCGCCAGAAGCCCGGTGCGTGGTCGCGGTAACCTGCGCGTCGCGCTTTGAGCTTTGCGAGATCGCCGGCGATGACGCGGCGCCAGAAGGCGAGCTGCGCTTTCGCAATCCCTCGCATCCGGCGGCCAAGTCGGCGGCGCTGGCGCCTTCCGTATTGTCCTCCATCTGATCGGCCTTGCCGAATACGCGGCTCGCTTTCATAGGTATGGCTTCGCTAGACAGCCAAGGAATCGCCGATGAATGACAGGCCACTCAATGACAGGCCACCCCGTTCGGGCCCGTTGCGCGTTTTGGCCGGCTTGTGGGGCTTGGTTAAGCTGGTAGTCTTCGCGTTCGGCGTCATTCTGCTCATTGGCCTCATCATCGGGCTGCTCGCCGTTCGCCATCTCCGGATGGCGGCTAACAAACCGCTACCCGTCAGCTATACATTGACCCTGGATCTGACGCAGGCGCCGTCCGACGCGCCGCCGCCGGATCGCTGGCTGCGCTTTGCCCAGCAACCTCGCCCAACCCTGGCTGAAACCATCATCGGGATCGCCGACGCTGCGCGGGATGGGCATGTCAAAGGCATCGATATTCAGCTCGGCGATGGCTGTTGCAGCCTGACCACCGCCGAGGAACTGCATGACGCGCTATCGCGCTATCGCGCCATCACGGGCAAGCCGGTGATCGCCCGCGCCATGTCGCTGGACGGCGCGCCAGGCCTCGGCGCCTATGTCATCGCCAGCGCCGCCAGCCGCATCGAACTATCGCAGGCCGGCGATTTTGGCGTCACAGGCCTTTCACTGGCGACGCCGTTTGCCGGTTCGGCGCTCAAGGCCATCGGGGTTAATGCCCAATTCGAGCATATCGGCGCGTACAAGACCTACCCGCAATTATTCACCAGATCATCGCCCTCTAAGGCCAATCTTGCGATGCTCAATAGCCTTGCGGATTCGCTGTACGCTTCGGCGCTGGCGCCCATCGCCGAACGGCTTCGGCAAAGCCCGGATCAGGTGAAAGCGCTGCTCGATCAGGCGCCGTTCACCCCGCAGAGCGCGCAAGCCCATGGGCTGATTGATCAGGTTTTACCGCTCGATGCGCGGATTGATGCTTTTCCGGGGCGGCTAGCCTCGATGGCGCGCTTTATCGCGGCGCATCCCCGGCATTCAGGCGCCAAAATCGCGCTGATCATTGCCAAAGGCGATATCGAGGCGCCCTCAGCGGAAGGCGCCGCCGGCAGCATCGAGCCGCGCCGCCTCAATGACGAACTGCGCCGGGCGGTCAACGATGACAGCATCAAGGCAATCGTGCTGCGGCTCGACACTCCAGGCGGCACGGTGACCGGCTCCGCAATGATTGGCGCCGAAGTCGCCGCCGCCGCCGCGCGTAAGCCGCTAATCATTTCGATGGGCGGGTACGACGCCTCGGGCGGCTACTGGATCTCCAGCCATGGCGCGAAGCTGATCGCCGATCCGGCAACGTTGACCGGCTCGATCGGTGTGCTGGGCGGCAAGCTGAGCTTCGGCGACCTGATCAAAAAGATCGGCCTCTCCGTCACCACCATCGCCCGCGGCGCCAATGCCGGGCTGGACAGCCCGGTGGATGCCTGGACGCCGCCGCAACTGGCCGCGCAGATGACCCTGCTGCAGGCCGATTACCAAGATTTCACCCATTGGGTCGCGCAAGGCCGGCACATGACAGCGGCGCAGGTTGACGCTGTCGGCCAGGGCCGGGTCTGGACCGGCGTCCAGGCAAAAAAGCGCGGGCTGGTCGATGAAACCGGCGGCTACCACACTGCCTTCGCCGCGGTCCGGTCGATGCTGCATTTGCCGGTTCACGCGCCGCTCGAGATCGTCAACGGCAATGAAAGCCTCAGCCTGCACGATCTGTTTTCGCAGGCCTTTGCCAAGGCCAATCCGCTGGGCCTCGCCGCCCTGCCGCCGGGCCTGCGTGCAACACTGGCGCTGGCGCATCCGCACATGCTGGAAATGCCGCCGATCTTGGTTCATTAGCGAAGCAAGCGCTGCTTTTTGTAAAAAGCAGCAAAAACTTCTATTGGTTGAGTATGCCCTGGTTGAACCACCGCGCCTTAAATTAAAAAGTTTTTTGGTTCCGCGGCGCGTCGCCTTTTTTACAAAAAAGAACCGCTTGTTTCTATTTGCCTTAAAGGACCTCCCTAATGCGCGATTTTCATCTTCCCGGACGTAGCCCCGTCTATGCCAGCAACGCCATGGCGGCGACGTCGATGCCGGCCGCCACGCTGGCGGCGATTGACATGCTGCGGGCGGGTGGCAATGCGCTGGATGCCGCCGTCACCGCGGCGGCGGTGCTCGGCGTCATCGAACCGCAGGCGACTGGCATCGGCGGCGATTGCTTCTGCCTCTACGCCCCAGTGAACGGCGAGATCATTGCGATGAACGGCTCAGGCCGCGCGCCGAAAGCCGCCACCATCGATTTTTTCGAGACGCATGGGATCGCCGAGCTGGAGCAAACCTCGCCCCATAGCGTCACCGTCCCGGGCGCGGTCGGCGCTTGGGAGGCGCTGCTCGCCGCGCATGGCCGTAAGGGACTGGACGAAGCCCTGCAGCCCGCCATCCACTACGCCGAGGCGGGGTTTCCGGTGCATCCGCGCGTCGCCTTCGACTGGAAAATCAACGAAGGCAAACTCCGGAAAACCGGTGCTGCCGCCCTGTTGCCGAATGGCAGCGCGCCGAAACCCGGCGCGCTGATCTATCAGCCCGAGCTGGGCCGCACGCTGCGCGCCATCGCTAAGCATGGCGCGCGGGCGTTTTACGAAGGCGAGATCGCCGCCGCCATGGTGCGCCAACTGCGCGCCCTGGGCGGGCTGCATACCGAGGCGGATTTTGCCGGCGGACGCAGCGCCGCGCAGTTTGTCACGCCGATCAGCCGCGACTGGCATGGCCATACTGTGTGGGAATGCCCGCCGAACGGCTCCGGACTGCTTGCCTTGATGATCCTCGGCATTCTTGAAGGCTTCGGCCCGGCGCCGGATGGCCCGCTCGGCCCGGTGCGCATGCATCGCCATCTCGAAGCAGCCCGGCTGGTCTATCGCGACCGCGACGCGCTCCTCGCCGATCCTGCCCAATCCGACGTGCCCGTCGAGCACCTGCTGAGCGACGACTATCTCGCCAGCCTGCGCGGCCTGATCGACGATAACCGCAGCATGACCGGCATGCCGCAAGCCGGCGCCGCCTTGCTGCCGGCGCATCGCGATACCGTGTATCTCTCAGTGGTCGATGAGGATGGCAACGCGTGCAGCTTCATCAACTCGCTCTACGAAAGCTTTGGCACCGGCATTCTGGCTGGCGAAACCGGCATCGTGCTGCATAATCGCGGCCTTGGCTTTACGATTCAACGCGGCCATCCCAACTGCATCGCTCCCGACAAGCGCCCGATGCACACCATCATCCCTGGCATGCTGACGAAGGCTGGCCGCGCCGTCATGCCGTTCGGCGTGATGGGCGGCCATTACCAGCCGGTGGGACAAAGCTGGCTGCTGACCAATATGTTCGACTACGATCTCGACGTGCAGGAAGCCCTCGATCTCACCCGGGTGTTTCCTTATGAGGGCAAGACCGAATTCGAGCGCAGCCTGCCCGCCGCCACCCGCGAGGGTCTGACCGAGCGCGGTCATGTCCTGGAACCCATAGACCGCCCGCATGGCGGCGGCCAAGCCATCCTGATCGACGCCGAAACCGGCACCCTCACGGGCGGCTCCGACCCCCGCAAGGACGGCTGCGCGCTGGGCTACTGATCCATCACCCGGCGGATCGCGGCGGCGCGGGCTTGGGTTGGGAGATCGGGCGTGCCGGTCAGGCGGGAGGGCAGGAAGCGCCTTTGGAAGGCGGTGAGGACGAGGGTGCTGGGCAGCGATACGTCGTATCCTATGGCGGCTAGGTTAGTGGCAATGTCGCCATCGTCGCAGTCAGTTTCGCTCCACAGACCAACTCCTTGGGTGGCCAGCCAGGACCACGGGAACAGCTCGCCCGGATCCTGCTTGCGGTCCGGCGCGATATCGGAATGCGCCACCACGTTGCGTTCGGGAATGTGGTGGCGGCCCAGAATGGCGCGGCTTAGGCGGGCCACCGCCGCCATTTGCGCCTCGGGGAAGCCGCGATAGCCGTGTTCGTGGCCGGGATTGACAATTTCGATGCCGATGGAGCGGTCGTTCAGCGCCGTAACGCCACGCCAGTAGCTCACCCCGGCATGCCAGGCCCGGCGGGATTCTTCAACCAGGGCGTAGACCGCGCCGTCCTCGTCGATCAGGTAATGCGAAGAAACCCTTGCCTCAGGATCGCAGAGGCGCGACAGCGCCGCCGCGGCACTCACCATGCCGGTATAGTGCAGCACCAGATGATCGGCGTGAAGTCCAACGGGCCGCGCGTCATGGTTGGGCGAAGGCGCCGCGATGGGCGCCGTCAAATGCCGCGCTCACGCTTGATCTGGTCATAGGCGGCATTGATCCGGGCGACCCGGTCGGTCGCCCGTTCGACGAAATCGGCCGGCACGCCGCGCGCTGCCAGCTGATCAGGATGGTTTTCTCGCATCAGCTGCTTCCAGCGGGTGCGCAGCGCCTCATTATCGGCGTTGCGCTTCATGCCCAGCACTTCATAGGCATCGGCGGCGGAGTTGGCGAAGCGGGAGGCGTTGCTGCCGGCGCGGCGCCGTGCGGTGCCGTCTAGTTCGAAGATCGCGGCGATCCGCGCCAGCATATCGGTCTCGCGCTGGTTGATCGGCTCGTCGGCCCGGGCAATCGCATGCAGCGCCGCCAGCACCTGCTCCAGCACCAGGTGATTATCGGCAAAGCTCTCGGCGAGCTGGCGGGCATAGGATTCAAAGCCGCCAGGATCGTTGCGCGCTTCGTCAAACATCCGGCCGATCGAGGGAAGCGCCGCATTCTCGATCTGGAACTGCCGCTTAAAGGCGTCGATTTCGGCGCGGTTCACCGTGCCATCGCATTTGGCGAGCTTGGCGGCCAGCACCGTGACGGTGATGGCGAAGACCTGATCGCGTCGCCCCAGCATGCCCGCCACGCGGGCGGCGTCAAACGGCAAGGCGCGGCCTAGCCTGGTGCCGAAGGCGCCGATATTGCCATTATCCGCCGCATGGCCAAGCGCCGCGCCCGCCACCGCGCCCACCGGCCCGCCAACCGCGAAGCCGGTGATGCCGCCAATGATCTTGCCCCATAACGCCATGCCGCCCTATATCGCGCGGCGCCGGGGCGGGGTCAAAGGGTAAAGCGGCTAGGCTCTTATTCAGCAGCGCCTGCCGGCAAGGCCGCGCGCAGCATTTGCAGATTGCCCTGCACCACCGGCAGGGTTTGCATGGCGATCTGCTTATAGGCCGGGCTGACGCCGTTCTGCATCTCGTCCTGATAGACGGCGAGGGCGTTTTCGTGGCTTTGTATTTCATCGCGCACGAAAGCGACCGAGCTATTGGGCTGCGGATGGTAATTCAGCGCGACCAGCTTGGCCTTGTATTCCGCTGGCAGCGTATTGGGCAGGGTTGCGCCAGCCGATGCCGCCTGCTGCCTGATGATCGGCGCGTAATGCTGCGCATCGGCGCAAATCTTGTCGGCGACCGGCCGAACCTCGGGGGTCAGCGTGGCCTTCTGCACGACGGCGCAGGCGTCGAGATCGAAATGCACCAGCTGATAGGTGGTGGTGATGAATTGCAAATCCTGCGCCGACAGGTTGGAGGCCTGCGGCGCCTGCGCGGTAGTGGAGCAGGCGGCCAGGCCGAGCGCCATCGCCGTGATGATGCTGGGCGCCGCAAGATTTCGTATGGATAATGTCATGGCAAAGTCTCCCTCTGGGTCGTTGCTTTGGGGTGGTTGCTTAATCGCTGGCCGGACGAGCTGACCCCTGATCGCCCTACCCGCGGATCGTTGCGCATTGAGCCGCCATCGCCTTGTCGCATGGGAGATCGGCCGCGCGCAACCGGTACGATCGGTCGCGAAGTTGCCGCGTTTACCGCAAATTAATTTCCAGGCGAGTTTTATCGATGATGATGAAGGGTAGAAGCCTGCTTGAAACACCGGCCAGCCCAGACAATCTTGAGCAAGCCGCTCGCCTCCTCCGACTTCCTTCACCTTTAACACGGAATAATATGATGGCCGATCATGACAAGCCGCAACTTCAAGCACGGCTGAGGGAAGGCTTGCCGCATCCGCTGGGCGCCCATTGGGACGGCCATGGCGTCAATTTCGCGGTGTTTTCCGCCAATGCCACCAAGGTCGAGGTCTGCCTGTTCGATGCCGCCGGCAAAACCGAAACCGCCCGCATCGAGCTGCCAGAATACACGGATGAAATCTGGCACGGCTACGTGCCGGATATCGGCCCTGCCCAGGTCTATGGTTACCGGGTGCACGGACCCTATGAGCCGGAGGCCGGCCACCGCTTCAATCCGCACAAGCTGATGCTCGATCCCTATGCCCGCGCCCATACCGGCGAACTCACCTGGAACCCGGCAGTGTTCGCCTACCAAATGGAATCCGGCGACGACCTCACCTATGACGAGCGCGACAGCGCGCCGTTCATGCCTAAATCCGTGGTGGTTGACCCTAATTTCGACTGGCAAGGCGAATCAAACCGCCGCCCGGTCGCCTGGGACCGCACGATTTTTTATGAAACCCATGTCAAGGGCTTCACCATGAAGCATCCGGCGGTGCCGGAAGACCTGCGCGGCACCTATGCCGGCCTCGGCGTCAAGGACGTGATCGACTACGTCAAATCGCTTGGCGTCTCGTCCATCGAGCTGCTGCCCATCCACACCTTCATCAACGACAGCCAGTTGCTGGAAAAGGGCCTGACCAATTACTGGGGCTACAACTCCATCGGCTTCTTCGCGCCCGATCCGCGCTACGCCGCCGACCGCGCCAATTCCCTGCGCGAATTCAAGGAGATGGTGGCGAAGTTCCACGATGCCGGCCTCGAGGTGATCCTCGACGTGGTCTATAACCACACCGCTGAAGGCAATGAGAAAGGCCCCAGCCTGTCCTTCAAGGGGATCGACAACGCCTCATATTACCGGCTGCTGCCCGACCAAAAACGCTTCTATATCAACGACACCGGCACCGGCAACACGCTAAACCTATCACATCGCCGGGTGATCCAGATGGTCACCGACAGCCTGCGCTATTGGGTAACCGAGATGCATGTCGATGGCTTCCGCTTCGATCTCGGCACCATCCTCGCCCGCGAGCCGAACGGTTTTGACGAACAAAGCGGCTTTCTCAAGGCTTGCGGCCAAGACCCGGTGCTGCAAACCGTCAAGCTGGTCGCCGAGCCGTGGGATTGCGGCCCCGGCGGCTACCAAGTCGGCGGCTTCCCCGCCGGCTGGGCCGAATGGAACGACAAGTTCCGCGACACCGTGCGCGAATACTGGAAGGGCGACGCCCCGGTCGCCGCGCTGGCGCCCCGGATCACGGCGTCGGGCGATATGTTCGACCATAATGGCCGCCGCCCCTGGGCCTCGGTGAATTTCGTCACCGCCCATGACGGCTTCACCCTGAACGACGCCGTCACCTATAACGAAAAGCACAACGAGGCGAACGGCGAGAACAACAACGATGGCAGCTCCAACAACCAATCCTGGAACTGCGGCGTGGAAGGCCCGACCGACGATGAAGAGATCAACGCGCTTCGCGAACGCCAAATTCGCAACATGCTGGCGACATTGCTGCTCAGCCAAGGCACGCCGATGCTGCTGGCCGGCGACGAATTAGGCCGCACTCAGCAGGGCAACAACAACGCCTATTGTCAGGATGACGAGATCAGCTGGGTCGACTGGGACATCAGGCGTAAAGGCCGCGGCCTGATCCGCTTCACCCAGAAGCTGACGGCGCTGCGGCATCGCTACCCCATTCTGCGCCGCAACCGTTGGCTCGGCACGGTGCAGAACGAGGATCTGGACGTCAAGGATGTCACCTGGATCAACCCGAATGGCGGGGAGATGCAAAACGAGGCCTGGGAGGACAGCAACAGCCGCTGCATCGGCATGCTGCTCGATGGCCGGGCGCAGGAAACCGGCATCCGCCAGCGCGGCCAGAACGCAACGCTGCTGATCGTGTTCAATTCCTATCACGACATGGTGCAGTTCACCTTGCCCGAATGCCCCGGCGGCACGGAGTGGGAGCTAATCCTCGACACCAACCTGCCGGACGATAACCGCTATGCGATTTTCAACACCGGCGACGCCTATGACGTCACCTGCCGGTCACTGCTGCTGTTCGCGCTGCAGCCCGATAATGGCTAGCAAGATAAAGGCAAGCAGTTCTTTTTTGCAAAAAAGAACCAAAAAACTTTTGTTAATTGATAAAAGTTTTTGCTTCCCCTGCCGGGTCGGCTTTTTTCAAAAAGAAGCACTTGCCTTTCTTCTGACCCAGGCCTGACTAATGGCACAAAACGTCGCCATCGCGGTCCTCTGCATCGCCGTCGCCGGCATGGCCGCGCAATGGCTGGCCTGGCGGGTGAAGCTGCCCGCCATTGTCCTGCTGTTCGTCGTCGGCCTGCTGGTTGGACCTGCCTTCCACATCTTGCAGCCGCAACAGGCGTTTGGAAAATCGCTGTCCGCCCTGGTCGGGCTGGCGGTCGCCATCGTCGTGTTCGAGGGCGGACTTAGGCTTGAATTCAAGGAGCTCCGGCTGGCAGGCGAAGGCGTGCTGCGCCTGACCATCATCGCGCTGCCGATCAGCTTCGTCCTCGGCACGCTGGCGGCCCGGCTGCTGACCGGCATGGCCTGGGGGAGTGCTGCCTTGTTCGGCGCGATCACGGTGGTCACCGGCCCCACCGTCATCTCGCCGATGCTGCGGCAAACGAGGCTGAACCGACGCGCCTCGGCCTATTTGAAATGGGAAGCCATCGTCAATGATCCGGTGGGCGCCATCCTGGCGGCCATCGTGCTGGCGGTTCTGCTGGCGGAACATCAGGCGGGCGATCACCATAACCTCGTCATGCAGGTGATCTCCGGCGTCTGCGTGGCGCTGGTGCTAGGAGTCGGCGCGGCGATGCTGATCCGCTTCCTGTTCATCACCGACCAGATGCCGGAAGTGCTGAAAACCCCGGTGCTGCTGGCGCTGGCGATGGGCGTCTATGCGGTATCCAACCTGTTCATGAACGAAGCCGGGCTGGCGGCGGCGACGATTTTCGGCGTCGCTTTGGCCAATATGGATATCCCGGGCCTCGCCGAACTGGCCCGCTTCAAGGAAGCGCTGGTGGTGTTGCTGGTCTCCGCCTTGTTTGTTGTGCTGACGGCAAGCCTGCAACGCGGTGTGCTGACCTCCTTGTCCTGGCCGCTGCTGTGGCTGACCGCCGCGATGCTGTTCATCGTCCGTCCCGCCTCGATTTTGCTGGCGACCATCGGTAGCGATTTGAAGCGGCAGGAGCGTATCCTCAGCGCCTGGATCGCGCCGCGCGGTATCGTCGCCGCGGCGGTGGCCGGCATTGCCAGCACGCAGATCGCGGGAATGGGCATCGGCGGCGCGGCGCTGGTGATGCCGGCGGTGTTCGCGCTGATCGCCGCCACCATGGTGCTGCACGGCTTCACCCTCGCCCCCTTGGCGCGGCGGCTGAAATTGACGCTCGGCAACGCCCCTGGCCTTGCCATCCTCGGCGCCAGCCCCTGGACCACCGATCTCGCCGTCGCCCTGCAAGGCGCCGGCGTGCCGGTGCTGCTGATCGACAGCTTTCCCGGAGCGCTGGACCACGCCCGATCCCTCAACATCCCGGTGCTGCAAGCGGAAATCCTGTCCCGCCATGGCGAGGAAGCCTTGGCCAATCAGCGGGTCGATTACCTGTTCGCGGCGACCCAGAACGACGTTTATAACAGCCTGGTCTGCACTAGGCTGGGGCCGGAGCTGGGCCGCAACCGGGTGTTGCAGCTTGGCCCCGGCGGCGGTGAAATCGATAACTGGATCGGCATGTCGCGCGAATGGCGCGGCCAGGCGGTGGGCGATCCGCCGCTCGATTTCGCCAGCTTCCGGCAGCGCTACCGGCAGGGCTGGCGCTTCACGGTGGTGGAAACCGAACCGCCAGATCCCGCCGCCGAACTGCTGGAACCGCCGCCGCCGGAGCCGGAAGAGCCGGTCAGCCTGCCCATCATCGCCATCCAGGCGAATGGCGGCCTGAATTTCGTCTCCGCCGAGGATGCCTCGAACCAGGCCGCCAAAGGTGGCAAACGGCTGATGTTCGAGGCCCCGCTTGCCGGCGCTCCGGTGCGGCAGTAACAGGAAGGAAGGGTCGCTTTTTGGAAAAAGCGACGCAAAAACTTTTGTTAATGAAGGAGGTCGATATGGCCGTGTTCAAACCCTTCCGGACAGCGCCGCGCGCCTGACTTCCACTCGGATCAGGCCCGCCCGTCGCACCGGCCCGCGCCGGTGCTCCTTCTTCGGAGCCTGACATCCATGACCGCTCTCGCCGCTTACGGCTGGACTCCTGATTTCGCCCGCGACTTCCAAATCCATCACCACACCGGCCTCATTCCGGGACGCATCCGCACCCAGAACCGCCTCTATTACTTCGCCTTTACTGAACACGCCGACCTGCCCGCCCAGCTGGCGGGGCGTCTCCGCCTTACCGATGATCCGGCCAGCCTGCCGGTGGTCGGCGACTGGGTGGCGCTCCGCCCGCCCGCCACACCGGACGGCATGGCGATGATCGAGGCGGTATTGCCGCGCAGCACAGCCTATTCCAGGGCAGTGAACGACCTCTCCCGCGCCGATGCCCCCGCCGGCCAGCAGATCATCGCCGCCAATATCGATCTGGTGCTGATCGTCACCGGCGCCGATGCCGATCTCAACGCCCGCCGCCTGGAACGCTTCCTCGCCGCCGCCTGGACCAGCGGCGCCGCCCCCACCATCGTATTAACCAAGACCGATCTGGTCGCCGAACTCCCGGCGCTGCTGGCGAAACTCACCGCCGAACTGCCGGACGTGCCAATTTACCCCGTCTCCAATCGCACCGGCGAAGGCCTGCCCGCCTTGCGCGCCGTCATCGCGCCAGGCCGTACCGCCGTGCTGGTCGGCTCCTCCGGCGTCGGCAAATCCACCCTGGTCAACCACTTTCGCGAAAGCGCGGCACAAGCCACCGCCGCCACTGACGCCCAAGGCAGGGGCCGCCACACCACCACCAGCCGCGATCTCTTTCTACTGGCAGGCGGCGGCCTGCTGATGGACACGCCGGGCATCCGCGTCATCACCCCTTGGGAAAGCGAAGGCCTCGATCCCGCCTTCGCCGATATCGAGGCGCTGGCCGCATCCTGCCGCTTCTCCGACTGCCAGCACAACGCCGAACCCGGCTGCGCCGTGGTCGCCGCCATGGAAACCGGTGCCCTCACGCCTCGCCGCCTCGCCGCCTACCGCAAACTAGGCCGCGAACTCGCCCATCTCGACCGCAAAGGCGACAAACGCGCCGAAGCCGAACAACGCCGCAAATGGCGGGCACTTACCAAGGAAGGCCGTAGGCAAGAAAAAAAATTATAAAAAGTTAGTTTATCCCGTGCCAAGCGTCAGCCGGTGAAATGACCCGAACAGCGCGGTGACGAAGGCGCGCTGGGCGCTGTCGGCGCCGGCGCCATGGCCGCCTTCCAGCTGTTCGTAATAAAGCGCGTCATAGCCCATCGCCTGCATTTTCGCCGCCATCTTGCGGGCATGGCCAGGATGCACCCGGTCATCCCGCCGTGTCGTCATGAAGAACACCGGCGGGTAGTTTTGCCCCGGACGCAGCAGGTGATACGGCGAGTAACCCTCCAGATACGCCCAATCCTCAGCCTTGTCCGGGTCGCCATATTCGGCGATCCAGGACGCGCCCGCCAGCAGCTTGGTATAGCGCCGCATGTCCAGAAGCGGCACCGTGCAGAGGATCGCGCCGAACCGGTCAGGATGCCGCGTCAGCATATTGCCCACCAGCAACCCGCCATTGCTGCCACCGGCGCCAAGGATGCGCGCGGGCGTGCTCAAGCCACGCCGCACCAGATCGGCGGCAACCGCAGCGAAATCATCCTGCGCCACAAGCTTGCCCTCACGGGTGCCCGCCTTGTGCCAGTCCGGCCCGAACTCGCCGCCGCCCCTGATATTCGCGACCACCGAAGCGCCGCCGCGCGCCAGCCACAACGCGCCATTTTCCGCCATGTAGTGCGGCTGGAGCGACACCTCGAAGCCGCCATAGCCGTAGAGATGGGTGGCGAAGCCCTCCAGCGGCGGCGCACCCTTTGGCCCAATCCAGAAATAGGGAATCGCCGCGCCGTCCTCGGCGATGACCTCGTACTGCGTCACCGTGAAGCCGCTGGCGTCAAATACCGGCTTGAGCGTTTTCAGCGTCTCCGGCGCGGCATCGCGCTGTCCCAGCATCAGCCAGTCCGGCTCAAGGAAGCTGCTGACCCATAACAGGTAGCCATCGGCTTGCGGATCATCTGGTGTCAGTTTCTGAAGATGAACGCTGCCGGCGTCCGGCAGGCCGGGCACCGGGCGGAGCCGCCAGTCCGTGGCATCGGCCAACAGGATACGGCTGCGCACAATATCCAGCGCCGCGAGCACGATATGATCAGCAAAATTCAGCCAGGAATCGAGTGAAACTCGCGCCGAAGGCTGAAACACCAGCGCAAAATCACGCGCTCCATCAAGAAACGCCTCGATCCCGATGGCGAGCAAGCTGCCTGCCCGCCATGTAACGCCACCCACCGCCCAATTGCTTCGCAGCCGCACCAGCAGCCGCCCATGCCCGGTCTCGACCTCGCAATCCTCCGGCAGATCGAGCTTTTGCCGCGCCCGATGCGGTGATTCATACGAATACTCGGTGCGAAAAAATTCGATGGCGCGGGCAAACAGCGTATGCGGATGCGCCGGATCGTGATCGACCGAAGCGTAGCCGTAAACATCGCTTTTCCGCACCTCGAAAATAGCCGACGCCTGATCCAGCGCGCCGCCGCGCGCCCAGCGCCTGATCGTGCGGGCATAGCCGGACTCAGTGACATCGCCGCCATGAGCGGAGGTGACCAGCAGCGTATCGGCATCGACCCAGGCCGCATTACCCTTCGCTTCGGGGATCGCGAAACCGCCATCCATAAATCGCTTCGCCGCCAGATCAAATTCCCGGATGGTCACCGCATCCGCCCCGCCGCGCGACAGGCTGATCAGTGCGCGCTGATCATTGCCCGGCAGCCATGACGAACCGCCCCACACCCAGCTGACGCCTTCGGCGTCGCCCAACGCGTCCAGATCAAGCAAAACCTCCCATTCGGGCTGCACGCTCCGATAGGACTCCATCGTAATGCGCCGCCAGACGCCGCGCTTGTTCCGCGCGTCGGTCCAGAAATTATAGAGGTGATCACCGCGCCGGACGATACCGGGAATCCGGTCATCCGAATCGAAAATCGCCTCTAATGCCGTGCGGTCTGCCTCGAACCGGTCGTCGCGCAGCGTTGCCTCGGCGCGCGCGTTCTGCGCTTCCACCCAGGCCACCGCCTCCGGCCCCTCCACGTCTTCGAGCCAAAGGAGTTCATCAGCCTGAACATGCTTCTGCATGACGGCGAAGCTACCCCAAACCAGGCTCAATTCATAAAAGTTTTTTGCTTCCGCGGCGCGCCGTCTTTTTTGCAAAAGCTGACTGCAAACAGTCAGCGCACCCTAAACCTTTGTTTTTGCGAGCAGCTTTATCGGCCAGCCGGTTCCAGCCTGCCTGACGCTGCTTTAGATCAACATGGCTTAAGTTGAACCACGAAGTGGTTCATAAAGCCATGAAATTGATCGCCAAGTGTAAGTAGAGCGTGATGACACTTAAAGTCATCACGCTTGTCTTATGACTTTTTGTGCAGATCAGGCGAAAAGGAACCGCTGGGAGAGGGTAGCTGCCCTCTTCCCAGCGGCGAGGGTCGGATCGTGAAAAGGCTAACGGTCCGACGGGTCGAGCTAGACCAGATATTCGACTGAGATAGGGGCGACCCGTCTCACAATATGCAGGTTTCGAGGATTGCACTGGATAGGCCAGTGCAGAGCCTCATGCATAGAAGGCGGGTCATGGACGAGTATATCATCTTTATAGGGCTGGATGTGCACAAGGAGACGATTACTGTTGCGCTGGCCGAAGAGGGCACACGTGGTGAAGTGCGTGAGTATGGCCGGATCGTAAACGCACCGGATGCACTGAAGGCGCTGCTGGATAAATTAGGGCGACCGGGAAGCAGTTTCCGGTTTTGCTATGAAGCTGGTCCATTTGGCTACGGCATCCAGCGTCAGCTGACGGCAGCTGGGCATGAGTGTGGTCATCGCGCCCTCCCTGATCCCACGCAAGCCTGGTGAGCGGATCAAGACTAATCGGCGGGACGCGATCATGCTCGCGAAGCTGCACCGAGCAGGGGAGCTAACGCCGGTTTGGGTTCCTGATTTGGCGCATGAAGCAATGCGTGATCTGGTTCGTGCGCACTTGGCGGCCGTGCGTGCCTTGCGTCTGGCACGTCAGCAGCTTTCGGGTTTTCTGCTGCGCCATGGCTGGCACTACAGTCGTCCAGCCTGGACATTAATGCACCGCCGTTGGTTGTCTGAACTACGCTTCGAGCAACGGATGCATTACACCGTGCTGGAGGATCTGATTGCCACTATTGAGGCCGCAACGGAGCGGCGCGACCGATTAAGCCGGCAGATCGAGGCGATACTGCCGGAGTGGTCGCTTGCTCCTGTCGCACGGGCCTGCAGGCGCTGCGCGGCATTGCGCTGGTCAACGCGGCGACTCTGGTGGCCAAGATCGGCGAGCTGACGGTGGCAGGCGACAAGCCGAGCGTCCTTGCGATCTGCTTGCTGACAAGGTGCTGGCGGCGCAGCGCGACAGCCTGTTTGACGACATCAGCAGCCGTCGCGCGCGGCAGCCGGCGGGGGCGCAAGCTGCGATCAGCGAGGCCGGCCTTGCCTTCGGCCCGGTAGCGGGTCAGCCACTTAGAAACGGTGCATAATGGTCACGCGCCGGACGATCTCGGCTCGACTATAAGGTGTCGTTCGGGCATTCTTGTGGATGTTCATCCGGTCGCTCCTCGCAAACATCAGTCTTGCCCGGTCATACCAGATGAACAACCTCCTGAAAGCTCACATCTAGCCGATAACAGCCAATGTCGCTTTTGCCAGCGTGTGGCGCCGGTGCCGGCATGAGGCCAAGACAGTGGACAAAACCAGCCGCGCGATGAGCGGCTTTGGCAGCGCCGGGGCTAACTCATTGTTACCAATTGGCGTTTCGCTTCACCAGCGGAAAAAACGCGGGCGCCGGCAGCAGCCGCGCCATGCGCATCGGCCAAGCGAGCTTGTCGGGAAAAGCGATCAGAAACTGCCCCTTGTCCATGCCTGACAAGGCCGCTTCCGCCGCATCGGCGGCCTCCATGATATAAGGCATCTTGTAGTCATTTCCGGCGGTGGCTGGGGTTTTGACGAAGCCGGGACAGATCGCCGAGATCGCCACATTGGCTTTGTCCAGATCGAATTTCAGGCTCTGCGCCATGGCGATCAACCCGGCTTTGGTCGCCGAATAGCTTACCGAACCGGGCAGCCCGGCAAGGCCCGCGAGCGAGGCCATGACGCCGATCTGCCCGCGCCGCCGCTGCATCATTCCCGGCATGATCGCTTCCAGGCAATGCGCGGTGCCGAGCAGATTGACCGCGATTTGCTGTTCCAGCCTTTCTGCGGTGAAGGTCTCGGCGGTATCGCGCACGTAAACCCCGGCATTCAGGATGGCGCGCATGATCGGCGCGCCGGCCTCCGCCTCGATCCCCGCCACCGCCGCCTTCACCGCGTCCCTGTCGGTGATATCGGCAACGCCAATGATGATCTTGCCGGGATGTTTCGCGGCGAGCCCGGCAAGCGCCGCCTGTCTGCGGGCGGTGACGCCGACGCGCCACCCCTTGCTCACCAGCGCCTCGGTTAGCGCGAGGCCGATGCCGCTCGAGGCGCCGGTCACCCAGGCGATGCCGTCATAGGGTTTCACCATGCTCATAGGCGTTTTCCTTCATCCAAAATCATGCGTATCTCCGCCGCGCGGCGCCGCAAGGCCTCGCGTTTCTCATCGTCCATTTTCCGCCAGTTGCGCAGCGGCATCGCCATGCGCGGATTGTGCTCCCATAACGCCTCATGGCGGGCGATGAAATCCCAGTACAGCGCATTGAACGGGCACGCGCGCGACCCCACCGCGTCCTTCACGTCATAATGGCAGTCGCCGCAGTAATTGCTCATCCGGTTGATATAGGCGCCTGACGCCGCATAGGGTTTCGAGCCGATGATCCCGCCATCGGCGAAGAGCGACATGCCGCGGGTGTTCGGCATTTCCACCCACTCATAGGCGTCGGCATAGACGGCGAGATACCATTGATCGACCGCGTCCGGGTGCAATCCGGCGAGCAGGGCAAAATTGCCGGTGACCATCAGTCGCTGGATATGATGCGCGTAGGCAAACTTCATCGTCTGGCCGACCGCTTGCGCCATGCAGCGCATATCCGTGTCGCCAGTCCAGTAGAATTCTGGCAAGGCGCGGGTGGCGCCTAACGCGTTCTTTTTTGCGTAATCCGGCATGTGCAGCCAGTAGATGCCGCGCATGAATTCCCGCCAGCCGAGAATTTGCCTGATGAAGCCTTCAACCGCGTTCAGCGGCGCATGGCCTTGCCGGTAGGCGTCCTCCGCTTTCTGACAAATCGTTAGAGGATCAAGTAACCCGAGATTGAGCGGCGCTGAAATGACCGCATGGAACAGATAGGGCGCATCCGCCGCCATCGAATCCTGCCAGTCGCCGAATTGCGGCAGCCGGTGGCGGATGAAATCCTCCAGCCCCTGCTTCGCCTCGCGCGCCATCACCGGATAATTGAAATTTTCCAGAGAGCCGTAATGCTTGGCAAAGCGCGTTGCGACCAAATCGAGCGCCGCTTGCGTGGTGGCATCCGGCTTAAAGCGCCTGACTTCAGGAATTGTAACATTCGCCGGCAGCTTCCGGCGATTTTCGGCATCGTAATTCCATCGCCCGCCGGAGGGCTGATCGCCCTCCATCAAAATCCGGTGGCGGCGGCGCATGTCCCGGTAAAAAAACTCCATGCGCAGCTGGTTGCGGCCTTTGGCCCAGTCGCGAAATCCGGCAATCGAGCAAAGAAAACGGTCATCCTCCCTGATTTCGCAGGGCGTTCCCGTCGCATCTTCCCATTGCCGCATATCCTCGAGCACCCGCCATTCGCCCGGCGCGGTCACCACGATATGGTCCGGCGTCAGCGCCTTTGCCGCGCGCGCCACTTCTCCGGCAAGAGACTGGGTATTCTCCGCATCATCTAAACGCACATACCGCACCCGCACGCCGCACGCCGCCAAAGCGCGGGCGAAATGCCGCATCGCCGCGAAAATCAGCGCGATCTTTTGCGGATGATGCGGCGCATAGCTGCATTCCGTCATCACCTCCGCCATCAGCACCGTATCGCGCGCCGGATCGAGATCGGCGAGCGCCGCGATGCCTGGCGAAAGCTGATCGCCCAGCACGAGGCGAAGCGTGTCGTTCACACGATTTTCTTGTACACGATATGGCCGCGATGATGGAATTCCAGCCCGGCCCAGATGCCGCGCTCATCGTAATAATCAGAGAGCCGCACCGGGCCGGTCAGCCGGTAGCGCCGGGCGGTGATGCTGCCGGTTGGCAAAGTCGGTAGGCGATACCAGCCGAGTTCGGCGACATGCGGATGATCGGTATTGCCCGTTTCCATGTTGATCAGCGGGCCGCCGATCACCGCTTTGTTCCAGTGGGTGAACGGCAGCGCATCGGAAGATGCGCGATAAGCCGGCTTGCCGGTGCGCTCGATGACCACGCCATCCGGTTCCCGCCGCACCGTCACATTCAGCCGTTTGCCGTCATCATTCACCTGGCTCGCCGCGCTAACAAAGTTGTTGCCGGACCAATGCTCCGTCACCGCCATAGTATAATGAAACACCGGCACCGCTAAAAACAGCACGCGAAGCTCGACATGGTTATGCACGGTCAGCGCCGCGCCGTTCCGCGCGAAGCGCAGCCTTTGCTCGCCGATTTTGACGCCATTGCGGATCACCGCAAAAGCCAGAGCGCTGGATGGCGGTATGGGCAGAGCGAATGCGGCACCCATCGCGATAAAGCCGCGCCGACTCAGCAATGCATTTCTCGCTCCGATCATGCGCTCTATCCTCTGGCGCGAACTGATTGTCGTCCGCCATCGACACCAATAATCTGGCCGGTCATCCAGCCCGCCTCCGCCGAGAGCAGAAAAGCCGCCAGAGCAGCGCTATCCTCGGCCTCGCCAAGCCTTCCCAGCGGATGCTGCGCGGCAATCGCCTTCGCCATGGCCTCGTTGCCGATCAGTGTCTCCGCCATCCGCGTGCGCGTCAAGCTGGGCGCGATGCAATTGACCCTGACGGCAGGCGCCAGTTCGGCGGCCAGCGCCAGCGTCAGCCCCTCCACCGCCGCCTTGGCCGGACCGATGACAGAGTGATTGGCAAATCCCGCCCGCGCGGCGACCGAGCTGAACAGCACCACGCCGGCGCCGGACACCGCGCGCAGCCCGGTCTCGGCCAGGGCAATGGCGCGCGCCGCGCCGATCACGTTGAGCGCGTAGGCTTCGGCAAAATCCTGCGCTGTAGCGCGTTTCAACGGCTTGAGGATGATTGAACCCACACAATAGGCCAGGCCGCCGATTTGCGGCCCCGCCGCCTGCACCGCCGCGGCCAGCGCCGTCTCGTCGCGTATGTCGGTTACAGCAAATTCCGCATCGAGGGACGCAGCCAGCGCAGCCAGCGCCGCGCCGTCACGCGCGATCAGGTGAAGCCGGCGCCCGACGCCGGCAAGCCGCCGCGCCAAGGCGGAACCAATGCCGCCCGTTGCGCCGAAAATGATGATCGAGGGTTGCATCGCCGCAGGGAAACTAGCTGTTTCAGCAAGGCAAGGAAAGCGTCGCCTCTTTTATAAAAAACGTTTTGCTTACTTGTTTTTGCGAGCCGTTTGTCGTGCTTCTCAAAGCGAGTGGCGACAGCCTTGAAGTGTTTAAGTTTGTTGAAGAACCGTTGACGAGATTTCTCTTCCTGTACAGACGCTTATTGAATTTTGGGATGTTCGCCTGGTTTGGCATAAGTATGACGTTGGCTTTCGCGCCACGTGCCGCCAAAGTCTCGCGCGAAGCGTCGCTCTCATAGGCGCGGTCGGCCAAAGCGATTGTAGCAGGTCATGTAAGGGCCATACCGTTCCAGAATCTCCGCCCAAGGCGAGCGGCTTATTGTCCCCGACAATTCTACGGTACTGCCGCTGCCATTCTGTGCGCCCGAACTAAACCCAATGGAAAACGTCTGGGATTATCTCCGCGGCAACAAATTAAGCAGCCTCGTCTGGAACAGCTACAATGATATGCTGGAACCTCCAAACAGGCATGGCTGTTTCTTGCCAACGATCCAAAACGCATCGTCGCCATCGGAATAAGAACATGTGCCTGTGTCAAAGAATAAGTTCGTTGGTGTAAGCGCGCTCCTGCTCTTCAAATTCAACGGCTATCATTGCGTCAATGTGATACGGTCCGATCAGTCTGGTAAGTTCCGCCGCTTCGTCGGCGAGATCGTGACTGGTGGCGGTTGCCTGCTCGACCATTGCGGCATTTTGCTGCGTCACCTGATCCAATTGATTGACTGCGGTATTGACCTCATGCAAGCGATCGATTGCTCCTGCGCTGATGCCGCGATGTCAATAATAAAGCTATTAATGCGCGTCACCTGAGCAACAATTCGCTCTAGGTGTTTAATCCCAGGCTTTGATGGTGCGATATTTTCCATGGCATGGAAGGAAGCACTATGGGCAGAGATGGCAAAGGTTCCGGCGGCGCAGCCGCTGGAATGCCATCGGAGGGCAAGTTCTTCACGGCTGCTCCACAACGACAGCGGCGGTCCGTCGAGCGATACAGCATAGTCAAGAGAGCTTAAGAACCCTGGCAGCTCGCTACGGATCAACCAGAAGACCGTAGCCAAGTGGAAGAAGCGGTAGCGTCCGTCATGTGTGGATGTGTGGATGCCCCCTGCGGGTCAAGGTGGATGAGCTGCGATTGGTGGAGCGGACGGGTGCGGTCATGTGTCCGGCCTCTGATGCGGCCGGATTGGCCGCGGGCCCTGATGAGCTTCGCGGTGCGAGTGCCGGATCAATGTGGCGCGCTCGACGGCGCATTGACGGACACGGTCTCTCTCGCAACCGATCTGCCGATCTCTCTCTCATCGCTGCTTTGCACCTCTCCCCCTGCCGACAGCGGCCGTCGGTCAGTTGCTGCCGGACCGCTATGCGGCCGTTAGAGTAGCCTTGTATGTGCCGCCCTTCGTCAGAAGAGCCCAGGCGATCCGCGCCATTTTGTTGGCGAGCGCGACAGCGACGACCTTGAACGGCCGTCGTGCGAGCAGGCGCGTCACCCAGTCTGCTGCCTCCGGCTTCTGCCGGGCATAGCGCAATCTGGCGGTCGCGCCGAGCACGAGGAACGACCGTAGCGTCGAATTCCCTGCTCGTGAGATGTGCCCCAGCCGCTCCTTCCCACCGCTTGAATGGGATCGAGGCGTAAGGCCAAGCCAGGCGGCAAAGTGGCGGCCAGATTTAAATCCGCAGGGATCCGGCACCAGGGCTTGGAGCGCGGTTGCCGTGATTGCCCCGATGCCGGGAATGGAGGCGAGCCGCCTGGCGGTCTCGTCTACCCGTGAGCGGCGGACCATGGCTGTCTCGATCCTTCCGATCTGATCGTCCAGGTTCTTGATCTGCTCAGTCAGCATAAGCAACGCCGCCCGGGCCACATCAGGCAAACGAGTATCGTCCACATCCTGCACGACAGCAGTGAGATCGCTGACCCGCCACGTGCCTTTCGCGGCGATAATGCCAAATTCAGCCATATGTCCACGCAGGGCGTTGATTGTCCTGGTACGTTGCGCGACCAGCAACTGGCGGACCTTCAACTCAGCAGCAGAGGCCTGCTGCCCGGCAGTCTTGGTCGGGACGAACCGCATCGTTGGCCGCGTCATGGCCTCGCAGATTGCCTCAGCGTCAGCGGCATCGGTCTTGCCGCGCTTGACATAGGGCTTGACGTAGGCCGGTGGCATGAGCCGAACCCGGTGTCCTAGCGCTTCCAGCAGGCGGCCCCAGTAGTGAGCACCGCCACACGCTTCCATGCCGATGGTAAGCGGTGGGAGGCGTCGGAAGAAGTCCTCGACGTTGTCGCGCCGAAGCTTCCGTCGCAGAACCACTTGCCCTGCCGCATCGACGCCATGCACTTGAAAGACATTCTTCGCCAGATCAAGACCGACCATCGTAACTTCATTCATAGATGCCTCCTCTCTAAGTGGCCCTGGCTCATCACCAGGACACATCATGGTACACTGATGCCGCTGAGCAGGGGGCATCCACCTCATCAATGTGGTGGAAATTCCAGTGTAGCTGAAGCGTCCATTAGTCATGCGGCTGCGGTGGCAATTTGAGTTGGTTCAGCGTTGATCAACAGCGGTGTAAGTTCGGCCATCGCCTCGATCTGCATATAGCGGTTCTGGGTTTGCCATTCGTCGTTTGCCTCCAGCAGTACGGCGCCGATCAGGCGGATGATCGAGCCCTCGTTCGGGAAGATGCCAACGACATCCGCCCGGCGTTTCACCTCCTTGTTTAAGCGTTCCAATGGGTTCGTTGAATGGATTTTGGTCCGGTGCTGCGCAGGAAAGTCCATGTGCGCCAGCACGTCGGTTTCGCTGTCGTCGATGAACGCGCCGAGTTTCGGCCATTTGTCACGCAGTTGATCGGCGACGTGGCGCAGAGTTTGGCTCGCGCCTTTGCGGTCAGGCTGGATAAATGCTTGGCGCAGTGCAGCTGATGCCATGTTTTGCTGGGCTTTCGGGACATACGACAGCGCGTTACGCATCCATCGGTCGCAAAGCGACCGATCCGTTGCCAAAGGCACGCCGGGCATAAAGCCTGGCGAGGGGACTCGGCACCTTTGCCAGGATGCTCCCATCACCCGCCGGATCGCCGCCTTCAGCCCTTCATGGGCGTCAGAGACCACCAGCTTTATCCCGTGCAGGCCACGGCGAACCAGAATCTTGAGGAAGGTTGACCAGAAGGTCTCTGCCTCGGACGGGCTAATATGCAAGCCGACGATCTCACGCCGACCATCAGTGTTCACCGCCACAGCGATTATCGCAGCTACCGAGACGATGCGTCCTCCTTCGCGCTGCTTGAGGTAGGTCGCATCAAGCCACAGGTAAGGCCAATCCCCCACAAGTGGACGGTCGAGGAAGGCGTTGACCCGTTCGTCAATATCCTTGCACAGCTTCGAGACCGTGCTCTTGCTGATCCCCGTTAGCCCCATGGCTTGCACCAGATCATCCACCCGGCGAGTTGAGACGCCGCCAATCCAGGCTTCCTGAATTACCGCCGCCAGCGCCTTCTCCGAAGTCCGGCGCGCCTCCAGGAAGGGCGGGAAGTAGCTCCCCTGCCGTAGCTTCGGGATCCGGAGCTGTAGGCTGCCAAGACGAGTATCAAGCGCTCGATCACGATAGCCATTGCGATAGGTGCACGCTCGCCACTGCGCTCGTAACGGCCAGCGCCGATCACCCTCCGTAGCTTTCCACGCGCTTCGCACGCGGAACCTTTGCTACTTCGCCCGTCCACATCCGCCATGCTGGGTACAACCAAAACTGAACCGATCATGCTCTAGCACAAGGTCGGCGCGCCGCCCGGTAATTGGGCCTCGCACTCCAGCAGCAAAATATTCACCTCCCGATGACAATCCAAATTCGGCCGCGGCGCGGCTTCCGGCTGTAAGGCGAATGTCAAGGTCCTCGCCATATCGCGCGATCGTGTTGCGCACCCGCCGCCCAAAATGTGTCGCAAGCGACGCAGTATGACAGGCGGTGATCACCTGGCTTGTGGGATGGCAAGCAAACCACCAAGCTGGGAATAAAACAGATGTATAGGTCGATTTCGCGGCCCCTGGCGGCATCTGCACCATCAGCCGGTCCGTTAATCCAGTCGCTACACGTTCAAGCGCTGCGATCAGCGCTTCATGATGTCGGGCCGGAACGTGAAGCTGATCCTCCAGCGCATGCCGCGCAAAGCTGTAAAAGCTCCCCTTGTAGCTCACTGGTTGAGCCCGCGGCATGAACCGCCTTGCGTTCGCTCATAAACCACCAGCATGAAGAGGCTTCTAATGCAAACTGGGGCAAGTGGGCAAGCATTAATAACGCTAAGTTAGTAAAAAGTTTTAGAAGCCGAATTGCAGGCCGATTTCGCTGTTTAATTGCAAGGTCGCGCTAGGCGGCTCGTAAAATCCATTCTTAGGCTTTGATCCGGTGTAATCAAAATGGGTGACGCCGAGACCAGCAAAAACATGCCAGCTTTGATCCAGGCGCCAATCAGCGCCAAGCCGCACTGATTCCTCGCCGCTCGTGCCAAAACTTGAATCGAGACCAAGAGCAGGCGCCGATATCGATCCGCGCACCACAGCCAACCCCTCAGCGGCAGCCGAAACAACCAGCGAGGAACTCGCGGCGACATCCAGCTTTAAACCACCTCCAAACAATTCAGCCTGATAAAACTCTCCATAACCGATTGGCCCTGTAATGTTACGGTACCAATTCTGGTAGCCTCCGGCTAAAAACGGAATAAGCTCCGTCGCCTGTGTCACGGCGAATCCATTGCCTAATCGTATCTCGACATGGTTGAAAAATGAGCGGTCTTGTGCGTCATAAAATGAGCCATCTTGCGCGAATCCGTTATACCCCAAAAATCCGCCTGAAAAATTATAGATTAATGCCGAATAAACATGATTATAGTTTAAGGTTCTGCCAAGCCGAGAAGCGCCCAGTTCAAAGCCGCCAAGCCCGCCGCTCTCAGTATCGCTTAGTTCTCCAAGGCTTTCATGATAATGTACGTAGCTTCCGGAAAGGCCAACGCTGACATTCGTTTCTGCGGCCTGAATAGCTGGATTATCTGCTCTTGCTTTTTGCAAGGCAAAACATCCCATAAGCGTGGCTAATGTAACCGCATATCTGATTCCCTTAATCATGCTGCCAACCCGCTGTCGATTGCCTCGATCTTCCTATGAAACTCTTAATTTTTACTTAATTTCACCAACCAAAATCAAGAACAACAGCCATCATAAAGTCTAGATGCCATGATCAGAAACAATTTGAAAAGCTGTGACTTTTTTACATAGCCACCCTCAGATTGTAAATTCCACGACTTCTCGTAGGCGTTCCTCGGAAGCTACTGCTCTTACAACTAAAGCTGACCCGTCGAGTGGCAAAAGAAACTTTATGGAATGCCTAAAGCTCGCTGGCGCCTGTTGCCTAATCGGCCGCTGGATATCAAATGTTCATCAATCGATGCTAAACGATCATGAGGATTTTGATGCCGCCAGACGTTTCGAATGAAATTTTCACGTTTTTCTCATTGAATGCATGATGTATCAACTTTACCAAGCGCAACTTGATTTTCTTGACCCTTTGCGACTGACCGCCCGAAACCTTGCCGCATTTACGAATTTGGCACTGCCGCGACCATTTGACCTGGGGCTGCGGTCGCTTGGCGCGAGCCTTGAGTTCTTCGGTCAGGCCGGCACAAGCCATAAACGCCCGCCCTTTGGTATCGGCACAATTTTAACTGGAAACCGCATCGTTACCGTTACCGAAAAAATTCAGAAGGCCACGCCATTCGGCGACCTTCTGCATTTTTACAAGGACACGGACCGGCCAGGACCTGTCGTACTGATCGTCGCGCCCCTTTCGGGACATTTCGCGACGTTGCTGCGGCACACTGTCGAGATCATGCTGCGCGATCACGACGTCTATATTACTGACTGGCATAACGCCCGCGATGTTCCACGCCGCTTCGGGCGCTTTGGATTTGACGAATATATCGAGCAAGTTATTAATTTTCTTAACATACTTGGGCCAAATAACCACGTGATAGCGGTGTGTCAGCCCACAGTCGCGGTATTGGCAGCGGTCGCTTTAATGTCGGAATCAGGCCACCCTGCGACACCGCGCAGCATGACCTTGATGGCCGGCCCTATCGACACGCGCCAGAACCCAACAGCCGTTAACCTGCTTGCCAAGCAGCACGATGTCGCATGGTTTGAAAAAACCCTGACCACTCGGGTGCCAGCCCGCTACAAGGGCGCGGGACGGCAGGTTTATCCAGGTTTCATGCAGCTTGCTTCGTTCATGTCAATGAACCTAGAGCGCCATATCGGCGCTAATCTTCGCCAGTTTAGAGCCTTGATGACAGATGATGCCGGAGCCGCCTTGCTGCACCGCAAATTTTATGACGAATATTTCGCGGTCATGGACCTCACAGCGGAATTCTATCTGGAAACCGTTCAAAAAATATTCCAGGATCACGAACTTTCGCGGGGACTGCTGCAATGGCGTGGCCAGCCTGTGGATCCGGCGAAAATTCACAACACGGCATTGTTGACGATTGAAGGCGAGCGAGACGATATTTGCGCAACCGGGCAAACTTCCGCCGCGCTAAACCTGTGCTCGGGCCTCGAACCTGGGCAGAAACGGAATTATGTCCAGGCTGGCGTCGGCCATTACGGCGTGTTCAGCGGCAGCCGTTGGGAGAACGAGATTTACCCAATCGTTCGCGCTCTAATTAACGACAACCAAGCGGATCAAGACCCTCTTAAAAAAGAATGAAACCCTCAACTGCAATCATTGCCATGAAGGGAAAACGACCTGACAATACCGTCAGAAACCGCAAATGTCGTCTCACAGCGATCGCGAATGGTTTCCGGTGGAAAGCCGCCGCCATAATATGAACTGAAAAATGGGCCGCCAAAGGGCCCGACAAAATTGCCGTAGCCAAACCCAAGTGTACCAGGCACATATTCTGTTACATGCCTTACATAGGCCAAATAAGTTACGCCTTTAATTTCCATAGTCCGATTCGGAACGCCAAGCTGCTGGATCACAACTTGTTCCGGCTGGCCAACCAGTTGCGACATGCGTTCCGCCAGATTAGGTCCAGTCGCACATCCGGCTAGCACCACAGCAACAGCGGGGGCGCCCAACATCAACTTGCGCATCATAAGCTCCTAAATCAGTTGCGGCATAATCGGCAGCATCCTTTACTGAGTGTGGGCATGTTTCGCACGTCTTTCAGATAGAAAACGATAACACATCTGTGATCCGCGTAGCGGAGGTTGCGATCATGGCAAGGCGGTCAAACCCGAGCGCAATTCCCGCGCAATCTGGCATGCCGCCGGCCAGGGCTGCGAGCAGGTCTTCATCCATCGGCCATTCATCCGCCTGATACATGCGCTGCCGCCGCAGTCGGTCGGCCAGAAATCTTTCGCGCTGTTCCCCAGCATCGGTCAGCTCAACAAAGGCATTCGCCAACTCGATTCCGCAGACGTAAAGCTCAAAACGCTCCGCCAGACGCGGATCAGCTGGCTTGCGCCGCGCCAAAGCGGCTAGCGGTGCCGGCCAATCGGTCAAAAATGTTGGCGCCGAATGGCCAAGCTCCGGCTCCACCCGCGCCAGCATGATGCGAAAAAATAAGTCCTCCCAAGTTTCGTCCGGCCTTACGATGACTGAGGCCGCCGCCGCCAGGCCCTCCACATCCCCAACGCTTCCCATCACATCCATATAAGCGTATCGGCCGAACGCTTCCGCGACGCTGATCCGCTCGAACGCCTCGAGTCCAGTCGTTACGCCTCGGCAAGTCACCTTTGGTGGTAGAACCGCCCGAAGATAGGCCTCGGTTTCATCCATCAAATCAACCAACGCGGCGCCCGGCCGATACCACTCCAGCATGCTGAATTCCGCGGCATGCAGATCGCTGCCTTCTTCATTCCGCCATGCGCGCGCCAACTGGAAAATTGGCCCCGCCCCTGCCGCAAGCAATTTTTTCATAGCGAATTCCGGGCTGGTATGCAGCCATAGCGGCGTCCGCATTCCATCCGGCGAAATCTTGTCGGTACGAAACGCCCGCAAATGCACCTCCTCGCCAGGCGTGCGGACCGCATAAGGAGTTTCCACCTCAAGATAGCCTCTCGCCGTAAAAAACGCCCGGGTCGCCGTGACGAGAGCCGCCCGCCGCCGCAGACGCGGCAAGCGCGCCGCGATCAAATCCGCGTTCCAGCCTTGTTCCACCATCGCTTGAGACATTCCTTTCCGCCCGATAAAGACGAGCCATGCCCGATGGACTCGTCAACGCCGATCAACGCTCCCTGCGTACTGTATCAGACCTTATTGCGGCAGGCTTCGCACCTGAAATCACGCGATTAGAGCTTGAATCGGTCGCACGCCGCTACGCGATTGCCGTCACGCCGTCACTTGCCGCGCTGATCGAACAACCGGATGACCCGATCAGCCGGCAGTTCATCCCAAATCCGCTAGAACTCATCACCGCGCCGCACGAAAGCGCCGACCCAATCGCCGACGAGGCGCTCTCGCCCGTGAAAGGCATCGTCCACCGCTACCCGGACCGCGCCTTGCTTAAGCCTACCCTCGCCTGCCCGGTTTATTGCCGCTTTTGTTTCCGCCGCGAACAGGTTGGCCCCGATGGCGGCCTGCTTACCCAAGCCGAACTCGACGCCGCCTATGCCTGGATCGCCGCCCATCCCGAAATCCGCGAAATCATCCTGACCGGCGGCGATCCGCTGATCCTCTCGCCCCGCCGCCTCACCGCCATCCTAACCGCGCTCGCCGCCATCCCGCATATCGAAACCCTCCGAATTCACAGCCGCGTCCCAGTCGCCGATCCGGCGCGCATCACCGCGGCTCTTGCCGACGCGCTGGATATCGCCACCCCGCTCTTCCTCGTCCTGCACGCCAACCACGCGCGCGAATTCAGCGAGCCCGCCATCGCCGGCCTACGGCGCCTGCAAAGGCGCGGCATCCCCATCCTCGGCCAATCCGTCCTGCTGGCCGGCGTCAACGACTCGGAAACCGCTCTCTCAGACTTGTTCCGCACGATGCTCAAAGCCCGCGTTAAACCCTATTACCTGCACCAGCTCGACCCTGCCCCCGGCACCGCCCAGTTCCACGTCCCCATCGCCCGTGGCCGCGCGCTGATCGGCGCTTTGCGCGGGAGGATCAGCGGCATTGCCCTGCCCACCTATATCTTCGACCAGCCCGGCGGCGCCGGCAAGATCCCTTTGGAACCCAGCCTGGTGCCGTTATGAGCCTGCAGGCCACCATCCTGGTCAGCGGCGCCAGCGGCTTTATTGGTCGCGCCGTCACCGCCAAGCTGGCCGCCGAAGGCGCCGAGGTCATGGTCGCCCTCCGCCGACGCCAAGAGGTTCCCGGCGCTGCCGCACAGATCGCCTCCGGCGATCTCGCCTCGCCTAATCCCGCCTTAGACATCGCCCTCCGCCGCTGCGCCTCGGTGGTGCATGCCGCGGGCCTCGCGCATCGCCTTGGCGCCGATCGCGCGGCACTGCATGCCACCAATGTCACCGCCGCCACCCGCGTCGCCGAAGCCGCCGCGCGGTTGCGGGTCAAGCATTTCGTGCTGATCTCCTCCGCCGCCATCCACGGCAAAACCCACAAACATATCATTACCGAAACCAGCGATCCGCACCCCGATGATGACTACGCCTTCAGCAAGCTGGCCGGTGAGGCCGCCGTCCGCGCCGCCTTCGCCGGCAGCAGCACGAAGCTGACCATCATCCGGCCCTGCGCCGTCATCGGCCCCGGCTGCTCCGGCAACATTCCCCGCCTCGCGGCACTGATCGCCCGCGGCCTGCCCTTGCCTTTCGGCAGCATTCGCAATGCCCGCTCCTTCATCGCTGTTGATGATCTGGCACAACTCATCGCCATGGCGCTCGCCTCAAACACCCCGCCCGATCTGCTGCTCGCCGCCAATCCAATGCCAATCTCAACACCCAACCTGATCCGCGCTCTGGCCAAAGGCCTAAACCGCCGCGTCCTTCTGCTTCCCGTGCCCGGTTCTCTGCTCAAGGCCACTGCCAACGCTACGGGCCGCGGCGCGCTCTGGCAAAGCTTCGCCGGCGATTTTCGCGCCGATCCAGGCCAGGCTCGCGCAACACTCGGATTTATGGCTCCCACAACCATCGAATCCGCGCTACAGGCCACGGCAAATAGCTTGCGGTAACCTAATACCACAAGGTCGATTGTTGACATCCCCGCCTCCTCGCGCCATAGACGCGCATTCTCTCAAGGACGTCCCGATGAAGACCACGCTTTCGCTGAAACCCGCCGATGTGCGGAAAGATTGGGTGCTGATCGATGCCGAAGGCCTGGTCCTCGGCCGTCTCGCGACCATCATTGCCATGCGCCTGCGCGGCAAGCACAAGCCGCAATTCACTCCGCATGTCGATTGCGGCGATCACATCGTCGTCGTCAACGCCGACAAGGTGCAGGTCACCGGCAATAAGGCCGAGCAAGCGGTATTCTACTACCACACCGGTTATGCCGGCGGCATTAAGGGCCGCACCCTTGGCCAGCGTCTCGCCAGCGCGCATCCCGAGCGGGTCCTCGAAAAAGCCGTCGAGCGGATGATCACCCGCGGCCCCCTCCAGCGCCAGCAGATGCGCAATCTGCACGTCTATGCCGGCGCCGAGCACCCGCATCAAGGCCAGCAACCGCGGCCGCTCGATGTCGCTGCGATGAACCGCAAGAACCGGAAAGTATGAGCATGTCAGCTACAGGAACCCTCGCCGATCTCCGCACCGTCGTCACCCCCGGCATGATGCCGCTCGCCGAAGCGGCGCCGAAACGCGAAGCCAAACGCGATGCCCAGGGTCGCTCCTACGCAACCGGCCGCCGTAAGGATGCGGTCGCCCGCATATGGATCAAGCCCGGAAAAGGCGAGGTCACCATTAACGGCAAGAAGGCCGCGCAATATTTCGCCCGCCCCGTGCTGCGCATGCTGATCACCCAGCCCTTCCTGGTAGCCGACCGCTACAACCAATTCGACGTGGTCGCCACCGTCACCGGCGGCGGCCTCTCCGGCCAGGCCGGCGCCGTCCGCCACGGCATCTCCCGCGCGCTGACCTATTACGAACCCGATTTGCGCGGCATCCTGAAAGTCGCCGGCTTCCTCACCCGTGACAGCCGCACCGTCGAGCGCAAAAAATACGGCAAAGCCAAAGCCCGCCGCAGCTTCCAGTTCAGCAAACGCTAAGGCTTAACCGGCAGAAACCGCTGTTCCTTCAAGAGCAGCGGTTTTTTGATGAAGGTAATCCAGCAGCCCATCACGAAGTCGGTCCATGCCACGATAAGCCAGCGTCGCGTCCGGCAATCCCCGCACCGCCGCCGCCAGCCGCAAAGCCACGCCAGGAACCGCCACAACCTTCACAAGCGGCGTGACATGAACTTTAATCGTGAACAGGATCGCCTCAGTCTCCGGCACCAAGCTCAGCGTCTGCCGCTCCACCCGCAGAAACAGCGCCTTTGCGGCCACAACTAAACCTGGACGGGAAGGCTCCGGCTGATGCAGTGCCGCATCATCATGAATGGTCCAGTTAAACCGGCAAACCACATGGTCCGGTTTCAGATGGTCGAAAAAACGGTTAACCGGACTCTCTAGCCGCTCGGCGTAACCCGGCACCGGCTGATGGATCACCGCCATGGGTTTGCCCAGCTTCTCAGCGAGCCGCCAGCGGCTCGGAAAACTCAGGCTGGCTGCGGTCAGGCAATAGCGGCCTTCGATCCGCTGCATCACGCATAAATCCTCCTGCACCTGAACCCCCGCCCAGGCCAGCGGATCATCCGGCAGCGTGTCCAGCCGCACCGCATCCCCGCTCAGGGCATTCGCGAACCTATCGCCATCAACCCTGAACCAGGCTGGATGCGCACCGATCAACCCATCCGCCACGTACCGCGCGACAAGGGGTCGCACCGCATCCGATACAGGCAGCGCGGCAAACACCGCCTCCCGCCGCTCCGCCAGCAGCGCCCGCTTTAGCGCCAGCTCCTCATGATAGAGCGCATCAATTTCAAACATTGCCTCACGCGGAATTGCCGCCAGCCCCATCGCGAGGCGATGCGGTCCCGGCTCAAAGGGCAGATAAAGTTTCGGCGCCGGCAGATCATCCATGCCTCCTCGATAAAGCCCTGCGCGCCGCCTGTCATCCGGCTTGACTTTTCAGCCCAAACCCTCTCCCTGCCCGCCATGTCTGATGATCTCGCAGCGCTTGCAGCTGAAGCCAGAACCGCCATCGCCCAGGCCGCCGATCCGGCGGCGCTCGACAGCCTGCGCGTCGCCCTGCTCGGCAAATCCGGCAGCGTCACCGCCTTGCTGAAAACCCTCGGCGCGCTCGGCCCAGAGGCCCGCAAGACGCGCGGCGCCGCCGTCAACGCCCTCAAAACCACAATCACCGACGCCCTGGCAGCCCGCCGCGCCACCCTTGACGCCGCGGCGCTGAGTGCCCGCCTGAAAGCCGAACGGATCGACGTCACCCTGCCGCCCCGCCCCGACAGGCTGGGCCTGATCCACCCGATCTCGCGCTGCATGGAGGAGATCACCGCGATTTTTGGCGCCATGGGCTTTGCTCCCAAGGAAGGCCCGGATATCGAGGAGGACTGGTATAATTTCGGCGCGCTGAATATCCCCGCGCATCATCCCGCGCGCGCTGATCAGGACACGTTCTACATGAAGTCCAAAGGGCGCAACGACGTGCCTTTGGTGCTCCGCACGCAAACCTCGCCTTTGCAAATCCGCACCATGCTGGAGCAGCCCCCGCCGATCCGCATCATCGTGCCTGGCCGCGTCTATCGCGCCGATCACGACGCGACGCACAGCCCGATGTTCCACCAATGCGAAGGGCTGGTGATCGGCCAAGACATCACGCTAGGCCACCTGAAAGGCTGCCTCACCGAGTTCTTGCGCGCCTTTTTTGACAATCCTGGCCTGCCGATGCGCTTCCGCGCCAGTTATTTTCCTTTCACCGAACCCTCGATGGAGGTCGATATCGGCTGGAACCGCAAGACCGGCGAGATGGGCGGCGGCGACTGGCTGGAGGTGCTTGGCTCCGGCATGGTGCATCCCAACGTGCTGGCCAATTGCGGCATTGACCCGCGCGAATGGCAAGGCTTTGCCTTCGGCATGGGGATCGAGCGCCTAGCCATGCTGAAACATAACCTCCCCGATCTCCGCCCCTTTTACGAATCCGACATACGCTGGCTGGCGCATTACGGATCATCGCCGCTCGCCCCGGTCATGCTGCACGAGGGCGAGCGTTGATGAAATTCACCCTCTCCTGGCTGAAAACGCATTTTGAGACCGCAGCAAGCCTCACCGAAATCGCCGACACGCTTTCCGCCATCGGCCTGGAAGTGGACGGCATCGAGGACCGCGCCGCCCTTGCTCCTTTCCGCATCGCCCGCGTCATCGAAGCCGCGCAGCACCCGAATGCCGACCGGCTGCGCGTTTGCATTGTCGATACCGGTAGCGAAACAGTGTCCGTTGTCTGCGGCGCGCCGAATGCCCGCACCGGCATGAAGGCGGTGTTCGCGCCGCCCGGCAGCTTTATCCCTGGCACCGGCATCACCCTGAAGGTGGGCGAGATCCGCGGCATCCAGTCTGCCGGCATGTTGCTTTCCGTGCGCGAAATGGGCCTTGGCGAGGACCATGACGGGATCGCCGACCTGCCGGAAGACGCGCCCGTTGGCCAATCCTATGCAAGCTGGGCCGGCCTCGATGATCCGGTTATCGATATCGCCGTCACGCCCAACCGGGGCGATGCGCTTTCGGTGCGCGGCGTTGCCCGCGACCTCGCCGCCGCCGGTCTCGGCACGCTGAAACCCTGGTCAACCCTTCCCATCACCAGCCAAGGCGCCAGCGCCATTTTCTGGCGCGACGAGTTCCCTGCCGCCTGCCCCTGGATACTGGGCCGCACCGTGCGCGGCGTTACCAATGGCGAAAGTCCGGACTGGCTGCAACGGCGCCTTATTTCCATCGGCCTCCGCCCGATCAACGCGCTGGCCGATGTCACCAATTTTTTCACCCATGACCTAGGCCGCCCGCTGCACGTGTTCGACGCGGATAAAATCGCGGGTCAAGCGCTCATCCTGCGACCGGGTAGCGGCGAAACCTTCCTTGGCCTGCACGGCAAGGATGTTGCAGTCACCGCCGAGGATTGCGTCATCGCCGATGCCGCAGGCGTGCAATCGCTTGCCGGTATCGTCGGCGGCGAAGCCACCAGCTGTGACGAATCCACCACCAACGTTTTCATCGAATGCGCGCTGTTCGGCCGCGCCGCTATCGCGCGCACCGGCCAGCGTACCAAAATTCACTCCGACGCCCGCCAGCGCTTCGAGCGCGGCATTGATCCCGCCTTGCTGCCCGCCGCGCTTGACGCCGCCACCGCCATGATCATGGAGATTTGCGGCGGCACGCCCAGCGAAATCACCGAAGCCGGCGCCGAACCGGCCTGGCAGCGCCGAGCCAGCTTGCGCTTCGCCCGCTTGCACGACTTTGCCGCCGCCAGTGTCGCACCGGAGCGTGCCGTTGCGATCCTCGAAAAACTTGGCTTTGGCATCGAGAGCCGAACACAAGAGGCGATCACCGTCAGCGTTCCTTCCTGGCGCAACGACATCGCGGCACCCGATAGCGCGCTGGACCCGGACGAATCCTTGGCCGCCGAACGCCGCGATGCCGCCGCCGCGGGCGCCCGAGCCATCGAACCGGAAGTGGATTTGATCGAGGAAGTGCTGCGCATCGACGGGCTGGACAAAATCCCTGCGATCTCGCTGCCTGACCTGCCGCCGGTTCCCCGTCCCACCCTGACCGCCAAGCAATCCCGCACGGCGCTTGCCCGCCGCCTCCTTGCGACGCGTGGATTGATGGAAGCCGTCACCTTCAGCTTCCTTGACCGTGACACTGCGGCAAGATTCGGCGACACCCCGGACAGCCTTACGCTCGCCAACCCCATCGCCGCCGATCTCGACCAGATGCGCCCGACGCCTTTGGCCACGCTGGCGCTTGCCGCCGCCCGTAACGCCGCCCGCGGCTACCCGAACCTTGGCCTGTTCGAAATCGGCGGCGGCTTTATCGATGAACGCCATCAATCCCTCATCGCCGCCGGGCTTCGTTCCGGCTTGACACCCTTATCCTGGCTCGCCTCTGCCCGCCCGGTCTCGGTGTTCGACGCCAAAGCCGACGCCCTTGCCGTGCTTGCCGCCCTTGGCGTGCCGATGGAAGCCCTCACCGTCACCGCTGACGCCCCGGACTTCTACCATCCCGGCCAGTCCGGCACCCTGCGCCAGGGTCCCAAAACCATCCTCGCCCGTTTCGGCATCCTGCACCCGGCGCTTTGCGACGCCCTCGACCTGCCGCGCCCGATCACTGCTTTCGAGATTTTTCTCGACGCCATCGCCGAACCCAAGCGCCGCCGCAAACCGGCGCTCGCCTTGGCCGCCTTCCAGCCGCTCCGCCGCGACTTCGCCTTCCTGATTGATGCTGCCACCCCGGCGGACGGCGTCATTCGCGCCGCCAAATCCGCCGACCGCGCGCTGATTGCCAACGTCGCTTTGTTCGATCGGTATGAGGGCGATACGCTCCCGGCGGGCAAGGTGTCGCTGGCCATCGCCGTGACCTTGCAACCGCTGCAAGCCAGCCTGACCGACGCCGAAATCGAAGCGGTTTCAGCCAAAATCATCGCCGCGGTGGCGAAGGCGACAGGCGCGGAACTTCGCGGCTGAATGCCTTTGACGCACGAAATTTACCGGCCTGGCGAAGCGGCACAAGATGAATGGCTTTTTTTGTTACGAACTCGAAACGATATAGGCGCGCGAACGCGATTACGCTTAAACCTGCGTCGTGGAGTCAGGCGGGGGGTCAGGTGGCGGCGCTGTCCCAGGAGGCAACGCGGCTTGCTCTGCTTGCTCTGGGGGAATGATGGGATGAATGGGTAGCGCAGCTGGTTGCGCGTCAGGCGGTTGCGAAGGCGGCGGCAGGGCCTGCTTGGGCGGGATTGGCGGGTATAAAGACGGGACCTGGTCGCGGCGGATGCCCAGGATGTGGCAGAGCGGGCGGAGGATGCTGCGAAGTTGCGGGTCTTGGGCGAGGAGGGCTGCCACTTCGGGATCGGCGAGGAAATCGTAGAACTGAGACCGTCCATGGGCGGTTTCCTGGATCAGGCGCAGCAGCCAGGCGAAATGGCGCGGCAGCGGGTCCGGCTTGCGGGGCCGGGCCGCGCCAGGCCGGGCCAAGCGCGGCTTGCGCAAGCGGGCCGGAATGGGGACGGGGTTGGCGGCATTGCGCGCGATGCGCGCCCTGAAGCGGAAGGCGATGCCGCGCAGGCGCTTCCAGATCTGGAACAGGAGCTGGCCGGGCAGGCAGGCCAGGCCCAGGCGCCAGTCGCTGCGCCGGCCGATCACCTGGCACAGGTTCTCGATGATGTAGGCCAAGCGTTCTGCCGGGGCAAGGGAAGCGATCTGGTTCACTAACCGGATAAAACCACAAATCAAAGCAAGTGAGCAAGCGGAATTTGCGATTGATGACGGATTTTGTTAGAGGAGCGTTAGTTCGGCGTCATGTGCTGATAAAGCAAGGATGATCCGCAGATTACGCAGATTACGCAGAAAGAGAGATTCACAGATTCGCTGGGATGCCGGGCTTGATCTAATCTGCGTTAATCTGCGGATCACCCTTAGATTTATCCGCAGATTGCGCAGATTACGCAGAAAGAGAGATTTACAAAAGTGTGCCGCGCAGCGTGTAACCGATGGAAAGGATGATGCGGCAGGCGAGCGGCCCGTCCTCCTCGACATGGAAACGCGTCGCCGCCCGCGGCGCTTGGTAGGCCGATGGTGTTGAGTTCGATGCAATAGCTCTCGGCAAAGCTGCGCGCGGCGTCATGCCTGCGAAATCCGTGAGCCCGCCCGTCAGCTCGCCGCGATTATTCCGCGGCCAGAACTTCAGCCATGCCTTTCGCGCGCCCTTTGGAGACAAAGTAATAGACCGGGCTGATTACGGCGAGGCAGATGATCCACGAGATATCGGCGCCGCCGAGCATTTTCGCGATGGGCCCGGTATAAAGGGTCTGCGACATGAACGGCACCTCGATCAGGAAGCCGATGACGTAGCAAATCACGGCAGGCCACTGGACCCGGCCGTAAATGCCGCCATTCGACTTGATGAAAGAGCCGACATCGTAGGAGCCGTGGTGGATGAGGTAGTAATCCACCAGGTTGATGGCGGTCCATGGCACCAGCACATAGAGCAGCACGTAGAGAAAGTTCATGTAATTGGTCAGGAAATTTGCCTGTCCGACGATGGCGATCGCCATGCAGGCTGCTGAAAGCAGAACAGAGACGCCGATGCGCGCCGGTTTTCCCGGCATCCAATCGGTGACGAAGGTTTGCGCCAGCGTGAGCGCGGCAATCACGCCGCAATAGACGTTCAACGCGGTTGCGCAGGCGAGGCCGAAGGTGAAAATCGCCACGATTGGCAATGCCAGGCTTCCCGAGGCGGTTACGAATCCTGTCACCAGATCGCCTTTGCCGACGATAATGCCGAGCATGGCGCCCAAAATCATCGGAAATGCCGAACCGAGCGTGGTGCCCCAATACGACGCCCAGAATGCCGGCACGACGCCGGTAGTCTCCGGCATGTAGCGCGTGTAATCAGAAACATAGGGCGCGAAAGAAAGGGTCCAGAGCGCGGCGAGCGTCACCGCGCCGATGAAGTTCGGCCAGGTGAAGGCGCCGGTTGTCATGAAATTTTTCGGCAGGCCGACAAAGAAAACCAGCGTCACGAACACCGCCAGCAGCGCAAGCCCGGTGATAATCGAGACATATTTACTGTATTCGTGCAGCATATTGTAGCCATACACCGCGGCGATCAGGCTGATGACGCCAACCGCGACAACGCCGGCGTTGATGCTGACGCCAGGCGCCACCGCATGAACGGATTGGCCGCCCAGCACCATGTCCGATGCAATAAAGCCGATATACATGAGCACCACCGCCGCGACGACGACGACCGCGCCGAGCGAGCCGAACTGCCCGCGGGTCTGCACCATCTGCGGCACGCCAAGCTGCGGCCCCTGGGCGGCGTGCAGGGCCATAAAGACGGTGCCGATCAAGATGCCCAGAATCAGCGCGAGAGAACCCTGGATGAACTCAAGGCCGAACAGCGTGGTCGCCAGCGCCCCGGTCACCACGGTCAGCAAGTTCATGTTGATGCCGAACCAGATCGTGAAGAGATAGGACGAGGTCCCGTGACGCTGATTTCGCGGGATAGGATGAATGGTGTTGTGTTCTATGGCGGTAAGCGGCGGCGAATCCATGACTTCTCTCCCAGGCAGAAGGTCTGCCGGTTGTGACAGGAACAAACCCGTGTGGAGAAACGCAAGACCCTGAACCTATTGCTATCGGCGATTAATTTCCTTGAGGCGCGAGTTACCGAAACCCATTCTGACTTGATGGTCAATCCATGACGGTTTTTCGTCAATAGAATAAACCTGAGTTTTAAGATATGGTTTTCTGAGCTAGATTTGGAGCCTCAAGAGGTTGTTCATCGAGTGAGCAAGCCGGCTGATGGGTGGGCTGGATTATAGGCTGCCGTGTGGCCGATGCCAATTATAGTTGTGGAGCTAAGGTGTAAGAGCCTGTTTGAGAATGGGGCTGTTGAGGAATGGCGAGGGATTTTTCGTCTCCGGCAGGAAGAATTTCGCGCGCGGCAGCCGGCGGGGGGGCGAGCTGCGATCAGCGAGGCCGGCCTCGCCTCGGCCCGGTAGAGGGCCAGCCGCTTGGCGATCAATTTCAGGGGTTTATGAACCATTTTGTGGTTCATAAAGCCCTATGGATCTAGAGCCGATCCCGATCAAGTTGGATCACTCTTGTGATCCATGATTGGGTAAATCGGCTCGATAAAATAAAGTAGTTCCGACAGGCAGCGCCGGTTTGGTTCAATTTTAATGAACTCGCTTCAAGAATGGCGGCTCAAGAATGGCGGCGTGCCCGGACTCGTTTGAGAAGGTCTCGTTTGAGAAGGTTGGGCCGCGCCATCACGCCGAGGAGGATGATGCCGGTGCCGAGCAGCAGCAGCGAGCCTGGTTCGGGAACCGCGATATTGCCGGTGCTGCTTTCAAAACTTGCCGCCTCGAAAGAACGGACGCCGCTGCTCAGCACCACCTGGTTGAACGCGCCGCTGGTGTCGTTGATCAGAATGTAATAGCTGCCGCCAAAGCTGCGCGAGCCGCCCGTGTTTACGCCGGTCTGGCTTTGAATGCTGTCTCCGGTCACGCTGCCGACAACGACGCCGTTGCGCAGAAAGGTGAGCGCGTTTGGCGCTGTCTTGCCGCCATATTCGTTGCTTTGGTCGACCGATCCCCAAAGCAGGCCGAGAAATTTTTGGTTCTGATTGAAATTCAGGCTGATGGTTCCGGTGCCGCTGGAAAAATAGGGCTGAGTATAGAAACTCGGATGGGAGGCGGTGCCGCCGGTTACCGGCTCCGCGTAATAGGTGGCGCGATTGCCCCTGACCGCGCCCTCGCCCTGCGATAAGGCGGTTGCGTTGACGGTGACCCGCGCGATGCCGGCGCCGCTGCCGATGGTGAAGCTGCTTAAGCCCAGATCCGTGGCGCTGAGCGTCAGCGGGGTGACCGGCGTGTTCGGGCCCGCCGAGGGCAGGACGTTCAGATTGTCCTGAAACGTCAGGACATCCGCCCGCGCGGCGATAGAAGTCGCGGCGATCGCCGTCGCGGACAACAAGGCGAGGCTGGCGGAGGCTAGAAATTTTTTCCAGGTGGACATTGAAATTCCTTGATTCCCAAGTTGCAGTAAGCTTCAATTAATACCAGCAGCCCTAACGACTGACCCATCTACGTCATCGCGAGCGAAGCATGGCGATCCAGTCTTAGTGCCTCCTCCAGAGTAGCAAGGCCTGGATCGCCACGCCGCTTCGCGGCTCGCGATGACGAACTGAGGGTCATTCCAAGGCTTTTAGTGTAACTTTTAATTGTTTAAGCAATAAACATGCCATTTTAAAAAGTTTAAATGAATCATCAATCTACTTAAGAGTGTGTTTTTGTAGATGGTCTCTATGTAAGATTTATCGACACTTCATTTTGCTTGTTTTGCCCTTTGGCGGGATCGGTTGCATCAAAGGCTGAACCGGGGCAGAGGGTTGCCATGCGCGCAGGAATTTTGATGTTTCCAGGAATTAATCGCGAACGCGATGTGGAAATTGCCTTGGAACGCAGCGCCGGAACAAAGCCCGTTATCGTTTGGCACAAGGAAACTGCCCTGCCCGAAGGCGTCGACCTGGTCGTGATTCCCGGAGGATTTTCCTTCGGCGATTATCTGCGGGCCGGCGCCATGGCGGCGCAGTCGCCCATCATGCGGGCCGTGCATGCCCATGCGGCGCGCGGCGGCTATGTGCTGGGCATTTGCAACGGCTTTCAAATTCTCACCGAAGCCGGATTGCTGCCCGGCGCGCTGTTGCGCAACGCCTCCTTGCGGTTTCTTTCAATGGATTGTCATTTGCGGGTCGAGCGCGCCGATACGCCGTTCACCGCGCAATACCCGAAACATGCAGTGTTCCGCGCGCCGCTGGCGCATGGCGATGGCAATTATTTCGCCGACGCCGCGACGCTGGACGCGCTGGAAGGCGAAGGCCGCGTTGCCTTCCGTTACGTCAATCCGGCAGGCGAGGCGACGCCGGAAGCCAATCTGAATGGCGCGGCACGCGGCATTGCGGGCATTTATAGCGAAAACCTGCGCGTTTTGGGCCTGATGCCGCATGCCGAGGACCTGGTCGATCCGCTACTCGGCGGCGCCGGCGGCAAGCCGCTCTTCGATAGCCTCGCTGCCGCCTCTCCATGCGCCGCCTCTCCATGCCAGGTATGAGCAAGCCCATTAATGAGGCGCTGGCGCGTGAATTCGGGCTGAACGGCGAGGAATACGCCCGCGTTCTCGCCATCATGGGCCGCGCGCCGAGCCTGACCGAATTGGGCATCTTTTCGGTGATGTGGTCGGAGCATTGCTCCTACAAATCCTCCCGCGTTTGGCTAAAAACTTTGCCGACCAGCGCGCCTTGGGTGATCCATGGGCCAGGCGAGAATGCCGGGGTGATCGATATCGGCGAAGGCCTCGCCGCCATCTTCAAGATGGAAAGCCACAACCATCCCAGCTTCATCGAGCCGTTCCAGGGCGCGGCGACCGGGGTAGGCGGCATCCTGCGGGACGTGTTCACCATGGGCGCGCGTCCCATTGCCAACCTCAACGCGCTCAGGTTCGGCGATCCGGCCTTGCCGGTGACCAAGCGCGTTGTCGACGGCGTGGTGCGCGGCATTGGCGGCTACGGCAACTGCGTCGGGGTGCCGACGGTGGGCGGCGAGACCAATTTTCATCATTCTTACAACGGCAATCCGCTGGTCAACGCGATGACCGTCGGCATCGCCCGCCAGGACCGCATCTTTCTCTCGGCGGCGGCGGGCATCGGCAATCCGGTGATCTATGTCGGCTCGAAAACCGGGCGCGATGGCATCCACGGCGCCACCATGGCCTCCGCCGAATTCGCCGCGGATTCCGAGAGCAAGCGCCCGACCGTGCAGGTGGGGGACCCGTTTACCGAGAAGCTGCTGATCGAGGCCTGCCTCGAATTGATGGCGACGGACGCCATCATCGCCATCCAGGACATGGGCGCCGCCGGCCTTACCTCCTCCTCGGTCGAGATGGCCGGCAAGGGCGGCGTCGGCATCGACCTCGATCTCGATCACGTGCCTGCCCGCGAGCACGGCATGACGGCCTATGAGATGATGCTCTCGGAAAGCCAGGAGCGGATGCTGATCATCATTCGTCCCGACCGGACGGATGCGGCGCGGGCGATTTTTGAGAAATGGGATTTGGATTTCGCGGTGATCGGCCAGATCACCGATACCAGCCGGATTGTCGTCCGCCACCAAGGCCGCACCGAGGCCGATATTCCGCTGGCGCCCTTGGCCGAGCAGGCGCCGGTCTATCACCGCCCCTTCACCGAGCCGGCAAAACCCGAACCGCTCGGCGCGGTTGACGACCCGGTGGGCCTTAAAGCCGCCTTGCTGACCTTGATCGGCTGCCCCGACCTCGCCTCGAAGCGCTGGATTTGGGACCAGTATGACAGCACGGTGGGCGGCCAGACGGTCAAGCGCCCCGGCGCCGCGGATGCCGCCATCGTCAGGATCGACGGCTCGAACCGCGCCCTCGCGCTGACGACCGATTGCACGCCGCGCTATTGCGCCGCCGATCCGGAAGCCGGCGGCGCGCAGGCGGTGGCCGAGGCCTGGCGCAACATCACCGCGACCGGCGCCACGCCGCTCGCCGTCACCGATAATCTCAATTTCGGCAATCCGGAAAAGCCTGCGGTGATGGGGCAGATTGTCGCCGCCCTGCGCGGCATGGCGGCGGCCTGCGCCGCGCTGGCGTTTCCCGTGGTTTCGGGCAATGTCTCGCTCTACAACGAGACCGAGGGCAAGCCGATTTTGCCGACGCCCGCGATCGGCGCGGTTGGCGTGATCGGGGACGCGGCAAAGGCGGTGGGCCTCGCGCTAAAGCCGGGACTGGATTTGGTGTTGATCGGCGAAACCGGGGGGCTGCTCGGCCAATCGCTTTGGCTGCGCGAAATCGCCGGGCGCGAGGCGGGCGCGCCGCCGGTCCCCGACCTCGCCGCCGAACGCCGCAATGGCGATTTCGTCCGCCGGCTTATCCTCGGTGGCCGCGTCCAGGCTTGTCATGACGTGTCGGATGGCGGGCTGCTCATCGCCATCGCCGAGATGGCGCTGAGCGGCGGCATCGGCGCGCAACTGCGCCCGCCGCCCTCAGCCCTCAGCCCGCACGGGTTCTGGTTCGGCGAGGATCAGGCGCGCTATGTGCTGGCGACCGATGACGCCGCGGCGATCCTGGCGGAGGCGGAAACCGCCGGCATCCCGGCGCGGCATCTCGGCCATGCGAATGGCGGTGATGCCGCCTTTGAGCATTTGACACTGCCGGACGGCGTTGCCATATCCTTGGCGGACCTCAAGGCCTCGCATGAACGGTTTTTTCCCGCCTGGTTCGCGTGACCCCTGGTTTGCCTAAATGCCGGTTCGCCTAAATGCTGGTTCGCCTAAATGCTGGTTCGCCTCAACGGAGCTGCCCATGGCGATGTCCGCCAATGAAATCGAAGCCTTGATCCGATCCGCTTTGCCCGATGCGAGGATAACCGTGGAGGATCTCGCGGGCGATGGCGATCACTACGCCGCGACGGTGATCAGCGAGCAGTTTCGCGGCATCCCGCGCGTGCGCCAGCACCAGCTGGTCTATGCCGCCCTGCAAGGCCGTATGGGAGGCGCCTTGCATGCTTTAGCTTTACAGACATCCGCTCCCGAGTGAGGAGCGACCGATAGGAGAGAATGATGGCTAACTCGGTCCATGACCAAATTCACGCCCAAGTGGCGGACAACCCGGTGATGCTCTACATGAAGGGCACGGCGATGTTTCCGCAATGCGGATTTTCCGCGCGGGTGGTGCAAATCCTGACGCATCTCGGGGTGCCGTTCAAAACCGCCAATGTGCTTGAGGAGCCCGGGCTGCGCGAGGGAATCAAGGAATTTTCCAGTTGGCCGACCGTGCCGCAGCTTTACGTGAAGGGCGAATTTGTCGGCGGTTGCGATATCGTGACCGAGATGTACCAGTCCGGCGAATTGCAGAGCCTGCTGGCCGATAAAGGCGTCGCCAAGGCATCGGCCGCCTGAACGGCATTTCTCATAAACGCTTCGCGTTCGTAACCGATGAGTTGCCCCGCCCGAATGCGGCGGGGCATCTGGCGATGAATTGGGCCTTGATCACGCATCTCGCGGCGCTCGGCCATCGTATCGAAATCCTGCTCACCCGCCCGCGTTTGCCGAAGCCGCTGCTTTATTGGCCGGGCCATGATATCAGCTTGAACGGCCCGCGGCTGTTCCGCTTGGGGCCTTGGGTGGCAGCAGGGGAGTCGCGGGCGGCGCTGGCCGGCTTTGCCCGGATGGCGCTGCCGCCCCGCCTGGTCCGGCGGATGAAGCGCGCCTCTGGCGAGGCGGATGCCGTCCTGGGCGCGTTTCCCAACGAGGCGCAGGCGGAGTGGTGCGCCGCGCATCTGGCGCGTTCGAAACCGGACGCTATTTTGGTCGATACGATTTTCCGCGCCCCGGTGCTTGACGATCCTCGCCTGCTGGGCATCCCTTCGGTGATCATCGCGCATGATGTGTTCCACCGCCGCCATGCCGCGCTCAGGCTTGCCGGCTATCGAATTTCGCCAGAAGCCCTGAACCGGCAGGACGAGGCAGGACTGCTCGGCAAGGCCGGCGCGCTGGCGGCGATCCAGGAAGGCGAGGCGGCGCTGCTGGCCGAATTATGCCCGGACAAGCCGGTGATCACCGCGCCGATGCCGGCCATTCCCTGCCCGCGCTCCGCCGACATGCCGCGCGACCCGCAGCGGCTGGTTTTTGTCGGCAGCGATTCGCTGCCCAATCTGGATGGGCTGAACTGGTTCTTGGGCGAGATATGGCCGCGGCTGACTGCGGCGCGGCCGGAAATCCGGCTTGATCTGGTGGGCGATGCTGGCACCGCCATCGGCGTCATGCCCGCCGGGGTGCGCCGGCTTGGCCGCCAACCTGATTTGGCGCCGTTCCTGCACCGCGCGACCTTGGCGATCGCGCCCTTGCGGGTCGGCTCCGGGCTGAAGATCAAGCTGCTTGATTATGCCCGCCACGGCCTCTGGACGGTGGCGACGCCGCCGAGCCTGGATGGCTTCGCGGCGGACCGGCTGGCGCCGTTCATCAAAGCCGCCGCGCCCGAGGAATTCGCTCAGGCGGTGCTGGCGGCGCTCGCCCTTCCCGCCAGCGAAGCCGCGGCGCTGAGCTACATCACCCGTCATTACGGCCCAAACGCCGTATTCGCGCCACTGCGGGAGCTGTTGGGGATTTAACGCTTGGCGCACCGGGGCTTATACCAAGCGACATAAAGATTGACACATCGCGAAGCAAGATCATGGGGCTTCGCCCCCTGAAACCCCCACTAAGGGCTCAGCCCTTAGAACCCGCTAGATGGCTTTCCGCTGGGAGGAGTCAGAGACCCCTCCCAGCGAAAAGCCAAGTAATGGATTTCAAAGGCTCTGCCTTTGACGGAGGTCCAGGAGGCAGAGCCTCCTGGCCTACTCTTGCCGATAGGTTAATCTTTATGCTGCTTGGCATTATGCCGCGATCAGCACCACCCCGCCGGCCACGAGGGCCAGGCCGAGGATTTCGCCGCGGTGGAATTTTTCCTTCAGAAAGAAATGTCCGACCGCAAGCGTGAACACGACCTCGATCTGGCCCAAGCCTCGCACCAGCGCCACCTGTGCGAGCGCGAAGGCGGCGAACCATAATGCCGAGCCGATTGCGGACGCTACCCCGATCCAGGCGACGCGCCGCCATAACGCCAAGCTGGCGCGCAGTTCGGCGGGGGCGCGGATTGCCATGTAAGCGCCCTGGATCAAGGTTTGCATCCCGTTGGCGAGGCACAGCACCAGCAGCGCCTTCAACGCCACCGGCATCGCAGCGGGCAAGGTTAACGCGGCGTTGCGGAGCAGAATAGCGGTCCAGGCGAAGCAGAATGCGGCGCCGAGCCCGCATAACGCCGCCGGCTGCACGCTGGCCCGCAGCAGGTCGCCTCTCGCCAGTTTCTCGCCGGTAAAGGCGTGGCCCGCGAATGACAGCAACAGCACGCCGGCTACCGAGATCATGATGCCGAGTATCGCCAGCGGCGGCAGGCGCACGCCGAGAAACAGCACCGAGAGGATCACCAGCTGCGCGGCCTCGGTTTTTGCATAGGCGGTGCCGACCACGAAATTGCGGTAGCCGAAGGCCATGATCAGCAGGATGGTGCCGAAAATCTGGAAAATCCCGCCGCCCAGGCATTCCAGCAAAAACCGCGCCGTCAGGCGAGGAATCGTGCCATGCAGCGCCAGCAGCGCCGCGCCGAGCATCAGGGCATCCACCGGCAGCGCATAGAGATAGCGCACGAAACCCGCCGCCCCGGCGGATAGCGTGCCGCGCAACTTGGCTTGCAAGGCGGTGCGCCAGACCTGCAGGACTGCGGCGCCGATGGTGATCGGGATCCAGGCGGCGCTCATGATTGCCCGGCGTAGTGGGCGACAAAGCGCGCGCCCAGCGCCGTCAGTTCATCCGCCACGGCATGACCCAGCGATGCCGAGGCGTTCCGCGCATCGGCGGTGGCGGAGGCGGGCGCGATTTCATCGAATTCGACCGGCGCTTCAATGGCGACGCGCTCGAACCCCAGAGTGCCAAAACCCGTTATGTTCAATCCGAGTAGAGTTCCGGGTTTTGCCGGCGCCACCGCCAGATCAGGGCGCGCGGCATCGGGCCGCAGCGCCAGCGCCAGCGAGGCCAGCGGCTCGGCGCCATGGCCGAACCGGCTTATGCCGCCATCGCGGCGTTCCATGATCGCGCGGGCGATCTTCCATAGATAGAAGGACGGGATGATCGCGCCGCGCTGGCGCCGGATTCTCAGCGTTACCTCGTGGATCAGCGGGACGTTGCCGCCATGGCCATTGAGGATGATGATCCGGCGAAGCTCATGCCGCAGCAAATCTTCCAGCAGATCGCCCAACACCGCGCGGAAGGTTGCCGGCGCCAGCGCCATGCCGCCAGGGATTGCGCCGAAATAATCCGCGGCGCCGAAGGGCAAGGCCGGGGCGGCCAGCGTAGGGATGCCGGCCTCGCTTGCCGCGCGGGCGATGCGGGCCGCCATGATCTCGGCCAGCACGAAATCGCCCATCGGCGCGTGCCGCCCCTGATCCTCCTGGCTGCCGAGCGGCAGCAGGATTACCGGACGCCGCGGCAGCAGGATTTTTAGCTCGGCGCTGGTCAGCGCGTTAAGGGAATATTTTATTTGATCGGTCATGCTCGCTCCACCGTCATGCTGGACATCAAACCGCCTGGCTGGCAATCACTGAACGGCCATATCATTGGCCACCAGATCAAAGGGCGTAGCATGGCTGATGGCACGATACCGCGTAGCGATACGATCATCCCGGTCATCCTGTCAGGCGGCACCGGCACGCGGCTCTGGCCGGTTTCCCGCAAGGCGTTTCCTAAGCAGTTCTGGCCGCTGACCTCGAACCGTACCATGCTGCAGGAGACCGCCGCGCGGGCCGCTGGCATCGGCTTCGCGCCGCCCATCATCGTTGCCAATGAGGATCACCGCTTCATCGTCGCCGAGCAGTTGCGCGAAGCGCAGGTAAAGAACCCGAAAATCCTGCTGGAGCCGGTCGGGCGCAACAGCGCGCCGGCGATCACCGCCGCCGCCTTGCTGGCCAGCGAGACCGATCCCGACGCGGTGCTGTGGATGATGGCGGCGGATGCCTCGATTGCCGATCCGCATGCCTTGGCGGCGGCGCTTGCCATCGCCGCTCGGGCGGCAAGAGCCGGCCATATCGTCACCTTCGGCATGCGGCCCACCGCGCCGGAAACCGGTTATGGCTATATCCGGCAGGGCGATGCGCTGCCCGGCTGCGAGGGCGCCTATCGCCTGGCCAGCTTTATCGAGAAGCCGGACGTGGCGCGCGCGGCAACGCTGATCGCCGATGGCGCGCATTTTTGGAATTCCGGCATGTTCCTATTCACCGCAAAGGTTCTGCTGGCGGAGATGCGGCTGCACGCGCCGGAGGTGCTCGGCGCGGTGACCGCCGCTTTCGAGGCGCGGCGCAATGATCTCGACTTCATTCGCCTAGGCGCCGCCAGCTTCGCCGAATGCCCGGATATCAGCCTCGACTATGCGGTTGCGGAAAAGACCGACCATGCCGTGGTGGTGCCCGCCGATCTTGGCTGGTCGGATGTCGGCTCCTGGAGCACCATTTGGGAGGTCGCTGAAAAGGACGAGGACAACAACGCCACGCACGGCGACGCGCTGATCGAAGATTCGGCGCGCTGCTATGTCCGCAGCGATGGCGCGCTGACCGCGGTGCTGGGGCTTGAGGACGTGGTGGTGGTGACTACGAAGGACGCGGTGCTGGTCACCCATCGCAACCGCGCGCAGGACGTGAAGCGTGTGGTGGACCGGCTGAAGCGGGAGAAGCGCCCGGAAGCCGAGGCGCATAATCGCTGCTATCGCCCTTGGGGCTTCTATGAAAGCCTGATCCAAGGCGACCGCTTTCAAGTCAAGCGCATTGTCGTGCTGCCTGGGGCGAAGCTTTCGCTACAGAAACACTTCCACCGCGCCGAGCATTGGGTGGTGGTGGCGGGGTCAGCCTTGGTGACGCGCGATAATGAAACCCATCTGGTCCGCGAAAACGAAAGCCTCTATTTGCCGCTCGGCTGCGTGCACCGGCTGGACAATCCAGGACGCATCCCGCTTACCTTGATCGAAGTGCAATCGGGCGCTTACCTGGGCGAGGATGACATTGTCCGGCTGGAAGACACGTATGGCCGAAGCTGAGGCACTGACGCGGTAATGCCAGCGCGAATCAAAAAGGCGTTCCGGGCAGCGTGCCCGGAACGCCTTTTTTACGTAAGGATGACGCGCCTAGAGCCGATCCCGATTAAGTTGGATCACTCTTGTGATCCATGATCGGGTGAATCGGCTCGATAAACCAAAGAGCATAGAGGATTTTCGGATCAGCATGATCGGAAAATCCTCTATGTGGCGCGTTGCGTTATCGCTCAGCCGTTTGAGTAGGGTGAATTCTGGCCACGCTCGCCCATCTGAACCACGGAATGGCTGGCCTGGGCGCGATCCGCCTGACGGCCGGTTCGCGGCGCCTGGCGGAAGGCGAAGGTGATGCTATGCGGCGTTCCTTGGGTCATCGAAGGATAGAAAGGCGGGCTCTTCATGCCGGGATTTTCCGCAAAGGCGGAGCCGGTGGCGAGCACGAGGATCGTTGTCATAGCACATAGTTTCGAGGCGGTTTTCATCATGTATTCCTTTGCCAAGTTTTTGTAAAACAAGGATGTTGTTTTAGTTTGGGAGCCTAATTAATATAGGCAAAGTGACGATGAGCGTAAATCATTATTTTGTATGCCAGGCCTGCGTTGGCATGGCTTGCACTCAATCCGGCGGGTTGCCGAAACAGTAAACAGGGGTTTGTCACGACGCGTTTCTCCAAAATCGCTGTTGTCGCGTTATGTGTCGCGGCCAGCGCCTCGCCGGCCAGCGCCTCGCCGGCGTGGGCAAGCCGGTGGCATGACTGGCCGGGCTGGCAGGCGATCATCTATCAACAGCAAGACGCCGCTCAGCTGGCGGCGTTGCGGCGCATCGGCGTGACCGCTGGGCTGGTCTACGCCAATCGCGACGACAGGCTTGGTAATCCGCTCAACCCTGAAGCGGCGCGGCTGGCGTGGCATGGCATGCGCTTTTATGTCGAGAACATCGCCACTGATTTCTATTCGGCCTATCATCGCTGGCGGCCTGGCCGCGCGGTGAACGCTGCCTTCCTCAAGGCTGAGGCGCTGCACCGCCGCGCGCCTGCCGATCCGGCGGCCTTCATCCGCCAGCCGGGTCTTTCTGATCCCAAGGCGCTGCGCCGGATCACCGGGCGGCTGGGCAGGGTGGTGCGGGACTACGCGCCTTATCATCCGCTCTATTATTCCCTCGCCGACGAGCCTGGCATCGCCGATCTGGCGGCGAACTGGGATTTCGATATCGCGCCAAGCTCGCTCGCCGGCATGCGGCTCTGGCTGCGCGGCCAATATGGCAGCCTCACAGCGCTTAACCGCGAATGGGGCACGAATTTTACGCATTGGGCGGATGTCACGCCAAGGCTGACCGATGCGGCGGTGCGGCAGCGGGACGAAAATTTCGCCGCTTGGGCGGATTTCAAGCGCTGGATGGATGTCGCTTTCGCGCGCGCCGTGCGCGCCGGCACCGATGCGGTGCATCGCGCCGATCCTCATGCGCTCGCCGCGATCGAAGGCGCGCAAATCCCTGGTTGGGGCGGCTATACCTATACGAGACTTGCCGGCGCGGTGGACGTGATGGAAATTTACGACGGCGGCGAGAGCATCGCGATCGCCCGCTCGCTGAACCCATCGCTCATCATGCTGATGACGTTTTCCGGCGGCGGCGCGCAACAGGCGCACCAGCTTTGGCATAGCGTGCTGCGCGGCATGCGCGGCGGCATTTTATGGGACGAGCATGACAAGCTTGCCAAGGCTGACGGCGCACTCGGCGCCTGGGGGAGACAGGCGGCGCCGGTCTTTGCGGAACTACGCGGCCCGCTTGGCCGCCTGTTGCTGAATAGCCGCCGCGTCATCGACCCGGTGGCGACGCTGTATTCCCCGGCCAGCCTGCGCACCCAATGGCTGCTGGATCGGCGCAACAGCGGGATCCCTTGGGAAACCCGCGATGCCAAGGCGGAGGATGAGAGCCATGATGCGGTGCAGGCGGCGATGCAGCGCTTCGCCGGCCTCGTGGCGCGCGCCGGGTTGCAGGGCCGTTATACCACCTCCCGGCTGATCGAGCAGGGCGCGCTGCGCAAGGGCGGCATCAAGCTGCTCCTGCTGCCGCATGTCATCGCCTTGTCGGCGAAGGCGGCGGCGGAAATCCGCCGCTTCGCCGCGCATGGCGGCGTGGTCGCCGCCGATGTCGTGCCGGGGCAGTTCGATCAGCATAGCCGACGCTTGCCGCATCCACTGCTAGCCGATTTGTTTAAGCCAGGCTCTACCAGCGCCGTGCTGCTGGCGAACCATGATGAATTGCCTCTCCGCCGCGCCGGGCTGCGCCCCGCCTTCCACTTCGACGGTGTTGCGAGGGGCGATGTCCGGCTGTTCCGCTTCCAGCGCGGCAAGGCAATGATCCTCGCGTTGCAACGGAAATTCGCTCCAGGCGCCAGCATGCTTGCCATGACATTGCATCTACCCGAACCGCGTTTTGTCCGTGACTTGCGCACGGGCCAGGACTACGGACGAACGGACCAGGTGAAGCTGTCGCTCGATCCGGTCACGCCCAGCATCCTTTTGATCAAGTAAGGAAAGTGGTTCTTCTTAAAGCAGAACCAAAATTTTTATAATTAGTAAAAGTTTTTTGCTTCTTTTTTGTAAAAAAGAAGCGCTTGCTATAGCTTGGAAATCAGGCCGGGTGAAATACCACCTTCACGCAATGGTCCTTCTTATCACGAAAAGTCTTGTACAGCTCCGGCCCGTCTTCAAGCTTCGCGCTGCGATGGGTGATCAGGAAGGTCGGATCTATTTTTCCCTCTTGGATCAGTTTGGTCAGTGGCTCTAGGTAACGCTTCACATGGGTCTGGCCGCTTTTCATCGTCAGGCCCTTCTGCACGATGGCCGCCATGTTGATCGGCACCGGGCCGGTATAGACGCCGGGCACCGAAATCACGCCACTCGGGCGCACCGCCTGAATCATCTGCTCCAGCGCGTAGGGGCGCTGGGTGCTGGTCAGTTTCTCCTGCACGGCGCTGACCACGCTGAACAGGCCGTGGCCTGCCGTCGATTCCGCGCCGACGCAATCGATCACCGCGTCCGGTCCTTTGCCGCCGGTGATCTCCTTGAGCCGCGCCATCACGTCTTCCTTGGTATGGTCGATGATGTCAGTGGCGCCGGCTTGGCGGGCGAGCGCGATACGCTCCGGCACTGACTCGATGGCAATGATGCGTTCGGCGCCCATCACCGCCGCCGATTTGATGGCGAACAGGCCGACCGGGCCGGCGCCCCAGATGGCGACAGTCTCGCCGCCTTTGAGATCGCAATAATCGACCGCTTGCCAGCCGGTGGGGAGGATGTCGGAGAGGAACAGCGCGTGCTCGTCATCCATGCCGTCCGGCACCTTCATCGGCGCCACATCGGCCATCGGCACCCGGACATACTCCGCCTGGCCGCCGGAATAGGCTCCGGTGAGCGCCGAGTAGCCGAACAAGCCGGCGGTTGGGTAGCCGAACATTTTTGCCGCCATCTCGCCGTTGCGGTTGGACTTCTGGCAGGAGGCCCAGTTGCCCATCTTGCACTGATAGCACTCGCCGCAATTGATGTTGAACGGCACGACCACCTTGTCGCCCTTCTTGAACTTGGAGATGCTGACCCCGGTCTCGACCACCTCGCCCATGAATTCATGGCCGAGGATATCGCCGCTGCTCATGCCGGGCATTTGCCCGTCCATCAGATGCAGGTCCGAGCCGCAGATGGCGCAGGCAGTGATTTTCAGGATGATGTCGCGGCCATCCTCGATTTTTGGGTCGGGCACGGTATCGCAGCGGATGTCGCCCTTGCCGTGCCAGCATAATGCTTTCATTTTATGATCCTTCCCGAACCGATTTCACCGTTGGCCGCGCCGATCGCGGCGCGTTGCCGGTTTATTTGGGCAAGTCGCGGCGCGGCTTCAATAAAACCGGCGCCTTATGACGGAAATGATAGTTTCCCGCTGGAATCCGGCGCGCTGCTTGAACGGGAGGGGAGGTTCTTGAACTTCTTGTACTTGAACTTCTTGTAAGGGAACTATAACGTTTATATTAGTAACGATCTGTTATGAACATGCCACGCAATTGAACCATGCTGCCATCCTGAAAAAATCGGTCTGGGGAGCTTTCAATGAGATTGTCATTATTGGTCAGCGCGTCGCTGCTGACGGTTTGCGCCGCCTGCGCTTTCGCCGAGGCGGACACGGTTGTTTTCAACTATACAGGCGGCTTTCAAAGCTACACCGTTCCGACTGCCGGTTTGTATGATGTCGTCGCTTTTGGGGCGCAGGGGGGCACTATTGAAGCGCAAGGCGGCTACGGCGCCGAAATTGGCGGCGACCTTGCGTTCACCAAGGGGGAGACGCTGGAAATCGCGGTGGGCGGCGCCGGCCATTATGCCGGCGGCGGCGGCGGCAGTTTTGTGCTCAGCAACGGTTCTCCTTTGGTTGTTGCCGGTGGTGGTGGTGGCCTCTACGGTCAGGGCGGCCTAACTGTCCGAAGCGGCGGCGACGGCACCGCAGCTTACGGCAATGAGGGCGCCGGCGGCGATGGCGGGCGCGGCGGCTATGCAGGCAGAGGTCGCGGCGCAGGAGGAGGCGGTGGTGGCTTTGAAGGTAGCGGGACGAGCAGCAATACCGGCGGCGGCGGCGGCGGCGGTTACCCGGGGCTGGCCGGCGGCGTAGGCTTCTATCCCGATAATGGGGGAGGTTTCGGCGGCGGCGGCGGCGGCGGCTATCTTGCGGGCCCGACGCAAGAGGGCTTTGGCGGCGGTGGCGGCGGTGGCTTTAGCGGCGGCGGCGGCGGGGGCGGCTATGGCGGCGGTGGCGGCGGCGGCGGTTCTTATCTTGCAGCGTCAGCAACAAATCCTGTGTTGCTATCCGGTGTTCAAACTTTTTACTCCGGCAATTTTCGTTACGGTAACGGGATCGTCACGATTACCCCGGTTCCCGAACCCGGCTCGCTGCTGGTGCTGGCGACGGGGCTGCTTGGGTTGGCCGCGGTGAAGCGCCGCAAGACATAGTCCACCGTTGACGATGCCGCGACGAGAGCCGCGGCATCGTGACCGGCTATTTGGCGTATCGTTACTTCAGATGCGCGGCGAGGTGCTTGTTCATCTCGAACATCGTCACCTTGTCCTTGCCGAAAATCTTGCGGAGCTTGTCATCCGCCATGATCTCCCGTCCATCATTGGGGTTTTGCAGCTTGTGCGCCTTGATATAGGTCCAGACCTTGCTGACCACCTCGCCCCTCGGCAGCGGCTCGGCGCCGACAATGGCGGCCAGGTCTTCGGAAGGCTTGAGCGGCTGCTGGAGCGCGTTCGGTTTATTGCCGCTTTTCGGCTTAGCGACTGACTTGGGCTTGGCGGCTGATTTATGCTCAGGCGTCTTATGCTCAGGCGTCTTGGGCTCAGGCGTCTTTTTGGTCGGCATCAGGTCCTCCTGGGATAGGGACGGCGAGGATTCGCTCCCCGCTGATTGCATCGCCTTGAAAGCCCTTCCGCGCAAGCCCAAAACCACGCTTTCGCCATATAAGCTTGCTTGTAATGTGAAGGCTGGCTTGAAGGCGGGGCGGTAGGCGAACTCCAGAAAGCTTTACAGCCGCGACAGGCTCCCGCACAGCCGATCCTATCAAACCTATGGCACGTCAAACTTATGGAGCGATCGGATGGACCGTGACGAACTGACACAATGGGCGCTGGCTAGTGGCTGGCAGATGATCGGCGGGCATCTCAGCCTTACCAAGCCAACAGCGCCGAAAGAGCCCGTGGTGCGGCTGGTGTTCAAGGCGACGCTGGTCAATCTGGAGGCCAAGAAACCCGCTGGAAAATGGGAAAAACTCTCCGGCGCCGCTTATTCTCAGATCAAGCCCGATCCGGAATCAGGTCTGCCACGCGGCCTTGGCTTCACCAGCCTGCAAGGCTTCCGCATGCTGCTGGAAGACAACAAGGACCGGCAGGTCTTCGTCAAATTCGGCAAGTCCTGACATCCCAATAAATCGCCAGACGGTCTGTAAGCCGGGTTCTGTCCACACCCAGATGGATGCTGGACGGCCATTCCTCTTCGATGCGCATCGCTACGCATCTCGCGCGACCAACCCGGACGGCAGGGCGGGAATGCCCGTGGCGCGCCATGATCGCTCATGCCGCCGGCCGTCCCTATTCGGTCTTGCTCCCGGTGGGGTTTACCCTGCCGCCCCCGTTGCCGGGCGCGCGGTGCGCTCTTGCCGCACCGTTTCATCCTTGCCGGCAGGCCCATAACAAGCCCATGGCGCGTGCCGGCGGTTTGTTTTCTGTGGCACTGTCCCTGGGGTCGCCCCCGCCGGCCGTTAACCGGCACCGTATTCCCGTGGAGCCCGGACTTTCCTCTACCTAGGTTACCCTCGGCAGCGGCCGTCCGACCGTCTGGCTCAGGCTTCTTCGGAGATCGGCGGGCTCAGGTCAATGGGCAAGCGGCGATGAAGTGGCTCCGGAGGCCTGCATTTGATAAGTAGGCCCGGCAACAAGGGGATGGATGCGATCAATGACCGAAGCGTGTGATCTTGCCGCGGTTGAAGCGCGGCGGCTGATCGGGATGAAGCGGCTCTCGCCGGTGGAGCTGGCGGAAAGCTGCATCCAGCGGGTGGAGAAGGTCGATCACGCGGTGAATGCGCTGGTGGCGCGGGATTTTGACCGGGCGCGCGAGGCGGCGCGCAAGGCGGAAACGGCGGTCGCGCGGGGCGAGGCGCTGGGCGCTCTGCATGGACTGCCGCTCGGCATCAAGGACCTGGAAAACACCGAAGGATTGCGCACCACCTATGGCAGCGTGATGTTCCGCGATCATGTGCCGCGCGAGGATCAGGCCATGGTGGCGGCGCTCAAGCAGGCCGGCGGGATTGTGCTCGGCAAGACCAACACGCCGGAATTTGGCGCCGGCGCTAATACGCGCAACAAGGTGTATGGCGCGACCGGCAATCCGTTCAACCCCGCGCTCTCGGCGGCGGGATCGTCGGGCGGCTCGGCCGTGGCGCTGGCGACCGGAATGCTGCCCTTGGCCTCGGGCTCCGATATGGGCGGCAGCCTGCGCAACCCGGCGGCGTTTTGCGGCATTGTCGGGATGCGCCCTTCGCCAGGGCTGGTGCCCTCGGAGTTGCGGCTGCTCGGCTGGTCTTCGCTCAGCGTGCTGGGGCCGATGGCGCGCAATGTGCCCGATCTGGCGCTGATGCTTGCCGCGATGGCGGGCGCTGACGCGCGTGATCCGCTTTCCTACACGATACGAGGGCGCAAGGCCTGGCAGGCGGATGAATTCTACCCGGTGAAACCAGTGGATCTGGCATCATTGCGAGTGGCGGCGACGGCCGATTTCGGCTTCGCGCCGACCGAGACAGCGATTGTCAACGCCTTCGAGGCGCGGGTGGCAAAGCTCTCCGGCCTGTTCGGCGCGCTCGATCAGGCGACCCCGGATTGCCGCGGCGCCGACGAGGCTTTCGCGGTAAAACGCGCCGTGGCCTTTCTCGCCTCCTTCGGCGCAACCTTCCGGGCCAGCCCGGAAAAACTCGGCGCGAATATCCGGGCGAATGTCGAGGAAGGCTTGCGCTATTCCGCCGAGGATGTCGCCCGCGCCGAGGCAAAGCACACCGCCTATTACCGCCGCTGGCAGGACTTCTTTGAACGGTATGACATCATCGTCACGCCGGCGATCACCATCACGCCGCGCCCGTGGACCGAGCTCTATCCCACTGAGATCGACGGTAAACCAACGACATCCTATTTCCAATGGCTGGCGCTGGCCTATGCGGCGACCTTGGCCGGCCATCCGGCGCTGTCGCTGCCGCTGGGGCGGGACGCGGCAGGAATGCCGTTCGGCCTGCAAATCATCGGCCCTAGAGGCGGCGACGCGCTGGTGCTGCAAGTGGCCGCGGCGCTCGAAGCGCATTTCGCCGATAACGCGGAGCTTCGCCGCCCCATGCCTGACCTTAAAACATTGGAAAAGGCTTCGGCGATCCGCGCGATGACCGGATTTCTTGACTAGAGCGCGAACCGGTGCTGGAATTTCATGCCCCAGACGAACAGCTTCAGCGATTCATTTCTTCTCAACGGTTCAACAATGGAACACCCGCCGAACTCTTGAAAGACATCAAGCAATAGGTAAAGCTTCACTCACAGTAATGATTGGGATAGCCTCGAAAATTTTGCTTCCACGGCGCGTCGCCTTTTTCAAAAAAGAAGCGCTTGCTTATCAGGGGGGGGTGAATGCTCAACGGCAGGCAAATTTTAGCAAAGATTCCGCTTTTCGCGCCCTTCGCGCCGGCGGATCTCGATGCGCTATTCGGCTGCGCCTATGAGCGCGCGATGCGGACCGGCGAGACGCTGTTTCAGCGCGGCGATCCCGGTTCGTCGATGCTGGCGATCTTGTCAGGCGAGGTGCGCATCGTGCTGCCCAATGAATCTGGCAAGGATCAGGTGCTGAACGTGCTGGAGGCAGGCGCGGTGTTTGGCGAAATCGCGCTGTTCGACGGCAAACCACGCACCGCCGATGCGGTGGCCGCGACCAAGGGGCATCTGCTGGTGATCGAGCGTGCGGCGGCGCAGCGACTGATGGAGCGCGATCCGCAATTTGCCCGTCGCGTGCTGGAGATTGTCTGCCTGCGCCTGCGCGCCACCATCGTTCAACTTGAATCCATGCTGTTTCAGGATGTCGCGCAGCGCATCTGCGTCTATCTGATGCAGCGCCATGCGGAGCGCGGCCATACCCGTATTGACGTGACGCAAAGCGCGCTAGGCCAGATCGTCGGATCCGCGCGGGAGACGGTGAACCGCCGGCTGCGCGACCTTGAAGCGGAAGGGCTGATCGCCCTGTCGCCCGGCCGGATTACCATCAGCGACCCGGCCCGGCTCAAGGCGCGAGTGGCGGCGCCAGTTCTTATGTTATGAAAGTACTTATGTTGCGACGTTTATGACTGGCGCGGCGATAGCGCCGCTATCGCAGGCGGATGAACAATCAGCGCATGAGCGTCCGCCTGCCTGACGAACCCGCTCTGGTTGGCGAAGATCGGCAGTCCCTCGGCCAGCAACGGACAGGCGGTGATGACAAACCCGGCAATCATCAGCAACGCCACGAGAAAAGGCACCGCTGCCGCGATGATTTCGCCAAAGCTCAGCCGGGCATGCGCCGCTCGATTTTCCGTGGGCCACGCTGCCGCAGCATTCCACACAACCTGCCGCGTTATTGGCGCCGGACGCTCAAGCAAGACGCAGGCTAAAATGCTGTAGGGCAGTTGCGACTCTGCCGGCTGGCAGGAGGCTTCAAGCTGCGAGCAGAAAGACTTGTCGGTCATTGTACGGTTCCTGATCGAGGGTGATGCGATGCGCAGAACCCTAATCCGATAGAACGTCGATGAATGTGATAAATGTCACATTAGGAAACGGCATTTCATCGTAATCATCCGGCCATGCCGTGGCGAACGCCATGGCGGCGCAACCCGCTTCCCCGCAACCATCCCGGATGAGCATCCGGCAACAGGAGTGACGATGATGAATATCAAAGGCAAAACGCTGAGCAACTTCTTGGGCAATCTCTTGGGCAACTTCTTGGGCGTGGCGATGCTGGCCGGCCTTGCCGCGCCAACGCTGGCGCAAGCGAAATCCACCGGCTTTTTCGAAGCCTCGCCGCAGCTGATCATGAAGATCGACAAGGCTTACAAGACAGATTTCCAAGCAGCGCCGCCAGTCCAGGCGCAGCGCCAGACGCCGCCGCGGCGCGAGGCGATGTTTTGGTGGTTCGACCGGACCTAGCGCCGGATTGTTTCAGGTTGACCTGCAGTCTTAAACGTAAACCAGTCGCTTTCGTAAAGAGATCAAAGCCTGATTGGTTCAGCCTGAACCAGTCAGGCTTTAGGCCGCGTCCACCAGGACGATTTCGGCATCCTCCAGCGCGGTGACGCGAAGGGTCGCTTCGTGATGCGCCGCGGCGCCGTCGCGGGGCTTCAGCAAAACGCCGTTCAGCGAAATTTTGCCATTGGCCGGCACCAGATAACCGTGCCGGTCCTCGCCCAGCGGGTAATCGGCGGTCTCTCCCGCCTTGAGGGTCGCGCCCAGCACCCGCGCGCTGGCGCGAATTGGCAAGGCATCGGCGTCATCCGCAAAACCGCTGGCGAGCGCGACGAATTGCCCGGAGCGGCTGTGCTTCGGGAAGGGCTTGGCGCCCCAGGAGGGTGCGCCGCCCTGCCGGTCCGGCAAAATCCAAATCTGGAAGAGCCGGGTTGTCGCCGGCTCGCGGTTATATTCCGCATGACGGATGCCGCTCCCCGCGCTCATTACCTGCACGTCGCCCGCTTCGGTGCGGCCTTCATTGCCCTGGTTGTCCTGATGGGTGATCGCGCCCTCGCGGACATAGGTGATGATTTCCATATCCGCGTGCGGATGCGGCGGAAACCCGGTATTGGGCGCAATGGAGTCATCGTTCCACACGCGCAGCGCGCCCCAGCCCATGCGCGCCGGGTCCTGGTAGCCGGCGAAGGAAAAATGGTGCTTGGCGTCGAGCCAGCCATGGTTGGCGCCGCCAAGGCTTTCGAAAGACCTGCGTTCAATCATGATGATCATCTCCTGCCGCGGATGCTTGCCATCCGGTTGCCGCCTATTACGGCGCGCGCCGCCGTTACAGATAAAACCTTCCCTTTAACTGATCGCCGCCTTCACCCGCTCCGGGCGGAATGGCGTCTGGCGCAGCCTTATGCCGACGGCATCGAACACCGCGTTGCTGATCACCGCCGCGGTCGGGCAGGTGGAGGGTTCGCCGCCGCCATAGGACGGATATTCCGGGCGGTTATTGACCAGCACGACGTCGATCTTGTCCGGGATTTCCTCGAAGCGCAGGATCGGATAGCCGATCCAGTCGCGGCTGGTGACATGCGATTGATCGAAGCTGACCTCTTCGTGCAAAGTGCGGCTGATCGACTGGATCACATTGCCCTCGATCTGGTTGCGCATTCCGTCCGGGTTGATCACCAGTCCGCAATCCTGCGCCACCACCACGCGGGTTACGCGGATTTTGCCGCTGGCGGGATCGACGGTGACATCGGCGATAGTAGCGACGCGCGTGTCGTCGCGGTTGGCCCAGGCGATGCCGCGGCCCTGCGCGGACTTGCTATCCGCGCCAGCCTTGCCAGGGGAGGGTTTGCCGTCCCCATTTTGTTGACCCCGATTTTGTTGAAATGACGGCCGGCTTTGCCAGCCATAGGCTTCCGCCGCCGCCTGCAGCACGGCGATAGCGCGCGGGTCTTGCAGATGCTTAAGCCGAAAGGCCAGCGGGTCCTGGCCGGAAGCGGCGGCCATCTCGTCGATAAAGGCTTCCATGGCATAGGTGGTTTCGAACTGCGCTGGCGAGCGCAGCCAGGAGGTCAGCAGCGCCACCCGGCCCTCGCCATGCGAGGCCACATCGGCGTTTTGAAACGTATAGGCATAGGTGATGGCGGGCAGCCCCAGCCCGGCATGGCCCACGACATCGGGCGTGCCGATCAGTTCAGCGGCGATCAGCCGGTTATCCAAAAAGGTGGGGATCCACATATGATGGCGCCAGGCCACGACATGACCGCGCTCATCCAGCGCGCCGGCAAGGTCTTGGGTGATCGCCGGGCCTTTCGGCTCCCAGCCATGCTCGTCCCAGCGCATCCATTGCACCCGCACTGGCCGGCCTACCGCCTGCGACATCAGCCCGGCATCGGCGACCACATGATCCAGCCCGTTGCGGCCATAGGCGCCGGAGGCTTCAAACCAGCGCAATTCGATCCGCTCCACCGGGATGCCGAGCAGTTTCGCCATGTCGCGCCGGGTCTCGTGCGGCATTTGGGTGCCGGACCAGAAAGTGGCGCTGTCGTTGCGCACATCGGCGATGGCGCAGGACGGGCCGATCGAAGCGTGCATCTGAAATGGCGTCCGGTAGGTGGCGTTCAGCGTCTTGGCGGCGCCGGCTAGCGCCTGATCAACCGATCCCTGATGGGCAACCGAGGTATTCTTGCCAGGCGCGTCGCGCACGGTCTGCCAGATATCGTCCATCGGCGGCAGGTCATCCCAATTCGACCATTTGGCCTGGTAGGCATCGGGGCCTTTCGGATTGAGCACCGAGCCGAGCTTGGCGGCCGCCTGGATGGCGCCCCATTCGGTTTGCGCCACAACGCCGAGAAAATTATTGCGCCTGACCACCTGCACGAAGCCGGGGATGTCCTTGAGGCCGGTTTCATCGACGCTGACCAGCGTGGCTTTGACGCCGTAAGGCCGCACCACCCGGCCATGCAGCATTCCGTCCACCTTGACGTCTTGCACATAGGTGAATTGGCCGGTCATCTTGGCGGGGATGTCCTTGCGCGGCACCGACTTGCCGACCACCGTGTAGGTGGAAGGGTCCTTCAGCCGCGCCTTGGGCGCCACCTGCATGGCGAATTGCTTGCCGCTGGCGCCAATTTCGATATTGAGGCGCTTGCCCTCGACCAGCTTGCCATAGCTGATTACGCGGCTATCGCCGATCACCGCGATTTTGCCGTCCTTTACCGTGAGCTGATGTTCCGACACCTTGAAATGGCTGGCGGCCAGGGTGAGCAGCGCCTGCCGGCCGGCAGCGGCGGCGTGACGGATTTGCGGTCCGGCATAACGGATGGTCTTGCTGCCATAGGTAGGGCCTTGATCGACGGTTTCCGAAGTGGTGCCCATTACCACATCCAGATGGTCGACCGGGACATCAAGCTCCTCGGCGGCGATCTGGGCCAGCGCTGTCTGCACGCCGGTGCCGGTTTCCACCTTGCCGGTAAACAAAGTCACCCGGTCATTCGGATGCACGGCGAGCCAGGCATAAAGCCTGCCGGATGGCGGCGGCACGCCATCCGGCGTGGAATTCGGCGCCATTTCCTGGGCGGCTTGCACCTCGCCGAACAGGCTGAAGCCGATCACCAGCCCGCCCGATAATTTCAGCAGGCCGCGGCGGCTCAGCGCCGCGGCGTCTCGGTTGATAATCCGGTTGCTCATGCTTTCGTCCCCCCGTTCGCTTGGCCGTTCTGGCCGTGCGCCGCCGCGCGTTCGACGGCGCGGACGATCCGCATATGGGTGCCGCAGCGGCATAGAATGCCATTCAGCGCAGTCTTGATCTCGTCCCGGCTCGGCTTCGGGTTGCTGTTCAGCAAGGCCTGGGCGGTCATGATCATGCCGTTGATGCAATAGGCGCATTGCGCCGCCTGCTCGTCGATGAAGGCCTGCTGCAGCGGGTTCGGATTGTCGACCGTGCCGAGGCCTTCCAGCGTCGTGATCTTATGGCCTTTCGCCGCCGCTAGGGGCGTCACGCAGGAGCGGATGGCGATGCCATCCAGATGCACCGTACAGGCGCCGCATTCCGACAGGCCGCAGCCGAAGCGCGGCCCGTGCAGGCCAAGATTATCGCGCAGGGCGTAGAGCAGCATGCTGTCCGGCGCCGCCCCGATCTCGCGATCATCGCCGTTAACGCTCAGCGTCATTTTCGGGAAGTTTAGTTTCGGCAGCGGCTTCTGGCCAGGTTGCGGCATGGGTGGCTCCTTACGCAGCATCGCGGCAACACGTCGGTATTCCGGGCTGCTAAAACAACACCATTTTGCAACCGGCGATTTGCTAGTGTCCCGTTTCGGAAGTTCGTAAGCGCTGATCCAGGCGTTCTGCGAACTTCCGAAACGATTAGGACACTAGCCAGCCTATCATTCTAGTGTGGCTGATGGTTCTGAAATTCCTAAAAACGCCGCCGCAAGTAGATAGGAATTTCAGAACCGCCACACTGATGGAAACTTGTTTATGCAGGCGGGCGGCGCATCTCTGTTCAACAATTTCTTCAAGGAGATCAGCATGCGAACAGGATTGCGCGGAACCGCGATGGCTTGTGGGCTGGCCCTCATGCTCGGCATTCCTGGCGCTGCCTTCGCTGATGGCGGCGCATCGGTGAAGGCGGGTCAACAGCAGATCAACGGCAATGCCGGCACCAGCGCGAATTCTGGCGCGAATTCTGGCACGAGCGCCGAAATCAGCGGCCAGCGGGGCAATGGCGCGGCGACCCGTGGCGCGCCACCCGGCGCCACCAAGAACAAGGATGTCAACAACGCGCTGCAGGGAAAACAATCGGGCGCCGGCAATCAGGCGAAAACCGGCGCGCAAGGCGATACAGGCGGCAAATAACGCTGCCGATTGGACGGCACGCTGCCTGCCAGCGCGCTGCCTGCCGGCGCGCTACCTGCCGGCGCGCTACCTGATCGTCTCCTAGTAGAAAATTTCGCGCAGAAAGCTTGCCCAAAGAAACTTGGCCAAAGAACTTGGCAAGAAAGTTGCAGCGTGGACGGCATGGGTGCTTCACGCCGATGAAAATCCTGCTCGGCGACCGCGATGCCGCCCGCGCGGCGGCGCTTGGCGCTGCCTTGCAGGCGCAGGATGACGCTTTTTCGATTATTTTGATCGGCCAAGGTGAAAATCTGCTCGACGCAGTGGCGCGCGCCGGGCCGGATGTGGTGATCGTCGACATGACGCGTCCGGATCGCGACGGTCTCGATTCGCTGCGCCAACTGCATCACCAGCGCCCCGCTCCGGTGCTGCTGTTCACCGACGAAGATGATCCTGCCTTCATGGAGGCGGCGATTGAAGCCGGAGTGAGTTCTTATCACGTGCGCGGCGCCGCCTTGCCGGAGATCAAGCCGATCCTGCGCACCGCCATCGCGCTGTTCCGCCGCACTCAGGAGATGGCGGCGCGGCTTGCCGCGGCGGAGGCGCAGATCGCCGCGCGCGGCGCGATCGACGCCGCGAAGCGCCTGCTGATGAAGCAGGACCGGCTCAGCGAGCCGGCGGCGCATCGGCTGCTACAGCGCTTGGCGATGGAACAGCAAAAACGACTGACCGATGTCGCGGCATCTTTGCTCGATGAAGCCCAGAAAAGGACGCATAAAAAGGACGCATCAGAGTGAGTGAACCGATCCGCCTTGGCTTGCTTCGCTTGACCGACGCGGCGCCGGTGATCCTCGCGCATCACCAAGGGTTGTTCGCGGCGCGGGATGTCGCGGTGCGGCTGTCGATCGAGCCGTCCTGGTCGAATGTCGCGGACAAGCTGAGTTATGGCTTGCTCGACGCCGCGGTGATGCCGCCGCCGCTGGCCATCGCCTGCGGCCTTGGCTTGCGCGGGCGGCGCGTCGATCTCGCCGTGCCGATGACGCTGAGCCTGAACGGCAACGCCGTCACCCTTGCCGCCGCTTGGCGCGACGGCATTGCCGATGCGCCGCATGACGCGGCGCGCGCCGGCCTCTCCTTCCGGGACGCCATCGCCAGGCGCCGAGGGCCGCTTCCCGTGCTGGCCGTGGTGCATGGGTTTTCCACCCATGACCTGCTGCTCCGCCACTGGCTGGCGGCAAGCGGCATCGACCCCGAACGGGATGTCCGGCTCACCGTGCTGCCGCCGGCGGAGATGCCGGACAGACTGGCGGCCGGCGCCATTGACGGGTTCTGCGCCGGCGCCCCTTGGGGCGTCATCGCCGCGCGATCAGGCCATGGCTTTCCGGCTGTCTATTCGGCGGCAATTAAACCGGATCATCCGGAAAAATGCTTGGCGGTTCGCGCCGATTGGGCCGGCGAAAATCCTGCGCGCCTGGCCAGCCTGCTGACGGCGCTCGCCGAAGCCGCTCTGGTCTGCGCGGCGCCGGCGCGGCGCGTTATGCTGGCGGAACTGCTGTCACGCCCTGAATATCTCGCGGTTCCCTCGGCAGTCATCGCCGCCTCGCTCGATCCCGCAACCGGCGGCCCGGTATTCCCGCCGCAACCGGCGGCGCGGCCGAACCCCGTCGATGCCCGCTGGTTCGCCACGGAGATGACGCGGTGGGGTCACGCGCCCGCAGACATCATGGAAAAAGCCGTAAATCTATATAGGTAATCATGATTAAAATAATGGCATTTGGTTAAGTCATTACTAATATTGCCTATTGGTTGCGCAGAGATGTATATCAAAAGATAGAATGCACAATGATTTGCCGGAATGGCATGCGGTAGCTAAAGCAAGGGAAGCAAGCGCTGCTTTTTGAAAAAGGCTACGCGCCGCGGCAGGCAAAAACTTTTATAATTCAGGGTGGTGTGGTTTCGGCACAGATCGCGCCGCAACAACTCAAAAAAATTTTTTGGTTCTTTTTTATAAAAAAGAACTGCTTTCACCTTTCTTGGCATAACCCTTGCTTAGTCTCTGACATAGCGGCCATGGCGGCTTGCTTGTTTCGCAATCCTTTCATCCTACGAGCCAAGGGCGGTTCGTGACGCGGTGCGCGGGCATCGCCGGAGTACCGCCATGAGCGACCCTCGCGGCTTTCTCAAATCGGGCCATTGGCCGACCTTGCTGGCCGCTTTTCTGTATTTCGATGCCAGTTTCATGGTGTGGGTGCTGCTGGGGCCGCTGGGCGTGCAGATCGGCAAGGCGCTGAGCCTTGATGCCGCCCAGAAAGGGCTGATGGTGGCGACGCCGGTGCTGGCGGGCGCCTTGCTGCGGATTGTGAATGGCGTGGCGGTGGACCGGTTTGGCGCCAGGCGCACCGGCATCGTGACGCAGCTTACCGTGATCGCGGGATTGACATTGGCCTGGGCGCTGGGCGTGCCGAGCTATCATGCGGTGCTGGCGCTGGGCGTGGTGCTCGGCCTCGCGGGCGCCTCCTTCGCGGTGGCGCTGCCGCTGGCGTCGCGCTGGTATCCGCCGCGCTATCAAGGCACCGCGTTAGGCATCGCGGGGGCGGGCAATTCCGGCACGGTGATCGCCGCTTTGTTCGCGCCAATGCTGGGGCTGGCGTTCGGCTATGCCAATGTGTTCGGCCTTGCCGCCTTGGTGATGACGGCGATTTTGCTGGTGTTCGTGGCGCTGGCGAAGGACGCGCCGGCGCAGCCGGCCCGGCAGTCGCTGGCAGGGTATTTCCGGGTGCTCGGCATCCGCGATAGCTGGTGGTTCATGCTGTTCTACAGCGTCACCTTCGGCGGCTTCGTCGGCCTTGCCGCGTCGCTGACCATCTATTTCCACAGCGAATACGGCATGGCGCCGGTCGCGGCGGGGTATGCCACCGCGGCTTGCGTGTTCGCGGGCTCGACCATCCGCCCGGTCGGCGGCATGGTGGCGGACCGGTTCGGCGGCATCCGGGTGTTGTCGCTGCTGTATTTGGCGGCGGCGGCGATGCTGGCGCTGGTGAGTGCCGGGCTGCCCTCGCTTTGGATGGCGCTGGGCGCCTTCATCATCGCCATGCTGGCGCTCGGCATGGGCAATGGCGCGGTGTTTCAGTTGGTGCCGGCGCGGTTTGGCCGCGAGATCGGCGTGATGACCGGGCTGGTCGGCATGGCGGGCGGCATTGGCGGGTTTTATCTCGCCTCCAGCCTCGGCTTTTCCAAGCAGCTCACCGGTTCCTACCAGACGGGACTGCTGATCTTCGCGGGCCTCGCGCTGATCGCTTTCGCCGGCGTTAACATCGTCAAAAGCAGCTGGCGGGCGCGGGTTGCCGCGCAAGATGACGGCGCCACGGCGCAAATCTAACGACCAGTTAGGATAAGCAAGATGAACATGATTAACAGAGCGAAGCGGCGGCTGGTGGTTGTTGGCAACGGCATGGCCGGGATGCGGACGGTGGAGGAAATTTTGCTCCGCGCGCCAGCGATGTTCGACATCACCGTGTTCGGCGCCGAGCCGCGGCCGAATTACGACCGGATCATGCTGTCGCCCTTGCTGGCGGGCGACAAGAGCTTTGACCAGATCGTGCTGAATCCGCATGAATGGTACGCCGAAAATAACATCACGTTGATCGCCGGCGAGCATATCGACTGGATCGACCGCGAGCGGCGCCTGGCGCGCGGCGCCAAGGGCAGTGAAGTTCCCTATGACGTGCTGCTGCTGGCCACCGGCTCCAACCCGTTCGTGCTGCCGTTGCCGGGGGCGGCGCGTGAGGGCGTGATGACCTTCCGCAATGTCGCCGATGTCGAGGACATGCTGGCCATCGCCGCGCCCGGTAAGCGCGCGGTGGTGATCGGCGGCGGGCTGCTTGGCTTGGAAGCGGCGCATGGGCTGAATTTGCGCGGCATGAAGGTGAGCGTGGTGCATCTGATGCCGACATTGATGGAGCGGCAACTGGATGCTTCCGCGGCGCATCTGCTGGAGCGCCAGCTGACGGCGCGCGGCATGACGATTTACACCGCCGCCAATACCGAGGCGTTCATCGGCGATGATGAGACCGATGAGGGCGGCCCGGTGCGCGCGGTGCGGCTCAAGGACGGCACCGTGATTTCCGCCGATCTGGTGGTGATGGCGGTCGGCATCCGGCCCAATGCGGGACTGGCCCGCGCCGTGGGGCTGAAATGTGATCGCGGCGTCATCGTCGATGACCGCATGACCACCTCCGATCCGGCAATTTATGCCATCGGCGAATGCATCGAGCACCGCAAGCAGGTTTACGGTCTGGTGGCGCCGATCTGGGACATGGCGAAGGTGGCCGCGGACCGGATCACCGGCATGGCGGAGAGCGCCTTCGCCCCGGTGGCGGCGGGGACGCGGCTGAAAGTTTCGGGCATCGAGATGTTTTCCGCCGGCGAATTCATGGGCGACAAAACCACCGAGGATCTGGTGCTGCGCGATGCGGCGCGCGGCATCTACAAACGGCTGGTGCTGCGTGACAACAAGTTAACTGGCGTGGTGTGCTTCGGCGATGCCAGCGATGCCGGCTGGTACTTTCAATTGTTGCGCGATAACGCCGATCTTGGCGAATTGCGCGACACGATGATTTTTGGACAGGCTGTGGATGCCGCCGATGCGGCTGATCCGCTGGCGGCGCTGCCCGATCACGCGGAGATTTGCGGCTGCAACGGCGTGAAAAAATCCACCATAGTCAACGCCATCGCGGCGCACGGATTGACCAGCATCGAGGATGTGCGGACGCGCACCAAGGCCTCGGCCTCCTGCGGCTCCTGTACCGGCCTGGTCGAGGGATTGCTGAAGGCGGCATTGGGCGCAACTTATGCGCCGGACGCGGTAAAGCCCATGTGCAAATGCACGATTCATGGCCATGACGAGGTAAGGCGGCGGATCACCCATGGCATGATCAAAACCATCCCTGCCGTGATGCAGGCGCTGGAGTGGAAAACGCCCGATGGCTGCGCGTCCTGCCGTCCCGCGCTGAATTTTTATCTGCTGGTGCGCTGGCCGGGCGAATATCAGGACGATGCGCAATCGCGTTTCGTCAATGAGCGGATGCACGCCAATATTCAGAAGGACGGCACCTATTCGGTGGTGCCGCGCATGTGGGGCGGCACCACCAGCGCCCGCGAATTGCGGGCGATTGCCGATGTGGTCGATAAATTCGCCATCCCGACCGTGAAAATTACCGGCGGGCAGCGCGTCGATATGCTGGGCGTCAAGAAGGAGGATTTGCAGGCGGTATGGCGCGATCTGAACGCCGCCGGCATGGTCTCCGGCCATGCCTATGGCAAGGCGCTGCGCACGGTGAAAATCTGCGTCGGCTCGGAATGGTGCCGCTTCGGCGTGCAGGATTCGACGGCGATGGGTGTCGCTTTGGAGAAAACCACCTGGGGGTCTTGGCATCCTCACAAGGTCAAGCTGGCGGTTTCGGGCTGCCCGCGCAACTGCGCCGAGGCCACCATCAAGGATTTCGGCGTGATTGCCACTGAAGCCGGATGGGATCTGCATGTCGGCGGCAATGGCGGCATCAAAATCAGGGCGACCGAACTGCTGTGCAAGGTGACGACCGAACAGGAGGTCATGGAATATGCCTGTGCCTTCCTGCAACTCTACCGCCAGGAGGCGCGTTATCTCGAACGAACGGCGCCCTGGATCGAGCGGGTCGGTCTCGCCTATGTGCGGGAGCGGATCGTGGCGAATGCCGAACTGCGCCGGGAGTTGTTCGAGAAATTCCTCTACGCCCAGCGTTTTGCCCAAGTTGATCCTTGGGCCGAGGAAGCCGCCAGCGCCAAGGCCGCGCCGAAATATCACGCGCTGGCGGAGCTGGTTTGATGGACGGCATGATGACCGAGCTTGCCTATTTCGATATCGGCGCGCTTGACGACATCCCCCGCCTCGGCGCGCGGTCGGTGCGCACCACATCCGGCGATATCGCCATATTCCGCACCAATGATGACCGGCTGTTCGCGCTGCGTGACCAATGCCCGCACAAAGCGGGGCCGCTTAGCCAGGGCATCGTCCATGGTGCAGCCGTTACCTGCCCGTTGCACAACTGGGTGATCTCGCTGGAAACCGGCGCGGCGCTCGGCGCCGATCAAGGCTGCGTGCCGCGCTTCGCCGTGAAGCTGGAGCAAGGCCGCGTGCTGCTGGCGCCAAATAGCATTGCCGAAGGCTCCGGCAGCCCCAAATCGCCGGAAGGCGAGAAAAGGAGTTCCGCATGAACACGACATGCCCTTATTGCGGGGTCGGCTGCGGCGTGGTGGTAAAAGATGGCGTCCTCACAGGCGATCCGGCGCACCCCTCCACCCATGGCAGGCTGTGCGCCAAGGGCGTCACGCTCATGCAGACTCTGGATGACAGCGCGCGGCTGACCAATCCGATGATCGGCGGGCGGATCGCTGAATGGGACGAGGCGCTGGATGTCGTCGCCGCCCGCTTCGCCGAAACCATTGCCCAGCATGGCCCTGATTCGGTCGCCTTCTACGTCTCCGGGCAGTTCCTCACCGAGGATTATTATGTCGCCAACAAGCTGATGAAGGGCTTCATCGGCGGCGCCAACATTGACACCAATTCGCGGCTCTGCATGGCCTCCTCCGTCTCCGGGCAGATGCGCGCCTTCGGCGAGGATGTGGTGCCCGGCTGTTACGAGGATATCGACGAGGCGGACTTGCTGGTGTTCACCGGCTCCAACGCCGCCTGGTGCCATCCGGTGTTGTTCGAACGCGCGCTGGCGGCGCAAACGCGGGGCGCCAAGATCGTGGTGATCGACCCGCGCCGCACCGCGAGCGCGGCACTGGCCGACCTGCATCTGGCGATCAAGCCGGACCGCGACACCGCCTTGTATAACCTATTATTAGTCACGATGCAGGATCGCGGCGTGACTAACAGCGAATATGTCGCCAACCACACCGAGGACTTCGCCGCGACGCTGGCGGCGGCGCGAAACAACCCGTGCGACGCGGCCTCGCTGGGCATCGGCGAGGCGGAATTGCAGCGCTTCCTTGACTGGTTCTGCGAGACCAAGCGCAGCGTGACCCTGTTCTCGCAGGGCGTTCATCAATCCACCAGCGGCACCGACAAAGTGAACGCCATCATCAACGTCCATCTGGCGAGCGGGCGCATTGGAAAGCCCGGCATGGGACCGTTCTCGCTCACCGGCCAGCCCAACGCGATGGGCGGGCGCGAGGTGGGCGGCTTCGCCAACCAGTTGGCGGCGCATCTGCGCTTTGACAACCAAACTGAGCGCGCCCTGCTGCAAGACTTCTGGCACGCCCCGTCACTGCCGAAAGCGCCTGGATTGAAGGCGGTGCAACTATTCGAGGCGTTAGGCCAAGGCAAGATCAAGGCGATCTGGATCGCCTGCACCAACCCGGCCTTTTCCATGCCGGATGCCGGCAAGGTACGCGCGGCGCTGGCGGCCTGCCCGTTCGTGGTGGTCGCCGATTGCTGGCCGACCGACACCACCCGCCTCGCCGATATCGTGCTGCCGGCGGCGACCTGGAGCGAGAAGGACGGCACCGTCACCAATTCCGAGCGGATGATCTCCCGCCAGCGCGGCTTCCGCGCCGTCCCCGGCCAGGCGAAACCGGATTGGTGGATGTTCACCGAAGTGGCGCAACGCATGGGCTTCGGCGCGCAGTTCGCCTACAAGACCCCCGCCGATATCTTCCGTGAGCACGCCGCCTTGTCAGGCTTCGGCAATGGCGGCAAGCGGCTGTTCGACATTGGCGCGCTCGCTGAACTCTCCGATGAGGAATATGACAGCTTTGCGCCGGTCCGCTGGCCCGCGCCGGCGAATGCCGCGCCGGTGAAGCGCTTCTTCGCTAAAGGCGGCTTCCCCACCGAAAATGGCCGCGCCCGGTTTATCCCCATAACGCCGCCCGTGCTCAATCCCGATCCTGCCTTGCCCTTCACCCTGAACACCGGCCGCCTGCGCGACCAATGGCATGGCATGACCCGCACCGGCATCGTGCCGGCGCTGATGGAAAACGCGCGGCCCAGCCTCGCGCTGTCGCCCGTGGACGCGGAACGTCTCGGCATGGCTGAGGGCGATCTGCTCCGCATCACCACCAAACAAGGCAACACCGTCCTGCCCGCTTTGGTGATACCTGCGCAGCGCAACGGCGAGGTGTTCGCCGCGATGCATTGGACCAACGCCTATAGCAGCAGCGACGCCATCGACCGGCTGCTCGGCTCCGAAGCCGATCCGCATTCCGGCCAGCCAGCCTTTAAGAGCGAGCCCGCCGCCATCGAAAGGCTGCCGGCGCTTTGGCACGGCATTCTGCAAAGCCGCCACAGCCCCAGCCCGCACGGCGAATTCTCCTGGTCGCGCGCGCCGGTGGCAGGCGGAATGCACCGGCTGCATCTATCCGGCTGGCAGGCGCTGCCATCCGGCGATGAACTGGAGGATTGGGCGGCGCGGCTTTGCGGCGCCGCGGCGGATTACGAGCGCATCGAACTCGCCGATGCCGGGCGCGGCGTTTACCGGCTGGCCATGCTGCGCGGGCCGGCGCTGCAAGCCTGCCTGTTCATCGCCCGCACACAAGACACCCTACCCGGCGCGGACGCGGTGAACGCCTTGTTTGCCGTGGCAGATTGGCAGCAGGGCCGGGCCGCCATCCTGCAAGCCAAAATCAGCAGCCAGCCGGATGATGGCCGGATCGTCTGCCTGTGCCATAACCTGCGCGACACCGCGATCCGCGACGCCATCAAGACCCGCCGCCTGAGCAGCATCGCTGGCATCGGCCAAGCCGTGCAGGCGGGCACGAATTGCGGGTCCTGCAAGGGCGAACTCGCCGAACTTCTCCAGGCGGAGCGCCTCGATGCCGTACTGCAACCTGTTTGAGAGGTTCAGCCATGAACAAGGTATTTCTCGTCGGCGCCGGACCGGGCGATCCTGAACTGCTGACGCTGAAGGCGCATCGCCTCCTGCAAGCCGCCGATGTGGTGCTGCATGACAGTCTCATTGACCCGCGCATCCTCGCCTTGGCGAAACCGGATGCCAGGCTGATCGATGTCGGCAAGCGCTGCGGGCGGCATTCCGCCTCGCAGGATGAGATCAGCCGGCTGCTGTGCGCCGAGGCGCAAGCGGGGCACATGGTGGTGCGGCTGAAGGGCGGCGACCCGATGATCTTTGGCCGCGCCACCGAGGAGATGGCGGCGCTGGCGGCGCATGGGATCGGTTACGAGGTTGTGCCCGGCGTCACCGCCGCCACCGCCGCCGCCGCGTCGCTGGGCGTATCGCTGACCCGGCGCGGCATCGCCCGCTCGCTGCATTTCCTTACCGGACACGGCACCGAAGGCGGGCTACCCGCCCATGATTGGGTGGCGCTGACCCGCGCCGGCGGCACGCTGGTGATCTATATGGGCGGCCAGACCCTGCCCGGCCTCACCGCGCATTTCATCGAGGCGGGCATGGCCCCCTCGATGCCCGCCATCGCGGTGGAAAACGCCAGCCTCCCCGGCGAGCGCGTCATGCGCGGCACCATCGGCACGCTGCCGCTCCTCGTGCGGGAGAAACGGGGCGATGGACCCATTCTCCTGCTGATCGGCGAGGCTTTGGCCAATAAGGATGAGGAAAAAATCTTACAAGAAAGCACTGCTTTTTTGGAAAAAAGCAGCAAAAAACTTTTTATGATTCAGTAAGTGATCCGCACCTAATCACCTTCGCTTTTGACGGCAGTTTATGGCAGAAACAGGCCGACGAACGGGGGGACAAACCATGCATATCCTGATCATCGGCGCGGCGGGGATGGTTGGCCGCAAGCTGGCGGCAAAGCTTGCCAAAGATGGCGAACTGGGCGGCAAGCCGGTCAGCCGGCTCAGCCTAGTCGATGTTATCGAACCCGCGCCTCCCGCTGGCTTCACCAGCGAGGTTGCCGCCTATGCCGCCGATCTCTCGGCGCCGGATGAGGCCGCGCGCTGCGTCGCCGGACGCCCGGATGTGATTTTCCACCTCGCCGCCATCGTCTCCGGCGAGGCGGAGGCGGATTTCGAGAAAGGCTACCGGATCAACCTCGACGGCACCCGCTTGCTGTTCGAGGCGATCCGCCTGGAACATGCCCGCGAACCCTGGCGGCCCCGGGTCGTGTTCACCTCCTCCATCGCGGTCTTCGGCGCGCCCTTCCCGCCGGTGATCGGCGATGAATTCTTTACCACCCCGCTGACCAGCTACGGCACCCAAAAGGCTATCGGCGAGTTATTGCTGAACGATTACACCAGGCGCGGCTTCATGGACGGCATCGCCGTCCGCCTGCCGACCATCTGCATCCGCCCCGGCGCGCCAAACGCCGCGGCATCGGGGTTTTTCTCCAACATCCTGCGCGAGCCGTTGGCCGGACAGGAGGCGGTCTTGCCGGTCGGCGAGGACGTGCGCCACTGGCATGCCAGCCCGCGCGCTGCCATTGGGTTTCTGCTCCGCGCCGCCTCGATGGATTTAACCCCCCTCGGCTGGCGGCGCACCCTCAACCTGCCGGGCCTGTCCGCCACGGTGGGCGAGGAAATCGAGGCGCTGCGCCGGGTGGCCGGCGAGCGCGCGGTGACGCTGATCCGCCGCGAACCTGACCCCGCCATCGCCCGCATCGTCGCCGGCTGGCCGGAAAATTTCAACGCCGCCCGCGCCCGGTCGCTGGGTTTTACCGCGGAATCCTCTTTTGATGAGATTATCCGGGTGCATATTGAGGATGAGCTAGGCGGCAGCTTGCCTGGCTGAAACATGGTAAAAGCAAGCGGTTCTTTTTTGCAAAAAAGAACCAAAAAACTCTCTATATAAAAATTTTTCTTCTACTGTACTTCGCTGATCGCCCTCACCGCCTGGCCCAGCACATCGGCCAGCGCCGCGCGCTGCGCCGTTACCAAAGCGGGGGCGGTGTGACCGGTGAGCGGCACGCTTGCCGTCAGGCGGCGTTGCAGCACCGGGCGCTCGCCGATGCCGTGCGGCTTCGCCACCACGATAGTGAGCGCGGCGCGCGCCGTGTTAGTGGCGAGATCAGCCAGCAGCGTGTCGAGCGTGCCCTCGACCGCCAAGCTCTCGGTAAGCCCGCTGCCCGAAGCCACCACGGCGGCGAACGCGCCGCTCGCCTGTAGCCAGGCGATCAGCGAGGCGGTCACCGCCTGGGCCGGCGGCACCGCCCAACGGTTGTAATAGCCGGTATGCAATCCGCCATCCGGCTCCAGGGTCAGCAGACCGCGGCTGCCCAAGCTGGGCGCCGCCTGGATGTCGCGCACCAGCGCCACGCCTTCACCAGCTCCCGCGCCATTGGCTGGCGGCGGCGCAGAAGGCGGGGGAGCCAGGGGCCAGTCGGTGCGCGCGATATATTTCTGCGGCCCGAGAATCGAGCCGCAGCTCGCCAAGGCAAGCGGCGCCAATAACACGAGGCGGCGGTTGATCGGCATCGGGCTTGTCCTCATTGTCATGAGTTAACGGGGCGTTTGCGGCGGCGGCGCCGCGCCGCGCAGCACGACCGACGGGTCGTTCTTCAGGGTTTCCGAAAGCTCGCGCATATTTACCGACGCGGCGTCGAGATTGCGCAGCACCGGGATGATCTGCCGGTTGAGGCTGGCGGTGATGGCGCTGGCCTGCGCCACCGTCGTCTGGGTTTGCGCCAGCAGCCTCGGCATCGCGGCGCCCGAGGCGGCAAGTTCCTGGGTCGCCTTATCGAGGTGATTCAAAACCGCTTGGGTTTGGCTGCCGCCGGCGAGGTTGCGCACTGCGGCGGTGGTGCCGGGAATATCCGCCCGCCGCATCTCCCCGCTCAGTTGGGCAAGCAGGATATTGGCGTTGTGCAGGGTCTGATGCGCATCGCCGCTGGTCAATTCGCCGTTCAGCGTGTTGACCAGCGAAGTCAGAGTCGCCAGCGTCTTGCCAAACTTTACCTTGTCCATGTTGGTCAGCAGATTTTGCACGGCGTCGGTCACTTCGGTCAGCGTGCTGGGCACCGAAGGGATAACGAGGTCCAGCGGGTGCCACGGGACGGCTTGCGCCGGCGGCGCGGAGGGAACGAAACCGAGTTCCAAATAGGCGCCGCCGGTGATTCCTTGCGGCGCCACCTTGACGCGCAGCCCGTCCTTGATTGACTGCTTCGCGGTTTCAGGGGTGATGCCCGGCCCCAGCTTGTGCGGCGAAACGCGGAACCGGACCACCACCTGGTGGTAGACCGGGTCGTGCAGGGAGGCGGTCGTTGCCGGCGGGTACTCCGCCGGGATCAGGCCGATCTCGGTGACCTTGCCGATGGTGACGCCGCGAAACTTCACCGGCGAACCGACATCGAGGCCCTGCACCGATTCCGAGAAATAGCTTTCATAATGCTGGCCGGAACTCAGCGTGCCGCCGGACAGCATAAACACCACCACAAGCACCAGGGCGATGCCGGCCAGCACAAACAAGCCGGTGCGAAATGCCGCTGAGCGCATCAGGCCCATCCATCCCAGGCCCATCCATCCCAGGCCGATCCATCCCAGGCCGATCCATCCCAGGCCCATCTGTCCCAGACAGTGTCGGTTAACATCATGCCATCGCTTTCCGGTTGAAAAATGCCTGTACGGTAGGATTGTCGTTGTGATCGCGTAAATCGCGGGCGGTGCCGAGGCCGATCACCCCCTTGGCCTGCTTGTCGAGCATCAGGCAGCGGTCGGAGATGGTGTAAATCGAGGTCAGTTCATGGCTGACCACCACGAAGGTGGAGCCGAGCGCGTCCCGCAATTCCAGAATCAGCTGGTCCAGCCCGGCCGCGGTGATCGGATCAAGCCCGGCGGAGGGTTCATCGAGCAGCAGGATCGGCGGATCGAGCGCCAAAGCCCGGGCGATTGCGGCACGCTTGACCATGCCGCCCGATAATTCGGTGGGGATCGCCAGCGCCGAATCCGCCAAGCCGACCAGGCCGAGCTTGATCCGGGCGATGTCCGCCCGCGCCTGCGCCGGCAGATCGGTGAACATCTTGAGCGGCAAGGTAATATTATCCAGCAGCGTCATCGAACCGAACAGCGCGCCAGATTGAAACATCACGCCGATATCATGACGGATGGCGTCTGGTTCGCGCACCACGTCATGGCCGCGTATAGCGATGGTCCCGGCGGTTGGCGGCAGCAACCCAATGATCTGCTTGAGCAAGGTGGATTTGCCGCAGCCGGAGCCGCCGAGGATGACGAAAACCTCGTTTTCCTTGACGTCGAATGACACGTCCTTAAAAATTTCCTTGGAACCAAAGCGCTGCGCCACGCCCTTCACCACGATTGCTTGCTTGGCATCGGGGTCCGGCGCCGGTTTATCGGTCATACGCCGATCCGGTATGTCATGACGGCGAACAGCCCGTCCAGCAGGATGATGGCGACGATGCCGCCGACCACCGCCGTGGTCGCGGCTTCGCCTACCGCGCGCGGGCCGCCGCCCGCCGTCAGCCCGGCCCGGCAGCCGATCACCCCCACTGCCGCGCCGAACACCACCGATTTAATAAGACCGAGAAAAAAATCATTGGCGCTGGTGTAGGAAAGGATCTGCGCCAGCACCACCGTCGGCGGATAGCCCATCAGATCCAGCACAAAGCCGGTGCCCACGATGCCGGCGATGTCCATCAGCACGGTCAGCCCCGGCATCACCAGCATGGCGGCGGCGATGCGCGGCAGCACCAGCATGGTCTCGGAATCAATGCCCATGGTGGTCAGCGCCGCGATCTCCTCGTTCAGGCTCATCGTGCCAAGCTCGGCGGCGAAGGCCGAGCCGGTGCGCCCGGCCAGGATGGTGGCGCAGAGCAACGGTCCCAATTCGCGGAACATCGAGATGGAAACGAGATTGGCGACATAAATTACCGCGCCGAATTCTTTCATCGGAATCGCCGACTGGAACGCCAGGATCATGCCGATCAGAAAACCCAGCATGGCGATTAGCGGCACCGCGCGATAACCGGCGCTTTCAGCGATATGGGCGAAATCGGCGGCGCGCAGGAAGCGCAATTTGGCGGGCAGCCTCACCGCAGCCAGCACCGTCTCGCCAAAAAACGTGACGCGGGTTTTAAAATTGCTGCCGAAGCTCAACCCTTTCTGGTTTGCCGCGGCCGGTTTCGGCATGGGCTGATCGGGCACCGCCTTGCGCAGCCGGTCGATCAGGCCGCGTTGCTTGTCGGTCAGGCCGCGCCATTCCAGATCGTCCCCCTTGCTCTCCTGGTGACCGTCTTTTTGACTTTCAGCGCCTTGGTGCGCGCGCTCCATGCCGAACAACAGGGCGGCGCCCGTGCTATCCAGCGCCTGCGCCGCCGCGACGTCGATAATCAGCTTGGTCGCCCTAGCCCGGCGCGCGGCGCTGGTCGCTTGCTGCCAGATTGGCCCCAACGTCATGGTTTTCAGGTCGCCGGTCAAAGAAATTACCGTGGCTCCGGCCTCCTGGGCCACCGCAACCCGCGCGTCACTCAACCGAACGCTCCGAAATGGTTCGCTACCTGCATAGAGCCTTCATAGATCATTGTCACTGCGACATATAGGACGACGGCAAGCCCTAGCCAGACCAGCCAGCGATGCCGGGCAAGCAGCTTCGCCACGAGAGAGGCGGCGAACCCCATCAGGGCGACCGACAAGATCAGGCCGCCGGCGAGCAGAGCCGGATGGTTGCGCGCGGCGCCGGCCACCGCCAGCACATTGTCGAGGCTCATCGAGATATCAGCAATGATGATCCGCAGCACCGCGTCGCGCAGCCGCACCGGCGCCCGGACAGCGTCGGCATCGAGCGGCTTGCGGCGGAATTCGCGCCAGGATTTCCAGGCGACATAAAGCAGCAGCAGCCCGCCCGCCAGCGTCAGCCCGATCAGCGCCAGCAGCCTGAGCGCCACGAGGGCGAGGCCGACGCGAATCACTGTCGCCGCCACGATGCCGATCAGGATCGCCTGACGCCGCTGAGCTGGCGGCAGCCGGGCGACGGCCAAGCCGATCACCACCGCATTATCGCCCGCCAGCACCAGGTCGATCATAAATACCTGCGCCAGCACGGCGAGATCGGCGCCCAGCACCCCAGTTCCCATGCCTCCCGCTTCGCGGGCCACTCGCCGCTTGTCAACCGCCGCCGGGACCAGTACCGAGCCTGCCAGGACCTGATGCGCGGCGTTTGAAGAAGCAAGCCGGGGGCTTGGCCCCCGAACCCCCACTAAGGGCTAGCCCTTAGGACCCGCTAGCTGGCTTTCTGCCGAAGGGGTCTCAGACCCCTTCGGCAGAAAGCCAAGTCGTGGTTTCCAAAGGCTAGCCTTTGGCGGGGTCCAGGGGCGGAGCCCCTGGTCTTGCCTTATGAAGCGCCGCGCATCAGGTCCTGACATAACAGGAGCACGGCATGGTCCCGCGGTATACGAGGCCGGAGATGGCGGCGATTTGGGCGGATGCGAATCGCTATCGCATTTGGTTCGAGATTGAGGCGCTGGCAGCCGAGGCGATGGCGGAAGCGGGCAGCGTTCCGCGTCCGGCGGCGGCCACCATCCGGCTGCGCGGCGAGGCGATGCTGGCGCGCATTAGCGAGGTGGATATCGAGCGGATTGCCGCCATCGAGCGTGAGACGCGGCACGATGTCATCGCCTTCCTGACTTGGCTGGCGGAGGGCGTGGGCGAGGCGGCGCGTTTCGTGCATCTCGGCATGACCTCGTCGGATGTGCTGGATACCTGCCTGGCGGTGCAGCTGACGCAGGCGACTGATTTGTTGATCGCCGATGTGGACGCGGTGATGACGGCGCTGAAGACCCGCGCGTTTGAGCATAAGCGCACGCCAACGATTGGCCGCAGCCATGGCATCCATGCGGAGCCGACCAGTTTCGGGCTGAAGCTCGCGGGGCATTATGCCGAGTTTGCCCGCAACCGGGCGAGGCTAGTCACCGCCCGGCAAGAGATCGCGATTTGCGCGATTTCCGGCGCGGTGGGCACTTACGCGCATCTGGGACTGGAAATCGAGACGCATGTCGCGCGCGCTCTTGGCTTGGCGGTCGAGCCGGTCTCCACGCAGATCATCCCGCGCGACCGGCACGCCGCCTATTTTTCGGCGCTGGCGGTGGTGGCGTCAGGCATTGAGCGGCTGGCCACTGAAGTGCGGCATTTGCAGCGCAGCGAGGTGCGCGAAGCGGAGGAATTCTTCCATGCCGGGCAGAAAGGCTCGTCGGCGATGCCGCATAAACGCAACCCGGTGCTGTCGGAAAATCTGACGGGTCTCGCGCGGCTGGTGCGCGGCTACGCAATGCCGGCGCTGGAGAATGTGGCTCTGTGGCATGAGCGCGACATCTCGCATTCCTCGGTGGAGCGGGTGATCGCGCCCGATGCCACCATCGCGCTCGACTTCGCGCTCAGCCGGTTGGCCGGGATGATGGAAAGCCTCACCATCCATCCCGAACGGATGGCGGAAAACCTCGAAAGCCTTGGCGGCGTGGTGCATTCCGGCGAGATGCTGCTGGCGCTGGCGCGGGCGGGAATTTCGCGTGAAGACGCCTATAAGATCGTCCAGCGCAACGCCATGGCGACCTGGGCAGGCTTAGGCAAGCCCGATGCTCGCGCCTTTCGCGATCATTTGCTGGCCGACCCGGAGGTGGCCGGACGCATCAGCGCCGCCGAGATCGATGCGGCGATGGAGACCAGCCGGCATCTTGCCCATGTGAACGCAATTTTTGATCGCGTGTTTGCCAGCTGATGTCCAAGCCTGCATCCAGCACTCTGCCCGGCACCGGCCAGAGCCCGGCGCAGCCGAATGACGCGGCGGGCAATCATCTGATCGGTTTTTCCTGGCGCTTTTGGATCTTGGTGGCGCTGACCGGCATCGGCACCGGCATCGGCGCCGGGCTACTGATGGGGCTGCTGCGGGTGGTGCAGCATCTTTGCTATTCCTATGATTTCGGGAATTTTCTGGACGCGGTGCAACGCATGCCGATCCGCCGCCGGGTGGTGGTGGTGTTTGCCGCTGGCCTCGTCGCCAGCCTCGGCGTATGGCTTTTGAAGCGCAGCTCCGGCGGCCATGGCGGCGAGTTGAACGAGCGCATCTGGTTTCATTCGGGCCGGATGCCCACCATCAAGACCATCCTCCAGGCGGCGCTTTCGATGGTGCTGGTCGCCATGGGGGCATCGCTGGGCCGGGAATCGGCGCCCAAGCAGACCGGCGCCGCGATCGCAAGCTGGCTGTCCGGCATGGGCAAGCTGACCTCCGCCGAATCCCGCCTGCTCGCCGCTTGCGGCGCCGGGGCGGGCATGGGGGCTGTGTATAACGTGCCGCTGGGCGGCGCGTTGTTCGCCCTGGAAGTGCTGCTCGGCACGCTGGCCTTGCCGCTGATCCCCGTGGCGCTGGCGGTTTCCTTCATTGCGACGGCGGTATCCTGGTTGTTCCTGCCGAACCAGCCGACCTATCTGGTGCCCAGTTATCCAGTCAATTTCAGCGAGCTGGTCTGGTCGATTGGCTTCGGGCCTATTGCCGGGCTGGCCAGCGTCGCCTTTGTCAGGCTGATCATCATGGCGGACGAGTTCAAGCCCAAGAAGCGCATGGCTCTGATCGCGCCGGTGATCGTCTTCGCGGCGCTGGCGGCGCTGTCCATCCGGTTTCCGCAGCTGCTCGGCAATGGCAAGGACCCGGCGGCGCTGAGCTTTATCGGCACGATCGGCCTGCCTCTGCTGATCGCGCTGACATTCCTGAAACCGCTAGCGACCGCCGCCTGCCTCGGCAGCGGCGCGCCGGGCGGGCTGTTCACGCCCAGCGTGATGTTCGGCGCCATGCTGGGCGGCGCGCTGGGCCGCATCTGGTCGCTGGTCTGGCCTGGCGCAGCAGCGGGCAGCTATGCGCTGATCGGCGCAGCGGCGGTGCTCGCGGCCAGCATGCAGGCGCCCATCGCCGCCCTCGTGCTGATGCTGGAACTCACCCACCATATCCTCACCATGCTGGTGCCGGTGCTATTCGCAGTGGCCGGCGCCAGCGTCATTGCGCGAAGGCTCGATCCGCGCTCGGTCTATTCCGGGCGGCTGCATACCGGACGCATGGCGGCGGAGGCCGAGCCCTCTGCCTTCTGTCCGCATTACCATCATCTGCTGGCGCCGGAGGCGGAGACCATCTCGGTCGCCGCCAATTACCCCGAAGTGCTGGAACGCTTCGTCGCCGAAGCGGGTCAAGAAAAAGGTCCCAAGCCGGTATACGTCATCGACGAGAAGGCCCGGCTGACCGGGCGGATCGATGCCTGGGATGCCGGTCATCCCGGCGCGCTGCCGCCGGTGCTATCCACTGCCGCCGCCGGCGATTTGATGGAGCGGATCGAACCACTTAAAGCTGATGCCAGCGAGGCGGAAGCCTTGGCGCGTCTCAGGGACGAGCCCGCCGGCGAACTGCCTGTGGTGGACCCGGACGGCAAATTGGTCGGCATTGCGGTGCGACCCGTATAATGTGCTCGATCATCCTGCTGATCCGCCCCAGCCATCGCTGGCCCACGCTGATCGCGGCAAATCGCGACGAGGTGCTGGAGCGGCCCTGGGAGCGGCCCGCGCGGCATTGGCCGGATCATCCGGGCATCATCGCCGGGCGCGACGCGCTGGGCGGCGGCACCTGGTTGGGGGTGAATGATGCGGGCGTCACAGCGGCAGTGCTGAACCGCACCGGCAGCCTTGGCCCTGCTCCGGGCAAGCGCAGCCGCGGCGAACTTCCCCTCATTGCCTTGAATACGGAGACTGCCGCCGCCTCCGCCGCAGCGCTGGAGCGTCTCGACGCCGGCGATTATCGCCCGTTCAACGCCGTGACGGCTGATGCCAAGGGCGGCTTCTTTATCCGCGGCATCGGCGCTGGCCGGCCCTGGGTCATCGCGCTACGGCCAGGCGTCACCATGATCACCGCGCATGACCCGAATGATGTGTCGGCGCCGCGCATCGCGCGTTACCTGCCGCAATTCGAAACCGCGCCGCCGCCCGATCCCGATAGCGGCGACTGGGCGACCTGGCGCGCCTTGCTGGCCGACCGCGCGGACCCCGCCGAGACCAGCCTGAACGTGATGCCGCGCCCGTTTGGCGGCGACAGCTTCGGCACGGTTTCGGCCTCGCTGCTCGCCTTCGCCGCCGGCCAGCGTCGCTGGCTGTTCGCGGCGGGGCCACCGGATCAGGCGGCATTTTATCCCGTCCCGGAAGAGATCGATGTCATCGCCCGCGCATAGAGCGTTTTCCGATCATGCTGATCCGAAAACGCTCTATGCTCTTTGGTTTATCGAGCCGATTCACCCAATCATGGATCACAAGAGTGATCCAACTTGATCGGGATCGGCTCTGAGATCATTCATCTCATCAACAACGCGCCTGAACTGGACGCATGGCTGGCGCGCGCCGAGGCGTTGCACCGGGTGCTGCGGCCGCATCTGCCGCCGGATTATCCGGTGCTGATGCGGCGCATCCTAGCGGAGGGCGCGGAATTGGCGCTGTTGTCTGTCAGGGGAGAGGTTCGCGCCCTTGCAGTATTTCGGGCCTTTCACAACACGGCGAATCTATATCGCTTTTATATTGACGATCTGATCACTGCCGAGGCAGGGCGCAGCCAAGGCCATGGCGCGTCGCTCTTGTCGTGGTGCGCGGCGCTGGCCAAGGCGCGCGGCTGTAACGACTTAACCTTGGAGTCCGGCACGCATCGCGAGCGGGCGCACCGGTTCTATTTTCGCGAAGGCATGACGATCACCGCCTTCAGCTTCCAGAAGCGCTTGTACTAAAGCGTTACTGGAGATGCCGCGATAAGTGCGCCACCAGATCCGCCATCTTCGCCGTGCCGCCGAGATCAGGCGTGCGCGGGCCGGCGGAATCGGACAGGGCAGCCTCGATCGCGCGGAGAATCATCGCCGCCGTGTCCGGCTCGCCGAGATGCTCAAGCATCATCGCGGCGCACCAGATGGCGCCGATGGGGTTGGCGATGCCCTGGCCCGCGATATCCGGCGCCGAGCCGTGCACCGGCTCGAACATCGAGGGAAACTTTTTCTCCGGGTTCAGATTGGCCGACGGCGCCACCGCGATGGTGCCGGTGACGCCGGGGCCGAGATCGGAGAGGATATCGCCGAACAGGTTCGATCCCACCACCACATCGAACCGCTCCGGCGACATTACGAAGCGCGCGGCGAGGATGTCGATATGGTACTGGTCGATGCGGATTTCCGGATAATGCTTGGCCATGGCGGCGAAGCGTTCGTCCCAATAGGGCATGGAATGGAAGATGCCGTTCGATTTGGTGGCCGAGGTGACGTGGTGGCGGCCCAGACGCTGCGCGAGATCGAAAGCGTAGCGCAGCACGCGGTCGGTGCCATGGCGGGAAAAAATCGCTGTCTGCTCGACGAACTCGCGATCGGAGCCTGCGAACATCCGGCCGCCGATTTGCGAGTATTCGCCCTCGGTGTTCTCGCGCACCACCCAGAAATCGATGTCGCCCGGCTGTTTATTCGCCAGCGGGCAAGGAACGCCGGGCAGCAGGCGCACCGGGCGAAGATTGACGTATTGGTCGAAATCGCGGCGGATCGGGATCAGCAGGCCCCAGAGCGAGATATGGTCCGGCACGCCGGGATAGCCTACCGCGCCGAGCAGGATCGCGTCATGATCCGATAGCTGGCTGATGCCATCCGCGGGCATCATCCGGCCGGTGGCTTTATAGGTTTCGCAGCTCCAGTCGAAATGCTGGTAGTCCAGCGTGAAGCCGGCGAGCGAAGCCGCCTTGTCCAGCACGCGGATCGCCGCGGGCACCACTTCCTGGCCGATGCCGTCGCCGGGGATGACGGCAATTTTGTAGCGTTTGCTCATCAGTATTCCTCATCCGCGACATAGGAGCCGATCCGCTGCACCAGCGCCGGGTTCCGGCGCTCCAGGATTACGCCGTAGATGATGGCGACGACGAGGGCGGCGAGCGAGGCCCAGGGGAAAATATTATAGGGCGAGGGCTGGCCTGGGGCGAACAGCCCGGCCAGCGGCCAATACATCAGGACGCTGCCGGCCACTGGGATGACCAGATGCCGGAAGGCGCGGAACTCGCTGCGGTGATAGCGCAGCATATAGACCGGCAGCGCGAGATTGGTGAGCAAATAGGTGATCACCACCGGGATGGTGCCGAAAGTGCCGGTATCGCCGAACAGATCGACCGGCGCCACATTCCAGCCGAAGATAATCACGATGGCGAAAGCAACCAGGATATAGGCCCACATCGCGACAAAAGGCGTGCGATGTTGCGGATGAATTTTGCCAAAAACCCTTGGCAGCAGGCCTTCGCGACCGGAGTTGAACAGGATGCGGGCCTGGCTGTTGGTAAGGCCGAGCAGCGAGGAGAAGATGCTGGTGACGCCGGCGAGGTAGGCGACGATGAGCAACCACCCGGATGCGGTTTTTACCGCATCGACAAAAGGAATCGCCGATTTGCCGATTGCCGCGGCGTTGTTGTGGAAGGCAATTTCCGTCGCCCAGGCGAGAAACATATAGAGGATGCCGATGGAGAGCGTGCCGGTGATCAGCGCGCGCGGAATGTTGCGGCGCGGGTTGCGCGTTTCCTCGGCTAGCGTCGCCGAGTTCTCCCAGCCGATGAACAGGTAAATTGCCAGCGGGAAACCGAGGCCGACGCCCTTCCAGCCGCCGGAAAGATGGCTCCAGGCGAAGGGCGCCAAGGAGATGTAGGCGCGATTGGCGACCAGCATGGCGATAGCGGCGACGATCAGCAGCAACAGCTCGAAATAGAAAAAAATCGCCGCCCAAGTGGTGGAAAGCGCTACGCCGCGCGATACCAGCAGGCCGACAATGCCGGTGGCGATCAGGCTGAGCAACTGCCAGGGGATGTTGACGCCGAAGAACAGATGCAGCGTATCATGCGCCCAGCCGCCGGCGATCACCACAACGGACGAGGCGGCGATGACATAGCCGAACACCACGAAGATCGAGGCGGCGGCGCCGGCGATGGGGCCGAAAGCCATGCCGATGAAGGTAACGAAGGAGCCGGTGGAGGGCCGGTATTTTGAGAATTCGGCGAGGGTGTTGGTGAGGAACAAAATCACCACCATGGCGATCAGGATGGTGAGCGGCGCGGCCACGCCGGCGCCCGTGACGATGACGCCGAAGCCGAAAAAGAAGCTCATCGCCGGGGCGATATTGGCGAGGGTGGAAGCGATGATCTGGCCGAGGCCGAGCGCGTCGCGTTGCAGCCGGTTTTGCGGCACGATGCTTGTCATGAAATCCCCCAGCGGTTGGTTTTTTAAGCAGGTTAAAGCAAGCGCTTCTTTTTTAGAAAAAAGAAGCAAAAAATTTTGATTTTTTTAAGGTTGTCCTTAGTTACAACGGGCTCATAACCTAAAACAGTTAAAAGTTTTTTGGTTCTTTTTTTCAAAAAAGAACCGCTTGCTTCGGCCAGCGACGGTGCAGCCAGAGCCAGTCAGCAGGGCGGGCCCGCGCCCAGCGCTCGATGGTCGCGTTCATCATCGCCGTCATCGCTTGGATATCGGCGGCCTTGTCGTCAGTGCGCGGCATGGTGAAGGGCGGCTCGGCGATGACGCGAAGCCGCGCGGCGCCCAGCCGCTCGACATGCACCGGCAGGATCGGACAGGCGAATTTGCGGGCGAACACCGCCAGCGCCGGGGCGGTCATCGCCATATGGCCGAAGAGCGGCGCCGCGATGCCGTCATTCAGTTTCTGATCAACGAGCATGGTGAGCACGCCGCCGCGCGCCAGATGGGCATAGGCGCCGCGCGCGCCCTGCGCGCCTTTGGCAAACATCGTCACCGGCGCGCCCATGGCATCGGCCCGCAGCTTGAGGATCAGCCGGTCCACCGCCGGATTGGCGGCGGCGCGATAGAAGAAAGCCATGCTCATGCCGAGGCGGCGGAAGGCCAGCGGCAGGATTTCCCAGTTGCCGAGATGCGCCGTGAGGATGATCACTGGGCCGCCCTTGGCCACCAGCGCGCGCACGTGCTCGGCGCCGGTGAATTCGTAGCCCGGCGTGGCGTTTTCATTAAAATGCTGGAGATGCGGGAACTCCGCGATATTGCGCGCCAGATTGTTCCAGACGCCGCGAATGATGGCGCGGCGCGCTGAAGCGTTCAGTTCTGGCATGGCGAGGCGGAGATTGCCCTCAGCGACCTTCGAGACCGGCAGCAAGGGGCCGATGGCGCGCGCCGCGGCCCCCGCGGCATCCGACGCCCGAATCGGCCCCAGCGCCCGGAACAGGCGCAGCCCCGCGCGCGCCAGGAGAAACTCGATCCGGTGCTGCGGGTTCATGGCAGGAAGGCTTCCAGCGCGGCCGGCTCATCGAAATCAAGCCCAACGCCGATCACGATGCAGCGCAGCCGGAAGGCAGCAGGCAGTTTCACCGCGTCTTTCCCAGTGGTAGCGAGGAGCGCGTTCTGGTCATGCGCCAGGGCCTCCAGCCGCGTCAGTTCGGCGGCGCGATAGGTATGATGATCGGCGAAGGCAACGCCGCGCACGACAACAGCGCCCAAGCTCCGCAGGCTATCGAAGAATTTTTCCGGCCTGCCGATCCCGGCAAAGCCGATCACCCGCTGGCCCGCCAGCGGGACCGTCGCCTCCGGCCTGAGCCGCGCCGTCAGCACTGCAAGGTCCGGCGGCAACTGGTCGCGCGCGCCGTGGATATCTTCGCCGATCAGCACGGCGGCCTGGCAGCGTTCCGCCGCGCTGGACACCGGCTCGCGCAAGGGTCCCGCCGGCAGGCAGCGCCCATTGCCAAAGCCGGCGCCGCCATCAATCACCAGGAAGGACAGGGTTTTCACAAGGCCGGGATTCTGCAGCCCGTCATCCATCACGATGGCATCGGCGCCCAGCTTGCGAGCAAGGCGACCGCCCGCGGCGCGGTCCTTCGCCACGATGGTAGGGGCTCTGGCCGCGAGGAGCAGGGCCTCGTCACCGATATCGGCAGCGTCGTGGCGGAGCGGATCGGCGAGCAGCGGTCCGGCGAGGCGGCCCTGATAGCCGCGCGTCAGCGCATAGGGGTGACGTCCGCGCGCCTGCAGCCGGCGCAGAATGTCGAGCGCCAGTATGGTCTTGCCAGCGCCCCCCAGCCCGGCATTGCCGACGCAGATCACCGGGATTTCCAGCATGAGGCCTTGCCGCGCCATGCGCCGCGCCGTCACTCCCGCCGTCGCCGCGCCGAGCGGGGCCAGAACGCGCGGCGTTATCCCGTCGCGCCGCCAGAACCGGGGTGGCGCCTTCATGGGAGCAACGCCATGACTCGCGCCGCCAGGATGCCCGGTAGATCGCCGAATTTATTGGCGGCGCGCCGTCCGGCCTCGCCCATCGCCGCCACCCGCGCCGGATCAGCCAGCAAGGCGCGCACCAGGAACGGCAGCTTTGCGCCATCCGGCGTCACCAGCACCGCGCCAGCATAGCGCAGCACGGTCATCGGCTCGACAAAATTCGCGGTATGCGGCCCCGTCAGCACGGCGCAGCCGAGTTTCGCCGCCTCCAGCATGTTGTGGCCGCCGATCGGCGCAAGGGAGCCGCCGATGAAGGCAATCGGGCAAAGCCGGTAGAATATCCCTAATTCGCCCAGCGTATCGGCAATATAGATGCCGCCCGGCGGCGGGTCTTGCCGCAAGGACCGCCGGGCCACCGCCAAGCCGGGGGCGAGCGCCGCAATGGCGGCGCCGCGCGCCGGATGACGGGGGACGATGATGGTGACCAGCGCGGGATAGGCGTCGGCGAGGACGCGATGAGCGGCGATGATCATTTCATCCTCGCCGGGATGGGTGGCCGCCGCCAGCCAAGCGGGCCCGGGCAGGCAGTCAGTCAGCGCCGCGCGCGCCGCCTGGTCATCCGGCGGTTCGGGCGCGGAAAATTTCAGATTGCCGGGATAATCCACATCGACGCCGCCCAAGGCGCGAAACGCCGCCTGATCCGCCTTCGATTGCGCGGCGATCCAGCGGAACCGACGCATCATGGCGCGCGCAGCGCCGGGCAACATGCGCCAGCGGCCGGCGCTGCGCGCCGACATCCGCCCGTTGACCAGCACGGCGGGGACACGCCGCGCCGCCAGCGCACCGAGCATATTGGGCCAAAGTTCCGACTCCACGAAAACCGCGGCGCTGGGGCACCAATGCGCCAGAAACCGGCCTGTCCAGCTCGGCACATCAAGGGGAACGAATTGATGAAGCGCGCCATGCGGCAGCCGTGCCGCGGCCAAAGCGGCGGAGCTGCGCGTGCCGGTGGTGAGCAACACCGCGACGTCCGGCGCCAGCGCTGCGATGAGCGGCATGACGGAAACGGTTTCGCCGACGCTGGCGGCATGTATCCAGACCAGGCGGCCATCCGGACGCGGCGCGCTGGCGATGCCAAACCGCTCGCCCAGCCGCGCCCGTTCCTCCTTGCCGCGCGCGGCGCGGCTGCGCAGCCAAAGGCGCAAGGCGGGAGCGGCGAGGCCGGAGGCCAGTTGGTAGGATCGCAGCGTCAGCGCCATGAACTGGCCTGCCAAGATGGCGATGCCGCGCACTGCTTGGCCCCTGATCGCTTGGCTTCAGCGAATGCCGCGCGCAGCTCTGCCTCAATGACTGGCAAAGCCGCGGCAGCCGAGGCGCGCGCGACCCGGATCGGCGGCCGGCAGACCAAGGCGCCTTGGGTGAACGGCAGCGGGATGCGCATCCTGTCCCAGGAGGAAAGCTGAATCGCCCGCTTAGTCCAGGCGGCGCAGGGGATGACCGGCGCGCCGCTGAGCGCCGCGAGGCTCGCCGCGCCGGACGCCGCCACCTGACGCGGGCCGCGCGGGCCATCCGGCGTGAGGCCAACCGAGGCGCCGGCGCGCAGCGCCCGCAGCAGCGCCCGCAGCCCGGAGGCGCCGCCGCGCGAAGTGGAGCCGGAGACCGGCAGCAGCTCAAGCTGGCGCATCGCCGCCGCGACGAACTGGCCATCCCGGTGGCGGCTGACCAGGATATGGCCGGGCTTCGCATAGCCGGCGGCGCGAGCGCGCAGCAGAAGCGCCGGCATGGAAGGAAGAGTTTCATGCCAGAAGGCCAAAATGACCGGTTGTTGCGCGGCCAGCGCCGCGATGGCGCCGTGATCCTCGATGCGCCAGTCAATCGTGCGGGCGGCGAATAGCAGATAATGGCCCATCAGGCGCGCGCCTAGAAATTGCACATGCGGCGACCTCAGCAAGAGTTTGATGCCCTTCATAACCGCGCGGTAGCATCAGACCAAAACAATCAAAAGTTTTTTGCTGCTTTTTTTCAAAAAAGCAGTGCTTTCCTAAATCGCGCATACCGGATCGGGCAAAGCCCGGGTCAGCAATGCAGCGAGTTCGCGAAACAACGCGTCGCGCGGATCGGTGGCGCGCCAGACCAGGGCGATTTCACGCCCCGCCGCGCCGTCCGCCAAACTTTGGGTGACCACCAGATCATGCAGTTCCGGCCGCGCTGCCACCGCCAGCGCCGGCAGCAGCGAATACCCCTCGCCTGCCGCGATCATCTGCCACAATGTTTCCAGTCCGGTGGCGTGGCGGGTTACCCCGCCGCGCGCATTGCAAAGGGACAAGGCCTGGTCGCGCAGGCAATGGCCATCCTCCAGCAGCAGCAAATCCTCGGCGGGCAGATCATCGAGGGCAAGGCGCGGCAGTCCCGCCAGCCGGTGACCGGGTGGCGCTGCCAGCAGGAAAGGCTCGAAGAAGAGCGGGAAGGCGGTCAGTCCGGCGCGCCCGAGCGGCGTCGCCAGCAAAGCGAGATCGAGCACGCCATCGGCCAGCCTTTCAATCAGCCGCGCGGTGCGACCTTCGGTGAGCCGTAGCGCCATCTCTGGCTTCGCCTGACGCAGCAAGCGGAGCAGTCCCGGCAGGTAATACGGCCCCAGCGTCTCGATAGCGCCCAGCGCGATGGTGCCCGACAGGCCGCTGGGCTGCGACTGGCTGAGGCTGATCAACTGGCGCGCCTCCTCCAGCACCCGGCTGGCCTGGGCGAGCAGGGCGACGCCTTCGCGGGTGACCGCGACATGGCGCTTGCTGCGCTCGAACAGGGCGACGCCCAATAGCGCTTCGAGCTTGCGCACCTGCTCTGACAAAGCCGGCTGCGAGACGCCGCAACGATCCGCCGCCTGGCCGAAATGCCGCAATTCAGCGACGGCCTGCGCATACTCGAGATCACGCAAGGACAAGCCGGCTAAAGATTGAGAAAGATTAGACATAACACGAGCATAATAGGTTCTGCCGATTAGACAAATACAGAAAATCGACTTTACCTATCAAATGATGCGGTTTATGTCCGACGATAGAAATTCAACTTCAAGGAGGCAGATGTTCATGGCCAGCCAGAACGATCCCAACGCGAAAGATCCCCGGCTTACCACGACAGCGGGCGCGCCGATCGCCGACAACCAGAACAGCGAAACCGCCGGGCCGCGCGGCCCGGTGCTGATGCAGGATTACCAGCTTCTCGAAAAGCTGGCGCATCAGAATCGCGAGCGGATTCCCGAGCGCGTTGTGCACGCCAAAGGCTCCGGCGCCTACGGCACCCTCACGGTGACGCAGGACATCACCAAATGGACCAAGGCAAAGCTGTTCAGCGAGGTCGGCAAGAAGACCGAGTTGCTGATGCGCTTCTCCACCGTGGCCGGCGAGCGCGGGGCGGCGGATGCAGAGCGCGACGTGCGGGGTTTCTCGATGAAATTCTACACTGAGGAAGGCAACTGGGACATGGTGGGCAACAATACCCCCGTGTTCTTCGTGCGCGACCCGCTGAAATTTCCCGATTTCATCCGCACCCAGAAGCGCCATCCGGCGACCAATATACGCTCCGCCACGGCGATGTGGGATTTCTGGTCGCTTTCGCCTGAGAGCTTGCACCAGGTGACGATTCTGATGTCGGATCGCGGCCTGCCGCAAGGCTATCGCTTCATGAACGGCTATGGCAGCCACACCTTCAGCTTCATTAACGTGGCGAATGAGCGCGTCTGGGTGAAGTTCCACTTCAAGTCGATGCAGGGTCATAAATACTGGACTAACTCGGAAGCGGCGCAAGTGGTGGCGCATGACCGGGAATCGGCGCAGCGCGACCTGTATGACGCGATCGAGCGCGGCGAAGGCCCAAAATGGCGCTTCATGGTGCAGATCATGACGCAAGCAGAGGCCGATGCGCTGCCGTTCAACCCGTTCGACCTGACCAAGGTCTGGTCGCACAAGGACTTCCCGCTGCACGAGGTCGGCATCGTCGAGCTAAACCGCAACGCTAAACATTATTTCGCCGAGATCGAACAATCGAGTTTTTCGCCGTCAAACATCGTGCCGGGGATTTCCTTCTCGCCGGACAAAATGCTGCAGGCTCGCATTTTCTCCTATGCCGATGCGCATCGTTACCGGGTGGGCACGCATTACGAGGCGCTGCCGGTCAATCGCCCGAAGGCCACCACCGTGCACAGCTATCACGCGGATGGCCAGATGCGGTTTGACGCGCCGGTGGGAACCGACGCTTATTACGAGCCGAACTCGTTCAATGGCCCGAAGGAGGACAAAGCCTTCGCCGAGCCACCTCTGCCGATCCATGGCGATGCCGATCGTTACAACCATCGTGATGGCAATGACGACTACGTGCAGGTGCGGGCGCTGTACAATCTATTCGATGCTGGGCAGCGCGAGCGCTTGTTTCACAACTACGCCGCCGCGATGGATGGCGTGCCTGATTTCATCATCGAGCGGCAGATCGGCCATCTGAACAAGGTCGATCCCAGTTACGGCGCAGGCGTGAAAGCCGCATTAAACCAAAAGCACATGAAGCACGCTGCTGAGTAATAGTTTCCACTAAAAAGTTTTTTGCTTCTTTTTTCTCAAAAAAGAAGCGCTTTCTTTCTGAAGGTTTCATCCTTTTATTTCACATCAACGTAATGGTTTTCCGCCCAAGCGGTTGAACCGCTCAGCAACGCACCCCATTCCTGATGTGAACCGATAAACATGGAGCCGCGCGCCGATGACCAGCGAAAGTGAAAAGAGAAACTTCGAGTCGCTTTCCAAGGAGTTCGAGCGGTTTCAGGATGAGGTTGGCAATCTGAAGTCAAAGCTCACCAAGATGGCGAGCGAGACCCTCGAGGACATCCAGAACAATCCAGCGAAGCTGTTGGACCTGCGTGGCTCGATTGAGCAGAAAATCGGCGTCCTTGAGGATGATGTGAACCAGTTTGGCCAATACCTCAAGGAATACGGCACTGAAGCGGTCGGCACCATGACGAAGCAGATCAGCGAGCGCCCGGTCACCACCATTGCGGTGGCGTTTGGCCTGGGCTTTGTCGCGGCGCAACTAGTTCGCCGGCTTTAGGCGCGGTCGCAAGGGATGATCCGGTTTCTTGTTACGCTGGCGGATGGGCAGACTGTCAAGCTATTCGTGGCGCGCCTGGCTTTGCAGGCCATGGCCGGCCTTGTCATGCTGTTTGGCTTGCTTTTCTTGCTGGCCTGCATATTCCAGGCTTTAGCCCAGGCGATCGGCGGCGTTTACACCTCGCTGATTTTTGCGGCGGTGTTCCTCGTGCTCGGCCTCATTTTGTTCATCGCCGGCGGCATTGTGTGGAAGCGACGCCCGCGGCATCTGGTGCCGCTGGCAAGGCTTGGCGCGATGACGCAAGCGCTGGAAGTCGCCAAAATTGCTATTCGCCGTGAGCCGGCCAAGGCGATTATCGCCGGCGTCATACTTGGCGCGATGGCGGAGTTCATGGCGAAGCCGCCCAAGCGCCGGCGGCGCGACCCCGCCGAATAGCTCTGCCCGTTTGACTGCCACTTTGGCCTGCGCGCTATTCCTGAATAAGCGCCGTGCATGACAAACTTGGTCGTGCTATCGTTGCGCTGACAGGAGAGATCGATGGCGATACGTAAAATCCTGCTGCCGCTGACGGGAATCGCTTCGGCCCCCGCCGCGCTGGCGACCGGGTTGATGCTGGCGGCGCGCTGGCAGGCGCATCTCTTTGCCTTGCACGTGCGCACTGATACCAGGGATGTAGCGCCTTTGGCTGGCGAAGGCCTCTCCGGCGCGATGATCGAGGAAATGATGACGGCGACGGAGAAACAGGGCAATACCGAGGCGCGCGCGCTTGACGCCCTGTTCCAAACGGCGGCCGCCAAGGCGAACATCGCTATTGGCGCGGCCGGCTTAGGCGCAGCCGGCGTAGGCGCAGCCGGCGTAGGCGCAGCCGGCGTAGGCGCGGCCGGCTCAGGCAGGGCCTCCGCCAGCGCCGAGTTCCGGTCGGTGGTGGGACGCGAGGACGAGTTGGTGGCCGGCGAAGCGCGGCTTGCCGACCTAACAGTGGTGCCGCATCCGAAATCCGCCGAGGAGGTCGCCTCCGCCGACGCGTTGCACGCCGTGCTGTTCGATTCAGGCCATCCGGCGCTTATTGCCCCCACCGCCGAGCCAGCGGCAATCGGCGCACGCATCGCCATCGCTTGGAACGGCACGGCGGAAAGCGCCTCGGCGGTCAGTTCGGTGCTGCCCTGGCTGGCCGAGGCCACCGCCGTGAAGGTGTTCTGGTCAAGCGAATATCAACGACAGGGACCGGCGGCGCAGCGCCTCGCGCTATTTCTTAATAGTCACGATGTCGATGCGGAAATCGGCGAATTTCGCTCGATCGACCGCAATGTCGGCGCCGGCCTACTGACGGCGGTGAGCAATTATGGCGCTGACTTGCTGGCAATGGGCGCTTATTCACATTCGCGGCTGCGCCAGCTTATTTTGGGCGGGGTGACGCGGCATATATTGGAACACGCCAAGCTGCCAGTACTGATGAATCGCTGATGGGCCGGAAGCCGGTTAGGCGGCTGTTCATTTTCATGCGATAATGGCTTGACTGTGTTGACTGCGCCACTGCGTCCGCCACATACGGTCCCTGTTCCGGTAGCCTGCATCGCATTTGGCGGCGGACATCGTCGTGATAATTTATCGGCCGGTTCTAACGCCGCCGTTTTCGAAGGAATGGTTTGGATGAAACATACTGCGCAGCGCCGGGTCTCCAGGCTCCTGGCGACACTTCTGGCCAGCACAGCCCTGGCACTTGGCACATGCGGGCTGGCGGCGCCCTTAGCGCATGCTCAACAGGGGCCAGCCGGGCAGTCCCCGGCGCATCCGCCGGCTGAGCATTTGCCCACGTCACCCGGCACCACCGCCAAGCTGCCCAGCAATCTGGCGGTCGGCGATAACCAGGCGCTGAATGAAACCGCCGCGGTGCAGAGAAATTTCAAGCCCCTGCCGAGCTTCGCGCCGCTGGTGAAGCTGGTGCGCCCGGCAGTGGTCGCAGTCACCGTGCATGAAAAGCCGCAAATGGCCTCCGATCAGGGGCCGCAGGGCATGGACCCCCACCAAGGCATCCCATTTCCCTTCCCCTTCCCGTTCGGCCAGATGCAACCGCAGCACCCGCAGGTGGTGGAAGCCAAGGGCTCCGGCTTCGTGATCAGCCCGAAAGGCTATATCGTCACCAACAACCACGTCGTGCACAACGCCAAATCGGTGTTTGTCACGATGTCGGATGGCGAGCGTTACCCTGCCAAGATCATCGGCGCCGATGAGGGCACCGATCTTGCGGTGATCAAGGTCGAGGCCAAGCATCCGCTGCCCTATCTCGAATTCGGCAATTCCTCGAAGGTGACGCCAGGGCAATGGGTGATCGCCGTTGGCAATCCATTCGGCCTGGCCTCCACCGTGACGACCGGCGTCGTCTCGGCGCTGGGCCGCGATATTGGGGATGGCGAGTATGACCGCTTCATCCAGATTGACGCGCCGATCAACCAGGGCAATTCTGGCGGCCCGCTGTTTAACCAGGAAGGCCAGGTGATCGGCGTCAACACTGCGATCCTCAGTCCGACCGGCGGCTCGGTCGGCATCGGCTTCGCCATCCCCTCCGATACGGTAAAATACACCACCGCGCAGTTGATCAAGCAGGGCCATGTCACGCGCGGCTTTCTCGGCGTGTCGGCGCAGCTAATCACCCCGGAAATGGCGCAGGCAATGGGCATCACGATGCAGAACGGCAAGGCGGAAGGCGCGCTGATCGCCGCCGTGGCGCCGCATAGCCCGGCCGCGCATGCCGATATCAAGCCGGGCGACGTCATCACCAAGGTAAACGGCCAGTCGGTCACCAGCCCGCGCGATCTCGCCATCGATATCTCGGAGACCAAGCCGGGCAAAAACGCCCAGGTCGATTTCGTGCGGAACGGCAAGACGCAGACCGCGACTGTCGCGGTGGCGACGATGCCGGTGAACACCCAGGCAGCGTTCGGCACTGGCGCGCCGCAGGCCGAAAAGCCACAACATGCCGAGCTCGGCTTGTCGCTGGCGCCGCTGACTGGCGAGGACCGCCAGCAGATGAACATGCCATCCGGCAGCCAGGGCGCGATGGTCGCCCATGTGGCGCCTGATTCCGCCGCCGATACGGCGGGGCTGCGTCCGGGGGATGTGATTGTCGGCGTCGGCAGCGCCGCTGTCGACAATCCGGATCAGACCATCAAGGCGATCAAGGCGGCGGAGCAGCATGGCGCCAAGGCTGTGGCGCTGCGGGTGATGCGGGGCGATCAATCAGTGTTCGTCGCAGTCGCCTTGCCGCATGACAAAAACGCCAGCAAGACGGGCTGAGGCAGAAAAACTTTCCGCCAGCGCCCCGAGTTAAGCAAGTTTTTTCTAAAACGTCCCTGATCCTTGCGGATCGGGGGCGTTTCTGTTTTGCAGAGATGGATTTGGTTCAATGAGTGGGCGAGATGATATGAGCGTGACGACGCAAGCCGCGGATCTACAGGCGCTGGAAGCGGAAGCTATCGAGATTTTCCGCGAAGCGGCGGCGGGTTTTCGAGCGCCGGTGATGATGTATTCGATTGGCAAGGACAGCTCGGCGCTGCTGCATCTGGCGCTGAAGGCATTCTATCCGGCGAAGTTGCCGTTTCCGGTGCTGCATATCGACACCACCTGGAAGTTCCGCGAAATGATCGCATTCCGCGACGCGGTGGCGGCAAAACATGGTTTTGAGCTGATCGTTCACACCAACCAGGATGGGGTAGCCCGCAACATCAACCCGTTCGATCATGGCGCCTCGGACTACACCCAGATCATGAAGACCGAGGCGCTAAAGGCGGCGCTCGATCACCATGGCTTCGACGCCGCTTTTGGCGGCGCGCGGCGCGATGAGGAAAAATCCCGCGCCAAGGAGCGGATTTTCTCGGTGCGCAGCGCCGGCCATGGCTGGGAGCCAAAGGCGCAGCGCCCGGAGCTTTGGAACCTGTACAATATGCGCCTGAATCCCGGCCAGACGATGCGGGTGTTTCCGCTGTCAAATTGGACCGAGGCGGATGTCTGGGCCTATATAAAACAGGAAAATATCGAGGTGGTGCCGCTTTATTTCGCGAAAGAACGCCCAGTGGTGGAACGCCGCGGGCAACTCATCATGGTGGATGACGAACGCTTCCCGCTGCGCCCGGGCGAGACGCCGCATCTGGAAAAAATCCGCTTTCGCACCCTTGGCTGTTATCCGCTGACCGCGGCGTTGCGGTCGGAGGCCGAGACGCTGGACGAGGTGCTGGCGGAAATGGCCGCCTCGCGCGGTTCCGAGCGCGAGGGGCGGCTGATCGACCATGATGATACAGCCGCGATGGAGCGCAAAAAGCGGGAAGGGTATTTCTAAGGGTCCCATGAAAAACTAGGATTTGACCAGATCAACTGGATCGATAACGCCTCTAGCAAGCACGCCGTGAGGGCGTCCTCCCGGTCGATCCTCCTTGTCATCATGGCTCTTGGCCTTCTAGCACGGTTTTTCATCGCCCTACTCTATCCAAACTTTCCGGTTTCCGATGAAATTTATCAGTATTTCGGTCAGGCGCACCGGCTGGTGTTTGGCCATTCGGTGGTCCCTTGGGAGTTTGAGGTCGGCCTGAGGTCTTGGCTCATTCCGCTTTTGTTGGCGGGACCCATGGAGATCGCTAAGCTGGTCGATCCCGCGCCTTGGTTCGGCATAGCCTGCATCAAGCTGCTGACATCCGTCCTTTCCATGACAGTCGTGATGGCGGCGATGGGCTGGGGTTGGAAATTTCGTGGAGTCCGAGGCGCGGCGATTTGCGGAACCGCCGCGGCATTCTGGCCGGATCTTCTAGTGATGGCGCCGCATCCCGATGAGGATACGCTTGGAGCTTATGTTCTGCTTGCCGCACTCTATTTAATCGAGCCCTGGCCGGCGGGACTGCCGCGAGGCCGCGAATTGCGGCGCGCCACGCTCGCCGGCGGCTTGCTTGGCCTATCATTTGTCCTGCGCAACCCGCTTGCCCCTGGCATCGCCATTGCCGGGATTGCCCTGTGCCGGAAGGATCCGGGAAAATGGGCGGTGAGCCTTGTCGCCGGCGGCGGCGTCTTTCTATTGGCGGGTCTGCTGGATTGGGCAACATGGGGCGTTCCATTCCGCAGCTTCATCATGAACTACAGGCTCAACGTCACCGACGGAGCCGCCTCCTTCTTCGGCACGAAGGGGAATTTCTATTATCCGGAAATGTTCCTGGGCGATTGGCTATGGGCGCTGCCTTTCATCATAATCGCCATCGGTTTCGGCATCTCGGCGCTGCCGGTCACCAGCCTAGCGGCTTTTGCCATCATGTTGGTCTATCTGGCGACGCCTCATAAGGAGTTCCGCTTTCTCTTCCCTTCGATCGCTCCGCTGGTTGCCGTATTTGGCATCGGCCTGGTTCGAATGCTTGACAGGATATCGCGTTCCAGGCGGCTGATCCTTGTCGCGATCCTTGCCTCTGGCCTCGCCTTTTCAGTGACATCTAGACTCGCAATGTCAAAGAGAGTCGCGGCCGCTCGAGCCGAAATGGCGCTTTATCCGTGGCATCCAGCGCGTGTCGGCGTGACCGAATGGGATGTGACGAGCGATTTATTTTTTGGCGCCGGGACAAGGCTGGTTGCGATTGCGAATTCGCAGGATTTTGCTGGCGTTGACGGCATCGTCATGCGATCAGGCCGGTTGCGGATTCCCAGCCGGTTTCATCTGGTCAAATGCTTCCGGCCTCCTTATGAACTGCCAAAATTCCTGCAAAAAAGTAGTTCCGGGGCGCCTTCCGCTTTCTGCGCCTGGCGCGCCGGCACTTATGATTCGTTGATTGATCTGCCGCCCATGGCTACGCTACTCAGTGCGCCGCCGCAGGCGCATAAGTTCATCCTGCGCGACTGGCGGCAAGATATGCCATGATCGCGCAACGCATGGTGTTTTTTAAAAGCAGTGTTTTTTAACCTTCCTTTGGGAACCAATAATGAATGATCTAAGCCAAGGCATGCGCGGCCTGCTTCGCCTGCTCACCTGCGGCAGCGTCGATGACGGCAAATCCACGCTGATTGGCCGGCTGCTGCACGACACCGGCAATGTGCCGGATGATCAGCTGGTCACGCTTGTCCGGGATTCGAAAAAATTCGGCACCACCGGCGAGGCGCCGGATTTCGCGTTGTTGGTGGATGGGCTGGAGGCGGAGCGCGAGCAGGGCATCACCATCGATGTCGCCTACCGGTTCATGAGCACCCCACGGCGGAAATTCGTCATCGCCGACACGCCCGGGCATGAGCAATATACCCGCAACATGGCGACCGGCGCGTCCAACGCGGCGCTCGCGGTGCTGCTGGTCGATGCGCGGCAGGGCATTTTGACGCAGACGCGGCGGCATGCCTTCATCTGCAACCTGCTCGGCATCCGCCATGTCGTGCTGGCGGTCAACAAGATCGATCTAGCGGGGTATGACGAGGCGGTGTTCCTGCGCATCGCCGATGAATTCTCGTCCCTCGCCGCCGGGTTTTCCTTTGCCTCGGTCATGCCGATCCCTGTTTCGGCGCGCGATGGCGACAATGTCGCGGCGAGCAGCGCGAACATGCCTTGGTATACCGGACCGACCCTGCTCGATCATCTGGAAACCATCATGGTGGACGCAGAGGCAGCGGGGCCGTTCCGCCTGCCGGTGCAATGGGTGAACCGCCCTGACGACAAGTTCCGCGGTTATGCCGGCACGGTCGCCGGCGGCGCTGTACGCGCGGGCGAACGCGTGACCGTCGCGGCGTCCGGCCAGTCCAGCGCAATTGCCCGCATCGTCACCGCTGGCGGCGATTTGCAAGCCGCGCGGACTGGCGACGCGGTGACGCTGGTGCTGGCGGACGAGATCGATGTCTCGCGCGGCGATCTGCTGGCGGCGCCGCAGCATTTGCCCGAGCATGCCGATCAATTCGCCGCTGATATCGTCTGGATGGATGAAGCGCCCTTGCTGCCGGGCCGGCCCTATCTATTTCGCATCGGCGCCAGGATGGTGAGCGGCGTGGTCAGCCGGATCAAGCACAAGGTGAATATCAACAGTTTTGAGCATCTGGCCGCTGAGAACCTGGCGCTGAACGAAGTCGCTTCGGTCAATGTGGCGCTATCGGCCCAGGTCAGCTTTGACCATTACGACGTCAACCGCCGCACCGGCGCCTTCATCATGATCGACCGGGTGAGCAACGCGACAGTCGCCGCGGGGATGATCCGCTTCGGCCTCAGGCGCGCCACCAATATCCACCGTCAGGCGGTGACGGTGGATCAAGCGGCGCGGCAGGCGCGCAACCATCACGCGCCGGCGATTTTATGGTTCACCGGCCTCTCGGGCGCCGGCAAATCGACCATCGCCAATCTGGTGGAAGCGAAGCTGCACGGCTTAAGCGCGCATACCTACCTACTGGATGGCGACAATATCCGGCATGGGCTGAACCGCGATCTCGGCTTCACCGATGCCGACCGGGTGGAAAATATCCGCCGGGTGGGCGAGGTGGCGAAACTTTTCGCCGATGCCGGGCTGATCGTGCTGGTTTCCTTCATCTCGCCGTTCCGCGCGGAGCGGCGGATGGCGCGCGAATTGGTCGAGCCTGGGCTGTTTTACGAGGTGTTCGTCGATACGCCCATTGCGCTTTGCCGCCAGCGCGATCCGAAGGGCTTGTACCGTAAGGCGGATGCCGGGGAGATCAAGCATTTCACCGGCATCGACAGCCCTTATGAACCGCCGGAAGCGCCGGAATTTCACCTGCGCACCGATGCGAAGAGCGCTGAGGCGCTGGCTGACGAGATGATCGTCGGTCTAGCCAGCAAGCTAGGGCTGGACCTGCATTAGTCATGTTCAACCGGGCGTCCCAAGATATTGGAAATATTGTTGAGCTTGGCCATGTGAACATCCGTGTGCCGGACCAAGCGCTGGCGACTTTGTTCTACGTGGTGGGGCTGGGGCTGACGCGCGACCCGCATATGATGGTCGGGCTCGACAATATGTGGGTGAATGCCGGGGCAAGCCAGTTCCATCTGCCGTCCGGGGCGCCACAAGTGCTGCGCGGCGTGACCGGTCTGGTGCTGCCGGACATCGACGCCGTCGAGGCAAGCCTGAACAGGGTGCGCGCAAGGCTGGACGGCACGAAATTCAGCGTCGCTCGTGATGGCGATGCATTGGATGTTACCTGTCCTTGGGGCAACCGCATCCGCTGCCACGCGCCTGACGCGCAACATTTCGGCCCGGTCACGCTCGGCATGGTCTATGTCGAGATTGATGTGGCGCGCGGCGCGGCGGCGGGAGTCGCCCAGTTCTATCGCGACATCCTCGGCGCGCCGGCGCATGTGAAAGCCGACGTGGCGAGGATTACCGCGGGCGTAAACCAGCATTTGGTTTATCGTGAAACATCTGCCGAATTGCCGCCCTTCGACGGCCATCATATTCAGATCACGCTTGCTGATTTTTCCGGCCCGCATAGCCGGCTGCAAGAGCGAGGCTTGATCACCGAGGAAAGCAATCAAAGCCAGTACCGGTTCGAGGTGATCAACGACGCCGAAACCGGCGCGCCTCTCGCGCGGATCGAACATGAGGTGCGCAGCATGCATCATCCGCAGTATCGGCGACGGCTGATTAACCGTTCCGAACAAAGCACTTGACGGCTTAACAAGAAACAGGAACGCTGCGAACAAGGCCAAAACAAGAGCCTTGGTGTTTAAAATCAAATATCGGGAGAAAAACGATGTCCAGTTACCGTCACATCCTTTTAGGCGCGGCGGCGGCAATGCTGCTCGGCGGCACCGCTTCCGCGCAAGGCACCATCGACATCGGCCTGATTGCCGACATGACCGGACCAGCGGCGCTGAGCGGGCAGCACAAGGTGAATGGCGCTAAGCTTGCGGTCGATGAAATTAACGCGCAGGGCGGCATCAAGGGCAAGCAGATCAAGCTGTTCGTCGAGGATGATCAAGGGATGAACCAAGCCGGGGTTTCGGCCTATCAACGGCTGGCTTCCAACCAGGATATCATCGCGATCATTGGCTCGGTGCGCAGCACCATCGTCCAGGCAACCCTGCCCTATGTCGCGCGTGACAAGATCCCCACCATGATCGGGGGCACCGATCCGGCGCTGACCAAGGCGGGAAATCCATGGATTTTCCGCTTCCGCCCGAACGATTCCTACGCCTCGGCGGTGATGGCCAGCTACTCGGCCAAGCACCTGGACACCAAAAAAGCGGCAATCCTCTACGATACGGATGCTTTCGGTTCGGCGGGCAACCAGCTGCTGCTGGCAGCGCTGAAGAAAGCGGGCGCCACGGTGGTCAGCGATCAAGGCTACACCACCGCCACCAAAGATTTCACCTCCTTCCTGGAAAAGATCAAAAGCTCGGGGGCAACAACGCTCGAAACCTATATGACAAATGCCGAGGATGAGGCGCAAATGCTAAAGCAGTTCCGCCAACTCGGCCTCAAGCTTCAGGTGATGGGTTCGCCTTCCATTGCCACCGCTGTCTGCATCCAGCTGGCCGGTCCGGCGGTGAACGGCACTTACGGCGTCTCGGATTTCGTGGCGCAAGGCAATGACGCGGCGAAAGCATTTACCGCAACATATTCAGCGAAATATCACAGCGCCCCCGATTTGTTTGGCGGCTGGGTTTATGACGCGGTGAATGTGCTGTCACAGGTGATTGCCAAGGACGGCACTTCCGGCCCCGATATCCAGCGCGGCATCCGTGCCGTGCAGGGCTATAATGGCGTCGAAGGCACCTACAACTTCGACAAGGCCGGCGACGGGCTGCACGGCTATTCTGTGGTAAAAGTTAATGATGAGAAGGTACAGCTGGTGAAGTACGTCAACTTCTATAAAAAATAGAAGTTCTTTGGTTCCGCAGGCGCGGCGCCTTTCTTTCAAGAAAGAACTTCTTTTTTGAAAAAAAGCAGCAAAAAACTTTTATGAGATAAGGCGCTTCATGGGTGTGGAGATTTTGCAGCTGCTGATCTCAGGCTTGGCGGTGGGCAGCATCTACGTCCTCGTCGCGCTTGGCTTCGTGCTGATCTACACCTCGGTCAACGTGGTGAACTTTGCGCAGGGCGATTTCGCGATGATCGGCGCCTATTTCATGGTCAGCCTGGTACTAGGCGCGCATCTGCCCTGGTGGGCCGCCATCATCATCGCGATGATCGGCACCGGGCTGTGCGGCGCCTTGTTCCAGCTTCTTTTGTATCAACCGGTGCGCCACCGGCCGCGCAACTTCCTGCCCGTGATGATCGCGACAGTCGGCGCCTCGATCTTCATCGAGCAGCTGTTCCTGATCCTCTACGGCCCGGTGCCCTATCAGCTGCCGAGCATCTTCAAGGTGCAATCGGTGGATTTCCACGGCGTCTATATCTATCCGCAATATCTGGTGATCATCGCCGTCACCGCCGTCATGGTGACGTTGCTCAACTGGTTCCTGGAACGCACCAAGCTCGGCAAGCAGATGCAGGCGACGGCGCAGGACACCGATACCGCCCGCCTCATGGGCATCCGCGTTTCCTGGATGGCGGCATTGATTTTCGCCATCAGCACCGGGCTTGGCGGCCTAGCCGGCGTGCTGATCGCGCCGGTCTACACCGTCACCATCGCTATGGGATCGAGCATCGCGCTGAAAGCCTTCGCTTCCGCCATTGTCGGCGGCTTCGGCAGCATCAAGGGAGCAATTGTCGGCGGCCTCGCCATCGGGCTGATCGAGACCCTCTGCGCCACCTATATCTCCGGCGCATATCGCGACGCCTTCCCCTTCATCGTGCTGATTCTGTTCTTGATCTTCCGCCCCTACGGGCTCTTCGGGGAGAAGGTGTCGCAAAAGGTATGACAAGGCAGATTCTCAAGTTCCTGCCCTTCGCGCTGATTTTGGCGCTGATCCCGTTCGTGCTGCCGGGCGGCCGGCTCGGTTCCTATTACCTCACGCTGATGATCCTCTCGGTGTCCTACGCCATCGCGGCTTTGGGATTGACGGTGCTGCTGGGGTATTCCGGGCAGGTAAGCCTCGCGCAGGCGGCGTTTTTCGGCATCGGCTCCTATGTCTTCTCGATCCTCGCAGTGACGCTGCACTGGAACTACTGGCTGGCTTTTCTCGCTTCCTTGATCGTCACCACTGGCTTTGGCTTCCTGCTCGGCGTGATCTCGCTGCGCCTCGCCTCGCATTATCTGGCGCTGGTCACCATCGGCTTTCAGGTGATCGTCACTTTGGTGCTGAACAATTGGAACAGCGTCACCGGCGGCGCCAACGGCATTTCCAACATCCCGCGCCCGTCGATATTCAGCCTCGATTTCACTCGCGACCATGATTTCTACTGGCTGAGCCTGATCTTCCTGTGCCTCGCCTGTTACGTGGTGTACCGGCTGCGCCATTCCCGCATGGGCAGCGCGCTGCTCGCCTTGCGGGAGGATGAAATCGCCGCCTCCGCCGCCGGGATCAGCCTATTCTGGGCCAAAATCATGGCCTTCACCGTCTCCGCGACACTCGGCGCGCTGGGCGGCATCCTCTATGCCTCCGGCTCGCTCTATATCAGCCCCAACGTCTATACCTTCAATCAATCGGTCTCATTCTTCGCGATGGTGCTGGTCGGCGGCCAGGAATCGATCATCGGCACGACGCTGGGCGCCTTCCTCATCACCTTCCTGCCGGAGGTGCTGCGCTTCTTGCAGGCTTATTACATCGCCGCCTACGGACTGCTGGTCGTGGTGGTAATTTTGTTCATGCCGCAAGGCCTATACGGCATATTCCTGCGCGGGCTGGACCTGATCGCCCGCCGCCTGCGCGGCAAGGGCGTTGCCGGCGCGGTTATTCCAGTAGCGGCCACGACCGCGCATCAGTTGCGCCGCCCGCGGGCCGGAGAAGACATCATTCTCGACGTGCGCGGTCTCGCCAAGCATTTCGGCGGCATCAAGGCGGTTAACGGCGTCGATTTCACCGTCCGCCGCGGCGATGTCGCGGTACTGATCGGCCCCAACGGCTCCGGCAAGACCACCGTGCTGAACGTGCTGAGCGGCATCTATACCGCCACGGCGGGGGAAATTCTCTACAAGGGCGCGGATATCGCCAATCGAAAATCCAGCGCCATCAACCGCCTGGGCATCTCCCGCACCTTCCAGAACATCCGCCTGTTCCCGGAGCTGACGGCGCTGGAAAATGTAGTGATCGGCTATTTTCCGAAAGGCTCGGTCGGCCTGTTCGGCACCTTGCTATCCACCCCGCGCGGCTATGCCGAGGAACAGCAGGCACGCGACGCGGCGCGGCATACGCTTGAACTGCTGGGCTTCACCAGGTTTGACGACAAAGCCAAAAGCCTGCCTTACGGCCAGCAGCGCATCGTCGAGATCGCCCGCGCCATCGTGGCGAAGCCCGATCTTTTGCTGCTCGACGAACCCGCCGCCGGGATGAACCGCGAGGAAACCCAGGCGCTTTCCGAGATTCTCTACCGCATCCACGATCTCGGCCTGACCATCCTGCTGATCGAGCACGACATGTCCTTCGTCGCCAGCGTCGCCACCCGCGCCTATGTGATGGATTTCGGCCAGAAAATCAGCGAAGGCTCGGTACAGCACGTGCTGGCCGACCCGGAAGTGATCCGGGCTTACTTAGGGGATGATGAAGCTTATGCTTAAGGAAAAGAAAGGCCTGCTTTTTTGAAAAAAAGCAGCAAAAAACTTTTACTAATTATAAAAAATTCTTTGGTTCTTTCTTTTAAGAAAGAACGGCTTGCTTCCTATGCTTAGCGTCGATCACATTGAATCCCGCTACGGCCAGGTCGTCGCCCTGCACGACATCGCCATCGAGGTGAACCAGGGCGAGATCGTGGTACTCCTCGGCGTCAACGGCGCCGGCAAATCCACCACGCTGAAAACCATCTCTGGCCTGCTGCATCCGGTGCGCGGTAGCATCACCTTTGAGGGTGAGCGGATCGACCGGATGAGCCCGGAGACCATCGTGCGCAAAGGCATCGTGCATGTGCCGGAAGGGCGGCATGTATTTCCGGGCCTGACCGTGCGCGAGAACCTGATCATCGGCACCTCAAACCGCAAAGTGACTAGGGCGGAAACCGAGACGGGCATCGAGCAGGTGCTGGAGATTTTCCCCGACCTAAAAAGGCTTTACGCGCAGCGCGGCTGGTCGCTTAGCGGCGGCCAGCAGCAGATGCTGGCGATCGGGCGGGGGCTGATGGCGAAACCGCGCATTCTGATGCTCGATGAACCATCGTTGGGCCTGGCGCCGGTGATCATCAAGCAGGTGTTTCACACGATTGCCGAGATCAATAAGCAAGGCGTCACGATTTTATTGGTCGAGCAAAATGTAAGCCTCAGTCTCCGCATCGCCCACCGCGCCTATCTGCTGGAAACTGGCCGGGTGATTCGCACCGACACCAGCGAGGCGCTGCGCCGCGACGACAGCTTCCGTGGCGCGCTGCTGGGCGTCGTTGGCCAATAGATCGCAATGACAAGTAGATCGCAGCGGGAAGCAGATGAAAACCTGATTATCATTTGTTTACGGCAAATGTTTTTGCCGCTGCTCAGGCCGTCCGGCTTCTTGATGACTTGATACGATCAGCATTCGTTCTTTATTCAATCTTTCACAATTAGTTTATTAGCCCTGCAATTGCGACGGTGATTGCGAATTTTGTGGCTTGTCATGCATAGGAGGTTTGAATGAGATTGAAGTTAAAGCCGCTGGCCGATCAAGTGATCGTCATTACTGGCGCATCGAGCGGCATCGGCCTGTCGACCGCCTACAAGGCCGCCGAACGCGGCGCCATGGTGGTGCTGGCTTCCCGGAATGCCGAAGTGCTTGCCGAAATCCAGCGGCAGATCGAGGCGAAGGGCGGCAAGGCGATGCATGTCGTAGCCGATGTTGGCAAGCGCGAGGATGTCGAGCGGATCGCCACTGAGGCGGTCGCCGCCTTTGGGCGTATCGATACTTGGGTGAACAATGCCGGAACCGGCGTTTTTGGCCGCTTGATGGATGTTTCCGACGAAGATCACCGGCAGATTTTCGAGACAAATTTCTGGGGCTTGGTGTACGGCACAACAACCGCGGCGCGCTATTTGAAGGCGGCTGGCGGCGCGATCATTAATCTTGGCAGCGTTGCCTCGGATGTCGCCTTCCCGATCCAGGGGATGTACGCTGCCTCGAAACATGCGATCAAGGGGTTCACTGATGCGTTTCGTATGGAAATGGAAGAAGCCGGCACGCCGATTTCCATCACCCTGATCAAGCCAACCTCAATTAACACGCCGTTCCCGGCGCATGCCAAGAACTATATGGAAAAGGCGCCCAAATTGCCGCCGCCGGTCTATTCGCCCGAAGATGTCGCCGAGGCAATACTTTACGCCGCTGAGCATGGTGGGCGCGACTATTATATTGGCGGCGCCGGCAAAATGATGAGCCAATTCAGCAAGGTGGCTCCGGCGTTGGTGGACTGGGTGGGCGCGCATATGATCCCTGGACAAACGGCGCGTGACGAGCCCGCCAGCGAGGATAAGGAAGGCGCATTGCATCAGCCAAGCCATGCTGGCGACGTGCATGGAGATTCTCCGCACCACGTCATGCGCAGCGGCTACACCAAAGCCAGCATGAATCCGATCGTTTCCGGCGCTGTGATGGCAGGGGCCGGGGCGGTAGCCGCGTCTTTTCTAAACCGGAAAATTCGTGGGGCAGGCCGTTAATCAAAAAGGGAGCGTCATTGGATGGCGCTCCCTTGGCGAGACTTGTTTGTAAAGTAAATTATTTGTCCATCGCCTTGACCGCACGTTCGCTTTTGGCTTCCGGCCCGACAATCCCCGAATTAGCCGGCGGATCGCTGGCCGGAAAGCTTTCCTTCGTATCATAATGGAAGTCATCGGATGTTGCGCCTGTTCCAGGCCGCGCTCCGCCCGCTAATTCCTCCCGCGCCTGATGCCAAAATTCCTCATGCCGGCCATCGGGGCTGCCGGCCTGCTGCCATAGCGCATAAGCTCGTTCGCGTATCGCCTGCTCCAGATCGTTGCCGTCATCCGCCATTGATATCTCCTGCTTCGAGTAAGTTGTGGGCGCTTGCTTTAAGTGAAATCCTCTATCGCTGATTCAAGGCACTCCTAGAGCCGATCCCGATCAAGTTGGATCACTCTTGTAATTTATGATCGGGTGAATTGGCTCGATAAAATAAAGTCGTTAAAGCATTTGCAGATCAAGCTGATCAGAAACGGCGTAAAGTGCTTCCATGCTGACCGTAAACGATCAGCGCGCTCTATCTCTTCGTTTTTGCGAGCAGCTTTACCAGCCAGATTGTTCCAGTCAGGCTGGCGCTGCCCTAGGTTTCAATCGTCTGTCCGGCTGGCAGATGCCGTTGCAACGCAGCGATCTTCAACTGCTACCTCGCCGATGGGTCGTAGAACGTACCTTCGCCTAGCTTGGCCAATGCCGGCGTCTGGCAAGGGACTTCAAGGCCACCATTCAAAGCGCTACCGCCTGGATCATCCTCGCTCATATCCGCCTGCTCACCCGCCATATCGTCCGTTAAAATGGTAGCGCTACTGTCGTTCAGATTCGGACTCTGAGACCCGCGTCAAACTGCACCGAGAATAAGTCAGAGCCCTTTTTCTATGCCTAATCAAACCGTGACGCCCCGCCACATAACGGCGCTACCAGGGCGAACATCAGTCGCGCGAGAAATAGCCGCCGAGTTGGGCGATTTTCGTCAGATACCGCTCGAGTGTCTTCCGGCTAGGTCGGACAAACAGGCCTTGACCCGCGCACATGTGTCGGGCAACAGGCAGCGCGGAAATAGTAATGCGGAACGCAATGCGAGTGCACATCATGGGAGCTTCGGGCTCAGGGGTTACCACCCTAGGAGTTCGCCTTTCCCGACGTCTTGGTGTCCCTAGCTTCGACACTGATTCCTATTTTTGGCTTCCTACTGATCCGCCCTTCACTACAAAACGGCCTGAAGGTGAACGTGTCCGCCTACTTGAAGCGGAATTAAAACAGTGTGCGGGTTGGGTCCTGAGCGGCTCGCTAATGGGATGGGGTGACGTTTTTATTCAATGTTTTAACTTGGTGGTCTTCCTCTACGTACCGCCCGAGGTTCGCATGACTAGGCTCATGGAACGGGAGCGCGAGCGGTATGGGGATGCTCTGTATGAGATGCCCATGGCAGATATTCATAAGGAATTCATGGCTTGGGCTGGGCGATATGATGACCCAAGCTTCTCGGGTCGGAGCTTATACGGACATAGAGCTTGGTTGACACGACTTGATTGCTCTATCGTTGAGATTCAGGGAACACCGTCGATCGGCGAAAGTGTTGAGCGAACGATGGCCGCGGTGGCGTCCCTTGGGCCGGCCTATCCTCAGCGCAGGAGGACGAACCACCCAAATCCTGTAACGGACATACAGTCTCACGGAACGGCGCGAATTCCTTCGGGATTTGCCGCCACTGGCAGCCGGTCGCCAGCATGTAGAAGATGGCCTCCACAATCGTTCGCAGCGCCACCGTTCGAGGCCGACCCCGATACGACGGAGTCGGCATGAACGGTTCGATCAGGGCCCATTTGGCATCGGTGAGGTCGCTTGCGTAGCGTAATTCGGCCCGGCAACATCGTCGCCGAGCGATTTCAGTCCAGGCAATCGTGTCTCCGTTCGTCCTTGCACACGAACTGAACCACAACCTACTGAAATCATTCAACTATCTCTTTTGGTCCGGCTCTAAGAGAAATGCTGTTGACGCCAAATGATTGTGTCGCCATTGCAACAATTACAAATTTGTTGCAGTTCATGAACTAAACGACATGTTCTTAAGCTTGTTAATTATCAAGCAAACACTCTTTCGCTGGAGGTTTGTCTAAAAAATTGTCTTATTGTAAAAATAGTGCTGATTAATACTACCATAGGCGGTGCCTATCTTGTTAAGACAACTAAAGGTGGCACAAGTTTTTAACTTAAAATTTTCTATGCAAAACAGCATCCTAGATATAATGAAACTGACTGTAACACAAAAACAGGCGGTGAATCTCCCAAAATGTGGCATTTCCAAATAATAATTCTAAAATATTTCACCTTTACAACCTCTCCGCGATATTTTTCTTTCATTACGTCGTTTTCATGTGCTAGGGAGATGGCTCTAGCCGATAGAAAAAGGATTAGAAAATGGAAAGAGTGTTAACTCATACACGTACCGATACATGTGGCCGCCAGGCGGAATGGATCAAAACGCGCAACGCGGATAAACTTGAAGCGCGTCTCGCCATTACGGAAACCGTTAAGAAACAAGCCTATACGCTGCGGCATGAGGGGTATTTGTCGGTAGGTTACATCGAAGCGCAAAAACAAGGCGTGCTGCGCGACAAATACGATAACTACCGCAGCAGCAAAACGATTGTTCTTTACAAGAACGGCAAGGCGGCCGCTTCCGCCAGGGTTTGCCTGCTCGATCCCGCCAGCAAAATTCCGGGGGCGGCTGAAATTCCCTCTAATGAAATGTTCGGCGAGGAGATTACCGAGCTTCTGCAAGGCCTCGGTGTCGGCAACCGTCCGGGACGCGCGGTGGAAATCACCAAGCTGGCCCGTCATCCCGATTTCATGAAGGACAATGACTTGGTCTTCGCGATGTTCCGCATGACCGGCTACCTGATCCTGCATTTCGACGCTGATGTGGTGCTGACCTCGGTTCGCGCCAGCCATGTGCCGTTCTACAAGCGCTTGGGCTTCCAGAAAATTGCCGAACCACGCCCTTATCCAAAGCTGAACGTGGAAACCGCGCTGATGGCATGCTTCCGCTCTAGCTTCGAGGGCGTGCAGAAAACTGTGCCTGTGATGAACGCATTGTCGTCGGATGATGATATTTATCCCCGATTCATGGGAGGCGAGTTGGTGCCCGTGTTTCCGCAGGCCGGAAACAATGCGCCTTTAACTGGTCCGTTGCCCGCGCCGATACCCGCGCCGCGTCATGCCCAAGCCGCCTATGCTTGAACGAGGCTTCAACCTGCCTTGGCGTAACGCCGCCTGACAGCGCCTCTCGTTAACCGTGCTTTTACTAAGCTGCGCGATACTGCTTTCGTCATGATAACCGCGAAGCTACCGATCGAACTGACCAGGACAAGGCCGGACATCGCCGAGCCAGCGCGCCTGTACCTGATCGACCCGGTCACCAGCCTCCCTAACCGGAGGGAATTCCTCGGCCAGGCCTTGCGCCTTGCATTGCGCGTGGACGCTGATGACCCAGGCAATGGCGATCCAGCCAATCGGCATGAGACCGTTTCCTCAAGCCGCTCACGCGTCGCCCCCGCAATGACATTGTTCATGATCACGCTAGCCGATGCGCGGCATTACAATGAGATCCTGCGCGCCTTGGGCCATGATTTTGCCGATTCATTTGTCCGCGCCTGCGCCGCCGCCTTGCAATCGATGCTGGATGCGGCGCTCGGCGAAGCCGTGCAGCTTTATCATGTCAGCGTGCTAAGCCTGGTTTTCACTGCCGCTGTCGACGACCCAGCCGCCTTTGCCGCGCAACTCGCCCAGCAATTTCGCAAGCCGCTGGTCTGCCAGAACATCCCGATCAACAACCATGTCGGCATCGGCTTGGTGGCGTTCGACACGCAAGGGAGTAGCGGCGCCGAGTTGTTGCGCGCGGCGCTCACCGCGGCCCAGAAAAGCCGGAGGGACCGCAATGGCTGGTCGATTTATGATAAAAAATCGGATAACGCGCATCAGCGGGCCTTCACCCTCTTGCTCGATTTTCCGGCAGCCTTGGCCGAAGCGGGCCAACTCAGCCTGCAATTCCAGCCAAAAGTCGATCTGACAACCGGACGCTGCACCAAGGCGGAAGCGTTGCTGCGCTGGGATCATCCGGTTCTGGGGCGCGTGCCGCCCGATGAATTCATCCCGCTGCTGGAAGCGACGGCGCTGATCCACCCATTAACGCGCTGGGTAGCGGATTCAGCTCTCGATTCACTGGAGGGCTGGCGCCGCCAGGGGTTTGACCTGTCGCTCGCCATCAATGTCTCGCCACTGAACTTCGGCAATGACGATTTTCCTAGCGAATTGATCGCGGCGCTCAATCGCCATGACATGCCCGGATCAAATCTGGAAGTCGAGATCACCGAAGGCGCGCTGATCAGCAATTGTGAGGTGGTCAAGGATCAGTTGACACGCCTCAATCGCGCAGGCGTCACCGCGGCGATCGACGATTTCGGAGTCGGCTTCAGCAATTTGAGCAATCTCACGCTTTTGCCAATGAACACGCTGAAGCTCGACCAATCGTTGATCCGGCGCATGGCGGCTGATGCCCGTTCGGCCCTGCTGGTGCATAACGTGATCGATATGGCGCATGGGCTCGATTACCGCGTGGTGGCGGAAGGCATCGAAACATCCTACATTTACCGTCAGCTCCAGGAATGGGGATGCGATGAAGGGCAAGGCTATTTCATGAGCCGCCCGCTCGACGGGGCGCGGTTCGCTGACTGGCTGCTGACGCGGGAGGCTGCAGCCGGTTGACGACAAAAAGCATGTGCCCAGCTTTCCCAATGCACTTCCTCAAGGGAACGATGCGGGCGTTCTAAGATGGTTGCGCCAGGCCGGACGCGGTGTATGGATGAACGATGCTCGATGCCGACGAACCCTCGCCCTGCCGAGTGCTCCGCCAAGCTTCGGCGAGCCCGTTCTTGCTCACCGCCGACCATGCAGGCCTGCTCATCCCCCGCGCGCTAGGCGACCTTGGCGTCAGCGAGATTGATCGCCGCCGCCATATCGGCTGGGACATCGGCATTGCCGGCGTCACCGAGCGTCTCTCCGCAGCGCTGGAGGCGACGGCGATCCTGCAAACTTATTCTCGGCTGGTGATCGACTGCAACCGGCGTCCTGACAGGCCTGACGCTTTTCCCGGAATCTCAGAAGCCACGACAATTCCGGGCAATGCCGGCCTTGACGATGCGGCGAAGCAGCGGCGCCGCGCGGCGATTTTCGATCCTTATCACGCGGCCATCGCAGCCTTGATCGAGGCCAGGCGATGCGAGGGGCAACCGACGATCTATGTCGCGATGCATAGTTTCACCCCTGTGTTCAAAAACCTCCAGCGGGCGATGGAGGTTGCCTTGCTCTATAACCGCCGTCCGGCGCTATCACGCCGGCTGGCTGCGTTGCTGCGCGCCGAGGGCGATCTCGCAGTCGCGGAAAATGATCCTTACTGTCTTACCGACGAGGGCGATTACGGCGTTCCCTTGCATGCCGAGGCGAACGGGCTGGATTATCTCGAACTTGAGATCAGGCAGGACCTGATCGCGACAGCGGACGGACAGGCGGCCTGGGCGGCCCGCCTCGCGCGCCTGCTGCCCGCGCTGCTTCAATGACCAAGACCGCGCGCCAGCTTGCCTCCTGCATCGACCAGGCGCTGGGCCGCGCCGAGGCTGATCTGGTGATCAAGAATACCCGGCTGTTCAACCTAGTCACCGGCGAGATTGCCGAGACGGATATCGCGATCTGCGGCGACCGCATCGTCGGCGCCTATGACAGCTATCGCGGCAGACGCGAGATCGACGGGCGCGGGCGCATCTGCGTGCCGGGCTTTATTGATACCCATGTGCATTGCGAATCGACGCTGGTGACGCCGCTGGAATTCGATTCCTGCGTATTGCCGCGCGGCACCACCACGGCGGTGTGCGATCCGCATGAAATCTGTAACGTGCTGGGCGCCCAAGGACTGGACTATTTCCTGCAAGCCTCGCTCGAAACGGCGATGGATTTGCGCGTGCAGCTTTCCTCCTGCGTGCCGGCGACCGCGCTGGAGACCTCCGGCGCCCGGCTCGACGCCGCCGATCTCGCGCCCTATCGGGATCATCCAAAGGTGATCGGCCTTGCGGAGTTCATGAACTTTCCGGGCATCTTTGCCAAAGACCCGGACGTGCTCGACAAGCTTGCCTTGTTCCAGAATGGCCATATTGACGGCCACGCGCCTTTGCTCTCGGGCAAGCAGCTGAACGCCTATCTCGCCTGCGGCATCCGCAACTGCCATGAAACCACCACGCTTGCCGAGGCGCGGGAGAAGCTTGCCAAAGGGATGCAGGTGCTGATCCGCGAGGGCACCGTTTGCAAGGATGTCGGCACGCTGGCGCCGGCGCTGACCGCCGAGACTTCCGGCTTCTGCGGCTTCTGCACTGATGACCGCAACCCGCTGGACATTTTCGAGGAAGGTCATCTCGATCACCTGATCCGCACCGCCATGGCAAACGGCGTGCCAGCATTGCACGCCTATCGGGCGGCGACGATTTCAGCGGCACAGGGTTTCGGCCTGCGCGACCGCGGGTTGCTAGCCCCCGGGCGGCGCGCCGATATCGTGCTGCTGCGCGATTTGGAAGCCTGCGCGGTTGACCGGGTGATTGCCGGCGGCCGGCTGGTGGAGGAGGGCATTTTTGATGGCCGTCAGGCGCCTGCTGCGGTGGGCCTCAACAGCGTGAAGCTTGATCAGGTCACGGCAGCGGATTTTCCGGTAAAATCATCCGGCCCAACTGGCCCGGTCATCGGCATCATCCCCGGCAAGATCGTCACCGCGCATCTGTCGCTGACGCTGCCCTACCGCAATGGCGAACGCTTGCCTGATCCCGATCAGGACGTGCTGAAGGTCGCGGTGCTGGCGCGGCATGGGATCAACCGCAATGTCGGGCGAGGCTTCGTCAAGGGCTTCGGCATCAGCGATGGCGCGATGGCGTCGTCGGTTGGCCATGACAGCCATAATATTTGTGTCATCGGTTCCAATGACGCCGATATGGCGATCGCGGTAAACCATCTGATCGGGCTGGGCGGCGGCTTCGTCGCGGCGCGCGGGGGCAAGGTGGTCGGCGCGATTGCCTTGCCGATGGCGGGGCTGATGAGCCTTGACTCGTTTCCCGCCGTGCGGGCGAAGCTGCTGGCGCTGCGCGAAGCCATGGCGCAATTTGGCTCGCCGCTCGCCGAGCCGTTCCTGCAGCTCGCCTTCCTGCCACTGCCGGTAATCCCGCATCTGAAGATCACCGATCGCGGGCTGGTCGATGTCGACCGGTTTGAACTGATCGATGGGTGAGGCGTCCGGTCGCTCGGCGGCCGCGGTCAAGCCAAGGCGCGGTACACGGTGTTGCGGGAGACGCTGAGACGCCGCGCTGTCGCGCTGATATTGCCGCCAGTCTCGCGATGCACGGCCTGGATGCGGTGACGCTGCGCCTGCCGCAGATCATCGGACGGCACGGCCGGAATGGGTTTCGTCCAGGGGATTTCGCCGACAGGATAAGTAAGCGTCAATCGTGTCAGCGCGCCGATCAGCTCGCGGATATTGCCCGGCCAGGGCTGTGCCGCCAGCGCCACCAGCGCCCCGGCGGAGAGGCGGGAATCGGGCGCGATGCCGGCGAGGAGGCGCTGGGCGAGGGCGGCAAAGTCATCTCTTTCGCGTAGGGGAGGCAAGGCGATTTCCACGGTATTCAGCCGATACAGCAGATCGCGGCGGAAGCGGCCCGCCTTGATGGCAGCTTCGAGATCATGATTGGTGGCGGCGATCAGCTGCACATCCACCACCCGGCGCTTGCCGCCGCCCACCGGGCGCACCGTCCAATCATCCAGCAGGCGCAGCAGCACGCTTTGAATGGCGAGCGGCATGTCGCCGATCTCGTCGAGGAACAGGGTGCCGCCATCCGCCTCGATCACCAGACCAGGAGAGCCGCCGCGCCGGGCGCCGGTGAAGGCGCCTTCGGCATGGCCGAACAATTCCGCCTCGATCAAGCTGTCTGGCAGCGCCGCGCAGTTCACCGGCACGAAGGCGCCGGACCTGCCGCTGGCCTGATGAGCGTGGCGAGCGACCTGCTCCTTGCCGGTGCCGGTTTCACCGCGGATCAGGATCGGGACGCGCTTTGCCGCGGCGGCGGCGGTCAATCGCAACGCTTTGATGACGGTTTGATCCTCGGCGATAAATCCTGCCGCGAGCGGCCGGTAACTGGCTGTCACAGGAGGGGCGGGGCGCGGGTTTTCAATGATCGCGACAAAGGCGCTGCCCGCGTGATCCGTGAGCGGGTGACGCGGGTTGGCCATCATGCCGGCCATGAAGGCGCTGAGGCCCGTGCTGAACAGCGCCGCGAAATGCTGCCCTGGTTCGGCGGGCAATCCGGCGAGCAGAAAACGCGCCTGCCGGTTCGCCGCCAGCAAGCGCCCGTCTTCGGCAATGGCGATGAGGCCGGCGCTGAGGGTGTGCAGATATTCCTGCCGGCTATGGAAGGCGATCAGCAGATCGCGCCGGTGACGGTCGCGCAGCAGCCCGTTCTCGATCTGGGTCGCAGCCATGCCGACCAGCGCGCGGGTGTGGCTTTGGCGGGAGGCGCAATCGGAGGAGGCGTCGAGCACCCCTGCCATCATCCCGTCCGGGCCGAAGATCGGCGCCGCCACACAAGTCAGGCCGCCATAGCGGGTGAAGAAATGTTCCCGCCCGTGCACGCTTACCGGTTGCGCGGTCGCGATGGCGGTGCCGAGCGCGTTGGTGCCGCAGGCCTGCTCGGTCCAGATCATGCCGGGGCGGAGCGAATCGCGCGAGGCGGCGTTGCCGAAGCTGGAATCGCTCATTGTCTCCAGCAGCATCCCGTCCGGGGCGGCGAGCGCGATCATGAAATTGCTGCCAGCGATCTGTCGATACAGCGTCTGCATTTCCGCCAGCGCCAACCGGTAGAGCAGCGCCCGCCGGTCGCGCGCCTGGCGCAACGCTGATGCCGCGACACTGTCCACCGCCGGCGGCCGCCCCGGATCGAGCCCGGCCTCGAGACAGCGCCGCCAGCTTTCCTGAATTTCCGGCGCAAGCAAGCCGCTTACGGCCAGGCCGCGGCGCTCCATCAAGGCGCGCGCCCGGCTGACCGCGTGATCTGGCGTGAGGCGCATGGCGTTTCCTCCGCCGCCGAATTTGTCACAAGCGCGCGTGGAGGGATAGCGGAAATTTTGGTTTCAGATGCGGTCGGGCGAAGGTGGGCGGGGCGCGTTGTGCGTGAGCGGATGACCTTCGCGCGAGGGCGGCGGGCTCTTGCTGGGTCGCCGAGCGGAAAACGGTGGCGGGCGGCGGCGTTGCCTGGGGAGGCAATGCAGCGGGCGGAGGGGCAAAAGGTTCCGGCCGCGCGACGTCCGGCTGGAAATGCCCGGGCGGGAGGCCGGCAACGGGCGCTGCCTGCGGCGCATCCGGCGCCGGGCTAGGCGCTGGCTTGGCGTATAGGCATGGGACCTGATTGGGACGGATGTAGAGCGCAAAGCAGAGCGGGCGGAGGATGCGTCCGAGCCTGGGGTCGGCTTCGAGGAGGGCCATCATGTCCGGCTGGTTGATACAATGGGTGAGCTGAGAGGCGAAGACGCTAGTATCCGGGATCAGGAACCGCAGCCAACCCTGGTGGCGGGGCAAGGGATGCAGGCGGGAGGGCTGGCCCGGGCGCGGCTTGGCCGGGCGGTATGGCCTTCGCAAGGTCGCGAGGGTGCGGAGGAAACGGAGCTTGGCGCGGCGCACCAGCCTCCAGATCAGCAGCAGGAACGGCCCAGCGAGGCCCAGGCGCACGCCGCTGCCGAGGGCCTTGGACATGCTATCCATGATGAGGGCGAATCGCTCGGCCGGGGGGAGAGAGGTAAACGGTTGCACGAATGGACAAAACCACAACCCATGGTAGGTGGGCAAGTGTCAATTTTACGGGACTTGGTGCCGGGTACTGGGGCGCAGCATGCATTGCGCATTCTGCTCACCCGCGTCGTCGAGGAAGGCGGTCTGCCTGCTGGACTGACGGTCGATCCGAAGGCGCGTGACGCATGGTTCCGCGCCAAGGTGCGGGACGCCTTGGCCGACAAGGCCGCTCGTGCCGCACCGACAGGTGATGGACGAAACGCAAGCGTTGATCGACCGGAACGCCATGCCCGAAGTTGAGTGAACGGAATGGCCCCTCGAGGCACTTCCTGCCGTACTCCGTGCGGCAGGAACCTTTCTGCCCCTCCGCCCGCGCGAACTTGCTGGCATTGTCGATTATATTTCGGATGACAACCTCAAATCCGCCAATGGTTTAAAGATGACATCGAGGCCAAGGCGGAGACACTGCAGGAATTCCTATGCGAACCCAACTCGCGCCCTGCGCGTGGCGGCACGGCAGAGGATTTCGATGATCAAGACGAAGCGAGTGGTGGGTGCGGTGGCATCCATGAGCGGAACAAGAACATGAAGCTAAGGGATGGGCAAAAGAGCGGATCTCATCCAATAATGCGCAGTTGGTTTAGACTGTGTCACCCCGGTTAAGAATGTAGCGTGCGCCTTCAAGGCCTTTCAAGTGAGTGCCAGCCCACACAAGATAATATAGGTGACCGCCCTTGGTATTTCGGATCAGTCGAGCAGGCGATACATGCCCAAAGACGGCTTTCAAGCGCCCTCGGTACCAGGTCAGCAGCCTCAGGCCAGCATCCGCGAATTTGACCGCTCGCCGACCAAGCAAGTCATCCACTTGATCATATACCTGCGCGTACCAGTCCGGTGATCCAAAATAGATGTCCAAGGCCGACCGCCATTCCTGCGGGATGTCGCCGGTGAGAACGAGCAACCGCTGGATTGCCATTCCGAGAGCAAAGTTGATCATCACCTCGACATTCCGTGTCGCCGCTAGACGCTCAATAGTCGCCCAGGGCAATTGCATGCCGAACGGGTCCAGGAACACGACAGCCTTGTAGCCTGCACGGCCAAGATTACCCTGCAGGAGTTTCTCGATCTCAAAGCTGGCGTCGCCGCGGCGGATATCGATTTGGTGCTGGTCACCGAACTCGCCCTTCAGGCTCTCGAGTTCCGCGATCCTTGCTGGATCACGCTCGATAAACACGTATTCGTCGAAAGGGTTTGCGATTTCGAGCGCACGCCTGGGCGAGCCGGCGATGAACTCCGCTGCTTCAAGATCAGCCTCCAGGTCCGTCTCGGCACACAAATCGACAAGTAGGCCGCCCATCGGAGCGTTGGACTTGGTGCGAATCCTGCTGCGTCCGGGACCAGCAAACGCATCGACATAAATTGTACCCTTACACCAATGCCGCTGATTTTTGAGAACCTTGGTAAAGAAATCAAGATATTGGCCAAGCGATTCGAGCTTGTCACGCGCCCATGGCCCAACAGTGCTCTCGTCGGGACGCTTGCTCACCGGAAAGCGGCAGCCAATCTGTTCGCTTCGGCCTGAGGAAATTCGTTCCATTCCCGACCGTCGAGTTTGCGACCACCCTGCTTCGGACGGCTGCCGCCCCATTGTTTAAAGAAGAACGCGACATTCTGCTGCTGGCACTGGTCGCGAACGTCACGCACCCATTCCAGGTCGATAGGCCGAGCTCGCGGACCACTTTCTCCGCCGACAATGACCCATGAGATGCCATCAAGATTCAATTGGCCAACTGGAGCGATCAGCGGCTCCACGGATAGAAAGCGGATACCTGTAGGAGCCGCTTGTAGGTGGCGCAGACGAGAGATTTTCGAACGGTCTTCAATTGAGACGCCGTACCAAATATGCGATGGTACTGATCCGGATGCATATCGGCGCTTCAGGAAATCTCGCATCAGGCTGGAGCGTTTGGTCAGGATTTGGAATGTATGCCAGTTGGCACGCTCCATGGTGTCCCACACCTGATTTACAAAGTTTTGCGGCACGTCTTTGTGGAACAAATCTGACATGGAGTTGACAAACACCATTCTGGACCGCTTCCAAAGCAACGGCTGATCAAGGCGTTTAGGGCGCAATGTGAGATCAAACCCTGCTTCAAATGGATGACCGGGAACGCCACGAAACCGCTCACTGAACCGGGCTGCATAGCAATTTTCGCAGCCCGCAGAAATTTTCGTGCAACCGGTGACAGGATTCCACGTTGCATCTGTCCACTCAATCGCGCTGCCATCAGCCATAAAAGCATGAGAACATAAGATGAATCCGAGCGCAAGTGGATGTTCCTTGTTCTTCTGACTTCGCCGTGCTGTACGAAAGACTCAAAAAAGTTTTTTGCTTCCGCGGCGCGTCGCCTTTTTTGCAAAAAGAAGCGCTTCTTTTGAACCTTGCCTGCTCCGTCCCGGAACAGCGGCAACGGCCGATCTGTTCCGGGATGGAACACTGCCCGAAGCTCCGCCTTCTGTAACGCCCATGGCACGCGAGTTGCTTACCTTCAGAGCCAAGCGGCGCGGCAAGCGTGGCGATGGAGGAACGCAATGAAGGCAGCAGTGCTTTACCGGTACAATGAATCGCTCGAAGGCGAGGATTTCGTCGCATATGAGGATGCGCCCGATCCGGAGATTGGGGGCGACACCGATGTGATTGTGCGGATTGGCGGGGCGGGGGTTTGCCGGACTGATTTGCATATCATCGAGGGCATCTGGCGCGGCAAGGTGGATGTGAAGCTGCCCTATATCATGGGGCACGAGAATGCCGGCTGGGTGGAAGCGGTCGGCAAGGGGGTTTCGAGCGTCAAGGCGGGGGATGCGGTGATTTGTCATCCGCTGGTGACCTCCGGGCATTGCCTGGCCTGCCGGCGGGGCGATGACATGCACGCGACGGAGAGCAAGTTTCCCGGCATCAACGCCAATGGCGGCTATGCGCAATATTTGCTGACCGGCGAGCGCTCGCTGATCAAGCTGCCGCAATCGCTGGCGCCGAAGGATGTGGCGCCTTACACCGATGCCGGGCTGACCGCCTATCGGGCGGCGAAGAAGGCCTCGCGCCATTTGCTGCCGGGAGAATACGCCGTGGTGATCGGCGCCGGGGGGTTGGGGCATATCGGCATTCAGGTGCTGGCGGCATTATGCGCCGCCGAGATCATCGTTACCGACCGCTCCGACATGGCGCTGCAATTCGCCAAAGAGTGCGGCGCGCACCACACGATAAAAGCCGATGGCAATGAGGTGGAGGCGGTGCTGGCGCTGACCAAGGGGCGCGGCGCCGAGGCGGTGATTGACTTCGTGGGCGAGGGCGACGCGGTGGCCAAGGGCATCGCGATGACCGCCAATGGCGGGTATTACTATATTGTCGGCTATGGCGGAAAAATCGAACTGCCGACGCTGGACATGATCACCAGCGAGAAAACCATTGTCGGCAATCTAGTCGGGACCTATCCCGAATTGGTGGAGTTGATGGCGCTGGCGGATCGCGGGCTGGTCAAGCTCGGCACCCGCGAATATGCGCTGGCTGACGCTAACCAAGCGCTGCTCGATTTGCATCACGGCAAGATCAAGGGCCGCGCGGTGCTGGTGCCGTGAGCGAAGCGGAATCCAAGGATCATTTCTTTGCCAAAGTGGGCGATGTCGCCGATGAGATGATCGCGGCGCATGGCAAGGATTTTGCCATGGGCACGCTGGTTCTCGCGGCGCGCTGGATCGCCGAAGGCAAAAGTTTCAAGCCGAAGCAAAGCGAGCAGGACCGCAAGGATGTGTAGCGGATTGGCACAGGTGTTCGCGGCAACTGTCGCAAAACGATGCCATAACAGCGCGGCATTTCAAGCAATACAATGGCATAAATTTGGCACGGCTTTTGCTTAGATATTGTTAGGTGGTTCAACGCCGGTGGCCGGCGGTAACTGCTGATCGTCAACAATGAAACGGAGGAATGTGATGCCTGACAGCCTATCCCTCAACAAGATCACCGCCCAGCGCGGGATCGCTATCGGCGAGGCGGCAAAACGCGTCGCCGATCTCGGCTGGACGCCGAGCTATGTCCAGGAGGCGATGACCTTTCCGACCGATTACAAGATCAAGAAAACCCCGCGCGACCCGATGAAGCAGGTGCTGCGCTCCTACTTCCCGATGCAGGAAGAAAAGGACAATCGCGTTTATGGCGCGCTCGATGCGGCGCTCCGCGGCGATATGTTCCGCAATGTGGAGCCGCGCTGGGTCGAATGGATGAAGCTGTTCCTCGCGATCATCCCGTTCCCGGAGATTTCCGCCGCGCGCTCGATGGCGATGGTGGCCCGTCTTGCGCCGGGTGAGGAACTGCGCACCGGCTTTGCCATGCAGATGGTCGATGAATTCCGCCACTCCACCATTCAGATGAACCTGAAGAAATGGTACATGGAGAACTACATCGATCCGGCTGGATTCGACATCACCGAAGCGGCGTTCGGCAAATGCTATGCGACGACGATTGGCCGGCAATTCGCCGAGGGTTTCGTCACCGGCGATGCCATCACTTCGGCTAACGTCTATCTCACCGTGGTGGCGGAAACCGCGTTCACCAACACGCTGTTTGTCGCGATGCCTTCCGAGGCGGCGCGCAATGGGGACTATGCGCTGCCGACGGTGTTTCTTTCGGTGCAATCCGATGAAAGCCGGCATATCGGCAATGGCCATTCGCTGCTGATGTCGCTGGTCAACGATCCCGATAACCATCTGTTGCTGGAACGCGATCTGAAATACGCTTTCTGGCAGAACCACGCGATTGTCGATGCCGCGGTGGGCACCATCGTCGAATACGGCACAACCAGCCGCGACAAAAATAAGGAGAGCTATGCCGAGTTGTGGCATCGCTGGATTTATGAGGATTACTATCGCACCTATATGCTGCCGCTGGAGAAATACGGCATCAAGATTCATCATGATGATGTCGGCGCCGCCTGGGACCGCATCGTCAAGCATGATTATGTGCATTTGACGGCGCAGTTCTTCTCGGTGGGCTGGCCGGTGAATTTCTGGCGGATCGAGGCGCAGACCGAGCGCGACTTCGAATGGTTCGAGCATAAATATCCAGGCTGGTACGCGAAGTTCGGCGAATACTGGAAATGGTACGCGAAGCTTAGCCATCCGGGCGAGAAAAACGTGCTGTTCAATGGCGATGTCGGCTACGCTTATCCGCATCGCTGCTGGAGCTGCATGGTGCCGTGCCTGATCCGCGAGGATTTCTGCTGTGACGAGGTGGACGGCAAGATGTACACCTATTGCTCGGAGATTTGTCGCTGGACCCACAAGACCGCCTTCGCCGCCGAATATGAAGGGCGTCCGACCCCCGCGATGGGCCGGTTCAGCGGACGGCGGGAATGGGAAGAGTGCTACCATGGCTGGGATCTGGCCGATGCGATCACTGACCTAGGATTTGTCCGGAACGACGGCAAAACCCTGGTGCCGCAGCCGCATCTGCGCTTCGACGACACCAAGATGTGGACGCTCGATCATGTGCGGGGCAACACGCTGCAAAGCCCGCTCACTCTGTTCCGGCAACTGACGCCGGAGGCCCGTGAAACGGCGGTGGCGGAATACCGGAAAGGGTTCACGATCAACCCAGTGAACTAACAAACTTGCTGCCGGGCGCTGGAAACGGCGCCCGGCTTACTTTGGAGGAAATCACAAGAAGAATGGATGCAGCCACCCATATGGTCCGTTTTGAGCCGGTCGGTATCGAGATGGATGTTCATGAAGGCGAAACAGTGCTCGACGCGGCGTTTCGTCAGGGCATTTCTGTCATGCATGGCTGCAAGGAAGGCCAGTGCAGCAGCTGCAAGTCGCGGCTGATCGAGGGCGATATCGAGCTTCTCAAATATTCAACATTTGCGTTATCGGATGGCGAACGGGACAGCGATCACATTCTGTTATGCCGTACCCATGCCTATAGCGACCTCACCATCGAATTGCTCAACTATGACGAGGATTTGCTGAGCCGCTCGATTGCGGTGAAGGAATTTCCGGCGGTTCTCACGCGGGTTGAACAACTCACCGCAGATATCAGGCTGTTCGAGATCGAGATCGACAAGCCGATGAAGTTCTGGGCGGGGCAATATATCGATCTGACCTTGCGCAATAGCGGCATCACTCGTTCGTTTTCCATGGCAAATCCACCGAGCGAACAGAACAAGCTTTCCTTTATCATCAAAAAATATCCGCAAGGCGCATTTTCCGCGGCCATCGATGAGATGCGGCCTGGCGATGCGATGATCGCCAAGGGGCCGTATGGCACGTGCTTCCGGCGCGAGAACCGACCTGGCCCGATGCTGCTGATCGGCGGCGGTTCAGGCATGTCGCCGTTGTGGTCGATTTTGCACGATCATGCCGAGAGCGGCGAACAGCGTCCGGTACGGTTTTTCTACGGCGCACGCACCAGGGCGGATTTGTTCTATCTAGAGGAGTTCGCCGCGCACACCGTTAACCTGCCGGATTTCAAGTTTATTGCGGCGCTGTCGCATGAGGAGGATGCCGGCGGCTGGGAAGGCGAGCGCGGTTTCATCCATGATGTCGTGGCGAGATCACTTCGCGAGGAAAATCTGAGCGGCGAGATCGACGTGTATTCGTGTGGCCCGCCGCCGATGATCGACGCGGTTCTGCCGGTCCTGCAAATGGCCGGCGTGGAACCGGAGCATATTTATTTCGACAAGTTCACCCCCGCGCTACGCTAAAACTAACAAAGTTCTTTGGTTCTTTCTTTCAAGAAAGAACTGCTTTGTTGTCTAACAACACTTTGGAGGAATCACGATGAGTGCCGCAGAACAAAAACCGCCGGTAAAATCAGGCGCCACGGGCGCCGCGCAATTCGCTGGCTGGAACAGCCGCAAGTACAATTATTTCGAGCCAAAAGGGCGCAAGGCCAGCCATTACGAGGACATGACGGTCGATGTTCAGCCCGATCCGAAGCGGTATTTGCTGCAGGACTGGATCATCAACTTCGCCGACGGCACGCCAACCTATTCGGAAAACTGGACCGAGGCGAAATCATCTGATTGGCACAAGTTCCGTGCCGTTGATCAGGAATGGGAGCGCACGCATTACCAGCGGCAATCGACTATCGTCGGCATGATCAGCAACGTGATCGAGAATGGCCGTCGTTCGGGCGCGCCGAAGCGGTTTGACCGGGCGTGGGTAAAGGTGCTCACAGATCATCTTGGCGCTTGGAAACATGCGGAATTCGGCCTTGGCACCTCGACGATGCAGGCGCAGCGCTATGGCTATACGCAAATGGTCAATAACGCGATTCTTACCAATTCGTCCTACAAATTGCGGTTTTCCCAGGACCTCACGCTGTATCTCGGCGAACTGGCGCTGGATATCGAGGGGCTGGATTTGGAGGCCGGCAAGCAGCATTGGATGGAAGACCCGATTTGGCAGGGCACGCGCCATGCGGTGGAAGCCATCATGGGCGCCGATGATTATCTCGAACAATATTTCGCGGTGAACGTAATTTTCGAGCCTTTGGTTGGCGAGCTATTTCGCAGCGGTTTCATCATGCAGTTGGCGGCGGCGCAGAATGATTTCATGACGCCTGCTGTCGTGTCCTCGGCGGAAGGCGATTACGAGCGCAATCTCGCCAACGCGGTTGAGTTGTTTCACATGCTGGCGCTCGATGAAGCGCATGGCGAGCATAACCGCAAATTATTCGTGCGCTGGACCGAGAAGCATGGGCCGCTGGCCTTGGCGGCGGCCAATCATTTGCAGCCGGTCTGGTCGCAGCCAAGGGTGAAGGCGGCGCAATATCTCGATGCGCTTGAACAGGCGAAAGACCGGCTGCGCTCGATTGCCGCCGAAATCGGCTTTGATGTCCGCGCCACGCTGGAATCTTGACTTAACCAATTAAGGAAAATCACGATGTCGCAAGTTCAGCACAAGAATATTTTCAAGTCGATGAAGGATATGAAGTTCGAGGGCACGGTTTCGCATGAATGCGGCGTGACGATGAACGACAGCGTCGAGGCGCGGGCCATCGCCGAGGTAATGGCGGAAAAACCAGGGATCACCGTCACCTATCAGCCGGCGCTGATCCGCATCGATGGCGAAGGGCAAATCCATTTCAAGATGGACGAAATCAGCGACGCGCTGGGACGGGTGATGACGCCGCATCTGTTTGAGATTTCCACCTCCACCCATTATGGGCGGATGGTGATGGTCGATGACAATACCGTGGTGCTTTTTGGTGACATGAACGAAGCAATGGAATATATTAAGTACGACTGAGCCAATAGAGCCGCAGTTGAACAAACGAGGGAATGGAGAAACGAATGTATCGGACGAAAGATGGCGAAGAAATCTTCATCATTGATGGCCATGTTCACCTTTGGGACGGTAGCAAGGAAAACATCAAGAACGAACACGGTCAGCAATTCATCGATTGCTTCTACGCCTATCACAGCAATCTCAGCCCGAAAGAGTATCTTTGGGACAAGGCGAAGTTTGATAAGTATGGGCCGGAGCAGATGGTCCAGGACTTGTTCATCGATGGTCCGGACGACATGGCGATTTTCCAGCCGACTTATCTTACCGATTTTTACAAGAACGGCTTTAACACGCTGGAACAGAATGCGGTGCTGAAAACCCGCTATCCGGACCGCTTCATCCTGAACGGCGCTTTCGATCCGCGCGACGGCGAAGCCGGCCTTGATAAGCTCGACGAGATGGCTGAAAAATATAAGCTCAAGGGCGTCAAGCTCTACACTGCCGAATGGCGTGGCGATTCCAAGGGTTACAAGCTATCGGACAAGGAAGCCCAGCGTTATCTGGAGCGTTGCGTGAAACTGGGCATCAAGAACATTCATGTCCACAAGGGGCCGACCATCCTGCCGCTCAACCGGGACGCTTTCGATGTCGCCGATATTGATGACGCGGCGACCAGCTTTCAGGATTTAAATTTCATCGTCGAGCATTGTGGGCTGCCGCGGCTTGATGATTTTTGCTGGATCGCGACGCAGGAAACCAATGTGTATGGCGGGCTCGCGGTGGTGTTGCCGTTCATCCACTCGCGGCCTGCCTATTTCGCCAAGGTAATCTCGGAACTGCTGTTCTGGATCGGCGAGGATAAAATTCTGTATGGTTCTGATTACGGCATTTGGTCGCCGAAATGGCTGGTCGAGAAGTTCATGGATTTCGAGCTGCCCGGTGAGGTCTCGAAAGAGACTGGCGTTGCGCTAACAATGACGGCGAAGAAGAAAATCCTTGGCCTGAATGCAGCGCGGATTTATGACATCGACATTGCGGCGCAGCAGCAGAAGCTGCATCGCATGGAAGCCATGGTCGCGTGAGTTTGCCGGGAACCGAGGCGGCGCGCATCGATGCGGTGCGCGCCGCGCTCGCCGAAGTCACCGACCCGGAACTCGATGAATCGGTAGTCGATCTTGGTTTTGTTACCGATCTCGCCGCTGACGTTTCGGGCCGCGTGTTTATCGGCTTTCGCCTGCCGACCTATTGGTGCGCCGCGAATTTCGCCTTTCTGATGGCGGAGGATATGCGCAATGCCGCGCAAGCTCTGCCCTGGGTGACCGAGGTGAAGCTGCGGCTGGACGCCCATATGTATGGCGAGGCGATTAATGAGGGAATTGGCCAGGGCAAATCGTTTGACGAAAGTTTCCCCGACGAAGCCGATGCGGGGCTTGATGAAGTGCGCCGGATATTCCTGCTAAAATCCTTTCAGCGCCGGCAGGAGGCATTGTTGCGGCATCTTAACGGCCTCGGCTTCACAGCCGATGCGCTTGCAGTTATGCCGCATCAAGCGCTTTTATCGCTAACGCTGGATGATGAGGGATCACGCTTGCGGGCGCGCTATTTGCAGCGGCGGGATTTGCTTGGCAATGACAGCCTCGCTTTCGTCACCAAGGACAATGCGCCGATTCCGGTTGATCGGTTCGTCCTTTACTTGCGCGCGCTTGGCAGCGTGGGGCTTAACGCCGAGTTCAACGGCGCCCTGTGCCGCGGATTGCTCGTCGCCCGCTACGGCGAAACGCCGCATGAATTACCCGCCGAACCCGGATTGACCGATTTCATCCGTGCCCTGCCCGCCTAACAAACAAAAATTTTTTGCTTCTTTTTTATAAAAAAGAAGCGCTTTCTTTGACTAACCCATAAAAACCGGGGAGGACGCGGATGGCCAAGATGATGCTGCACGATGATGAGGCGCGCGCGGCGCTTGGCCGGGGCGTCGGCAAGCTCGCCCGCGCGGTGCGTGGCACGCTAGGTCCGCGCGGCATGAACGCGATCATTGACCGGCCCATCGGCACGCCGCTGATCTCGCGCGATGGCGTTTCCATCGCCGCCGAGATTGAACTGCCCGACCGGTTCGAGAATATGGGCGCGCAGGTACTGCGCGAGGTTTCCATGCAGACCAATCAGGTGGCGGGCGATGGCACCACGACGGCGACGGTGCTGGCCGATGCGCTGGTGCAGAAAGGCCTGGCGGCCCTCGCCAAGGGCGAAAACGCGGTGGAGCTGGTGGCCGGGCTGGAAGCGGCGGTGGACACGGTGATCGCCGCGTTGCGCCAATCGGCGCGGCCCTTGCGCGGGGATGAGGAATTGCGCGCGGTTGCCACCATTGCGGCGAATGAGGCGGCGATGGGCTCGCTGATCGCCGAGGCTTTGGGCCGCGCCGGCGCCGATGGCATGGTGACGGTGGATAATTCCACCACGGTGGAAACCACCCTCGACGTGACGGAGGGGATGCATTTCGACCGCGGCTATATTTCGCATCACATGGTCACCGATGTCGAGCGGATGCAGGTGGTTTTGGACGATCCGCTCATTTTCGTCACTGATTTGAAGCTGCAAACGGCTGAGGAGGTCGCGGCGATTCGCGCCTTGGCCGCTAACCAGCCGTTACTAATCATCGCGGAAGAAGTCGCGCCCGCCGCGGTCATGGCGCTGCTGGCGGCGCGCGACGGCGTCCCGGTGGCGGCGATCAATCCTCCAGAGTACGGCAACTGGCGGAAATCGACGCTGGAGGACATCGCCATCGCCACGGGCGGGCGGGTGATTTCGCGAGATCTGGGCGGCGCAATCGCCGCGGCGGTGCGGGATGATCTTGGCGCGGCGCGGCAGGTCCGGGTCGGGGCCGACATGACGATGATCGGCGGCGGCGGCGGCGATAAGGCCGCGATCGCGGCGCGGCGCGAGCAAATTCATCGCCAGATCGGCCATGCGCCGAACAATATCGACCGCGACAAGCTAGAGCAGCGCCTGGCCCGGCTGTCCGGCGGCACCGCGACGATTTTCGCGGGCGGCACGACGCCGGTGGCGCAAAAGCGCCACGCGCAGCTGATCGAGGATGCGCTGAACGCCGCGCGTGCCGCTCTCGCCGAGGGCGTGGTGGCCGGCGGCGGTACGGCGCTGGCGCAGATCGCGCCCTGTCTTGATGAATTAGGCGCGGGGCATGATGATGCGGGACGGGCGGGTGCCGCTTTGCTCAAGGAGGTGCTGGTGGCGCCGCTGGCGGCGATTGCCGGCAATGCCGGGCTGGATGCCGCCGCCATGGTCGCGAAAGTCACCGCCGCGCCGGTCGGCACGGGCCTTGATGCCCGCTCCGGCAGGCTAGTGGTGATGGAGGCGGCGGGCATCATCGATCCCGTGCTGGTCAGCATCAGCGCGCTGCGCAACGCGGTTTCCGTGGCCTCGCTCATTCTCACGACGGACACGCTGATCGCCGACAAGCCCGATTACCTTGATCCGACGGCGGGCGCGGCGCTGGGCGGGGGCGCGGAGTTGCTTTAGGAGCTGTCCGAAACGGAAATCAGGTTTTTTGGTGGGTTGAGCAAGCGCTTCTTTTTGTAGAAAGGAGCAAAAACTTTGATAGTAGTTTAGTTCGAATTTTGCTGGTCGGAATTATCTGAGCGCTTGCATTAACTTAGCATTAGACTTCTTTAGGTCATCAATATCCAAGGTCCAAAAGTAGTAACTGGCATATCCACCCAGACAGGCTTTCTCTAAGGCTTGGGCAAAACTCTCCTCGATCAGCCACTGCCCCGGCCAAAATGTCGGTTGGAAAAGCACAGTATTGACCGGAATTTTATTGTCAATTAGGCGAACGTTTTCAGCCAAATACCTGGAAGGATAGGATACGTAGTTGCCATTGCCATCGTTGGAAAATTCGTCCCAGCATCGTTCGTCCAGTTCATACCGCGCCATGCCTTCACCGAAACTATATGAAGGTTCGCTGGGCCAATGGCGACGCCATTTCGATTGTTCGGAATCGATACAGTCTATGGTTTGGTTTACCCTTGCTGCAAAGTATGGTGATACGGAAGGCGATCCGTCCTGATGTCGAACCGTCACTTTTACCGTTTCTAGATTGTCCCCTAGGTGGTGGCTGAAGAGATCAAAAACTTTGCCCGAGATTATGAAGAACTCGCCCAAATGGTAAAAATTTAAAACACTCTCTGCTGCAGCTGACATTCCGAACGTGAACGTCATATCCTTCAAATTGGGAAACTTGCTTCGGTAAAACTCACCCCCCATGTTCATCAATCTAACGTCGGGCATTACTCCTGATTTTCCAGAAATTTTAAGAGCGCCGGAAGCGTAGCCGGAAGGCACAAAAAGTTTAAAGTGTTGAGAACAAAAGATCATTGGTTGGTAGCTCTAAGCAGTGGTCATCATCGGGTGAATCGCGGCTATCACGTTTCAAACTAACTCATTACCAAATTTTTATTTAGGAACTATACCGATTTTGACACCACATTACACAAACTACAATTAAAAAGAGTTTTTTGGTTCTTTTTTGCAAAAAAGAACCGATCATTTTGCTGGGCTTTTCAGATACTTAGCTCGCCGTCTCAAACCGCCTGAGCATCCGGTAGAGTGTGCTGCGCGAAACGCCGAGCTGGCGCGCGGCACCCGCCATGTTGCCGTGCGCCTGGTGAATCGCGCGCTGCACGGTGGCGCGTTCGACATCATCGAGCCGGTCCGGTGCCGCGAGGCTTAGGGGTTCACCCTGGATTTCGGGCGGCAGTTCCGCCAGCGTCACCGGGCCGCCATCGGATGCCAGCAGCAGCCCTTCGATCAGGTTGCGCAATTCCCGCACATTGCCGGGCCAGCCATGCCCGCGCAGCGCCGCCATGACATCCGGGCCGAAGAACCGCGCCGGCACGCCATGGCGCGCGGCCAGCAGCCGGCTGAAATGGCCGGTTAGTAAATCAATGTCGCCATGCCGCTCGCGCAATGGCGGCAGGCGGATGGCGGTGACATTCACCCGGTAGAACAAATCGGCGCGGAACCGTTTCGCCGCCACCTCCTCGCTCAGGTTGCGGTTGGTCATCGCCAGCAGCCGCACCGCGACGCGGCGCGGCACGGTATCGCCCAGGCGGTAGACCACGCCTTCCTCCAGCGCGCGCAGCAGGATGGGCTGCAAATCAAGCGGCAGCTCGCCGATCTCGTCGAGACAGAGCGTGCCGCCATGGGCAAGCTCGAACCGGCCAGGCTTGCCCTCGGCGGTGGCGCCGGTGAAGGCGCCGCGCACATGGCCGAAGAGTTCCGCGCCGATCAGCTCCCTGGAGGCCGCGCCGCAATTGAAGGTGATGAACGGCGCGTTTGGATCGGCTTCGCCATGCATGGCGCGCGCCAGCAGCTCCTTGCCGGTGCCGGTTTCGCCTTCGATCAGGATCGGCACACGCGGGCGGGCGAGCTGGCGGGCGCGGGCGATGGTGGCCATCATAGCAGGGCTGGCGCCGATGATCGAGGCGAAGCCGCTGCGGTTGTGATCGGCTTCCGAGCTGGCGATGGCCTTCGTATCAACCGCCTTTGTGTCACTGGACCGGGTGAGGCGGTTCGGCACGATCAGCATCGCGCCGATAGGCCGGCCATCGAGCATGACCGGATCGAAGCCATCCACCCGCAAGGGTTCAGGAAGGCGTCCTAGCCACGATTCGGGCGGCAAACCGGGATCAAACCCGTGCAGCCGCTGACCAAGCCTAACGCCGAGCTTTGTCGGCCCGGACTTCGCCGATGAGGCAAGCTGCCCGTTCATGTACACCACCCGTCCGGCGCGATCGATCACCAGCACCCCCGCCGCGCCGCCTTGCGGGTGGCGTTGCAAGCAGGCTTCCAGCAGCTGCGCGCGCTCGAAATTGGCCCGCTCGGCCAGCACCGCCTCAATCTGCCGCGCCGTGGTCACCGCCAGCATCAGGTTGTTGCGCTGGTAGGTGGAAGGCGGCCCCGAGATATCCACCACGCCGAGCAACGAGCCGCTCGCCGGATCGTGGATGGGGGCGGCGGCGCAGGTCCAGCTTTTGATCCCCTCGCAGAAATGCTCGGCGGCATGCACCTGCGCCGGACGGCCGGTGGAAATTGTCGTGCCGATGCCATTGGTGCCGATTACCGCCTCGTTCCAATGACCGCCGACCATCAGATGGATGCGCTCGCCCTCATGCAGGGTTTGCCGGTCGCCCGCCGCTTCCAGCACCACGCCTTCGGGATCGGTCAGCAGCATCATCGAGCGCGAGCCGTCGAACAAGGCGGCGGTGCGGGCGAAGATATCGGCGGCGGCGGTCAGCATATCGTGATGGTGATGGCGCAGCTCGGACACCGTATCGCCCTCGGCGGCCAGCGGCGCGAAATGCCCCGAGGGATCGACGCCGGAAGCCAGGCTGCGCTGCCAGGAGGACACCACGAAATGGCCAAGCGGCACGGCGGCGCCCGGTTCGCCGGTGAGAAACCGCTCCCAGGCCTGCATGGTATCGGCGTCATCGCCTGGCCCCGCCACCACACCATGGCGGCGGGCTGAAGATGGAGCCTCAAGCCCGCCCTGTTTTTCGGGCTGTGGCTGTTGCTCCAGGACATTTGGCGGCCTGCGTTGCATGGCCCTCCCGGAGAGACTGATCGCTCAGGCGCTTCTTATAGAGGCAATGCTAACGTTTGGCACGAAAATTTATCGTATGGAAACCGCGATCACCCGATGATGAGATCGTGGCCATCAGGGTCGCGCAGCAGCGCTGCGCGCTGGTCATGCGCGATTACCGCGCCTCCCGCGGCGACCGCGCGCCGGCAGGTTTCTTGGACGTCACCGGCCGTGAAAAGTATTCGTGTCGCGATGGCATCGGCGCTGGTTTTATCGTTAGGCGCGGCGTTGCCGCCCGGCGGTTCCCCGTAGCACAGCAATTCAACATGCGGGGTGTTTTGCCCTGCCGGCAGCAGCGGCGTTACCCGCACGCGCGGGGCGTCGAGATCGTCGAGATGAGCCTGTTCCGCGCCGTGGTTGAGCGAGGGTTTGCCTGGTGAAAGCCCCAGCGCGCCAGCGTAGAAGGCGAGGCTGCGTTCGGTGTCCTTTACCACGATGGCGGTGTGGTTGATCTCGTAAAAGAGTGCGTTCGCTGGCTTGCCGGGAAGTTCCAGCAATTCCAGCGGATGGCCTTCGGGATCGCGGAACTTGAAGGCGGTGACGCCGCCGGAGGATTGCGGCAGCTTGATGGGGCCGTCGGTGGAGATCGGCGTCCAGCCTGGAATCGTCAGCAGGTGCAGATAGGCCTTCGGCATGTCGGCAACCGCGATGGCGAAATGCTGGAAGGTGAAATTATTGCTCCAGCGATCCTGCGGCCATGGCGCGCCGGACGGATCGAAGCTGGCGAGTTCAAGACTCTGCTGGCCAAGGCTCAAGGAAACGCGGCGCAGCCGTGCCTGCTCCAAGCCTAATGCCGCCGCGTCGCCTCGCGTGTCGCCGATGATCCGGCAGCCGAAGGCGTCCTGGTAAAACCGTGCCATCGCATCGGGCGAACGCACCGTCAGGCCGAGGCAGCTGATGCGCGTTACGGCCATTGCGCGCCCCGCACGTTGACGAAAATCGAAAACAGCGTGTGTGAGCCGCCGATGAATAGGCGGTTCTTGTGCCGCTCGCCGAAGCATAGGTTGGACACCTTGTAAGGCACCAGGATTTTGCCGAGCAACTCGCCGTTTGGGCTGATGCAGTGCACGCCATCGGCGGCGCTGCTCCAGAGATTGCCGTGCTCATCGGCGCGGAAACCATCGGCGTATCCAGGTTCGATCTTGTGGAAGATATCGCCGCCAGCAAGCTTCTTGCCACCGTCCAGCACCTTGAACACGCGAATATATTGCTTGGGATCTGGCTTTGACTGGTCGCCGGTTTCCGCCACGTAAAGCAGGCTCTCGTCGGGCGAAAAGGCCAGCCCATTTGGGCCGTCGAAATCGCCGGCCATTACCCTGATCTCGCCATTTTCCGGATCGAACCGATACAAGGCAGGCGGCTGTTCCGGCTGTTGCCGTCCGCCTTCGTAATCATTGAGGATGCCATAATAGGGGTCGGAAAACCAGATCGTGCCGTCTGACTTCACCACCACGTCATTCGGCGCGTTCAGTTGTTTTCCGTCATGCCGGTCCACCAAGGTGATGACGGAGCCATCATATTCCGTGCGGTAGATGCAGCGCCCATGATGCGAGCAGGCGATCAGCCGGCCTTGCATGTCCCGATACTGGCCGTTGGCGTAATTCGAGGGGTAGCGATAGACCGAGAGGCCCTCGGTCTCCGACCAGCGCATCGTGCGGTTATTCGGCAGATCCTCGAATAACAGGCAATTCGCGTCGCCGATCCAGACCGGGCCTTCAATCCAGCGGAAGCCTTCCGCCAGCTTGGTTAACGGTGCGTTAGGAAGGACATAGTTAGCGAAAACCTGGTTTCTGATAGTGAAACCGTCCATCGATCAGAAAAACCGGCAGGCTTGATTGATAACCGGCTTTGCCTCGGCGAACTGGATCGACATCAATACCGCCGGCTGATCGCCCACCGTGCCGGACAAATGCCCGCGCTTGCCGTCGATGGTGGCGTTGTTCTGATCCTCGCCGAACGAGGCTTCGCCTGGCCCCATCTCCACCCTGGTGCCGTCCATCGATTCGACGAACCAGCGCCCCGATAAGGGGATGATCCATTGCGGTTTGGGGTTCTCATGCCAGTCGCCGAACCAGCCGACCGGCTGCACCGAGACGGTGATCGCCATCGGCTCGCTGATCTTGCCGCTTTGCCATTGCGGTTCGATTCCCGCGGCGATCGCCTTGAAATCGAACGCGGTCATGAAGCATTGTTTCTGGTGGCTGACGCCCTGCTCATCGGTCCAGAGGTGCCAATACGGCACTTGCGGTTTTTCCCCGGCATTATCGCTCATTTTAGCGGACTCCGTAAGGGTGGGTTGAACCCAGGAGATTGCGTTTGAACTTGCCCATGGTGTCGGCGCGGTCGCCGAAGGTGATCAGCAGGAAACCGGCAGCCAGCGAGAAGTTCTTCAGGAAGTCCCAGAACAAATCCCGGCCTTTGCTATCGCCCTTTTGCCAGAAATCGCCCGGTTCCCAGAAGCGCTTGAACAGCACCGCCGTCGCCATGCAATAGGCCGCCATGGTCAGCGCCGCGGCGCGGTCCGCCTTGCCGGTGAGGATGCCGAGCGGCGCGGCCACCTCGATGCCCATGCCGGCAAACAGCATCAGCCGCGCGATGTCAGGCGGAAACACCTGCTCCGCCTGGCCAAGCGCCGCGTCGTAATTAAAAATTTTGTCGAGCGTGCTGGCGGGGAAAAACAGGCTCACCAGCATATAGCGCAACATCAAGGCCTTCGCGACATTCTTCCGCACAACCACCTCCCGAACCGATCTCCCGGAAGTGGTTCGCTGCGGCGTCAATCTCAATAGGCTTCGGATGCCCCACCCTGGACGAACCAGCGTGATTGCTGTTTTAATCAAAATTGTAAGAAAGCGAACAAACTTATGTCGTTAGTTCTCTTTCATCTGCGTAATCTGCGGATATCGCTAAGGATAGTCCGCTCGTCAATGCACCGGTAGCCCTGTCTCCCGCCTTTGCAGCCACCGCTCCAGGATCATTTTCAGGCGCCGCACGGACAAGCCGGTTTCGGCCTGTTTGCCTGGCGCCTGGATCAAAGGCGGGCGCGCGCTGCTCCATAGCTTGGTGATTGCAGCGATTTCATCCTGGCCGAGCGGCGGCACGAAGCGCGCGTCGATGCCGAGGCTGGCCACCACGCCAGGCCATAGCGCCGCGATCAGATGCGGGGCATGGCTGGCGTCGGGAGACGGAAATTTCGAAATCGTCCAGCGGTCGCGCAACGCCGGCGGGATGCCCTCGATCGCGTTGGCCGAGGCCAGCCAGTTGACATGCCGCAGATCGACCGGCGCTTCAAGGAAGGGGTCTCGCCAGGAGCTGGCCGTGGTGTCGCCCAGCATGCCGAGCAGCGCGTCGAGCAGGTTGCCATTATGCTTGCTGGTGCCAACCTTTTCGATCTCGTCGAGGATGATGACGGGGTTGGCGATCCGGTGCTTCGCCATCAGCACGACAGGAACCGCGGCCTCACCGGTCGACCACTGCCGGGCCGCGCCGGAAAACGCCGCGTCCGTCTCGCCGCCGCAGGAATACACGACATGCGGAATATCGAGCGTCTGGCAAAGCCGCACCCAGAAGCGGGTTTTTCCGGCGCCGGGCGGTCCCGCGATCAGCCGGTGCCGCAGCGCGGTTCCGGCGCCGCGGCGAAGATCGGCCTCTATGGCATCCACCAGCTTCACCGCATAAGGAAATTCAGCGCGCAAGATGCCGCAAGCTTTCGCGTGATCGGGGACACGCAGCGCCAGCCGCCGGCCGATGATCGGAGCGAACTGTCGTTGCGCCCTCCCCGCTACTTCACTGCCCGGATTGCCGATTGCCTCCAGCACGGTCACACCTGATGCCGGCTCGGCGGGCAAGGCATCCGGCGCGGTAATTTTGGTCTTCGTCGCAGCGACCGCCTTGTTCCATTCCTTGGCGACTGTCGCCCAAGCTTTAACGCCAATCAGCCTGATGCCGACTTCGTCGGTGAGGTTGAGATAGCTCAGCGCAAGCTGGAGACTGTGCCTCAGCGTGGCTTGGGGCAAGCTATCAAGCCGGATGCCGGCAATCATGCGCAGCGTCGGCGTCAGATAAGCAGGCCGCGTCGGGGCGCGCCCGGTATCGAGATGGCCGAGAAACGCATCGATGCGTTCCAACTGGCTGAAATCGAAAAATGTGCCGCGGATCATCTCCAGCAAGGCCGGAAGCAGATATAGCTGCGTCGCTTCCAATTGCGCCAAAGCCAATGGATAAGAGGCTGGATGCGGCGCTTGAGGCCGGTGATGGCCCGATTGCTGCGTGCCAGGATATAATGCAGGTCCGCCGAGCGCCATGAGAGCCTCGTCGGTGAGTGGCTGTATGCGTTCCTCCCACGTTAAATTTGACGCTTGTGGATCAACCGATGTCTGCATCAGGGCCTCGCAACCTTTGGTAGAAGATTGCAAGAGATACACAATCCTATCATTGCGTCGCAACATAATTGTGCGAGCAAACCTAAAATGCTGCCAAGTGTGTTGCAATCAAGCGTCAACTCATGCTGCCCTGATCCGTGCCGCCTCCTGGATAAAGATACTGGCTGGCGAAAGCGGTGGCGTGGTTCGCCAGCGGCACATAGGGAAAATTCGTGAGGATCGCCAGTGTTCGCCGTGGCGGGAACGCAAACACCGGAGCAGACAGCGCAGCCTGCGCCGCGCGCTGATCGCCCCGGCGCAGCGCCCGTGACGTGGTGATGAGCGCATCGATCACCGCTTGCGAGGGCGCGCCGGAACGAATGCCGAGGATGCGCCGAACCTTTGAACGAGCTTGCAGCATCTGCAAGCGCACCAGCGTGTCCATCCGCACCCAGCGCGGGCTGGTGGAGAACTGCCCGGCCACCGCGTCGAGCGAAGCCGCCGCCAGCGCCATCGCCTCCGGATTGCCCTGTACGCCGGCCGGATGGGCGAACACCCAGGTGGCGTCATTGGCAGCGGCAATCGCCGGATCCTCTCCGATGATCGAGTTGCCAAAAGCGTCGGGCGGCAGATAGCCGGTGGAGGGCGGCTTGGTTTCCAGCGCGCAGCCGGCGAGCACGGTATAGATCAGCAGTACAAACAGGCGAGGCATTAAAGTGGTCTCCTCAACCAGCCTCAGAAGAGTTCTTTTTTATAAAAAAGGCGACGCGCCGCGGAACCAAAAAAATTTTGTTAATTTAGGATACAGCGGCGTTTTATACCTTGTGCTGATTCCAAGTTTTTTTGTCCTTTTTAAAAAACGCTTGTTTTTTTACATTCGCTGCGAGATCAATCCAAAAACGATTATCTTTGCCGGGCTGCTGCTGACCAGCCAACCCATTGGCGAATCCATCCCTGATGCCATCGCGACATATTGCCGGCCCTGCACGGCGTAGGAAATCACGCCGCCGCCGATCGGCTGCTTCGCATTGAACCGGTACAGCACGGCGCCGGTTTTGGCGTCGAGTGTCATGAAATGGCCGCCCACGGTGGCGGTGAATATCAGCCCGCCCGCCGTCGCCGTCACCCCTGCCACCAGCGGCGTCGCGGCATGGCGCCGCCACAGGATGGCGCCGGTGCGCGCGTCGATCGCGGTCAGCCAGCCGGTTTTACGCTTGCCCCTGATGCCATAGGGATAGAATCGGCTGTTCGAGCCGGTCCAGGGCAGGCCTTGGCGCGCTTCCAATGTGCCGGGCGGCTCGGTTTTTACGGTCGTGCACCAATCGATGGCGTTGACGTAGAACGCGTTGGTCTGCGGCGAGTAGGCCGGGCCGTTCCATTCCGTGCCGCCTTCAATGCCAGGGCAGAACCGCGTCCCCGCGGCGGTCAACGGCGCCGTGGCGTTTTCAATGGTGGTGGTCGGCGTTTGCAGGACCAGCTGGCCGGTATCACGGTCGAGCGCGTAGAGGTAGCCATCCTTGCCCGCCGCCACCAGCAGATGCCGGCCGTCAGGGGTGGTGATCAGCTCAGGCGGCGCCGCCATGTCCCAATCATGGAAATCATCGCCGTTGAGGAATTGATGCCAGAATTTTGGCGTGCCCGTCCGCGCATCCAGGCCAAGCACGCCGTAACTGTAGAAATCCGCGCCCTGGCGCAGCGCCGGCAGGAAATCCGGCGCGGCATTGCCGGTCGGCACGAACAACATGCCGCTGCGCGGATCGATGGCATAGGAAGTCCAGGTGGCGGCGCCCCCGGGGCGGCGCTCGAAGCTCTCCGGTGGCCAGGTCTGCCGCGCCGCTCCATTGGGAGGAATCAGTGGCGTGGTCCATAATTCCTCGCCGGTCGCGGCATCGAACGCCATCATCCTGCCCTTGACGCCGAAATTATCACCCCCCGCATTGCCGATGAACACCATGCCGCGCCAGGCAATCGGCGCCGCCGGAAAGGTCTCGCCGATGGAGGGGTCGCCGATCGGCGTGTTCCACAGGGTTCGCCCCGTGGCTGCGTCAAGCGCGTAGAGCCGGCCATCATTGGAACCGCGAAACAGTCGCCCCTCGGCATAGGCGAGGCCGCGGCTGAGATGGTTTGGATCGAACGGCACGTGCCGCGCCAGATGATACACATGACGCCAGCGCAGCGCGCAGGTCGCTGCGTCAATGGCATAGGTGCTGGCTTGCGTGGTGACATAGATGGTGCCGCCGATTTCCAGCGGCCCCGCCTGCATATTGACCGGATGTGGCAGCGTATAGGCGCAGACCGGGCGCAGCCTCGCCGCATTGCCGGTATTGATCTGCGATAGCGCCGAAAACCGGCTGCCGCGCAAGGTATGGTTATAGGACGCCCAATCAATCGCCGGATCAGGCCGGGCGGTGGCAGCTTTCGGCTGATAGGCCGGGCCGGGAATGGTGACGCTAACGCCCTGCGGCGGCGGCGCGGTAGCCGGCGCCAGCAACTGTCTGGCGTCCTGGCGCAAGTTCTGGCATCCGCCTAGCAACGCGGCGACACCGCCTAGCATCAGCACGACGCGCAAGGACTTCATGCCGCCGATCATCCGCCAGCGGGGATTCGCCGTCAATGCAAAGAAGTTAAATATTAAACGTTTTAAGATCTCTGCGAAACGTCGTTGTTTTGTGATTTTTTAAATTGATTAGGTTTGGAGGGTAAGAGATGCCTATCCGACAGCTTTCTCTCGCCTAACATGCCACGCTTCCATCAGCTTCAGCACCGTTGCTGCGGTTTCCTCGATGGAGCGGCGGGTGACGTTGACGCTTGACCAACCATGCGTGGCACAAAGCCGCCGCGCCCAGAGCAGCTCGGCGCCGACCGCGTCCTCATCAACATAGGCCCCCTGGTCGTGCTTGATGCCGCCGGCATGGGTCACCACGCCAATCATGCTAAGCCGGTGCCGCCTGATTTCGATCAGCGCCGCCCGGTCGATGAACAGGCCGATCACCGGGCAGGGCGGGGCCGCCAGCACTTCCGGCAGCTTTGCTCCAGGGACCAGAGGGATATTGGCGGCCTTGATGCCGCGATTGGCCAGATAAAACGAAGTCGGCGTTTTTGATGAGCGCGAGACGCCGACCAGCACCACATCAGCCTCGGCGATGCCTGCCGTCGCTTGCCCATCATCATGCGACAGCACGTAATGCATCGCATCGATCCGCTTGAAATAATCAGCGTCCAGCACGTATTGCCGGCCCGGACGGGCAATCACCGGCGCGCCAAGCTCATCATGCAGCAGTGAAATCACCGGATCGAGCACGTGCAAAAGCCGCAGCCCGAGGCGCTCGCAGCATGCATCTAGTTCGGTGCGCAAGGCAGCGTCGACCAGGCTGGACAGTACCGGGCCGGGCTCCGCGGCGATGCCTTCAAGCACCCGGTGCATTTGCAAGCGAGAGCGAATCAGGCTCCAGCGGTGCAAATGGATATCGGCGCCCTCGAACTGCGCCGTGGTGGCCCGGGTAATGGCGTTCAACGTGTCGCCAGTGGCGTCTGAAACCAGGTGGATATCAAGCCGCTTATCGGTCATGCGATCAGGAATAGCGGGGATAACTTGCCGCTTTGCAAGCTTTTTCGCGGCATGCGGGGATAAGACATCACTTGCGCTGCGCTGTGGATAGCTTCAGCATCCTGTTCCATTCAATGTGGATAAATAATTGGTTTCTCTTAGAGTCAGTAGATTATACATAGGTTTCTGATGTGGATAACTTTGTGGACGAAATTTGAGGCAGCGGTATTCCCCGTAATCCACAGGGTACAATCTTCTTCTCCATCCTTTTCTATCTTTAAAGAACAGATTAGTCAGAGTGCATGGCGAACCCTGGACTAAATCGGAAATTATTACGTGTGCTTCATGGTGACGCGGTCTGGCCGCCGCCCATTTGGCTAATGCGGCAAGCCGGGCGTTATCTGCCGGAATACCGGGAGGTCCGCGCCAAGGCCGGCAATTTCATTGCCCTCTGCACCACCCCAGCGCTGGCCACCGAGGTGACGCTGCAACCAATCCGCCGCTTCGGCTTCGACGCCGCTATCCTGTTCAGCGATATTCTGATCCTGCCCTGGGCGATGGGCCAGCCTTTGACCTTTGCCGAAGGCGAAGGCCCGCGCCTCGATGCCATCGGGGATCAGACGGCGCTTGACCGGCTGAACGCCCCCGGCCTGCGCCACGCCACCGAACCGGTGATCGAAACCGTCAGCCGTGTCCGCGCCGGATTGCCGCCTGAAACCACGCTGATCGGCTTCGCCGGCAGCCCGTTCACCGTTGCCTGCTACATGATTGATGGCCGCGGCGGTGAATTCCTCCGCACCCGCGCCTTTGCCTATACCAACGCCGCCCTGCTCGCCGCGGTGATCGACAAGATCGTTCTCGGCACCATTGAATACCTCTCCTGGCAGATCGAGGCCGGCGCCGATTGCGTCATGCTGTTCGATAGCTGGTCTGGATTATTGCCGCCTGACCTGTTCCGGTCGCTGGTGATCGCCCCCACAGCGCGTGTCACCGCCGCCTTGCAAACCCGCCACCCCGGCATCCGCATCATCGGATTCCCGCGCCTCGCCGGCCTGATGGCCGTTGAATATGCCACCAAAACCGGCATCGCCTGCATGGCCATGGATACCGCCACCGACCCCGCCGCTCTCGCCCGCCTCGTTGGACCTAACCTTGCCCTCCAAGGCAATATCGACCCGCTGCTGCTCCGCGCCGGCGGCCCCGCCCTCGCGCCCACCGCCCGCTTCATCGCCGAATCCCTGCATGGCCACCCGCATAGTTTCAACCTCGGCCACGGCATCCTCCCCGATACCCCGCCCGACCACGTCGCCACGCTAGTCCAAACCATCCAAACCCTTGAGGAACCCACCCCCGCCGCCATTTTGTGACCATGGGCGTGATTATGTGCAGCAAAGGCAAGGCCAGGGGCGCTGCCCCTGGACCCCGCCAAAGGCGGAGCCTTTGGAATCCATTAGTCAAGCCTCTGGCCAAGGGGGGCTTTTGGCCCCCCTTGGCCAGAGGCTTATTAGCGGGTTCTAAGGGCTGTGCCCTTAGTGGGGGTTTCAGGGGGCAAAGCCCCCTGATCTTCCTTGCCGCACATCATGAGGCTATGGGCACGTCATGAAGACGGCGATTGTGTTGTTTAATTTGGGCGGGCCGGACGGGCCGGACTCGATCAAGCCGTTTCGGATCAATTTGTTTTCTGATCCGGCGATCATTCGCGCGCCGATTTTCATCCGCTTCTGGCTGGCGCGGTTGATTGCGTCGCGCGGGCAGAAGAAGGCGGAGGAAGGCTATGCTCTGATGGGAAATAAATCGCCGCTGCTGGAATTGACGCGCAAGCAGGCAGATGCGCTGGAGGCGCTGGTTCCTGATTCGAGGTGTTTTATCGCGATGCGCTACTGGCATCCGTTCGCGCCGGAGGCGGCGGCAGCGGTGAAGGTCTATGATCCGGACCGAATTTTGCTGTTCCCGCTCTATCCGCAATTTTCCACCACCACGACGGGGAGTTCCCTGCCGGACTGGTTCGACGCGGCGGCGCGGGCTGGGCTGATCAAGCCGACCACCACGGTGTGTTGCTATTTCAACGATCCCGCCTTCGCCGCTGCCATCGCCGGGCTGGTGCGGCGCGGCATTGCCGAGGCGCGCGCTGGCCTGCCGCCGGAAGTGCCGCTGCGCCTGCTGTTTTCCGCCCACGGATTGCCGGAAAGCATCGTCAAGGCTGGCGACCCGTACCAGCAGGAGGTCGAGGATAGCGTCGCCGCTGTCATGCAGGCGCTGGGGCCGCCCACCCCCGCCACCTTCCAGGATCATCAGGTATGCTACCAGTCCCGCGCCACGCCGCAGCAATGGCTGGAACCCTCCACTGACCAGGCAATCCAGAAAGCTGCTACGGACGCCACCGCAGTGCTGGTCATCCCCATCGCCTTCGTCTCCGACCACATCGAAACCTTGGTCGAACTCGATGTCGACTACCGCGAGGAGGCCGAAAAACTCCACCTCCCCGGCTATTTTCGCGCTCCCGCCCCGAATGACGACTCGGCCTTCATCAAAGCCCTCGCCGGCGTCGCCCAGCGCGCCCTCGACCACCCTGCCGCTTTGTGCAGCGCCCGCGCCTCCCGCGCCTGCGCCACCAGCCACGCCGATTGCCCCTGGTCTCGCCATCCGGCACAAGCGGCGGCATGATGCACGGCGTTGGGGTGGTGTGGTTTCGGGAAGGGAAGGTCAGGGGTTTCACCCCTGAAACCCCACCAGGAACTAAGTTCCTGGACCTCTCTAATTTAGGTTTGAGAATGGCGGGGCCAGCACGATTGCGGAGCGAGTATGGCCCCGCCATTCTCAAACCTACACTAAGGGGGTCCGGGCCTCAGCCCTCCGCGGCAATTCCAGCGATCCTGTGGATCACTGGAACCTTTTGCCGCTCCGCCCGGCGGAGTCCAGAGGCGGAGCCTCTGGCCTTTTCTATGCCTGAACCACGCCATCCCAGGTCCATGCCATGAAGCCGCGTTTGGTGATTTTTGATTGTGATGGGGTATTGATGAATAGTGAGGGGGAGTCGGCCAAGGTGGTGGCGGCGGATTTGACGGCGCGCGGGCTGCCGACGACGCCTGAGGAGGCGATGCGTCATTATGTTGGGGTATCGCTGGTGGACATGAAGCCGAGGATTGAGGCGGCACTGGGGCATGAACTGCCGGATCTGTGGTTTCAGGACATGACCGTGGCGATTGCCGAGGCGATGGCGCAGCATGTGGCGCCGGTCGAGGGAGCGCGGGCGATTCTCGAGGATTTGAACGCGCGGGGAGTGGCTTGGCGGATCGGTTCAAACTCGGCGGATCTGGAGATGGACGCAAAATTTGGTCGTACCGGATTTCTGGAACTGACAAAGGGCCGGACTCATAGCGCGCCGCGGCTGTTCGCCCAGGGCGGCAAGCCGAAGCCGGCGCCGGACGTATTTTTGGATGCGGCAAAGGCTGAGGGTGTCGCGCCGGAGGAGTGCGTGGTCGTCGAGGACAGCATTCCTGGCGTTAAAGGCGCGGTGGCGGCGGGGATGCGCTGTGTCGGTTTTGATCCGAATGGTGATGGCGCGCATCTGATGGCTGCCGGCGCCAGCGACATCGTGCACCGCCTGGCCGATCTGCCGGAGTTGCTGGGTCTATGACGTTGGGGTTCCTGCTGCCGTTATACCGCTATGAATTGTTCTTTCACCTGGTTTCGGTGATCGCCTGGATGGCGGCGCTGTTTTATCTGCCGCGGCTCTATGTCTATCATTGCACCATTGCGCCTGGCACAGCAGAGAGCGCCCGGTTCAAGGTGATGGAGCGCCGGCTGCTCAAGCAGATCGCTACTCCTGCGATGATTTCCTCCTGGATGTTCGGCATTCTGCTAATTCTTACGCCAGGAGCGATTTCTTGGTCGGATGGCTGGTGGTGGGTGAAATTCATCGGGGTGATCCTGATGAGCGGGTTTCATGGCGCAATGTCAAAATGGCGGAAGAATTTCCTTAGTGATCGCAACCAGAAGCCAGAACGTTTCTACCGCATTGCTAATGAAGTGCCGACAGTGCTGATGTTGATCATCGTGTTCATGGTGATCGTCAAACCGTGATTTTCTTGACGCTCGGTTGCTGATGGCGTATGTAAGGAATATCCTTACTAAGGTATTGATCATGATCATCAGCAAGATGACCAGCAAGGCGCAGACGACGATTCCGCAGCCGGTGCGTCATGCCTTGGACCTGCATCCGGGCGACGAGGTTGGCTACCAGATCGAGGATGACCGGGTCGTGCTGTTCAAGGCAGTGGCTCAGCCAACGCAGGATGATCCGTTTGCCACCTTCGGCGAATGGGCAACGGAGGCGGACCAACGGGCTTACGGAAAGCTTTGACCACGGACTTCCTGCAGGGCCAGATCGTCCGTGTGCCGTTTCCGTATACTGACCGCAACACCCGCCAGAACCGGCCTGCCCTGATCATTTCGAAAGGTAGGCTAGGCGAGACGGGTTCATTGCTTTGGGTGGCGATGATTACCAGCACGGAAAACTGGGGCTGGCAGGATGACCAGGATATCGGTCCGGATTACGCCGAAACCGGACTGCCCGCGCCATCGGTAATCCGGCCCAGCAAGATCGCGACCATCGAGGCAACCCATGCCACGGCAATTGGCCAAATTCCGCCGGCCTTGCTGGCGAAGACGCTTGAAATCATCCGGTTCAATCTGTCGGTCTGAGATTTCGTTCCACTGCCCAGAGGGGGAAGGCATAGTTCAGCGCCATCTGTTTCAGCGCGTCGAATCTTCCGGCGGCGCCGGCGTGGCCGGCTTCCATGTCGATTTTCAGCAGCGCCGGCAAGTCGCTGGTGGAATAATCGCGCAGCCTCGCCACGAATTTTGCCGGCTCCCAATAGGTGACGCGCGGATCGGATAAACCACCGGTCGCCAGTAGCGGCGGGTAGGATTGCCGGGAAATCGCCTCATAAGGAGAATAAGCCGCGATGGTGTCGTAGGCCTCTGGGTCGGTCAACGGGTTGCCCCATTCCGGCCACTCCGGCGGGGTGAGCGGCAGGCTGGCATCCGAAATAGTGTTCAGCACATCGACGAAGGGCACCGCGGCGATCACCCCGGCCCAGAGATCGGGACGGAGGTTGAGCGCCGCTCCCATCAGCAATCCGCCCGCCGAGCCGCCATGGGTGACGATATTCCCCGCCCGCGCATAACCTTCGGTGACCAGATGCTCGGCGACCGCGATGAAATCCGTGAACGTGTTCATCTTGTGCTGGCCGCGCCCGCCGAGAAACCACGCCCACCCCTTCTCAGTGCCGCCCCTGACGTGGGCGATGGCGTGAATCCAGCCGCGATCAACCAGGCACAATATGTTGGGCTGGAACCACGGGTCCATGGAAAATCCATAGGAGCCGTATCCGTATAGATGCACCGGCGCCGAGCCATTGAGAGGCGTGCCCCGCCGCATCAGGAGGGTAACAGGAATCGCCTCGCCATCCTTGGCGATGGCGGTGAGGCGGCGCGTCTCATAGGCGGCGGAATTATGGCCGGAAGGGATGTCCTGGGTTTTGCGCAAGGTGCGCGACTGGGTCTCAAGGTCGAAATCGAACCATTGGCGCGGCGTGGTGGGCGAGGAATAAATGTAGCGCAGCGTCCTGGTATTGTATTCATATCCCGGATCGAGGCTCAGCACGTAGGCTGGCTCGTCCACAGCGATCTCGAACTCGCTGCCCGCTCGTTCCTTGATGACAATGCGCGCATTAGCGTCCACCCGCTCGACGCGGACTAGATGATTCTTCAACACCATGAAGCCGGTTATGAAATGACCGGGCCGGTGCGGCGCTAAATCGCGCCACTGGGCGCGCGACGGCATGGCGAGCGGCGCTTCCATCAGCTTAAAGTCGATGGCGTCATCGGCATTGGTGCGGATCGCCAGCCGGTCGCCCCAATCCTCCACCTCATAGCGCAAGCCCTGAGTGCGCGGTTCGATCACTTGCGGCGCGGCGGTCGGATCACTGCCAGGGATGCGCCAGACTTCGCTGGTCTCCTGATTGCCGCAGACGATAAACACCGAGCCGCCAGAGGCCGCCGCCTCAATATGGATGAAGAACCCCTCATCTGGCTCTTCATAGATCAATACATCCGCCGCCGCGCCAAGCTCACGCCGGTAAATTTTCGTGGGCCGGCCATGGTCATCACGAAAGGTCCAGAACAAAAACCGCGCATCCGGCGACCAGGCAAAGTTGCCGGTGCTGGACTCGATAAATGGTTCGATCAGCGCGCCGGTTGCCAGTGTTTTAATATGGATGCGGAACACCTCCGATCCCTGCGCATCCTCGGCATAAGCGAGCAGGGCATGGTCCGGGCTGTGCCGCGCCGCGCCGATCCGGTAAAAGCCATGGCCTTTGGCCATCGCATCGACGTCCAGCAGGATTTCCTCGGTCCCGCCTTCGCGGGGCGTCCGAACATAAGCCGGATATTCGGCACCCGGCGCGTAGCGTCGGTAATAGGCATAGGCGCCGTCGGGTTGCGGCACGCTGGCATCGTCCGGCTTGATTCTCGCCTTCATCTCGGCGCGCAGCGCTACCTGCAAGGCCTCGGTTTCCGCCAGCACCGAGGCGGTATAGGCATTCTCGGCCAGCAGGTGATCGCGGATATCAGCCCGCAACGCGCCGGGGTCTCGCAGCACCGACTGCCAATTCTCGTCCTTCATCCAGGCATAATCATCAACGCGCACCCGGCCTAGCTGCTCGATCCGCTTCGGTTGCTTCAAGGCCGCCGGAGGCGCGGGAAAATTAGCGCTGATGTCATTCATGAAAAGGATACTCCGTGAAATCAAGAAGTTAAAACAGGTACTGCTTTTTTGAAAAAAGCCTGGCCGGCGGGCGCAGCAAAAAACTTTTACTAATTTGGTCAGTGCCGTTGAAAGTGGTGTAGTCTAATCAACAAAAGTTTTTTGGTTCTTTTTTGCAAAAAAGAACCGCTTCTTTACCGCCTGTTTGGCTGAGCTATAAACTCCTTCCGCATGGCTGACCCCGCCGACTCCTTGCCGCCCGGTTATTATCTTGACCATTTCGCCCAGGTCATTGCCGGCATTCGCGCTCGCTATGATTTCCTTCTGACGCCGGCGGAACGCCGGCATCTTGCCTTGGTGGAGACGCTGAGCGCGCCGGCGCGGATGCTCTATGCCCGGTTGGTTAACCGTCGAGGGCCGTGTTTTCGCGTTAACAAGCTTGTCTATCCCGAGATCGGCGTGCTTGACCGGCCGGTCGCGGAATTGCTGCAAGTGGGATTGCTTAAGCCTTGTCAGACGATGACGGAGCCGCCACTCGCGCGCCTGTTTGCCTGTTTCACCCATGCCGAACTGAAAGCGGCGCTGCGTGGCGCCATGCCGAAGCATGCCCGCAAGGACGAGCTGCTCGACTGGCTGAAGGTTTGGGAGGGGCTTGCGGCATGGCTGGCAGGCTTCCTCGCCGATCATCAGGTGGTGGCCATCCCCGAAAGTGATCCCTGGCCCTTCCTGCGCTTCCTGTTCTTCGGCGGGATGCGCGACAATCTGGCGGATTTCGTGATCCACGCGCTTGGCCATGTGGTGACCGAAACCATCGAAACCGGCCAGCTGACCGCGCAGTTTGCCAGCCGCCGGGACGCCGAGGACGCTTATCGCATGGCGACGCTCTACGCGGAATTCCGCCATATCCGTGGCCTACAAACCGCCGTGCAGACGCTTGGCTGGTGGCAGGCGCAGACGGTCGATCGCGCGGCCCTGGCCGCGGGGCAGGCCTGGTTTGACCGCCTGGTTGACCGCCTGGGCCAGCGGCTTGAACGTGAAGGACAGGCCGCGGCGGCGCTCGACCTTTACGCGACCAGCCCAGCCGCGCCCGCGCGGGAACGGCGCGCCCGCCTGCTGATCAGAAACGGCGAGACCGGTGAAGCCTTGGCGCTGCTGCGCGTCATGCGCGAGACTCCTTGTCACGCCGAGGAGGCCTATGCCGCGCGGCAGCTGCTGGCGCGGCTGGAAAAAACTGCACGGCGCAGCGAGGCGCGCCACTATCAGCTTGGCAGTCGCGGTCTGGTGCTCGATTATCCCGATGGCGATGTCGAGGCGGCGGTGCTGGCGCATTACCGGGCGCAAGGCTGGCAGGGCGTGCATTCGGAGAACTGGCTGTGGAACGCCGGGTTCGGGTTGCTGTTGTGGGATATTATCTATGATCCGTCGGTCGGCGCCTTTCATTCGCCACTGCAATCGGCGCCGGCCGACCTGCACGACCCGGGATTTTACGCGCGGCGTCGATCCGCCATTGAGGCGCGGCTGGCGATGCTAGCGGAACCGGCCACCGCAATCTCCCTCATGAAGCGGCATTTCGAGGATAAACGCGGCCTCGCCAACCCCTTTGTCTCCTGGCACGAGGCGCTGCCCGATCTGCTTGATGTGATGCTGCATCGCTTGCCGCCTTTGGGACTGGCGGCGGCGCTGCGGCATCTGGCGCAGGATATCAGGCGGCATTCCCGCGGCCTGCCCGACCTATTTCTATGGACCGCGGGCGATTACCGCTTCGTCGAGGTCAAGGCGGCGAACGACCAGCTGGCCAGCCATCAATATGAGTGGCTGCGCTTTCTGCATGAGGTGGGTATCCGCGTCTCGCTGGAGAGAATCGAACGTCCGGCCCGGATCACTGAAACTTGCGCTTAACCTGACAAGGCCTTAGCTTCAGCTTCCAAGAAAATGTCATACCTTTCGCTTCACTCCCCGCTTGGCGATCTGACCCTGTTCGAGCAGGATGGCGCTATCGTGGCGCTTGAGTGGGGCCGCTCTGGGTTAGGAAACGATGACGCGCCGCCATCGGGCTTGCTGAAACGCGCAGCAGCCGTCCTGCAGGATTATTTCGACACTGGAAAGCTAATTAAGGCTTTGCCGCTCAATCCGGCCGGTTCGGCCTATCAACGCCGCGTCTGGGCAGCGCTACAGGAAATTCCCTCAGGCGAAACCCGGACCTACGCCGAAATCGCTGCCATCGCCGGCGGCTCCGCGCGGTCGGTGGGTGGCGCCAATTCCCGCAACCCGATCCCGATTTTGATCCCCTGCCACCGCGTCGTCGCCGCCGCTGGACCCGGCGGCTATACCGGCGCCGAAGGGTTGGTCACCAAACGCGCCTTGCTCGCTCTGGAAAATCCCGGTTACGCTTTTGATTATTCCACGCCTCATCATCGTCCCGCCCCCAACCATCGCGCCCCTTGAGCCCTGTCCGGAGATTATCATGAGTACCAAGGCCATTCGCATCCATGTCCATGGCGGGCCCGAGGTCATGAAATGGGAAGACCTTCCGACGCCCGAACCTGGTCCTGGCGAAGCGCTGATCCGCCACGAGGCGGTCGGTCTGAACTTTATCGACGTCTATTTTCGCACTGGCCTGTACAAGGCGAGCCTGCCGATGACGCCCGGCATGGAGGCCGCCGGCGTGATCCTGGCGGTCGGGTCGGATGTGATCGAACTGCGCCCCGGCGACCGCATCGCCTATGCCGGCGGGCCGATCGGCGCTTATGCCACCGAGCGGGTCATCGCGGCGGACCGCCTGGTGAAACTGCCGGACAGCATCGATTTTGTCACCGGCGCCGCGATGATGCTGCAAGGCATGACCGCGCAATATTTGATCCGCCGCACCTACCGGGTGCAGCCTGGGGAAACTATTCTGGTGCATGCGGCGGCCGGCGGGGTGGGGTTGATTTTATGCCAATGGGCGAAGCATCTGGGCGCCACCGTCATCGGCGTGGTGTCCAACGAGGAAAAGGCGCAGCTTGCCCGCGAACATGGCGCGGCGCACGTTATTATCGGCTATGCGCATCTCGCCGCCGAGGTGAAACGCATCACCCATGGCGCCATGGTGCCGGTGGTGTATGACGCAGTCGGACGCGACACCTTCACCGCCAGCCTCGATTGCCTGGCGCCGCTCGGGCTGATGGTGAGCTACGGCAATTCCTCCGGCCCTGTGGCGCCGTTCGAGCTTGCCGTGCTGGCGGCCAAGGGCAGCCTGTTCCTGACCCGGCCCAGCCTGGCCACCTATACGGCGAAACGCGAGGATTTGATCGCGGTCGCCAATGACCTGTTCGAGGCGGTTTCCAGCGGCGCGATTAAAATTCGCGTCAACCAGACCTTTCCGCTGCGTGATGCCGCTGCGGCGCATGAAGCGCTGGAAGCTCGCCGCACCACCGGCAGCACGGTGCTGATTCCCTAAACCCATGTGCGGCAGGGTGTTCGCGCCAATGGAGCCAGCGGCCTTATCGGCCGTATTCGGAACCACCAATTCTCTGCCGAATTTCGAGCCGCGCTTCAATCTGGGGCCAGGGCAGGATGCGCTGGTGGTCCGCCATAATCCAGACGACGGAACGCGGCATCTCGACCCGCTGTTCTGGGGCTTCATCCCACCTTGGGCGAAGGACATTAGAAGAGAACGCAAGCCGATCAATGCCCGCGCGGAAACCATTGCCACCTCGCCATTGTTCAAGGACGCCTTCGCGAAGCGGCGCTGCCTGGTGCCGGCGGCGGCGTTTTTCGAGTGGCGGCGTCTTGCCGATGGCAAACGCAAGCAGCCTTATGCCATCGCCCGCGCTGATGGCGAGACAATCGCTCTAGGCGGCATTTGGTCCGGCCACAAAGGCGAAGGCGGCGTCATCACCCGCAGCTTCGCTATCGTGACCACAACGGCGAATGCGATGATGTCCGAGATTCATGACAGGATGCCGGTGGTGATCGAGCGCGCTGACTGGCCGCTCTGGATGGGTGAGACGGTGGACGAGACCTTGGGCGACCTAATCCCGCTGCTGCGCCCGGCGGCGGCGGACGCGCTGCGGCTGTGGCCGGTCAGCACCCAGGTGAACAATATCCGCAACAACACGCCCGGCCTGTTGGATGAACAGCGCGAAGTCGCGCCGGATGGCGGCCCGAATCCTCAATAAACCGCGGGTTGATAGCCTTGAGGAAGCAGTTTGCGTCGCGGAAAAATTCGGTCATAGTGCAGGGCGAGCGATGCGCTACCGCCGCAGCTTGGCCTTGGCTGATCCAATCAAAGAAACACAGTGGAGAGGAGCAGGAAGCACGATGTCTGATCACCCTCAGGATGCGCGATATAGGGCTAGCCGCCGTACTTTGCTGAAAAGCGCCGCCGGTCTTGCTGGAGCTTTGGCTTCAACCGGCGCGGCGCAGGCGGCAATCTACGGCAATATGGCGAAAACCGCCGTCGGGTATCAGTTGGTTCCGAAGGGAAACCAAGCCTGCGGCAATTGCGCGCTGTTCATTCCGTCATCATCGCCGGATGGAGGCCGTTGCAAATCGGTTGCCGGGGTCATTAATCCGGAGGGCTGGTGCCATATCTGGGCGCCAGAGAAAGGCTTACGCGGCGGTTCGGCGCAACCTGCCTAATCCAGGCCCCGCCGGAGCCTGGATCGATAGGCGTTAATTGATCAGAAAAAACCTATTTGCCTTCCTGAACCTGACCGCGGATCGCGCCATTCGGGTTGTGTTTGCTATGAATATTGACATAGCTCATACCCGTTAGGATCGTTTTTGCCTGGCTAGCCGTAATTTTCATCGAGCCGTTGATCGGGCTATGGCCGTGCGTTTTCATCGGCACCAGCACGCCAGCATCCTGACCGGGCTGCGCCGGTCCATGAAAATGCGCCGCCATTACCGGGCTGGCGAGATGGCTATAGGTTACATGCCATTTCAGGCGGTGTGTGACCGTGCTGTAGCTGCCGGTCATTTTCCCGCTGCCGTGCGAAGTGACGCCGCTGGCGGGCGCCAGCGTGGCGCTGAGCGGAATGACCTTCGCCATGGCGACGCCGCCAAAGGCCAGAAATGCCGCCGCGCTGATGGGAACTAGCTTGGACGCTGAAAGACGCATGATGAGCTCCTTGTTTGCCCGGCAGATTGCCGTATTGCGCATATAGGCGGGGAGTATGGCGACAAAAGGCGGAAATCGGGGGACATTGGGTTGCCTCGGCCGATTTTGCGGCGCAAGACGCCATTTTTCGCCATGGTCACGCACTCGACTTCCCTCGCCGGCGCGTCGCGCGGCACCCGGCATGTGTTCATCCGCAATCTTGTGCTGCCGGCAAGCATTGGCGTTTATCCGCATGAACACGCGGCGGCGCAACGGGTGCGGATCAATCTCGATCTGGCGATCGACGACCATGACGCTGGCATTGGCCCGGATGACCTGGCCCGGGTTGTCGATTACGAGCAGGTGGTGAACGGGGTGCGCGCCGCCGTGGCGTCCGGCCATGTCCGCCTTGCCGAAACCCTAGCCGAACGTATCGCGGCGCTTTGCCTGGCCGATGCGCGGGTGGCGGTGGCCCGGGTCAGGGTCGAAAAACTCGATATATTCGCCGATGCCGAGTCAGCTGGCGTGGAAGTGGAACGCCGCCGGCACACTTAAAAAAGCAGTTCTTTCTTGTTAGAAAGGCGACTAAAAAAGGCGGCGCGCTACGAAACCAGAGACTTTTTAATTTCGTCGCCGCGGGTCGCCGTGTGCTGATGCCTCTTGGCGAGACAGGCCGCCATGACTAGGGTGCGGCGCGCATCGAAATGGAAGCTTTCATGACTGAACATCGTTCCTACCGGCGGGTCTTGCTGAAGGTTTCCGGCGAGGCCCTGATGGGCAAGTCCGAATATGGGCTGGATACCGAAACCGTGCTGGCGATCGCCCGCGATGTCGGCGACGTGGTGGCGCTAGGAGTGGAAGTCTGCCTGGTGATCGGCGGCGGCAATATCTTCCGCGGCATTTCCGGCGCCGCGCGCGGCATGGATCGCGCGCAGGCTGACTACATGGGCATGCTGGCTACCGTGATGAACGCGCTGGCGATGCAGTCGGCGCTGGAGAAGTGCAAGGTCGAGACCCGCGTGCAGTCGGCGATCCCGATGGCGTCGGTCTGCGAACCTTATATTCGCCGCCGCGCTGAACGGCATATGGAAAAAGGCCGGGTGGTGATTTTCGCCGCCGGCACCGGCAATCCGTTTTTTACCACCGACACCGCCGCGGCGCTGCGCGCCGTCGAGATGAAATGCGACGCGCTGCTGAAGGGCACGCAGGTCGATGGCGTGTATTCCGCCGACCCGCGCAAGGTGCTTGACGCCGAGCGGTTTGCCGAACTCACCTATCTCGATGTGCTGGCGCGGGATTTGTCGGTGATGGACGCCGCGGCGATCAGCCTGGCGCGAGACAATGCGCTGCCAATCATTGTGTTCAACATCCATATGCCAGGTGCGTTCGCCAGCGTGATGCGCGGCGAGGGCAAGTTCACCCGAATCACCGAACCTAAACTCGACAAAGTTGGCCAATAAACTCGCGTGCTGAAGGGAATTGACGATGGCTGCCGATCTCGATGATCTGAAAACTGACATCACCCGCCGGATGGATGGCGCTATGGAGACGTTGCGTCGCGAATTCAGCGGCTTGCGCACCGGACGCGCCAATCCGGCGCTGCTCGATCCGGTGAGGGTCGAGGCTTATGGCACGCAGATGCCGCTCAACCAGGTGGCGACCGTCGCCGTGCCGGAATCTCGCATGCTCAGCGTCCAGGTCTGGGATCGCAGCATGGTGAACGCGGTGGTGGCAGCGATCCGCGATTGCGGCCTCGGCCTCAACCCGCAGCCGGATGGCCAGATGGTGCGGGTGCCGCTCCCGGTGCTCACCGAGGAGCGCCGCAACGAGTTGGCAAAAACCGCCGGCCGCTATGCCGAAGGCGCGCGTATTGCGGTGCGCGGCGTCAGGCGCGACGGCATGGAGCAGATCAAGGGTTTCGAGAAAAAGGGCGAGATTGGCGAGGATCAGGAGCGCGACTGGGGCACCGAGGTGCAGAAGCTTACTGATATCTATATAAAGCGCATCGACGATCTGCTGGGCGACAAGGACAAGGACATCAGGCAGGTCTGAAACCAGAACGGACACCGCCATGGCCGATGCGGCCCTACCACTGATTCCCAGGCATGTCGCCGTCATCATGGATGGCAATGGGCGCTGGGCTGCGGCGCGTGGCCTGCCGCGCGTGGCTGGGCACCGGGAGGGCGTGAAGGCGGTGCGCCGATGCGTCGAGGCCGCGATTGAACAGGGCGTTGCCTGGCTCACACTATTCGCCTTTTCCTCCGAGAATTGGCGCCGGCCGCAGGCCGAGGTTGCGGATCTGACAGGGCTGCTGCGTCAGTATCTACGCAGCGAGGTAAAGGCGCTGGCGGAGGCCGGAGTAAAGCTTTCAGTGATCGGCGAGCGCGGGCGTTTCGGCGCGGCGCTGGAGGCGGATCTCGTCAATGCCGAGGCGCATACCGCGAGTAACACCAAGCTGCATCTGACCATGGCGCTGTCCTACGGGTCGCGCAGCGAGATTATTATGGCGGCGCAGCGCGTGGCCGCGGCTGCGGCGGCGGGCACGCTTGATCCGGCGCAGCTCGACGAGGCAGGCTTCGCCCGCTTCCTGGCAACCGAGGGCATGCCGGACCCTGATCTGGTGATCCGCACCAGCGGCGAGCAGCGTCTGTCCAACTTCCTGCTCTGGCAGGCGGCCTATGCCGAGTTAATGTTCCTTGACGTGTTATGGCCGGATTTTAGCGCGGCGGATTTCGCCGCGGCGCTGGCCGACTACGCGCGGCGGGAACGGCGATTTGGGGCGCGGCCGTTTCACACGCCGGTTAAGCAGGAAGTTCCTTAGTGTTCAGAAAAAGTAAGGAAAAGCGGTTCTTTTTTGAAAAAAAGAACCAAAAAACATTCTGTACTTTAAGAAGGTTTTTGCTTCTTTTTTCAAAAAGAAGCGCTTGCTCCACGTCGTGACCTCGCGCTGGGCCGATCTCGGCATTCGCACCGCGTCCGCGCTGATCATGATCCCAGCTTCTTTGGCTTGCCTATGGCTTGGCGGCGCGGCTTGGACGCTGCTGAACGGACTGTGCGCCGTTGGCTTGATCCTGGAGTTGGTCTGGCTGTCCCGGCGGGTGCCGACTGGCCAGAGTCCGCGCCGCTTTCTTGGCCTGGGCACGATTTACGTGATGATCGCGGCGTTATCGCTGATCTGGCTGCGCGATCGGCCAGGTTTCGGCTGGGACAATGTGCTGTTTCTGCTACTTGTGGTCTGGGCCACCGATATCGGCGCTTATATTGTGGGGCGGCGGATCGGCGGCCGCAAGCTGTGGCCGCGAGTCTCGCCTGGCAAGACCTGGAGCGGCGCCTTCGGTGGCACGATATTCAGCGTCGTCATCGGGCTGATTGTCGCGGCACTGGCGAGCCGTGCCCCTGTTTACGGGGCGATCCCTGCGGCGCTGGTGATCAGCGTGGTTGCGCAACTCGGCGATTTAATGGAAAGCGCGTTCAAGCGCTGGCTGAGCGTGAAGGATTCAGGCCGGACGATTCCGGGTCATGGCGGATTATTCGACCGATTGGACGGCATTCTTGCCGCGGCGCCGTTCGCAGCACTCTTCGCGCTCGCCGTACAGGGAGGCATGCCGTTATGGCGATAAAAATACTTTCGATCCTGGGTTCGACCGGCAGCGTCGGCACGCAGACGCTGGATCTGATCGCGCAATCGCCGGAGCGCTTCCAAGTGCGGGCGCTAATCGCGGGCGGCCAGACCAGCCTCTTGGCGGCGCAGGCGCGCCGCTTTAGGCCCGAAATCGCGGTGATCGCCGATGAAGCCTGTTATGAACCCTTGGCGAAAGCACTCAGCGGCAGCGGCATTGCTATTGCAGCAGGACGGCAGGCGGTGCTGGACGCGGCGGGGCTTGAGGCCGATTGGACAATGGCGGCGATCACCGGCATTGCCGGGTTGGAGCCGACGCTTGCCGCCATCCGCAACGGCAACTGCGTGGCTTTGGCCAATAAAGAGGCGCTGGTTTCCGCCGGCGATGTCATGCTGGCGGCGGTCAGGCAGGCAAAGGCGACGCTGCTGCCGGTCGATTCTGAGCATAACGCGATTTTCCAGGCCTTGGCCGACGGCAACCGGAAATCGCTGGAAAAGATCATCCTAACCGCGTCTGGCGGCCCGTTTCGGAACGCGACGATAGCGGAAATGCGTGAGGCGACGCTGGAACGCGCGCTGAAACACCCGGTCTGGACCATGGGAGCAAAAATTTCCATTGATTCGGCGACTTTGTTCAACAAGGGACTGGAGGTAATCGAAGCGGCACGGTTGTTTTCGCTTGCCTCGGATGAAATCGAGGTACTGGTGCATCCGCAATCGATCATCCATGGCATGGTCTGTTTCGCGGATGGCAGCGTATTGGCGCAGATGGGCGCGCCGGACATGCGAATTCCTATCGCCCATACGCTGGCCTGGCCGGAGCGAATCGCGACGTCCTCGCCGCGCCTCGATTTGGCGGAAGCGGCGCGGCTTGAGTTCCATGCGCCGGATGAAGCGCGCTTCCCGGCGCTGCGCCTGGCGCGTGAGGCGCTGATCGCCGGCGGCGGCGCGCCGACAGTGCTGAACGCCGCCAATGAAATCGCCGTCGCCGCGTTTCTTGCCCGGCGCATCGGCTTTCTCGACATCGCCGGCATCGTCGAGGCGGCGTTGGATCGGCTCGGCGCGCCTGCGCTGCCTGACCTGGTCACCGTGCTGGCGCTGGATGCGGAAGCGCGCACGGTGGCGGAGCATGAGGCCGGATGTATTATGTCTTCGCGCGCCGCATAATCATTTAAATAATTACATGAAGGTTGATTTTGTGCAGTGGTTACTGCAAGCGTCCTATTAAACTATAGTAATCTTATTAATAATGCATCTACTTGTTCTTATTCATTGTACTTAATTTGTGCACTGTTGACCAAAAACTGGCTAGCACGCCACAACGCCTTACCCTTGCAGGAAAACAACGATGAAAAAGAAGAATCGATTGCCGCGTATTGCTGCCGCCGTATCGCTATCCAACCCATCACCCACATCAAAACCGACATTGCGTCCGGCGCTGTTTTTTGCTGCCGCGGCTATGGGCGCGGTATTCGCTGCCGCTCCGGCTCATGCGGCGATCTATAACTACAGCGCCAATACAACGCCGCTGAATAACTCCGGCGTCTATGGTAGCTTTCACCTCACCTATAATAGCAGCGCTGATACTCTAGCGGTGACTGAATATGCTTACGGACTTGAGCCGAACGAAGTGCATGTCCAGCACATTCATGGCTTAACCGGCGCGAATGCGGCGAATACCCATGTCGCCACTTCAGCGAATGATACAAACGGCGACGGTTTTGTCGATCTGGCGGAGGGCCAGAATTCCTATGGCCCGATTTTGCTCGATCTCAGCAACCCGCCAGGTGGCGCTCTTTCCGCGTTTCCGACGGCGCCGAATGGCACGATCAATTTTAGCGAAACCTACAACCTGAAGGATTCAAGCCTATTCGCTCCCTATACAGCGAGCGACTTATTTCCACTGACCAACCGTGAAATTGTCATTCACGGCATGACTGTTCCTGCAAGCTACCGCAGCGGCGCTTCGACTGACGGCACGGTTCATTACAGCGCCAATTTGCCGGTTTCTGATGGCATGATCGTCGCTGACGTGCCGGAGCCTGGTTCGCTCGCCTTGCTGCTGACTGGCGCGCTCGGGCTGATTGCCATCCGCCGTCGCAAGCCCACACAAATTAGCGCCTGAACAAGCAAAAAATGGCTCGCGGGAATAACTTCCTGCAAGCCATTCCCGTTTAGCGTCCCACGATCACGTGATCGTGGTGACGCCGCCGCTTGTGCTGCTGGTGACCGACTGAACGCCGAGCAAAGTGATCCGTGTGCCGTCGCTGAGCTGGATGACTGAGCCGGATGGCGATCCCGTCGTGAAAACTTGCTGCGATCCCGCGCTGAGCTTCACCATATCGGTGTTGGCGCGAAAGCCGGTAATCACGGCAATGCCGTCGCCAGCGCCGAAGGTAAAGGTGTTCAGCGTGGCATTGGCGCCGGCTGCCATCGTCGCATTGCCTTGGCCGCCGATGAAGTCATTAGTGCCCGAGCCGCCGAACATCACCGCAGTGCTGGTCCTGCTGCTGCCGCCGGTAAGGCTGACCGTGCCAGAGCTGGGCCCGCCGTTTAAGGTTTCATTGCCGGTCCCGGCTTGCAGCAGGGTAAGCGGACTGGCGCCGGCGGTCAGCACGTCGCCAGCGCCGCCGCCATAGAGGCTCGCATTGCCGGTGCCTCCGGTGAGCATATTGTTGCCGCTGCTGCCGCCAGTGGCTTGCAACCCGCCTGCCCCGCCGGTCGCGGTGACGCTGCCTGTGGCGTTCACGCCGCCACCGACATAGCTGACGCCGCTATTGCCGCCGATGAAGGTCAGTGTGCCGCCATTCTGGAACACCGCGGCGCTGCCGCTGGCCTGCACGGTATTGGTTCCCGCATTGTCGAAAACCACGGCGCTGGAGCCGACAGTCGCCACGTTGCTGTCCTGCTGGAAAATCACCTGATTGCTGCCGGTGGCGTCAATGGAAGTATTGCCTTCGGCGAAGATCGCCGAGCTGCCACCGAGTGTTACTAGGTCGCTAGAGCCGGGGCCGCCGGCGACCAGCAGCGTATTGACGCTGGCGGTGACCGAATTGCCGGTGCCGGAGGCGAAGACCACGCCATTTTTTGTTGCGTTCACCGTATTATACGAGCCGCTGTAATAGACGACTTCATTGCCCGCGGCATTGATCGTGTTGGCGCTGTTATAGACTGAAAGCGTTTCCGTGCCGTACAGGCTCACCGTATTGGTGTTGCCGAACACCGCCATCTGTGCATTGGCGATGGAAGTGACGCTATTGCCGTTGCCGAGCGCGTAGAGCTTGCCACTGCCGGCATCAACATAGGTTTCGCCGGTGCCGTTGATCAATACGCCCGCTGTGCCGGTGATCAATACATTATTGCCGGTGCCGGTATCGCCAACATGGCCGGCGCCGCTGACGGTGACGGTATTGCCGCTACCATTAAGGTTCACCGTGTCGTTGCCGGCGGATTGCAGCGCGGTCGAGCCCGCGTTGAGGTTGATCAGGTTGTTGCCGCCGGTGGTGGTGATTCCGTTGTAGCTGGCGCCGCCGCTGACATTTGCCGCCGCAGTGATCGTGTTGTTGCCGGAATTGGCCACCACGGCGTAGTTGGTGCCATCAAGCGTAAAATTATTATTGCCGCCGCCAGCAAAGATGCTGTCGTTGCTGGTTCCGCCATGTGGATCATAGGTGACATTGCTGGTGGCGCTGGTGATCAGGAAGGTATTTGGGCCGCCGCCCCCGGTGAGGGTCTCGGCGCCGGAGAAATTAGCGATCAGGCCGGAAAATCCCGTGGGAATGCTGACACTGCCGCCAGAGGTGATGGTGCCGCTCAGATATAGATAGGAGCTGGTGCCGCTGCTGCTTGAGGGCGTCGGGCTGGCGCCGCCTGTGCCGCCAGATGCATCGAGGCCAAGCGTATCAAGGACAACGTTGGCGAACGGGGTTGGATGCTCGAATGGGACCGAAATGTCGTTCCGCACCAATTGCTGGGCGGACGGCGCGATCGTGCTGTCCATTGATAGTGAATAGTTGCTGCCGCCGCCGCCATCGATGGTGACGGTACTCGTGGCAAAGCCGGTGCCGGACATGGTCTGCTCCTTGAAATCGCCGATGATCGGGATGCATGGCCGCAACCGGCCCGCACGAAGCGGGACCTAACACAACTTTAACAGTAGAACAATTAAATATTTAAACCTCAGAAAGTGAAAGTTTTTGTGATAGAGAAAGAATCGTCTCAAATTCCTCTACATGGTGATAATTTGGCATCAAGCTTTGTAAAGTTTGATCCCGCTTTGTTGCCGGGTGGAAATAGATTTCTGTTGATCCGGGCGGTAGATGGGTTAGAAGACGGCGCAGCCGCGCCTCTGTCATGCCGCCGCTCCAATAAATGCCGAAGACCTGGTCAGGGCTGGTCAGCCCCTTCGCGCGTGCCATCCGGCGTAAAACGCGTGACCATGCAAAAAGAGCATAGGCACCCGCTCCTGGTGTTTCGCCGCAGGCTTTCAGCACCGCAGGCGGTTCGGCCGGAATGCGGATACGCCGCAAGCCGTGCTCGACGCCAACCTGCATCATTAATTCGGCAACGGTTGGATGCATATGCATATGCTTATGGGCATCGGCGTGATGCAGCGTCAGGCCGGTCGCCATGAAGGCGCGAAACTGAGCGCGGATTTCAGATTCCAGCTCCCGGCGCGCTGCGAATGACAAAAAATAGCGAAAGCCACGCTTGACCTGATCCCGGCCGAACCGTCCGTCCGGTTCGGTAATGGTCGGCAGCCGCGCATGGCCGAGCAGCGAATCGCCATCGACCAGCACCAGATGCAGCCCCACTCGCAAATCTGGCAAGCGCTTAGCTCGCGCTATTGCGTCCGCCGCCGCCGGCGCTGCCACCATCAAGCTGGCCTGGGTGAGCACTCCATGCCGATGCGCGATCTCTACCGCTTCGTTAACCGAAGGTGTCAGGCCAAAATCATCGGCGGAGAAAGTGACAGCAGGCATGGCGCTAAATCATAAAAAGTTCTTTGGTTCCGCGGCGCGGAGCCATTCTTTCAAGAAAGAACTGCTTTTTTGAAAAAAAGCAGCAAAAAACTTTTATGAATTAAGGGCCTTAAGCTGCGTGGCGTTCCTTCAGAAACTGGAAGAATTCTACGCCTTCGCGCAGCCGGCGTTTCATCATTTGCGGGCTGCGCACCATCTCGTTGACAATGGCCATGATCTTTGGCGCGCGGAAATAGAATTGCCGGTAGAAGGTTTCGACATTGTCGAAAATCTCGGTATGGCTAAGATGCGGGTAGTGCAGCGGCGCGATCTGCACGCCGTGATCGTCGATCAGCTCGGCATTGGCGGCGTCGAGCCAGCCGTTTTCTACCGCCTGGTTATACAGGAAGGTGCCAGGATAGGGCGCTGCCAGCGAAACCTGGATGGTATGCGGGTTGATCTCCTTGGCGAAATCAATGGTTTCGCGGATGGTTTCCTGGGTTTCACCGGGCAGGCCAAGAATAAAGGTGCCGTGAATTTTGATGCCAAGCTCGTGGCAATCCTTGGTGAACTGCTTGGCAACTTCGATCCGCATGCCCTTCTTGATGTTGTGCAGGATTTGCTGATTGCCGCTCTCATAGCCGACCAGCAACAGGCGCAACCCATTTTCCTTCAACACCTTTAAGGTATCACGGGGCACATTGGCCTTAGCATTGCACGACCAAGTGACGCCGAGCTTGCCCAGTTCGCGGGCGATGGCTTCGGCGCGCGGCAGATTGTCAGTGAAGGTGTCGTCATCGAAGAACAGTTCGCGCATCTGCGGGAAGTCACGCTGGATTTGCTTCACTTCGTCGATCACGTGCTCGACGCTGCGCACCCGGTATCTATGGCCGCCGACGGTTTGCGGCCAGAGGCAGAAGGTGCAGCGGGATTTGCAGCCGCGCCCGGTATAGAGCGAGACATAAGGATGCAGCAGATAACCGATGAAATAATCCTCGATGCGCAGATCGCGCCGGTACACGTCGGCGACGAATGGCAGCTGGTCCATGTCCTCCAGGATCATCCGATCCTTGTTCTCGATGATCGCGCCTTCAGCGTCGCGGTAGGAAATGCCATCGACCTCGGTGAACGGCTTGCCTTCGGCGATCTCCTTGATGGTGAAGTCGAATTCGTTGCGGGCGACGAAATCGACGGCGGGCGCGCCTTCCAGGCTTTCGCGCGCCTGCACGGCAACTTTCGCGCCGATCATGCCGATCATCACGCGAGGATTTTCGGCCTTGATCCGCGCCGCCACTTTCGCGTCATTGGCGAAAGAGGGCACCGAAGTGTGGATCACCACCAATTCTGCGGCCTTGGCATGTGGCAGAACATCATCCATGGCGAGGCGGGCCGGCGGCGCGTCAATCAGCTTCGAGCCGGGCACCAGCGCGGCAGGCTGCGCCAGCCAGGTCGGATACCAGAAGGATTTAATTTCGCGTTTAGCCTGATAGCGCGAGCCGGCGCCGCCGTCGAACCCGTCGAAGGAAGGCGGCTGCAAGAAAAGCGTTTTCATCATAGGCTAATCCTCGTTTACATCATCCGGCATTATCGGCAGCAGGACGGCCGGAGTCGGCGCGTAGCCTGTGGCCTTGCCATTCCACCGTGTTGTCCCAGAAACTCGCAATGAATATTGCGGCGGAAAGCAGGTCGCGCAAGAGGAGGAACCAAGGTTCGGTGATTGAGCCAATGCCTGTGGCCAATCCGAGCCATCGTTCCAGCCGTCGCGCCACGACAAAGCGCAGCAGGGCGGCGACGCCGAGAGCGACCCAACTCCAGAAAGCGAAGCTGCTGAGCGGGACCGCGAGCGCTGCCCAGAATAGCGGGAATTGCAGAATGACGCCAAGATAGGCGGCTGGCACCAGGGCGCGGATGGTGCGCGCCCAGCGGAGTTCGTGATGCCAGAGGGGCAGGAACTGCGTTTCCGCCACCGTAGTGGCGGGGATGACCGGTGCCAATTCAATCGTCCAGCCCTGCCGGCGGATCAGCCGGCCTAGTACATTGTCATCGGCAAGATGGTTCTGCAGGGCGGCTAACCCGCCGATTGAGGCCAAATTGGCGCGGGTCAGCGCCATGGTGGCGCCGAGGCAATCCTGCCGCCCGATCCGGCGGGCAAGCGCCGTGGCCGGCAGGAAACCATGATTAATCTGCGCCGCGCCGAGCCTGGATGGCAAGGCTCCGGTTGCCGGCAGACCCGTATAGATTGTCGTCGCCAGGCCAGCGCCGACGCGTGACAAGGCGGCTATTACGGCCTGGAGGTAATCGGCGGGGACATGCATATCGGCATCCGAGATCACCAGCGTGTCATGCCGAGCGGCGGGTAGCATATTGATAAGGTTGCCAATTTTCCGGTTGACGCCATGCGTCGCGGGATTGATCACCACCTTTGCGTCCACCCCGGGATGCCGGCGCCGCAGCCGTTCTACGATCACCAGCGCAGGATCGGTGTCCATGGCAACACCAAATATCAGCTGATAAACCGGGTAATCGAGCACAAAAAATGATTCGAGCGCCGTCTCAAGAAGGGCTTCGGCGCCATGAAGCGGCTTGAGGACCGAGACAGGCGGCAGCGGTCCTGTTCTATCGGCGCGCAAGCGCGGCAGCGTGGCAAAACCGACGGCTTGCTGAACCAGCCCCACTGCCCCAATTGCCGCTGATAATAACGCGATAAGCATCAAGAGACGCCTTGATCACTAGAGCCAGCCGGCGTTCAGCTTTTCAGCGACCCGTTCGATAGGCTGGATACTTTGCTTTGCAACATGGAGATCAGCTGGCTGGCATTGCCCGGTGAGACCAGGCTGCTAAAATCGGAGCGCTGAATCGCAACCTTGCTGATCGTGCCCTGGAAAAGAATGTCAGTTGCCTGCCATTCGCCATTATTGTTACTCATCACATAATTAAGCTTAGTCGGGGCGCCAGATGGCGGCACGAGCTCGGTGGCGACAATTTTCTGCGCGCCGACGCTTTGAGTTTGAGGCATTAACTTGAAGCTTTGCCCGTTATAGCCCCTAAAACTAGAGATATAGGTGGCGACAGTGTACTGCGTGAACACCTTGAGAAGCTGGGCCTGCTGCGCTTGGGGAATTTGCGGCCAAGCCGCGCCGACCGAGCTTTGCAGGATTTGCGGCAGGTTGAAGGCGCGTTGAACCACCGGTTCCAGCATGCTGTATCGCTGCATGAAGGAATGGTTCTGGTTGCCGGCTTTCATGACGCTGATCAGCGCGTTGTCCAGCGCCTCGATCGGCTTGGTTGCAGCGCTGGCGGCAAAAGCGGATGCAGGAACTGCCAACGAAAACGACACGAGGGCAGCCAGTAAACGATAATGGTTCATGATGCTCTGTGCTTTGAAGGTTAAAAGGACGGCCTAGCTCACTGAGCTGGAACCGCGACAAAATTTGACCGATGTTCGGCATCTAGCGCAATTAGGGCAAAACTGACGATGTCTTTCGCCGTCAGCCCCGCCGCGATCAGCTGAGCAGCTGGCGTATTATGGTCGATCAGCCGGTCCGGCAGCGTCATCGGGCGAAATTTAAGCCCATGATCGAAGGCGCCGCTCCAGGCGAGATGGTGGGAAACGAGGGCGCTAAAGCCGCCTGCTGCGCTGTCCTCGATGGTGATCATCACCTCATGGTGGCGCGCCAGCTGATCGACCAGCGCGGTATCGAGCGGCTTGGCGAAACGCGCATCGGCGACGGTCACGGAAAATCCCCGCGCCGCCAGCTCATCCGCCGCTTTCAGCGCATCGTGCAAGCGTGGGCCAAGCGCCAGGATCGCCACGCGATTACCTTCGCGCACGACACGGCCCTTGCCGATCTCCCAGGGAGTGCCGCGGGCGGGAAGCGCGCGGCCAATGCCTTCGCCGCGCGGATAGCGGAACGCCGAGGGACGGTCATTGATCGCCGCGGCGGTGGCGACGCAATCGAACAGCTCGGCCTCGTCGGACGGCGCCATGATGACGATGCCCGGCAGGCAGCCGAGATAGGGCAGGTCGAAAATTCCGGCATGGGTCGCGCCATCGGCGCCGACGAGGCCAGCGCGGTCCATCGCGAAGCGGACAGGGAGCGATTGCAGCACCACGTCATGCACAACCTGGTCATAGGCGCGCTGCAGGAAGGTTGAATAGATCGCGCAGAACGGCGCCATGCCTTCGGTCGCCATGCCGGCGGCAAAAGTGACGGCGTGTTGCTCAGCGATGCCGACATCGAAAATACGGTCGGGAAATTTTTTTTCGAAGCGGTCGAGCCCGGTGCCGGACGGCATCGCCGCGGTGATGGCCACGATATTCGGGTTGACCTCGGCTTCGGCAATCAGCGCGTCGGCAAACACTTTGGTATAGGAAGGTGGCCCCGGCGGCGCCTTGGCCTGCTCGCCGGTGATAACGTTGAATTTCGACACGCCATGATATTTATCCGCCGAGGCTTCGGCGGGCGCGTAGCCCTTGCCCTTCTGAGTCACCACATGAAGCAAAATCGGCTCGTCATCATCCGCGTCGCGCAGGTTGCGTAGCACCGGCAGTAGATGGTCGAGATTATGGCCGTCAATCGGGCCGACATAGTAAAAGCCCAGCTCCTCGAACAATGTGCCGCCGGTGAGAATGCCTCGGGCATATTCCTCGGCGCGCTTTGCGGTACGTTCTAGCGGGCGCGGGAAGCGCTTGGCCATGCGGGCGGCAAAATCGCGCAAGCTGAGGAAGCTGCGGGAGGAAATCAGCCGGGAGAGATAGGCGCTCATCGCGCCGACCGGCGGCGCGATCGACATATCATTATCATTTAACACGACGATAAGGCGGGACTTGCTGGCGCCAGCGTTGTTCATCGCCTCATAGGCCATGCCTGCGCTCATCGCCCCATCGCCAATCACCGCGATGACGTTACGTTTTGGGGTCTCGCCCTTTAAATCACGCGCGACCGCCATGCCGAGACCAGCGGAGATCGAGGTGGAGGAATGCGCGGCGCCGAATGGGTCATATTCGCTTTCGGAGCGGCGAGTGAAGCCGGATAAGCCATTGGGCTGGCGCAAGGTGCGGATGCGGTCGCGCCGTCCAGTAAGAATTTTATGCGGATAGGTCTGGTGGCCGACATCCCAGATCAACCGGTCGCGCGGCGTCTCGAATATGGCATGTAGCGCCACGGTCAGTTCGACAACACCGAGCGACGCGCCGAGATGCCCGCCAGTAACCGAAACCGTGTCAATGGTCTCGGCGCGTAATTCATCGGCGAGCTGCTTAAGCTGTTCGGCAGAAAAATTTCGCAAATCGGCCGGAATCGCAACCCGGTCGAGGATTGGCGTGCGCGGCGGCATCAGCGCTGCACCTGGAACCGGCCGACCTTGCCGAGACGTGCTGAATATCGCTTGTTCATCGAATTACTCCGTTGCCAGCCAAAATTCGTCATTGGCACCATGTCGGGGATGCGTCTTGAGCCTGTTAAAATTATGTGCCACGCGCCACTTTAAGATGAAAGCAGCAAAATCCATCCGAATCATATAAGCCGACGCGTTGGCGAATGAAACCATGGCATGGGATCGCTTATCGATAATGGTATTTTTGTCACAGGAACGCCATGCATAGGGTGGGTGGCAGGGTCCGACCCCTGCTCAAGACTTGCGAATGCGAAACCTGATGACCTATTTGTGGAATGCCGCAACTTCGTGGCGAAAGGATCATGAGTCTCATGCAAGCGACTGAATTTGGCAAGATCGGACGCCCTGCGCCGCCCTTGCTTCCAGACATCGCGAAACCGGATGCCGTGATCGCGGACGCGCCTGTAATTCGCGTGTTGCTGGCGCAGCCGCGTGGGTTTTGCGCCGGTGTCGAACGCGCCATTGAAATTGTCGATCGGGCGCTGGAGAAATTCGGCCCGCCGATTTATGTGCGCCATGAGATCGTCCATAATCGCCACGTTGTCGAGGATTTGCGGGCGCGTGGCGCGGTGTTCGTTGACGAATTGGACGAGGTGCCGGAAGGCGGCATCACCGTGTTTAGCGCGCATGGCGTGGCGCGCAAGGTGGAATCCGCTGCCGCCCAGCGGGACCTGCCGGTGATCGACGCCACTTGTCCCCTGGTCGCCAAGGTGCATGCCGAAGGTCGGCGCTACGCCAAGCAAGACCGCGAGATCGTGCTGATCGGCCATGCGGGACACGCCGAGGTCGAGGGCACCATAGGCCAGATCGACGGCATCGTGCATCTTGTGCAAACCGCCGAAGATGTGGCAACGCTCAATGTCGGTTCCCCCGACCGACTTTCCTATATTACCCAGACAACGCTTTCGGTGGATGACACGCGCGGCATTATCGCTGCCTTGAACGCGCGATTTCCGGCGATTGTCGGGCCTGACGTTCGGGATATCTGTTACGCAACGCAGAACCGGCAAGAGGCGGTGAGGCATCTGGCGGAGCAGGTCGAGGTGATCCTGGTGGTCGGCAGCCGCAACTCCTCGAATTCTAACCGGCTGCGCGAGATCGGCGCCGAGCTTGGCCGGCCTTCCTATTTGATCGACGATGCCGGGCATCTTGATCCGGCATGGTTTGAGGGCGTGCGGACGGTGGGCGTGACCGCTGGCGCCTCGGCGCCGGAAGTTCTGGTGCGCGGCGTGCTGGAAGGGCTGAAGCGTTTCGGCCCGGTTGAGATCGAGACTCTGGCCGGCACTCCGGAAGACGTGAAATTTAAATTGCCGGCTGAAGTGGCATAAAAGGATTTTTTGAATGGCTGTCCCGTTGAACCAAGCCGTAAAAGTCGGCGCTTATGTGGTGAAGCAACATTTGTCCGGGCGGAAGCGCTATCCGCTGGTGCTGATGCTGGAGCCTTTGTTCCGCTGCAACCTCGCCTGCTCCGGCTGCGGCAAGATTGATTATCCCGCGCCGATCCTAAACCAGCGGCTCTCGGTCGCCGATGCGCTGGAGGCGGTCGATGAATGTGGCGCGCCGATTGTCGCCATTGCCGGCGGCGAGCCGCTGCTGCACAAGGAAATGCCGGAGATCGTCGACAAGATCCTGGCACGCGGCAAGTTTATCTATCTCTGCACCAACGCGCTGCTGCTGGAGAAGAAGATTGGGCAGTACAAGCCGCACAAGAATTTTTCCTGGGATATTCATCTTGACGGCGACAAGGACATGCATGACCGCTCTGTGAGCCAGGAGGGTGTGTATGAGCGGGCGATTTCGGCGATCAAGCTCGCCAAGTCCAAAGGCTTCCGGGTTTCGATCAATTGCACGTTGTTCGACGGCACCGACCCGAACCGGGTGGCGGAATTTCTTGATACCGTCGCCGATCTCGATATTGACGGGGTGATGACCTCGCCGGGTTATGCCTATGAGCGCGCGCCGGATCAGGAGCATTTTCTCAACCGGCAGCGCACCAAGGAGTTGTTCCGGGCAATTTTCCGGCGCGGCGAAGAGAGTAAGAAGCGCGGCAAGACTTGGAAATTCAACCAGTCGCCGCTGTTCCTCGACTTCTTGGCCGGCAACCAGACCTATAAATGCACCCCCTGGGGCAATCCGACGCGCAACGTGTTCGGCTGGCAGCGGCCCTGCTACCTGCTTGGGGAAGGTTATGCCAAGACCTATAAAGAACTGATGGAGACCACTGACTGGGACAAATACGGCGTCGGCAACTATGAAAAATGCGCCGATTGCATGGTGCATTCGGGCTTTGAGGCAACTGCGGTGGTCGATAGCGTAAAGAAGCCTTGGAAGATGGCCACCTTAGCGCTTAAGGGCATTCGCACTGAAGGGCCGATGGCTAAGGATATCCCGCTCGATAAACAGCGCCCAGCGGAATACATGTTCTCCCGCCACGTCGAGCAGCGCATGGCCGAACTGCATGCTAAGCCAGAGAAAGCGGAAGTTCAGGATTAACCGCGAAACGGCTTCACAGATCAAGCAAATGAAGCATTTTCTAGTCAAGTTGACCAGAAAATGCTTTCATAAACGTTCCACACTCGGCGCTAACCTAACCAGGCATGAAAGAGCGCGCTGTCGCCGGCGCGCCGATCTCTATTGGCGTCACGTTGGACCAGAAGCGGCGGGAGAATTTTGTTGCGTCAACCTGGTAGGGACGGTCCCAGGTAAAGCTTATATCCGCAACCTCGCGCATGAACGGCGCCACCAGGCCAAGCAACGGCAGGAGCTTGAGCGGGATGGCAATCACCTTGGGCTTGACGCGAAGCGCCTCGGCGCCCAGGCGTAAAAATTCGCGCGGCGTGCGGGTTGGCGCGCAGGGCATGTTCCAGACTTGGCCATAGGCGTCGTCAGGCGCATCCAATAGCGTGACCACGGCGCGGGCGATATCGGGCACGTAAGCGAAGTCATGCGGCGTGTCGGGCGGCGCTAAAAGCAGCGCTGCCTTGCCGCGCGCGAGCCGTCCGAAGGCGCTCGATCCGAGATGAGACACCGCGACACCTGGGCCGTAGAAGTCGGGCGCCCGCAAGGCCGCGACGTGAACCCGTCCTGCCATGGCCGCCGCCGTCCAGATGCGCGTCACCTCCGAACGGATCGCCGGCTTGGCGCCCATGGCCGTAAGCGGCATATCCTCGCGCAACGCCTCCCGCTGCGGCCCAAGCTGATAGAGGTTGTCGATAAAAATCAAGCGCGCCTTGGTCGCCGCGCAGGCCTCGATAACGTTGTTCATCGCCTTGGGCCAGGCGGTGCGCCACACCTTCCGGTCATAAGCAAAGCCTATCGCCAGCACGACCTGGCTTGCGCCAAGGATCGCTTGGCGGACAGCCTCCGCATCGAGCACATCGCAGGATCTGAAAGCCGCTTGCGCCGGCAGATCGGCGGGACGGCTGCGCTGCGCGACGCAAACGGTTTCGCCGCGCGCCAGAAGCGCCTGCGTGGCTGCGCGGCCCACCGCGCCAAATCCTAGAATGACTGTCGTCATCTTACCCTCCACATTTGATGGAAAAGTTATGGCAGCGACGCCGTTCATCAGGAATTGCCTGATTTGATTGAGCCGCTAGAATGAAATTGATGAGCGCAGACCAGATCGACTGGGAGGATCAGCGGGCTTTTCTGGCGGTGCTGGAAAGCGGCAGCCTGTCAGGCGCCGCGCGCCGGCTTGGCGTCGCGCAGCCGACCATTCGCCATCGCCTGGAGGGTCTGGAGCGGTCCCTGGGCGTCGCGCTGTTTTCACGGTCCACCAATGGGCTGGTCGCCACCGAACAGGCCCAGGCGCTTGCCGTTCATGCGAGGACCATGGCGGCGGCCTCGCATGCCTTTGTCCGCGCCGCCTCGGCGCCCGCGGCAAGCCTTGCCGGAACCGTTCGCCTCAGCGCCGCCGAAATCGTCGGCATCGAGGTATTGCCGCCCATGCTGGCGGGGCTGCGCCGTTGCCATCCTGAACTGGCGATCGAGCTTAGCCTGACCAACGAGGCCGAGGATGTGCTTGGCCAGGAGGTGGATATCGCGATCCGCATGCACCGGCCCCGCCAGGGGGCGCTGGTAGGGCGGCATGTTGGCTGCATCCCGCTCGGATTTTTCGCCCACGGCGCCTACGCTGCCCGGCGCGGCGTGCCCGCCAGCATCGCCGATCTGCCGGAGTTCGATCTGATCGGGCCTGACCGAAGCTTGGCCGAACTGCATTTCGCGGCTGAATTGAACCCCGCTCTCGATCGCAAAGGATTCGCGTTCCGCACCGATAGCCATCCCGCTCAGCTTGCCGCGATCCGCGCCGGCCTGGGCATCGGCATTACCCATATCGCATTGGGCAATCGTGACGCCGGTCTGGTCGCCGTGCTGCCCGATTTCATCCTGCACCGGTTGGAGACCTGGATCGTCATGCACGAAGACCTGAAGCGGCTGGCACGCATTCGCATCGTCTTCGATTGGCTGGTTGAAGCGTTCCTGCGCTATGCCGAGCCGTTATGATCGATCTTATACCAGCGGCCCTAGCGACCGATCCTCCGACAAGACAAGATCAGGGGGCTTTGCCCCCCGAACCCCCCACTAAGGGCGAGGCCCTTAGAACCCGCTAATTGGCCTCCGGCTAAGGGGGGCCCAAAGCCCCCCTTAGCCGGAGGCCTTACTAATGGTTTCCAAAGGCATCGCCTTTGGCGGAGGTCCAGGAGGCAGAGCCTCCTGGCCTGCTTTTCCGAGGGGTCATTCATGAGGGCCGCTGGTATTACTTGAGTCAGGCCAAGCCGCGCGGATGAGGGTCAGCCGCGCCATCAGTGCTTTCCGGGCGGTTGCGGCATCGCGCGCCAATTCGATCAGCTGGAGGATTTGCGACGGACGCCTGAACAGGCTTCGCAGGATCGGGCGGAGGGCAATCCGGCCTTGCGCATCGAGCGCCAGCAGCGCCGCTTCCGGCAGGTCGCGGCCAGCTGGATCGGCAATTGTCCGCAACACCGCGAAGGGCAGGCCATGCTTGGCGGCGACCGCGGCGACCGCGCCTGATTCAAGATCAAGCGCGACGGCATTCGTCGTTCTATACAAGGCGGCCTTCTCGGTGACGCTGGCGGCGATGTTAAATCCAGCCAGAAGAAGCGAATGCGTCCCGCCGCCTAAAAGCTTCAACAGCTCCGCGTCGCAATCATAGTGAACATCGTCTGAAATTACCGCATTTGGGATGATGATCGTGCCCGGCGGCAGTGCCGGGGCGAGGCCGCCGGCGAGGCCAAAGCTGATCAGGCCTATGGCATTCTGGCTGATGAGCGATTCGGCGGCGGCAACGGCGCCTTGAGCGCTGCCGCCGCCGATGGCTATCTTGACAGGGAGTTTCCGGAGCAGCCGCGCCTCGGCGGCCAATCCGGTGACAAAGCCAAGCACCGGCCCGTCGATTAGCGAGGCGTCAACACCATCACCATCTGCCGGTTTTCCATTTTCGGCATCTGCTCGACCTTGGTTTCGGTATCCATATCGCCACGGATGCGCTCCAGGACCTTCACGCCAAGCTCCTGATGCGCCATCTCGCGGCCCCGGAAACGCAGCGTCACCTTCACCTTGTCGCCCTCGTCGATGAAGCTCTTCATCGCCCGCAGCTTTACCTGATAGTCATTCTCATCAATATTGGGGCGCACCTTGATCTCTTTGATCTCAATGACTTTTTGCTTCTTGCGCGCCTCGTTGCGCTTTTTCTGCTGTTCATACTTGAACTTGCCGTAGTCGAGGATTTTGGCGACCGGCGGATCGGCGTTCGGGCTAATCTCGACCAGGTCCATGCCGACCTCAAAAGCCCGGCGCATCGCCTCGCGGACGCTCATCACGCCCTGCATTTCGCCGACCTGATCGATGAGCCGGATTTGCGGCACACGGATGTCTTCGTTAACGCGAGGGCCTTCACGCGATGGCGGCGTAGGCGGAGCAGGTGGTCTGGCTATGTTGATCTCCTGTGAATGTTAAAGTCAATCGCGAACCGCGATGATCGTGCCGGTTCCGATCTAACATGTAGAGATATCGGCGGGCGCGAGCAATAAGGCAAGAGCAAGCAGCTTATTCCGTGGAACGAAAGCCAGTAAAACAAGAGGGTTTTCTTAAAAAAGAAACATCCCATTAGGCCTTGATGAAAGGATCGGGATCATACCGCACCGACATCAGCGTGAGCCCCTCGGGCGGCGCGGTGGGGCCGGCGGCGGCGCGGTTACGGGCGGCGAGCGCCTCGGCTACGCGTGTTTCGGACCAGGCGCCGGCGCCGACTAGCTTGAGCGTGCCCGCCATGTTGCGCACCTGATGATGCAGGAAGCTGCGTGCCGAAGCCTCGATTATCACCATGTCGCCAGATAGACTCACATTGAGCATATCAAGGGTTCGGAGCGGCGATTTCGCTTGGCAGGCGGCGGCACGAAAACTGGTGAAGTCATGCCGGCCGACCAGCGATTGAGCTGCCCGATGCATCACCGCCACATCCAGGGGTTTTTTTACATGCCAGACCCGATGCGCGTGGAGCGTGGGGCGGGCCGGACGATTTAGGATGAGGTAGCGGTAGCAGCGGGCGGCTGCCGAAAAGCGCGGATGCCAGTCCGCTGGCGCGGGCGCTGCCTTGAGCACCACGACCGGGTGTGGCTTCATGTGAAAGTTCAGCGCCTCGCGCAACTGCGCCGCGGTAAAGCGGTCGGGCAGTTCAAGGCGTACCGCCTGCGCCGCCGCGTGGACGCCGGCATCGGTGCGACCTGCGGCATGGACAGGCGGCACGGCGCCGCCGCAGAGTTTTGCCGCCGCCTGTTCGACGACCTGTTGGACCGACAAGCCGTTATCCTGGCGTTGCCAGCCAACAAACGGCGCGCCGTCATATTCAAGCGTGAGCGCCCATGGTTTCATCAGCCGAGGCGCGTGCCGGCTGGAACTTTGCTACCGCGCAGGAATTCATCGGCATCGAGGGCGGTGCGTCCGGCCTTTTGCACGCGGGTGAGCCGCAATGCGCCTTCGCCGCAGGCGATGGTTAAGCGATCATCGAGCGCCGTGCCGGCCGATCCTCCGCCCGTCACCAAGCTGGCCCGGAGGATTTTCAGCTTGACGCCACCAAGCCTGGTTTCTGTTCCCGGCCAGGGCGTGAAGGCACGGATTTTTCGGTCAAGCGCGGCGGCGGGTTTATTCCAGTCAATAAGCGCATCAGCCCGGCTCAGCTTGGGCGCGTAGGTGCTGCCTTCACCCTGCGGATGCGGCGGCGGATTTTCGGCGAGCGCGCGCAGGATCAGCCGAGCGCCGAGGCCTTGCAGCCGGTCATGCACGGTGTTGGCGGTGTCGCTTATAGTAATCGGCATCGCCTCGCTCAGCAGCGTCGGGCCGGTATCGAGTCCGGCATCCATTTGCATGATGGTGATGCCGGTCTGCTTATCGTCGGCGAGGATCGCCGCCTGGATGGGTGCTGCGCCTCGCCAGCGAGGTAGTAGGCTGGCATGAATGTTGAGGCAGCCATGTTTAGGCCCCGCAAGAAATTCCGGCGGCAGGATCAATCCATAGGCGGCGACAACCGCGGCATCGAGACGGAGCGAGGCAAAATAATCCCCCTCAGCCGCATTGCCGCGCAGGCGCGTTGGGGTCCGGATGTTCAGGCCGATGCGTTCGGCGGCGAGATGCACCGGGCATTTGGTCTCGCGCTGGCCGCGATGAGCCGGTTTGGGCGGTTGACAATAAACGGCGGCGATCTCGTGCCCCGCCTGGTGCAGCGCCATGAGCGCGGGCACCGCGAACTCAGGCGAGCCCATGAAAGCAAGTTTCACCGGGTTTTGTCCCGCTGTTCCTTGGCGAGCTTGCGCAGCAGCATGTTGCGCTTCAGCGACGAGAGATGATCGACGAACAGGACGCCATTCAAATGATCGATCTCGTGCTGGATGCAGGTGGCGAGCAGGCCGTCCGCCTCAATATCGTGCCGGGCGCCTTCGGCATCCTGGTAACGCGCGGTGATCCGAGCCGGGCGAGTGACATCGGCATACTGGCCGGGCAAGGAAAGGCAGCCTTCCTCGCGAGTTATAAGCTCCTCGCTCACTGCGAGGATCTCCGGGTTGATCAGTGCCATCGGCGTCGGCTGGCCGTCCGGCCCGAGATCCAGCACGATCAGCCGCAGCGGCACGGCGATTTGCGGCGCCGCAAGGCCGATGCCGGGCGCCTTGTACATTGCAGCGAACATACCCGGGATCAGGCTGGCTGCAAGATCGTGATCGGCGGCGGTCACTTTGCGCGCCTTGGCGCGCAGCCGCGGATCGGGCACGATCAGGATAGGCGGGATTAAAGGAGCCGGCGTTTCGGACATGGCCGGGATGTAGCCCGCCCCTTACTTGACGATCAATGGCCGGTTGATCAATCGCCGCCCTGAACGCACTTGCAAAATACCGTATTTATGCCAATTTCTTCTGCGATGGGGTGCCTTATCGGGCCTCATATGTCTCGCTCGAAAGGAGGAGGCTGATGACGACACGGGTTTTTACCTCGCCGCTGTTTTTAGGATTCGACCATCTGGAGCAGATGATCGAGCGTGCGGCGAAAACTTCGCCTGAAGGCTACCCGCCCTACAATATCGAGCAGCTGACCACCACAAGCCTGCGCATTACGCTGGCGGTTGCCGGTTTTACCATGGATGATCTGCAAATTACTCTGGAAGATAATCAGTTGGTAATCCGAGGCCGTCAGAATGATGATAGCCAAGGACGGATATTCTTACATCGGGGAATCGCGGCGAGGCAGTTTCAGCGGGCTTTCGTGCTGGCCGAGGGAATCGATGTAAGGGGCGCATGGCTTGATAACGGCTTGCTGCATGTCGATCTGGCGCGGCCTTTACCGGAGGTAAAGGTACGGACGATTGAAATCAGCAATGGTGCGGCCAGTAAACCCGGCCGGGCTGGTTCGGTTAACGAAAGCGGTTTTGGTTCAAATAGGTTTGGCTCAAAAGGGGTCGGACTGAAAGAGCCTAGCCAGAATCGAATTGCTGGAGCGAAACCGCAAGTGGTCTCGGACTCAGTGGCCGCTCAGGAACAGGAGTAACGACTATGGACACGACAAATCAGCGTGATGACTTTAACGATAATGCGGTGATTGGCGTAATGATCGATCCGCATCACATCACCGAATCCGAGCTTGCCGAACTCGGTATGGAGCAGGTTGCCTATGTGCGGCCGGTGGCTACCGCAAATGGCCCTGCTTTCGGCATTTTCGCCGCTAATGGGACCCCGATGGCGGTAGCGCCCGACGGATTGCTAGCTCGCGCGGCGATTGTGCAGCATGACATGGCGCCGGCTTCGGTGCATTAGCTGGACGACGATCCGGTGGCCGTGATTACAGCCACCGGATCGAGCGACTTGCCTGAATTTCATGTCTTGCCCACTTGTGCCATTTTGATCTAGTAGTTTCAATAGTGTGGGTATTGATGACCCTAGGTTGTGATAAGGTCGGGTAAACCAGATTTGGGCTTCAGCGATCCAACTTGATCGATTAAGACAGATTTCCTATGTTTTGCATGGAATCATGGCCTTGCTGGTCATGATCTGTACAGCTTCGTCATGCTGATTGAGGGTGGTGAAGCGGCTGGTAATAATTCCTCGGCCTGGTTTAGTTTTACTTGGCCTAGTTTCCAGGACCTCGATCCGTACACGCAAACGATCGCCTGGCCGTACCGGCTGGACCCAGCGCAGGTTTTCAAAGCCAAGGCCAAGCGTACCTGGGGCTGGACGCTCCGGGCGCGCGTCAAGCATGAGACGCATTGTAAGCGCTGCGGTATGCCAGCCGCTGGCGATCAGGCCGCCGGTGATGGATTGCGCGGCGGCGGGATCTGTATGCATCGGTTGCGGATCAAATTCAATTGCGAATCGTATGATATCTGCCTCGGTGACAAGATGACTTCCAGTTTCCGTGGCTTGTCCCGGCGCGTAATCCTCGAAATAGCGAAAGCGCGCGTCGGCTTGAGGGCTGATCTCGTGGTTCATTCCATGACCATCTCATGGCGATTATGCGACTGCTGCCCTTGTTGGTTGGTCAGGCTAAGCTGCGCCGGCGGCTTTTTGATCATGAAAAGAACCAGGATTGCTGGAATTGTGAGTAGCATCATCAACTTGAAGTCGTCGAGATAACCGATGATGCTGGCTTGCCGGTCGATGATGCTGTTGAGCAACGCGGCGCCCTGGGTGGTGGCGGGGTTGAGCATATGGGAGACCGAGCCGCCGACTTGGAGCGCCCGGTTGAATGGCGTGATCGCGGCGCCAATCGTGGCGTGATTATATTGCATCATATGCACTTGTAGCGCTTCAGTGATTGAGATGCCGATCGCGCTGCCGACATTACGGGTGAGGCTTAGCAGCGATGTGCCTTGGGTGCGCAGCGCTGAGCTCAGTGTATAAAATGCCACCACTTGTAAAGGAGTGAACACCAAGCCGAGGGAAAATCCCTGCACGAGTAGCGTTTCGATGATGTAGGATTGCGAAGTGGATGGCAGCCATGTCGTCATCATCCACATCGAGAGCATCAGCAAAAGGTAGCCGGCGAACATCATCAGCCGCGCGTCAACTTTGTTGATGGTGCGGCCGGCGATCAGCATGGCAGCCATGGTGCCAATGCCGCGGGGCGCCATGACCAGCCCTGCCGTCGCCACTGGGTAATTGCCGAGATCCTGTAAATAAGGCGCCAGCAGCGCCGAGGAGGCGAGCAAAACAAGGCCCACTGAGAACATGGTGATAAGCCCGGCATTCAAGTTGCGATCGGCAAAGGCGGCGCGCGGAATAAATGGTTTTTCCGCGGTGAACATATGAACGATGAACAGATAAAAACCGATAATCGAAACGATGGCGGCGGCAATGATCTCTGTCGAGCCGAACCAGTCCAGTTCCTCGCCTCGATCAAGCATAAGTTGTAAGGCGGCAAGGCCGAGCGAAAGCACGCCGAAGCCTAGCCAGTCAAAATGCCCTGCCTCCGGGCGGTCAGATCGCTTCGCCATGAAAAACATCAGGCCGAGCACTGCAACAATGCCGAAGGGTAGGTTGACGAAAAACACGTAGCGCCAGCTATAGAGCGAGGTGAGATAGCCGCCGAGCGTCGGGCCAAGGATCGGCCCCACCATGACGCCCATGCCCCAAAGCGCCATCGCGCTGCCGCGTTGCGATGGCTTGTAGATGTCCAGCATCGTCGATTGCGATAGCGGCACCAGCGCGGCGCCAAACGCGCCTTGGATCAGCCGGTCGATCACCATCTCAACAAGAGAACTGGCGATGCCGCAGGCCATAGAAGCGACGGTGAACCCGATCAGGCAAGCGATGAACAGGTTTTTTCGGCCAAATCGCGCCGCGAGCCAGCCGACCGGCGCCGTCATCACCGCCGCCGCGATCACGTAGGAAGTGAGCACCCAGGTAATTTGGTCATAAGAAGCGGAGAGCGAGCCTTGCATGTAAGGCAGCGCTACGTTGGCGATTGTCGAATCCAGCGCCTGCATCAAGGTGCCGATCATGCAGCACGCGGTGATCATTGCGCGCGGCAGCGGTTCCATTTCTATGACCGCACGGTCGTCCTGATCCGCCATAAGCTTGTAATCCTATAAAAGGTCGGAAAGCTTGCGCTTATGGCCGGTGATGATGCTGATCTCCGCGCTCATGCCGTCGCGCAACACATAATCTTTCGGCCCATTCTGGATATCGACACGGAGCGGGATGCGCTGCACGACCTTAACCCAGTTTCCGGAAGAATTTTGCGCCGGCAGGATCGAGAAGCTCGAGCCGCTGGCAGGGGAGATACTGGCAACCACACCATTCCAAATCTTGCCGGGATACGTGTCGACATGGATTTTAACCTTGTCGCCCGGCTTCACCCAGGTGAGTTCTGATTCCTTAGGCTGTGAACGGACCCATACATCGGTGGTCGAGACCAGGCCGAAAGCCGCCGTGCCGGCAGCGAGATACATGCCTGGCTGGAGTTTTTCAGTTTCGGTCACCACGCCGGCAAAAGGCGCGCGCACCACCGAGTGTCGGTAATTCAGCTTAGCACGATCCAGCTCCGCCATTGCGGCCTGGTAGCTTGGCAGCTTGCTGTAATGGATTTTCGGATTTTCGTTCAGCTTGGCGAGGCTGACGCCGCGTTGCGCCTCCAGCGCCGCCAGCGTCGCTTGATCGCCGGCGAGCTTATATTTCGCATTGTCATATTGAGCGCGGGTCACGCCACCTGAACGGACCAACGAAGCGTAACGGTCAAAGTTGATTTTGTCATTGTCGATCAACACCGACTGTGCCTGCACCTGTGCGACGCTCGCCTCGTAGGACTGTCTGGCGCCGGAGATTTGTTGCTTGACCGCGTCGAGATTGGCTTGCGCGGATTGGATAGCGATCAGGAAGCTGGATGGATCGAGCCGAAATAGCACTTGGCCGGGCTGCACCGTCTGATGGTCGCGCACCTCGACCTTTTTCACCAACCCAGAGACATCAGTCGAAAGACTGACATTTGCCGCCCTGACATAAGTGTCCGTGATATCGATTGAACCACCGGTGAACAGCCAGTAGAGCAGCACCAGCGCCAGCAGAATAATGACGCCGCCCAGCATGAGGATCGTGCGCAGCCAGCTCCCACGTTTTTTTCTGCCGTTGCCGCCTTTGTCGCCAATTTGGCCGGAATCGCCTTGGTCCGCGTCGTCATCATCGCCTCGGTTACGTCCACGATTCTGGCCTTGATCCGGCCGGTTGATCGTTTGCGTGTCGCCGTCGCGGCGGGTGCGTTTTTCCTCGGGATGCGCTTCGAGCGTCGTGCGCCCGGCCTGTTCAATTCCTACCGAGCCTGCTTGCGACATTTAAACCAACTCCTGTTCGGCCTCGGCCGTGTATAGCGTATCAGAATCCGCTCCATCCGCCCCCTGCCCGGCTGCAACGTGATCAGCCGGAACATGATGAGGGTAAACAGAGCCAGTCTGGGTAAGTAGGGCGGATTTCATCTGGTGCAGCCCTTCGACAATATTGTTAATCGTGGAGTCCGTCAGGTCACCGAGAACTTGCGTGGCCAACTCGCTTCGCTGCGCCTCGATGATGCGTAGCAGCGGCTCCGCCTTGGGACAAAGATGTAGACGCCAGATGCGCCGGTCGCGCGGATCGGCGCGTCGTTCAACTAAACCACGCCGAGTCAGCCGGTCGGTCAGCCGGGCAATCGTCATCGGCTCAACATCGATCATCTCCGCAAGGTCTTTCTGCGAAAGACCTTGATGACGCGCGAGTTTCAGAAGCATTACCCATTGCGCCCGGGTAATGCCATGGATGCGAGCGCGTTTATCGGCCTCAAGCCGAATTAATCGCGCGACATCATGAAGCAGGATCAGAAGATCGGTTTGCGCAGGCATGTTCATCGCGTGGCTGATAATAAGCAGTGTTATGATTAAACGATACTGTCCTGATGATGCTGAATCAGCAATGCCTCGTCACGCTGGGCGCATAGGTTTGGGCATGTAGGTGTAGCGCTTGGTGCAACACTGGAATGGCACCGCTGACGATGATCTGCACACCAATGCCAAGCAGAAGGAAGGCGGCCAGGCGGGTGACCACCTGCCGGCCGCCTGGCCCGAGAAAGGCGCCGAGGCGATCCGCCATCGCATAGAAAATCCAGATCAGCGCGGAGATTGCGAGGGCGGCGCAGGATGCGCCAAGGAAGAAGGCGAGCAGCCCGTCTCCATAGGCGGGGCGTTCGGTGCCGAGCGCGATGGCCACCGAGATCGTGCCAGGACCGGTGGTGAACGGCAAAGTGAGCGGGAAGAAGGCGATGGCCGAGGCGTCATCGCGGCTGCCTTGATCGGGCGCGTTTATGGTGTCCGCCTGGGCCTGTTTACGTTCCTCGTGCGCCTCCGGGGCGGATAGCATTTGATAAGCTCGGATGGCGACAACGATGCCGCCGGCGATGCGCAGCGCGTTTAGGGTGATGCCGAAAAAATTGAGGATGTAGCTGCCACCCCAAAGCGAGACGAGCATGACCATCGCGCTGTTAAAGCCGACGCGGCGCGCCAGTTCGAGCCGTTCCGTATGGCCGCGCTCGGCGGTTACCTGGTTAAAGATGATCGCGCCGCTCAGCGGATTGACGATGGAGAACAGGGTGGGGAAGGCCAGCAGGAATGCCGCCGAGGCGGCCGGCCAGAGGTTCACACGGCTAGCTCCTGTTCGACGATTGCCGTCCACAACGCAGCGCCGATGGGCAGGATGTCGTCGTTGAAATCGTAATTCGGATGGTGCAGCGGCATGTGGCCGCGCTGTTCGGCTTCATTGCGCTGGCCGATCCGCAGGAAGCAGGCGGGACGTTCGAGCGCGTAATAGGAAAAATCCTCGGCGCCCATCGAAGGCGGCAAGGTTCGATGCACGCCGGTGTCGCCGACGATGTTGGCTGCCGCGCGGGCGGCGCGGCTGGCGGTTTCGGCATCATTCACCACCGGCGGATAGCCGCGACGGTAGGTTGCCTCCGCGTGCGCGCCGAAGGCCGCGGCGGTTTTCTCGATCAGCGCAGGAATTTCCAAAGCGGTCAATTTCTGCACGAGAGGGATGAGCGTGCGAACAGTGCCTTCAAGTCTGGCTTCCATCGGGATCACGTTATGCGCGGTGCCGGCGTGGAATTCGCAGATCGACACCACGACTGAGTCAAGCGGATTGACCCGGCGGCTGGCGATGGATTGTAGCGCGAGCACGATCTCAGCGCCGGCCAGCAATGGGTCGGCTGCCTGATGTGGCCGTGCCGCGTGGCCGCCGCGCCCGAAGATACGCACTGAGAGCGTATCCGCCGCGGCGTTCACTGTGCCGGTGGACGCGGAAATTTGTCCGACATCGAGGTTAGGATCATTATGCGCGCCAAAAATGGCGTCGCATGGGAAGCGCTTGAACAGGCCTTCCTCGATCATCCGCGCAGCGCCAGCGCCGCCTTCCTCGGCGGGCTGGAAAATGAAATGCACCGTGCCATCAAAGTTTTTCGTTGCGGCGAGATTGCGGGCGGCGGCGAGCAGCATGGTGGTGTGTCCGTCATGGCCGCAGGCATGCATGTGGCCTGCATTGGTGGAGCGGTGGGCGAATTCGTTGCTTTCATCCATCGGCAGGGCATCCATATCGGCCCGGATGGCGATGGCGCGAGGGCTTGAGCCGGCGCGCAAGGTGCCGACTACGCCGGTGCCGGCGATGCCTGTGGCGACTTCAAGGCCGAAGCTCGCCAGCCGTTCCGCGACCAGCGCCGCCGTGCGGTGCTCCTGATAGCCAAGTTCGGGGTGGGCGTGAAAATCACGTCGCCATGCGGTGAATTCGGCCAGCCAGTCGTTCCTGATTGTCATGTAGCGTTGATACGGGAAAACTGAATGAACCGCTAGATTCCGATGTGATTGGCAGACTCAACGCGAGCGTCGTAATTCATACACCAGATCGTATAGGTATTGTGCAAAGACAGATAGTTCCAACGATCGAGGAATAGATTATTTAGGGAGGGTGCAGAGAGACACTGCCGCTTGAAAAAGAAAAGGATTGCTCCCATGCGTAACATCATTCGTACTCTTACTGTTGTCACCGCTCTTGGCGCGCTGACTCCGCTTGTGGCTCATGCCGATGCTGGTCTGTATATGTATCAGCCTTCTCCAGTGATCACCCAGACGCACCACCAGCGCACGACCACCGCTGCTAACAACGCGGCTGCTCAAACCAATCAGAACCATGTCGCGCAGCGTAACGTCTAATCATTCAGCAGCCAGCCCCTTTCAGCGGGGCTGGCTCTCTTCATGGAGTGCACATTATGCGTAAAATCAGCCGGATAGTGATTTTGGCCTCAAGCTTTGTTGCAGTCGCGCCTTTCGCCGCCAACGCGGCAACTCATTCGCTATTCACCCCATCATCCAAGCTGGTGCGGGAAATTAACAACAGCTACGGCACGACATTCAAAGTGCCGGCTTCGCATGCCAACATGGCAGCACGGCATCAGATTAGGACCCAGCGCGCCAGCTGATTGCAGGATTTTTCTGAGTGCCCGAACGGCCCCAAGCGATTGGGGCCGTTTTGCTGTTCGTTATGATTGTCTAGGGTTGATTTTGGCCTTGAGTTAAAGTCCTTGGGGATGGGGTTGATGAGGTGGCGCTTGATGTCGGTTGGCACTATGCCAATCGCCTCGCAATCGGCGCCGGATTTTGATGGCAGATCATCCGCCCAGGCTCGCGGCACTTCTGCATAAGAGGTGGGCAGCGACGGATCGAGAGCGAAGAACAGGTTGGTGACGCCGGGGGGTTTCGGCATTGAACGGACCCCCATTGTTTTCGTAGAACTTTTCTTCACCAATTTTGCGGCCCTTCTACTCGTCCGGCAGGGTCGCGAGCGGCGGCAGACTGAAACCGCATCGACGATTTTCGCGAACATAATGGGGTGGGAATGATCGATATCATCGGTATCGGCGGCGTTTTGCTTTGGTCCTATGCGGAACGATTCGATCATTTCAGTCTTGCCGAGGATGCCGATGATTGGCTGAGAGAAGCCGGGGGTGTTGAGCTTTTGCTGCGAATAGATGTCGTCGGCGCCGGGGAAGGTGCCGAAATAGGAATCGAAGGAGCGATTTTCCTGGTAGAGGACGAAGACGTATTTGATGTGATGGCGGATTAGCGAGGCCATCTGCGCCTGGGTTAAGCCGCGGCTCGGTTTTCACGAGGTAAGGCGCTGCCGCCTTGGGCATCGGGGCGGTGATGTCGGGTGCTGCCTGTGGCGAATCCGCCGTCCGGGAAGCCCGGCTTTATGAAAGTTCGGTGACGCTCAGCCGGTTTGCAGCACGATCTTGCCTTTTGGATGCTCATTCTCCGCGGCGCGCTGCGCATCGGCGGCGGCGGCGAGCGGAAAGGTCTTCACCACGACGACGCGGACTTTGCCATCGTCGATCAGTTGGCCGATCTCGGCGAGTTCGGCGGCGTTCGGTTTTGCCATATAATGCGCCACCTTGGCCTGTTTCTCGCGGGCTTTCGCGGCATCGGGTTCGGTCAGCGTCGAGATCATCGTGCCGCCTTGTTTGAGGACTTTCCAGGACCGGTCCTGGGTTTCGCCGCCGACCAGGTCATAAACCAGATCGACCTCCGGCACGATATCCTCGAATTTCCGCGTCTTGTAGTCGATGGGCGTGGCGCCATAATCGCGCATCATCTGCATGGCATCGGCGCCGACGGTGGTATAGACATCGGCGCCCTTGACCTTGGCGAACTGCACGGCGAAGCCGCCGACACCGCCGGAGCCGCCATGGATCAGCACCTTCTGGCCGGCTTTCAGCCCGCCTTGATCGAACAGGCCCTGCCAAGCGGTGATCGCGGCGAGCGGCACGGCCGGCGGCTTCCGCCATGCTGAGGGTGCGGGGCTTTTTCGCGAGGCCCTTCACCGTGGCGATGGCGTAGTCGGCGTAACCGCCTTGCGACCAATCGAGATGGGCATAAACCTCGTCGCCTTGTTTGAAGCCGCTAACGCTTGGGCCGGTTTGTTCCACCACGCCGGCGGCGTCGCGGCCTAGGGTGATCGGCAGGTCGCTCTCCTTGATGCCGGGGCCTTTACCTTGCCGGGTTTTGTAATCGACCGGATTAACGCTCGCCGCTTTCACCTTGAGCAGAACCTCGCCTTGGCCGGGTTCGGGCATCGGCAACTCATCGAGGGTGAGAACCTCCGGGCCGCCGAATTTATGGATGCGTATGGCTTTCATGACGTTTCTCCTTTTCAGGCGGCGAGTTGAGAGTTCAGCGTCGCCATGTCGATGACGAAGCGGAAGCGGACATCGCCTTTTTCCATTCGCTGATAGGCGGTGTTGATATCCTTGATGTCGATGATCTCGATATCGGGGGTGATGCCATGTTCGGCGCAGAAATCCAGCACCTCCTGGGTTTCAGCGATGCCGCCGATTAGCGAGCCGGCGAAGCTCTGGCGATGGCCGGCGGTCTGCATGTTGTTAATTGGCGCCAGCGGCTCCAGCGCGCCGACCGCGACGAAAGTTTTGTCGCGCTTGAGCAGTGGGAAGAACGGGTTAGGGTCGTGCTTTTGCGGGATGGTGGAGAGGATGAAATCGAAAGAGGCTTTCAACGGTTTCATCGCTGCCTCGTCGTTCTCCATCACGACGTTATGCGCGCCGAGTTCCTTGGCGGCATTCAACTTATCGACGCTTGAGGTAAACACGGTAACTTCCGCGCCCATCGCCTTGGCCAGCTTTACCGCCATGTGGCCGAGACCGCCGAGGCCAAGCACGCCAACCGTGTCGCCGGCTTTGACGCCCCAATGGCGCAGCGGCGAGAAGGTGGTGACGCCGGCGCAGAGGATGGAGGCCGCCGCTTCGGGCTTCAGCGATGCGGGGATTTTAAGGACGAAATCCTCCGGCACGACCAAATTGTTCGAATAGCCGCCATAGGTGTTGTCGCGGCCATAGGTATTTTTGCCGTCGGGTGATTTGGCGGCGGGCACCATCGGGCCGTTATAGGTGGCGAGCCAACTATTCGGCCCTTCGCAGTAGTTCTCGGCGCCTTGATGGCAGGGTTCGCAATGGCGGCAACTGTCAATCATGCAGCCGACGCCGACGAGATCGCCTACCTTATGCTTGGTGACTTTGGCGCCCGCCTTAGCGATGCGGCCAACGATCTCGTGGCCGGGCAGGCAGGGATAGACCGTGTTGCCCCATTCGTTCTTCACCTGATGCACATCGGAATGACAGACGCCGCAAAACAGGATGTCGAGCACCACCTCGTTGTGCTTGGGTTCGTCACGCTCGAAATGGATCAGGCTGAGTGAGTCGTGCTTGCCTTTGGCGGCATAGCCGGCGGCTTTGATCATGCAGTGCTCCTAGGTCACGAAAATCGACCGCTTGGCAGATTGGCGGTGACGGGAAGGCGTTCAATGCGAGAGACGTTGAATACGAGCAACTTGCACTGGCAAAGCAACGCTACCACGTCATTTTGCGATCAGAAATTTGTAGCAGAGTCAATAAAAAGCAGGCAGTCTAATTGATTTTAATCATTAAGAGATATTTAGTCCTAGGTAGTGTGTAAAAGTTTAATCTGAAAGCCAAAAATTTAGGCTTACTTATAACCAACATACTGATTCTTCGAGGTAAGGCCATGTCCGCGCGCTTGGATTCTGTCTGCAAATTTATCTGTGAGCAGGGACATTGGAAGGTAACCAACCTCCAGCTGCAGAAAATTTTGTATATGGCTCAAATGATGTATATGGGCCGAAATAGTGGTACACGCCTAGCATCTGCAAATTTTGAGGCGTGGGATTATGGTCCCGTAGAGCCAAATCTTTATCGTAAAGTAAAAGCTTTTGGTGCATCTCCTATACTTGATGTATTTGGTGAGGCTAGGCGGTTTCGTAATGACGATGAGCGACGATCTGTATTAACAGAAGTCTCTGATATATTGCTGGCAAAACGGCCGGGAGAACTTGTGGATATTACTCATTGGCAGAATGGAGCATGGGCAAAACATTATGTCCCAGGAGTCAGAGGCATCCCTATCCCCGACCAAGATATTTACGAGGAGTACAAGGAACGCCTCCGCCTCGGGGAATAATATTCCAGGGCGTGACCTAAAGATACTGCAGTCTCAGGGTGCTACTAAGGTTGCCGACACAGCGGCAGCTCTTGAACGCCAGCTTGAAATTTTGAAAATAGAGAGGAAGCAAGAACGGTTTTTCTGGGTATTTGCAGTCACAGGTCTTTTGAACGCGTTGCTCTCCAAATTTTTGCCTTGGTATGGAGAGGCTACCTTCTTAGCATTTTCGCTACTGCTTCTTTTCGGCTGCGCCGGCTGGATGGAAGTCCCGTGGGTGGCGCCGCATTTAGAGCGCTGGTTCCAGCGAGCAAGCGTTACCAAACATAAAGATGAAACAGAATAAATTTTGGCGTGATTGCAATCTGTGCTGCCGACTGACGCTGCTATCAAGAAGTCTGGGGCCTCACAGCCGGCGGGTCAAGGGCGGAATCCTTAGTTTTGTTCCTTGAAGTCCTCATGCAGCCGCGCGAATCGCTGCCTTCCGCACATCATCCCCCACTAAATCCGAGAATTTCTCGAAGTTCTTCTCGAATCGTGCCACTAGATCTGCGGCGGCGCAGTCGTAGGCGGTTGGATCGGCCCAAGCTTCGCGCGGGTTCAGTACGCCGTCCGGGACGCCGGTGACATGGTCGGGAATCATAAGGCCAAAGGCGGCGTCGGGATGAAAGCTGGCCTGGTCGAGTTCGCCTTCGAGCGCGGCGTTCAGCAGGGTGCGGGTGTGGGCGATGGACATGCGCTTGCCGGTGCCATAGGCGCCCCCACTCCAGCCGGTGTTGACCAGCCAGCAAGACACGTTGTGCTTGGCGATCAGGTCGGCCAGTAATTTGCCATAGACGCTGGCGCGGCGGGGCAGGAAGGGGGCGCCGAAGCAGGTGGAGAAGGTGGCTTGGGGCTCGCGGCCCAGGCCTTTTTCGGTCCCCGCCACGCGGGCGGTGTAGCCGGAGAGGAAGTGATACATCGCCTGGGCCGGGCTGAGCTTGGAGATCGGCGGCAGCACGCCAAAGGCGTCGGCGGTGAGCATCACCAGGTTTTTCGGCTGGCCGCCCCGGCCTGACAGCTCAACATTGGGGATGAACTCGATGGGGTAACAGGCGCGGGTATTTTCAGTGAGGCTGCGATCCGTGAGATCGGGCGCGCCGTGCGGATCGACGACCACGTTTTCCAACACGGTGCCGAAGCGGTGGCTGGCGGCAAAGATTTCCGGCTCCGCCTCAGCGGAGAGGTCGATCACCTTGGCGTAGCAGCCGCCCTCGAAGTTGAACACGCCGTTCGGCCCCCAGCCATGCTCGTCATCGCCGATCAGCCGGCGGGCAGGATCGGAGGACAAGGTGGTTTTGCCGGTGCCGGAGAGGCCGAAGAACAGGGCGACATCGCCGTCCTTGCCGATATTGGCGCTGCAATGCATCGGCAGCACGTCGCGCGCCGGGAGAATCCAGTTCATCACCGTGAAGATCGATTTCTTGATCTCGCCAGCATATTGCGTGCCGGCGATGACGATCAGCCGTTCGGCAAAGGAGAGCGCGATGATGGTGCCGGAGCGCGAGCCGTCAATCTTCGGATCGACCGCGAATTCCGGCGCGTGCAGGATGACATAATCGGCCTCGAAACCGGCCAGATTGCGATCCTTCTCGCGCGCATCGGGCCGGATGAACATATTGCGGGCGAACATCGCCTGCCAGGCATTGGTGGTGACCAGGCGGACGCGAATGCGATTGGCCGGATCGGCGCCGGCGAACAGGTCTTGGGTGAACAACTCGCGGTCCCACAGATAGGCCTGTACCCGGCCTTTCAGCATGGCGAAGTTCTGCGCTGACAGCTTGTGGTTGATCTCGCCCCACCAGACTTCCTTGGTGCTGCCCGGCTCATCAACCACGAACTTGTCACCCGCCGAGCGGCCGGTATGCGGCCCGGTCGCGACGATCAATGCCCCATCAGCGGAGAGCCGCCCTTCGCCGCGACGGACCGCATGGGCGACTAACGACGGCGCCGCAATGTTGCTGTGCAGGGCCGAAGCCCGTGTGATGCCGGTGCCGGAAAGAGCGGCAAGGTGACCATCTACATGATCGGTGGATGCATTCATGGTGTTTCTCCCAGTCAATAGTCTTGGATTCAATCGCCTTGGATTATCGTGTTCTGAAAAGAGTATGGCGGTTGCAAGGCGTTTCGCCAAATGGAAAAAACGTTACGTTTTACGGAAGGATGACCAGCCTTGCCGGATCGAGGCTGGCGGCGCGGGCGAAGCCGCCGACGAAGCGGGCGCTCTCTGCCATAATTCGCCACAGGCTAAAATCGGCAAAATCGATGTAAAGTTCGGCGTAGGGATGCACTGACAGATAGGCGGCGCGGGTTTCCGGGCCTGTCACCGGCTCGGCCCTGCCTGTCAGCGACAGGCGCGGGCTGGTCTGCGGGTTCTCTTCGGACGGCGCGCCCACCACCATCAGCGCGCAGCGCGGGTCTGCCGCCAATGCCCTGGTATGGGCGGAAAGCGTCGAGAGCAGCACCATGGGCCGGCCATCCGGTCCGAGCGCCGGGGTAACCAGGGCGATCACCGGCATCCCCGCCTCAATCACCGCTAAGCTACCGCTTCGCGCGCTTGAAAGAAGGGCGCGCGCCTCGTCATGAATATCAGGCTCTTGCATTGTTGCCATAATCCCGTCACCTCATTGCCAATCCTTGCATTTAGGTGCGGCTGCATGAAACACACAATCGCCTTGGTCGATGATGACCGGAATATTCTCGAAAGCGTGCAGATGACGCTGGAACAGGAGGGATTCCAGGTTCGTACCTATACGGATGGCGAATCCGCCTTGCAGGGGCTGATGGCTAAGCCGGTCGATCTCGCGGTGCTCGATATTAAAATGCCGCGCATGGATGGCATGGAGTTGCTGCAAAAACTGCGCACCCGCTCCGCCATGCCGGTGATTTTCCTCACCAGCAAGGATGACGAGCTTGACGAGCTGATGGGGCTGCGGCTCGGCGCCGATGACTATATCACCAAGCCGTTCAGCCAGCGCCTGCTGCTGGAGCGCATCCGCGCCCTGCTGCGCCGGAACGAGGCGAGCCGGGCGGAAGGCTCAGGGGCGGCGCCGGCCTCAGTGATCACCCGCGGCAATCTGGTGCTGGACGAGACCAAGCATCAATGCCTGTGGAAAGGGCAAGACATCCAGCTTACCGTTACGGAATTCCTGCTGGTGAAGGCGCTGGCGGCGCGGCCTGGCATGGTGAAATCGCGCGATCAGCTGATCGATGCCGCTTATGGTGAGAATGTCTATGTCGATGACCGCACAATCGACAGCCATATCAAGCGGCTGCGCAAGAAGTTCCGCAATGACGACGACCAGTTCGACCAGATCGAAACGCTTTATGGCATCGGCTACCGGTACAAGGAAGCGTAAATGCGCGGCACGCGCCAGCGGTTTTCGCCGCTGCTGCGCCGCATCCTGCTGGTCAACGCGCTGCCGCTGGCGCTGATCGTCGCGGCCTTTCTATATCTCGATCAGTACCAGCAGGGGCTGGTCACCGCGGAAGTCAGCGCGCTGCGCGAGCAAGCGCGGATTTACGCCGGCGCACTCGCGGAATCCGCCGTACAGGCCAATGCCGCCAATCAGCCGGCGCTGAACCCGGACCTCGCGCGTCCGCTGCTGTACCGGCTGATCGAGCCGACGCCGAATGCCCAGGCATTGATTTACGGTCCTGACGGGCAGGTGATTGCCAATTCGCGCATCCGCGAAGGGCCAAAAGGCGCGATCATCACTGAGCCGCTACCCAATCCGGTGCCGCGGCCAGTTTTGGCGCGGGTGGTGAGCTTCCTGTATGATCAGTTCCTGACAGTGCTGCCCAGCCCACAATCAGGATTTGTTGGCACTTCGCGATCTGGAGACGCCGGGATCGGCTGGCAGCCCGGTGTCCGGGAGGTGTTGCGGCTTACCAGCGCCACCAAGGGCAAGGAGGCAGCGCCCTATATCCGCCGCGCCGCTGACGGGCGGCTGCTGATCACCGTGGCGGAGCCAATCATCCGCAGCCGCGCCACTGTCGGCATCGTGCTACTGACGAGGGAAGCGGGCGAGGTGGACCGGGCGGTATTCGATATCCGTATCTCAATTCTTGGGCTGTTCCTGCTCGCGCTTGTTCTGACCGTGCTGCTTTCGGGGTATCTGGCGCGAACCATCGCGACGCCGTTGCTTAATCTCGCCACCGCCGCAGTGGCGTTGCGCGAAGGGCGCGCCGCAAACCGCCAAGGCAATGCGGAAGCCGTGCCGCCGGCCATCGCCAGCCGCACCGATGAAATTGGCAGCCTGGCCCGCGCGCTTGATTCCTCCGCCCATGCGCTCTGGGCGCGGATGGACGCCATCGAGCAATTCGCCGCCGATGTAGCCCACGAGATCAAGAACCCGCTCTCCTCGATCCGCTCGGCCATCGAGACGCTGCGCCGGATGGACGATAAAACCCGCGGCGCCCGCCTGCTGGAGATCATCGCGCAAGACGTGACAAGGCTGGACCGGCTGATCTCGGACATCAGCGACGCCTCTAGGCTGGATGCGGAAATGTCGCGCACCGCGCTGGAGCCGGTCGATATCGCGCCGATCATGGCGACCCTCACCGAAATCCATGACACGACGCGCAAGGAGGGTGATCCGCGCCTGATCCTCGATGCGCCGCCCTCAGGCCTCGCGGTGCGCGGGGTGGAGCGACGGCTGGTGCAAGTCCTGCGTAATCTGATCGGCAATGCGGTCTCGTTCAGCCCGCCCAACGGACGCATCTGGCTGCGCGGACGCGAAACCGGCAATATGATCGAGCTTGCCGTGGAGGATGAAGGCCCCGGCATACCCGACGCCAAGCTCGATCACGTGTTCGACCGGTTTTATTCCGAACGCCCGCAAACCGAGCAATTCGGCAGCCACTCCGGGCTTGGCCTGTCGATCTCCCGGCAGATCGCCGAAGCGCATCAGGGCCGAATCATGGCCGAAAACCGCAAGGGCGCGGCGGGCGGCGTAATCGGCGCGCGGTTCGTGCTGCGATTGCCGAAAACATAGCAAGAAACTTTTATTAGTTTAAGAGGACGCTGGAAGTTTTTGCATACCGAAAAATAAAAAGTTTTTTGGTTCTTTCTTACAAAAAAGAACGGCTTGCTTTTCCTGGAAAACTAACTGACAGCCGCCTCCGAAACTTCATCGCAGATCACCTTGAACCCGCTCAGCGTGTTAGCGCCGAAAGTGTTGCTGATCGGCACGTCGGTAGCGTCCCTGCCGCGCGCCATCAGCACCCGGCCCATGCGCGGCTTGTTGTTGCGCGGATCGAAGGTATACCATTCGCCGCCGAGATAGGCTTCAAACCAGCCGGCGAAGTCCATCACGCCGAAGGGCGGTGTCTCGCCCATGTCGCCGAGATAGCCGGTGCAGTAGCGGGCCGGGATATTCATGCAGCGGCAGAAGGTGACGGCGAGGTGCGCGAAATCCCGGCAAACGCCAGAGCGTTCATTATAGGCTTGGAGCGCCGTCCGGGTCGAGCGGGCGTCCTGGTAGTCGAAGGTGATGTGGTTATGCACGAAATCGCAGATGGCCTGAACCCGCTGCCAGCCGGGCGGAATTTGGCCAAACAATTTCCAGGCGACGTTGGAAAGTTCATCGGTTTCGCAATACCGGCTGCCCAGCAGGAACACCAGCGTATCATCGGGCAGGGTTTCCACCGAGATTTGCGGCGCTGCAAGCACCACGGGATCAGGCTCGCCAGCGTCATGGACAAGCGCCGTACTGGTGATCGTCGTGCGGCCCGCGGGCGCCACCAGCCGGCTGCACCAGTTGCCGAACCCGTCGCGATAAGTGGAAACCGGCAAAACAGGATCGGTCGTTAGTTGATCGCCGCTGATAATGTCGGCGGCGCGCGAGTAATGAATGTTGAGCATCAAAAACATCGGCACCGGCTGCGGGCAGTCATATATCAGTTCGTAACCCAAACGTATTTTCATGTTTGATATTCCTTTGCGGACATAAGTTCGCTGGTTTCATCGATGACGCTGACACTGACATCCATGTGGCGAAAAGCCGAAGCGGGGCCAGAATAACTCCCAGAAAGCGGCAGCACATGCGCCGGCTCCCAGGCCACCGCGACGCGAATGAGATTGCGGTTGCCGACCAGATTATTCGTGGGATCGAAATCCACCCAGCCGGCGCCTGGAAGATAGGCTTGCAGCCAGGCATGGGTGGCGCCGCCGCCCAGCAGCGGCGATGGACGGTTGTCGGGCACCGCAATATAGCCGCTAACAAACCGCGCGGCGATGCCGAGCGAGCGCACCGCCTCGATCATCAACAGGGCAAAATCCCGGCAAGTTCCGCTAACGCGCGAGAGTGTCTCGCTCGGCGTCTGCACGCCAGCTTCATTGCGCCGCTTGTAGGTGAAATCCTCCCGGATCGCCCGTGTCATGGAGCGCAGAAGCTCCATCGTGCCAGTCAGGCTGCCAACATTCAGAAATTTCGCCGCCCATTCGGCGATATCGGGCGAAGGATGACGCCGCTTTAACCCGCGTTCGAGGTCCGGTTGATCGGCGCGCGGATAGACAAAGGGGAAACTCTGCGCCTCCGCGTTTAGCTGATATTCCGGACGCGCCGTCTCATAATGCTCGATGGTGACAACGCTTTCGAAACGCAATTCCGTCGCGCGGCTGTTAAAACAGGCGACCGCTAAGGAGTTGTCGAACACGTCATGAATCCAGCGGATCGCGTGCGGCTCCGGCGTAATGTCGAGCGTGCTGCTGACTAGGCGCAGGTCGTGGCTTGCGCGTGGCCGGAACATCATATGATGATCGCCAATGCCGACCGGTTCAGAATAATGATAGGCCGTGACATGACGTACCGTCAGAATTCGCATCCGGCAATCTTTATCCTAGAATTCTTGCAAATTCCAAGATTTTTCAAGATTAGCCGAATTTTTATGTTGCAACGTCCGGTGCAGGTGACACAGTGCACCCCGGAGGCGTTTGATGATTATTGGCGAAGCGGACCCTTTTGAGCACTATGCGCCGCAACAGTTTTTTTGCGAACTGAGCCGCCAGCGCGGCGGTGACGGCGGCATCCCCGCCTTGGTGCGCCAGCGGCTGACCAGCATCGGCGTGGAGGCGCTGCGCCTGCGGGCGGCGGCAGCGGAGACCGACTTGATCGATCTCGGCATCACCTTCACCGTCTATTCAAACGCGACGGCAATCGACCGGATCCTGCCCTTTGATTGCATCCCGCGAATTCTCACCGCCCGCGAATGGCAAACCATCAATGACGCCTCAATCCAACGGGTAACGGCGCTGAACGCCTTTCTCTGCGACATCTATCATGATGCGAAAATTGTCAAGGACGGCGTCATTCCCGCCGATCTGGTATTCGGCAACGTCAATTTCCGTCCTGAAATGGTCGGGTTTCCAGTCCGTTACGGCACCTATGTGCATGTCTGCGGCATTGACATCGTGCGTGACGGGCAGGGCGATTTCCGAGTGCTGGAGGATAACGCGCGCACCCCTTCCGGTGTTTCCTATGTGGTGGAAAACCGTCATCTGATGCTGCGCGCTTTTCCCGACCTGATGGCCGGCATTCGCCTGCAACCAGTCGATGATTACGGCAGGCGCCTGCGCGCCGCGATGTCGGAGATCGCGCCCGCCTCGGAGGACGAGCCTCAGGTGGTGCTGCTGTCGCCGGGCATCTATAACGCGGCCTATTTCGAGCATGTGTTCCTGGCGCGCGAAATGGGCGTGCCGCTGGTGCAGGGATCGGACCTGGTGGTGGAGGATCAGCGCGTTTATATGCGCACGATCCACGGGCTGCGCCGGGTACATACGATATACCGGCGCCTGAATGACGATTTCCTTGATCCCGAAGTGTTCCGCGCCGATAGTGAGTTGGGCGTCGCCGGGCTGATCGGCGCTTGGCGCGCTGGCCACGTCGCCATCGCGAACGCCGTGGGCACCGGGGTCGCCGATGACAAGGCGGTCTATGCCTATATGCCGAAAATCATCAAATATTACCTCGGCGAGGAGCCGATCATCGATAATGTGCCAACCCATATCTGCCGCGAGCCGGAGGGGCTGGCCTATACGCTCGAACACCTGGACGAGTTGGTGATCAAGCCGGTCGGTGAATCAGGCGGTTATGGGATCACCATCGGGCCGCGCGCTAGTAAGGCGGAGCTTGCGGCGGCGCGTGCCGCGCTGCTCGCCGATCCGCGGCAATGGATCAGCCAGCCAATGGTGGCACTTTCCGTTGCCCCCACCCTCTGCGCGGATGGCATTGGCGCGCGGCATCTCGATCTCCGGCCCTTCGTCGTCACCGGACGCGATAGCTGGGTTCTGCCGGGCGGCCTGACCCGCGTGGCGCTCACCGCCGGCAGCCTGATCGTCAATTCCTCGCAAGGCGGCGGCTCGAAGGATACTTGGATCCTAGTGGACGGAGCTTGACCCGTGCGTCCTGAGCCTGTGCTGCTTTCGCGCGACGCGGAAGGCCTGTTCTGGATGGCGCGTTATCTGGAGCGGGTAGAAAATCTAGCGCGGCTAATCGATGTCGCGCAAAGCTTCGAAAGCCCAGGACGCGAGGCGGAGGCCTGGTCGGCGCTGCTCGCCATCCATTCGGATGATTTGCGATTCCCGCCTGCCGGGAACGGCGATGATCCGGCTTTCGATGCGGGCGAGGTCAAACGCTTTTATCTGCTCGACCATGACAATCCCAGCAGCATTCCGGCCTGCATCGAGCACGCGCGCACCGCCGGCCGGACGCTGCGGCCCTTGATATCGACCGAGATGTGGCGGCAACTTAACGTGTTTCACCGCTTCATCATGAATATCGCGCCGGCTGACCTGGATGGCGACCGGCTATCGCGCCTCTGCACCGCGATCAAGGAAGGCGTGCAGACGCATACCGGAATCACCGAAGGCACGCTGTACCGTGACCACGGCTGGCAATTCTACCAGCTCGGACGGGTCATCGAACGCGCCGACCAGACCACCAGGCTGCTCGACATCAAATATCACCTGCTGGTGCCGCGTGATCGCGAGGCCAGGCGGATGGCGGAGCTGACGCAGTGGAACGCGCTGCTGCGCGGCGCCGCCGGCTATCACGCCTTCAAGCGGCTTTCCCGCGCCGCCTTCGTGACCGAGGATGTAGTCGAGTTTTTGCTGCGCGATCCATCATTTCCGCGTTCGGTCCTGCTCTCGGTGCGGCGGGCGGAGGCGCATCTCGATGATTTGCGGCGCGTACATCATCTATCCGGCACCGCGGATGCCATTGAACAGGCCGAATATTTGAGGGAGTTCCTGCTTGAACGTTCAGTTGGCCAAATCCTCAATGCAGATTTACATGTGTATCTCGATATGGTGCAGATCCTACTGATGAACACGGCAAGTGCTATAGGACGCGCCTTTTTCCGCGATTGGCGGCCTGAGCCGATTATCCATGCGGCTCTGGAATTTAATTCCCCTGATATTTAAGCTGAGCAGGGCTAATTGCTTCGTTGATCGGCGCGTTGTGAGGCTTTGTTCTGGCAGGCCATGAAGCTTCCGCCTGTGGCGAAGATGCGAAACTCCGGCGGACATTGCGCGCGATCAAACTCATGCTTGAAGGTTATCAGGCACATCATCGGCAAGACTTACTGATACAGGATCAGCTTTCCGACGCTGACGCTGCGCCGGTGCCTAAGCACGTGGGCAACTTGAGTCCGCATTACTTGCATAAAGAAACCCTACAACCAAAAGATGTATTTTTCTGCGATTTTCTTACTCAATCGCAAAATTTACTCAGATCAAGTAGCGAAAGAAGGAAAAACCTTACTGTTGTACAACCAGAACGCGAATAACGTCGAAAATCATCATTAAATATTAATTTTTAAAATATACATCAAACTATGTCGATTACGTGTGCAGCAAAAACAAATCACACGCAATGATTGCAGATTAATAAACAGTAACGCATAATCATTTGTGATCTGGCGAGATTTTGCCGGCACAACAGGCGGCTCATCAAAAGTCGCGCGCGTTGAGTAACGCTTTGAAGGGCATTGACAGCCCTGACGGCGCTTTCAGTGAAAAAAGGAGTGCAAAACAGTAAGCTCTCTCGATTTAGAAGTAACAATCCCGCGTCTAATATATAAGGAAATTCCTATGCATCAACAAGTTGAACTGCTTGAAGCTGAGTTCGTTAACTTGTCTCGCCCAGTTAAAGATGATCCGCGAATGCTGATGGCAGAACGTTTGCCAGATTGGCTGCAGCCTTTTTTGACTTGGCTGACAGCCAAGCCTGCTGCTGGCGAGGAAGCCAAGGTAATTAGCGGCTCCACCTACGTGAGAAGCGCGGTGCTTTGGACACTAGGAGGTTGCGTCGCCAGCACCGCAACAATTGCTTGTTTTGGTACAGGTCAATTCCTGTTTTGGGTTTTACTGCCTGTCGCAATGATCGCGACGACATGCGGTCTTGGCTTATTCCAAGTTGTCGTATTCCATCATTGTTCACATGGCACTATTTTCAAGAACAGAGACTGGAACCGGCGCGTCGGCCGGACTGTCTCATCCATTTTGCTGTTCAAGCATTTCGATCTCTATCAACGTGGGCATATGGTGCATCACAGCGCCAACAAGCTGTTCACAGTAGAGGACGAATTTACCGATTTTGTTATGGAAACCTGTGGATTGGCGCCTTCGCTTGAGAAGCGCGAGTTGTGGCGGCGGCTTCTGCTAGATCTGGTATCGCCCAAATTTCATGGGAAGTTCTTGTGGCGCCGCATCTGCGTCAGCCTGAACTCGCATGATCGGCACCATAATATGTGCGGTATCGGGTTTTATCTTCTGTTGATCGGCATTGGCGGATCGACAGGACTTCTGGCGCCGGTGCTGGTCGCCTGGGTGATTCCGGTGACCATTCTGTTACAGATCGCCACAGTCTTCAGAATTCTCTGCGAACATCGGTTTCCCGCCGCGGAAGTCATTGAGCGTCGTGGTAAGGAGTTTGTCTGTTTGGCGACGGCCGCGGTGTTTCCTGGCGTGCGGCCCCCTGCGGCCTCCGCCGCCACCGCGCGCGGCTTCGCCCTATGGACAATATGGTGGGCGAACATGCTCACGATACAGCTTTTTGTCCGGCTTTTCGTGCTGGTGGGCGATGCGCCATGTCATGATTTCCATCACCGTCGTCCGGCCGCAAAACGCTGGACAAATTATATCCATGCCAGACAGGCGGACGCCGATGCCGGCTGCCCGGGCTTTCCGGTGAACTATATTGAAACCTGGGGCCTGTTCCGCGCCATTGACGAAAACTTGGAATCAATGTCGAAAACCGCCGCCACGCTCATTGTTCATAGTGAAGCGACGGCGCATTAGCAGCATCAACCGACCAAAGAGGCTGACTGGTAAATCGCGTAGCACGAAGTTTAACCTCAAAAAAATGGGGAGTTTTGTTATTGAAGCCGCTCAGGATATCGGTTTACCACTTGTAAAATGGCACGCGCATTGAGCCTTCCACCGGAGATAGTGCGCGTTACTCTGGCAGCGGGATGATGTCGCTCATCACTCGCTACAATGCTGAACCGGCCTGTGTGCTAATCCGCCTTCGCAGCCTCGATCCGGTCCTTCGAGCTGTGCACAAAGTTCCACCAGATCATTCGCGGGTCATCCATGGGTTCCCGCCGAGCAAAATCAGGCAGAATAGCCGAAGCACTGTTTATCATAATGCGATTATCGGGGCGGAAGACGAGGAGGAGGCGGTCGCTTGCGCGACGCGGTGGAACGGATCACCGCCGCGCGCCGGCAGACAAGACAAGGGCGAGAGCCTGGCTTCAAAATAGGCAAAGTCCCGAGTATGTGCCGCGGCCAGGGTTTTGCTTTAACTCAATCTTTGATAAGCACCGCCTCCTAGATCGGAATCCGCTTTCGGAGTTGCGCCATGCCGATCTCCCTCCTCGCTTTGGCTCTCGCCGCTTTTGCCATCGGCACCAGCGAGTTTATCATTGTAGGCCTGCTGCCCAACCTGGCCCAGGACCTGCGCGTGACCATTCCGAACGCCGGGCTGCTGGTCACCGGCTATGCGCTCGGTGTGGTGATCGGCGCGCCGATCATGGCCTTGGCGACCGCGCGCATGCCGCGCAAGGCCGCCCTGATCGGGCTAATCAGCGCCTATGCCCTGGGCAACCTGCTTTGCGCCATTGCGCCCAATTACGCCCTGCTGATGGCCGCTCGCGTGCTCACGGCGCTTTGCCACGGCGCGTTTTTCGGCATCGGCTCCATCGTGGCAGCCGAGTTGGTCCCGCCTGCCAAGCGTGGCCGCGCCATCGCGATCATGTTCAGCGGCCTCACACTGGCCAGTGTGCTCGGCGTGCCGGCCGGCACTGCGCTGGGCCAGCATGCCGGGTGGCGTGCGGCGTTCTGGTGCGTGATTGCCCTTACGCTAGCTGCCACCGCCGCCCTCGCCTGGACGCTGCCGCGCCTGTCACGACCGCAAGCGAGCCGGCTGCTCACGGAGTTCCGGGTGCTGCGCAAGCCGCAGGTGGTCCTCGCCATGCTGATGAGCGTGTTGCTCTCGGCCAGTCTGTTCAGCGTCCTCACCTATATCACCCCGATGCTAGAAACGATTACTCATATTTCGCCTGCCGAGGTCACTTGGCTGCTGCTGCTGTTCGGCGTGGGAATTACCTTCGGCAACCTGATCGGCGGGCGGTTGGGCGATTGGCGGCTAATGCCTAGCATCGCCGGCGCGCTGGCTGGGTTGACCGTGATCCTCGTGGTTTTCACGCTGACGCTGCCCTTGGTTTGGCCGGCGGCCGCTACGCTGCTGATTTGGGGCGGCCTGACATTCGCCGTCGCTACTCCGCTGCAGATGCGCGTGGTGGACACCGCGCCGGAAGCGCCAAACCTGGTGGCGACCCTGAACCAGGGCGCGTTCAATCTGGGCAACGCCAGCGGCGCTTGGCTCGGGAGCGCCGCATTGGCCGCTGGTGTCTCCTACCATTCACTCCCATGGCTAGGCGCCGCGTTGAGCCTGCTCGGCCTGGCGATAACCGCGCTGTCGATGGCTCTAGATCGCCGGACGACATTGCTAGCTGCGAGTTGCGCCGAATAAGCCTGGAGCATGAAGCGGATCATAATTTGCTTGCAAACTGCCGCTTGATGGCTATCGTGACGTCAAAGCAGCAAAGTCTCGCTTATCCGCAGGTTCCGAGGGATGCCATGTTACGTCACCGGATGCCACAAAAGGGGGTCAGGATGACGATACCTGGACAGAATTTTGACTTAATCAAGACGATCGGCTTGTTTCTGTTCGTCATCGGGCAATGACAGCGACGGTCACTGAAGGCTTCACGCCTTTTGGCGAATGGCAAACCTGGTATCGGATTACCGGCGATCTCGGCGCCGGCAAGCCGCCGCTGATCGTGTTGCATGGCGGTCCGGGTTGTACCCATGATTATGTGGATTCGCTGAAGGAACTCGCCTCGACGGGCCGCGCCGTGGTGCATTATGATCAGCTTGGCGCCGGGCGCTCCACCCATCTGCGTGACAAGGGCGCGGATTTTTGGACCGTTCAACTGTTCCTTGATGAGCTTAACAATTTGCTGCGCCATCTCGGCATCGCTGATGCCGGTTATCAGATTTTTGGCCAGTCCTGGGGCGGGATGCTGGGCGCGGAATTCGCCATCACCCAGCCCTCCGGGCTGCGCGCCTTGGTGATCGCCGACAGCCCGGCCTCGATGGAAACCTGGGTGAGCGAGGCCAACCGGCTGCGGCGCGGCCTGCCCATCGCGACGCAGGAGGCGCTGACCCGGCACGAACAGGCGGGCACCACCGATAGTCCGGAATACGAAGCGGCAGTGGCGGTGTTCTATGCCAAGCATGTGTGCCGCATCCAGCCGATGCCCGAAGAAGTCGCCCGCACCTTCGCGGCCCTGGCGGAGGACCCGACGGTTTATCATACAATGAACGGGCCAAGCGAGTTCCATGTCATCGGCACGCTGAAACACTGGTCGGTTGTTGACCGGCTGGACCGGGTGATCGCGCCCATCCTGCTGATTTCGGGCCGTCATGACGAGGCGACCATCGCCTGCGTCGAGCCGTTCCTGCATGGCATCAAGGATGCGCGCTGGCATATTTTTGGCGATTCCAGCCACATGCCGCATGTTGAGGAAAAGGCGGCCTGCCTCGGCCTGGTCGCCAGTTTTCTCGATACTCATACCTAGGGTTCTTATCAATGACCCAGCCGCGCCAATAAGGAGCTGCCATGCAACATCCCAATCGGTTCCCCCGATTTTCCAAGACGGCGCTCACTGTGGCATTGGTCGTCAGATGCGCCGCGCCCTTGGCGGCGCGCGCCGCAGACGCCGCGCCGGCGCATCAGGGCGGCACGTTGCGTTTGGTTGCCACATCGGCGGCGGGCACGCTGGACCCCCAGGTGAACTACACCAACCAGTATTGGCAGACCTTCATCACGGTCTATGACGGGCTGGTGACGTTTGATAAAACCTCCGGCAATGCCAGCAACACTGTGGTAGCCGACCTCGCGGTGGCGGTGCCGAAACCGACCGATGGCGGCAAGACCTATACCTTCACCTTGCGCAAGGGCATCGAGTTCTCCAACGGCAAGCCGGTAACCACCGCCGATGTGGTGGCCAGCTTCGAGCGCATTTTCAAGGTGAACAACCCGAATGCCAGCTCCTGGTACAAGAATATCGTTGGCGGCGATGCCTGCCTTGCCAAGCCCGCCGCCTGCACCTTGCCGCAAGGCGTGGTCGCCGATGCCAAGGCGAATACCATCACCTTTCATCTGGTCAGCCCCAACCCAGAATTCCTTTACCAGATCGCCGTGCCGTTTGGTTCAATCTTGCCCGCCGATACGCCGGCCAAGGACATGGGCACCGTGCCGGTTCCCGGCACCGGCGCTTATATGATCACCAGCTACAACCCGCAAAAAGCGCTGATCCTCAAGCGCAACCCGCATTTCAAGCAGTGGAGCATCGCCGCCCAGCCGAACGGCTATGTGAACGAGATCGATTACGATTTCAGCGTTACCGACGAGAATGCCATTACCGCCATCGAAAACGGCCAGTATGACTGGGAGTTCGACCCGGCCCCCGCCGACCGCCTCGCCGAGATCAGCACGCGCTTTCCCAAGCAGGTGCATATCGACCCGCTGCTGGCGGATTACTACGTGCCGATGAACGTCAATATCGCCCCCTTCAACAACAAGGACGCGCGGCTGGCGGTGAATTACGCCATCGACCGGCAGGCTGCGGTGAATATTTTCGGCGGCAAGAATCTGGCGCTGCCCTCCTGCCAAATCCTGCCGCCAGGCTTTCCCGGCTATCAGCCCTATTGCCCCTATACTTTGCATCCGGGGACCAAATGGTCCGCTCCTGATCTGGCAAAGGCGCAGTCGCTGATGAAGGCGTCGGGTCAGGCCGGCCAGAAGGTGACGGTGATCAGCGATGATCAGGGCGTCGACCCGGCGCTCGGCACCTATCTTGCCAGCGTGCTGAACAAGCTCGGCTTTGCCGCCACCACCCATGTGCTGTCGGCCAATATCCAGTTCAACTACATCCAGAACACCAAGAACCATGTGCAGATCAGCATCACCCAATGGTATCAGGATTATCCCGCCGCGTCGGACTTCCTGAAAGTGCTGCTGACTTGCGGGGCGATCCATCCCGGCTCCGACTCATCGATCAACATCGCCGGCTATTGCGACAAGACCTTTGATAAGACTGTCGAGGCGGCGCTGAAAACCGCGATCACCGATCCCGCAGCGGCCAACCAGGATTGGGCGAAGATCGACCGCCAGGCGACCGATACCGCCGCCTGGGCGACGTTGTTCAATCCCAAGCAGCTCGATTTCGTTTCCAAGCGCGTCGGCGGCTTCACCTATAGCGACCAGTTCCACATGCTGTTCGCCCGTGCCTGGGTGAAATAGAGCGCCTGGGTGAAATAGCGCTGCCCGGATGATTGAGACCATCATCAAACCAACCGGCAGGGTGGCAAGCACTGCCGGTCCCTGGCGCGAGGCGCTGCGCAAGCTGACGCAGGATCGTATCGCCATGGGCGCCGCCTTGGTGCTGGTGCTTATCGTGCTCGCCTGCATCGCGGCGCCGCTTTATGCGAAATTTATCGCCCATACCGATCCCTTCACCTCCAGCCTCGACAGCCAGATCACCCTGCACGGCAAATCGGTCGATGTGATGCAGGCCTCGCCGACCGGGCTTGGCATGACGCCCATTGGTCCTACCTGGCGCGCGCAATATTTCCTCGGCGCCGATGGCCAGGGGCGGGATGTCGCGGCGCGCATCCTCTATGGCGGGCGCAACTCGCTGCTGATCGCGGGATGCGCCACCATCATCTGCCTGTTCATTGCCGGGCTGGTAGGCGTGGTGGCGGGATTTATCGGCGGCCTTATCGATACCGTGCTGGCCCGCGCGCTTGACGTGCTTTGGGCCTTCCCGGTCTATCTGCTGGCGATCTCGCTTTCCGTCGTGCTGATCAGCCACGGCTTGAAGCTCGGCCCCGTCACCATCGAGGCCAACAGCCTGCTGATCCCGATCACCATTATCGGCATTGTCTATGTGCCCTATGTTGCGCGGCCTATCCGCGGGCAGGTGCTCGGCCTGGCGCGCAGCGATTTCGTGCTTGCCGCGCGCTGCCTTGGCGTGCCGCGCGCGCGGATATTGCTGCGCGACATCGTGCCCAATGTCACCACCACGCTGATCGTGTTCGCGCCGCTGATGATGGCGCTGAACATGCTGACCGAGGCGGCATTGTCTTTTCTTTCCATCGGCGTGCAGCCGCCGGCGGCGAGCTGGGGCACCATCATCCTCGACGGCGAAGGCTTGCTCTATACCCGCCCGATGGTGGCGTTGGCCCCCGGCATCGCCATCATGATCACCGTGGTGATGCTCAACTTCCTGGGCGACGGCGTGCGCGAGGCTTTCGATCCGCGCGCCAAGCTCCGCTTCAAGGGGGAATGATGCTCCTGGTCATCCTGCGCCGATGATTATTGTCCTGCTCCGCAGGTTGGGCGAGATGATTTTTGTGCTGTTCTCGATCAGCGTGCTGGTGTTCCTGATTTTTTTCGCGACCCCCGGCGCCGATCCCGCCGCCCGCCTCGCCGGTCGCGGCGCCTCGCCGGCGACGCTGGCCGCCGTGCGGGCTAGTTTCGGCCTCGATAAGCCGCTCCCCACGCAATACGTGCTGATGATGAAGCATCTGTTCATCACCCAGGACCTCACCTCCTTCGTCAACCGCGGTGAGAAAGTGGTGCCGGCGGTGATCCAGGCGGTGCCCGTCACGCTCTCCCTGGTCTGCGGCGCCGCCATCCTCTGGGTGTTTTTCGCCTTGGTGGTCGGCGTTGCCGCCGCCTGGCTGCGCGGCAGCGTGCTCGACCGGATGCTGATGATGTTCAGCCTGATCGGCGTCTCGATGCCGGTGTTCTGGCTGGCCGAGGTCGCCAACCTGGTCACCCAGGCGCGGTTTCACAACACCTGGCTGTTCTCCTGGGTGCCCGCCCTCGGCTACGTGCCGCTGACGACAAGCCCCGTCGGCTGGTTCAAAAGCCTGCTGATCCCCTGGATCGTGCTGGCCGTCACCTATATCGGCCTGTACGGGCGGGTGCTGCGCTCCAACCTCGTGGAGGCGATGAACGAGGATTACATCCGCACCGCCCGCGCCAAGGGCCTCACCGAACGCCAGATCATCCTCCGCCACGCGCTACGCATGTCTCTGATCACCCTGGTCTCGATGTTCGGCCTCGATTTCGGCGCCCTGGCCGGCGGCGGCGCCTTGCTGATCGAGGTGGTGTCAGGCCTGCCAGGCGTCGGCCAGCTCACCTATCAGGCGCTGCAAAACCTCGATCTGCCATTCATTATGGCGGCGGTGCTGTACGGCGCAATTTTTATCGTCGCCGCTAACACGATTGTCGACATGCTCTATGCGGTGATCGATCCCCGTGCCCGCTAAAATCATGTCCGCTGAGACGCTGCTTGAGGTCAGCGATCTGCGGGTTTCGTTCCGCACTGGACGCGGCCTGCTGCCGATTGTCGAAGGCATTTCCTTCACGCTTGGCGCTGGCGAAATTCTTTCTATCGTTGGCGAATCAGGCTCGGGCAAAAGTCTGACGGCGCTTGCCATCATGCGGCTGATCACCGACCGCAACGCGGTGATTGCGGGACGCGTCATGTTCAAGGGCCGCGACCTTCTGGCCCTTTCCAATCCTGAAATGCGCGCTCTCCGCGGCGGCGCCATCTCAATGATCTTTCAGGACCCGATGACCGCGCTGACGCCTGCCTATACGGTAGGCGGGCAGATCGCCGAGCAAATCCTCGCCCATCGCAAAATCTCCCGCGTCGCCGCCAAAACCCGCGCCATCGAATTGCTTGCGGCAATGGGCATCGCCGCCCCGCGCGATACGGCGAACCGCTACCCGCACCAGCTATCGGGAGGCATGCGCCAGCGCGTCATGATCGCCATGGCGCTGTCCTGCGACCCCGCCTTGCTGATCGCCGATGAACCCACCACCGCGCTCGATGTCACCGTGCAGGCGCAAATCCTCGACCTGATTCTGCGCCTGCGCGGCGAATTCGGCTCCTCGGTGCTGCTGATTACCCATGACATGGGCGTCGTCGCCCGCGTCGCTGACCGGATGGTGGTGATGTATGCCGGCGCCATTGCCGAAAGCGGCGCGACCCGCGCCATTTTCGCTTCCCCTTCGCATCCCTACACGATCGGCCTGCTCGGCGCGATCCCGCGCCTGCGCGGGCCACGGCTTTCGCATCTGCCAGCAATTCCGGGCGCGCCCCCAGCGCCGCATGCGCGGCTTCCGGGCTGTGCCTTTGCGCCGCGCTGCGCTCACGTGATCTCCGCCTGCGCAGCGCAGCCCGCGCTCGAGGCCTATGCGGGGCGTGACGTCGCCTGCTTCCGCGCCGGCGCCTTGTGATGAGTGCCTCATGACGCCACCGATCCTTGAGGTGCGCGGACTCGTCAAACATTTCCATGTCGGCAGCCGACTCAGTGCCGGCGGCAAGCAGGTGATCCGCGCGCTGGATAGCGTGAGCTTTGATGTGTTTCCCGGCGAGACGCTCGGCCTAGTGGGTGAATCCGGCTGCGGCAAATCCACTTTGGGCCGCTGCCTGCTCCGGCTCTACGAGCCAGATGCCGGCGAGATTCTGTTCAAGGGCCAGGACATCACGCGCATGGATGAGCGAAAGCTGCGCCCGCTGCGCGCCGAGATGCAGATGGTGTTCCAGGATCCCTATGCCTCGCTCAACCCGCGCCGGCGGATCGGCGACCTGATCGCAGAGCCGTTGCGCGTGCACGGTCAGAACAAGAAAGCCGAGATCGCGGACCGCTTGGCCGAGTTGATGGTCCTGGTCGGGCTTTCTCCTGATCATCTTGGCCGCTTCCCGCACGAGTTCTCCGGTGGCCAGCGCCAGCGCATCGGCATCGCTCGCGCCATTGCGCTATCGCCCAGCCTGATTATCGCCGACGAGCCGGTTTCCGCGCTCGACGTGTCAATCCAGGCGCAGATCGTCAACCTGCTCGCTGATCTGCAGCAAAGGCTTGATCTCACCTATGTCTTCATTGCCCATGACCTGAGCGTGGTGCGCCACATCGCCGATCGCTGCGCGGTGATGTATCTCGGCACGATTGTAGAACTCGGCGAAACCGACATGGTGCTGCATAGCCCAGCGCATCCCTACACCGCAGCTTTGATCTCGGCGGTGCCTGAACCTGATCCTGAACTGCAAAGCGGGCGCGTGATCCTGCAAGGCGAGCCGCCATCCCCGGCCAATCCGCCCTCAGGATGCCGGTTTCACACCCGCTGCCCAATTGCCCAACCGCGTTGCGCGATTGAACCGCCGGCATTGCTGCCAGATGCCCAAGGGCGGTTGGTAGCGTGTCATTTCCCCCTGCCGCATGAGCCCAATTTCCGTTATTCCGCTTCGCTTCCAGGACATCCTGTAAAGACTCCAAGCTCATAAAACTTGCAAATTCTAATAAAGATCAGCCTTAAAAAGCGCCTTTGCCTCGATTTAAACAAAGATTGCATATTTATTGATCTTATTTTCAAAGCATAATTCTAACTTGCAGAAACTACCGCCTAAATAATAGTGTGCCGAAGCAAAAGTTATGGCATAGCTTTTGCAGTGGCATGGCTTTTGCAAAAGAAGTTCCACAAGAAAAAAGCTTTTCTGTGGAGACTCAAAATGAGCAAGAAGAACAAGCTACCAGCCGCAGGTCTTGTCGCATCGCGGCATTCCCATCCACGGATGCTTTTTAGTGCCGTGGCGGCATCCCGATGAGCGCTCAAAACCCTCCGGTTGAAAAAGCGGGCGCATCTTATAGCATAGTGTCTTCATACATGTCGCGACTGCGGAACACCCGGCGTTTGCGGCGTGAGATCGCGCAACTGACAACTCTGGCGGCCTGCTCATTCGCCGCGAATAGCGTGGTTTCGTCGCGCGCTTTCGCTCAAGACGCGCCCCAGAACGCGCCGGCGCCAGTCATCGTGCCGGATAGCGGAACGGCAGCAAGTAGCGCCGGCCTTGCTGGGCCAAGCGCCGCGACCGCCGGAAGCTATGCCGTACATATTGAAACGATAAAAAAATATTATCATGAGCTGCTGCTAAAAGAACGAAATATCGCAAATGCTGTCTCCGAAGTCGGCAAACGGCAGATTCAGGCGGAAGGCGTGGAATCGGGCTCCATTCAGTCGTTGTTGAAACAAACGCCATCGGTCAATGAGTACCAGCAAAATGTCGGGCAGGGCGTGCCGGTGCTGACAGTGCGCGGGGTGCGCAATTCACAGCTAGCGCAGACGCTGGACGGCATTCCGCTGCAGGATCTGATTTCCGGCGGCCAAGGCGGGTTTTTGCAAAACAACGTTGGCTCGCCAGTCACGCTCGGGCAAATCTCCGGCACCGCGGTTTATCCCGGCGTCGCCCCACCGGACCGGCAGGGTTTCGCCACCGTCGGCGGCACCATCGCCTATACCACCAAGCTGCCGACGCCTGACCATTCGGCAGAGTTGTTTGGAGGTTATGGGTCGTTTAACACCAGCCATGCCGGATTCGAGCTGAACACCGGCAGAATCGGCACCGGCGAGGACGCGCCGCGCGCCCTGTTGCGCTATAATCAGGAATACACCGCTGGATTTCCCGATGGCAACAGCATCCGCTCCGGCGATATGCTTTTCTCGGCGATCAAGCCCTATAATGACGGGCTGTCCAGCCTGACCGCGACGGTGCTATACAACCGGGCCGATGGCTATGTGGTCACCGCGCCGCTGCCGGTGCCGCTGATCAACGCCAACAGCTACAGCTATAATTTTCCGCATTCGCTGACCTATTCGCGGCAGAACAACAAGTATTTGACAGCGATTCTCAGCGACCAAAGCTATATCAACCCGCATCTGATTTTGAGCGGCAGCCTGTTCGTGCTGCGCTCGTCCTCGGCCTTGACCAGCTATGAGACGCCGAGCTCCATCGCTTATAATCCCGCATTTCCCTATCAGGCGACATTCCAGGTGCCTTATTTCGCTTTTGGCGCGGTAGGGCCAACGGCGCTCGCCAATGGCGCCTCTACCAATCCGCGTGGCTACGTGCCCGGGCTGTTTACGTATGATCCCTTTCAATTCGCGCCAGTCGGGTCCAATCCGGCCAATCCGCTGAGCTACACCTACGGCGAAGCGGCGGAGGTTAATCAGGGCCACACCACCACGATAGGCTTTACGCCGAAGGCCAATATCTTCCTGCCGGACAACAACATTACGGTTGGCGCTTTGATCGCCAAAGAATCCTCGGCAAATACCAACTACATGTACGGCTCGATCCCGATGCCGCAGCAAAACGGCTATAACTCCTACACGCTAGGCGGCGGCATTCAGCGAACCGTCTATTCTCTCTATGCGCAAGACCGGATCGACCTGCTGCGCAACACCCTGCATCTGCTGCCCGGCATCACCACAACAGGGGTCTATACCAGCAACATCACGCAGCAATATCTGCAAGGCTTGCCTGATAAATTGCAGAATTTTGGCGCCGTCGCCGAACCTTATCTCGGCATCAGCTATGATTTGCCAGAACATCTGGTCGCCTATGCGAGCTATGGCAAATCCGCCCGCTTCGCGCCGGCCACCGATTATTCGCTGGGCTCAGCGGGCAGCACCACCAGCGCGCCGCATCCGGAGATCGTGCATCTCTATGAGGCAGGGCTTCGCTATGACACCGGGCGCCTCTATTTGAATGCCGACGCGTTTTACCAAAAAATCAACGACCAGTTCTCGTTCTACACGAACTACCAGACATTATTTTCCTCTTATGCCAATACCGGCGCCTCGCAATATCACGGCTATGAGGTCTCAGGCCGGGTCCGGGCGACGCGGGATGTCGAGTTCTTTGGCAATGCGGGCTATGTTCAATCAACCTATCTCAACCAGTTTTTCGCACTCGACACGCCGTTCGAGGGGCAGTTCGGCTATGTTTTCAAGGGCGATCCACTCGCCGGAATTCCTAATTGGACCGGCAATTTCGGCGTCGAATACGACCATGGCCCGCTGACGGCCCGGGTGTCCGGCCAATATACCGGCCAACAATTCATCACCATCGAGCCGACGCCGGTATTGCCAGCTAGCCCGCTGATCGCGCCGCCCAATCCAAACAGCTCATTCGCGTTGGCCACAACGCCCTATTATCCGTCAACCCAGGCCAATCTCCAGCAAAAACTCGGCGGCTATCCGCCGATCCAATATTTCAAACTGCCAGCCTATCTGCCAATCAATATCTATCTGAGCTACAAGCTGCCGATGCGCGGCTATGATCATATACAGTACCTGAAGTTTTCGCTGAATGTCCGAAACCTGCTCAACATCCATTACTATCAGCACTATTACTTGGCGCCTGAATCGCTGCCTAATGGCAGTGGCGGCTATGTGAATACGCCAACCTACGCATCGGGCTTTGTCGGCCTGCCGCGTTCGATCTTTTTTAACGTGTCGGCGCGGTTTTGAGGCGATGAAGGCGGCGCAGGCGGCGCTGCATTTCGCTCTTGCCATGTTGATCGCCTGCGCGAGCGCCGGGACGGCGCAGGCGGCGGCTTGCGGCACGGTGGTTGTGCCGCCTGGCGTCGGCCTCGGCACGCCGCCCAGTTCAATAACCTCGCTCAGCCCATTTCTGGAAAATTCCGATTACGATGCCGAAGCAGTCGGCCTGCTCTATTACAATCTGATCTGGGTCACCCGAAAGCAGACGATAGACTGGTCGCGCAGCATCGCGACCTCGATCACGGTGTCCAAGGACGACACGAGTTTCACGGTCTCGATGAAGCCCTGGCGCTGGTCGGACGGCCGGCCAGTCACCGCGCAGGATGTCGCCTTCACCTATAACTTGATCAAGACACTGGGTCCGACCTATGTGAATTACGGCATTGGCGGCATACCGACCCTCGTCAAGCGCTTCACCGTGCTGGGACCGGAGCGGTTCCAGGTGATGACCAGCCATCCAGTCAACCCCCTCTGGTTCGAGTTTCGCGGGCTGTCATTGCTGGCGCCTTATCCGGCGCATGCTTGGAGCAAATACACAATCAATCAGATGTATCGCCGGCAGTCGGACCCTGCTTTCTTCAAGGTTGTCGACGGCGCCTACAAGATCCAGCGCTTTCGCATGGGGCGCTATATCAGCTTCATTCCCAATCCGCTTTACCAAGGCCATCGGTCTGAGATCAGTCGGTTCGTGATGGTCTTCCTGCATTCCGCCGGCGCCGAGATCGAGGGGATGCAGTCCGGCACGCTGGATATCAGCAATCTGCCGTTTTCGCTCTGGCAGGCCGCACGACGGAGCAAGGATGTGCGGGTCGTCAAGCTCACGCCGGTTTTCGGTTTTCAGTATATCCAACTCAATTTCGTAAATCCAATGGTCGCCTTCTTCCGGCAATTCCGGGTGCGTCAGGCGATTGCCGATGCGATCGACCAGCGTGCCGAGATCAAGCTTCTTTATCACGGACAGTCGAACATTCAGCATGGACCGTTGCCGGTCGATCCGCCGATATTCTTGTCGCCTCGAGCCCGCGCCGGGACCTATCCGGTCAATTACGATCCCCCGCTTGCTCGTCATTTGCTTGATGAGGCCGGCTGGAAGCCAGGAGCAGACGGCATTCGCGTGAAGGATGGCAGCAGGCTCAGCTTCACCTTCCTCCAGCCGACAGGGAGCGCCACCCAAGCGCTCGCCGACCAGATGATTCAGCAAAACCTGCGCGCTGTTGGGATCGCGATGACAATCCGGCAGATGACCTTCAACCAGATGATCGCGCTGGCCGAAAAACCTCAGGCCTGGGAGGCGATGGGATTCGGCTGGACGCTCGGCGGCTTTCCGTCCGATAGCGCGCAGTTCCGCACGGGCGGCGCCTATAATCAGTCGGGCTATAGCGACAAAAAGATGGACGCCTTGCTCGACGCGGTGGACGATGTGCCGGGAATGCAGCCGTTATATGACTATCAGGATTACGCCGCCGAACAGCAGCCGGCGATTTTCCTGCCTGCTCCCGGCTCGGTCCTGCTGGTGCGCAAGGGGTTGCGTGGCGTGCGCAAATTCCTCAATCCGCTAGCCGCCTGGTCGCCGCAATATCTCCACTGGACGACGCCGCCTTGCGGGCATCAGGCGCTTGCCGAGGCGCGGTAAGCCGGCAAAGACGCACAACTTTAGAAAACTTTATTCAAGTTAGAAGGAATCGCTCATGCTTGTGGCCGAGGCAAACTGGTTGCAGATCGAGGATTACCTCAAGCGCGATGACCGCGCCGTTCTGCCGATCGGCTGCACCGAGCAGCACGCCTATCTGAGCCTTGCCACGGATACGATCCTGGCTGGGCGGGTGGCGGAGGAAGCCGCGGCGCCGCTGGGCGTGCCGGTATTCCCGGCTGTCGCCTACGGCATCACGCCCTATTTCAAAAACTTCCCTGGCACGGTAAGTCTGCGCATCGAGACGCTGCTCGCGGTGATCCGCGATAGTCTCGACGCGCTGGGCGATCAAGGCTTCAGGCGCATCTTGATCGTCAACGGCCATGGCGGCAACAGCCCGGTGCAAGCCTTCGCCGCGGAATGGATGGCGGATCATCCAGGGGTCAGCGTGCGGTTCCATAATTGGTGGAACGCGCCGCGAACCTGGGCGAAGGTCAACGAGATCGATCCAGTGGCGAGCCATGCTTCCTGGATGGAGAGCTTTCCGTGGACCCGTATCGGCAATGCGGCGACGCCGCGCGAATCAAAGCCGATGGTGCCGCTCGACCGGATGCGCGGCATGGACCCCGCGCAAGTCCGCGCGCTGATCGGCGACGGCAATTTTGGCGGGCTCTATCAACGCGACGACGAGGAAATGCTGGCGCTCTGGCGCATTGCAGTCGACGAGACGCGGGAGCTTATCGAAAGCGGCTGGCTATGACGCCTGCGGAGCCACGGGCAGGCGCTTGAATTTCTGTTTAGTCCCGGCATTTCATAGAGCGGATTGAGCTTGAATTTTTTTGGCTGATTTGTCCAGGCTTTGCAGATGAATTCGTAGGGTGTGAGGCCCTTGAGGGTCTTGAGCCGTTTGGCGAAGTTGTAGGCAGCGACGAAGCTGGTGAGATGGCTGCTCAACTCGTTGTGGTTTTCGTAATGGAAGCGTTTGACGGTCGCCTCTTTGATGGTTCTGTTCATCCGTTCGACCTGACCTCCGCCGGTATTCCATCGGCTAACGCCGCTGGAACCTTGGCCGGCTCCGCCATTGGTCCATGGATGCTTCACCTTGGTCTGGCGGTGCTCGACGCCGTTTTCTTCGCAAACGCGGTCGAAGATGTGCATGCCGGCGTAAATATCCGTTGCCCGGTTTGTGAATTGGACACCATTGTCGGTAAGTACCGTGTGGATCGTGTAGGGCACGCTGGCGATGAGGTTTCTCAGGAACTGGGCCGCGGCCATTTTGCCGGCTTTCTGATGAAGCTCGGTGTAGGTAAACTTGGAGGTTCGATCGATGGCAACGAAGAGGTAGAGTTTACCTTCAGCCGTTTGCACTTTGGCGATGCCGATGTGGAAATAGCCAATAGGATACGACTTAAACTTCTTCTTCTCCGGCTTGTCGCCTTCAACATCGGGCGGAGCCGGAAAGGTTCTGTCCGCGCCAGCGGATGGAAAGCCGGCGGAGGGAACCGGGAGATACCTCCGCAGCTTTCCACGTGCTTCGCACGCGGAACCTTTGCCGCTCCGCCGTGGCGCTGCAGGCAGCGGTGCAATGAAGAACGCGTGAGATGCGGGATGGTTGCCTGCAATGCATAAAGGCAATCGTCTAGCGGCAGCAGCGTATACCGCCGAAAAGCGACGATGATGGCTTCGTCCTCCACAGACAGGGAGGTGGATTTCGGATCAGTTGGACCAGTGGGCAGATCAGCGGTAAAGCTTCGCTTCTTCGGTAGTGTCCGTGCTCGTGGTGGAAATTCAGAACTCGTAACGGTGTAGTTTGAGGTGGCCATCGGATCAGTCGGCTATGGTGGAGTTGCGAGACTTCGACCTGAAGCTTGGAGAACCCGATGACCGAGGAGAGATTACCACTGGCCGAGCTGTTGGCCAAAGCTGGCGACGGCGATTTTCTGCGTAGCGTTGCGGAAGCCGTAGTGCAGTTGCTCATGGAGACGGATGTGGACGGGCGAAGTAGCAAAGGTTCCGCGTGCGAAGCGCGTGGAAAGCTACGGAGGGTGATCGGCGCTGGCCGTTACGAGCGCAGTGGCGAGCGTGCACCTATCGCAATGGCTATCGTGATCGAGCGCTTGATACTCGTCTTGGCAGCCTACAGCTCCGGATCCCGAAGCTACGGCAGGGGAGCTACTTCCCGCCCTTCCTGGAGGCGCGCCGGACTTCGGAGAAGGCGCTGGCGGCGGTAATTCAGGAAGCCTGGATTGGCGGCGTCTCAACTCGCCGGGTGGATGATCTGGTGCAAGCCATGGGGCTAACGGGGATCAGCAAGAGCACGGTCTCGAAGCTGTGCAAGGATATTGACGAACGGGTCAACGCCTTCCTCGACCGTCCACTTGTGGGGGATTGGCCTTACCTGTGGCTTGATGCGACCTACCTCAAGCAGCGCGAAGGAGGACGCATCGTCTCGGTAGCTGCGATAATCGCTGTGGCGGTGAACACCGATGGTCGGCGTGAGATCGTCGGCCTGCATATTGGCCCGTCCGAGGCAGAGACCTTCTGGTCAACCTTCCTCAAGATTCTGGTTCGCCGTGGCCTGCACGGGATAAAGCTGGTGGTCTCTGACGCCCATGAAGGGCTGAAGGCGGCGATCCGGCGGGTGATGGGAGCATCCTGGCAAAGGTGCCGAGTCCCCTCGCCAGGCTTTATGCCCGGCGTGCCTTTGGCAACGGATCGGTCGCTTTGCGACCGATGGATGCGTAACGCGCTGTCGTATGTCCCGAAAGCCCAGCAAAACATGGCATCAGCTGCACTGCGCCAAGCATTTATCCAGCCTGACCGCAAAGGCGCGAGCCAAACTCTGCGCCACGTCGCCGATCAACTGCGTGACAAATGGCCGAAACTCGGCGCGTTCATCGACGACAGCGAAACCGACGTGCTGGCGCACATGGACTTTCCTGCGCAGCACCGGACCAAAATCCATTCAACGAACCCATTGGAACGCTTAAACAAGGAGGTGAAACGCCGGGCGGATGTCGTTGGCATCTTCCCGAACGAGGGCTCGATCATCCGCCTGATCGGCGCCGTACTGCTGGAGGCAAACGACGAATGGCAAACCCAGAACCGCTATATGCAGATCGAGGCGATGGCCGAACTTACACCGCTGTTGATCAACGCTGAACCAACTCAAATTGCCACCGCAGCCGCATGACTAATGGACGCTTCAGCTACACTGGAATTTCCACCACATTGATGAGGTGGATGCCCCCTGCTCAGCGGCATCAGTGTACCATGATGTGTCCTGGTGATGAGCCAGGGCCACTTAGAGAGGAGGCATCTATGAATGAAGTTACGATGGTCGGTCTTGATCTGGCGAAGAATGTCTTTCAAGTGCATGGCGTCGATGCGGCAGGGCAAGTGGTTCTGCGACGGAAGCTTCGGCGCGACAACGTCGAGGACTTCTTCCGACGCCTCCCACCGCTTACCATCGGCATGGAAGCGTGTGGCGGTGCTCACTACTGGGGCCGCCTGCTGGAAGCGCTAGGACACCGGGTTCGGCTCATGCCACCGGCCTACGTCAAGCCCTATGTCAAGCGCGGCAAGACCGATGCCGCTGACGCTGAGGCAATCTGCGAGGCCATGACGCGGCCAACGATGCGGTTCGTCCCGACCAAGACTGCCGGGCAGCAGGCCTCTGCTGCTGAGTTGAAGGTCCGCCAGTTGCTGGTCGCGCAACGTACCAGGACAATCAACGCCCTGCGTGGACATATGGCTGAATTTGGCATTATCGCCGCGAAAGGCACGTGGCGGGTCAGCGATCTCACTGCTGTCGTGCAGGATGTGGACGATACTCGTTTGCCTGATGTGGCCCGGGCGGCGTTGCTTATGCTGACTGAGCAGATCAAGAACCTGGACGATCAGATCGGAAGGATCGAGACAGCCATGGTCCGCCGCTCACGGGTAGACGAGACCGCCAGGCGGCTCGCCTCCATTCCCGGCATCGGGGCAATCACGGCAACCGCGCTCCAAGCCCTGGTGCCGGATCCCTGCGGATTTAAATCTGGCCGCCACTTTGCCGCCTGGCTTGGCCTTACGCCTCGATCCCATTCAAGCGGTGGGAAGGAGCGGCTGGGGCACATCTCACGAGCAGGGAATTCGACGCTACGGTCGTTCCTCGTGCTCGGCGCGACCGCCAGATTGCGCTATGCCCGGCAGAAGCCGGAGGCAGCAGACTGGGTGACGCGCCTGCTCGCACGACGGCCGTTCAAGGTCGTCGCTGTCGCGCTCGCCAACAAAATGGCGCGGATCGCCTGGGCTCTTCTGACGAAGGGCGGCACATACAAGGCTACTCTAACGGCCGCATAGCGGTCCGGCAGCAACTGACCGACGGCCGCTGTCGGCAGGGGGAGAGGTGCAAAGCAGCGATGAGAGAGAGATCGGCAGATCGGTTGCGAGAGAGACCGTGTCCGTCAATGCGCCGTCGAGCGCGCCACATTGATCCGGCACTCGCACCGCGAAGCTCATCAGGGCCCGCGGCCAATCCGGCCGCATCAGAGGCCGGACACATGACCGCACCCGTCCGCTCCACCAATCGCAGCTCATCCACCTTGACCCGCAGGGGGCATCCACACATGACGGACGCTACCAACTCTGGCGGTGCCCTGGCACTTGCCCAAGGGGTTGCCTGGTATCTAGGTGCCGCAGCGTGGACATTTACTGCGCAGCAATCAGGTATATATAACAGTCCGTCGCGCTACTCAATGGTGTCTGGGCACCCAATCTCTAACTCATCTCCACCATTGTTTGCGCCAGGTTTTACTAACGGAACCTTTCTGACTAATCCCGGCGATGGATCTAGTCCAGTAAGTTGAGGACTAGTTGTTTAATCCCGGACTTTATGGTGCGATATTTTCCATGGAATGGAAGGAAGCACTATGGTCCAAGTTCTTCACGGCTGCTCCACAACGACAGCGGCGGTCCGTCGAGCGATACAGCATAGTCAAGAGAGCTTAAGAACCCTTGCTGCGCGGTACGGGATCAACCAGAAGACCGTCGCCAAGTGAAAGAAGCGGACTTCCACAGCCGATCTGCCCACCGGCCCGAAGGATGCAAAATCCACCGTGCTGTCAGTGGAGGAAGAGGCTATCATCGTGGCCTTCCGGCGCCACACGCTGCTGCCGCTGGATGACTGCCTCTACACGCTCCAGGTAACAATTCCGCGGCTGACCCGCTCATCCCTGCACCGCTGCTTGCAGCGGTGCAGGGATCTCCCGGTTGCCTGATGTCGAAGGTGACAAGCCAGACAAGAAAAAGTTCAAGGCCTACCCGATCGGCTACTTCCACATCGACATCGACATCGCTGAAGTGCAAACTGCCGAAGGTAAGCTGTACCTCTACGTCGCCATCGATCGCACCAGCAAATTTGCCTTCGTCCAGCTTGTCAAAAAGACCGGAAGGTCATCCGCATCAGCTTTTCTGGAAGCTCTGATTAAAGCCGTTCCCTACAAGATACACACCATCCTCACTGATAATGGCATCCAGTTCACCTTCCCGCCGCGCTATGCCGACGGTCCAACCGCCAAATACATGACCCACATGTTCGACATGCGCTGTCAGGAAAACAACATCGAGCACCGCTTAACTAAGGTTCGGCATCCGTGGACCAACGGACAGGTCGAGCGAATAAACCGGACCATCAAGGAAGCCACCGTCAAGCGTTACCATTATAACAGCCACGAGCAACTCCAAACCCACCTCAATGACTTCATTAACGCTTACAATTTTGGCCGCAGGCTGAAGACCCTCAAGGGACTCACACCTTACGAATACATCTGTAAAATCTGGACAAATCAGCCAAAACTCTTCAAGCTAAACCCGCTCCACAAAATGCCGGGACTAAACAACTAGGGCCGGACGGTCTCGCCCTTCAATCTTATTTAACCGGTGCGCAAAGTTTAGTTTCTACAGCTGATGGATCCGACATCGTATTTTTGTGCTGGCCATGGTCGGAGCAAGACAGCACAATGCCATATTCTAGCAAAGCATTATATAAAGCTACAGTGCTACAACTTCTTTCTAAAAGCAGGACTATAATTGGGCGTCTACCGGCACAACTCCCGCTTCTGGCATGGAATGCAATACCATATCAGACACAGTCAGGAGTACAAATGGTGCGCGAAAGTATTGCTGATCTTGCACTGGACGTATCCAATAGTGTAATCGTATTTGCCCCTCAGACTGCGGACAGTAACCCGCTTAACGCAATATGGGATCCACAAACTGGGCTATATTCGGGCGGCGATGCAATGCATCGCGATCAGCCAGATCTCTTGCGCTATGGGCGTCTTGGCTGCCATGTTGCCGCGCGTGCCGCCTTAGCGATGGGTTTATCTGACACAATTTCAGCAAATTCTGTTCCTTCAACAGGGCTTCCGATTTTAGGAGGCCCGCAAATCACTCATGCTTTCCAGCAGAGTCTAACCCAAATCATAATCACAATAAAACATGATGCTGGAAATGATCTTTTAATTCCTCTGCAAGCGGTCCATGGAGCTGGGTTTGCATTAATGGATGGGGGCAGCGTTGCCAATCCGGGACCGATTATAAATGCAGTACAAGCCGCGCGTGTTGATGCAACTCATGTTGCAGTTACGCTTGCGAGTGCACCGGTAAACCCAGCGAACCAGCGCCTCCTATTTTATCCATACGGAAGTTCCCAAATTGGCCGCGGCAACGCTATTACCGACAATATGTCGGCACTTCCGGCACCACTTGGCTGGGATATCGGCTCTGACCTCGGCAGTGCCTGGCGCCTAAATATGCCACTTCAGGCAACAAGTTATCCAATACCTTTATCAACGACTCAAGATTGATGGGAGCACCTAAGCGCTATGATCGCCCCTGAGACGGTGACGATGCTACGTGATGACATTGCCCAGCTTCGAAATGACTTTATTGCACTATACGGAGAGTTGGCGGCGACGCGACGTGATATGGCGGCAGCGGAAGCTCGTCATGCAGCACTCGAATCATGGCGTGATCGGTTTATTACTCAAGATGACACGATAAATGGAAAATCTTTGACAAAGACTGATGAGCTTTTTCGGGAACTTGCGAGTTTTCAAGCCGAGCTTTCTCAATTTAGGGGTGAGCAGCTTTCCGCGCATCGTGTGACTGTAACCTTAGTTGGCATTCTGGCTGCTGCAATTGGCAGCGCGATTACTCATATTTTAAACCACTTTAATTGAGACGCCCATGTCATTGTTTGACTCATGTTTTCAATTTACTGTCGGGATCGAAGCTGGCTATACCAATGATCCCGAAGATCCAGACAATTGGACCGGTGGCGCGGTTGGTAGTGGAAATATACTTGGCACCAAATACGGCATTAGTGCCGCTGCTTATCCAACCCTTGATATCGCCGCATTGACTCTTGAAGACGCAAAGTTGATCTATCAAAAAGATCAATGGGCAAAAATAGATGGAGATTCTCTTGCGCCAGAAGTAGCATTCGTGCTGTTCGACTCTGCCGTTAATAGTGGAGTAAAGCAAGCTATAGTTTGGGTACAATATGCACTTTCAGTTAATCCTGACGGAGTGTTCGGGCCTGAAACAAAAGCAACATTGCTACTCGCTGATCCGCCGACGGTGGCAAAAGAAGTGTTGGCGAGGCGCATCGACTTTTTAGCACGCTTATCGTCATGGGCCGAATTTGGGTTGGGCTGGTCGCGCCGTATCGCAAAACTGGCTTTTGCGGCTTCAGAAATTTCATGAAGAAGTTTCTTGTCGGATTTATATCCGACGTACAGGGGCGCTCGGATGAAATGGCGCTGCTTGCTATTCTTGGAGTTCTAACATTCCTTGGGCTACAAATTTTTGTAGTCGTGGTGCGTCATCAGCGTTTTGAACCTGAAAGCTTCGGCGTTGGTTTTGGTGCGGCGATTGGTGCGGCGGCCACAGGTATGGGTCTCAAATCACGTTTCGGAGGTTAATATGCCCGTAGTCGTGCTGCCTTTTTTGACTCGCTACTTGCCTTATGTATTAGTTCTTGGGCTGATTTGTGGATCTATGATTTATGTATGGCATATTCATCAAGAACTGGTGACTAGCCGTTCTAAGGTTGCTGCGGCAGAAACAACAATTACTGAGCTTCGCCAAACAAATCAGCAAAATCTGCTTGCCTTAGCGCGCTTGCAGAAACAACAGGCCGAGTGGGATGGCGCAATGCTTGCAGTTCAGCAAGATGACACAATACAACGTCATATCGCACAGCAAATTGACACGGCGATCGCCTCGACATCACCAGCGCAAAATGCGCCAGCCGCTCCTGTCCTAACAGCTACATTAAGCGCACTTGCACATATGCAGGGAGTAAAACAGTGACCCGAATACTTGCTTTAACAGCCACATTATTATTTACGGGCTGTGCAGCTCCAAAACCCACAGTGGTCACTAAAATCCAACTTGTTAGTCCAAAAATTCCATCAGCTTTATTAAGCTGTCCGTCATCGCCAGTTATACCTGTAGCGGCTTCTCAGGCGGTGGTTGCTCGGTACATTGTAGCTTTATGGCGTGCAGGCATGGTATGTCGTGATCACCTGGATGCAATTAGAAAATCCGTTGAAAAAAAAGCCGCTTAATCGGATGTTACGAAAGTTTTCCGCGATCGGGCGGTTTCGCCCTTAGTATTTAATAGCGGTCCGTGAAGAGCGGATCCGCGCCCTGACAGAGACGGATTTGTCATGAAATAATCATGCGACGAAATCTGATGTGTCCCTAGTGCATTATGTTGCCAATTGCCTCCAGGACCAAGACTCCAAGAATTTACATCATCTCGAAGATTTACAGCCATAATCTGATCAAGGACCTGTGCGTGTACAGTTGGATTATGAATTGGTACAAATGTTTCTACTCGGCCGTCCATGTTGCGTGCCATCCAATCAGCGCTGGAGATGAATACTTTATTTTGGCGAGAGGGCATGATGCTGTAATTTGCAAAGACGCATATACGCGAATGTTCAAGGAAGCGGCCAATAATTGATTTTATCTGAATTGTTTCTGATAATCCAGGTACGCCAGGACGTAGGCAACAAATGCCACGTATAACGCAGGTAATAGGGACTCCCGCGCTAGATGCTTCATAAAGCTGATCAATAAGGCGTTCATCAACGAGCGAATTGAGCTTGATCCAAATCCCCGAACGCTTTCCGGAACGTGCGGCTTCGATTTCTGATTTAATTAGGTCGCCGATTACTCGTCTAGTTGTTAGAGGGCTGAACACAAGTTGATCCATTGTTTCGGGTCGCGCATATCCTGTCATGTAGTTGAAAAGTCGTGCGGCATCTCTGGTCAACGCAGGATCGCATGTAAAAAAGCTGAGATCGGTGTAAATCCGAGCCGTTATCGGATGGTAATTTCCTGTTCCAAAATGGGCGTATGCGCGCATGGTTCCGCCCTCTCGGCGAACCACAAGCGAAAGCTTTGCGTGTGTCTTTAGGCCGAGAAATCCATAGACTACCTGCACACCTGCGGCTTCCAGGGAGCGGGCTAGGCGAATATTTGCTTCTTCGTCAAATCGTGCCCGGAGCTCTACCATAGCGGTTACGGTTTTTCCGGTCTCCGCGGCCTCGATAAGAGCTTTAACAATTGGTGAGTCGTGGCTAGTTCGGTACAGGGTTTGCTTGATTGCGACTGCGTTGGGATCGGCCGCTGCCTGACGTAGAAACTGCACCACTACGTCGAAACTTTCAAAAGGATGATGGACGATGATATCCTTTGCTCGGATGGCGGCAAAACAGTCGCCGCCAAAATCGCGGATACGTTCCGGAAATCGTGGAGTGTAAGGCGAAAACAGCAGGTCAGGCCGATCGTCAACAATGAGCTGTTTAAGATCAACAAGGCCAAGCAAACCTGATTCTAAAAAAATTTCGTCTGGTGGCGGATCGACTGCATCAATAACTAATTGCCGTAAATCCTCAGGCATATCAGTCGCTATTGTGAGAAGAATGGCAGCTCCGCGTCTTCGGCGTCTCAATGCGCTTTCATAGGATCGAACTAAATCCTCAGCTTCGTCCTCAAACTCTACGTCGGTATCACGAATGAGGCGAAACAAGCCTGAGCCATTCAGGGTAAACCCAGGAAATAGCCGGTTCATGAATAGCTTGACCAAGCATTCTAGTTTCACAAAGTGGATTTGGTTGCTATCCGGCGAAGGGAGGCGAATAAAACGTTCAATTTGTCCGGGCAATGGAATCAGGGCGCGCATGACTCCATTATCCTCGTCGCGCATAAGCTTCAAAGCTAAGACTTGACCCATGTTTTGAACAAATGGAAATGGATGAGCGGGATCGATTGCTAATGGAGTCAAAATAGGAAACACCCGCTCCATAAAATATTGATCAAGGAAGACGCGATCGTCTGGACCTAGATTTTCGGTTGGAGCAATGATGATGCCGGCTTTAATAAGCTCCTTTTCGAGGCTCTCAAATACGCTCTGTTGCGAAGCAATAAGATCGCGCGCTTGGTGATTAATCGCCGTAAGCTGCTGCGATGGCGTCATTCCGTCAGAAGATTGCAGAACTACGCCAGCGCGCGCTTGACCGATCAATCCAGCAACCCGAACCGAATGAAATTCGTCCAAATTGGAAGCGCTGATTGATACAAAGCGGAGTCGCTCAAGAAGTGGGTATGCCGGATTTTGTGCTGCTGCGACAACACGCGCATTAAAATCGAGCCATGACAATTCGCGGTTTAAAAACCTTGCGGGGCTTATCCGAATTTCGGCTTCCAATTCATCGGTTGAATGCTTGACATCCTGCTGAGGGGCACTCGTTTTTAGCGAAGCTTTTGGCAGTATATCGGCATTTCCTATAGTATGCTTGTGCCGTAGAGACTTGCGTGGGTGTGAGTTCTGATCCATGTCAAACCTACAAGAAACTTGGGGTGTCGGAAGATGGGCGATCTCGTATTTCTTGCGCCTGCTGATCGGGAATTACTAGTAAATCTGCGAGTAAGGTAGCCATCATTGACTTGCCCGGTAAGCCGCCCAGAGCCAATGCTGTACGGTCTAACCTTGCCACAGCTTCCTGTAGAACCGAAGCACAACGTGGGAGTTGTACTAATAGATACTGTCGGAGTTGAGGGGGCAGGCTAATCTGGCGCGCCGCGCATAGTCGCAGCAGTAAAGTTTCGAGCAACGTGTCTTCCGCGGGCTCGATTTGGATTGTAAGGCTGGCGCGCAAACGGCTCGCTAAATCCGCAAGATGAAAGTCGAGGCGGTTGGGCGGCACTCTACTTGTCAGCAACACATCGAGGGAGGCTTCTTGCGCCGCGTTCAGCGTATGGAGAAGAGCCCGTTCGGATGCCAGCGAATCAATATCCTCAATTGCTAAACGAGTTCCGGCCACCACGGGCAATTCACGCAATGAGGGAGCACTCAGCTTGATTGTGTCTTCGCGCTGTACCCATAGATTCAATAAATGTGTTTTTCCGCTTCCAGCTTCACCCCAAATAATCAATCGCCGGTTTACCCAATTCTTGGTATGCGCCAGCGCTGCTCGCGCCGCCTTATTCGAGGCAGCATTAATGAAGTCAGCTTGATCAAATTGAAGGTTTTCCGCAAACGGCAGCGGTAATTGACGCGGCTCAATCATTCGATCTCAGGATCAGAAATTATGGCCACCGGCCTGCTTTGCTTCCCGGCCAGTCCTTCACGCCAGCTTTACCCCATGCAATACATAGGCGGCCCCAGAAATCGACGTTGTAAGAGAAACCGCAACGATCAAACCTATACGAGCAAAGGGCACTTCAAATCCAAAACCTGCCTCAGCTAATGCAAGCGCAACCAGTGCGATCTGCGCCGTCGTATTTAGCTTTGATATAAGGAGAGGGCGGATGACGACAGGACTATTCAGCAGCCGTAGGAGCAAAATACCGCCAATAATCAGAACATCGCGAAAGACCACTAAAATTGCCAACCAAATCGGCAAAATACGTATAGCCGCCAGTGTTATGAACATTGAAGTCAACAATAACTTGTCGGCCAGCGGATCGAGCAAGGTGCCTAGCGCTGAGATGCCGCGCCGACGCGCGAGCCATCCATCAAGCGCATCGGTCAAGCCAGCGAATACAAATAGCAAAGCTGCACTTTCACACTCCCGCTTTAGGACCAGCCAAATAGCCAGAGGAACCGCGCAAATCCGGCTAAACGTCAAAATATTTGGAATGGTGACGACGTCGTGCGATACGGGCCGCTCGGTCCGAGGCTCGTAATTTACGCCATCGAGCATGAAAACCTCGCTAAATCTCCGCATAATTGATTGCGTTCGCCGGTTTGCTGTGGTGTTAACCACCCGGACGTTACGGAAAGCCAGGTGAAATTCACTCCAAACGATCGCATCACTCTGGGCATAGCGCATTGAGGGCAGGCATGACCAGGGCGACATACCGTCAAGCTGGAGTCGATATCAAGGCAGGCGATGACTTGGTCGAGATGATCAAGCCTCTAGCGCGGACCACGCACCGTCCTGGCGTTGTCGGAGGCCTGGGCGGCTTCGGCGCCTTGTTTGACCTGCGCGCAGCCGGATTTAACGATCCAATCCTTGTTTCGGCGACCGATGGGGTCGGCACGAAGCTCAGACTCGCCACAGACACTGGCATTCATGACACCATCGGCATCGACCTTGTCGCCATGTGCGTCAATGATTTAGTGGTGCAGGGAGCGGAACCATTATTTTTTCTTGATTATTTCGCGACCGGCGCACTGAATCCTGCTATGGCGCAAGCAGTGATCGCAGGCATTGCCGAAGGCTGCAAGCGGGTTGGATGTGCTTTAATCGGCGGCGAGACAGCGGAAATGCCCGGAATGTACCATTCTGGCACTTATGATCTGGCGGGTTTTGCCGTAGGCGCCGCTGAGCGTGGAATGCTCCTTCCTCGCAATGTGTCACCGGGTGATGTTGTGCTAGGCTTGCCAAGCAGCGGATTGCATTCAAACGGATTTTCCCTGGTGCGCCAGATTATCAGCCAAACACAAATCGATCTCGCTGATCCAGCGCCTTTTTGGGAGGGCAACACGCTCGGAAAAGCGCTTTTGACACCTACCGAACTTTATGTCAGTCCGGTAATGACTCTGGCGCGCGCGGGGTTGCTGCAAGCGGCGGCACATATTACCGGCGGCGGCCTACTAGGCAATTTGCCGCGGGTTCTGCCAGAAGGCTGTGCTGCAGAATTGGATGCGCCGTGGCTCATGCCAAAGTCATTTCGATGGTTGCAGGAAGTCGGAAGCGTTGAGCCGGAGGAAATGCTGCGGGTGTTTAACTGTGGCGTCGGCATGGCGCTCATCGTTCGAGACGCCGTTTCAGCGGAAACCTTATTGCATGATGCCGGCTACCCCGCTTTCCGGTTAGGGCGAATTACCGCAACTGATGGTCCTCCCAAGGTCCATATTCTTGGGGCAACCCTGCTGTTTGAATGAAAACTTCTGTCGGTGTCTTAATTTCAGGCCGCGGATCAAACATGCAGGCGCTGATCCATGACTCGGCCGTGCCGGATTATCCAGCGGAAATTGCGCTTGTGGTTTCTAATCGCGCCGATGCAGCGGGCCTCAATATCGCGCGCCAGCTTGGTGTGCCAGCCCTTGTTATCCCAAATCGCGAGTTTGGTGCCGACCGCGCCGCGCACGAGGCGGCCGTGGATGCGGCGCTGCGTAACGCCGGTTGCACCATGATCTGCCTTGCCGGCTACATGCGGCTGCTTACGCCTTATCTTGTCGATCGTTGGGCGGGCAGAATGCTGAACATTCATCCTTCATTGCTGCCAGCTTTTCCAGGCCTTGACACGCACGCGCGTGCTTTAACGGCGGGAGTGAAAATTCACGGCTGTACCGTTCATCTGGTGACCAAAGCAATAGATGAGGGCCGTATTCTTGCCCAGGCCGCCGTTCCGGTCATGCCGGAAGACACCGCGGAGATGCTCGCCGAGCGGGTGCTGGCGCAGGAGCATCGGATTTATTCGAAAGCACTAGCGGCGATTATTTCTGGCGATGCGTGTCGTCCCGTACAACCTGATGCTTTTCTGCGCAATCCAGGTGACTAAGGACTAAAGCTGATTTGCTCGCAATTCAGCCAATCGCTATTACCTGCAAATTTGTATAATCACGAAGCCGTGTTATACAGCTTTGAAGGACGAATGATGAAAGCGATCTCTATGGCTGAGCAGGATAATATCCCATTGGTGAGACAAAACCTACAGCAGCTTGATCAGGAACGTCAGCTTGGTTGGAATGGCTTTGCGCGCTTTCTCATGATGACAGCGATTAGCGTGGCAATCGTGCTCCTCATCCTGGCGGCGTTTACTGTCTGGAGTTAAAGAATTAGTTACGGCGACTATACTCCCAAACTCCACGCAAGAATCGCTTGCTGAGCGTATAGACGATTTTCCGCCTCATCGAATACAACTGAGTGTTGTCCATCGATAACCTCGGCTGTCACCTCCTCGCCCCGATGCGCCGGCAGGCAATGCATGAAAATAGCGCCGGGCGCGGCATGTTTCATAAGCGCTGCATTGACCTGATAAGCGGCGAGCAGGTTGTGGCGCGTTTCGACATCATCATCGCTCATGCTGACCCAGGTATCCGTCACAATGCAAGCCACATCGGTTACCGCTTGAACGGCGTCCGCGGTTACCGAGATGTCCGCGCCATGACTCCGCGCCCAGCCAAGGACCGCAGCGCTTGGGCTCAACTCAGGCGGGCACGCCAGGCGGAGCGAGAAGCCAAACCGGGCGGCAGCCTCAATCCAACTATGTGCGACATTATTTCCATCCCCGCACCACGCGATAGACTGTCCGCGGATTGGCCCCCGATGCTCCTCAAATGTCATAATATCCGCCATGATCTGACAGGGATGGGAACGGTCAGTCAAACCGTTGATGACCGGCACCGTGGCACAGGCGGCTAATTCATGCAGTTTCTCTGACCGATCAGTTCGCAGCATGATGGCGTCGACGTAGCGGGACAGCACTCGGGCTGTATCAGCAATAGTCTCGCCGCGGCCAAGCTGCATTTCTTTCGCCGTCAGCATCACTACATCGCCGCCAAGGCCGCGCATTGCCATCTCGAAGCTGACACGCGTTCGCGTTGAGGGTTTTTCGAAAATCAGCGCTAAAGCCCGCCCCGCGAGAGGCCGCGCTGCGCCGCGCCCAAGCCGCTTAAAGCGGACTGCGTTCTCGAGAATGCGCCGCAGGGTCGGCGTCTCCAAGGCCGCAAGATCGAGAAAATGCCGTGGCGGATCCAGCCTGGCGCCGGTTCCCATTGCTCTGCCTCCGCCGGCCGCGCCTCCGCCGGCCGCGCCTCCGCCGGCCGCGCTCATTTCGCTGCCGCGGCAAGACAGGATGGCAGGCAACGACGCGCGGTGGCATCGAGCCTCGTCAGAGCCTCATCGCAATCGGCTTCAGTAACGATCAGCGGCGGCACCAGGCGGAGAATATTATCTCCAGCCGCAACGGTGAGCAGACCTTCAATCATTGCGGCGTTTTGCACTTCGCCATTTGGCATTGCGCATTTCAATCCGAGCATAAGCCCCATCCCACGCGCTTGTGTGAATACCTGTGGATAGTTAGCAACTAACCGCTCAAGCCTCTGCCTCAAATAGGCGCCCACACGCTCTACCTGTGCAAGAAAGCCATTCGCGAGAACAATATCGAGCACTGCATTGGCGGCCGCGGCGGCAAGCGGGCTGCCGCCAAAGGTCGTGCCATGGCTGCCAGGCGCCAGATGCTTCGCTACCGCCTCCGTGGCAAAGAGCGCACCCATTGGAAAGCCGCCCGCAATGCCTTTCGCCGCGCTCATTACATCAGGCGTCACCTGCGCCCATTCATGGGCAAACAACTTGCCGGTGCGCCCCATGCCGCACTGCACCTCGTCAAATCCCAGCAAAAGCCCGAATTCATCCGCCGCCGCGCGCAGTCCTTGCAGATAAGCGGGATCGGCCGGACGAATGCCGCCTTCGCCTTGAATCGGCTCAACGAATATTCCTGCTGTCTCTGGTGTAATGGCTGCTCTAAGCGCGTTCAGATTGTTAAACGGCACATGGTCGAACCCATCCACGACCGGGCCAAATCCGGCCTGGTATTTTGCATTGCCCGTGGCGGAAATCATCGCTAGTGTTCGTCCGTGAAATGCGCCCTCGGCGCAGATCACTCGGTAACGCTCGGCATGACCCGCATCGGCCATAGTTTTACGCATAGCCTTGATCAGCGCCTCGTTGGCCTCAGCGCCGGAATTACAGAAAAATACGCTGTCGGCGAATGAATGATCTACCAGCCTTGCCGCCAGCTTCTCAGCTTCTGGCACACGATATAGGTTTGACACATGCATCACCCGGCCAGCCTGTTCGGCAATCGCCCGCGTCAAATGTGGGTTCGCATGGCCGACCGATGATGTCGCGATGCCCGCGCCGAAATCCAAAAATCGTCGGCCATCTTCTGTAAATAGCCAGGCGCCTTCGCCATGGCTGAACGCAATGTCAATACGATTATAATTTGGCATTAAAGCCGGGATCATCTGCATCACTTTCTGTCTCGAAAGGGCGAATTTGCGAAGCCGCGACGGCGAAGTCAATCAAATTAACGGATCAGCGCTTTAACTGGAGCCAGAGTTGCGTTGCTCGCAACCTCGTGCTGAAGCGGATCATGCGCTTGATCTCAGGACATGCTGTTCTTGCCGGTGTGCTCGGCTGGCCGGTCAGTCACTCACGATCGCCGCGCCTGCATGGCGTCTGGCTTCACCGCTACGGAATCGATGGCGCCTATCTGCCGCTGCCGGTGCATCCGCCAGATTTCCCTGGCGTGCTGGCTGTGTTGCCACGGATGGGCTTCGCCGGGGTCAACATCACAATTCCGCATAAGGAAGTCGCTTTCGCCGCTTGCAATCGCATTGAGGATAGTGCTCGCCGCGCCGGCGCGGTCAACACGCTGGTGTTTCGCGATAACGCGATCATCGGCGCAAATACCGACGGCGCGGGATTTGTTGCTAATTTGCACGCTCATGGGATCGATCCCGCCGCCGGTCCGGCGTTGATCCTAGGCGCCGGAGGGGCGGCGCGGGCAATTGGCGCCGCTATGCTTGATGCCGGAGCGCCGGTTACTTTTTGCAATCGCACAACGGATCGCGCGCAAACGCTCACCCAGGCTTTGCCTCCCGCCAAGGCGATCCCGTGGAACCAGCGCGAGGCGGCGCTTGGCGATGTCGCCCTTGTCATAAACACGACCTCGCTCGGCATGGCCGGCCAATCGCCGCTCGATCTTGCGCTGAATCACGCGCATTCATCGCTTGCTGTCGCTGATATCGTCTATGCGCCGCTGGAAACGCCCTTGCTCGCCGCGGCGCGGGCGAGGGGGTTGCGCGTGGTGGAAGGGCTAGGAATGCTGCTGCATCAGGCGGTGCCCGGCTTCGCCGCCTGGTTCGGCGTAACGCCTGTTGTCGATAAGGAGCTTTATTCCATTGTTGCGGGCGATCTTCTCAAGCAGGCATAAAAACATCCGCCAAGGCAGGAAGACCTTATTCATGAAATCGAAAATCAGCATGATTACCCTCGGTGTTCGCGACATAGCGCAGTCTCTCGCCTTTTACCGGGATGGGCTAGGATTTCAGCTTCATAACGATGATGAAAGTGATGGCTGCCTTATGTTCCAACTGGAAGGAGCCTGGCTCGCGATTTATCCCCGTGAGCGGTTGGCCGAAGACGCTCAACTGGCTGCCACGGATTCCGGGTTTGCAGGCTTCACGCTTGCGCATAACGTAAAAAGCAAAATTGAAGCCGACGCGGTCTTTGCTCAGGCGGTGGCGGCGGGAGCGAAACCGGTGAAGGCGCCGCAAGACGTTTTCTGGGGCGGCTACTCCGGCTATTTCGCCGATCCAGACGGACTTTTATGGGAAGTCGCCTTTAATCCCTTCATTGATCTCACTTAAAGACGGCCTTAACGACCAGCGATGATCATCATCGGCCTGACCGGCGGCATCGCGATGGGCAAATCGACCGTCGCCGCAATGTTCCGCCGCCACAATATCCCCGTCTTCGACGCCGATGCGGTGGTGCGGCGTCTTCAAGCGCCAAATGGCGCCGCCCTGAAACCGATTGAACAAGCCTTTCCCGACGCGGTCAAAGATAACCAGCTAGATCGTTCTGCCTTGCGTGCCCAAGTTCTTGCCGATCCATCTGCGCTCAAGCGCCTCGAAACCATCATGCACCCGCTGGTCCGCCGCGCCGAACAGCGCTTCATCGCTGCCGCCCGCCGCCGGCATTCTCGAGCAGTCCTGCTCGATATTCCTCTATTATTCGAAACCGGCGGGGAAAGACGAGTGAATGCGACCGTCACCGTCTCGGCGCCCGCAGCAATTCAATTAGCCCGCGCCCGCCGCCGCGCCTCGATGAGCGACGCGCAACTCCGCGCCATCATCGCCAAGCAAATGCCTGACCATCAAAAACGCCACCGCGCCGATCAGGTAATTTTCACCGGCCTCTCGCGTTATCGCACACAAGCCGAAGTGCGCCGCCTGATTCGCCGCTGGCTCGGCTGAAGCGTCATCTCTCCCCAAGCTTCTGTCCAACGACAAAGCTGATGCCGCCAGTGAACAACGATGAAAGAAGCGTCCGACCCCACTGTTGGGTGGCGGCGGAGGCCGCGCCATCAAAAAATCCTTCATAAGCCGCCAGCATCGCGATCAGGATAATTGCGCCGATTACGACAACAAACACGGTCCAATCCTTCCTTCGCCGAAGCGCCGCATCTTCCGGCGCTTCCGGCGGCGTGACCGAAATTTGTCCGGCGAGCGTGCCGGAAATGTCGATCTGCTGCCGTTGCATGGCTCATAGAAGCCCGACAATCTCCGTATCCAGCTTATTGGCATCGGCGGTAATGCCAAGATGCTTCGATTCGCGCTTCGCGCGGTGCGCGATGTTCATGAGCGCCAGCGCCTGTCGTATGACATCGGTTTTAGTTGATCCGCTGGATTCCGCGATGGTTTCCAGCGTGTTGTTCAATTCGTTGGAAACCACCAGGTTCAGTCTTACCCTGTCGCTCATCATCCATCTCCTAATCCGTTAATGCGCCAATCAATATCCTTCTATACATAAAATAATAGCATAATTTACGCAAGCCCTGCTTAGCCAAAACCTGAACCCTTGCCTCGCTAGCACAAATAAGTGCAAAATCTCGGCATGAGCCGCGCTGTCCTTTTCGATACCGAAACCACCGGCCTCGACCCGCTTTTGGGCGACCGGGTGATCGAGATCGCCGCCATCGAATTGCTGAACGAATTGCCAACCGGGCGTACCTTCCATGCTCTGCTCGATCCGGAGCGCGACATCCCTATGGAGGCTAGCCGCATCCACGGCCTTACCAGCAAGGATCTCGAAGGTAAGCCAAAATTCGCGCAGATCGCTCAGGATTTCCTGAAATTCGTCGGCCACGACCCGCTGATCGCCCATAACGCGCCTTTCGATTTTGGCTTTTTGGACGCCGAACTGGCGCGAATCGGCCTGCCGAAGCTGGAACGCGCCCGCATGGTCGACACCCTGGCTCTGGCGAAGCAGAAATTCCCTGGCATCCCCAACAGCCTCGACGCCCTCTGCCGCCGCTTCGAGATCGATCTCTCGGCGCGCACCACTCATAATGCCCTGCTCGACTGCAAGCTGCTAGCTGAAGTCTATATCGAACTCACCGGCGGCCGGCAGCGTGGTTTTGAGCTTGAAGCGGAGACCGCCGAACTCAGCTTTGTGACCTATACCTTGTCAGGCCGCCGCAGCCCGCGTCCGATGCCGGTGAGCGACGCGGAACGCGAGGCGCATACGGCGTTCGTGGCAAAAATCAAGGAGCCGCTTTGGCTCAGTAGGTAAAGAATGTTCTTTCTTGGAAGAAAGAACCAAATAGCTTTATAATTTGATAGCTGATTGTCCGATTTTTTGCAAAGGAGCGCTAGGTACGCGGACATATACGGCCTCGCCCTTCATGTCCGATGCGCTGACCAGTGCATACCTATGCCGCGGCTATATAGCCCTTGTCTCTTAGAGCGGTTGCCTCATGCAGAATTAGTTTAAAATCCATACGAGGCTTCATCTCTCGTACCTTTTGAGCAGCTTCAGAGAGAGCAATTTTTTTTCCAGAAGACTCCTCCGCGCGGACTACAAAAACGATAGTGCTAGCCATCTCCAGATCAATAGCTGATCGGTTGCCAAAATCAGCAAGAACTGATTTGATCTTTGGCATAAAATCGGCAACCGAAGAACTGCGTTTGAGGACCGCATCCGCTTCAGTCCCAGATGCGATGGCGTAGCCATTACCAACCGCGTATTCAACAATCGACGATTTTACGCCCCCTTTTAACTCAGCGACCTTCAGGTCTTCAAGAACCTGACTGTCATACGGCCCATAGGTGTATATTCTAAAGTCATACCCAAGCGGTACTTTGTGCAAGGTTTGAAGAAAATAAACCAGCTTCATCATGGCAGTGCGACCGAGGGCGTGCGGGGCATACTTTACCAGGGCGGAGATAGTAGCCAGCCGAAAGTCAGTCGGTGAATCATGATTGCTCATACAAATCTCCCATGGTTTATCAGCGAGTTTAAGCGCTGCGTCGCTGTTGCGCGATTTTCTCTCGAAACGTAAAGGCGGACGCTTCGTGACGGTGCCATCTGCCGAACGATTGATGAGCATTCGGAAAGCAGCATGCTCCGTCCTCCTGCGTTTGAAGGGGCTACAGGCAGGTCATCAGATCCGACCTTATACCAGGACTTTCGAGCTTCCCGCTGAACCGGCGTCAGTTCCTCCAAGGCCGAAGAGGCGGAGGAAAATCGTGCCTCATCCTCGATGCTCGGAATTTCCGGAGTCTCATACACGAGCCTAAAGAAATCTCGATCCTTCAAGCGGCGAGCGTGATCTCCTCCAAGGCCTTGCGCAAATTGACCGAGGACCCGCCAGTCATCCCATCGTATATATTCGTCGAGATCGTCGCCTACAGGCGCTGGGAAGACGCCATTGGGTAGGAGTTCTTCGACAGCATGGTGCAAATGGTAATCAAGGATTACCCTGACCTTATGAAAATAAACCTGACTGAACATCATGTAGCGGGCTATAATCAGACTCTCGGCAACGTGTCTCCCTCCATCGGAAACTCCGAGGCGCCAAGAGTCGCTCTCTGAGTCCCTGACGAGTTCAACGGAATTAACCAAGCGTCGCCAGTCGTATCGGCCATATTCCACACCAGAATGAAACGAGTCGCGCAGCAGGTAGTCCATTCGATCAGCATCAAGCTGACTGGAGATGAGTTCCTGCCAAATGGCAGCGCTACCAGCAGCGGCTTTTCCTTCAATCAATCCACAAACCTCATCGACTGTGAAATGATAATTGGCATTTGCCGGATGATTCTCGATCACCTCACGGAAATGCTTACGAATGATAGCTGTTGAATATTCTTCATGCCTATAGCGTCGCCGGCCTTCTCCTTCTCCATTGTAAGGTGCAAGCTCTTCGACGGCGTGAGAAAATGGACCGTGCCCGACGTCATGCAGGAGTGCGGCTAGCCGAATTAGAAGTTTATAGCGACGTACACCGGAATCGTCATACTGGTAGTCAGACCTGAGAATGTCGCCGCAGCGAACTTGGACACCGTCATACAGCAGCGACGCCATGTGCATGACGCCGAGCGAATGCTCGAAGCGGGTATGCATAGCGCCAGGATAGACAGCGTCAGTCCATCCGAGTTGGCGTATTCGGCGCAGTCTTTGGAATGCGGGCTCCTCAATAATTTCACGCTCCCACGGGTATAGTGAGATAAAGCCGTAGACAGGGCAGCGTATCTCGAAGGTTTTGACCGTCATGACAACTCTTATGCAGGGGCATCCGATTCGTCGCCCCATACAAAAAGCCGCCGAATCGGTCAAATGAATGATTCACGATTTGTTCTCCCTTGTCAAGAAGGCCGGTCTCTCACTCGTCTATGCCTCGAAACCCGCACTCTCGCCTGCCTGGAAACCATTGTCCACTTGAACGCCGGCGGCCTGCCGTTCAACCGCTATCTGGTCGAGATCACGATCTCCAACGATGTTTGGGCCAATACCCAAGCAGAAACTGCCAGCACCCTGCCTGTCGGCTGGGATGCCGAACCCGCCGACCTGGTGAGCATCCGGTTCGGCAGGAATTGGGCGGGTTCGACGAAATCAGCTCTCCTCGTGGTGCCCTAGGTGATCGCGCCAGAGGAGTTCAATGTCATCATCAACCCAAATCACGCCAATACCGCCCGCCTCACCGCCGTCAAGCGCCGGAAATTTCTCTACGACCCACGGCTAATTACGCCCGTCTGACGAAAGAGGTGTTTGCCTGAGAGTGCCTTCAAAAACTCGCTAGGCTTGAGTCGGCTGGCGCTGGTTTTCGAGCACCGGAGCGACCTTGAGGCTCGCCAGCACCGGAGCGAGGAAAAGCGGCATCAGACGGCCATCATAGCAGGGTTTCAAACGCACTCTAAGCCGCCGCCAGCCCCACCGGGCAACCCACGCCCGTCCCCGCCACGCCGCAATACCCATTCGGGTTCTTAGCAAGATATTGCTGGTGATAATCCTCGGCAAAATAGAACTCCGGCGCCTCGGCAATCTCAGTGGTGATCGCCCCGAATCCAGCCTTGGCTAGCCGCTGCTGATACGCGTCGCGCGAGGCCAAAGCCGCCGTCGTTTGCGCCTCGGAATGGGTGTAGATCGCCGAGCGATACTGAGTCCCGCGATCATTGCCCTGCCGCATGCCTTGCGTCGGGTCGTGATTTTCCCAGAACAGCTTGAGCAGCGCCTCATAGGAGGTCACCTTTGGATCAAACACGACGCGCACCACTTCGGCATGTCCGGTCAGGCCGGAACAAGCCTCTTCATAGGTGGGATTAGGCGTCAGCCCGCCCTGATAACCAACCGCGGTTACGTAAACGCCGGGAGCATTCCAGAAAATGCGCTCGATGCCCCAAAAGCACCCCATGCCAAAATCGGCGATTTCCATTCCTTCGGGATAAGGCGCCTCAAGCCTGGCGCCATTGACGAAATGCTGCGCCGGGACGCGCATTTTTACCGCGCGGCCGGGCAGGGCCTCGGTGGCGGCGGGCAGAGCGGATTTGCGATTAAAACCGAACATTTCTCCTATTTATACCTTTCCAGGTAAAATTACAGGGCCTCATACCTCAAGCGTGACCGCCACCGGCACATGATCGGAAGTCTGTGTCCAATCCCGCGCCTCCTTTAGCACCGTCATCGAGCGCAGGCCTTCCCGCAAATCGCGCGACACCCAAACATGGTCAAGCCGCCGTCCACGGTTGGAGGCCCGCCAGTCGCGATTCCGGTACGACCACCACGTATAAAGCTTTTGATCCTGCGGGACAAAATGCCGCAGCGCATCGGCAAAACCTTCCGCCATCCAGGCGTTAAGCGCCTCGATCTCCGGCTGTGTATGGCTCACCACATTGGCCATCTGCTTATGGCTCCACACATCATGCTCCAGGGGCGCGATGTTCAAATCGCCCGCCAGCACGGTCCGCGCCGGCGCCTCCGCCGCAAAATGCGCCCGCGCTTCGCCAATAAAATCAAGCTTATGCGCGTATTTTTCGTTCACCGCCGGGTCCGGCACATCGCCACCGGCTGGCACATAAAAATTATGGATCGAAATCGGCGCGCCGCCGGTCTCCACCGCGACCTCGACATGCCGGCAATCGCCCTTGCCGCACCAGTCCGGACTATTCTTGATCTCCGTCATCGCCAACTTCGAGAAAATCGCGACGCCGTTATAGCCTTTCATACCGCGCTTGATGACATGGCTAAAGCCAAACCGCGCATCGAGCCCCTCGGGAAACAGCTCATCCGGCACCTTGGTTTCCTGCAAGCACAGAATATCCGGCGTCAGGGCGTCCATCAGATGGGCCAGCAAATCCTGCCGCAGCCGGAGCGAATTAATGTTCCAGGTGGCGACGGTTAGCCGGTTCGTCATACCACCCTGAACGTGACGACGCCGATTCCCGCGATCTCGCCTTTTGCTTGATCGCCCCGTTCCAGAGCCGCGACGCCTTCAGGCGTGCCGGTGAAAATCAGATCGCCCGGCGCCAGCGCCACTAGGCGCGACAAGTAGGAAACGATCTCCGGCACAGTCCAGATCATGTCGGCCAAATCGGCGTCCTGCCGGATCGCTCCATTAACAGAAAGCATGATCCGTCCGTGCGAAGGATGCCCGATTCTGGAAGCCGGGACGATAGCGCCAATCGGTCCCGAAGCATCAAACCCCTTGCTCAAATCCCAAGGTCTGCGCATCGCTTTCGCCTCATCCTGCATATCGCGCCGCGTCAGGTCGACACCCGCCGCATAACCATAAACATGCTCCAGCGCGACCGCCTCATCAATCGCGGCGCCCCCCGCGCCAATCGCCACGACCAGTTCCATCTCATGATGCAACGATTTGCAAGCCGGCGGATAAGGCGCGTCAGCGCCTTCAGTCACCAGCGCATCGGCCGGCTTGGTAAAGAAAAATGGCGGTTCCCGCGACGGATCATGCCCCATTTCCCGCGCATGGGCGGCATAGTTGCGGCCGACGCAGAATACCCGGCGCACCGGAAACCGCCCGCCTCCCGCCACCGGCACGGCGATGACATTGGGCTGCGCTATGACAAAATCATTCATGACATCTAGCCTTCTACAAGCGACAGTAACGGCCGCGCCGCGCTGCGTAATGCCGCGCCGAAACTCTCGAAAATTCGCCGTGACGCCGCATCATGATCGAAATCATATTCCGGATGCCATTGCACGCCAAGCAGATAGCCGGGTCCGTCGCCAGAGACCGCCTCGATCGTTCCATCGACGGCATGGGCTTCACGGATCAGCCCCGGCGCCAGCCGGTCCACCCCTTGGTTGTGCAAGGAATTCACCGAAAGCCGCGCCGCGCCGACAATGGCCGCAAGCTGGCCGCCGACCTCCAGATCCACGAAATGCGCCTTGCCGGTCCTGATCTCGGAATAAGGCTGCATCGGCGTCGAATGATCGATGCGACCCGGCAGATCCTGCAAGCGCTGGTGCAGCGTGCCCCCCAACGCCACATTCAACTCCTGCATCCCTCGGCAAATCGCCAGTAGCGGAACGCCGCGCTGATAAGCGAGCCGCGCCAGCGGCAGGGTCACATGATCCCGAGCCGGGTCCTCCGGCGCAGCATCGGTATGCGGCGGTCCATCATAGAAAAACGGCGCGACATTACTGCGGCTGCCGGTCAGAATGACGCCATCCAGCCGGTCGAGCAGCCCGGCCACATCCGCCTCTTCGCCATTCGCCGGGATCAGCACCGGAATCGCCCCAACCACCTGATCGACCGCGCGGATATAGGTGTCGGACGCGGCATGGTTGACCATGCCGAACGTGCCAAACAACTTTCGACAGCAGGAAATGCCGACAAGCCTGGAAGGTTGCTTCGTCATTTTTAAATAGTGCCGAATTTGTCGCGAAATGTCAGCAGGGCAAGCCGCATGCCTGTATCAGCCGCTTGGGGGGGTAAACCCCGCGACATATTCAAAATCTTTGTCAGGAAACGGTTTGGTCGCGTGCAAATCATAAAGGCTGACTTGCGTGGTGCGTCCTTGCGCATCGGTAACCTGCCACTGGCGCAGCTCCAACGGATCGGAAGAGAACACCAGCGTCAACCGGCCTTGCGCCGCTTTGCCCGTTCTGATCAACGACACCTGCACCTCGCCAGGCGGCTTTTCAACTTTGGTCACCGTCACCGGCCCGGAGAACTTCACATGCTTCGATAACAGAATGCCTAAAGGTGTCGCCGACAGCGGAATATTGCTTGTCTGGTTAAGCTGCGGATCATGGAACACCAATAACCCGAATCCCGCTACCAGCAATTGGGGATCAGGCGGATCATACTGAAAACGCATTTTTCCAGGGCGTTGCAAAATTGCTTGCCCATTGCGGATGCTACCATCCTGCGCGACCTGAACGAAGCGCGCGGTAACAGTTTTTAGTCCATTCAAATAATCCGCAACCTGCGTAAGCGTGGCATTATCCGTGACCGAAGTTCTTGGGAAAGCGGATGGTGCAAATAATAAAAGCGCCAGCAAAACGCTGGCGAAACGCTTACTCCGCATCGACAGCGCCCAAATATAAGGCGACCCTCATCCTGCGGCGGCGCGGCGCGGCGTCGCCTCGGCAGACCGATGCGCGGCAACTGCTTCACCCATCACCGTTCTAATTTCCCGCAGGAATGCCGAACCCTTGGTCGTCCGCTGTACCAGGACACTGCGCCGATCGGCAGGATCGACCTTGCGGCGCGCCAGGTCAAGATCGGAAAGCCGGTCAAGCGCGCGGGTGATGGCGGGCTTCGAAACATTCAGCTGTCCGGCCAGTCCCCGCACCGTATGAGCTCCATCGTTCAGATAGCAGGTCAGAAACACGCCGAGTTGCCGAGCCGACAAGTCAACGCCATCCCGTCTTACCAAAGAGACGATCGTGTCGCGCAGAATGCCGATGAACTGATCAGTCGAAAATTGCGTTGGCATTGATTATCCTTTCCGTCCAGAACCGACCGCTCGCTATGCCGCAGCACTGCCACCGGCACCACGGTTCGCCTATCTTTCAGCGAGCCATCTTGCCGCGGCCCATCTTTCCACTCAAGACAGCCCACCGGCATATGCGACGGCTCGTAAGGCCTTGTAATTTGTGAGCCTCATCGTACCGAACAAGACGATGTAACATGAAAACATTGCAATTGCGATGCAACGGCCATGTCGTTCCTCTAGAACTTGCTTATTTTCTAGCAAACGCCTTGATCGAATCGAAAACCGCGCGCAGGCCTTGCGCCTCGCCGCCTTCCGGGCGTCCGGGCCGGTTCTGGTCGTTCCACGCATAAGTGTCGATATGCGCCCAATTTACGCCCGGCGGCACGAAACGCTCGAGGAAAAGCGCTGCGATGATCGCCCCCGCATAGGGCTTCTGGCCCACATTGTTGAGGTCGGCGATGCCAGCATCGAGCCAACTCGCATAGTCGCGCCATAGCGGCAGCCGCCAGAGCGGATCATGCGCGGCATTGCCCGCCGCGACCAATGCAGTGGCCAAGCCATCGTCATTGCTGAACAGCGCTGGAATGTCAGGGCCGAGCGCCACCCGCGCCGCGCCCGTCAGCGTCGCGAAATCGATCAGCCAGTCAGGCTTCGCCTCGCCCGCCTCGGTTAGCAAATCGGCAAGAACCAGCCTGCCTTCCGCATCGGTATTGCCTACCTCCACGCTCAGCCCGGCGCGGGTTTTCAAGATATCGAGCGGCCGCATCGCTTGACCAGAGACGCTGTTTTCCACGCAGCCGATACGAAGCTCCAGCCGCACCGGCAGGCAATGCGCCATGACGAGTTGCGCCACGCCCAAAGCAATCGCGCCGCCGCCCATATCCTTTTTCATTCGCAGCATGGCGCTGCTGGGCTTGAGGTCATAACCGCCCGTATCAAAACACACGCCCTTGCCGCAGAGCGAAATCAGAGGCATCGCGGCGTCATCGCCCCAGCGCAGCCGCACCACCTGGGCGGCCCGAGCCGATCCCGCGCCAACCGCGGCAAGCGCCGGAAACCCTTCGGACAACGCATCGCCGGTTACCCGCGCGGCATCGGCGCCATGGCGTCGCGCCAGATCCATCGCGGCATCCGCGAGCTCGGCGGGGCCTAGGAGATTGGCTGGCGTATTGATCAGGTCGCGCGCCAGGCAAACGGCTTCGGCCACGATCTCGCCGGCTTCGGCATCCGGCGAAATTAGCCGCGCCGGCGCCTGCTTGCGCTGCTTGATCCGGTCATATCGGTAAGCGCCGAGCGCAAAGCCGAGTGATGCAGCCTCGGCGTCATAATCTCCTGGCGTCAAGCGCCAGGCGCGATCCGCGGGCAGCCGCTCTGCTAAACCGCCAAAAGCGAAGGGCGACCGGTCATCGCCGAGTCCAAGCGCCGCCCCGGCCAAGCCATCCGGGCCGGGCAGCAAAACCAGGCTCTGCGCCGCGCCGGCAAAACCTTGCGCCTTCAAAAACGCCGCGACATCGGCGCCTTGCGTCGCCAAAAATGTCTCCACCTCCGCTGGCCTGATTGCGTAAAGCGGCCAGCTTCGCGTGTCGCCATAGGCCTGTTCCGCAGGCGTTACCACTGAGTTCATCTGGAATCCTTGTCGCTGCCGTGATGAGGCTTGTTTATGATATGGCGCAAGCGTGATCGGCAAGTGGCGTTCGGCATCTTGCCCCAGCTCTCCAGTTAGGCGTTTCTATGATCCATGCGCCGCATTATACTCGGTTCCATTCATGCGCTCCTGATTTGCCTCTTATTACCGTTAGGCGCGGCCGCGCAGGCGCCGCAAGCCGCGCGGCAGCCGGTCCGCTTTGTCGAATTTTACACCAGCGAGGCCTGCGCGTCCTGCCTCGCCGCCGATGCCGCTTTCGCGCATCTGGCGGTTGAGAAACATGTTATCGCACTGGGATTTCATGTCGGTTACTGGGATTATCTGGGCTGGAAGGATCGCTTCGCGCTGCCTGCCGCAGATCAGCGGCAATGGGATTACGCGCGCTGCTGGCATAGCGGCGAGGTCTTTACCCCGGAAATGATCATCAACGGCGCGATCAAAGGCATCGGCAACAACCAAGAAAAAATCGCTGCCATGCTGCGTCAGGCGACTCCTGTCCCACGATTGGGCCTCGCCATCGGAAACGGCGATGTCGTCGTCACTATTCCCGCCCTGCCTTATCCGGCTGGCGCGACGCTTTGGCTCGCTGCGTTCGACCGCAGCCGTAGCATTGCGATAGGTCACGGAGAAAATGCCGGCCACGTGATCACGGAAGTCAACATCGTGCGCTTCGCAGCGCCAGTTACGTTGCTGATGACGCCGCCGCGAACCATCCCCGTGCCGGTCACCGTTCTGGCAATGCCCACCGGCGCCCACTCCTATGACGGGATCGCCGCCTTTGTCCAGGAGGCGGGATGCGGCCCTGTCGCCGCCGCCGGGCAATTGTTGCTCAGCCACGCGTCGCGATAGCGCCTCCTGCCTGACCCGACAGGCGAAACGATGTAAAATCAGCGATTTCCACGGCGTTCCGCCAGTAGTTGTCCACTGGCGCCGTCGATTCCCAAACAAGCAGCTGATTTCAACGGCTTATTTCATCTGCATGACAGCAACGACCTAAGAAATTCAGTAAAATCAGTAGGTTAAACTGTTTGTCCCAAGTTCGCCGCGGATGATGAAATGCGTTATGCACTGCTGCAGTTTTGCATTTGACCAGGGGTTTCCCACATAGTTATCCACAGGCCTGAAACCGAGCAGAAATCCATCATGAGTAATCCTGTAAATCACGGACAATCGATCATTGAATCGGCCATTGCGACTCTGCCGCCTGGCCCGGGCGTCTATCGAATGCTCAACGAAGCGGGTGATGCGCTTTACGTCGGCAAAGCGCGCAGCCTGCGCAAGCGTGTGGTTGCCTATACCCAGATAGGACGTCTGCCGGAACGTCTCCGCCGCATGGTGTCCGAAACCGCGTCGCTAGAAGTCGTCACCACCCATACCGAGGCCGAGGCGCTACTGCTGGAGGCCAATTTCATCAAGCGCCTGAAGCCGCGCTACAATATTCTGCTCCGCGACGACAAATCTTATCCCTGGCTGATGCTGACCGAGGATCACGAATTTCCGCAAATCTGGAAAAATCGCGGCGCGCAGACGCCGGGATCGAGCTATTGGGGACCCTTCGCCTCCGCCTGGGCGGTCAACCAGACCATCCAGGCGCTGCAAAAACTGTTTCTGCTCCGCACTTGCGCTGATACAGTGTTTGCCAGCCGCACCCGGCCCTGCCTGCTGCATCAAATCAAGCGCTGTTCAGCGCCTTGCACCGGACGCATTGGCCGGGAGGATTACGCGGCGCTGGTCGGTCAGGCGAAAGCCTTCCTCTCCGGCAAATCCGATACCATCCGGCGTGATCTTGCGGCGCAGATGGAAGCCGCCTCCGCCACCATGGAGTTCGAGCGCGCCGCTGCCTTGCGCGACCGCATCCGCGGCCTCGCCTATGTCCAAGGCAGCGATGTCATCAACCCGGCCAGCATTGCCGATGCCGATGTCATCGCCATCTACCAAGCCGCCGAACAATCCTGCGTACAAGTGTTTTTCATCCGCGGCGGGCGCAATAACGGCAATCGCAGCTTCTTTCCGGCGCAGGCGCGCGGAGAGGAATGCGGTGCGGTGCTCGCCGCCTTCATTGCCCAATTCTATGATGATAAAACGCCGCCGCCGCTGATCCTGCTGAGCCACGCTTTGCCTGAAGAGGCGCTGATCGCCGAGGCGCTGAGCCTGAAGGCCGAACATAAAATCGAACTGGCGGTGCCGGCGCGCGGCGAGAAACGCGACGTCGTTTTGCACGCCGAAACCAACGCGCGCGAGGCTCTGGAGCGCAAGCTTGCTGAATCGGCAGGGCAGGGCAAGCTGCTCACGGGCGTTGGCAGCCTGTTTGAGATGGAACAGCCGCCCCGCCGCATCGAGGTCTACGACAATTCGCATATTATGGGCGCCAGCGCTTATGGGGTGATGATCGTTTCCGGCGCTGAAGGGTTCATGAAAGCCGCCTACCGGAAATTCGCCATCAAGGGGCCGCTCACCCCAGGCGATGACTTCGCGATGATGCGCGAGGTGCTGAGCCGCCGGTTCTCCCGCGCCTTGGCCGACCACCCCGACCGCGATGGCGGCCACTGGCCAGATCTTGTGCTGATCGACGGCGGCGCCGGCCAATTAAGCGCCGCGCGCGCCGTGCTGGAGGAACTAGGCCTCACCGATTTGCCGCTGGTCGCCATCGCCAAGGGGCCCAATCGAGATGCAGGGCGGGAATGGTTCCACCTCGAAGGCCGGACGCCCTTTCAGTTGCCGGAGCGCGATCCGGTGCTGTATTTCCTGCAACGCCTGCGGGACGAGGCGCATCGCTTCGCCGTCACTACGCATCGGGCAGCGCGCGGTAAAAAGCTCGTCCATAGCGAGCTTGACGATATCGCCGGCATTGGGGCCGCGCGCAAGCGGGCCTTGCTCAACCATTTTGGCTCGGCGCGCGGCGTCAAGCAGGCTGGCCTGCGTGATCTCGAAACCACGCCTGGAATCAATCACGCGACGGCGCGGCAGGTCTATGCGTTCTTTCATCCAGGTGTCCGGCTTGAGCTTGCGCCAAAGGCGGGGACGCCAAAACTTGTAGACTGATTGCCGCAACGACGAATCGATAATGATACGTAGTTGAAAGATTTAAAGTGACTCAATCTTAAGTATATGCTTACATCCCGCCGCCATTGCCTATCCGTATTGGACAGGCGCTCGCGCCATGGGAGACCTCGATGTCTGGAACGATTGCCGGAACGGTACAGACGGAGATCGTCCTCAATGCCTCATCGCCTTATGCAAGCCCTCTGACCATCGCTGGCGCGGTTGATGTCGCCTCCGGCATCGCCGCCATTGATGCGACGCAACAATGGGTCATTCTCAACGATGGCGCCATCACCGCCGGCGCCGGCGACGGCATCATGCTGAACGCCGGCGGCGTCGCCGATAATGTTGGCCAGATACAGGGGGAGCAGTTCGGCATTTTCGGCAGCGGCAAAGGATCAGCCAACCTTGTCATCACGAATTCCGGCACCGTCGAAAGCAGTGGCACCGGCATACTGAGCACCAACGCGAACGATACGCTTAACAATCTCGCCGGCGGCCTGGTTTTGGGCGGGACGATTGGCGTGCGATTCACGGGCTTCAGCCCGACGCTCAACACGCTCAGCAATGCCGGGACGATCCAGAGCAGTTCCGGCTTCGGCGTCGCGCTAAGCGAAGCCGCTGGCGTCAACTCCAGCGGCGGGCTGATCGAGAGCGGCGGCACCGGCCTCGATATCGAAGTCATGAGCAGCTTTATCAATAACGGCACGATTATCGGCCAAACTGGCGTATCCGCGGGCAGCGCTTCTGCCACCATCGTCAATGCCGGAACAATCGAAGGCAAAGGCGGCGACGCTGTGTTCTTCAGCTCCAGCGGCGGCACCCTCGCTTTGCTGCCTGGGGAAGCAATGGTCGGCCTGGTCAATGGCGGCGATAGCGGCGAACTCATGCTGGCCGGTAGCTTGGCGGGCAGTTTGGCAGGGCTGGGAACCCAGATCGTCAATTTCAGCACGATTGAAGTGGCAGCCGGCGCCAACTGGGATTGGTCGGGCACCACCACCATTAACTCAAACGCAGTGCTCGAGAATTTCGGGACGCTCACTGAGACCCCCTCGGACACCCTCTCCTTATTCGGCAAGCTCGCCGGCTTTGGTCTGGTCGATGTCGAGAATACAACGCTGATCATTGATAATAGCGTCGCCGCTGGAGAGACGATTGCGCTCGACGGCAAGCAATCAACCTTGGTGCTGGCCAACCCTGGTTTGTTCAACGGCACCATCGCTGGATTTGGCGGCAACGACGTCATCGATATCGGCGGCGTCGGCAGCGGCGGCATCGTGACGGAGACGCTGAACGGCAATGTGATGACGCTTTCCGGCGCCATCGCGCCCACTGCTCTCACCTTTGCCACCGCCCCTAGCGCGCCCATGCTGGTCCCGGTGCTCGGTCCCGGCGGCAAGTCCTATGAGATCATCGCGCCATGTTTCGCGTCGGGCACCCGAATCCTGACGCCGGAGGGACAGAAGCCGGTCGAGGCGCTACGCCCTGGCGATCAGGTGATTACCCTAAGCGGCGTGCCGCGGCCGATCCTCTGGCACGGCCGCCGCCGCATTGATTGCCGCCGCCATGCCAATCCGGCAGCGGTATGGCCGGTGCGAATCAAGGCCGATAGTTTTGGACCCGGGCTGCCATCGCGCGAGCTTTACGTCTCACCGGATCACGCGCTTTATGTCGCGGGCGCGCTGATCCCGGCGAAGCACCTGATCAATGGCGTCACCATCCGCCAGATTCCGGTGAACTCGGTGAGCTACCACCATATCGAGTTGGCAGCGCATGACGTCATCTGGTCCGAAGGCCTGCCTTCCGAAACCTATCTTGATTGCGGCAACCGCCACCAGTTCCAGGGCGGCGCTTCAATTAGCCTACACGCCGATTTCGCACGGGCAAACGGCGAACGCCAGCGCGGCTTCGCGCCGCTCGTCACCACGGGCGAGGCGCTGGCCAGGGCGCGGGCGAACATGCATGAAAGCCTGCTGCGCCAGGGCTTCCAGCCGCGCGTCATCGAACACCTTGTGGTCAAGGCCAATGGGAAAAGCCTTGACCCGGTGGAACAGGAGAGCGCGACGGCATCAGGCGCGGATCGCCTAGGCAGCCGCTACCGTTTCGCCATCCCGCGCGGCGTCGCGACTTTATGCCTCTGCTCCACGGCTGGCGTCCCCGCCGAAACCGATCCGCGCTCCGAGGACCGGCGCAAGCTTGGCATCGCGGTAACCCGGATCATTGCCGGCAATGCAAGCTTCGGCGCGGATCACGCATGTTTCGGCGCTGGGTTCCATGCGCCGGAATATCACGGAATATCCTGGTTCCGCTGGACAGATGGCGCGGCGCGGCTTGCCGTTTCGGGCATCCGAATGATCGAACTCACGGTAAAAGGGCATCAGCCGGTTTGGCGCCAGACAGCCTTGCACCAGAGTGCGGGGCCGGCTGGCTTCGAGGAGGCGGCCGCTTCGGCGTCGCATTGGTGATCACCTGCTTGATGCCACCGCTGGCTTCCTGCGCCGCCGCAACCGCGACATCGCCCCAGTAGGGCACCATATCCGCCTGCCGCAATTCATGCAGCTGGCTCACCTTGCCGATGAACCCGCCAGTGGCGTCGCGCACGATCCAGTCAAGTTCGACAACCTCCTGGCCATCCGGCTTGATGCTTTTTTTTGCTTTCACCACCCCGTTCAGCAGGAAATCGGCATCCGGCCGCCGATCCGTCAGCACGATGCCGAGCTCCGGCAAATCGCGCCTGACATTCAGGGCGAGCGCATGATCGCCATCGCCCGGGGCGCCCGAGACGCCGCTGAAGCTGACCCGCGCCGGTCGGTTTTCCAAGGAATTCGGATTGCTCTCTTGCACCACGGCATTGATCATGGCGAGCTGGTTGGCCAAGGCAGGAGCCGCCGCGGCGGCATTCGCTGCCAGCGCCGCCGGCGCGCCAGCCGCCCAGTCCGCCGCGTCGACCGCCGGGCCGGCGCTCTCGCCGTAGACCTTGCCATTCGGGCCGATCACCGCGAAATCCGGCGCGACCTCGCTCCCCGCCAGCCCCGCCGTCATTCGCAGAGACCATTCGCCCTTGCCGGCGGGGCGGGCGAGGCTGGGAACATCATGCGCCACCAGCGCCTGCGCCAAATCCTTGGCATAGAGCGCCGCCGCATGATTGCCGAGCATGGCATTGGTGGGTTCAGGCACGATCAGTATCGGCGGCGGCGGCATCGCCAGCCTTGCCCCTTCCGCGCCCGGCCTACCGAGAAAAGGCTGCGGCAATGTGCCGCAACCGGCCAGCAGTAAAGGCAAGGTTAAGCCCAAAAAAGTTTTTTGGCGTTTCAGCCGGCTAGGTTTCTTTTTAAGCAAGAGGTTCTTTCTTGGAAGAAAGGCGCCGCGCCCGCGGAACCAAAGAACTTTTTTGATTGATATCGTTTGGCTTGTCATGGACGCGCGGCGATCACCGAAATTTGGTGCCCCCCTGGTCCTTCGCCGCGCTTCGTGCGGCGCCGGTGGGAAAAGAACCGCGTTTCATCCGCGTAAGTGTCCTCGGCCAGCACGGCGGCGCTTACGCCGGCCTCCCGTAATCGCGCCTCGCAATAGCCTGGCAAGTTGAACTGATAGCGGCCCGCCGCATTGGCCGCGAAGAACCGTGCATCGCCAGCCTGGCGCGTCAGCGCCGCTGCCCGCACATCCTCGCCCACCTCATAACTTTCCTGATGGATGCATGGCCCGATCACCGCGGCGATCTCTCCGGCGCCAAGATTGCGCATCGCGGCGATGGTCGATTCCAGCACCCCAGCCACGGCGCCCCGCCAGCCGGCATGCGCCGCTCCTACCACCTTTCTTGTGGCATCGGCGAATAGCACAGGCGCGCAATCAGCGGTGATGATCCCGAGCGCGAGGCCAGCCTGGTCTGTCACCATGGCATCGGCGGCAGGGCCGCCGCCCGGCGGCCATGGCTCCGTCACGGCGATGACTCTCGCGCCATGCACTTGTTTCAACCCGAGTAGCGTCATCGTACCTAATGCCGCGGCGGCGCGGGCGCGATTTTCCCCAACGCAAACCGGATCATCAGCGCCCGAAATGCCGCAATTCAGGCTGGCATAGGAGCCTTGTGAAACGCCGCCTTCCCGGCCAAAAAACCCATGCGGCGCGGCAAGCCCGCCGGTCAAAAAAGGTGGCAGGATCAAACAGTCCTCACGCAAATCCAGGTGGTTTTGACAAGGTTGGACTACCGATCGCGAAGGCCTTGAACAAGGCGCCCATCGCTTCCGGCGCGGTCAGCCGGCGGGTCGAGGCGATCAGCTTGGCGGCGTCCTCCGGGGAGGCATTGCGGCCAAGCTGCGCCGTCCGCTCGTGGATGCCGAGCCGCGCCAGGAACGCGCCTTGCGCTTCCGGCCCGAAACAAAGCGCGCCCTGCTCGCGCGCCACCGCCGCCAAGGCCTGAAAATCGACATGCGCGGTGAGGTCCGCCGAACCGGGATCGGCCAAGGGTTCAGCCGGCCGGCCATCGCGGATCGCTTGCAGGCTGTCGCCCGCGGCGCTTTCCAGCGGCCCGTAATCGATAAACAGCGCTGCCCCGACATCGCGCGTCAGCCGCGCCGCCAGATGCGCCACAATGCCGCGCGCGGCATCGCCGCGTTCGCGCACCGATCCCACCGGATCATCCGGCAGCGCGGTATCGGCACGATGCTCAACATATTTGCCACCGGCGACAAACCGCTCCATCCATCCTGCCTCGCGCCGGACGAACTGGCGGATCGGCACAGCGTCCAGGAACTCATTGGCCAGCAGGATCATCGGTCCGGCGGGAATATGCTCAATCTGAGCATAAGTGGCGGCGCTGGGAAATTTTCGCGTCAAGTTTTCAATGAGCGGCGGCGAGGTCTCGATGAAAGCCAGCTCCGCCGCTTCCCCGAAAGCCAGCATCGCCCTGCCTGCCGCGCGTAGCGCATCCGCCATCAAAGTGCCGCGCCCAGGCCCCGCCTCGACAAACAGGAAGCGCTGAGGCGACCCCATCGCCTGCCAAATCACGCAGGCCCAGAGGCCGAGCAGCTCGCCGAACACCTGGGAAATTTCCGGCGCCGTGACAAAATCCGCAAACGGATCGCGCGCCGCGTAATAGGTTGCGTTGGCGCGCGCCATAAAGGCATCCAGCCTTTCCGTCATACCGGCTGCAGGGCAAGCTGCCGTCCCACGCGTTTCGCGCGCACGATCATCGCGATGCCGATCACGATCATTGGGAAGGAGAGGATCTGGCCCATCGTCAATCCGAACATCAGATAGCCGAGAAACCAGTCCGGCTGGCGGAAGCACTCGGAGGTGGCGCGGGCGATGCCATACCCTGCCACCAGCATGCCGGTGAGATAGCCGGGCTGAGCCCGCAGCCGGGGAAAGCGGGAGGCGGTGATCATCACGATGAACAACACGATGCCTTCCAGCGACGCCTCGATCAGCTCGGACGGATAGCGCGGCACCGGCCCGGCCTGCGGATAAACCATCCGCACCGGAAACCAGGCCGGCGCCGGGCGTCCCCACAGCTCGCCATTGATAAAATTCGCCATGCGTCCGAGAAACAGCCCGATCGGCACGACAACGGCGATCCGGTCGGCGAAGAACCATGGGTCCATCTTGTGCTTGTGGCAGTAGATCAGGATGGCGACCGCAACGCCGATAAACCCGCCATGGAAACTCATCCCGCCATCCCATACCGCATAAGTGCGGTTCAAATGGTTGAGGAAATACACCGGCTGGTAGAACAGAATATAGCCGATCCGTCCGCCGAACACGATGCCGAGCGTCGCCCAGGAGAGAAAGTCGTCGACTTGCTGGTTATTGGCGGCCACGGGATCGAGCCGGACCAGCCAGCGAACCAGCCGCCAGCCGATCAGCAGCGCGCCGATATAGGCCAGCGCATAATAATGGATGGCAAACGGGCCAAGCTTCACCAAAATCGGGTCGAAATGCGGCCAAATGAGCAGAAGGTTCATCGGTAAGGATCCGGTTGGGTCAGAAAATCCTGGATGTAGCGCGCCACGCCGTCTTCCAGCGGAGCAAAACGATGGGTGAAGCCTGCGGCGATCAGCCGGTCCATCCGCGCTTCGGTAAAGGATTGGTACTGGCCGCGCAAAGCCTCCGGCATCGGGATGAATTCAATGTGTTCGGCAAGCCCGCAGCCAGCGAACACCGCGCGCGCCAGATCGGCATAGCTGCGCGCCTGTCCAGTGCCGAGATTGAACAGGCCGGAAATCTTTTGACGATCGAGCAGAAACCGGATTGCCGCCACCACATCGTCGATCCAGATAAAATCCCGCGCCTGCGCGCCATCCGCGACGCCTTCGCGGTCGGAGCGGAACAGCCGCGCCACCCCTTCCGCCATCACCTCGTCATGCTTCACCTTCACCACCGAGACCATGCGGTCCTTGTGGTATTCGTTCGGCCCATAGACGTTGAAGAACTTCAACCCCGCCCATTGCGGCGGTCGCGGCCGACCCATGGCAATTTCGCCTGCCACCCATAGATCAAAAGCATGCTTCGACCAGCCATAAAGGTTGAGCGGAACCAGCTTTCGCAGCGCCCCGATGCTGAAGTCATCGTCAAAGCCTTGGGCGCCGTCGCCATAGGTCGCGGCCGAGGAGGCATAGATGAACGGCACCCCCCGGCGCGCGCACCAGGACCAGAGCGACTGGCTGAACGCGACATTATTCTGCCAGACCAGATCGCCATCCATCGCGGTGGTGGCGCTGATCGCTCCAAGATGGATCACCGCCTCGATTGGTGGGTGGCCATCAAGGAAATCTACCAACTCCTCAGGCGGAATGAGCAGGGACGGGGGATGCCGCCGCAGGTTACGCCATTTTCCGCCGCTTGAATGATCCGCAACGCGCAGCCGGTCCACGATGATGGTCTCCCCGTCATCCGCCGCCAGCGCCGCCTGCAAATTCGAGCCGATAAATCCCGCGCCACCCGTGATAAGCAACATGGCGCGCCTTATATGGGAGATGCACGGCTTTGTCAGGGTGCGGTTCCACAACAAAGTGTTGCACAACAAGGTTAGGGGAAAACTAATGGTTGAGCGTCCGAAATTATTCGACGATTTGGCCGGCATGGCGGGCGGTGCGCTGTCCGCGATGAGCGGGCTGCGCGAGGAAATGAATGCGCTGATCCGCGCGCGGGCTGATGAGGTGATTCGCTCGCTCGATCTGGTTCGCCGCGAGGAATTCGACGCGGTCATGGCCTTGGCGAGCAACGCCAAGACCGAGGCCGAGCATCTGGCGGCAAGGGTCGCGGCGCTAGAAGCTAAGGCAGCGCCGCCATCGGTCTATGAGGAAGCCATCATCCCCGAGGACAGCGAGCCAAATCTCGCTACTAAGATTGCGAAAGCGCCCGATCTTGAAAGCGCCGCCGCGCATTCAACGGATGATCCGCGCGACGAGACAAATCCGATGCCTGATATGTCCTCGGCTCATCTCGCTTCGACAGACAAGCCCGCCGAGGTTTAAGCCTGTCGCGGAATGAACGCGATGGCGATGAACAAAGCGGCCAGCACCGCCGATCCGACCGACGCGGTTAAACAAATCTTGCTCAGCCTCGGCGCGAAGGCGGCGGCGATAAGGGCGTCATAAGCCGCGGGTCTGCCCATTACGCCGGTCATTTCAGGATCGGCGGCCAGGCTATTGGAAATCCAGGCGTTCAGCCGGAGCGCAAAGCGGAAGCCCGCATAGTTCTTGACCAAATCCGCCAGGAACGCCACTGCGCCCAGGCAGGCCGCGGCAAATAGCAGCCACTGATTACGTGCGTAGAATGAATGAGCTGATCCTGCGGCAGCGGTCCTGGCGGCGAAGAGCAGGCCGAAGGCGCCGAGCCAGACATATTTCGCAGTATCGGACATCCGCCCGGCGAATAGCCGCGCATCGGTGAAGTTGTTGTCGTTTTGCCTTTGCCAATCATCGCCGTTCATGAGGATGGCGTGCCCGGCGCCTTGGGCAGCGGAATGCACAGTACCTGGTCATGCCGATCCCGCAGGCGATCATCCGCTATTCCAGCTTCAACCAGCCTGCCGGCGCTCACCAGAAAAGTTCCGGGCGAGCTGATGATGCCAGGCGCCGCGCCTTTCGGGCTGCCGGCCAGGCCTTCGACAATTTGCTTGATCTCACGTAGTAATTCCATGATATCGTCAAGATCGGCCATGGCCATCTCCCGTCCTGGCTGTTGTTCGCCAAATGTTACCCTTCGATAACCGGTCTCTTGTGGCATCGCAATCAACATTTATTTGGCAAGCGTTCAGCCAGGAACCGCGCCGCTCTCGCGCAGGAAACCGAGCAGCGGCAACAGCGGCAGGCCGAGTATCGTGAAGAAATCGCCCTCGACTCGGTCGAATAGCTGCGCGCCCAGCCCTTCCAGCCGATAGGCGCCGACAGAACCGAGCAGCGCCTCGCCCTCGCGCGCCACATAATGCTCGATAAAAGCGTCCGACATGGCGCGCATCGCAAGGCGCGGGGCGGCGGTATGATGCCAGACCAGCCGGCCCTCCCGGGCGCAGCAGGCCGTGGTGACAAGCGCATGGCTCCGCCCGCGCAAGCGGCGGAGATGCGCCGCCGCCTCAGCGAGGTCACGCGGCTTGTCGAACCAGATTCCGTCATCGTCCAGCAGCTGATCGGCGCCGATTACCAGCGCGTCAGGCCGCCGCATCGCCGCCCGCATCGCCTTCATGCCGGCCAGCCGCAGCGTCAGCGCCGCCGCCTCAAGCCCGGAAGCCCGCGCAGCTTGCTTGACGGCCGCTTCGTCGACCGAAGCCGGCATCACCGCCACATCCACTCCGGCGCGCGCCAGCATGTCCCGCCGCGCTGCCGATGAGGAGGCGAGAATGATCCTCACGAGATGCGCAGCAGGCCCTGGCCATGCTGATTGAGCCAGTCGGAGGCCTTGGTCCGGTGCGGCGTGAGCGCCATGACAAGCGCCCAGAATTGCTGCCCGTGATTCATGTGGCGCAGATGCGCAACTTCATGCGCCACCACATAATCCTGCACGAAGTCCGGCGCCATGATCAGCCGCCAGGAGAACATCAGCGCGCCATCAGGGGCGCAACTGCCCCAGCGTGAACTGGTGTCGCGCACCCGTATCGCGCTCGGCTTGAGGCCAGCGCTGCGGGCTTTTTCCAAGGCGAGCCGGGAAAAATGATCGCGCGCCAGCAAACGCAGCGCATCGCGCACCCGCCGTGCCAAAAATTCGCTGCCGCCCGCCACATGAATGATCTGTCCTTCGATCCAAGCGCCGCCGCCGCGTCCGCCTGGCAGGTGAGCAATCTGGTGCGGCCTGCCAAATACCGGGATTATCCCGCCATCCTCGATGCGCAGCGCCATCGGCAAGGCATCGAGCTTGGCGGCGATCCAGGCCTCGTGCTCGCGCAGCAGCGACAGGCCGGTGCGGCGGGAGCCACGTGGCGGCAAGGTGATCACAATATCGCCAGCCACCGGGTCGATCCTGAGGCCGATCCGCCTCGCCCTGGCACTCCGCCGCCAGCGCAGGGAGGCAGTCCGGCCATCGACAATGATCGTCTCCGCAACCTTCACGACCTGACCGCTCATGTGGGGTCGCTCATCAGCGTCGCGACAGTTTCGGCATCCGGGCCGGCCAGGTGACGACGTGATGTTCCAGATCACCGGCGTCACGCTCGGCGATGACCCGTCCAGTAATGGCGGCCCCAGCGCGAACCACGCTTGCCGGATCGCCGGTGATCAGCGGATGCCAATCCGGCAGGTCGCGGCCCTCGGCGAGGCGGCGATAGGCGCAGGAGGCCGGCAGCCAGTCGATTTTCTTAAGGTCATCCGGCGTCAGCGCCACGCAATCCGGCACGCGCAATTGCCGCCGCTGATAATCGCCGCAGCGGCAGGTCTGGGTATCAAGCAGCCGGCAAGCGACATTGGTGAAATGGACCCGGTTGGTGTCCTCATCCCGCAATTTATGCAGGCAGCAGCGGCCGCACCCGTCACAGAGCGACTCCCATTCCGGGTGCGACATTTCTTCAAGGCGCTTGACGCGCCAGAACGGTTCGGCCTCTGCCATGCCGGTATATTAGCCGGGCCTGGGTTCAGCCGAAAGAGAAATTAGCCGCCAAATTTTGACAGCATCGCCCGCAGCGGATTGGCGCCCGGGTTATTGGCGTTCATCTGCACGACGATCTGCCGCGCGTCGCTCGGCTGGCCGTAATAGTCCGTATCTCTCTTGGTGTCGTTGGAGAATACCGAGCCGGACAGCGAAATCCCGCCATACAGGCCGCGCGCCTTGGAAAATGTGATGATATCGGCGCCCAACGCTGTTCCGGTGGCGCCGCCGACGCCCGCGCCCAGCGTCGCGACCGAGAGGCCGGCCTCGGCGCCGATCTTGAACTGGCTGTTCAGGAAGGCGTTCAGCGCCGTATCGTTCATCAGAAACATCATCACCTCGGCGTCCTGCGCACCGATCTGCAGGCCGAAGCTGCCGCTGCCCATCGAATAGAACGCCGGATCGGACCATGATCCGTTGGAGGCGCGGGTGGCCAGCACGCAATTGCCGCCTTCGCCGCCAAAAAAGAATCCAGCCTTGAAGATGCGCGGGCACACCACCACGGCGCGCGCCCGGCGCAGATATTGCTCCGCCGCATGGCCCTGCGTGCTGCCCATCATGCTCTCAATGGCGATGGTCGAGCGGTCGACGAGAATTTGATTCTCGTTCGCCGCGTTCGAGGTGCTGCACGCGGCAAGCGGCGCCAGCACTGCAATAGCGGCCATCATCAAGCGTCTCATCGTCATCTCCCATATATGTCCCGCTCTATTGGCTTTGATTGCGAAACGGCTCAAGTGGATAATTGTTCATTTAGCGATACGAATCGCCAGGCGGTGCCAGCTTCTGGTGTATGGCGCTCGATTCGCGAGACCGATAAATTATCCACGGCGAGGCAGAGCGCCTGATGCGGCGAGAGGCCGAGCGCATAGGCGATCGCCGCGCGGATCGCCCCGCCATGCGACACCGCGACCACATCCTTGCCAGGATAGGCTTCCGCCAGCCGTTCCAGCGCCACCCCAACGCGGGTGATCATCGCGTCAAACGCCTCCCCTTCGGGCGGGGTCTCCCCGGCGCCGACCGGCCAGAACGGATGCGCCGCATGGGCAGGGCGGCTCAGGATGTCGCGCATCGGCAGACCCTGCCAAGCGCCGAAATCCTGCTCGATCAGCGAGGGCTCGATGCTGGGCTTGGCCTCGCCATAGCCGGCGTGAATGATTGTCTCGGCGGTGAGCTGAGTGCGCGAGAGCGGGCTGACCACCCAGACCGCGTTCTTCGGCAACCGCTTCGCCAGCGCCGCGTAACGGCCCTGCTGCGCCGCCATCGTGGTGGTGCAGAGATCGACATCGAGGGTGCCGTATAAAATCGCCTGCGCATCGGGCGTAACGAGAGCGTGGCGGATCAGCCAGAAGCGAGTGGGCATAGCGAACTCCTTATTCAAGGAAGCAGTTCTTTCTTGAAAGAAAGAACCAAAGAACTTTTGTTAATTACTCTCCGATTGAGATTAGCGCGCCGCGCACTCTCGCTGCGCGGAATTGGCCGGCGAAGATCAGCGCCGCCACCCCCAGCCAAAGCGCGTTTAGCGCGAAGGCAGCGCCGAGTTGCGGCCAGAGTATCGCTTGGCGGGCCAGAATTGCGCGCATGCCGGCAAAAACATGAGCGGGCGGCAAGGCCAGCGCGATGGGCCGCAGCCAGGGCGGTAGCACCGTCACCGGGTAGAACACGCAGGCGAAGGGGGTGAGGCCGAAGGCCAGCGTCCAGGCCAAGGCTTCGGCGCCGGCGCCGTACCGGAACAGCAGCGAGATCACGCCGAGCGACAGCCACCAGCCGGTCAGCAGCAGGTTGAGGAAAAACAGCAGCAATGCCGGTCCCAGCGCGAAAATATTAAAGGCGTAAAGCAGGAAGGCGATCAGGCAGGCTGGCGCGATGCCGATCAGCGTCCGCAGCACGGAGACGCCGAGCAAGGCCGCGACCATCTCCCCCGGACGCAACGGGCTGACAAAGATGTGACCAAGATTGCGCGACCAGATTTCCTCCAGGAAGGACAGAGTGACGCCGATCTGCGAACGCAGGGTGATCTCCCAAAGCATGACGCCGGCGATCAGCGCCACGCCGGCCGCCGCGCCCGTCGCCCCAAAATGGCCGCCATTGGCCGCGACGACAAAGCGCGCGGTGAACCCCCAGATCAGCAATTCCAGCGTCGGCCAATAAGCCAGCTCGACCAGCCGCGGCCAGGAGCGGCGATACAGGCAGAAATGCCGGTACATCAGGCCATAGACCCGGCGCGCGGCTCCGTTTCCCATCAGGCGATTTCCGGCGCGCGGGCGATATCGAGAAACACCGCCTCCAAATCCCGCCTGCCATAGCGGGCGATCAGCGCGTCCGGCGAGCCACGGTCGACGATGCGGCCCTGCTTCATCATCAGCACATCGCCGCACAGCCGCTCCACCTCCGCCATGTTGTGCGAGGCGAGCAAAATCGCGGCGCCCGTCGCCGCCCGGTAGCGCTCCAGCGCGCCGCGCACGTAGTCGCCGGTATCCGGGTCGAGGCTGGCGGTGGGCTCATCCAGCAGCAGCAGATCAGGCCGGTTGATCAGCGCCTTGGCGATGGTGACGCGGGTTTTTTGCCCCGCCGAAAGCGCCCCGGCGGGGCGGGTTAGCAGCGCCGCCAGATCGAATTCATCGGCCAGTTCAGCGATCCGCGCTTCCAGCGCCTTCACATTGTAGAGATGGCCATAGACGCGCAGGTTTTCAGCGACGGTGAGGCGCTGCGGCAAGGCGATATAGGGCGAGGAGAAATTCATCCGCGCCAGCGCCGCGAAGCGGTGGCGCGCCATGTCGAAGCCCAGCGCCTTGATGCTGCCCGAGCTCGGCGCCAGCAGGCCCAGCAGCATTGAAATGGTCGTGGTCTTGCCGGCGCCGTTGCCGCCGAGCAGCCCCACCGTGGCGCCGCGCGGCACGGTGAAGGAGATCCCGTCCACCGCGGTCACCGCATCGAAACGCTTGACTAGATCGATTACCAGCAGGGCATCATCCATGCGCACCGCATAAGCAATCATCGCCGTGCTGGCCAGAGCCGTCATGGAGCGGCAGCCCCGCCCGATACGCTAGCCAAGCCGTCGGGGCTGGGTTAGGTTTTAGCGTCCCTGTCGGAGAGTGTTGATGTCGTCCAGCAATTGGATGTTCTCGCTGCAAGACGCGAAAGCGAGCCTGCCCGCGGCGCCGGAGCTGATCAGGTTCCATTACGGCCTCCGGCGCGGCACGATGAAGATCGGCGTCTACTCGCCCTGCGGCAATGATCCGCAAGGGCCGCATCATCAGGACGAGCTGTATATCATCATCAGCGGCAATGGCGACTTCGTCAAAGGGGAGGAGCGCCGCGCCTTCGCCCCGCAGGACGTGATTTTCGTCGAAGCCGGCGCCGATCACCGATTCGAGAATTTTTCCAATGATTTCTCCACCTGGGTGATCTTCTGGGGCCCGAAGGGTGGCGAGGGCTAGTGTCCCGATTCGGAAGTTCGTAAGTGCTTATCAAGGCGTTCTGCGAACTTCCGAATCGATCAGGACACTAGCAAGCCTATGAATCTAGTGTGGTTTATGGTTTTGAAATTCCTAAAAGCGCCGCCGCAAGCAGATAGGAATTTCAGAACCACCACACTAGATCAATATGGCTTTAAGTTGAACCACGAAGTGGTTCATAAAGCCATGAAATTGATCGCCAACTATGGCTATAGCGTGATGACTCTTAAAGTCATCACGCTATAGCTTTCAGGTCTTACCTGACCTGTTCTTGTTACGCCCATCCCGCTGTGGCAAATCTTTGGCGCATCCCCTTATGGTGGATAGCTGAACTCGGTGAATCCTCGATGAATCTTGTGCGTCACGACCTGGGCTATCACGATTTGGGCTTGGGCTATGGCTTTGCCGATCTCGCGGATCGCGAAGGGCTGGTGCGGCTCGACCGTGATTTCGTGGGCCGCCTGCAAGCGGCGGAGCCGGCTTTGTTCGAGGCGCTGATGGCCGCCCGCGCCGCGCCGGATGCGCTGGAGAGCAAGGCCGAGGCCGAGCTGGTGATGGCGCTGGCGCCGCATCTGGAAACGATGCTCGGCGAATTGTTCGGCGTTACCCGCGAGCTTGAGGCGGTGCGGGAGGCGACGGCGGCGCGCGATCCGGTCCATGCGGTGAAGCGCAATTTCGTCCAGCGCCGCGCGGTGAAAAGCCATCCAGATCCATCAGGCCTTGATAGTGACGCGCTCCGCGCTGGTTTGGAGGCGCGTGGCGTCACGCCGTTCACGGAAGGAAATTTCGCCCGCGCGGTGCTTGCCTTCGAGGCGGAGGGCGAGGCCGAGGCGCTGGACGAAGCCGCCCGCTACGCCGCCTGGGCGACCTTGACCGAGGCGGGCCGGCATTACCACGCCAATGACGTGCTGTTCCGGGCGCCGTATCGCACCGATCCAATGCATCTGATCCCGGTTGAAACCATCGAACGCGACGGCGTCACCATGCTGCGCCTGCCGCCCGATGACTGGCGGGTGCGCGACGGCTTCGCTCTTACCGATCCCGGCATGACCACCGATAAGGCGCTCGATCAGATGAATTACTGCATCTGGTGCCATCATCAGAACAAGGATAGCTGCTCCAAGGGGTTGCGCGACCGCAAGACCGGCGCGTTTCAGGCCTCCGCTTTCGGCGTCACCCTGGCCGGTTGCCCGCTGGAAGAACGCATCAGCGAAATGCACGAAGTGCGGGCGCAAGGCTCGCTGCTCGGCGCCTTTGGCATCATTATCATCGACAACCCGATGGTCGCCGCTACCGGGCACCGCATCTGCAATGACTGCATGAAGGCCTGCATTTATCAAAAGCAGGAGGCGGTCGATATCCCGCAGGCGGAAAGCAACATCCTCCGCGACGTGTTGGCGCTGCCCTGGGGTTTCGAGATTTACGCGCTGCTGACCCGCTGGAACCCGCTGGATCTCCGCCGGCCCATCGAGAAGCCGCTATCCGGGCGTTCGGCTTTGGTTGTCGGACTTGGCCCGGCGGGCTTCACCCTGGCGCATCATCTGCTGAACGAGGGTCATGCCATTGTCGCGGTGGATGGGCTGAAGATCGAGCCTTTGCCGCGCGAATGCCTGTCGCCGATCCGCGATGCCGCCAAATTATTCGAGAACCTTGATGACCGGGTAATGGCGGGCTTCGGCGGCGTCGCCGAATACGGCATCACCGTGCGCTGGAACAAGAACTACCTGAAGCTGATCCGCATTCTGCTGGAACGCCGCCAGCTTTTCGCGGCCTTTGGCGGCGTGCGCTTCGGCGGCGGCGGCACGCTCTCCATCGACGATGCCTGGACGATGGGCTTTGACCATATCGCGCTTTCGATGGGCGCTGGACGCCCCACCGTGCTCGACATCCCGAACGGCTTGGCGCGCGGCGTGCGGCAGGCTTCGGATTTCCTGATGGCGCTGCAACTGACGGGTGCGGCTAAGCTCTCCTCGATCACCAATTTGCAGCTCCGCTTGCCGGTGGTGGTGATCGGCGGCGGCCTTACCGCCATCGATACCGCGACCGAAAGCCTGGCCTATTACGTCCGGCAGGTGGAGAAGTTTGCCCTCCGCTACCGGCTACTGGTCGCCGAACGCGGCGAAGCAGCGGTGCGGCTGCGCTGGAATGCCGAGGAGACCGAAATTGCCGAGGAATTCCTCGCCCATGCCGAAGCCATCGCCGCCGAGCGTGCGGCGGCGGCGCGGGAAGGGCGGGAATTGCGGCTTGCCGTGCTGCTTGAGCAATGGGGGGGCGTCACCGTTGCCTATCGCCGCAACCTGACCGATGCGCCGAGCTATACGCTCAACCATGAGGAAGTCGCCAAGGCGATGGAGGAAGGCGTGCGCTTCGCCGAAGGGCTGACCCCCGCCGCCGTCGAGGTGGACCAATATGGCCATGTCGCCGGCCTCACCGTTCACCGGAAAGATAGCACGGCGCTTACCTTGCCGGCGCGGGCGATCCTGGTCGCCGCCGGCACCCAGCCCAACACCGTGCTGGCGCGCGAGGATCACCGGATTAAGCTGGAGGGCCGCTACTTCCAGGCCATCGACGAGGACGGCGTGGTCGTTTTGCCCGAACGCGCCGCCTCGAAGCCGCCGCGAACTGATGTGTTGATGCATAAGGCGAGCGATGGGCGGATGATCAGCTTTTTCGGCGATCTCCACCCCTCCTTTTTTGGCAACGTGGTCAAGGCGATGGGCAGCGCCAAGCGCGGCTATCCCATCGTCTCCAGCCTAATGAACCATCGCCAACCCGCCGCCGATCCGGCCTCGGTCATCGCCCGCGCGGCCGGCGATTTCACCGCGACCGTCCATGCGGTGAACCGTCTGGCGCCGAATATCATCGAGGTGGTGCTGCGCGCCCCCGCCGCCGCCCGGGCCTTCCGCCCGGGTCAGTTCTTCCGCCTGCAAAACTACGAAACTTTCGCGCCGCGTCTCGACGAAGCCGCTGCCTCTACCTTGCTCGCCATGGAAGGCCTGGCGATGACCGGCGCTGCCGCCGATCCCGAAACCGGCTTGGTTTCGGTAATCGCCCTGGAAATGGGCGGCTCTTCCGATCTCTGCGCCAATCTCCGCCCAGGCGAGCCTGTCGTGCTGATGGGGCCGACCGGCATGGCCACCGAAATTCATGAAAATACCACCGTCGCTTTGGTCGGCGGCGGTCTCGGCAATGCCGTGCTGTTTTCCATCGGCGCCGCGATGCGTGCCGCGGGCTCAAAAGTGATCTATTTCGCCGGCTACAAGAAGCTGGTGGATCGCTATAAAGCTGCGGAGATTGAGCGCGCCGCCGATGTCATCATTTGGTGCTGCGACGAAGCTCCCGGCTTCACGCCCAGCCGCCCGCAGGATCGCGCCTTTGTCGGCAACATTGTCGAGGCAATGCTGGCCTACGGCTCAGACGCGCTTGGCAAATCGCCCATTCCGCTAGCCGATGCCACTCACATGATCGTCATCGGCTCGGACCGAATGATGCAAGCGGTGGGCGCCGCCCGCCACGGTGTGCTGGCGCCCTATCTGCGCCCGCATCACTCGGCCATCGGCTCGATTAACTCGCCGATGCAATGCATGATGAAGGAAGTTTGCGCGCAATGCTTGCAAGCCCAGGTAAACCCAATCACCGGCGAACGCAGCATCGTGTTTTCCTGCTTCAACCAGGACCAGGCGCTGGACTGGGTGGATTTCACCGTGCTGCATGAGCGGCTGACCCAGAACACCCTGGCCGAGAAGCTCACGGGACTATGGATCGACCGCGCCTTGCGCAAGCTAAACGCGCGGCCCGCATTGGCTGCGGAGTAAGCAAGCGGTTCTTTTTGCAAAAAGGCTACGCAGAGCGCTCTCTCAAGACAAACACTCGATCAGATATGCCGGCAGTCACAAACCAGGTTGCAGGTTTCGTCCGAACAGCGCGAGCATTGCAATCCAGCCGCGTTCGGCGGCGGCATGATCGTATACGGGGAAGTCCGGCTTCATCCAGCCATGCGCGGCAGGGTAGGTTTCCGTGCTGTAGCGCACGTCAGCTTGGGCCAGCGCCTTTTCGAGCCGCTCGGCCATCTCAGGCGGATAGCTGCCGTCGTTCTCGGCGGCGGCGACATAGACTTCGGCCTTGATCTTGGGCGCCAACAGATGAGAGCTTGCCGGCGCGTCGGTCGCCAGATTGCCGCCATGGAAGCTCGCCACCGCCGCGAAGCGATCAGGGTAGGTCCCCGCCGCCGCAAGCGCCATGCCGCCGCCCATGCAGAAGCCCACCGCGCCGAGCTTGCGGCCCGCAACGTCGCCCCGCGTGTCAAGGTAGGCGAGCAAAGCCTGTGTATCTTCAACGGCCTTATCGTTGCCGGTGGTGGCCATTAACGGACCGAGGATCGCGCGAAAGTCGCCCGCGAAAACCTCCTTGGGCACGAACGGGCCGTAAGGTCCGTACCGGTAGAAGAGATCCGGCAGCAGCACGATGTAGCCAGCGTCCGCGAGCCGCCGCGCCATGTCAAGCACTGCCGGCCGGATACCGCCAGCGTCCATGTAAAAGATCACCCCAGGCCATGGCCCGCCGCTCGCCGGGCTCATGACATGCGAAGGGCAATCTCCATCGCGCGTGCGTATCGTGACTTGCTCGTCCGGCATTATGTGCTCTATGTCTTGGTTGCCAGTCCGACGTCAACAACGCCCGCCTTGCGCACGGCGTTCATCACCTGCATCAGCCGATCATATTTAATGCCCTTGTCGCCAGCGATGATCACGTTGACCTTCTTCTTGGCGGCGACCAGCTCCTGCAGATAAACTTCCAGCCCTTGGCGGGTGACCTGCTGGTTTTTCACATGAATATCGTCATTCTTGCCGATCATCACGACGATCTGCGTCGGCTTCAAATCCGCCGCGGTGGAGGCGCTCGGAAGCGTCAGCGTCACCCCTGAATCAGGGATCATCCGCAGCACGATCATCACGAAGAACACCAGCAGGAACATCATGATGTCGATCATCGGCACGATTTCGAGCCGTGGCCGTTCCCGCTCTAACATCGCTCTATGACGTCGCATGGCTCAGGCTCCTACCGTGGCGAGGCGGCGTTCCTCGGTGATGCTGATGGGCTGGCTGGTGCCATCGGTCAGGCCCTTGGTGTGGAAGCGGTTGATCAGCACCAGCTTGATCAGTTCAAGCTGCTGGACGATCTGCCGGCTCAGCGAATTGAAGTAGTTCACGAAATACACCGCGATGATGGCGATCAGCAGGCCGGCGCCGGTGGAAACCAGCGCATCGGCGATGCCGCCCGTCACCTTGGCCGGACCGCCATGCACCGCCAGCACATTAAAGGCCTGGATCATGCCGATGATGGTGCCAAACAGGCCGAGCAGCGGCGCAATAGTCACCGACGTGTCCAGAATCCACAGGCCGCGGGTGATCCGCGGCATCGAATCCATGATTTCCTCTTCGAGATGATTATCCATCTCGTCGGCGCTTTCGCCGCGCGAAGCCAGCGCGGTAACGATCAGATGGCCTTGCAGGGTTTTGGAATTCTGCTCCGCCAACTGCTGCAAGCCCGTCATGTTCTGGTAGCCTAGGCTGCGCAGCTTGGTGTGAATGCGGCCGCCGGCGCGCAAGGTCCGCTTCAACAGCCACCAGCGCTCCAGCGCGACAGCAACCGTAAGGATTAGCAGAAACGGCATGACGGCGAGTAGTCCACCCGTCAGCACAATATATCGGATAACTTCATTCATGGATTAAACTCCTCGGTCTGTACGTTACGCGCCATGCCTCGTGACAGATTTTCTGGTAGAGTCTCTGGCAAGTCTTGAACAATCGGCAATGACGCAGGCCTGTTCGGTTTAGTTACGGTTCGGAAATGTGGCGACGCGGCGATCAATTCCTTCGTATAAGCATTTTTCGGCGCTGACAGCACATCCGCCGCCGCGCCGATTTCCATTAGCCTGCCGCCCTGCAATACAGCGATCCTGTCGGCCATGTAACTGACAGCGGCAATGTCGTGACTGATCAGTATGTAGCTCAGCCCATCCTGTTGCGCCAAATCCTTTAAAAGGTTCAACAGCATCGCTTGGGTTGAAACATCAAGACTGGAAGTCGGCTCATCAAGCACGATAATTTTTGGATTGGTGGCTAACGCGCGGGCGATGGCAACCCGCTGCGCCTGCCCGCCGGAGACTGAATGGGGGAACAGCCCCAGCATGGTAACCGGCAAGCCAACCCGCTCCAGCAAGCCGGCGGCTTGCTGCCAGCGCGCCTCTTGGCCCCGCATGCCTGCCAGCTTCAGCGGCTCCGCCACGATATCGCCGATCCGCATGCGCGGATTGAGCGATTCTCGCGGGTCCTGGAACACTACCTGGATTTTCCGCCGCGCCGCCTTGAAATCCCGCCGCGTCATGCCGCTGAACGGCGCGCCTTCAAGAATCACGCGGCCGCGATATGGGACCATCTGCAGGATTGCCCTGCCCAAAGTCGATTTGCCGGAGCCGCTTTCCCCGACCACGCCCAAGCATTCCCCGCGGCCCAGCTTGAAGGAGATCTCGTCCAGCGCGCGCAGCCGGTCCTGGCGCCCGAGCAGCCCGCGCATGAAGCTGGTCGCCGTGCGCTCATAATCAACGCCAACGCGATCCGCCTCCAGCACCACGGCGTCGCCTGCGGCCATGCGCGGACCGGCCAAGCGCTGACCAACGAGGGGCAGCGCCGCTTCGATGCCGATTTCAGGGGAAATTTCGCGGCCGCGCCGGCAGGCGAAAGCGGTGCCGCCGATGCTGTCCGCCGCCGGATAGGCTGTCGTGCAAGCGGTTTCACAGAAGGCGCAGCGTGGCGCAAAGCGGCAGCCATGCGGGCGGGTCTCAGGATCGGGCAGGGCGCCAGGAATATTGGCAAGCCGCGCCTGCCCCAGCCGAGGCACCGCGCCCAGCAAGGCCTGGCTATAAGGGTGGCGGGGCGCGGCAAAAAAATCGCCGGCGCGCCCCCATTCCACCGAACGCCCGGCATAGAGCACATGCACCTGATCGGCATGTTCCTCGACGATCGAAAGATCATGGGTGATGAACAGCACGCCCATCCGGTGCTCGCGCCTAAGCCGCGATAACAACGCCAGGATTTGCCGCGCCACCAGCAAATCAAGCCCGGTGGTGGGTTCATCGGCGATCAGCAGCTTCGGCTTGCAGGCCAGCGCCATGGCGATCATCACCCGCTGGCGCATGCCGCCGGAAAACTGATGCGGGTAATCGTCGATCCGATCCTGCGGATCGGGGATGCCGACCTCGCCCAGCAATTCCAGCGTCCGCGCCCGCGCCGCGCGGTCGCTCTCGCCGGTATGGGTGCGATAGGCCTCGGCGATCTGAGCGCCGACGCGGGAGGTCGGGTTCAGCGCCGAAAGCGGGTTCTGGAACACCATGCCGATATCCCGCCCGCGCACACGGCGCATCGCGTCATCGGTCAGCTGCATGAGATCGGTTCCCGCCAGCATCGCGCGCCCGGTGATGTTCGCGCCGCGCGGTAGCAGCCGCATCACCGCCAGCGAAGCGATGGTCTTGCCGGAGCCGGATTCCCCCACCAGCGCGGTAAATTCCCCGGCAGTAACGGTAAGATTGACATCCTCCAAAATCGGCGTGAGCAAACCCCGTCCGCGCCTAAGCGCCACCGACAGGTTTTCAAGCGCGAGAACCCCGGTCACGCCAGCGCTTCCTTAGTATAAAAAATTTTTTGGTTCTTTTTTATAAAAAAGAACATCTTCCTTGCTTGCCTCATCGCGCCCCGCCCCACCGCACCAGCAGCCCTTGGCCGATCAAGTTGGCGGCGATGATCGAGAGAAAAATCATCAAGCCGGCGGGTAGGATCATCCACCACGGGTCAAGCGCGATCAGGTTCAGCCCGGTTTGCAGCAGCCCGCCCCAGCTAGTGTAGGGCGGCTGCACGCCGAGGCCGAGAAAGCTGAGGCCCGAAAGCGCCAGCACGGAATCGCCGATCAGGAAGGTGGCGTTGACCACCAGGATGGGGGCCATGACGCGGAGCAAATGGGTGCGCGCGACATACCAGGTGCCGCCGCCAAACTGCCGGGTCGCCAGCACGAAATCCCGGCCCCTTTGGGCAATGGCCTCGTTGCGCACCAGCCGGGCAAGGCTGGGCCAGGAGGTCAGGCCGAGCAGCAGGATCAAGGAAATATTGTTGAGCGGCACCAGGGCCGCGAAGAAAATCAGCACCACCAGGCCGGGCAAGGCGAGGATGGCATCGAGCAGCCGCATCAGCGCCTTGTCGAACCAGAACGGACCAAGCGCCGCCGCCAACCCGTAGATCAGGCCCACGACGAAAGTGAGGATCGCCGCCGGAATGCTGACGATCAGCGTGGCGTATCCGCCGGAGATCAGCCGCGCCAGCTCGTTGCGGCCAATCTGGTCAGTGCCCAGCGGAAATGCGCCCGAAGGCGCTTCGAACGTGTGATGCCCATGGATTGCGTAAGGGCTGACTTGATAAATGAAGGGGCCGAGAAAGCTGAACAGCACCACGAAGGTGGCGATAGCGAGGCCTGCGGCCAGTGTGCCGCGGTCGCCCAGCCAAAGCGTAGCGCGCGCCAGCAGCGGCCGGCGCAAGGCGGCGCCGGTCACCGCCATGTCCTGGGTGACGGTATGGCTCATTCGTAGCGCTCCCTGGGATCAAGCAGCCCGTTGACGAGATCGGCCAGCAAATTGCCGAGCACGGTCAGCACGCCGATCAGCAGCACGATGGCGGAGATCACCGGATAATCCTGCGACAGCGCGGAGCGCCACAGCAGATAGCCAAGCCCTGGATAGTTGAACACGGTTTCCACCAGCACTGATCCGGCGAAAATATAGGGAAACGACAGGCCAAGAATGGTAACGAGGGGCCGCAGCGCGTTGCGCAGCACGTGCTTGAACAAAACGGCGCGGAAGGTCAGCCCCTTGGCCAGCGCGGTGCGGACATACTCCTTGCCCAGTTCCTCATGCACCGAGGTGCCGAAATAGCGCGAAAGCCCGGCCACTCCCAGCAATCCCACCGTGAGCACCGGCAGGATCAGATGCGCGGCATAAGCCCCCCAGCCAGGATTTTCGCTCCGGAGATCGGAAATGCCTCCCGTCGGCAGCAGATGCCATTTCACCGCGAAGAACAGGATAAAAATGGTGCCGACAAAGAAGCTCGGCAGCGCGTAGAGGGCGAGTTGCAGCCCGCCGATGATCCGGGCGGGGAGGCGGTTATAATACACCCCTTGCAGCAGCCCAATGCCGATGGAGAGCACCAGCGACAGCAGGATCGCGCAGACATACAGCGCCAGCGTATTGCCCATATAAGTGCCGACCAATTGCGTCACCGGCCGGTTCAGCAGATAGGAATAGCCGAGCTGGCCGTGGAACAAATGCGTCCACCAGGCAATGTATTGATGCCACAGCGTATGGTTCAGCCCCAGCCGCACGTTCAGCGCATGCACCGAGGCCGGCGTCGCCTTCTGCCCCAGGATCGAATAGGCCGGGCCGCCCGGCGTTGCGTGGATCATCGCGAAGACGATGCTGACCAGGATCACCAGCGAGAGGATGGCGGTGGACAGGCGGGTGACGATCATCCGGATCATCGCGCCGCGTTCTCCGCCACTCGCGCATGGCCGCAGGGCGGCGTCGTCCAATGCAGATATTGCGGCGCCCAGGCGCCGGTGGGCGGGAAGGAAGCGCGCACGCCTTTCAGCCCCTTGCGCGCCAGCACCACCACGCCGTCATCGTTCTGGAAGATGATCGGCTGCTGCTCGGCGGCGTAGTCCTGGTATTTGTAGAGCGCGTCCAGGCCGGGTTGCGTCGTCACCGCCTTCAGCAGCGTGTCCATCGTCTTGTCGCTATAACCCATCTGGTTGTAATTGGCGTCGGTGCCAAGCTGCGGCTGATCGTCGGGATAGTTGCCGAAGGACCAGCCGAAGCGCACCACCTGCCATTCCAGCGGCTTGTACAGCAGCGCCAGAAGCTGGTTGAACTCGACCTGCCTGATATTCATCTGGATGCCGACGGCGCGGAAATTCCGCTGCTCCATCTCGGTCCACAAGGTCGCGGTGGCGCCGCCGGACGGGATGATCTGGGTGAATTCGAGCTTCCTGCCGGCCTTCTCGCGGATGCCGTCGGGCCCTGGCTTCCAGCCGGCCGCGTCCAGTAGCGCCCGTGCCTTCGCCGGATCGTATCCCACCGGATAATGCCCGGCCTTGGCGGCGGGCGAGAGGAAGGTCGGCGGGCTTACCGGCACCGGACCGTATTGCGGCGTTGTGGTGTCGTGGAACAGCACGTGGATCGCCTCAGCCTGGTTGATCGCGTCCGCCATCGCCTGCCGCACCCGGACATTGTGGAAGAACGCGACCGACGGGTTACTGTAGTTCAGCGCGATGAGCTGAAAGCCGAAACTCGGGGAGAACTTGATGACCCGGACATCCTTCAGGTGATGCGCGGCGGTCCAGAGCGAGAAGGGCAGATTGCTGAGATCGAGGGTGCCGGATTGCATGCCGTCGATCTCGTCGCCGGAGGAGTTCAGGAACTTCATGATGAAGCGGCGGATTTCCGGCTTGTGGCCGGAATAGTCCGGGTTCGGCGCGAAGCTGATATACTGCCCCATCTTGAACTTCACGAGGCGGAACGGCCCATCGACCACCTTGTAAAAGGACGGCGTCGACTGCAGCTGCCAGAGCTGGTTGACCGAGTATTTGCCCCAGACATGCGCCGGATAGGGGGTAAGCTGAGACAGTCCGGTCAGCTCGAACCAGACCGGGTTGACCGGATGCGTGGTGACGACCCGGAACTGCTCCGGCCCGAGCACGGTGAAGGACTTGACGAGGTCCGGGATGCCGCCGGTATCGAACGCGGCATAGGTCTTGCCGAGCTTGTTGATGAGATCGAGCGTATACTTCACGTCCGCGGCGGTGACGGGCACGCCGTCGGACCAGCGATAGGGCCGCATCGTCACGGTGAACACGGTGCTGTCGGCGGAAACGTCGATTTTGCTGGCGATACTGCGCGACCAAGTGATGGTGTGTCCGCGGTTCACCCAAAGCAGCCCGTCATAGAGCAGCCCCGCAGCCTCGCCGTCATAGGTCGAACTGATCAGGAACGGGTTCAGCGAATCGACCGTCGCCGGCGGGGTGCCGAGGCCGAAACCAGGCGGCACGATCACCGTGCCGCAGGCGGCATCCGGTGCCTGTGCGGCGAGGCCAAGCATGGGCGAGGCCGCCATCAGGCCAGCCAACAGAATGCCGCGCAAGGTCCGCCTAAGCATCATCGCCTTCCATCATAGGACATGAACCGCTGCCATAGGGGAAGCCTAGCTGAAAACAAACCCGCATCCCTTTTCTCGCGTAAATTTGTTGTCTCGATGTTATCGTTTTTGAGATGAACCCCTGAACCGTCATTGCGAGCAATGCGAAGCAATCCAGAAATCGTGCCGAAGGCAAAGTAGCCCGAAATCAGCTTACCAACCGCCGCAACACTTCTGGATTGCTTCGTTGGGCTACGCGCGCCTCGCAATGACGAACTCATAACAATTCCTCGTACAAATCCCGCCATCCTGGATTCAGCGCCTCGATCAAACGAAGTTTCCGCTGCCGTGAACCGCCCTTGATCTGCTTCTCCCGCGTGATCGCGCTCACCATTGTCTCGTGACGCTCCCACCAAACCACCATCGTGCACCCGTAACGGCTAGTAAAACCCGGCTTGGCGGCTTCCCTATGCTCTCACGCCCGCTTCACCAAATCAGACGTAACACCCGTATAAAGCGTGCCATTCCGCTGGTTAGCCACGATATAGACAGCGGGCTGTTTCATCGCTTCAGTACCCCCTATCGTCATTGCGAGCGAAGCGAAGCAATCCAGAAGTGTTGCGGCGGTTGGTAAGCTGACCTCCGGCTACTTTGCCTTCGGCACAATTTCTGGATTGCTTCGCTTCGCTCGCAATGACGGGTGTGCTTCGTTGCCTTAACTCGCGCAGCATAAGGTTGATAACGGAGCACCGGATCAAACGCCACCAATTCTCGCCGATACAGACCATCATTTACGCACCATGGCACCCAGCTTGCCAAATCATTCCATTTCATGCAAATTTTTTATGCATTTAATGCTAATATGCAACCAAGCCATCTCTTGTCTGATCGCTATTTAAGCAAATAGGGCGACGCTTGCGCATCGCCCTACACTAAGAAGGCCAGATCAGAACCGCGCGGTCACGTTGAAAAAAATCGAGCGCGGAATGCCGTTATAGGCGGAAGCATAGGTCGGGGTGCCTTGGAAACCGCCATTCACAGGAATTTCCGCGGGAGCCAGGAAGTAGTGTTGATAGTAATGCAGGTTAAACAAGTTGCGGACGTTCAACGAAAACTTCAAATATTGCAGATGATCATAGCCGTGCAGCGGCAGCTTGTAGCTGAGCAGCACGTTGGACACCAGGAAGGAGGGGAGCCGGAAATGCGGGATCGGCCCATAGCCGCCGATCGCATTTGCCAGATTGCCTTGCGCCGTCGGCACGAAAGGCGTCGTCGCCAAAGCCAGCGTGCTGTTCGGGCCAAGCGGCGAAATCACCGGGGTCGCGGGCAGAACCGGCGGCAGATCGCCGGTGATCACTTGCGGGCCGGTATAGGATTCGCTGAGGCGCGCGGTGAACGGGCCATGGTCGTACTCAAAGCCAAAATTGCCGAGCCAATTCGGGATCGAGGCCAGCGGGTCGCCCTTAAAGACATAGCCAAACTGTCCCTGGAACGGCGTTACGTTGGCATAATACTGGTTCAGATAGTTCGATTGGTTGAACGAGGTATTGCCAAAAAATTCGAGGTCATGGGTGACCCGCACCTTGCCGGATGCTTCATAGCCACGGAATTGCTGCACGCCGATATTATTATAGGTCGAGGCGCCGGTCTGGTAATTGGTATAGAAGGAGAAGGCGCTGGTCAGCTTCTGGTAGTAAATATCGGCGTTCAAATAAACGCGCGGCGTATCGTAGCGCAATCCGGCGGTATAGGCATGGACAATTTCCGGTTTCGGCGCCGATGTCGTGCTGGCGATGCCCTGGCTGTTTGCCGTGCCCAAGGTGTAATCGGTGATCGGCGCGTAACGGGCGCCCTTACCATAGGCGGCGTAGGCGACCATGTTTTCCGGCAGGTCATACGCGACTCCCAGATAAGGATCGGCCTGCGAACCGAAATTCTGCAGCTTGTAATTGCCGGTCGGATTGGTCGCGCTGGTCTGCGTGTAGGAAAAGGCGGCAATCGAGCTGCTATAGACGCCGGTCAGGTCGATGCCGGGCTCGACATGCAGCTTGTTGTGCAAAAGGTTGATCTTGTCCTGCAGGAAGGCCGTGTAGATCGTGCGCTGCTGGCCACCGCCGAAGGCAAAGGAGTTATAGCCAATCGTCTGCGGCATCGGGTCAGAACCATAGACGAAGGTTCGTTGTGAAAGCGCCATCGATTTGGTGATCAGCGCGCCGACGGTGATATCGTTGTAGGGCAGGAAAATATTGGCGCGCGGCGTGAAGCCGACCGTCTGGGTGCCGCCGTAAAGAACCTCGGCGGATTCGCCATTGGTGTAGCTGCCAAAGCTGGCCACCGGATCATAGCTGAAATAGCCTGCCTTGTTGTAGAAATTCCCCGGTCCAAAATTTGCCCCATAGGCGAAATAGGGAACCTGGAAGGTTACCTGATAAGGGAAAGCCGGGTTATAGGCGATTGAATTGCCCTGCTGGAAGCTGGTGAACTTGGTGGGCTGGCGCAGATAGAACAGGCTGGCCTCGACGATCAGATGCGGATTGACATAGGTCTCGTCGTGCAGGATCGCCGTCAGGTAGCTATTGTTTTCCCGCGTATAGGTCAGCGAATGCGGGAAGTTGTAGCTGTAGCTATTGGCGTTGATCAGCGGCACCGCCAGCGGCGCGGTGACAATATAGCCATCGCCCCGGTTGTAGATCACCGTCGCCGAAACATGCGAAAGCCCGTCATCATACGGCTTGACCAAGTTGAAATACATATCGCCTTCGCGGACATTGTTATTGTCCGGAAAGCCGCTCGTGTAGGACTGATTATAGCGCAACAAGGCGCGCGGCGCGTTTGGCCCCGAACCCAAATTGCCGGTATTGATCTCGAACCCGGCATTGCTGGTGTTAAACGAGCCGATGCCGCCGAACACTTCCTCGTAACGCTCCGGCGTCGCTTCCTTGCTTACATAAGCGATGGTGCCGCCGACGGTCGCGAAGCCTTGCCGGTCCGGCGGCGCGACGCCGGGATAAACAGTGGTGTTGGAAAGCTGGCCGAGGGTGACTGGCGAGCCGATATTGCCGTTCAAAAACGCGCCTTGGCCGCCGGAAAGCAGGTCTTGCAAAGGAATCAAGCCATTCAGGGTCGCCGCCAGCTGCGAGTTGCGCACGCCGCGCACCGTCAGCACGGGCACGCCTTGCCCGATATTCTGCTGGTATTCATTGACCGATGGCGTCTGCTTGAGCACCGACTGGATCGAGCCTTGCTGCGTGCCCTCCGCCTCAATCTGCTTTTGGCTGATGCTCGAAACCGCCGCCGAAACGTTCTTTTCCTTCAGCAGCAGCTCTTTGTAGTATTTCTTAATCAACTGGATATGCGTCGCATAGGTCGTGGGCGTCGCCCCGCTCGGAGCGCCGACGATCGTCGGTCCCGGAACGCCGCCGCCCACAATGGTCGGGGCAGGGGCGGCTCCGCTATCCGGCACGACCACCGGCGCCGGCGCGCTTTGCGCCCAAACCCGGCTAGAGAAAACCAGCCCGCTCGCCACCGAACAGGCGGTGAGGAGCAGTAGCCGTTGACGTGTCGATCCCATGCTAATCATCGTGAACTCCCAGACGCTCCACCGAGCAAAGTTGCGCAATTCCTAAAATCTCCGACCATTCGACTGCGGTTGTCCCTGTAGCCTGCCCGGTTTTTACGACGCCGGTATGCGTATTACAGACCCGTGTATCTCGCATGACAGTTTCATGGCTGCCAAGGGTATTTCAGCCACAGTTGGGCAAATCTACCGCGCATGATGCTTGATAAAATTACAATCGGGGCCTTCCTGTAATCGAGCGCAACGGGATTCTGTCGTTGAACTGGTTGATTTCGATGGAAAGTGAGGCGTCAGGACCGTAATCCAGTATTTCCTTACCTTTACGTCATTTATTGCTTATTTATCACGAAAGCGTGATGTTTTGCGGTCTAGCCGGTGTTGCCGCAATAAGCCGGCGGTTTCGCCGATCCGCTGTTCCAGCAGGGCGGCGAGGCGCTTGCGCTCCGGCAGCGGCGTCATCAGCTTCTCATCAAAAATAATCGTCGCGTGCAGGCTGTGCCGGCCAATCGAGGCGAAATGCGAGGCAATCTCCATATCGCCATACCAGGAGATCAGCGGGCGGTTGCGCCGGCAGACCGGCAGGTTGTCCAGCCTGTCATAAACCAACGTCACCGGCTGCACGGCGGGGCGCGCTGGATGGCTGGCGATGTTGAGAAAACTTGAACGGAACGGCAACACCCGCGCGCCGTCCGAGGTTGTGCCTTCTGGAAACAGGAGAAGATTATCCCCGGCGTCAAGCCGCGCCGCCAGCGCATCGGCCTCCGCCGCGGTTTTGCCGCGATTCCGGCTGACGAACACGGTGCGGCCCAATTTGGCTACCAGGCCGATGCCAGGCCAGCCGGCAATCTCGCTTTTGGCAATGAAGCACGCCGGTACTGTCGCCCCCAGCGCCACGATATCCAGCCAGGAGCTATGATTGGCGATGAAAATCACCGGCCGCGCCTGATCGCTGGCAGGCCGGCCAATCGCCGTGATGCGCAGCCCGATCAGCCGCGCCACGCCGGCCCAATAGAGTCTGGCGAAGCGCTCCTTGCCGCGACCTGGCAGGCGCAGCAGCGCGGATTGGATGGGCATGCAGGCCAGCGTCCACAGGATCGCCGCCAGCAGCCGCAACGCCATCCGCGCTAGGCCCATGAAGTATGGAGCGGTATAGACGTGGGAGACGGGGTTCGAGGAGACATGATGACTGATATCGTTCCGATTCGCCGGGCTTTGCTTTCAGTTTCCGACAAAGCAGGATTAACCGCGTTAGGCCATGCGCTGATCGCCGCGGGGGCGGAAATTCTCTCCACCGGCGGGACGGCTCAAGCCTTGCGCGAAGCGGGCATCGCGGTAACCGAGGTGGCGGCGTTTACCGGCTTTCCGGAAATTCTTGATGGTCGGGTGAAAACGCTGGTCCCGCAAATCCATGGCGGGATCTTGGCCCGGCGCGGCAATGCGTCGCATGCGGCGCAACTGGCGGCGCATGGCCTCAAGCCGATCGATCTGGTGGCGGTGAACCTGTATCCGTTCGAGGCGATGGCGGCGAAAGGCGCCGGTTTCGCGGACTGCGTCGAAACCATCGATATTGGCGGCCCGGCAATGATTCGCTCCGCCGCGAAAAATCATGAATCGGTGACGGTGCTGACCGACCCGGCGCAATACGCCGAGGTGATCGAGGCGCTGCGATCCGGCGGCGTCAGCCTCGCCTTGCGCCGCCGCCTCGCCGCCGCCGCCTTCGCCCGGTGCGCCGCGTATGACGCCGCCATCGCCGCCTGGTTCGCCGGACAACAGGGCGACGAGTTCCCTGAACGCCTGGTGATCGCGGGCCAGCGGCGGCAGACGCTGCGCTATGGCGAGAACCCGCATCAGAACGCGGCTTTCTACGTGAACGGCAGCCGCCCCGGCATCGCCACCGCCACGCAAATCCAGGGCAAGGAACTCTCCTACAACAATCTGAACGACACCGACGCCGCTTTCGAATGCGCGGCGGAATTCGCCGAACCGGCTATCATTATTGTCAAGCACGCTAATCCTTGCGGCGTGGCACTGGGCGACACGCTTGCCGAAGCATGGGATCGCGCCTTGGCCTGCGACCCGGTTTCCGCTTTTGGCGGCATTGTCGCGATGAACCGGAAGCTTGATGGCGCAACGGCGGAAAAAATCGCCACGATTTTCACCGAAGCGATCATCGCCCCCGATGCCAGTCCCGAGGCGAAGGCGATACTGGCGCGCAAGAAAAATCTCCGTTTGCTGGTAACCGGCGGCGTGCCCGATGCCGGCGCGCCTGGAGTGACCTTCCGCAGCGTCGCTGGCGGGTTTCTGGCGCAGTCGCGCGATGCCGCGCAGGTCAGCCCAAATGCGCTGAAAACCGTGACCCGGCGCGCACCCTCCGATCAGGAGCGAGAAGATATGCTATTTGCCTTCCGCGTCGCCAAGCATGTGAAGTCCAACGCCATCGTCTACGCGAAGCAAGGCGCTACCACCGGCATCGGCGCCGGGCAGATGAGCCGGGTGGATTCGGCGCGCATCGCGGCGTGGAAAGGCGGCGAGGCGGTCAGAGGCTCGGTCGCCGCCTCGGATGCGTTTTTTCCTTTCGCCGATGGATTGGAAGCGGTGATCGCCGCCGGCGTCACCGCGGTGATCCAGCCGGGCGGCTCGATTCGCGACGCCGAGGTGATCGAAGCCGCCGATCAGGCCGGCCTTGCCATGGCGTTCACCGGCATGCGAGTTTTTCGGCATTGAAATCATGTTCCGCCAGCGGCGTCACGCCGTAATGGAATGTCTTGACGTAAGGCCGGTTCGGCATGCCTGGATAGAAGCGCGGAAACACCGTGTTGCTCAGCTTGGTGATTAGCCTTGCGTTCAAGGTCGGCAGGCTGGGGCGCAGCAGTTTCACGCCGCGCACCGTGCCATCCGGCATGATCTGATAACGGATGATCGCGGGGCCATAGCAATAGACGTTGCGGCTACGGGTTCCCAAGCCGAACTGGTAGAAAAGCTGGCGGTTGATTTCCTGCCCATACCGCGCCACCGCCGCGCGCTCCGGCGGGGTTAGCGGACCGGCGACCGAGCCAGGACCATAATCGTGCGGCCCGGCCCGGCCCGATGCCGGCACGCCGCATAGCACAGCGCCCGCGATCAAGGCGGCGTATGAAAATTTCCGAAACGCGGCCATCTTCATCCTCCTGATGCTGTGGATTCATTCCATAAGGCCATCAAACTTGCGAATTCAAGAATTGTCCCGGTCATCAAGAAAATTTGCTGGACAATGCAGTTTGGCATCGATATGGTCCGCGCCCTTACACCAGCCAGGAGGCGATGATGATCATTTCGATGTTTGCGTTGCCGCTCCCGGCCCTGCGGTTCACGCGCGGATACCTGCCGCGAACCGCCTGACGGCGCTGCTGCCCGGTTCTGACACCCAGTTCGGGCGCCCCCATTTTCATTTCCTGATCCGCTGAATTTGTGGCCTCGCGCCGATGGCGCAAGGCAGCTTCATTGAGGGTGGCTCCGCGCGTCCGGGGCCGTGTTGAACGATGATCTCCCAGAAGAAATCCGCGCAGATGCGGGATGTCTTTGGTTTTCTGTTCCGCCATTGGCGGCGCCATGCGCTGCTGGTGTCGGCCACCATGATCGCCACCATGCTGGCGACGCTGACCGATGTGTTCGTGCCGCTCTACGCGGGCAATCTGGTCACCGCCGTCACCGGGCGGCATGATGCGCGCGACCTGCACGCGGCGCTGTTTGCACTCGGCGTGATGGCGGCGCTGGGCGGCATCCAGGTGGCGTTCCGCTATGGAGCGGTGCGCGGGGTGATCGCGCTATCGCTCTCGATGATGGATGACATGGCGCGCGAGGCGTTCTTCCGGGTGCAGCGCTTCGCCTCGGACTGGCACGCCAATAATTTCGCCGGCTCCATCGTGCGCAAAATCACCCGCGGCATCTGGGCGGTGGATTTACTGAACGACACCGCGCTGCTGGCCCTGCTGCCCGCTTTGGCGGTGCTGGCGGGATCGTCCGTCGTGCTTGGGCTGCATTGGCCGAGCATGGGCGCATTGGTGGGCGCCGGCGCGCTGCTCTATGTCGGGCTGACGGCGCTGTTTTCGCTGAATTATGTGTCGCCCGCGGCGCAGCTTTCCAACCGGCTGGACACCGCGATGGGCGGCGCGCTGGCCGATGCGATTTCCTGCAATGCGGTGGTGAAAGCCTTCGCCGCCGAGGCGCGGGAGGATGCCATTCTCGCGCGCGTGATCCATAAATGGCGGCGGCGCACCAATCGCTCCTGGAAACGCGGCACCAATATCGGCACCGGGCAAGGGCTGGCCTTGCTGGTTTTGCGCAGCGCGGTGACCGGGCTGGTGGTGTTTTTATGGTGGACCGGGCGGGCCAGCGCCGGCGATGTGGCGACGGTGCTCACGGCCTATTTCATCGTGCTCGGCTATCTGCGCGATATCGGCTTTCACATCGCCAATGTGCAGCGCTCGGTGAACGAGATGGAGGATATGGTGCGGCTGGAGCAACAGTCCCTCGGCATCGCCGATCAGGCGGGCGCGCAGGTGATTCGCGTCACCCAGGGCGGCATCCGCTTTGATAACGTGGGATTCCGCTATGGCGCGCATGCCGAGCCGCTGTTCCAGCGGTTTTCGCTGGCCATCCCAGCGGGCGAACGGGTCGGGCTGGTCGGTCCCTCCGGTTCGGGCAAAACCACCTTCGTCAAGCTGATCCAGCGGCTGCATGACGTGACTTCAGGTCGCATCCTGATCGACGGGCAGGATGTGGCGCTTGTGACGCAGGCGAGCTTGCGGGCGCAGATCGCCATCGTGGCGCAGGAGCCAATTTTGTTTCACCGCTCGCTGGCGGAGAACATCGCTTACGGGAAGCCGGGCGCCACGCAGGCGGAGATCGAAGCGGCGGCGGGGCTGGCCAACGCGCATGAGTTCATCACAAACCTGCCCGCCGGCTATCGCACGCTGGTCGGCGAGCGGGGCGTGAAACTTTCGGGCGGCGAGCGGCAGCGTGTCGCCATCGCGCGGGCGTTTCTGGCCGATGCGCCGATCCTGATCCTGGACGAGGCCACCGCCAGCCTCGATTCGGAATCGGAAGCGCTGATCCAGGACGCGGTGGAGCGGCTGATGACCGGGCGCACGGTGATCGTAATCGCGCACCGGCTGTCCACCGTGCGGGCGCTTGACCGGATTTTGGTGTTCGATCGCGGCGAAATTGTCGAGGATGGCAGCCATGCCGGGTTGGTGGCGCGGCAGAACGGGCTATATCGAAGGCTGTTCGAACGCCAGGCCTTCGGGCTGCTGACGGAATAAGAAAGGGACTTCATGAACTTCCAAGAAATCACCGCCGCCAAGCCAACTCGCGAAAGCCTCGCCAAGGATTATGCCGGATTGCACGCGGCGCTGGATCGCGGCGCGACCGGCGAGGCTTTGGCGAACTGGGACAAAATCCGCCGGGCCACCGGCACCTGGTCGTCGCTGGTGCATCTGCGTTTCTCGCAGGATACCGCGAACCCGGACTACAAGGCTGAGCGCGAATACGCCGACGCGCTGGGGCCGGTGATCACCGATCACAACACCACGCTGAAAAACCGCCTGCTGGCGGGCAATGCCGCGGCCATCGAGGCGCAGTATGGCCGGCACGCGCTGGATATCTGGCGCAATGATGTCACCACCTTCGATCCGGTGATCGCCGGCGATCTGGAGGAGGAGTCGAAGCTTGAGGCGCAATATACCGAGCTGCTGGCCTCGGCGAAGTTCGAGTTCGACGGCAAGACGCTCAACCTCGCCGGCCTGACGCCCTATGCGGAAAGCCTGGATCGCGACACCCGCCACCGCGCCGCCGCCGCGCGCTGGGGATTTTTCGCGGAGAACGGCGCGGCGCTCGACGAAATTTTCGATAAATTGGTCAAATTGCGTCACAAGATGGCGCGCCCCTTGGGTGACGAGACGTTTACCGCGCTCGGCTACCGGCGGATGGGGCGGCTTGATTATGGTCCCGAACAGGTCGCCACCTATCGCCGTGAGGTGCTGGCGCATGTGGTGCCGCTGGTGGCAAAATTGGTCGAGCAACGCCGGCGCGATAACGGGCTGGACCGGCTTTATGTCTGGGACGAGGCGCTGGTTGATCCGCAAGGCAATCCGAAGCCGGATGGCGATTATGACGCGCTGGTGGCCAAAGCTAACACGATGTTCGAGGCGATGGATGGCCGGCTGGCCGGTTTCTATAAGCAGATGAACGAGGGCGGCTTCATGGATTTGCAAAACCGCCCGGCCAAGGCGGGCGGCGGGTTCTGCACCTCGTTTCCGGCCTACGGGATGCCGTACATCTTCGCCAATTTCAACGGTACGCATCATGATGTGGACGTGTTCACCCATGAGATGGGCCACGCCTTCCAGAACTATCAAAGCCGCGATCAGCCTTCCGTCGATTACCTCTGGCCGACTTCGGAGTCCGCCGAGATTCACTCGATGAGTCTGGAATTCTTGGCTTACCCGCATATCGAGCCAATGTTCGGGGCGGAGACTGACCGCTACCGGCGGATGCATCTGATCGGCGCGCTGGAATTCTTGCCTTACGGCGTGATGGTCGATCACTTCCAGCATGATGTCTATGCCAATCCTGATGCCACGCCCGCCGAGCGTCATGCGATGTGGCTGAAACTCGAGAAAACCTATTTGCCGTGGCGCGACTGGGGCGATCTTGACTATCCCGCCAAGGGCGGGCGCTGGCAGGCGCAGCTGCATATCTATCGCGCGCCGTTCTACTACATTGATTACACGCTGGCGCAGTGCTGCGCCTTGCAATTTTGGGAGAAATCGCAGGCCGATTATGCCGCCAGCATGGAAACCTATGTGAAGCTTTGCGGCCTTGGCGGCTCGGCGCCGTTCGGCGCGCTGGTCGAGGCCGCTGGCCTGGCTTCGCCGTTCAAGCCGGGGGCGCTAGAATCGGTCGTCGCCACCGCCGCGCGCGCTCTGGCCGCGTGAACGAGGCGATCCAGCGTTTTTTGCGTGAGACGCGAGCGGCGCAGGCCGGGTTTTTAGCCGCATTGGTCAAATGCCCGTCGGATAATCCGCCGGGCGATTGCGCTGGCCATGCTTTGCTGACCGCCGCGCTGCTGGAGGCGCAAGGGCTGACGGTTGAGCGGCACCCCGTGCCGGAGCAGCTGGCGCGGGCGAATGGCATGGTCAGCGCCACCAATCTGGTGGTCCGCCAGCGCTTTGGCGAAGGCGGGCCGGTGATCGCGCTGAACGCGCATGGTGATGTGGTGCCGCCTGGCGAAGGCTGGACGCATGATCCCTATGGCGCGGAAATCGCCGATGGCTGGATGATTGGGCGCGGCGTCGCGGTTTCGAAATCGGATTTCGCCACCTATGCCTGGGCGCTGCTGGCGCTGCGGTCGCTCGATCAGCCGCTGAACGGGGTGATTGAGCTGCATTTTACCTATGACGAGGAGGCCGGCGGCGAGATCGGTCCGGCGCTGCTGCTGCGCGAAGGCATCTCGCGCCCTGATCTCGCCATCGGCGCCGGGTTTTCCTATGCCGTCGTCAATGCTCATAACGGCTGCCTGCATCTGGAGGTGCGGGTGGAAGGCCGCTCCGCCCATGCGGCGAAGCCGGCAACCGGCGTCGACGCGCTGGAAGCGGCGAGCGCGATCCTCGCGGCGTTGTATGACTGGCGCAAAGGCTTGGCGGCGCGGGTTTCGGATATCTCCGGCATCGGCAGCCCGCAACTGACCATCGGCCTGATCGAGGGCGGCATCAATACCAATGTGGTGCCGGACCGTATGACTTTCCGCCTCGACCGGCGGATCATCCCGGAGGAAAGTCCAGCCGAGGCGGAGGCTGAATTGCGCCAGGTGATCGCCGAAGCCGCTGAATCTTTCAGGGCGGCGCAAGTGAGCGTGCGGCGGATTCTGCTGGCGGAACCGCTGACGCCGCTGGCCGGCGCCGAGCGCCTGACCAAGCTGCTTTGCGCCAACGCCACGCGGATCATCGGCGAACCGGTCGCGGCAACCGGCGTGCCGCTCTACACCGATGCCCGCCACTACGCCGCCGCCGGCGTGCCGGTCGTGCTGTACGGCGCCGGGCCGCGCAGCATCGAGGAAGCCAACGCCCATCGCGCCGACGAACGCCTGAAGCTGGATGATCTTCATAAGGCGACACTGGTGATTGCGCTGACGCTGGCGGCGCTGCTTTTTGTTTCGTAATCGCAACGTTATGGGCGCGCGAATGCGATTACGCTTAAACCTGCGTCGTGGGGTCAGGTGGCGCGGGGTCAGGAGGAGATTCGGCTTGCGCGGCTGGCGGCGCGGCTGGCGGCGGAGCGTCATCGGGAATAGGGGGCGCTGGCGGTTGTGTGTCAGTTGGTTGTGAAGGCGGGGGCAATGGCGGCGGCAGGGCCTGCTTGGGCGGGATTGGCGGGTATAGGGACGGGACCTGGTCGCGGCGGACGCCCAGGATGTGGCAGAGCGGGCGGAGGATGCGGCGGAGTTGCGGGTCTTGGTCGAGGAGGGTTGCCATTTCGGGATCGGCGAGGAAATCGCAGAACTGCGACCTGCCATGGGCGGTTTCCTGGATCAGGCGCAGCAGCCAGGCGTAATGGCGCGGCAGCGGGTCCGGCTTGCGGGGCCGGGCCGCGCCAGGCCGGGCTGGGCGCGGTTTGCGCAAGCGGGCCGGAATGGGGACGGGGTTGGCGGCGTTGTGGGCGATGCGCGCCCTGAAGCGGAAGGCGATGCCGCGCAGGCGCTTCCAGATCTGGAACAGGAGCTGGCCAGGCAGGCAGGCTAGGCCCAGACGCCAGTCGCTGCGCCGGCCGATCACCTGGCACAGGTTCTCGATGATGTAGGCGAAGCGTTCTGCCGGGGCAAGGGAAGCGATCTGGTTCACTAACAGACATAAACAACAAATAGCGGCAAGTGAGCAAGCGGAATTTGCGATCCATGGCGCGCCATTGCTGACTGTGTGTTAGTTTGGCAACGGCGGGATCGCCTTTTTAAGCAATGCTGGGAGAAGATATCGTTATGTTAGAAACACTGACGCGGCGGGGTTTGCTGGTGCGCGCGGGGGCTGGACTCGCTGCCGCGCGCGCCATTGTGGATGCTCCGCTGGCCTGCGCGGCGAGCGACGCTTTTGAAGGCCTCGCCGAACGGTTCGCCCGGATTGAAAAACAGAGTGGCGGACGGCTGGGTGTCGCGGTTTTCGATACCGGCAGCGGGCAACGATACGGGCATCGCGGCGGCGAGCGCTTTCCAATGTGCAGCACCTCCAAGCTTTTGGAGTGCGGGGCGGTTCTGGCGCGCGTTGATGCCGGCCAGGACAGCCTGAACCGCCGCATCCGCTTCCCCGCCGCCGATTTGCTCAACTATTCGCCGGTTACCCGCAAACGCGCCGGCGGCGACGGCATGACCCTTGGCGAGATTTGCGAGGCCGCCCTGACCGTCAGCGATAACACCGCGGCTAATCTTATGATCGCGAGCCTGGGCGGACCCGGTGGGGTCACCGCATTCGCGCGATCACTGGGCGACCCGGTCACCCGGCTTGACCGGACGGAACCCACGCTCAATGAAGCGGCGCCTGGCGATCCGCGCGACACCACCACGCCCAACGCCATGGCGCATGACCTGCATCGGCTTGTTCTGGGCAATGCCCTGTCGCCAGGATCACGCCATCAGCTTACGGCATGGATGATCGCCTGCCAGACCGGTCGCGCCAAGCTGCGCGCCGGCATTCCCAAAAACTGGCGAGCGGGCGACAAGACAGGCAATGGCGATCATGGCACGACGAATGACATCGCCGTGTTCTGGCCCGAAACTCATGCGCCGCTGATCACATGCGTGTACCTGACCGAGGCGACGGCGTCTTTCAGCAAGTGCGACACGCTGATTGCCGAGATCGGGCGCGCGGTGGCGGCGCGATTGAGGAAAGGGTAAGGCAAGCGCTGCTTTTTGAAAAAAGCAGGCAAAAACTTTTATTAATTAAAAAAAGTTTTTTGCTTCTTTTTTTCAAAAAAGAAGCGCTTCTTCCTTTAGGACCTACCAATGACCGAACTCTGGCACCTCACCGCGACCGACCTTACCGCCCGCATTCGCCGCCGGGAGGTTTCCGCGCGGGAGGCTGCCGAGGCGGCGCTGGCGCGGCTAGAGGCGGTTAATCCGGCGACCAATGCGGTGGTGGAGTGCCGGCCTGAGGCGGTGCGGGCTGCCGCCGATGCGGTGGACCGGGCGATTGCGCGGGGCGATGATCCGGGGGTGCTGGCCGGGGCGCCGGTGACGGTGAAGGTGAATGTTGATCAGGTGGGGTTCGCCACCACCAACGGGCTGACGCTGCAGCGCGACCTGATCGCCAAAACCAACAGCCCGGTGGTGGATAATTTGCGGCGGGCAGGGGCGGTGATCATCGGGCGCACCAATGCGCCGGCGTTTTCGCTGCGCTGGTTCACCACCAATCAGTTGCATGGGGATACCAAAAATCCGCATGATGCGCGGCTGACGCCGGGCGGCTCGTCGGGCGGCGCCGCGGCGGCGGTGGCGAGCGGCATTGGTTGCCTGGCGCATGGCACGGATATCGGCGGCTCGATCCGGTATCCCGCCTATGCTTGTGGGGTGCATGGGCTGCGGCCGACGCTGGGGCGGGTTGCCGCCTATAACGCGTCCTCGCCGGAGCGGGGGATCGGGCCGCAGCTGATGGCGGTGTCGGGGCCGATCGGGCGCAGCATCGCGGATTTGCGGATCGGGCTGGCCGCCATGGCGGCGGCGGATGCGCGCGATCCGTGGTGGATGCCGGTGCCGCTTGACGGGCCGCCGGTGCCGCGCCGGGTGACGTTATGTTTGCGTCCGGGCGGTTTGGCCATTGTGCCGGAGGTCGAGGCGGCGCTGCTCGATGCGGCGAAGCGGCTGGAAACGGCGGGCTGGGCGGTCGAAGTCGTCGATGACGTGCCTTCGCTGCATGAGGCGACCGAGTTGCAGGTGCAGCTTTGGCTGGGCGATGGCTTCGCGGCGCTGGCCGATGCGGCGCGGCGGGAGGGCGATCCGGGGGCGCTGGCGGTGATCGCGGCGTTCCGCGAGCAGGCCGAGGCGATGCCGCCGGATGTCATCGCCCGCGCCTTGATCCGCCGGGCGGCGCTGACCCGCGAATGGCTGGGGTTTCTCGGCAAGCACCCAATCCTGCTGCTGCCGGTTTCGGCGGAACTGCCGTTTGAGGATGGGCTTGATCTGCAAGGCGAGGCGGGGTTCCAGCGCGTCTGGAACGCGCAGCTCACCCAGACTGGCCTGCCGCTGATGGGGTTGCCGGGGCTGACCGTGACGACGGGGTTTGTAGGCACGACGCCGGTGGGGGTGCAGCTGATCGCCGGCCGTTACCGGGAGGATTTATGCCTGCTGGCGGGAGAGGCCATCGAGGCGGGCGGCGCGCCAATATTGCCGGTCACGCCCGCGGCTTGAGTTCGATTTCGACGAACGCCATCGGCGCGTCGCCGCCGTTCATTACGTCATGCTCGACGCCCATGGGGCGGCGGTAGGTGTCGCCCGCTTGCAGTGCGGTTTCGGTAATCGCGGCGCCGGCGTCGACGCGCATGATGCCGGCGGTGAGCATCACCACGAAATAGGGCAGGCCGTGGCGATGCCAGCCGGTCGCAGCGCCGGGGGCGAAATCCCAGCGGGTGATCCGGGCGGCTTCGTCGTCGAGCTGGAGCGTCGGCGTGGCGGGGATGGCGCAGGTGAAAGCCATGGCTGACCTTTCATCAAAGGGTTGATGGTGCGGCGAAATCCGCCGTTATACCAGGCGGCGTAAATAATGACACATCGCGAAGTAAGATCAGGGGGCATTGCCCCCTGAAACCCCCACTAAGGGCTTAGCCCTTAGAACCCGCTAGATAGCTCTCCGCTGGGAGGGGTCAGAGACCCCTCCCAGCGGAGAGCTAAGTAAAGGATTCCAAAGGCTCTGCCTTTGGCGGAGGTCCAGGAGGCAGAGCCTCCTGGCCTTACTCTTGCCGATAGGTTAATCTTTATGCCGCTTGGTATTACGCCAGCAATTTCCGCATCACCGCCTTGAAGCGGTGTTCAATGGCGTCTCTCGCATGATGCCTGCCGCCGCTGACAAGCTGTTCGCCGTGCCGCCAAACGCAGTCGATGGCATTGTGCCGGGCAGCGAAAATCCAGGCGTCGAGCGTGTCGTCGCCTTGCCGCCCGATGAAGGCGGGATCGGCGGCGTTCAGGCTGATCAGGTCGGCGGGCGCGCTCACGGCGATGCCGCTGCCGGGCACGCCGAGCGCTTGCGATCCACCTGTCAGCGCGGCGCCGAACAGGGCGCGTCCGGTGGAGCGGCCTCCGGCGAGCGCCAGGACGTTGCGTTCGCGCCGGGTCAGGCGCTGGGCGTATTCCAGCTGCCGCAGCTCCTGCGCCGCATCGATTAGGATGTTGGAATCGGAGCCGATGCCGAACCGGCCGCCGGCGGTGAGGAAGGGTAGGGCGGGAAACACGCCATCGCCCAGATTGGCTTCGGTGATCGGGCATAGGCCGGCGACCGCGCCGCTGGCGGCGAGGCGCTGGGTTTCGGCTTCCGTCATGTGGGTGGCGTGGATGAGGCACCAGCGCGGATCGATCCCGGCTTCGTCCAGCAAAAGCTCGACCGGGCGGCGGCCATGATGGGCGAGGCAGTCCTCGACCTCAAGGGTTTGCTCGGCGGCGTGGATGTGGATCGGGCCGCTCTTTTCCAAGGCGATGATCGTGGCGATTTCCGGCAGGGTGGCGGCGCGCAGGCTATGCGGCGCTGCGCCAATGATGGCGCCGGAGAGCGGTGCGATGGCTTTGCGGCTGGCTTCGATCAGCCGGCTGAACTGGTCAAGGGTGGTGATGAAGCGGCGCTGGCCCTGCGCGGGCGCCGCGCCGCCGAAGCCGGAATGGGCGTAGAACACCGGCAGCAGCGTCAGGCCGATGCCGGTCGTGGTGGCGGCGGCGGCGATGCGTTCGGCCATTTCCGCGATGTTGGCATAGGCCGCGCCGTCGCGATCATGGTGCAGATAATGGAATTCGCCCACGCGGGTGAAGCCTGATTCCAGCATTTCCATGTAGAGCTGGGCGGCGATGGCCTCGCAATCATCAGGGTCGATCTGGTCGAGGAACCGGTACATTGCCTCGCGCCAGCTCCAGAAATTGTCGCCCAAAGGCCCCCGGCATTCGGCAAGCCCGGCCATGCCACGTTGGAAGGCGTGGCTGTGCAGGTTGGCGAGGCCGGGCAGGGCGATGGCATGGCGTTCATCGCCGGCGCGCGGTTCGGCGGCGGGTTGGATTTCGGTGATGCACCCGTTCGCGAAGGTGAGGCGGACATGCCGCGCCCAGCCTTGCGGCAGTAAGGCGGAGTCGAACCAGAGGCTGCGGGATTCCATAAGCAAGGTTTGGCTTTCGGGCAGGAAACAGGTTAAGGCAAGCGCTTTTTGCCGAACGGCTTGTCGAGGGAGGGATCATGCGCTGTGACCGCGTCTGGCGAAATGCCCGGCTGGCGACGCTGGCGCCGGACCGGCCTGGGTTGGGCATCATTGAAAGCGGGCTGATCGCGGCGCGGGATGGGCGGATGATCTATGCTGGGCCGGAGGCCGCAGCGCCTGCTTTTGATGCGCCGGAGCGCATGGATTGCGAAGGGCGCTGGATCACGCCGGGGCTGATCGATTGCCATACGCATTTGGTATATGGCGGCAATCGCGCGCATGAGTTCGAGCGGCGGCTGGCCGGCGTGTCTTACGAGGAGATCGCGCGGGCGGGCGGCGGCATTCTCTCGACCATGGCGGCGACGCGGGCGGCGAGCGAGGACGAACTCGCCGCATCCGCATTGCCGCGGCTGGACGCGCTGCTGGCGGAAGGCGTCACCACCATCGAGATCAAATCCGGCTACGGGCTGGCCCGTGATGCCGAGATGCGCCAGTTGCGCGCGGCGCGGCAACTAGCCACCAAACGCAAAGTGGCGGTCACCACGACCTTTCTCGGCGCGCACGCGCTGCCGCCGGAAGCTGGCGGCGACAAGGACGCCTATATTGATCTCGTGTGCAACGAAATGCTGCCCGCCATCGCCGAAGCGGGACTCGCCGATGCGGTGGATGCGTTCTGCGAGACTATTGCCTTTTCGCCGGCGCAAACGGCGCGCGTGTTCGAGGCGGCGGGTCGTCTCGGTTTGCCGGTGAAGCTGCACGCCGATCAATTTTCCAACCTGCATGGCGCGGCCTTGGCGGCGCGGTATGGCGCGCTTTCGGCGGATCATTTGGAATACGCCGATGACGCCGCCGCCGCCGCCATGGCCAATGCCGGGACGGTCGCGGTGCTGCTGCCCGGCGCTTTCTATTTTACCCGTGAGACGCAAAAGCCGCCGGTGCAAGCGTTCCGCAAGCATGGCACGCGCATGGCGCTGGCCACCGACTGCAATCCCGGCAGTTCGCCATTAACTTCCCTGCTGCTGACGATGAATCTGGCCGCCACCTTGTTTCGCCTGACCATCGAGGAATGCCTCGCCGGGGTGACGCGCGAAGCCGCTCGCGCGCTGGGCCGGCTCGACAGCATCGGCACGCTGGAGGCGGGCAAGCGATGCGATCTCGCCCTCTGGGATATCGAACGCCCGGCGGAACTGGTGTATCGCATCGGCTTCAATCCGCTCCATGCGCGGATATGGCAGGGCGAATGACCAGCATCACCTTAACGCCAGGCGCGGTTTCGTTGGCGCAGTGGCGGGAGATTTATCGCGGCGCGGCGGCGGCGGTTGATCCGGCGGCGCATCCCGGCATTATCCGCGGCGCTGAAACCGTGGCGGCCATCGTGGCCAAGGGCGCGCCGGTCTATGGCATCAATACCGGCTTCGGCAAGCTGGCCAGCGTCAGCATCGCGGTGGCCGATCTGGCGGCGCTCCAGCGCAACATCGTGCTGTCCCATGCGGCGGGGGTAGGCGAACCCATGCCGGTTGCCGTGGCGCGGCTGATGATCGCGCTGAAGCTCGCCAGCCTGGCGCAAGGCGCTTCCGGCGTCAGGCCCGCGATCATCGTCATGCTGGAGGCGATGCTGGCGAAGGGCTTGACGCCGGTGATCCCGGCGCAGGGTTCGGTCGGCGCATCGGGCGATCTCGCGCCGCTGGCCCATTTGGCGGCGGCGATGATCGGCACCGGCGCGTTCTTCGTTGATGGCAAAGTCATCCCCGCCGGCCCCGCCTTGGCGCAAGCCGGGCTGACGCCGCTGACGCTTGGCGCCAAGGAAGGGCTGGCGCTGCTGAACGGCACGCAATTTTCCACGGCGTATGCTTTGGCGGCGTTGTTCGAGGCGGAAACCCTGTTTCAATCGGCGCTGGTCACCGGCGCGCTTTCCACCGAGGCGGCGCTCGGTTCCGACACGCCGTTCGATCCGCGCATCCATGCGCTGCGCCGCCATCGCGGGCAGATCGAGGCGGCGGCGGCGCTGCGCGCGCTGATGGCGGGATCGGCGATCCGCGCCTCGCATCTGGTGGATGACCCGCGCGTGCAAGACCCGTATTGCCTGCGCTGCCAGCCGCAGGTGATGGGCGCGGCGCTCGACGTGCTGCGCCAGGCCGCCGCCACGCTGGCCACCGAAGCCAATGGCGTCTCCGACAATCCGCTGATCTTCGCCGAGGACGGCACGGCGCTATCGGGAGGCAATTTCCATGCCGAGCCGGTGGCCTTCGCCGCTGACATGATCGCCCTCGCGATTTGTGAGATCGGTTCCATCGCCGAACGCCGCATCGCCATGTTGATCGATCCGGCTCTGTCCGGCCTGCCGGCCTTTCTCACGCCGAAGCCCGGCCTGAATTCCGGCTTCATGATCCCGCAAGTGACCGCCGCCGCGCTGGTTTCGGAAAACAAGCAGCGCGCCACGCCCGCCAGCGTCGATTCCATCCCCACCTCGGCCAATCAGGAGGATCATGTCTCGATGGCGGCGCACGGCGCGCGGCGCTTGCTGCCGATGATCGAAAACGCCAGCGCGGTCATCGGCATCGAACTGCTCGCCGCGGCACAAGGCTGCGATTTCCACGCGCCGTTGACCTCTAGCGCCGCGCTGGAAGCGGCGCGGGCGCGGGTTCGGGGCGTGGCGGCGTTTTTGAGCGAGGATCGGTATCTTTACCCGGAGATGCAGGCGGCCATCGCGCTGATCCGCGGCGGCGCGATCATCGAGAGCGAGGTGACGCTGCCGGCGCTGGTATAAGCAGGCGGCAAACTTCAACCGGGGGCGTCTCCCGGGCGCTGACGCAAAAACTCCGTGCACTTCAACGGGTTTAACGCTATAGGCTCGGCATCAACTTGTCTTCACGGCACTCTCGCCGAAAATCCGGCGGTTCAGGGACCGCAAGGCCAGCATAAGCCCGTTAAGGACTTGCCAACAGGAGGACTATTCATGAAGAAATCCGTCATCGCCCGCCCGGCCGCCTTTGGCGCCGCGACGGCTATTGCCGCCCTGCTTGCCATGGCATCGGCGCAAGCTCAGGGCCAAGGGCCGATCAAGATCGGCGTCATCGGCGAGGCCTCCTCGGTGGCCGGCGCCTCGATCATCAACGCCGCCAAGATGGCCGCCGACGACATCAACACCCATGGCGGGGTGAATGGCCGCAAAATCGAGGTGATCGCTTATGACGATCATTCCTCGGCCGCCGACGCGGTGCACGCTTTTCAGCGGGCGGTGACCCAGGACAAGGTGGTGGCGGTGCTCGGCAGCTATATCAGCGAGGTGGCGCTGGCGCTTGAGCCTTGGTCCGCCCGGCTGCACATGCCCTACATCACGCCGGGCGCCGCGAGCAATGACATCTCGAAGCACGTGCATGATAATTATGCCCAGGACAAATACACCTTCCATGGCTGGCTGACCTCGACCTTCATCGCCCAGTCGATCTGCGATTTCGACCACGACACGCTGGTGAAGGATTTCCACATGACCACCACGGTGGTGATGAGCGAGGACGCTGCCTGGACCACGCCGCTGGACGCGGGCTATTTGAAATGCCTGCCCAAGGCGGGGCTCAAGGTGCTCGATCATATCCGGTTCAATCCCGACACCACCGATTTCACGCCGATTTTCAACAAGATCGAGAGCCTGCATCCCAATGTGATCACCGCCGGCATCAGCCATGTCGGCGTGCAGCCGACGGTGCAGTGGCACGACCAGCAAGTGCCGGTCGCGATGGCGGGGCAAAGCTCGCAGGCCACCACCAGCACCTTCTGGAAGGACACCAACGGCGCGGCGGAAGGCGTGATCACCGCGACGGCTGCCACGCCTGACGTGGCGCTGACGCCGAAGACCATCCCTTTCGCGACGGCCTATATCAAGCGCTTCGGCGCTTCGCCCTCCTATGACGGCTATTCCACCTATGACGAGATCCATATCATCGCCGATGCGGTCAAGAGCGCGGGTTCGACCAATGCCGACAAGATCGTGACCGCCATGGAAAAGACCGACTATGTCGGCACGATGGGGCGGATCAAGTTTTACGGCCGCAGCAGCCCCTACACCCATGCCATCGAATACGGCCCCGGCCTGGTTACCGGCGTCGATATCCAGTGGCAGAACGGCAAGCAGGTGACGGTGTGGCCGCGCGACAAGGCCAATGGCAAGATCATGTTTCCGAAATTCGTCAAGTTGCCGCAAAAAATGGCGAGCAAGTAGCATCGCTTCACGACGGCGGTTCAGGCTTCCGCGCCGGAACCGCCCGCCCGCCATGCTGTAACCGAGAAACCGGCGGCTAAAGCCGGACGCACGGAGACTGAATGATCGCGGTTCAAATTCTGATCGACGGATTTGTTATCAGCGCGCTCTACGGCCTGGGAGCGATCGGCTTCACGCTGATTTTCGGCGTCTCCGGCGTGCTCAATCTGGCGCATGGCGGCATCATGGTGGTTGCCGCGCTGATTGGCTGGTTCGCCGCCAATACCTACGGCTTTAATCCTTATGGCGCCGCCGGCATCGGCGTGCTGGCCGGGCTGCTGGCCGCCTATGCCACCTATTTCGTCGTCGTCCGGCCGATCCAGACATCGCGCGCGATTCCTTCGGACGAGACCGAGATTTTCATCCTCACCGCGACGCTGCTTTGGGGCGTGATGATCCAGGAAGGCATGGACTATTTGTTCAGCGACAATCCGGTGACGATGCGCCCGCTGCTGCCGGGCGTGATGGATGTGTTCGGCGTCCGCACCCCGCGCAACGAGGTGATGATCGGCATCCTCGCCTGGGTGGTGATCGGCCTGCTCTGGCTGCTGGTCAACCGCACCCGCGCCGGCAAGACGCTGCTCGCCGCTTCCAATAATCCGCGCGCCCTCGGCCTGCTCGGCTTCGAGCTTTCGCGCGTCTATCTCATCGCCTGGACAATTTATGGCGTACTGGCGGGCATCGCCGGCGTGCTGCTCGCCTCCTTCCTCGGCATTTCCTCGGCGGGCGCCGGGCAACTCACCGCCAGCGCGTTTTCCATCGTCGTGCTGGGCGGGCTGGGCAGCGTCTCGGGCTCGCTGATCGCCGCCTATATCGTCGGTTTCATGGAGACCCTCACCGCCTATCTGATCTCGCCGGAATTGCGGCCGATTCCGGCGCTGCTGGTGCTGGTGCTGGTGGTCTATGTGCGCCCGCAAGGGCTGCTGGGGCGGCGCTGATGCTCGCGAGGCTGCTCGGCTCCCGGCTGTTTTGGATCGCGGTGCTTGCCGTGGTGATCGGCGCCACTGCCCCTTGGTGGCTCTCGGTGTATTTTCTCGGCGTGTTGACCACCGCCTATTATTTCGGCGTCTTCGCGATGTCGTGGGATTTGCTGTTCGGCTATGCCGGGATCGTCAATTTCGGTCCGACCTTTCTGATTGGCCTCGGCGCCTATGGCGCCGCCATCCTCAACAGCAAGACCGGCCTCGCGATTCCGGTGTGCCTGATTTTTGGCGCGCTGATCGCGCTGATCGGCGGGGTGTTGCTGGCGCTGCCCGCCTTGCGGCTGCGCGGCCCGTATTTTGGGCTGGTGACGCTGGTGGCGGTGCTGCTGCTGCAGTATTTCATCGTCATCTTCGCCGGCACCACCGGCGGCGAGATCGGCATGACGGTGCCTGACGTATTATCGATCAGCGCCGCGGTGAACTATGAATACGCGCTGGGATTCATGGTGATCAGCGCCGCGATTCTTTATGGCCTGTCGCGCTCTTCGCTCGGCTTGATCCTGGAAGCCACCGGGCAGGACGCCATCGCCGCCGCGGCGCTTGGCTTTTCGGTGACCAAGCACCGCCTGGCGGCGTTCTGCATCAGCGCGATTTTTTCCGGCCTCGCCGGCGGCATGCTGGTGTTCTATTCCGGCACCGCCTCGGTTGATACGGTGGTGGATATCGCCATCGGCGTGCAGATCATCATCGCGACGGTGCTGGGCGGCAGGCGGACCATATTGGGCGCGATGATCGGCTCTATCGTCATCCTGCTGGCCGATGAGTTGCTGCGCCCGCTCGGCCAGTTGAACACCTTTGTGGTCTCCGGGGTGGCGCTGGCGGTGATCCTGTTCTTCCCGGACGGGCTGCTTGGGCTTTTGTTCCATGGGAGGGAGAGGGCGTGAGGAAGCAAAAGGCAAGCGGTTCTTTTTTAAAAAAAAGCCGACCCGGCAGGGGAACCAAAAAACTTTTGTTAATTAAGGTCATAGGATTACTTTCGTCGCCGGCAGGCAAACGTAAAAAGAGTTTTTTGCTTCTTTTTTGCAAAAAAGAAGCGCTTGCCTTGCTCCCATGAAAACCAATTTGCCGCCGCTTCTGGAGGTCGAGCATCTGAGCAAGCGCTTCGGCGGATTGGTCGCGGTCAAGGATATCGGTTTTCAGATCCGCGCCGGCGAGATCCTTGGCCTGATTGGGCCGAACGGTTCCGGCAAATCCACCGTGATGAAGCTGGTGATGGGGATCGAGAAGCCGAATGCCGGGCGGGTTGCCATCGATGGCGTGAATGTCGCGGGCTGGCCGACCCAGCGCATCGCCCGGCAAGGCATCGGCATCGTGTTCCAGCATTCGCGCCCGCTGCACCGCCAGACGGTGCTGGAGAACATCAAGCTTGCCTTGCTGCCGGATAGCCTGTTGCGGCTGGTCGCTGATCCATCGGTGGATGGCAAGGCGCGCGCCATTGCCGCCCGGGTCGGGCTGGAAGCCGTGCTGCATCGCCGCCCCGGCACCTTGCCTTTCGCCGATCTGCGCCGCCTCGAACTTGCCAAGGCGCTGGCGCTGGAACCGCGCGTGGTGCTGGTCGATGAACCTTTCGCCGGGCTGACCGCCAGCGAGGTTGCGGATTTTTCCAAGCTGATCGATGGCTTCCGCCAGGAAGGCCGGGCGGTGCTGCTGGTCGATCACAATGTCAAAAGCGTCGCGGCCTTGGTGGACCGCGCGCTGGCGATGTACTTAGGCGAGCGCATCGCCGAAGGCACCGCCGATGAGGTGACGCGCAACGAGACGGTGCGCCGCGTCTATATGGGCGGCCCGATCGAGGCGCATCCCCGCCCCGAACTCGCCCGGGAAGCGGGCGAACCGCTGCTGCATGTCAGCGGCCTCGGCGTGCTCTACGGCAAGGCGCGGGCGCTGGATGATGTTTCCATCGACGTGCATGAGGGCGAGTTCGTCTCCGTGGTCGGCCTGAACGGCGCCGGCAAAACCACGCTGTTCAACGCGATTTCCGGGCTGGTGCCGCATTCGGGGGCGATCCGCTGGGCGGGCGCCGATCTCAAGGGCCGCTCGGTCGCGCAAATCTCCCGCGCCGGCATCGTGCAATGCCCGGAAAGCCGCGAATTATTCGGTGATATGAGCGTGCGGGAGAATCTCGATCTCGGCGGCGCGCATCTGCCCTCGCCGGAGCGGGCCAAGCAGCTGGCCTGGCTGCTGGAACTATTCCCGATCCTCAACACCCGCCAGGGCCAGGCGGCGCGCACGCTTTCCGGCGGCGAACAGCAGATGCTGGCGATTGCCCGCGCGCTGATGATGCAGCCGCGCCTGCTGATCCTCGACGAGCCGACCTTGGGGCTGGCGCCGGTGATCCTGGACCAGCTTTCCAAGGCGTTGCACCGCCTGCGCGAAACCACGCCAATCACCGTGCTGCTCGGCGAGCAGAACGTCACCTTCGCCTTGCCGCATGCCGACCGGGTTTATGTGCTGGAACACGCCCGCATCGTCTGGGAAGGCGATCCCCAACGCTTCGCGCGCGAAATGGGCACCGGATATCTGTAGCCGGCAACGGCTTAAAGGAGTGACCCTTTCGAGAAAGGAAGGCCAGGAGGCTCTGCCTCCTGGACCTCCGCCAAAGGCAGAGCCTTTGGAATCCATTACTTGGGTTTCCGCTGGGACGGGTCAGAACCCCTCCCAGCGGAAACCCATTTAGCGGTTCTAAGGGCTAAGCCCTTAGTGGGGGTTTCAGGGGGCAAGGCCCCCTGACCTTGCCTTATCGAAACGAGTCATTGCTTAAGGCGATGGGGATTCGTGCGTTTGCTTCAAGCGCGGGTGGGTTGCGGGGTTTCGGCGACGGGGGTGATTGCGCCTTTGCCCTCGAACCAGGACAGCACGTTGCGCACCACCAGATCGGCCATCAAGCCGCGCGTGCGGTGGGTTGCGGTGCCGATATGCGGCGCCAGCACGACGTTTTCCATGCCGAGCAGCGCTTCGGGAATCTCGGGTTCGCGCGCGAAAACATCGAGTCCGGCGCCGAAGATGACGCCGGCGCGCAAGGCTTCGACCAGCGCGGCCTCATCGACGACGGAGCCGCGCGCGACATTGATCAGGATGCCTTCCGCGCCCAGTTCGGCCAGCACCGCGGCATCGACGATGTTGCGGGTGTCCGGGCCGCCGGGCAGCACGATGATCAGCGTGTCCACGGCGCGGGCCAGCGAATGCAGGTTTGGGTGGTAGGGATAGTCGAGCCCGGCGATCTGGCGGCGGCTGTGATAGGCGATGGGGAGATCGAAGCCGCCGAGGCGTTTGGCGATCACCCGGCCGATGCGGCCCATGCCGGCAATGCCGATGCTGCGGCCGCGCAGCGAGGCGCCGAGCGGAAAGCTGATGGCGCGCCCCCAATGGCCCTCCCGCACATGCCGGTCGGCCTGCGGCAGGCGTCGTATGGTGGCGAGCAGGAGGCCTATGGTGAAATCGCCCATCTCGTCATTCAGCACGTCCGGCGTGTTGGTGACCACGATGCCGCGCTGCGCGGCGGCGGCGACGTCGACCGAATCATAGCCGACGCCGAAATTGGCGATGAGTTCAAGCTTTGGCAGGCGGCCGAGCAAGCCAGCGGTGGTGGGCACGCGGCCGCGCGTGACGATGCCGGCGATCTCAAAGCCATGCGCCGCGATGATGGCGTCGAGCTGATGATCGAGAGCGCGATGGACCTCGAAACGCGCGTCGAGCGCGTCATCGACGGCGGGCATGATCGCGCCAAGGCTGAGAAGTTTAATGCGGCTGTTCATCGCGGCTTCTCTACAAGAGCTGCCGCGAAAACTGAAGGGGTCTGAAACTAAGACGATATTACCGTTGCCAAACCCCTCTCTGAATTACCAAGCTTGTCGTCGCGAGCAGCGAAGCGGCGAGTTCCAGCAATGCGAAGCATTATTGAAAGGCCTGGAGGTGATCTAGGAATTGTGCGGCGCCGCACACCGGTTTCTGGGAAATCCGGTCTGCGTGCCTGCTTCAAAAGTCTGGATCGCCACGCTTCGCTCGCGATGACGATTCGAGGTCAGGTGGATCATGATGAAGAGTTTCGCATTTGGTTTGGCAAGTATAATATCGTCGAAACTAAAGGGGTCTGAAACTAAGGGGGTCTGGGCCTCAGGCCCAGCCTTCATCTTGCTTCCTCCGGGTCACTCCGCGCTGGTCATGCTCTCGGCGAGGCGGGGCGCGCGGCGTTTGCGGGACTGCGTCATGCGGTTTTGCAGGCGGTCGAGGTAGAGATAGATTACCGGCGTGGTATAGAGGGTGAGGATTTGGCTCAGCAGCAGGCCGCCGACGATGGCGGTGCCGAGCGGGCGGCGCAGTTCGGCGCCGGCGCCGCCGGCCAGCATCAGCGGCACGCCGCCGAGCATGGCGGCCATCGTCGTCATCAGGATCGGGCGGAAGCGCAAGAGCGCCGCCTGGCGGATCGCCTCCAGCGGCGAGAGGCCGTCCCGCCGTTCGGCGTGGGTCGCGAAATCCACCATCATGATGCCGTTTTTCTTGACGATGCCGATCAGCAGCACGATGCCGATCAGCGAGATGATGGTGAATTGCTGCCCGGTGATCAGCAAGCCCAGCAATGCGCCGACGCCGGCGGAAGGCAGGGTCGAGAGAATGGTCAGCGGCAGGATGTAGTTCTCGTAGAGAATGCCGAGGATGATATAGACCGAGATCAGCGCCGCCAGAATCAGGTACACCTCGCTGGAGAGCGAGTTTTGGAAGGCCTGGGCAGTGCCCTGGAACGAGCCGGTCAGCGCCGCCGGCGCGCCGAGCTTCGCCACCGCTTGATTGATCTGCCGCACCGCGGTGCCGAGCGACGCCCCTGGTTTCAGGTTGAACGAGATCGTCACCGCCGGAAACTGCCCTTGATGATTGATCACGATGGGCACGAGCGGCCTTGTCGTCACCCGCACCAGCGCCGAAAGCGGCACCGCGTGGCCGGTGGATGAGGCGACATACAGCTCGTTCAGCGTGGAAAGCTTTCCCGCCAGGCTTTGCGGCACCTGCATCACCACGTGATAGGCGTTCACCTGGGTGAAGTATTGGGTGATCTCGCGCTGGCCGAAGGCGTCGTACAAGGTGGCGTCGATGGCGGCCGGGCTGATGCCGAAGCGCGAGGCGGCGTCGCGGTCGATGCTCAGTGTTGCCGCCGTGCCGCTGTTCTGCTCGTCGGACCCCACCTCGGTGAGGATCGGCAAGCCGCGCAGGGCTGACAGGATGCGCGGCGCCCATTGATAGAGATCATCGCTTTTCGCGTCCTGCAGCGTGTATTGATACTCGGTTTTGGCGAAGCGCGCCCCCACCGTCACGTCCTGCGCCGCTTGCAGATAGACTTTCAGCCCGACGATTTTGTCGAGCTTTGGCGCGAGGCCGGCGATCACCTGCTGCGCTGAGAGACGCCTGACGCCGAATGGCTTGAGGTTGATGAACATGCGGCCATTATTGGCGGTCTGGCCGCCCAAGCCGGCGCCGATTGCCGAGTTGAACGAGGCGACGTTTGGATCGCGCTTGATGATCCGCATCGCCGCCTCTTGCAGCTTCGCCATGCGCTGGAACGACACATCCTGTCCGGCATCGGTCACCGCGATGATCAACCCCATATCCTGTTCCGGGAAAAACCCTTTCGGAATGATCACGAAGAGATAGGCGGTGAGCGCCAGCGTGCCGATGAAGGTTGCCAGCGTCAGCCGGGCATGGCGCAGCGCGATATCCAGCGTCCGCCGGTAGAAGCTCAGCATGGCATCGAAGCCGCGCTCCATCAGCAGATAGAGCCGGCCATGCCGCCGGTCATGCTCGCGGCGCAAGAATCGCGAACACAGCATCGGCGTCAGCACCAGCGACACCATCGCCGAAACCAGCACGGCGACGGCGACAGTGACCGAGAACTCGCGGAACAGCCGGCCGACAATGCCGCCCATCAGCAGCAGCGGGATGAACACCGCGATCAGCGAGGCGGTGATCGAGACGATGGTGAAGCCAATCTCGCCGGAGCCGCGCAAGGCTGCCTGCATCGGCGTCATGCCGTCCTCGATATGGCGGTGGATGTTTTCCAGCATGACGATGGCGTCATCGACCACGAAGCCTACCGAGATGGTCAGTGCCATCAGCGACAGGTTATCCAGGCTGAAGCCGAGCGCGTACATGGCGCCAAACGTGGCGGCGAAGGCCAAAGGCACGGCGAGCGCCGGGATCGCCGTCGCCCAGACGCTGCGCAGGAACAGGAAGATCACCATGATCACCAGCGCCACCGCCAGCAGCAGCGAGAACTGCACGTCATGGATCGAGGCGCGGATCAGCTCGGTGCGGTCCACCACCGGAAACACATGCACCGCGCGCGGGATATCGGCGCGCAATTGCGGCAGCAGATCCTTGATTCGCTGCACGGTGTTCAGCACATTGGCGCCCGGCTGCTTGAAGATGATTAGCGAGATGCCGCGATGGCCGTTCTGCCAGGCGGCCAGCTGGTTATTCTCCGGCCCGGCGGCGGCATGGCCGATATTTCTCAAAGTGACCGGCGCGCCGTTGACGTAGGCGACAATGACGTTCTCGAAGGCTTCCGCCTTGTCGATCTGGTCGTTGTCATACAAAGCGAAGGAGCGGCTGCCGCCATCGATCGAGCCTTTCGGCGCGTCGACGGTGGCATTGACCAGCATCTGGCGCACCTGTTCCAGGGTCAGTCCCATCGCCGCCAAACGCGCCGGGTCGAGGCTGATGCGGATTGATGGCTTTTGCTGGCCGCCCACCACCACCTGCGCCACGCCGGAAAGCTGCGAGATTTTCTGCGCCAGGATGTTGTCGGCGTAATCATCCACCTGGGTCAGCGGCAGCGCGTCGGACTGCACCGCGAGAATGGCGATGGGCGGATCCGCCGGGTTGATCTTGCGGTAGGTGGGCGGGCTGGGCAGATCGTTGGGCAGGCTGCCGCCCGCCGCGTTGATCGCCGCCTGCACATCCTGGGCTGCCGCGTTGATGTCGCGGTCGAGCGCGAAGGCGATGGCGATCTGGGTATTGCCGAGCACGCTGGTCGAGGTGAGTTGGGTGACGCCGGGAATTTCGGCGAATTGCCGCTCCAGCGGCGCCGCCACCGTTGTTGCCATGGTTTGTGGGCTGGCGCCAGGGAGATTGGCGCTCACCTGGATGGTTGGGAAATCGACATCCGGCAGATCGGCGACCGGCAGATAGGGATAGGCGGCGAGCCCGGCCAATAGCAGCGCCAGCATCAGCAGCGAGGTGGCGATGGGCCGGCGGATGAAGGGCGCTGAGATGTTCACGGCGGCGATCCGGCGGGCGCCGCGCGGGTGACGATCTCGACAGGCGTGCCCTCATCCAGCCGCCCGGCGCCCGACAGCACCACTTTGACCCCCGCGGCAGCGCCTTTGGCGATCACCGCGACGCCATCCGCATCCTGGCGCAGCGTCACCGGTAGCCGATGCGCCGTGTCGTCGGGGTGGATCGCGTAGAGATAATAGCCATCCGGCCCGCGCTGCACCGCGTCGCTGGGGACTGTCGGCGCGCTGTGGAGGGTTTTCAGCACTAATTTGACGGTGACGAAGCGGCCCGGCCAGAGCCGGTCGCGCCGGTTGGCGAACACCGATTTCAGCTGGAAGGTGCCGGTTGCCGCGTCGACCTGGTTGTTGATGGTCAGCAGCGCGCCGCGCGACAGCAGATGGGCGCTGCCGCCCTCATAGGCGAGGGCGGCCAACCGGGCATGGCGGCCATTTGGGCCAATCGCCTCGATCACCCGCGATAAATCCTGCTGCGGCAGGGTCGAGACGATGGTGATCGGATGGATTTGCATGACCGTGACGATCGGGCCGCCCGCGCCGGCCACGCCCGCGCCGGATGCCGCCGCGGTGGATGCTCCTGTTCCCGGCGCCACCACGTTGCCGACATCGATCAGCTTCAGGCCGAGCCGGCCATCGACCGGCGCGGTGATGCGGGTGAACGCCAGGTTCACCTTGGCGGCTTCCACGGCGGCGCGGTCCGCCGTCACCTGCGCCTTGGCCGCATCGGCAAGCGCCACCTGATCGTCATATTTTTGGCGCGAGGTGTAATTCTGCTTGATCAGCGCGGCATAGCGCTGCAGATCGGTCTTGGCGCCTTCCAGCGTCGCCTGATCCTGCGCCTGCTTGGCCAGCGCTTGATCGAGCGCCGCTTGATAAGGCGCTGGGTTGATCCGCACCAGCAACTGGCCTTTCTTGACCTCCTGCCCCTCCGTGTAAGGTTCGCTGATGATCTGCCCGCCGACTTGCGGGGTGATGGCGACGCTGTTGAACGCGGTGACGGTTCCTAGCCCGGTCGCGGTAACCTCGACATTGCGCAAGCTTACGGTGGTGGCTTCGACCGGAATCCGGTTGCCATCCGCCGCGACCGAGGTGGCCGCCACGGAGGTGGCCGCAACGGCGGGATGCGCGGTGGGACGCCGTAGCCAGACGGCCAACGCCGCGAGCGCGATCAGCGCCAGAAGGGCCGCTAGACCCTGCCGCCGGCGGGATAGACTTGATCGCTGGTTGTTCTCAAGCCTCATCAGCAAAGCCTATAGCCTTTCATCAGAATTTTCAGAACCGATGCATCGGTCATCTAATGGTGAACAGGCTGGCGCGCAGCAGGGCCGCCTGAATGTGGCACAATTTGTTGCAAATGAGGCGAGGGTCGATGAGCCGCTGCTCGCGTCTCCGCGCAGTCGGCGATCACGCCTGATGGGTATGAGTCATTGCGCTGGAGACGGGCACGCCGGTGATCAGGCCGACGATCTCGTTCATCGTCACCGCCTCACGGTTGACGAAGGCGGCGCGGCTGCCGTGGCGGAGGACGAAAATCCGGTCCGACACCTCGAAGACATGCGGCATCGAGTGGCTGATCATCACCACCGCGAAGCCGCGCTCGCGCAAGGCGAGGATCAGGTCGAGCACGCCGCGCGACTCGCGCACGCCGAGCGCCGCCGTCGGTTCGTCGAGGATTACCACCTTGCGCCCCCACAGGATGGCGCGCGCCACCGCGACGCTCTGCCGCTGGCCGCCTGAGAGCAGGCCGACCGGCTGGCGGATCGATTTCAGCCCGACCTTGAGCGATGCGATATGCTCGGCGGCGGCGAGGCGCATCCGCTTCTTGTCGAGGAAGAACCGCCCCAGCCAGCCGGAGCGGCGCCATTCGCGGCCGAGGAACAGATTGGCCTCGGCATCAAGCTCCGGCACGATGGCCAAATCCTGATATACCGTTTCAATGCCGATCTCCCGCGCTTCATGCGGCGAGGCGAAGCGCGCCTTCTGCCCATCATATTCGATATGCCCGTCATCCGGCTGCACGGCGCCCGACATCACTTTCACCAGCGTCGATTTCCCGGCGCCGTTATCGCCGACCAGCGAGACGATCTCGCCGGCCCGCACCTCAAAATCCACCCCGTTCAGCGCCCGCACGGGACCGTAATTCTTACGGATTCCGTGCAAGCTAAGAACTGGCACGCTAAGAACTGGCAAGCTAAGAACTGGCAGGCTGAGCGCCGGTTCCATCAGGAACAGGCGACCGGTTTCTCGTGAAACGCTTTCGCCGCGCCCGAAGCGGTGTTCGCTTCTTTCCACACCTTCATCCAGTGCGCGACGTTCGCCTTGGTGACAATCGGCATCGCTTGCGGCACCAGTTCGGGATAGTGGCAGGATTTGCTGGTCAGCATGTTGTGCAGGATGCTTACCGTCTGATAGCCCCAGCCCCAGTAATCCTGCCCCACCAGCGCCTGGACATAGCCTTTCTCGACGAAAGGCAGTTCCGGCGCCAGCGTGTCGGAGCCGATGATCTTGACCTTCCCCTTGTTCTTGATCACCGCCGGCATCCCGCTCATCTTGCCGAAGAAGGCCACCGCCGCGACATTCACGATGGCGCTGGCATCAGGATGCGCGGTGAGCAGATTATCCATCAGCTCCTGCCCTTTGGTCAGATCATCATTGTCGAAATACGGTCCCATGAAGGTAACGCCGGAATCCCCCTGAAACGCTTGCTTCACTCCTGCCAGCCGGTCGTTCAGATTGGTCGCCCCCGGGCCGCCGGACACCAGCAAAATCTTGCCCTTCGACCCGATCAGCTTGCGCGCCTGCTGGCCCATCACCACGCCCATCTGCTTGTTATCGACGCCGTAATACACCGAGCGCTTGCTGCCCGGCACATCGGAATCCCAGGTGATGACCTTGATCCCCTTCTCGACCGCGGCATTCACCGGCGCCACCAGCGGCTGCGGCGCGTTGGCGTCAATCGCCATGCCATCGACATGGCGGTTCATCAGATTCTGCACGATCTCGGCCTCCTGGCTGGCATCCGAAGTGGCGGAAGCGGTCCAGATCAGATCGACATCGCCCAGCTCCTTTGCCCGCTGGATCGCGCCGTAATGCGCGGTGTAGAACACCGGATTGTCCAGCGATTTCGGCACCACCGCAATGGTGTAACGCTTCGCCGCCTTGGCGATATAGGGCAGGGCAAGGGCGCCGGCGGTGAGGGTCAGGACGGTGCGGCGTGATGGTTGCATGGTGGTTTCCCCTTTTTTAGGTTTAAGCAAGCGCTTCTTTTTTGGAAAAAAGAAGCAAAAAACTTTTGTAACTAGGCACGGTACGCGCGGCGGCACCTCGTATTATTGAAAGTTTTTTGGTTCTTTTTTACAAAAAAGAACTGCTTTTTACGCTATACTCACCCGTTCCAGCCGCCGCCGCAAAATATCGATCGCCGCCGCGGCGACGATGACAAAGCCGGTAATCAGCTGCTGCCAATATCCCGCCATGCCGAGCAGCACGATGCCGTCATTGATCACGCCGAGTAGGGCGGCGCCGATGACCACGCCGATGATGGTGCCGCGCCCGCCGGCCAGGCTGGTGCCGCCGATGATGACGGCAGCGATTACGTTTAGCTCGTAGCCAGTGGCGGCGTCGGGCAGGGCGGTGCCGGCTTTGGCGGTCAGCAGGATGCCGCCGATGGCGGCGAACAGGCCGGACGCCATGTAGAGGATCAGCTTCATCCGCGTCACGTTCAGGCCGAGCAGCCGCGAGGCTGCCTCGCTGCCGCCGAGGCCATAGACATGCCGGCCGAACGGCATCGTGGTCATCATGATATGCAGGATGATGCCGAGGCCGATCATCACCAGCACCGGCACCGGAATGCCGAGGGCGGAGGCGGTGCCGAGGGCGGAGAACACCGTGCCGGCGTGGTTGTCCGGCGGCGTCACCGCCATGCCTTGCACGATGCCGAAGGTGAGGCCGCGCACGATGCTGAGCGAGCCGAGGGTGGTGATGAACGGGTTGAGGCCGATGCGGGTGATTACCAGCCCGTTGCCGAGGCCGACCAGCAGTCCGGCGCCCAGTCCGGCGAGAATGGAAGCCGCCAGGCCAGCGCCGGAGGCGAGCACCAAAGCGGAGATCATCCCGGCCAGCCCCATGGTTGACCCCACCGACAGATCAAGCCCGCCGCCGATCATCACCAGCGCCTCGCCGAAGCCGGCGATGCAAATCCAGGAAAAATAGACGGCGACGGTGCCAAGAATATTGCCGCTGGTGAGGAAATACGGCGAGGTAAAGCTGATCAGGACGCAGATGATAATGAGGGCGAGCAGCACGCTGGTCCAGGGCACCAGCAGCAGGTCGATGACAAGCCGGAACCGGCCACGGGTTTGCGTGGCCGGGGGAAGTGAAAGCCCGGAGGCAGGTCCCGATCCGCTCATCCGCTCATCCGTTTGTGCCGTTTCCTTGACGGGGCAGCATCGGCTGGAATAATGCGGCGGTCAACTGAATAACGCGTTCAGCGTATACCCTGCTTGGCCAGCGCGATTACCTGGCCCGCCGTTGCCTTGGTGACGAAATTCGGGCCGGTTTCCAGGTCCTTGGTGGGCGGGATCATGCCGTAGCGGATGTCGTTGGTCAGCAGCACCACCGAGAGATAGGCTTGCAGGAAGGGCTGCTGGTCGAGGGCGAAATCGGCTTTGCCGTCCTTTACGTCCTCCAGGAACTGCGCCGAGAGATCGAACGAGCCGATATAGATTTTCTTGGTGAGACCGAGTTTCTGCACCGCGTTCACTGCCGGCACGCCGCCTAAATCAGCGGAGAGGCCGAGCAGCGCGTCGATTTTCGGGTTGCGGCGCAGCAGCGCCTCGATGCGGGATTCCGTGGTGGTCGGGTCTTCGGTGGTGGGCAGCACGATCACCTTGTGGCCGAAGCCTTCCTCAAAGCCTTTGCAGCGGTGGTCCAGCGAGACATTGCCCACCTCATGGTCGATGCAGACGCCGAGCGTCGCCCCCATCGCCGCGAGATGCTTGCCGGCGGCGACGCCTGCCTGGTAATTTCCCTCGCCGATATACATCAGCGCGCCGAGCTGCTTGGCGTAGGTGCCGCCGGTGTTGACGATGATCACCGGGATGCTCTCGGATTCCGCCTGCTTGATCGGCGGGGCGAGGGCCTGTTCGTCCGGCACGGTGACGATCAGTCCGTCAGGCTTGCGGTTGATCGCGGCGCGCATCAGATCCGCCATTTGCACCATGTTGAAGGTGTTCGGCGCGCGATATTGCAGCGTCACCCCCATTTGCTTGGCCGCCAGATCGGCGCCGTTCTTTTCGATGGACCAGAACGGATCGGTCGCCTGTCCATGCGTCACCATGGCGATGGTGAGGTGCTTCTGGGTTTGCGCCTGTGCTGCGCTGGTGATTGTCAGTAACGCCGCGCCGGCCAGCAAAGTTTTTCTCATGATTATTCCTTCCCTAAATTATAAAAAGTTTTTTGCTGCTTTTTTTCAAAAAAGCAGTGCTTGCTTCTATACTGTTCCCGCCAGCTCCTCCGACAATGCCTGCAACTCCTTGCCGCCGGCCATCAGGTTTTGCAGCGCGTCCAGGTTGATTTCGGCTTTCGAGGCGTCGGCGATGGTGCGGCCCCGGTTCAGTACGGTAAAGCGGTTGCCCACCGCATAGGCGTGGCGGACGTTATGGGTGATGAAAATAACGCCGAGGCCGCGGGCGCGCACCTGCCCGATATATTTCAGCACCATCGAGGTTTGGGCGACGCCGAGCGCCGAGGTGGGCTCGTCAAGGATCAGCACTTTGGCGCCGAAATAGACGGCGCGGGCGATGGCGACGCATTGCCGCTCGCCGCCCGACAGCGTGCCGACGGCCTGGGTGGGGTCGCGCACGTCGATGCCGATGCGGCGCATCTCGTCATGCACGATTTCGTCGCATTGGTGGAACTTCACCCGGCGGAATGGAAACATCCCTGATGCGGGTTCGCGGCCCATGAAGAAGTTGCGGGTGATCGACATTAGCGGGATCATCGCGAGGTCCTGATAGACGGTGGCGATGCCGGCATCGAGCGCCTCGCGCGGGCTGGCGAAGGCGACCGGCTGGCCCTCGACCAGGAATTCGCCCGATGTCGGTTTGTGGACGCCGGAGAGGGTCTTAATCAGCGTCGATTTGCCAGCGCCGTTATCGCCTAGAAGGCACAGCACCTCGCCGGCATGGACGCGCAGCGATACGCCGGCGAGGGCGATGACATGGCCGAACTGCTTGCGCAGGTCTCGCACCTCGATGAGCGGCGCGCTCATCGTTCGCCGGTCACGCGGCGGCGCACCGCGTTGTTGAACATCACCGCGATCAGCAGCATGGCGCCGAGGAACACCTGGAACCAGTCGCTGTCGAAATTGGTGTAACTCAGGCCGATGGAGACCATGCCGAAAATTAGCGCGCCGAAAAACGCGCCGACCGCCGAGCCATAGCCGCCGGTGAGCAGCGCGCCGCCGATCACCGCGGCGATGATCGCCTCGAACTCCATTTGGTAACCGCGCAGCGCATCGGTCGAGCCGGTCTGCAGCGCGGTGAGGATGGCGACCAGCGCGGCGGACAGCGCCGTGCAGACGAACAGGATGGTTTTTACCCGGTTGACTGGAACGCCGGAATTGCGCGCGGCATTGGCATCGCCGCCGGAAGCGAAAATCCAGTTGCCGAAGCGGGTGCGCAGCAAAATCCAGGTGGCCAGCGCGGTGATTGCCACAAACCAGATGACGGAGACCGGCACGCCATGCACCGAAGGCGCGCCGTTGGGCAATTTCGCAATCATGCCGCGCGCGGTCAGCCAGGCGAACAGGCCGGTCAGCGTGTCGCCGAAAAACCAGCCGCGCAGCGGGCCGGGCGACGCGGTAATGCCGGAGAGGATGGTGTTGCCGCCGGTAGCGAGCTTCAGCCCGACCAGCGACAGCCCGCGCAGGATGAACAGGAAGGCCAGCGTGACGATGAAGGAGGGCAGGCGGGTGAGGATGACGATCTGCCCGTTGATCACGCCGAATCCTGCCGCCATCGCCAGCGTGCCGAGCACCGCCGCCCAAAGCGGCCAGTGCAGATTGACCAGCAGCACGCCGAAGATCAGCCCAGCAAAGGCGATCATCGAGCCGATGGAGAGATCGAACTCGCCGCCGATCATCAAGAGCGCCGCCGCCACCGCCATGATGCCGAGTTCGGATGCGGGCAGCAGCACCGTCATGATGCCGGAAACGGTGAACATGGTGGAGCTGGCGGTGAAGGCGAAGAAGATAATCACCACGATCAACCCGCCGATCGCGCCCAGTTCCGGGCGGCGCATGGCGCGGTGCAGCCAGCCCGCTTCGGCCAGCCGTTCATCGCGCGCCGGCGGCGTTGCTTGTGTGGCTACCCTTCCATCATCAGGCATGAGACATTTTATTCCCCCATCGATATTTTTTCTTGATTGAGCATCCTCTATTGATTGTCTGTCAAGCAATTTATAGTGGCACGACCCTACCGCTCCGCGCCGATTCCGCTGCGGCTTCGGCGATAGCGGAGGCGTTGCGGCCATCCGCGCCGTTCGGTGCAGGCACGCGATCTGTCGTGACGCTTTCGATGAACGCATCAAGCTGACGGATAAAGGCGGTTTCGAACCGCTCGAAGAAGTTTTGCGCCGGTTTAGCTTGGGATATGCCTTGCGCGGTCGCCTCGATCAGCGGCGTGCGCGGCGTGTTGCCGATTTGGAGAACGCCTTCACTGCCCAGCGCTTCAAGGCGAAAATCAAAGCCAAACCGGGCGCAGCGGGCATTGGTGATGAGCGCGGTAGCGCCGCTTTTCATGGTCAGCAGCGTGGTCGCGGTGTCGAAGTCGCCGGTTTCGGCGGCGCCGGCATCGACCAGGGCGCTGCCGGTCGCGAACACCGAAACCGGCCTTTCGGCGAACAGATGGCAGGCGATGTCGTAATCATGGATCGCCATGTCGCGAAAAATCCCGCCCGACCGGCGGAGGAATTCTGGAGGCGGCGCTTCGGCGTCGCGGTTGACGATGATGATCTGGTTGGCGCGGCCTATGGCCCCGGCATCGAGCCGCGCCTTCAGCGCCATGATGGCGGGATCGAAGCGCCGGTTGAAGCCCACCGTCAGCCGGGCCTTGCTTGCCGCCGCGATCGCAAGGCAGCGGTCAATGCGTTCAAGCGACAAATCGATGGGCTTCTCGGTAAGCATCGCCTTGCCGGCGCGCGCCGCATCCTCGATGAAATCGGCATGGGTATCGGTGGAGCTGGCGATCAGCACCGCGTCCACGCCAGGATCGGCCAGCGCCGCCTGCCATGAAGCGACCGCCGCGCCATGCCTTGCCGCGAGCGATGCCGCCGCATCCGGGCTGGCATCGATGACATAAGCCAGCCGCGCCTTGGGATGCGCCGCGATCAGCGCCGCATGGGAAACGCCGATGCGTCCGGCGCCGATCAGGGCGAAGTTCAGCATGGTGTGGCCTTTCATGACAAAAGCGGCCTGCCGGGGATGCTCCGCGCGCCATATCGCGCGTCCCAGCCGCGCTGCACCGCATCCAGCGCCCGCATCGCCGGCAGCACCGAGCGCCCGGTGACCAGAGGCGGCCGGTTATCGCGCAGGGCGTCGAGAAAGTCATTCGCCACGCGGTAGGCGTTGCGCTCTTCGGTTTCGATGGCGTCAGTGCCGGCGCCGGTGGTCAGCGTCGCCGTGAGTTCATCGGTACGATAGGAATCCTGATCCGTCACCACCAGCGTGTCGTAGAGGCGTTCGCGGGCGTAATAGGAGCCGGTGACGGTGATGGTCTGGCCGTCATGGGATTCGATGACGATGACGATTTCCATCGGGATGCCGGTTTTCGCGTCGATATCCGGCATGAAGCCTTCAATCCGGCGGATTTTTCCTTCCACTTTTTCGGGGTCTCCGCCGCCAAGGATAAAAAGTCCGAAATCGACGAGATGGGTGGAATGGTGCCAGAGGATGTTGTCGGTCCAGTCCCGCTTGATGCCGGTGGCGCCGATATTGACCAGCCGGTGGATGAAGAACCGCCCCTGCACATGGCGCGGATATTCCTCGTTGTTAGCGATGCGCTGGATCAGCGGGGCGCGGGCGGTGCGAAAGCGCATCGGGTGGCAGATGGCGAGCGGCACGCTTGCCTGTGCGGCGGCTTCGACAATATTTGTCGCGGCGGCAAGCGTCATCGAGATGGGAATTTCCACCAGCACCGGCTTGCGCGCCTCGATCACCGCGAGCGCCATCCGGGCATGATCCTCGCTGGGGCTGGCGATGATCACCGCGCCGATATCAGGGTCGCTGATCGCGGCGCGCCAATCGGTACTAACGTTCCGGTAGTCATGGCGTTTCACGAACTCGCTGACCAACTCTCGTTCCTTGCCGACGATGGTGTGCAGCGTGCAATCCCCGCGACCCTTGAGCGCTGCCGAATGCCAAGTGCCCATCATGCCATGGCCGATCATGCAAATGCGCGTCATGTTAGCTGAAATCCTGCTTGGCGCAGCATCGAGGCGAGGTTGCGATGGCCGAGCTTCGCATAGTGCAAGGGATTGGCCTTGGCCGGGTCCTGTTCGGCTTCCACAACCACCCAGCCGGCATAGCCAGCCACGCGCAACGTCGCGAAGATGGCGGGGAAATCGATGAACCCGTCGCCCGGCACGGTGAACACCCCGGCGATTACGGAATCAAGAAAACTCCAATCCCGCTGTTTCGCTTCGTCAAAAACAGCGCGCCGGATATCCTTGCAATGGACATGATGAATGCGCGCCGCGTAATCCCGCGCCAGCGCGGCGGGATCGGCTTCGGCGAACGTCGCGTGGCCTGAATCGAGCAGCAGCCCTACATGCTCATCCGTGCCCTCCATCAGCCGCGCAATATCTTCACCGCTTTCGATGACCGTGCCCATGTGATGATGCACGACCAGCCTGATGCCGTGATCCGCGCAATGTCTGGCCACTTCATTGAGCCGGGCGCGGAACTGCGGCCAGTCCGCCGCCGCCATGCGCGGGCGGCGCGACAGCGGGATGGCGCGGTCGCCATGGATGCAGCCGGTGGTTTCGGCATAGATCAACACCGGCGCGTCATTTTTCGCCAGTAAATCGAGATGCCCCGCCATGGCGGCGATTTCATCGTCCGCGTCACGTTTCAGCAGCCGCCCGCTATACCAGCCGGAGATGAAGCGGAGATCGTGTTTTGCCAGCACGCGCCGCAATTCGGCGGGATTGCCAGGAAATTTATGGCCGCGCTCAATGCCGGTGAACCCCGCCTGCCGTGCTTCGGCAAGGCAGGTCTCCAGCGGCGTGTCACCACCGAGCGCGGTGAGATCATCATTGCTCCAGGCAATTGGGTTGGTGCCGATCTGAATCACCCAGTTATCCTTTCAAACAAGACGCTGGCGATCCCGCGCCGCCTCATAATCGCGCCGCGCGACCGTCACCTCATCGCGCGCCGAAACCTCCGGCACCGCGACATCCCACCACGCGCCGCCGGCCTCCGTTGTTAGAGCAGGATCGGTGTCGATGACGATGACGCTGGTGCGCGCCGCGTCGCGCGCCCGCGCCAACGCCGCTTCGAGCGCCGCGATGCCATCTACTTTTTCCGCGATGGCGCCAAGCCCTTCCGAGTGTTTAACGAAATCGACCGGCGGCCCATCCAGCAGATTGTTGAATGCAGCGCCGCCTGTCGCGGCTTGCAGACGGTTGATGCAGCCAAAGCCTCGGTTATCCAGCACCACGATGACCAGTTTCAATCCCATGGTGACCGCTGTGGCGATTTCCGAATTAAGCATGAGATAGGAGCCGTCGCCCACCATCACCACCACATCGCGCGCCGGATCAGCCATCTTCACGCCCAGACCGCCGGCGATCTCATAGCCCATGCAGGAAAACCCGTATTCGACGTGATAACTCCTGGCGTCGCCGGCGCGCCAGAGCTTGTGCAACTCGCCCGGCAGGCCGCCCGCCGCGCAAATGACTGTCGCATCCGGCATCACCCGGTTGACCGCGCCGATCACCTGCGCGTCCGAGGGTAACGCAGCGTTAGTCATGGCCACGGCCCGGTCCACCGCCGCATGCCATTCATCGCCAAGATCTCGCGCCCTGGCCTGCCAATCGGCAGGCGTGCCATGGGCGCCAAGCCTGCGGGTCAGCGCGATCAGTCCGCGTGACGCATCGGCGACCAGCGGCGCCCCGCCCTGTTTCGCCGCGTCAAAGGCATTGACATTGAGGCTGAGAATTCGCCGCTCCGGCTTGGGAAACAAGGCGCGCGAACCCGTGGTGAAATCCTGCAACCGCGTTCCGATAGCGAAAATCACATCCGCTTCGGCGGCCAGCGCATTGGCGGCGGATGACCCGGTGACGCCGATCGATCCGGCATTGCAAGGGTGATTCCACGCGAGCGCGCCCTTGCCCGCTTGCGTTTCCGCCACCGGAATGCCGTGCCTCGCCGCGAATTCCGCGAGCATTGCGCAAGCATCGGCATAGTGCACGCCACCGCCGGCGATGATCAGCGGCGCCTTTGCTTCCGTCAGAAGCCGGACGGCTTGGGCAAGCTCCGCCTCGTCCGGCTCCGGCTTGCGGATGCGGCGAACCCGCTCCGCGAAAAAATCTTTGGGAAAATCAAACGCCTCTGCCTGCGCATCCTGACAGAACGCCAGCGTGACGGGGCCACACTCGGCGGGATCGGTCAGCACCTGCAAGGCCTGGGGCAGCGCCGCGAGCAATTGTTCGGGACGGGTGATCCGGTCGAAGTAGCGCGAAACCGGACGGAAACAGTCATTCGCTGAGACCGATCCATCCTGAAAATCCTCGATTTGCTGCAATACCGGATCGGGCCGGCGGGAGGCGAACACGTCGCCCGGCAGCAGCAGCACCGGCAGCCGGTTGACATGGGCAAGCGCCGCCGCCGTCACCATGTTCAGCGCGCCGGGACCGATGGAACTGGTGCAGGCCATCATCTGCCGCCGCCGGTGCGCCTTGGCATAGGCGATGGCGGCATGGGCCATCGCCTGCTCGTTATGGGCGCGGAAGGTGGGCAGCGTATCGCGCGCCGCGTAGAGCGCCTCGCCTAAGCCCGCCACGTTGCCATGCCCGAAAATCGCCCAGACGCCGCCGAACAGCGCGTCGCTGCCATCATCGGTGGCAATGCGCTGCGCCGCGAGATACCGCACCAGTGCCTGGGCCGCCGTCAGCTTTTTCATGATCGGTTCCCCCAAGCCTATGAAACAACGAATGAAAGTTTTGTACAATATCAGCAAGGCCAGCGGTTCTTTTTTGCAAAAAAGAACCAAAAAACTTTTTATTTTTAGGTAGGGCATGGCCGCTAACGAGACAGAACCTTAAAAAATGAAAATTTTTTGCTTCTTTTTGTAAAAAGAAGTGCTTTCTTTTAACTTTCAAAATAAATCTCGTCCAAAACAAGCTTTCGGGAGGCCCTCGATGCCCAAACTCAACCTTGCCCTGATCGGCGCGGGCCGCATTGGCCGCGTTCATGCCGCGAATATCAGGGCGCGGGCCGATTGCCGCCTCGCCAGCGTCAGCGACGCGCTGGATGACGCTGCGCAAAGCCTGGCCAGTCAGAGCGGCGCGCGCGTTTTGCCGGTGGATGAGGCGATCACCGATCCGGCAGCCGATGCGGTGCTGATCTGCGCGCCCACCGATATTCATGCCGGCCTGATCGAGGCGGCGGCGCGCGCCGGCAAGCCGGTATTCTGCGAAAAGCCTGTCGATCTGGATGCGAGCCGCATCCGCGCCTGTCTTGAAGTGGTGCGCGAGGCGGGGATTCCGCTGATGATCGGCTTTAACCGGCGCTTTGATCCCAGTTTCCGCGATCTCAAGCGGCGCATCGAGGCCGGTCGGATCGGCGATGTCGAGTTGCTTACCATCATCTCAAAGGATCCTGCCCCGCCGCCGGTCAGCTATATTGCCCGCTCCGGCGGGCTGTTCCGCGACATGATGATCCATGATTTCGACATGGCACGATTTTTGTTGGGCGAAGATCCTGTGGTGGTGCATGCGCTGGGCAGCGCCTTGGTTGATCCGGCCATCGGCAAGGCCGGCGATGTCGATACCGCCGCGGTGATGCTGAAAACCGCCACTGGCAAAATCGCCGTCATCACTAATTCTCGCCGCGCCAGCTATGGCTATGACCAGCGGATCGAGGCGCATGGCAGCTTGGGAATGCTGGCGGCGGGCAACCGGTTTGCCACGACGGTGATCGAGGCCGGGGCGCATGGTTATGCCACCGATCCAGCCTTGCCGTTCTTTTTGGAACGCTACGCTGAGGCGTATCGCGCCGAACTCGACGCCTTCCTCGCCGCGATCGGTGATGGCGCGAGGCCATCGCCCGACGGCGAGGACGGCCTGGCGGCGCAGCTTCTCGCCGATGCCGCGGCCCGCTCCGCCGAAACCGGCGAAGCGGTGCGGCTTTAGCAAGCCGTTGATAAAACGACGAAACACCAAGGGTTGGTCAATTTTCTTGTGATTGAAATAATGCTGTGCCACCCTGAAGCCGATTTACCCGATCATGGATCACAACAGTGACCCAGCTTGATCGGGATCGTCGCTCACAAAGCCATTGACTAACAAAGCCGCATAAAAACACTACAGGAGGAAACACCATGAAACCATTATTCCGCGTCTTGGCCGGTTTATTCGCCAGCCTGTCGCTTGCCGCCATGACGCCGGCGATGGCGAAAACCTACACCATCGCGCTGATCCCCGGCCTCACCACCGATGCCTTCTATATCACCATGCATAAGGGCGCCGAGGCGGCGGCCAAGGCGTTGCATGTCAACCTGGTGTTTCAAGGCGCGCCGGCCTTCAACCCGGTGCAGCAGGTGCCGGTGCTGGACGCGGTGATGGCGCGCCATCCCGATGCCATCCTGATCGCGCCAACCGACGCCAAGCAGCTGATCCAGCCGCTGCAGGCCGCCATGCGCGCGCATATTCCGGTGATCACCGTTGATACCTATATTGGCAATGGAAATTATCAGACCGGATCGGGCATCGCGGATTTTCCGCTCTCCTACATCGCCTCCGACAATGTCATGGGCGGCGAGATCGCGGCGCGCGCCTTGGCCAAAGCGATCGGCGGCAAGGGCGAGGTGTTCGTCAGCAATATCAAGCCCGGCGTTTCCACCACCGATCAGCGCGAGCAGGGTTTCAGGCAGGAAATGCAGAAGGATTACCCGAACATCAAGCTGCTCTCGACGCAGTTCAATGATGACGACGCGAATACCGCGGCCTCGCAATTGCAAGCGGTGCTGGCGCGCAACCCTCATCTCGCCGGCGTGTTCGGCGTCAATCTGTTCTCGGCGCTTGGTTCGGCGCAAGGGGTGAAGGCGGCGGGCAAGCTCGGCAAGATCAAGGTCGTCGCCTTCGACGCGCCGCAATCGATTGTCAGCGACCTCAAATCCGGGCTGGTTTCCATTGCCATCGCCCAGCATCCGGCGGAGATTGGCTGGTTCGGCGTCGCCGCGGCCTATGCGCATCTTACTGGCCAGAGCATTCCAGTGCGGATCGGCACCGGCTTTACCGTCATCACCAAGCGGAATGTCGATGATCCGGCGGTGAAGAAGTTCATCTATTCGGATTAAGTTAAGGAAGAAGCGGTTCTTTTTTGAAAAAAGAACCAAAAAACTTTCTATACTTAGCACGGCGCAACCAGCACCGGCATCAACGAACGAAAGTTTTTGCTGCTTTTTTCAAAAAGCAGCGCTGCCTTTTATGAAGTCAATTAGGACAGACAGTAACAGCATGACCGCTCTCGATGAAAGCATAAGCCGAAACCCGCCGGTAAGCCGCCTGCGCGGCGGCGCGCTGGCGGTCATCGCGCGCCTCTGGGCCTGGCTGTTCCTGGCCTTCCTACTGATATTTTTTGAAGTCTGGGCGCGGATCGCCGATGGCGCGTCCTTCCTCGCCAACAGCTTCAACCTGCAAAGCATCGCCGTGTTCACCGTGGCGCCGCTGCTGCTGGCGCTGGGCGAAACCTTCGTCATCATCGCCGGCGGGATCGATCTCTCGGTAGGCTTCATCATGGGCTTCGCCGCCGTTATCATGGCGCTGGTGACGCAAGTGGCGACCACCGCTTTCGGTTCCGGCCTAGGCTTCGTTCTGGGGTTGGCCGCCGCGCTGGCCGCGGCGGCGTTGCCCGGCTTCATCAATGGCGTGGTAATTTCAAACCTGCGCGTGCCCGCCTTTATCGGCACGCTGGGGATGTATGGCGTCGCGCGCGGCGCCGGTTTTCTGGCGGCGGGCGGAACCACGGTGCCGGTCAATAATTCCGTGCTGGTCTGGATCGGCAGCGGCGCGGTGCTGGGCGTGCCGGCGCCGGTGATCATCGCCCTCGCCGTGGTGATCGCGCTGCATTACGTGCTGAGCCAGACAAGGTTCGGCCAATACACCTATGCCATCGGCGGCAACCGGCAGGCGGCGATCCGCGCCGGCATCGAGGTCGGGCGGCACACGCTGATCCTCTACACGCTGGCGGCGCTTTGCGCGGGCGTCTCCGGAATTATCTACACCGCGCGCTTCTCCGCCGGCGCCGCGCAAGCGGGCGAGCCGCTGCTGCTCGATTCGATTGCCGCGGTGGTGATCGGCGGCGCCAGCCTGTTCGGCGGTTCGGGAACCGTCATCGGCACGCTGATCGGCGCGCTGATTATCGCGGTGATCGAGTATGGGCTGGTATTCGTCAATGTCGCTTCGTTCTGGCAGTTCATCGTCGTCGGCATCGTCATCGTGATTTCGGTGCTGGTCGATCAGAGCCGGGCGCAGCTGGTTTCGGGAAGCAACCGCGATGACTGACCCGGTGTTATCGGCGCGGCGCCTGAGCAAGCATTTTGGCGGCGTCCAGGCGCTCGACGATGTCAATTTCGATCTCCATCGCGGCGAGGTTCTGGCTTTGGCCGGCGATAACGGCGCGGGCAAATCGACTTTGATCAAGTCGATCTCCGGCGTCCACCAGCCAAGCTCCGGCGAGATCTGGTATCGCGGCGCGCCGGTGAGTTTCGCCAAGCCGCGCGCGGCGCGCGAGGCCGGGATCGAGACGATCTATCAGGACCTGGCGCTCGCCGATAATCTCGATGTCGGCGCCAATGTGTTTCTGGGCCGCGAACCGATGCGCAAGGTTTTGGGAGTGTTCCCGGCGCTGGACCGCGCCTTGATGCGCGAGCGGGCGAGGGCGGTGGTGGAGACGCTGGATATCGCGATCAAGGATGTCACCGTGCCGGTGCGCGCGCTTTCGGGGGGGCAGCGCCAGGCGGTGGCGATCGGCCGGGCGATCCACTGGAACGCGGAAGTGCTGATTATGGACGAGCCGACGGCGGCCTTGGGGGTTCCCGAACAGCGCAAGGTGGTGGCGCTGATTAAAAGTTTGAAGGCGCAGAACAAGGCGGTGATCTTTATCTCGCATAATTTGGCCGATATCTTCGCGGTATCCGATCGCATCCTGGTGCTGCGCCGGGGTCAGAAGGCAGGCGAGCGGGTGATTCATGAGACCGATGGCGACGAGATCGTCAAGCTGATGGTGGGCTCCGCTTGACCCGGCGGAACAAGCATGCGCGAATTTAAAAAATGCTTCTTTACCCTCTTTATGAACGCGACTGATTAAGGTTCCAGGCGATAGGTCAGCCTGCAACGGTCAGTCACTAAAGGAATGTGCATGCCTCGCGCCGCCAATGCCCGCGTCATCCGCGCTCCGCGCGGCAGCGAATTATCCGCGCGCTCCTGGCTGACCGAAGCGCCGCTCCGGATGCTGATGAATAATCTGGACCCGGAGGTTGCCGAGAACCCGGACGAGCTGGTGGTCTATGGCGGCATAGGCCGGGCGGCGCGCAACTGGGAGAGCTTTGATCGGATTGTCGGGTCGTTGCGGGATCTGCGTGAGGATCAGACGCTGCTGGTGCAGTCCGGCAAGCCGGTCGGGGTGTTCACCACCCATGCGGATGCGCCGCGCGTGCTGATCGCCAATTCCAATCTGGTGCCGCACTGGGCCACCTGGGAGCATTTCAACAAGCTCGACCGGCTGGGCCTGATGATGTACGGGCAGATGACGGCGGGATCGTGGATTTATATCGGCTCGCAGGGCATCGTGCAGGGCACGTATGAAACCTTTGTCGAGATGGGCCGGCGGCATTACGGCGGCAATCTGGCGGGGCGCTGGATTCTCACGGCAGGCTTGGGCGGCATGGGCGGCGCGCAGCCGCTGGCGGCCACCATGGCCGGCGCCTCCTGCCTCGCTATCGAATGCCAGCCGAGCCGCATCGAGATGCGGCTGCGCACCGGCTATGTCGATATCGAGGCGCGCGATCTCGATGAGGCGTTGGCGATCATCGAGCGCGCCTGCCGGGAGAAAAAACCATGTTCGGTGGCGCTGCTCGGCAATGCGGCGGAGATTTTGCCCCTACTGGCCGAACGCGCGGCGCGGCCCGATTGTGTCACCGACCAAACCTCGGCGCACGACCCCATCAACGGCTATCTGCCAGAGGGCTGGACTCTCGGCGAGTGGCAGGCGAAACGCGAAAGCGATCCGCAAGCGGTCGCAGCGGCGGCGAAGGCCTCGATGGCCAGGCATGTGCGGGCGATGCTGGAGTTCTGGAAACGCGGCGTGCCGGTGGTCGATTACGGCAATAACATCCGCCAGGTGGCGCTGGATGCAGGCGTCGCCGACGCCTTCGATTTTCCTGGCTTCGTGCCGGCCTATATCCGGCCCTTGTTTTGTCGCGGCATCGGTCCGTTCCGCTGGGCGGCCTTGTCCGGCGACCCGGAGGATATCTACCGCACCGATGCCAGGGTGAAGGAGATTCTGCCGGAGAACAAGCCGCTGCACAACTGGCTCGACATGGCGCGCTCGCGCATCCGCTTCCAGGGCCTGCCGGCGCGCATTTGCTGGGTGGGCCTGGGCGACCGTCACCGTCTCGGCCTCGCCTTCAACGAGATGGTGGCGAAGGGCGAAGTGCAGGCGCCCATCGTGATCGGGCGCGATCATCTCGATTCCGGCTCGGTCGCCTCGCCCAACCGCGAGACCGAGGCGATGCGCGACGGCTCGGACGCGGTCTCCGACTGGCCGCTGCTGAACGCGCTGCTGAACTGCGCCTCCGGCGCCACCTGGGTGTCGCTGCATCATGGCGGCGGCGTCGGCATGGGCTTCAGCCAGCACGCCGGCATGGTCATCGTCTGCGACGGCACGCCGGACGCGGCACGGCGCATTGCCCGCGTGCTATGGAACGATCCGGCGACGGGGGTGATGCGCCACGCCGATGCGGGATATGAAGCAGCGCTTGATTGCGCGCGAGAGTTCGGCTTGAACCTGCCGGGCGTTCTTGGATGAGGCAGGCGTTGCGCCCCTCTTTAAATAGGAGAGATTCGATGAATCCCGTCGTCCTCGCCGTCGCGATCACCGGTTCGGTGCCGCGCAAGCGAGATAATCCAGCCGTGCCGGTATCGCCCGCCGAGCAAATCGAGTCGGCGCATCAAGCATTCGAGGCCGGCGCGACACTCGCGCATATCCACGTCCGCAACCCTGACGAAAGTCCGTCCTCCGACCCCGCGCTGTTCGCCGAGGTGCAGGAGGGCCTGCGCCGCCACTGCCCCGGCATGATCGTGCAGTTCTCCACCGGCGGCCGCGGTCGCGATCAGGCGGCGCGCGGCAACGCGCTGGACCTGCGGCCTGACATGGCCTCACTCTCCACCGGCTCAGTCAACTTCCCGACCATCATCTACGAGAACGCGCCGGCGCTCGTGATGGACTTGGCGTCAAGGATGCGCGACCACGACGTGCTGCCGGAAATCGAGATTTTTGACCTCTCGCACCTGCACGGCGCGGCGCGGCTGGTGGAGGCGGGCCTGATAAACGAGCGCCCGCACGTGCAGTTCGTCATGGGCGTGAAAAACGCGCTACCGGCGACCGAGCGCCTGCTCGACATCCTGCTGGGCGAGATGCGCCACGTGCTGCCGCACGCCACCTGGACCGCCGCCGGCATCGGCCGCATGCAGTCCGAGGTGATGGATTGGGCGCTGGCGCGTGACGCCGACGGGGTGCGCACGGGCTTGGAGGACAATATCCGCATCTCGAAAGAGCGCTTGGCATCCAGCAACGCCGAGTTGGTCGGTCTGGCCGCCGAGGCCGTCGGACGGCACGGCCGCCGGATCGCGACGCCAGCCGAGGCGCGCGCGCTACTCGGACTGCGTCCCGCTAGCCTGACGAGTGCCAGTCTCACCCGAAAGAGACGGAAAATACCTGGAATGACCGCATGAGCGCCGTCCCGCGCTGGCGGCGCCGGCCTGACGGATCGAATTGGGGAGACTTCGGACCGGATGACCAACTCGGCCGGGTCAACCTGCTGACGCCGGAGACGTTGCGCCAGGGGGTGGCGGAGGTGCGGGAAGGCATTGCTTTTTGCCTGTCTCTGCCGCTCGACCTGCCCGGCGGCAATGGCCTCAACCCGCGCCGCCATCCGCCGGTGCTACGGCCGACGATTCGTGACGGCCAGCCCAACTTCAACACTACGCTAGGCGGCGCGGATGCCGGCAAGACCGACGTGCTGAACGATGATCTCGCGATCCTCCACCTCCAATACTCGACACAGTGGGACGCTCTGTCGCATGTCGGCGGCCTGTTCGACGCTGATGGCGACGGTGTGCCGGAGCGGGTGTTCTACAACGGCTTCCGTGCCGGAACGGATATCGTCGGCCCCAGCGACTCCGACGACGCCGGCATCCACTCCAGGATGCGCCCGGGCAGCACGTCGCGCGCGGGCGCGCTGGGAATCGAGAACATGGCCGCGCGCTGCGTGCAGGGCCGCGCGGTGATGATCGATCTTCACGCCCATTTCGGCGACGCCCGCCGCATGGTCGGTTACGATGATCTGATGCGGGTCATCGACACCGATGGCGTGACGGTGGAGCCAGGCGACATGGTGTGCCTGCACACTGGCTTTGCTCAGCGCGTGCTGGAGATGCGGGGTGATCCGGACCTGGAGGTGCTACACGGCGCCTGCGCCGTGCTGGACGGGCGCGACGCGCGGCTTCTGCGATGGATTACGGATAGCGGGCTGTCAGTGCTGGTGGCTGACAACTACGCGGTGGAAGGCGTTCCGGCGCGGGACGGCGGCGCCTGTTGTTCCACCTTGCCGTTGCACGAGCACTGCCTGTTCAAGCTGGGCATCCATCTGGGCGAGCTATGGCACTTGACGCCGCTGGCCGAATGGCTGCGCGCGCACGGGCGCTCACGTTTCCTGCTGACCGCGCCGCCGCTGCGCTTGCCCGGCGCGGTCGGCTCGCCCCTGACGCCGATCGCCACGGTCTGAAGGAGAGCGAGGATGACGGAGCGCGCGCCGATCACTGAACGTGTGCTGATCACCGGCGGCGCGGCCGGCATCGGGCAGGCGATCGCGGCACGGTGCCGCGCCGACGGCTATCAGCCCGTGGTGATCGATCGCGCGGGGGATGGCATCCGCGCCGACCTGTCCAGCCCGGATGAAACCGCGCGCGCGTTGCGGGAGGCGCTGCGCGATGGCCCGATCACCCGCCTGGTCAACAATGTCGGCGTGGTGCGCCCCGGCCTGGTGGAGGAGCAGAGTCTGGCGGATTTGGATCTGGTCGTGTCGTTGAATTTGCGCTGCGCCCTGCAGTGCCTGCAGGCGCTGCTGCCTGGAATGAGAGAGGCCGGGTTTGGCCGTGTCGTGAATATCTCCTCGCGCGCCGCGATCGGCAAGGAATTGCGCAGCGTCTATGCCGCCACCAAGGCGGGGCTGCAAGGCTTTGCCAAGGTTTGGGCGTTGGAGTTGGGCCAGTACGGCATCACCGCTAACGCGGTCGGCCCCGGCCCGATCCGCACCGCGCTGTTCGACCAAGCCAATCCGCCTAACAGCCCGCGCACTCAGGCGATCATCGAGGCAATTCCGGTGCGCCGGATCGGCGTGCCGGAGGACGTGGCGAACGCGGTCGCCTTTCTGCTCGACGCCCGCAGTGGCTTCGTTACCGGCCAGGTGATCTATGTCTGCGGCGGCATGACCGTCGGCAATGCCGGCGCCTGATGCGGTCGCCATCATCGGCGCCGGCGGCATTGGCGCCGCCTTTTTCAACGGCTTCGCGGATACCCGCGCGATTTAAGCAAGAAGAATCTTGCTATAGAAGCGGATCAGCTAAAAACCACCCATTCACGGCTGTAGGGGTCGTGTCGGCGCTAACACGGCTTTTCCGTTCCGTTACTCCTTGAGTTGGCATGAGCCTTTATGGCATCGATCAAAACACGAACAGCCGGCGCGATCTGCCGATTGCTTGGATAGCAGAGGTAAAAGCCGGGGAAAGGCGCGGTCCACCTCTCCAGTATTGTCTTGACGCTGTTTTGCGGCGCATAGGCCGCGACTGCTTGCTCGGCCGCAAACGCAACACCGATGCCGTCGGTCGCCGCGCGGATTGCTGCCGGAATACTATCGACAATCAGCGATCCCTGGACCGCGACTTCGAAGGTGCGGCCATCTTCGTGGAACTCCCACTTGTATGGCGAGTGGTGCCCTGGCCATCGCCAGCGGATGCAGCGGTGATCGAGCAGGTCCTGGGGTCTCGCGGGAAGACCGTGCTCGGCAAGGTAGGCGGGTGAGGCGATCGCGACCTGCCGCAGGTCCGGGCCAAGGCGAACGGCGACCATGTCGCGCGCGATGACCTCACCCAACCTGATACCGATGTCAAAGCCGTCCGCCACAAGATCCACAACCGTGTCGTCATAGGCGATGTCCAGGACAATATCGGGATGCGCCGCTGCAAACATCGCCAGCAGCGGCGTAAGAAACAACGCGGCGCCCAGCCGGAAGGCGTGGATGCGCACGGTGCCGGCGGGGCGGCCGCCGCTCCGGCGAACCGATGCGAAGGCTTCCGTCAACTCCTCCAGCATGGGATGCGCACGGCTGTAGAACGCCCGTCCCGTCTCAGTCAGCGAGACGCTGCGCGTGGTGCGGTGGAGCAGGCGCGCGCCGACCCGATCCTCCAGACCACGCACCATCTGGCTCAGCGCCGATGCCGACACGCCGAGCGAATCGGCGGCGCGCGAGAAGCTGAGCGCTTCGGCGACCGCTAGAAAGGCTCGCAGCGCGGTATAGTCAGACGGCGCAAGCATATTACCCGTTCGCTCCTTGAAGGTCAGCTTACAAGTAATTGAAGCAAAATGGGTATTATTCTGCGCCTTTCATTTCCGATTTCAGCCGGGAAGGAGAAGTGCCGATGAATATGCAACCGGAGAGTTGGAACCTGGAAGGCAAGGTCGCGGTCGTCACCGGCGCCGCGCGCGGCATTGGCCGCGCCACGGTCGATCTGCTGCGCGCTCGCGGCGCGCGGATCGTCGCCAGCGATCTTTCGGAAGGCGTTCGCGAACTGGAAGGCTCGGACATCGCGACGATCATTGGGGACGTCGCCGACGAAGAGGTCGCCAAGCGGACGATAGCGCTTGCCGCCGAACGCTTCGGGCGGCTCGACATCCTGATCAATAATGCTGGACGCATGCTGAACAAGCCGCTGCTCGAAACCAGCGTCGAGGAGTGGGATTCCGTCCTCATAACCAACGTTCGCGGAAACTTTGTGCATTCGCGCGAGGCGGTGCGGGTAATGGCGGCGAACGGCGGCGGCGCGATCGTCTCGGTCGTGTCGGTTGTCGCCGCAGTCGCCATGAAGGAGATGTCAGCCTATGCCGCGTCGAAGGGCGCGATTACGCAGCTCGTGAAAGTGATCGCCGCCGAGTATGGCGCCCAAGGCATACGCGCCAATGCCGTGGCGCCCGGTGTGGTCGAGACCGACATCCTCCAGAGCGCCGGCATCGAGGACAGCCGCGCGACGCTCGCCGGCTATGGCGACGCGCACCCGATTGGCTGCGTTGCGCAACCATCCGAGATCGCCGAGGTGATCGCCTTTCTCGCCTCGCCTGCAGCGAGTTTCATGACCGGCGCGCTGGTCATGGCCGATGGCGGCTACACCGCAATCTGACCCGGGAGTTGATGCCATGCCCAAATCCATTCTGATCGTCGCCGCCGAGCGCGGCTTAGGCCTGGGCCTCGCCGGACAGTTTTTCCAGCGCGGCTGGAGCGTACTTGGCACCGCGCGCTGCGGCACTGACACGCGCGAGCTGAAGGCGCTGGGCGCCGATGATCCCTCACGTCTGTCCATTGCCGCCATCGACGTGACCGACGCGGCCCAGATCGAGCCGTTCCTCCGCGAGATCGGCGAGCGCCGGTTCGACGTGATCTACTCCAACGCCGGCATCTACGGCCCACTCCACCAGAGCGTGGCGGAGGCGAGCGACGCCGAATTTGCCGAGATCATGCTGACCAACACGTTCGGGCCGATCCGGCTGGCGCACCGATTGCTCGATCATCTCGCGCCACGTGGCACCTACTGCTTCATGTCATCGCACCGCGGCAGCATCGCGATCAATCTGGAGGGTGGACTGGAACCGTACCGTGCCAGCAAGGCCGCGCTCAACATGCTCGCGCGCGGGCTTTGGGCGACGAACCAGGAGCGCGACCTGACGGTGCTGTCGATCCATCCTGGCTGGGTGAACACGGCAATGGGAACGCTCGACGGCACCGTTGACGCCGAGATCGAGCTGGAGCCGAGCGTGCGCGGTGTCGCCGACGTTGTCGAGCGGCACATGGGTTCAGGCGAAAATCTCTATCTCGATTGGCAGGACCGCCCACTCGCCTGGTGAGCGGATGAATCGCCGTTGCAACTCTCTGAACCGCCCCGGAATCCCGAGGCGGTTCAGTTAACAAGGCAGGTCATCCCTGGATCAAAGATCTAACCCGATCCGCGTCGGCCGGGGTCGCCGGGGTGAAGATCATCAAGGTAAGGCTTGGCTGGCCATCGACGACGAATGTTGAATAATCCAGGGCGAGCGCGCCGCCGGCGGGATGATGATTGAAGTGCTTGGTGCTTTCTTCATGGGACAGGCGAACGTCATTGTCATGCCACATCGCTTTGAATTCAGGGCTGACGCGGCAGAGATCGGCGACCAGCTGTTCAGCCCGCTTTGAAGCGCCAGCCCTTGCCGTGTCGGCCCTGAACACCGCCACCACGAAACGCGCATTGGCCTCCCAATCGGGGAATGCGTCCCGCATCCGGCGGTCGGTGAAGAGAAGGCGCAGCCCGTTGCGCTGCTCGGGCGGGATCGCGCTGTAATCGGTCAGCACCGCCGAGGCGGCGCGGTTCCAGGCGACAACGTCCCAGATGCTGTTTTTCACAAAGGCCGGACAAAATTCCAACCCGTCGAGCACGCGTTGCAGCCGCGGGGTGACGCGCTCGGCGGCTTCATAGCGAACCTCGGGCGGCCGGCGTTGCGCCAGCAAATAGAGATGTTCGCGCTCGGCGGCCGTCAGCGTTAGCGCGCGGGCAAGCCGGTCGAGCACGTCGGGCGACGGCGCGCCGCCTCTCCCTTGTTCCAGCCACGTGTACCAGGTCGCACTGACATTCGCTCGCTGCGCCACCTCCTCTCGCCGGAGTCCGGGTGTGCGCCGGCGTATCGGTGCGAAGCCGAGAGCCGCCGCATCAAGCCGCCCGCGGCGATCCCTGAGATAGACCCCAAGCAGGTTATCGTCAGTGTGTAAGGACATACTTATCCTGTTAGAAATTATAATGGTTAAATCTCACTACTTTACCATTGTACTGTAAGGCTCCAGTTTAGTCGAGACAAACCGCTCACGATCTTCAAAGGAGTAAAACCATGCGTATTTTTGTTACTGGCGCTACGGGCTTTATCGGCTCCGCCACTGTTCAGGAGCTGATCCGCGGCGGCCATCAGGTGGTGGGACTTGCGCGCTCGGATGCGGCTGCCGAGAAGCTTGTTGCTGTTGGCGCAAAGGCGCATCGCGGTGATCTTGAGGATATTGAAAGCTTGCGGAGCGGCGCGGCAGCCTCGGACGGCGTGATTCATCTCGGTTTCATCCATGATTTCTCAAGGTTCAAAGAGGTTTGCGAGATTGATGAGCGCGCGATTGCGGCCCTCGGCGCCGCGCTTGCTGGGTCCGGGCACCCCTTGATCGTCACCTCCGGGACGGCGCTGATTGCGCCAGGCCAGCTTGCGACCGAAACCATGCCGGCTCCCGAACCCACCACCTTCCCGCGTGCTTCGGAAAGAGCAGCAGCCTTGGTGGCGGCGCAAGGCGTGCGGGTATCGGTGGTGCGTCTTTCACCATCCGTCCATGGCGATGGCGATCATCATGGCTTCGTGCCAATTCTCATTAACACGGCGCGTGAAAAGGGCGTTTCAGCGTATATCGGTAACGGACGCAATCGCTGGAATGCCGTGCACCGGCTCGATGCCGCCCCGCTTTTCAAGCTTGCGATTGAGACGGCTTCTCCCGCGGGGACTGTTTTTCACGGCGTTGCCGAAGAGGAAATCGCGTTCCGGGATATCGCTGAAGTCATCGGCAGGCGCCTGAACATTCCGGTCGTCGCCAAGTCATCCGAAGAGGCCGCTGATCATTTTGGCGCGTTCGCCGCCTTCACTCAAATCGACTGCCCGGCCTCCAGCAAGCTCACTCAGGAACGCCTGGGTTGGCGTCCGGCGCAGCCGCCTCTGCTCACCGATCTCGAACAAGGAAGCTATTTTCGATCATGAGCGGGGCATACGCCTGCGTCGTCCTTGCCGGCGATGTGCTGAAACGCGTGAAACATCCCCTGCCTTTGGTGCAGGAATTCATCGAAGAAAGGAACTTGAAATGAAGCTTAACAACAGGACGATCCTGATAACCGGCGGCTCCAGCGGCATGGGCCTTGAGCTGGCGAAGCAGCTTCTTGAGCGTGATCGCCACAACACCGTTATCGTCACCGGCAGAAGCGAGGAAAAGCTTGAACGCGCGAAACGGACGCTTCCCGGCATCTATGCGTTTAATAGCGACGTTGGCGATCCCGCTGCCATCGCCGCGCTGCATGACACGATACTTGAGCAGTTTCCGGCGCTGGACACGCTCATTAACAATGCCGGAATCATGCGCGTGCAGAAGTTCAACCAAGACCAGGAGATGCAGGACATCACGCGCGAAATCGAGGTGTGCTTCGCCGGGCCGGTCCGGATGGTCCAGCAGTTCATGCCGCATCTTAAGACCCGCAAGGACGCGCTGCTGATCAACGTCTCGTCCGGGGCTGCGCTGATTCCCTTTCCCATATCGCCCGTCTATAGCGCCGCGAAGGCCGCTCTGCACTCGTTCACTGAATCCTTGCGCGTGCAGATGAAGTTCACCGGTGTCACGGTCATCGAGCTGATCCCGCCCGGTGTCGAAACGCCGCTGTTTCGGAACGACGAGTTTGCAAGAGAAATGAAGGTGCCGAAAGACATGGAGGCGAGCGTGTTCGCTCGAAAAGCTATTGCCGGCATCGAGGCGGGCAAGCTCGAAATCCGGCCAGGTCTTGCCAGCGTGCTGAAGATCATGAGCCGGATGGCTCCGGGCTTCATGCTCAAGCAGATGGGGAAGATGACCCCGGCATTCAGCGCCAAATCCGCAATGGCCAAGTCCGCAATGATAGGAGCGGCGGAATGACGACCAGTCCGGCAATGTCGCTCGACGGCAAGCGCGTGGTTGTCATTGGAGGTGCGACGGGTATCGGTTTTGCCATCGCCCAGCTCGCGCGCGAGCAGGGCGCCAGCATTGTCATCGGTTCGAGCAACGCGGTGAAGGTCAATGCGGCCGCTGAGCGACTTCAAGGGGCGACGGGTGGTGTCGTCGATCTGCGCGACGAGGCCAGCGTTCGCGGCTTCTTCGGAGAACTCGGCGCATTCGATCATCTGGCGATAACGGCAGGGGATTGGAGTGGATCGATGTTCGGTTCCATCCGCGACCTCGACCTTACTCACGCACGCGACCTCCTAACGGTACGTTTCTGGGGCGTGATCGCGGCGGTCAAGCACGGCTGCCGTACCATCGCCCAGGACGGCTCGATCACGCTGACGAGCGGCATGCTTACGCATCGGCCAAGAAAAGACACGCCGCTGGCGACCGCCATTGGCGGAGCAACCGAACACCTGACCCACGGCCTCGCCATGGATCTCGCGCCGGTGCGGGTCAACGCCGTGTGTCCGGGCCTCGTCCTCACCGACCACGTGAAGCAGATGCCCGAGGCGATGCTCCAGTCGATGGTAGCGCCCCTGCCATTACCGCGTGGCGCGACTCCAACGGAGGCCGCGAAGGCCTATGTTTATCTCATGCTCAACGGCTACGTGACAGGACAGATCTTGCCTGTCGATGGCGGCGGGATGATGGTCTAACATCAAGCGGCGTAAAGAATGACCTACCGGCAAGAGTAAGGCCAGGAGGCTCTACCTCCGCAGCCATTCCAGCGGCTTACGCCGCCGGAACCTTCGGCTGCTCCGCCTCCTGGACCTCCACCTCCGGGGCCTTCCAGCAATGCTTTGCATTGCCGGAACCTTCCGGCCCCTCCGCCAAAGGCAGAGCCTTTGGAATCCATTACTTGAGTTTCTCGCTGGGAGGGGTCCTAACCCCTCCCAGCGAGAAACCTACCTAGCGGGTTCTAAGGGCGGAGCGGAAAGGTTCTGGCAGTCCGAAGGAATGCTGGAAACCGCGGAGGGTAAGCCCGTAGTGGGGGTTTCAGGGGGCGAAGCAGCCGAAGGTTCCGGCAGCGTAAGCCGCTGGAATGGCTGCGGAGGGGAAGCCCCATGATCTTGCTTGCACATGTGTCATTCTTTACGCCGCTCGGTATTAAACCGCTCAGCCGCCTGTTGACCGAAGCGCTCCATGAGCCATGCCGCCGCCGGTCCTGGCGGGGTGTCGGTGCGGTAGATCACGTCCAGCAGGTAGTCGAACGCCACGCGGTCGGGCATGTCGAGCTGAACCAGGCGTCCAGTCTCGACGTCATCGGTCACCATCCACCACGGCATCATGCCCCAGCCGATCCCGGCCTTCAGCAGCATGTGCTTGCAGGCCAAGTCGGCCAGCCGCCATGTGCGATTGCCGGTCACGCTGAAATCGCGCCCCTCGGTCAGCGAGGACCGATCATAAATAACAAGCTGGATGTGCTGGCGCCCGGCCCCCGGCGGATGGCCGCCCGGCGGGGGTGAGGCGAGCGGATGATCGGGCGCCGCGACCGGCGCCATGCGCAGGCTGCCGACATTGACGCGCTCCAGCGCGTCATAGTCAACCGTGAACGGGCCGCTGACGCCAATCGAGGCGGCCTTGCTGAGCACGAGGCTGGCCACCGCGCCTAGCGTCTCGACGTGAAGGTGGAGCTTGACGGTCGGGAACTGGGCGGAGAAGGCGGTCAGCGCGTCGATCACGCGCTCGCCGGGCAGCAAGGAGTCGAGCACGACATGGAGTTCGCCCTCCAGGCCCTGCAGCATCCCCTTCACCTTGGCGCGAAGGCTGCTGACCCCGTTGGTGAGAATACGCGCTTCGACCAGGACGATGCGCCCGGCCGTGGTTAGCTGCGGCCTGCGCGTCGTTTCGCGGTCGAACAGGGTCAGGCCCAGCTGGGCCTCCAGATTGGCGATGGCGTAGCTGACGACCGAGGTGGCGCGGTTCAGTTTGCGCGCCGCCGCGGCGAAACTGCCGGTTTCGACCACCATGACGAGCACGCGCAACTGGTCAAGGGTAGGGCTGCCGGGATCGGAGATCATTTCAACTTTTTCGAACCTAAATGCCGATATTTTAACGGTTTCTTCTGAAGGTCAACTTTCATATTGTTTAGCTGGACAGTTGGCTGGATGCTTGGCTGGCGGGGGCATTGACAGGAGGAGAGGCGAAATGGCGAGAGTTCTGGTTCTCTATTACTCGACCTATGGTCACATCGAAGCGATGGCTTATGCCATGGCAGAGGGCGCGCGTGCCGGAGGCGCCCTGGCGGACGTCAAACGTGTGCCCGAGACAGCGCCTCAGGAGGTCGCGCATGCCGGCAATTTCAAGCTGCACCAAACGGCTCCGATCGCGACGGTCGCGGAACTGGAGAGCTATGACGCCATCATTGTCGGCACGGGCACAAGATACGGCCGGATGTCCTCGCAGATGGCGGCGTTCCTGGATCAGACCGGCGGCCTTTGGATGCGCGGCGCGCTGAACGGCAAGGTGGGCGCCGCCTTCACCTCGACCGCGACTCAGCACGGCGGCCAGGAGACGACGCTTTTTTCCATCATCACCAACCTGCTGCATCTGGGGTTGGCCATCGTCGGCCTGCCGTACAGCTTTAAGGAGATGATGACGCTTGACGAGATCGCGGGCGGCTCGCCTTATGGCGCGACGACCATCGCCGGCGGCGACGGCTCGCGTCAGCCAAGCGAGATCGAACTTGCAGGCGCGCGTCATCAGGGCGAGCTTGTCGCCCGGACGGCGGCAAAGATGTTCGGCTAAGCTTCCGGGCTTAACTCAAGATAGGCTTGAAAAGTGAGCGATTGCAGATGATTCATCTCTATACCTGGACCACCCCGAACGGCCGCAAGGTCCCGATCATGCTTGAGGAGATCGGCATGCCCTACGAGGTGCATCCGATCGACATAAGCCAGAATGAGCAGTTCTCCGCCGAGTTTCTGAAGATCGCGCCGAACAACAAGATTCCCGCTATCGTCGATGAGACTGCCGGCGGCGCTCCGCTGGCGATCTTCGAGTCCGGCGCGATCTTGACCTACCTTGCCGAAACCTCCGGAAAGCTTCTGGCGCCGTCCGGGCCGGCCCGGTTCAAAGCGCTGGAGTGGCTGCACTGGCAGATCGGCGGCCTGGGGCCGATGCTGGGCCAGCTCGGTTTTTTCGCCGTTCGCTCTGAAGAGAAGTCGGCGCTGGCGATTGAACGCTTCACCAAGGAAGCCGACCGGCTGCTCGGCGTCATGGAGCGGCGACTTTCCGAAACGCCCTATTTCGCTGGGAACGACTATTCGATTGCCGATATCGCTTGCTACCCATGGACCGTGGCGGCGACCACGGCGCTCAAGGAACCGCTGGCCAACAGCCTGCAGGACAAGCCGGCCCTTCATCGCTGGCTTGCGACAGTCGGCGCGCGCCCGGCTGTGGTGAAGGGGATGCAGGTGCCATCGGTATGAGGCAGGTTGAGGCGAGCCAAGCGGCGTCAGGGCCGGATACTGAGGTGATAGCGGGGGTGGTTTGAACTTCCTGATCTCGTTCGCGGTCGGCCTCCTGGTCGGTGGTTTCTATGGCTTGCTGCGCGTCCACTCGCCGGCGCCACCGCTCGTGGCCCTTGCCGGACTGCTGGGAATGGTGCTCGGCGAACAGGGTATTTCGTTCTTCCTGCGGCATCATTAAGCGGAACCCGCGTGACAGCCCAGTATCATCAAAAGCTGGGCAGCGCGGCGCCGCCGCGCGACTTCGCGCGCGCCCTAGTGTTGCTCTGGTTGTCGGGCGCGGCGCTGCGGGTGACCATCTTGGCGGTGCCCCCGGTGCTGCCGCGCATCACCACCGAGCTTGGCCTCAGCGCGACCGATATCGGTTTGTTGACGGGCCTGCCGTCGCTGCTCTTCGCTCTGGCGGCGGTGCCCGGCGCGGCGCTGATCGCCCGCTTCGGCGCGGTGCCGACACTGGTGACGGGACTGCTGCTGAACGCGCTCGGCGCGGCGGCGCGAGGCTTCGCCGGCAGCGCTCTTGGGCTGGACGCCACAACCTTGCTGATGTGCCTGGGTATTGCGGTCATGCAGCCGGCGCTGCCGCCGCTGGTGCGAGCCTGGGCGCCGGCGCGCATTGGCTTCGCCACCGCCGTCTATACCAACGGCCTGCTGGTTGGGGAGCTGATCCCGGTCGCCTGGGTGCCGCAACCGATGCTGCCCCTCATTGGCGGTGGCTGGCGCGCCTCGCTGGCGGTCTGGGCGCTGCCGGTGTTGGCGACGGCGCTGCTGGTCGCTGCGCTGGGCCGCCGGCCCAAAGCGCCGGCGGGCGTGGCGCGCTGGTGGCCGGATTGGCGGGACGCCCGGGTCTGGCGGCTGGGCCTGATGCTGGGCGGCGTGAACGCCACCTATTTCGGGCTAAACGGCTTCCTGCCCGGCTGGCTGACCGCCGCCGGCGCGCCGCATCTGGCGCGTCCCGCGTTGACCGCGCTGAACCTGGCGCAGATCCCGGCCTCGCTCTTGATGCTGGGCCTGGCAGGACGGCTGGTGCGAAGGCGGGCGGCTTATGCGGGCGCAGGCGCGCTGCTGCTGGCCGGGGTATTGGGTTGCGTGGCGATGCCCGGCCCCGCCGTCATCGCCTGGGCCGGGGTCGCGGGTTTCGCCGGCGCGATGCTGCTGACCCTGACTTTGGCGCTCCCCTCGGTGCTGGGCGCGGCGGCGGACGTGCCGCGCCTTGCCGCCGCGATGTTCACGGTCAGCTATTCCTTGGCATTGGCGGCGGCGCTGCTGGCCGGACGATTATGGGACCTCAGCGGCGTGGCGGCCATGGCCTTCCTGCCCTTCGCATTGGCGGCGCTCGCCGTGACGCTGCTGGGTGCAAGGCTGCGGCTGCGGCCGGAGGATGCGCGGCGGCCCAGTAGTCCAAGCGCCGGAGTTCCGGCAACAGATGATTGATCTGACTCGTTCCGGCCGAGGCCAAGTAGACGCGCTTGTGGTAAACGTCGCAATCTCGAACGAAGGTGACAGGCATGAAAAATGACAAGATGCTGAAGCAAATCGTGGACCACGCCGGCTTCATCGCGGCGCTAGACCAGAGCGGCGGATCGACCCCGGACGCGCTGCGCGTCTATGGCATCCCGGACAGCGCTTACAGCAGCGATGCCGATATGTTCCGGCTGATGCACGAAATGCGGGTGCGGATCATGACAGCGCCTGCGTTTCGTGGAGACAAGATTGTTGCCGCGATCCTGTTCGAACAGACGATGGATGGGCGCGTGCGGCAAGACCCGGTTCCCAGTTTTCTCTGGGAGAGACGGGGTATCGTCCCCTTCTTGAAAGTTGACAAAGGGCTTGAGGCCGAGCGCGACGGGGTCCGCCTGATGAAGCCGATTCCGGCGCTCGATGCGCTGTTGAAGCGAGCGGTTAACCTGGGCGTTTTCGGAACCAAAATGCGCTCGGTCATCAACCTGCCGTCCAAGAACGGCATCGCTGCCGTGGTGAAACAGCAGTTCGAACTGGCGGAGCAAATCGCGCGACACGATCTGTTGCCCATCATCGAGCCGGAAGTGTTGATCGGAAGTCCCGATAAGGCGGCGGCCGAAGCCATCCTGAGGTCGGAACTCTTCAGACATCTGGATGCCGTGCCGGATGGCTGCCACGTGATGCTCAAGCTGACCCTTCCGGACACTCCCGATTTCTATGCTGATTTGATAGGTCACCCACGGGTGGATCGCGTGGTGGCTCTTTCGGGCGGCTACACGCGTGCCGACGCATGCCAACGTCTTGCCGCCAATCACACGATGATCGCGAGTTTCTCGCGCGCCCTGATCGGCGATCTGAGGCGCTCAATGGACGATCCGACGTTCGACAAGACGCTGGCGATAGCCATAGACGAAATCTACCTGGCTTCGACCGTCAAATCTTGACGGTCTCGATCGGAATCGCGGGCGCCCGCAGCTCGCGATGTCTGCCTCCCGGCACTATCGTGATCGGCGATCGAGCGAATCCTGATCGCGAGGAAGACCAGCCGATTTGAATGATCGTCACTGCCTGCGAGACAGGAGAAACTAATGCTGACCCAAGAAATGCGAGAGCTGATCATGAATAACACGGTCGGCTGCGTCGCGACGGTCACGCCGGACGGACGCCCCGCGGTGTCGCCGAAAGCCACCTTCATTGTCATTGACGAAAAGACGCTGGCATTCTCCGATATCCGCTCGCCCGGAACGGTGCGGAACATCGCCGGGAAACCTTCGGTCGAGGTCAACTTCGTTGATGTCTTCCGCAGGAAAGCTTGCCGGATAAGCGGCCGGGCCAGCTATGCCCTCATTGGGGATGTCAAGGAAGCTGTGCTCGCCTCCTTCACCGAGAAATGGCCGGATTTGGTGAGGCTGATGAAGGGTATCGTCACGATTGATATCGCGGATGCCGCGATCCTGACGTCGCCATCCTACGACGCCGGGGCAGAGGAGGCGGACTTGATCGAACACTGGCTCCAGACCTACGCCAACCTGTTCGGACGTCATATCGCGCAGACATAAGGCCACCGGTTCCAGAGGGCGCCGCCTCATTGAACCGATACGAATGACGATCAACACGCCGCTGCTTCAGGCGCGGGATCATGGCGCTCGGTGCGTCATTGCATGCCAACTTTCTCGAACCTAATCGCCTATCTTATATGGGTTTTCTTGTTTCTTCGGCGGCCTAGATGTCAGCGGTTCAACGCATCTTTGCTCGAAGGAACTGGCAGATGTCACAAACCGTCGCGGAGCTACTCGTCCAGACACTCGGCGACATCGGCGTGCGCCAAATTTTCGGCGTCGTCGGCGATGCGCTCAATCCTTTTTCGGAGGCGATCCGCATTCAGGACCGCCTCGAATGGATCGGCGTGCACCACGAAGAAGGCGCCGCGCTGGCCGCGGCGGGCCAAGCGAAGCTGACCGGCCGGCTGGGCGTGTGCTGCGGCACCACCGGTCCTGGCGCCAACCACCTGGTGGCCGGCCTTTACGAGGCGCGTAAGGACCACGCGCCGGTGCTCGCTATCACCGGAGGCGTGCCCGCCGGCCTGCGCGGCATCGACTACCGCCAGGAAAACGCGCCCGACCTGCTGTTCCGCGACGTGGCCGCCTACACCCAGGTCATCACGGCGCCCGAAATGGCGGCGCAGGTGTTCCACCAAGCCATCGCCGAAGCCTATGGCGCGCGGGGCGTTGCCCATGTCAACATCCCGCAGGACGTGTTCCCGGCAAAGGTTTCGGGAGAAACGCCGAGTCTGGCGACCCTGCGCCCGCGCCCCGAGGTCGCGCCTTCGCCCGGCGACATCGCCGCCGCCGCCCGGCTGATCGAGGAAGCGAAGAGCGTGGCGGTGCTCTGCGGCGCCGGCTGCCGAGGCTCGGAGGCCGAACTGATCGAACTCTCCGACCGCCTCAAGGCGCCCTTGATGCACACCTATCGCGCCCAGGACATGCTGCCCTTCGACGACCCGCGCTGGAGCGGCGGCGTCGGCCTGATCGGCGGCCGTGCCGGGCTGGACGCCGTGAAGGGCGCCGAGCTTCTGCTGATGCTCGGCACCGACTATCCTTACGGCGAGTGGCTGCCGCAGGGCGGCAACGTCATTCAGATCGATGAGCGCGCCTTCGTGCTGGGCCGCCGCGCCAAGGTCAAGCTGGGCATTGTCGGCTCGGTCCGGCCGGGCGTCAGGATGCTGCTCGGCCAGTTGCAGCAGCGCGCCGACGACACGTTCTTCGCCAAGACCAATGCCGCGCGGGCGGTTTGGAACAAGATGCTCGACGAGAAGGCTGATCCGGCGCGCAGCAAGGACAAGATCCATCCCCAGGCGGTTGCCCGCGCCATCAGCGATGCCGCCGTCGATGATGCCATTTTCGTCTCCGACACCGGGCTGGCGACGCTCTGGGCGGCCAACTGGATGCGCCAGACGGGACGCCAGCGGATCGTCGGCAGTTTTAATAACCAGTCCGTCGGTATGGGGATGGGCATCGCCAACGGCGCGCAGGCGTTGGATCGGCAGCGCCAGGTCATCCTCCAGATCGGCGATGGCGGCTTCACCATGCTGCTCGGTGAGTTCATGACCGCGGTCGGGCACAAACTGCCGGTCAAGGTCGTGGTGTACGACAACGCCGGCTGGGGTCTCGTGCGGATGGAGATGGAGACCGAGGGCAATCCGGTGGGCGCCGGGGCTAACTTCCCTAATATGGACTTCGCCGCCTTCGCCCGCGCCTGCGGAGCCGAGGGCTTCACCGCGCGCGAACCGGCATCACTGATAGAGACCGTGAGGCGATTTCTCACGGCGCCCGGCCCGGCGATCCTGCACGCGCTGACCGATCCCACCGAAATGCCGGTCGAGCCTCACCTCAACCTCAGCCTCGCGGCGAATTACGCCAAGGCCAAGGTGAAGGAAGTTTTCGCACCGGCCGCGCCGGGCGTTTGACGCGCTTTTTTCTAACAGAGTCAAAGGAGACCGGACATGCCTTACGTGAAAACCCGAGACGGCACTAATCTATACTACAAGGACTGGGGCAGCGGCCGCCCTGTCATCCTGATCCATGGCTGGCCACTCAACGCCGACAGCTTCGACCGGACCGCCATGCGGCTCGCCGTGGCCGGTTACCGGGTGATCAATTATGATCGCCGCGGCCTGGGCCGGTCTGACCAGCCCTACCAGGGCTACGATTGGGACACGCTCAGCGACGACCTCGCGGACGTGATGCAGGCGACTGGAGCCAACACGGACGTTTCGGTGATCGGCTACTCGATGGGCGGCGGCGAGGCCGCGCGCTACATGAACCGCCATGCGGGAAAGGGCGTGGTCAAGATCGGCCTCCTAGCGTCGGTCGCCCCGGGAATGCTGAAGTCGGATGACAATCCGCACGGCAATCCGGGCGAGGGTTTCGATGATATCGCCAAGGGAATTGCGGCAGACCCCGCCAAGTTCTTCAAGGAGACCTTCCTGCCGCCGTTCTATGGGATGAACGGCACCCATAAAGCCAGCCAGCACGTCCTCGACGCCGCGGTCACCACCGCCTTGACGGCAGGCATAAAACCGCTGATCGACATGGCGCATTCGTTCAGCTTCGGCGACTTCGTGGCCGACATGCCGGCGATCACGGTGCCGACGGTTATCATGCACGGGACCGAGGACAAGCCGGTGCCGATCGACGCCACCGCGCGCCGCGCGCACAAGATGATCAGGCAATCCCAGCTGATCGAGTATGAAGGTCATCCGCATGGTTTCTATGCAACCAACGGCGATCAGATGGACAAAGACCTGCTGGCTTTTCTCGGCAGCTGATCACCGCTGGTCAGAGCAGCTTATCAAGCGTGATGGGCAGATCGCGGACGCGCCTTCCGGTCGCATTATGGACTGCGTTGGCGACCGCCGCCCCGGTGCCGGTGATGCCGATCTCGCCGATGCCGTGGGCGCCCATCGGCGTGTGCGGATCGGGAATATCGGTCCAGATCACGTCGATTTCGGGCACGTCCATCTGCACGGGCACGTGGTACTCGGCGAGGCTCGGGTTCATGATCCGGCCGTTACGCTCGTCGAACTGCGTCTCCTCCATCAGCGCGAGGCCCAGGCCCATGATGATGCCGCCGCGGAACTGGCTGGCCGCCGTCTTGGCATTGAGGATGCGCCCGCAATCGAACGAGCCGAGAAAGCGGCTGACCCGCGCCTCTCCGGTGATGCCGTTCACCCGCGCCTCGCAGAACATCGCGCCGAACGAGTGCATCGACCAGTGCATTGTCTCCAGCGGCTGCGACGCGCTGGCCTCGACCGTTAGTTCGTCGCGTTGGGCGCGCGCCAGGATCGAGGCGTAGCTCTCATACCGCGCCGGTTCGTCGAGCTTGCATAGGCCGCCGTCCCGGCCGCCGATCTCATTGGGCTTGAGGCCGGCCAGCGGCGAGTCGTTGCCGGCGAGCTTCAGCAACTCAGTCACCAGCGCAAGCTGCGCCGCGATCACCGAGGCGCCAATGGATGCGGTCTGCTGCGAGCCGCCGGCGAGGACCATGCCGGGAAACCGCGAATCCCCATAGGCGACCGTCACCTGCTCCATCGCGAGGCCGAGCCGTTCGGCGGTGATCTGCGTCTGCACCGTAGCGGTGCCCATGCCCATCTCATGCGCGGCGATCTCGACCGTGGCGTGGCCGTCTTTCGTCAGGGTGATCCGCGCGGCGCCCCCGGGCATCCGGTAATAGGGATAGGTCGCGGTCGCGCAGCCCATGCCGATCAGCCACTCGCCCTCCCGGCGCGCGCCGGGCTTGGCGTTTCGCCGGCTCCAGCCGAATTGCTCGGCGCCAGACCGGTAGGCCTCGATGATGTGACGCGAGGAGAAGGGCAGGCCGGAGGTCGGGTCCTTGTCCGGTTCGTTGCGGACCCGTAGCTCGATCGGATCGATGCCGAGTTGCTCAGCCAACTCATCCACCGCGCATTCCAGCGCGAAGGTGCCGACCGATTCGCCCGGCGCGCGCATGAAGGTGTTGGCGAGCATGTCAATGGTCGCCACCTCGACATCGAGCTTGAAGCTGCCGGCGGCATAGGCGCTGCGCGCCGGCAGGATGAACGGCTCGGGGAGCGCATTGTGCTTGGTCATCGCCACCGTACCGGTGTGGATCAGCGCGTCGAACCGCCCATCCGCCTGCGCTCCAATCGCCACCCGCTGCTCGGTGAGGGTGCGTCCGCCGACCACCCGATAGACGCCCTCACGCGACAGCGCGATCCGCACCGGGCGTGCGGCCAGCTTCGATGCCGCGGCCGCCAGAACCTGGTGCTGCCACAGGGTCTTGCTGCCGAAGCCGCCGCCGACATAAAGCGAGGTGACATGGACCTGGGTCTCTTCGATGCCGAAAACCTGCGCCAGCGACCAAGCGGTGTGAGCGACGGCTTGCGTGGCGTCGTGGATTGCCAGATCGTCACCGTGCCAGGCCAGCGTCGCGGCGTGCGGCTCAATTGGATTGTGGTTGTGTCGCGGCGTGCGATAGATGGCGTCGATCTTATGGGGCGCGGCCGCAAGCGCCGCCTCGGCGTCGCCGATCTCCAGCTTCAACGGCTCGCCCATGAACGCGCCGGGTTCGGTCCCTTGCGCCTTCGCCGCCGCGAAGGATGTCGTCGCCGGCGCGGCCTCGAAGGTCGCGCGGATCAGCGATTTGGCGTGATCAGCCTGCTCCTGCGTCTCGGCGAGCACGACCGCGACCGGCTGGCCGTTCCAGTGGATTTGGTCGTCCTGCATGACCGGCAGGTTGTCGCCCCCCACCGCTTTCTCGCCAGTCAGGAACAGCGGCATCGGCTTCATGCGCGGCGCGTTCCGGTGCGTCATCACCAGCACGACGCCGGGCGCGGCTTCAGCGGCGCTGACATCAAGCGTCGCGATACGCCCTTTGGGAACCGTGCTATGGGCGAGTGCTGCGTAAACCATGCCCTCCAGCGGAAATTCGGCGGCGAAGCGGGCGGCGCCCTTCACCTTCAGCGGGCCGTCGAGGCGCGACACCGGCGCGCCAACCAGGCCGTGCTTTTGCCGGATCAGCGGGTCCGGCGTGCCGCCCGGCAGCCAGCTATCCGGCGCCAGTTCGACAGCCTTCTTCATCACCGCCTGCGCGGCATCTTGAATGATGCTCATGAGTTCGTCTCCTTGAGTTCGCCCAGCACCCCCGTAATCGTGCGCCTGGCAAGCTCGACCTTGAATCCGTTGTCGCGAAGCGGTTTGGCGTCCGCGAGTTCCGCCGCCGCCGCCGCGTTGAATGCTTGCTCGTTCGCCGGCCCGCCCCGGAGCGCCGCCTCGGCCTTCCAGGCACGCCACGGCTTGGCTGCGACGCCGCCGAGCGCGAGCCGCACGTCCTTCACCGTGTCGCCGTCCAGCTCCAGCGCGGCGGCGACCGAGACCAGCGCGAAGGCGTAGCTTGCCCGGTCGCGTACCTTGCGATAGGTCGAGCGTCCGGCGAAGGGCAGCGCGGGCAGCTCGATGGCGGTGATCAGCTCGCCAGCTTCCAGCGCCGTCTCGATCTCGGGATGATCGCCAGGCAGGCGGTGCAACTCGGTGAGCGGCAGCGTGCGCGCGCCGCCGGCGCCGCGAAGATGCACCACCGCGTCCAGCGCCGCCAACGCCACGCACATATCAGACGGGTGGGTAGCGACGCAGCTCGGCGAGGCGCCGAGAATCGCGTGGATGCGGTTGAAGCCGTCGATGGCGTCGCAGCCTTGGCCGGGCGCGCGCTTGTTGCAGCGCGATCCCTCGTTGTCATAGAAATAGGTGCAGCGGGTGCGCTGGAGGACGTTGCCGCCCACCGTCGCCATATTGCGGATTTGTCCCGACGCGCCAGCCAGGATCGCGCGGGCCAGGACCGGATAGCGGGCGCGCACCGCGCGATGTTCGGCGAGTGCCGTGTTCCTGACCGCGGCGCCGATCAGCAGGCCGCCATCGGCGCGCTCCTCGATGGTGCGCGACAGGCCGGTCACGTCGATCAGCGCCTCCGGCCGCTCGATGGTCTCGCGCATCAGATCGACGAGGTTGGTGCCGCCGCCGAGATAGCTTGCGCCGGACGCGCCGCCAAGGCGGACCGCGCCGGTGGCATCCGCCGCGCGGGCGTAGCTAAACGGGGTCATTCGGCCGCCTCCGCATAGGTTCCGGCAATCGCCGCGGCGATGCCGTTATAGGCGCCGCAGCGGCACAGATTGCCGCTCATCCGCTCGCGCAGCTCGTCGCCTGTCAGCGTGATCGTCTCGGCGGCGAGGTCGGCGGTGACGGCGCTGGGCAGCCCGCGCTTCGCCTCCTCCGCCATGCCAATCGCCGAGCAGATCTGGCCGGGCGTACAGTAGCCGCACTGAAAGCCGTCATGCTCGATAAAGGCGCGTTGCAGCGGGTGCAGCGCGCCATCTTGCGTCAACCCCTCCACCGAGACAACCGAGCTTCCCTCGTACTGCACCGCGAGCGCCAAACAGGAAAGGATGCGCTCGCCATCCACCAGTACCGTGCAGGCGCCGCACGCGCCTTGGTTGCAGCCTTTCTTGGTGCCGGTGAGATGCAGGCGCTCCCGCAGGAGGTCGAGCAGCGAGACGCGCGGATCAGGCGGAATTTCCACGCTTTGGCCGTTAATGATGATGGGCATCGTGCCTCCGTCCGGTATACTATGCGATGTCGCGGACGATAGGTGCCAAATTGCCCGCGGCATCTCGTCTAATGAGGATGGCTGTGTCAGATGGGATATCAAGGGGCCTTGAGGAAGGTTTCTGGCCAAGGATTTTCCGGCCCTGCAAGATTCCGCAGATAGCAGCAGGCAGCTGCGAAGACGCCGGCCACTGCTCCACGCCGGAACTACCCTTATCTAACAACGTCATTTGCGACCGGCTTCCTGGATGGCGTGTTAGCAAGCCTGAAAATAACGTCATCGCTTATCGACATTCAGAGCGACCGAGCCTAACCTATGGATACGCATTTGGCGGCCGGAATGAACAACCGGAGGGGCTGCGATAGGCCCGTCATGGAGGGTCCAATGCATATTCGTAATCCGATGGAATGGATGGTGGGGGCGACTGCCGCGCCCGGCGCCATGGGTTCGGCCACCGCCGAGGAATACTGGCCACAGCAGGCGGAACCACAGCAGGCGGAACCACAGCAGGCGGAACCACAGCAGGCGGGGACGCAACAGGAGGCGAAGCCCCGGCCCCGCACCCTGACCACGGAGGATATCCGGATCGCGCTTGCCAAGGGAGCTGATGATTTCCGCTCCAACCGGACCGATGTTGTCATGCTGGTGCTGATTTATCCGGTGATCGGCCTGTTAATGGCGGCGCTCGCCGCCGGCAGGCACCTGGCGCAATTATTATTCCCGCTTGCCTCCGGTTTTGCCTTGGTCGGGCCGTTTGCCGCGATCTGGCTTTACGAGATTAGCCGGCGGCGCGAGGCTGGCGCCAGGGTAACGCTGATCGACGCCTTCGGCGTCCTGCGCTCGCCGCAGATCGGCGCCATCATGGCGCTTGGCGGCATTCTGATCGCCCTGTTGCTAGGCTGGCTCGCGGCCGCCGATCTGCTTTTCGATGCGACGCTTGGCCCGGCGCCGCCACAATCACTCCCGGCGCTGATCGAGGCAGCCGTCACCACAGGCCCGGGCTGGATCATGACCATAGCTGGCATCGTCATAGGCTTTCTATTCGCGGTTGTCGCCTTTGCGATCAGCGTGGTGTCCTTCCCGCTACTGCTCGACCGGCCGGTTACGCTCCGGCAGGCCATCGGCACCTCGATCACCGTCCTCCGCCAAAATCCGCGGATCTTGGCGACTTGGGCGATGATCGTCTGCGCAGGCTTGATCATCGGCTTGATTCCCGCCTTGTTCGGCTTGGTGATCGTCCTGCCGATCCTCGGCCATGCGACGTGGCATCTATACCGACGCGCCGTGCAGTAACAAATTTTTCGCGCAGGCGTCCAAAAGCAGCACTATACGCTTTAAGTGCTGCCGGGTTAAGCGCTGCCGGGGGGAATGGGTTTCGTCGGGCTGGACAAGGCATATCAGGATAGTATCGCCCCATCCAATTTCATGCTCAAGGCTCGCGTGCCGGTCTTGAACAAAGTATCTGGCTTCCTGATGGTTGAAACTGACAAATTGAATGCTTTCGTGATCCATGACTGGAGTCCCCATAAAGCGATCACCACAATGTAAATTCAGCGAAAAATCAGAATTAGCCTGCAAACCGAGACGCAAGAGTTTTCAAGCCCGCCGCAAGATGCGCATAGATGATCGATGTTCTGGAAAAAGATCACGGGTTGCGGCATTGCCGGGCTGATCGGGATTATCTGTCTGGCCTGCCTCTCGGGATCGTCCGCTGACGCTGCGTCGCCGCTGCCGATCGAGGGCGCTCATGGCATGGTGGTTAGTGCCCAGCGCCTGGCTTCCGCGGTCGGGGCGCGCATCCTCAAGGAGGGCGGCAATGCTGTCGATGCCGCGGTCGCCGTCGGCTACGCCGAGGCGGTGGTCAACCCTTGCTGCGGCAATCTCGGCGGCGGCGGCTTCATGGTGATCCATCTGTCGGATGGACGGGAGCGCTTCATCGATTTCCGCGAAATCGCGCCGCAGGCCGCAACCATTGGCATGTACCTGAACGCGCAAGGCCAGGTAATCCCTGGCGAAAGCCTCCGCGGTTACAAGGCGGTCGGCGTGCCTGGCACTGTAATGGGGCTGAACACGGCGCTGCGCCGCTATGGACGGTTGACGCGCGGGCAGGTGATGGCGCCGGCGATCCGGCTGGCGCGCGAAGGCTTCGTGCTGACGCGGCCTGATGCCGCCATTTTGGATATCGCCACCGCCGCGTTTCGCCGCCAGCCCGACATCGCGAAAATCTTCCTCCGGCCCGGCGGTTCTCCCCTGCGCCCCGGCGACCGGCTGGTGCAGACCGATCTGGCGAATACGCTGCAAGCGATTGCGCGGGGCGGCTCGAAAGCCTTTTACACCGGCCGCATTCCGCAAGAGATCGGCGCCGCATCGAAAGCCGGGGACGGCATTCTGAGCGTCGCCGACTTCGTCCATTACCGCGTCGCCATCAGTAAGCCGCTCACCTGCGCCTATCGCGGCTACACCGTCATTTCGGCCCCGCCGCCTTCATCGGGCGGCACCACAATGTGCGAGATCCTGAACGTCTTAAGCTTCTATGACATGAAGGCGATGGGCTTTCATTCCGCCGCGTCAGTCCATCTGATGGCCGAGGCGATGCGCCAAGCTTATTTCGACCGCAACGCCGAGCTCGGCGACCCGGGCTTCGTGAAAAATCCGCTTGCCCGGCTTTTGTCACAACGCCATGCCGCCGCCATCCGCGCCGCGATCCTGCCTGACAAGGCAACGCCATCAGCAAGCCTTGCCCCCGCGGCTGCGCCGGCTGAGCGGCATCAAACGACGCAAATTTCAGTGATCGACGGCCAAGGCAACGCGGTGTCGCTGACCTATACGCTGAACGGCTATTTCGGCGCGATGGCAATGGCCGCCGGCACCGGTGTGCTGCTGAACGACGAGATGGACGATTTTACCTCAAAGCCGGGTGTGCCCAACATGTATGGCCTGGTGCAAGGGAAGGCTAACGAAATCGCCCCCGGCAAGCGCCCGCTTTCCTCAATGGCGCCGACCCTGGTGACCAAGAATGGCCATGTGTTCCTGGTGCTCGGTTCGCCAGGAGGGTCACGGATCATCACGATTACCCTGGAAACCCTGATGAACGTGATCGATTACGGCATGGACCCACAGACTGCGGTGGACGCGCCGCGTTTCCATGAACAAGGATTGCCCGACAGGATCGATATCGAACCCTATGCGCTATCGCCTGACACCGCGAAGCTGCTCCAGGGCATGAGCTACAGGCTGAAGCAGGAGACGCCCTGGGGCGCGGTCGAACTTATCGAGGTGGCGCCGCCGCACCGGACCGCAAAGCTGGCGTCGTCAGGTAACGATTCCGAGCGAGGCCTCGGCCTCCGTTCCGGAAGGTTTTACGGCGCCAATGACGACCGCCGTCCAGGCGGCGCGGCGATGGGATATTGAGCATGGCCAAGCGGGGAGGCCGCATCACGGGCCTCCCTCGCCCTGAATTCACTTGAAGGGTGGAAGGGGTATTGAGGCCAGGCTAGGCTGCGGGGGCACTCTCGGCGGCGTGGTTCAGCGCCTCGCCGAGCGCCTGGATCCTTGTGGCGTCCTTGCCCTCGGTCTTTTTGCCGATCGTGACCGTCTCCTTGCCGAGCTTGAGCATCAGCTTGCGGATCGCCTCGTGGTCCGGTTCCTTCGCGTGCAGGTGCTTCTTGAGGCTTTCAAGGTCCTTGACGATTGTCTTTGCGCCGGTCTCCTCCAGTTTTTCCAGCGAAGCCTCCCAGCCCTCGATGTTCTTGACCGCTGCGCTCACGGTCATACTTTTTACGCCCTCTTTAAGATGCTTGATGGTTGCGTCTAACTGCGGCATGGCCTGCTCCTGATTGCGTGCGCCGCGGGATTGCGGCGGTCCGGACCAAATCAACGGTCTCGTATCTGGTAAACTTGGGCGGCAGGCCATAGTTGCAAGATGGCCGCGCATGGATGGCCCGAGCTAATGCCGCCCGGCAATATGGCCGAAACGCTGAGGCTATCAGCACTAGCCGAAATCAAGCTCTGACAGTTGCAATGGCCAAAGGTTTCACCATCGCCGGTCTGTCGTGAGCGGCGCCATGACCTATTCACCTTCCGCATCATGAGAATTTATCGTTTCACATAGGCTGATTTCATCTCAGCGACTTATGTGCTGCTTTGCGGCCCGGTACAGGAAATGGCGCTATCAGAGACCGCTGATAACGCCGCGCGTCTCGTTGCCGTGCGCCACGTGGTTTCATGCAGGAGGTGACGTCAATGGCCGACCAGACCGAATTTGGCAGCTTCGGGCGATATCGTGAAACGCCGGTCGCCGAAATGCCGGCCGACATGAAAGAGGCCTACGACTTCACTATGAGCCTGCGCGGGCTTGTTCCCGGGCCGCATCGCATCTGGCTCGCCAATCCCGGGCTGTCGAAGACCATTGTCCCTACCGGCCAATATTATCAGAAGCAATCGACGCTGACCAAGGCGGAGATCGAGATCGTAACAAATCTAGTCAACGCGCGATGGCTATCGGCCTATGCGAGCTATGAGCACGAGAAGATCGGCGAGACGCAAGGGCAGCTCGATCCAGACAAGGTGCAACGCCTGATCGCCGGCCTTCCGGTCTCGTTTGACGATCCCCGGCAGGAGGTCATTTATCAGGTTGCCCAAGCGCTGGTGCAACCGCGCCTGGTTTCGCTTGGGCTGTATCGCAAAGCCCGCGCGCTGATCGGCGATGCGGGTCTTGTGGATGTGGCGGTGCTGATCGGCTGGTTCACCATGGTTTGCATGACGCTCGCTGTCTATGACGTGCCGGCTATCGCCGATGCAATCGGCCTCGACCAGTAGCAAGCACGATCCAGGAAGGAGATAATGATGTCCAATCCCGCGCCCGGCGGCAACAGTCCTTCCGAGGAGGTTTGATCCCATGCCACAAATCCCCCAGGCCCGGCTGACCGTCGTCGCCGAGTTTCCCGAGCATTTCTTCCTGGAGAACCTGGCGGTTTGCGCCGACGGATCGATGCTGGTCACCGTGCAGAACCGCAAGGAGCTGTGGTTCGTCCCCGCGCCCGGCGATATCCTGCCGGTGCAGCCGTTCCACCTCCACGATTTCGAGTTCAACACCCTGTTCGTCGTCGAGTGGCAGCCCGAACGCTTCCTTCTCGGCGTCGCCGATGTCTATGACACGCGGGAGGCAAAGCTTTACGAGATCGACCTGACAGGCTGGTCGCCCGGCGCGCCGGTCGCGCCGCGCCTACTACTCGAATTTCCAGAGCCGCGGGTCGGGCTGAACGGCGCCTGCCTCATATCGCCCAACGTGCTGCTGGCGGCGGGCATGGCGGAGCTGATCTGGCGTGTCGAACTCGGCGCCGATTCTAGCGCGTCGGCATGCGTCTGGCTCCGGCACGACAGCATGAAAAACCGCCCCGGCGAGAAGAAGCCCGAGCAACCGGGCATCAACGGCCTCCAGTTCGACGCCGCGACCGGCTATGTCTACTACACCACCACCTCACAGCAGATGATGCTGCGGGTAAAAATCGATCCCGCCACGCACGCCCCCGCCGGCCTGCCTGAGTTCGTCGCCGGCGGCCGGCAGTGGGACGACTTCCTGATCGACGAGACGGCGCAGCTCGCCTATGTCACCACGCATCGCGAGAACACGATCGACCGCGTGCGCCTCGCGCATGACGGCAACCGCGAGGGCAATATTGTCATCGCTGGCGATCCTTTGACCGAAACGCTGATCGGTCCATCGGCGGCTGCCTGGGGGCGCGGGCCGGGCGAGCATGGCCGCGTCGCCTATGTCTCGACCGATGGCGGCACTGCCCAGCCTCCTGACGGCATCTATCGCACGGCCAAAGTGCTGCGCGTCGAGCTGCCGCCAGCCGGCTGATGCTTTACGAGCGAGAGGAATGGCGAGCATGAGCATTTTCCAATCAGCATAATCGGAAAATGCTTGACGACATCCGAGACAGTAACGCGTTATCGCAAGCGCTTTCCACGCCGATAGACATTAACAGAGACGGCATCATGAGCTTTCGGCATTGCCGGTAAAGCGTTTGATCTCACATGCGAAGGCTTATGACGATGGCGATGGGTTGGTTGAAGGCAGCGGGTTGAAGTTACTGGGGATATTGTTGCTGATTCCCTTGGCCACATCGGTCGGCACGATGCCGTCGGCGTCGCAGCCGAGACCGTCATCTTGCGGCAGGTTGACGATCTCGTTGTTCGGGATGATCGCATAGCTTGCCGGCAATGCCGGAATTTGGCCCATCAGCCGGTGCGGATCGAAGGCCGACATCAGATCGCCGACATCCGGAGTGAGCGCATCCTCTGGTCCAAGATTCGGCTGCCCGAATTCCTGCTTGCCAAGCCGGCGGCCCTTCAGCTCGTCGGGCAGCTCGGCGAGCGGCGTCAGGCCGAACACCGCATCGACGAATTTCACCACCGAGGCCTGGCTGCCCAGCTGGTGCGAGACCACATGCGCCCGCGCATAGGGCGAGATCACCAGCAAAGGCACTCTAGGGCCGAAATCGAAAGCCCGATGGTCCGGCCCGTCGGCTACGATGGGCGGACGCACATGGTCGTAGTCGCCCTCCGAATCATCCCAGGTGATGATGATCGCCGCGTTTTTCCAATAAGGGCTATGTGCTATGGCATTCACCGCCTTGGCGACCAGCGCCTCGCTGATTTGGGCGTCCGAATAGGCGGGATGGTCGTCATCGCCGAGAAAATTCGCTTGCGCCGTCTTGCTGGGATTGACCGGCTTGAGGCCGAAAATATTGTCGTAGCCGCCTTTCAGGTAGAACACGCCGCCTTTGCTGGGCAACCCGCCGCTCCGCAGCGCGGTGAAGAAATCCTCGGCGCCGCGCAGATGCTGGCGTTCCGCCGGGTTGTTCGAGACATAGCCGAAATATTGCGGCCCGTTATGATGGGTGATGTAGGAGGCATGGGTGCCATTGGCGTCCACCGGATTGGCCGGATCGGTCGGCTCGTGATCATAACCTTCCTCGAACCAGCCCCAATCGACAGGCTTCTGGCCATGCGCCGCGAGATAGGCAACGTCTTGCGTGACATCGGCAAGATCGATTTTCGGATCGGTGTCCTGGTTGGTAAAGTCCCTGATCGAGCGCCCCGCCGTGCTCAGCGCGAGCGAAGCGTAGGTCTGGTTGAGCTCGACGCCATAGGGCGAACTGCCGGCGAAATCGCCAGGATTGACAGGGATCGCGCCGGCCGTGCCATAGGCCGGATCAAGCGGCGAACCCCAAAGCGGATCATTATCGTCCATCACCGGCTCGCCGGCGCCGGCTTCGCTGACCGTGACGCCCGAGGAATTTTTCACCGACGTCGCGCTGCCCGGATAGGGCGTGCCATCCGGCGAGACGAAGGCTTCATCGGGATGCAGCGCCCACTGGGTCAGGCCGGTTTGCGCCGCGAAAATCGACAGATTGCCGGGCGTGGACGGGCCGGTGACATCCTCGAACACATGATCGAACAAGACGAAGCGCGAAGCGTAGCGCCAGAGGAACGGCACGGTGTCGCAATCTTCATGCGCCATCGCCAGCTCGCCATATTGCTCGGCTTTCAGCGACGGGTTGCCGGTGGGCGAATGCAGGCTTTCCTCGGTGGCGGCGAATTTATCCATCTGTGGCACGCCGTTGACGATGTCCATCTTCTCGACGGTCGGCCCATGCGAATGATTGATGTCATCAGTGTCCCAGGCATATTGCTTGGGCCCGATGCGGAACGGCGAAATGGTGGTGGTCTGGCCAGTGGTGGTGATCAGATTCTGATAAAATCCAGGGGTGTTCGCGGGTGATTGCGAATACAGCCCATCCGCGCCGGGAAACGTGCCGAAATAGGAATCGAAGGAGCGATTCTCCTGATACAGCACGAAAACGTATTTGATCTTCTTGCGCACCAGCGCGATCATCTGCCGGTCACTCAGGTTCAGATGCGGCTGGTTGGCGATCATCGCCTTGACCACCCCTTGCGGGTCCGGCTGAGCGACAATATCGCCGGACAGCGACGCATCGGGAGAGACCGATGGTTCCGGAGTAAGCGGAGTGGCGGCGGCAAGCATGGGCTGGCTGGTGATGCTCAGCGCGCAGAGCGCCGAACACGCCATCAACACGGCGCGTTTCATTACGAACTCCCAGATTGTTTATTGCGACATTCTACTAAGCTTGCCGGGAAAGTTGCATGACGTTTTGATGGCAGTTTAGCGTCTGATCGTTTCAGGCTGAACCAGCCTGAAACGTGAATCAGTCGCGTAGATAAAGAGAAGCTAAAGCCTGATTGGTTCAAGCTGGACTAATCATGCTTTAGCGGCGCGGCCCGAACAGGCGCCAGGCCGCCGCTAGCGCGCGCCGCTGATAGGCGGCATGCAGCGCCGGCGTCGCCGAGTGATAATCGCCCAGCCCGCGCATGAAATCGCCCTGGTCGCGGTCGATATCGACGCGGAGGATCAGCGCGGCGGCGGCGATGTTGAAACAGGCATCGTTGATCAGCCTTGTCCTGGTCGCGGCGACGCTCAGCCGGGCGTGCCGCGCCAGCGCCGGCAGCCAGACCGAATTAACCTGCATGATGCCAAAATCGGCGGTGCCATTTGGATCGGGCCGTGTCATGCCAATCGCGCCGCCTTCAAGTGCCGCGATCACCGGCAGCGCCCGCGGCGGCAGATGATAGACGGCGGCGGCGAGCAGCATGCAGCGCAGATAAACGATCATGCCCCCTCTTCCATCCAAGCCCTCTCTTCCATCACGTTTTGATGACAACGCGGAACGGCCCTGGCGCGCCTGCGGCATCCTCGGATAGTCAGGCGGCCATGCACCAGGACCAGGAAATCGTATCCGGCGAGACCGGTTACACATTGCTCGAATTGCTCGTCGTCATCGTCATTCTCGGCCTGCTGATCGGGCTGGTCGCTCCCGCCTTGCTTGGCCAGTTGGGCCGCGCCAAGACCAGCATTGCGGCGCAATCCATCGAACAGCTCGGCTCGGTGCTGGATTTGTACAAGCTCGATATCGGGTCCTACCCGACCACCAGCGAAGGTTTGCAGGCGCTGATCGCGTCGCCCGGCGGAGTGACTGGCTGGAACGGACCTTATTTGAAACAGACCAGCCTGCCGCTCGATCCTTGGGGACACCCGTTCTTCTATCAAGACCCGTCGAGCCGGCCGGGGCTTGCCTATGATCTCTGCTCGGAAGGCCCCAGTGGCCAGCCGGCGGCGCCGGGAGCGCCAGGGGTCATTTGCAATCATTAATGACAAGCGTCCGTCCACCAGCGCAGGATTTGATAGGGCGTTTCGATATTGGACGGGCTGAGCCGCACGATGGCGCAGCGCGTCGCCCGCGCGCGGCCCGGCCCGTTTGCAACCGATTGGATTTGCAGGATGCGCGGCCCTGCCACGGCGCCACCGGGCAGATCGATAGTGCCGGCCAATCGCAGCGCCGCCCGCACCGCTGGCGTGGCCTCGGCGACGACCGGCAAGGTCGGCGCGAATAGCGACAAATCGGGGATGATCGCCGCCGACAGGGTTGGCGTCATGCCTATCACGCCAGCGAGCGCCGCGCGCGAGGTGAAGCTCTCGCCGGTCGGGCCTGTGCTAAAACCGGCGTCCCGGTAGTGCGCATCCAGCGCCGCCTGCGCAACTGGCGAGGCGGCGGGGCTGCGCCAAGCGACGATGGCATCAGCGAGGCGGCCCGCCTGGTCCGGCGCCGCGCCCGCGACGCGCAGCAGGGCGGCAAGCAAGGAGGCCGGCGCCGAATTCGGATTGATCCGTCCCGCGATGCTTTGCGCCCGGATGCTGACGGCGATGCCGCCGATGCGCGCGCTGGTCATCGGGATGCCATTCTCAAGCCGGGTGATCGCCAGCATAACGCCGCCATCCGCAGCGGCGCCCGCCATCACGGCGCCCCGCAGATTGCCCGCGATGGCAAGCTCGGTGCGCGCCGCGCCGAGCAGCTGGCTGATCAGAAATCCAAGCAAAACCAGCACGAAGAGCACGATCAGCAGGGCAAATCCCGGCTCCTCGCGGTGCGGGCTCAATGCAGCCCCAGCCTTGCCCGCAGCCGCGCATTGGGGTCGGAAGAGCCATTGGCGGGCAAACCATTCAGCGCCGCCGGCACCGCGGCGGCGCCTGATAATTCCTGCTGCAGGTCGCGGGTGAGCGAGGCGGCATCGAGTTGGTTATGCACCACATGCGGGGTGATCAGCACCAGCAATTCCTCGCGCAAGCGGTTGTTGTTCTGGCTGGCAAACAGCGCGCCCAGCAGCGGAATATCCTTCAGATAGGGCAGGCCTGAATTCTCGCGCTGGTCGTTATCGCTGATCAGCCCGGCCAGCCCGATGGTCTGGCCGTCATGCACCACGACGCTGGAGGACACCGCGCGCTCGGAAAATGTCGGCGAATTCAGCCCCTGGGTGGTCACGGTGGGCGCCACGCCGCTCACCTGTTGCGAGATGTTCAGCGCCACCATGCCATCATCGGAGATCCGCGGGGTGATCTGCAAAATCACCCCGGTTTCCTGGTAATTAATCGAATTGATCACCGGCGCGCCGGCGGTGATGGTGCTCTGCGAGCTCTGAGACAAATAGGGCACAAGATTGCCGACCAGCAGATTGGCGGTGCGGTCGTTCTGCACCAGCAATTGCGGCGAGGACAGGATTCTCACCTTGGTGACGGATTGCAGCGCGGAAATTGCCAGCGGCGCCGCGTCCGCGCCATAGCCCGACAGGACAAAGCCGGGAAAATTCTTTATCAGGCTCGACGTGTCGCCCTGGCCGAGCACTGCGTTAATGCCGCCCGACTTAAAAAAGAATTGGGTGCCATATTGCAGCGCGCCGGTGAGGTCGACCTCGGCGATGGTCGCGTCGATCTCCACCTCCAGCGGCTCGATATCGATCTTGCGCAGCATGGCGTGGATGGTGGCGTCCTTGGCTTCGGTGGCATAGACCAAAATAGCGTTTTGCTGAGGATCGGCGATGATGCGAGTGCCGTCGCCCGTTCCGGCGCCCGCTCCGGTGCCGGTATCGCCGCCGAGCGGGCCGAGCAGCGGGTTGTTCTCGCCGCCCGCTGCCGGTTGTCCCTGAGACAGTGCTAAGCCTGTACCTCCAGTTGCACCTCCGAGACCACCGGTTGCACCTATGCCTCCGCCCAAGGTGACGCCGCCGGTACTGCCGAGCGGCGAGCCCCCTTGAGCATTGCCCATAATGCCGCCACCGTTCTGGTCGCCAGGGTTTTGCCCAAAGCCCTGGCTTTGACCATTCAAGCTTTGACCATTCAGGCTTTGAGCGGCGAGACCGGGCGCTGTCTGTCCAGCGCTTTGCTGCGACGGCAGCGCCGTGACGTCGTTCGGGGTGAACGCCTCCTGCAACACATGGGTCACGTCATCGGCCCGGCTGTTGCGCAGATAATAGACATGCCAAACCCGGCGCGACGCGCCTTCCTGGCGCGCCAGCACGGCATAAACCCGGTTAGCCTGGGCGATCTGGCTGATCGATGGGGTGATCACCATGACCGCGCCAATCCGTTCCAGCGGCACCACCCGGATCGCGCCGTTGGGTTTATCAGCGTGCAGCGCGGCGGCGAAAGCGGTAGCGAAATCCTTGGCGTCGTCGCCAGTCGCCGGGAATACGATATAGGACTGGCCGGCCAGCGCGTCGACATCGAAGGCGGCGATCAATTGGGCCAGGGTGGCGCGGATCTCGGGGGTGCCGTCGACGATCAGGGCGTTGCGCCCAGGGGCGGCAATCACCTGGCCACCCTTGCCGATATAGGGTTGCAGAACGGTCGCGAGATGGGCGGCATCGACATAACGAAGCGGCACCACCGTGGCGCCGCCCAAAGCCGCTTCGCCGGACGCTCCGCCGGCGAAGGCGGCGGCCTTGCCGGCGGGTATGACGCGATAAAGCCCGTTATCGGCGACCAGTTCGGCTTGATTCTGCGCCAGCAAGGTCTGCAAGGTGGGAAGCAGGTCGGCCGCCGGCAGCGGGCGCGCCGTGTGCAGCGTCGCCTTGCCCTGCACCGCAGGGTCGATCGTGTAGGTGACATGCAGGATATTGCCGAGAATTTGGGCGACTACCGCGCGGATGTCGGTATCGGCGAAATCCAGCGAAACCGCGCCCCCTGGCAGGTCGGGCGGCGGCGTGCCTGCGCCGGGCAGCGGCGTCTCGGCGCCGTAGCTCGCGGCAACGGCGCCGCCAGCATATGACGGCAGCGCCGATGATCTTGGCGAGGCGGCCGGGGGCGCCAGCGGCGCGGCAATCAGCGGCACAGGCGTGGCGCGCGTCATATCCAGCGGCGGGCGGCGGGCGCAGCCGGCCAGCAGGAGGATGATCGACGAAATCAGGCGGAACGGCGGGGCAATGCGCATTCACTTCTTTCCAGGCATTTGAAATTGCGGCATCGGCGGGTGCAAGGGTGGTGGCCGAACCGGCGTTAAGGTGATGCCCGCCATCTTGGCGAAACGCGGCGTCAGCACCATGCGGACGCCCGAAGCGGTAAGCGTGACGTGACCGGCGCTGATCCGGCTGATCCGGTAGGCGTGCACCATATCGCCTTGCCGCGCCATGCGAGTCTTGCCGCTGTCATCGGTGAAAATCGCGAGACGCAAGCCGGCGCCGATCAGAATGCCGGAAAGGCGCGGCAGTCTGATGTTATTATGGGCCTGAACAGCCGCGGCCGGACGGCGATCCGGGCGGAACAAGGGCCGCGCCGTAATCGCGGCGACTTGCCGGCCGACCAGCCGGATGGCTGGCGCCGCGTCTCGCGGGCTTGCCGGCGCGGCCCGCCAAGCTGCGCCGGACATCACCCGCTTGGCGCTATCCGGCGCTAAACCCTCGGCGATGGCGAGCAGCATGAGCAGCGCCGCCAGGCCGGCGAGGGCGAAGCGCGCGCGCCTCACGGTTTCGCCGCGCGGAAGCCGGAGACCGTGAAGCTGGCGCGCAGCGGCAGGTCGCGGCCCGGATCGGATATGCCGGTCGCATGGAGCGACAGATCATCCGCCAGCATGCGCGGTTTCGCCGCGGCGATGGCACCGAGCAAGGCGATCAGCCGCGGATAGGTCGTGGTCATGGTCACCCGCAGCGGGATGCGGCGAAAGCCGCCGATGCGTTCCGGGGTGAGCAATTCGGCGCTATCCAGGCTGACCGAGGCGGCATTCGCCAGCGCTTGCACCTCGCCTTGGAAGGCAGCGCCCGCCACCGCATCCGACCCGCCGGTGAGCAGCAGGGTGACGCCAGCATCGCGGCGGCGCATCGCGGCAATCGTGGCACGCAGCGCGGGCAAGGACGCGACCAGAGCCTGCTCATGCGCCAACACCAACTGTTTCGAGGCGATCGCGCGGGTTCGCCCGGCATACCAGGACAAGGCGGGCGCGATGATGCCGAAAGCCAGCACGATGACCAGGAGCAGCGACACCGCCACGGCGGCGGCCTGCCCGGCGCGGCCTTCCGGCAGCGCGAACCCGGCGCGGGCGGATGATCTGGCCGGTTTCATCACGGTCCGGCCTCCTGGTGACGAATGGTGGCGCGGATCGAGAAAATATCCGCCTTCTCATTCAGCGCCTTGGTCACCGGCGCGGCGAAACCGGGATCGGCGAAGGCCGGATTGGCGGAGAGCTCCGCCACCAGCGCCGCGGCGTCGGGCGATTCGCCGTCAAGCGTCGCGACGCGATGGCGGATCGAGAGATCGGTGAGGAAACTATGGTCTGGAATGGCGCGGGTGAGCGCCGCGAGCGCCACCAGCAGGTTGCCGGCGCGCGCCTGGGCGGCGGTAAGCGTCGCGGCGCCGGACTGCGCGGCGGCGAGGCGCTGGCGCAAGGCCTCCGCTTCATGCAGCCGGGGCGCCAAGGCGGCCTCACGCGCGGCGATCTCTCTTAGGCTGATCTGCTGGCGCGCCGGCGGGATCGCGAAGCAGGCTAGCGCCAGCGCGGCGCAGACGCCGGCGAGCCAGGCATCGCCGCGGCGCGACCGGCTGACGCCCGCCAGTTGAAAGCTGATCATGCGGCCTTCGCCCGTCGCCTCGATCCGGGTAGGCGTGAGGCCGGCGGCGGCGAGCGCGTTCAGCAGCGGCGCCAGCAGCCGGCGCGGCAGAATGGCGAGGCGGAGTCGGATGGTGCCGGCGGCGCGGTTGCGGTGCAGGATTTCGGTATGGAGCAGGATCTCGTCGGCGTCGAACGGGGTCAGCCGGTCGATCTCGAAGGCGACCGCCTCCGGCAGGTTTCGCTCGACCGCCAGCGGCAGCGTGACGGTACGGAGAAGGGGCGACGCCGACAGATCGACAGTGACGCCCCTCGCCGCGATTTTGGGTAAATTGGCGGGCGGCCTGCCGAGCGTGCCGATATCCCGCGGCACGCCGCGGGCGCGCAGCGCGAGGCGCGCCGCCATCGGCGCCGCCGGATCGGCGATGACGACTAGCCCGGCAGCGCCGCCTTGCAGCCGCGCGCGCAGCGTCCAGGGCAGCAGCGACCCCAGCATCGCGCCATACCAGCGAAGAAACTCCCGCAAGAACGTCATCGGCTTGCTACTGATGCTCCGGCGCGGTTTTAAATATTAAAGCTTTCATGTCTTCTGCTTTCATATCAGCGTGGGGCGAGCGCTGGCGCTGCGATCAGCATGGGCCAGGCGTCATCACGCGCATTAGGGCGCTTATCCAGGCGCGGCACGATGCTTAGGCGGATCAAGCGTGGCAGGCCGCCGGCGGGGCCGCGCGGCTGCCAGACCGGCGGCCCGAACATAGATTTCGGCCACCAATAGGCGAGGGTGATCCCGTTCACGCGGCGGCGCAGGATTTCCAGGCGCGGCTTCGGCGCGGCGCGCAACGGCAGCCCGGTTTGACGCGGCGTCCATGCCAGCACCAGCCGGTGCCGCGCATCGACATAAAGCGCCGCATCGATGAGCGCGCCGGCTGGCAATTCGCCGGCGCCAGCGGCGGCTTCCGGCAGGCTGGTGACCAGGCTAAGCCGGTGCGCCGTGCTGGCGCTCTGGCCGGGGCGGGCCTGTTCGATCAGCCGGCGCAGCGCGCGGTCAATGGCGGCGGCGCGCCCGTTGCGCGCTAGCGCCGCGGCTTCGCGCGCATAGGCCCCGAGGCCGAAGCGGGTCGCCTGCGCCAGGCCGGATAGCAGCAAGCCGAGAACCACCAGCGAGACCAGCATTTCCATCAGCGTGAACCCCGCCTCACGCCGCGCCGCGCCGCGCATCGCAGGTTTCATGGCGAGACCGCGATGATGGTGGTGAGGGTGACGCCGCGCCCGCTTGTCCCGCCGGAGCCGGTCTCCCTGGCGCCCCAGCTTTCGGTGACGCTCAACCGCACCGGCGCCAGCGTGGCGCCGCGCGGCGTCGCAAGCCGCATCGCGCTCTCGCGGTAGCTGAATCCATCGCCATCGCGTCCCTCATGCGCATAGCGATGCGAAGGCGCCATGGCGCGCAAGGCGGCGAGGCGGGATTGCGCTCGATCGAGCGCCTGGGCCTCCTGGCGGGCGATCGCGGTGGCCGCCGCGCCATCAAAGGCGGCGCGGAACAGCACCACCAGCGCCAGCGCCGCGATGACGAAGGCGATCAGCGTCTCAAGCAGCAGAAAGCCGCTATCGGGCGGGGGGCGCGTCATCGATCCTGATCCGTCCGGTCAGCCAATCCACCGTGATCACCTGTGCCATGCCCGCGCCGGTCAGGCTGATGCGCCCGCCGCTGGCGCTGCCATCCGGCGCGAAGGTGATGACGCCGGCGCCGCCAGTGGCAACGCCGCGAAACCGCACCAGCGTGCCGCGCGGAACGGCGCCATGATGCGTCCCTTCCCGCCAGAGGCCGGTGGCGGGGTTAAGGCTGAAGCGCACCGTCTGGTCCTCGGCGATGGCGCGGGCGCCGCTTTCCCGCAAGGCCTGCGCGATGGTCCGCGCCGCGGCTTCCTGCGCCAAACGCGGGCTGCGCATCGCCCCGTTGCTGACGACCAGGCCGAGCAGCAGCCCCAGAATCACCATGACGATGATGAGTTCGAGCAAGGTGAAGCCATCTTCATCAGTGCGCGAGCGCATTGAGGCCCAGCATGGCGAGCAGCAGGGAGGCGACGATGAAGCCGATGGCGGCGCCCATGGCGACGGTGATCGCCGGCACCAGCAGCGCCACCAGCTTCTCGACCGCGAGGCGGGTGCGGTCCTCGTGGATCGCCGCGGCGCGCAGCGCCATGGCGCCGAGTTGGCCGGTCTCCTCGCCTAGGCGCAGCAAATGGATGGTGCGGACCGGCAGCAGTTTGGCGGCCTCCAGCCCTTGCGCCAGGCCACGGCCACGGCGGGCGGCCTCGGTCGCACCGGCAATGGCGGCGGCGGCGGCGCGATTGCCGATGACGTCCTGCACGATGCCCAAGGCAGGCACCAGCGCCACGCCATTGCTGAGCAAAGCGCCAAGGGTGCGGGTAAAACGGGCGGCCAGCGCCTCGCGCAGCAGCCCTCCCAGCAGCGGCGCGCCGAGCACGAACCGGTCGAACGCCAAACGCGGGCCGGGCTTGCCGAGCAAGACCCGCGCCAGGATGGCGCCGCCAATCAAGGCGATCAGCGCGAATGGCCAGCCGGTCGCGCAGAAATGGCCGAATTCCAGAAGCAGCCGCGTCGATGGCGGCAGCTTGACGCCGTTTTCGGCGAAGATCGGCACGAATTCCGGCAGTACGCTGGTGACCAGAAAGAAAATCGCGCCGATGGCGGCGATGAGCAGCAACGCTGGATAGGTCAGCGAGGCGATGATCGAGGAACGCAGGTTTTGCGATTTCTCCAGCAGATCGGCGAGATTTTCCAGCGTGCCGGCGAGCGCGCCGGATTCCTCGCCGGCGCGCACCAAACCGATATAGAGGCGCGGAAAACTCGCGGCCTCGGCGGTTAGCGCGCGAGCTAGCGCGGCGCCGTCGCGCACCGCATCGCGCAGCCGGTCGATGATCGCCCGCGCTTTGGCGCTGGCGGCGATCTCGGCGGCAAAGCGTAACGCGCGCTCCAGATCGAGGCCGGCTTGCAGCATCGCGGCGATTTCGCGAGTGAAATCAGCGCGCTCCCTGGCGGAGAGCTTTGAGGCGCCGATTTCCATCGCCAGCAGCGCCGCCAGATCGAAACGGCGGCGCTGGTCCGGCCCCAGCAGGATCAGCCCGCGGCGCTTGAGCGTGGCAATGGCCTCGGCCTCGCTCGCTGCCTCGAAGCTGACGCGCTGCTCAGCGCCGGCGCGGTCAACGGCGCGGAAGCGGAATTGGCTCATGGTAAAAAGCCAAGGCAAGCGCTTCTTTTTGTAAAAAGAAGCATAAACTTTTTATAATTAGAAAAATTTTTTGGTTCTTTTTTATAAAAAAGAACCGCTTCTCTTTGCTTAATCACCTAACGCTCGTCGGCAACGCGCAGCGCGTCTTCCAGCGAGGCGTCGCCGGCGATGGCCACATCAAGCGCCGCATCGAGCAGGCTGCGGGTGCCGGCGGCTTCGGTGATTTCGGCATCCGACGCGCCGCGCGCCAGCAAGGTGGCGATGCTCGCGTTGGGAGCAAGGAATTCGGCGATGGCGCGGCGGCCCTGATAGCCGGTGCCGCGGCAGCGAGGGCAGCCGGTGGGATGAAACAGGGCAGCGCCGGGGGGAATGTGAAAGCGGCGGGCGGTGGCGTCATCGACCGGGGCGGGGGATTTGCATGCGGGGCAGAGCAGGCGGATCAGGCGCTGGGCCAGCACGCCGCGCAGCACCGAGGCGATCAGATAGGGTTCCAGCCCCATGTCGCGCAGCCGGGTCATGGTGGCGGCGGCGGAGTTGGTGTGCAGCGTGGAGAGCACCAGATGCCCGGTCAGCGCGGCCCGGGCCGCGATCTGCGCGGTTTCCAGATCGCGGATTTCGCCCACCATGATCACGTCGGGATCCTGGCGCAGAATGGCGCGCAGTAATTGCGCGAAATCCAGCCCGATCTGCGGCTTGACCTGGCTTTGGCTGATGCCGCGCAGCTGATATTCAATCGGGTCCTCGATGGTGACGATATTGCGCGCGGTGCCGTCAAGGCCGAGCAGCGCCGTATAGAGCGTGGTGGTCTTGCCGCTGCCGGTCGGGCCGGTAACCAGCACGATGCCGTTGGGCGCGGCAAGGGCGGCGCGAAACTGAGCGGTGATGCCCGGATCGAGGCCAAGTGATGCGAAATCGAACCGCACAGCGCTGCGGTCTAGCACGCGGAGCGCCAGGGTTTCGCCATGCATCGAGGGGATCGAGGAGACGCGGAAATCGACCTCATGGCCGCGCACCGCGAGCTTGATGCGGCCATCCTGCGGCAAGCGGCGCTCGGCGATATCGAGACGCGCCATGATTTTGATGCGCGAGATGATGGCGGGCGCCAGTGCGGCGGGCTGGGTATCGGCCTCGATGAGCGCGCCGTCATGGCGGTAGCGGATGCGCAAGCGGTCGGCTTCGGGTTCGATGTGGATATCGGAGGCGCGGGTTTCGACGGCGCGGGCGATCAACTGATTGACCAGCCGGATCACCGGCGCTTCGCTCGCCATGTCTTTCAAACGTTCGGCATCGGCCTCCATCGGCGCATCGGGCTGGTCCGGCGGCGGCGCTGCCTCGCCGTCCTCGGGATAAAGGCGGGCAAACGCGGCGTCGAGTTCGATCGGCACGGCGATGGCGATGTGGAGCGCAAGGCCGGTGGCCGCCTCGATGGCGGCCTGGATAAAGCGGTTTTCGGGATCTGCCATGGCGAGGCGCAGCATGCCGCCATCCAAGGCAAGGGGCAGCGCGCGGGCATCGCGCAGGAAGCGCGGGCGCAGGCGTTCCGGCAGGATGGGCGCTTGCGGGTAATCGGACGGCGCCAGCAGCGGGCGGCCCAGCATCGCGGCATAAGTTTCCGCCAAGGCGCGCTCGCTAATCAGGCCAAGCTGCACCAGGGCGGCGGCGCGGCTTTGCCCGGTTTCCTCGGCCACCGCCTCGGCGCGGGACAGGCCCACCGCGTCCACTTGGCCAGTGGCAAGCAAGCGATCAGCAAGATCCGGCAGGGCAGCAAGATCAGGCAGGGCGGCATTAGGCAGAGTGGCGGCGGTATGATCGAGCAAGAGCGGCCTCGCGGTTGCAGCGAATTGCGGTTATGCCCCCGTAATGCTTTTAGCGGAGCCGCGCGATTGTGACAACTCAGGGAAATCTGTGGGTGGCGGGAACGATGATCGCGGCGCCCTGCATTGGCTCCTGGCTTGGCGTGGTGATCGAGCGCTGGCCATCCGGTGATGCCCCGAAGCTTGAAGCATGGGGGCGCGGGCGCTCGCGTTGTGCTGCGTGCGGCGCTGTTTTAAAGGCCGCCGATCTGGCGCCAATCATCAGTTTCGTGTTGCTGCGGGGGCGGTGCCGGCAGTGCGGCGGCGTCATTCCGCGCCGGCTGCTGGCAATCGAGATTTTGCTCCTGGCGATGGCGGTGGTGGTGGCGCTGGCCGATCCGGCCGGGCCGCGCGTCGCGGTCGATACGGCGCTGGGCGCTGCCTTGCTCACTCTCGCATGGCTCGATGTTCTGACCATGCGCCTGCCCGATGCGATCACCTTGCCGCTGCTGCTGGCCGGGCTGCTCGTTTGCGCGCTGGCCGATCCGGCGGCGCTGACTGCCCATGCGGCGGCGGCGGCGCTTGGATATATCGGGCTGCGCGGGCTGGCGCTGGCCTACCGCCATGCGCGGGGGATCGAGGGGATTGGCGCCGGCGATGCCAAGCTGCTGGCGGCGGGAGGCGCCTGGCTAGGGCTGGCGGCGATGCCCGCCGTGCTGATCGTGGCGGGTCTTGCTGGGATCGCCTGGTTCGGCGCGCTAGCGGCGCGCGGGCAGGCGGTGGCGCGGCGGCGCATCCCCTTCGGCCCGGCGCTGGCCTTGGCGATCTGGCTGCTGCGGCTGCGCCAAGGGGGTTAATTGTCACGAAAATGACGCCAATCCATCACATACAAAAGCGTGGACATCGGATAGATAAGCTCCGCGCCGCGCCGTTCCATAAACGCGCCGGGCATGGGTTTGTCATTTTTTTTGTCATTTTTAGGGAGGCTTCCGATGCGCGCCAAGATGGCGGCTACGGCTTTGCGGACGATTCTGCTAGCTTCCGCGGCGATGCTGGGCAGCGCGCAAGCGGTTCGCGCGCAGGCGCCAGGACCGGTGCCGCTCGGACGCTCATTCACCTTCAGCGGGCAGAAAATCACGCCCCTCGTGGCGCCCGGCGCGCAATTTGGCGGCCTCAATCCCGGCCTCGCGCAGTTCCCCGATTACATCGCCGGCCAGGCAGTGACCACGGGGATCAGCCCGGACGGCAAGACCCTGCTGATCCTGACCAGCGGCTATAATCTGCTGGAAGACAAGACCGGCACTAACATCCCATCGGCGTCGGACGAGTATGTTTTCGTCTATAACATCTCGCAAAACAAGCCCGCGCAGAAGCAGGTGATCAAGCTGCCCGATACCTATATGGGCATCGCCTTCGCGCCGGATGGCCAGCATTTCTATGTCTCAGGCGGCGTCACCGATACTGTCTATAAATACGCCTCGTCGAACGGCGTGTGGAGCGAGCAAGGCAGCCCGATTGCGCTGGGGCATCTGGCGCTGGCCAAGCCGCCGGTGAATGCCGGCGGCAACGGGCTAGAAGTGCCGCCGGAATCCGCAGGATTAGCGGTGACGCCGGACGGCAAGACGCTGGTGGTCGCCAATTTTTATAATGACAGCCTCTCGCTGATCGATCTGGCGACCAGCAACGTCACCGAAGCGCCGCTGCGGCCAGGGGTAATCAATGCGGCGCAAACTGGCGTGGCGGGTGGCGAATATCCTTACTGGGTGGCGATCAAGGGCAACGACACCGCCTATGTGTCGAGCGAGCGGGACCGCGAGATCGATGTCGTCCGGCTAGGGTCCAATCCTGCGGTCAGCGGCCGGATCAAGGTGCCGGGCAATCCGAACCGCATGGTCCTGAACAAGGCGGGCACACTGCTCTATGTTTCGTGTGACAATGAAGCGGATGTCGCGGTGATTTCAACAGCGAGCAACCAGGTGATCGATACCGTCACGACCACGGCGCCGCGCAGCTTTGTCGGCATGCCGGAGTATTTTCACGGCACGGCGCCGGACAGCCTGGCGCTGTCGCCAGACGGAACGCGGCTCTATGTCACCAATGGCGGCACCAATTCCGTCGCGGTGATCGCGCTGAATACGCCGAGGCCGGAGGTGATCGGCTTGTTGCCGACCGGCTATTATCCGAACAGCGTCAGCGTCAGCGCCGATAACAAGCAGCTCTACATCGTCAACGGCAAGAGCGATCCGGGGCCGAACCCCGCCAACTGCTCGACCAATTCCTATAACGCGGCCCGCTCGGCCTATTGCGCCTCGCAGAACCAGTACATCCTGCAACTCTCCAAGGCCGGGTTCCTGTCGATGCCGGTGCCGGATGCTGACGAACTGGACAAGCTGACCCATATCGTCGCCGCCAATAATAATTTCGGCTTCCAGGAGACCGGCCGCGACAAGGATATGATGGATTTCCTGCACCAGCGCATCAAGCACGTGATCTATATCATCCGCGAGAACCGCACCTATGACCAGATTCTAGGCGATCTGGGCAAAGGCAATGGCGATCCGTCACTCGCCGAATTCGGCAAGGCCATCACGCCCAACGCGCATCGCCTGGCTGCGAATTTTGTTGATCTCGACAATTTCTACGATACGGGCGAGGTCAGCGGCAATGGCTGGCCGTGGAGCACCTCGGCGCGAGAATCCGATCTCGGCGCCAAAAACCTGCCGGTGAATTACGCGGGACGCGGCCTGTCCTATGATTGGGAGGGGGCGAACCGCAATGTCGATGTCGCAATTCCCACATTGGCGGCGCGCCAGCGGGAAAACCCGCTCTATCCTGATGATCCCAACCTGCTGCCGGGGCAGAACAATATCGCCGCGCCTGACGGGCCGCAGGGCCAGTATCAAAGAGGCTATATTTGGGACGCCGCGTTACGCGCCGGGCTGACCATCCGCAATTACGGCTTCTTCATCGATCTGGATCGCTATGGCCTGCCGGCCTCCGAGGGCGGGATACCCGAACTCACCGATCCTTACGCCAGCAAGACCCAGGTTGCCTTTTCGGCCAATCCAACTTTGGCGCCCTATACCGATCCATATTTCCGTGGCTTTGACAACTCGATGCCGGATTATTATCGGGAGGCGGAATGGGCGCGCGAATTCGCCGGATATGTAAAAAACGGCAAGCTGCCCTCGCTCGAATTCGTCCGCTTCATGCATGACCATCTGGGCAATTTCGGCACCGCGATCGACGGCGTGAACACGCCCGATACCGAAATTGCCGATAACGATTACGCCGTGGGCAAGCTGATCCAGGCGGTGGCGCATTCACCTTACGCCAAGAACACGTTGATCTTCGTGGTCGAGGATGACGCGCAGGACGGACCCGATCACGTCGATGCGCATCGCAGCGAGGCGTTTATCGTTGGGCCTTACGTAAAGCACCAAAAGGTGGTGGTGGCGCGCTACACCACGGTGAACATGATCCGCACCATCGAGGATGTGCTGCGTTTTGGGCCGATGACGCTGAATGACGCCTATGAGCGGCCGATGGCGCGCGCCTTCAGTCAACAGGACGCGAACTGGACCTACACGGCGGTGGAGCCGGCGCCGCTGACGGCGACGCAGTTGCCGCTGACCACTCAAGCGATGGCGCTGCCGGTTTGGCGTGACATCCATGACGCCGCCTGGTGGGCCGCGCAAACCAAGGGTTATGATTGGCATGCCGAGGACGAAATTCCCGCCGTCGCCTTCAACCATATTCTGTGGCAAGGGCTAATGCCGGGCCAGCCCTATCCGGCGGCGCGCAACGGGATCGACTATTCGCATAAAGCTGATCAAGCGAGCGTCAGCGCCGGTGAGCACTCGCCAAGTTAAATTTGGGAGGCTTAACCTCCAGAAAGGAGAGGATGCCGTGGCTGACGTCAGCGTAAGCGACCTTGCGCGCCTTGATGAGTCCGAGGTTACCGCCGAGCATTGGAAGATCATGTTCATCTCCGGCATGGGCTTTTTTACCGATGCTTATGATCTGTTCATCATCGGCGTCGCCATGCGGCTGATCAAGGCGCAGTGGCACACCTCGCCTTTCGCGGATGGGTTGGTCACCTCGACTGCCCTGCTCGCCGCGGCTTTCGGCGCCTTGCTGTTTGGCCGACTTGCCGACATGCTGGGACGCAAGCGTATTTATGGCTATGAGGTGCTCGTGCTGGCGATTGGCGCCATCGCTTCCGCCTTGTCGCCCAATATCTGGTGGTTAATCGGCTTTCGCGTCATTCTCGGCATCGGCATTGGCGGCGATTATCCGGTGAGTTCGACGCTGATGAGCGAATATGTCGGCAAGCGGCGTCGCGGCATGATGGTCAGCTTGGTGTTCGCCATGCAGGCGGCGGGACTGATTGTTGGGCCGCTGCTGGCGGCGTTGCTGCTGGTCACCGGCATGTCGCATAACTTGGTCTGGCGGCTGCTATTAGCATTCGGCGCGGTGCCGGCGCTCGCTGTGTTCCGCTTGCGGCGGCAATTGGCGGAAACGCCGCGCTACCGTCTCGCCGCCAGCCGGGGCGCGTCCCAGCCGAAATTGTCTTTCGCCGAAGGGTTTCGCGCCTTGCTGGGCCGCCGCGATCTGCGGGTCCGGCTGATCGGCGCCAGCCTCGCCTGGTTCCTGATCGACTTCGCCTATTACGGCAACACGGTCAGCAGCCCCTTGGTTTTGCATGCGATTTCGCCGAAGGCCAGCCTGCTGACGGCGACGCTGACGCAGCTCGCGATCTTCACAATCGCCGCCGTGCCCGGCTATTTCGTCGCCGCTGTTATGATGGACCGGCTTGGCCGCAAGCCGATCCAGGTGCTCGGTTTTGCGATGATGGCGGTGAGCTTCACCGCAATGGCGCTGATTCCCGGGATTGAGAAACTCATTTATCCTTTTCTGTTTATCTATGGGCTGAGCTATTTCTTTACTGAATTTGGCCCGAACACCACCACCTTTGTCTATCCAGCGGAGCTTTTCCCGGTGGAGACACGCACCACGGGACACGGAATCGCCTCCGCCACTGGCAAGATCGGCGGTTTCGCCGGGGTGTTCACCTTTCCGATTTTGATGGCGTGGCACGGCCTGCTGACTGCCGAACTCGCCGCCGGCCTAGCCAGCCTGCTCGGCCTGCTTGTCACCCTTGCCATGCTGCCGGAGACCAAAAATCGCAGCCTAGAGGAACTGAGCGAAGCGCCTTCGGCGGTATGGGAACTTTAAAGAATTTCCAAACAGCTTGATCTGAAAATATTTCGGCAGGCTGCTGAAAACGAACCATATGGCCGCATGATGCGGCTGTTTTGACGCCACGGCCATCCTCCACGCGAAACACAGCCCGTTGGCTTGGATCGGCGGATCAGTTCTGATTAAAAACAAGTTGAGAAAATAAATTCGGCTCGCCACGCGTCAGCGTCCGCGTTCGAGCAACTTAAGCAATGCGCGATGGGACGCGGCCATGGCGACTGCCAACGGGCTGGGCTTTACGGCCGGCGCGGACAAGGCCGTCATGGTTGATGGCGAAACGAACATGGGCTGTATGCGCTGAGATCTTCCATGTCCAACCAGCGTCACCCAGCCCGGCTCAATGAGGCTGATGGCCCAGTCGCCGACCTTGTCGCCCTTAGCCGCGACAATCGGCTGACCGCCGCGCGGGCCAGCAAAAATCGCCAGCCGGTCTGCGCCATAAATGATCACGCCGGATAGCCGAGGCACTTTTCCGTGCCGGCCTGTTCGCTTGCCGGAAGGCGCCGGAAGGCGGGACGGGTTGAAGAGAGGCCGCGCCAAGATTGAGGAAACGAGCACCGCCGGAGGCTTGTCGCTCGCCTGCATGAGGATGCGTCGCTGGGCAGCGGAATGATAGAGCCGCACCAAAGCGGCTGGCGCGATCGCCTTTGCTTGGTATGTTAGTTCCAGCCCGGCTGCTCCAATCAGGATGCAAATGACAATCAAATACTTAAATGGCAGCGCTCCAATCATCTGCTGTGTCTCGCAATAGAATAAAGATTGAGCGCCGTTCCGTTCAGTTTGAAGGCGCTCTAACTTCTTTTAGGTCAAGTTCATGGCTTTGATGAATCGCTTAGCGGTTCATCAAAGCCATACTCATTTAGACCGCATGCGCGCTGACACCCGCCGCAGTTGCATTCGGGCGCCGCTTGACAAAAGCGAGGCCAACCAGCCCGGTGAGCAGGAGAGCAGCCGCCGGCGGTTCCGGCACCGATGTCGCGCCGGTGGTGATCGTTGTGTTTGGCGCGGATTCATAAGCGTAGCTGATCAGTTGAGTGCCAGCGACCTGCGCATAGCCGTAGTGAAGGCCGCTACCGTTGGTAAATGACAGCCCGATAAAGTCGTCAGCCGCCGAATTCGGGATCACTGATGGGGTGGAAAATGCCGAGAACCCATAAAGTTCACCTGTTTGATCGATGCTGGCGCCGCTGGAGAAATCGGTGACGCCGCCGCCAAAGCTGCTGACTTCGGCACTGCCGCTGGTGCTAACCTCCGCCGGGGGATTGCCGATAAAGGTGTTCGGTATCCCGGTAAAGGTGAAGCTGCCCGATCCGAGGGAAAAGGAGACCGGGTTGGTGGCGAAGCTAGCGTTTGACATGGTGCTGATGACGTCAGCTTTGGCCGCGCCGCCCATTGCAATCACCAGCGCGATGACCGCGCTGGCAAGGGGCAAACGCGGTTTAGGCCTGGCTTGTTTCATCGGATGGCTCCATTCATCCCGCTCGGGTAGAACAGGCCGCGCGTGGCATTCACGCCGCCATAGACAATGTTCAGAACCTGCCGCGGCGTGCGCGAGTAGACCTGGGCTTGCTGATCGTTAAGGACGACATTGGAAACGCCGTTGACGACGACGCCTTGATCATCATTGGCTTGCGAAAGCGCCGCCCGGACCGCTGAAATTTTCACCGTTGCCGCGCCTTGGTTGCGTTCAAAAAGATTGGTGCGAACCAGGGCTGCATGATAAGCCTCGGTTCCCAGAATGCCAGCCGCCGCGGCGAGGACCTGCTTGTTCTGCACCAGAGGCGCCGCGCCATGATAAGCCGTCACGCCGACATCCTCGAAAATATAGGCGCCGAGTAAAAAGTTGGTGTCGTTGAGAAACGGATTGAACGGTGTCGGCAGGCCGGCAACCTTGGCGAGCGTATTAAAGCTATCTACCAGATTGATCGCCGGTTCGCCCACCGCTTGCGAGCCGAGCGCCGCCCGCAAAAATATGACGTGCTGGACTTCGTCGCTGGCGATCTCATTCGCGTATTGCGCGATGACCGCGCTTGAAAACGGCACCTTGCTGCCGCCGGTCACGCCGCCTGATGGACCGGTTGAACCGGTGGTGTCGCTGGAGGGCAAACCGCGTCCGGTTGTCGCCCGCATGTAGAATTCCGCTTCAAGATATTCGAGATTCAGCGCGAAGTTGAGGATATCGGCGTCGGTGACTGAGGCTGCGTAGGCTGCCTTGGTTGATCCGATAAGCGTGCTACCAGCGGCGAGGCCGCCAAGCGCAAGAGCGCCCAACCCAGAATTGCGCAATAGATCACGACGTCCAGGCTCGGACGGGTGATCGCTGCTTGTTATTGTCAATGGAGGTCTCCTTGTTGTCGTGAATCGTGAAAGACGATCATGGCAAATTGCAAGGTCATTAAGATAAAACGATCCCTCTTGGATCATTCTGATCAACGATCCCTACTGGAGCGTTACGGATCTATATAATCATTAGATGCAGCCAAAATTTATTACTTTTTCGTAAACGCGGCGTAGTGGACCTCGGCCCGAAGATTTAGGTCTCCGGCAAGAGCGTTCCGGCGCGACCATGCGTGCATCGAAGACGCAGCGCCTATTGCCGCGATGTGAAAACAATGAGGCCTGCAAGCGCAACATTGAAAACGATCAGGAAGAGAGGGCCGAGCTATGACAGCCACCGGGAGATGGATTAAAATCACATCCCTACGCGGCGGCGGCAAAGCTCGGTTATTGCCGCAGGAGCGGGCGCCGGCACCGGCGAGTCCGCCGTCCGCCATGATGGGGTGTTGGCTCGGGTACAGGAACATACCTGATGACGAAAGGCTGCGCGCGGAGCAGCACGTCACCGGCAATGATCACCGCTTTCATGGTCACCCGGCTGAGATGGCGCGATCGGGGTCAACAATGTCCGATCAGGCTTTAAATCAAGCAGCGGCGTGCCATCGAGGCAATCGAGGCCGCGAACCAGCACGGTAGCGCCTTCGATGCCGACAAGGCGGGCGATGGACGTGCCAAGAGGGTTGGGCCGCACCGGCGAACGAAGCGAAAACGTCCCCCTGGACGTGCCGTCATTGGCGGGGCTTTGCCGGATGAGATCCCGTCGCGACAGATGCAGCCAATAGATAACCTCCACGCGCTGGTACTCGGCGAGGCCGTCAAGCGCCGGCGCCCACGGCTCGAAAACTTCGATGTGACAGAGCGGGCCGTCGAGCCGGCCCTTGGCGCGGCGTCACCATGCGGGAGGTCCACGGCGTTCGTATCCGTCCTATGAACACCAATCCCGCGTCGGTTGCCGCCGGAGGCGTAACCGCGACCTCGGCTGGCCGGATTTCATTTTCACGAACCATGCGATTTCACACTGCGAACGAACCAAATTCTTATGTATGCGGCGCGACAACCGCGATGCGCGCCACCTCCCGCACATCGCGCCCGCCACGGCGATCCTGCGGCACGACGATACGAAGCTGTCCCGGGCCGAATGGCCGCCCGTTCATGCGCTCGGCCAGGATCACCGGCTTTCCTTTGAACGCCGGCGCAATCTCGGCAAGCGACAGGACCGCCGAATACCCGTCACGCCCGGTGATCACGATGATTTGCCGCACCGCGCCGCGCGGGCGGGACGGATCGATAGCGCCGGCTGCGCAAGCACTGTCTTCGTACTGCATCCGGCCGTGGCGGACGAACTCACGAGAGCGCTGCTGACCCTCGCCCAGATCGAGGAGACTGGGATAAAGCGGATTGTTTATCTCTCGATGATCGGCGCCGATCGTTTTGCCGATTCGCCGCGCGCGGCCGCCAAGTGGGCAGCCGAGCAAACGATCGCGCGGCGAGGCCTCTCAGCCACGATCCTGCGTCCGAACGCCCTGTTCCAGAACGACATCATGCAGAAGGACGCCCTCACGTCCCACCAAACCTACACGACCCCGGTCGGCAAGATCGGCCTCACAATGATCGATGGTCGAGACGTCGCCGAGGTCGCGGCTCTCGAGTTGCTGCGGCGCGAGCGGTCCGGCGATCCGCTGCCTGCGGAGACGATCGAGCTCGTCGGACCGGAAGCGTTCACCGGGGAAAGCATCGTCCGCCTATGGTCAGACGTTCTCGGCAAGCAGGTGACGTATGCCGGGGACGATCTGGAAGCGGTGCAGACGGCGTTCCGCACGGCGATGTCGTCGGCGGACGCATACAGCTTGGCGATGATCTTCCGTAGCATTGTGCAGGACGGCGTGCTCGGTGCATCGGGCGCTGCCGACCAGCTCGTGGAAAGGCTCGGACACCCGTTACGGACCTAACGCGCTTTCGCCGAGGAGATCATCGCTGCCGACGACCAGTAGGTCGTTACGGCGGCATGGAGGAGCTAACAGCATGACGCGTGTCCTTCTGATCGGAATAGAACCTGAGGCCGTCGACCTCTCCGATCCCGACCTGCCACCGGGAACCACAGCAGAGAAAATCGCGGCCGGGATCGACAAGACCTTGTCGGACATGAAGGGGCGCGGTTGGGAGGCCGCCTTCTGCCCGATTTTGCCCGATGACAGCGCCGAAGCGACGATCGCCGCGTCGCTTGCCAAGCACTGGGACTGCATCGTCATCGGCGGCGGCATCCGCGTTCCATCACGGAGCCTGCTGTTGTTCGAACGGGTCATCAACACTGTTCACCAACGCGCTCCGGGGACGCCGATCGCGTTCAACACCTCTCCAAACAACTCTGCCGACGCAGCGGCGAGGTGGGTGATAAAGTGATACACCACTTGGTCATCTTCTGCCGGGGTTGGGCTAAACCGTCTGGTTGGCGCTCGCTGGGTCCGTGAGCGCCAACCAGACCTCATTCAGACCTGTGCCCAGCCGCCATCCACCGACAGTTCGACGCCTGTCACGTAGGCCGCGTCATCTGAAGCGAGAAACAAGACGGTCTTTGCAATCTCGTCCGCAGTGCCGCTGCGGCCCATTGGAATTTGGGCGTGCGCCTGTGCGTTAACCTGCTGGATCATCTCGTCGCTCAGCCCCGCCTTGCGCATGATGTTGGTATCGATATGCCCAGGTGCCAAAGCGTTTACTCGAATACCCTTGGCGGACAGTTCTGCCGTAAGCGAGCGTGCCAACGATCGGATCGCTGCCTTGGTCGCTGCGTAAACACTGAAGCCCGGGCGACCCTGCGAGCCAAGGATCGAGGTGTTGAGGATCACTGAGCCACCAGCCGCCATCAGCGGGACGAGCTTCCGCACCGTGAAGAAGGTGCCCTTGAAATTGGTGTCGGCAGTGAAGTCGAAATCGTCTTCTGACACCTGCTCGAATAGGCCAGATCTTCCGCCTCCTGCGTTGGCGAAGATAACGTCGACGCGACCATACTTCTCCTCTACATGGACACGAAGCATTTCGAGGTCAGCCACTATCGCAATGTCGCTGCGGAACGCCTCGACGCCTTCGCCAACGTCCCGCGCGGCGGCATCAAGCGCTGCCTGATCGCGGCCAGTGATGACGACTCGCGCACCTTCGAGAGCGAACAGCTTGGCAGTCGCTAATCCCATTCCATCGCTACCGCCGGTAATGACAGCGACTTTCCCGTCCAACTTACCCATCTTCGTCTCCCAAAAAGCGTCTCGTCCGGTCCGCTGCCAAGACCAGGGCATAGCCGTCCGCATGGGCCAGCTTGGCCAGTTCGAGGCCGATGCCGGATGAGCTTCCGGTGATGACCGCGATTCGCTCTAAGGCCGGCATCCGCGTTTCCTTGGACTAGTCGCCGCTGCCAGCAGGATGCAGCAGTTCGGCAAACCCGAGGCGTTGCAGAAACTGGACGCGGATGCGGTCGATGACCGGAAACGATACGGCCGAGCCATCATCCGCCGGGTCGATCACGAGCCGATAAGGACGATGGCCAAGGGGAGCCGCAACGATGGCGGCCACGGCTTTGGCGACCGCTGACGGATCGGCATCTTCTGGCACGGTCTTACCAAGTGCGTCCTTGATCCTGTCGGCAAATCCCTGCGGCAAGCTGCTTTGATATTGCTTCGCCCGCACCTCATCCTCGGGGCTTCCAGCGTTCTCGAAATGATTGGTGCCTTTGGTGAAGGCACCTGGAACTACGATGGATGTTTCGATGCCGAGGGGTGCTAACTCCTTACCGTAGCAGACCGCGAGCGCGTCCATCGCGGCCTTGGCAGCGAAATAAGGGCCAAGGAGGGGCGGCACGCCGCCTGCCACGCTGCTGGACGAAATCCAAATCAGTAGGCCGGATTTCGCAGCGCGCATGTGCGGCAGGACTGCGCGGTTGACCCGTTGCGTTCCAAGTACGTTAACGTCGTATTGCTGCGCCAACTGCTCGGGGGTGAACGTCTCCGCTGGCCCGTAAACCATGTGACCGGCATTGTGGACCAGGATGTCGAGCCGGCCGTGCTCGGCGATGATCGTCTTGATTGCGTCCGCTGCGGATTCTTCGGATTGAACGTCCAATTCGATCGTGCGCAGGCCAATGCTCTTTGCCTTCGCCTCGTCGGCGATGTCGGCGACCGTCTTGGCGTTCTTGCTTGTCGTCTCGCGCATGGAGGCGTAGGTGACATGCCCCGCACTCGCAAGTTCGGAGGCGATCATCCGGCCAAAGCCGCTGGACGCACCTGTCACCAACGCAACCTGTGTCATCGCATCACTCCCTAAATGATGCCGCCGTTGGCCCGCAGGACCTGCCCGTTGATCCAGGCCCCATCCGGCCCTGCCAAAAACGAGACTACCCGTGCAATGTCCACCGGCTCGCCCAGCCGAGCGAGAGGCGTGCGGCCGACGATCGGCTTGATGTCGTCGTCGCTCTTGCCTTTGAGGAACAGCTCCGTCCCAACCGGCCCTGGAGCGACTACGTTGACCGTGATCTTGCGAGCGCCCAGTTCTTTGGAAAGGATGTGGCTCATTGCCTCTATCCCGGCTTTGGTCGCGGCATAGGCGGCGTAGGTCGGCTGGAACAGGCCGACGACGCTGGAGGAGAAACTGACGATCCGCCCATTGTCGCGCAGGCGCTTCGCGGCCTCGCGCATCCCGTTGAAGGCACCCTTCAGGTTGACCGACACCGTCTGGTCGAACAACTCGTCCGTGGTTTCCGCGACCGGAGCCAGCTTCATGATTCCGGCATTGTTGACCAGGACGTCCACGCCCCCGAAAGCCTGCTCGACCTGATCGAATAGTGCGGCGACTTCGGCCGGATTGGCGACATTGGCCTTGACGGCAATGGCCGAACCGCCTGCTCCCTCGATCTTGCGCACCAGCTCCTCGGCGGGCGCGGCTTTGCTGGAGTAGTTCACCACGACGGCGAAGCCGTCCGCCGCCAGCCGCTCGACGACGGCGGCGCCAATGCCTTGGGACGATCCGGTGACGATCGCTGAGCGCGCGAGTGTGGGCATGTGTAGCCTCCCTAATGGATTGAACTGGGTTGGCGAGCAGCCAACGTCAGCCAGCGCCACCTTTTTGCTGTTCCTTCATCGCGGCAAGCGCCTTGAGGTCGAACACCTCGTCCGCCCGGCCGAACCCGCCATCCACGACCTCATCAACGAGGACCATGGTGTAGGGGCGCACCCCATCCCCGAAGTAGGAGGCGAACAAATCTGTCGTCCGGTGGATGATCTCCGCCTTCTGCTCGGCAGTGATCATGCCCTGCGGAATTTTGAAGTTGGCAAACGGCATGGCAGTGCTCCGGTCGGTTTGGTTATTGGGAATGGCTTGGTTCGGCGGGGCCGGACACCTGCTCGCGCCAGCCTGCCCAATCTTCCAGGTGCCAGGTGTGGGTGATGCGGCCGGCTTGGAGGTGATGGAACTCGTGCATGGCGATGGTAAAGGCGCGGCCCGTCGCCGGCACGCCCATCCAGTCACCCGTATGGCGCCCGCTGACCGTCAGGCGGACCGCCGCACGCCCGCCAAAGCCGACGATATCCTCCGGCGTTAGGCGAAGGTCAGAGAAGGCGGCGTGGAACGCCAGCAGCATCGGCTTCATACCCGCCCGGCCGGGTTGCTGTCCCGGCGCCATCGGCGTGTCCTCCCAGTTATCCGCGAGCGCGGCATCCAGGAGGTCGGAATCGCCGACATTGAAGGCGCGATAAAGGGTCTGGACTGCCTGCAAGTCAGCGTTTGCTAGGCCGCCGGATGGGTTATAGTCCATTGGGGGCGAGTTCGCTTCGGTCATGATGAGGAGTAAACCACATTCCGCCTCATGGTTTGCATCGATTTTTATTATGCGCGAACATCCATTCTATGGATTTATATGGCATCGATTTGAACCTGCTCGTGGCGTTTGACGCCCTGATCGCCGAGCGGAGTGTGACCAAGGCGGGCAAGCGCATCGGCCGGACGCAGCCTGCAATGAGTGCAGCGCTCTCCCGTCTGCGAGCCTTGTTTGACGACCAGCTCTTTGTGCGCGGCAAGGACGGACTCCAACCCACCCCACGCGCGGTTGAACTGGCCGAGCCGCTTGGCCGGGCGCTGGCGGAGATCGGTCGCACCCTGGGCTACGCACAGAGTTTCAAACCGGCGGAGACGCAGGTCACGTTCAACATCGCGATGCAGGAGCACGCCGCGCACAAGCTGCTCGAAAGGCTCGTCGGCTATATTCAACGGAGGGCGCCAGCGGCCAGGCTGAACGTGCGCGCGTTCACGGCAAGGGACGAAGCGATCAGGCTGCTCGACACCGGCGAAATGGACGTGGCGGTGGGTGTTCCGCCGAGCAGCGCGCCGGGACGTATCTTCACCGAACGGTTGTTCGAGGAGCCTTTCGTATGCGTGGTGCGAAAGGGCCATCCTACGGCGGGACCTTCCATAAATCGGAAGACCTTCCTGGCGCTCGACCACCTGCTCATATCCCCGGAAGGGGACCGCTTCGGTCATACAGACACACTGCTGGCGCAGTATGGCTTGAAGCGTTCTCTGGCTCTGACACTTTCACAAATGTACTTGGCGCCGCAGATCATCGCCAGATCCGACCTTATCGCCATCCTGATGCTCGGCGTGGTCGAGGTCTCAGGCTGGACCGACCGGCTGACGATAATGGAACCGCCATTCGCGCTCGAACCGTGCGCGTATGTGATGAGTTGGCACCGTCGCAACGACGAATACCCAGCACAACGCTGGTTGCGGGCGTGCGTCCGGTCCATTAGTGGCGGTGCTGGCTATGACGGACAGTCTGAGGATTAAGGCGCCCATCGTTTGGGCCAGCTACTCAGGCATGTTCACCAACGTCCCACTTAGAGGGATGGACCGGACCTTCCGACGACAGCCCTTATGGCCATTCTTACACCGAAACGGCCGAGGGTTTCAGTTGCAGCAGCTCAGATTTAATCTGACATTTGGTGTTGGTTTGAGCACGGCACAATGGGATGACGTGCTCCGGCTGACGGTTTCAGTGCGTACAGCCACAGGAAGCGCCTCGCTGATGCTCAGGCGCCTCGGCGCCTACCCATGACAAAATGGGCTGGCACTGGCGCTCCGGGAAATCCGGCGCATCGAGCGGACACTTCACGCTCTGGACTGGCTGGAACAACCGCAATTTCGCCAGCAGTCCGCGGCGGAATTGAACAAGGGCGAGAGTCATAACGCACTGTCCCGCGCCGTATGCTTTTATCGCCTGGAGCGGCTGCATGACCGTCCCGCCCAGGCCCAGCAGCATCGCGCCAGTGGCATCGCCCTGGTCACAGCAGCCATCGTGCTCGGCGCGCTGCTCGACGCCGGCAACGTCGGGCCAAATCCTGATGCTTTCCCAGCAGAAATGAGATCTCCCTACGAATCTTGCAATATTTGTTTTCTGCCGAGTCTGGCGATGAATACATCGGCGGTTTTGGTAATATGCGCGCGCGCCAATTTCTCAGCTTTGGTGCCCGCTGCGCTGATCACAGCATCAAGAATCTCCGTGTGTTGATCCCAAATCCGGCGTGGCGTTTCGTCATGCATCAAGATCTCGCTCATTAAGCGGCGCATATGGAGCCAGTGAGGCCTGGTTGTCTCCTGGATTAATTGATTGCCGGAAATCTCGTACAGGAATTCGTGAAACTTGACATCGGCCGCGACGAGTTTGGCGACGGAACTTTCTCGTTCGGCTTTTCGGCCTTCCTCAATGAATTTTGGCCCAAATCTACCGGCCTTCTGCGCGCCACGCTCCGCGGCGAGGCGGCATGCCAAGCCTTCAGTGACCGCGCGAATCTCGTAAAGATCGCTAACGAATTTCACGTCGATTGGCACAACCTCAAGCCCACGTCCTGGAGCGTCCCGAACGAATCCTTGGTTGCGGAGCAAGAGAAGCGCCTGCTGTACGGGCTGGCGCGAGACGCCTAACTCCTTTGCCAGATCGTCCTGGATGAGACGGGCGTGCTCCGGCAACCGGCCGCCAACGATCTCACCCAGGATCTCCTCATAGACCTGGTCCACCAAGCCGCGTTGAGCTGTCAAAAGCCGCATCATGCGATCCTCGCGCTTTATTGAAAGCATCGTGTATTAGCCGGTTACGCGCCGCAAGGCTAACGTCGCCGAATTCGGAATGCAAATTTATTGTTTGCATGTATTCTGAATTCAGAGTACGGAGTTGTCGTCGGTGCGCGGGGCCGGCGCGCTTCGGGATTTCTTGAATAGGGGGGAGCAAGCCGAGACATAACAGGCGCTCCCAATCGGAGGGAAACTGATGAAAGCCAGCTACAGGAACTATATCGACGGTGATTTCATCGATGTCATGACATCGGATATGGTCGAAGTTGCGAATCCGGCCACGGAAGAGGTGCTCGGCGCCGTTCCGGATACCTCGGCCGAAGAGGTCAACCGCGCGGTTGAAGCCGCGAAGAAAGCACAGCCGGCTTGGGAGAAATTGCCGCCCCAGACGCGGGCGGGATATCTGCGGCAGATTTCGGCGAAGATCAGGCAGAATGTCGAACGCCTGGCCCGGACAATTACCCTTGAGCAGGGCAAGACCCTGGGCCTCGCGCGGCTGGAGGTAGCGTTCACCGCTGATTATATTGATTACATGGCGGAGTGGGCGCGCCGGATCGAGGGCGAAATCGTCACCAGCGACCGCCCGAACGAGACCGTTCTGCTGTTCCGCAAGGCGATCGGCGTCGCCGCCGGCATCCTGCCCTGGAACTTTCCGTTCTTCCTGATCGCCCGCAAGCTGGCGCCCGCTCTGGTCACCGGCAATACCATCGTGATCAAGTCGAGCGAGGAAACGCCCCTCAACGCCGTGGAGTTCGCTGAACTGCTCGCCGAGACGGACATCCCGCCCGGCGTCGTCAACATCCTGAGCGGCCGCGGGCCGAGCACCGGCGAGGCACTGGCCCGCCACGCCGGCGTCGGGATTGTGAGCTTCACCGGCAGCGTGCGGACTGGAATCCGGATCATGGAGGCCGCTTCCCGCAATCTGACCCGGGTCAACCTTGAGCTTGGCGGCAAGGCGCCGGCGATCGTGCTGAGGGATGCCGATCTCGATCTGGCGGCGAAGGCGATCTATGATTCGCGCATCCTCAACAGCGGGCAGCTCTGCAACTGTGCCGAGCGTATCTATGTCGAACGTCCGGTCGCCGCCGAACTCGCCGACAGGATCGCCGTTTACATGAAGGCGACGACCTATGGCGATCCTATCGCCGACAAGGACGTGGCCATGGGGCCGCTGATCAACCGGGCCGGCCTCGACAAGGTCGCCTCTCTGGTCGATGGCGCGCGGCAGGCGGGGGCCGAGGTGCTGACCGGCGGCGCTGTGGCCGATCTCAAGGGTTTCCATTACCAGCCGACGGTGCTCACCGGCTGCACCAACGACATGAGGGTGATGCGGGAGGAGGTGTTCGGCCCCGTCATTCCGATCCAGGCGATCGATAGCCTCGACGAAGGCATAAGCCTGGCCAATGATTCCGAATATGGCCTTACCTCGTCGATCTTCACCCGCAGCCTGAACGCGGCACTGCAGGCGGCGCGCGAGTTACGCTTCGGCGAGACCTACATCAATCGCGAGCACTTCGAGGCGATGCAGGGCTTCCATGCCGGCCGGCGCAAGTCCGGGATCGGTGGCGCCGATGGCAAGCACGGCCTCTATGAGTTCACCGAAACCCATATCGTTTACCTGCAAGGGGCCTGAACCGGCGCACCCGACTGCTGACCGACTAGACCCGAAACCAAAAAAATCCGAGGAAAAAACAAATGAAAGCAGACATCCGTTCCCGTTTACCAGCGTCGCTCGCGGCACTTGCTTGCGGCGTGGGCTTAAGCGCCCTCGGCATCGCGACCGCGCAAGCCGGCGATGCTACCGCGGCCCCCAGCGCCAATGCCAGCGCCACCGCCAGCGTCACCGGACAACAAGTGCGGCATACCGGCCAGCACCAAGGCAACTGGCTTACCTATGGCAAGGACTACGCCGACCACCGCTTCTCCTCGCTCGACCAGATCAACCCGGACACGGTGAGGAACCTGCACGTCGCTTGGACGATGCAGCTCGGCGGCACCGAAGGCGGCGGCATGTGGCCGTATGCCGGGCTCGAAGGCACGCCGCTCGCCGATAACGGGTTCCTCTACGTCACCAACGGCTGGGGCACTGTCTACAAAATCGACGCCCGCGACGGCCGCGGCGCGCTGGTCTGGAAGATGGACCCGGGCACCGACCGCAACTGGGCGGGGAACGTCACCTGCTGCGGCGTCGACAACCGGGGCGCGGCACTTTGGCACGACCTGGTGATCTCGGCGACGCTCGACGGACGGCTGATCGCCACCAACAAGGAAACCGGCAAGATCGTCTGGCAGAAGCAGGTCGCCAGCCCCGACAAGGGCTATACCATCACCGGCGCGCCGCTGGTGATCAAGGACATGGCGATCACTGGCGTCGCCGGCGCCGAGATGGGCATTCGCGGCTTCATCGAGGCGGTCGACCTCAAGACCGGCAAGAAACTATGGCGGACCTATACGATTCCGGAAGGCAAAGAGCCCGGCGCCAACACCTGGCCCAGCACGAAGGACGCCAACCATGGTGGCGGCTCGACCTGGGTGACCGGCACCTATGACCCAAAAACCGACACGTTGTTTTGGGGGACCGGCAATCCGGGGCCGGACTGGGACAGCGCCTATCGGCCAGGGAATAATCTCTATACCGACAGCACGCTGGCGCTCGATCCCGATACCGGCAAGATCAAATGGTATTTCCAGCAGACGCCGAATGACAGCTACGACTACGACGCGGTGAGCGAGAACGTGCTGGTCAACCTGCCGGGCGGCAAGCGTCTCGATCTCAATGCGAGCCGCAACGGCTTCGCCTATGCGCTCGACCGCGCCAACGGCAAGTTCCTCTGGGCGACCCAGTTCGTCAGCAAGCTCAACTGGACCAAGGGCATCGACCCGAAAACCGGCAAGCCGGTGGAATACAAGCCGGGCGCCGGGGTGCAGCACTACGCGGTGACGCCCACCCCGAGCCACCCGGTTGTCACCATCTGCCCCGGCAACATGGGCGGCAAGAACTGGCCGCCGACCGCCTATAATCCGAACCTGAAGCTCTGGTACATCCCGGTGATCGAGAGCTGCAACGTTATCACCTTGCAGAAGCCGAAGCCTGGCCCGATTCCCGAAGGCAAGTTCTTTACCGGCGGCGGCCCGTCCGAGCATCAGCGGATCACCGGCAGCGTGACGGCGATCAACGTCGAAACCGGCAAGGAGGTGGGCAAGCTCAAGACGAAGTATCCGATGCTGGGCGGCATCCTGGCCACGCCGAACCTGATCTTCTTCGGCACGCCCGACGGCAAGTTCGTGGCGGCGGACGCCAAGACACTGAAGCCGCTCTGGACGTTCGACACCGGCTCCGGCATCAACGCACCGCCGATCACCTTCGCCGTGAACGGCAAGCAGTACATCGCTCTCGAGGTCGGCAATAGCGGCGTCTGGGCGCACTGGTTCATCGACTCGACGCCGGAGCTCAAAAAAATCGAGCCTAGCTCAACGCTCTACGTGTTCGGACTGGGCACCCAGGTGGCGAGCCTCGACAAGTGACAGGCCAGGCTTCCGATCGGCGCGGCGGCATGAAGGCGATACAAATGGCCGTACGAATGGTCGTTCTGGGCATGGCGTGCCTGCTCGGGACGGCGGCCGTGGCACGCGCTCAGATGCCGTCGCAAGGCGCTGGCGATGCAGGCCAGCAGCTTTACAAGGAGAACTGCGCGAGCTGCCACAAATGGGACGGCAGCGGCGGCGGCGGCTATGGCGGCGCCGCCGCCTCGCTGCGCGCAACCAAGCTTCATCGAGCCGCCGTGATCAATGTCGTCAGTTGCGGCATCCCGGGCAGCGGCATGCCGTATAATCTGAGCGACGCCTACACCAAGGCGCACCCGTGCTACGGCCAGACCAGCACCAAAGCCCTCGGCAAGGACGCGCCGCTGCAGCCGCATAACTTTCTCCACCCATCGGAACTCGACGCCGTGGTGAGTTATGTCCTCGCCAGCCTCAAGGGACGCGGCGAGACGACCTTCGCTGAGTGCAAGGCATTCTTCGGCACCCACACGCGGGCGTGCGATGATTACCCAAAGGTAGCCGACAAGCATGAGCCATGATCGAAAACGAACAAGAAAGAACTTCTTTTTTGAAAAAAAACCTGGCCGGCGGGCGAACCAAAAAACTTTTGTTAGTTCAAGCTGAGGCGGCCGGTGAAGGAATTTCCCACCATCGGGGCGGTGCTCGCGGCGCAGGCCCGTCTCCAGCCCGACCGGATCGGCGCCCGCGATCTTGAGCGCGCCCTGACCTTCAGGGCGTGGAACGCCCGCGCCTGCCGGCTCGCCAACGCGCTGCTCGGCCTCGGCCTCCGAAAGGGCGACCGGGTCGCGGTCCTGGCCTATAACTGCCTCGAATGGGCGGAAATTTATGCCGCGGCGGCGAAATCCGGCCTTGTCGCGGTGCCGGTCAATTTTCGGCTCGTCGGCGCCGAGGCGCGCTACATCATCGAGGATTCAGGGGCGGCGGCGGTGATCGTACAGGATGTCCTCGCCGGGACGGTCGAGACGATCCGCGATGCGATCCCGATTGCCGCCGGCAATCTCGTCCAGTTCGGGCGCAGCCCGCCTCCCGCCGGCTATCGTGCCTACGAGGACCTGATCGCCGCGGCGAGCGACCAGGAGCCGGCCGATCCGCCTGTCCCCGCCGAGCCGTGGACGCTGATGTACACCTCCGGCACCACCGGCAAGCCGAAGGGCGCAATCCGCGGCCATCGCGGCATGGCGATGCTGGCAATGATGACGGCGATCGAACTCGGCCTCTCCCGGCGCGACGACGCGCTGCTGGTGATGCCGATGTGCCACGCCAACTCGCTCAACTTCTTCGCCGCCTTCATCTATGCCGGCGGCGCGGTGACGATCTTCTCGCGCCAAAGTTTCGATCCCGGATTGTGCCTGAACACCCTTGCGGAAACCGGCGTCACCTTCACCTCGCTGGTGCCGACGCAATACGCCATGATGCTGGAGATTCCGCCTGCCGCGAGGCGCTCGCTCCGGTTCGGCCGGATCGGCAAGCTGATGATCTCCTCGGCGCCGGCGCGTGCCGATGCCAAGCGGGCGATCATGGACATGTTCCCGAATTCCGGCCTGTTCGAGCTGTACGGCTCGACGGAGGCCGGCTGGGTGACCATGTTGCACCCGGACGAGCAGTTCGAGAAGCTCGGCACGGTCGGGCGGGAGGTGTCAGGCTCGCTGCCCATCCGCCTGCTCGATGAGTCAGGCGCCGAGGTCCCGGACGGTACGCCCGGCGAGCTGTTCTCCTGCGGCCCATACTGCTTCGACGGCTATTGGCGGCAGCCGGAGAAAACGCGCGAGGCGTTCCGCGGCGATTACTGCACGGTTGGCGACATCGCGCTGCGCGATGCCGATGGCTTCATCCGCCTGATCGACCGCAAGAAAAACCTGATTATTTCCGGCGGCGAGAACGTCTATCCCACCGAGGTCGAGGCGGTGCTCGGTGGCCATCCCGATATCCGGGAAGTGGCGGTGATCGGCCTGCCCGACCCGCTCTGGGGCGAGTGCGTGCACGCCGTGGTGGTGCCGCGCGAGGGCGTGGCCGCCGTTCCGGCAGCCCTGCTCGAATGGTGCCGGCCGCGCCTCGCCGGCTACAAGCGGCCGCGCGCGCTGACCATCGCGGCCACCGAAGATTTGCCGCGCACCGTGACCGGCAAGGTCCAGCACCGGCTGCTCAGGCAGCGGCTGATCGATGGATCATCAGGATAAGGATGAGATGGAATGACGAGTGCCACTGACCTCGGCGCCGGCTCCACGAGCGCCGCCGCCTGGATCGCCAAGTTCCTGCAGCGGCGGGGCGTCACCATCGTCTTCGGACTGCAAGGCGGGCACATCCAGCCGATCTGGGACTGGCTGCCGCGCCTTGGCATCCGCATCGTCGATGTCCGCGACGAGGGCGCCGCGGTCCACATGGCGCACGCCTATGCCGAGTTGACCGGTAGCCTGGGTGTCGCGATGGCGACGGCGGGACCAGGGGTGACCAACTGCGTGACGGCGATGGCGAATGCCTCGCTGGCGCGGGCGCCGGTCCTGTTGATCGGCGGCTGCGCGCCGCGGTATCAGGTCAATATGGGGCCGCTGCAGGATATTCCCCATACTGACATCATGCGCCCAATCACCCGCCAGGCGCGCACCCTGCGGGTCGCCGAGCAGGTGCTGCGCGAGTTCGACGAGGGCGTCGCCCGCGCCTTTGGCGATCTCGGCGAGCCGGGTCCGGTGTATCTGGAAATCCCCACCGACGTGCTGCGCGAGGCGGTGCCGGCGGCGCTGGCGATGGAGGAATGGCTGGCGCCGAAGCCGGCGCGCCGCCTGCCGCCCGATCCCGCCGCCATCGCCGAGGCGGCGCGGCTGCTCTGGCAGGCCCGCCGGCCGCTGGTGATCACCGGCCGCGGCGCCCGTGGCGCAGGGTCCGCGCTCGTGCGCCTGCTGGATCAGAGCCGCGCCATGTATCTCGATACCCAGGAAAGCCGCGGCCTGGTGCCGCGCGATCATCCCTCCTTTGCCGGCGCCGTTCGGGCGCAGGCGATGACCGAGGCGGATCTGGTAATCGTGATCGGGCGCAAGCTCGACTATCAGCTCGGCTACGGCTCGCCCGCCGTCTTCCCTGCCGCCCGCTTCATCCGGATCGCCGATACCGCCGGCGAGCTGATCGACAACCGGCGCGGCGCGCCAGAGATCATGGCAACCCCCGCTTTGGCGCTGGAGGCGATCATCGAAGCCGCCGGCAACGCGCCGCCCGCCGCCGATCCGGCCTGGACCGAGGCATTGGGCAAGCGCCAGCGCACCCGCGCCGCCGCGGGCTTCGGCGACGCCCAGCAGCGCGGCCCCGACGGCAAACTCCATCCGCGTTGCATCTTCGATGCCATCGCCGAAGCAGCACCCGCCGATTACATCGGCATCGCCGATGGCGGCGACCTGCTGAGCTTCGCCCGCATCGGCCTGGCGCCGGCCTCTACCTATCTCGACGCCGGGGCGTTCGGCTGTCTCGGCGTCGGCGTGCCGTTCGGCATCGCCGCTTCACTCGCCTGCCCGGAGCGGACAGTGATCACGGTCACCGGCGACGGCGCCTTCGGCATCAACGCGATGGAGGTGGACACCGCGGTGCGGCACAACGCGAAGGCGGTGTTCATCGTCTCCAACAACGCCGCCTGGAACATCGAGCGCTTCGATCAGGAAGCCAATTACGGCGGCCGCGTCGTCGGCACGACCCTGCGCCACTCCGACTACGCCGCGATGGCGCGCGCGCTCGGCGCGCATGGCGAGCGTGTCGAGACGCCCGAGGCCATAGTCCCCGCCCTGCGGCGCGCGCTCGCCAATGCGCCAGCCGTCCTCGATGTGGTGACCTCGCAGCAGGTCGCATCCTCCGACGCCAACAAGGGCCTCGGCTACGTGCCGAACTATCAGCCCCTCACCGCATGGGATGAAGCCGAACAGAGGCGGCGAAAACTTCTGTCAACGGCGGAGTAAAACCGGGCCACCGGTTTGTGGCATGATTGACATCAGAAAGGGACCTGCGGGGGGCTTTTGAACCGAAATATTGGGCGTCGTGGACAAGACCATAACTTTAAGTTGATTTTTTTAACCGTTTATATACTACGCGCTACTAAATCTGGCCATGCCGGAATGAATTTCCTCTTTCGAACGAAGCATTGGATTTCATGGATCAGGTTGCGCGAGGACAGGCGGATTCCGTTGAAGCTGATGCGGCGCTGACCGAAACTAGCCTGGATGATCCGGCTTTTGATATCCGCGTGCGCTATCAGCCGGTCCTGAACCAAGCGCTGCTGCATAATTCGGTGCCGATGATCTGCGAGTTGCAACTGGAAAACCGCTCCGGGCGAAGCTTCCCGCAAATCATCCTCACCATGTCGAGCGACCAGCCGGTGGTGCAGCCGCGCCGTTGGGTGATCGAACATGTCACGCCGGGGCAGATCAGAACGGTGCGCGACATCGACGTGAAGCTTGACGCCGGATTCGTTACTTCGATTACCGAGGCCATGCCATGCATCATCAGCCTGACGGCGCAGGCGGGGACGGAAAGGCTTGCCGCGAGAGAGGACGAAATCCGCCTGCTGCCGCCGAATTTTTGGGGCGGCACCTTGGGTCTGCCGGATATTCTCGCGGCGTATGCCGAGCCGAACGATCCGGCGGTAGCGAAAATTCTTCGTGCCGCTTCCGATATGCTGCGTGCCCAGAATATGCAGGATTCGCTGGAGGGCTATCAAACCCGCAAGAAGCCGCGGGTATGGGAGCAGGCCAGCGCTATCTGGGGCGCAATCTGCGGGCTGGATATCCGCTATGTGAATGCGCCGCCTTCGTTTGAACATACTGGTCAGCGCATCCGCCCGCCGCGCCAGATCGTCGAGGAAAAACTCGCCAACTGCCTTGACGCCTCGCTACTGCTTGCCGCCTGCCTTGAAGCGGCGGGGCTGCACCCGCTGATTGTGCTGATCCATGGCCATGCCTTCGCCGGCGTCTGGTATAACGAGCGGAACGCCCGCAATGCCGGGATCAGCGATCCGGCTTCGCTGCGCAATCACGCCGCACTCGGCGACTTGCTGTTGTTCGAAAGCACCGCGCTCACCCAAACGCAGAAGCCCGTCCTGAAGGCGGCGCAATCCGCGGCGATGGAGCATCTCGACGCCGAAAAGGACGCTGAATTCGATTCGGTGCTCGATATTTACAGCGCGCGTCAGCGGCGCATCCGGCCCCTTCCGGCGGTAAAGACCGCGCGGGAACCCGCGGAAGCCGATACCGGTGCGCCGGTTGCCATACCGCCTATCGAGGAAGCGCCGCCGCTTCCCGATGATGTCCTCGACGCCGCGCCTGACGGCGGCGGCACGCCGCTCAACCGCATCGACCGATGGCGGCAGCGGCTGCTCGACCTCACCGGGCGCAACCGCCTGCTCAACCTGCCGCTCAAGAGCAAGCAAGTCTTGGCGATTGCCTGCCCTGATGTCGGCAAGCTTGAGGACATGCTGGCCGGGATGCGCGGGCAGCCGCGCCCCAGGCCGTTCCGTTTCATCCCCAGGCCGGAGCTGATGTCGGGCGCTGATCCGCGCAGCAGCGTGCTGCACCGCGAGCGCACTTCGGAGGAGGCCGAACAGGCTTTTGCGATGGATGCGCTGGATCAGCGCGAGTTGATAGGTCGCGCCGATGAGGCCAGCCTGCAAGCGACACTGACGGAAATCTACCGCGCCGCTCGCGTCAACCAGCAGGAGGGCGGCGCCAATACGCTGTTCCTGACGCTTGGCGCGCTGCTTTGGAAACAGAAGGACCGCGACAAGCCGTATCAGGCGCCGCTAATCCTGATTCCCGTAGTGCTGGAGCGGCAGAGCGTCCGCTCCGGTTTCACGCTGCGCATCCATGACGAGGAAACCCGGCTCAACGCCACGCTGTTCGAAATGCTCCGGCAGGATTTTGGCGTCCAGTTTCCCGGCCTGCTGGAAAACCCGCCTACCGACGAGGCGGGCTGGAATGTCCGCGAAATTCTCGACACGGTGCGGCGCAAGCTGCGCCATATTCCTGGCTGGGAAGTGACCGAAACGGCGTCGCTGACCAATCTCTCCTTCGCCAAATTCCTGATGTGGAAGGACCTGACCGACCAGATCGAGACGCTGCGGCGGAACGAGACGGTGCAGCTTTTGCTGAATGAACCCGCTTCACAAGATGACGCTCCGCCTACCAGCGAAGAGCGCGATGCGGCGCCAGACCTCGACCGTGAGCTGGCGGCGGCCAATCTGGTTTGTCCGCTGGAGGCGGATTCCTCGCAATCCCGCGCGGTTGCCAAGGCCGCGTCGGGCGGTAGTTTTGTGATGATCGGGCCGCCCGGCACCGGCAAAAGCCAGACCATCGCCAACATCATCGCCAATACGCTGGCGCAAGGACGCTCGGTGCTGTTCGTCGCCGCGAAACAGACGGCGCTGGAGGTGGTGCGGCGCCGGCTGGCTCAGGTGGGGCTGGCGGATTTCTGCCTTGATCTGTTCTCGCCGTCCTCCACCAAGCTGAAAGTGCTGCAACAACTGGAGCGGGCGCGGCTGGTGCTGGAAGCATTCCGTCAGCAGGATTGGGCCGAGGCCAATGCAGCGGCGGATGCGCTGCGGGGTGAACTCAATATCTATGTACGGACGCTGCACGAACGCGCCGGAAATGGCTGGACGCCGTTTCGCGCCATGGGCGTGGTGCTACGGGCGGAAGATGAAGGGCTGCCGAGGCTATCCCTGAGCTGGCCGCGCCGCGATATGCATGATGCGGCGGCGTATCGGCAGATCGTCGAATTGGTGGAGGATGCCGCGGCATCATGGGCGCGCACCGGCGCCGGTATCGGTCAGGCGCGCCTCGCGGGGATTGAGGCATTGATCTGGGCGCCAGCCTGGGAACAGCGACTGCGCGAGGCGGCGCGTGAGGCGGTTGCCGCCCTGCGAAAGCTGGAGCAGCGGGCGGCGGCGGTCAGTGAATTGTTCGGCCTGCCGGATCGCCCTTCGAAAGCAGTGCTCGCCGCGCGGTTGGCACTTTGCGGCGTGGTGCTGGAAGCCGCTGAAGCGGATGGCGGCTGGGCATTGGCGGACCAAGGCGCCATATCTGTCCTGGTCCGTGAAGAAGCCGCGCGGGTGAAGCGGCATGCAATGTTGGCCGGATCGCTGACCGGGCATTGGCAGAGCGGCACGCCGGATCGTTGCGCGGCGTGGCGGGAGGCGGCGCCAATTCTGCGAACGTTGCTCAATGCCGCGGCGCAAGCGGCGGGCGCGCTGGGCCTGCCGGTCCCCGCTTCCCGCAAGGCGCTTGACGGGCTGGCTGCGGTCAGCGCGCTGCTGCTGGAAGCCCCCGCGAGGCAAGCTGTTTGGGCGTTTGGCGAAGATGCCCCGGCAACGCTGGCGCTGTTGCGGCAGGACGCCGGACAAGCGGGACGCCATGCGGCGCTCCGTAAGGAACTGGCCGCATCCTGGCGCCCTGCCGCGATGGCGCTGCCTTTGAATGAATTGAGCGCCGCCTGGCAGGAAGCCGCCGCGAAATGGCTGGTGCCGCGCAAGCTGGCGCTTGCCGCCCTGCGGAAACAGCTAACACCGGTGATTGACGGCGCGGTGCCGGAGGATTGCGGCGGTGATCTGGCGCGGCTTGCCGAGATGCAGCGGATCGAGCGCAATATCGAAGCCTCCGAAGCCGCCACGAGGATCGGCGGCCATTGGCGCGGGCTGGAAACTGATTTCGCGGCGCTTGAAGCTGGATATGTTTGGGGCCAGCAGCTTCACGCCGCCCTCAAGGACTGTGCCGGGAGCGAAGAATTTCAGGCGCGGATGCTGGCCTATGTGCGAACCCTTCTGGCGGACCATCTCGACATGCTGGTGCCTGATGGCGAGGCTGCCAAGGCTTTTCGGACAATGTGTTCCGCCCACGGCGCCTGCAAAGCGGCAGCCGGCGGCGCGCTGCCGGATGACAGCGGGGAGGAGCTTGCCCGGCTCACCGAATTGCTGATGATTGAAACCCGGATCGAAGCCTCGCCGCTGGCGGCGCTGGCCGGATCGAGGTGGCGGGGCCTGGGCACCGATTTCGCCAAGCTTGAAGCTGGCGTCGCCTGGGCGGCCCGGCTGCGCGACGCGACCGCTACCGCCGTCGCCGATCCGGCTGCGCTGTCGGCGTTGCGCCGCCGCCTTGGCGTGCTGGTGACGGAAGGCGCCGATCTGCTCGCGCCGGAAGGCTTGGCGGGACAGCGGCTGCTCGCTTTCCATGCTGCCTGGGATGATACAAGACAGGCGCTTGATGCCGTGGCGCCGCTATGCGCCAGCGCACCCGCCACGATGATTGCGGAGGAGACGCCGGATTGGATCACCGCCCTCACTGGCGTGTTCACCGGCTGGGAACTCGATGCGCGGCTGCTGCGGGAATGGTGCGGCTGGCGGGCCTTGCGGCATAAGGCCCAGGCCGCTGGAATTTTACCGGTGCTCGATGCGCTGGCGGAAGGCCGCGTCGCACCCAATCACGATGCCAAGCGGATGTTCGAGGCCGCCTATGCGGGATGGTGGCTCAACCTCACGATCGATGAAACCCCTGTGCTGCGGGATTTCGCCGCCGCCACTCATGAAAAGCGCATCCAGCGTTTCCGCGATCTGGATCACCGCATGTTCGGCCTTGCCACGCGGCTGATCCGGCTGCGCCTGTCCGGCGAGATTCGCAAGCAGGATACCAGCTCGCGCAATCCCGAATATGCCGTCCTCAATCATGAGTTGCAAAAGCGCTTGCGGCACATGCCGCTGCGCCAGTTGGCGGCGAAGATGCCGCGCGCGCTGCGCCGGCTGACGCCTTGCCTGATGATGAGCCCGCTTTCGGTCGCGCAATTCTTGCCCGCCGATGGCGAGCCGTTTGATCTGGTGATTTTCGACGAGGCCTCGCAGATCGCCACCTGGGATGCGGTCGGCGCGCTGGGGCGCGGCAGGCAGGTGATCGTAGTCGGCGATCAGAAGCAGTTGCCGCCGAGCGATTTCTTCCAGCGACAGGCGGCGGAGGATGACAATATTGAGGCCGGGGAAGGGGATTTGGATTCGGTGCTCGATGAATGCCTGGGCCGCGGGATGCCGCATCTCGAACTCAGCTGGCACTACCGGAGCCGGCATGAAAGCCTGATCGCCTTTTCGAACCATACCTATTACGGCGGTAGGCTGATCACCTTTCCATCGCCGGTTACCGCCGACCGGGCGGTATCCTTTCGTTATGTTGAAGGCGGCGTCTATGCCCGCTCCGGCCTGCGCACCAACCTGATTGAGGCGCGAGCCGTCGTCGCCGAGACCGTGCGGCGGCTGCGCGCGACGTTTGAAGACGGGGGTGCGCCGCCCAGCATTGGCATTGTCACTTTTAACGCGCCGCAGCAGAGTCTGATCCAGGACCTTCTGGATGAGGAGCGGAAAAACGATCTGGCGCTTGAACCCTTCTTTAATGATAGCGCCGCCGAGCCGGTGATGATCAAGAATCTGGAAGGCGTGCAGGGCGAGGAGCGTGACGTGATGCTGTTTTCCCTCACCTTTGGCCCTGATACCGCCGGCAAGTTCGCGATGAATTTCGGCCCGCTCAACAATACCGGTGGCGAGCGGCGATTGAACGTCGCAGTGACGCGGGCGCGCGCGGAGCTGGTGGTGTTCGGCAGTTTTCGCGCGGAACAGATGGACCTCGCGCGAACCAACGCCCAGGGCGTGCGGCAGCTGAAGGAGTTCATCGATTACGCCGAACGCGGCGTCCGCGCGCTTGGCGCTACCGAGGCGACCGGTTTGGGCAATTTTGACACTCCGTTCGAGGAGGCGGTCGCGGCGCGGCTGCAGGCGCATGGCTGGGAGGTGCGCTCGCAGATTGGTGTTTCGGGCTACCGGATCGATCTCGGCGTCGTCGATCCTGATGCGGCGGGGCGTTATCTCGCCGGGGTGGAATGCGATGGCGCCACCTATCATCGCGGCGCCACCGCCCGCGACCGCGACCGGCTGCGCCAGCATGTTTTGGAGACGCTGGGATGGCGCATTGAACGCATCTGGTCCACTGATTGGTGGATGAACGCGGAGCGCGAAACCGAGCGGCTGCACGGCGCGTTAAATGATTTGCTGGCCAAGAGCCGCATGAAACGGAGCGAGAAATCCGCACCGCCAGCGCTTGACGATCCTATTCCGGAGCCGGACGAGCCGGCTGTTTCATCCTATCAATATGCGAAGCTTTCACTGGAAACACCGCCTCCGGCGCCAGCAAAACCCGAATTGCAACCCGATCCCGCGGCTTTCTACGAACAATCTTATCGGCGCGTTCTGACTGCCCTCATTGAAACCATTCTGACCGAATTTGGTCCGCTGCGGGCGGATGTGCTGGCGCATTTGGTGGCTCGCAAGCACGGGTTTCAGCATACCGGTGGCAATATACGTGACCGCATTCTCGCGGCCTTACCGGAAGGCTGTGCGCAGACGAGCGACGGTGTTGGGCGTTTCATTTGGCCGATGGGTGTTGCGCCTGAAAGCTGGTCAAGCTTCCGCGCGCCGGCACCCGGCATAAGCCGCGACCCGACCGAGATGCCGCTGCAGGAGCTGGTGGTGCTGGCTAGAATGGCGCTCAACAAAAACCAGGAGGAGGAAGCGGCGCTGCTGGCGATGCGTGATGCCTGCAAGCTACAGCGCCTGCGGGAGCGTTCCCGCAACCGGTGCCTTGAGGCGCTGGCGCTGGCCCGACGTTAGTGCCTTTGGCCTTCAGGATCGCCAGTTCACCCCGCTCTTACATCATTGGTGTCAACTAACAAGCGCGTCATGGCGAGATGCTGGACCGTTTGGGAAGGCTGGCGCGGGTAATCTTCGGCGTCGAGAACGGTCATGCGGCGGCGTTGGACCGATCTCGTCATGTGAAATTGCTTTGCCGCTTGCTGGAGCGATCAGTATGCTGGCGTCATGCGATGCTTATCCCCGATCATCCAAAGCCTGCCATGTCGCTGAGCGGCTGGGTGCGCGCGGCGCTGGCGGTCATCGTGCTGGGCATAGCGGCGGTCGCCATGCGGATGCGCTTGGTGTTGCCCGCCATCGGGATAGGCTTCCTCAAAGCCTATCCCGATTCAGCTTCTGACGATCGCGCTCTAGGAAAGGCTGTTCACTTTTTCTGCCGAGGCATCAGCGCGCGTTTGAGGCCACCGCCTGGTTTTCCGGATGAACCGGAAACCTCGTGCCATAGGCCTGGTTGATCTCGGCGATAAGACGCTGCCGATGCGTTTCGGGGAGGAGTGGGCTCGGTTGATACATCCATGTGCCGGCCGTGCTGGCACTAGCAATGCGAACTCGCTTTTGCTGCGTGGCATTCGACCCTCTTGCATGAGGAACTGCCGCGGTCTGAACGACCAGGGGGGTCGGAGAGTAGATTTGCGTCCCAACGCTGGATCCGCCTGTCTGTGCGCTTCCTTGGCCGGCCGCGTTGGCGGCGAAGGGAACCGCCGCGATGATGGCGGCGAAGGCGATACTGCGAAATGTGCTCATGGTAGCTTCCATTTTGGTTCAGCCAGCCTTGCTGGCGTGACGGGCACTGCATGATTGCTGATGTGCCGGTAACGAACTCGGTTGCGGTCGACTAGTTTATCTTTGCAACTTGATGGACAAGCTAATCCATTTGGTTTATGTTTGCAACCAGAAACTTGCGTCGCAAGGCAGCGCTCGGCGCAAGGCAGCGCGGCGCTCAGAGAGGGGTTAGGATGAAAGGCAAACGGACAGGCTTCGAGAAAAACAGCTGCGCCGTCGCGCGCTCGCTCGGCATCATCGGCGACTGGTGGTCGCTGCTGATCATCCGCGACGCGCTCAGGGGCAAGTGACGCTTTGGCGAGTTTCAGAAAAGCCTTGGCCTTGCAAAGAACATCCTCAGCGCGCGGCTTGCCAAGCTGATCGATCAAGGCATTATGGAGCAGGTTCCCGCCGCCGATGGCTCAGCGTATCGCGACTATGTGCTGACCGAAAAGGGCGAGAAACTCTACGTCGTGATCGCCGCCCTGTGGCAATGGGGGGAAGAGTTCTGCTTTTCCTCAAAAGAGCAAAAGCCCTTCATCGTCGATGCCGAGCAGGGCGAGGCGCTGGCGCCGCTGGAGCTGCGTACCACCTCCGGCCGCACGGTCGGCCCGCGCGGCTATAAGCCAGTCGCAAGGACGAAGGCAGAGGCTTGAGAACGTATAGCCTGCCGCTCAAATAGCCGCCGTTGCCCGCCGGCTATCAGAATGCGCCTTGCCCTCATCCTTATCCTGGCCGCGCCATGATCAGCAACGTCGAGCTTGCCGACGCAAGCAGCCTGCCTGACGCATCGGTCAGCCGCGCCTCCGCAAAGGCGGCGCGCTTGCCCATCGACACCACGACGCCTTCGGCGCGCACCATTCCAGTCTCCGCCGTCATCGCCTTGTGATAGGCGATTTTGAGTTCCAGCGTGGTGAAAATTTGATCCGGCGCTAGACAGGCGTGCACGGCGCAGCCGCAGGCGGAATCGAGCAGCGTTGCCGCATAGCCGCCGTGGACGGTGCCAAGTGGGTTATAGGCATTGCGACCCGGCGCGCCTTCAAAAACCGCGCGACCTTCCACTATTTCAATCAGGTCGAAATCTAGCGTTTTGCCGATCCCCGGACGGTTCTTGGTCTCCATCAGGTGGCGCAACTGCGCCAGGCCGTTCGGTGGCGGTGCGGTTTCACTCATGATCCAGTCTCCTGCTCGTTCAGTTTATTGCTTGCATGATGATAGAAACAAAGCTATCTTACTTTCATGATGAAAGCAAGCAAAGGCTCTTCTCATGCAACGTAAGAGCTTCGGCAACATGCAATGCCCCATCGCGCGCAGCCTTGAACATGTCGGCGAATGGTGGAGCATCCTAATCCTGCGCGACGCCTTTCAAGGGCTGACCCGGTTCGACCAGTTCCAGAAGAGCCTGGATATCGCGCCGAACATGCTGACGCGAAGGCTGAACGCGCTGGTCGCTTCCGGCTTGCTGGAGAAGCGCCGCTATAGCGAGCGCCCGCCGCGCGACGAATACGTGCTGACCGGACGGGGGCGCGATTTCCGCCCGGTGCTGCTCAGCCTGCTCGCCTGGGGCAACAGGCATTTCGCCCCTGAAGGCGCCAGCGTGATTTTGGTCGATGCCGAGAGCGGCGCCATCGCTGATCCGGTGCTGGTCGACCGCAATACCGGCCGGCGGCTTGACGATGGCGGCTTCCGTTCGGCGCCGGGACCCGCCGCCGATGAGCGGACGCGGCGGCGGCACGAATTTTCAAATCCGGGATAGGGAAGATCTCATGAGCAGCCAGGTGATCGACCGCGATGCGCTGGCGCCGCCGAAACCGCGTCAGGCGAAGCGCTCTCGCAATCGCTTGGCGCTGGGCGGCGCCGCTCTCGCTTTGCTGCTCGGCGCCGCTTGGTACGGCCATGATTGGTGGGTCAAAGGCCGTTTTATTGAAAGCACGGACGATGCCTATGTCGGCGGCGACGTGACGCCGATCTCGCCGCATGTCGCCGGCTTCGTCGGGCGCATCCTAGTTGCCGACAACCAGCGCGTCCGCTCGGGGCAACTGCTCATCCGCCTCGACAACCGGGATTTTCAGGCGGCGTTCGTCCGTGCAGGCGCGGTGCTCCAGCAGCGCGAGGCGGCGCTTGCCGATCTCGGCGCAAAATCCCGGCTTCAGCACTCAATCATCCGGCAGGCGCGGGCAACGCTTCTCGCCGCCGATGCCCAAGCCGGCTTTACCCAAGCCGATGCCGCCCGCTATCGCAGCATGGCGCGGGCGGAGGCGGTTTCCCGCCAAGACGCGCAAAAGGCGCAGGCCGCGGCGGCAGGAGCTTCTGCAACGGTTCTCGCTGCCGAAGCCGGGCTGGAAGCGGCGCGACGCCAGCTTGCGGTGCTCGATGCCGAAACCCGCCAGGCTCGCGCCTCGGCGGTCGCGGCCCAGGCTGATCTACGGAGCGCACAACTCGCTCTCGGCTATACCGAGATTCGCTCGCCGATCGACGGCTATGTCGGCGACCGCGCTGCCCAGCGCGGCGCCTATGTGACGGCGGGCGCCGACTTGCTCTCCATCATTCCCGCGCAGGGTCTCTGGATCGACGCGAACTTCAAGGAGGACGAGATCGCCCGGATGAGGCCCGGCCAGCCGGCTTCGGTCACCGCCGATGTGCTGCCGGGGCGGGTGTTGCACGGCCATGTGGCAAGCCTCGCGCCCGCCACCGGCGCCGTGTTCAGCGTAATTCCGCCGCAGAACGCCACCGGCAATTTCACCAAGATTGTCCAGCGCGTGCCGGTCCGCATTGAATTGGATGCCGGGGATGGCCAATTCGGCCTGCTCCGCCCTGGGCTTTCGGCCACGGTCAGCGTGGACACGCAGAACGGCCGATGAGCGAGGTGCCGCTGACGGCGCGGCATGTCCTGCCTTTCGCCATCATGTGCGTGGGCATGTTTGCGGCGCTGCTCGACATCCAAATCGTCGCCTCCTCCCTCCAGCAGATCGGCGGCGGATTATCGGCGGCGCAGGATCAGATCGCCTGGGTGCAGACCGCGTATCTAATTGCGGAAATCATCGTCATTCCGCTCTCCGGCTGGCTGACCAGGGTGTTCTCGACGCGCTGGCTGTTCACCGCCTCCGCAATCGGCTTCACCATCGCCAGCATGCTGTGCGGGCTTGCCTGGAATATCGGCAGCATGATTGTGTTCCGGGCGCTGCAAGGGCTGCTCGGCGCCTCGATGATCCCCACCGTCTTCACTTCGGCGTTTCATTATTTTCAGGGGCCGCGCCGGGTCTATGCGGCAGCGGTGATCGGCACCATCGCCTCGGTCGCTCCCACCCTTGGCCCGGTGATCGGCGGCTGGATCACCGATACGCTGAACTGGCACTGGCTGTTCTATGTCAATCTTTTGCCTGGGCTTGCCGTGGCGGCGGGCGTCGCGCTCCTCGTGGACATCGACGCGCCTGACCTCTTGCTCCTCAGGGATGCCGATTATCCGGGCATCGCCCTAATGGCCGTGGCGCTCGGCACGCTGGAATACGTGCTGGAGGAAGGCGCGCGCTGGAACTGGTTCAGCGACCGGGCCATCCGAACCTGCGCGATCATCGCGGTGATCTCCGGCGTCCTGTTCGTGATGCGCAGCCTGAGCTTCGCGCGTCCGGTGGTCGATCTGCGGGCGCTGGCCGACCGCAACTTCGCCCTTGGCTGTATCCTCTCCTTTGTGACCGGGATCGGCATTTTCTCCACCATTTATCTGACGCCGCTCTTTCTCGGCTATGTGCGGGGATTTTCAGCCTGGCAGACCGGGATCGCGGTGTTCTCCACGGGCATTGCCTCGCTGGCGGGAGTGCCGGTCTATATCATGCTCGCTCGCAAGCTCGATCTGCGCTGGCTGATGATGTTCGGCCTCGCGTGTTTCGGGCTTGCGATGTGGAGCTTTAGCTTTATCACCGCTGACTGGGGCGGCGCTCAACTGCTGGCGCCGCAAATCCTGCGCGGCTTCCCGCAAGTATTCGCGGTTGCCCCCAGCGTCACGCTCGGCCTTGGCAGCCTGCCGCCGGCGCGGTTGAAATACGCCAGCGGCTTGTTCAACATGATGCGCAATCTCGGCGGCGCCGTCGGCATCGCGCTCGCCGGCGCGATCTTGAATGACCGAACCAATCTGCACTTCCTCACCATCGCCTCCAGCCTGATCCCCGCGAATCAGCCGATGAACAACCTGCTGGCGGGGTTGACCCGGCATGACGCCGCGATCCTCGGTGCGCCGGCTTCGGCGCATGTGGCGGCGCTGGAACAGCTACGCGCGCTCGCCTATCGCGAGGCCTCGACCATGGCTTATGCGGACGCCTTTCGCGCTGTCATGGTGGCCTTCATCATCGCCACCTTTCTGGTGTTGCTAATGCGAAAGGTCGCGCCGCCGAAGGCGCCGCCGGCGGAGGCATGATGCGCTTCGCGCGCAGCGGCTGGATCGTCTCGACTCTTACGTAGCGTTAAGCCGCGGCGACGCTCGCCATGGCGTCGAGATCGCGGGCGGCATCGTCCGGCAGCGTAAGCTCAGCCGCGGCAAGGTTCTCCCGTAAATGCGCGATGGACGAGGTGCCGGGGATCAGGAGAATGTTGGGCGCGCGGCGCAGCAGCCAGGCAAGCGCCACCTGCATCGGCGTGACGCCCAGACGCGCGGCAACATCGGACAAAGTGGACGACTGCAGCGGCGTAAATCCGCCGAGCGGAAAGTACGGCACATAAGCGATGCCATCGCGGGCTAACCCATCAATCACGGCATCATCGGCCCGATGCGCCAGATTATAATGATTCTGCACGCAAACAATCTCGCAAATTCCGCGCCCTTGCGCGATCTGCTTGGGGGTAGCGTGGCTCAGCCCGATATGGCGCACCAGGCCCTGCCGCTGAAGCTCGGCCAGCGCGGTAAGCGGCGCCTCGATCGAACCCTCGGCGGGATGATGCGCGTCGAACATAAGGCGAAGATTGACCACCTCCAGCGCATCAAGCCCAAGATTGCGCAAGTTGTCATGCACCGCCTGCGTCAAATCTTCCGGCGAAAAGGCCGGATTCCATGATCCATCAGCGCCGCGCCGGGCGCCGATTTTGGTGACGATGACAAGCTCGTCAGGATAAGGCGCCAGCGCTTCGCGAATGATCTGATTGGTGACGTGCGGGCCGTAGAAGTCGCTGGTGTCGATGTGATTCACGCCGCTCGCGACCGCTTCGCGGAGCACCGCCACGGCCGCGTCATGATCCTTGGGCGGCCCGAACACGCCGGGGCCTGCAAGTTGCATGGCGCCGTAGCCGAGCCGTTTTACGGTGCGGTCGCCCAAGGCGAACGCGCCAGACTGGTTCATGCCGGACTGGTTCATGCCGGACTGGTTCATGCGGGACTGGTTGCTGGTTGACATGATCGATCTCCTTTTAAGATGATGCGTAGTTGGGCATTGCCTGCATGCGCGATAACTGGGAGAAATCCGCACAGGCTGTACGGAGCGTTGAACAGTGAAGGTCGATCTGGGTGATCTGAACGCTTTTGTCACGGTGGCGCGCGCCAAAGGCTTTCGCGATGGCGCGCGATTGAGCGGCGGCAGCGCCTCCGGGCTCAGTGAAGCGGTGCGTCGGCTGGAGGCGCAACTCGGCGTTAGGCTGCTCAACCGGACGACGCGCAGCGTCGCCGCAACCGACGCGGGCAAGCGCCTGCTCGAGCGGCTTGGGCCGGCCTTGACCGAAATGGAGGAAGCCCTCGACGTGGTGAATGGCTTTCGCGACCGGCCGGCGGGCACGTTGCGCCTCAATGTCCCGGTGAGCGCCGCGCGCTTGGTGCTGCCCGCGATCGTGCCAGGTTTCCTCAAAGCCTATCCCGACATCCAGCTGGAGGTGATCGCCGAAGATAGCTTTGTCGATGTCCTTGCCTCCGGATGCGATGCCGGTATCCGTTATGATGAACGGCTGGAACAGGACATGATCGCGGTGCCGATCGGGCCGCGCATCCAGCGCTTCGCGGCCGCCGCATCCCGCGCCTATCTCGATCATCATGGCCGGCCTCGGCATCCGCGCGACCTGCTCGGCCATGCCTGCCTGCGCGGACGCTTCCCCAGCGGCGCGATGATGACGCCGTGGGAGTTCGTGCGCGAGGGCGAGGTGGCGCGGGTCGATCCTGCCGGGCCGCTGCTTGTGCAAATCGGCGCGGCAACCGATCTCGCCGTCGACGCGGCAATCGCCGGCGTCGGCATTATCTATCTCTTTGAGGATTGGCTGCGCCCGCATCTTGATTGCGGCGCACTTGAACCCGTCCTCGAACCATGGTGGCAGGCCTTTTCGGGGCCGTTCCTCTACTATCCAAGCCGCCGCCTCATGCCTACGCCTCTACGGGCCTTCATCGACTTCATCAGGGAAATGGCTGAGCAAGCTTGACAATGGCGGAAACGCGATGCCGACAAGCCCGAAGCGCTCGTTCTCGTGCGAGATCAGCAGGTGGAGAGGCGGAAAAGATTCCAGGTCCAGCCTCCTTCTGGCCGCCGCATGGCCGCCTCAGGACGCAGACGAACCGCTGCTTGAAGAGCAGGCGGATTATGTCGTGTTAATCCTCTACTACCGGCGCAAAAAGCTTCACTTTTACGTATGATTTGGCATCAGGACGCGGCATAATCTGGCCATTTTAGGGGCGCATGACGCTCCCAACTCGATAAGCAGTTTTGCTTAGCGCTAGAACGTTTACACTTTATAGCCGGGCCTTCATGGCCCCGTAATCAACAAAGCAACCGGATTTTCCGACATGGATGGCATCGAAACCGCAACCGACAGCCTTGAGCGTCACAAGCATCTCAAGGAACACCCGGAAAACAAGCATGCTAAGCGCATGGCCCTGTTGATCGGGGTTCTCGCCGCCGCTCTGGCGATCTGCGAAATGGGCGAGAAATCGGCGCAGAACAGCTATATCGCCAAGCAGATCGTGGTGAATGACGATTGGGGGTTCTACCAGGCCAAGGGAATCAAATCCGATATCGCGGCGGGACAATCCGCGGTATTGAGCGCGCTGGCGGGGGTCAATCATGATCCGGCCTTGGTCGCGGCCTCCGCCGCCTCGGCGCAGCGGGCGGCGAAACTGCAATCGGACGCCGCCGGACGCCAAGGCAAGGCGCAGTTAAAGCAACAGGCGCTGGCCGATACCAAAGCCGAGGAGCATCAGCTAGAGCGCTATCATTACCTCGAAATCATTGTCGGCGCCTTGCAGATCGCCATCGTGCTGGCTTCGGTTTCGGTGGTCACCGAGCTGATCGGCTTCGGCATTGTCTCGGTGGCGCTCGGCGGACTTGCCTTTTTGGCCGGCATCGTGGTGATGGCCTTGGTCTGATTGGTAGCTTGACGCGAAAGGATTTGCTCTGGCCCTGCATCAAGCGAATCGCCAAGCAAACCTCGAGGTGCTTGCGGACGCATAAAAGCCAAGTAGGCTTGCGCAGGTTACATGATTTCGCTTCGGTCTGTTGGTTTTGCTGCGCAAGTCTGCTTAAAGATTCGGCGCTGACCGATTCGTCTGCGGCTGGCGCGACAACTTATCAAACAAGCCGGCTTAGCCCGGCGCAAGAACAGGCCAAACAAGCCGGCTTGGCCGGCGCAGAAACAGGAAGGACGCTTCGACCATGTCGAAAGCATTTATCGCGGAAATCATTCAGAATTCCGCTGAAATCACCGGCGTCGCCGCCAATCGCGCGGCCAGCGACATGATGGGCGCCATCGTCAAGGAGCTGAAAAAAACTGGCAAGTTCACCCTGCCGAGCTTCGGCACCTTCACCGTCCGCAAAACCAAGGCGCGCAAAGGCGTCAATCCGCGCACCGGCGCGGAAATCAAGGTGAAGGCTGGCAAGACGGTGCGGTTCAAGGCCTCGCCGTCGCTCAAGAAAATGGTCTAAGCGCGCTGTCATGTCCGCATCCGTCTATCACTGGTCCGAGATCGCGCCGCATGGCGACGACAAGACGGACAGGCGGCTGATCGCAGGGAAGGGCGCCGATCTGAAGCGGGTGGTCGTGCCGGCAGGCACCGAAGCCAGCCGACACGCGCATCCGTTCGAGCAGTTCTTCTATGTCGAAAGCGGTTCAGGCCGGCTGCGCTGTGAAGCTGGAGAGATCCCGTTGCGCGCCGGAACAGTCATTCATTTTGAGCCGGACGCCTGGCATAGCGCGACATTCGACGTCGAAACCGTGCTGATCGAAGTCAATTTGGCTGCATAACGGCTGCGCAGCTGAAAAACCAAGAACTGCTTTTTTGAAAAAGATTACGCGCCGCGGCAGCAAGAAACTTCTGAATGATTTTCCTTTAGGCTTGGCGGACGCCTGATGAAACACATCAAGCCGCAAGCTGCTTCTCCATTCGAAAGTTGGTCAAGATTTGGCCGCGTATCGGCACTTCCTGTCGCGCAATCACAACAAAGCCGCGCCGCAAGAAAAACCGTCGCGCGGTGAGGCTGATCTCGGAATAGAGCCGAGACAAGCAGGCTTGCCGCCCCTTGTCCTCGATATGGGCAAGCAGGGCGGTAGCAACGCCTTCGCCCTGGTGATCGGCATGGACATACATCATGTCGATATGGCCATCCGGCTCCAAATCGGAAAATCCGGCGATGACGCCATCAAGCTCCGCGATAAAGGTAGGACGCGCCGCAAGTCTTGACGCGATGCGGGCGTAATCAGGAGGTCTCGGCGCCCAAGCGGCAATCTGCGCCGGCGTGTATTCGCGTATGGCAACCCGTCGCACCGTATCGGTAAACAGATCAGCCAGCGCCTGGCAATCCTCCGCCCGGTAATCGCGGATCACCATGCTACACGTCGAGATCGACAGCGCCCGCCGCATGTTCCTGAATAAACTGAAAGCGTAGTTCCGGCTTGCGGCCCATCAGGCTTTCCACCCGCTCATTGGTGCGCGCCCGATCCTCGGCGGCGGCCACCACGCGGAGCAGGACGCGTTTTTTCGGATCCATCGTGGTGTCCTTGAGGATGGCGGGCGGCATTTCGCCCAATCCCTTGAACCGGCTGATCTCCACCTTGGCCCCCGGCTTGAAGGCGGTTTTCAAAAGCCTGTCGCGCGCCGCGTCGTCCATCGCATAGATGGATTTCGCCCCCTGCGTCAGCCGGAACAGCGGCGGCTGGGCAAGATAGATATGCCCGCCGCGTATCAACTCCGGCATCTCGCGATAGAAAAACGTCATCAGCAGGGACGCGATATGCGCGCCGTCGACATCCGCATCCGTCATGATGATGACGCGGCCATAGCGGAGATCGGTCAGGCGAAAGGCGTTGCCGGCGCCGCAGCCCAGCGCTTCGGTTAAATCCTTCAGCTCCTGGTTCTGCCTGAGCTTGTCAGCCGAAGCCGAGGCGACGTTGAGAATCTTGCCGCGCAGAGGCAGCACCGCCTGAAAATCCCGGTTGCGCGCCTGCTTGGCCGAGCCGCCCGCCGAGTCGCCCTCGACCAGGAAAAGCTCGGTGTCCTCGCGCGATTCGCGCGTGCAATCGGTCAGCTTGCCGGGCAGGCGCAGCCGCCTGGTCGCTGATTTGCGCGGCGTGTCGCGCGCTTCGCGGCGGCGGATGCGGTCCTCGGCGCGCTCGACGATGAAGGCCAGCAGATTATCGGCGCCGGCGGGATTGCCGGTGAGGAAATGCGCGAAGCGGTCGCCCAAGGCTGCTTCGGTCACCCGTTGGGCCTCGGGATTGGTCAGCTTTTCCTTGGTCTGGCCCTGGAACTGCGGCTCGCGGATGAACAGCGACAATTTCGCGGCCATGACGCCGATCACGTCTTCCCCGCTGATGACGCTGACGCGCTTATTGCCGCGCTGTTCGCCATAGCTCCGCAAGCCCTTTACCAGCGCCGCGCGGAACCCCGCCTCATGCGTGCCGCCTTGCGGGGTAGGCACGGTATTGCAGTAGCTGGCAATCTGGCCGCCGCCACGCTCAAGCCAGGCGCAGGCCCATTCGATCTTGCCGGCATCATCCGGCAAATTGGCGTCTCCCGCCCATACCGGAATGACCAAGGCAGGCGCCGTTCCCAGCTCCTCGGCGAGAGAATCGGCGAGGCCGCCCGGAAAATGCAGCTCCGCCTCGGCGGGAATCTCGCTATCCTTCGGCAGAAGCTTGGGATCGCAGGACCATCTGATCCGCACGCCGCGAAACAGATAGGCTTTCGAGCGGCACATCTGATAGAGCCTGGCAGGGCTGAACTGACGGGGGCCGAAAATCTCGGTATCCGGGGTGAAGCGGATCAGCGTGCCCCGCCGGTTCGTCATCGGCCCCGCATTAACCAGTTTGGTCGCTGCCTTGCCGCGGACGAAACCTTGCTTCCACAGCACGCGCTCGCGCGCCACCTCGACATCAAGGCGCGATGACAGCGCGTTGACCACCGAACTGCCGACGCCATGCAGCCCGCCGGAGGTGGCGTAGGACTTGCCAGAAAATTTGCCGCCGGAATGCAGCGTGGTGAGGATCACCTCCAGAGCGCTCTTATTCTTGAATTTCGGATGCGGATCGACAGGAATGCCCCGGCCATTATCGCGAATGGCGAGCGTATTGCCGGCCGTAAGGCTCACCTCGATCAGCGTGGCATGCCCGGCCACCGCCTCGTCCATCGAATTGTCGAGAATCTCCGCCGCGAGGTGATGCAAGGCGGTGTCGTCGGTGCCGCCAATATACATCCCCGGACGGCGGCGCACCGGCTCCAGCCCTTCCAGAACCTCGATATCCTTAGCCGAATAGGCTTCGGGCTGAATCGTCGCGTTGTTGAATAGATCGTTCACGGAAACTCCTTCAAGGATCCCGGCAGGCGCTTTAATAGCCAAGCTCGCCCAGCGCCTTGCTAACGATGGCGGCGGCGCGGGCAAACGCATGGTCGATATCAAGCGCGCTGGTATCCAGAATGACCGCGTCGGGCGCCGGCTTCAGCGGCGCCGCCTTGCGGGTCCGGTCCGCCTCGTCCCTTGCCGCGAGATCGTCGCGCACCGCCTCAAGGCTAACCTCGCGATGCGCCGCCTGGTGTTCGGCGAAACGCCGCGCCGCCCGCACATCGAGCGAGGCGGTGATGAAAATCTTCACTTGCGCCGAGGGAAACACGATGGTGCCGATATCCCGCCCATCGACCACCGCGCCGGCGGTCTTGGCGAAATCCCGCTGAAAGCCGAGCAGCGCCGCCCGCACCTCCGGGATCGAGGCGATGGCGCTCGCCGCCTGATCGACCTCCGGCGTGCGCAGGTCCATGCGCGTCAGATCGACCCGGTTCAGCGTGCGCGCGTCATCCGCCGCCGCCGCATCCGCCGGATCGCCATTGCGGTCCAGCATTCGCCGGGCGACGGCGCGGTAGAGCAGCCCGGTGTCAAGATAAGGCAGGTTGAAGGCGGCGGCGATGCGCCGGGCCAGCGTCCCCTTGCCGGACGCCGCCGGACCGTCGATCGCGATGACCAGCTTGCGGTTCATGCGGTCTCGATACCAGCGCCAAGCCCGCGCATCAACGCGGCAAAGCCGGGAAAGCTGGTGTCGATGAAACGCGCGTCATCGATCCTGACCGGCCGCCGGCAGATTTGCCCCAGCACCAGCGCGCTCATCGCCAGGCGATGATCCATCCGCGTCTCGACCAATGCGCCCCCTGGCGGCTTGCCAGAGCCTTCCTTGCCAGAGCCTTCTATGATCAGATCATCGCCGTCGATTTCGGCGATGATGCCGTTGCCGCGCAGCATGGCGAGCGTCGCGGCCAGCCGGTCGCTTTCCTTCACGCGCAATTCACCGAGGCCGCGCAGTCGCGACACGCCCTCCGCCAGGGCGCAGGCCACGGCGAGTATCGGATATTCGTCGATCATTGAAGGCGCGCGCTCCGGGGGCACATCGGCGCCGCGCAGCGCGCTTGCCGTCACTAGAAGGTCGCCAACCGGCTCGCCGCCAGCCTGCCGCGCGTTCATCACCTCAATTGAAGCGCCCATTTCGCGCAGCGTGGTCAACAAGCCGGTGCGCAAGGGGTTTAGTCCAACGCCTTCAACAAGCAGCCGCGACTCCGCCACCAGCAAGGCGGCAACGATAGGAAAAGCGGCCGAGGAAGGATCGCCTGGCACCATGATGTCAGCGCCCCGCAGCTCCGGCTGGCCCCAGAGCCGGATGACCCGCCCGGCGCCTGCCGCGGCAACCTCGACGCGCGCGCCAAAATGCCGCAGCATGTTCTCCGAATGATCGCGCGTCGCCTCCGGCTCCTCGATTTGCGTCACCCCGCGCGCGTTCAGCCCGGCCAGCAGCAGCGCCGATTTCACCTGGGCGGAGGCGACCGGCAGGCGATACTCCAGCGGCAAGGCATCAGCGGCGCCGGTGATCGCCAAAGGCAAAGCGCCGTCAGGCCTTGAGGCGAAGCTGGCGCCAGTGGCGCGCAAAGGCTCGATCACCCGTCGCATCGGCCGGCGACGCAACGACGCATCGCCGGTAAGCACCGCGAATATGTCATGGCTGGCCAGAATGCCGCAGATCAGCCGCGCGGCGGTGCCGGAATTGCCCATGTCGAGCACATCGTCAGGGGCAAGCATCGCGCCGATGCCGCGCCCCGCCACCCGCCACATGCCGGCTTCGTCGCGTTGGATGCTAGCGCCCAACGCCCGCATGGCGGCGGCGGTGCGCAGCACATCCTCGCCTTCCAGCAGGCCGGCGATGCGCGTCTCGCCGATGGCCAGGGCGCCGAACATCAGCGCCCGGTGCGAAATTGATTTATCGCCAGGCACGCGAATCGCGCCGGATAATCCCCTGGCGGGAGAGCGCGCGATCAAAGGCTGGCTGGTGGGCTGGCTGATTTGGACATCCATGGCGTGGCGCTTAACGCAAGATCGCCTCAGGTTGAAGCGATCTTGTTCTGATTTACCACAAAACACCGGATTCACGGTCAAGGCTTGGACCAAAGCGTGCGCCAAGCCTCGGCAAATCGCCGCTTCGCCTCCCGGCAGCGTTTGACATAGACGCCGGGGAATGGCATGGCGCGCGCCCTGGACGCACAAATAGTGGCGCGAAGGGCGAGGCTAGCCCAGGCACTGTGGACGCGCGCGATCCTTTTGATGCAACTGCCGGATATTGAACGAGGTTACCATGGCGAAGCCGGAACTCGGCGATAAGCATACTTGCGTATCCTGCGGGGCGCGATTTTTCGATTTAGGCAAGATGCCCGTTATCTGCCCTAAATGCGGCACCGAACAACCGGCGGAACAGCCGAAGCTGAAACGCACGGCGCCCGCGCCGGACGAACAGAAAAAGCCGGCAAAAGCCATCGTGCCCGCCTCCGAGGATGCCGAGGATGACGTGGTGGACGATGTAGTGGACGATGACGTTCTGGAAGACACCGAGGATCTCGATGACGACGCCGATGCCATCGAGGGCGATATCGAGGTGGAACGCGACACCGACGATACCGAAAGGTAAAAATTTGGACGGAGATCCACGAGATATTTTAAAAAAAGATTGAGGCCGTCTCGATTTGTTAACTATTTAGTAACCGCAGGCGGGCAGGATGAGGACGTGGCCAAACCGGCCAAGTTCAGATCAGGAAAATCCCATGTCCAACCTCGCTGTTCAATCCGCCGCCAAACCCGCCAGCGACATGAAGCTGAGCCCGTTGGTCCTGTCTGACCGGCTGATCACCTTGGCGCAGGAAGCCGAGCGCGCCGGCCTGGCCGTCATGGCAAACCGCCTGGTCCGTTTGGCGTTATCAGCTTGTGAACCGATCAAATACCGTGCCCACTAATTTTGTTGCGGAACCCCTGCTAAACTAATGGTTTCCAAAGGCTCCGCCTTTGGCGGGGTCCAGGGGCAGCGCCCCTGGCCGCATCCTTGCCGGCAGGTCAAATCAAGGCGCCTGGCATCAAACCGGATGCTTTGACCGCGACGCGCATTCCGTTAAGCCTGTTCCCGCACAGGAGGATCGCAATGTCGCCAGAACCATCGTTAAAGGAAGCATCGCCCACGGGTTCGGCTGGCCCGTCAACTGGTCCTCTGCGAGGCCTGACGGTGTTCGACCTCACACGCGTTCTCGCCGGTCCCACCTGTGCGCAAATGCTCGCCGATCTCGGCGCTGATGTCATCAAGATCGAAAAGCCGGGCAGCGGCGACGATACGCGCGGCTTCACGCCGCCTGAGATGCCCGGCACCACGGAAAGCGCCTATTTCGCCGGCACGAACCGCAACAAGCGGTCGGTGACCCTCGATATTTCTAAGCCGGAAGGGCAGGATATCGCGCGCCGGTTGATCGCGAAATCTGATATTTTAGTGGAAAACTTCAAGGTAGGCACCCTGGCCCGCTACGGTCTTGGCTATGCCGACCTGCATGGCGCGTTTCCCGCCCTGATCTATTGCTCGATCACCGGCTTCGGCCAGACCGGGCCTTATGCGGAGCGCCCAGGCTATGACAGCCTGATCCAGGCGATGGGCGGGATCATGAGCCTGACCGGCGAACCCGATGGCGCGCCGATGAAAGTCGGCGTGCCGGTCGCTGATCTGTTTGCTGGATTATACGGCGCGATCGGCATTCTGGCCGCGTTGCGCCACCGCGAACAGACCGGCATCGGCCAGCAAATCGATATCGGCATGCTTGATACCCATGTCGCCTGGCTTGCTAATCAAGGGATGAATTACTTGGCCACCGACAAGAATCCGCCGCGCCTCGGCAATGAACATCCCAATATCGTGCCCTATCAAGTCTTCGCTACGGCGGACGGGCATATCGTCGTTTCGATCGGCAACGATGCGACGTTCAATCGGTTCTGCCAGGAATTTAGCCTCGGCGCGCTGCCTGACGACAAGCGGGCCGCCACCAACGCAATGCGAGTCGCCAACCGGAGCTTTATCACGCAACAGCTTGCGCCGCTGCTGGCCAGCCACCCGACAGGCTGGTGGCTTGAGCGGCTTGAAGCCTTGAAGATCGGCTGCGGCCCGATCAACACGCTGGAACAGGTATTCGCCGATCCTCACGTGATCGCACGGCAAAATCTGGTGGAAATGACGCATGGCTCGGGAACCGTCATGCGGCTGGTCGCCAATCCGGTCAGGCTGTCCGAAACGCCGGCGGCATACCGCTTGCCGCCGCCGATGCTGGGGGAACATACCGATGCGGTGCTTGCGGATGTGCTGAATATCGCCGCGCCAGAACGCGCGGAACTGCGTGAGAAAAGCGTGATTTAGTCAAACAGGCTCCAAGAGCTTTTTGCAAAAAACAGCGTTTGCTTTAACCTTAAACGATTGGGGGCAATTTTATTGACAAGGTATCCGCATTGGCACGCGATGTCGTAATCCCTTATTTGCTCGGCGGCGGTTTCTACCGCCTGGCGTTCACCGAATTTGGCCACCACGCGTCGCCGGCGGTCATCTGCGTGCATGGGCTGACCCGGAATGGACGTGACTTCGATAGGCTTGCCGAAGCGCTTGCCGGCCGATTCCACGTCATCTGCCCTGATTTGCCGGGCCGCGGCGCATCGGACTGGCTGCCCGACAGCGCGTTTTATCAGCCGGCGAGCTATGTCACGGCGTTGGCGCATCTGCTGGCTTATCTAAACAAGCCGGTTGCCTGGATCGGCACGTCCCTTGGCGGCATCTGCGGCATGATGATCGCCGCCGCCCCGAACGCCCCGGTCACGCGTCTGGTCCTCAACGATATCGGCCCGCATATTCCGGCGGCGGCGCTGGCGCGCATCCGCGAATACATGGCCGCCGCGCCGCAACGCTTCGCCAGCATCGGCGAGATCGGCGCGCATCTGCGCAAGGTGCATGCGCCGTTCGGCGCGCTGAGCGACGCGCAATGGGCGCATCTCGCGGAACATTCGGCGCGCCGGCTCCCTGACGGCGGCTTTGCCTTGCATTATGATCCTAAAATCACCGAGCAGGTGCTGGCAGGCGCGCCGGGCGATGTAAACATGACCTCGATCGCGGATCAAATCAGCGTTCCGATCCTCGCAATCCGCGGCGCCGAGAGCGACCTGCTGACTGAGGCGACACTGGCGCGGATGCGCGCCTCGGGAGCTGCGACATTCATTGTGCCAAATGCCGGCCATGCGCCCGCCTTGATGGACGAGCCCTCAATCGCCGTCATCCGCGAATTCCTGGAGCGACGCTAGATGAAACTGCCGCCAAGGCTGGACCGCTGGAAACGCGCCACGTTTGCCGCCGGATGGAACCTGTTCAGCGGTGAAATGTCGCTGGTCGCCGCGGGTTGCGCGTTTTATGCCACCTTGGCGCTGTTCCCCGCGCTGACGACGCTGATTTCACTATATGGCCTGGTATTCAATCCGCTCTCCGTCGAGCCGCAGCTGGTCTATCTGCGGCATTTCATGCCGCCGGCGGCGTTCCAGCTAATCGCCGCGCGCATCCAGCAAACCGTTTCTCAAGGCAATGCCAGCCTCGGCATCGGCTTGGCCGTGTCGCTGCTCTTTACCCTCTATTCGGCGGCTTCAGGCACCAAATCGCTGATTTTCGCGATGAACGTGATTCACAAAAAGGAGGAGAGCCGAAGCATTATCGGCTTTCAGCTCGTCACCTTGGGAATGACGCTGCTGGCGATTCTGGGCACCATCATCGCGATTGGCGTGCTGGTGGTGCTGCCGCTGATTTTCAGTTTTTTCGGCTTTGGCGGGGCTTCGCAAATTCTCGCCTTGGTGATCGGTTTTATCCTGCTGCTGGCGTTCATGGGCTTGGCGCTGGGGCTGCTTTACCGGTATGGCCCGGCCTTCAAGCGGCCGCCCCGCGAGCGAGGCCATGCGATTGCGCCGGGGGCAATGACGGCGGTCGTCGTCTGGCTGTTGATTTCCTACTTGTTTGCTCTTTATGTCGGGCAATTCGCCGCCTATAGTCGCACTTACGGGCCGCTGGCGACGATTATCGGCTTGATGATGTGGTTTTACGTGACTGCCTACACGATCCTGTTCGGCGCCCTGCTCAACGCGGCGCTCGATAACGAGGCCCCTATCGCGCCACAACAGGTCGTTGCACCTGCGCCATAGTTTAAAACTCTCTCGATGCAGAGGCCGGCTGATGTCGCTCTAGCGTTGTGCGTCACCGGCTTTATCGGTAGGAGTCCGGCCAGGAGGCAGGGTAAACGAGAGGTAGGATGATGGCGAATCATTTAGCTTGCCAAACGCTGCGCCAGAATACACTGCGTCAGGATACACTGTGTCAGGGCCCAGCCTTCGCCAAGCTGATCGCTTCGCGCGGCGAAGCCTGTGCGGGATGAAACGCCCGCGCTCCATCCAGTCCCGTTCCGAGACTCAGCCCAGCAAGCCTATGCGGCCTGCTGGCCTCCCCGCGTTGCCAGAGTTGCGGGCCTTCATCGCCGATGCGTCAGGGCGTGTGGGAAAACGTGAAATCGCCCGCGCTTTCGGCGTTGCGCCGGAACATAAGGCCGAGCTGCGCGATCTGCTGAAACAGCTGGCGCGCGACGGCAGTCTCGACAAGGCCGGCGATAAGCGGTTCCGCCCAGCCGGGCGCTTGCCGGAAACCGCGACAGTGGAAATCACCGGCACCGACCGGCATGGCGAGGCGGTGGCGCGGCTGGTCCAGGATGAGGCGCCGAAAGGCCGCCGCCCGGTGATTTTCATGCTTCCTGAACGGCGCGGCCAGCCGGCCTTGGCGCCCGGCGCGCGGGTTCTGGCAAGGCTCAAGCCGATCGGCGAGGATCGCTACGAAGGCCGCACGCTGAAAATTCTCGACGATCTGCCGGTCAGCCTGATCGGCCTGTTCCGCAGCCTTGGCCCAGGCGGCGGGCGGATCGAGCCGGTGGATCGCAAAACCCGCGCCGAATGGCGGGTGCCGGAGGGCGAGACGAACGGCGCCGAGGATGAGGAGCTGGTCCGCGCCCAGCCGCTCCCTGACGCGGGTTACGGGCTGAAGCCGGCGCGGGTGATCGAGCGGCTCGGCAAGATGGGCGATGCACGCTCGATCAGCCTGATCGCCATTGCTTCGCTCGGCATCCCGACGGATTTCCCTGACGCCGCCTTGCGCGAGGCGGCGTCGGCGCGTGGCGCGCCGCTCGGCGACCGCGCGGATCTGCGCGACGTGCCGCTGATCACCATCGACGGCGCCGATGCGCGCGACTTCGACGATGCGGTGTTCGCCGAGCCGGCGGGCGAAGGCTATCGCATCATCGTCGCCATCGCCGATGTCGCGCATTACGTGACGCCTGGCTCGGCGCTGGACCGCGAGGCGCGCGAGCGCGGCAATTCGGTGTATTTTCCAGACCGCGTGGTGCCGATGCTGCCGGAGGCGCTGTCGAACGGTTGGTGCAGCCTGAAGCCGCATGAGGATCGCGGCTGCCTATTCGCCGAATTGCATATCAGGGCGGATGGCAGCCGGATCAGCCACCGCTTCGGCCGCGGGTTGATGCGCAGCGCCGCTCGCCACACCTATGAGGAGGCGCAGGCGGCGCATGAGGCAAAAGGCGATGCGGGACTGCCGCCCGGCTGTCTCGATCACCTGTACGCGGCGTACCGAGCGCTGCTGGCGGCGCGACGGGCGCGCGGCACGCTCGATCTCGATCTGCCGGAGCGACAGATCATCCTCGACGTATCAGGCAAGGTGGCCAGCGTCAGGCCGCGCGCCCGGCTCGATAGCCACCGGCTGATCGAGGAATTCATGATCCTGGCCAATGTGGCGGCGGCGGCGGAGCTGGAGCGACTGCGCCAGCCTTGCATGTACCGCGTCCATGCGCCGCCTTCGCCGGAAAAACTCGACGCGCTGCGCGGCCTGCTGGCGACGCTCGATATCTCCCTCAAGCCCGGCGATCAGCTGCACCCGCGCGATCTCGACCATGTCCTGCATCTGGTCGCAGGCTTGGATGCCGCGCCTTTGGTCAATGAGGCGATGCTGCGCAGCCAAAGCCAGGCGGAATATTCGCCGGAGAATATCGGCCATTTCGGGCTGGCGCTGGGCGCCTACGCGCATTTCACTTCGCCGATCCGCCGCTATGCCGATCTGCTGGTGCACCGGGCGCTGATTAAAGGGTTAAAGCTGGGCCAGGATGGGCTGAGCCAAAGCGAGGCCACCGCGTTCGAGGCGACCGCCGCGCATATCACCGCCATGGAGCGCCGCGCCACCGACGCCGAACGCCAATCCGCCGACCGTTACCTCGCCGCCTTCCTCGCCAGCCGTGTCGGCGAGACCTTCGCCGCGACGATCGCGGGCGTCACCCGGTTCGGCCTGTTCGTTACCCTGAGCGAGACCGGCGCCAGCGGTTTCGTGCCGATGACCATGCTGCCCGATGATTTTTGGCATTATGACGAGGCGCGCCAGACCCTGTCAGGCCGGCGCAGCCGGCGGGAATTCCGGCTGGCGGAGAGCGTCGAGGCGCGGCTTGAACAAGCGCGTCCGGTCACCGGCGGCATGCTGTTCTCGGTTGCCGCCAATCATAGTTCTGCCGGGAAACGAGCGCCGCGGGCAAAACCTTCCAGCAAGGCCAAAGCGAAGGGCAAGGCCAAGCGGTGAAATATCTGCGCTTCATTGCGCTTTTCTGCATGATGCTGCCGATCGCCAGCGGCGCGGCATCCGCATTGCCTAAAACGGCTGGTTTTGACGAGAGCATGGCCGGCGCGGTCTGGGGCAGCGCGCTGGCCTTCATCGCGCCGCGCACCCTGACGCCGCTGAGCATGCCGCAAATGGCGATTTGGGGATTGGGCGGCCTGACCGCGCTCGACCCCGATTTGAGCGTGAAATTCCAGGCTGACCGGCTGGTGCTGTACGGGCCGAACCAGATTCTTTATGCGGCGCAAGCGCCCGCCGCTCATGCCGCCGCGGATGCCGCCGCGTGGGGGCATCTCTGCGCCGCAGTCGCCGGGCGCGCTTTTGCAAGCTCGCAGGCGCTGCAGCGCGCTGGCACGCAAGGCATCATCCGCAGTTTCTTTGACGAGCTGTTCAACTATTTCGATCCTTATTCGCGATATGAGGCGCCGGGCGAGGCGGCGCGCGACGAAGCCATGCGGCTCGGCTCGGCGAGCTTGGGCATCACGCTGCGCTATCGCGGGCGGCAGACGGTGATCGCCGCCGTAGCGCCGGGCAGTCCGGCTGAAGCGGTAGGCCTTGCGCCCGGCACGCCGGTGGTCGCGATCAACGGCATGGCTGCGGCGGGTAAGCCCCTGACCATGCTGAACGAGGCGCTGACGGGGCAGGACGGCACGCCAATGCGCCTTACCTTGCGCGGCGTGCGCGGCCGGTTATGGTCCGTTCGCCTCGCTTTCGCCCGCGTGCCGCGTCAGACCGTGTTCGGCGCGATGCGCGATCATTTGGCGGAAATCCAGATTACCGAATTCGGCAGCGATACCGGGGTGCAGTTCGCCGCCATGCTGGAAGGGCTGCTGGCCGGCAGGCCGGTCGCCGGCGCGCCGGCGCCGCGCGGCGTAGTGATCGATCTGCGCGGCAACCGGGGCGGGCTGCTGCGCCAGGCGGCGCTGACGGCGGATACCCTGCTGGGTCAGGGCACGATCATCCAGACCATCGGCCGCGATGCCGCCGCCGATAAAATCTGGCGGGCGGAGGGCGCTGATTTGGCGGAAGGCTTACCGGTCGTGGTGCTGGTCGACGGCCAGACCGCCAGCGCCGCCGAAGCCTTCGCCGCGGCGCTCGCCGATAATGACCGCGCCGTGGTGGTCGGCAGCGCCACGCTCGGCAAGGGCCTGGTGCAAAGCCTGACGACGTTGCCGGATGGCGGCGAGTTGTTCGTCACCTGGAGCCGCATGGTGGCGCCGCTCGGCTGGCCGTTGCAGGGTCTGGGCGTCATGCCGCAAATCTGCACCAGCCTCGGCACCGGCATGGTCCGCCGGCAGCTGGACGTCCTCGATACCGGCCAGAATTTGATGGAAAAAACTTTGCGCGACTCCCGCTCTGCCCGCGCGCCGATGCCTTTAGCCGAGGTTTTGGCGATCCGCGACGCCTGTCCCGCCGTGGTGGGCGGCAATGGCGATTTCGAAGCGGCGCGCGACCTGATTGGCAACGCTTTCGCCTATCATGCGAGCCTGATTCGCACCGTCCTGCGATCAGCCCTGCATCCTGCCGGACTTGACCGCCGGCAGGTTCATGCGTCATAGCTCCGCGCCACGGAGAACCCCATGGCAAAATCCAGCACTGTTCAGATTAAACTGATTTCGACCGCCGATACCGGCTTTTTCTATGTGACGAAAAAGAACGCCAAGGCGCAGACCGGAAAGCTCGAATTCCGCAAATATGACCCGGTCGTGCGCAAGCATGTTCCGTTCAAGGAATCCAAGATCAAGTAGGTTTTTGCTCCAGCCGCAAGCGGCTGGTGATTTGCCTCGGATCGGTCACCAATTCGATCACAGCAGCTTTTCCCGAGTTTAGCGCCGCTTTCAGGGCCGGAGCGAATTCCTCGGTTCTGCTGACGCGCGCCGCAAAAGCTCCGTAAGCTTGCGCGAGCGTGACGAAATCCGGGTTACGCAACGCAGTGCCGGAAGGCCGGCCGGGAAATCGTCGCTCCTGGTACATGCGAATCGTTCCGTACATGCCGTTGTTGAACAGCAGGATGATCGGTTTGGCGTCGTATTGCAGGGCGGTGGCAAGCTCGCTGCCGGTCATCAGGAAGCCGCCATCGCCGACGAAGGCGACCACTTGCCGGTGCGGCTGATGCAGGCTGGCGCCGATTGCCGCCGGCACGGCATAGCCCATTGCGCCGTTCACTGGGCCGAGGAAATCCTGGCCCGGCTTGAGGTTCATGAAGCGGGTCGGCCAGGTGGCGAAATTGCCGGCGTCGGTGGTGAAGATCGCATCCGCCGGCAGGGTGTGTTCGAGTTGCTGGAGCGCCTGGGCGAGGTTTAGCGGGGACGGGTAATCAGGGATCGCGCGAGCAGCATCGCGTAAGCGCCGTAAATGTTGGGTCCAATCCTGCCAGCTTGCCAAAGGCGGCTCGCACTTTGTTAGCGTATCCGCGAAGGCGTTGAGATCGGCGGTGACGCCGAGCGCGAGCCGATGCACCCGCCCCAGTTCAGCCGATTCGGGATGGATTTGGATGATTGGCGTGGCGCCTGCCAAATCGAACAATGTGTAGCCCTGGCTGACCGCTTCGCCCAGCCTCGTGCCGATGGCCAGCACCAGATCGCACTCCTGCGCCGCGGCGACCAAGGCCGGATCGGAGCCGACGCCGAGATCGCCCGCGTAGTTTTCCCATGCGCCAGGGTAGAGGCCCTGGCGGCGGAACCCGGCGGTGACCGGCAGGCCGGCGCGCCGCAGCCATTGCTGCAAATCCTCAAGCGAGGATTTCCGCCAGCCGGAGCCGCCCATGATGACCAGCGGACGCGCCGCCTTGCCGAGCCGGTCGATCAGCTCGTCAATGGCCGCCGGATCGGGAAAGGCGAGGCTGCGCCGGGCCGGCGGCAGATCGGGCACTGATGCCGTCTCCGCCTGCATCTCCTCGGACAGCGCGATCACGACAGGCCCTGGACGACCGGAAGTCGCGACGTCGACCGCATGGGCGATCAATTCGGGAATCCGCGCGGCATCGTCGATCTGCGTCACCCATTTGGCGATGCCGCCGAACATTCGCCGGTAGTCGATTTCCTGGAAACTGTCACGGTCGGTTTCGCCGTGGGGAATTTGGCCGATGAACAGCAGCAAGGGCGTGCTGTCCTGCGCCGCCACGTGCACCGCTATCGCGGCGTGGGAAGCCCCAGGCCCGCGAGTCACGAAAGCCGCCGCTGGCCGGCCGGTCAGTTTCCCCACGGCCTCCGCCATATGCCCCGCCCCAGCCTCGAAGCGGCAGGTGATCAGGCGAAACTGGTCCTGCACCGCGTACAGCCCGTCCAGTGTGTCGAGAAAACTCTCCCCTGGCACGGTGAAGCCAATCGTGACGCCTTGGGCGAGCAGCGCGTCGGCGATGATGCGGCCGCCGGGGCGGGAGGGGAAGGATTTGTCGGCTTTCATGCAGCGGCAGCGGTATCACGCGAGCCATAACCAAGGCAACGAGCTTCAAGGAAAGGCTTTTTTTGTAAAAAGAGGCGGCGGTGTATTTGCCAGGCTACTTTGTTGCTAAATCGTAACATTATGGGCGTGCAAAGGCGATTACGCGCAAGTGTCCGTAGGGGGATCAGGCGGCGGGGTGTCAGGCGGCGCTGTGCCAGGAGGAGATTCGGCTTGTGCGGCTGGCGGCGCGGCTGGCGGCGGCGCTTCATCGGGAATGGAGGGCGCTGGCGGTTGCGCTTCAGGCGGTTGCGGGGTCGGCTGCTTGGGCGGGATTGGCGGGTATAGGGACGGGACCTGGTCGCGGCGGATGCCCAGGATGTGGCAGAGCGGGCGGAGGATGCTGCGGAGTTGCGGGTCTTGGGCGAGGAGGGTTGCCATTTCGGGATCGGCAAGGAAATCGCAGAATTGCGCCCTGCCATGGGCGGTTTCCTGGATCAGGCGGAGCAGCCAGGCGTAATGGCGCGGCAGCGGGTCCGGCTTGCGGGGCCGGGCCGCGCCAGGCCGGGCCGGTCGCGGTTTGCGCAAGCGGGGTGGAGCGGGGATGGGGTTGGCGGCATTGCGCGCAATGCGCTCTCTGAAGCGGAAGGCGATGCCGCGCAGGCGCTTCCAGATCTGGAACAGGAGCGGGCCAGGCAGGCAGGCTAGGCCCAGACGCCAGTCGCTGCGCCGGCCGATCACCTGGCACAGGCTCTCGATGATGTAGGCGAGGCGTTCTGCCGGGGCAAGGGAAGCGATCTGGTTCACTAACCGGATAAAACCACAAATCAAAGCAAGTGAGCAAGCGAAATTCGTAGTTGATGATGGATTTTGTTAGCAGTGCGTTAGTTCGGCGACGGGGCGCCGCCTTCCAGAAAACGGTTACTTCTGAAGGCTCAGTTCGCGTTTCAGCGCGCGTGGCATGCCGAGCTTCATCTAATCTGCGTCATCTGCGGACAAATCAAAGATGATCCGCAGGTTGCGCAGATTTCGGAGAGAGAGAAATTCATAAATTCGATGGTATTCGCTCTTTCTGTTCGCCCGCACCGTCCACTAACCCGCGCGCGTCCCAAAATTCATTAGTCAAGCTTTATGAATTTTGGGTAGTGTCCTAATTTGAGGAATTATGCACTTGACGTAGGAAGCCGCAAGGGCTAGTATTTGCTTCAGAGATAGAGCGGATTATGAGCATTGACCTTACCAATCCAATTTTCAGTGACGAAGACGCGGCTCGAAAGCATTTCGAAGCATCGCGCTGGCGAAATGGCCCGATTTGCCCGCGGTGTGGCACGATCGGCAATTCCACTAAGTTAAAGGGCAAGAGCACCCGCCCTGGCGTGTATAATTGCAGGCATTGCGATAAGCCTTTCACCGCGACAATCGGAACAATTTTCGAGTGTTCTCATATCCCACTGCACAAGTGGCTGCTTGCTATTCATCTCATGTCATCTTCAAAGAAGGGTATGAGCGCCCATCAGCTTTTTCGGATGCTTGGTTTTGGCTCATACCGCACCGCATGGTTCATGGCCCATCGCATCCGTGAGTCGATGGGTGAACTTCATCCCGAAAGTGTGGGACCGCTTGGCGGCGAAGGCAAGACGGTTGAGATTGATGAAACCTATGTGGGTGGCAAGGAGAAAAACAAGCACGCAAGCAAACGCAAGCATCTCGGAACCGGCGGAGCCGGAAAGGAAGCGGTGTTCTTGCTTGTTGAACGGAAAGGCCGCGTTCCGTCTCACCATGTACCCGAAGTAACGCCAAAACCTTGCGCCCGATCCTTGCTGCCCATGTGCAAGGCAAAACCTTTGTGATGACCGATGAAGGCACGGTTGCCAAGAAGATCGGCGGCGAGTTTGAACGCCATGACATAGTGAACCATAGCATCGGTGAATATGTGCGCGGTGACATTCATACAAATACAATCGAGAGCTACTTTGCGACCTTCAAGCGCGGCATCATGGGCACGTACCACCATGTCAGCCAGCAGCACCTGAAATTCGATTTCCGCTACAATGAGCGTGAGGCGCTGAACGTGACGGATGCTCAGCGCGCCGCGAAAGCACTTCGTGGCACAGTAGGCAATCGGGTCATGTATCAACAAGCTAGTTGAACCAGTACTCAAGCCGCTAATCATGCGGTTTCAACGGAGACGTTCTTTCGCTCTACATGATCCAAGGCAGCTTTCCTTTGACTTCGAGGTTGAGCCGAAGAACGAGTAGCGTGCGGTTGTGGCGGCCTGTTAATCATGTGTTTTAACAGATCGTCGCTTCGCCGTGCGATTTCTTTATCACTCAACCTATCAAGAAGACGTTCTTTATCCATTAGCCATGGACTTTGCAGACTTCAATACGGCGTTTTTCATGTCGCTTCCTTTTGATGCATTGGCATTTTCGCCACATTTCTCATAAATATCTATAACCCGGGCAAAACATTCGTCCAGCACAGTTGCTGGAATTTGACTTTTTACAAAAGGCGCCAGAGCAGCTATTTCAGTTTTGGTAGGTTCGCGTTTCTTAGCCAATGTCAATGCAAGCCACGTATCCATATGATACCTAACATCGTTTCTTACATCTTTGGTCAGATCGGCACGGCCTGCCAAATATTTTTCCACTTGGCGATCTAGTAGTACCCTTACAAGAAAAAGGTCGCGGGGCGCATTTACATCAAATATTGAGCCATAACCCTCATTATTTCCAAGAAGCGACATTGGACGAGCACGCGCATCATCCGGCTTCTGTAAAACAATTGCGATGACGGCCTGTGCAACTTCCTTTATGCTGATAATTCGAGAAACAGCCTTATTCAGGCGACGATACTCACCCTTTCGTCTATCGTAGTAGATGTCATACAACTTGAATAATTCTTCAATGTCAAAATGAATATCTTCGGTGGCTCTGAGTGACAAAGCGCTAACTTGAGTTTGATTATTCGTTGCCTTTATAATTTTCCGGCGCGCTGAATCATTCGGCGGGAGAATCACCCGAATTAAAATTGTTCGTTCGTCATTATTTCGGTTATCGCGAAAGAAATTGAACACCTCATGTGAAGTTTGAAGACCATTGACCAGCTCTGGCGCGAGGATTTTTACCTTACCTGCCCCTACTGAGCACTCGTCGGCTAAAATGGTTATGCCGTTATTCAACCACCAAAATTCTTTTACGTCCTTTTCGCCTAATGAATGCCGGATATCAATATTTACAGGGTTCTTTATGCCTTGGTAGTCGCGAACATTGGGTTCAAGCAAATACTGCCGCATATTGCCGCGCTCATCTGTTAGAAATTGGGCAAATTTATCGAGCCGTGCCAAGCATACTACCGAGCCATCATCGGCCATCATTTGTTGCGTAATATCAAGAAGTAACGTTCTGTTTGGTGGACTTCTAAACGCTTCAGTAAGCTTCTGAGCGCCCCAAAACTGAAAATCACAGCCAGCCGAACTCATATGTTTTGTAATTGATTCCTTAAGGTTGTTGACCCGTAACTCAACCTGTGGCGCTGGTTTTTGGTCACTTTTGCAAGTGTATACAAAGCTAATAGTAAAGGTATGAGGTTGCCCGATAACAGCTTCGTATTTTTCTCGAAATCGACCTATCGCGTCTTTAATATTTCGGTTGTAGTAGCGAAAATATTCTGGTGGTTTGGAAAACGTTAGAAGATCATCTGAAAATTGCTGCATCTTCTGAATTGGGGTTTCGCCGAATCCATTTTCGAACTTTGCTTGGATAATCCATAAATGCGCTGAGGTTACTTGCCGTGGAACATCCGTCTCATCAAGCATTAACTGGTTATTCAAAAAAAAGTAAATTCCATCGATTCCTCCATCCCCTCCACCGCCAACTAATCCAGACGATATTTCTTCATCTGACAAATCGGCATCTTTAAGAATTAATTCGACAGAATAACGCTCAAATGCGTCGCTTACTGTCATTTCAGGGGCACGATCTGCTCTCCAGCCGTTAAAACTGTTTTCAAGACCTCTGATTTCTAATTGACTCATGCTTTTGCCTCCACTGCCGTCCATAGGAGTATAGCAAAAACTAGGTGCTGGGAAAATCATAGTGACCCCCGACCGTCACACCGGGATACCGCGTACTTGACATACTTTGCATTCCCTACCCTAAGTGCATAGTTCCCGAAATTTGGCATAATTTGTGGATAATGCACCCAACGATGCGTCTTGCCGGCCACGCGGATCGGCTCATAATTGAGGCGATTGTCAATGCTGCCTATGCGCCCTATGTCTTGCGAATAGGACGCAAGCCAGCGCCGATGCTCGACAATTACCTGGCGTTGATTGAGGCGCGGCGGGTGCATCTTCTTGAAGAGGAGGGCGTGGTTCGCGGTCTGGTGGTGCTTATTCCAGAAAAAGACGGTATGCTTTTAGATAATGTGGCGGTAAGTCCTGAGGCGCAAGGAAAGGGATTCGGGCGAATGCTGCTCGAATTCGCCGAACAGGTGGCGCTCGATGCAGGCAGCGCCTCGATTAGGCTCTACACCAACGAGGCAATGACGGAGAATATCGCGCTCTACTCCCGCATCGGCTATGTTGAGACGCATCGCGCGGTAGAAAAAGGCTTGCGCCGCATTTATATGTCGAAGCGCCTCAGAGACTAACGAAAGCGTTTCGATTCCGCAGCGCGTCGCCTTCTTTTAAGAAAGAACGCCCTCATTAAACACTTGCCTAAAGTTTGCCTTCAGCGCCGCGTCCACCTCTGCCATCGTCACCTTCCGCCCTAGCGCCTTGAGCGAGGTGACGCCGTGTTCGCTGATGCCGCAGGGCACAATGCCGGCGAAATGCGCGAGATCGGGCGACACGTTCAGGCTGATGCCGTGCCAGCTTACCCAGCGCGTTACCCTGACGCCGATGGCGGCGATTTTTGCCTCCTGCCCGGCTTGCTCGACCCAGATGCCGACCCTGCCGGGCCGACGCTCGCCTCTTACCCCGAAGGCGGCGAGGGTGCGGATTAGCCATTCCTCCAGCCCCCAGACGAAGGCCCGCACATCGCGCGCGGCGACCCGCCCGTGCGGCTTGGCGAGGTCCAGCATTACATAGGCGACGCGCTGGCCCGGCCCATGATAGGTCCATTGGCCGCCGCGGCCGGCCTGGAACAGCGGCAAGCCGCCCGGCGCGCGTAAATCCTCGTCCTTCGCAGAGGTTCCCGCCGTGTAGAGCGGCGGATGCTCGACCAGCCAGACCTGCTCGCCGGTGGTTCCCGCGCGGATCGCCGCCACAAGCGACGCCATCTCGCCGAGCGACGCCTGATACGGCGTCAGTCCCGAACTGACGCGCCACTTCACCGATTCTCTTATTGCTGCGGCCTGATCCATCGGCTATATCCCCGCCACCAGCGATCTGGTCACGGTGCGGTCGTGGCGAAACGGTAGACGCGCAAGCTTGAGGTGCTTGTGGGGGAAACCCTGTGGAAGTTCGAGTCTTCTCGACCGCACCAATTTCATTCCTTTCCCGTCCAGTGCCAAGCGGCATAGGGATTAAGCTATCCGCAAGAGTCAAGGCCAGGAGGCTCTGCCTCCTGGACCTCCACCTCCGGGGCCTTCCAGCAATGCTTCGCATTGCCGGAACCTTCCGGCCCCTCCGCCAAAGGCAAGGCCTTTGGAATCCATTACTTGGCTTTCCGCTGGGAGGGGTCTCTGACCCCTCCCAGCGGAAAGCCATCTAGCGGGTTCTAAGGGCTTAGCCCTTAGTGGGGGTTTCAGGGGGCAAAGCCCCCTGATCTTGCTTTTGCGATAGGTTAATCTCTGTGCCAGCGCTTGCCGCGGCACGTTTCGCGACGCATTCTTCCGGTCATTGAGGAGTGCATCACATGGACGAGACGCTACGCAAAGCGGCGCTGGATTACCACCGCAACCCCAGGCCGGGCAAATTGACCATTACGCCCACCAAGCGGATGGAAACCAGCCGCGATTTATCCTTGGCCTATTCACCTGGAGTCGCCGCCGCTTGTCTCGCCATCAGGGACGATCCCAATACCTCGTTTGACTACACCATCCGCGGCAATCTGGTGGCGGTGATCACCAACGGCACCGCCGTGCTGGGCCTCGGCAATATTGGCGCGCTGGCGTCCAAGCCGGTGATGGAGGGCAAGGCGGTTTTGTTCAAGAAATTCGCCGGCATCGACGTGTTCGATATCGAAGTGAACCAGCCTGATCCCGACAAGTTCATTGAGATTGTCGAAGCGCTGGAGCCAAGCTTCGGCGGCATTAATCTGGAGGATATCAAAGCGCCGGAATGCTTCCGCATCGAGCAAACCTTGCGGGCGCGGATGAAAATCCCGGTGTTTCACGACGATCAGCACGGCACCGCGATCATTGTCGGCGCCGCCGTGCGCAATGCGTTGGCCCTCCAGGAAAAATCGATCGGGCAGGTGAGGCTGGTCACCTCCGGCGCCGGCGCCGCGGCGGTTTCCTGCATCAAGATTCTGATCGCGCTCGGCATGAGGCCGGAACACATCACGGTCACCGATATCGAGGGCGTGGTCTATCAAGGCCGTCCCAAGCTTGACCCGAGCCTTGCGGAATTCGCCCGCGACACCGAGGCGCGCAAGCTGCCCGATGTGCTGGAGGGCGCCGATATTTTCCTTGGGCTTTCGGCGCCGAACGTGCTGAAGCCCGAATGGCTGGATAAATTCGCGGCCAAGCCGCTGATCCTCGCCTTGGCCAATCCCGAGCCGGAAATCTCGCCCGAACTCGTTAGGGAACAGCGCCCCGACGCGATCATCTGCACCGGGCGCAGCGACTATCCGAACCAGGTCAACAACGTGCTCTGCTTTCCCTTTATTTTCCGCGGCGCGCTTGATGTGAGCGCCACGGCGATCACCGAGCCGATGAAGCTGGCGGCGGTGGAGGCGATCGCTGAGCTGACGCGGATCGAGGCCTCTGACGTGGTGGCTGCCGCTTATGGCGGCCAGGCGCCGGTGTTCGGGCCGGATTATATCATCCCCAAGCCCTTCGACCCGCGGCTGATCCTGCATATCGCGCCCGCCGTGGCGAAGGCCGCCATGGATGATGGGGTGGCGCGGCGGCCCATCGAGGATTTCGACGTCTATAAGCACGAGCTGGAGCGCTTCGTGTTCCGCTCCGGCCAGCTGATGCGCCCGGTCTCCGAGGTGGCGCGGCAAAATCGCCAGCGCATCGTCTATGGCGAAGGCGAGGATGACCGGGTTTTGCGGGCGGTGCAAAGCGTGATCGACGATCATCTGGCCGAGCCGATCCTGATCGGCCGGCGCGCCGCCATCCTGCGGAAAGTGGCCGCGCTCGGCCTCAGGATGAAGCCCGACCAGGATTTCCGCATCGTCGATTTCGAGGCGGACCCGGCGCTGTTCCAGCGCCTGCTTGCGCAGTATCAACGCCTGGTGGGACGGCGCGGCGTGCCGCCGGACGCGGCGCACCGGCAGCTGGCGCGGCGCCCCACGGTCGGCGCCGGGATGATGCTGGCGGCGGGCGAGGCGGATGCGGCGATCTGCGGCGGCCTGGGCGACTGGTCGCGCCAGTTCCGCTACGCCATGCCGATCATCCCGCGCCGTCCTGGCATCGCGCGCATCTCCGCGCTGACCGGCCTGCTGTTGCAAAGCGGCGTACTGTTCATTTGCGATACTCATGTGAATATTGATCCCAGCGCCGAAGATATCGCCGAGATGACGCATCTGGCGGCGGCGATGGTCAGCCGGTTTGGCATCGCGCCGAAAGTGGCGCTGCTGTCGCACTCGAATTTTGGCGCCTCGAACTCGCCTTCGGCGCGCAAGATGCGCCAGGCGCTGGCGCATATCCGCGCGCAGGACCCGGAGCTGGAAATCGATGGCGAAATGCATGGCGACGCGGCACTGGTCGAGGCGATCCGCAACCACGCGGTGACCGATAGCCGGTTGGAAGGCACCGCCAACCTGCTGGTGATGCCGAACCTCGATGCCGCCAATATCGCTGTCAGCCTGCTGCGCGCCGCCGGCGAAGGCGTTACCGTCGGCCCGCTGCTGCTGGGCCTCGCCAAGCCGCTGCATATCGCCGTGCCAAGCACCACCGCCCGCGGCATCGCCAATATGAGCGCCGTCGCCGCCATGGAGGCGGCCCTGCTTACTGCCCAAAATGCTAAGGCATGAGCAAGGGAAGGCCAAGGGGCGCTGCCCCTTGGAACCCCGCCAAAGGCGGAGCCTTTGGAATCCATTTATTTAGCCCAAGGCTGAGGGGGGATTAATCCCCCCTCAGCCTTGGGCTAGCTAGCGGGTTCTAAGGGCTCCGCCCTTAGCAGGGGTTCAGGGGACAGCGTCCCCTGACCTTTCCTTGCCGAAGCCTAACATTCAGGGCCGCGGGCAGAGGGCTGCCAGGATCAGGTGCACGCCGTCGTGGTGCCAGCGTTGGATGGTTTTGTGATCGGTGCCGAGGAGGGCGCCGAGGCGGCGCCAGGGGAACAGGTGGCGCAGGGTGAGGGGGTGGACGAGGGCGCGGGCGCCGAGGATGCGGCGGAGCACGAAGCGTTCTTCCGGGATCAGCGAGAGCCAGCGCATGGCCTCGTCCATGCGATCGATGGCGGCGCCGCTGGGCGGCGTTTGGCGCACCGGGGCGGCTTCCCAGCCATAGGCTTCCAGCGCGGAGTGCACCACGTCGTAGCGCTGCTGGGCCAAGCGGGTAGAGGGGCCGCGCGAGGGCAGGCTGAGCAGCGTGGCGCCGGCTTCTTCTAACCTTCCTACTAACATCGCTGCCGGATCGGCGGAGGCCGCGATTTCGGCGCAGCGCATCGGGGCGGGGGGGACGCGGATGCCGGAGCCGAGCACGTCGCCGGGTTTGCGGGCGCGAATCATGGTCATGGGGCATCTCCGTCTGGTTGCGGGTCAAGGGGTTTGGCGGCCTTGCGCGGTTGGTTTGGCGGGAGGTAGGGCGTGCCTTCCAACAAGGTGCCGCCGATGAGCAACTCCCAGGAAATCGGGTGCCCGGCGGGCAAGGAGGGCCGGTCCCGGTCTTCTTCCGGGAGTTTGACCGGTTTGAGGATGCTTCGGGGGCCGCCGGTCGCTTGGATGCGCCGGCCCCGCTCGATGATGGTGTTGCGCGACACTCCAAGGGTGACGCCGATGGCCGCCCAGGTGGCGCCGGCGGCGCGCATTTGGTGGATGGTTTGATCGGCGGCTTCGGTCCAGTTTAGGCGTTCGGGCATCGAGGCTCTCCTGGTTGACCAGCAGAGCGTTAGTGAAACCTGTTCATATTGTCAATATAAATAACACTAAGTTAGAAAAGTTTCCGGTAGCGCGCGGCGGTCACGGCATCGGTGGCCAAGGCCGCATTGATGGCCGCGATGGCGCCGGCGCTTGCTGGGGCGACAGCGATGCGGTGAAAGAACGGCGCGGCGCCCGTCGCGCGGTCGCGGAAGGCGGCGGAAAGCGCTTCGGCCACCGGCCCGCGTGGCGCGCAGCAGGCGCAGCCGATTGGATGCCCCGTATCGGCGGGCAGGCTGAAGCGGATGACGTGGAAACCCGGCAGGGCAGGGGCATCGCCCTCGATCAGCAGCGCGTCGCCCGCCGCGGGTGTTGCGCCGAAGACCACCGGAATCCGCATATCACGCTGCCCGTTCGCCATCGCTTCAATTTAGCGCGCCGATGCTATATTCCACCCCATCATGACAAAACCGCATCTTCTCGACGCCTTGAAACACCGCGTGCTGCTGGCCGATGGCGGTATGGGCTCGCGCGTCCAGGCGCTTACCCTCGATGTTGAGCGGGATTATTGGGATAAGGAGAACTGCACCGAGGTGCTGAACCTGTCCCGGCCCGATCTGGTGCGCGAGATTCATCGCGGTTATTTCCTGGCCGGCGCGGATATGGTGGAGACCAACAGCTTCGGCGGCTCGCCGATCACCTTAGCGGAATTCCAGCTTGGGGACCGGGCGTGCGAGATCAACCGCATCGCTGGCGAGTTGGCGCGCGAGGCGGCGGAAAGTTTTTCGGACGGGCGCGACCGCTACGTGCTGGGCAGCATCGGGCCGGGCACCAAGCTGCCGAGCTTGGGCAATATTGATTATGATACGCTGGAAGCGGCGCTGGCCATGCAAGCCGCCGGGCTGATCGAGGGCGGCGTGGATGCTATCCTGATCGAGACCTGCCAGGACACGCTGCAGATCAAGGCGGCGGTGAACGGCGCCAAGATTGCTGCCGAGCAGGCCGGCACCGACACGCCCATTTTCGTACAGGTGACGGTGGAGACCACCGGCACGCTGCTGGTCGGCCCGGATATCGCCGCGGCGGCGACGGTGGTGCATGCGCTGGACGTGCCGCTGATCGGCTTGAACTGCGCGACGGGGCCGCAGGAGATGGCCGAGCATGTGCGCTATCTCGCGCAGAACTGGCCAGGGATGATCTCGATCCAGCCGAATGCCGGCCTGCCGGAGCTGGTGGATGGCAAGACCCATTATCCCTTGGGGGCCGCCGAGATGGCGAGCTGGATGGAGCGATTTATCGCCGAGGACGGGGTGAATTTGATCGGCGGCTGCTGCGGCACCTCCACTCCGCATATCGAGGCGCTGGATGCGATGCTGCGGAGACGAGGGGAGTATCGTCCGGCGCCGGTGCCGCGCAAATTCTTTTGGGTGCCCGCTGTCGCCAGCCTGTATGGGGCGACGCCGTTGCGGCAGGAGAATAGTTATTTCTCGATCGGCGAGCGCTGCAACGCCAATGGTTCGAAAAAATGGCGCGAATTGCAGGAGAAGCATGATTGGGATGGGTGTGTCGCGGTAGGGCGGGAACAGGTCGCCGAAGCCTCCAATGCGCTCGATATCTGCACCGCTTTTGTGGGGCGCGACGAGGTGGCCGAGATGAACCAGGTGATCACCCGGTTCACCTCCTCTGTTAACGCCCCGTTAGTCATCGATTCGACTGAGCTGAACGTGCTGGGCGCGGCGCTGCGGCTGCATGGCGGCAAGCCGGTCATCAACTCGATGAATTTCGAGGATGGCGAGGCGCCCGCCGAAGCGCGGATGCGGTTGGCCCGCAAATTCGGCACGGCGATGATCGCGTTGACCATCGACGAGCAGGGGATGGCGAAAACGCCTGAGCAGAAGCTGGCGGTGGCGCGCCGGCTGGTGGAGTTTGCTTGCGTGAAGCACGGGCTGCCGCAATCGGATTTGCTGATCGATCCGCTGACCTTCACCATCGCCACCGGCAACGAGGATGACCGCAAGCTGGGGCAATGGACGCTGGAAGGCATCAAGGCGATCCGCGCGGAGTTTCCCGATATCCAGATCATTCTCGGGCTGTCTAACATTTCGTTTGGCCTGAACCCGGCGGCGCGGGCGGTGCTGAATTCGGTGTTTCTCGATCATGCGGTGCGGGCCGGGATGACCGGCGCCATCGTGCATGTTTCGAAAATCCGCCCGCTGCATCTAATCGCGGCGGAAGAGGTGCGGGTGATGGAGGATTTGATCTTCGACCGCCGCGCCGAAGGCTATGACCCGTTGCAGAAACTGCTGGAAATGTTCGCCGATCGCAAAGCCGCGGAAGCCACCAAAAAGAAACGCGCCGAGACGGTGGAAGGCCGGCTGAAGGATCGCATTGTCGATGGCGACCGCAAGGGGCTGTCGGACGAGCTTGACGACGCGCTAACAACCAACAAGCCGCTCGATATCATTAATAACATCCTGTTGGATGGCATGAAGGTGGTCGGCGAATTGTTTGGCGCCGGCAAGATGCAGTTGCCTTTCGTGCTGCAATCGGCGGAGACGATGAAGGCCGCCGTCGCTTATCTCGAGCCGATGATGGAGCGTGTCGAGGGCAGCCAGAAAGGCACCATCGTGCTGGCCACGGTGAAGGGGGATGTGCATGATATCGGCAAGAACCTGGTCGATATCATTCTCACCAATAACGGCTATCAGGTCGTCAATCTCGGCATCAAGGTGCCGCTGGCCGATATGGTGGCCGCCGCTCGTGAGCATCATGCGCACGCCATCGGCATGTCGGGGTTGCTGGTGAAATCCACCGTGGTGATGCGGGAAAACCTGGAAGAGATGGGCCGGCAGGGCCTCGATATTCCGGTGATCCTCGGCGGCGCCGCGCTGACGCGGAATTATGTCGAGGATGACTGCGTCGGCGCCTATGCCTCGGGCCGGGTCGCCTATGCGCGTGATGCGTTTGATGGTTTGCATCTGATGGACAAGGTGACGGGCAACGGGTTTGATGATTATCTGGCGGGCATCCAGGCCAAGCGCATCGGCAAGGCCCGCAACACCAAGCGCAAGCTGGGCGAGGCCGATGTCAAAGCCTTCGCGCCTGTCGATGTCAACGCGGTACAGATGCGCCGGCGGCGGCTAACACAAAATGAGTCGGTGATCATCCCGCCCTTCTGGGGTGCGCGGGTGATCGAGGCGCCGCCGAAAGCGATCATTCCGTTCATCAATGAGCGAAGCCTCTTTCAGTTCCAATGGGGGTTTCGCAAGCAGGGCAAGTCGCTCGATGAATTTCTCGGCTGGGCGCGGCAGGAGTTGCGTCCGGTGATGAAGCGGATGCTGGCGCTGTGCGACGCCGGCGACATCCTCAAGCCGCAAGCGGTCTATGGTTACTGGAAAGCGGCGGGGCAGGGCAATGACCTGATCCTGTTCGCGCCGGATGGCGTCACCGAAATCGCGCGTTTCGGCCTGCCGCGCCAACCGAAAGAGGATGGCGAGTGCATTGCCGATTTCTTCCGCGATATTGAGGATGGCGAGCGCGACGTGATCGGCCTGCAAGTGGTTACGGTCGGGCAGAAGGCTTCGGAAGTGGCGCGCGACTGGTTCGAGGATAACCGTTACCAGGACTACCTCTATTTGCACGGGCTTTCAGTCGAGATGGCCGAGGCGATGGCGGAATACACGCATAAGCGCATCCGCGCCGAGCTTGGTTTCGCCGGAGAGGATGACCGCGACATGGAAAAGATGCTGGCGCAAAGCTATCGCGGCTCGCGCTATTCCTTTGGTTACCCCGCCTGCCCGAAGCTGGAGGATCAGGTGCAATTGCTGCATCTGCTGGATGCGGAGCGGATCGGAATTTCGCTTTCCGACGAGTTCCAGCTTCATCCCGAGCAATCGACCAGCGCCATTGTGGTGCTGAACCCGCGCGCAAAATATTTTTCAGTGTAGAACTCAAGGGGCAGCGTCATAAACCCAAAAAAGTTTTTTTGCCGCCTGGCCTGGCGGGCTTTTTTTCAAAAAAGCAGAAGGTTCGTGGCGCTTTTGCTTGCTCCCGCTCTCCTCGCGGCCTGCGCGACGCCGTCGCAGCCCTGCGCGGTCACGCCGGTCGCCTTCATGCAAATGTCGTTCCTGAACCAGTTCGTCCCGGTGTTTTACGCCACGATGAACGGCAAGCCGGTGCGCATGCTGCTTGATACCGGCGCCGGCATTTCGGTCATCACGCCGGACACCGCGCGCGCGGCTAATCTGCCGCCTTTCGGCACTCAGGAGATGCGGCTATCCGGGCTAGGCGGCACGGTCTATGTCCGCATCGTCACCGTCCGGGAGTTCCGCATCGGCACCGCCGCCGGTTTCGTGTTTCACTTTCCGGTGGTGCCGATTTTCACGCCGTCGCATCCGCTCTATAACGCGGTGGACGGTATTTTCGGCGCCGATATTCTGCGAAATTTCGATGTCGACCTCGATTTTCCGACTCATCAGGTTATCCTGATCGCGGTGGATCATTGCGCTGTCACGACGCCTTGGCCTGGCGCGAAACCGATTCCGTTCACGGTGCTGCGCGGCGGCCAGATCGTGTTTCCCATCACCGTCGATCACCGTCCGGTCGACGCGCTGCTCGATACCGGCAGCAGCACCAACCTCATGCTTAACTCATTGTTCCGCAATTCGGGCTTGGCGGAGACCAAGCCAAAATTTCTCCGGTCCTTGACCGGGCACGGCATCGGCGCGCGCGCCTTCCTGAACAAGCTCTACGCCTTCCAAACCGCCACCATCGGCGGCATGGTCGTCGATCACCCGTTGATCGCGGTCGGCGGCGAGTCGCCTTTAGGGCAACGCATGATCATTGGCGAAACCTTCATCCGCCAGCACGAAATCTACATCTCCTACGCCACCAGAACCTTGTATATCAGGGCCGCCACGGCGGATCAGCCGGCGGTGTTTTGAAGGCTGGTTCAGCTTGATAAAACAAAGCGCATAGAGAATTTTTGGATCAGTATGATCTGCAAATGCCCTTAGACACATAAGCACGGATGCAGATCTTCAATCGGAGATGACGGCCTTCAACTCCTCTTCGACCCACTGGCGAAAACTGGTCGGTCCGATGATGGCTGTCGCGCGCGACGCCATGTTGTCCATGCCCTCTTCCTTAGCGCGCAACATATCGACAAAGCCCTGTGCGAAGGCGTCGGTCAGCCCGCGTGCCATCGCGGTCTCTTTGTAGGCTTCGTATGTCTGGTGCTCGTAACGGACTTCTCGGCCGATTACTTCCGAGACGATTGCCGCCAGATCGGCGTAGGAAAGCTCCTCGGGACCGAGGACCGGCACGTCCTCCTGCCCTGACCAGCGACGGTCGATCAGCAGCCCGGCAGCGGCAGCGCCGGTATCGCGGGTGGCAGTGTGGGGCAGCTTCTTGTTGGGAGCGATCGGGCCGACCATCTTGCCTTGACGGATGGCATCCGCTTGTCGCAGCGCATTGTCCATGAAGGCCGGCAGGGCGAGTCCGCGAACGGCGGCGCCCGTTGTGCGCAACAGATCGACCATGTGGATCGAGCCAGTCGCGTTGCCGGCCCGCTCCTGCCAAGGCGTGTGGCGGCCGAGCGTTGTCGCGGCGACGACATGGGGGACGGCGTGCCGGCGCATCGCCTCCGCACCCGGCCGGGCGAAATCGACCGTAGCGGCAGCAGGTGTCGCCGAAGGCGTGGGCGGGCAGAGCCAGAACACTGCATCCGCTCCCCGGAACGCATGATCGACTACGCTGGCATCGCCATGCGATCCTTCGATCATCTCCACCCGATCGAGCACCTCCTGCGGCAGCTTGGCCGCATCGCGCACGACTAAGCGCAGGGCTTCGCCGGCATCAAGCAAATGCCGGACGACATGGCGGCCGATATTGCCGGTTGGGGTGGTGATGACGATCATGGGCAAGCTCCAGTTTGTGGAGCCGAAGATAGTCACGGCGTAACACACGAGCTATACAGGATCGTCGGTATTTCCTTCGCCATCGTCCGGAACTGTCATGGACCCGCTGTCTGACATCCTCGCCATCCTCAAGCCCGAAAGCTACCTCACTGCCAGCCTCGACGCGGGCGGCGACTGGGCGATCCGGTTTGGTAGTCGCACCGGCACGATCAAGTGCCATGCGGTGATGGCCGGTTCCTGCTGGCTGGCGGTGGACGGCATGGATGCCGCCGTCCGGCTCAGGGCGGGAGATTGTATCATCCTGCCGAGCGGCCGATCCTTCATGCTTGCGAGTGACCTGAAGCTGACCCCAGCTGAGGCCCGCGATGTGCTTGGCGAAGCCCGGGCGGGCGACGTGATCGTCCACAATGGCGGCGGCGGTTTTACGTTCGCCGGCACTCGCTTTGAGGTGGACGCCCGCAAGGCGGGGACGTTGCTGGGAACGCTGCCGCCGCTCATCCATCTGCATGAGGCGGAGGATCGGGCGGCGCTGCGATGGTGCATCACGCAGATGATGATGGAAATGCGGAATGGGAGGCCGGGCGGCACGCTCGCCGCCCGGCATCTGGCGCATCTGATGCTCCTTCAGGCCTTTCGGCTCCACCTGTCGCGGCAGGCTGGCGACGGTGTGGGCCTGCTCTACGCGCTTGCCGATCCCCGTTTGGGCAGGGCGATCGAAGCCATGCACGCCGACCCGGCGCATCGCTGGACGCTGGCCGAACTGGCAGGCCAGGCCGGGCTGTCACGGTCAGTCTTCGCGGAACGTTTCCGGGAAAGGGTTGGCGCGACGCCGATCCGCTATCTGGCTCAATGGCGCATGATGCTCGCCAAGGACAGGCTGGCAAACGGCCACGACACTCTTGCAACGATCGCCAATGGCCTCGGATATGAGTCGGAAAATGCCTTTAGCACGGCGTTCCAGCGTGTGGCTGGCTGCTCGCCCCGTCGCTACGCTCGCACAGAAAGTAGGTCATACCATGTGCCCTAACGACTGACCCATCTACGTCATCGCAAGCGAAGCTGCAAGGTTCCATTGGCGCAGCCAATGGAAAACAGCGGAGGTGATGCAGTCTTTAGCGCCTCCTCCAGAGTAGCAAGGCCTGGATCGCCACGCCGCTTCGCGGCTCGCGATGACGAACGGAAGGGGCATTGCATAAGGCTCCTGGTATCATTCCCAATTTATGAGTTCACGACCTAAAACGATTAGGCCTAGCGTGATAACTTTCAGTCTAAGCCGCTGGCATGAATTCACGGCTGTTCGGCGCTGCGCGGTTCGGGTGGTTGGAGAATTGCTTGTCGCCGCGCGCCGCGCAGGAAATAGGCTCGCCGCGTGGTTTCCGCTGTCAATTCGCGATGACGGATTTTCATCAGATCGGCGCGCGAGATCATCCCGAGCAGGCCGCCGGTTTTCGGATCGACCACCGGAATTCGCGCCGCGTCTTCGGTCAGCATCCTTGTCGCGACGGTTCCCGCCATCTCGCCTGGCTGGGCGGTGACCACGGGACGGCCGCGCAGCGCGTCGCGCAACAGCCGGTCGCGCGACGTCTCGGCGCCGATCCAGGCGAGGATATCGGCGCGCGACACCAGCCCGTTCAGCTGGTTTGTGGCATCGGTCACCGGATAGGCGCGATGCCGGTGTTCGTCCTGCAGGAAAAACGCGATGGCGTCGCCGATGCTCATCGTCCCGGACAATGTTTCCGCGGGCGTGTTCATGATTTCCCAGGCGCGCGTGACGGTCAGCGGATCGACAATATATTCGCGCGAGAGGTGATGGCCGCGCCGCGCCAGCTTTTCGGTGAGAATCGAGCGTTTCATCAGCAGCACGGTGACGCTGTAGCTCGCCATGCAGGCGGTGAGCACCGGCAGCAGGATGAGGTGATTGCCGGTGAGCTCCACCGCGAACAGGGTCGCGGTGAACGGCGCGCGCATGGTGCCGCCCATCATCGCGGCCATGCCGATCACCGCCCAGAAGCCGGGGGAGCTGCTCGGAAAATACGGCCCGAGCACGGCGCCCAGCGCGCCGCCGATGATCAGCAAGGGCGCCAGGACGCCGCCTGAAGTGCCGGAACCCAGCGCCACCGACCAGATCACGCCTTTCACCAGCATCAGCCGCAGCGCCCCGCCGCCGGCCAGTGTGCCCGCCAGCATGCCCGCGATATCAGGGTAGCCGACGCCGAGCGCGCGGGGGTCGAACACGCCGCCAATGCCGACCACCACCGCGCCGAGCATCGGCCACCACATCCAATGGAGGGGCAGCTTCAGGAAGCCATCCTCCGCCGCATAGACCATCTGGGTCAGCAAGGCCGATCCCAAGCCCGCCAACAGGCCAAGCCCGATCCAGCCGAGCGCATGCGCGGGGTCGATCACCACGCCGCCGGTAAACGGAAAGAGCGGCGCGGGGGTGAGCAGGTAGCGGCGCTCGAGCGCGGCGGTGATGCAGGCGATGGCGACGGGCAGCACGCTGCGCGGTTTTAGTTCAAACAGCAGCAGTTCGACCGCGAGCAAGATGGCGGCGACCGGCGTGCCGAACACCGCCGTCATGCCGGCGCAGGCGCCGGCGACCAGCAGCGTCTTGCGCTCCATATCGGTGATTTCGAAACACTGCGCGAAGAGCGAGCCGATGGCGCCGCCGGTCATGATGATCGGCCCCTCGGCGCCGAACGGGCCGCCGGTGCCGATGGAGATGGCGGAGGAGACCGGCTTCAGGATCGCGGTTTTGAGGTCGAGCCGCGAACCGCCGAGCATGATGGCTTCCAGCGCTTCGGGGATGCCGTGGCCGCGGATTTTCTCCGTGCCATACCGCGCCATCAGCCCGATGATCAGCGCGCCCGCTATGGGGATCAGGATGGTCCACAAGGCAGGATGGCCGCCCGGCGGAAACGCGCCGCCAGGCGGCAGCAGGCGGGTGGACCAGATGCCGTAATAGGAAATATTGTTGGTGAGCGCGATCAGCCGCAGCAGCACCCAGCCGGCGGCAACCCCGCCAGTGCCGGCGACCAGCCCCATCGCCATGGGCACAAACACCCGGCGGTCGGTGGTGAAATCGCCGAGTTTGGTTAGCGTATGATCGTCAGGTTCGTGCCGCGCCATGCAGAATATCAATTCCAGGAAATACAGTGATATAAGGCCAGTAATATATCGTAACACGATCTGTGTACAAGCTGTATACAAGCTGTGGGGGGGTGATATGAGGGTTGCATGGCCGGCGAACAGCAAGAGATCACCCAGCATGATTACGAAATGCTGGCCGAATTCAGGTTCGCGTTGCGGAACTTCCTGAAGTTCAGCGAAACCGCCGCGCGGCAAGCCGGGCTGACGCCGCGCCAGCACCAGGCTTTGCTTGCGGTCAAGGGCAGTCAGGCGGCATGGCCGATCACGGTAGGCGATCTGGCGGCGCGGCTGCTCGTCCATCACAACAGCGCGGTGGAACTGGTGAACCGGCTGGCCGAGGCTGGGCTGATCAGGCGGGACACCGATCCCGCAGACCGGCGGCGAATCCTGATCAGCCTGACCGCCGAGGCCGAGGCGCGGCTGGTTTCGCTATCGGCGATCCATGTGGAAGAGTTGCGCCGCCTCCGCCCGGTGCTGCGCCGCGTGCTGGCGGGGCTGGAGTAAGGCCGCCGGGTGCCCATATCGAATCGACCCGGCGTGCCTGGCCATGCGCCGGTTCTAAAGAGAGATTGGCGCGGCATTCTTCGAATTCAGTCAATCATTTGCCGCAGGCAGAACAACGCGGACGCCGTTCGCCTCAAGGCTCTTTGCCACCCGGCGCGGCGCTGGCGCCTCAGTGACCAGGCTGTCAATTGCCCTCAAATCGCATAACAAGACCGGCGCCGAGATGTCGAATTTCGAGTGGTCGGCGAGCAAGATGGTGCGGTCGGCGATTGCCATCAGAGCCAGCTTGGTCGGCCGTTCGGCATCGGCGGCGACATAAACGCCTCGCTCGTCAATCGCCGCCGCGCCCAGGAAGAAACTCCGCACCCGCAACCGTGACGCGGCTTCGACCGAGAGCGGGCCGGCAAAGGCGGCGCTGTCGGGCAGCAAATCACCGCCAAGCGCGATCACCCGGAAGCGTCCTGCCGCCAGCGCGCCGGTGATCACCGGGACCGAATGCGTCACGATGGTGCCGGTGAAGCCGGCGCCAAGCGATTCCAGCAGGCGTTGCGCGGTGCTGCCGGCATCGATGGCGATGGTTTCTTCGGGACCGATCAGCCCTGCCGCTGCTTGCGCGATGGCGGTCTTGGCATCCCAGTTCAGCCGGCGGCGGTGAAGAAATGAGTTTTCCCCGGACGCGGCGGCGCTTACCCCGCCATGCACCAACCGCACCTTGCCGGACGCCTCAAGGCGGGCAAGGTCGCGGCGGATCGTCATATTCGAAACGCCGATGGCCTGGGTAAGCTCGCCCACGGTCAGAAAGCCGTGGCCGGTCACCCGGTCCAGGATGGCGTCAAGCCTGGCGGCCGCATCACGGTATTTCATGCCGGAGGGAAACTCCGCGCAAGCCAAGGGGCGAACATCGGCACTCCTTATCGAAGATTCCGCTTTACAGCCAAATCCTGTGTTGGTAGATTAATACCAAATATTGTTAATATCTAAACAATCGGGGAAACGTGACCGCTCATCCGAACCTGTCCCCCATCATTTTCATTGGTCTCGCCACCTGGGACAGCATCGCCGTGGTGCAGCGCTTTCCTGAGCCGGATGGCCGGACGCCGGCGGATCTCATCATCGAGGCGGGCGGCGGCCCGGCGGCGACCGCGGCGGTGGCTTGCGCCCGCCTCGGCATGCCCGCCGCCTTCATCGGGGTGGTGGGCGATGATGCGCGCGGCGCCTTGATTCTGGCATCGCTGCGGAATGAAAATGTCGATATCAGCGCGGTGATTGTCGCTCCCGGCGCCGCCTCGGCCGCCGCGTTGATCATCGCCGACCGCATCCGCGCGACCCGCGCGATCTGCCCCAGCGCCGGGCCGCGCCTCTGCTTTGGGCCCGACAGCATCCAGGCCAAGCTGATGCGGGCGGCGAAATTGGTCCATGTCGATCAGGCCGGATACCGTCCTGTCGCTGCATTGCGCGATCCTCGGTTGCCGCCGCTTTCCATCGACGCCGGCAATCCGATCGAAGGATTATCCCTTAATGGCGTAGCGCTGTTCGCGCCCAGCCTGGCGCGGCTCCGCGCCATGTTTGGCGAAGCCGAACCCCTGGCCTTGCTGCGCCAGGCGAAGCTTGCGGATTGGGCGGTGGCGACCGATGGCGGCGGCGGCGCCTATGGGCTGGGGGAGGGCGGCGCCTGGCACATCGCCGCGTTTCCGGTGGCGGCGGTTTCCACCTTGGGCGCCGGCGACGTGTTTCACGGCGCGCTGGTCGCGGCAAAACTGCGCGGTTTCGCTTTGAAGGATGCCATCGCTTACGCCAGTATTGCCGCCGCTTTGTCCTGCCGTGGCGTCGATGGCCGTTCCGCCATTCCCGACCACGAGACGGTCATGGCGGCGCTGCCCGCCTTTGCCGCCGCTGCCACCGATCTGCACACGCATCAGGAGCCGAATTCCCATGTCCGTTGTAAAAACCCGGCTTGATCCGGCCATTCTCGCCCGTCCTTCCGGCGCTTATGCCATGCTGGCGATTGATCAGCGCGAGGCGCTGCGCGCCATGCTGGCGGAGCATCAGGCCGCGCCGGTAACCGATGCCGTGGTGACCGGTTTCAAGCTCGCCGTCACCCGCGCCTTGTCGCCTTTCGCTTCGGCCATCCTGCTCGACCGGCAATTCGTCTGGGATCAGGCGGTTGCCGCCCGCGCCGTGGCGCCTGTCTGCAAGCTGATCGCGGCGGCGGACCGGTTCATCCCCAGCGCTGATGAATTCGTCGCCGATGCCGAGATCGACGCCGAGGTGACGCCGGAGCGGGTGCGCAGCCAAGGGGCGGCGGCGCTCAAGCTCCTGGTCATCTGGCGGCCGGACGAGCCAGCGGAAAAGCGGATCGCGATGGTGCGGGAGTTCGTCGCCAGCTGTCATCGCGCCGAGCTGGTCAGCATCATTGAACCCGTGGCGAAAGCGCCGCGCCGCGGCGGCGGGTTTGACTGGGATGCGGGCGTGCTGGCGGCGGCGCGCGAATTGGGGGGACTAGGCGCCGATCTCTACAAGGCGGAGGTGCCGCATCACGGGCGCGGCGACGAGGCGGCGATCCGCCAAGGCTGCGCGGCGCTCACCCGCGCCATCGCCAGCGCTTGGGTGGTGCTGTCCTCCGGCGTTGAGCCGGATGATTTTCCCCGCGCCGTCGAATTCGCCTGCAAGGAAGGCGCTTCCGGTTTTCTGGCCGGGCGCGCGGTATGGCGCCCGGTCATCGGCCAGGCCGATTTGGCTGCCGCCTTGCGGACCGATGCCGCCGGCCGGCTGAAGCGGCTTTGCGAGGTGGCGGACCGATTTGTGCAAGAATGAATTCCATCACCAATCATGTACGGGCCATCCAATTCACCGGTCTCGGTGAAGTCGCGGTGCGGGATGCGCCGCCGCCCGGGTCGCCGGCGCCCGACGAGGTGATCGTCGCCGCCGAATTCCTCGGCATCTGCGGCAGTGATCTGCATGTGCTGCATGGCCATCATCCTTGGGTGAAGCCGCCGCTGATTACCGGCCATGAGCTGGTGGCGAAAATCGCCGAAGCGGGACCGGCGAGCGGTTTCGTGCCGGGCGAACGTGTCGTGCTCAACCCGCTGGTCTCCTGCGGCATCTGCCGGGCCTGCCATGCGGCGCGGCCCAATCATTGCGAATCCGCCAAGGTGATCGGCTTTCGCCTGGACGGCGCCGGGCGCACCCGGTTCACCGTCAAGGCAAAACAATTGCACCGCGTTCCCCCGGCGCTCGATCCGCGTCTTGCCGCGCTTGCCGAGCCGCTGGCGGTAGGATTGCATGCCGCCGGACGCGCCGATGATCTTGACCATGTGTTGATCATCGGCGGCGGCGCCATCGGGCTTTGCCTCCTGCTGGGCCTGCGCCGCGCTGACGCCGGGGAAATCACCATCGCCGAACCGGTCGGGAGCAAGCGCGCCCTCGCCCTCAGCCTTGGCGCGCAACGCGCAATTCTTCCTGGTGAAATCGGCGAGGCTCCGGCCTACACCGCGGTTTTTGATTGCGTCGCGGCCCAGGCGACGCTGGATGCCGCCTGCCGGGTGACCTTCGGCGGCGGCACGATCGTTGTTGTCGGGGTCGCCGGCGAGGCGCGCCGCTTCCCCTTGCCGCGCCTGCAGCGCTTCGAGATCAATCTCCGCGGCAGCGGCATGTATGTTGGCGGCGACATCGACGCGATGATCGCCGCCCTGGCGGATCACAGCATCGATCCCGCGCCGCTGATCAGCGCGATCCGCCCGCTCGATGCGGCGCCCGACGCCTATCGCGAAGCGCGGCAGCCGGACCGCGTCAAGGTTCTCATCGACATGGCCTGATCGCCTCAAACGCCGGTTTCGGGAGGAAACTTATGCCTGACCTCGATAAAACAAGAAAAATTTCAATGCCCAAGGTCGCCATCGCCAGCTTCATCGGCGCGCTGCTCGAATGGTATGATTTCTTCATCTTCGGCACCGCTTCGGCCATCGCCTTTGGCCCGCTGTTTTTCCCGCAAGCGAGCAAGCTCGGCGGGCTGATGGGCGCCTTCGGCATTTTCGGCGTCGGCTTTCTCGCGCGTCCGCTGGGCGGCATCGTGTTCGGCCATATCGGCGACCGCATCGGCCGCAAGGCGGGGCTGATCATGACGCTGGTGATCATCGGCGCCGGCACCTTCCTGATCGGCGTGTTGCCGACCTACCGCCAGATCGGGCTGGCAGCGCCTATCCTGCTGCTGATCCTGCGGCTGGTGCAGGGCTTCGGCCTGGGCGGCGAATATGCCGGTGCGGCGCTGGTCACCATTGAGCATGCGCCGGCGGGCAAACGCGGCTTTTGGGGCGGCATCCCGCAATCCGCCGCCTCGGCGGGCATCCTGCTGGCGACGCTGATTTTCGCGGCGCTTGGCGGGTTGTCGAAAGCCGCCTTCCTTGCCTGGGGCTGGCGCATCCCGTTCCTGATCAGCATCGGCTTCACCGTCGTCGGCCTGTTCATCCGCCTCAATCTGATGGAAACGCCGGCCTTTGAGAAAATGCAGCAGGAGGGCGTGCCGGACATGCCGCCGCTGACGCAGTTGCTGCGCGATCATCCGGGCAATATCCTGCTGGCGACCGGCGCGCGTCTTGCCGAGACGATCTCGTCCAATATCATCAACGCTTTCGGCATCGCCTATATCGTGAACCAGTTGGCGATGAACCGCGCGGTCGGGCTGCACGCGATGATGGTCGCCTCGCTGATCGGCATTCCGATGTGCCCGATTTTCGGCGCGATCTCCGACCGGTTCGGCCGCCGCGCCCTTTACCTTGGCGGCGCCGGTTTCATGGCGGCGTTCAGCTATCCGTTTTTCCTGCTGCTCGGCACCAAATCCATCGGCATCATCTGGATCGCCTTCATCCTCGCCTATAATCTTGGCCCGACTTTGATGTTCGCCGTCGAGGCGACGTTTTTCAGCGAGTTGTTCGGCGCCGGCGCCCGCTATACCGGACTGTCGCTGGCCTTCCAGATCTCGGCAATTATCGGCGGCTTCATGCCGCTGATCGGCACCTGGTTCATCGGCCTCGATCACGGCCAGCCCTGGCTGATCGCCGGCTTCCTGCTAGGCATCTGCCTGATCTCTTTCATTTGCGCCGCTGTGGCGCGAAGGGTGGGCGAACAGCCGGCAAGGCTAATGCCACTTAACGCAAATCCGGTGTTAACCCCAGGCCGCGACGCCTAGAGCATGATCCCTTCGCATTCGCTCACGGATCATACTCTAACTCTTTGTTTTATCGCGCGATTCACGTCTCCGGCGATTCCGCCTACGACGATCGCGCTCTAGCGTGATGACTTTAAGCGTCATCACGCTCTACTTACGCTTGGAGATCAATTTCATGGCTTTATGAACCACTTCGTGGTTCAACTTAAAGCCATGTTGATCTGACAGCGCCGGAATGTTTCCTCGGCGCCGCTGACACATGACGCGGAACAATATTTTCCGGCTTTACATATATCTTATATAAGATACAAAGGTGAAAACCTTAGTGCCTTTGGCGTGCGCTGAAGCTGCTCTCCGATGCAACAAAAACAAGATTTGCGAGGAAACATGAATCAGGATGTCGTCATCCGCTCCGCGCGGGATGTCAGCCGCTTCATCGACAACCAGCCGGCCAGCCGGTCGTCGGTGCTGATCGTGTTCATCGCTTTGGGCGGCGTGTTTGTTGACGCTTATGATTTTACGAGTCTAGGCATCGGCGTGGTCCAGCTCAAGCGTAGTTTTCATCTGTCGCCGCTGGAACTTGGCAGCGTTACCGCGATGATGGCCTTCGGCGCCTTCCTCGGCGCGCTGTGGGGCGGCTACTTCACCGATAAGGTGGGCCGGTTCAAGATGTTCCTGCTCGACCTCTTGTTTCTGGTGGTGGCCGCTATCGGCGCGGCGGTTTCGGTCAATCTCGTTATGCTGCTGGCATTCCGCTTTCTCATGGGCGTCGGCGTCGGCCTCGATTTTCCGGTAGCGCTCAGCTTCATCGCTGAATTCGTCTCTGAAAAGCGCAAGGGCAGCAATGTCAATCTCTGGCAGATGATGTGGTACGTTGCGGCATCATGCACTGGACTGGTCGTGCTGCCGTTTTACCTCGCGGGAGTCGGAGGCGATCTCTGGCGCGTCGCGGTCGGGTTCGGCGCGGTGCCGGCGCTGATCATCCTGCTGCTGCGGTTTCGCTACATGAATGAAAGCGCGCCATGGGCGGCGCATAATGTCGGGCTGGCGGAGGCCGGGCGCATTCTTGAACGGACCTACGGCGTGCGGGTCACCGTGGCGCCGCTGGCCGCGCCGATGACGTCAGCGAAGGCGCCGAAAGTTGGTTTTCTCGACATCTTCTCACAGCAATACCGGCTGCGCACCGTGCTAGTCTCGATCATCTGCGCGACCCAGAGCATGGAATATTTCGCGGTCGGCTTCAATCTTCCCTCAATCTCGACCCGCCTGTTTGGCGCCGATTTCATCTATGCGATCCTGGGCGCCATCCTGTTCAATCTGTTCGGCATCGCCGGAGCCGGGTTTGGCGTTGCGATCACCAGCCGGCTTGGCATCAGGCGGATTGCGATTTTTGGCTATGCGCTGGTCATCGTAGCACTCCTGCTGCTTTATCTGGGTGGCCCGCATCTTTCGCTGGGTCTTACCGCGCTGCTGATCGGCGTGTTTATTTTCGGCCACTCCTTCGGCCCTGGCGCGCAAGGGATGACGATGGCAACTTTATCCTATCCCACGCGCATCCGCGGCGTCGGCACCGGCTGGGGGCAGAGCATGGTGCGCATCGGCAGTATTTTCGGATTCTATTTCTTTCCGCTGCTGGTCGCCGCCATCGGTTTCCGCTCGATGATGCTGGCGCTGGCGCTGGTGCCGCTGCTCGGCCTGCTGGCCGCCCTGCTCGTGCATTGGGAGCCCGTTGGCCATGATCCGGATATTGCCGAAGAGATGTCGCTCAGCGCGGGGGAATAAGTTTTACAACAGGATTGTCAGCATGACCGAGACCTATCTGAAACGAGCCGCCAAGACCGCGGAGACCGAAACCGGCACGGCGCGGCGGATTGCCGCCGACATGCTGGCCGCCATCGAGGCGGGCGGCGAGGACGCCGTGCGTAAATACGCCCGCGATCTCGATCATTGGGACGGGCCGATCATCATGAGCGCTGATGACATCGCGCGGCGCATCGCCTCGATCGATGCCCGAACCCGTGGCGATATCGAGAAAGCCGTCGGCAATGTCCGCCGCTTCGCCGAGGCGCAGCGCGAGTCGGTGCGGGATTTCAGCGTCGAACTGATGCCGGGCGTGACGGCGGGGCAGAAGATGGTGCCGTGCAATGTCGCCGGCTGCTATGTGCCGACCGGCCGCTATGCTCATATCGCCTCGGCCTATATGTCGGTCGCGACCGCCAAGGCGGCGGGGGTGAAAACCGTGATCGCCTGTTCGGCGCCCTACCAGAGCGAGGCCGTGCATCCCTGCGTTCTCTTTGCCATGCAGGCGGCAGGCGCCGACATCGTCATGACCCTGGGCGGCGTCCAGGCGATTGCCGCCATGGCCTACGGCCTATTCACCGGCAAGCCGGCCGACATCGTGGTCGGCCCTGGCAACAAGTTCGTCGCCGAAGCCAAGCGGATGCTGTTCGGCAAGGTCGGCATCGACGTATTCGCCGGCCCTTCTGAAATTGCCATCATTGCCGATGACAGCGCCGATCCCGAAATCGTCGCCGCCGATTTGGCAGGGCAAGCCGAGCACGGCCATGAAAGCCCTGCTTGGCTGTTCACTTCGTCACGACGGATCGCGGAGGCTGTGCTGTCCTATGTCCCTCAGTTGATCGCGACATTGCCGCCGACAGCAAAGGACGCGGCGGGCGCCGCCTGGCGGGATTATGGCGAGGTTGTGCTCTGCGACAACCGCGAGCAGCTGGTCGCGATCTCGGATCGCTATGCGAGCGAACATCTCGAAATCCATTGCGCCGATCCTGACTGGTGGCTTCGGCATCTTTCCAACTACGGCTCGCTGTTCCTCGGCGAGGAATCCACCGTCGCTTATGGCGACAAGGCCGCCGGACCAAACCACATCCTGCCGACCAAGTTCGCGGCACGCTATTCGGCTGGGCTTTCGGTGCATAAATTCTTGAAACCGTTGACCTGGCAGCGCATGGACCGCAATGCCAGCGTGGCGGTTGGTGAAGTGACGGCGCGGATTTCCCGGCTTGAAGGCATGGAGGCCCATGCGCGCACCGCCGATTGCCGGCTGCGCAAATATGCGCCCGGCAGCAATGCTGATCTCGGCGTGCCCGTGGCTGTATAATAGTGGCTGTCTAATCATGACCGAGCGGCTTGACCATCTATTCGCGCTCGACGGCCGCACCGCGCTGGTCACCGGCGGCAGCTCCGGGATTGGCCTCGCCATCGCCGAGGCGCTTGGCCGGCAGGGCGCGCGGATCGTGCTGGCCGCGCGGCGTCACGCGCAGCTGGCCGATGCCGCCGCCAAACTTAAGGAACGCGGCATCGATGTTGATTTTATCGCGGGCGATCTCGCGGCGCCGGACGGTCCCGACCAGGTCGCCGATAGGTTTGCGGCGACGATCGACATTCTGGTCAATGCTGCAGGGATCAATCTCCGCCAACCTTTCGAGGCGGTGACCCGGGACGCGTTTGACCAGCACATGGCGATCCATTTGCGGGCGCCGTTCCGCCTCACGCAGCGCCTTGCCCCGGCGATGGCCACGCAAGGCTTCGGCCGCATCATTATGATCGCATCGCTGCAATCGCTTCGGGCGTTTCCTGACTCGGCGCCTTATGGCGCGGCAAAAGGCGGCGTTGTTCAACTCACTCGCGCCATTGCCGAACGGTGGTCGCCGCACGGCATCACCTGCAACGCGATCGCGCCCGGATTTTTCCCGACCGCACTGACCGAGGCGGTGTTTCGTGACGACGCTAAAGTCGCGCGCCACGCGGGGCAAACCGCGGTTGGCCGCAACGGCGCGCTGGCGGATTTATTCGGCGCCGCTATCTTTCTCGCCTCCGAGGCGTCGGCTTACGTGACGGGCCAGACCCTGTTCGTCGATGGCGGATATACCGCAAAGTAGGAAGACTCATGAACGCGTTGATCTATACAGCCCCCTACACCATCACGTTCGGCGAAGCGCCGGCGCCTGTCGCCGCGCCAGGCGAGCTGCTTGTGAAGGTTGAAGCGGTCGGCATCTGCGGTTCGGACATGCACGCCTATCACGGCCATGACGAGCGCCGTCCAGCGCCGCTCATCCTCGGGCATGAAGCCGCCGGCGTCATCGCCGATGGGCCACGCCGCGGCGAGCGCGTCACCATCAATCCGCTTGTCACCTGCGGCTGCTGCGACGCCTGCACCGGCGGCCACGACCATCTATGCGCCTACCGCCAGATCATCTCGATGCCGCCGCGTCCCGGCGCGTTCGCCGAATATGTTACTATTCCATCGCGCAATGCCTGGCCGATCCCTGACGCCATGTCATTCGCCACCGCCGCGCTGGCCGAGCCCTTAGCGGTAGCTTGGCATGCGGTGCGCATCGGTGCCGAGGCATTGCATCGTCCGCTCGCGGTGGCATCCTGCTGCGTACTGGGGGGCGGCGCGATTGGACTAGGCGCGGCGCTGGTCCTCAGCCGGTTTGGCGTCCACGACATTCGCCTCGGCGAGACAAATCCGCATCGCCGTGAAACCGCCGCCGCGGCGGGACCATTTAGCGTCTATGCGCCCGGCAGTGCCGCCGAACCGGCGCCAGCTTCCGTGGACCTTGTGATTGACGCGGTAGGCGCCGCCGTAACGCGCAGCGCCGCGAGCCGGCTCGCCAAGCCCGGCGGAGTGATCGTTCATGTCGGATTATTTCCGGGCCAGGACGGGTTCGATGTTCGCCGCATTACGCTCCAAGAAATTACCGTGCGGGGCAGCTACTGCTACACCATGACCGACTTTCGCGATGTTGTCGGAACGCTGGCGCAGCATGGCTTCGGTCGGCTTGAATGGGTGAGTCAGATGCCGCTTTGTCAAGGCGCGGAGGCTTTTGCATCTCTGGACGCGGTGAAAATCGCCGCCGCTAAGGTCATACTTCATCCGGGAGGCGCTGGTCAGGAGGCGCTCTAAACCACATCCGTCGCGTAGCGAAACAAATCAGTCCGGCAGCGGGAGATGCGTAGTTCGGCGACGGCATGATTGATGTCGCGCCCCTGCCGGGTGATTTCCAGCAAAGGCATAGCTTGCGCGAGCCCCAGATGGTTCGCATCCTCAGGCAAGGCGGCAACCGCGGCGAGCCGCTCGTTGGCCTGTGAAATGGTGATGCCGTAGCGCTCCTGATAGATCACGTACATTTCATCGAGCATGGTAATGTTGGTCTCGATGGCGAGATCCGGCATCAGCGACACCGGCACATAGATCCGCTCGAAAATCGCCGGCACGCCTTTTAAGGCGCGGACGCGCGTGATGGCGTGCAGGCTGGCGCCGCGCGATACTTCCAGCAATGCCGCAAGCGCCTTTGTAGCGGTGGTGAGTTTTTGGCTGAGGGCGATGCTGGAAGGCGTCACCCGCGTGCCATCAAGATCGGTCATGCGAAAGAAGTGAAACAGGGCGATCTCGCGCGTGTGACGGGCGACGAAGGTGCCGCGTCCCTGACGCCGCACGATCAGCCGCTCCGCCTCCAGCGCGATCAGCGCCTTGCGCACCGTGCCTTGGCTGACTTGGTATTCCGCGGCGAGCTGGAACTCGTTCGGGATGATCGCGCCCGGCTTCCACTCGCCTTTGCTGATCCGGCTGATGATCAGCGCCTTTACCTGCGCGTATAAAGGTTGCGCCGCCGCCTCGGCCATACGCTCAGCCATCGAACCAGATAGCGGGCAGGTCAAGCCCCTCAGCCTCGGCACGGCGGCGCGATTCGCAGCGGCGTGCGCCGGGCAGGCGGGCGCCCGGCTCGGCGGCAATGGCGGCGAACAGTTCAGCCAGATGCGCCGCACTGCCGCCACCGGCATCCGGCGCAAGGGCGATCAGCATTTGCCCAGTGCCGGGCGGCCCGCCTTTGGCATCAAGGAAGGAGTTGGCATCGCCAGCATAGCAGGCGCCGGTGGCGCCGGCGGCCAGCGCCTCCACCATCAGCGCCAAAGCCGCGCCCTTGGCCTCGCCGAGCGGAATCATCGTGCCGCCCAGCGCGACATTGGGATCGGTGGTAGGCCTGCCTTCGGTATCCAGCGCCCAATCGTCGGGGATCGTGGCGCCACGCTGCTTCGCCGCCAGGATTTTGCCGCGTGCCACCTTCGACAGCGACAGATCGATCACCACCGGATCAGGCTGATGCGGAAAGGCGCAGGCGATGGGATTGGTGCCGAACAGCGCGCGCCGGCCGCCCCAGGGCGCGATGGCCGCCGGGGTGTTGGCGACCATCAATCCGATCAGTCCGGCGCGCGCCAGGGTTTCCACGAACAATCCCATGGCGCCACAATGTCCGGAGCGATACACGCCGGCGAAGGCGATGCCCTGTTCCGGCGCCAGCGTGATTAGCCGCTCCACCGCGACATCCAGCGCCGGATAGGCGAAGCCGTTCGCCGCATCGATGATGAGCGCTCCCGGCCTGGTCTGTGTTAGGCGCGGCAGCGCCATGCCCTTGATCTTGCCGGCACGCAGCTGCGCTGCATAGGTCGCGAGGCGGATCAGCCCATGGCCGGAAAGGCCCGCCGCCTCCGCCATCGCCAGCGCGCGCGCCACCGAGGCTGCGTTTGCGGCACTGGCGCCGCTTTCCATCAGGCGCCGGCTGGCGCGCGCTTCGGCTTCGGTAAGGGTAACATGCAGGATTTCGCTCATCCAAGTTCCCGGATGACGCGATCGGCGATCAGGGCGGAGACGCGAACATTCGCCTCCGTGGTGACGCCGGCGATATGCGGGGTGAGGATCAGATTTGGCACGCCGCGAAACGCCGCCCCGGATTCAGCATCAAGTGGTTCATGCTCGAACACGTCGAGCGCCGCTCCCGCCAGCCTGCCCGCGTTCAGCGCCGCGATCAGCGCCGCCTCGTCCACCACGCCGCCGCGCGCCGCGTTCACCAGAATGGCCGTAGGCTTCATCCTGCCAAGCGCCGCCGCATCGATCAGATGCCGCGTGCCGGGCGTCAGCGGCACATGCAGGCTGATCAAGTCCGCACACGCCAGCAGATCATCAAGCGCCATGCGTTCGGCCTCCGCCCAGGCGCGATGATCGGCGGGCAGCACCGGGTCAAAGGCGGCAACTTGCATGCCGAGCGCGCGGAGCTTTGCCGCGGCGGCGCGCGCCGTGCCGCCGAACCCGACTAGCCCGGCCCGTTTGCCTTTGAGTTCCTGGCCGATGGCGGCGCTGCGTGGCCACTCTCCGGCGATCACCGCTTCGCCCTGGATGAAGGCGGGCCGCAGCAGCGCCATTGCCGCCATCACGACATATTCCGCCACCGATTCGTTATTGGCCCCGGCGGCGGGAAGCACCGCGATGCCGCGCGCCGAGGCGGCATCGAGATCGATATTGTCCAGGCCGACGCCGAGCCTGCCGACGCATTGCAACTTCGGCGCGGCGGCCAGAAGAGCAGCGGTAACCCGCGTCCGGTTACGGACAATCAGCGCCCGCGCCTCCGCCAGCGCCTTGCTCAGATCATCGGGCTTATCAACCAGTTCCGGGTCATACAACACGGCCATGCGCGCTTTAAGGCGCGCCACCGCCGCTTCGTCCATGAACTCGGAAATGACAATTTCGCTCATGCTAACGGACCGTCAGGCGCTGCGGTATAATTTGGTCAGCACGAACTCGCGATGCCCCAAGGCTTCCGCTGCTGTCAGCCGCCCGTTCGCGGTGCGCTCGATCATCGCGATCAGCGCGTCGCCCGCCTGATCGATGGTCATGTCGCGGCGGAGAATCCCCGTGACATCGACATCGACATGCTCGCTCATGGTGCGGACGGTGCGCGGGTTGCCGGTGATCTTGATGACCGGCACGATGGGATTGCCGATGATGTTGCCCTGCCCGGTCGGGAAGGTGTGCACCACGAAACCTGCTGCCGCCATTAGCGTCACGCATTCCGCCGCCGCCGAGGAGGTGTCCATGTAGTATAGGCCAGGACCCTTGGCCGGCGCCTCGGCGGGTTCCAGCGCGTCGAGGAACTTGCTGTTATGGCCCATCTTTTCCAGATTGCCGAGCGCCTTTTCCTCGATGGTGGTCAGCCCGCCTTCGATATTGCCCTTGGTTGGCTGGCTGTCGGATAAATCATCGGTCTTGTGCGCCTCGATCACATCGTCCTGATACGCCTGCCACATGGTGAACCATTTCTCGCCGATCTCCGGGCTGGCGGCGCGCGCCTTGGCGATATGCTCGCCGCCGGTGATCTCCGAGGTTTCGCCAAACACGCCGTAAATCCCTTCGGGGATCCATTTATCATACATATTGCCGACGGTGGGGCAGGAGGCGAGGCCCGTGGTGGTGTCGCTCTCGCCGCATTTTGTTGAAACCCATAAATCCTTGATCTCGATGGGTTCGCGCGGCAGCTCCGTCGCCCATTGCACCAGCTCCTTGGCCTTCCGCGAAGCTGTCGCAATGGTATTGATGTCGCCATGCTGCTCGATCCAGAAGCCTTCAACCGGCTTGCCGGTCTTTTTAATGCCATCAACGACCCGCCCGGTCCATTGCGGCTCGATGCCGATGACGATCACCGCCGCGACATTCGGGTTTGACCCGGTGCCGATCAGCGTGCGGAAATGCAGATCAAGATCGGCGCCGAATTGCAGCCGCCCATAGGCGTGTGGAATCGCCAGCGTGCCTTTCACGTTGTTCGCCACCGCCTCGCAGGCGGCATTCGATAAATCGTCCAGCGGCAGGATCACCACATGATTGCGAACGCCGACGCGGCCATTCTCGCGCCGCCAGCCGGTTAGTTGTGTTGAGGCCATAATTCGAATCTCCTAAGTCGTGTAATCCGCTGCCGCTAAAGCCGGTAAGGATAAAATTAAAAAAGTTCTTTGGTTCTTTCTTGCAAGAAAGAACTGCTTTTTTGAAAAAAAGCAGCAAAAAACTTTTTTGAGTTAGATGAGCCTTTTACTGGTTCTGGGGCTACCAGCGCTTTGTCTTGAGGTTCTGCGTGTGAACGTGCTGGCCTTTTTTTACATCGGCGACGATTTTGCCGATATCCGCGCCGTACTTGATCGCCGTGTCGCCGGTTTTCAAATCCTTCAGCGCCACCTTGTGGCCGATTGGCACATCCGCCTCGGCCTTCAGCTTGAACGATGAATTATCCTCGGTGATGACGCAGAGCATATCGGTGCCCGCCTTCAATCCTTCGATCACCACCACACCCACATTGTCCTTCGGACTATGCACCAGCAGCTGCGGAATACTCATGAACCTATCCTCCATTCATCAAAAATTCATCATCGCACGGGCGCCTGAATTCGGTTCCGCCGCCCATACACCACGCCGAAAAACGGATCGAGCAAGGCGGCCTCCACCGGTTTCGTCACCAGACTGACCAGCATGAAAACCATCAGATTGGCGATTAGCGCCACGAAACCGGCATTCATGTGCCACACCTGCCCATGCCCGCTCAGCAGAAACACCAGCGTCAGGCCCCAGCCCACGGCCAGCCCCGCCATCATCCCGGCTTTGGTTCCACGCTTCCAGAACAGCCCGCCGACAACGACGCCGGGCAGCAATTGCGCGATGAAATCATAGGCGACCAGCAGCACCACCACGATCAGCGAATGCGCCACCACGGCAAGGATCAGCGCGGCGAAGGTGATGACGAACACCAACCCGCGCGTCATCCCGAAAATCCGCGAGGCCGAGGCATCCGGCTGCAGCTTGGCATAGACATTATGCGCCAGCAGCGTGCAGGACATCATGATGATCGGCCCGGCGGGAACAATGGCCGAAAGCACCGCCGCCAGCGCGAACACCGCCAGGAACCAGGTGGGAAACACGCGCTGCGCCAGCAGCATGATCACCTGATTGCCCGCCACCTTCTGGGTCGCGAAAATCAGGATCGCGGCGAAGCCCAAGGTGATCACTGCCACCTTGACCAGTTGGTACACGGGCATCAGCACCGCCTGGATTTTCAATGTGCGGGAACCGCGTGCCGAGAAGGCGACATTGAACCATTGCGGCCACATCCACTGGCCGAAGCCGGTGAGTAAAATTGTCGTGGTGAACCAGGAGAGACCAAGCTTATGGGTCGGCCCCGGCATGGTGATGCGGGTAGGAATTTCCGTCATCATCCGCTGGAACATCGGCCCGAAACCGTGGAAGTACCGGAACGGCACGATGAAGAACAAGGCGGCGATGGCGATGAACATCAGCACGTCCTTGATCACCGACTGCCAGGCATTGCCCCTGATGCCGCCGAAGAACACCGCCAGCGACAGCACCGCGAAGCCGATCACGTCGGCGCTCAGCACGTTCAGCCGGTGATTGGTCAGCACGGCGAGAATGGCGCCGAGCCCCTCGATATTGAGGTCGATATAGGCGATCATGATGATCGCCGAACAGAAGGCGACGATGATGCCGAGCGCCGGACTCTGATACCGCCCGTTGATGAAATCCGCCTGCGTCACATAGCCGTATTTGCGGCCAATCAGCCCGATGGCCGGCAGGATGAAAAAGCCTAGCGCATAGCCGACATCATTGGTGGCGACATTGTAAAAGGCGCCGCCGCCTTTCGCATAGGCAAACCCCGCAAGGCCCAGAAAGGTGAAAGCGGTGTAAATCTCGGTGCCCAGCAGGAACCAGGTGAGGAATGGCCCCATGTTGCGGTCATTCACCATCCAGCCTTCGAGAGTGCGCGACGCGGCACGCCCCGACGCGACGCCAATCCAGGTAATGATGATGACGCCGATGGCGACGAAAGCAAGGATGAAATCAAGCGCCGGGGTCATGCCTCGTCGCCGCCATCGTTGGTGGCGCGGTCGATCATATAGACCGCGCCTAGAATCAGCGGATTGAGCACCGGCACCAGCACAAACCAGAAATATAGCGGCGGCATGCCAAGGATGAGCGGACCGGCTCGATTAAACCACAACGCCGGTCCAAGCACGTAGAGACCGATGATCAGCACAAGACCAATGAGCCAGGCGGTCATGGCAACACGCATATCTTTCCCATTTTGCTTCGCCGTAGTGTCTTATATCTTATACCTCTCCAGCCTCGTCAATACGGAAGGGTACTGTCAGGTTGGCGACCGGGCAGGTTGGCGACCGGGCCGGCCATGGCCGGGCGGCAAATGGTTCATGGACGAGGTCTTCGTCCGCATCCAAGGCAAGCTGCATTATCGTTGGCGCGCGGTCGGCCTGCGCTCTACCCGTTAACCTGACAACACCCCGCTCAGGGTTCGAAAATCAGCTGAACCCGGCGCGCTGGGTAGATCACCGAGCAGAACTCGGTGGGCTCGCCTTCAAGCCTGATATTGGTGTTCTCGCAGGCTAGAACCACGTCATGCGCCGCGAGTTTCAGCAATCGAGCTTCGCGCGCATCCGGTAGGCGCGCCGAGGCGCGTGTTTGCTTGCGTAGATAATCGGCGATGCCGGTTTGTGCCAAGGCCGCGGTGATCGAGCGCTCGCGTTTCAGCGCGTCCAGCAGGCCGGGCAGGCGCTGGCTTGGGAAGATATGGCGCGAGAGCGCAACCGGGCGTTCATCGGCGCGTCCCAGTCGTTCCAGCAGGATCACCGGCGCTGATCCGGCGATCTCCAGCGCTTCGGCGGCGGACGCCGCTTCGGGCAGGGCGGAAACCGGCATTTCGCGCAAATCCAGCACATCGCCGGCGGGTTCGCGGTTATGCCGCCTAATCCACTCGGAAAACCGTGGCCGCAGATCGACCCGGTAATCGAGGATATCTTCGGCGACGAAGGAACCGTTGCCATGTTCGGTGCGAATCAGCCGCTGCGCCGCCAGCGCCGCGAGCGCGCGGCGGATGGTGTGGCGGTTGACGCCGAAGCGGAGCGCCAAGCTGGCCTCGGTCGGCAGCCGCTCGCCGCCGGCGCGCTGGCCCGACTGAATTTCACCGGCGATGCCGGCGGCAATTTCCCGCCAGATCGTCCCTCCCACCAACCGGCCACTTATCAGTTTATCGCCTGCGGCTTTATCCACACAGCACTCGGATCAGCGCTTGCGCCGCAATTTCGGGGGCGGCATCGTTGATAAGGGTTGTCACCGGCACATTTGCCGGAAGTGCCAAATCGCGGCCCAGCCGCTCGGCGATCGCATCAGTGGATTCCCGTGCCCGACCGGCCAGCCGTTGCCGCCGCAAGTCGCTTGATGCGGTGATTTCCACCACTTGCACCGGAAACCGTGCCGCCGTCTCGGCGATGATGGTTCGGGAGACGCTGGCGACGACGCGTTGTCCTGCCGCGAGCGGCGCCAACTCATCGGCGGGGATGCCGTAGTGCAGCCCGTGCGCCGCCCATTGCAAGGCGAAGGCGCCACGCGACGCGCGGGCCTGAAACTCCGCCTCGTTGACTGCTTCATGGGCTTCGTTACCATCTTGGGAGGCACGGGTGATCACCCGCCGCGCGAAGATGATGGCCTGATCCGCCAGCAGATCCCGCGCGAGATTGAGCACCGTATCCTTGCCCGCGCCGGACGGGCCGACGATCAGGAACAATCTGCCCATCACGCGCGATCCGGCATCAGGCGACCAGCATGCCACGCCGCCAGACCTGCCGCACGATCGCCAGCCCTTCATGCACCCGCACCCGCACCAGATCGGCTTGTAGCCCCGGCGCGATCCGCCCGCGATCGGCGAGGCCAGCCAGCCGCGCCGGTCCATCGGTGATCAGCGCCACTGCGTCCGGCAGGGACAGCAGACCCTGACCGGCGATGATGAACGCCGCCTCGATCAGCGAGGCGGGCACATAATCGGAGGCCAGCGCGTCCACCGCCCTGGCGCGGATCAGATCGGCCACCGCGACATTACCGGAATGCGAGCCGCCGCGCACGATATTGGGCGCGCCGGCGATCACCTGCATGCCCAGTGCCTTGGCGGCAAGCGCCGCATCCATCGTCACCGGAAATTCGCTGATGGCAATGCCATCGAAATGGTTGGCGGCGACTTCCTCGGCCGTGCGGTCGTCATGGCTGGCGAGCACCAAGTCCCGGGCCGCCAGCCGCTCGATCACGCCACGCCGGTTCGGCCCGTAATACCGCTCATGATTGTCCTGCTGGTCGATCACGACGGCGTCGATCTCTAGCTCGGAAAATCCTTCCGCGCGCCGCATCGCCCGGTATCTGCCGACATCGGCATACTGGCCGACGCCGGGGCTATGATCCATCAGGCTGATCATCCGGGCATTGGCGTGGCCTATGGCGCTGTCCAGTAGATCAAGCATATCCTCGGCGGGCAGTTCGCAGCGCAGATGCAGGAAATGCTCGGCCTTCAGCAGGCCGGTCGGCGCCAGCGCTTCGAGATCGGCTAGACCATCTGAAAATGTCTGCACGCGCGCCTTCTCGAAGCCGAGATCGCCAAGGCACAGCGCGTCGAACACGGTGGTGACGCCGGCCGCGGCGCATTGCGCGTCATGCGCCACCATTGCCGAGCGGGACGGCCAACGCGCATTGGCGCGCGGCAGCACCTGCCGTTCCAGGTTATCGGTGTGCAGGTCGATCACGCCGGGGATCAGGTAATCGCCATCGAGATCGAGCGCGCCTGGCGCATGGCCGCTTCCAGCCTCGAACCCGGCGATGATGCCGCCGGTGATTTCGATTGAACCGGGCAGCAGGCGGTCCGGCAGGACCAGGATGGCGTTGTCGATGGTGCTCATGCGGTTTTTATGGCGGTTTTTGTGGCGGTCTGGTTGGCGATTTCGATTTCGCGGTCCGCGACGCGGCGGCGGAACGCCAGATCATGGATGATACCGAGCATCGCCGTGCCGTTCAACTTGGCCTCGTCGATCAGGCCGGCGACCACATCGGCGTTGGTGTCGTCGAGCGAGGCGGTGGGTTCGTCGAGCAGCAGGATCGGGTGGCCGCCGATAAAGCCGCGCGCCAGATTGACCCGCTGCTGCTCGCCGCCGGAAAACGTCGCCGGCGCCAGATCATGCAGGCGGCGCGGGATGTTGAGGCGGAGCAGCAGGGCTTCGGCACGCTGCCGCGCTTGTTCGAGTGTCTCACCCCGTGCCGTGAGCGCTTCGGCGACCACGTCGCGTGCCGCGACGCGCGGCACCACGCGCAGGAACTGGCTGACATAGCCCAAGGTTTCGCGGCGAATTTCAAGCACGATGCGGGGCGGCGCTGAGGCCAGATCAATCATCGAGCCGCGATGGCGGATCAGGATTTCGCCTTCATCCACCAGGTAATTGCCGTAGATTGCCCGCATCGCCGTTGATTTGCCGGCGCCGGATGGTCCGGTCAATGCCGCGCATTCGCCGGAGGCCAGAGCCATTGAAAGTCCGTCCAGCACCGGGATCCGCGTTTGGCCTTGCAGATGCAAGGTAAAGCTTTTGCGCAAGGCGTTTGCGGCGATCATCATCATGCGGGCAGCACCGAACTGACCAGCAGCTGGGTGTATTCGTGATGCGGATCGTCCAGCACCTGATCGGTCAGGCCGGTTTCCACCACCTGGCCGCGCTGCATCACCGCGATGCGTCCGGCCAGCAGCCGCGCCACCGCGATGTCATGCGTGACCAGCACGACGCCGATGCCGAGCGAGCCGACCAGCCCGCGGATCAGGTCGAGCAGCCGCGCCTGCACCGAAACATCGAGGCCGCCGGTCGGCTCGTCCATCAACACCAGGCGCGGATGCGTCACCAAGGTGCGGGCGATTTGCAGGCGTTGCAGCATGCCGCCGGAGAATTCGCGCGGCAAATCATCGATCCGCGCCGCGTCGATCTCCACCTGGCGCAGCCAGTCGAGCGAGGCTGCCCGGATCGCGCCGTAATGTCTCGCGCCCGCCGCCATCAGCCGCTCGCCGATATTGCCGCCGGCGCTGACCATCATCCGCAGCGTATCGCGCGGGTTCTGATCGACGAAGCCCCAATCCGAACGGTGCAGCCGGCGCAAGTCCGGCAGCGCCATTTCATGCACATCATGCGTGGCGCCTTCAGGATCGGCATAGAGCACCTGTCCGGCATCGGGCCGCATCCGGCCCGAAAGCACATGCAGCAAAGTCGATTTGCCGGAGCCGCTTTCGCCGACAATTGCCAGCACCTCGGCCGGATAGAGCGCCAGTGACACGCCATTGAGCGCGCGAATGCGGCCAAAGGCCAGCGACAAGGATTCGGCGGCGAGCAAGGGGGTCATCATGCCGTCTCCCGCCCGCCTTCAAGGCGACGCTCCTCGCAAAAATCGGTATCGGAACAGACGAACATCCGGCCGCCCCGATTATCGGTGACGATTTCGTCGAGATAGATGCCGGTGGCATTGCACAACGCGCAGGCGCCGGGCGCGTGCAGCGGCGCGAAAGGATGATCCTCGAAATCCAGCGGGCGCACTTCCGTGTAGGGCGGGATGGCGTAGATGCGCTTTTCCCGCCCGGCGCCGAATAGCTGCAACGCCGCCATCCGGTGCATCTTGGCGTTATCGAAAGCCGGGATCGGCGAAGGCGACATCAGATAGCGCCCGTTCACCATCACCGGATAGTCGTAGCTGATGGCAATTCGCGAATAGCGCGTGATATCCTCGTAGAGTTTCACATGCATCGATCCGTAATCGGCCATTGCGTGCATCCGCCTGGTTTCCGCCCGGCTTGGCTCCAGCGAGAAGAGCGGCTCCGGCATCGGCACCTGGTAGATGATGATCTGATCTTCCCGGAGTGTCTGCTCCGGGACGCGGTGGCGGGTCTGGATCAGCGTTGCCTCGGCGGTACGCGTGGTGGTGGCGACGCCGGCGGTGCGGGCGAAGAAGCGGCGGATCGACACCGCGTTGGTGGTATCGTCGGCGCCCTGGTCGATCACCTTCAGCACGTCGGCGGGGCCGATCACCGAAGCCGTCACTTGGATGCCGCCGGTGCCCCAGCCATAGGGCAGCGGCATCTCGCGCGAGGCGAAGGGCACCTGATGGCCGGGAATCGCCACGGCTTTCAGGATGGCGCGGCGGATCATCCGCTTGGTCTGCTCGTCGAGATAGGCGAAGTTATAACCCGTCGCCGTGCGGCTCATTCCGCGGCTTCCTTGTATTCAGAGGCTTCGGCGCGCAGGCAGCGGATGGTTTCCAGCTCGCTTTGGAAATCTACGTAATGCGGCAGCTTAAGATGTTCGACAAAGCCGGTCGCCTCGATATTGTCGCAATGCGACAGCACGAACTCGGCATTCTGCGCCGGCGCCTCGATATCCTCGCCGAGTTCGGCGGCGCGCAGCGCCCGGTCCACCAACGCTATGCTCATCGCCTTGCGTTCGCTCTGGCCGAATACCAGCCCATAGCCGCGGGTGAACTGCGCGGGTGCGGTTTTCGAGCCGGCGAACTGGTTGACCATCTGACATTCTGTTAGAAACACATCGCCGATATCGATGGCGAAGCCGAGTTCCGGCGGCACGATCTCCACGGCGCAGGTCCCGGCGCGCAGCTCACCGACGAACGGATGGTTATTGCCGTAGCCGCGTTGGGTGGAATAGCCCATCGCCAGCAAAAATCCCTCATCGCCGCGCGCCAAGGCTTGCAGGCGCAGATCGCGCTCCGCTGGGAAGGCAAGCGGCGCGCGGGTGAGATCGCCCGGTTCGGCTTGACCGGCAGCCGACTCCACCTCGATCAGCCCTTCGCCGCCGAGGATGTCGATGGCGCGCGGCATGGCGGCTTCCGACGTCCCTTCCGGCGTCCCTTCCGGCAGAAGTTCGGCGGGCGCGGGGTCGTTCAGGCCGAAATCCAGCAGATTGAAATCCAAGAGCCTGTGGGTGTAGTCATAGGTGGCGCCAAGGCGCTGGCCGCCGGGCAAATCCTTGAAGATCGCCGAAACCCGGCGCTGCACTTGCATGGCCGCGGTATTAACCGGCAGCGAACCAGCGAAGCGCGGCAAAGTGGTGCGAAAGGCGCGCAGCAAAAACGCCGCCTCAACCAGATCGCCCTGCGCCTGCTTAATCGCCAGCGCCGCCAATTCGCGATCATAGAGCGAGCCTTCACCCACGACCCGGTCCACTGCCCGGCCAAGCTGCTGCTCGATCTGCGCGACATCGAGTGCCGGGACGCTAAGATCGCCGCGCCGAGCCGCCGCCAGCAAGGCATGCGCGGCGTCAATGGCGCGTTCGCCGCCCTTGACCGCGACATAGGCCATTTCAGAGCCGCCTTATGGACAGGCTGCGCGGCAGCGCCGCCAACTCGTTGCCGGCGCATAAAATCAAATCGACGCCGCGCGGGAAACGCTGATGATTGCGCTGCCAAATTTCTGCAAAATCCTCCGGCAACGCTGGACAGAACCGCGTTGGCGCGGCAAGACCCGGACCCTCCAGGCGTAAGGGCGGTCCATCGGTTAGTGAGGAAATTTGTAAAATCACCAGGGCGCCGGTTTCCGGTTCCTCGTCATTGCCCGCCTGTAACGCCGCGAGATCTGGCAGTGTCATCGCCAGCACGAAATCAGCGTCGTGGAGGCGCGCCGATGCCGCGCCGCAATGAAAAATGATCCAGTCCAGAGCGGGCGCCGCTTCGGGGCAGATAAAAAGCCGGGTTTCCGTATCGATCAGCGTTAGTAAAACAGCGGCGGTGGCGGGCGCCAGCGGCGCGGGCGGATTGAGGCCATTCCCCGCCCGCCGGATGCGCCCTGGATATGCCATTGCGTCAAGGATGGCGCGGAAACCGGCCTGCGCCTCGGTGGCCGGATCGGCGAAGCCGGGCTGATCAAGGGTCATGAGCGCATCGTGGCCAAGGTGAAAAACTGCACCTCGGTTGCCGCGGCTTTGCATGCTGGCTGCGTTCGCAACGCCGATTGCGCCTCGGCGAGCGGCGTCACCACGGCGTCATGATAAAGCTGAAATAGCGCCGGCTCCTGCAGCACCGCGTCGAGCCGCGCTGCAAGCTCGGCGGCCCTTGCGTCCCGCCCAGCGCGCCAAGCATGGCCGATGCGCCCGGCATTGTCGCGGATGCTGCACCGGGTGACGCTCATCTCGCCCAAATTGAAGGCGGCGCCATCGCCGCCCGCCCGCCCGCGTAGCATCACCAACCCCACTTCCGGCCCGCGCAGATGGACAAACTCCGGCAGTTCCGGCGCGGTGACCAAACGCTCGGTCAGCACCGCCGCCGAAGACCGCGCCAGAACTGTCATCCAGTTTTGGCGCGGTCTGTCGCATAGTGCCTCAGTGCTCAACTGGTCACTCACAATCATCCCCGTAGTTGTGTAGAGGTCTATACAACTTAACTAAGGGAAATAGCGACGTCAAGCTGTCTCGCCAAAAGCCGAATCATATTTGGCGCAGAATCCCGCGGCGCTCAGCCGGCGGAAATCGACAACGGCGCGGCGCAGCGCCTCTGGCTCCCAGTCCCACCAAGCCAGCCGCGTCAGACTGGCGACCACCGCGGCGGGAAAGCGAAATCGCAGCGTTTTAGCCGGCACGCCCACGGCGATGGCGAAGGGCGGCACGTCGCGGCTCACCACCGCCCCAGCGCCAATCGCCGCGCCATCGCCGATGGCGATGCCGGGTAGAATGGTGACGCCATGGCCAACCCACACATCATTGCCGAGCGTGACGCGATGGCCGCGACGCCACTCGAAAAAATCCGCCTCGTCCTCGCCAAACCCGTAGGCGCTGGCGCGATAGGTGAAATGATGCAGCGCCGCCCGTTCGAGCGGATGATTGCCGGGATTGATTCTGACATGGGCGGCAATTGAACAAAATTTGCCGATCGTGCTGTAGATGATATCGCTGTCATTCGCCACATAGGCATAGTCGCCGAAGCTGGATTCGGCGATTTTCGTCCGCGCTCCTACTTCACAGAATTTGCCGAAACTTGTGTCCCGTACCGAAGCCGAAGCCTCGATGGCCGGCGCTTCGGCGAGGGTTTTGTCCAGACTGTCCGGATCGGCGAAGTTGTTCATCAAGGGTCCTAAAAGAAGGGGCGCTTTTTGTAAAACAGCAATGCTTCCTTACTCAGCGGCCACCGCTTCGCCGGCCAGATAATCATCATTCAGGGTTTCCAGCGACCTGCCGGCGGTTTCCGGCACCATCACTTGCGTCAGCACGGCGCCCAGCAGCGCCACCCCGGCGAGCAGTCCGATGACCGCGGCCTCGCCGATCGCCGAGAACAGCAGCGGGAACAGAAAGGCGCTGATCGAGGCGCCGATCCGCCCGCCGACCACGGTGATGCTCTGGCCGACCGTGCGGATCCGCGTCGGGCTGAGTTCGACGCCGAGAATCCCAGCGCCGCTGACCAGCGAGGGCCCGTTGATCGCCACCGTGTAGAAGCCGAACACGATCAGGCCGAGCAGCGGCAGCGATGCCAAGCTGTGCTTGAGCAACGCGAACACCGCCAGCAGAATAGCGGCTCCCACGAAGCCCCAAACCTGCAACGGCTTGCGGCCAATTTTATCGAGCACGAAAAACGCATAGATCAACGCGCTGGGCAGGCCGAACAGAACCGACATCAGCAACGAAAACTCGACCGGCCCGAAACCCAGGCTTTTGGCGATCAGCGAAGGGCCGAACAGAATGCCGGAATAGATCACGATGTCGAACACCAGCCAGAGCAGCGCGGCGGAGAAAATCATCCGCGCGTGCTGGGCGAAAACCTGGCCGAACGGCCGGTCGTCGCGGGCCGGCGAGTCTACCGCCTGGCCGCTGATCTGGCGAATCACCGCGAGCGCCGCCTTCGGATCGGCGCCGAGCCGGGCGAGGTAGCGCGCGGTTTCCGGCATGGACCGGCGCAGATACAGCACCGCGAAAGCGGGCACCGCGCCGGCGGCGAGCACGATGCGCCATTGCAGGTCATGCGAGACGTCAAGCCCGGCCAGCAGCAGATTGAGCAGGCCGGCGGCGAAAGCGCCGAGCGGCCACATCACGCCAAAGCCGACACCGATGGTCCTGCCGCGATTGGCGCGGTTGGAATGCTCCGCCATGATGGTCGGCGACAGCACATAATCCGCGCCGATGCCGATGCCGAGAATAAAGCGCAGCGCGATCAGCCAGGCAAGGTTCGGCGCGAAAGCTTGGGCAATCGCCATCAGGCCCATCAGCAGCACATCGAGGCCGTAAAACCGCTTGCGGCCGTTCTGGCCAAGCAGGCCGAAGATCAGCGCGCCGATGGCCGCGCCCACCAGCGCAGACGCCGCCAGCATCGCCGCCTGCAGCCCGCCGATCTTGGCGATGCCAAAGGAGGCCAGCACCAGCGGCAGCACGATGCCGATCGATGACAGATCATAGCCGTCGCAGAACACGCCAAGCCCAGTGGTCATGATGGCGCGCCAGTGAAATGCCTTGAAACGTTCCTCGTCAATCGCCGTGAAATTGCCAATGCGGCCCATCCGAAGCCTCCTGAAATTGCGTTTGGAGGTCTATACAATTTGGCTGAAATCGCGGTGTTAAGCTTCGCGGAAGTTTTTGTGAAACGATCAAGACAGTCATTTGAACCGCGCTTTGGCGCGGCATGACCGTCACAAATGAATAACTTTACCGCTAGCCAATTTCCGGCGATGTCACTGGATTGGAGCGTTTCGGGGAGAGACCAGGATGGGCATGAAACTCATGGCAACCGCGGCATTGCTCGCCGTGGCGATGATGGGCGCCGCGCAAGCGCGAGGCGTCGTCACCGTTTATAGCGCCGACGGGCTGCATGACGGTTCGCCGAACTGGGACCAAACCGAGTTCGACGCCTTCACCAAGGCGACCGGCATCAAGGTGCGGTATGTCGAAGCCGGTTCGGCGGTGGTCGTCGACCGGATCGCCCAGGAGCGCGCCAATCCGCAGGCCGATGTGCTGGTCACCCTGCCGCCCTTCGTCCAGAAGGCCAAAGCCGATGGGTTGTTGCAACATTACGTGCCAAAATCCGCCAGCCATATTGCCGCCGCGAGCAAGGACCAGGCCGGCGATTACACGGCGATGATCAACAACTATCCCACCTTCATCTACGACGCCAAGGCGCTGAGCGCCCCGCCAAAGACGTTCAACGATCTGCTGGCGCCCAAATTCCACAACAAGATTCAGTATTCCACCCCTGGCGAAGCGGGCGATGGCACTGCGGTGATGCTCGAAGTCCTTCATATGTATGGTGATAATGCCGGGTTCACTTACTTAAAAAAGCTGCAGGCCAATAATCTCGGCCCTTCCGCCTCCACCGGCAAACTCACCGCGCTGGTCAACAAGGGCGAGATTTACGTCGCCAACGGCGATCTGCAGATGAACATGGCGCAGACACAGCAGAACCCGAATATCAGGATGTTTTATCCTGCCGGCCCGAACGGCCAACGCGTCACCTTCGCGCTGCCCTATTACATCGCGCTGGTGCATGGCGCGCCGCATGAAGCGAATGGCAAGAAGCTGATCGATTTCCTGCTCGGTCAAACAGCCCAGGCGCAGGTGAGCGCCATCGCCGAAGGCCTGCCGGTGCGCGATGACGTGCATCCCGATGACGAAAATTTCAAAACCCTGAACGCCAAATTGACCGGGGTGACGATCTGGACCCCGGACTGGGACCACGTGACAAACCATCTGAATGCCGATCTCGCGCGCTGGCGCCAGGCCACCGGGAGCTAAAGACGGGGAGCTAAAAACTGACAGCCTGATGTCCGCGACGGTGATGGACGGCACGGCCAGCACTGTCACCGACGCCGTGCGCCTTACGGGAAGCGGCATCGGCTTCGATTCGGTGACCGTCGCGTATAAAGGCGTCACGGTGCTGCATGACCTGACGCTCAAGGTCGAGCCGGGCGAGATCATGGCGCTGATCGGTCCCTCCGGTTCCGGCAAAACCACCGCGCTGCGCGCCCTCGCGGGCTTCGTGCGGCCCGCCAGGGGACGCATCCGCATTGGCGATGCGGATGTCACAGACCTGCCGCCGGCCGCTCGCCAGATCGGCATGGTGGTGCAGAATTATGCGCTGTTCCCGCATATGCATGTCGCCGAAAATGTCGCCTTCGGGCTGCGCGCCCGGCGCGCCTCCAAGGCGCTGATCACCGCGCGGGTCAATGAGGCGCTGCGGATGGTCGGAATGCAAGATTATAATGGGCGTTATCCGCGCGAACTCAGTGGCGGACAGCAGCAGCGGGTGGCCATTGCCCGCGCGCTGGCAATCCAACCGCGCGTGCTGCTGCTGGATGAGCCGCTGTCCGCGCTCGATCCGCCGATCCGCCGCGTCATGCTGGAGGAACTGGCCCGGCTGCACCGTGCGCTGCCGCAGCTGACGGTGCTCTACGTCACCCATGACCAGACCGAGGCGCTGACGCTAGCGGACCGGATTGCCATCATGCGCGAGGGCAGGCTGGTGGCGCAAGGCCGCTCGCAGGCGCTGTATCGCGAGCCGCCCAACCGTTTCGCGGCGGAGTTCCTGGGCCGCGCTAATCTGCTGCCGGTGACGGTTGCCGCCGAATCACGAGAACGTCTGGTTGAAGTCATGCTGGGACATATTAGGCTTCTGGCCATGGCGCCGCGCGTCCGGCTGGCTGGGGTTTCCCGCCTGCTCTGCGTCCGGCCCCATGCGGTCGCGCTTGCGCCAAACGGGGCGCCTGAGCTCCCCGCGACAGGTCAAAACCAACTAAATTGCATCGTTCGTTCGGTGCAATGGCAGGGCGACCAGCACGGCATCGAGCTGGAGGTGCAGGGCCATGCGATGCGGCTCGTCTGTCTGCCGCTGCGCGAACCGCCGCTGCCCGGCGATCGGGTGACCATCGGCTTTCTCGCCCAGGACGCCACGCTTATTCCGGCGGAGACCGGACCGGATGGTTAGCGCAACCGCCGCATCGGGCGCGCCGTTTGCCGCCGCCAATCCGGTCAGGTCAGGATATGGCGGCTTTTGGATTGTGCCGCCGCTGCTGGTGCTGGCGGGCCTGTTCTTTTACCCGCTGGCCCTGATCGCCCGGCACTCCTTCAAAACCGCGAGCGGCTCATTTTCCGCCGCTCCTTACGCCATGGTTTTATCAAGCCCGCTATTTCATGCGGCATTGCTGCACACCATCGCCATTGCCGTCACCGCTACCGCCGGCTGCATCCTGCTCAGCTTCACCCTGGCGCTGATCCTCACCTTCATTCCGTTCCCCTGCGCGCGCTTGCTGGGGCGGCTGATCGACGTCGTAATCGCGCTGCCGACCTTCCTCGTCGCCCTCGCCTTCACCTTCATCTACGGCTCGGCGGGGCTGGTGAATGAATGGCTGATGCGCATGTTGCATACCGGCGCGCCGCCGCTCGATTTCCTGTATTCCATCTGGGGCGTCATTCTCGCCGAGATCACCGTCTATACCCCGTTCGTCATGCGCCCGCTTCTGGCGGCGCTCTCGCTCATCGAGGCGGCGCAGATCGAGATCGCCGGCAGTCTCGGCGCCGGGCCGTGGCGCATCCTCCGCACGGTGACCCTGCCGGCGGCCATGCCTGCGCTGCTCGCCGGCGGCAGCCTTTGCCTGCTGCTGACGGTCAATGAATTTGGCATCGTGTTCTTCATCGGCGCCAAGGGCGTCACTACTCTGCCGCTGCTGATCTATGACAAGGCGATCCAGGAATTCGACTACTCCACCGCCTGCGTGATCGCGGTGGTCAACATCATGCTGTCCCTTACTTTGTTCGCGCTGTACCGGCTGGTGCTGGGCCGGCTTGGCGGCGCCCGTGCTGATCTGGTCTAGGACGGGACGGGCTGCCGCCTGGGTGGTCGCGGCGCTGCTCTCCGGCATCATCTTCGTTTTTCCCATGGCGATCATCGTGCTGGCCAGCCTCGCCGGCCAGTGGAATGGCATCTTGCCGAGCCATCTGACGCTGCTCAACTACGTCCATGCGCTCCGGGGTGACGAGGGCGCCGCGCTGCGCGTCAGCCTGATCACCGGCGTTGCGGCAAGCCTGCTGGCGCTGCTCATGGGCACCTGCGCCGCGCTGGCGCTGCGCGAGATTGGATTGGTGCCGCGGCGGCTTCTCACGGCGCTGTTCTTCATTCCCAGCGCGGTGCCTTCGGTCTCGGTCGGGCTTGGCATGCTGGTGGCATTCTCCCGCCCGCCGGTCCTGCTTAACGGCACCGTGGCCATCGTGATTTTCGCCCATCTGGTGCTGGTATCCGCCTTCACCTTCGGCACGATGTCCGCCGGGCTGGCCCGCCTGCCGCCCGATCTCGAGCAGATCGCCGAAAGTCTCGGCGCTAAGCCCGGCTACCGGCTGCGCCACGTCACTTTGCCGTTGCTCATGCCTTATCTGATCGCCTCTTTCAGCCTGAGCTTTGCCCTGTCGATGGGCGAGCTTGGCGCGACCGTGATGATCTATCCGCCCGGCTGGGTCACTTTGCCGGTGGGCATTTTCGCGCTGGCCGACCGCGGCGACGTGTTCCAGGCGGCGGCTTTAACGGTCATCCTGGCCGCCAGCACGCTGTTGGTGCTGGCCGGACTCTCGGCAATCCCGGCGCGCGCCGCGCCACGCTAGACGATTTCAAGCCGCCGCCGCCCGCAAAATCGGCGTTCGGGAATGTCCTGTGAAATTTTCATGAGCCGTAGCGTGCCGGATTTGCCAGCGATTCGTGGTATCCCGCGCGTCAAGAGCCTGCCGGCGAGCATGTGCGGCATCCGGGTGATCTTCCGGCACAGGTTGAAAATATCATTGAACTGTAACGACTTGCTGATCGTCATTCCCTGAAAATTTTCCATTTAATTCGTGCACAGCTCAAAAATGAGGCTTTACATGCACGTAAAAAAACAGTTCCTGGGGACCATTGCGCTCGGCGCCATCATCGTCTCCATGTCTGCCCACGCCAGCCAATTCACGCCCGGCGACCTGGTGGTCGCCAGCAGCACCTATGTCGATGCCGGCGCGGTGGCGAACCTCGCCATTGGCGATGCGCTGCCCGGCGGCGGCAACGCGGTGGCGACTGGCGCCAATCTCAACGTGTTCTATAACGCGACGCCGGATGGCAGTTTCGGCGTCACCTCGCCAATTTCGCTAAGCGAATATAACGGAAGCTCGCTGCAATCCGTGCTCTCGCTGCCCACCACGAGTGGTTTTAACAGCGGCACCGGCATCGTCACCAGTCTCTCCTCGAAATCGGAACTTTCGCTCAATCTGTCGCAGGACGGGAAATCGCTGTCACTGATCGGCTATGCCGCCCCGGTGGGCGCGCTCGATATCTCCAATAGCGCGACACCCGGCGCGCCGATCCCCGGCGACACCACATCGCAAAGCGTCTATCGCGAGGTCGCGCAGATCAACGGCAACGGCCAAACCACGATCACCCGGATTAATTCCTTCAGCGGCGATAATGGCCGCGCCGCCATTCTCGGCAAGAACGGCACGCTTTATATGGTCGGCAATGGCAGCAAAGGGTCCACCGCGGCGCAACTCAGCGCCGGGATACAAACAGCAAGGCCGGGCGCCACACCCACCGCGATCAGCACCGGCTCGAACCAGCAGCTTGCCAGCTTCAACGCCGGCGACAATTCCTCGAAGGACAATAATTTTCGCGGCCTGACCATCGACGGCAATACCGTATTCGTGGCCAAGGGCAGCGGCGGCAAGGGCATCAATTCCGTCTATGAGATCGGCAATGGCAGCGCCCTACCCACCGGCAACAACAATCCGATCGCCATAGCGCCTGGCTTTCCCGACGTGCTGAACAAGAAAAACGCCAGCCCGCTTTATCCGTTCGGCCTGTGGTTCGCCAATCCCGACACGCTATATGTCGGCGATGAAGGTCCCGGCACCGCCGCCTCCAACGGCAATGCCGGGCTGCAAAAGTGGAGCCTGTCCAACGGCTCCTGGCATCTCGACTACACGCTGCAAACCGGCCTTGGCCTCGGCAATTCGTACAGCGTCAGCGGCTATGGCAGTGTCTATACCGAAGGGCTGCGCGACATCACCGGCAAGCTTGACGCGAATGGCAATGTCACCCTCTACGGCGTCACCTCCACCTATAGCGACATCATGGATAGCACGGGCAACGTGATTGATTCTGGCGCTGATCCAAACGCGCTGGTCTCGATTACCGACACGCTGGACGCCACCACCCTGCCGGGTGACGAGACCTTCACCACCCTCGCCGGGCCAAGCTACGGCACGGTCTATCGCGGCGTCGCCTTGGCGCCTTCGGTGCCGGTGCCGGAGCCGTCATCCCTGCTGCTGCTGGGCACCGCTCTGGCCGGTATTACCCTTTCCCGCAAGCGCCGGCGCTGCCGCTAATCAGGCGCCGCTACCAGCATGTCTGGCACGATGTGACCGATTGCTCTCACAAATGTGCCAGCCGCGCCGGTTGTCATTGAAACGTCAAAGGCTTGTCATCGGCGTTTCATCAAGAGCCGCTAGAGGAAGTGCTTCCGCAAGGGGAGCTTTCAGCTTCCGCAAGGGGAGCTTTCGATGGCAAGAACAAAATTATTGGCGGCAACAGCGGCCAGCGGCACGCTGATCCTGGTGCTGGGCGCCAGAGCCTTCGCGCAGGTGGTCAGCATTCCCACCGCCAGCACAACGCTGGTGCGGATCGAGGGCGTCTCGAAATACGCCCATAAAAACAGGCGGAGGTCAGAAATTCCGCTGAAGGCGCCGTTCGCCCAAAGCACCATCGGCAAGGAGCGCCTGGAATACACTTCGCCCGCCGAAACCGCGCAGACGATCCTGAACCAGGTGCCGTCAATCGTCGCCACGCAAGCGGGACCAGGCGGGGTCCGTACCAATGTGCAGTTCCGCGCCTTTAACGACGGCCAGTTCTCGGAGACCTATGGCGGCATTTCGCTGAACGACGTGTTCAACGGCGGCGTCACCGACTAGGCCTCGATCCGCAACAACGTGCTGGTGACCACCAACAACTTCGACGGCGTTGACATCTATCGCGGCGTCAACAACCCTTCGGTAAACTCCTACAACTCGCTCGGCGGCACGATCAACTACAAGCCCATCGAACCCACCGACACCAAAAGCGGCGAGGCCGGCGTCAGCTATGGCAGCTTTAATTCCTACAGCTATCACGCGACGCTGAATACCGGCTCCTATCACGGCCTCGATCAGCTGTTTTCCTTCCGGCGCGATTTTTCCACCGGCTGGCTGAATTACAGCAAGGACCAGAATGACAATTTCTATTACGCGCTGACCGCGCCGAACCTTAATGGCCGCGGCGAAGCCTATCTGAACTTCATCTATGATCACAATCAGGGCCAGACGCCGCATACCGTGCCGCTGCCGCTGATCGCGCAATACGGCAAGACCTATCAGTTCCCGGCTTCATACGGCAATTCGAACAACCTCGACACCGACATGCTGCTGATCGCCGGCGAGAAGTATAGCGTCAACAACATCATGACGATCAACCTCAAGGGCTTTTTCGGCCATAACAGCTACGAGCGAACTTCCTACGCCAACCCGCTCTATCTGCAGAGCGCGGCGCAGCCCTATTCTCTGCCGAACACGCCGAGCAGCTCGGCCTTCTGGACGTCCAACCCGTTCTATCCAAGCTATGATCCCGCCGCTGCCTTCGGTTCGGTGGAGTATGGCACGGATTATCATCTCTACGGTCAGCGCGCCTCAGAACTTGGCTTGCAGCCGAGCGTGCGGTTCAACCTGCCGCATAATCTGGTCGAAATCGGCGGCAACCTGACCTATGGCAGCCTTAATTCGCATGAATATTGGTATGGCAGCCAGCCGGTGCCGCAAATTCTTGGCTATGACGATGCCTGGAACGAGCCGGGCTTCCGCACACTCGGCTCGGTCTATGCGCAGGATACCATCAAGCTGCTGGATGACCGGCTGACCCTGACGCCGGGCGTGAAATATCTGCACGCCGACACCAAGGATTACAACGCCACCGGCTTCTACGACCAGCCGGGCAGCGATTCCGATCAAGAGCACTACATCTCACCCACCATCGGCGCCAACCTGACGCTATTCAAGCGAGCTGCGCTGTATTTCGCCTATGGCAAGAACGTCAAATTTCCCGATATCAGCGCCTATTACGGCAATATTGGCCAGTTTTCCGCCTCCGGCGCCAATGTGACGCCGCCGCTCGCCGTCAAGCCGGAATATGTCAACGACTATGAGGCGGGTGTCCGGTATGAGCATCATGGCTTCCAAGGCGAGATCGGCGCCTATCGCGAATTATTCTCCAACACCTTCATCACCGTCACCAATCCCGCGACCCTCGTCTCGACCCAGACCAATGGCGGCAGCTCGCGCTATCAGGGCGTCGAGTTGCAGCTCAAACAGGATTTCGGCGCGCTGCTGGGCGCGGTGATGCCGGGCGATTTCCGCGGCTATTTTAACTACGCCTTCAATCAGGCCCTGTTCACCAGCTCGTTCAACTCGGATTATGCCGGCACCGTATTGACCGGCCAGCCGGTGGCCAATGTGCCGCAAAACTTGCTCAGCGGCGGCGTTACCTATGATTATGACAACTGGCATGTCGATGCCAATGCGCATTATGTCGGCGCGCAATATCTCCAGCAGGCCTTCGCTGGCACCCCCACGGCCTATACCGAATCGCCGTATTTCCTGCTTAATATCGCGATTGCCAAGACCATCCCGCTGCATCTGGGCCAGGCGCACGCGCTCAGGATCGGGCTGAACATCGACAACCTGCTGAACCGCACTTATTACACCAACGACTATATCAACCAGGATTACTCCGGCAACAATTACAACTCGGTGCTGATCGGCGCGCCGCGTGCCTTCTATGGCTCGCTGACACTCCTATTCTGACCGGTTGGAGCGCTTGATGGCAACGCCCGGCGCCGCGCCCGTGCTGGCGGAAAACCGGTTCGGCTGGGCGCTGGCGGCGGCGTTGGTGATCGAGGGCACGATCATCGCGGTTTTACTGCTGAATAGGCCGCGACCTTTGCCTGTCGTGCACCCGGTGGTGATGCGGATGCATCTTGTCAAGGTGCAGGGACCGCCGAAAGCCTTGCCGCTGCCGCCGAAGCCGGTGCCGCCCCCGCCCAAACCGCCGCCGCTGCTACCCCCGCCGCCGCAACCGGCGCCACCCCCGCAGGCGGTCCCCGCGCTGCCCACGCCGCCGCCACCGCTACCGCATCATCCGACTGTGCCTATGCCAAAGCGCAGGCCGCCGCCGCATCCGTTGCCGCACTGGGTATCAAAGCCCGCGCCGCCGCAGCCGGCGCCCGCACCCGCGCCGCCGGTGCAGCGTTTGCCGCCTGCGCCCACCATGAGCGCGCCGCCGCCGACACCTTCACAGGTCAATTCGGCGATGGCCCGTTACGCCGGGATGGTCCACGCGATTATTGAAGGGCGTGTCCGGGTGCCGCAAATGCTGGAGAATCTGGGCGCAAGCGGCACCGCGCTAATCGATTTCAAACTGGCGCCGGACGGGCGCGTCATCTGGGCGCGCGTCGTGAAACGCAGTTCCTACGGCACGGTCAACCAGGCGGCGCTGGCAGCGGTCCAAGGCGCTCAATTCCCCGCCTTCATCGCCAAACTGCCGCGTCATGATATCGTGTTTCAAATTCCCGTCCTGGTCTCCGGCGGCAGCTAAGGAGCCTTCATGAAGCGCCTTTTCCTAAGCTTGTCGTTGCTGACATGCCCCATCATCGCGCTGTGAGAACGAGCTGGGCTTCAAGATGGTGAAATGGATCAGCGCCATCGAATTTGTCCACGACTTCGCTGATCTCGGCGCGGGCGAGGGGGGGCTATAACGAGGATCATGAGTTCTACGGCTACCGGATGCCGATTTAACTCAAAAAGATATTCAATAAGCTTCTGGAATACGATGCTGGCGGCCATTTCGAAATAAGCTTGACCAGGACCACGAAAAACCATAATCTTGACCAAGCTTGGTCAGGAACCATTACGATGGACACCATCAATCTATACGAAGCCAAGACCAACCTTTCATCATTGGTCGAACGTGCGGCAGGCGGTGAGGAAATCATCATTGCCAAGGCGGGGCGTCCGCTGGCTCGGCTGGTGCCGCTGGCGGCGCGCACCGGCCCGCGCAAGCTCGGCTTACTTGCGGGCGAAGTCTCCGTCGGCGCGGATTTCGATGATCCTCTGCCGGACGATCTGTTTGCGGCCTTTGAAGGCGACGAGGGTTGAGGCTGCTGCTTGATACGCATAGTCTGATCTGGGCGGTATCGGCACCGGCACGGCTCGGCGATCCTCTTCAAGCGGTTCTGATCGCGGAGGAGAACGAGGTTTTCGTCAGCGCCGCGACGGCTTGGGAAATCTCGGTCAAGCGGGCGCTGGGACGGATAAAGTTTCCGCTGGAGCGCTTCACCAGCATCATGCAGCAAATGGGTTTCACCCTGCTGCCGATCCAGGTGAAGCATGCCATCGCGGCGGGAGGTCTGCCCCGCCACCACCAGGACCCGTTCGACCGGATGCTGGTCGCTCAGGCGCAGATGGAAACACTTATTTTGGTCTCGGTTGATCCGGTCATGCGGCAATATCAGGTGGCGCTTCTGGACGAATAAGTGCATTTATCTTCAGGCAGGTAATTGCCGATGGTATGACGGACCGGCATGATCGGCTGATGAACAACGCGCTCTATTATGGCGACAATCTGCCGGTGCTGCGCGAGCAGATCGCTGCGGAATCGGTCGATTTGGTTTATCTGGACCCGCCCTTCAATTCCAGCGCCGATTACAACGTGCTGTTCCGCGCCCCTGCTGGGCAGCGCAGCGAGGCGCAGATCGAAGCCTTTCAGGACACTTGGCACTGGGGCGACCCGGCGTCACGCGCCTTCGATGACGTGATCCGCTCGCGCTACATTGATGCGGCGACAATGCTTAAAGCCATCCGTTCGGCTTTAGGCGAAAACGACATGATGGCGTATCTCGCCATGATGGCGGCGCGGCTGATCGAATTGCACCGGGTTCTGAAACCGACCGGCAGCCTGTATCTGCACTGTGACCCAACTGCGAGCCATTATCTCAAAATTTTGCTAGATGCGGTTTTTGGAGCGGAAACTTTTAGAACCGAAATCATTTGGGAAAGGACTAATGCGCACAACTTCAAGAGCAGGGTGTGGCCGAAGTCACACGACACAATATTCTTCTATAGCCGTTCAAAAGACTTCAAATTTAATGATCAGTATAGCGAGTATGGCCCAGAGCAGTTGAAGAGGTACAAAAAAGATGCTGATGGCCGTTTATATAAAGCAGAGAACTTGACGTTTTCTACTGTGAATCAATCGCGTCAATTTACATGGCGTGGGAGTAAGCCTCCCTCAAATCGTTCGTGGGGGGCATCTGCTGAACAGCTAAATGCTTGGTACGCCGAGGGGCGTATTCTGCTAAAAAAGGATGGCACACCACGACTTGACGGTCTCAAGGTTTATCTTGACGACATGAAGGGAAAAACTGTTGGTTCGGTATGGACGGATATCGACCGGATCGGCAATACATCTTCTGAACGTCTTGGCTACCCTACACAAAAACCATTATCTCTTCTTGAACGCATCGTTGCCGCCAGTAGTAATGAGGGCGACCTAGTGCTCGATCCGTTTTGCGGTTGCGGCACGGCGGTTCATGCGGCGCAGAAGCTTGGCCGGAAATGGATCGGCATTGACATCACCCATCTGGCCATCTCGTTGATTGAACGCCGCCTGAAGGATGCGTTTCCCGGCATCAAGTTCGAGGTCCATGGCACGCCGCAGGATATCGGCGGGGCGCGTGACCTTGCGGCGCGGGACAAATATCAATTCCAGTGGTGGGCGGTCTCCCTTGTCGATGCGGTGCCGCAAGGTGGCAAGAAGAAGGGCATGGATCGCGGCATTGACGGCATACGCTGGATCAGGATGAGTCCCCGTGACGGCGATTTCGAGAAGGTCCTGGTCTCGGTGAAGGGCGGCGACAATGTCGGGTCGGCGATGGTGCGCGATTTAAAGGGAACAGTCGAGCGTGAGCAGGCGCTCGGCGGGTTGTTCATCACATTGGCGGAGCCGACGCGCGAGATGCAGCGCGAAGCCGCTTCAGCCGGATTTTTCGAGACCAGTTTCGGCAGGTTCCCGAAGCTCCAAATTGTTACAATTACGCAGCTGATCGCCGGAATGCAGCCCGATCTGCCACGACACGGGCCAAGTGAGGGTTTCAAACGGGCGCCGCGCGAGCCGGGCGCGGAGACACAGAGTCAATTCGATCTATAAAACGAAAACCCCGGCACGTCGTCGTACCGGGGGCTTAAACTCACGGTTTCCAAAGGCTTAGCCTTTGGTGGGGCATGGGGCAAAGCCCCATACTTAACTTGTCCCCGCCGCCGCGGCGACTTCGGCGGCGAAGTCGGTTTCCGGGCCTTTATCGATGCCTTCGCCGAGATGAAAGCGGACGAAGCGGGTGATATTGCCGCCGGCGGCGCTTACCACCTTGCGGACCTTCGATTCGCCATCATGCACCCAGATTTGCTCGAGCAGCACCACGTCCTCGTAGTATTTCTTGACGCGGCCTTCGACCATTTTCTCGATGATATTGTCGGGCTTGCCGGAGGCGCGGGCCTGGTCGGTGAGGATCGCTTTTTCACGCTCTAATGCGGCGGGATCGACCTCGGCGATGTCCAGCACGTCGGGGCGGGTGGCGGCGACATGCATGCCCACCTGCCGGCCCAAGGCTTCCAGCGCCTCGTGCGTCTTGCCTTCCATGCCGACGATCACGCCGATCTTGCCCAAGCCCGGCTTTAGCGCGCCGTGGACATAGGAGGCGACGACACCACCGGGAGCTGAAATCACCGCGACGCGGCGGAGCGCCATGTTTTCGCCCACCGTCGCCACCAGTTGCACCAATTCTTCGGAGACGGTGCGCCCGGTGGCGGGGAAGGCAGCGGATTTCAATGCCTCGACATCCTCGCCGACATCCAAGGCGAGCTTGGCGACGGTCTCGACAAAATGCTGGAACGCCTCATTGCGGGCAACGAAATCGGTCTCGGCGTTCACCTCGACCATCGCGGCCTTGCCAGCCGCATGGGCGACGCCGACCAGTCCTTCGGCGGCGGTGCGGCCTGATTTCTTTGCCGCAGCCGCAAGGCCTTTCTTGCGCAGCCAGTCAACGGCGGCTTCCGCATCGCCGCCGGTTTCGGTCAGCGCCTTCTTGCAGTCCATCATGCCCGCGCCGGTCTTGTCGCGCAGATCTTTCACCATAGCGCCGGTGATATCGGCCATGGTCAAACTCCTTTATCTGGAAAAAACTTAGACGGGGGCGGGTTCGGCGTCTTCCGGCAGCGCATCAATTGGCAGCTCCTCGGAAGCGCCGAGATCGGCGCCGGAGGCGGCCATTTCGGCGCTGATGCCATCGAGCACGGAAGCGGCGATCAGGTCGCAATACATGGTGATCGCGCGGATCGCGTCGTCATTGCCAGGGATCGGGTAGGTGATGCCGGTGGGGTCGGAATTGGAATCCAGCACTGCGACCACCGGAATGCCGAGCTTGTTGGCTTCCTCGACCGCCAGTTTTTCCTTGTTGGTGTCGATGATGAACAGGATATCCGGCAGGCCGCCCATTTCCTTGATGCCGCCCAGCGCGCGTTCCAGCTTTTCCTGCTCGCGGGTGAGGTTCAGCACCTCTTTCTTGGTCAAGCCTTGGGTTTCGTTGCCCAGCATGTCTTCTAACTGGCGCAGGCGCTTGATTGAATTGGTGATGGTCTTCCAATTGGTCAGCATGCCGCCGAGCCAGCGATGGTTGACGTAATACTGGCCGCAACGCTTGGCGGCATCCGCCACATGCTCGGCGGCGGCGCGCTTGGTGCCGACGAATAGCACCCGCCCGCCGGCGGCGGTGACGTTGCGCACCTCGCGCAGGGCGCGCTCCAGCAGCGGCAGGGTTTGCTGGAGGTCGATGATATGGACTTGGTTGCGCACGCCGAACAGGAAGGGCGCCATGCGCGGGTTCCAGCGGCGGGTGTGGTGGCCGAAATGCACGCCTGATTCGAGCAGTGTGCGCAGTGAAATATCGGGCATCGCCATGATGCGATCTCCTTCTGTGTGTCCGGTTGAGCCTCCACGGGGAATGCCTTGCGGCACCGGAACCAACGCTGATAGAGCGCCAGAAACCCGTGTGTGAATTTAGTGCAGGCGGGTTATCCGGGATTCCGCCGGATTTCGCAAGCGCCGCCGGATTATGGTAGCCATGCGCCGTGCAATCATTGGCTCTCTACATCCACTGGCCGTTCTGCCTCGCCAAATGTCCGTATTGTGATTTTAACTCGCATGTAAGGGCGGAAATTCCGCAGGCGCGAATGCTCGCCGCCCTACGGCGCGAACTGGCTTATGAGGCGGCGCGGCTTGGCCCGCGCGACCTGCGCTCGATTTTCTTCGGCGGCGGCACGCCGAGCCTGATGACGCCCGACAGCGTCGCGGCGCTGATCGAGGACGCGAAAGCGCTGTTTTCGCCGGCGCCCGATCTTGAAATCACCATCGAGGCCAATCCGACCAGCATCGAGGCGCGGCGCTTCGCGAGTTATGCAGAAGCTGGCGTCAACCGGGTTTCCATCGGCGTGCAAAGCCTGAACGAGGACGCTTTGCGCTTCCTGGGCCGCGAGCATTCGGCGGCGCAAGCGATTAACGCCATCGAACTTGCCCAAGCCAGCTTTCCGCGCGCTTCATTCGATCTGATCTATGCCCGTCCTGAGCAATCGGTGACGGAATGGCGCGCCGAACTGCGGCAGGCGCTCGGTTTCGGCCTCAACCACCTCTCGCTCTACCAACTCACCATCGAGTCAGGCACCGGCTTCGCCAGCCGCCATGCGCGCGGTGAATTTTTACTTCCTGACGATGAAACCGCCGCCGCGCTTTACGATGCGACGGCGGAGGAGGCGGCGCGATTTGGTTTGATGCCTTACGAGATATCGAACTATGCCGTGCCAGGGCAAGAATCCCGCCATAACCTCGCCTATTGGCGCTACCAGGATTATGCCGGCATCGGTCCCGGCGCTCACGGGCGCGTCACCATCGGCGATACGCTGCTCGCCACCAAGCGCCGCCGTGCCCCGGAAGCCTGGATGGAGCTTGTCGAACAGCAAGGCCATGGCACAGCCACTGAAATTCAGGTGTCACAAGTTGAGCAGGCACGCGAGGCGCTGCTGATGGGGCTGCGCCTGACGGAAGGAATTGATGCGGAAGCCTTCCACACCCGCACCGGCACTCAACTCATAGATATACTCGATATGAATATAATGGAACAAGCCACTGAGGCCGGCTACCTGGAACCAGCGCCGGGCCGGCTCAAAGCCACCGCCGAAGGCCGCAAGCGCCTTGATTCGCTGCTCGCCGCCCTCGTGCTATAGCCGCGTCATGAGCCTCAGCTTGATGAAATCTTGATGCAATACGGATCGACGCGCGGCGAGGCGCCGGCACGCGATTTCGCGGGCGTGCTGCTGGCCGGTCTCGCCGAGGATGGCGGGCTGTTCGTGCCGGATGCCTGGCCGCGATTCTCGCCCGATGAATGGCGGGCGATGCGCGGCCTGCCTTATGCCGAACTCGCGGCAAAGGTAATGGCGCCCTTCGTGTGCGAAGCAAGCGGCGCGGGGATCAGTTTCGCCGATTTACAGTCAATGTGCCGCGCGGCCTATCGCGGTTTCGGCCATGCGGCGGTGGTGCCGCTTACGCAGCTTGAACAGAACATCTTCGCCCTCGAACTGTTCCACGGTCCGACCCTCGCCTTTAAGGACCTGGCGATGCAGCTCGCCGGGCGGATGTTCGACCATGTGCTGCGCCAGCGTGACCAGCGGGTGATGATCGTCGCCGCCACTTCCGGCGATACCGGCTCGGCGGCTATCGAGGCGTGCCAGGGCCGCGCGCGGGTCGATATCGCGGTGCTGCACCCGGCGGGCCGCACCAGCGAAGTGCAGCGCCGGCAGATGACCACGGTGGATGCGCCCAACGTGTGCAACATCGCGGTGGATGGCAATTTTGATGATTGTCAGGACCTGGTGAAGGCGATGTTCGCCGATACCGCGTTTCGCCGGGAGATGCGGCTTTCGGCGGTGAACTCGATTAACTGGGCGCGCATCGCCGCGCAAATCTCTTATTACGCGGCGGCGGCGCTGGCCTTGGGCGCGCCGGAACGCGAGGTGGCGGTCGCCGTGCCCACCGGCAATTTCGGCAACGTGCTGGCCGCCTATGTCGCGAAACAGATGGGCCTGCCGATTGTCCGCTTCATTGTCGCCAGCAACGCCAATGACATTCTGATCCGCTTCCTTGCCGCCAACGACATGAGCGTGAAGGGCGTGGTGGAAACCCTCGCTCCCTCGATGGACATCCAGGTCAGCTCGAATTTCGAGCGATTGCTCTATGAGTTCCAAGGCCGCGACGGCGCGCTGACCGCCGCCACCATGACCGAATTTCGCCGCGCCGGACGCATGGCGGTGGATGACAAGGTATGGCGCAAGGTGGCGCGGGAGTTCCGCGGCTTCCGCCTGGATGACGCGGCGACGCTGGCGGAAATTGCCCGGCTCTATCGGGACAGCGCCTATCTCGCCGATCCGCATACCGCCATCGGCGTGGCGGCGGCGCGGGCTTGCGCGCCCATCGGCCTGCCGGTGATCGTCGCGGCGACCGCGCATCCGGCGAAGTTTCCCGATGCCATCGAACGCGCCGTCGGTTTCAGGCCGGGGCTGCCGGAACGGCTGGCCGACCTATATACGCGAACTGAGCACTACACGCACGCAAAGCAGGATTTACACGAAATCGAAACGCTGATCCGGCGCTTCGCACACAGGAACACCTTATGAACGATTCCGTCCATGTCACCACGCTGCCTTCCGGCCTCACCATCGTCACCGAGCGCATGGAGCGCGTCGAAACTGTCTCCTTCGGCGCCTATATCGGCACCGGCACCCGCAACGAGCGCGCCGAGGAGAATGGCGTGTCGCATTTCCTCGAACACATGGCGTTCAAGGGCACCGAGCGGCGCAGCGCCGCCGCCATCGCCGAGGCCATCGAGGATGTCGGCGGCCAGATCAATGCCTATACCTCGCGCGAGCAGACCGCCTATTACGTCAAATTGCTCAAGGAGGATTTGCCGCTGGGCGCCGACATCATCGGCGACATCCTCTGCCATTCCGCCTTTGATCCGGCGGAATTCGAGCGCGAGCGCGGAGTAATTTTGCAGGAGATCGGCCAGGCGAACGACACGCCGGACGATGTCATCTTCGACCACTTTCAATTAGCCGCCTATCCCGATCAGGCGATGGGCTGGCCGACGCTGGGCACCGAGCCGATCATCCGCGCCCTCGCCCCCGACACGCTGCGCCGCTACATGGCGGCGCATTACGCCGCCTCCAACATGGTGGTCGCCGCATCCGGCAATTTGCACCACGAGCAGGTGGTGGAGCTGGTAGGCCGCCATTTCGCCGATTTGCCGGGGCAGCACCCGGCGCCCTCCCTCCCCGCGCGCTACCAAGGCGGCGAGTACCGCGAGGCGCGTGATCTCGATCAGGTGCATATCGTGCTGGCTTTCCCCGGCGTCGGCTATGCCGATCCTGATTTCCATGCGGCGATGCTGCTCTCCACCCTGCTGGGCGGCGGCATGTCGTCCCGCCTGTTCCAGGAAATCCGCGAAAAGCGCGGCCTGGTCTATTCGATCTACAGCTTCGCCTTTCCCTGCATGGATAGCGGCCTGTTCGGCATCTATGCCGGCACCGGCGAGACCGAAGCCGCCGAACTAATCCCGGTGACTTTGGGCGAGCTGGCCAAGGTGCAAACCCAGATCACCGAAGCCGAGTTGAAACGCGCGCGGGCGCAGGTGAAGGCGGGGCTGCTGATGTCGCTGGAGAGCACCGGCAGCCGCTGCGGGCAAATCGCCCGGCACTGGCAAATCTTCGGGCGGATCATCCCGGTCGCCGAAATCGTCGCCAGGATCGACGCGGTGACGGAGGCCGATATCTGCCGCGTCGCGGGGCGGATTTTCCGCGCGGCCCCTACGCTGGCGACACTAGGGCCAGTGGCTAACGTGCCGCATTTGGCGAACATCACCGAAAGGCTGGCGGCATGAACGATACGGTGTTGCTGACCGATCTGCTGGCCGCCGCCAAGCGCGCCGGTGCGGATCAGGCCGATGCGCTGTTCGTCGCCGGCACTTCGCTTTCGGTGGGGAGGCGCCTGGGCAAGATCGAGGAGATCGAGCGGGCGGAGAGCCGTGAGATTGGCCTTCGGGTATTTGTCGGCGGCAGGAGTGCCACCGTCTCCTCCAGCGCTTCCGATCCTACCGCTTTCGCCCGCTTCGCCGAACAGGCGGTGGCGATGGCGAAGGTGGTGCCGGAGGACAAGTTCAGCGCGATCCCCGAAGCGCCGCCGCCCGCCGATGCGGCGCCGCTCGATCTCGATGATGATGCCGAGCCGGGCGTCGAGGCGCTGCTCGCCCGCGCCGCCGCCGCCGAGGATTGCGCCATGGCGATCAACGGCATCACCAATTCCGAAGGCGCCAGCGCCAGTTGGGGGCGTTATCAGCGCACCCTGGCGACTTCGCGCGGCTTTACCGGCTCTTATGCGCGCTCCAGCCATTCGATGTCGGTCGCGGTGATCGCCGGCGAAGGCATAGGGATGCAGCGCGATTATGACTATTCCAGCGCCGTGCATGGCGCCGATCTCGATGATCCCGCCACCCTCGGCAGGCGGGCGGCGGAGCGCGCCTTGCGGCGGCTTGACCCGCAGCGTCCCAATACCGCGAAAATGCCGGTGGTGTATGACCCGCGGGTGTCGGGCGGCATGGTCGGGCACCTCACCGGCGCGATCAACGGGTCATCGGTCGCGCGCGGCACCAGCTTCCTGAAGGACAAGATGGACCAGGCGGTGATGGCCTCGGGCATCACCATCATCGATGATCCGCTGCGAGTGCGCGGCCTGCGCTCGCGGCCTTTCGATGGCGAAGGCGCAAAGGGCGCAAGGCTGGCGCTGGTCGAGGACGGCGTGCTGCGCTCCTGGATATTGGACAGCCGCAGCGCCGCCCAGCTTGGCTTGGCCAGCACCGGCCACGCCTCGCGCGGCACCGGCGGCCCGCCAAGCCCGTCGCCCACCAATCTTTATCTGCAAGCCGGGACACTCAGCCCGGAGGAACTAATCGCCGATATCAAGCTAGGCGTCTATATCATGGAGCTGATCGGCAGCGGCGTGAACGGCATTACCGGCGATTATTCGCGGGGTGCCGCCGGCTTCATGATCCGCGACGGCCAGCTTGCCGAGCCGGTGGCGGAAATCACCGTGGCGGGCAATCTCAAGGAGATGTTCATGCACCTGACGCCCGCTAACGACCTGGTGTTCAAACGCGGCACCGACGCGCCGACACTCCGGGTCGAGGGCATGACAATGGCGGGAGGATAGATCATGAAGCAATCAAGGCAGAAACCGTCATGAAGCTATTCACTTTATGGTCTGTCGGCGGCGGCGTTTACTTCATCGTCAAGCTGTTTGTAATCTTGCTTATTATCCGTCAGATCACCGCCAAGGCATGACCAACTAACAAAATTTCTTGTTTCGCGGCGCGTCGCTTTCTTTGTAACCCCTACCTCATATGCGCCAGCGCGTCGCGCATGGGCTGGCTTGAGATGATGATAAAGCCGGTCAGCGGCGTCGCCATTTCAAGGATGACAAAAATCGCCGCGCCGATGGCGAAGGCGCATAGGCTGATCATCACATAGACCAGCTTGTTGCGCGGCGCGGTAAGGCCGAAGCTGACGAATAATATGGTCAGCCACAGCACCAGCACGGCGAGGAACGGAATCGAGATCGTGCTGCGCGCGTCTTCGATGACGGTCCAGCGGGTTTGCAAAAGCTGGGAGTATTGCCGCAGGCAGTCATGGACGAGCTGGCGGTGAAACGCGTCCTGGGGCTGCAGGCGCCGGATATCGCTCTCGATCCGGTGAAGCAGGTCGCCGAGGCTGAGGCTTTCCAGGCTGCCGGGCTGGTTGATGCTGTGGCGCGGGTAGTCATTGCCGGCCGGCGGGCGCTCGGTGGGCCAGGTGCTGGCGATGGCGCCGGCGGTATAGGCGCGCAGCAAATGCTGCGCCGGCGCAGTCTCCGGCCCGTACTCGCCCAGGGTCCGGTTGAGTTGGATCAAATTGCTCGAATAACCGCGCAACGCGCTGCCCGCCGCCTGGAAAGAGCCTTCCACCGAATAAGTGAGCAAACTCAGCACCAGCGAGGAGAAGGTGACGAACATGCCGGCGATCAGCAGCACTGAATCGACGGTCCGCTTGTCGCGATGCGACGGCGGCAGGCGATGCTGGAGCGCGATCCCGCCAAGCGCGCTCGCCAGCAGAACCAGCATGATCAGGACCGACGTGAGCAGTTCGATCATCGCCGCCTCCCGTCAAATAAAAAATTCTTTGGTTCTTTGTTTTAGAAAGAAGATTACACTATAATTAAACGCTTCTTTTTTGGCAAAAAAGGCGACGCGCCGCGGAAGCAAAAAACTTTTATGAGTTTAAGTGCTGCTTTGTCTGACAAAATATGAGCCTGATGGTCAGTTTCGAATTGAGCCACGGCCTCTTTGCGCTGGTTCATTCCGTGCCCATGACCAGGCCTTCGATGTCGTGCTTCTGCGTCACCGGCACCAGCGTTTCGACGACGCTGCAGACCAGATGATCGCGCACCGACAGCGGCAGGGCATCGTAATACGCCTGCGTCACCATGAGATCATGCAAAGCCGCGTGGCCGGCGCCGGGCGCGTCCAGCCCTAGCACCAGCACCGGGCGGGCGATGGGCGAGGGATGCGCGGTGCCGCGATGGATGGTGAGCGCCGAGCGGCAGGAGATATCGCCCATGCAGGGATATTTGCGCGCGCCGCGTTCGGCGAAGCGTGGCCATATTTCCTTGGGCGGAAACATCTGGTGCGGCCAGTCGCGCCCATCCTCCCATTGCGTGCCAGGCGCCACCTCGAACGGCCCCATATCCGGCGTCACATCGACGCCCGTGAGGTTGAAGGCCAGCGAGGTGATGCGGCGTGCCTCATAGGTTTCCGGCGGCGAGGGAAAGTCGCGGTGCCAGGGCTGGTTTTTTGCTCCCTGGAACGGCGTGTCAAAGCCGATTTCGACGATCTGGTAATCCGGCCCCAGCACCGCCTCCGCCATGCCGGTGATCCAGGGATGCGTCACCAGATCGACAAAACCGCTGAGCGCCTGTGGGTGAATCTCGACATACCAGCGGCGCGGGCCGCGGCCCACCGCGCCGCCCGGCCGCTGGATCGCCTCCCAGAAGGCCGTCATCATGTCCTCGCGCATGCGCTCCACCCAGTCGCGCGGGAAACCGGCCTTCAGGCCGGTCACGCCATCACGGACTAGGGTTTCGACATGCGCCGCGATGTCGGGCGAGGCTTCAGCCAGCGTTCAGCTCCTGATTGCTTGCGCACCAGCGCGATGCCGAGAAGTCCGGTCGCCAGCAAGGCGAGGCTTGCCGGTTCCGGCACTGCCGCCGTCTGCTCCAGCCCCTGCGCCCAGAGCGCCTGCACTGTCGCGGTCGGGTGGATCTCATCCCAATACACCAGATGGTCGATATTTGCCGCATTGGCGCCGCAGGCGGTTGAGGTGGTCGGCGCCAGCGTGGGGTCCGTCACAATGGTTTCGGCATTGGTGTAGCAAGGATCGGTGGTGTTGGTGAAGCCATAGTCGCGGGCATGCGCCAGCAGATTTTGGTTGAAATCATAGAGGTTGAACAGCGCGATATCGGCGCCGGGATTGGCCGCCCGCTCCTGCGCCAGGCCGGCCGAGAGCAGAGCATCGTATTCGATCGAATATTTTGTCGCCAAAGCGGGGCCTGCCGGATTGCTGCCCATCGTGAATTCCGGAATCAGCCCGACATTCGGCACGTTGCCGACCAGCACGCGTTTTGCGCCATGGCTGATCAGCGACTGGATGCCGGCCAGTTCGGTATCGACGCCGGCGGTAACGCCGCCAGGGTGGTTGTTGAGAACCGCGTCGCGCACGTCATTGCCGCCGATCATCACCGTGTAGAGCGCGGTGGCGGCGGCGCTGCCGCCGGAATGCAGCAGATACGCGCCGATCTGATAGGGCAGGTCGATAGTTTCGGGTGCTGTATGGGTGATGGCGGATGTGGCGCCGGCCACTGCGTAATTGGGGCCAGGCGTGAAGCCGGGTCCGAACAGGCCGTGGATATCGTGGAATCCGGTGGTCCAAAGCGAGGGATTGGCATTGCCGCCGAGCGACTGGGCCAGCAATTGCACGGCGACCGGCCCATTGGTGAAGCTGTCATGATAGCTGGGCGGGTTGGGGAAATTATAACCCAGCGCCGAGAACAGATTGCCGGTATCGGACAGGCTGTCGCCAAAGACATATTGGGTGATCGCCGAGGCTTGTGACGCCATGGGCGCGAGCAGCAGGCACCCTAGTGCCGCCGCCGTGGTTTGCCGGAAAAATTTCATCTGGCGCATCCCTCCATCTTATTTTTGTAAAGCTAACGTTATCGGCAGGGTCATGAACTGTCCAGCTTCATCATCCTGATCGGACGCTACATGACCAAGGTTTAACGCGAGATTGGATTTTTCCGGGCCGCGGCGCTAAATCCGGCGGATGAATACGAACCTGCAAGCAATCAACGAAACTGTGCCCAATGTCTGGCCGTTCCGCGAGGCGGAGCGGGTGGCGGCGCGCCTGAAACGCACCGGCAAGACCGAAGCGCTGTTTGAAACCGGCTATGGTCCGTCCGGCTTGCCGCATATCGGCACCTTCGGCGAGGTCGCGCGCACCACCTGGATACGCCATGCCTTTCACGCGCTAACCGGGCTGCCCTCGAAGCTGCTGGCCTTTTCGGACGACATGGACGCGCTGCGCAAGGTGCCGGGCAACGTGCCGAACCAGGAGATGCTGCGAGAATTCATCGGCCAGCCGCTGAGCCGGGTGCCGGACCCGTTCGGCACCCATGCCAACTTCGGCGCACATAACAACGCGCGGCTGCGGGCTTTCCTAGACGGTTTCGGTTTCGAGTATGAGTTCGCTTCCTCGACGGAATATTATCAATCAGGCCGGTTCAACGCGGCGCTGCGCGCGGTGGCGGCGGCGCATGACCGGATCAAGGATATCATCCTGCCGACGCTGGGGCCGGAGCGGCGGGCTACCTATTCGCCGATCCTGCCGCTGCATCCGCGCACCGGGCAGGTGATGCAGGTTGTGATCGAGCATGTCGATGTCGAAGCCGGCAGCGTTGCTTGGCGCGATCCCGAAACCGGCACCGCCTTCGAGACCTCGATCTATGATGGCGCGGCTAAGCTGCAATGGAAGGCCGACTGGGCGATGCGCTGGTTCGCCCTTGATGTCGATTACGAGATGTCTGGCAAGGATTTGATCGACAGTGTCAAGCTCTCCAGCGCCATCATGCGCGCGCTGGGCGCCGAGCCGCCGGAGACGCTGACCTATGAGCTGTTCCTTGATGATAAGGGGCAGAAGATCAGCAAGTCGAAAGGCAATGGGTTGTCGGTGGAGGACTGGCTGCGTTACGCGCCGCCGGAAAGCCTCGGGCAGTTCATGTTCAACGCGCCGCAGCGGGCGAAGCGGCTGTATTTCGATGTGATCCCTAGAGCGGTGGATGAATATGTCACCAATGTCGAAAACCTGCGGGATGGGAAGGGCGAGGCGCAGGTTAACCCGGCCTGGCACATCCATGGCGGACGCATCCCCAATGACGCAGGCAGCCCGATCAGCTTCGGCATGCTGCTCAATCTGGCTTCCGTGGTGAATGCGGAGACGCCCGACCTGCTTTGGGGCTTCATTCGCGGCTACAAGCCCGACGCCTCGCCGGATAGCGCGCCGTTCCTGGCGCGGCTGGTCGATTACGCGGTGCGCTACTACCAGGATTTCATCCGCCCCGCGAAGCGCTACCGCGCGCCCACTGAGCTTGAGCGGGCGGCGCTGGAGGATTTGGCGTCAGGCCTCGCCGCCTTGCCGGAGGGCGCGGACGCTGAAGCCATCCAGACTTTGGTTTACGAAACCGGCAAGCGGCACCCTTTCGCCTCGCTGAAGGATTGGTTCGGCTGCCTGTACCAGGTGTTATTGGGCCAGAGCGAAGGGCCGCGCTTCGGCGGCTTCGTGGCGCTATACGGTGTGCGCCCCACTATTTCGCTGATCGAGACGGCGCTCAAGCGGGAGGCGGCGGCATGAGCAATTCGACTCTTTATGAACAGGATTTCTACGCCTGGGCTAACGAGCAGGCGCGGCTGCTCCGCGCCGGCAAGCTATCCGAGGCCGACATTGCGCATATAGCCGAGGAAATTGAAAGCATGGGCAAAAGCGAAAAGCGCGAGTTGGTCAGCCGGCTTACCGTTTTGCTCCTGCATCTGCTCAAATGGCAGTTCCAGCCGAACCGTCAAAGCATTTCATGGAAGCTCTCGATCATGAACGCCAGAGACGACATCACTGACCACCTCACTGATAACCCAAGCCTGCGGGCCCAGCTTGATGCCGTAATCGCTGCTGCTTATCACCGCGCGCAGAAGCAGGCCCCCTTGGAAACAGGTCTTCCTGGAAAGAGTTTCCCTAATCTCTGCCCTTGGTCATTCGAGCGGATAATGGCGGATGATTTCTGGCCGGAACCGTGAAAACCTTTCTTTGCTAGAGCAGCACCATCCAGCCTGGAACAGGCTGGATGATAAAGCTACTCGCAAAAACAAAGGGTTAGAGTACGCTGACGGCTTACAGTTGGCCTGAAAGCGCTCTAAGCCTCAGTCAGCCAGCGCGGGTTTTTCTCCGTGCTGTCGAAATGTTCGCTCACCTTGTATTTTTCCGTCTTGCCCGTCGCGCCGATCTGGGCGGAACGGGCTAGCAAAGCCAGCTGTTCGGCCTGGGTCATCGGCTTGTAGGTGCGGATCGCTTCCAGCGCCTGATCGAGAATCTGCATCTGGTCGATGCCGGTGATCACCACGGCGACGGGCTGGCTCATTGAATAATGCAGCATCTCGATAGGCGGCGCCACATGCGCCTTGTAGATAAAGGTGTCGCCAAAGGTCTTCATCGCCAGCACAGCGGTTTTCCGCGCCTCGGCGATGGGCAGAATAATGCTCTGGAAACTGTCGAAATGCGCGTCCATGACGTTGACGGGCATCTGCACGGTGTCGAAATGGAAGTTGTGCGCCTCGGCGGTCTCGAACATCTCGCGATGGATATACGGGCTTTTGTGGCCGGTGAAGCCGATGAAGCGCACCTTGCCCTGTTCCTTGGCGCGCAATGCCGCTTCCAGCGCGCCGCCGGGAGCGAAGACGCGCGGCGGATCGGAAGTGCGGATGATCTCGTGGAACTGCACCAGGTCGAGATGATCGGTTTTCAGCCGTTTCAGCGAGGTTTCCAGCTGACCCATGAAGGCCTTGGCGGTGCGGCCATCCATTTTGCTCATCAGGAAGACCTTGTCGCGATAACCGTCCTGCAACGCATCGCCGAGGCGCTTTTCGCTTTCGCCGCCGTTATAGTCCCAGCTATTGTCGCAAAAGTTGAGACCCTTATCGACGCCGGTACGGACAATGCGGATGGCCTCCGCCTTGGTGGCGCCGCCGGGCTTCGCCAGATGAAAGCCGCCGAGGCCGATGATCGATACCTTGGCGCCGGTATCGCCGAGGATGCGGTATTTCATCTCGCCTTCGGTGATTGTCGGCGGCGGCGCGAAGGTGCCGGGCTGGCGCGGCGCTGGCTGCGCGGCATTGGCGGCCGGGGTGCTGGCGGTGCCGGTAAAGTCGAGCACGCCTGCCTTGTAGCTGCCCGGTGCCTTGGTCGCCGCTTCGGCCACCTTGTCGCCCGTCGCCGCGGCGGCGGCGGCAATTGCCGTTTTCTTCAAGAAATCGCGTCGTTCCATAGCTCAGTCTCCTTTTTTGAGATGCAGCGCACGGATGGCCGCACAGGCCGCGCCATAGCCATTATCGATATTCACCACGACGATGCCGGGCGCGCAGCTGGCGAGGATCGCATCGAGCGCCGCCCGCCCGCCGGCCGCCACCCCGTAGCCGACCGAGGTCGGCACTGCGATCACGAGGCCGGGGACCAAGCCGCCGATCACGCTCGGCAACGCCGCGTCCATGCCGGCCACGACGATGATCACGTCGCAGGCCTGCAAGGTCTCGACGCGGCGCATCAGGCGCCAGATGCCGGCGACGCCGACATCGACGATCTCGTCGGCGGCGTAACCCTCGAAGCTCAGGGTGCGCAAAACCTCGCGCGCCACCGGAACATCGGAGGTGCCGGCGGTGACTACGGCGATGCGCGCCGAGCCGCTGGCAAGCGAGGGTTTTCCGGCGATGGCGGTGCGGGAGACCGCATCGTAATCAAGCGCCTGCCGATGATAGGCGGGCAAGGCCTGAAAGCACGCATCGCTAAGCCGGGTCAGCAGCATGGCATTGCCCTGCGCCGCCGCGTGATCGAGGATCGCCGCGATTTGCGCCGGTGATTTTCCAGCGCAATAAACCGCCTCGCTTAGGCCGATGCGGTCAGGCCGCGCCTCGTCGAGCAGGAATTCATCCTCGATTTTCATGCCAAAGGCATCTCGTTTTTTGCGCCGATAAAGGCGCTGCCGTTCCGATAGGCGGCGAATTGCACCGGGTGACCGAGGCCGCAGCCTTGCGCCAACACGCTGATTTCATCGCCAAGATCGGCGCGACGCTGGTCATTCAACGCCTCGAGCGCGGCGGCGTCCAGTTCGACGACGAGGCGGGCAGGGCGCACCCGCAGTCTGACAATGCGTGGATTGACCCGGACGCGCACCAGCCGCTCCGCGTGATCGATCATCGCCAGAATCTCAGGATCAATGGCGATGCCGGTTTCCACTCGGCTCGACAAGCAAGGCGCCGCGGGCAATTCGGCGAGAGCGCCAAGCCCCAGCCTCAAGGCAAGCCGGCGGACCATGGCCTTGTCAATCCCGGTTTCAACAAAAGGATGGCGAACCCCGTGGCGCTCCGCCGCCTGCAAGCCGGGGCGGTATTCGCCAAGATCGTCCAGATTGGTGCCTGACAAAATTTGCGCCGCCGCCGGCGCGGCGTCAATCCTTAAAGCAATCGCGCCATAGAGATTGATCTTGCAGAAGAAACAGCGGTTCACCGGATTGGCGCGGTATCGCGGATCGGCGAATTCGCCGGCATCGAAAATATCGAGCGCCCAGCTCTCGGCGGCGGCGCGTTCGCGCACGCGCACGGTCGCGGCTGGCGGCACGGCGGGCGAAACCGCGTGGTGCATGACAGCCTTATCGCCCAGCGCGCGATGCGCCGCGGTGGCGAGGGTCAAGCTATCAATCCCGCCGCTGACCGCGACGGCGACCTGATCCATGTCACCAAGCAGCGCGTTCAGCCGGTTCAGCATGGCGTCATCCATGCGAATGCGCCGCGTCCAGAACGATTTCAGGCTCGGCAGTTTCGGCCCGCGCTTCCGCTTCGGCCTGCGCTTCCGCCAGCCGGCGGCGCTGCTCGCGGGCGGCGCGTCCGGGCAGCCCGCGGAGATCATCGGCTTCCATCTTGCCGGTGCGTCCGCCGGGGCGTGCCACTTGCTTCACCCGCAATTCAACACCATCGACCGATACAATCCGGCTGTCACGCGCCAAGGCCCGGCCCTCCACCAGATGCGTGCGCAGGCCAATGGTGGTGGTCTCGCGAAAACAGGCCTCGATCACCGCTTCCAGCGCGTCGGGCCGCGCCAGCATCTGCACATGCGTCGCCATCCGGCCCTTCTTGCCAAATACCGGCATTTGCAGCGCGTCATGCACGCCCGCCAGCCCACGCAGCCGGTCCAGCCCCATGGCTAAGTCCTCGGCTGATTGGTCATCCACCTCGAAATTGATCACCGCTAAGTCGCGATGGGTGTCCCGCACCGGCTGTGCTGTCATCTCAAAAGCTAGCACGCGCAGCACGTTACTCATGCCGGGCAAAGACCTGGCGCCGAAGCCCAGACCGCTGCGCACCAGCCTCGCGTTCAGCCCGTGCCGTGGCGCACAGCCAAGATGGCGCAAGATCGCGGCGCCCGTAGGCGTCACTCGCTCCCCCGGAATGCCATCATCAATGGTCTCGAAACCTTCGAGCAGCAGCGCCGTCGCCGGCGCGGGCACCGGCAGCATGCCGTGCTGGGTGCGCGCCAGGCCGGCGCCGAGCGGCAAAGCGCCGACGCTCCAGGAAGCGCCGCGCAGCGCTTCGATCAGCGCTGCCGCGCCAATGATATCGGCGATGGAATCGGCGGCGCCGACTTCGTGAAACGCCACCGCATCGGCCGCGATGCCATGCACCCGCGCCTCGGCCTCCGCCAGATGGGTGAAGATCGCGATGGCGCGGGCCTTGACCGCTGCCGTCAGCGCCGAGGCCTCGATGCGCGCGCGGATATCGCGCCAGGCGGTGTGGGCGTGGCGATGATGGTGATCGTGATGCGCGTGAGCCGCTTCCACGGTGGCCGCTTCCACGGTGGCCGCTTCCTCGCCAACCTCGAACCGCGCCCCGGCCAGAACCGAATCGCGGGCTGGCAGCAGCCGGCACGGCGCATCCGAGATCAATTCCGCCGCGGCGATCACCGCGCGCTCATGCTCAGGAAACGCATGCAGCAGAGCGGCGATAAACATATCGCCTGCCAGGCCGCCGAGCGGATCGAGATGCACATGCAGCTGTTTTGGCAGCTGCTTTGGCAATCGTTGCGGCGCGGGCGGATCGGCTGGCAGATCATTCATCAGCATTCATCCCTAAGCGCCCATCCCTAAGCGGCGGCGGATTACCGGCAGATGGCGGGGCATGAACAAAGCTTCAATGCAAAGTTGCTAGATTGTCTGGGTAAACTGTTTTCTGGGCACACTGTTTAGAGATCGGAATCCCTGGATTTTAACAGGGCCGCCAGATGGCAAAGGCAGGCATCGCGCGGGGCTAGGCAGCCACCGGCCATCCACCATTCTCTTGTGGCGGCGAGGGCGGCGCCAAGTTCCGGTCCAGGGGTTGCGCCAAGCGCCAGCCCATCGCGGCCTTTCAGCGGGAATACCGGGCGCGGGATGCTGGCGAGGCGGGCGCGCAGCAAGGCGCGATCCGCGCCGTCATCGGCCAGCCAGCTTCGGCCGATCAGCAGGGCCAAATCGGTATCGGCTAGCGCGCGGCGGAGATGCTCATCATCGGCGTCCGGCGGCAAGGCGACGGAACGAAACCCGACCAATCGGCTCTGCTCGGCATCGGACAAGCGAAGCCGACCCGCCAGCCCCTTGATATCGCCCGTGTAGAGCGCCGCCATGCGCAGGCAGGGATCGGCGGGAGCGCCACGCGCGATCAGCCGGGCAAGGCGGCTGGGATCGGCTTCCGGCAGGACCAGATCGAGCACGCCGGTGTCCGCCATCAGCATGATCGCCGCGCGCGGGTCGGGCGCCAGCAGGATGCGCTTCAGCTCGCTCCAGACGCGTTCCGGCGAAATCACGGCGAGGCCGCCGCGCAATGCCGTGATGGCGGCCACCGCATCGGCGTCCGGCGCGCCCTTGGCGTACCGGGCATGGAAGCGGAAAAACCGCAAAATCCGCAGATAATCCTCGGCGATTCGCTGCCCGGCCTCGCCGACGAAGCGGACCCGTCCGGCGGCCAGATCGACCTTGCCAGAAAAATAATCAAAGATCGCGCCAGCGCGGTCCATCGACATGGCGTTGATGGTGAAATCCCGCCGCGCCGCGTCGGCCTGCCAATCATCGGTGAAGGCGACGACCGCATGGCGGCCATCGGTTTCGATGTCGCGGCGCAGCGTGGTGATCTCGAAGCTCTTGCCATCGAGCACGGCGGTGACGGTGCCGTGATCGAGGCCGGTCGGCGCCGCGCGTATTCCGGCCTGGTCAAGGCGCTGCATCACCGCTTCCGGGCGCAGCGGCGAGGCAAGATCGATATCGCTGAGCGGCTGTTCGGCCAGCATGTCGCGCACCGCGCCGCCGGCGATGCGGGCTTCCGGCAGAACGTCCCATAGCCGCGCCAGATCAGGATCGGTCAATGTCAAGCCGGGCTAGCCTCGCCGCGCAGGATGCGCGCGAGTTGCACCAGCATCAAAGCGGTGGCGCCCCAGATGACATGATCAGGGTGCGGCCAGACGAAAAAATCGCGCGTGCCGCCGCGCCAGGCGGCGCGCCGGCGTTCCGGCGCTTGGGGATCGAGCAATATCTCGAAGCCGAGGCGGAACACCGCCACAACCTCGGCGGCGGCGGGGACGAAGCGGGGCGCCGCCGGCAGCAGCGCCGTCACCGGCGTGATGTGAAATCCGGTGCCTGTCACCTGGTCGTCCATCCGTCCCAGCACCTCTACGCCGCCCGGATCAAGGCCGATCTCTTCCTTGGCCTCGCGCAAGGCGGCGGCTTCAGGGGTGACATCGCCCGAATCGATCTTGCCGCCAGGGAAGGCCACATGTCCGGCATGGTTCGACAAGGCGGCGGCGCGACGCGTGAGCCAGACACCGCGTTCCGGTTCGATCGGCACCAGAACAGCCGCTCGCCTGTTGACGCCGAATTCAACAGGACGGGCGATATGAGAGGCGAGACGCGCCCGCAATTCCGCCTCGTTCAAGCGTAGCCTTTGATGATCCGGCCTTCAATCATGGGCCGGCCAATCCTCGGATGACAAATCGCCAAGCGGAAAAAAGACGCCCTCGCTCCAAACGCCGAGAACGCGACGGCCCTCGACAAAGCCCGGTTCGGCAAGCGCCACCATCTCGTAATAAACGGCCCGGTTAATGCGCGCTTCAATCGGATAGGCGCCGGCGCCATCCCGCAGATGGATATAGGGCGTCGGCTCGCAGGTCATTAAACTGCGCGCCACGCGCAGCTTGTGGTTGCGTCCAGCGGTGACCACCTGATCCACCGAGGTGCGAAAGGTAAGGCGCTGCTCCCGCCCATGCCCTGTCCAATCCATCTCCACGGCGACAAAAGGCGCGTCTTCCACATCGATGCTGCCGCGTTCGGCAGGGGTTTCGAGCAGAAACCGCCCTTCGGCATCGCGTTTCAGGACACTGGAGAACAGGCAGACCATTGCCTTGCGATTGATCGGCGTGCCTTTATAAAGCCAGACGCCATCGCGCCTGATCAGGAAAGGCAATGCGCCATAATCGAGTATCTTGCGTACCTCCGGTCCGTCCGCAGGCCTGCCAACAGCATGACGCTCCGCCTCGCACTCCTTTGGCCGCGGCTCGGCAGGCGGCCAGCCGGGTTTTGTCCGGCTTCTGGCGGCTCCGCTTTCCGCCGCGCCTTCGCCTCGGCTTGCCGAGCTTTGGCGCTTACGGCTCTGGCTGTCGCGGCTCCCGGTGTCGATCACGATTTACGCCCCATAGTTCACCATATCCGTCGCTCATGCTGATATAGGAAGCGGCCTATGGCGTTGGAACGGTTTAGGAGTTCACAAATGCCCCGAGGATATGCGGCGGGCGAAACATTGATGGATGCTGCGGCGCGCGAAGCACAGCAGGCGGAGCGGGATGCGCTCGCGCATGACGCCCTCAGCGGCTTCGCCGCGATAGCAGAAGCGCTGCACCTGGCGCGCGCCCAGGTCGGGCGCGTGATCATTGGTCAAAACGCGGTGATCGATCAGTGTTTCGCGGCATTGCTGTCCGGCGGCCATGCGCTGATCGTCGGCGTGCCGGGACTTGGCAAGACCAGGCTAGTGGAGGCGGTCGGCCTGGCGCTAGGGCTGCAAACCAGGCGCATCCAATGCACGCCGGACTTGATGCCCGCCGATATTCTCGGCAGCGAGGTCCTGGAGGATAACGCCGAGGGCCGGCGGCATTTCCGCTTTATTGAAGGGCCGGTGTTCACCCAGCTGCTGATGGCCGACGAGATTAACCGCGCCAGTCCGCGCACCCAATCTGCGCTGTTGCAGGCGATGGCGGAGTTTCATGTCGCGGTGGCCGGCGAGAACCGCGCCTTGCCGCGGCCCTTTCACGTGCTGGCGACGCAAAATCCGATCGAGCAGGAGGGCACCTATGTGCTGCCGGAGGCGCAGCTCGACCGCTTCCTGCTGGAGATCAGCATTGATTACCCGGACGAGGCCGACGAGCGGGCCATCCTGCTGGCGACCACCGGCGTCGATACCGCCGTTGTGCAGCCGGCGCTCGACCCTTTGCGGCTGATGGCGGCGCAGCGCCTGGTGCGGGCCATGCCGGTCGGCGAGCAGGTGCTGGCGGCGATCATCCGGCTGGTGCGCGGCGCCCGGCCGGAAACCCCGGCGCTGCCGGAGCTTGGCGGGCTGCTATCCTGGGGTCCGGGTCCGCGCGCCGCGCAGGCGCTGATGCTGGCAACCCGTGCCCGCGCCTTGCTGGATGGCCGATACGCGCCCAGCCTCGACGATGTGCGCGCCCTGGCCGAGCCGGTGCTGCGGCATCGTCTCGGCTTGTCGTTCGCCGCCCGCGCCGAAGGCCGCACGGTGACCTCGATTATCGGCGCCATCACAGAGCTTGTGCTGGAGTGAAAGGCAGAAGAAGCAGTGCTTTTTTGAAAAAAAGCACCAAAAAACTTTTGGTTGTTTTGGCGCAAGCGATCAACCCGCACGGACAAGCATTCGTAAACATTTTTTGCTTCTTTTTTACAAAAAAGAAGCGCTTCTCTCTTTGCTTGCTCTCCGCATGACCTTCCTACCCGCCGCGCAATCCCTCGCGGCAGGTTTGCCGCCTCTGCTGCTGGCCGCCGAGACATTGGCCGCCAGCATGGCGCCGGGGCGGCATGGCCGGCGGCGGGCTGGCATAGGCGAGCAGTTCTGGCAGTTCCGCGATTATCAGAGCGGCGACGAGCCGCGCCGCATCGATTGGCGTCGCAGCGCGCGAGGCAGCCGGCTTTATTTGCGCGAACGCGAATGGGAAGCCATTGAAACGCTCAACCTCGACATTGATCACAATCCCGGCATGGCGTGGCGGTCGGAGTCGGGCCTGCCGAGCAAGCAGGACCGCGCCGTGCTGCTAGGTCTTGCGCTGGCCGTGCTGGCCTTGCGCGGCGGCGAACGGGTTGCGCTGGTCGCGCGCTCGAAGCCGCATCAGGGGCAGGGCGCCGCGGCGCGGCTTGCCCTGGCGCTCGATCAGCCGCCAAAGCTCCCGATAAGCGCGTTGCCGGTCAGCGGCGGCAAGCTCGCTTTGTTCGGCGATTTCCTGGACCCGCCGGAGCGTATCGCCGCCCGGCTGCACAGCCTGGGCGCGGCCTCGCGCGGCGGTGTCCTTGTGCAGATACTCGATCCCGCCGAATGCGCCTTTCCTTATGATGGCCGCGTGCTGTTCACCGGGACCGGCGAGCGCCCGGAGGATGTGCCCCCGGAGGACGTGCCGCGCGCGGAGACCATCCGCGCAGCCTATCAGGCGCGGCTGGAGGCGCAGAAAGACGCCGTCGCGCGGCTCGCGGAAGCCGCCCGCCTCGCGCCGGTTTTTCATCGGACCGATACAGCGCCCGCCCCGGCTTTGGCCGCCATCCGCGCGGCGCTCGACCTGACCTGATGCCGATAGGGTTCGGTTTCGCGGCGCCGTTTGTGCTGGCCGGGCTGGTTCTGCTGCCGGCGCTCTATTTTCTGCTCCGCGCCACCCCGCCGGCGCCGCGCCGCCAGGTATTTCCAGCGCTGCGCCTGTTGCGCGGCCTCGCCGGCGCGGAGCGGATGCCGGTGCGGATGCCGCTCTGGCTGCTGCTGCTGCGGCTGCTGGCGGCGGCGCTGGTGATCATCGGCTTTGCCGGGCCAGAGATCATTCCCCCGAAATCCTTGCCTGGCAGCGGGCCGGTTTTGCTGGCGATCGATAATAGCTGGGCCACCGCGCCGGACTGGACCCAGCGGATCGATGCCGCCCGCGCGGTGATCGCGAGGGCCGGGCAGCGCCGCGTCATTCTGCTGGCCACCGCGCCGGATGCCGCCGGCCTGAAGCCGCGGCCGACCGGCCTGCTCGATGCCCGCGCCGCCACCGGGGCGCTGGAAGCGATGCATCCTGAGCCCTGGGCCGCCGCAAGGCTAGATGATGCGGCGGCGGTTCAGGAAGCGCGCCGCGCGGCGCCAAACCTCATCGCGGTATATTTAACCGACGAGCTGACCGATGGCATCGGCGACCAACGCTTCCTTGCGGCGCTCGATCCGGCGCGGGTGATCGGACCAGGCGCGGGCGCGGTCAGGCTGCTCTTGCCGCCGCGCCTGACGCCCGGGGGGCGGCTGCTCGCGGCGGTGGCCGTTGCGGCGCAGCCGAACCTAGTTCAGATACCGGTTTTGGCGGAAACCGCTGATGGCCGGGTTCTGGCGCGCAGCCTGGTGCGCGTGCCGCCGGGCAAAACCAGCGGCGCCGCGGCGATTGATCTGCCGCTCGGCTTGCGCAACCGGCTGGCGCGTCTGGTCATCGGGGGCGCCGATGGCGCGGGCAGCGTCGTTTTGCTCGATGGCGGGACAAGGCTGATCCTGGCCGGGCTGGCGGCCGGTGGCCAAGGCGATGCCGGGCAAAAATTCCTTGGCGCGCTTTATTACCTGCAACGCGCTTTGCCGGCCGGCATCACCATCGTGACCGGCTCGCCCGGCGCGTTGATCCGGCGCAATGTCAGCGTGCTGTTTCTTGCCGATGATCCGCTCGATGCCGCCGATACCGCCTTGCTGCGAAACTGGATGGAGAAAGGCGGCGTGCTGGCGCGCTTCGCCGGTCCGCTAAGCGCCGGCCGTTCCGATGACCTGTCGCCTGATCCGCTGCTGCCGGGCGACCGCAGCTTGGGCGGCGCGCTGGCCTGGACAAAGCCCGCGCCGATCGCCGGGTTCAGCGAGACATCGCCGCTATCAGGGTTGCCGCCGCCGCGTTCGGTGCGGGTGGCGCGGCAGCTTCTCGCCGATCCGGCGCGGCTTGATCCGGCAACCGTTTGGGTGCGGCTGGGGGATGGTACGCCGCTGGTGCTGGGCCGGCGGGAAGGACGCGGCGCGCTGGTCTATGTGCTGACCGCCGCGAATGCTGGCTGGTCCAATTGGCCGCTTTCGGCGGGATTTCCAGCGTTCATCGAGCGGCTGGCGCGGCTGGCCCGGCATCAGGCGACGCCGCGCGGCGGCCTGCTGAATCCGGTGAAAGTGCTGAACGGAATGGGGGATCTTGGGTCGCCCGGCCCGGCGGTTCGTCCGGTTTCGGCGGCGGAGCTTGCCCATCTCGCCGTTTCACCGGCGCATCCGCCCGGGCTATGGGGCGAGGCCGGCGCGCCGGTGGCGATCAATCTCGGCGGTCATATAAGCGCCCCGCAAGCAGCATCCTTGCCCTCCGGCGCGATCAGGGAAGGGCTCAACGCAACCCCCCGTCCGCGCTATTTTGGCCCCGCGCTGCTCGCTGCGGCGCTGGCGCTGCTGCTGCTCGACATGCTGATCGGATTGCGGCTGCGCGGTTTGCTGCGGGTGGCGGCGGGGCTGGCGATCATGCTCGGCTTCGCCAGGCAGGCGAAGGCGGCAGTCCCCGATGCCGCGCTGTCCACCAACCTCGCCTATGTGCGGACCGGCGATGACGCCTCGGACCGCATCGCCCGCGAGGGGCTGACGGCGCTGTCGCTGCTGGTCGATCAGGAGACCGCGGCAAGGCTGAGCGCGCCGGCTGGCGTGTCGCCCGGCCGCGACACGCTGCTGCTCTATCCGCTTTTATATTGGCGGATCACCAGCGCCACCCGGCCGCCCGATGCGGCGGCCTGCCGGGCGCTGGCCGGTTTCATGGCCGGCGGCGGCTTGCTGGTCGCCGATACTGATGGCGGCGGCCCAGGCGATCCCGGCAGCGGCGCCGGCTTCGATCCGGGCGCGCGGGCAGCGCTGAACAAGGCGCTGGCCTGCCTGCCGGTGCCGCCGCTCCGCCCGCTGACCCGCCAGGACACGCTGGCCCATACGTTTTATCTCGCCCAAGCGTTTTCCGGACGCTTTACCGGCGCGCCAGTCTATGTCGCGGCGTCCGGCGGGCAGGACGCGGATGGCGTCAGCCCGGTGGTGATCGGCGGCAATGACTGGGCGGCAGCCTGGGCTCATGAGGATGGGGCTTCTGGAGAAGCTGGCGCTGGCGAAGTCCTGCTGCCAGGGGGTGGCGCTCAGCAGCGCGACGCCGACTGGTTTGGCGTCAATCTCGTGATGTACGCGCTGACCGGCACCTATAAATCCGATCAGCTGCAAATTCCGGCGATCCTGCGCCGCCTTTCCCGTTGATCGGCTTGGCGAGTTGACAAGCCTTGATCAGATCGGCTTCGCGCCGCTGATTCCGCTGCCTTGGCTGGCTGCCTTCGGCGCCGCTGCCCTGCTGATCCTGGCCTTCGGGCTGCTGCGCGGCGCGCGCGGCGCGTTGTTGCGCGGCGCCGGCTTCGCCTTGCTCATCCTGGCGCTTGCCGGGCCTCGATGGACGCAGCGCGCCACCAGGCCGATCGGCGATATCGCGCTGATCCTGCGGGACCAGTCGCCGTCGATGGCGCTCAATGACCGCGTCGCGCTGGCCGATCACGCCTATGCAAGACTGCTGGCGACCAAGCCCGCCAATACCGAAATTCGCACGGTTATCGTGCCGGATGCCCGGCCGAGCAATGCGCCGGATGACGCATCGGGCGGCACGCCGCTGCTGGCGGCGATCCGCCAGGCCATCGCCGATATTCCGCCAGCCCAATTGGCGGGGGTGGTGGCGATCACCGATGGCGAGGCGACCGATGCCGCATCCAAAATCGCCATTCCCGCCCCGGTTTCGCTGCTGATTCCGGCGCGCGGCCGCGAAACCGATCGGGAGTTGCGGCTGACCGCCGTGCCGCGTTATGGGCTGGTCGGGCATCATGTGGCGTTGCGGTTCATCGTGCTGGATCATGGCGTTGCGGATGCCGGCAAGCCGGCGAGCGTGACGATTTCGGTGGATGGAGCGCGGCAAGGCGTGATCGCCGCGCGCGTCGGACAGGTGGCGACGGTCAAGCTGAAAATCCGCCATGCCGGGCCGTCCGTCGTCGCGGTGGCGGCTGAGACGCTGGCAGGCGAGGTCTCAACGATCAACGATCAGGCGGTGTTCACGCTTGACGGCATCAGGCGGCGCTTGAGCGTGTTATTGATCGCCGGCAGGCCTAATCAGGGGCTGCGCGTCTGGCGGCTGCTGCTAAAATCGGACCCTTCGATCCAGCTGATCAACTTCACTATCCTGCGCGAACCGGCGGAGACGCTGAACGCCCCGCTTAACAATCTCTCGCTCATCCCGTTTCCCATCGATCAGCTTTTCGTGCGGGATATCGGCAAATTCGACCTGATCATCCTCGATCAGTTCGCTGATAACGGCCTGCTGCCGATGGATTATTTCGCCAGCATCGCCGACCGCGTGCAAACCGGCGGCGCATTGCTGATGGAAGCCGGGCCGGAATACGAAGGTCCGGGTTCACTCGCCGAAACGCCGCTTGCCACCGTTCTGCCGGCCCTGCCGGCATATGACGATGCACAGGGCGGCGCCGCGGTGGGCGCGTTCCGGCCAAGGCTGACGCAACAAGGGCGCCGGCATCCGGTCACCGCGCATCTGGCCGGCCAGGCGATGGGCGACTGGTATCGCTGGGAGGTGACAACGGCGCGGCGCGGCGCCGTGCTGCTGCGGGCGCCGGGCGGCGCGCCCTTGCTGGCGCTGGCGCATCAGGGGAAGGGCAGGGTCGCCATGCTGCTATCCGATCAGTTTTTTCTCTGGGCGCGCGGCGCGATGGCCGATGATCCGGCGATGGCAGGGCCCGCCATTCCGCTGCTGCGCCGCACCGTGCATTGGCTGCTGCGCGAACCTTCGCTGGCGGCCAACCGGCTGACCGCGTCGGTTGCCGGCGGGCAGCTCATCGCGCGGCGGCGCGACTTGCAAGGCGGCGCGCCGGGTTCCGCTCAAGTCACGGATCCGCAAGGGCATCGGCATGTCCTGCCGCTGCGGCGGCTGGGGCCGGGGCTTTATGAAGGCCGCATGGCGGCGGCCCGCCCCGGCGTCTGGCGCGTGCAGGCGGGGGACCGCATTGCCTTCGCCGCGGCGAATATGGATGATCCGCTCGAATATCGCGATCTTGCGGCGGATGACCGCAAGCTGAGGCCGCTGGCGCGGCGGACCGGCGGCGCGGTTTACTGGCTGAAACGCGTTAACGCGCCTGATCTCCCCGCCTTGCTGCAGCCGCGCCATGCGACGCTCACCATCGGCGAGCGGATCATCCCGCTGCTGCCGCCGCTGCCGGTGGCAGCAGCGGCGCTGGCGCTGCTGGCTTTGGCCTGGTGGCGCGAGCGCGGTTGAATTTTGTTGCGCGAAGCCTTGGCTCTGCTATTCATGCCATAGATGCCAGATCCGCCTGAACCTATCACGCGACAGCCGATCGAACGCGAGAAAGATCGCGACAAAGATCGCGTCAGAGATCGTGCCAGAGATCGTGTTGGTCCCGATCGCGAAGATTTGCTCGATCTCTATTTGCGGGTGCCGCAGGGAGACAGGGAGGGGTTGAACAACCAGCAAGCCGCAACGCCGATCGAAGACTGGCAGTTTCGCATGCTGGCCGAGAACATCCCGACTTTGTGCTGGATGGCGAACCATGACGGCTATATTTTCTGGTATAACCGCCGCTGGTATGACTATACCGGAACAACCCCCTCGCAAATGGCAGGCTGGGGCTGGCAGGCAGTGCATCACCCGGACGAGCTGCCGAAGGTGATGGAGCGCTGGACCGAGGCGATTATCAGCGGCGCGCCGTTTGAAATGACGTTTCCGCTGCGCGGCGCCGACGGCGCCTACCGCCCCTTCCTCACCCGCGTTCAGCCGGTGCGCGACGATGCGGGACAAGTGATCCGCTGGTTCGGCGTCAATACAGACGTTTCGGCGCAGCGCGCGGCGGAGACGGCCTTGCGGCGTAGCGAGGCGCAGGCGGCGCAGGTTCTGGAGCGGATGGATGAGGGATTCGCGCTAATCGACCGGCAGTTCCGCATCCTTCAGATCAACGCCGCCGGCTTGCGGATCGATGGACGCCCGGCGAATCAGCTGATCGGGCGGACGCATTGGGAGGCCTGGCCAGGCTCCGAGGATTCTGAAATCGGCCGCATGTACAAGCAGGTGCTGGCCGGGCAGGCGCCGGCCATGGTGGAAGTGCCCTATGCTTGGCCTGACGGACGCGCCAGCTGGTACGAAGTCCGCGCCTATCCCACCAATGATGGCATCGCGGTGTTCTATCGCGACATCACCGAGCGCAAGCGCGACGAGACCACGCTTCGCGCGTTGAACCAAACGCTGGAAGCCCGGGTAGGCGAGGCGGTGGCCGAACAACAAGCGGCTCAGGAATCGCTGCGCCAGGCGCAGAAGATGGAGGCGGTGGGACAACTCACCGGCGGCATCGCGCATGATTTCAACAATTTGCTGATGGGCATCGCCGGCAGCCTGGAGATCATTCAATCCCGTCTCGCCGCCGGACGCGTCGACGAGTTGGAGAAATTCACCGAAGCGGCGATCGCCTCGGCGGCGCGCGCCACCTCGCTCACCCAGCGCCTGCTCGCCTTCGCCCGCCGCCAGACGCTGGAGCCGAAGCCGGTCGAGGTGAACGGGCTGATCAATTCGATGAAGGAGCTGCTGGAGCGCACGGTGGGCGAGCAGATCCGTCTGGATGTCGCGCTGGCGGCGGATTTATGGCCGGCTCTGTGCGACCCGCATCAGTTGGAAAATGGCTTGCTCAATCTGGTAATCAATGCGCGTGACGCGATGCCTGAGGGCGGCGTGCTGACCATCGCGACGGCGAATGTCGCGCTGGATGCCAGCCATCTCGCGGCGCTGCGCCAGCTTCCGCATGAGGCGGCGGATGATCGCCGCGCCACGCCGCCTGGCGACGCGATGCGTCCAGGGGATTACGTGGCGCTTTCGGTCAGCGATACTGGTATAGGCATGCCGGCGGAGGTGATCGCCCGCGCCTTCGAGCCGTTTTTCACCACCAAGCCGCTTGGCCAAGGCACCGGCTTGGGACTGTCGATGCTTTATGCCTTCGCCAGGCAATCCGGCGGCCATCTGCAAATCGACAGCGAGATTGGCCAAGGCGCCCGGGTGATGCTGTATCTGCCGCGTCACCAGGGCGCGCCGGAGGCGGCGATGGAACCGCCGCCGCCGGCGGAACTGCCCGCCGCCGGCGGCGAGACGGTGCTGGTGGTCGAGGATGACGCGCTGGTGCGCATGCTGATCCTCAGCGTGCTTGCCGAGCTTGGCTATGCGGCGCTGGAAGCCGCCGATGGCAGCGCCGGCCTGGCAATCCTGGAATCGGCGGCGCGGATCGACCTGCTGATTACCGATGTGGGCCTGCCCGGGCTGAACGGCCGGCAGCTGGCGGAACGCGCCCGGCAGCGCCGGCCCGGCCTGCGCGTGCTGTTCGTCACCGGCTATGCCCATGAGATGGCAATGAGCCAGGACGGGCTGGAAACCGGCATGGCGCTGATCAACAAACCCTTCGCGCTCGGCGCGCTGATCGAGAAAATCCACGCAATCCTGGCGGATTAGAACGCTTCTAAATGACGCTTAAAGTTATCACTCTAAGGCTGACCGTAAACGGCTCATGCTCTCTAGGAACGAGTCATACCAAGCGGCGTAAAGATTGACCTGTCGGCAAGAGCAAGGCCAGGAGGCTCTGCCTCCTGGACCTCCGCCAAAGGCAGAGCCTTTGGAATCCATTACTAGGGTTTATTTTGGGAGGGGTAAGAACCCCTCCCAAAATAAACCCATTTAGCGGTTCTAAGGGCTAAGCCCTTAGTGGGGGTTTCAGGGGGCGAAGCCCCATGATCTTACTTCGCGATGTGCCAATCTTTATGTCGGTTGGTATCAGATGGGTTTTACGACAACAAGCACAACGATAACTACCACGGACCCAATGATGAGCAGCGCGGACAGACTGGACGCCGGCGCAGCGGAGACGCCACCCGCTATTCGGCGGAGTTTGGCCGACTGTACGCCATGCACGCCGGACAAGGCAACGACGAACCCAAGCTTGGCGATGAGCCATCCCTCTCGAAACCAGCCGCCCATCAGCGCGAGCGACAGGCCAAGCGTCCAAACCAGCAACATCGCGGGCGTGGTCACCCGCTGATCCCAGCGGCGCGCACTTCGCGCCAAGTCGGCGTGATCCAGCCCGGCCACGTTCAGAAATACCGCTACGCCCAGCACGCCGCTGACGAAGATCATCGCCGAGGCGACGTGCAGCGCCTTGAGCCAGGGATAAAGATCGTGTGTCACCGCGCCTGCGACCCAGCCAAGCGGAGCGCGCGCGCCTTGCGCTGGATCAGCGGCAGGTTGGTATATCCCGCGATTGGCACGAACGCGGTGATGACCAGCCGAACCCATTCCGGCCGGGTCCAGCCGCCCCCCGCGATGGTCTCCACTACCGTCCAGACGTAGAAACAGAAGGCGATTCCATGGACCGGCCCCATGACGGTGACGCCGAGCGATCGCCCCGCAAGGTGTTTCAAGGGCGCCGCTACGCCGATCAGCAGGATCAGCGTAGTCGCCTCGATGAGCGAGGCGACCGCCAGCCGGCGGAGTTGAACCAGTTCTAGCTTGATAGGCTCGGATTCGACGTTTCCGGTCATGCAGGCACGGGTTCGCGTGTCCGCCGGGCGCGGGCGATCTCGATGCCTTCGGCCATCGGATCGCCCACCATCGCCTTCACCGCCGCGACGAGTTCCGGGCCGGCGTTCCTGGGGTGACCAGTAGCGAAGGGCGGCGCGGGGTCATATTCGAGCATCAGCTGCGTCATCTTCGCGACCTCCTCCCCGCGCAGTTCGGCGAGCAGCGTCAGGCCGAAGTCGATGCCAGCGGTCACGCCGCCCCCGGTGAACCGGTTGCGGTCGACAACGACGCGCTCGTGACCGGCTTCGATGCCAAGCGCGTCGAGAATATCGTAGGCCGCCCAGTGCGTCGCGGCGCGATATCCGTCGAGCAGTCCCGCCGTCCCCAGGAGCAGCGAGCCCGTGCAGACCGAGGTGATGTAGCGCGCGTCGCGGCCCCGCTCCGCGAGAAAGGCATTGATCGCCTCGTCCTTCATCGCGTCCACCGTCCCGGCGCCGCCTGGCACGAACAGCACGTCGAGCGCGGCGGGGGCGTCCGCGAAGGTAGCGGTCGGCATCAGCGTCACGCCGCTGTCGGTCAACACCGGGTCGAGCGTCTTCCAGAACAGATGCGTCCGGCCGTGAATCCCGAGCGCCGCTTGCGGGCCAGCCAGATCGAGCAGCGTCATGTTGGGATAGAGCAGCATACCGATCTCGATCGGGGCGCTATCGGTGGCGAAGGCGAAGGCGGGGGCGGGGGCGGGGGCGGTAGCCATGATCATTTCCTCTCCGGGTTGCGGACCGCATGTTAGGACCGCGCGTCCTGCGCCGGTGAGTGGCGGGAATGACAAAGATCGAAGCTATCCTGCCAAGCGCTTGGCATCGTATTGAGACACATCAGATGCTTCGCTAATAATAGTTTTCAAACTTCTGGGAGAACTCTGCCATCCACAAGGTTGCGGTCCTCGCGCTTCATGGCGTGATTTCGTTCGATCTCGCCATTCCTTGCGAGGTATTCGGCGGCGTGCGGCTTGCCGACCCGACGCAGGAATATCAGGTGCAGGTGTGTGGCGAGACGCCGGAGGTTCGCGCGCGATCGTTCAGCATCCGTGTCCCGTATACACTCGACGATCTTGCCCACGCCGATACCGTAATCGCGCCGGGAACAGACGATCCGGCCGCTGCCGTTCCCGATGCCGTCGTCGCCGCGATCCGATCGGCTTATACGAACGGAGCGCGCGTCGTCTCGATCTGCTCCGGCGCATTGATCCTTGCGGCGGCGGGGCTGCTCGACGGCAAGCGAGCGACTACCCACTGGCGCGCCGCCGACCTGCTGGCGCGTCGTTACCCCGCGGTGACGGTCGATCCCGATGTCCTGTTCGTGGACGAGGGGCGGATCGTGACCTCCGCCGGGATGTCGGCGGGGCTCGACATGTGCTTTCACCTGCTCCGGCGCGACCATGGCCACGCCGTTGCGGCTGAGGCCGCGCGGCTGGCGGTGGCGCCGCTAGACCGTGAAGGCGGCCAGGCGCAGTTCATTCGCCACGAAGAGCCCGGCTCGGCCATGAGTCTCGCGCCGGTGCTCGATTGGATGCGTGAAAATGCCCATCGCCCCTTGTCGATCGACGCCCTCGCGTTTTACGCCGCGACCAGCCCGCGCACCTTCGCCCGGCGCTTCCGCGAGCAGACCGGGACGACGCCGCTGCAATGGCTGATTACCGCGCGCGTTCGCCGGGCGCAGGAGTTGCTCGAAACGACGCGATTATCGCTCGACGAGATCGCGACGACAGCTGGCTTTGATGGAGCGCCTGCGCTTCGTGACCGGTTTCGCCAGACGGTAGGGATTAGCCCCAAGGCATATCGGCGCTCCTTGGGTATTCCGGAAAACAGTCTGCGGCCGCTTTTCTGAGCCTTACATCACCCCGACTATGGATAAGGGGTGAGTGGGTTCCTTGGAATCACGGATTTGAGAAGATCGGTTTGCGGAGACTGATACTTATACGAAGTGGCATAGAGATCAACCTATCGGCAAGAATAAGTCCAGGAGGCTCTGCCTCCTGGACCTCCACCTCCGGGGCCTTCCAGCAATGCTTCGCATTGCCGGAACCTTCCGGCCCCTCCGCCAAAGGCAAAGCCTTTGGAATCCATTACTTGGCTTTCCGCTGGGAGGGTCAGAGACCCCTCCCAGCGGAAAGCCATCTAGCGGGTTCTAAGGGCTTAGCCCTTAGTGGGGGTTTCAGGGGGCGAAGCAGCCGAAGGTTCCGGCGGCGTAAGCCGCTGGAATGGCTGCGGAGGGAAAGCCCCATGATCTTGCTTTCGCGATAGGTTAATCCCTATGCCGCTTGGTATCAAACCCGGTTCTGGATTCGACCGCATTTATGGCGGCTGGTGGGACACCATCGTCGATCGCGATGCCAATGGCGTGGTGCAGCGTTCGGCGGCGCGGTATATCAAAGCAATCAAGGATGCGGCGATTGCGGATTAAGCTTCGCTTGTTGCCATAGCGCCTCCATCTCCTCCAAGCTGGCTTGCGCCGGCGCGCGGCCCTGCGCCGCGAGGGCGGCTTCCACCGCGCGGAACCGGCGCTCGAATTTGGCATTGGCTTGGACAAGGCAAGCCTCCGCCTGATGGCCGAGCTTGCGGGCGAGATTGACCAGCACGAACATCATGTCGCCCAGCTCATCTTCGATGCGGTCCGGCTCGGCTTGCGACAACTCGGCATGCAGTTCGGCGATCTCCTCGTCGAGCTTAGCCAGCACCGCGCCCGCGTCCGGCCAGTCGAACCCGACGCGGGCGGCGCGGGAAGTCAGCTTCTGGGCGCGGAGCATCGCCGGCAGCGTATGAGCGACGCCATCCAGCGCGCCGGCCTCGGCATGAAGCGCCCGGGCGCTGGCCGCGCGCTCGCGCGCCTTGTCCGCCTCCCAGGCGGCGTTTTGCATCGCGGCATCGCGCGCCTCGGCGTCGCCGAAAACATGCGGGTGGCGGCGGATCATCTTGGCGGCGATGCCGGACGCCACATCATCAAAAGCAAACCAGCCGCGCTCCTCGGCGAGGCGGGCGTGATAGACCACCTGGAACAGCAAATCGCCCAATTCGTCCCGTAAGGCTTCGGGATTGCCGATGCGGATCGCATCCGCCACCTCATAGGCTTCCTCGATCGTATAGGGCGCGATGGTGGCGAAATCCTGCGCCCGGTCCCAGGGGCAACCCTGCTCCGGATCGCGCAGCCGCGCCATGATCTTGAGCAGGCGCGCCATGGGCGCGGTTTCCGCCGGGCCGCGCTGATCATTCATTTTGGTTTCAATCACTTCTTTGGCACTTCCATGGCAGCAGGCGGCGTCTCACGGCGGGTTTACCGGCGAAACTGCCGGTTTTGGCGTAACAGCGCAAGAAAGGAGACTTGTTGATGCCGATACTTCATCGCCGCGCCTGGGATTTGACGGAAAACGAGGTCACGCCGGAAGGCTTGGCGCTGGGGCGCCGCAGCCTGATCAAGGGGCTTGGCGGCGGCGCTTTGGGCTTCGGGCTGATCGGCCAGGCCGTTGCCGCCGATGCGCCCGCCTATGGTCCGGCAGCGATGCGGTTCGATCCTGGCCGTCCACTGACTCCCGCCAAGGTTTCCGAACGCTATAATAATTTCTATGAATTCGGCCTGTCCAAGGATATCTGGCATCGGGCGCAGCAACTGCCCACAGATCCCTGGACCATCGAAATCGGCGGGCTGGTGGACAAGCCGTTCAAGATTTCCTTCGATGATTTGATGAAGAAGGTGCAGACCGATACGCGGATCTATCGCCATCGCTGCGTCGAGGCCTGGTCGATGACCGTGCCTTGGACCGGCTTTCCGATGTCCGAGCTGATCAAGCTCGCCAAACCAACATCCGCCGCGAAATATCTCAAATTCACCTCGCTGGCGGACAGCAAGGCGATGCCGGGCCTGTCGATCCCGTTTTTCCCCTGGCCCTATCGCGAAGGCCTGACCATGGCGGAGGCCTCGAACGAGCTGGCCTTCTTTGCCACCGGCCTGTACGGCCAGCCCTTGCCGAAACAGGATGGCGCGCCGTTCCGCGCCGTGCTGCCCTGGAAATACGGCTTCAAATCAGCAAAATCTATCGTGAAAATCGAATTCGTCGCCAAGCAGCCGACGACGTTCTGGGAAAGCACCAGCCCGGATATGTATGGGTTCTGGGCGAATGTTAATCCGCTTTACCCTACCCTGCGCTGGAGCCAGGACCGCGAAAGGCTGATCGGCACCGGCGCCACCGTGCCTACGGTGATCTATAACGGATATGGCAAATGGGTTGCGTCGCTTTACGCAAGCATGAAGCAGGACCAGACGTTATTCATGTAAGCGATGGGTTGATGTAAGCGTGGATCTTGCGCCTGACGCCGGCATGATGCGGTCTCTCATGCTGGCGAACCCGGTCAACCGGGAGATTTTGCGGCGGCTGCCTGAACTTGAGTTGGACCAGGCCTATTTGACAGCGGGGTGCCTGTTCCAGGCGGTGTGGAACCATCAAAGCGGCGCGCCGCCAGAAGCGCGGGTGCGGGATTATGACATCTTCTATTTTGATCCTGAAGATTTGTCTTACGAAGCGGAGGATGCGGTGATCCGCCGCGCCGAATTGCTGCTCGCCGATCTCGGCGTAACGGTGGAGATACGCAATCAAGCGCGCGTACATCTTTGGTACGAGCAGCGCTTTGGGTCGCCTTGCCCAAAGCTGCGCTCCAGCAAAGACGGCATCGGCCGGTTTCTTGTCGAATGCACCTGCGTCGGCATCGAAGCGGCGAGCGGCGCGCTCCATGCGCCGTTTGGACTGGACGATCTCTGGCAGGGCCGGCTGAGGCAGAATTCCCGGACGCCAAACCCCGCATTATTCGCGGCCAAAGCGGCGGATTACCAAGCGCGCTGGCCCTTCCTGACCATCGCCGCAGCCTAAAGTTACAAACCGAAAGAATAAAAATATTTAGATTCAGCAGCCTAAAGAGAAATATTCAGAAATATTCATTGATTTCTCATTGTCTGCCATACCGTCTACCCTTCCCGATAATGAACGAGAGCGTAACGGGGTTCGGCATGAGCGGCAGAGGCAAGATATTCCTTAACACACGGCCTGAGCCGCGGCGCTCTTTCATGCGGCGCGGCCTAAAAGCGTCGATTGGTTGCGAAGGCGTCGGACTGCATAGCGGTGTGCCGGTGCGCCTCCGCCTCGCGCCCTTGGCGCCTGGCAGCGGCATTGCCTTTCGCCGCAGCGACCTAGGCCTCAATATTCCGGCGCATTACGCGCATGTCGTGGACACCCGGCTGAGCACAGTGCTGGCAGATCCGGCGCGCGCTGAAGCGCGCGTGGCGACGGTCGAGCATGTCATGGCGGCGCTGGCGGGCGCCGGGATCGACGATGCGTTGATTGAGGTGGACGGGCCGGAAGTGCCGGCGCTCGACGGCTCCGCGGCCGAGTTCGGGTTTCTGATCGCTTGCGCCGGGGTGATCGAGACCGGCTTGTCGCAAGACTATATCGAGATTCTGCGCACAGTGCGCGTAACAGAGGGCGAAGGCTTCGCGGAATTATCTCCCGGGCCCTTGAATTGTGAAAAATTCAGCATGAGCCTGACCATCAATTTTCCGGCGCGCGCCATTGGCCAGCAGGCGCTCTGCCTCGATCTAACAGAAGAAAATTTCGACCGGCATCTAGCCCGCGCCCGCACCTTCACCATGGAGGCGGAAATTGCGGCGCTGCATGCCGCCGGGCTGGCGCTGGGCGGCAGCCTGGCAAACGCGGTGGTGGTGAACGATGACAAGGTGCTGAACCCGGAAGGGCTGCGCTTCGCCGATGAATTCGTCCGCCACAAGATGCTCGACGTGGTGGGCGATCTGGCGCTGGCAGGCGCGCCGATCTCGGGCAGGTTCACCGGCCACCGTTCCGGCCACCGGCTAAACAATCTGCTGCTCCGCGCGCTTTTCGCTGATGCCGCGAACTTCCGGCATTGGCAGGGCGCGCCAGCCGAGGATTATGAGGCGGTAGCCGCATAAAGAAAAGCGCTGCTTTTAAAAAAGCAGGGCAAAACTTTTTAGTAGTGTCACAGTTTTAAATTCTCAGAAACTAATAAAAGTTCTGAGAGTTCTAGCTTGGGATATCTATTGAAGGTGATATTATACTGGCCTTGGTGATGGAGGCTGATGGTGTCAGCAGATGGGCTGTGCTGCAAACGGTGTGAGCGGTCGGACTATGTGAAAAGCGGCGTAGTGCGAGGTCACCAACGTTATCGTTGTCGTGATTGTGGCTGCAACTTCACGGATACCCCGGCACGAGGCAAGCCACCCGCGATGAAGGCGCTGGCCATCCTGCTTTATGGGATGGGGAACATGAGTTTCAGCATGATTGGGCGCCTACTAGGTGTGAGCGACGTGGCGGTGCTGAAATGGGTGCGGGCCGAGGCGTCTGCTTTGCCGGAACCTGAAGTTCCAGCCGAGGTGGCCACAGTCGAGGTGGACGAGATGTGGCATTATTTGAAAAAAAGACTGCCAAGCTGTGGGTCTGGCGTGCCTATGACCTTGATACACGGCGCGTTGTGGCCTGGGTTCTGGGTCAGCGTGATGATGCAACCTGCCGCCGGTTGCTCGACAAGATCGGTATGAGCGGCAAAACGTTTATTACCGATGATTGGGAAGGTTACCACCGGGTGATCCCGGAGGATCAACTTTTCACCGGCAAGGACCTGACATTCCCCATCGAGCAGGACAACAGCAACGTCCGCCATTACTTGGCCCGGTTCCGCCGTAAGACAAAGGTCGTCTCCAAGTGCCGCACCATGGTCGATCTGTCATTGCGCCTGCTGCACCACCTGCAAGACCCCGCGAATTATGCTGCATACGCTAAAACATTCTCTTCTATCTTTGGTTAGAACTCACTCTTGCCGAAGGCAAGGACGTCGCGTGATGACTAATCATGAGGCGCCTCGACAGTCTTGGATTGCTTCGTTGCGCTATGCGCGCCTCGCAATGACAGTCATAGGTCATTGGTCAAGGTTGTTGGCATTAGACTATAAAAAAGAACGCCTTGCTTTTGCTGACTCGCCTTTAGGCGAAGCCTTAAACGCCTCTTTTACCAGCGCCGCCAGCACCGGCGGGTCGCTGATCAGGTAGCGTCGCGCCATGCGCTTCGGCTCATGCGCCAGGCGGTGCGCCCATTCGAAGCCGGCGCGTTGCATCCAGGGCGGCGCGCGTTTTGCCGCGCCTGACGCGAATAGGGCGGCGGCGCCGATGCACAGGCCGAGGCCGGTTGCTTCGCGCGAGCGCTGGATTGCATTGGCCAGAATTTCCTGTTGCGGCGAACCCACCGCCAGCAGCGCGATATCGGTGGGATAGGTGCAGACAAAGCGGATCGCGTCGCGCATGGCGCGCGGATCATGCACGAAGCCCATCGGCGGGTTGTGGTGGGCAAAGCGCAGTCCCTCAAAGCGGTAGCGCAGCGCCTCGACCTGGCGCTCCTGCATGCCGATGACCATCACCGTGCCGCCGCGCGCCGACAAGGCTTGCAGCACCGCCTCGGTCAGATCAGCGCCGGTGACGGCTTGCGGCGCTGGCAGGCGGAACAGCCGCGCCATGTTGCGCAGCAACCGGGAATCGAGCAGGCAGAGTTCCGCTTGGCGGTAAAGCGGCAGCAATTCTGGACGCCGCCGCAGCCGGGCGAGATGGTCGGCGTTCGGCGTCACCACATAGGCGAATTCAAGCATCCTGTCGCGCTTCAAGCACCAAGAGGTGGCCTGCGCTAAACCAATATCAGCGTAATCCAGTCCCAGAAGTTTGCGTTTCACGGGGTCCATTGAACTGCCATGGTGATGAGGTTGTCATGCGCCGGGCGCGCCAGCGTGCCCGATTTCGTCTCGTATCGGTAATCCGCGGTCACGGAAGTTTCACGAGACAGGCGCCAGATGAATCCTGCCCTTGCGTCGATCACCCGCTGATGCGCCTCCGCGCCTACTCCTTCGCCACCTTGCGAATTCTGCGCCGTGAGTTCCGCCGTCAGGATCAGGTTCCGGAGATATTCCTCGGCGATCGCGACATCGCCGGTGGTCAGCGTCGAGGCGAGGGCGCCGGTGGCGGTTGAAAGGTCGATCCGCCGCGCCACCGTCAGATCGAGCGCGGTCAGTTCATCCGGCATCCAGCCGAGGCCGAACTCGATCACCGGCGTGGTGCGAGAGGGCGTGATCCCGCCGGCAAAGACCTGATGCGCCAGGCCGGCGAGCAGGCGCGCGTGCCAGAGGCCGCCGGTGTCGGTGGCGATGCCGGCGAGGCTTTCGGCGGTGGTGGAGTTTTCATAAGCTGCATTTGCCAGAGGCGTTGCGTAGCGCGCTTCATCGGCGCGCAGCAGCAGCGTGTAGTCGAGGATGCCGGGCGGCTTCGCGGTAAGCGCCAGCGATTGATGCAGCACGACCCGGTTTTGATCGCTGAGCGGCAGCGCCGCGTTGAACTGGACCGCGCCGGATTGCGTCCCGTCGGATGAGGCGCTGCCGAACCGCTCGCCGGTCGCTCCTAATCCAGGCGTCACTTCGATCATGCCAAGATCGAAGCTCGCCTTGGCCCGGAAATCATTGACCGAAACCTTGACCGGCGCCGCAAGCGTCGCGGTTCCTACGTCCAATCCATTCAGGCCGAGCGCCGTCTCATCGATGATCAAATGCGCGGCGCCGGCGGTGACAGTGTTGGCGCCGAACGGCATGGCAAGGCCGATGCCGGTGGTGAGGTCGCTGGTGTTTTGCCCAGGGTCGGCGGCATAGCGGTTAAATGTGCCGGAGGCGTAGGCGCCGAGGCCAAGCAGCGGATCGGCGATGCGCAGGCTCGGCGTAAAGACACCGGAAGCGGAGGCGGCGGCCACGCCGTTAGGACTGGATTCAAAACCGCCGCCCGCCGAAAGCGACGGCATGATCGTCAATGCGCCGTAATCGACGCCGCGGCGGGTAAATTCCGGATGCAACCGCGATAGCACGGTGACGCCCGGCGTCGCGCCATAGCCAGGAACCCCTGGCGGAAACACTTCATCCAGCACTTGCGCGCGGAGATGGCTGAGGGCGATGACGAACAGGGGAAGGAATAGGGCGGCGCTCCGCCTGGTTTGACGCCGCGCCCGGCGCAACACGCTGGTCATTCAGCATGCACATGACATTCAGAAGACACAGGTTGCGACAACATGAAGAATCGATCCGGTTCCGCAAAAATCACACTTTCATTTTTACACAACTCATGATTGAATAATACTATGAATCCGGCAATTATTTCCGTTGTGGTATGCACGCATCAGCGCAGTGCCGCGTTGGCTCGTTGCTTGGAGAGCCTGACTGACCAAAGCGTGGCGTTGGAGATCATTGTCATCGATTCAGGCTCGTCCGAGCCGGAGGCGGAGGCCATCGCGGAGCTGGCGCGCCGGCATGCCGCCCGGCATATCCGGCTCAGCGAGGCAGGGCTGAGCCGCGCCCGCAATGCCGGGCTTGCCGCGGCGCGTGGGCGCTGGGTGGCTTATGTCGACGACGATGCGGTGGCGGCGCCGGATTGGGCGTCAAAGCTGCATGAGTGTATCCTGGCGACTCCCGATGCCGTGGCGATTGGCGGCCCGATCCTGCCAGCTTGGGAGGCCGCCCTGCCTGCCTGGTGGCCCGGCGCGCTTGTCGGCGCGTTATCGGTGCTGGAATGCGCCAGCGGGGGGCGGGTCGGCAGCGCCACGCTGCCGCGCAATGTCGAACCCTATGGCGCCAATATCGCCTTTGACAAGGAGACGCTGTGGTCGTTCGGCGGGTTTCCCGAATGCCTGGGACGCAGCGGCGACGCCTTGCTGTCAAATGAGGAAACCTATGTGCTGCGCCGGCTGCGCGCGGCGGGGCGGGTGATTTTGTTCGCGCCCGAGATTATCGTGCGGCATCATATCGGGCGGGACCGGCTGACGCCCGAATGGCTATTGCGGCGGCAATATTGGAGCGGCATTTCGGAAGCGGTGATGCTCGACGCGCTCGGTCAGTTCCGGCTGCCGAAGGCGCTGCGGATGATGGTGAAGGCGGTGCTGCTGGCGCCGTTGCAATTCTGGCCACCCTACAGCACGGCGCGACTGGAATCCCGCTGCTCCGGCGCCTTCGCCCGCGGCTTCCTGCGCGGGCTGATCATTTAAAACGAAGAAAACCAAATTGATGCATCAGCCTATAACTATCAAAAATTTTTTGGTTCTTTTTTATAAAAAAGAACTGCTTTCTCTTGCCTAACCTCCATGCTGCCCGCCGCGCTGACCTAGACCGTGCGAAAGGCCTCGCCATCCTGCTCGTGGTATTCGGCCATATTGTCGCGCGGCAAGACCCTGCCTCGGTGCATTGGTACGAGCCGCTGCGCCGCGCCATCTACGCTTTCCACATGCCGTTTTTCCTGTATTTGAGCGGCATTGTCGTCTGGATATCGGGTAATGCCCAGACGCCGCAAGGCTGGCCGCGGCTGGCGCGGGGGCGGGCGGTTCGGCTGCTGCTGCCATTCCTGCTGGTGGGCGGCCTGATCGTCCTCGGCAAGCTTGCGGCGGCTCGGCTGCTGCATGTCGATAACGCGCCAGCCAGCCTGTGGCGCGGCCTTGCCGACCTGATCTGGCACACCCAGCACAGTCCAGCCTTGTCGATCTGGTATCTGTTCGTGCTGTTCGCCTTCAGCATCGCGACGCCCTTTGTCGTGGCGGCGGATCGAGGGCGTCCGGGCCTGATGGTGGCGCTCGGCGCGGTGCTCTATGCCGTGCCGGCGCCGGGTTATGTTTATGCCGACCGGCTGTGCCATTACGCGATTTTCTTCGCGCTCGGCCTTGCCAGCGCGGCTTGCGGCAAAAGCTGGCTGGCGCTGATCGACCGCTGGCGCGGCTGGCTGATCGGCTGGTTTCTTGCGGGCTTCACGATGATCGCGCTGTTCGGCGCCGCTTGGCCCTCAGGGTTGGTCATGCTGCTGTTCGGCGCATTTTCCATGCCGGCGCTTCATGCTTTGGTAAGAAGTGCGGCGTTATCATCCAGTCAGGCGCTTCTCCTGCTCGGACGGTACTCGCTCATGATTTATCTGTTCAACACGATGTTTATCGGCCTCGCCAAGGGCCTGCTTTTGTTGGCGATCTCCTGGAACGGCGATCACTTCATGCTGTTCGCGGCGGTGCTGATGGCGGCGGGGCTGGCGGGGCCGGTGTTGCTGAAACGGCACGGCCTAAAACTTGTTCCGGCACTGGATCGCCTGACGGATTGAGCCGCCGTGCCGCCGCTTGCCTTGCGCCCGCCCGTCCAGGCGTCACCCGTATTGGCGCGGTTTCTCGCGCGCCTGCCGAATGATCTGGCAGCCAGTTTCTCGGCGGACCAGCTGGCCGCCATCGAACTGCATTTTGCCATGCGCTACCGGGTCGATCACGCGATTAACTGGCGGCTCCGCTTTGGCCCGGCGCGGCTGCGCTCGTATATCGTGGTGCTGGCGGGCCGCGACCGGCGGCCGGCGAAAGCTTGAACATAGTACCAAGCGGCGTAAAGGTTAACCTATCGGCAAGAGCAAGGCCAGGAGGCTCTGCCTCCTGGACCTCCGCCAAAGGCAGAGCCTTTGGAATCCATTACTGGGGTTTCTTTTGGGAGGGGTAAAACCCCTCCCAAAAGAAACCCATTTAGCGGGTTCTAAGGGCTAAGCCCTTAGTGGGGGTTTCAGGGGGCGAAGCCCCATGATCTTGCTTCGCGATAGGTTAATCTTCATGCCGCTTGGTATAATAGATCATTTCGCGCTCTGTTCCGCTTGCCGCGTGGCTTTCCGGTAGGCGGCGATATTGGCGAGTTGTTCGGGGAATGTTGCGGCGAAGGCGTGGCCGCCTTTGCCGGTCGCGACGAAATACAGGGCGTTGATCGCTGCCGGATGCAGCACTGCCTGGATCGCCGCCAGATCGGGCGAACAGATCGGCCCTGGCGGTAGGCCATGATGCAGATAGGTGTTGTAGCGGCTTGACGCCGCAAGATCCGCCGCGCTGACCGGGCGCGGCAATGCCGTTGCCTTGCCTTGCGTCGCCGCGAAAATCACTGTCGGATCGGCTTGCAGCTTCATTCCCTTGACCAGGCGGTTTTCGTAAACCGCGGCGATTTCCGGCAGCTCGGCGCGCAGCGGCGTCTCCTGTTGCACAATGGAGGCCAAGGTGACGGCCGCTTCCGGGGTATGTATCGGCAGGCCATTCGCGCGATGCGCCCAGGCAGCGGCGAGCGCGGCCCGCATTGCGTGGCGCATCCGCGTCAGGATTGCTGGTCTGCCCGTGCCGCGCAGATAGGCATAGGTCTGCGGCAGGATCGAGGCTTCCGCAGGCGGCGCCACCGATCCTGTTGCCGCCGCCGCCGCATTGATGACCCTTGCGACCTGCGCCGAGGTCAGGCCGCCAGGGATCGTGACCTCATGCTCGATTTCGGGCGCGACTTGCAGGATATGGATTACGCCTTGCAGGCTGGCACGCGCGGGAATCAGGAATTCGCCGGCGCGCAAGGGCCGCTTGCCGCGCGTGAGCCAGGCCGCCGCCTCGAACAGCGCCGGATGGCGGATCACCCCTGCCTGTTTTAACCGCCGCGCGATCACGCTCAGCGAGCCGGCGGGAATGATGACGGCCGTGGCCGCGTCTAACGGGCCCGGACCTTGATAGATTTGTTGAACGCCCATCCGGCCGAGATTGAGGGTGATCACCAGCGCCCAGAGCAGCAGGATGATTTTCCCGCGTTGAGGGAGCCGCCATTGGCGTGGCTGCAATTAGAGCCGGTCCCGATCAAGTTGGATCACTCTTGTGATCCATGATCGGGTAAATCGGCTCGATAAACCAAAGAGCATAGAGGATTTTCGGATCAGCATGATCGGAAAATCTTCTAAGCGGCGGCGCGGAACAGGATGGAGGCGTTGGTGCCGCCAAAGCCGAAGCTGTTCGACAGGATCACGTCGATCTTGCGTTCCTGCGCGTCATGCGGCACGCGGTCGATCACGCTCTCCCGGCTCGGTTCATCGAGATTGAGGGTCGGCGGGATGACGCCGTCGCGGATCGCGAGGATCGAGAAAATTGCCTCGATCGCGCCGGCGGCGCCCAGCATATGGCCGGTCGCCGATTTGGTGGACGACATCGCCAGGCCTTTGGCAGCGTCGCCGAACACGGCTTCGACCGCTTCCAGTTCCAGGTCATCGCCCATCGGCGTCGAGGTTCCATGCGCGTTGACGTATTGGATGTCGGAAGGCGCCCAGCCGCCGGATTTCAGCGCGGCTTTCATGGCTCGGTAGGCGCCTTCATGATGTTCAGCGGGGGCGGTGATGTGATGCGCGTCGCCCGACATGCCATAGCCGGCGAATTCGGCGTAAATCTTGGCGCCGCGCTTGCGGGCATGCTCGTATTCCTCCAGCACCACCACCGCCGCGCCCTCGCCCATCACGAAGCCGTCGCGGTCCTTGTCCCAGGGGCGCGAGGCGGTTTGCGGCTGGTCGTTGAAAGCGGTGGAGAGGGCGCGCGAGGCGCTGAACCCGGCGACGCCGAGCGGACACACCGCCGCTTCCGAGCCGCCGGCCAGCATCACATCGGCATCGCCGAAGGCCACCATGCGCGCGGCGTCGCCGATGGCGTGCACGCCGGTGGCGCAGGCGGTGACGACGGAATGGTTAGGCCCTTTCAAGCCGTATTTGATGGAAACCTGCCCGGAGATCAGGTTGATCAGCGCGGACGGAATAAAGAACGGCGAAAGCCGCCGCGACTTGCCTTCATGAACCTGGACCGATGCCTCATAGATGGATTGCAGCCCGCCAATGCCGGAGCCGATCATCACGCCTGTCGCAACGCGGTCTTCCTCGGATTGCGGCAACCAGCCGGAATCCTCGATCGCCTGGATCGCCGCGACCAGGCCGAGATGGATGAAGCGGTCCATCTTCTTGAGGTCCTTGACGGGGATCCACTCGGCGAGATCAAGACCGCCCTCGGCGCGCTGGCCCGCTGGCACCTGTCCGGCGATCTTGGCGGCGAGTTCGGTGGTGTCGAAGGACTGAATGGCGGCGATGCCGGACTCGCCGTTGATCAGCCGCCGCCAGACATGCTCGGCGCCCAGGCCAAGCGGGCTGACGACGCCCATGCCGGTAACCACAACACGACGCATCATCATGGACATATCCGGCGTTCAGCTACTCCGATTTCTGCTTTTCAATATAGTCGATGGCATCCTTGACTGTCGCGATCTTTTCGGCGGCGTCCTCGGGGATTTCGACGCCAAAGGCCTCCTCGAACGCCATGACCAGTTCCACCGTGTCCAGGCTGTCGGCGCCCAGATCATCGATGAAAGAGGCTTCCGGCGTTACCTTCGCCTCATCGACGCCCAGATGTTCGACGACGATTTTTTTCACCTTATCGGCGACTTCACTCATGGCGACCTACTCTCCTGCTTATGCAAAAACCGAACGCTCCGGTGCCGGACGGCGCGCGGCAAGGCGGCCGGAAGTACAGCGGGAACGGCTGCCGCTTAGCATGGCAAAATCAAGCCGCCAAGCTTAACCAAGCGTTTTCGTGCCTGTCGTGTTACAACATCGCCATGCCGCCATTAACATGCAGCACCGCCCCGGTAACCCAGCCAGCCTCCTCGGCGGCGAGATAAGCCACCGCCGCGGCGATATCGGCGGGCTGGCCGAGGCGGCCTAACGGAATCTTCCCAGCCAGCGCCTGCTTTGCCGCCTCCGGCAGCGCGTTGGTCATTGCCGTCTCGACAAAGCCTGGCGCCACCAGATTAACGGTGATGCCGCGCGAGGCGACTTCCTGCGCCAGCGACTTAGTCAGCCCGACAAGCCCGGCCTTGGCCGCCGCGTAATTCGCCTGACCCGGATTGCCGGTGGAACCCACGATGCTGCCGATATTGATGATCCGTCCGGCGCGGCGGCGCAGCATGAATTTCAGCGCGGCGCGCGACAGGCGGAACGGCGCCGCGAGATCGACCTCGATCACCTTGTGCCAATCGTCGTCGCTCATCCGCAAGGCGAGGCCATCCTTGGTCAGGCCTGCATTGTTGACCAGGATGTCAATCTTGCCCAGCGTCGCCTCGGCGGCGGCGATCAGCGCGGCGGGCGCATCGGGATTGGTCAGATCCGCCGGACAGACATGGGCGCGGCCGCCGAGCGCGCCTGCGAGTTCCTCCAGCACGCCGCGCCGCGTGCCGGATAAGGCGATTGCCGCGCCCTGCGCGTGCAAGGCGCGAGCGATGGCGGCGCCGATGCCGCCCGACGCGCCGGTGACGAGGGCGGTTTTGCCAGTTAAGTCAAACATTTTAAATCAAACATTGCTCAAAGATTCTTCATCAGGGTTTCAAGCTCGGCCGGGGCGCCGCAGGCTAATGCCTGGGCTTCCGGGGCGATGCGCTTCACCAGCCCGGCAAGCACTTTGCCGGCGCCCAGCTCGATGAAGCGGTCGACGCCCATCTCTGTCATTGCCTGCACCGATTCGCGCCAGCGCACGGTTTTCGTCACCTGCTCAACCAACAAGATAGAGATCGCCGAAGCTTCGGTGGCCTTCGCCGCGGTGACATTGGCGATGATGGGCAGCAAAGGCGCTTTCGGCGGCGTTTCCGCCAGTGCCAGCGCCATGGCCTCGGCGGCGGGACGCATCAGCGCGCAGTGAAAGGGCGCGGAGACCGGCAGCTTCATCGCCCGCTTGACGCCGCGCTGCCGCGCCAGCTCAATCGCCCGGTCGACCGCCGCGGCATCTCCGGAAATCACCACCTGGCCGCCGCCATTGTCATTGGCGACATCGCAAACCTGGCGTCCCTCCGGGTCAATTTCAGCCTCGGCGCAAATTTCCGCCGCGAGCGGCATATCGGCGCCGAGCAACGCCGCCATGGCGCCTTTGCCGGGCGCCACCGCCTGCTGCATCGCGACGCCGCGGCGCTTCAGCAGCCTCGCCGCATCGCCAATGGAAAACGAGCCGGCGGCGGCCAGCGCGGCGTATTCGCCCAGCGAATGACCCGCCAGCAGCGCCGCCTTATCCTTAAGGGAAAATCCCGCCTCGCGCTCCAGCACGCGCAGCACCGCCATCGAGACCGCCAGCAGCGCCGGCTGGGCATTTTCAGTCAGCGTCAGCGCTTCGGCGGGACCTTCAAACATCAGCCGGCTGAGCTTTTGCCGCAGGACCTCGTCCACCTCCTCGAAAACCTCGCGGGCGGCGGCGAAGGCGGCGGCGAGATCGCGCCCCATGCCAACAGACTGGCTGCCTTGCCCCGGAAAGATGAAGGCGTTGACCGCCATGACTCCGTCTCCTCCAAGGCGAACCCGATCCGCCTTTATCATGATGCGCGCCATCGCGATGCGCATAATTTGTAATGCGCAAGTTGGAGCGCGCCATAGGGCCGGGTAGCCATCCGGCACCGGGAAGTCAATTATCCAGGGCTGTCAGAAATGCCGCTCGAACACCTTGACGACATCGCCGGGAGCGACGAGGGCGTCGGCGTCGGCGCGATATTCATGCGGCCGGCCGCCGATGACGCGGATGATCGCGACATGCCGCTCCACCGCGCGATAGGTGAAGCCGCCGGCCAGGGACACCGCGGTGAGCACTGTCATCCCCGGCACGAAGCGGTAATCTCCCGGCTTGTTCACCTCGCCAAGGATATAAAACGGCCGGTAACGCTGAATTTGCGCGGCGACGCTCGGCTGCAGCAGCATGCCCTTGGCTTGCAGCATGGCGGCGATGTGCCGCGCCAACCCGTCAATGGTGCGCCCGGAGGCCCGGAGCGGACCGAGCAGGGGCAAATTCACCGCGCCGTCATCGTCGATCTCAAAAGTGTTGCTCAGCTCCTTCTGATCGAACACGATAATGCGCACCGTGTCGCCAGGACCCAAGCGATAGGGGCCGGCTGTGACGTCTGGCAATTTGGGCAGGCCGCTACCCGGCGCGCAGCCCGTGAGCAGGCCCATGAGCGGGATTGCCAGCACCCGCATGAAATAGCGGCGCGTCTGCCGAACCGGCAAAACCGACTCCTGTTCAATCATAGGATAGGAACACGAATAAATATCAACCTTAAATTGACATATGCCTTCTGTATTGTTACCATTCGTTAAGAGGTACAGTAGCATGGTTGTTGCGCTTCGCGATACACGTGACGATGCAGGCGACAGCGCGCGGCTGTCCCAGCCTGTCTTGCGAGGCGCCGCAGCGCCTCCCTCGCTCGGCGATCTGCTGCTGAGCTTGCGCCGCCGCTGGCGGCTTGCCGCAGCCATTGCTTTTCTGATCCCCACCTTGACGCTGCTCGGCCTCAGGCGGATCGCGCCGCGCTACCAGGCGACTGGCACATTGCTTTACGCGCCGGTCGATTTCGCGCCGAAACTGCTGCAAGGCGTTACCGTCGCTAATCCGGGCACTGATGCCGTTATGGCCAGCCAGGAGGCGATCATCCGCAGCCTGCCGGCGATTAACGAACTGATCGCAAGGCTGCATCTGGCGCGGCGCACCGAGTTTAACCCGGCGCTGGCGCCAGAGCCGATCTGGCGGCGCTGGCTCGGCCACCGGAAAGCGCATGCCAAAATCGATGGAGCTAAACCGAATTCCGCCGCTGTCATCGCCATCGCCGAGCAGGCGCTGACGATCATGGCCGTGCCGAATTCGCGGGTGATCGAGGTGGCGTTCACCAGCACCGATCCTGATCTCGCGGCGCGGGCGGTCAATCTGGCGATGCAGCTCTATCTCGACCATCAACAGACGCAAAATTTCGAGGCCTTGCAGGCCGCCCAAGCTTGGCTGACGAAACGCGCCAGCGAGACCGCCGTAATTTTGGAACATACCGATACCGAGATCGCCTTGGCACGCGCCCGCGCCGGCGTCGCCAGCGGCACGCAAGGCTCGCTGGCGCATGAGACCGCCAGCCAAATCGCGCGGAACGTCGTGGCGGCGGAGAATGATCTGGCCGGCGCGCGCGCCAAACTGGCCGCCGCCCAGGGAAGCAATCATGGCGGCGACGCCGCCGAGGCCAATGCCGCCATCGCCGCAAGCCTGATGCCGCTCAGGGCGCGCGAGGCCGAGTTGGCGGCGAAGCTGAGCGCGCTTTCCGCTAGCGAAGGGCCCAACTACCCGGATATCGCGGCGACGCGGCGCGAGCTTGCCGCCGAACGCGCCCAGCTCAACGCGGAGGAGGCGCGGATTATTGGCGCCGACCGGGCACAGGTGGCAGCCGATGAAAATCGCGTCGTAAGCCTGCGCGCCGCCCTGCGCCAGGCGCGCGCTCAATCTTCGGATGAGGCGATGAGCGCCGCGCCCATCGCGGGTTTGGAGCAGCAAGCCGATGCCGAGCGCAGCCTGCTGCGGGCGCTTACCGAGCAGATCGGCACGCTGTCGAGCCAAGGCGCGCTGACCCATCCGGATGCGAAAATCCTGTCCCACGCGATGCCGCCCTTGCAGCCCAGCGCGCCGCGGCTGGCGATGATGACGCTTGGCGCGGCCTTGCTCGGAATCTCGCTGGGCTGCCTCGCGGCGATCCTGGCTGAATCCTCGAACGGCACGTTCCGCAGCGGCGGCGAGATCAAGGCGGCGCTCGACCTTTCCTGCATTGCCCTGCTGCCAGAATTGCCTGCCCGCGCCCGCCACGGCATGAGCATCGCCGAATATGCCAAGGCGCAGCCGTTTTCGCTGTTTTCCGAGCAGTTGCGGGCGCTGCGCACCAGCGTGTGGATGGATGCCGCGCATCCGCGCATCGTGGCGATTACCGCGGCGAGGCCAGGCGAGGGCAAAACAACGCTGACCCTTGGATTGGCCACCTCGGCCGCCGCTTCCGGGCTGCGCGCTTTGGTGGTGGATTGCGATATCCGCCAGCCCAGCTTCGACGCCGAGTTCGGCCTTGGCGGCGCTTTGGGGCTCACCGATTATCTGGCGGACCGGGCGACGCTGGCGCAGGTCATCCATCACCAGTCCGAGCTTAACCTCGACGTGATTCCGGCGGGATCGATCGCCCTCGACGCGCTGAGCCTGTTCATCTCGCCGCGCATGACGGCGCTGATGGACGAGTTGCGGGCGCTTTACGGGCTGGTCGTGCTCGATCTGCCGCCGACCTTCGCGCTTGCGGAAACCAAGGTGCTGGCTCGCGCCGCCGATGCCACTTTGTTCTGCGTGCGCTGGGGCGACACGCCACGGCAGACCGCCGCCGCCTCGCTGGCTTTGCTGGTCGACGCGGATGTCCGCCTGATCGGCGCCGTGTTGACCCGGGTCGACGCGGTCAAGCATCGCGCTTCTGGATTTCCCGACGCCGAAATTTATCATCCGCGCTATGGCGGCTATTTCCACGCCTGAATCGTCCATCCTCGCAATTTCACCGTCGCAAGACGGTGCGAGATCGCGCGCCGGTTCCACCGGGCTTATCCTTTCTATGCGCGCTCCCTGCACACTCGTTTTCGGCGTCCCAATTTTACTTTGGCCGGCTTTTTACAACGGTTTCCCGCTGATTTTTTCGGATACTGGAACCTATATCTCGCAGGTTCTGGAAGGTCATCTCGGCTGGGACAGGCCGCCGTTTTATAGCTTGTTTCTGTTCGTCGCCGGCTGGGGAAGGTCAGCCTGGCCGCCGGTGATCCTGCAAGCCGCCTGCGCCGTATTGCTGATCAGCCGGACCCGGATCGTGATATGGCCGTCTCTTGCAGGGCGCGCCGCTACGCTGGCCGATCTTGCCATGATCGCCATGCTCAGCGCGACCGCCTTGCCCTGGACAGTCTCTGAACTCATGCCGGACTTGTTCACCGCGTTGCTGGCGCTCGGCCTGTTTGTGCTGATCTTCGACGAAGGGCTGAACAGCATATCGCGCCTTGGCCTTGCCCTTGGCCTTGCCGCGGTCATGACATTTCACTTAACCAATTTGCCGCTCTACGCAGGGCTTTGCCTGATCCTCCTGCCTGCCGCCTGGTTCAAGCTTGCGCAATTGCCCTTACGGCACCTCATCGTAGCACCGGCGCTGGCGGTGGCGGCACTGGTCGCGATGAACCTGATCGGCGAAGGCCGGGCTTCCATTTCACCGTTTGGCGCTACCTTCTACCTGGCGCGGCTGCTCGCCAATGGTCCCGCGCGGCAGACGCTGGCCAGCGATTGCCCGGCGCGGCATTGGTCGCTTTGCCGCAATCAGGGCAGTCTGCCGGCCTCCGCCGATGGCTTCCTGTGGCGGCCGGACAGCCCACTCTATCGCGACGGTGGCCCGAAAGCGTTGATCGGCCAAACCCGTCAAATCATTGCCCATACCCTCGCCGAGCATCCTCGCGCCGTGGCGCGTGACGCTATCGCCGATACACTACGGCAGCTCACGATGTTCAAGAGCGGCGACGGGCTGCGGCCCTGGCATCTGACGGCGGGGGCAACGATCCGGCGCGATTTTCCGCCACGCGCCGTCGCCGCTTTCGACCAGAGCCGCCAGGCGCGCGGCAGGCTTATTCTATTTGCCTGGCTGCGATGGTTGAACATGGTGATGGAAATACTGGGAAGCGCCGGTTGCGTCGTGATCGTTACAGCCGCCTGGTGGCGGCGCCGGCTCTCGGCGCCAAAGCTGCCTTGGCTGGCCGCCATGGCCTTGCTCACCTTGCTTGGCAACGCCATGCTGACCGGCAGCCTGTCCGGCCCGCATGATCGCTATCAAAGCCGGGTCATGTGGTTGCCCGCGCTGGCGGCTCTGCTGGCGCTCCCTGAAATGATCCAGCGGCGCGACCGAAAGGCCGCATAGCTTTTGCGTGGCTTTAGCCGTGCCTGACAGCGGAATCCCGCATGGTCTGCGGCGCGCGCTGGGTGAGCAATTCATTCATCTTTCCCAGAAGCGCGCCGATCTTGAACGGCTTGCTGAACACCTCCCAATTTTCATGTTCTGGCGCCGCCTGATCGCCGAATCCGGAGATCAGCAGGAAGGGAATGCCGCGTTCAGCAAAGAATTCCGCGACGGGATAAACTTTCTCGCCGCCAACATTGACATCGAGCAGCGCAAGATCGACTGATTCCTTGCTGGCGGCCTCCAGCGCGGCCGGCACCCGGTCGAACGGCCCGATGATCGCGCAATGCTCGTCCTCAAGCGCCGTTTCCAGCAACAGCGAAATCAGAAATTCATCCTCAACCACGAAAATTCGCCGTCCGGCCAAAGCTTGTTTCATATTCGCCGAACCCCCATTAGCAATAGATCATCAAAAATTTTTGCAACCGTAGTCAAAAAAGCACTACGCCATAACAAAATACGCATCAAGCCGATTTTTATTACAGCGCCGTGACAGGTAGCGACGCTTTTTTCAAACTATATTGAAGATTTCGAAATCATTAACTAAGTCTAATTATCTCTCACCAATGCCCATCTTTGATGGTCGCGCCAGACGCCGTTTATTCTCAGATAACGTGGCGAAAATCCTTCCAGTTGGAAGCCGAGGCGCTGGACCAAGGCGATTGATCGCTGATTATCCGGCTGGATATTCGCTTCCACGCGATGCAGGCCAAGCCCGGTCCAGGCGATGGCGATAGCTTGGCGCATCGCCTCGGTCATCAATCCGCGTTCCGACTGGTTGCGCATGCCATAAAAGCCGCAATAGCAGGAGGCGAAATTGCCGAGAACAATTTGCGACAGGTTAATGATGCCGATGATAGCGCTTGAGCCGATCGTGTCGCCTGACGTCGCGCGGGCGATAAGGGAAAAATTGGCGCCGGTCAGCATTTGCGCGAACCACGCGTCAAAGCCCTGCTGATCGGTGAGCGGCGCGACCCATGGATGGTGGTAATCCCTGTTATCCCGATTGGCGGCGATCAGCGAGGGCGCGTCATCGCGCGTTACCTGCGCGACTGAAACCTTGTCGGCTGTCATGAGGGCAAGGTGACGATTACCCGCAGGCCGCCTAAGGGGCTGTCATCCAGCATGATCTCGCCGCCATGCGCCGCGACGATATCGCGCGAGATCGCGAGGCCCAGCCCGGTGCCGCCGGCCCGCCCGCTTTCGAACGGCCTGAACATTTCGTCCCGCCGCGCCGCCGGAATGCCCGGCCCGTCATCATCGATGGTCACCCGGATAGCGCGGTCTCCCTCCATGCCGGCGGCGACCTCGATATGGCGCGCGAATTTCACCGCGTTGTCCAGCAGGTTGACCAGCGCGCGCCGCATCGCCTCGGGGCGCAGCGGCACCGGCGGCACATCCTCCACATGATCGGCGATGCTGGCGTCGCCGCGCCTGGCCTTCTCGATCACCTCGCGGATCAATAGCGGCAGATCTGTCGGCTGCGGCTGCTCGGCGCCCTCGCCGCGCGCGAAATCGAGATAAAGCCGGATCAGCTGCTCCATCTCCTCGATATCGCCGGTCATGCCCGCAATATCGCCGCTGCTGGTTTCCGGCAGCATGGCGACTGCGAGGCGAAGCCGGGTCAGCGGGGTGCGCAGGTCATGCGAGACACCGGCCAGCATGGCAGTGCGCTGCGCGAGGAAGCGGCGGATGCGGTCCTGCATGCGATTAAAGGCGGAAGCCGCGCGGCGCACCTCGATGGCGCCTTCCGGCTTGATCGGCGCGATATCGCGCCCCATGCCGAAATCCTCCGCCGCCACCGCCAGCCGGCGCACGCCGCGCACCTGGGTGCGCAGGAATAACGCGGCGATGCCGAGCAGCAGGATAGTGGTGCCGACCAGCCAGGCGAAGAATATATAGAGCTGGCCGATATAGAGACGCTTGCGCGGCACGTCGATCACCAGCAGGCCGTCGCGGACCTGCACATCGACCCGGATCATGCCCGGCGGCCCATTCCATACCAGGGCAAAATTGCGGCCCAGCCCGTGCCGCAAGGCGCCGGCCAGGTCGCGGTCCACTGGCCCCAGCACATGCGGCAAAGGACGGCTGATCAGCCTGGCGCGCGGCCGGAAATGGAAAGTCAGATCGAACCGCCTGGCGGCGTCGGTAAAAATTTGCGGGCGGCCGGCGCGATGATGGTCCGCCTGATCGAGCACGAAAGCAATTTCGCCGGCAATTGCGCCGGCCAGGCGGCGCGACAGCACATCGAGATGGCTGCCGTAGAAGATATCGAGCGCCACCGCTTGCAGCAGCAGCAGCGGGATGATTACGATCAGCAATGACCGTCCGAACAGGCTGCGCGGCAGCAATTTACGCAGCGCCCGCTCCGGCTCCAGGCCACGCGGCGCCAGCTTCATGCGCAAGGTTTCATGGGCGGCGTTTCATGCGCGCCATTTCAGGGCGGGTCCGGTTTTAGGATATAGCCACGCCCGCGCACGGTTTGCAGGTAGCGCGGCTCGCGTGGGTCGATCTCGATTTTGCGGCGAAGCCGCGTCACCTGAACGTCGATGGCGCGCTCGCCCGATTCATCCATGCCTAGGCTTGCGGCGAGAAATTCGCGCGACAGAACCTCGTTGGCCCGGTGGGCAAGCGCCGCCAGCAGCGCCGCTTCGCCGCCGGTCAGCCGTGCTGGGCCTTTCGAGGTGATCAACTCGCCCCGCGCGGCGTCGAACTGCGCCTCGCCCAGCGAGACCAGCGCCGCCGCCGCCGGCGCCGGCGCGCGGCGCAGCATCGCCCGGATGCGCAGCAACAGCTCGCGCGGATCGAACGGCTTGCCGAGATAATCATCGGCGCCGGCCTCAAAGCCGGCGATGCGATCCTCCGGCGCGCCGCGCGCCGTCAGCAACAGGATCGGCAGGGCAGGGGCGCGATCTGCCCGCAACGATTCGGTTAAGGCAAGGCCCGATTCATTGGGCATCATTACATCCAGCACCATGAGATCGGGGTCCACCACCCGCAGCCTCTCGCGCGCCGCCGCGGCATTTTCCGCGGTGGTGACGTGAAAGCCGTGCTCGGTCAGGTAGCGCGACAAAAGCGCGCGCAGGCGCTCATCATCGTCGACCAGCAGGATATGGGGCTGCGCGAGGCCTTGGCCGGCTGAAAGGTTGTTCATGCCGCGCCTTACACCGCCATTACCGCCGCGCCACGCGTTCCAGATAGTGCCGCGCCTCGTTCTTCATCATGCCGCGCAGCACGCGGCGAAACCCGTCGACCGCGGGGCCGCCAGCTTCGCGGAATGCGGCGGTTAGCCGCTCGCGCTGCAGATCGAAAAGCCGGCGCTCCAGCGCGATGCCTTGCGGCGTCAGCGTCAGCAGCCGCTGGCGGCGATCGGTCTTGCCTTGGGTTTGCGCGACCAAGCCTTTCTGCACCAGCGGCCCGAGCACGCGGGCCAGGCTCTGCTTGGTGATGCCGAGAATCTGCAATAAATCGCCTACCGGCAGGTTCGGATTGCGGTTGATGAAGTGCAGCGCGCGGTGATGCGCGCGGCCAAAGCCCATTTCGGCGAGCAGCGCATCCGCCGTCGCCACCAGGTCGCGATTGGCAAAGAAGATCATGTCCTGCGCCTGGCGCAGTTCCTCCTCGCGCAGGAAAAGCAGGCCTGCGCCGGCGTAGGGTTGAGCGTGTTTGTCATGCATGGCAGGGTTACGCATTCTGTTTACGATGCGCATGATAAGACAGGTTTATGGACTTTATGTAAACATTTCATTGCTAATGATCGGCCTGTTATAATTGCTCTGATTATGATTGGATTGGCGCGCAGCAACCTGAGGAGAGTGTGTCCGATGAGCCTGATACCGTTCGATGACCGTGATGGCATGATCTGGTGGGATGGCCAGCTTATCCCTTGGCGCGACGCCAAGCTGCACGTGCTTTCCCATGGCCTGCATTATGCTTCCGCCGTTTTCGAGGGCGAGCGCGCCTATTCGGGCAATATCTTCAAGCTGCGGGCGCATACCGATCGGCTGATCAATTCCGGCAGGCTGCTGGGCTTTGAGATTCCCTTCACCGCCGAGCAGATTGACGCCGCTTGCAATGAGGTTTTGCATGCCAACAACCTGGCTGATGCCTATGTCCGCCCGCTCGCCTGGCGCGGCGCCGAGCAGCTTTCCGTCTCGGCGCAGGGCACCAAGATTCATCTGATGATTGCCGTCTGGCCCTGGCCCAACCTGTTTGGCGATGACCGGATGAAGGGCATCAGGTTGAGCATGGCGGAATGGCGGCGTCCCGACCCACGCACCGCGCCCACCGCCGCCAAGGCGGCAGGCCATTACATGACCGGCACGCTGTCAAAACACACTGCCGAAGCGCAAGGCTTCCAGGATGCGTTGATGCTGAGCTATGACGGCCATGTAGCGGAAGCGACGGGCGCCAATATCTTCCTCGCCATGGATGGCGCGCTGCATACCCCGGTGCCGGATTGCTTCCTCGACGGCATCACCCGGCGCACCGTGATGGCATTGGCGCGCGCGCGACAGATCCCGGTGATTGAACGCCACATCCTGCCGGAAGAAATGCCCCATGCGAATGAGGTGTTTTTGACCGGCACCGCCGCCGAGGTGACGCCGGTGCGGCAGATCGGCGAGCATCATTTCACGCCGGGGCAGATTACCGCCGCGCTGATCGGCGATTACACCGCGCTGGTGCAAATGGATCCTGGTGAAGTGGCAAAGCGGGCGGCGTGACGATCCCGCATTTTACCGACTACGCCGCCAATGAACGCACCTTCCTAGCCTGGGTCCGCACCGCCATCGCGGTGATGGCGTTCGGCTTCCTAGTCGAGCGGTTCGATATTTTTGTGAAGGTCGCGGCGCACGCGCTGGCCGCGAAGGATCTGAGCAAGCCGAGCGAATTGACGGGCAGCATCGTCGGCCTCGCGCTGATTTTCGCCGGCGCCATGATGGTGCTGATCGCCATGCGCCGGTTCCTGCTCAATCAGCAAGCCATCGCCGCGGCGGATGCCCAGGCGCCAGCGAATGTCTGGCTCGATCTTAGCCTGGCCGGGATGATCGTGCTGCTCGGCTTGGGCCTGACCGCCTATCTCGGCTATACCCTGGTTTATCATCATAGCTAGAGCCGATCCCGATCAAGTTGGATCACTCTTGTGATCCATGATCGGGTGAATCGGCTCGATAAATCAAAGAGCATAGAGGATTTTCGGATCAGCATGATCGGAAAATCCTCTATGAGTTTCGCCACTCGGCGACCGCCTATTTCAAAAGCGCTCTGACAGGTCCTGGCGCTATCTGAGGGTAGGTTGGCCTAAGCCGGACTCGCCGGCGCTGAATTCCTTGAGCAAGGACGACTTGACGAAATCGACGCCGAGCATGACCTCGGCCGCGAGTTGGCCGAGCGGTCCGGGTAGACTTGCGATTTTCCGTTTTAAGGCGACGCTGCCGGTGCAGGCGGCCGTGGGGAGCAAAGAGTAGATTGCCTGTACCGAGGCAAAATCGCGCCGGGAGAACGCGGCGGCGAGAGCAGCTTGGCGACGCCGCGTGACGTTTTGGCGGATTGGATCGAGATGGGCCGCATGGTTCGGCCGGAACGCGCGCGCATCCTCCGGCGCAAGCGCTTCGCCTGCGTCAACGCTCTGCGCATTGTAGGAAAAGCTTTCGCTATGCGCGCGTATCCCAATGACTGGTTTCAGGACAATGCCAATGGGCGCGTGCGAGGCGACACGCAATGTTGTCGCGAAGTCGCAGCCGGCGCTGTCGCTGATCGTTTCATCCCATCCGCCGACATCGATGAAAAACTGCCGGCGCGCGACCATCGTGCCGGTCAGAAAAGGTTGAAACCGCAGCAGGCGGTTCATGATCGGATGATCGAACACGGCGAGTTCAGGCGTAAGCCTCCGCAATCCGTCCCAAAAGCCTGCGGGAGCGGCGGCGAATTTTGATTGATTTTGCCATTCATTGTCGCGGATGATCGTGAAATTGCCATAGGCGGCGCGGATGCGCGGCTCGGCGCGCCATAAGGCCGACATCGATGCGAGAAAATCCGGACGCCAAAGGTCATGACTGTCGCAAAACGCGACAAATTCGGACTTTGCCGCGCGCAGGCCGATCGTGCGGGTCATCAGCGCGCCGCAATTTTTGGCGCGCAGCGACTGGATGCGCGGCGCGAATGACGCAAGCACCGCGGCGGTGTCATCTGTCGAGCCATCATCGACAACGATGATTTCCGCTGGCGTCACAGTTTGCCGGAGCAGCGCGCTGAGCGTTGCGGGCAAAAATCTAGCGCCGTTTAGTGTCGGAACAACGATGCTGATATCCATCTTGGAAGCTCCCAATCTTTTTGGTAATCGACATTTTGTCTCATCAGGCTGCAGCAACGGGACTGATGACCGAGATCAACATGACAGCCGGTTCAAGGCGGTCAAACAGATTAACTTTTAGAAATCTTAGTGTAATATTTATTGGGAAGCTAGTCTTTTTAAAAAGATTGAATCAGTCGTTATAAGTTCGCTGCGCCGGCGCGCCTTGGCATTGGCCCGGTTGAGACCGGTGGCTGTAAAAAGACATTCGGTACTGGCAAGATAATGCGCGCTATCCATATCCACCGGCATGAAAATGAATGCTAAGGAGCAAGCCATGGCGATCCCGATCCCGATCACGCTTACGGTGAACGGCGCGCGGCGTGATATCGTTTTGGAGGATGCGCGGGCGACGCTGCTCGACGTGCTGCGCGAGCGTCTCGACCTTACCGGCACCAAGAAAGCCTGCGACCGCGGACAATGCGGCGCTTGCACGATCCTGCTGGATGGACGGCGGATTAATTCCTGCCTTGCCCTTGCCGTCAGTCATGATGGCGCGGAGATCCTCACGATTGAAGGGCTAGCCCAGGCGGACGCGTTTCAGGACGGCGCGCTCAACCCGGTGCAGGCGGCCTTCATCGAGCACGACGCGTTCCAATGCGGCTTCTGCACGCCGGGCCAGATCATGAGCGCGATCGGGCTAATCAGGGAAGCGCAAACGGGTGACGATCCCGAACGGGTGCGCGAGGCGATGAGCGGCAATCTCTGCCGCTGCGGCGCCTATGCCGGCATCACCGAAGCGGTGCTGGACGCGCAGGCGCGGCTGCGCCAGCGCGTGAGCCAGCACGTGGGAGAGGCGGCATGAACCGCTTTGACTATATCCGCGCCGGCAATATTGAAGAGGCTGTCACGGCGGCGGCCACGCCTGGGGCGGCTTATCTCGCGGCGGGCAGTAATTTGCTCGACCTGATGAAGGGCGGGATCAGTCGCCCGGCGCGCCTGGTGGACATCACCCGCCTCCCAGGCCTCGATCAGGTCGAGCGCCTGCCCGATGGCGGGCTGCGGATCGGCGCGCTGGTGCGCAATGCTGATCTCGCCCATGATCCGGAAATCGCCAGGCGCTATCCGGCGATGGTGGAGGCCTTGCTCTCCGGCGCCTCGGCGCAGCTCCGCAACGCAGCGACGACAGCCGGCAATTTGATGCAGCGCACGCGGTGCCAATATTTCTATGATCCGGCCAGCGCCTGCAACAAGCGCGATCCCGGCGCGGGATGCGATGCGCGAGGCGGCGAGACCCGGCTGCACGCGGTGCTCGGCTGGAGCGAGCATTGCATCGCCACCCATCCCTCCGATTTCTGCGTTCCGCTGGTGGCGCTTGATGCCATTGTCGAGATTGAAGGCAAGGCGGGCCGGCGCGAGGTGAGACTGGAAGAATTCCACCGCCTGCCTGGCGATGCGCCGCAGATTGAAACCGCGCTGGCGCCTGGCGAGTTGATCACCGCCGTGCGCCTGCCCGCAGAGGCGGCTGGTTTCGCTCGTCACGCGCGTTATCTCAAGCTCCGCGAGCGCACCTCCTACGCCTTTGCCGTGGTCTCGGCCGCCGCCGCGCTACGGCTTGACGATGGCAAGATTGCCGAAGCGCGATTGGCCTTGGGCGGCGTCGCCTTGAAGCCGTGGCGCGCCCATGCCGCCGAGACGTTGCTCGCCGGACGCGCGCCAGGCGAGGCTGCCTTCCGCGAGGCGGCCGAGGCCGCCCTTGCCGATGCGAGGCCGTCTGGCGACAATGCGTACAAAATCGAGCTCGCGCGCCGCCTCATCACGCGGGTTCTCGCTCAAGCCGCTGCCGGTACGCCCAAACGGCTGCCGGCACTGCCCGCTTCGCCCTTTGCGCAGAATTCTGGAGTTGCCGCTCATGCCTGACACCGCCCCCGCGCATATCCGCTTTGGCTCGAATATCGGCCAGCCGCTCACCCGGCGCGAAGGCCTGCTCAAGGTTACCGGCGGCGCGCGATTCGCCGCCGATAACCACCCGCCCGGCATGTTGCATGCGGTGATGGCGGTAAGCCATATCGCCCGCGGCCACGTGACCTCGCTCGATGTCGCCGCCGCGAAAGCCCATCCCGGAGTTATTGAAGTAATGACGCCGGACAACGCGCCGAAGCTTGCCCGCCATCCCGATCAGATTGACCAACCTTTTACCTTTAAGCTCGACCTGCTGCAGGACGATGCGGTGCGTTACCCGAACCAGCCGATCGCGGTGGTGATCGCCGAAACGCTTGAAGCGGCGACGGAGGGCGCGGCGCTGCTCAATCCTTCTTACACGGCCGAGCCTGCCCGGGTCGGGCTGGACGGCGCTGAGGCTTTTGTGCCGTCCTCTGTCGGCGTTGGACAGGAGGCGAATGTCGGACATGGCGACATGGCCGCCGGTCTCGCCAAAGCCGATCAACGGATCGAGGCGGTGTACGAGACGCCGGCGCAGTATCATAACGCGATGGAGCCGCACGCTGTTGTCGCGCAATGGGATGGAGATCGGCTCGTCTTGGACACGCCTAGCCAAGGAATGTCGCTCGCGCAGGGACGCATTGCCGGGCTCTTCGGCATTGATCCCGCTAATATTCATGTCCGCAGCCCTTTTCTGGGCGGCGGTTTCGGCTCCAAGGGCTTGATATCGGCGCCGCAGGTGCTCGGCATCATGGCGGCGCGCCTGGTCGGCCGTCCGGTCAAGCTGGTGATGCGGCGCGAGCAGATGTTCGGCCCGGTCGGCCACCGGGCGCCAACCAGGCAGACCTTGCGCCTCGGCGCCGATGCGGAGGGGGCGCTGACTGCTCTGGACCATTACATCCTTACCGCCTCGAGCACCTTCGACGATTTTTTCGAGCCGGCGGGCGGCGTTTCCCACACCCTCTATGCCAGCCCAGCGCTTTCCACCAGCTACAAAGCGGTTCGCCTCGATACCGGCACACCGCTGTTTATGCGCGCCCCGGGCGAGGCCCCCGGCAGCGCCGCGCTGGAGAGCGCCATCGACGAGATGGCGGAGGCTTGCGGCATGGACCCGCTCGAATTCCGCCTGAAGAACTACGCCGAGGCCGAACCGCTCTCCGGCAAGCCTTTTTCCTCCAAGGCGCTGCGGGAGTGCTATGCGCAGGGCGCCGAGCGATTTGGCTGGGCAGCCCGGCCGTCGGCGCCAAGGCAGATGCGCGACGAAGCTGGCCGGTTGCTTGGCTGGGGCGTCGGCACGGCGACCTTCCCGGCGCTGACATTCCAGGCCGCGGCCCGGGCGGAGTTGCGCGCCGACGGACGGGCGACGGTCGAGACCGGCGCGCATGATATGGGCCAAGGCGCCTGGACGGCGCTGGCGCAGATTGCCGCTGATGGACTGGGATTGGACATCGCCCAGCTGGAATTCAACATCGGCACATCTGATTTGCCGGTCGCCTTCATTGCCGGCGGCTCCTCGCAGACCGCCACCGCCGGCGCGGCGATCCACAACGCCGGCGCCGACGTGATCGCGCAACTGGCGGATATCGCCACCAATGACCAGCGCTCGCCGCTATTCGGCGCCGGCAATGCCGGGGTGATCGCCCGCGAGGGACGGCTGCTTCGCCGTGACGATGAGAGCCGGGGCGAGAGTTACGCCGATATCCTCGCCCGTGCTGGACGGCCGTCAATTGAAGGCAAAGGCCAGGCTGCCGCCGACCCGTCGGTGCAGGAACGCTATGCGACGCATGCGCATGGGGCCGTTTTCGCCGAGGTGAAGGTCGATCCCGATCTCGGGCAGATCCGCGTCTCAAGGCTGGTCGGCGCCTTTGCGGCGGGGAAAATCGTCAATCCCCGCATGGTGCAGAGCCAATATTTTGGCGGCATGATTTGGGGCGTCTCCTTCGCCTTGCACGAACATGCGGTGATGGACCCGCGCTCTGGCCGGCCGATGAACGCTAATCTTGCCGAGTACCACATCCCGGTGAATGCCGATCTGCCCTCGCTTGAGGCCATTCTGGTCGAGGAGGACGATCCGCATGTCAATGCTCTGGGAATTAAAGGCGTCGGCGAGATCGGCATCACCGGCACCGCCGGCGCCATTGCCAACGCCATCTGGCATGCGACCGGCATCCGCGTGCGCAAATTCCCGATCACGCTCGACAAGCTCTTGCTCGACGGGTTGCCGAGCATTGCAGCCTAACTATGGTTCTGGCCGCCATTCAAGCCAATTTCGCTCTATCAGGGCTTGGCTCAACGCTCGGCCGGGACTCCAATGATGACCATGTTCTACGAGAACAGGAGGACTGTCATGGCACCCTATCGCAAGACCCCGGAACGTGTCGCCGCGCTGACCCCCGAGCAGTATCGGGTAACCCAGCAGAGCGAGACCGAGCGCCCCGGCACCGGCGCTCTCCTTCATAATAAGCAGCCCGGCATTTATGTCGACATCGTCTCGGGGGAGCCGCTATTCGCCAGTTCCGACAAGTATGAGTCGGGCTGCGGTTGGCCGAGCTTCACCAAACCGGTTGAACCCGCGAACGTGGCGGAAATCAGGGACGTCTCACATGGCATGATCCGGACCGAGGTGCGGTCCAAGCATGGCGAGAGCCATCTCGGCCACGTGTTTGATGACGGGCCGCGCGACAAAGGCGGCCTGCGCTTTTGCATCAATTCGGCGTCGCTCCGCTTCGTCCATCGCGACGACATGGCGGCGGAGGGCTATAGCGCTTACTTGTCTCAGGTGGCGGATGCCGTTGCCGATTAGAACGCGCTGTCATCGCATAACCAAAGCGTCGCGAGTTGGTCACTGTCCGCCCGTGCTCCTAGGGGGCACTCCCAAGGGGGCATAGCCGCAAGGCGCATCATTACGGCTTCTATTCATCAACCCGCAGCCCCATCAGCTTAGGTAGGAACCTCGCGCCCGTCCTGTGACCAGCGGATATGGAACGAGCCGTCTTTGTCGGTCCGGCGATACGTATGAGCGCCAAAATAATCGCGCAGCCCCTGCAACAGATTGGCCGGCCCGGCCGACCGGCGGACGCCGTCGAAATAGGCGAGCGAGGCGGCGAAGGCAGGAACGGCGACGCCGTTCTGCACAGCAAGCACGACCACCGCGCGCCAGGCGGCTTCGGCCTGGCGGACCGCGTCGGCGAAATAAGGCTGCAGCAGCAGGTTTTCTGCCTCGGGGTGGCTCTCATAGGCCTCGCGGATGCGGTCGAGGAAGGCGGCGCGGATGATGCAGCCGCCGCGCCAAATCGTTGCGATTTGCCGCAAATCCAGGTTCCAGTCATAGGTCTTGGAGGCGACCGCGAGTTGCTCGAAGCCCTGGGCGTAGGCGATGATCTTTGAAGCGTAGAGCGCGTCCCGGATCCTGTCGAGATCAGGGCGCGCTGGCTTATGCGGATCGACCTGCAGAGCGCCAAACACTGCCTCGGCGGCGCGGCGCTGGCCACGCCGCCCGGACAGCGCGCGCGCATAGACCGCCTCGGTGATCGCGGTGATCGGCACGCCGAGTTCGAGCGCCGATTGCGCCGTCCAGCGTCCGGTGCCCTTTTGCTCCGCCTCGTCGAGGATCATGTCGACCAAGGCCGCCCCCGTTGCCGGGTCTTGCTTGGCCAGCACCGCGGCCGTGATCTCGATCAGATAGGAATCGAGAACGCCGGTCTTCCAGTCCATGAATATTTTGGAAATCTCTGCCGCGCTCATGCCATAGACCGTGCGCATTAGGTCATAGGCCTCGGTGATCAGCTGCATGTCGGCATATTCGATGCCGTTATGCACCATCTTGACGTAATGGCCGGCGCCGTCGGGACCCATATAGGCGCAGCACGGAATGCCGTCGACGGAGGCCGCCATCTTGGTGACCATCGGCGCAATCCGCTCCCAGGCCTCGCGGGAGCCGCCCGGCATCATAGATGGACCTTCAAGCGCGCCCTCCTCGCCGCCGGATACGCCCATGCCGACGAAATGCAGCCCGCGTTCCGCCAGGGCGCGCGCCCGGCGCCGCGTATCCTCAAATAGGGAATTGCCACCGTCGATCAGGATGTCGCCTCGATCGAGATGCGGCAGCAGCTCGTCGATCACCGCATCCACCGCGCCGCCGGCTTTCACCATGACAATGATGACGCGCGGTTTTGCGAGCGCCGCCACGAACTCGGCCGTCGATGATGCCGCGATGAACCGGCCTTCCTGCCCATATTCGGCGATCAGCCGCCGCGTCTTTTCCTCGGTCCGGTTATGGACGGCGACGCCGAACCCTTTGCGCGCGGCATTGCGCGCGAGATTGGCGCCCATGACAGCCAAACCAGTGACGCCAAGATCGGCGAGCTCGCTCATATCGTTCCTCCTTCTCAGGGCCTGACGGTCATCCGGGCAGGCGATGGATTGATGAGACCTCTTCCGCGAGGAGACGGCGCCGCGGCTGCCCGTCTATGGTCGAGATGGTTCTTAATGTCGCGAAGTCCAAGCCGGTTATCAGCGTTTCGCGAGCCCTGCCACAGCCTTCGCTATGCTGATGATGACACGCCTCTGGCGGATACGGTGTTTTTCCGGCGCTCGCTTACGTCCTGACCAAGAGGGGACCGGCTTTACTCCGCCGGCATGACTGCGATCCGCCGCGCCCGGCGTTTGCCGAAGCCGGCCAGCGCCAGGTAGATCACCGGCGTGGTGTATAAAGTGAGCGCCTGGCAGACGATCAACCCGCCGATCACCGCGACGCCCAAGGGGCGGCGGAGCTGGTAGCCGGTGCCGACGGCGAACGCCAGCGGCAGCGCGCCGAGCATGGCGGCGATGGTGGTCATCATGATCGGGCGGAAACGTTCAATGCTGGCGGCGCGGATAGCTTCCAAAGGGGATAGGCCTTGTTCACGTTCGGCATTCAGCGCGAAGTCAATGAGCATAATGCCGTTCTTTTTCACGATGCCCATCAGCAGGAACACCGCGATGATGCCGATGACCGATAAGGGGATGCCGGTGATCAGCAGGGCAAGCAAGGCGCCGACGCCGGCGGAGGGCAGGGTGGACAGGATGGTAAGCGGCTGGGTCAGGCTTTCGTAGAGCACGCCGAGCACGATATAGATGGCGGCGAAGGCGGCAAGGATCAGCAGCGGCTCCTGCTGCAGCGATTTCAGGAAATACTTGGCGTTGCCGCCGAACTGAATATGCACGTCGGCGGGCAGCTCCATCCCGGCGATGGCCTGTTTAACCGATGCCACGGCGGTGCCGAGCGAGGCGCCCTTGGCGATGTTGAAGCTGATGGTGGAGGCCGGAACCCCCTCGTAATGGGTAACGGAAAGCGGCGCGGTGGCGCGGACAAATTGCGCCACCTGACGCAGCGGGATCGGGCCGGCATTGCCTTGCACAAAAATGCGGTCGAGCTGGAACGGCGCCCTGGCGAGCGAGGCCGGCACTTTCAGCACCACCTGATACTGGTTTTGCGCCTGGTAGATGCGCGAGATTTGCCGCTGGGCATAGGCATTGTCGAGCGCGGCATCGACGGCGGCCACTGAGACGCCGAGGCGGGCGGCATTGGCGCGGTTGATCGTGACGGTGATCTGGGTTTCCGCCTTGTCCTGATCGGACGAGACGTTGTTGATCCCTTTCAGGGTGTGCAGCCGGGCCACGATCTGGTTGGTCACGGCATCCATGCTGGCAAGCGCGGGATCGAGCACCGAGAAACTGTATTCGCCGCCATTCGACTGGCCGCCCACGAAAATATCCTGCGCCACGTTCATATAGGCGCTGATGCCGGGGATGCGGGAGATTTGCTTTTCCGCCTGCACGATCACCTGTTGGGCAGACTGGGTGCGCTCGGAAAGCGGTTTCAGCCCGATGATCAGATGGCCCCGGTTGGCGGTGGAGAACCCGTTGGCGACGCCGACGCGCGAACTGACATTGGCGACCGCGGGATTGCGCAGCAGCACATCCACCACCTTGCTTTGCAGCTGCTGCATCCGGTTGAACGAAACATTGGAGGCGGCGATGGTCTGACCGATGATCAGCCCGGTATCCTCCTCGGGGATGAAGGCTTTCGGCACCTTGATATAGAGGAACACGGTAAGGACCACGGTCAGCATGAACAGCGACAGCATCAGCCAGCGCCTTGTCAGCGCCCAGTCGAGGCTGCGCGCGTAAGCCGCGAGGGTCGCCTGGTAATGCCGGTCGATCCAGTGCGACAGGCGCGACTGCTGGCCGATTTTCGGCGTGCGGCCCATGAAATGCGCGCAGATCATCGGCGTCACGGTTAGCGAAATAACCCCCGAGATCGCGATGGCGACCGAAAGCGTCATGGCGAATTCGTAGAAAATGCTGCCGATGATGCCGCCCATCAGCGTGAGCGGCAGGAACACCACGATCAGGGAGACGGTGATCGAGAATACCGTGAAGCCGATCTGCCGGGAGCCGATCAGCGCCGCCTCGACGCCGGAGAGGCCGCGTTCATGCTGCGTCACGATGTTCTCGATCATCACGATGGCGTCGTCCACCACGAAGCCGACGCAGATGGTGAGCGCCAGCAGCGAAAAATTATCGAGCGAGAAGCCCAGCGCCCACATCGCGGCGACCGTGCCGGCCAGCGAAAGCGGCACGGTGACGCCGGCGGCGATGGTCGGCGTCACCCGCCGCATGAACAGAGTCACCACGCCGAGCACCAGCAGGATGGTGATCAGCAGCGTCACCTGGATGTCGCCAACGCTGGCGCGGATGGTGGCGGTGCGGTCGGTGAGGATCGAAAGATGAATCGCCGGCGGCAGCCAGCGCTGGATATCGGGCAGCAGCGCCCTGACGGCATCGACCGTCTGGATAACGTTGGCCGCGGAGGTTTTGGTCACCTCGACGATGATGCCGGGCCGCTTGCCATCGGTCGCCGCGAGCTGGTTGTTGGCGACGCCGTCGATCACCGAGGCGACATCGGAAAGCCGCAGCAGCGAGCCGTTCTTGGCTTTCAGAACCAGGCGGCCATACTCCGCGGCCGTGTGCAGCTGACCGTTGATCGCAAGGATGCTGGCCTGCTGCCGGTTCTGGATCATGCCGAGCGGCGAAAGCTGATTGGATTGCCGCACGGCGTTGAAGATATCGTTGGCGGTCAGGCCGGAGGCGGCCAGCGCCTGCGAGTTCAGGCGGATGCGAACGGCGGGCGACTCGGCGCCATACAGGCTGACCTGGGCGACGCCTTTCACCTGCGACAGGCGCTGCACCAGGATGGTGTTGGCAATGTCGTAGACATCGGCGAGCTTCATGGTGGACGAGGTCAGCGCGATGGTAAGGATCGGCCGGCCGGCCGGGTTGAACTCCTTGTAATAGGGCCTGGCGGGCATGTCCGATGGCAGGTTGGGCAACGCCGCGTTGATCGCCGCCTGCACCGCATGGGCGTCGGCGTCGATATTGCTGTCGGTGTCGAACAGCATGACGATGGAGGACGAGCCGGTGGAATTGACCGAGCGCACCTCGTCAATGCCGGGGATCGTGCCGAGTTCATGTTCGAGGGGCGCCGCGACGGTGCTCGACATGGTGGCCGGATCGGCGCCTGGTTCAGAGGCGAAGACCACGATGGCGGGGATCGGAATGCTCGGCACCGCGGCGACCGGCAGCAGCCGGTAGGCCATCAGCCCGGCGAGAAATATGCCCAGCGCCAGCAGCGTGGTGCCGACCGGGCGGCGGATGAAGGGCGCGGAAAAGTTCACTCCGCCGGCGCCGCCTCGCCAGCACGGCTGATGCCGGGCCGCAGCCGGTCCATCGCCAAATAGATCACCGGCGTGGTGAATAAAGTAAGAACCTGGCTGACCAGCAGCCCGCCGATGATCGCGAACCCGAGTGGCGCCCGTAGTTCCGATCCGGCGCCGCCTTCGAGCACCAGAGGCACCGCGCCAAACAGCGCTGCCAGGGTCGTCATCATGATCGGCCGGAAGCGCAGCAACGCCGCCTCGGTGATCGCGGCCTCCGGCGAGACGCCGCGCGTGCGTTCCGCCTCGATGGCGAAATCCACCATGATAATGCCGTTCTTTTTCACGATCCCCATCAGCAGCACGATGCCGACCAGCGCCACCAGGGTAAACTCGGTGCCGGTGAGCATCAAGGCGAGCAGCGCGCCGATGCCGGCGGAGGGCAGGGTGGAGAGAATGGTGATCGGGTGAATCATGCTCTCATACAGCACGCCGAGCACGATATAGACCACCACCAAGGCGGCGGCGATCAGCCAGGGTTCGGCGGCCAATGAGCTTTGAAACTGCGCGGCGGCGCCGGAAAAGGTGCCGGCGATCTGCCCCGGCACGCCGGTATTTTGCTGCGCCTTGAGGATAGCGGACTCCGCCGCGCCCAGCGAGACGCCGGGCGCTAAGTTAAAGCTGAGCGTGGCGGAGGCGAACTGGTTCTCGCGGGTGATGATCAGCGGGCCAAAGCGCTGTTCGACTTTGGCCACCTGCGCGAGCGGCACCTGCGATGTGCTGGTGCTCGCCGTGCTGGTCAGCGTGTTGGTGGTATTGCCGCTGACCGAGGCGCCAGGGCCGGTCGCCGCCGCCGTGGCGGCGCTGGTGATCGTGCCGACCGGCACGTAAAGGCTGGCCAAGCCCGCCGCCGAGGTGGCATAGGCAGGATCGACGCCAAGCACCACGCGATATTGCGCATTCTGCGCATAGATGGTGGAAATCTGCCGCTGGCCATAAGCGTCGTAGAGCACGTTCTCGATGGCCTGCATGGTGATGCCGAGCCGCGCCGCGGCGGCGCGGTCGACATCGAGATAGGTCTCCAGGCCCTGATTTTGCTGATCGCTGCCGACATCGCGCAATTGCGGCAGCGCCATCAGCGCGGCTTGCAGCTTCGCCGCCCAAAGCGCGAGTTCAGGCGCGCTGGTATCGGTCAGGGTGTATTGGTATTGCGCCGGCGAAATGCGGCTGGACAAAGTGATGTCCTGCACCGGCTGCATATAAAAGCGCAGGCCGGGAATCCCCGACAGCGACGATTGCAGCTGGCTGATCACCGCGGCGATGGCGGGGCGTTGGCCGATCGGCTTTAACACGATGGTCAGCCGCCCGGTATTCGGCGTCGGGTTGGTGACGCCGGTGCCGAGCAGCGAGGTGACGCCGGTGACCGCGCGGTTCCGCCGGATGATCGCGATGGCCTGGTTTTGCAGCTGGTTCATTGCGCTGAGCGAGGCGCTCTGCGCGCCTTCGGTCACCGCGATGATCTGCCCAGTATCCTCCTCCGGCAGCAGCGCTTTCGGGATGACCCAAAAGAGCAGCCCGGTGATCATAATTGTCGCGCCAAAAATCGCGAGCATGAGCGCGCGTCGGCTGAGGCTCCAGGCGAGGCCGCGGCCGTAGCTGTCGCGCACCCTGGCCAGCGCCGCCTCGGCGGCCCGGGCGACGCGGCCCGGCTGTTCATCGCGCGCCGGGCGGAGCAGGCGGCCGCACATCATCGGCGTCAGGGTGAGCGAGACAATGGCGGAGATGATCACCGCGACCGCGAGGGTGACGGCGAATTCGCTGAACAGCCGTCCGATAATGCCCGGCATGAACAAGAGCGGGATGAACACCGCGACCAGCGAGATGGTCAGCGAAACGATGGTGAAGCCGATTTGCTCGGCGCCAAGATAAGCGGCGCGCAGCGGCGGCTCGCCCGCCTCGATAAAGCGGACGATATTCTCGATCATCACGATGGCGTCGTCCACCACGAACCCGGCAGCGACGGTGAGCGCCATCAGCGAGAGATTGTCGAGGCCGAAATTCAGCAAATGCATGACCGCGAAGGTGGCGATGATGGAGAGCGGCAAGGCAACCGCGGGGATGATCACCGCCCGCAGGTTCGGCAGGAACAGGAAGATCACCAGGATCACCAGAATGCCGGCGGTGATCAGGGTGATCTGCACGTCGCTTACCGAGGCTTTAATCGTCTGCGTGCGGTTCGCCGCCACCTGCAGATGGATGCTAGGCGGCAGCGACGCGCTTAAAGCGGGCAGGGCGCTCTGAATGCTGGCGACGGTGGCGACGATATTGGCGCCCGGCTCGCGCTGGATGTCCATCACCACCGCGGGCGTTTGATCATAGCTCGCCAGTTCCTGATTGTTCTCCAGGCTGTCCACCACGCGGCCCACGGCGGATAGCCGCACCGGCGCCTTGTTGCGATAGGCGATGATCAGGCTGCGATAGGCGGCGGGGGAGGTGATCTGGTCATTGGCGCCAACGGTGAAGGATTGCGCTGCGCCGTTCAGGCCACCCTTGGCGCCGGACTGATTGGCGTTGGCAACGGCGTTGCGCACATCCTCCATGGACAGTCCGTAAGCCGCGAGCTGACCAGGATTGACCTCGATACGAATCGCCTTGCGCAGCCCGCCCTCGATGCTGACGCGGCCGACGCCCGCGATCTGGCTAAGCTTGGGCAGCAACTGCGTGTCGGCGGCATTCGCCACCGCATAAAGCGGCATGGTGCTGGAAGTCAGCGCCAGGCTGATGATCGGCGTGTCGGCGGGATTCACCTTGGTATAGACCGGCGGGTATTGCAGGTTAGGCGGCAAGGTGCCGGAGGCGGCGTTGATCGCCGCCTGCACATCCTGCGCCGCAGAATCGAGCGGCACGCTTAAAGCAAAGCGCAAAGTGATCGCGCTGGTGCCCTCGCTGCTGATCGAACTCATCGCGTCAAGCCCGGCAATCTCGCCGAATTGGCGCTCCAGCGGCGCGGTGATCAGCTTGGAAACGGTGTCGGGACTGGCGCCCGGCAGCTTGGTGGTGATCTCCAGCGTCGGGAAATCGACCTGCGGCAGCGATGACACCGGCAGGCTGCGATAGCCGAGAATGCCAATCAGCAGCAAGGCGACCGAGAGCAGCGAGGTCGCCACCGGCCGCGCAATGAACGGCGCCGAGATGTTCATGCCATGGGCGCCAAGGGGTGGCCTTTCAGCCGGAAGGCCAGGGGCCCCGCCCCTGGACCCCGCCAAAGGCGGAGCCTTTGGAATCCATTATTCGGGCCTCTGTCTGAGGGGGGCTTTTGACCCCCCTCAGACAGAGGCCAGCTAGCGGGTTCTAAGGGCTGTGCCCTTAGCCGGGGGTTCGGGGGGCGGAGCCCCCTGACCTTATTAGGCCGAAGCGCCATTCTCGGTGACCATTGGCGCAAGCGGCTCATGACGCCGTTCCGGCGACGGGCTTCACCAGAGCGCCGGCTTTCAGCTGCGAGTTGCCTTGGGTCACCACCTGCGCGCCGGCGGTAAGGCCTTTGGCGATGACCGCGACCGTCTCGTTTTGATAGCCCAGCGTGACTGGCGTGACGTTCACCTTGTTTCCTGCGCCGAGCGTGTAGACGAAGCTGCCATCCGGCCCTTGCTGCAAGGCCACCGGCGGCACGGTGACGGCGTTTTGATCAGTGCGCGCCAGGACGCGGACATTGACGAAGGCGCCCGGCCAGAGGGCGAAGTTCGGGTTGGGAAAATTGGCTTTCAGGGTGAGCGTGCCGGTGCTGGCGTTCACCTGATTATCGAGCACGCTCAGCGCGCCCTGATCGAGCACTTTCGCGGTGGCCGGATCGCCCTCCTCGGTGGCGATGACGGTGACCGGGCCTGCTTGTATCGCCCTCTGGATTTGCGGCAGGTCCTGCTGCGGCAGGCTGAATTGCACGGAAATTGGCCGCAGCGTGTTGACCACCACGATGCCGGTGGTGAGGTTCGGCGTCACGATATTGCCGGGATCGACCTGCAGGATGCCGGTGCGGCCAGGGATCGGCGCGCGGATTTCGGTATAACCGAGATTGATCTGGTCGGTCTTGATCGCCGCCTCGTCCTGCTTGACCAATCCGGCGCCTTCGAGGGCGACAGCGCGCGCCGTCGCCGCCTGCTGCGCCGAGGTGTAGTGCTGGGCGACCAGCGAAGCGTATTGCTTTTCCTGCAATTGCGCGTTGGTCAGCGTCGCCTGATCCTGGGCAAGCTTGGCCTCGGCCTGCGCCAGCGCCGCCTGATAAGGCGCCGGGTCGATCTCGGCCAACACCTGACCTTGTTTCACCAGATCGCCCTGATGGAACAAAATTTTCGTCAGCGGCCCGGTGATCATCGGCTGCACGGTGACGGTGCGGTAGGCGACGACGGTGCCAAGCGCTTCCAGATAGACCGGCACGGATTGCACGCGCGCCGCCGCCAGGGTTACCGGAATCGACTGGGCAAGCGCTGATTTTTTGTGGCCCTGCGAATGCGGCGTCACCAGCCGGACCACCACGATGATCACCAGGATCGCCACGACGGCAGCGAGAAAAAATTTGGTTCGGCGTTTCATCCTGGCGGTGTTCCCATCTGCTCGGCCCCCATCTGCTCGGCTTCCGCGAGCGACCAGCCGCCGCCCATCGCCTTGTAAAGATTGACCGCGGCGTCGAACCGGGTGAGGCGGGCGGTTTCCAGCGTGTTTTCGTCTGACAGTAGGGTTTCCTGCGCGTTCAGCACCACGCTGATATCGACGATGCCGGCGGTAAGCTGCGCCCGGGCGCCGGCGAGAGCCTGCTGGGCACGGGCGACGGCGATTTTTTGTAAGGCTTCCTGCTCGGTGGCAAAACGCAGCGCCGTAAGCGCCGTCTCCACATCGGTGAAGGCCTGCACCACCGATTGCTCATAGCGGGCGACATCCTCGCGATAGACTGCGCGGTTGACGCCGAGCGTCCCGGACAGCGCGCCGCCTTCGAAAATCGGTTGGGTGATTGAAGTCGCCGCGTTTAGCAGGAAGGAGCCGGGATTGAACAGCGTGTTCAGCGCGGTGCTTTGCCAGCCCGCCGAGCCGGTCAGGCTGATCGAGGGAAAAAACGAGGCGATGGCGCTCCGCACATCGGCATTGGCGGCGATCAATGTCGCCTCGGTCTCCGCCACATCGGGCCGGCGGGTGAGCAGCTGCGAGGGCAGGCCGGGTGCGATGCGCGGCACGGTCAGCGCCGCCAGCGTGCCGCCCGGCACGCGCAGGAATTCAGGCGCGACGCCGGTCAAAATGCCAAGCCCGATGGATTCCTGGCGCAATAGCGATTTGAGGTTCGGAATGGTCGCCCGTTCGGCGGCGACCAAGGCCGCCTGCTGTGCCACCGTGGTGCTATCGGTGACGCCGGCGCGGAACTCCGCCTGCAACTGGCGGAGCAGTCCGGTGGCGGCCTGGAGATTCTGCTGGGCGATCGCCAGCTCGTCCTCATAGGCAAGCGCCTGAAAATAGGTGGTGGCGACCGAGGCTTCCTCGGTCAGCGCCACGGTCGCCGCGTTGAATTGCGAGGCGGCGGCATTTGCCTGCGCCGCGCGAAGGGCGTCATAGTTCTTGCCCCAGAAATCGAGCTGGTAGGAGGCCTGGAACGAGGTGGTGAAGGAGCGGCTGTCGATATCCTTGCTCCTGGCAATAGCGTTGCTGGCGCCCCGCCCCGCCTGGATTTGCTGGAAATTGCCGCCGCCGCTGCCGGTGAGGGAGGGCAGCAGCGGCGCGCCGGAAATCCTGATCTGGGCATTCGCCGCTTCCAGTTGCGCCACCGCGATACGCACCGAGAAGTTATTGATCCTGACTTGGCTGATCAGCGTATCGAGCGGGGGCGAGCCGAAGTTTCGCCACCAACCGGGCTTCGGCCAAGCCGGCGACTGATTTTCCGGGGAGGCGGCGGAAAACCGCGACGGCACCGCAAGCTTCGGCGGGTGGAACCGCGGCCCCACGACGCAGCCTGCCAACGACGCCAGCAGCGGCAAGCCAATCCATCGCCGCAGCCTTGAAAAGGCGCGGTCGCCGGTCAATGGGTACGATGTCAAACAAAAATCCTTGCCGCCGAGGCGTGTTCTTGAGCCGGTCTCATACAGGAGAATTGTAACAACGACATTACGCCTGATGGATTAACCGGCGGCTTCCAGAATACGCTTCGCCAGCCTGACATGCGGAATTTCAATCATTTTTCCGTGTAAGGTCGCAACACCCAAAGCGGGGGTTTCCGCGAAGGCGGCCAATACTGCGCGCGCCCAGCCAATCCGTTCGGCGTCGGGCGTAAAGGCGGACCGCACCGGGCCGATTTGCGCCGGGTGGATCAGTAATTTACCGGCGAAACCATCCGCCGCCGCCGCCGCCGCCTCACGCGCTAGGCCGTCAGGGTCGCGCGGGTCGGTGAACGGCGTATCAAGCGCCGCCACCCCGCACGCGGCGGCCGCCAGCAAGGTCGCGGCGCGGGCAGCGGCGACGGGCGCGATATAGTTCCCATCAGCGCGACGTGGCGCCGCGCCAAGATCGCCCGCCAAGTCCTCCGCGCCAAAGCAGAAGCCGATGACGCGTTCGCCCACCCGCCGATAGACTGGCAGAGCGGCGACGCCCGCAGCCGTTTCGGCGACCAGCGCAATCACATTTATCGTGCCAACAGCTTGGCCCGATGCTGCCTCAAGCGCCTCCAGATGATGATCGAGCGTCGTCAGATCATCCGGGCCGCCGCATTTCGGCAGCATAACCGCTTGCGGGCGCGCTGGAATAATAGCGGCCAGATCATCGAGATACCAAGGCGTATCGCGCGGATTGACCCTGACGATCACTTCGGCGCGGCTGCGCTCGCGCAGCACGGACACCAGCGCTGCCCTCGCGGTGATCTTGCTAGCCGGCGCCACCGCGTCCTCCAAATCGAGGATGACGCCATCGGCTTCCGAGGCCAGAGCCTTCTCAATCTTCCGCGTCGAATCGCCTGGCGCGAACAGCAAGGCGCGCAATTTCATAGTTGTGATTCCTTAGGGGTGCCTGAAAATAAAGCAAGCGCTTCTTTCTGGAACGGCTTTTGTTTATGAATTAGCCGGCCTCTTGCGCATCAGCCCGCTGCGTTCGCAGGTTGCCACCAACTCGTTGCGCTGATTGAAGCTCTCATGGCGGAAGGTGACGATGCCGGCGTCGGGGCGGGATTTGCTGTCTCGCGCGGCGAGCACGGTGGTGCGGGTGTGGATGGTGTCGCCGGCGAAGACCGGGGCGGGAAACCGGATGTCGGTCATGCCGAGATTGGCGATGGTGGTGCCTTGGGTGGTGTTGTGCACGCTCATGCCGATCATCAGCCCCAAGGTGAACAGCGAGTTGACCAAGGGCTTGCCGAACTCGGTGGATTTGGCGAATTCGGCGTCGAGATGCAAAGCCTGGGTGTTCATCGTCATGCCGCAGAACAGCACGTTGTCGGCTTCGGTGACGGTGCGGGTCCATTCCGCGTCGATCACGGCGCCCGGCGCCAGCTCCTCGAACCATAGTCCCGGCATTATGGATGCCATACCAGCGATGCCGGCGCTTCTGTGTGCGGATCAAACTGTATCCAGCCGCCATTTTCCAGAGATTTCCCGGTCAGCGCCAGGATGAACGCCCAGTGGCTGACCAGGATGGTGGTTTCATGCTCAGGCGCCGCGGCCATCTGGGCGCGGAAGTCATCAGCGCGCGCGATCACGCTTGCCTCTTCCTCAAAGGAATCCGGCCACCATTGCGTTGGCAGATGGCCGAAATCATGCTGCGGAAAGCGCTCGGCCAGCGCCAAGGGCGCGCTGCCGATATCGCAGGAAAAGGCGTAGCGCTCGCGCACCAGATCGGTGATCTCGATGGCAAGCGCGCGCGAGGCCAGCAGCGGGGCGGCGGTTTGCAGCGCCCTTGTATAAGGCGAGACGATCAGCCGGGCGAGCGGGATATCCGCCAGGGCAGCCGCGGCTTGTTCAGCCTGCTGCCGGCCAAGCGGCGTCAGCTCAGGGTCGTGGATGCCGGGATCGCGGCGCGTCGCGCTGAAATGCAGGTTGAACGCGCTTTGGCCATGGCGGAGCAGGATCATGCGATCCGCAATACTTGGTGGGAACAGGCACGGCAATCGCGCGGGTATGGTGGTTTTATGGGAAACCCCGCTATATTGGGATTTAGATGGTTCCGAAGCTTGGCCTTTTGGGCTTCGCCTCTTGCTGGATTAGGGGTTTCCGATGAATTTCCACGGCGGGTTTCCTGTCGATATCGTTTTGCTGGCGCTGGTCGCGGGGTTTCTGATCCTCCGCCTGCGCAGCGTGCTGGGCAAGCGGACCGGCTATGAGCGGCCGCCTTTGCCAGAGCAGCCGAACCCGCCGCAAAACATTCTGCCGGGCGCCAACCAGAACAGCGCCCAGAATAGCTCCCAGAACAGCGCGAAACTGCCGCTTCTGAGCCGCCCTTCAATGTTCAATAACATTGTTTCGCCGCTGCGCCCGCCGGCGCCGCGCGCCTTGCCATCACCGCATACCGTCACGGGCCAGGCTCTGGCGCAGATCGAGGCGGCGGATCGCAGCTTTGACCAAGCGCGGTTCCTTGGCACGGCGGAAACCGCATTCCGCACCATCGTCACCGCCTTTGCCCAAAGCGATGTGAACACGTTGCGCACATTGCTTAACCCTTCGGTGCTCGGCACTTTCGAACAGGCCATAGCGGCGCGCGCCGAGACCGGCGAGGTGCAGCATACCGAAATCAAGTCGATCCTGCAGGCGATGATCGAGGAAGCCGAAATTGTCAGTGGTCATGCGGTGATCGTGGTTCGTTTTGAATCAGATCAGGTCAACTTCACCCGCGACCGCCGTGGCGATATCATCGCCGGAACCGAGGCGGTCACTGAGATCGTCGATCTCTGGACGTTCGAGCGGAGCCTGGGCGCCAGCGATCCAACCTGGCGGCTGGCGGCGGCACGCAGCGGCTAAATTCATGGGATTGCCTTTGCTGAGGCGCATCGTGAGGCGTGCGCTAGTGCCGGCGCTATGCCTGGGAGCGTTGGCTGGCTGCGCGACATCGGGACCCGATCAGCCCGTCGCCACGACGGGGAACGGCTTGACGCCAGTGACGTTCAGCGCCCTACCAGGCTGGAGCGCCAATCCTACGATGATCACCGCCTTGCAAAGTTTCGCGCGGAGCTGCCAGGTGCTGAGCGTGATGCCCGAGGATCAGGCGCTTGGCGGCTCCGGCCTGCCGGCGAGGCTTGCCGGACAAGCCGGATCATGGCGAGCGGTCTGCGCCGCCGGACGCCGCGTGCCGCCCGGCGACGCCATGGCGGCGACGCGGTTTTTCGAGACCTACTTCGCCGCCTACCGCGTTACCGCCTCAACCCAGTTCAGCGGCTATTTCGAGCCGGTCTATGACGGCTCGGAGACCCGGCTGCCCGGCTATGCCGTGCCGGTTTATGGCAAGCCGCGCGATCTGGTTTCGGTGGCGGCGCAAAAATTCGGCGCGGCGGCAAACCCGCTGATCGGGCGGCTGCGTTACCAGAAGCTGGTTCCCTATTATACCCGCGCCGAAATCAATCATGGCGCGATCAGCGGGCAAGCGCCCGTGGTGGCTTGGCTGCGCGATCCAGTCGATGCCTATATGATGCAAATTCAAGGCGCGGGACGGCTGCAATTGCCCGATGGAACGATGATCGAGCTCGGCTTTGACGGCACCAATGGCAGGGCTTACGTGCCGATCGGCAAGCTGATGGTGGCGCGCGGCCTGCTGCCGCCAGGTGATGTCAGCGCGCAATCGATCAGCGCCTGGCTGAAAGCACATCCCGGCCAGGCGGCCTCGCTGATGGAGGCAAATGCGAATTACGTATTTTTCAAGAGGATTTACGACGCTCCGGACAAGCTTGGCGCGCCCGGCGCGCTCGGCGCGCCGCTGACCCCCGGCGCCTCCATCGCCATCGCCGGCAAGGCGGCGCCGCTCGGCACGCCGCTTTACGTCAGCCTGATACCTTCTAATCTGGCACCTTCTAATCTGGCGCCCTCTAATTTGGCCGCCGCGCCGGATCCCGGCAGGATTGACCGGGTGATGGTGGCGCAGGATATTGATGCCGGCGCGCAGGATTTCGCCGCGGCGGAAATTTTTACCGGGATCGGCGGCATCGCTGCCCAGCAGACGGCCGGAATCCATGGACAAGGGCAGCTTTATGTATTGCTGCCTCGCCCGATACGCACTGCCGCCAAAACCTCGCTTGCTGAAAAGGCATCGCCATGAGTGAGACTTCCGTTTCCCGCCCTCGCGTCGCGCTATTCGTCACCTGCCTTGTCGATTTATACCGCCCCAGCGTCGGCTTCGCCGCGATCAGGCTGCTCGAGGCGGCGGGCTGCGTCGTCGAGGTGCCGAGGGCGCAAACCTGCTGCGGCCAGCCCGCTTATAATGCCGGCGACCGCAGCTCCGCCCGCGACTTGGCGCGCGGGATCATCAGGGCGTTTTCCGGCTATGATTATGTGGTGGCGCCGTCCGGCTCCTGCGCCGGCATGCTATCAAAGCATCTGCCAGGCTTGTTCGACGACGATCCCAATCTGCGCCATGCCGCGGACCAGCTCGCGGCGAAAACCTTCGAGTTGGTGTCATTCCTCGTCGATGTCATGAAGTTCGAGGGCATCAGCGCGCGGCTCGACGCCACCGCCACGTACCACGATTCCTGCTCTGGCTTGCGGGAAATGGGAGTGAAGGCGCAGCCGCGCGCGCTGCTCGGCAAGGTGGCGGGGCTGACGCTCACGGAAATGGCCGACCCGGAGATTTGCTGCGGCTTCGGCGGCACGTTCTGCGTTAAATATCCCGACATCTCAGCCCGCTTGGTCGCCGACAAAACCGCCGATATCAAGGCCACCGGCGCCGATTTGCTGCTCGCCGGCGATATGGGCTGCCTGCTGAACATGGCGGGCAAATTGTCCCGCGAAGGCAGCCGCGTCGCGGTGCGGCACGTGGCCGAGGCGCTGGCCGGCACTGCCGAAGCCACGCCGCCGATCGGCATGACGCGGACCTGACGTGCAGCTTTCGGATATCGCGAATAAAGATGCCGCCATGAGCGAAATTGCTAAGAAGAAGGATGCGCTCAAGCTGGCCTCATTGGTCGGCGTTCTTGGCATCGTCTATGGCGATATCGGCACCTCGCCGCTTTACGCGTTCCAAACCAGCCTTGGGTATTTCGCCAAAGGCGGGGTCAGGCAACTCGACGTATTCGGCATTCTGTCGCTGATTTTCTGGGCGCTGGTCGTCACCGTGACGCTCAAATACGTCGTCCTTATCATGCGCGCCAATAATGACGGCGAAGGCGGCACGCTATCCTTAATGGCGCTGGCGCAGCGCGTCTCCAATTCGCCTAGCACCAAATGGGCGGCTATGCTGATCGGCATTACCGGCGCCGGGCTATTCTTTGGCGACGGCACCATCACCCCGGCAATTTCGGTGCTTTCAGCGGTCGAGGGCATGGAGGTGATTTCGCCGGCACTAAAGCCGGCGGTCTTGCCGATTTCAATTGCGGTGATCGTGGTGCTGTTCGTGTTCCAGCGCTTCGGCACGGCGCGGGTCGGGCGCACCTTTGGGCCGATTATGGTGGTGTGGTTTGTCATGCTCGGCGCGCTTGGCCTCCATGAAATCGTGCGGCACCCTTTCGTGTTGAAGGCATTGATCCCGGTTTATGGGGTTGAATTTATCATGCGCCATGATTTTCTGGCCTTCATCGCGCTCGGCTCAGTGGTGCTGGCGGTGACCGGCGCTGAAGCGCTATACGCCGACATGAGCCATTTCGGCGCCCGCCCGATCCGCGTGAGCTGGCTGTTTTTTGTGCTGCCTTGCCTGCTGCTGAACTATTTCGGGCAAGGCGCCCTGGTGCTGAGCGATCCCAGGACGTCGGGCAACCCGTTTTTCCATCTGGCGCCGCCTTTTTTGCAAATTCCGCTGGTCATCCTGGCGACCGTGGCGACCGTCATCGCCAGCCAGGCGGTGATCTCCGGCGCCTATTCAGTGGCCCGCCAGTGTATCCAGTTCGGCCTGCTGCCGCGGATGCAGGTGCGCTACACCAATGAAAGCGAGCAAGGGCAAATCTACGTGCCGCAGGTGAACACCATGCTGGCGGTGGTGGTGCTGCTGCTGGTGCTTGGTTTCCGGTCTAGCAACGCCCTCGCCTCGGCTTATGGGATCGCCGTTACCGGCACGTTCCTGTGCGACAACATCCTCGCCGCCTTCGTTTATTTCCGCCTATTCAGATGGCCGCTCTGGCGCACGATCGTGGTGTTCGGCGCGATCGGCCTGGTGGATTTCGCGTTCTTTAGTTCCAATGTTTTAAAAATCATCGAAGGTGGCTGGGTGCCGCTGGTGATCGGCCTGGCGCTGATCATCATCATGACTACCTGGAAGCGCGGGCGCGGCCTGCTGTTCGCCCGCTGGCAGCAGGACAGCCTGCCGATGGCCTCCTTCCTGAGCCGGCTGCCGCAATCGCGGATCATCCGGGTGCCGGGAACCGCGGTGTTCTTGACCGGCAACCCTGAATTCACCCCCTCCTCGCTGCTGCACAATTTGAAGCACAACAAAGTGCTGCACGAGACGGTGTTTTTTGTCACCGTGCGCAATCCGGGCATACCCTATATCGCGGCGGCGGACCGGATGCTGACCGAGGAGCTGGCGCAGGGCATCTACCGGGTGGTGATTTCCTTCGGCTTCATGGAAAGTCCAAATATTCCGCAGACGCTGGAAACGCTAAAGACGCAGGGCATCCCATTCAACCCGATGCAGACTAGCTATTTCCTGGGCCGCGAGACCATCGTGCCGGCGATGGTGCCAAAAATGCGCTTTCCGCGCCGGTGGATTTTCCTGTTCATGGTGCGCAACGCCGTCTCGGCCACTGAGTTCTTCCGCATCCCCAGCGACCGGGTCGTGGAACTCGGCGTCCGCATCGCCATCTAACGATCATGTCCGCATCATCCGCCGACTTCGCCCGAATTCTCGCCGATGACGGCAGCGAATTGCACGTGGTGCCGCTGGCGCCGGAAGCTTTGCCGCGCGTCGGCAAGCGCGATCTGGAGCAGGCCTGGGAGGCGGCGCGGGATGCCGCGCGCGCCGGACGCGAGGGCCGGGTACGGGGCTTCCGCTTCGCCAATGGCCGAGATTTAACGCTGTGCGACCGCGACGCGCGGAGCTGGGCGATGGCGGTCGACGCCATCGCCGATCTGTCGACCGCGCATGGCGCGTCGCTTTGCATCAGGCTGCTGGCGCTGATCGACTTGATCGGGCGAGCGCGCTGGCTGACGCCCTTCGTCCGGCTGCGCGGCGCCTCCGGCGCCTGCTTCGATGGCGGCCTGCTGCAGGCGGTGGCGATCACGCGACTGACGCCGGAGGCCGAGCTTGATGAAGCGGCATTGCGCGAAATGCTGACCGGCGTCTGCGATGCCAGTCCAGATAAAGCTGGCCCTCATAACCAGGAGACGCTGCGATGTTCCGCCTGATTGTCTTGGCCCCGCTGCTTGCAGCCTGCGCGCTCGCTTTGCCGCTGATTGGATGCAGCTTCAACCCGCCGCCGCCAGCCGCCACTGCCTCGCAATCCGCCGATCTGAGCGCCTGCACCCAAGCGGCGGACCGGATTGAGGAGGCGCGCCATTACGCCTATATCTCGCGCACCGATCAAATGGCGACGCCGCTCTCCGGCCTTCCCCAGCAACGCTACATCAGCAACCGTCTTGCGGAAATCCATGACCGTGACGAGCGGATTAAAAGCTGCGTGCAAAACGGCAATCAGGCGAATCCGGAGACGGATTCCGGGCTGCCGGAACCGCGGATCATCGGCCCCGCGCAATAGGCTGATCGCCCCTGCTATCGAACGATCTTGCAAAACAACCCGGCTCGTGCAACACGCGCAGCTTCCCTGCCGGGCGCATGGCATTGCTCCCGGCTATGCCCGTTTCCATCATGCACTTGGCGCAGGCGCGCTAAGGGTGGAAACCCGCGCCTTGCGCTCGGGTTGAATTCAACCGAAGGGGGTACATCATGCCGCTTTATGAATGCGTGATCATTGCACGCAGCGAAATCACGCAACAGCAGGTCGACACCGTGATCGATACCGTCACGGCGCCTTTGCAAGGCGAAGGCGCCGAAAACGACGCCGGGACTGGCGCCGGAACTGGCGCCAGTGAAGGCGGTTCAATCAAGAAGCGCGAATATTGGGGCCTGCGCAATCTCGCCTACCGGATCAAGAAGAACCGCAAGGGCCATTACGTCCTGCTCGGGATCGACGCCTTGCCGCCGGTGGTCAATGAGATGGAGCGCCAGCTGACGCTGAACGAGGATATCCTGCGGTTTCTCACCATCCGCGTCGACGAGATCGAGGAAGCGCCATCGGCGATGCTGTCGCGCAAATCCGATGACCGTGAGCGCTCGTTCCGCGGGCCAAAGCCTTCTGGCCGGTTCGACAGCGGCCGCCGCCGCGGCAGCGAAGAGCGCGAGGAGTTTCGCGCCCGCGACGAGTTCCGTTCCGACCGCGACGACGATATCATGGAGGAGGAGTGAGCCATGTCCGAAGCAACCGACGTTAATCCCGCCGCCCGCCGCGCCGCCGCCGGCGCGCGCCGCCCTTTTTACCGCCGCCGTAAATCCTGCCCGTTCTCCGGCCCAAACGCGCCGGTGATCGATTACAAGGACGTGCGCCTGCTCTCGCGCTTCTTGTCAGAGCGAGGCAAGATCGTGCCGAGCCGGATCACCGCGGTATCCGCCAAGAAGCAACGCGAGCTGGCCCGTGCCATCAAGCGCGCCCGGTTCCTGGCGCTGCTCCCTTATGTGCTGAGTTAAGGAGGATCACATGGCGCAAGTTGAACTGATCCTGCTGCAAAGGGTCGAAAAGCTCGGCCAGATGGGCGATGCGGTGAAGGTCCGCCCGGGCTATGCCCGCAACTTCTTATTGCCGCAGGCCAAGGCAGTGCGGGCGACCAAGCAGAACCGCGAGCGCTTCGAGCGCGAGCGCGTGCAGCTAGAAGCGCAGAACCTGAAGCGCCGCGAGGAAGCCGAGCGGATCGCCGAGAGGGTGCACGGCCTCAGCGTCGTGCTGATCCGTCAGGCAGGCGAATCCGGCAGCCTCTACGGCTCGGTCTCCTCGCGCGACATTGCCGATGCCTCCTCCCAGTCCGGCCTTTCAATCGACCGCAGCCAGGTCCAGCTTGATCAACCGATCAAGACGCTGGGCGTTACCAATGTGCGTGTCCTGCTGCATCCAGAGGTTGATTTGATGGTTGCGGTGAATGTCGCGCGCAGTCCCGAAGAGGCCGAGAAACAGGCGCGCGGCGAAGCGATCGCCCGCGCCGATGACGAGGATGACGGTTTCCAGTTTGAAAGCGACGACGACGCTGAGGAAAATGCCGAGCTCTAATACCGCCACTCTCTAATAGCTACCTATGCGCCAGTGGCAACACTGGCGCATTTTTTATGGAACCTCCTAGTTTTCATTTTTTTTTAGCCTAACTCAATTTTCAGTTAATCGTCACAATACGAACCGTCTGGAGATTGCCATGCGCTCGCTGCTCGACAAGTTGCTGAAACGCTTGATCCGCAACGGCGCATTGACGGTGTTTTGGCCCGACGGGGGCAGATCCTTTTACCGCGGCGCATCGGGACCTTCGGCGGGAATGCGCATCGTCAATGACGCAACATTGCGCGGCCTTCTTCTCAATCCTGGCTTGGCGCTTGGCGAAGCTTTTATGGATGGCACGCTTCAACTGGTTGATTGCACGGTTTATGATCTGCTCGCGGTGTTCCTCGGCAATGGCCAACTCATTGAGACCGAACTTCCGGTGCTACGGGTGCGCACCGCCATCAACCGCGTCGTCAGGCCAATTGTTCAAGCTAATGACGCGCGCCGGGCGCGCCGCAATGTCGCGCATCATTACGACCTGAACGGCAGGCTGTATTCGCTATTCCTCGACCGCGACCGGCAGTATTCCTGCGGCTATTTTCCCCGCGGGGATGAAACCATCGACGAAGCCCAAGCGGCGAAGAAGCATCATATCGCCTCGAAGCTGCTGCTCGACAGGCCTAGCCTCACTGTTCTCGATATCGGCTGCGGCTGGGGCGGCATGGCGCTGACCCTGGCGCGCGATTACGGGGCAAAGGTCACGGGGATTACGCTTTCGGTCGAACAGCTGAACGAGGCGAGGGCGCGCGCGGAGGCGGAAGGCCTGTCAGGCCAGGTGCGCTTCGAGTTGCTCGATTATCGCGACGTGCAGGGCCAGTATGACCGCATCGTCTCGGTCGGCATGTTCGAGCATGTCGGCCTGCCAAATTACCTGACGTTTTTCGAAACGCTGAAGCGCTGCCTGAAGCCGGATGGGGTGGCGCTGCTGCACGCCATCGGCCGGTTTGACGGACCGGCGGGAACCAATCCCTGGATCGCCAAGTATATCTTCCCCGGCGGCTATTCGCCCTCGATGTCCGAGGTGTTCGGCGCCATCGAGAAGACCGGCCTGGTTTCCACCGATCTCGAAATCCTCCGCCTGCATTACGCGAAAACGCTCGCGCATTGGCGCAAGCGCTTCATCGCCAATCGCGACACCATTGCCTCGATCTATGACGAGCGGTTCTGCCGGATGTTCGAATTCTATCTCGCCGGCTCCGAACTCGCGTTCCGCATGCAGGACCATATGGTGTTCCAGATGCAGATCGCCCGCCACCAGGAGGCGGTGCCGCTAACCCGCGACTACATGGTGGAGACCGAGCGCGCGCATCGGCGGGTGACCGCATAATCCGCCATTTTTGACGCGGCGGTCATGCCGCCGCTATGGAACCGGCGAGGAGACTCGCCGATGGCCGATTGGCTGCCTAACGCCTTGCGCTATGTGGAACAATGGCTCGACTTCCAGATGCGCCTGTCCGGCGAGCCGGGCTGCGCCGTCGCGGTGATGCACGGTGCAGCGCTGACCTTCGAACGGGCTTTCGGCAAGGCCGATTTGTCGAACGGCGCTACGCTTACGCCGCGTCATCGCTTCCGCGTCGCCTCTCACTCGAAAGCCTTCACCGCCGCCGCGATCATGCTGCTGGTCGAGCAGGAGCGACTCCGGCTCGATGACAAGGTGGGCCAGTATGTGAGCGATCTGCCGGCGCCGCTGGCGTCGGTGAAAATCAGCCAGCTTTTGTCGCACAGCGCCGGGATCATGCGCGATGGCGCCGATTGCCGCCACTGGGACGATCTGCGGCCATTTCCCGGCCAGGCGGCGCTGCGGCGGGAACTGTCGCTTCCCCTGGTGCTCGATCCGGGCGAACGGCTTAAATATTCCAATCTCGGCTTCGGACTGCTCGGCATGATGATCGCCGCCGTGACCGGCGACGCCTTCGGCGCCTGGATCGTCCGCGAGGTGGTGGACAAGGCCGGTCTGGCGGAAACCGCGCCCGACCTGCCCGCGTTAAATGCCGAGCCGATGGCGGCGGGTCATACCGGCAAGCTGCCGCTTGGCCGGCGCGTGATTCCTGGGCGCAATCCCACCAACGCGCTGGCCGCCGCGACCGGATTTGTCGCGACGGCCAGCGATCTGGCGCGCTTCTTCAGTCAACTCGATCCGGCGGCGCCGCACAGCATCCTGTCGCCGGCTAGCCGCCGCGAGATGACTCGCCGCCACTGGAAATCGCTGCATTCGGAAGCGGAGTATTATTATGGCTTCGGCGTTTTTTCCGGCTCGGTGCAAGGTCACGAGGTTTTTGGTCATTCCGGCGGTTTCCAGGGGTTTCGAAGCTGCTGTTATGTGGTGCCGGAATGGGGCGTGACCGTGGCGGTCATCGTCAACGCCATCGATGGCGCGGCGGGCGATTGGATCGATGGTATCCTGCATATTTTCGACCGCTTCGCCAAAGCCGGTGCGCCGGAGGCAGGCATCGCCGATTGGTACGGGCGATGGTGGAATCTCTGGGGCGCGCTCGACCTGGTGCCGATGGGCAACAAGGTGCTGATCGCCTCGCCGGATTCACTCAGCCCGTTCAGCGACGCCGCGGAAATCACCATATCCTCTTCGCATAGCGGGCGGATCACCCAAGCGAACGGCTTCGGCAGCTATGGCGAAGCGGTCGAACGCATCATCGGGCCGGATGGAGATTCCGTCACGCTCTTGCTTGCCGGGGATATGCTGCTGCCGGAAGCGGCGTATGTCGATCAACATGCCGCTGCCGGGTCTTGATGCGGAAGAGAAGGAAGCAGTTCGTTTTTAAAAAAAGCCGGCCCGGCAGGGGAACCAAAAAACTTTTTGAGTGAAGATGGCGCGTTGCGTTAGCCAGGGATGCGCTCGATGATCGCGCCGCAGGCGGCGAGTTTTTGCTCGACCGCTTCGTAACCGCGATCCAGGTGATAGACGCGGTTGATCGTCGTCTCTCCTTGCGCGGCGAGGCCGGCCAGAACCAGCGAGACCGAGGCGCGCAGATCGGTGGCCATCACCGGGGCGCCGGACAAAGCAGGCACGCCGCGCACGATGGCGGAAGCGCCATGGACGTTGATCCGCGCCCCCATCCTGTTCAGCTCCGGCACATGCATGAAGCGGTTCTCGAAAATAGTCTCCGTCACCATCGAGGCGCCTTCCGCGACCGACATCAGCGCCATGAATTGCGCCTGCATGTCGGTGGGGAAGCCAGGATAAGGCTCGGTCATCACATCGATGCCATGCAGCCCGTTGCGCCGGCTCACGTTTACGCCATCCGGCGCTTCCTCGATTTCCACCCCCGCCTCGTGCAGGCTTTTGGCGACGGCGCCGAGATCGGCGGCGCGCGCGTGGCGCAGTAAAATCGCGCCGCCAGTGATGGCGGCGGCGCAGGCATAGGTGCCGGTTTCGATGCGGTCCGGCAGAATCGGGTGCTGCGCGCCATGCAAGGTTTTGACGCCCTGGATGATCAGCCGGTCCGTGCCGACGCCCTGGATGTCGGCGCCCATGGCATTGAGGCAGATTGCGAGATCGCCAATTTCCGGCTCGCGCGCGGCATTGATCAGCACGGTTTCGCCTTGCGCCAGGCTAGCCGCCATCAGCAGATTTTCGGTTGCCCCCACTGAGACGAACGGAAACACGATGGTCGCGCCATGCAGCCCGTTCGGCGCGCTGGCATCGATATAGCCGCCATCGAGCTTAATGACAGCGCCCATCTGCTCCAGCCCTTTCAGGTGCAGATCGACCGGGCGGGTGCCGATGGCGCAGCCACCAGGCAGCGAAACCCGCGCCTCGCCGACGCGGGCGAGCAAGGGGCCGAGCACCAGGATCGAGGCGCGCATTTTGCGGACGATGTCATAGGGCGCTTCGGTATTGGTGATCGGCCCGCCGAGCGCCAGGCGACGCTGGCCAGCGCTTTCGACCGTGATGCCGTGCTGGGCGAGAAGATCGGCCATGGTTTCCAGATCGGCGAGCTTCGCCACATTGGCCAGCACCAGCCGATCATCGGTCAGCAGCCCGGCCGCCATCAGCGGCAGCGCCGCGTTTTTGGCCCCGGAAATATCAATGCTGCCTTCAAGCGGAACGCCGCCTTTGATGCGAATTTTATCCATGACAATGTTTTATCCGTAATTTCTTACAATTTTGGTAAAGAAACGCCGCGCTGGCGCATGTATTTGCCGGCTTTATCGGCATAGCTGGTCTCGCAAGGTGTCGATCCTTGGAGAAATAGGAACTGGCAGATGCCTTCATTGCCGTAGATTTTGGCGGGCAGCGGCGTGGTGTTGCTGATCTCGATCGTCACCTGCCCCTCCCATTCCGGCTCCAGCGGCGTCACGTTAACGATGATGCCGCAGCGCGCATAAGTCGATTTGCCGAGGCAGATCACCAGGATGTCACGCGGGATGCGGAAATATTCGATGGTATGGGCGAGGGCGAAGGAGTTTGGCGGAATGATGCAGACCGGTCCCCTCCGGTCGACGAAGCTGCTCGGCGAAAAATTTTTTGGATCGACCACGGCGGAATCGACATTGGTGAAAATCTTGAAATCCTCCGCGACCCTTGCATCATAGCCATAGGAAGACAAGCCGTAGGAGATGACGCCCTCGCGCTTCTGAGTTTCAACGAAAGGCTCGATCATCCGGTGATTGGCTGCCTGGTCGCGGATCCAGTGATCGGGCATTACCGGCATGCGGCAGGGTCTTCTTGCGGGTCGGTGGCGGCCGGCTGGCGGGCGCGGCTTTGCGCCTTGCGGCGAGCGAGGTTTTCGCGCAGCGCGGCGGCCTCGCGTTCATGGCGCAGCGCGGTGTCGCGCGGCGTGCGCGTGACGGCGTTTGAGGCGTCTTCCGGTTTTTTGGAGTCAATGGCCATTCGGGGGGACAAAGCCGGTCTCACCGGCTCGCGTCAAGCCCCGCCCCATTCGCCATGCCGCTTGCACCTCGCACCCCCTTTGGATATATCCCCGCACGGCAAAGGCTGTCATAGCTCAGGGGTAGAGCACCTCATTGGTAATGAGGAGGCCGAGGGTTCAATTCCCTCTGACAGCACCAGCCGATGTCTAGGTTGCCGCGTAGAATGCCCAGGTAGCTCAGTTGGTAGAGCATGCGACTGAAAATCGCAGTGTCGGTGGTTCGATTCCGCCCCTGGGCACCATTGCCCCTTACGCCAGCGCTTCTTTTTGCCGCCGTTCCTACGCCACTTCACGCCTAAGAGCTTGATTTTAGACGGCTTTTCAGTCCGAACAGCTGGTTGCGGCGCAGCTCCGGATACCACCGCGCACCCCCGGTATCGACCGCCTGCTGATGGTAGCCCTGTTGGTATCCGCACCGCCTGTTGGTATCGTGCCTCCGAGGAGGCCGAAGCAATGCCATTGTCCGACGCGAAATGCCGATCAGCCCAGCCAGGGACCAAGCTCCAGAAGCTGACCGATGGCGGCGGTTTGCAACTCTGGGTGCAGCCCAATGGTGCCCGGCTGTGGCGGTTCGCCTACAGGTTCAGCGGCAAGCAGAAGTTGCTGGCACTCGGCGGCTACCCGACGATCGCCCTAGCCCGGGCCCGCCAAGCGCGGGAGGACGCCAGGCGTCTCCTTGCCGATGGCCATGACCCGGCGGTCGAGAAAAAGCGTCAGGCCAATGCCAGAGCCGACGCGCCAACGTTTCGCGGCATCGCCGGGGAATATCTGGCGAAGCTGAAGCGTGAAAATCGCTCGGAGGCGACGCTCGCCAAAACCGAGTGGCTGCTCAGCTTCGCCAACGCCGAGTTTGGCGATGAGCCGATCCGAGAGGTTACAGCCCCGGCCATTCTGAACGTGCTGCAGGGCCTCGAAGCCAGGGAGCGCTTCGAATCAGCACGGCGGCTCCGATCGACGACCGGCAGCGTGTTCAGATACGCGATCGCGACCGCCCGCGCCGAGACCGATCCGACTTACGCCCTGCGAGGTGCCCTGACGCAGGTGAAGCCGACACCGCGCGCCGCAATCACAGACGCCGACAAGTTCGGCGCTCTGCTCCGCGCCATCGACGCATTCGACGGGCAGCCTGGCACGCGGATAGCGCTCCGGCTGCTCGCCCTTCTCTTTCCGCGTCCTGGGGAGATGCGGCTGGCTCAATGGTCTGAGTTCGACCTTGAGCGCTGCATATGGACCATTCCCGCATCGCGGATGAAGATGCGCCGACTCCACCGGGTGCCGCTGCCGGCGCAGGCTCGCGAACTGCTCCGGGCGCTCCGCTTTATATCGAAAGGCAGTCTTCTATTTCCGGGTATTCGTTCGCCCTCCCGCCCGATTTCGGACGGCACTCTAAATGCCGCTCTCAGGTGCCTCGGATATGCGAAGGACGAGGCTACGAGCCATGGCTTTCGCGCGACAGCGTCAAGCCTGTTGAACGAATCAGGAAGGTGGCATCCCGATGCTATTGAGCGGCAATTGGCACATATTGAAGGCGACGAGGTTCGCGCGGCGTACGCTCGCGGGGAGCATTGGGACGAACGAGTATCGATGATGCAGTGGTGGGCTGACTACCTCGATCAGCTGAGGATTTTGGACGCAGGTGCGGTTGCCGCAAAGGAGGCCACAGAAGATGTGCCTGGATTTTGGAGAGGAAGAGGGCCGTGCCGGCTTTCGTGACGGGTTGAAGTCGCGAGAAAGGCTCGCGGCGCCCGTCGCGGAGATTTTCCATGATCCAGAACATTGTTCAGCAGGACGTCACCCGCGCGTCCGGCCCTGTCATTGCCGAGGCTACCGTTTCGGGAGCCTATAAGGTCGATATCTCGCGCGGCGAGCGGATTGGCCGCGTCTCCTCCGAATGGTTCTCTCGCCCCGACGATGAACGCTACCTGTCGCTGTCGGTGCTGTACGCCGCAGTCCTTGACCGGTCGGACCGCGTGGTTGCCCAAACCGTCGAGAGCCGGACCGTTCGCGTCGAAGCCAGCCGCGACAACGCCGATCGGCTGGCTTTGATTGTGCCGGGCCGCGAGACGCCAATTGCGCCCACCCATTGGAGTTTCGGGCAGCTCTGCAGCCTAGTCGGCGCACCATCCGGCTATCTGCGCGACCTGCCGGCGCCGCTGGCGGCGATCAACCTTCAGCACGGCCTGCTGTCTCACCGCCCCGAACTTGTGAAGACGCTGGAGACGGAGAATGGACGGGTCGAGCTTCGCACCGCCACCGGCCCGGACTACGGCCGCATCTGGGATCACGAGTTGGTTGCCGCTGTGATGAAGATCGCGGGGAACGGCACCGGCGACACGCGCTGGAAAGTGCCGGGCATGCTGGACTGGTCAACGATGACCCATAACCCCTTCGTGGACGTGACCACGGACACGACGACGCTCTATGCCAGCGACCGCGATGTTTTTCTTTTCCTGGTGGACGACACTCACCCGATCGAGGCAGGCCGTCTGCCGAACGGCAACCCCGATCTGTACTTTCGAGGCTTCTACTGCTGGAACAGCGAGGTCGGCTCGAAGACGCTGGGTATCGCCTCGTTTTATCTCCGCGCCGTCTGCATGAACCGCAATTTGTGGGGCGTGGAGGGCTTTGAGGAAATCAGCATCCGGCACAGCAAGTTCACCGCCCAGCGCTTTGCGCACGAGGCGGCGCCGGCGCTGACGAGCTTTGCCCGCTTGTCGCCCGCGCCGTTCATCGCCGGCATCAAAGCCGCACGGGAACGGATTATCGCGCGGAAGGATGAGGATCGCGACACCTTCCTCCGCAAGCACGGCTTCAGCAAGGCAGAGACGGCGAAGGTGATCGCCACGGTGCTTAACGAAGAAGGCAGGCCACCAGAGAGCGTGTTCGATTTCGTGCAAGGTATTACCGCGGTTGCCCGCTCCAAGCCGCATCAGGATACGCGGCTGGAGCTTGAGGGTAAGGCCAAGGTTTTGCTGGAGCGTGCCGCCTGATCGTCGCGAAGTCGTGGAGCCGCATCCTGGCTTCACGACTTTCCGCTTTGGCCTTTCGGGGCCTACCAGCCTCCATTCCTGCGACCCGTTCCTTCAGAGCATCTGAAGAAAAGCGATGTGACGTCATCGCGAAATATGAACATTGGCTGCGGGACCAGCATCACCGACTGCGGGCGCTCGATGATTTGCGTGGTTGCAATTTGGTTTGCTTCTGCGCGCCGCTCGCCTGTGAAGGTGATTTGTTGTTTTGGCTGGCAAACCCAACGCGCGAAATCAGGATCGCGTGGTGGCACGGTCGCATCGGCTATTGTGCGGACAGGCATATAGCGTGCGCAGAACACCGCATCATGCCCCGTGAGTGAGAGCTTCCTGCTGGCGATTCAACTTTAATGCCGGCTAAGGTCGGTGCGGTTCAACCCCGCCTGCGGCGCCGCGCAAGCGCGGTTGAGGCACGCCAGCTACAGGGTAGCGTCCGTCATGTGTGGATGCCCCCTGCGGGTCAAGGTGGATGAGCTGCGATTGGTGGAGCGGACGGGTGCGGTCATGTGTCCGGCCTCTGATGCGGCCGGATTGGCCGCGGGCCCTGATGAGCTTCGCGGTGCGAGTGCCGGATCAATGTGGCGCGCTCGACGGCGCATTGACGGACACGGTCTCTCTCGCAACCGATCTGCCGATCTCTCTCTCATCGCTGCTTTGCACCTCTCCCCCTGCCGACAGCGGCCGTCGGTCAGTTGCTGCCGGACCGCTATGCGGCCGTTAGAGTAGCCTTGTATGTGCCGCCCTTCGTCAGAAGAGCCCAGGCGATCCGCGCCATTTTGTTGGCGAGCGCGACAGCGACGACCTTGAACGGCCGTCGTGCGAGCAGGCGCGTCACCCAGTCTGCTGCCTCCGGCTTCTGCCGGGCATAGCGCAATCTGGCGGTCGCGCCGAGCACGAGGAACGACCGTAGCGTCGAATTCCCTGCTCGTGAGATGTGCCCCAGCCGCTCCTTCCCACCGCTTGAATGGGATCGAGGCGTAAGGCCAAGCCAGGCGGCAAAGTGGCGGCCAGATTTAAATCCGCAGGGATCCGGCACCAGGGCTTGGAGCGCGGTTGCCGTGATTGCCCCGATGCCGGGAATGGAGGCGAGCCGCCTGGCGGTCTCGTCTACCCGTGAGCGGCGGACCATGGCTGTCTCGATCCTTCCGATCTGATCGTCCAGGTTCTTGATCTGCTCAGTCAGCATAAGCAACGCCGCCCGGGCCACATCAGGCAAACGAGTATCGTCCACATCCTGCACGACAGCAGTGAGATCGCTGACCCGCCACGTGCCTTTCGCGGCGATAATGCCAAATTCAGCCATATGTCCACGCAGGGCGTTGATTGTCCTGGTACGTTGCGCGACCAGCAACTGGCGGACCTTCAACTCAGCAGCAGAGGCCTGCTGCCCGGCAGTCTTGGTCGGGACGAACCGCATCGTTGGCCGCGTCATGGCCTCGCAGATTGCCTCAGCGTCAGCGGCATCGGTCTTGCCGCGCTTGACATAGGGCTTGACGTAGGCCGGTGGCATGAGCCGAACCCGGTGTCCTAGCGCTTCCAGCAGGCGGCCCCAGTAGTGAGCACCGCCACACGCTTCCATGCCGATGGTAAGCGGTGGGAGGCGTCGGAAGAAGTCCTCGACGTTGTCGCGCCGAAGCTTCCGTCGCAGAACCACTTGCCCTGCCGCATCGACGCCATGCACTTGAAAGACATTCTTCGCCAGATCAAGACCGACCATCGTAACTTCATTCATAGATGCCTCCTCTCTAAGTGGCCCTGGCTCATCACCAGGACACATCATGGTACACTGATGCCGCTGAGCAGGGGGCATCCACCTCATCAATGTGGTGGAAATTCCAGTGTAGCTGAAGCGTCCATTAGTCATGCGGCTGCGGTGGCAATTTGAGTTGGTTCAGCGTTGATCAACAGCGGTGTAAGTTCGGCCATCGCCTCGATCTGCATATAGCGGTTCTGGGTTTGCCATTCGTCGTTTGCCTCCAGCAGTACGGCGCCGATCAGGCGGATGATCGAGCCCTCGTTCGGGAAGATGCCAACGACATCCGCCCGGCGTTTCACCTCCTTGTTTAAGCGTTCCAATGGGTTCGTTGAATGGATTTTGGTCCGGTGCTGCGCAGGAAAGTCCATGTGCGCCAGCACGTCGGTTTCGCTGTCGTCGATGAACGCGCCGAGTTTCGGCCATTTGTCACGCAGTTGATCGGCGACGTGGCGCAGAGTTTGGCTCGCGCCTTTGCGGTCAGGCTGGATAAATGCTTGGCGCAGTGCAGCTGATGCCATGTTTTGCTGGGCTTTCGGGACATACGACAGCGCGTTACGCATCCATCGGTCGCAAAGCGACCGATCCGTTGCCAAAGGCACGCCGGGCATAAAGCCTGGCGAGGGGACTCGGCACCTTTGCCAGGATGCTCCCATCACCCGCCGGATCGCCGCCTTCAGCCCTTCATGGGCGTCAGAGACCACCAGCTTTATCCCGTGCAGGCCACGGCGAACCAGAATCTTGAGGAAGGTTGACCAGAAGGTCTCTGCCTCGGACGGGCTAATATGCAAGCCGACGATCTCACGCCGACCATCAGTGTTCACCGCCACAGCGATTATCGCAGCTACCGAGACGATGCGTCCTCCTTCGCGCTGCTTGAGGTAGGTCGCATCAAGCCACAGGTAAGGCCAATCCCCCACAAGTGGACGGTCGAGGAAGGCGTTGACCCGTTCGTCAATATCCTTGCACAGCTTCGAGACCGTGCTCTTGCTGATCCCCGTTAGCCCCATGGCTTGCACCAGATCATCCACCCGGCGAGTTGAGACGCCGCCAATCCAGGCTTCCTGAATTACCGCCGCCAGCGCCTTCTCCGAAGTCCGGCGCGCCTCCAGGAAGGGCGGGAAGTAGCTCCCCTGCCGTAGCTTCGGGATCCGGAGCTGTAGGCTGCCAAGACGAGTATCAAGCGCTCGATCACGATAGCCATTGCGATAGGTGCACGCTCGCCACTGCGCTCGTAACGGCCAGCGCCGATCACCCTCCGTAGCTTTCCACGCGCTTCGCACGCGGAACCTTTGCTACTTCGCCCGTCCACATCCGTCTCCATGAGCAACTGCACTACGGCTTCCGCAACGCTACGCAGAAAATCGCCGTCGCCAGCTTTGGCCAACAGCTCGGCCAGTGGTAATCTCTCCTCGGTCATCGGGTTCTCCAAGCTTCAGGTCGAAGTCTCGCAACTCCACCATAGCCGACTGATCCGATGGCCACCTCAAACTACACCGTTACGAGTTCTGAATTTCCACCACGAGCACGGACACTACCCCCGTTCTTGATATCGCTCCCGCTGTCCGCCCGTCACCGGATCGTTGTCGATGTAGTCCCGACACGAGCGGCAGAGCGCCACCAAAGGCAGGAAGTCCTCCCCCCACAGCACTTGTGGTCGGTAATCACGAATGTAGATATCTGTCGCCCGAGCGCTGCAGCATTCGCAACGGTTGTTCGTCCGCTGCATGACGCGGTGGCGTATATGTCGCCAATGGTCGCCCTCAAGGTACTCATTAAAAGTGAGGTGGCCGCCCGGAAAGACGAAAACATCGCTCGCCTCAGGTAGCAAAAAAGCATTCAAATCTGCTTTGTGGCGGTGAACACGCCAGAGGAGGGTCGCAAACAAGCGGGCGACATACTCATCCAGGGACGTGATGTTTTGAGGCCGTAGAATTGCCTCAAGTTTGGCATTGGTCGGCAGCGGATCCGGGGGAAGTCGAGGTATCGTCGAGATCCGGTTCATTTTGAAGCTCCTAATCGAACGTTTCTCCCCCCCGGAGACGTCGTATTAAAGTTTTCGAAATAAATTTCATCTAAAACGGGTGATATGGTTACTCATCGGGCAAGTGCGTCTCTCGTCCTGCCGTTGGAAATTGTCAGTTTGCGAAGTTTCAGAATGCTTGAAATTCGATTATGGCCGACCAGGCCGCCGGTACCGCGCTCTAGTTGTTTAGTCCCGGCATTTTGTGGAGCGGGTTTAGCTTGAAGAGTTTTGGCTGATTTGTCCAGATTTTACAGATGTATTCGTAAGGTGTGAGTCCCTTGAGGGTCTTCAGCCTGCGGCCAAAATTGTAAGCGTTAATGAAGTCATTGAGGTGGGTTTGGAGTTGCTCGTGGCTGTTATAATGGTAACGCTTGACGGTGGCTTCCTTGATGGTCCGGTTTATTCGCTCGACCTGTCCGTTGGTCCACGGATGCCGAACCTTAGTTAAGCGGTGCTCGATGTTGTTTTCCTGACAGCGCATGTCGAACATGTGGGTCATGTATTTGGCGGTTGGACCGTCGGCATAGCGCGGCGGGAAGGTGAACTGGATGCCATTATCAGTGAGGATGGTGTGTATCTTGTAGGGAACGGCTTTAATCAGAGCTTCCAGAAAAGCTGATGCGGATGACCTTCCGGTCTTTTTGACAAGCTGGACGAAGGCAAATTTGCTGGTGCGATCGATGGCGACGTAGAGGTACAGCTTACCTTCGGCAGTTTGCACTTCAGCGATGTCGATGTCGATGTGGAAGTAGCCGATCGGGTAGGCCTTGAACTTTTTCTTGTCTGGCTTGTCACCTTCGACATCAGGCAACCGGGAGATCCCTGCACCGCTGCAAGCAGCGGTGCAGGGATGAGCGGGTCAGCCGCGGAATTGTTACCTGGAGCGTGTAGAGGCAGTCATCCAGCGGCAGCAGCGTGTGGCGCCGGAAGGCCACGATGATAGCCTCTTCCTCCACTGACAGCACGGTGGATTTTGCATCCTTCGGGCCGGTGGGCAGATCGGCTGTGGAAGTCCGCTTCTTTCACTTGGCGACGGTCTTCTGGTTGATCCCGTACCGCGCAGCAAAGGTTCTTAAGCTCTCTTGACTATGCTGTATCGCTCGACGGACCGCCGCTGTCGTTGTGGAGCAGCCGTGAAGAACTTGGACCATAGTGCTTCCTTCCATTCCATGGAAAATATCGCACCATAAAGTCCGGGATTAAACAGCTAGTGAAATTGCCTTTCAGCGCGAACGTCTCGATGCCGCCGGCGGTGTGCAGAACGGATGGGTCGACGGTTTGAACGCCACCGATCTGATGGCCGTTCACGTCGACGATGAACTGCGCGGAACCCTGCCGATAGTCTTGCGAGACGTCAAGGCTCAGCGTGTCAGGGCCGGAGCCGATTGTGGGGCCAGTCATGTGTACTGGAGCCGGGGCGGGCGTGGGTGCCGCGACAGCGGAGCTCTTACCTTCAGTGATATTGAGTTCCGTCGGCATTGCGGACGATGTCGCCTTGCCGTCTAGCGAAATGTTGTTGACATAGAGATTTCGGTCTGTCGAAACCGTGCCGCCCCAGGCATCGTTGAGGAAGTTCACATGAATTGTATTGGACCCGCTCGCGCTGCCGAAATAACCCTTCATCGTGTAGGTTTCCGTGCCGCCGACTGAATTAAGAACGGAGGGATTGACGGTCTGCACGCTGCCGATCTGGATGCCGTTAACGTCGACAGTGAACTGTGCCGAACCCTGCCAGTAGTCCTGGGAAACGGTTAAATCCAGCGTGTCCGGGCCCGAACCGATCGCCGGGCCGGTGATATTTACCGGAGTGGGCGACGGTGCCGGGGCGGGTATGGGCGCCGAAACGGTGAAGCTCTTGCTTTCGGTGATGTAGAGTTCAGTCGGTATCGCGGACGATGTTGCCTTGCCGTCGAGGGTGATGCCGTTAACGTAGAGATTACGGTCGGTTGAAGCCGTCCCGCCCCAGGCATTGTTAAGGTAGTTAAGTTTAATGGTATCGGTCCCGCTCACGCTACTGAAATCACCCTTCAACGTGTAGATTTCAGTGCCGCCGGCTGAATTCAGGAGCGAGGGATCGAGTGTCTGCACGCCGTCGATCTTGATGCCGTTCACGTCGACATTGAACTGCGCGGAACCCTGCCAGTAGTCCTGCGAGAGGACGAGGCTCAGCGTGTCGGGGCCGGAGCCGATTGTTGGACCGGTGAGAATGACCAAAGTTGATGGTGCCAGAGTAGAATTGCCTATCGAGGTTTCAGCTGTGGAACTGGACATTTTAGAGGCACCTGACTTTCACATGTTGGACAAGATGGCGGCCAAAACCGAGAAGGCTGACCCGATAGCGAAAATGATCGCGGCGGCGCGGGCTGCCATTCGCGCGGCGGGTTGATATCGGCGCTGAAACGGCAATCTCCATCTCTATCAACACCCGACAGACAACTTTAGGTGGCTTTGTCCATAAGGCTTGAAGAGATAATTTGGGATTTCTTCGGGGTGCCCGTAAACACCACCATTCGACGAGATTCGCGAGATTTGCCGCTGAATAAAAGCCGTAATCGGTGGAGACCAGACCCTAAGGAGGTAGGCCGCCAAAGCTGTCAACGGTGCCGAACCCTGGGAGGATTTAACCCGGCGCCTGCTCTGGACGCTGAACAGCTTTGCCACAGGGATGAGGTGGTGAAGGGTGGATGGCACGAAGGTAAGGCGAAAATTCGACCTTGATTAACTAGCGGCAAGGTTGTGTATATGCTTAACACTAGGCATGATCTCCCGCATCAAGTTGTCCCTTCGCCCTCCACCGCCTAAGCCGAGCAACTTTGTGCCTGTGGAACGTCTAACGCAGTTTCAGCAGGATAGTTGGTACCGCGCTCGTCCAGTTGTTCTTACCGAGGGAAAGATGGAAGCCTTGACGGCCTTCCTCATCAAAAGCCTGCTGCGGCATTGGTCCCGGGTTGGCCCTTTGGTAGACGATGAAAATGCCGGAGGAGCCTACTACGTGGTACTACTGGAAGCAGAGACGGAGGCCCCGTTACTTGATGTATTCCAGACGGTTGTCGATTTGCGAGCGTCGGCTGAGCGGCTGGCTCGGAGTTAAAGCATCGCTCTTTTAATCGGACGCATAGGCTGCTGCTTTGAAGTAGTTTTAGCACTCGATGGGTTCGAACAGGCTGCACACGCGGCCGAGTGCTTCAGTCAGGGTGTTGCTCAGTCTTGCTGTGGCGGCACGCAGGTGAGTTTTCAGCTTGGCGAACGCCATCTCGATCGGATTGAGGTCGGGCGGAGCTGGCCAAGGTTCCAGCGACGAAGTCGATGGAAAGCCAGCGGAGGGGAGTATTGCGGCAGGAACAGCATGCGCGCGCCGCAGGCGCGGATGGCGGCCTCGGCCTGGGCCGAAAGGTTGTCCAGAATGACGATGTCGCCTGGCCGGAGCGTCGGCACGAGTTGCGTGCGGACGTAAAGGTCGAATGCGATGCGGTCCATCGCATCCGGGATCACCCAGGGTGCGGCCAGGCCATCGGTCCGCAACCCGGCGATGAAGGTTTGCGTACCCCATTTGGCAAACGGCGCCTTGGCCTTCAGCCGCCGACCGCGAGCAGCGCGCCCCCGCAGCCGAGCCATTGTCGTCGAAACCGCTGTTTCATCAATGAACATCAGCCGCGGCAGACGCTGGCACAGCCAGGGAAGAATCCAACGAAACCAACGCCGGCGCCGCTTGGCGACGTCGGCGCGTTCGACCTCCTGTGCCGTCAGCGCTTTTTTTATATGTCCAGCCCGCTTTGCAGAGCAGCCGCGACAGCGAACTCGGCCGCGCCGTCACGCCAAAGCGGCTTCGTAGCCGCTCGGCCAACTCCGGCATGGTGATGTCGGGCGTCGTCTCAACCCAGTCGATCAGCGCCGCTCTAAACGGCTCCAGCTTTCCGCTGCCGGGTCGGCGGCCGCGCTGGCCGGGTGCGGCCGACCCGGTGGCCTGGACGCACCCGAGCAGCTTGACCGCAGAACTCGCACTGACGCCGAACCGTGACGCTGCCGCACGACGCGACGCGCCGGCCTGCACCGCAGCCACCACGCGGCTGCGCAAATCCATCGAAAGCATCTTCGCTATGGCTACACCTCCAGCCCAAGGTGAATCAGATCACACCGCGTCGGTAAAGCCGATTCGTATTTCAGGGGCGGTGTTCTAGGTGCGTCGGCTGGCGTTTGATGGAGCGCGCCAGCCTGATGCTCGGCCGCCCTGGCGGAGTTTGACGAGCTGGTTAAGTTCGCCGCGCTGTACGAGGCCGTAGATGGATTGTCGGGACCAGAAGCCGGTTAGGGCTAGCGCGTCGGTGATGCGGAGGAGGCGGTGGGTCTGGAGATCCTGAGAATCGAGCATGGGGGGTACTTCGCTATGGTCGTCCAAAGAAGGTCATGTGCGGACGATGTAGCGCGGGGTTTTATAAGCGATTGAGCGGCCTATTGCGGGGAGTGCTCAGCTCGTGGCGGTTGATCTTTGCTTTCTCCGTCAAACAAAAGCGAGGGAGAACAATGCAGGGTCGACTTCTTCTATTCCCGTCGCCTGCCGTGCCGGCGGCCGCGTTGTCCACCGATCTCCTGATACAGCGCCGTCAGCCTCGTCCGGGCTTGAACGCTAGCGGATGGCAAGGCTCGATGGTTTTCGGCAGTGAAGGCAAGTCTTGAAAGTTCCGCCTCCAACTTTTCGCTGGCATGGAACTGCGAGTCAACAAGAGTGATGTTCGCGGTGACCGGAAAATGATTTGGCCAGGTAGGTCCAAACATAAGCGGCGTCTGAGCGACTTCCTTGTTCTCTCGTCCACGAGGTGAGTTGGTTCGGCGGCGCTAAGCGAGCCATTACTCCGATGGTAGCCGGGAAATTCATTTTAAATTAAAGCGCTTAAACATAAAATACTACCACGGGTTGTTTTTCGATTGCGTTAACAAATTTAGGGTTTATTAAGTATCTGTCAGGAGAGGGTTTCACACGGAGATGAATTTTATAAGGCTAAGTCGTTTATCTCCAGGTGGCTTCTCGAACAGGAACCATGACGGGCACCGGCGAGAAAGCGGAGCCACGGGATGTGGATAACGATCTGCCGTTCGTTTGTCTCAACCGCGCGCCGGATTGTCCGGCACGCAGTTCTCCACCCAATTCGGGCTGTCGCCGTAACAGCGCCGGCTTTTGGCTCCCTAGCATGGCTGCTCACTCCCACGCCGCTGCCATCTCCGCCAATCAATCCAAACTGCGGCTGCCGGCAAGTTTGGGTGCCCGATAATGCTTTGAAAGCGGCCTATGAAAAATATCACGGTCAGCCATATCTTCAGCTTGATTTTCCAAACAACTTTAACCGCCTGTCGCTTCCGAGGCCGGGCTTGCCCGTTGATTTTGTGGAAACGGTACAAGATGACAGCAATTTTGCACCGCCTCTTGATGTTCCTAATTTTGCCGTGCCGTCACAGCCTGTACAAGTGGGCGAACCTCCGTCGAGCGCTGTGTTAGGCACAGCTTTGTTGATGCTCTTTGCTGTCTTCCGTGTGAGACGGGAAAAATGCGGAGCGGCCGGTCATCGCGGTGTACTTAGACCGACAGCAAGGAGTCACGAGCATATTTTGGCTGATCGACCAAATAAGCTGCTCTTGAGTTATGAATAGGGAAAATCGTTTTGCTTTTTGCTCGCGGAAACGTAACAGAAATCAAATCTCCTTTTATAAATCGCTCGTAAATGCCGTCTGATCGGGACAAGCCCGACATAACTGAACAATTAGCCGACACTTCATGAAATTTGACTTTATGGCAGACCATCAGGCCCGTGGCAGCATTAAATTTTGGGTGAGTACGGGGTGCCGCTACGACGTCATACCCCAGCCTCCTATAGAAGGGAATGTGTCTGGATTGGACTACAATCAACACGAAATTCGCTTCGAAGTGAAGGATAAGGTATCCTGTCATGCGAAAGATCCCAAAGATAAGTTCATTATCTTTTGCGAAATCAGGATGACGCGCCAGCTTGGTCACTTCCACAGTTCGTGCCGGTCGGCTTGGTGAGCCGGCGGCATCCAGTAGAGCCTTGATCTCTAGAGGGAATATCTCACTCGCCGGCACATGAGCCGCGTCCTGAGTTCCTGACGCCGGATCGAGTAGACAGATCCGGGCCGAAGCCGCTGGAATCCCATCTTTGTACAGCACAATGGTCTTGGAGGTTACACGCTCATCGAATTCGTCTCTCAGGATGCCGCCCGGAGCCGAACGATTCATGAGGCCGGCCATGAGGTAGCTGGCATGTCGCAATTCGTAAGCTTGTTTGCGAGTTGTCTTGTTGAACGCTAGACACGCTCTGAGCGATGTCGCATCCTCGCCCTTGTTTATGACGTCGGATGCAGTGAGATTGCAAGCACTTCGGAATGTGATGTTGTTCATGAGTCGCCTTCTTGGCAATGTGAGAGACACTGCGAGAAGAACAAATATTTCTTAATTAAATATGAAAAAAATCGGGGAGTTTGTCTTTATTTCGTTAAGAAGAAATCGGACTATTGATTGATGATCCATTCCCCGTCGAGTAAGATGGCGGAGTTTGAAGTGGGTTTACCTGTTTGTGTAGGAGTCCAAAACTTGATCCAGACCCAATCAATCCGCCACGGCCCGCGGTGCTTCGTCGGCTTCTTTGAAGCACACATCAACGTTTCAAGCCGGTGCTCTGGGTCACTCGGTTAGTGTGTCAGTAAATTTCAGCAGCTCTCGGTAGCGCTTTCCGTTTAAAATCTTAAGTTTGGCTAGAAATTTTATAAATCGAGCTCGCAAGGCCGTTGTCATTGCCGCCGCGCATTGCGGAAAAGCCTCATAAACTGCTCGACAACCGCTGCACCAAGATTCTTGTAAAGATTATGCCGACTGGCCTGAATAGATCGTGCTGCCCGCTTTGCCAAACTCGTCAGCGTCGGAAACTCGCTATCGGCCGTTTACATGCAAGTCGATTTCAGCAGCCTGTTTAATCGAGATCGATAAGGGGGCAAGAGGATGCAAAGTAGCTTTCGCATCCTGCCCGCATCATCTCATTGAAAACATAAATTGTAACGCCACTAACTTACGTGCTGCTTTTACTACCAATCATCATCGGGGGTGTCTTAGACATTGCCTCGAGGTTCTCATCGATGGCACGAAACAATCCCCAGGTTTCTATATAGTTGACCGGAAAGCCGGGGCAGCCGGCGTCAACATCCGCCTGTCTTGCGTGAATATAGTTCGTCCACCGTTTTGCCGCGGGACGCCTATGGTGGAAATCATGACACGGCGCGTCCCCGACTAGCACGAAGAGCCGGACGAAAAGCTGCACCGTCAGCATGTTGCCCCACCACATTATCCACAATGCGAAGCCGCGGGCAGTGGCGGCAGACGTCGCGGGTGGCTGCGCTCCCGGAAATACGGCGGCGGTTGCCAGACAGACGAACTCTTTTCCGCGCCGCTCGATCAGCTCAATGGAGGGAAACCGATGTTCGCAGAGAATTCGGAAAACAGTTGCGATCTGCAGCAGGACCGTGACGGGGATCACCCATGCGATCAGAACCGCTCCTAATAGACCGCTCCACCAGGCAAACGCCAACAATAGGATATAAAACCCAAGTCCACGCAAGTTGTGATAGCGATCATGAGAGTTCAGGCTGACGCAGATGCGCCGCCATAGAAACGTTGCATGAAACTTCGGTGATAACAAGTCGATAAGAATTCGGCGCCACAATCTACGTTTTTCGAGTGAGGGCGCCAAGCCGCAGGTGTCCATGACAAAATCCGTAAATTCATCCTCTACTGTGAACAGCTTGTTGGCGCTGTGGTGGACCATGTGAGTACGTTGATACAAATCAAAATGCTTAAATAACAATATCGAGGAGATAAACCTGCCGATATGCCTATTCCAGTCACGGTTTTTAAAAACGGTGCCATGTGAACAATGATGGAATATGACGACTTGAAACAGACCTAGCCCGCAGCTGGTCGCAGTCATTCCAGCCGCCAGTAGAACCCAAAACATATATTGATCCGAGAAAAAGCAAGTAAAACTTTGTATGCTCACTGCGCAACCTCCTAGCGTCCAAAGCAGGGCACTCCTGACGTAGCCCGAACCTGTTCTAGTTTTAGGTGTCTCGCCAGGGCACGGTTTTGCCGTCAGCCAAGTTAAGAACGGCTGAAGCCATTGTGGAAGGCGTTCTGCCATAAGTACACGAGGATCGTGCTCGGGTGATGAAAATAGACTGTCTGAATTGCTTGCATTTAATTCGACGTGCTCGTCCATAAGGCACTCCTCCTTTTATTGGAAACTAACTGCTACCTTAGGACGATTATTGCTGCTGATTTACTACTTTCTTACGAATCCACACCAGCATAGCCCAGCATGTTAAGGATTTTTGCGCGGTTGGATTTCGGCCTTGCCTCCTTTTGAGCAGAAGTGTCTTAGCCGGTCGCTTGAGGCAATGGGCCGGCTGCTTCAGGTTCATGATGCGCGCTTCAATATTGTCACTCATGGCGCGGCCTACACCAGCAGGACAGGAGGCTGATACATCGGCAGGGAACGATCTACGCAATCGGACAAGGGCGGAGGCGTACTCATTTTGTCGGTGAGGTTTTTTCTGCCAACATAATGTCGCGGTTCTTCAATTCTGGTTTCGCTGCACAGGTTTTCAACAAATTCTTTGATGCTGGCGAAGCGCGATTGATGCCTTTAAAGTACAGGCTTGCGCCTGACTCCTTCATTTAGGCCGGAATATTCGCGGCTCATCACCTTAACGTTGTGTCGCTCTGCCGTCTACCTGCCGACACGGCGAGAACTTAGGATATTTACCCGCCGAAGATCTTAAGCGGTATAACGTATGACCGGCTGCATCAATATCTGCAGGCGAACCTGAACGGGCCATTGTTGTTAGTGCCGCAGGATAATTATTGCGTGGATAGATATAATGTTTCGCTTCACGTCAAATCGCGTGCGCCAAGGTCATGGTGGTGGGCTGGCTGATCAGCGCGAACGATCCCGCGATGGCGCCTGCCATGATCGGGCTAGCCGCCGATGCGCTGGTCAAGCTGCCGCCGGCGAAGCTGCCGGCCAAGGCTTGGCTTACCGTGCCCGACTGCGCCGTGACGTCGGCGACACCGAGTTGGCTGGTCGAAAACGCCGCGGCGGTCACCGCGGAGGCGGTGTAAGGCGCGCTCAGGTTGAGCGAGGGCGCGTTGCTCAGCATAGCGGTGCCGCTGACAGTCGCATTGCCTTGGACAAACTGGCTGGGCTGCAAGCCCCAGACCTGGTTGTTGCTGATGGTGGCCCCGCCGCCGGTGTTGTTGCGCACGCCCACAGCGCCGGATTTGTAGTTGATGAAGGTATTGCCGGAGACGGTCAGGCTGGAATTGCCATAGGCGCCTTCCTCGCCGCTGGTGATCATCACCGGGTTGCCGGCGGTGCTGGCTTTCTCGATGACGTTGTTCTGGATCACCACATTGCCGCCATTCGGGGTGTCGATGGAGTAGCTGGCGGTGCCGCCGGGGCCGTCGATGATGCGGCTGTTGGTGATGGTGGTGTTCTGCGCGCGGCTCTTGATTTCGTGCCCCACATTAGCGCCGGTGAACAGGCTGTTATTGATCGTCGCCTGCTTAATGTCGCCGATATAGATGTTGTGGGTATAGCCGGAGCCTGAGCCGTTATTGGCGAACTCGGAGTTGTTGACGGTGATGGTGCCGTTGGGATCGGCATTACCGAGCACGCCATCCTGGTTGTTGTGGAAATCATCATTGTTGAGCGTCAGGTTGCCGCCCTCGTAGCGGATGCCGGCGCCGTTGCCGCCATCATTGTTGGACACCGCGACGCCGGAGAAGGACATGTTGTTGATCGTGACATTGCCATAGACATCGAGCAGCGCCTTGCGGTTTGACGGCTCAGAGGTCGAAACCTCGTTGACCATGCCGCCGACGCCTTCAATCGTGATGTTGCCGGAGACATTGGCGCTGTCGTTGTAATAGGTGCCGGCCTGGATCTCGATGGTATCGCCATTCTGCGCCGCGGCAACCGCGCCTCGCAAGGTGCTATATTCCTGGCCGGCGCCGACGGTGAGGATGGTCGAACTCGGCACAGGCGTTGGGGTTGGCGTAGGTGTTGGGGTAGGCGTAGGTGTCGGGGTGGGAGTAGGTGTCGGGGTAGGCGTAGGTGTCGGGGTGGGAGTAGGTGCCGGCGCGGGCGCGGGCCCCTGGATGATGAACGAGCGGTGGCCGTTGCCCCATTGCTCGGCTTTCGCCTGTGAATCGCTCTGTCCGTCCAATGACATGCCATTGACGTAGAGATTGCGGTCTTTCGCGGCGGAACCGCCATAGGCGTCATTCAGGAAATCGGTGGTCACCACATGCGGGCCGCTGCCAAAATTGCCGTCGACGGTGAAAACTTCGTTGACGCCGGCGGCATGCGTCGCGGCGGCGTCAACCGTCTGCACGCCGCCGATCTGCTTGCCGTCCACCGCAATGGTGAATTGCGCGTTGCCCTGCCAGGCATCCTGTCCGACATTGATGGTCAGCGTATCGGCGCCGCTGCCGAGTGTCGGGCCGGTGACCGGGCCGCCAGGCGCTGCCTGCGCCGCGCCGACGGTGAAATTCGCCGTTTTGTTGGTATAGAGTTCCACCGGACTGGCGGCGGCGGCTTGGCCGTTATAGCTCAGCCCTTCGACATAAAGATTGCGGTCTTTCGCGGCTGAACCGCCCCAGGCGTCGTTGATGAAACTGATCCCGACATTCTGCGCGCCGGCGCCGAAACTGCCGGCAAAGGTGAAGGTCTCGCTCTGGCCGGCGCTATGCAGCGCGCCATTGACCGTCTGCACGCCGCCGATCTGCGCGCCATCGACGGAAACCACGAATTGCGCATCGCCCAAATAGGCGTCTTCCGCGAGATTGACGGTTAAAACATCCGGCCCGCTGCCAATGCTGGGTCCGTTTGATGATGTTGAACTTCCTGACATGATTGTTTCCATTCAGTGCGATGTGATGTGAAAGAACGTGTCTGGCGGTTAAGTAGCATGAATAAAAGTTAATGCAACCTTAAGTTATAACGTTGATGCAGATTCTTGCTCGCTATGCGTTTTATATGCATTTATTCGTGAGTTATGATGTTTTTGCATTCCTCACATGTCCTCCTTGCGTCAATTTTGACAAGCAAGGCAACCCATTCTCCGAAATGAGATGGTTTTTTTTGTAACGACTCCGTGAGCCGCCAAGGCGCTCAGGCTGGCGTTAGAAATACAAACTTATAATTACAGGATGTTCAAGAAGAAGCTGCGCTTGTTTGGTTGAGGCGGAAACGGACGCGCCAGCTTAAACGATGCCGCGATACCGGAACTCGGTCAGCATTCCCGCCGCCATATGATAAAGATTATGGCAGTGAAACGGCCAGCGGCCGGGATTATTCGCTTCAAACGCAATAATTATCCGGCCCTTGGCCGGCACCATCACGGTATCGCGGCGCGCGCCTGATCGCGCGACGCCATTGATCGAGATCACCTGGAAATCATGCCCGTGCAGATGCATCGGATGCGCCATTGCCGTGCGGTTGACCATGTCGATCGCCACGCGCTGGCCATGCTCGATCATCAGCGGCGTGACATGCGGCCAATATTGCCCGTTCAACGACCATTGATAGGGCATCATCCCGCCAGCAAGCACCATGCGATGAACAACGTCAGCCCGGCGCGGCGGCAGCGGATGCAAGGCGGCGAGCCGGGTTTCAAGCGACAGATCAGCCGGCGGCGCGATCGCCGGCGCGATTTCCGGTGTCAACGCAATGGCGGCGCCTGGGGTTGCGAGAATAATCCCGGTGCGCTTGGCCAGCCCCTCGACCTGAGCGAGGATCGGCGCAGCGCCATGCTTCGGCAGATCGATCAGGATGTCGAGCCGTTGCGCCATCGAGATCGGAAAAATCCTGCCCGCCACCGGACGCACCGCATGGCCATCCACCGCCACCACCGCGCCTGTCAGCCCGCCAAGGCTAAGCCAGAATTGCGTCGCCGCGGCGGCGTTGATCACCCGCAGCCGCACCCGCCCATGGCGCTCCACCCGCACCACCTCAGGATCGGCCAGCGTCCGGTCATTGGCGAGAAAAGCGTCGAAGCCGATATCATTAAGATCCTGCTTCATCGCGGGCTTGCCGGCTTGGCCGCCGCCGCTCATGTTCATCGCGCCCATTTGGCTTGCCGGCGGGTGGACAAGCGTGTCGAACAAGGCGTCGGGCGAATGAAAGCTGAAATCATGCAGCATCAGCACGACCTCCTGCCGGTCCTCACGCAGTTCCGCCGCGCTGTGGACGATCAGCGGCGCGTCCATCAGCGCCTGCTCCTGCAAGCCGAGATGCGAATGCATCCAGTAACTGCCCGGATTAGGAGGATAAGTATAGCCGCGCGATTGGCCGGCGGGAATTGGCGGGGTTTCCGGCCAGGGAAAGCCATCCTGCGTCCAAGGCGGCGTCTGGCCATGCCAATGGATGATGGTGGGCACGCTGCTCCGGTTGACCAGATCGACCAAGAAACGTTGATCCGGCGCAAGGCGCAAGCCTGGCTTGCCATCCGGCCCGATTAGCCCGAACCGCCGGGCGGCGCGGCCGTTCACCTCTAAAATCCGGGTATCGGCGATCAGTCGCAGCGGCGCGGCTCCGGCTCGGGCCGGCAGCGCGGCAGTGGCCAGCATCGCGCCACCCGCCAGCATTTGCCGCCTGGACATTGAAACATGCATCACATCGCCTCCTTGACGCCGCTTTTCACCAGCCACCAGTTCACCGGGAACGTGGTGGCGAAGCCGATCATCATGCCGATCTGCATCATGAACCAGAAAACCGGGCTGTCCGGGCGCAAGGGCGGGTGAAAGAACACGAAGCGCATCAGCGCCATCCAGCCGAACAGGCCGATCTCGAAACTGGTCAGCGACAGCGCGTCCGCCTTCAGTGCCGCGATGACGCCCTGCCCCACGCTGAGATCGCGCATCGGCGCGATGGCGAAATACTGAAAGGCGATGCCGAGCGAAAAGGCGAACGCGTAGTCGAGAATCAGTTCGGCGCCGAAGGCGGAGCCGATGACGAGGCCGGTGAAAAACACCAGGAACTCGGCGATGATATCGCCTAGCGTGCAGCCCGCCCCGCAATGCGTGGCGCCGACAAAAGTCTTCATCCAGAACGGTTTTTCTTGCTTGCCGCCTGTGTTTCGCCCCATCGCCCAATACGCCCAGATCGCAAGCGGGCCAAAATATAACGCGGTAATTGTCCAGACCGGATTCATCACGCCCATTTTCTGCGGATGCCGGCGCAAATCCAGGATGATGACGATCGCTGAAAGCAGCGCCGCGATCAGGGAGATAATCGAAAGCCAGTACAGCCAGCGCGGCGCCATCATGATCTCCGTCTTCATGTCGCGCAGATGGAGATTGCCATAATGGCAAGGTCAAGGCGCGGTGTTTGCGATATCCTCCGGCGCGTTGTAGCTGAGGGCGATCATGACATTTCCCGCGACCAATCCCGCCCTTGAACGCGCCCTCGCCGCGCGCGGCTATGCCGAGCCGACGCCGGTGCAAGCGGCGGTGCTTGCCGCCGAGGCGGCGGGGCGCGACCTGCTGGTTTCCGCGCAAACCGGCTCCGGCAAAACCGTCGCCTATGGCCTCGCTTTCGCCGCCACCATCATGGATGATGCTGGAAGCCTGCCGCAAGCCTCGGCGCCGCTGGTTCTGGTGGTGGCGCCGACGCGCGAGCTGGCCTTGCAGGTGCATGGCGAGCTGTCCTGGCTCTATGCTGAAGCGGGCGGCATCGTTGTATCATCGGTCGGCGGCATGGACCCGCGGCGCGAGCAGCGGGCGCTTGCGCATGGCGCGCATATCGTGGTCGGCACGCCGGGGCGCTTGCGCGACCATATGGAGCGCGGCCATCTTGATGTCTCGCATCTGCGCGTGGTGGTGCTCGACGAGGCGGATGAGATGCTCGATCTCGGCTTCCGCGACGAGTTGGAATTCATCCTGGACGCGACGCCCGGCGCCCGGCGCACGCTGTTATTCTCCGCCACCATCGCCCGCGAGATCGCCGCGCTGGCGCGGCGCTATCAGCGCGACGCGCTCAGGATCGACACGGTTTCGCGCAACCAGCCGCATGGCGATATCGAATATCACGCGATCCGGGTGGCCCCTAACGAGATCGAGCTGGGGCTGGTCAATGTGCTGCGGTTTTTCGAGGCCCGCGGCGCGCTGGTGTTCTGCGGCACCCGCGAGGCGGTGAAGCGGCTGCAAGGGCGGCTGCTGGAACGCGGCTTTTCGGTGGTGGCGCTGTCTGGCGAGCTGAGCCAGAACGAGCGCAATCTTGCCCTGCAATCATTGCGCGACGGGCGCGCTCGCGTGTGCATCGCGACGGATGTGGCGGCGCGCGGCCTTGATGTGCCGTTTCTCGATCTGGTGATCCATGCCGATTTGCCAGCTAACAAAGAATCGCTGCTGCATCGCAGCGGGCGCACCGGGCGGGCTGGGCGCAAGGGGCTGTGCGCGCTGCTGGTGCCCTTCCCCAAGCGCCGCCGCGCCGAGGCGCTGCTGGCTTCGGCCAATATCAACGCCATCTGGCAAAGCCCCCCTTCCGCCGAGGCGATCCGCGCGCGCGATCAGGCGCGGCTGCTGGCGGATCCGGTGCTGACCGAACCGCCGCTGGAGGAAGACGTGGCGCTTGGCCGCCAAATGCTCGCTGCATTGCCGCCGGAAGCCATTGCGACCGCGCTGATCCGCCTCTACCGCGCCCGCCTGCCCTCGCCCGAGGATGTCTTCGCCGCGCCGGAACCCGCGCCGTTGGAACGGCAGCCGCGCGAGCGGCGTCAGGACAATGCCAATATGGTCTGGTTCCGCGCCGCGGTGGGCCGCAAGAACAATGCCGATCCAAAATGGCTGGTGCCGCTGATCTGCCGGGTGGGCGGGGTGACGAAGCAGGAGATCGGCCTGATCCGCATTTTTGACCGCGAGACGAAATTCGAGATCGCCGCCGGCGCCGCCGCGCGTTTTGCCGACGCCGTGCGGCGGGCGGAGAAGAAGGAAGTCAGGATCGAACCGGCGGAAGCGCCGGCCGAGGGGTTTGCGCGGCCGCAAGCGACGTTTGCCGCCAAGCCCAACGAACAGCAGCGCCGGCGGCGGAACAAGGCGCGAGGCTGATTATCCGGTCGCCTCAAGGATCAGCTGCGCCGTCGCCTCCGGCTGGTCCCAATGCGGAAAATGGCCGCAGTTTTCGAACCAGTGCAGCCTTGCGTCGGGGAACAAAGCCTGGGCGCGCGGCGCTTGTTGCGGCAGGCAGACGCGGTCTTGCCGGCCCCAGCCGATCATCAGCGGTTTTTTCAGCGACCCGGCGGGCGCGCCAAGCTGTGGCGGGCCGTAGACCAGGTTGCGCAGCAATTCGTCGAAAGAAGGCGAATGCGCAAAGCTGCGCATTTCCTCTAGCGTAACATCCGGCTGCAGGCCCCAAGGCTTCGGCGAGAATTGCGGGAATAGCGCGGTGCGGCCCACCGGCGTGGCGGTGATCAGCGGCATCACCGGCTGCAGCGCCCGCACTAATTTGATCGACAGGCCGATGGAGGCGAGAAAATAGGTTTTCTCCCAGCCTTGCCAGAAGCCGCCGGGATCGAGCGAGACGACGGCGCCCGCCACGCCACGCCGCGCCAGTTCCAGCGCCAGCCGGGCGCCCATTGAACTGCCCGCCATATCGACGCCTTCAAGACCCTGTTCCTTGAGAAAGGCGGTCACGGCATCGGCCAAGGCCTCGATGGTGACCGGGCTTGGCAAAGCCGGGGTTTCGCCGAAGCCGGGCAGGTCGATGCCGATGATCGCGCGATGCGGCGTTAGCCGGTCGAGGATCGGCGCCCAGGATCGCCAGGCGCCGCCAAGGCCGTGGATCAGCAGCAGGGGCTTGCCTTGGCCGAGACGGACGTGATGCATGAGCGTTTACCTTATATCTTAGGCGGTTGCCGCCGCCGGTTGCGGGGCGCGCGCGGTTTCGAGTTTTGGCGGCGCGCGGAGGGTTTGGAAAATCACGCAATAGCGTTCCGTCATGGCGAGCAAGCGCGCCTCGGCGGCTTCGCCGGCGTCGGTGTCGAGATCGAAGGCGAGGTTGATTTCGGTGAGCCCGACCGGCGCGGTTTTGTCGATGCCGAGCGTGCCGCGGGCGTCCCATACGCCGGTCGCGATCACCCGGCCCTGGCGAATTTTCACCCCGGAGGCGGTGGCGACGGCGGCGAGGGTGACGCCGGCGCAGGCGGCGAGCGCTTGCAGCAGCATATCGGCGGAACAGGCTTGAACGCCGTCGCCGCCGGCGGCGGGGTGCAAGCCCGCGGTGATATCGCCGATTTTCGCGGCGATCTGGCCCTGGTCGATGATGGCTTCGGCGCGGGCGGGAATGCGGGCGCTGTCCGGCGCATCGCGATACCCTTGTTTTAGCGGCGCCTGCATCTGGCGAAGTTCAGTGGCGTCCATGGGTCTCTCCCTAAATTATAAAAAGTTTTTTGCTGCTTTTTTTCAAAAAAGCAGCCCTACTTTCGCCTTAACTTTGAAAACAACCCGCGCGAACTGCCTTCGCCGATAAAGGTCGCGGTGCGGTCGGTAGCAAGCTTGGCCTGGCTCAGGCTGTCTTCCAGGGCTTCATGGGCGCGGGCCATCAGGCCGGATTTTTTTCGCTTATGCTTGATCTGGCTTTCCAGATGGCGGCTCATGCCGAACAGCGAGGCTTTGAAGCCATCCAGCGCCGCCTCGACGCGGACTGGCTGGATATCGGGGGCAACGCCGGCTTGGGGCAAATTGGAGCGCGGGGTTTTGCGCCATTTCAGCGACGCGATGGGGTCGTTCGCCTGTTTCGCGCGGCGGCCCAGCGGCTGCACGCCGGGCCAGAGATTGCTGGCCATGCGGAGCAGGCTGGTATGGTCGAACACTTCGTGGATGACGCCGGGATCGAGCAAGGGAGAGACGAACACGGCGGGGACGCGGAAGCCCAGGCGGTCGAAGGCGAAGTGCTTGGTGTGATCGTCGGGGGCGATTGTGGCGGGCGGCACGACATGGTCATAGAAGCCGCCATGCTCGTCGTACAAGACGATCAGCAGGGTTTTGGCGAACAGCTTGGGGTTGCTTCGCAGCGTATTGTAGACATCGGCGACCAGCGCGTCGCCGCGCATGATGTCGTGCGGCGGGTGCTGGTCGTTCTGGTTTGGGCCAAAATAGCTGGGTTCAATGAAGGTGTACCCAGGCAGATCGCCCTTCGCGACATCGGCGGCGAAGTTCTTGTACAGGCTGTAGCTGTCGAGGTGCTGGAACTGGTGGGAGAGCACCAAGGATTGCGGCACGTCACCGTAATAGATGCGCCAGGGCACTTTATGGGCGCTGAGTTCGTCGTAGAGGGTGCGCTCCTTGTACGGGTGCAGCTTCGAGCTGAACAAGCCGCCCGGCTCATTCACATGGCCCATCGAGGTGCCGCTATGGGCGAATAGGCGGTTGATCCAGGTCGGCCCGGGCAGAGAGGAGAACCAGTGATCGGCCACCACGAAGTTTTCCGCCAGGGTGTGCAGGCCGGGCAGGAAGCCGCGCGGGTAATAGCCCATGATCTCGCGGCGCTCTTCGGGGGTACTGCGCGGATGGGTGCGGACGAAATCGGCGACGAAGCCGTTATTGCTGCCGCCATCGAGCTGGGCCATGGAATTGGCGAGGTAGTGTTTGGGATCACGGTCGATGTTGCGGGAGGTGGTGGCGGATTGATGAACCGGCGCGCCGTTGGGGCCGTCGGGGTTCGAGCGCGGGTGGTGGGGGTCGACGCCTTCGAGGCCGTCATGAACCTCTGCCATGCAGCCGATCATGCGGTCGAAGCAGCAATTCTCCATCATCAGGATGACGACGTGGTCGATGGGAATCTGCTTGAGTTTCGGCATTGGCGGTTCCTTGGTCTTTTTATCGCTGATTGTTAGGCTACGAGGCTTTGCCGGTCGGGTTCGAGACGCCGCAGGAGATCGGCGGCGATTTCGAAGGAATGTGACCGGGCGGCGTGGTCGTAGATTTGGCCGGTGATCAAAATTTCGCCGATCCCGGTCTGGCCGATGAAGTCCTGCAAGCCCTGCCGCACGGTTTCCGGCGCGCCGACGAAGGAATAGTGCAGCGAATGCTCGATCATCGCTACTTCATGCGGCGCGAACATATCCGCCGTGCTGTCCACCGGCGGCTGCAACGGGCCGGGGGTGCCGCGCCTGAGGTTGACGAATTGCTGTTGCAGCGAGGTGAAGAGGCGCTGGCCGGCTTCGTCGGTCTCGGCGGCAAAGACGTTCACCGCGGCCATCGCATAGGGTTTGGCGAGGGCTTCGGAAGGCTGGAAGCGGCTGCGGTAGATATGCAGCGCGGGCAGAAGCTGGTCGGGGGCGAAGTGCGAGGCGAAAGCGAAAGGCAGGCCGAGGGCGGCTGCGAGCTGGGCGCTGTATAGGCTGGAGCCGAGCAGCCAGATCGGCACGTCGAGCCCGGCGCCGGGAACGGCGCGGACCGGCTGATCCGGCGCGGCAGGTTTGAACCAGGCTTGCAGCTCCTGAACATCGGCCGGGAAATCATCCTCGGAGGCGAGGCCGCGGCGGAGCGCGCGGGCGGTGCGCATATCGGTGCCGGGGGCGCGGCCGAGGCCGAGATCGATGCGGCCCGGATAGAGCGAGGCGAGGGTGCCGAACTGCTCGGCGATGACCAAGGGCGCGTGGTTCGGCAGCATGACGCCGCCGGCGCCGACCCTGATGCTGGAGGTGCCGCCGGCGATATGGCCGATCACCACGGCGGTGGCGGCGCTGGCGATGCCTGGCATGTTATGGTGTTCGGCCAGCCAGTAGCGTTTGTAGCCGAAGCGCTCGGCGGCTTGCGCCAAGGCCAGGCTGTTGCGGAAGGCCTGCGCCGCGTCGCCGCCTTTGAGGATGGGCGACAGGTCGAGAACGGAGAAAGGAATGCTGCTCATGCGCTTCATATAGGGCGCGGCGGCGGCTCCGCCACAACCGCATGTTTGGCAAAGAAAAGGGGGCGCAAAGAAAAACGGCGGCCCGGAAGGAACCGCCGTTTGCAAGGTGTTGGCCGCGTTTAGATTTTTTGGGTGCGCTTGCGGCTGACGAGGCCGAGGCCGAGCAGGCCGGTGCCGAGCAGGAGAAGCGAACCGGGTTCCGGAACCGGGGTGGTGCTGGAGCCAGGGGTGATCGACTCATTCGCCGTCGATTGCAGCGACACGGTATAGATCGTGCCCAAGGCGAGGACGAACGGGGTGGTGTAGGCCAAGGAGACGGTGTTCGAGATCGGGCTGGAGCCGACGCCGTTGGAGGAGCTGACCGCCGACATGCCGTCTGACCCGAACGGGCTGAAAAAGGCTGATTGCGAGCCGATGGCGTTGGCGACAGTCAATTTATCAAGGATGCTGGCATTCGCGGTTTCGAAGACGCCATTGGTCGAGGATGTGCTGGCGGCGAGCTGATAGAAATCCTTGCCGCTGAGAGACAGGGCTTGGCCGGTGCCGGTGATGTGGAAATTGATCGTCGCCGTGTTGTAGGTTTGCGAGTTGCCGCCCGGCAGGGCGTTGCCGTAGCCTTCGGCGACGTTGCTGACGGTGCTTGGCGGGCCTGCGCCGATGGCGGCGTCGGAGCGGGTGCCGATGAAGTTGCCAGGACCATCCGCGTTAAAGCTGGCCGCCGGCGCAGGGCCGGGACCGGAATAGGCTTGCGACATGGTGAGGCCGGAATTGACCGTGCCGGCGTTTTGGGTGCCGCTGACGCCGTAATTGCCGTAAATGGCGTTGTCGTAAATGGTTTCGCTGCCGCCGATGCCGGCGAAGTTCGCGCTGCCCGCGGAAAACACCAGGCCGGTGATCTGGTTGGAGGCGAAGGCATATGGCGTCGCATGGGCGGCCAGCGGCATCGCGCCCATCGCCAAAGTCATCACGCTTCCCAACAGCAACTTCTTGTAGTGCGATTTGGTAAAAGTTTTCATTATAAGGTCCCAGAGATAGATTAAGTCTTCCAACGATTTTTTTATTGGCTATCGGCAACAAAGCAAAACTGGTGCCAAAGTTTAAGTTGTTGAAATATTGGCTTATTTATTAGTGGAGATTTTGGCCTGTAAAATTCCATGACAACCGGATATTAAGGAGATTACTTAAAGATTTCTTTTAGGTTACTTGGATTTAATTTTTAACGATTTGGGAAGTTTGGCTGAGGCGCGGGCGGCGGAGGATGGCCTTGCGACATAATTGTTGCGAATACGGAACATTATCGGCGTGCGGACGCCTTTACGTCAAGGTGCTCAAATCGGACGGCGGGGTGTCAGGCGGCGCTGTGCTAGGAGGCAACGCGGCTTGTACTGCTGGCGGCGCGACTGGCGGCGGCGAGGCGTCATCGGGAATGGAGGGCGCTGGCGGTTGCGTGTCAGTTGGTTGTGACGGCAGGGCCTGCTTGGGCGGGATTGGCGGGTATAGGGACGGGACCTGGTCGCGGCGGAGGCCGAGCATGTGACAGAGCGGGCGGAGGATGCTGCGGAGTTGCGGGTCTTGGGCGAGGAGGGTTGCCATTTCGGGATCGGCGAGGAAATCGCAGAATTGCGACCTTCCATGGGCGGTTTCCTGGATCAGGCGCAGCAGCCAGGCGTAATGGCGCGGCAGCGGGTCCGGCTTGCGCGGCCGGGCCGCGCCAGGCCGGGCCGGTCGCGGCTTGCGCAAGCGGGCCGGAATGGGGACGGGGTTGGCGGCGTTGCGCGCGAGGCGCGCCGTGAAGCGGAAGGCGATGCCGCGCAGGCGCTTCCAGATCTGGAACAGGAGCGGGCCAGGCAGGCAGGCTAGGCCCAGGCGCCAGTCGCTGCGCCGGCCGATCACCTGGCACAGGTTCTCGATGATGTAGGCGAGGCGTTCTGCCGGGGCAAGGGAAGCGATCTGGTTCACTAACCGGATAAAACCACAAATCAAAGCAAGTGAGCAAGCAGAATTCGCAACCGATGACGATTTTTGTTAGTGGACGTTAGTTTGGCGACGGGGCCGCCGCCTTCGTTAATCTGCGTAATCTGCGTAATCTGCGGATAAATCTAAGGATGATCCGCAGATTACGCAGATTACGCAGAAAGAGAGATTCACAATTCGATGGGATGTCAGGCGGCACTGTCATCGGTGACGGGTTTGGCTGGCCGCGGGTTGGTTTGGCGACGGTGATTTTGGCAAAATTAGGCGGTGGCGCAAATAAAAACGGCGGCCCAAGAGGACCGCCGTTTCCGAGTTATTAGTCGCGTTTAGATTTTCTTGATGCGCTTGCGGCTGACGAGGCCCAGGCCGAGGAGGCCGGTGCCGAGCAGCAGAAGTGAACCGGGTTCCGGAACCGGGGTCACATTGTTACCGGGAGTGATCGACTCATTCGCCGTTGATTGCAGTGACACTGTATATATGGTGCCCGCCGTAAGAACGAAAGGCGTAGAGTAGGAGAGACTTGCGGTGTTCGAAATATCATTTGAACCCGTGCCGTTGGACGAGGACACGCTCGCTGTACCCGACGTGCCAAATGGGCTAAAATTCGCGCTTTGGCCGCCGCCGGAAACGCTTAGGGTATCCAGAATGCTCGCATTAGCCGTTTCTACTGGAGATCCGGTTGTCGACGCGGTTGAGGCAATCAGCTGATAGAAATCCGACCCGCTCAGGGTCAAGGCATGGCCGCTGCCAGTAACGGTGAAGTTGATCGTTGCTGTATTATAGGCCTGGGAATGGCCACCAGCGGTCGCGTTGCCATATCCTTCGGCGACGTTGTTCACGGTGCTAGGCGGGCCAGCGCCGATCGAGGCGTCAGAGCGCGTGCCGGTGAAGGAGCCAGGACCATCGGGGTTAAAGCTTGCGGTAGGCGTCGGGCCAGGACCAGAATAAGCCTGTGGGATGGTGATGCCGGCATCGACGGCGCCAGTGTTCTGTGTGCCGCTTATGCTGTAGTTGCCGTAAATGGCATTGTCATAGATGGTCTCTTTACCACCGACGTTGCTGAACGAATGGCCATCGCTGCTGAAGCGCAGGCCGCTGATTTGGTTCGACGCATACGCATAAGGCGTTGCGTGGGCTGCCAGCGGCATCGCGCCCATGGCCAGCGTCATCGCGCCTCCCAGCAAATACTTTTTGTAGTGCGACTTGAAGGTCTTCATCATAGGTCCCCAGAATATATTAAGGCCGCTAACCATTTATTAGCTATGTCATGCTAAGCAAGCGCCGTGCCAAAGGCTAAGCGCTTGAAATACCTAAAGTAGATTTTTACGGAAATGAGCAGTGTAAAGTTCCGCGACAGCAGAAATCGTAATAGATTAACTATCGCTATCTGAATTATTACTTTAGATTAATACAATCTGACCGTGATAATGCTGCTTGCGGCTTCGCATTTGTTTTCAAGCGCGACGCTTGCAACGCTTGGGTTTTGTAGCTACAATGGGCCTACACTTTTACGATGAGGCACGCTCATGACCGCTGACAGTATCGTCCGCGCCCGGATCGACACCGCCACCAAGGAACGCGCCGCCGCCGCGCTTGCCGAAATGGGCCTGTCGGTCTCCGATGCCATCCGCCTGCTGCTGCTCCGCATCGCCGAGGAAAAACGCCTGCCCTTCGAAGTGAAAGCGCCAAACGCCAAGACCCTCGAAGCTATGGAGGAACTGAATCAGGGCAAGGGCAAACGGTTCAATGACGCCGAGGCCCTGTTCAAGGATTTAGACATCTGACATGCTTGTCTTGGTTCGCTCTGCGCGGTTCAAGCGAGACGTGAAGCATGCCGAAAGACGCGGCAAATCTATGAGCAAGCTACGCGATGTCCTGCTCCTTCTGCTGCAAGGCGATCCACTGCCTGCTGCATACCGGGACCATCCGCTCAAGGGCAATTGGAACGGGTATCGTGATCTACACATTGAGCCTGACTGGCTGCTCATTTACCGGGTTGAAGGCGATGAGCTTCAACTGGCAAGAACCGGCACGCATGGCGACTTGTTTAAAGCCTGATTAGTTCAACTTAAGCCACTTGATCTAATCCGGCACCACGGAGATCCGAGCCATGAACACCACCATCCGCGCTATTCCCCTGCCCGGCGGCGAGGCCGTGCCGGCGCTCGGGCAAGGCACCTGGACCATGGGCGAAACCCGCGCCCGCGCCGCGGCGGAGGAGGCGGCGCTGCGGCTTGGGGTCGAACTCGGCATGACGCTGATCGACACCGCCGAAATGTACGGCGAAGGCGCCACCGAACGCTTCCTCGGCCAGGCGCTAGCCGGGCTGCGCGACAAGGTTTTCCTGGTCAGCAAGGTCTATCCGCAAAACGCCGGCGGCGCGCGCCTCATCGATGCCTGCGAAGGCAGCTTGCGGCGCCTGAACACCGACCGGCTTGATCTCTATCTGCTGCATTGGCCGGGTTCGGTGCCGCTCGGCGAAACCGTGACCGGCATGGAAGCGCTGAAGCAGGCCGGCAAGATCAGGCATTGGGGCGTCAGCAATTTCGACGTATCGGACATGGAAGACCTGATGCAAGCCGGCGGCGCGGGCTGCGCCACCAACCAGATTCTCTACAACCCGACACGGCGCGGCCCGGAATTCGACCTGCTGCCCTGGCTGAAACGCCACCGCATCCCGTTCATGGCCTATAGCCCGGTGGAGCAAGGCCGCCTGCCGGAACGCGGCGCGCTGCGCGAGGTCGCCGCCCGCCACCACGCCAGCATCGCGCAAGTGGCGCTGGCCTGGTGCCTGCGCCTGCCTGACGCCATCGCCATCCCCAAAGCGGGCACCGCCGATCATGTGCGGGAAAACCGCGCCGCCGCGGATTTGCAACTGACGCCGGAGGATATCGCGGCGCTTGATCGCGCGTTTCCGGCGCCGGAGGCGAAGAAGGGGTTGGAGATGCTTTAGGAAGGGAAAGCGGTTCTTTTTTATAAAAAAGAACCAAAAAATTTTTTTAATTTGGGTCTGTGCTGGTGGAAGCGCCTCGTCTTATTAGAAAAAGTTTTTTGCTTCCGGGGCGCGTAGCCTTTTTTTCAAAAAAGAAGCGCTTGCCTTACCTTCTCCGCTTCGCCGCCCACACCGCGCCGATGCCGGTGAGCAATCCGGCGGCCAGGCTGCCGAAGGGGTTGCGGCGCACCGCGTCGGCGGCGATCCAGCCGGCGACCTGCGCCGCCGCCGCCCGGTCGGCCCTAAGCGCGGCGCGCGAGTCCGTGTGGCGGCGCGCGGCCCGGCGCGGCTTGGCTTGCAGGGCCTCCGTCATCCGTTCCACCCGCACGGGGACTTCCTTGGCGGCGGGGACTTTTGAGCGTTCGGCGTGGTGCCAAAGCGGGATCAGCGGGTTGCATTCGGGGTAGTAGGCGGCGCAGGCGCCGGCGGGCAGGTTATAGCCGACGATGCGCAGGCCGTTGACCTCGCGGTGGATGTCGTCGCCGGCGGCGCTGACCAGGCGCACCCGCTCGCCGGGGGTGAAGCCGAGCCGGGCGATGTCGGTTTCGTTCATCAGCAGCACCATGCGCTCGCCCTTGATGCCGCGCAGCCGGTCGTCCAGGCTATAGACGGTGGTGTTGAACTGGCCGTCCGAGCGCAGGCTGAACAGCGTCAGGATGTCCGGGCTAGGCGGGGGTTTGGCGATTTGCTTGGCGATAGCGGGGGACAGGTTATGCGGCTTGATGAATTCGGCCTTGCCGGTGAGGGTTTTCCAGACGCGCCGGCTTGCCGGGATGTCGCGGTGAAAGCCGCCGGGTTCCCACATGCGCTGGTTGAAGTCGTGGAAGGTGACGGGGTCCATTTTGGCGATTTCGTTTCGCACCAGGCCGTAATCGCCGACCCAGGCGTCCCAGGGGAGGTTGACGTTGCGCGGCAGGGTGGCTTTGGCGATGCCGGCGATGATCGCGGCTTCGGAGCGGAGATTGGGACCGGCGGGGGCGCGGAGGCCGCGCGAGATGTGGATGCAGGCGGTGCTGTCCTCGATGGTGACGGCTTGCTGGCCGGTCGCCTGCTCGTCGATTTCGATGCGGCCTTTCACCGGGAGCAGGAAGGCGATTTCGCCGTGCAGGACGTGGCTGCGGTTGAGTTTGGTGGCGATTTGCACGGAGAGGCGCAGTTTGCGCCAGGCGGGTTCCATGGCGTCGCGTTCCGGCACGGCGCGGATGAAATTGCCGCCGAGGCTGAGGAAGGCTTTGACCTTGCCGGCGATCATCGCCTCGCAGGTGTCGATGGTGGCGTAGCCGTTTTCGCGGGGGGGCTGGAAGAAATAGAGCGAGGCCAGGCGGTCGAGCCATTCGGCGGGCGGTTTTTCGGTGATGCCGGCGGTGCGCTGGCCTTGCACGTTGGAATGGCCGCGCACCGGGCAGATGCCGGCGCCGCGCTTGCCCATATTGCCGCGCAGGAGCAGGAGGTTGACCAGCATTTGCACGTTTTCGACGCCGGAATGCTGCTGGGTCATTCCCATGCCGTAGATGCCGAGGACGGCGTTCGATTTGGCATAGACGGCGGCGGCGGCTTCGATGGCCATGCGGGTGAGGCCGGATTTTCGTTCCAGGTCGGCCCATTGGAAGTGCCGCGCGTCGGCGGCGAAATCCTCGAAGCCGCTGGTGTGTTCCTCGATGAAAGCGGTATCGAGGATGCGCTTGCCGCCGTTAGCGCGGGCGGCGTCATCGGCTTCGATCAGCGCCTTGCACAGGCCCATCAGCATCGCGAGGTCGCCGCCCGGCATGAGCTGGTGGTATTGCGTGCTGATGGTGGTGTTGTCGGGGGTCAGCATCTGCGAGACCCATTGCGGGTTGGCGAATTTTTGCAATCCCGCCTCGCGCAGCGGGTTGAAGGTGAGGATCGGCACGCCGCGACGGCGCGCCTCTTGCAGCGCGTGCAGCATACGGGGGGCGTTGGTGCCGACGTTTTGGCCGATGATGATCATGCAATCCGCGGCCTCGAAATCGGCGAGGGTGACGGTGCCGACGGGGGAGCCGATGGATTCCGGCAGCGCCACCGAGCTGCTTTCGTGGCACATGTTGGAGCAGTCGGGGATGTTGTTGGTGCCGTAGATGCGGGCCAGCAGCTGGTATAGGTAGGCGGCTTCGAGGCCGGCGCGGCCTGAGGCGTAGAACACCGCCTCGTTGGGCGCCATGGCATTTAGCTCGCGGCCGATTTCGGCGTAGGCGGCGTCCCAAGAGATGGGCAGGTATTTGTCGGAGGCGGCGTCCCAGCGCATCGGCTCGGTGAGGCGGCCTTGCTCCTCCAGCTCGTGATCGGACCAGTGTTCGAGGCTGGCGAGGGTGTGGGCGGCGAAGAAGGCCGGAGTGGCGCGGCGGGTGGTGAGTTCCCAGAGGGTCGCCTTGGCGCCGTTTTCGCAGAATTCGGCGGTGTGCGGCTTCGCGGGTTTGGCCCAGGCGCAGCTGACGCAGGCGAAGCCATCGGGTTTGTTCTGCTTTGACAGGACGAGCGGGCCGCTGAGCGGGTTTTGCTCCTGCCCGATGGTTTTGGCGATTTCGCTCACCGAACCCCAGCCGCCCGCCGGGCCGGAATACTCAGCATGATCGCGCTTGGTCATCGGTTCACCCTTCTTGTCTAAGCCTTAGGTATGAACGAGGCAGGCCTCGTGAAGGTTGACCCGTATCCATTATATTTTGTTCACCTGCGGGAAAACCGGCGCGTCTCGGGGTAACAGCCGTTTTGCTGGATTTGCAACGTCCGGTGAGCAACATAAGCAACAAATTATCAAAGGGCTTTATCATGAGCGAGACGGATGACAATCAATCGGCGCCTGAGGCGGCGACTCAGGAACAGCGCGTTCGCGAGCGGGCCTTTTATCTTTGGCAGGAAGCCGGCAGCCCGGAAGGCCGGGAAGAGGAATTCTGGCACCGGGCGCGTGGGCATGAGACGGCGACGGATAGCAAGCAAGAGGTGGAACAGCATAATCCGAATGCGAGCGCCTCGGCGGCGAGTGGGGGGGCGAAGGAATAGGTAAGAAAGCGCTTCTTTTTTATAAAAAAGAAGCAAAAAATTTTTTTAATTTAGGCTGTGCTGTTGGGGCAGCTTTTATACAATAAAGAGTTTTTTGGTTCCCCTGCCGGGTCGGCTTTTTTGCAAAAAAGAACCGCTTTTTTTTATCGCCTGAAGTAACTCGCCGGCAGCCCGGCGGCGGGGGCTTCGAAGGCGTAGAGGTCGCCGTCGGGGGTTTTGCCGCGCTGGGCTTCCGGTAGGGGCCAGTTGGCGGAGGTGACGAACATGGTTTTCAGGCCCTCGCCGCCCAGGCAGGGCATGGTGGGGTATTGGGTCGGCATTTTTACCCGCCGTTCCAGTTTGCCGTTCGGATCGAAGCGCAGCACCTCGCCGCCGCTGTACAGCGCGCACCAGTAAAACCCTTCGGAATCCACCGTGGCGCCATCGGGGCCGCTCTCGCCATGGCCGACCTCGGCGAAGACCCGCTTGTGATGCGGCAGCCCGGCTTCCTCGTCGTAGTCATAGACCCAGATTTTCTTTTGGTCGGTGTCGGCATGGTACATCAGGCGCCCGTCGGGGCTCCAGGCTAGGCCGTTGGCGGTGCCGACCGGATCGGTGACCGGCTTCCAGATTTCCTCCCCGGCCTGGCTGGCGCCTTCATAGCGGTATAAAGGCCGGGTGGTGCCTTCGTTTTTGGCATGGTGCGCCGGCTGCAAGGGGACGAACATGGTGCCGGCGAAGAAGCGGCCCCGCGGGTCGCATTTGCCGTCGTTGAAGATGAAGCGGCGCTGGTCGAAGGGCGCGGAGGCGAGAAGTTTCAGGATTCCGGTTGAAAATTCGATGTGATAGAAGCCGGTGCGCAGCGCCATCACGGCGCCGGTTTCCGCGCCGTCCTTGGTGAGGGCCATGCAGCCGATCCAGCTGGGCAGCTCCCAGAGGCGGTCCTGGCGGGTTTTCGGGTTGAAGGCGTGGATGGCGGGTTTGCGGATGTCGACCCAGATCAACTCGTTGCTGGTTTCGCTCCAGGCTGGGCTTTCGCCGTTCAGCGCCTTGACGTCCAGCACCCGTTCGACTTCGGTTTGCGACACAGTTTGTGTCATGGGCGTTTTCCTCCCTCTGTTGAGGGAAATGTGGCGGCGGCGGTGAGGCGGTGAAAGAGCGCGCCGGTTAAATGACGTTTAGATGAGGCAGCTTTCGGTTCCGGCGGCGCTGCGCCATCTGTTCGCTGTCGTGAAGGAGTTGATGATGAAGCATTGGGCCGCGATTTTGTTAAGCCTTGCCGCAAGTCCGGCGGCATGGGCGAATTCCGTTCCGGTGCACGCGACGCTGAGACCCTTGCCTCATGCGCATAGCAAAGCCACCGGCAGGCTGACCGGCAGCTTTGATCGATCGACCCATGAATTCGCCTGGCATATTGTTTATCAAGGCCTCTCCAGCCCGATTGCCAGTGCTACGATTCATGGGCCGTCGCATCCGGGGCATGACGCGCCGGTGATTTTGCCGCTGCCGCCGCCGCTGGAGTCGCCGATTCTTGGCGTGGTGGATGTGCCAGGCAAAACCTCGGCGGAAATCACCGGCGGCTACGCTTATGTCGAACTCAGCACTGACAAGAACCCCGCCGGCGAGTTACGCGGACGCATCGAGCGGGGCAAGTAGCGCTTAATCATCTTCAAAACCCTGGCCTTCGACCTTGCCATGAAAGACGTACACGGCGAAGCTGTTGTAGAATAGCAGGACCGGGATTAGTAGCGCGTCGCCGATCAGCATGAAGGCTTGGGTGTAAGGCGGTGACGCCGCCGTCCAGATTGAGAGCGAGGGCGGCACGATGATTGGGTAGAGCGTGAAGCCGACGCCGGCGAAGGCCACCACGAAGAGCAGGATGGCGCAGGCGAAGGGGATCACGTCGTATTTCAGGCGGCCCATGCGGCGCAGGAAATAGAACAGCACCGCTATCGCGCCGAGAACGGCGAAAGGCGCCAAAGTGGTCAGGATGGCGCTGGGCCAGGTGAACCAGCGGTGAACGTAGCGCTGGTTGAGGAACTGGGTCCAGACGCTGACGCCGAGCATCAAGGGGATCATCGCGAGGGTCAGCGCCGCTGCCCATTTTTGCATGCGCTTTTGGATGTCGCCGGTGGCGCGCCAGATCATCCAGGTGGCGCCGAGCAGGGCATAGGCGATGATCACGGCAAAGCCGGTGAACACCGAGAACCAGGAGAGCCAGGAGAACGGGCCGCCGCCGAAATGGCCGCCATAAGGGCCGGGGGCCATTTTGATGCCTTGCATCACCGCGCCCAGGGTTGCCCCTTGGCAGAAGGCGGCGACGAAGGAGCCGACCATGAAGCCGGTGTCCCAGACCGCGCGCATGGCGTCGGTGGTGGAGCGGAGGCGGAATTCGATGGCGACGCCGCGAAAGATCAGCCCCATCAGCATGGCGACGATCAGCACGTAGAGCGCCGGCAGCAGCACCGCCGCGGCCAGGGGGAACAGCGCGAGGATGGAGGCGACGCCCAATACGATCCAGGTTTCGTTGCCGTCCCAGATCGGCAGGATGGTCTCGATCATCAGGCTGCGGCAATGCCATTCGCGTTCCACCGAGAACATGATGCCGATGCCGAGATCGAAGCCGTCGAGCACCACGTAGCAGAGCACGACGAAGGCGACGACGATGCCGGCGAGGATCGGCATGACCTGATGATAGAAATACATCGTGCCTTACTCCGCCGGCTGTGGCGCGGGGCGAGCTTCGGGCTGGTGCAGCTTTTGGCGGCCCGCCGCGCGCAGCGGCTGGTCGTTGCGCGGCTCCGGCTCGCCCACTCTTGGTTCGCGCGCCATCATGCGGAGGATATAGTGGATGCCGGTGCCGAATACCGCGAAATAGATCACCACGATGACCGCCAGCGACCACACCACTTGGCCCAAGGTGAGCGGCGCCACCGCTTGCGCGGTGCGGAGCACGCCATAGACCAGCCAGGGCTGGCGGCCGGTTTCGGTGGTGATCCAGCCGGCGATGATGGTGTCGAACCCGGCGGTGCCGAGCGCGATGCCGGCCCAGTGGAGGTATTTTCGCGTGTAGAAATCGCGGCGGTAGCGGGCGTATAGCCCGTACAGGCTGTAGCCGAACATCAGCGCCCATAGCCCCACCATGATGCGGAAGCCCCAGAAGGTGGTGATCAGCACCGGCCAGTCCTTTTTGGGGTAAGACTTCAACCCTTCAATCGTGCCGTGCAGGCTGTGGGTGACGATGAACGAGCCGACTTCCGGGACTTTTACATCGTATAAAAGTTTGCCGTCCTTGCGGTCCGGCCAACCGAACAAATGCAGTGCCTGGCCGGGATGGGTGGTGAAATCGCCTTCCATGGCGGCGAGCTTGATCGGCTGGGTTTGCCAGACCTCGCGCCCCGCGGAATCGCCGATGAAGGCCTGGCACGGCAGCACGAGCACCAGCATCCACATCGCCATCGAGAACATTTTGCGGGTGACCGGGTTTTGCGAATTGCGCAGCAAATGGAAGGAGGCGACGGCGCTGACCACCATCGCGGTCGAGATATAGGCGGCGAGGCCCATATGCGTCCATTCATAGGGGGCGGTCGGGTTGAAGATCACGTCGAGCCAGTTGTGGGGGATGAACTGGCCGTTTTTCGCGATGGTGTAGCCGGTGGGGGACTGCATCCAGGAATTCGCCGTGAGGATCCAGCCCATCGAGATGGTGGTGCCGAGCGAGACCATGCAGGTGGCCAGCAGATGCAGTTTTTCGCCGACGCGTTTGCGGCCGAACAGCATGATGCCGAGGAAGCCGGCTTCCAGGAAGAAGGCGCTGACCACCTCATAGGCGAAAAGCGGGCCGAGCACCGGGCCTACCGAGCCGGTGAAACCGCTCCAGGCGAAGGCGATTTGGTATTCCATCACCAGGCCGGAGACGACGCCGATGGAGAACACCACGGCGAAGATTTTTACCCAGTATTTGAAGATGTCGAGATAGACCTGTTTGCGGGTGAACACCCAGGCGGCGTTGATGACCGCGAGATAGGCGGCGAGGCCGATGGAAAACGCCGGGAAGATGATGTGGAACGCAACGGTGAAGCCGAACTGGGCGCGCGCCACCGTCAGCGCCAGCGGCGAGGTGATCACCTGATGCATCAAATCTATCCCTATTGGAAGTTCGTCTTAGCCGGATATCGCCCGCATCGGCAGGCTCACAAGGCGGCGTGGCGCATGATGCAGTTCAAGCTCCGGGGAGCTTTATGAAAGCGGTGTCATTTTGCCATGCCGAAGCTGGTTTATGCGCATGCCGTTCCCGATATGCGGCTTATACGTCGCATCATGACATATTAGGATCACTAGAGATGGCACAGAAATACAAGGGAAAAATCGTCGTCGTCACCGGCGCGGGCGCCGGGGTGGGGCGGGCGACGGCGCGGCAATTCGCGCTGGAAGGCTGCGACGTGGCGCTGCTGTCGCGCGATCCGGCGCGGCTGGAGGCCGCCGCCAATGAGTTGCGCGGCCTTGGCGTGCGGGCGCTGGCGATTCCCACCGATGTCGCCGATTATGACGCGATGGAAGCGGCAGCCGAGAAGGTCGAGCAGGAGCTTGGGCCTATCGATGTCTGGGTGAATGTGGCGATGGCGACGGTGTTTTCGGCGGTGAAGGACCTGACGCCGGATGAAGTGCGGCGCGGCACCGAAGTGACCTATTTCGGCCAGGTCTATGGCATGATGATCGCGCAGAAGCGGATGCGCAAGCATCGGCAGGGCACGATTGTGAATGTCGGCTCGGCTTTGGCCTATCGCTCGGTGCCGCTGCAATCGGTTTATTGCGGCGCCAAATCGGCGGTGCGCGGCTTTACCGACAGCCTGCGCTCCGAGATTATCCATGACCGCGACAATATCCATATCACCATGGTGCAGTTGCCGGCGGTGAATACGCCGCAATTTAGTTGGGCGAAAAACAAGACCGGGCACGACGCCCGCCCGGTGCCGCCGGTTTATGAGCCGGAAGTGCCGGCCAAGGCCATCGTGTTCGCCGCCTTTCACCATCGCCGGGAGATTTGGGTGGGGTATCCGACGGTGCAGGCGATCATGGCCAACCGCATCGCCGCCGGGTTCGCCGACCGGTATCTGGCAAAGTTCGGTTATTCGGGGCAGATGCTGCCCGCCACCAAACCGGCGGACGCGCCGAATAATCTGTTCGAGCCGGTGCCCGGCGATTACGGCGAACGCGGCACGTTTGGGGCGGAGGCGAAAAACGGCAGCTTCGAGATGTTCACTGACCGGCATAAGAAGGTTGCGATTGGGACGTTTTTTGCCAGCTTGCTGGGATTGCACTTGCTGGCGAAAAAATACGATTTCTGATGATGATGTCATCAACTCAGTTGTGTTTGGTTTGTTTGACGCAGCTTTGCGTTTGCGATGACGATGATTTTCCGCATGAGGGCAACGAGCGCGACCATTTTCTTTTTGCCGTTTTTGACGAGGGTTTGGTAGAAGTGACCGAGGCTTTTCTTACTTCTACTGGCGGCGAGGGCTGCCATGAAGAGGATGGTTTTGATCTCTGGCCTGCCACCTCTGGTTTTCCGGTAGCCATCTCTTGCTCCGCTTTGGTTGGGATGCGGGGCGACACCGGCAAGGGCCGCGGCTTGCCGGCGGTTAAGGTGTCCAAGCTCTGGCATCAACGCCAGAAGCCCTGTGGCAATGATACTGCCGATGCCTTCGATGCCGCCTATGATGCTGGCATCATGGGCAAGCTTAGGGTCATCCTTGATGAGCGCCTTGGCTTGCTCCTCGATCAGGGCGATCTGCTTGTTGAGGCAGATGACCAGGTTTTGCAGCGGCGTTCTGACATGCTCCGCACCCGGAGCAGCCAGGCGGTTCTTGTAGGCGACGCGCTGCTTGATCAGGTCGGCGCGGGTCAGTACCAGGCTTTGCAGGCGCTGGCGCGCCGGCTCTGGTTTTTGCCAAAGCGTCAAGGTTTGCCAGCGTTCCCGGCCATATTGGCTAAGGGCGCCGGCATCGATGGCATCGGTTTTGCCGCGGATGCCAAACGAGCGGATGAACGCTTTGACTTTGCGTGCATCGGCGCGGTGCGCGGCAATGCCCGCATCGAGCATGACATCGAGCAGGCCAGCCTCATAGCCGCCGGTGGCCTCGCAGACCACCAGGCAGGCCTTATCCAGGCTGGCGGCGAACTCAGCCAGCGGCCTCTTGTGGTTTTTAAGGATGGTGGTCTTGCCGCTCCGGCTGTCGAAGATAACAATCTCGGCCTTGCCGACATCGCAGCCGATGAAGTGAGAAAAAGCTGTAGCCAGATGGGTCATTTGCCGGTATCCTCATGGAGCTTGAGCCTCGTGAAGCTTGCGCCTGGGCGGCCCCGATTGTCTTCGGGCTTGCGCCGGTCCAGCGCAGAGGCCCCCGCAACTCATCAAGCGATCAGAGAAGCGGACAGCCGGACCATGATGACGACGGGCGTTAAAACCCCATTGCGAGACGGTCCAGCTGTCCGCGTCCTGGGCCGGACGGCCGTCCGGCCCAGGACATCCCATTTGCACGGAACAGCCACAACCTACCACAACTCCAACAGACAATTGCGAGCGAAGCGAAGCAATCCAGGAATGGTGACGCGCTGCGGTGTTGGCATTAGGCGGTGGCCATGCCTTCGGCGAGATTTCTGGATTGCTTCGTTGCGCTACGCGCGCCTCGCAATGACGTTTCTTGGTCATCGCCTCAACGTGAATCCTTTATTTGAACTTTAAGAGAATAGAGCATCATGAGCGACCATTATGATCTTATTGTTATCGGCAGCGGTCCGGGCGGGGCTTCGCTGACGCATTGGCTGGCTTCGACGGGGAAGAAAATTCTGATGCTGGAGCGGGGTGATTATTTGCCGCGCACGCAGGATAATTGGTCGGCGAAATCGGTGTTTGTCGATAACAAGTATCAGGCGAAGGAGACCTGGTACGACCATAAGGGCAAGGCCTTCGCGCCGGGGCTGCATTATTTTGTCGGCGGCAATTCCAAGGTTTATGGCGCGGCTTTGTTCCGCTTGCGCGAGCGGGATTTTGGGGAGTTGCATCATAAGGAGGGGATTTCGCCGGCGTGGCCGGTGAAGTACGATGTGTTTGAGCCGTATTATACCGAAGCGGAACAGTTGTTCGCGGTGCATGGCAATCGCGGCGAGGACCCGACCGAGCCGCCAACGAATGCTGGCTTTCCCTATCCGGGGGTTAGCCATGAAGGCAAGGTGCGCGAGCTGCATGACAGTCTGGTGCAGGATGGGTTGCATCCGTTTCATCTGCCGCTTGGCATCCGGCTTGATGAAAAGGATGGCAAACCGACGCCGACCAGCATTTGCATTAAATGCGACGCGTTTGACGGGTTTCCTTGCCTGCTGAACGGCAAGGCGGATGCGCAGGTGATGTGCGTCGATCCGACGCTGGCGGCGCACCCTAACGTCACGTTATTGACCGGCGCTTATGTGACCAAGCTGGAAACCGATGCCGCTGGCAAAACCGTCACCGGCGTGCATGTCGCGCGGGATGGCACGGCGGAGCGGTATTCGGCGGATATCGTGGTCGCCGCCTGCGGCGCGCTGAGTTCGGCGCTGTTGTTGTTGCGCTCGGCGAATGACGCGCATCCGAACGGGCTGGCGAACGGCTCGGATCAGGTCGGGCGCAACTACATGCGGCATAATCAGGCGGTGCTGATGGCGGTGCTGAAGGACCCGATCAACGCGGTGTTCCAGAAGACCATGGCGATCAGTGATTATTATTTTGGCGATGCTGATTTTCCTTATCCGATGGGGCTGATTCAGATGTGCGCCAAGGTGCATGGCGAGCAAATCCGCGGCGAGTCGATGGCGCAATGGCTGTCGTTCCTGCCGGAGACGCCGTTTGAGCTGATCGCCCACCGGGCGATGGATTTTTGGCTGTCCTCGGAGGATTTGCCGCATCCGGAGAATCGCATCACCGTAGCGCGGGATGGCAAGGTGCGGCTTGACCTGGTGGAGAATAATCTTGAAGCCATCAAGCAGCTGCGCCACCGCTTCGAGACGATGATGAGCCGGGCGGGATCAAGCCCGCATGTGGTCGAGCGCTCGCTCTATTTCGACAAGAACATCCCGCTGGCCGGCACCGCGCACCAATCCGGCACGTGTAGGTTCGGCACTGACGCGAACGCGTCAGTTCTTGACCTGAATTGCAAAGCGCATGAGCTGGATAATCTTTATGTTACCGACGCCAGTTTTTTTCCTTCCATCGGCGCTGTAAACCCGACACTGACGGTGATCGCCAATGCTCTGCGGGTTGCCGATCATCTGAAGGGGCGGCTCGGGGCGTAGCGATTTTCCAAAAAGTAAGTAAAACAAGCGGTTCTTTTTTGCAAAAAAGAACCAAAAAACTCTTTTTAATGTAGCCCCAGGCATCACAACCAGCACGATCCAAAATCAAAAAAAGTTTTTGCTTCTTTTTTCCAAAAAGAAGCGCTTCCTTACACCTTCCGACAAGCATTAACTTTTGGCAACCGCCTGATTTTATTGCTAGGCAAAGCGTGGGTTGTCGATTAGCAGGGTGGGGCCATTTTTGAGATTGACTTCACCCTTAGCGGAAGATTCAATGCCGGACACGGAGCAAGCCACGGAGTTGCAGGGCGAGGCGGGGGCGCTGCCGTCCGATATGGGGCCGGTGAAGGCGCGGGTGCCGGATGCGCCGCTGATTGTCGCCATCGGCGCTTCGGCGGGCGGGCTGGCGGCGTTTCAGTCGTTTTTCGCCGCCATGCCGCCGAAATCCGGCATGGCTTTCGTGCTGATCCAGCATCTCGATCCGCATTACCAGAGCATGCTGGTGGAGATTTTGTCGCGCGCCGTCGATATGCCGGTGGCGCAGGCGGCGGATGGGGTGAGCGTGGAGGCCAACAGCGTTTATGTCATCCCGCCCGACGCAACGCTGACGATCAGCGAGGGCATCCTGCATGTCGAGCATCCGGCGCCGCCGCGGCTGCATCGCTGGCCGATCAACAGTTTTTTCACGGCGCTCGCCGAGGATCAGGGGGAGAACGCGGTCGGCATCGTGCTGTCGGGCATCGGCAGCGATGGCGCCAACGGCATTACCTCGATCAAGGCGCATGGCGGGCTGACGCTGGCGCAATCGGAATACGACCATGTGGCGATGAGTGGGATGCCGGAAAACGCCGCCGCCACCGGCTTTGTCGATTTCGTGCTGCCCCTCCAGGAGATGCCGGAGCGGCTGCTGCGCTATGGCAGGCATCTCGACGGCATCGCCGGGCGCAAGAACAATGACGGGATCAGGTTCGACGCCGCCGATTATCTGCCGCAAATCCTCGGCCTGTTGCAGGCCAGGCTGAGCCATGATTTCAGCCAGTACAAGACCAGCACGGTGATCCGGCGCGTGCAGCGGCGGATGCAGGTGCTGGGCGTTGACAACATGGCGGAATATGCCGAGCGGCTGCGCTATGAGGATGGCCAGACCGAGTTGTTGTTTCGCGAATTGCTGATCGGCGTCACCGAATTCATGCGCGACCCGGCGGCGTTCGCGGCGTTGCGGCTGGCGCTGCCGGGGCTGCTGGAGGGGAAGGGCAATCACGACACCATCCGGGTCTGGGCGCCTGGCTGCTCGACCGGCGAGGAGGTGTATTCCCTGGCCATCCTGCTGCGCGAGGCGTGCGAGCAAGCGGGGATTTCGCCGAAGGTGAAAATTTTTGGCACCGATATCGACGAGGCCGCCATCGCCACCGCGCGCGCCGCGCTGTATCCCTCGGCGATGCGCGGCCTGCGTCCGGAGAGCATTGCCCGCTGGTTCACCGCCGAGGGCGAGTGCTACCGGGTGGTGAAATCGATCCGAGAGATGTGCATCTTTTCGCTGCATAATCTGATCAAGGACCCGCCCTTCTCGCGGCTCAGCCTGCTCTCCTGCCGCAACCTGCTGATTTATATGAACGCGGAGTTGCAGGAGCGGGTGATCCGGCTGTTCCATTACGCGCTGCGGCCGGACGGCCTGCTGTTCCTCGGCCCTTCGGAAGGCGTCACCCGCAACCCTGGCCTGTTCAGCGTTATCGACCGCAAGCACCGGCTGTACCGGAAGCGGGAGCCGGGGATGGAGGCCGAGGCGCCGGAGATGCCGGCGCTGGTGGCGATGCCGCCGCTCACCCGGTCGAGGCCGGCGGCAGCCCTGCTGGAGGACCGGATCGAGCGCGGCGCCCGGGCGGCGCTGGAGAAGCATTCGCCGGTGTATTTCGTGGTCGATGAGCGGCACGACATCATCCGCTTTTCCGGCGGCGAGACCGGGCGCTATTTGGAGCCCGGCGGCGGGGCGGCGACTTTGGCCCTGTTCGTCAATCTGCGCAAATCGCTGCGGCCGGCGGTGCGGGCGGCGCTGCACACCGCGATGACCAGCCGGACGCCGGTGACGCAGGATCAGGTGCCGCTGGAGATGGACGGCCAGTTGCGCACGGTGACGCTGATCGCCGAGCCGATCAGCGAGATCGACGTCAGCGGCAGGCTCTATGTCGTGGCGTTCCGCGATCTGGTGGCGGTGAAGCGCCGCCGCGCCGCCAAATCGGCCAGCGAGGCTGGCGGCATCGGGATGCAGGCGATGGAAGCGGAGGTGCTGGCGGTGAAGGCGCGGCTGCAGGTCGCCTTGGAGGCGGCGGAGACCGCCAATGAGGAAACCCGCTCCAGCATCGAGGAATACCAGTCGGTCAATGAGGAGCTGCAATCCAGCAATGAGGAGCTGGAGACCGCCAAGGAGGAGATGCAGTCGATCAACGAGGAGCTGCAGACCATCAATACCGAGCTGAACGTGAAGAACGACCAGCTGACGCGGCTCAACAACGATGTGCAGAACCTGCTGGAAAGCACGCAGATCGCGACGATTTTCCTCGATGCCGAGATGCGGATCAAGGGCTTTACCCCCGCAATGCGGGAATTGTTCCGCCTGCAAGTCAGCGATCAGTCGAGGCCGCTCGCCGATATCGCGACCCGGCTTTCCTATGACCGGCTATGGGCGGATATCAGCCAGGTGCTGCGCGACCACCGCACGCTGGAGCGCGAGGTGAAGCTGGCGGATTCCGGCATCACCTTCATCATGCGGATCATGCCCTATAGCACCGGGGAGAGCGGCGTTGACGGCGCGGTGCTGACATTCGTCGATATCACGGCGCGGAAGAAATCCGAGCAGGCGCTGCGCGACCAGGCGGCGATCATCGAATTTGCCCATGACGCGTTTTTCCGGATCGATTTCGACGGCGTTATTTGCTCGTGGAACGCCGCCGCGGTCCGGCTGTTCGGCTACACGGCGGCGCAGGCGATCGGGCAGCCGGCGCTGATGCTGTGCGCCGAGCACCGGCGGGAGGAACAGGCGGCGCTGATGCAGGCGGCGCGCACGGGCGCCATCGCCGGTCCGGTTGACACGCTGGGGCGACGCCAGGATGGCGGCTTTGTCGATGTCGAGCTGACGCTGGTGGCGATCCGCGGCGAGACCGGCGAGGCGACCGCCTATGCCTGCGCCGCGCATGACATCACCGGGCGGATCAAGGCGGAGCGGCACCGCACGCTGCTGCTGCATGAGCTGAGCCACCGGGTGAAGAACGCGCTGGCGACGGTGCAGTCGATGGCGGCGCAGACGCTGCGGCATTCGAAGACGCTGAGCGGCTTTCAGGAGGTGTTCCTGGCCCGGCTGATCGCGCTGGCGACGACGCATGACCTGCTGACCCGCGCCGATTGGGAAGGCGCGCTGCTGCGCGATGTGCTGGAGGCCGAGCTGAGGCCGTATCAGCCGAAGGACCGGCGGCGCTGGACCATTACCGGGCCGGATCTCCGGCTGGGGCCGAAAACGGCGCTGGCGCTGGGCCTTGCCTTCCATGAGCTGACCACCAACGCGGTGAAGTTCGGCGCGCTTTCGGCGCCAAGCGGGCAGCTCGACGTGATTTGGCAAAAACGAGAGGCGGAAACCGGGCCGCGGCTGCATATCGTGTGGGCGGAAGGGGGCGGCCCGCCGGTCAAGCCGCCGGAGCGCAAGGGGTTTGGCAGCCGGCTGATCGGCGATGGCCTCGCTTATGAGCTGGACGGCACGGTTGAGGTGGATTTCGACCCGGCGGGGGTTCGCTGCGTGATTGACGTGCCGCTGGTTTCCCATGAGGATATGCCATGAACGATGCCGCCGAGGATGCCGCCCGGACGATCCTGATCGTTGAGGATGACATGATGCTGGCGCTGCTGCTGGAAGATCAGCTCGCCGAATTGGGCTATCGCACGATGAAGGCGGCGCGGGTTGCCGGCGCGGTGTCGCTCGCCGCCAGCGCCAGGCTGGCGGGGGCAATTCTCGATGTGAACGTGGCGGGGGAGGCGAGCTATCCGGTGGCGGCGGCGCTGCGGGCGCGGCAAATTCCCTTCGTGTTCGCCACCGGCTATGGCAGCGGCGGGCTTGCCGCCGAATTCCGCGCCTGTCCGACGCTCAATAAGCCTTACAGTTATGACGAGCTGGACCGGGTGCTGGCGGCGGCGCTGCAGCCGGCGCCGCTTGAATAGGATTTTTCCCTTGCGCCACGACATCATCGTGATCGCCGCTTCCGCCGGCGGCCTGACGCCGTTGCGCCAGCTTGCCGGCGCCTTGCCCGCTGATCTCGCGGCCAGCCTGTTCATTGTGCTGCATATCGGCCCTTATGTCAGCCTGCTGCCGGAAATCCTCAGCCGCGCCGGCCCGCTGCCCGCCTTGCATCCGGCAGAACACGAGATGATCCGCCAGGGCCGCATTTATGTCGCGCCGCCGGATCATCATCTGCTGCTGCATCCGGGCTTTGTCCGCCTGTCGCGCGGGCCGCGCGAAAACCGCTCGCGCCCGGCCGCCGATCCGCTGTTCCGCTCGGCGGCGGGGGTTTATGGGCCGCGGGTGATGGGGATCGTGCTGTCGGGCATGTTGAGCGACGGCACGGCGGGACTGGCCGAGATCAAGCGCCACGGCGGCATGGCGATCGCGCAGGACCCGCGAGAGGCGGAATATCCCAGCATGCCGCGTTCGGCGGTGCAATACGCCGATGTCGATTACGCCATCCCGGTGGCCGAGATCAGCGAGATGATCATCCGCGCGGCAGGACGCGTGACGCCACGCCGCATTGCGGCCTCACACCCAGTCAAGGAACTTGCGATGTCTGGTGAATATTCGCTGCAACCGCCCCGCACGATGATCTGCCCCGATTGCGGCGGCGCGCTGACCGAAACCGATCTCGGCACGCGGCCCTATTACCGCTGCCATATCGGCCATGCCTATTCGCCGGCGGATATGGAGGCGGGGCAGTTCCGCGAGATGGAGCGCGCTCAGGAAACCGCGATGCGGGTGATGGTCGAGCGGGTGGCTTTATGCCACCGCTTCGCCCAAGCCGCCGGAGATACCGGCCATGCCGAGCTTGCCGCGGAATGGGCGGCGGCGGCGGCGCAGGCGGAGGCGCGGGCGGCGCAGATGCGGGAGTTGCTCGGCCAGGGCTGGCTGCGTCCGGCGCCGGATGGCACCGCGTTGGATGGCGGGATGCCGGATGGCGGTTTTTCGCATGGACTGGAACCAAAGATTCCCAGTCCTGAAAACTATAACGCCGCGTCGCCGGGCAATATCCCGCCTTGATGCCGCCCGGCCAAGGCAACCCGGCCCCCTGCCGGACGCGGTTGCAAGGCGCTCCGCCATCCGCCATCTGAGTTGCTTGTTTCACAAAGGATAAGCCTGATGGCGCCTGTGCCGCTGCTGTTCCAGCCGATCTCGTTTCGCTCGGTGACCGCGAAAAACCGCGTCGTGGTGTCGCCGATGTGCCAGTACAGCGCCGAAGATGGCCAGGAAAATGCAGGGCTGGGGAATGATTGGCACATCCAGACCCTCGGCGCCAAGGCGATGGGCGGCGCCGGCATCGTGTTCACCGAGGCCGCGCATGTTTCGGCGCGCGGGCGGATCACCGCTTGGGATCTGGGCCTGTGGACTGACGCGCATGAGGCCTTCATGAAGCGGCTTGTCGCGATCATCGAGCAGGGCGGCGCGGTTCCCGGCATTCAGATCGCCCATGCCGGGCGCAAGGCGAGCACGGCGCAGCCCTGGAACGGCGGCGGGTTTATTTCCCCCGATGCGCCGAACGGCTGGCTGCCGGAAGCGCCGAGCCCCCTGCCCTTCGAGCCGGATCGTCCGGCGCCGCATGAGCTGACGGCGGAGGATATCAGGCGGGTGGTGGGCGAGTTTGCCGCCACCGCCGCTCGCGCCCGCCGCGCCGGCTTCAAGATCGCGGAGCTGCACGGCGCGCATGGTTACCTGATCCATGAATTCATCTCGCCGCTCAGCAATCGCCGCAAGGATGGATATGGCGGCGATCTCAAAGGCCGCTGCCGGATGCTGATGGAGACCATCGACGCGGTGCGTCACGAGTGGCCTTCGGAATTGCCGCTGTTCCTGCGGCTGTCCTGCACCGACTGGATCGAAGGCGGCCATACGATCGAGGACACGGTGCAGATCGCTCAATGGCTGAAGGCTAGAGGCGATATCGATCTGATCGATTGTTCCAGCGCTGGCATCGCTCCTGAACAAAAAATCCCGTCGCTGCATCCGGGCTATCAGGTGCCTTTTGCCGAGGCCATACGCCGCGAAGCAGGGATCGCGACCGGCGCCGTCGGCATGATCCGTGAAGCGGAGCACGCCGCCGAAATTCTCGCCAATGGCCGCGCCGATCTGGTGTTCATCGCCCGCGCCGTGCTGGCCAATCCCGCTTGGCCGCTGCGCGCGGCGAAGCGCCTGGGCGTTGCCTTGGACCTGCCGCCGCAATACCAGCGCGCGACGCCGCTAAGAGATTAAATTCCCCTGAACCCCACGGCGACGCCGGGTAAGCTTTATGGCCCCGGCAAGTAAAATGCCTGCGGTGCCGAGCAGGGCGAGCGATCCGGGTTCGGGAACACCGACCGGCTGGTACGTGAAGGTTTCGGTCAACTGACCGGTGAAGACGGTTTCCGCCGCGTTGGGAAATGTTTGGTTCCCGTAAGGGGTGCCGTCGGGCATTTTTGGAATCGCGTTGAACTCCACGAAGCCGAAAAGCGATGAATCGGCGGTGCCATTTCCGACATAATTGCTGATCGCCTGCGACATGACATTGAAGGTTACCGCTGCTTGGCTTCGCGCCGTGGCATATCGCGCGCCAATCGTGGCAGGTGTCGTCGCGATGTCGGGGTTGTAGTCATTGCCGGCCGAAAAACCTTCGCCAACGATGATCGCCGTTGTCGTGAAATACGATCCCGGCTGAGGCGGCGTTCCGACCGTGGTGACCACAACGAGATCGCTGGTGGCGAGCGTGCCGCTGAACGCAAGGCTGACGCCGGTAAGATGGCCAAAGCTGCCGTTGAACGAGGCCGGCTGAAAATAGGTGTCTTGGGTGACATCGCTCGTCTAGCCGGACACGGGCGTTGTGTAACTATAAACATCCGCATTTGCGACGCCGATCCCGGCAGCCAGCACGCCGGCAATCGCTAAACCCATCGTTGAACGCATATTCCGCTTCCCTTGTGTTTTGGCAAGAGGAAGTCCAGCAAAAACCGTGCCGTTGTGATGTTTCAATGCCTTAGGTTGAATTAGGGTGCTGACTGTAAAATCCTTCGACATAAATCTGTCAGAGAAAGGAGTTCTCGCGCCAAAACAAGGTTTTCAGGATGCCGCTATGATAACCCTGCCAACGCTATTTTGTTGCTATATCGTAACATTTAGGCCGTGCGAATGTATTCAGGCTAGGCGATGCAAAAATTTGCAGGCGGGGTTTCGGGCGGTGGGGGTGTTTCAGCAAGTGCCGCGACGGGTGCTCCCTCCGCTGCCATTCCATCGGCTATCGCCGATGGAACCTTCGGCAGCTTCGCCAGTGGCGCGCCGGGTGGTGGTTCGGGCGGCGCGGCTTGTGTTGACAGAATGGGCGCTCCCTCCGCTGCCATTCCATCGGCTATCGCCGATGGAACCTCCGGCAGCTTCGCCGATGGCGAATGGGGCGGTTGCGGGGGTGGTTGCGGATACAGGATTGGGACGTTGGCGCGGCGGATGCCGAGCATGTGGCAGAGCGGGCGGAGGATGCGACCTAACCTGGCGTCGGCGGCGATCAGGCCAGTGATGTCCGGCTGGTTGAGGAAGAATTCGAGCTGGGAAGCGCCGCCGCCGGTTTCCTGAACCAGCCTCCGCAGCCAGGCGTAATGGCGCGGCAGTAGGTCTGGCTTATGAGGCCGGGCGGGGCGCTTGGCGCAGGCGCGGCGGCGGGGCGGCGCTGGCGGGGTGGTAGCGGCGCGGGTGAAGCGGGCAATGATGCGGTGCAGCCGGTTCCAGATGAGGGTGAGCAGCGGGCCGGGCAGGCGCTCGACCGGCAGGCCGCTGATGCCGATGGGCCGCGCCCCGCCACAACAGGCGACCGCCTTGCACACCAACTCAATGATGGCGGCGAAGCTGGCGACCGGGGAAAGGGGGGCGATTGCGTTCACTAACGGAAACATAGCAAAACTAACGGAAGGTGGGCAAGCGGTATTTTGCGACCGGTGATGATTTGGTCCGCCTGGCCTTGATGGCCGCGGGTGAAGGCCAGCACATGCCGTGCCGCCTCGCCCTCGATGACGAGGGGCTGTGCGTCCGCGTTCGTGTCTAGCGGAGCGCCGGTCTCCGCTGGATCACGCTTGGTCGCCGCAAACGCGGTTACGAGGTCCGGCGACGCCGGGTTAACTTGAGAACGCCGGCCAGCATGATCCCGGCGGTGCCGAGCAAGGCGAGCGATCCAGGCTCAGGAACACCGACGGGCTGCTGACCAATGCCGGGTTTGGTAACACCGGCTGGCTGATACGTAAAAGTTTCAGTCAACGCGCCTGTGAAAATCGCTTGAGGCGTGTTGGGAAATGTTTGATAGGTGTAATAGTTGCCATTTTGCATATACGGAAATGAGTTGAACTCGATAAAGCCGTCCAAATTGGAATTAAGGCTGCCGTTTCCTACATAGTCGCCAATAGCTTGGGCCGTCACCGCGAAACTGGCTGTCACCTGTCCTTGCGCCGTGACATATTGTGTCCCGATGACGCCGGGTTCCGTGCCAATATTAAGATCTACTCCGTTTGGAATTTGCGGAGAAAGACCTACAGTAATTGCGTTCGTTTGAAAATATATTCCGGGCTGAGGGGGTTGCCCTTCTGGCGTAACAACAATGAGGTCGCTAATGTTCAGGGTTCCGGCAAAGGTCAGGCCGACACCAGTGAGTTGACCGAGACTGCTGTTGAATGACGCTGGAAAAAAGTAAGTGCTGTCAGTCGAGTCGCTGGTGACGCCGGATACCGGCGTTGTGTAACTGTAAACATCCGCTTTCGCCATCCCGATTGCGGCTACCAATACGGCAGCGACCGCCAGACCTTCTATTGAAAGCATTTTTGGCCTCATTTCGCACAAAAGGATTTTGCTAGGACTCCTATAGCAGAAGTTGTGATATTCACGGTTATCAATATGTTAAATCGAATTATGAAGCGCGTTATACATTTCCGGCAGTGATTGCCGTTAATACCAAGCGGCGTAAAGATTAACCTATCGGCAAGAATAAGGCCAGGAGGCTCTGCCTCCTGGACCTCCACCTCCGGGGCCTTCCAGCAATGCTTCGCATTGCCGGAACCTTCCGGCCCCTCCGCCAAAGGCAAGGCCTTTGGAATCCATTACTTGGCTTTCCGCTGGGAGGGGTCTCTGACCCCTCCCAGCGGAAAGCCATCTAGCGGGTTCTAAGGGCTAGCCCTTAGTGGGGGTTTCAGGGGGCAAAGCCCCATGATCTTGCTTTCGCGATAGGTTAATCCCTATGCCGCTTGGTATAACAACGCGAAGTCGCGGTTTTCAAGGCGCCGAAGCGCAAAGGAGCGCCACCGGAAAATCTGTTAGCAGATCGGCCAGCCTCAGGCTTTGCGCTGTGGGAATGTCGTGCCCGGAGAGGCTATCGCGCCATGAGCGGGACGCTTCCTCCGGCAGAATAAGGTTCGTGTCACCCCAGGCTTCGGCGAGGACCAATGGCGTTGCCGTGTCGCCGAGCAGCGTCATCGGCAGGCGAGTCACGGCGACCAGGATGCGCTGGCCTTGGTAATTGCGGATGAAGGCCAGCACATGCCGCGCCGCCTCGCGCTCGATGGCGACGGGCGGGGCGTCTGCGTGTCCAGCGGAGCGCGGGTCTCCGCTGGACACGCGTGGTCGCGGCGAATGCCGTTACGAGATCCGGCGACGCCGGGTTAACTTGATAGCGCCGACTAGCATAATCCCGGCGGTGCCGAGCAGGGCGAGCGAGCCGGGTTCGGGAACGTGGACCGGATCATAGGTGAAGGTTTCAGTAAGGGAACCTTCAACAGAAGTTAGTTCGTCTTCTAATGTGCCCATGGCCGAAAAGGGACGCTCAGTTGCCGCATCGAAAAAAGTCGCGCCGCCCCGCACATCGCCGACAATGCAGGCCGTGCAATCAGCATAATCGATGACATCCGATTTGGGAACGGAGAAGGTCAAATTGAAAGGCGCTGCTACACTGCTGTAGCCGTAGCCCACATAGTGGAACCTCGCCAGGCCGTATGTGGTGGCAAGTGGTGTGTACAGAGAGAAGCCATCACCCACAATCCCGAAATAATTTCGGAATTCTAACAATGTTTGATCCGTCGATAGCGGAGGCGCCGGATGGCCTGTTTCAGTTGATTGAACATCTCCTTGAAAATTTAGGCTAACGGCACTGAGCGTACCCTTGCTGGTGTCGAAGGTCGCTGGGTAGAAGTTAAAGGTATCGAATATTTCGCCGCTACCTGAATATGAAGTTGTTACAGAGTAAACATCCGCTTTTGCGACGCTCCCTCCGGCCATCAGCGCAGCCGCGAGCACCAGGCCTGTTGTAAAACGCATTCTTGTCTCCCTTATTTTTTGCGCAAAGGAGCTCTACGCAAAAAATATGCCGGACTGTCTTTTCAACAGTTTAGCATAAGTTTTGAGACGGTGTGTAAGATTTTCCGACAAGTTGTGGCAATAATCCTGACGATTTAAGTGCCGGACATCGATAGCAGCGCCACCGGAAAATCCGCCAGCAGATCGGCCAGCTTAATGCTGCCTGCGTCCGTTATTGTTCGATCGGTTAGGCAATCCTGCCATTTTGCCGATTTCGGCAAAGTGATTTTGGTATTTCCCCACGCTTCAGCGGGCGCTAAAGGGTTTGCTGTTTCGCCTAGCAGCGTCAGCGGCAGGCGGGTGACGGCGACCAGGATTTGTTGGCCTTGATGGGCGCGGGTGAAGGCGAGCGCGTGGCGCGATGCTTCGCCTTCGATGGCGAGCGGCTGGTAGTCGCCGTGCGCGAAAAGTTCGGGCATTTCGGCGCGTAGGGCGAGGACGCGGGCGATGATTGCCTGCTTTACCGCGCCGGTTTGCCAGGTTTTCAGCAGCGCTGATGGCATTTCGCGTTTGGCGAGTTGGGTGTCGCGCGCTTGGAAATCGACCGGGCGGCGGTTGTCGGGGTCGACCAGGCTTTGGTCCCAGAATTCGGTGCCTTGGTAGAGATCGGGCACGCCGGGGACGGTGTATTTCAGTAGGGTTTGCGACAGGCCGTTGATCGCGCCCGCCGGGCCGATGCGGGCGGCGAAGGCGGCGATTTCGGCGCCGGTTTGGGCGTGGCGCTCGGTGTCCAGGATGCCGGTGAGGAAGTCGCGGCAGGCGGCTTCGTAGGCTTCGTCGGGCGCGGTCCAGCCGGTGCGCAGTTTGGCCTCGCGGATCGATTTTTCCCACCAGGCGAAGACCCGTCCGGAGAAGGCTTTGACGCCTTCGGTGTCGTCCGGGTCGAGGCCGATGGGCCAGGCGCCGACGAGCGTCTGGTAGAGCATGATCTCGTCGGCGGCGGCGGGCGCGCGGCCGCTATCGAGGTCGCGGATCAGCGAATTGTTGAGGCGCATCCAGCGGGTGAGCGCTGCTTCCCAGTCGGCGGGGATTTCGGCGATGACGGCGAGGCGCACGCGGGTATCCTCGCCGCGCTTGTGGTCATGCGTCGCGGTGGCCAACATGGCGCGGGGGAAGTATTCGCCGCGCGATGCGGTTGCCGCGTGGAAGGCGGGCACGGTGAGGGCGAATTGCGCCGGGGTGGAGCCGACCTCGTTGCGCGAGAGCAGGCGTCCGAAGCGATAGAACGCGGTGTCCTCGACCGATTTGGCGGCGACGGGGGAAGAAAGTTGCTGGAAGCGGACCATGGCGCGTAAGCGGTCGGCGCGGCGTTCGCCGGGCGGCATTTTGCAGGGCGGCGCATCGGTCAGCCATTCGCGGATGACGTCGAGCAGGCCTTGATCGGCGGCGCGGACGCTGCGATGCGCCAGCGCCATCGCCCAGTTCATCATCTGGTCATCGGCGGGGGACGCCCCGGCGGGGCCGGCGTAAATGCGGTAAACCGGGAAATGCACCAGGATCTCCAAAAGCGCGCGGCGGATGCCGGTGAGGGTGAAGTCGCGGGTTTTCAGGTCCGCCGAGGCGACGCGGTAGAGGGCGGCGGCGGTGCCGTTCCATTCGCTGGTCAGGTTGTCGCGCAGGATTTGCCGCCGCGCCTCGCGCTCCTCGGTTTCGAAACTTAAGGAGCGTCCGGAAAGCCGGTTCCAAATCTCGGTGAAGGCTTGCTCGTTTCCGGCGTCGTGCAGCACGCCGCCGACTTCGTTCATGAAGTCGTAGCCGGTGGTGCCGTCGGTGGTCCATTCGGTGCGCAGGCGCTCATGCGGCGCTAGGATTTTCTCGATCAGGATATAGGGTTCGCCGGGGATCGCGCCGGCGGGGCGCGATGCCGACGCCGCTTGCAGGACGCGGCGCAGTTTGCGGCAGTAGCCACGCGGATCGGCGAGGCCATCGACATGGTCGATCCGCACACCGTCGATCATGCCGCGCTGGTAGAGATCGACGATCAGGCGGTGGCTTTCCTCGAACACCCAAGGGATTTCGGCGCGGATGCCGGCCAGCGTGTTGATGTCGAAAAACCGCCGCCAGTTGATCTCGTCCGCCGCGGCGCGCCACCAGGACAGGCGGTAATGCTGGGTTTCCAGCAGCGCGTGGAGGCGCGCTTTGCCCGCTTCGGTTTTGGCGTCGTAGCGTTTCAGGACGGCTTCGAGGGCCGCGGGTCCGGCTGGTGTCGCGAGGGTTTGGACGAGGCGGCGCTTGGCGGTTTCCGCCAGCGGACGGGCGATGGCGGGGCGTGCGGCGAGATCGGCGGCGCCGGCGAAATGCGCGATGGCTTCGGCGAAAATGCCAGGACGCCCGCCAAGGATTTCGGCGCAGCCGGCCATGGCGATGGGGAAATGATGCTCGTGATAGCCGACATAGAAGCGGCCTTGCTCGCGGTCGCAGTGCAGGATGAGGTTGCCGGATTCCAGCGCCTCGCCATAGGAGGAGCCGAGGAAGGGCGCCATCACCTTGCCGTGCAGCGCCGGTTCCTGCGGCGCCCAGTCGATGTCGAAGGCTTGGGCGTAGCGGCTGGCGCGGCCCCATTCCAGCACGTCCATCCACCAGCCGTTATCGGAGCCGCCGACGCCCATGTGGTTGGGCACGATATCGAGGATCAGGCCCATCTGGTGGGATTGCAGCGTTTCGGACAGCCGTTCGAGCGCCGCCATGCCGCCCAATTCCGGGTTGATGCTGTTGTGATCGACGATGTCGTAGCCGTGCATCGAGCCGGCACGGGCGGTCAGCAGCGGCGAGGCGTAGAGATGGCTGATGCCAAGCTTGGCGAAATAGGGAATGATGGCGACCGCGTCATCGAGGGTGAATTTGCTGTGGAATTGCAGGCGGGCGGTGGCGCGCGGGGTGGTGGAAAGGACTGGTTCGCTCATGGATTTTGTCTCGTCTTATTGAGCCCGGAAAGCCGCGCGGCGGTGGCGGGGTTATCGAGTAAGGTGGCGGCCTCGCCGGGCAGGCGGCGGCGCCAGTTCGGGTGTTCATCGGTGGTGCCGGGGAGATTGGGCTGCTCGATCAGCGCCAGCGCGTCTTCCACCGGCAGGATCGCCAGTGTTGATGACGCGGTGCCGAGATGGGCGGCGGCGGCATCGGCGACGGGAGCGCTTGCATCGGGCGCGGGCGGGTTGCCGCTGGCGGCGCCTGACTGGCAGAGGGCGTCCCATAGGGCGATGCGGTCCGCCGCGCGCTTGTCGCGATCCTCGCCGGCGATGTTGAGCTTGTCGCGCCACTCGATGTCGCGGCCTGTCCACCAGCCGGCGACGGTCGGCAGGTCGTGGGTGGTGGTCATGGCGGCGGTGCCGGTGCGCCACTCGTCGGGCGGGAGGAAGGTTTCCGCCTCGCGCTCGAACCACAGCACGCTCATGCCGGAGACCTCGCGGGCGGCGAGATGCTGGCGGAAGCCGTGCGGCACGGTGCCCAAATCCTCGGCGATGACGATGGCGTTATGGCGCTGCGATTCCAGCGCCACCAGGCGCAGCAGGTCCTGGATCGGGAAGCCGAGATAGGCGCCGTCTTTCGCGTCGGCGCCTTGCGGCACTACCCAGAGGCGGGCGAGACCCATGGCGTGGTCGATGCGCAAGCCGCCGGCGGTGCTCATGGCGGCGCGCAGCATGTCGAGGAAGGCGGCGAAGCCGCTGCGGCGGAGGCCGCGCGGCGAGAAGCCGGTGACGCCCCAGTTCTGGCCGCGGCGGTTGAACTCGTCGGGCGGCGCGCCGATGGCGAGGCCGCGCAGCACCTCATCGGGGCGGCCCCAGGCGTCGCTGCCGGCGGGGTCGGCGCCGACCGCGAGATCGGCGATCAGGCCGATTTTCATGCCCGCCTGTTTGGCCGCGCGCTGGGCCTCGCGCAGGCCTTGCGAGGAGCAGTATTGCAGATAGAGATGGAAATCGGCCTCGGTTTTTTCGGTTTCGGCCAGGTGGCGGACCGCCGGGTTGTTTGGCGCGCGTAGGTTTTCCGGCCATTCCCGCCAGTCGGGCGGCGCGCCGGATGCCGCCTGGCGCGCCGAGATCATCTCGAAGATGGCGTGGTTTTTTAGGCCTTCGGAGGCCTCGGCGCGAAAGGCGGCGAAATCTCCGCTGTTCTTGCCGCTTTCAAAGGCTTGGCGCAGCGCCTTGAGCCGGGCCTGTGCGGAAGGCACCCAGTCGATCAGCGCATCGGGGGCGGCGGATGCGGGGTAGTCCACATCGGCGGGGGCGTAGAGCGCGTTCAGGGCGATGCGGCTGGAAGGCGCGTAGGGGCCGAAACGCGAGGGATCGGCGGTGAACAGGGCATGGGCCGGGCTGACCGCGACGGCGTCCGCGCCGTGCTTGGCGGCGTTTTCGGCGAATTGCGCCAAGGCTTTGAAATCGCCGATGCCGCCATCGCCGGCGCGGCGCAGGCCATAGACCTGGACGGCAATGCCCCAGATTTTATGTCCCTCCGCCACGTCCCGGATCGCGCGGGACTGCTCAGGCGCTACCGCCAGCGTGACTTCGGCGTTCGAGATTTCAAGGCGGTGATAACCTGGTTCATTGATGGCGGGCAGCCGCAGGCGATTTTTGGCGGATGGCGCGGCCATGCCTTCGACCACCTTGCCGCTTTCCAAGGTGATGCGGAACCGGCCTGGCTGGCCGGCGTAGGCGACCGCTTTGCCAAGATCGGCGGTGGTTAGCGGCGTCGGCGCGGCATCCTCCGCCTTGATGGCTTTGGCGCTGTCGCGGCAGGCGCTTTCGCTATCGGCGGCGAAGCCCAACGCCTGCAAGGCCGCGCGCAGGGTGTCCGGGCTGATCGTATGTTCCTTGCCGTGCACGTCCTGCCATTCGGCGTGCAGCCCGGCCTGTTTGGCCAGCCGCATCAGCGCGTCATCGCTCATGCTGGTTGTAGCCAGGCGATGGCGGAATAGGGCGGCAGCATTTCCCTGGTTTCCAGGCCTTCGGGTACGCTGGCGAGAATGTCGCCGGCGGCAGGCTCGCAGATGATCGGGGCGTCGCTGAAATTGACGGCGATGGTAAGGATCGCGCCGTCGCCCATGCGCCATGACACGGTGATGCCGGTGGTGCCGAGCGCCTCCGCGTTGGTTGATTTGGCGCCGGGGATGCGCGGCATGATGTGGTCGCGGCGGATGGCGAGCAGGGTTTGATGGAGGGTTAGCCAGCCGGATTGTTCATGCGTTGGTGGGTCGGATAGTTCGGGGATTGAATCGCGAAAACTTTGCGTGGCGTTCGGATCGGGGATTTTGGCGCGGGTTTCGGCGGCGGCGAAGGCTTCGAATTTTTCGAATTCGCGGCGGCGTCCATTGCGCACCGCTTCGGCGAGTTCGGCGTTTTGGTGGTCGGTGAAATAGAGGAAGGGTTTGGTTTCGCCCCATTCCTGGCCCATGAACAAAAGCGGGATTTGCGGGCTTAGCAGCAGCACTAGGGTGGCCGCGCGCAAGGCCTGCGGATCGGTTAGCGTGGTCAGCCGGTCGCCGAAGGCGCGGTTGCCGATCTGGTCGTGGTTTTGCAGGAAGATCACGAAATCGGTGGGCGGCAGATGGGCGGAAGGCTCGCCGCGCAATGCGCCGTCGCGGTGGATCGACGGGTCGTTCTGATAGGCGAAGCCTTCGGAGAGGCAGCGGGCGAGTTGGGATGCGGCTTGCGGATAGTCCTCGTAATAGCCTTCCTGGGTTCCTGTTAGCAGCACGTGGAAGCAATGATGCGTGTCATCCGCCCATTGGGCGTCATAGCCCGGCGCGTCGGGGGCGGCGCGCAGCAGGTGGGCGGCGTTGTCGTCGTTTTCCAGCACCAGATGGATGTGGCGGTTTGGCTCGGCGCCGCTTCTGATCGCCTTTGCCATGTCCATCAGAAAGGCGTTGTCTTGGATGGCGTGGACCGCGTCGAAGCGCAGCCCGTCGAAGCGGTATTCCATCAGCCAGTAGAGGGCGTTTTCAATGAAGAAGGCGCGGACCTGCGGCTTGCGGAAATCGATGGCGGCGCCCCAGAGGGTGTGGATGTCTTCGCGAAAAAACTCCGGGGCGTAGGCGCTGATGTAGTTTCCGTCGGGGCCGAAATGGTTATAGACGACATCGAGGAACACCATCAGTCCCATGCCGTGCGCGGTGTCGATGAGGTCTTTCAGTTCATCGGGGGTGCCGTAGGCGGTGTCGGGCGCGTAGGGAAAGACGCCGTCATAGCCCCAGTTATGGCGGCCCGGGAAATCGGCGATGGGCATGAGTTCGACCACGGTGACGCCGAGCGCCTGGAGCCGGGGCAGGTCGGCCTTGATGCCTTTGAAGCCGCCGGCGGCGCCTGGATGGAGTTCCAGGATCACCGCTTCGTGCCAAGGGCGGCCCTGCCAATCGCCGTGCTGCCAGGCATAGGCTTTGGCATCGACGACGACGCTGGCGTCGTGCACGTCGCCCGCTTGCAGGCGGGAGACCGGGTCTGGCACCGCCAGATCATCGCTGACGCGGAACTTGTAGCGCGCGCCGGCGCCGCATTCGGCGTCAGCGGTGAAGGTGCCTGTCTGATCGCGCTGCATGGCAATGGGCGCCTGGCCTTCGAGTTCCAGCGTCACCTTGTCGCAGCCGGGCGCCCAGAGCGCGAAACGCGTGCGCGACGGAGTTGTGGGAAGCGCGCCGAAGGTGGTTTTGAACTCATAAGAATTAGCCGCGCGAGGCTGCTGCGTGGTCATCGGAAAACTCCATCGGAGAGGCGGAAAGCAAGACCAGGGAATGGGCGAGAACCGTGATTACGGCGTGACCGAGCATATAGGGAGGCCGCAAGGGCTGTGCAGTATCTATTTCGATCCGCCATTGCTGGGCAGGGTCTGGGAGCACAAACTCCTGGTCGTCATCGGACGCGTTGAGCAAGGTCAGCGTCATGTCGATACGGGTTTCATGGGCGACGGCGCGGCGCAGCGTCAGCAGCTTTCCCGCGGGATCGCGCCAGGCCTCGGAGGTCAGCGCCTGGCCGCGCTCATCGAACCATTCGGCGTCGATGATGCCGGGGAGAACCTCGTCATTGCCGTGCAGATAGCGGGCGCAGGACAAGCTTGGATGGGTAGCGCGGAGACCGATGAGCCGGGCGGTGAACGCCGTCATGATGTGAGCATGGGTATCCGCCGCCGACAGCAGGGGGTGCCAGTCCAGCCAGGACATCTCGTTATCCTGGCAATACGCGTTGTTATTGCCGCGCTGGGTGCGGTCCATCTCGTCGCCGGCCAGCAGCATCGGTGTGCCGTGCGAGACGAAGACGGTGGCGAGCAGCGCCCTTGCCACGCGCTGGCGGCGGGCGATGATGGCGGCGTCGTCCGTTTCCCCCTCGGCGCCCCAATTGGACGAGTTGTTGTCGCTGGCGCCGTCGCGGTTATCCTCGCCGTTAGCAAAGTTGTCGCGCTTGTTATAGGTGACGATGTCGCGCAGCGGGAAGCCGTCATGGCAGGCGACGAAATTCACCGATGCCCAAGGACGCCGGCGGCGGTGGTCGAATAGTTCGCTGGAACCCATCAGGCGCCCGGCGAGTTCCGAGCGCTGGCCGGGATCGCCGCGCCAGAAGCGGCGCGCGCTGTCGCGGAACTGGTCGTTCCATTCGGCGAAACCGGGCGGATGCTTGCCGAGCTGGTAGCCGCCTGGCCCGATATCCCAGGGCTCGGAGATCAGCTTGACGCGGGCGAGCACCGGGTCCTGACGGATGGCCTGGAAAAATCCGGCATTCGGGTTGAAGCCGGATGGCTCGCGTCCCAGAATTGTTCCCAGGTCAAAACGAAAACCGTCAACCTGATAGGCCTGCACCCAGTAGCGCAGGCTGTCCATCACCATTTGCAGCACCCGTGGGTGGGTGATGTTAATGGTGTTGCCGCAGCCGGTATCGTTAACGAAGTACCGCTCGCGGCCTGGGATCAGCCGGTAATAATTGGCATTGTCGAGGCCGCGCCAGCACAAGGTAGGTCCGGTTTCGTCGCTTTCACAGGTGTGGTTGTAAACGACATCGAGGATTACCTCGATGCCGGCTTGATGCAGGCGCTGGATTGCCGAGCGTACCTCGTAGATGGCGAAATCGGCTTCCGTCACGTAATCCGGTTCGGGCGAGAAATAGGAGAGCGTTGAATAGCCCCAGTAATTGGCGAGGTTTTTGGCGACCAGGAAGCGGTCCTGCGCGAAGGCCTGCACCGGCAGCAGCTCGATGGCGGTGACGCCGAGTTTTACCAGATGGTCGATCATCCGCGGATCGGCGAGGCCGGCGAAGGTGCCGCGCCGTTCGGTTGCGATATCCTCCCGCTGTATCGTCAGGCCGCGCAGATGCGCCTCGTAGATGACGGTTTCCGGCCAAGGCCGGCGCGGCGCCGGATGATCCGGGCCGGCCAGCGCGCCATCGGTCACCACCGATTTCGGCATCGCGGCGGCGCTGTCCCGGCGGTCGAATGAGAGGTCGCCGCGGGAGGCGCCGACGCGGTAGCCGTAGAGCGCGTCCGACCAGTGTAATTTGCCCGACAGTATCTTGGCGTAGGGGTCGAGCAGCAGCTTGTTGGGGTTGAAGCGGTGGCCGTGATCGGGCTGATAAGGGCCGTGCGCGCGGTAGCCGTAGAGCAGGCCGGGGCGGGCATCCGGCAGGTAGCCGTGGAACACCTCATCGGTGCATTCGGAAAGGTCGTGGCGGGCGATTTCGCGGCGTCCGCTACGGTCGAACAGGCAAAGCTCGATGCGGTCGGCGTTAGCGGAAAATACCGCAAAATTAACGCCCAGCCCGTCCCAGTTAGCGCCAAGCGATGCCGGGCTGCCGGATTCCAAGCGGTCCGGCAGCGGCACGGATTAGCCTTCCCAGCGCAGCACGAGCGCGGCCAGCGGGGGCAGCAGCAGATCGAGCGAATGCGGCAGGCCGTGAGCGCTTTCGGATTGCGCGGTGAGCATGCCGCTATTGCCGAGATTGGAGCCGCCATAGATTGCCGCGTCGGTGTTCAGAATTTCGCGCCAGGCGCCGCCATGCGGCACGCCGATGCGGTAACCATAGCGCGGCACCGGGGTGAAGTTATAAACGACTAACACCGGCGGCGCGGCCCCGGCGGGATCGAGCCGGAGACAGGCCACCACGCTTTGCGCGCGGTCATCGCCGATCACCCAGCGGAAGCCTTCCGGCGAAAAATCACCCGCGTGGAGCGCCGGTTCGGCGGCGTAGATGCGGTTGAGGTCGCGCACGCTGTCGAGAACCCCTTGATGCATCGAATCTTGCAGCAGATACCAGGAAAGTTCCTGATCATGATTCCATTCAATCTGCTGGCCGAACTCGCAGCCCATGAACAATAGTTTCTTGCCGGGTTGGGTCCACAGATAAGCGAGGTAAATCCGCAGATTGGCGAAGCGCTGCCAGTGATCGCCCGGCATCCGCCCTAACAAAGAGTATTTGCCGTGCACCACCTCGTCATGCGAGATCGGCAGGACGAAATGCTCGGAGAACGCGTAGATCAGGCCGAAGGTGAGATCATCGTGATGATAGCGCCGGTTTACCGGGTCCTCTTGGATGTAGCGCAGCGTGTCGTGCATCCAGCCCATGTTCCATTTATGGGTGAAGCCGAGGCCGCCATCTTGCGGGGTCGCGGTGACGCCGGGAAAGGCTGTCGATTCCTCGGCGATCATCAGCGCACCGGGGGCGTAGTCGTCGATCACGCCGCGCAATTCGCGAAAGAACGAGATTGATTCAAGGTTTTCGCGTCCGCCGTAGCGGTTGGGTATCCACTCATCGGCTTTGCGCGAGTAATCGCGGTACAGCATCGAGGCGACGGCATCGACGCGGATGGCGTCGGCGTGGAAATGGTTGAGCCAGAACAAGGCACTGGCCAGCAGGAAGTTGCGCACCTCCGCCCGGCCCAGATTATAGATCAGCGTGTTCCAGTCCTGGTGGAACCCTTCGCGCGGGTCTTCGTGTTCGTACAGCGCCGTGCCGTCGAAGCGGATCAGCCCGTGCGAATCGGTGGGGAAATGCGCCGGCACCCAATCGAGGATGACGCCGATGCCGGCTTCGTGGCAGCGGTCGATGAAGCGGGCGAAGTCGGCGGGTTGGCCCATCGCCGGTAGCGGCGCGAATTGCGACAGCGGCTGATAGCCCCACGAGCCGCCGAACGGGTAAGCCATGATCGGCAGCAATTCAATATGGGTGAAGCCGAGATCGGTTACGTAGGGGATCAGTGAATCGCCCAGCTCGTTCCAGGTATAGGACCGGCCATCGGGATGCCGCCGCCAGGACGGCGCATGGACCTCGTAGATCGATAACGGCGTGTTAGGCTGCCGCTGGCGATGCGCCTGCCGCCAGGCGTCATCGGTCCAGGTAAAGGCGTCGTTGGTATCGACAATGGAGGCGGTGGCGGGCGGCACTTCCACGGCGCGGGCGACCGGGTCGGCCTTTTGGATCACCGCGCCGTCGCGGGCGAGGATTTCGTATTTGTAGATTTCGCCCGCGCCGATCCGCGGGATGAAAATTTCCCACACGCCCGCATCCACGCGCAGTCGCATCGGGTGGCGGCGGCCATCCCAGATGTTGAACGGGCCGATCACCGAGACGCGCCTGGCATTCGGCGCCCAGACCGCGAAGCGGACGCCATCGACGCCGTTGACCTGCATCGGCTTGGCGCCGAGGCATTCGGCGAGCTGAAGCTGACGGCCTTCCTTGAGCAGATAGATATCCATCTCGCCCAGCAGCGGCGGGAACGAGTAGGGGTCGTGGGTTTCTTGGATGCCGCCCCCCCAATCGATGCGCAGGCGGTAGGGCTGCGGCGCGGGCAGCGCCCCTTCAAACATTCCGTTAGCGGAGTCCATCGGCGCCAGCGTCGCGCCTTTGTCATCGATCAGCGTGACAGCATGGGCGCCGGGCAGGAAGGCCCGCACCACCCTGCCCTCTTGCGTGTCATGCGGCCCCAGCACCGCGAAAGGATCGCCGTGGCGGCCTTCCGCCAGCGCAGCAATGGCGCCCTGATCAATCATGGGATCAAGCATTGACGGCATCGGTCATTCCTTCAACGCTGCGAGTGACAAGATCGGCCATGCCGCGCAACGGAATCGGCAGCCAGCCGGGACGGTTCGCCGCCTCGTAGCAAATTTCATAGGCTGATTTCTCGATCAGGAAGAGATCGAGCAGTTCATGCCAAGTTTCCGGCGACACCCAAGGGCGCGGCGCTTCCTGCAGAACCAGGCGGTAGGCTTCAAGAAAGCTCACCGAGGCATCGGTAACGAAGCGCCGCAACAGCGCCGCCCGGCGTTCCTCCGCCCGCGCCGTGGCGCCGATGGTGGTGGAGCGCCCGATGGTGGCCGCCGCGTAGTCGAACGAGCGCATCAATCCCGCGACGTCGCGCAGCGGCGATGATTTGGCGCGCCGCGCCGCCAAGGGTTTCGCGGGTTCGCCTTCGAAATCGATCAGGTACGCATCGCCCTGTGTCGCCAGCACCTGGCCGAGATGGAAATCGCCATGGACGCGGGTGCGCAGCGTGCCGATGCCGGTGGCGGCCAGCTTCGGCAGGACCTCCGCTAACCGGTTGCGCATCGCCCGCAGATTGAACAGCGCGCGCTGGCTTTCCTCATCGTTCGGGGCGAAGGGCGCCAGCACGGCGAAAGCCGCATCGACCTGCTTGCGCGCGCCCTGCCCCCATTCCTTGGCATCCGCCGCGGTGGCGGGTTCCGGGTTAAAGTCCGGGTTGTCCGATTCGAGCGAGAGCAGCGCGTGCATCTCCGCGAGACGCCGTCCGATGGCGGCGGCGAAGGGGAGGTAACCAGAAAGCACATCCGCCTCATCCTCATCCGACAGTTCCGAATGAAGAACGTTATCGACGGCGCGGTTCAGCGCATCCAGCGTCCATTGCCAGGCATCGCCCTGATTGCGCACGAAACCCTGCACGACGATGAGCGTGCGCGGCGTTCCTTCGTTATCGATCCGCACGATCTCGCCGAGCAAGGGCGGCGCGTTGGTAAAGCCGCCTTCCGTCAGATAGCGGGTCATTTCGGTTTCAGGATGAACGCCGGCGGTGACGCGGCGGAGAATTTTCAGGATCGCCATCTCGCCGGCGATCAGCGAGGTGTTGGATTGTTCCGCCGACAGCCGGTGGATTTCCATATCAGGGGCGATTTCGATGCTGTCGATCAAGCTGGTCGGCAGGCAGCGCAATTCGCCATCGGCGATTTTGGTGACCCGGCGTTCCTTCAGCGCGGTGAGGATGCTGCGCGGCAGCGCGTCGATGGCGAAAGCATCGGTTAGGTAGCCGGTGCGGCGATGCCGCCGGAGACGCACCAGCGCCAGCTGCTGGATGATCGGGTCGGCTGACTGATCATCCCAGGCGACACCCAGCGGCATCAAATAATGATCGGTTCGGTCATCAAGTTCGACGGCGATTTCCGCTAACAACACCTCGTCATTCCGGCTGGGAATGACATCATAGCGCTCCAGCTTGGTCGAGAGAATTTTTTTGTCCTTCGAGCCGAACCAGCGCCGCCTTGCCAGATAGGGCGGCAAGGCCTCGGTCTCGATGACTTTCCGGCCTTCGCCGGCGAAGATATCGGCCAGCCCGTCGCGCATCACCAGCGTCGCGAATTCCGGCAGCGGTTCCGACATCGGCACTCTCCAGGACGGCAGCGCGGCTTCGCTGGCCAGGCTGAACCAGTAGAAGGCGTAAGGCGGCAATGTTAGCATGTAGGGCAACTGGCCGATCGGCGGGAAGGACGAGCCGCCTAGCATGTCGAGCGGGATGCGGCCTTCCATCAGCGGCATGTTAAGCTCAACCGCTTGGGCGTTACGGGCGAGGTTATAGACGCAGAGGATGATTTCCTCGCGGCCTTCGGCATCCTGATATTCGCGCAGATAGGCCAAAACCTTGCGGTTGCCGGGATAAAGGAAGCGCAGCGTACCGCGCCCGAACGCGCGCTGCTGACGCCTGACGCCCAGCATCCGGCGCATCCAGTTCAGCAGCGAATGCGCGTCGGCGGATTGCGATTCGACATTCACCGCGTCGTACCCATAGATCGGGTCCATCACCGGCGGCAGCACCAGGCGGGCCGGGTCGGCGCGGGAAAATCCGCCATTGCGGTCGGGCGACCATTGCATCGGGGTGCGCACGCCGTCGCGGTCGCCTAAGTGGATGTTATCGCCCATGCCGATCTCGTCGCCGTAATAGATCACCGGCGTGCCGGGCATCGATAACAAAAGTCCGTTCATCAGTTCGATACGGCGGCGGTCATGTTCCAGCAAGGGCGCAAGACGGCGGCGGATGCCTAGATTGAGTCGCGCCCGGCGGTCCGCCGCGTAGGTTTCCCACAAGTAATCGCGCTCGGCGTCGGTGACCATCTCCAATGTTAGTTCATCATGGTTGCGCAGGAACACCGCCCATTGGCAATTTTCCGGGATCGCCGGGGTTTGCCGCATGATGTCGGAGATTGGGAAGCGGTCCTCTTGCGCGATGGCCATGTACATGCGCGGCATCAGCGGGAAATGAAACGACATGTGGCATTCATCGCCGGCGCCGAAATATTGCTGCGCGTCTTCCGGCCATTGATTGGCTTCGGCCAATAACATGCGGCCCGGCGCGTAGGCATCGAGTTCGGCGCGGATGCGTTTCAGGATCGCGTGGGTTTCCGGCAGGTTCTCGTTATTGGTGCCCTCGCGCTCGACCAAATAGGGCACCGCATCGAGCCGCAATCCATCGACGCCGAGATCGATCCAATAGCGCATGATCGAGAGAACCTCTTTCAGCACGCGCGGATTGTCGAAATTCAGATCCGGCTGGTGGCTGTAGAAGCGGTGCCAGTAATACGCGCCGGCCACCGGGTCCCAGGTCCAGTTGGATTTTTCGGTATCGATGAAAATGATGCGAGTTTCAGGGTATTTGTGGTCGCTGTCCGACCACACGTAGAAATCCCGCGCCGCCGAGCCGGGTTTGGCTTTGCGGGCTTTTTGGAACCACGGATGCTGGTCGGAGGTGTGGTTGATGACCAGCTCGGTGATCACCCGCAAGCCGCGGTCATGCGCCGCGGCGATCAGCCGCTTGAGGTCATGCAGCGTGCCGTATTCGGAATGAACGTGCCGGTAATCGCTGATATCGTACCCATCATCGCGGCGCGGCGAGGGGTAGAACGGCAGCAGCCAAATTGCTGTTACGCCGAGATCGACGATGTAGTCGAGCTTTTGCAGGACGCCCGGAAAATCGCCGACGCCGTCGTTATTCGCATCGAAAAAAGATTTTACGTGCACCTGGTAGATTACCGCGTCCTTGTACCAAAGCGGATCATTCACTTCATCGACGACGACGTTAGCGGCGTAATTTTCGCCTATTGTCATTGCGTTACCTTGCGTATGCGCCAGATGCAGACTGGCAATTCGTCAGGATCGAGCCGCACGTTTTGCCATTTGCCCTGCCAGACAAAGGAAACGCCGCGCAGCAAGTCTTCCGCCGCCAGCGGCGCGTCATCCGATAAGCCGAAATACCAGAGCGGGAGTTCGATTGTCGCCTGCTGCACTGCTTTAGGATCAAGGCTGATGGCGACCAGCAGAACATTGCTGCGATCCTCGGTCGATTTGAGGAAGTATAAAATACTTTCGTTGGCCGCTGGAAGAAACCTGATTCCAAGATGGCTGTGCAGCGCCGGATTGCTTCGCCTGATGGCGTTCAGCTGGGTGATCTCCCGCACGATATTGCCGGGCCTGTCCCAATCCCATGCCCTGATCTGGTATTTTTCCGAATCAAGATATTCCTCGCGCCCCGGCAGCGCCGCCGCTTCGCATAATTCAAAACCGTTATAGACCCCGAACAGGCCGGACAAGGTGGCCGCGAGCGCGGCGCGGATGATAAAGCCGGGCCGGCCGGAGCTTTGCAGGAAAATCGGGTTGATATCAGGCGTGTTAACGAAGAAATGCGGCCGGAAAAAGTCGCGCGGCGCCGTCGTAGTTAATTCAGTGAGATATTCCGTTAGTTCCTGCTTGGTGTTGCGCCAGGTGAAATAGGTGTAGGATTGCGAGAAGCCGAGTTTCGCCAAGCGGTACATCAGCTTGGGCCGGGTGAAGGCCTCGGCCAGGAACATCGCGTCGGGGTAACGCGCGCGGATGTCGCCGATCATCCACTCCCAGAACGGAAACGGCTTGGTATGCGGATTATCGACGCGGAAAATCCGGATGCCTTGCCTGGCCCAAAACAACACCACATCGCGGAGCGCCCGCCATAAAGCCGGCTTGGCGCCCGCCGCGTAGAAATCGACATTGACGATGTCCTCATATTTTTTCGGCGGGTTTTCGGCGTATTTGATCGAGCCATCGGGCCGCCAGTCGAACCATTCCGGATGCTGGGCCAGCCAAGGATGATCCGGCGCGCATTGGATCGCGAAGTCGATGGCGAGTTCCAAACCTTGCGCCAGCGCGGCATCCTTAAGGCGCAGGAAATCCTCCAGCGTGCCGAGCGCCGGGTTGATCGCGTCATGTCCGCCTTCCGGCCCGCCGATGGCATAGGGGCTACCAGGATCATCCGGCGTCGGCGTCAGGCTGTTATTGCGGCCTTTACGGTTCTTGCGGCCGATCGGGTGGATCGGCGGAAAATACAGCACGTCGAAGCCCATGGCGCGGATGCGCGGCAATTGGGTGATGACATCGTCGAAGGTGCCGTGGCGATTCTCGTCATCGCTGGCGCTGCGCGGGAAAATCTCGTACCAGCTGGCAAATCCGGCGGCCTTGCGTTCGGCGTCGATCAACACGGGCGGCGTTAATGTAATGCTAAACTGCCGCTCGGCATTCGCCCGCATCAGCGCCACGGTTTCGGGATCGGCCAGCGCCAGCCTTCGCGCATCGGCGTCGCTGGCCTCGATTTTCCCCAGCAACGCTGTTAGCGCGGCCTTGGCCTCGCCGCCGGCGCGCGCCGCCGCCTTGCGGACAAGATCAATCCCTTCCTCGACTTCTACAGTGACCGGCACGGCCGCCGCGTGCTTCTTGGTGACCTCGTCGACAAAGCTGGCAAAACTATCCTTCCACGCCTCGATGGAGAGCTGATAGCGGCCCATCCGGCTCAATGTCACCGGTGCGGTCCAGCGGTCATTCGCGATCAAGGCCATCGGCGCCCGCCGCCATCCGGCCTCGTCCTCGGCCCGCCACAGCAGGTCGGCGGAAAGCTTGTCATGGCCGTCGCAGAGCAAATCGGCCTCGATGGCGATGGTTTCCCCGGCAATGCGCTTGACTGGGAAACGCCCGCCATCAACGCTGGGCGTGACGTTTTCAATGGCGATGCGAGGGGCCGCGACGGCTTCGTCCGCAGTCTGCCGTTTCGCCGTCTTGATGATCGGCAAAGGGGCGAAGCGGCATAGCATGGTCTCGCCCGGCGGCAGGATGATGAGGTCGGCCGGCGCTGCCGGCTGTTTCTGGTCGAGGCGTTTTTGGTCAAGAAGGGCAAGCTGGCCGCCGAGGCCAATATTCGACAGGATGGCGTTCGCCGAGCAGAAGCCGGGCGCATCGAGCGAGGCGTTTGCCAGCAGCACCGCGCCCGGATTTTGCACGGGGTTCGGGCCGGAATTCGGCTGCGCGCCCCGCGCCAGCACCGCGACATTTGCCCAAGGCGAGGAGATCACCCGCGCCGCGCCGCCTTGGAGGAATTTCGCTTGCTTGGCGAGCCGGGCGTTCGCCGCCGTCACATCGCGCGTGAGGTCGATGCGCGGCGCGGCTTGCAAGGCCTGAAACGCCTCGGCGAACGCTTCCGAGGCGCCTGAATGGCGGGACATCGGCGCGCTGACGCCATATTCGAAACCCATCGGCATCAGGAAGCCGGGCGCGTAATGCGCGGCCAGCGCCAGCGCGCGGCGGCTGGCGAGCATAGCCAGCGCAAGATCAGGCCCAGCCGCCGCGCGCTGGCCGAATAGCGGCTCCGGCGTCGCCATGGCGGGAGCGACCGCGGTGATCCGCGCCGCGTCCTCGTCCAGCCAGCCGGCGCGGAAATCCCACCAGCAGGAGGACGAGGCGGCAAAGTTAAAGCCGCAGCCTTGCAGCGCCGCCACTGCTTCGGGAGCGGCGCCCGGCGTCCAGGCAATGAACACCGTGCCGGGGGCGCGGGCGCGGGCTTCCTCCAGAACATGCGACCAGACATGCGGCGGCGTGTAATGCGCCTCATCGCAACGAAAGCCCTTGATGCCGGCGTCCTGCAACGCGCCGATCGTCTCGATCCACCAGCCCACCGTGACATCGTCGGGGCCGAGAAAACGCATGGCGGCAGTATCGCCCGCCACTGAAAACCAATCGGGATGTTCCGCGGCGAGATCGGCATCGAGCGCGAGCCGGTCGAGCACGAGGTCGAGCATCAGCGACAGCCCGGCCTGTTCGGCCAGCCCCGCCGCGGTTTTCAGGCAGCTCAACGCATCGCCGCCGCCCAGCGCCGGATGCAGAATGAAATGGTTCTTGACGCGCAGCATGTCGTCGGCAAGGCCGCTATCGAAGGGCGAGGCGAGTAAAACCGCGTCAAAGCCCAGGCGCGCCGCTCGTTCGAAATGCGCTGCCCAGCCGGTGGCGGAGCCTACGAAAAACGGGTTGAAGTAATAGAGCTTCGCCGGTTTCTGGCCCGCGGCCAGGCTCCTGGCGCTGCTGCGCGAAATACCGGCGCGGGCTTCGGCGGGCTGTTTGGTGGCCGCTTGTGGGGCGATGGTGTTCACGAACGAAGATATCCCGCGGCGATCATCCGTTTGCTCATTGCCCGTTGCTCATTGCGCGCCTTTCTGATGCCTTCCTGGCCAAGGATTATCCGCCTTGTATGATCCATACGCGCAAAATGGGAGAAAAAGACTGGGGATTCAACCGGCCCGGTTGAATTCCGCGCGATGCCGCGCTGCTTGCTCACGATGGCGGAAGCGTGGCCCAGGGAAAGGCGCGTTCGAGCTGCGCCGCCAGCCTGATCAGCCTGCCTTCGCCGCCGAACGGGGCGATGAACTGCACGCCGATGGGCAGGCCGGAGGCGTCCTTGCCCATCGGCACCGACATTGCCGGGACGAAGGTGAGGTTAGCTAATTGCGTGAACGGCGTGCGTTCAAGCGAGCGCGCCGCCAGCTGATCGACGATGCCGGATTTCAGCATCAGCGTTCCGGCCCGCAGCGACATCATCAGGCTGACCAGGGTTTGTTGCAGCTTGGGCGTCGCCAGTTCGCCGATTTTCGCCGGGCGCATGGCGGTTGACGGAGTCATGTAAAGATCAAACCGCGCGTGATACGCGGCCAGCGCGCGGGCAAAGCCGTTCCAATGTTCGCGCATCGCCACATAGGCCCCTGCCGAGAGCGACCGGCCGAGCATTGCCAGCGCGTTGGTATCAGCCTCGAACGCCTCCGGCTTGACGCCGGTTTGCTGCATGATCTCGGCGGTGGCGGCGGCGACATGGCCGAAATACAGGCTCATATAGCAGCGCGCCAGCAGCCTGCCATCGATAGCGGGGGCGGCTTCCTCGACATGATGCCCGAGGCCTTCCAGCCGTTTGGCGGCGAGGATGACGCTGGCCGCGATGTCGGCATCGACTGTGCCGCCGACCGGCGAGGCCACCGAAAAGCCGATGCGCAAGCGGCCCGGATCGGCGTTCAGCTCTTCCACATAAGGCCGCGCCGGCGGCGCGATGGCGAACGGGCCGCCCGGTTCCGGCCCAGCGATGGCATCGAGCAGCGCTGCCGAATCGCGCACGCTGCGGGTCAGCGCGTGCGAAGCGACCGCGCCATCCCAGGCCTCGGCGCGCATCGGCCCCTCGGGCACGCGGCCACGCGACGGCTTCAGGCCGAACAAGCCGCAATAGGCGGCGGGGATGCGAATCGAGCCGCCGCCATCCGAAGCGCCAGCCATCGGCACGTAGCCGGCGGCGACCGCCGCCGCCGAACCGCCGGACGAGCCGCCCGGGGTGCGCCCGGTATTCCACGGATTGCGGGTCGCGCCGTGCAGCGCGGTTTCGGTGGTGGCTTTCAGCCCTAGCTCCGGCGTCGTCGTCGAGCCGATGATGACCAGCCCTGCGGCGAGATAGCGTTCGGTGATCGCGGCGGTCCGCATGGCGATGTTGTGGCGCAGCGGCTTCGCGCCCATGGTCATCGGCAGGCCGGCATAGTCCTGGTAGATATCCTTGAGCAGGAACGGCACGCCGGCAAAGGGTCCGGGTCGTAACTTTTGGGTTCTGGCGCGGTCCCGCGCATCCACCGCGATGGCGTTGTAACGCGGTTCGCCGGCATCGATCACCGCCAGCGCCGCGTCCAGCGCCTCGGCGGCGCTGATCTCGCGCCTGGCAATCAGCGCCGCCAGCGAGGTCGCGTCATGGGTGACGTATTCGGCGGCCTGCATTGCCCTACAGCGCGACTTTCAGGCGCGCGGCGAGTTCGCCCAAAATGCCGCGCCGGAACAGCAGCACGCAGGCAATGAAAATGACTCCTTGGATGACGGTGACCCAGTCGGCGAAGGAGGACAGGTAATATTGCATCGCAATGATGATCAGCGCGCCGATCAGCGGCCCGAACACCGTGCCGATGCCGCCCACCAGCACCATCAGCACAACTAATCCAGAGGTCTCGTTGCCGACGCCGGAGAGGGTCGCGATGCCCATCACCAGCGTGTTCAGCGCGCCGGCGATGCCGGAGATGAACGCGGCCAGCACGAAGACGATCCATTTATATTGGTAGGATTTGTAGCCCAGCGAGATGGCGCGGTTCTCGTTCTCGCGGATCGCTTTCATCACTTGGCCGAACGGCGAATGGATGATGCGATGCGCAAACAGGAAGCCGATGATGAACACCGCCAGCACGAACCAGTAGAGCTGGAGATCATGCGCGAGCGGGATCACCCCGAGCAGATTGTCGCGCGGGATGTTTTGGATGCCGTTCTCGCCGCCGGTAAAGCCGGTATCCTGTACGGCGAAGAACACGACGATCTGCGCCAGCGCCAAGGTGATCATCGCGAAATAGATGGTCTGGCGGCGGATGGCGAGCCAGCCGAACACCAGCCCCAGCACGGCTCCGGTCAGCCCGCCCAAAATCAGGCTGACGCCGGCGCCGAAATGCAGCGTTTGCAGGCAATAGCCGCCGACATAGCTGCCCATGCCGAAAAACGCCGCCTGCCCCAGCGAGAGCAGGCCGGTATACCCCATGATCAGATTGGCGCCCATCGCGAACAGCGCGAAGCACATCACCTGCATGACGAAAATCGGGTAGACGACAAAGGGCGCCGCGATCAGCGCCGCCAACATGATCAGGAAAGCCAGCGCCTGCGCGCGGGTGAAACCGGCCAGAGACGGGCTGTTCATCGACGGCGAGGCGATGGCGAGGTCGCTCATGCTCAGGCCACCTTGCCAAACAGGCCGGCGGGCCGCGCTAGCAGCACGATGGCCATCACGATGAACACCACCACCGAGGAGGCTGGCGGATAGAAGGCCTCGGTCAGCCCCTGGATGATGCCAAGCCCGAAGCCGGTCAGGATCGCGCCGCCGATCGACCCCATGCCGCCGATCACCACCACCGCGAACACCGTGTTGATCAGATCGCTGCCCATGTTGGGATTGACTGAATAAAGCGGCGCCGCCAGCACGCCCGCCAGCCCCGCCAGCCCGACGCCCGCGGCGAAGGTCAGCGCGATCAGCCGCGGCACGTTGACGCCGAAGGCCTGCACCAGCCTTGGATTTTCCGTCGCCGCCCGCAGCGTGGCACCCAGCGAGGTCTTCTCGATGGTGAACCACACCACGAAGCAGATCACCGCCGCCGCGACGATCACGAAGGCGCGGTAGACCGGCAGATACATGAAGCCGAGATTGAGCACGCCGGACAACGCGTCCGGCCCGGAATAGCTCACCCCGGAGCTGCCATAGTAATTGGTGAACAGCCCCTGCAAAATCAGCGCCAGCCCGAAGGTCAGCAACAGCCCGTAGAGGATGTCGAGCTTATAGGTGAAGCGGATCAGCCCGCGCTCCAGCCCCAGGCCCAGCGCCGCCACGATGATCGGCGCAAGGATCAGGGCCGGCCAGAAGCCGATGCCGAGATAGTTGAACAAGCCCCAGGTGACGAAGGCGCCCACCATGAACAGCGCGCCATGGGCGAAGTTGATGACGTTCAACAAGCCGAAAATGATCGCAAGGCCGAGCGACAGCATTGCATAAAACGCGCCGTTGATGATGCCGAGCAAGAGTTGCCCGAACAAGAGCGGCGCTGGCTTGCCGAAAATCATGAGCATGGCGGAGGCATTCAACGGTCCTTAGGGTAAGCAAGGAAGCGCTTCTTTTTTATAAAAAAGAAGCAAAAAATTTTCCTTGGTTAGGCGGTGCTGGTGAAACCAGCAGAGGTTAATCAACAAGAGTTTTTTGGTTCTCCTGCCGGGCCGGCTTTTTTGTAAAAAAGAACCGCTTGCTTTTACGCCTTGACCAGCGGGCATCCTTCATCCTTCACCGGCATGAACGCCTGATCCGGCGGCGTGGTGGCCAGCAGCTTGTAATAATCCCACGGCTTCTTGCTTTCCGCCGGCGTCTTTACCTGGAACAGATAGGCGTTGCACATGAACCGGCCATCCTCGCGGATCGAGGCCTTGCCGAAGGCATCGTCATCGGTTGGCATTTTCTTCATCTGCGCCACCACCGCCGCGCCGTCGCTCGCGCCTTTCGGTCCGCCCATCGCGTCAACCGCTTTCAGGAAGGCCAGCGCGCCCGAATAGCAGCCGGCCTGATCCATGCTCGGATAATTGGTCGGCGTGCGCGGCAGCACCCGTTTCGTGAAAGCGCGGGTGCGGTCGTTCAGATCCCAATAGAAGCTCGATGTCAGGATCAGGTCCTGCGCGACCTCCAGCCCCATGCCGTGAACGTCGTTGATGAAGGCGAGCAGCGCCGCGATTTTCATCTTTTTGTTGAGGCCGAACTGATGCGCCTGCTTGATCGAATTCACCGTGTCCTGTCCGGCATTGGCGAGGCCAAGCACCTTGGCCCCGGATGACTGCGCCTGGATCAGATAGGAGGAGAAGTCGGTGGTTTGCGGGAAGGGATAGTTCACATTGCCCAGCACCTTGCCGCCCTGCTTTTCCACCACCGACGCGGTCTGCTCATGCAGCAGATGGCCGAAGGCGTAATTGGCAGTGACAAAGAACCAGGAAGTGCCGCCGGCCTTGACCATCGCGCCGCCGGTCGATTGCGCCAGCATATAAGTGTCATAGGTCCAATGAATGGTCTGCGCGTTGCAGAATTTCCCGGTCATCACCGAGCCGGCGGCGCCGGAATTGATATAGGCGCGGTTTTTGTCATGCGCGACGCCTTCGATCGCCAGCGCGACCGCGGTGTTCGGCACGTCGATCACCAGATCGGCGCCTTCATCGTAGAAACGCCGCGCCAGGCCAGCGCCGATATCGGGCTTGTTCTGATGGTCGCCCTTGATGACCGTGACGTCATACCCTTTTTGTTTCGCGCCGAAATCGGCGATCGCCTGCTCGACGCAGGCGACCGAGGTGGGGCCGCCATCATCGCGATAAGGTCCCGAAAAATCGCTGATCACCGCGATTTTCAGCGACTTGCCGGCGGCCCGCGCGCGGGAAACCGGCAGAGCCGCAATAGCGGCGCCGCCAGCGGCGGTGCCAAGCAAAGTGCGTCTGGTAACGTTCATGGATGTTTCTCCTGAGTGAATTATATCCCAAGGCGCCTGTGCAGCGCCTCGGCTTTGGCAGGCAGTTGGTCGTTGGGAATCATGTCGGCGACCTGGCCATGTTCGACGAGATAGTGACGGTCGGCGAGTTTTGCCGCGAAATGAAAATTTTGTTCCACCAGCAAGACGGTAAAGCCGCGCCGCTTGATCTCCAGGATCATCCGGCCGATCTGCTGCACGATGACAGGGGCCAACCCTTCGGTCGGCTCATCGAGCAGCAAGAGTTTCGCGCCTGTGCGCAAAATCCGCGCAATCGCCAGCATCTGCTGCTCGCCGCCGGATAGTTTGGTGCCCTGGCTTTTCGAGCGTTCCTGCAAGTTCGGGAACAGCGCATGGATGTCGGCGATGCTCATGCCGCCTTGCGCCACCACCGGCGGCAGCAACAGGTTTTCCTCGACGGTCAATCCCGCGAAAATGCCGCGATCCTCCGGGCAAAAGCCAATCCCCGCCCGTCCGACCCGATCAGGTCGCGCCGCGATCATCTCGGCGCCGTTGAAACGAACGCTTCCCGTCCGCTTCGCGACCAATCCCATGATCGATTTGAGCGTGGTGGATTTCCCGGCGCCATTGCGGCCCAGCAAGGTGACGCATTCGCCCTGCCGCACCTCGAAATCCATGCCGTGCAGCACATGGCTTTCATCGTACCAGGCGTTTAGCCCCTTGATTTCAAGCATGAACGGCCTCGGCGTGATCGGAGCCCAGATAGGCCTCCACCACGGCGGGGTCCGCCGAGACGCTGGCATAATCGCCTTCCGCCAGCACGCGGCCGCGCGCCAGCACGGTGATCTTATCCGACAGGCCCGAAACCACCGACAGATTATGCTCGACCATCAAGATCGTCCGCCCGACCCGGATGTTGCGAATCAGCGTAACGATGCGCCCGACATCCGCTTCGGTCATCCCGGCGGTCGGCTCGTCGAGCAGCATTAGCCTTGGCTCCAGCGCCAGAGTGGTGGCGATTTCCAGCGCTCGCTTGCGGCCATAGGAGAGTTCGGCGGCCAGCCTGTCGACGCTGTCGGACAGCCCGACATTCTCCAGCAACTGCCGCGCCCGGTCATCGTAGCGGCGCAGCACCCGGTCGGTGCGCCAGAAATCAAAGCTGGCGCCGCGCGCCCGCTGCAAGGCCACGCGGACATTCTCCAGCGCCGTCAGATGACCGAATACCGCGGAGATTTGGAAACTCCGCACCATGCCAAGCCGCGCGATATCGGCGGAGGCAAGGCTGGTGATGTCTTGTCCCTCGAAATGAATCGTCCCAGCGCTGGGCTGCAAAAACTTGGTCAGCAGGTTGAAGCAAGTGGTTTTGCCAGCGCCGTTCGGGCCGATAAGGGCATGAATGCTGCCCTGTTGCACTTGCAGATCGACGTCCTGCACGGCCATGAAGCCGCGAAACCCTTTGGCCAGGCCACGCGCCTCAAGAACGTAACTCAACCCGCCATCCTGTGCGCATGCCAGCCCTCATCGAACGTCCACCCAAGTAAATTTCTTGTCATGACAGTGGCATAGCGGGGCCAGCCGTGCAACAGGCCAGCCCTTTAAGCAAGCGGTTCTTTTTTGTAAAAAAGAACCAAAAAACTTTCTCTCGTTTAAGCGACTTTGAGGATCAGCTTGCCGAAATTTTCGCCGGTGAACAGCTTGAGCAGGGTTTCCGGGAAGGTGTCGAAGCCTTCCACGATATCCTCGCGGCTTTTGAGCTTGCCTTCTTTCAGCCAGCCGCCTATTGCCTTCGCCGCTTCGCCATAGCGCGGCGCGTAGTCGAACACGATCATGCCCTGCATCCGCGCCCGGTTGACCAGAAGCGACAGATAGTTCGCGGGGCCTTTCGGCGGCGTCGTGCTGTTATATTGCGAGATCGCGCCGCAGATGACGATGCGAGCGTGCAAGGTGATCTGCGCCAGGCAGTTCTCCAGGATCGTGCCGCCGACATTGTCGAAATAGACGTCGATGCCTTTCGGGCAGTGCTCGCGCAGCTTCTTGGAAACGTCTTCCGCCTTGTAGTCGATGGCGGCGTCAAAGCCGAGTTCATCGGTGAGATAGCGGCACTTATCGGGTCCGCCGGCGATGCCGACGACGCGGCAGCCCTTGATCTTGGCGATCTGGCCGACCAGCGCGCCCACCGCGCCGGCGGCGCCGGAGACCACCACGGTGTCGCCCTCTTTCGGTTCGCCGACATCGAGCAGGCCGAAATAGGCGGTCATCCCGGTCATGCCGAGCGCCGAGAGAAACACCGGCAAGGGCGCCAGATCGGGGTTGATCTTCACGGTGTCCTTGGCGGCCAGCGTCGGCATGGACTGGATGCCGAACATGCCGGTGACGATGTCGCCCGGCTTGAGATTTTCCGCCTTGCTCGCCACCACGCGGCCCAGCCCGCCGGCGCGCATGACATCGCCCAATTTCACCGGGGGGATGTAGGACTTGCCTTCGTTCATCCAGCCGCGCATTGCCGGATCGAGCGACAAATAGAGCGTCTCGGCCAGAATTTCGCCCTCGCCGGGCGGGCGCGGCGCGTCGGCGCGGTATTCGAAATCATCGCGCTTGACCATGCCCGACGGACGGCTGATCAGGCGGAACTGCCGGTTCTGGTCATGCGGGTTTGCTTGCTGGCTCATAGTGGTCTCCTCACTGGTTTCTTGCGCTTATATGGTAGCGGATCAGCGTGGCTTCATGAGCGAGTCGTAAACCCCTTGCAGCGCCGCCGGCGAGACGCTCACTTGCCCGCGGAAGGGGTGATCCATAACAGCGACCAGGAAGATCATCATGCCGAGGAACACCGAGAACAGGCCGCCGAGGATAAGATGAACCTGCAATTCCATGTCGAACAGCGCAACCAGGATGATGGCGATCACCGCGCCGATCGCCACCACATACCATAAAACGGCGGGGATGCCGGTTTCGACATTGTTCAGGCGGATGCGCCGCAGCTCGTCATAGTGGTTCATTTCCCGCAGCGTCTCCGCCTGGATGATCTGCTCTCCTGGATCGCGCGGCTTGAAGGAAAGCAGCGTCGAATAAATCCTCGACATGCGCTGCGCTCCGCCGGAGGGCACGATGCCTTGCTGCTGCAAGGGCCAGCCTCGCTTGATGGTGTCCAGGGTATAGGCGCTGATTTCGGCTTGCAGGGCCTCGCGCGCCGGCGGCGGATAGCTGGAGGCCATGTGGTACAGCGCGATCAGGCTGGCGGCTTCGCGGGTTACGCCGTCATCGACATCCGCGTAGTTCTGGTAGGCGGCGACGGCGAGCAAACCGAGCAGCAGGCCGTAAAACACCGCGAAACTGGAGAAGGTGAAGCCGACGAAATCATTGGCGCGATGCTCGGCGCGCAGCCGCGCATGCACGAAGGGACGCAGCGCGAGGATCGCCAGCCATGCGAACCCCCAGAACAGGACAGTCATCAGCGTGCCGAACGCCCAGGTCGGGATGTCGTATATCCAATAGAGCATGGGCGGGATGTTCTATAATTGCGTCACCCTTGTCAATTTAATTGAGGATGGGTTAGGCGCGACACGCTCAGCTTGCGGCGCGAAGCCCGGTGGTGCGGTAGAAGCCGGCCAGCGGGCCGCGATAGCCGATTGTCTCGAAGGCGATGTCGCCCTCGTGAAGCAAAGTGGGGGTTTGCGGCCATGCGCCGTCCGCCCCGCGCCGCAGCAGCTCCGCCGAAATCCCCGGCGACGAGACCACCACGATCTCCCGGACGCTGGGGATCGAACTATAGGCCCAAACATTGGCCCAGGTTTCGGCGGGATTGCTGGGCGACAGGATTTCGATCACCAGGACCGGATCCTCAAGCAGCCTTTCATCGGCGGCGGCGGGCGAGCAGGTTATTGCCAGGTCGGGGATCCGCACGTTTTGCCTGGCGTTGACATGCGGCCTCACCCCAGGCGTGGTAATGACGCGGCAGGGACTGTCCTGATCGAGGAGATGGTTTCGAAGCAAGGCGCCAATTTCATTTTGGATCGCCCCATGGGTATTGCTCGGCGGCGCCATGGCCACCGGTTCGCCATCGATTAACTGCCAAAAATAGCCATCTTCCGGACACCAGGCGAGAAATTCAATGACGCTCATCCGGGCGGGAATTTTCGTGACAACGCTCATGTCAGGATCATAGCATAGCCAAGGTACAACTGGAAGAAAACGATTGACGGTCGCCTTGTCATCAGAGTTTCATTAGGCGCGGCGCGGTGGCAGCGATTACAGGGCGGCCATGAACGCATCCGTGCTCGTCACCCGGTATCGCAGCGTGTTCATCTCCGACACGCATCTCGGCACGCGCGGCTGCCGGGCGGAGTTTCTGGCCGATTTCCTATCCCGCGTTTCGGCGCAGCATATCTATCTGGTGGGCGACATCATCGATGGCTGGCGGCTCAAGCGCGGCTGGTTCTGGGACGCGCATCATGACGAAGTGCTCCGGCTCATTTTGCAGCACGCGCGGAACGGCACGGAGATCACCTATATCCCCGGCAATCATGACGAGGTGATGCGAAAGCTGCTGCCGCTCGGTCCAGAGCTTGAAGGGATCAAGCTGGCCGGCATAAAACTGGCCCCCGAGGCCGAGCATGTCACCGCCGACGGCAAGCGGCTGCTGGTGATCCACGGCGACCAGTTCGATTCTGTCGTCTGCTATGCCCGGTCGCTCGCCTTGCTGGGCGATTGCTCCTACACCATGGCCCTGGTGATAAACCGCTGGTTCAACCTGATCCGGGCGCGTTTTGGCTATCCGTACTGGTCGCTTTCGGCCTATCTGAAGCGGCAGGTGAAGGGCGCCGTCAAGGCGATCGACCGGTTCGAGACGGCGCTCGCCGGTGACGCGGCAAAGCGCGGGTTCGACGGCGTGATCTGCGGCCATATCCATCATGCCGAAATGCGCTTGGTTCATGGAATGCTCTATATTAATGACGGCGACTGGGTGGAAAGCTGCACCGCCTTGGTTGAGCACGATGATGGCAGGCTTGAACTAATCGATTGGGCGGCGGCGAACGGGCTGTCCTTTCTCGCCTCCCGCGCCGGGACCTGCCCTCATGAGACTTTCGCTCAGTGAGACTTTAGCTCAGGCGGTAGCCGCTTCCGCGGGCGCTTCGGCGGCTGGCGCCCCGGCTTCCACGCGAACATTGCGCACCGCTTCCACCACGGCGCCGAACGCCGCCGCGTCGTCATAGGCCATCGCCGCCAGCACCTTGCGGTCGATCTCGATATTCGCCGATTTCAGCCCGGCGATGAACTGGCTGTAGGTGAGGCCATGCTCGCGCACCGCCGCGTTGATCCGCTGGATCCACAGCGAGCGGAATTCGCGCTTCTTGACCCGGCGGTCCCGGTAGGCATAACGCAGCGCCTTTTCCAGCCGCTCCAGCGCGATGCGATAACTTGAGGATGAACGCCCGACGAAGCCCTTCGACTGCTTGAGGACTTTTTTGTGGCGGGCATGGGTGGTAACGCCCCGTTTGACGCGTGCCATTGGCTATGCCCTCCTCAACCGAGTCCGTAGGGCGCCCATTGCTTGACGGTCAGCCCGTCCGCATGGGTAAGGGTTTGGCTGCCGCGATTGCTGCGCTTCATCTTCTGGGTGCGGTTGATCAACCCGTGGCGCTTGTTGCCAGGGCCTGCCAGCACCTTGCCGGTGGCGGTGATCTTGAACCGCTTTTTGACCGACGACTTGGTCTTCATTTTCGGCATTTTTCTCTCCTTCTATGCCCTCCGAAAGCCGGCCCATCCGTGAATGGGGCGCAAGAGCGCGGCCAGGCATGCCAGAAAGCCCGGACTCGCGACCAGTTCGCGCAGGATAGGCAGGCGTATAAGGTTTAACGCGAGGCGTGACAAGCCAGCTCAAATTGAGTCAAAAGTTCTTTGAATCCGCGCGCGCAGCTTTTGTTTAAGAAAGCACTGCTTTTTTGGAAAAAAGCAGCAAAAAACTTTTAATAGTTTTTCTATGGTTTTGTGCGGTTTAAGGTTGTGTTAATCATGCGTCATCATCTCCTTGAACCTTGGATGAAGCGATGTCCCAGACGCGCCTGACCCGCCCGCCCAACCGCACCACGCTTGGTTTCCTGGACCGTATCGAGGATGGGCTGATCGCCGGCTGGGCAATGGACCCGCTCAACCCGAAAGCGTCGCTGGTCCTGCGGGTGATGATCGACGGCATGGTCGCCGATGTCATCACCTGCGGCCTGAACCGTCCGGATGTCGGCGCGCTGAACCTGCCTTCCACCAAGGTGGGATTCGAGTATCGCATTCCCGCCCGCTTCCAGGATGGGCTGCGCCATGTGCTTGCCTTCGCCACCATCGAGGGCGCGCCGGTGCATCTGCCGGGGCGCGGCGGGCTTAATCTGCCGGAGCTGCATTTCAGCCTGAGCCGCAAAACCCGCATTGACGGCGTGCTGGACGGGCTGGTCGATGGGCTGATCCAGGGCTGGGTGATCCAGATTGATGACCAGATTCAGGAGAAATCCGGCGGCTTGCGGGTGATGGTCTCCTGCAAAGGCCAGCCCATCGCCGAGCTGATCGCCGACCAGTTCCGCGCCGATGTGGCGGAAGCTTTAGGCGCCGATCCCGCCTGCGGCTTTTCCTATGCGCTGCCGCCGGAATTGCGGCACGGCAAAGCGGTGACGCTGGATTTCCACGTGATGCCGGAGCGCATCGCGCTGCGCGGCAGCCCGCTGGAAATCGCCGTGCCCGCCGAAGCCGAACGCTCGCGCATCGAGGCGCTGATCGACCGCACGGATGAACTGTTCCGCTTCGCTTATCATTTGCGCCGCGAGCTGAAAGCGGCCTTGCCGAGCGAGCGCCACAGCCTCGCCGCCTATCCGCGCTGGGCGCGGGCGAACGCGCCGCTGATCGCGCCACGCGCCAAGGCGCGCTATGGCGAGATCAAGGGCGCGCCGCTGGTGTCGATTCTCTGCCCAGTCTATCGACCTGAACACGGGGCGTTCCTGGAAGCGGTCGACAGCGTGACCGCCCAAACCTATCAGAACTGGGAGCTGATCCTGGTCGATGACGCGGGCAAGGATGCGGCGGTGGCGGCCAGCATGAAGCGCCTCGCGCTGGCCGAGCCGCGCATCCGCGTGTTTACCTTGGCGAAAAACGGCGGCATCAGCGCCGCCACCAACCGGGCGCTGGCCGAGGCGCGCGGCGAGGTCATCGGGTTTTTCGATCATGACGATGTGCTCGACCCTTTTGCCCTGGAGGCGATGCTCCGCGCCCGCGCCGCATCCGGCGCGAAATTGCTGTATTCCGACGAGGACAAGATCAACGCCGCCGGGCATGTTTCGGAGCCGAATTTCAAGCCGGATTTCAACTACCGCCTGCTGCTGGACCAGAACTATATCTGCCATTTCGTCATCGCCGATGCTGGCCTGGTGCGGCAATCCGGCGGCTTCGAGGCACGCTATGACGGCGCGCAGGACCATGAATTCCTGCTCCGCCTGACCGAGACGCTGCACGCCCATGAAATCCATCACGTGCCGGAGATTCTGTATCATTGGCGGATTTCGAAAACTTCGACGGCGGGCAGCGCTTTGGCGAAACCTAAAGCGGCGCTGGCTGGCGAGGCCGCCGTGGCCGCGCATCTGAAACGCCGCAACCTCCCCGCCAAGGTGACACGGCGCGGCGGCCGTACCTGCTACCGCACCAAATTCGAGTTCAAGGATGATCCGGGCGTCTCAATCCTGATTCCGTTCCGCGACCACATCGAGCTCACCCGCGCCTGCGTCAAGGCGATCCGCGCCCATACCAAAGGCGTCAAATACGAGATCATCCTGCTGGATAACTGGTCGCAGAGCGTTGAGGCCGAAAAATTCTGTGCCGAACAAGCGAACCAGCCGGAGACGCGGGTGCTGCGCATCGCCGAGCCGTTCAACTATTCGCGGATTAACAACCTTGGCGCCAAGGCGGCAAAGCATCCGTTTTTGCTGCTGCTGAACAATGACGTGTTTGTCAGCCATCCTGACTGGCTGCGGGTTTTGCTGAACGAGGCTTTGGCTGATCCTTCCGTGGGCGCGGTTGGCGGCAAATTGCTTTATCCGAACGGCACCGTGCAGCACGCGGGGGTTGTCGTGGGCGTCGGCGGCATCGCCGAACATGCGTTCCGGGGCATTGCTGGTGATGCGCCGGGCTATCTGGCGCGCGCCATTTCAGCCGCCCAGACCGGCGCCGTCACCGCCGCCTGCATGCTGGTGCGGCGGAGCGCCTTCGAGCGGGTCGGCGGCTTTGACGAGGCGGAACTCAGAGTGGCGTTCAACGATGTCGATCTTTGCGTCAAATTGCGCGAGGCGGGTTACCGCGTCATCTTTACGCCTGATTGCGTCGCCGAGCATCGCGAAAGCTTGAGCCGCGGCGATGATTTTGACGAGGGCAAGCTCTCCCGCTTCATGCTGGAGAACGAGGTGATGCAAGCCCGCTGGGGCGATGTTTTGCCGTTCGACCCGTTCTACAACCGCAATTTCGCCCGTGAAGGCGGCATCTACCGGGATTTACGCCTGCTGGATCCCGCCGATGAAACCCTTATTGCCAGAGCCCTGCCGGCCTCACATCCGGTAGCGCCGGTTCGGGAAGCGTCTGAGAAACAAAAACCGCGCGCTGCCGCGTTGCGGACGGCCGTCAGGTCCCGCTCAGATCATTAAAAATCCATTTTAGCTCGAGCCGGGACTGGTTTGGTTCGGATTTTCGCCGGGGTCCTGTTTATGGGTCTGCGTCGGCGTCTTCATGCCCGGATTTTCTTTTTTAGGCGTCATGTTCTGCCCGGACATCTGTTTTGATCCCGTAGCGGCTGGGCTTGATCCAGAATCGGAGCCAGGACTGACCATGCCGGGATTTTCGCCGGGGTCCTGTTTCTGGCCGTTTGACGTCTGCGCAACCGCGGCGCTCATCGTGAACATCAAAATCGCGCTGGCTACTAAAAGCTTCTGCATGTGATCGCCTCCTTGGCGAGGCTGGTTGTTGACGAAGGTGTTCCCGTAGTTGAAGCTGGGAGGTTTCCTAGAATATTTCAAGATCAAGCCGGCATTCATTATACAAAAACGACGGCCACTGCCGCGCGGTCAGCCCGATCCTGGCGCGGATCGGCGATAACCAGTAACGAAAGCGCGTCACGCGACCGCAAATGGCTCATATTCACAGAGGACAGCATGATACGAAACCTTCTTTTAACGACGGCGATTCTTGGCGGCGTCGCGCTATTTTTGCCTGCCGCCCCTGCATTGGCGGCTGAGACCACGGCGCTGGCGCCGGCGCCGGTTGTCGACGCGGCGCTGGCGAGCGCGCCGGGCGCCGAGACCGCGATTTTGTCAGGCGGCTGTTTTTGGGGCATGCAGCTGGTGTTCCAGCACGTGAAAGGCGTGCGGAGCGTGGTTTCGGGGTATACGGGCGGCGCTGCCGACACTGCCCATTACGACGATGTCAGCACGGGAAGCACCGGGCAGGCGGAATCGATCAAACTCATCTTTGATCCGAGCGTGATCAGCTATGGCCAGCTGCTGCGGATTTACGTGTCGGTGGCGGCAAATCCGACCGAACTGAATTATCAGGGGCCGGATGAGGGCACGCAATATCGCGGCGAGATTTGGGTCGAAACGCCGCAACAGCGCAAAATCGCTGAAGGCTATCTCAAGCAATTGACCGCTGATCACGTCTTTGCCGCGCCGATCATGACCCGCGTCGATGCGGCGAAGCCGTTCTATCCGGCGGAGGGCTACCATCAAAACTACGCCACGCTGCACCCTGATAGCCCCTATATCGCGATGTATGACGCGCCGAAGCTGGCGGCGCTGGCCCGGTTGTTCCCCACCCTCTATTCGGGCCAGCCGCATCTTGCGCAGGCCGCCTATAACAGGCCATGAGGACGCTCGCGGGCCGCGGGGCATCCTATGACTTGGTCGGGTTGGTCTTTGGCCGCGGGTTGAAATCCGCCGGGATGTGGTTGGCGATGCGCAACTGACGGTCAGCCGGCACGATGCCGATCGCCTTGCAATCCGCCCCTGATTGCGAAGGCAGCTCCTCCGCCCAGGCTTGCGGCACTTCCGCATAGGAGGCGGGCAAGGGTTTTGCCTTGTCATCCAGCCGCGCGGGGTCGAAGGCGGAGAACAGGTTGTTGACGCCGGGCGTCTCCGCGTCGAACGGCCCGATATTATCCTGGTGAAACTTCTGCTTGCCGATTTCGCGGCCCTTTTGCTCGTCGGGCAGCGTCGCCAGCGGCGGCAGATGGAACACCGCGTCGACGAACTTCACCACCGAGGCCTGATTTCCCACCGCATGCGAGACCTCATGCGTCCTGGCAAACGGCGAGATCACCAGGAAAGGCACGCGCGGCCCGTCGCTCAGCAGGGTTCCGTCAGGCGCGGTCGCCAGTTCCGGCGGCGGCACATGATCATAATCGCCTTCGCTGTCATCCCAGGTGATGATGATGGCGGCATGCGCCCAGTATTTGCTGGCGGCGATGGCGTTCACCGCGCGGGCGAGCAGGCTTTCGCTGATCTGGCTGTCGGAATAGGCGGGATGATCGTCATCGCCGAGAAACCGCTGCTGTACGCGCGCATCGGGATCGGCGGGCTTCATGCCGAAACTGTTGATCCCGCCGCCCTTGACGTAAAACACCCCGCCTTCCCGCGGCAGGCTCGCGGTTTTGATGGCGGTGAAAAATTCCCGCAATCCGTGCATGTCGGCGGCCATTTCAGGGTTGTTGGCGATATAGCCGAAATATTGCGGGCCATTATGATGGGTGACGTAGGAGGCGTGCACGCCCTCGGCGTCGCGCGGCCCTTGATTGTCCGGCGCCGGCTTTGAGGAGTAGCCTTGCTCGAACCAGCGCCAGGCGACCTTGTTCTGGTTAAGATGCTGGATGAAGCCGATATCGGCGGTGACGTCATCGAGGTCTGGCTTGGGGTTGAGATCATGCCCGGTCTTTGCCTTGACCGTGTTGCCGGCGGTGGTCAGCGCCAGGCTGGCATAGGTCTGGTTGATCTGGATGTTTTTCGGCTTGTCTTCTTGATAGTCCTTGGGGCTGTAGGGCACCAGCTTGTGCTTATAGGGATCATCGGGCGAGCCCCAAAGCGGATCATGATCGTCGATCACCGGCTCGCCGGCGCTGCTGGCGGTTTTCCAGGCTTGCGAGGGATGCAGCGCCCATTGGGTGAGGCCGCTTTGCGCCGCGAAGATGGAAAGGTTGCCGGGCGTCGAGGGCGCTGCCATGTCCTCGAACATATGGTCCATCAGCACGAAGCGGTCGGCGTAGCGCCAGAGAATCGGGATGGTGTCGCAATCCTCATACGCCATGGCGAGTTCACCCATCTGCTTGGCCATCAGCGAGGGGGCGGCGCCGGATTTCCAGTATTTCTTTTCTTCCGACAGCGCGTAGCGGTTCATTTCGGCATGGCCATCGGCCACGTGCATTTTGGCGAAAGTAATCGGGTGAGAGTGATCGATGTCATCCGTATCGGCGGCATAGAGCTTGGGGCCGATGCGAAACGGGCTGATCGTCTCGGTCTTGCCGGAGACGCCGATGATGTTCTGGGAAAACCCAGGCGTGTTCGCCGCCGGCTGGGAATAGAGGCCATCCGCCCCTGGGTATGTGCCGAAATAGGAATCAAAAGAGCGATTTTCCTGATACAGGACAAAGACGTATTTGACGTGACGCCGGATTAGTTGCGCCATTTGCTCAGGCGTCAGCCGCGGCTCCTGGCCGGGTTTCACCAGATAGGACGCCGCCGCCTTGGGTGGCGGCGACGCAATCGCGGGATTGGCGGCTTGCGCCAAAGCGGGTGAAAGCGCTGGAACCAGGAAGGCGGCGGATCGCAGCCATGAGCGTGCGCGGCGGCGTATTGGCATTAAAGTCTCCATGAGGCGCGGGTGCGTTCGGGACAGGGTCAGGCGGGTTTTGCAGCGCAGGGATAATGAAATCCGTGAAGTTTGGCATGATAAATCCGGGCAATCCGGCATTTTTCATGAAACTGTCACCCAAAGCAGGCAACCATAAACGAAAGCAAGGGGAAGCATTGTTCTTGCCAGCGCTTTTCGTTTCGAATACGTAACGTTATGGGCGTGCGAAGGCGATTACGCGCAAGTGTCCGTCGCGGGATCGGGCGGCTCGGGGTCAGGCGGCGGCGCTGTGCCGGGAGGCGACGCGGCTTGCTCTGCTTGCTCTGGGGCAATGATGGGATGGATTGGGGGCTCGGCCGGTTGCGGGTCAGGCGGTTGCGATGGCAATGGCGGGGCCGGCGGCTTGGGCGGGTATAGGGACGGTACTTGGTCGCGGCGGATGCCCAGGATGTGGCAGAGCGGGCGGAGGATGCTGCGGAGTTGCGGGTCTTGGGTGAGGAGGGTTGCCATTTCGGGATCGGCGAGGAAATCGCAGAACTGAGACCTGCCATGGGCGGTTTCCTGGATCAGGCGCAGCAGCCAGGCGTAATGGCGCGGCAGCGGGTCCGGCTTGCGGGGCCGGGCCGCGCCAGGCCGGGCCGCGCCAGGCCGGGCTGGGTGCTGCTTGCGCAAGCGGGCCGGAATGGGGACGGGGTTGGCGGCGTTGCGGGCAAGGCGCGCCCTGAAGCGGAAGGCGATGCCGCGCAGGCGCTTCCATATCTGGAACAGGAGCTGGCCAGGCAGGCAGGCTAGGCCCAGACGCCAGTCGCTGCGCCGGCCGATCACCTGGCACAGGTTCTCGATGATGTAGGCGAGGCGTTCTGCCGGGGCAAGGGAAGCGATCTGGTTCACTAACCGGATAAAACCACAAACCAGAGCAAGTGAGCAAGCAGAATTCGCAGTTGGCGAGAGATTTTGTTAGGAGAGCGTTAGTTTGGCGGCGGGGCCTCCGCCTTTGAGAAGGCGGTTATGCCAGCCGGCATCAAGGTTAACCTATTCTGCCTGATGCCGTCATCGCGAGACGCAAAGCGGCGTGGCGATCCAGGCCTTTACTCTGGAGGGGGCACTAAAGACTGGATCGCCACGCTTCGCTCGCGATTGTCTGTTTGTCTGTTGGAGTTGTGGTAGGTTGTGGCTGTTCCGTGCAAATGGGATGTCCTGGGCCGGACGGCCGTCCGGCCCAGGACGCGGACAGCTGGACCGTCTCGCAATGGGGTTTTAACGCCCGTCGTCATCATGGTCCGGCTGTCCGCTTCTCTGATCGCTTGATGAGTTGCGGGGGCCTCTGCGCTGGACCGGCGCAAGCCCGAAGACAATCGGGGCCGCCCAGGCGCAAGCTTCACGAGGCTCAAGCTCCATGAGGATACCGGCAAATGACCCATCTGACTACAGCTTTTTCTCACTTCATCGGCTGCGATGTCGGCAAGGCCGAGATTGTTACCTTCGACAGCCGGAGCGGCAAGACCACTACCATCAAGAACCACAAGAAGCCACTGGCTGAGTTCGCCGCCAGCCTGGATAAGGCCTGCCTGGTGGTCTGCGAGGCCACCGGCGGCTATGAGGCTGGCCTGCTCGATGTCATGCTCGATGCGGGCATTGCCGCGCACCGCGCCGATGCACGCAAAGTCAAAGCATTCATCCGCTCGTTTGGCATCCGCGGCAAAACCGATGCCATCGATGCCGGTGCTTTGGCTCAATATGGCCGGGAACGCTGGCAAACCTTGACGCTTTGGCAAAAACCAGAGCCGGCGCGCCAGCGCCTGCAAAGCCTGGTACTGACCCGCGCCGACCTGATCAAGCAGCGCGTCGCCTACAAGAACCGCCTGGCTGCTCCGGGTGCGGAGCATGTTAGAACGCCGCTGCAAAACCTGGTCATCTGCCTCAACAAGCAGATCGCCCTGATCGAGGAGCAAGCCAAGGCGCTCATCAAGGATGACCCTAAGCTTGCCCATGATGCCAGCATCATAGGCGGCATCGAAGGCATCGGCAGTATCATCGCCACAGGACTTCTGGCGTTGATGCCAGAGCTTGGACACCTTAACCGCCGGCAAGCCGCGGCACTGGCCGGCGTCGCCCCGCATCCCAACCAAAGCGGAGCAAGGGATGGCTACCGAAAAACCAGAGGCGGCAGGCCAGAGATCAAAACCATCCTCTTCATGGCAGCCCTCGCCGCCAGTAGAAGCAAGAAAAGCCTCGGTCACTTCTACCAAACCCTCGTCAAAAACGGCAAAAAGAAAATGGTCGCGCTCGTTGCCCTCATGCGGAAAATTATCGTCATCGCAAACGCAAAGCTGCGCCAAACAAAACAAACACAACTGAGTTGATGACGCTGTGAGGTAGGTGGATCAGGACGAACAGTTTCTCATTTGGTTCGGCAAGTATAAAGCAAGGATGATCCGCAGATTGCGCAGATTACGCAGATTAACGCAGAAGAGAGATTCACAGATTTGGTTGGATGCCAGGCGGGATCTGTGATTGGTGACGGGTTTGGCAACGGGAACATTGCTCCGCAAAGATCGGGGCTACTGGAGTGACGCCGGGAGTCTATAGCCGGCAAATCGCTGGTTTTGTCATGCGTTCAGCCTGTCGAGATCATCGTAGAGGGGCTGGCTTTGCTGATATATCTTGTCGAAAATAGGCTGCATGCGCGCGTAGCGGTCGCTCCAGGCGGGATCGGGGGGGATTTCGGCTTGGTAGCGGACGCAGGCGGCAACGGCGGCGGCGAGCGTGCCATAATGGCTGAGCGCGGTGGCGGCCATCGCCGCGCAGCCGACGATGCCGCATTCCGGCTGTTCGGGGACCAGGATCGGCAGGTTATAGGCGCTGGCCTTGATTTTCAGCCAGAGCGGGCTTTTGACGCCGCCGCTGGAGGCGATGACGCGCTCGATGCGCTGGGAGGATGCGGCGGCCATGATGCGCAAGGCGCGGGTTCCGGCAAAGGCCACGCCTTCGATCAAGGCCCGGTCCAGATGCGCCAGGCCATGGCTGGCCGCCAGGCCGAAGAACTGCGCGCGCGCGTTGCGGGACCGACCCAGCCGCTCGCCGGTCAGATAAGGCAGGAAGAACAGGCCATCGGACCCTGCCGGCGCCGCTGCCGCCTTGTCCATGATCGCTTCATAATCGAGGGTCCGCTCGTGCAGGCCGCGCCGCGCCCAGCGCACCGCGTCGCCGCCGGTTTCCAGCAGCACGAAGGAACCCCAGCCGCCTTCGACGGTGGCGAGGTTGCAAATCTCCGGATCGAGGATCGGCTTAATTCCAATCACCGTGATGATGCAGGAGGTGCCGGTGACGTCCGAGGCCAGGCCGGGCCGGCAGACGCCGGAGCCCAGAAGCGCCGCCGGATAATCGGCGCTGCCGACCAGCACCGGCGTTCCCGCCCGCAAGCCGGTTTGCCTGGCGGCCTCGCGGGTGACCGGCCCCAGGATGCCGAGCGGCGGGCGAAGCGGCGGCAGCTTGCCGATGTCGAGCGCCAGCCGGTCCGCCATGGCTTGCGACCATGCGCCGGTCGCCGGGTTCATCAGGAAGCTGAGCGAGCCATCGCCCGGGTCGATGGCGGCCTCGCCGGTGAGGCGGAAATTGATGAAATCCTTCGGCATCAGAACGAGGGCGGCGCGCTGATAGGCAGCCGGATCATTCTCCCGCAGCCATGCCAGCTTGAAGGCGGGCCAGGCCGGCGTTGGCGGGTTGCCGCTATCCTGGAGATAGTCCCGCGGTTGATGGGCGTCCTCGAACGCGCGCACCAACGCCGCCGCGCGCTTGTCGTTCCAGAGCGGCACCGTCTCGCGGGTTAGCTTGCCGTTTGCATCGAGCAACACGGTGCCGTGCATCTGGCCGCAGGCGCAGACCGCGATGATGCTGTGGCGGTTTGGCAAGGCTCCGATGAGTTCGCGGGTACTGCCGGCAACGCCATCCCACCAGGATTCCGCCCTCTGCTCCGCCCAGCCGAATTGCGGCACGATCTGCTCGTGCTCGCGGCTGACGATATGCAGGATGCGGCCCGACAGATCGACCGCCGCCGCGCGGACGCTGCCGGTGCCGACATCGATGGCAAGGATCAATTCCTGGTTCACAAACCAGTTCCTAAAGGTCGTCGTTTCGCGGAGTCAATGTAGCATTATTTCCAAAACCATAGCCCGTCAAGCTATAGGCTCCTACCGCGCCCAAGCCGCCAGCACTTAAACTCATAAAAGTTTTTTGCTTCTTTTTTTCAAAAAAGAAGCCTTAGTTACAAAAAAGATGTTCTTTCTTGAAAGAAAGAACCAAAGAACTTTTACTAGTTAGAAAAGTTCGAATTGAGATACTATCAGGAACATCGCTCATTAGCGTTAGAGCTTGTGTTTTAAAAGATGTAAATGTAATAAGACTACGAAATGGGAGGATCATGATGCAGCTCCGGGAGCCTCAACTTGTTTCGGTCGATGTCGCCGGCGGGCGGCTTGCTGGCGCGAGCGGTCGTTACGCGAAGACGCTGCCCGAGCTTGCCGGCCTATATGAGGATGCATCGGCCTATGCAGCGGCTTTGCGCTTGCATGGCGAGAGGCCGGTTTATGAGGTGATGGATCTGCGGCCTTCCACCGCCGCCGGCGATTTGATTTTCGGCGTCACCCGCATGACGCCAGGGAAGATCGGCCAGGAATATTTCATGACGCGCGGACATCTTCACGCCCGCGCCGACCGCCCGGAGATTTATTACGGCGAAAGCGGCGCCGGCGTGATGTTGCTTGAATCGCCGGAAGGCGAGACGCGGGCGCTGCCCATCGGGCCGCGGCAGGTTTGCTATGTGCCGCCTTATTGGATTCACCGCTCGGTTAATGTCGGGAGCTGCGATCTAGTCATGACCTTTGTGTATCCCGCGGATGCTGGACAGGATTATGAGATCATCGCCCGTTCCGGCGGCATGCGGGCGCGGGTGGCTGATGATGGCGCGGGCGGCTGGAAACTAACGGACAACGCAGCCTACAAGCCGCGCGCCCGATCCATCATCGACGCGCTTTACGCCGGCGCGCGCTGAGGAACGCGGCTCATGCAAGAGGCGGGACTGCAAGAAGCGGGACCGTACCGGCCGGCGACGCGGCCGACGCTTTATTTTATCGGCGTCACCACCGGCAAAAGCTCGATCATGACGGTGTTTCCGGCCTGGGCCAAGCATTTGGGGCTGGACGCGGCGATCAAAGGCATTGACTTTCCGCTGCATGCGGACCCGGCAGCGTACCGGGCGGCGGTTCAGTTCCTTCATGGCGATCCGTTATCGCTTGGCGCGCTGGTGACGACGCATAAGATCGATCTATTCAAGGCGTGCCGCGACCTGTTCGGCGAGATCGACGCCCACGCCGCCTTGATGGGCGAGACGAGTTGCATCTCGAAGCGGGAGGGCCGGCTGATCTGCCACGCCAAGGACCCGATTTCGTCCGGCTTGTCGCTGGATGGGTTTCTGCCGCCGGAGCATTTCGCCCGCACCGGCGCCGAATTGTTCTCGATGGGCGCCGGCGGCTCGACGATTGCGCTGACCTGGCATTTGATGCGCCGCGCGCGCGGCGCTAATGTGCCGTCGCGCATCATCGTCTCCAATCGCAGCCAGGATCGCCTTGATGAACTCAGGCGCATCCATGCGGCTATTGGGACGGATGTTCCGTTGTCTTATGTGCTTGCGCCCAGGCCGGAAGACAATGACGCGGTGGTGGCTGGGCTGCGGCCTGGCTCCTTGATCATCAATGCCACCGGCCTTGGCAAGGATGCGCCCGGTTCGCCGCTGACCGATGCCGTTCGCTTCCCTGACCGGGCGATCCTCTGGGATTTGAATTATCGCGGCGATCTTGTTTTCCTCGACCAGGCGCGCGCCCAGGCCAGAGCGCGGCATTTGCAGGTTGAAGATGGCTGGACCTATTTCATCCATGGCTGGACCCAGGTGATCGCCGAGGTGTTTCACATCGGCATTCCGGCAAGTGGTCCGGGCTTTGACGAATTGGCTCGGATCGCCGCCAGCGTTACCAGGCCGGGTTAAACGATGACGGTCCGGGCGAAAGTGCTGGTGACGCCGCGCTCGCTGACGGCGAACCATCATGCCGCGTTCGAGGCCATCGAGAAGGCTGGCTTTGAGCTGATCTTTGCCGCCGCCGGGCAGCAACCCGATGAGGCCGAGCTATTGCGCCTGGTTCCCGGCTGCGTCGGCTGGCTGGCCGGGGTGGAACCGGTATCGGAGGCGGTGATCGCCGCGGCCACCGAACTCAAGGCGATCAGCCGCAATGGCGTCGGCACCGATACTCTGCCGGTCCGGCTGATGCGCGAGCGCCGGATCGCGCTGCTTACCGCCGATGGCGCCAATGCGGCCGGCGTCGCCGAGCTGGCGGTGGGGCTGATGTTCGCGGCGTTGCGCCATATTCCGGCGACCGATGCCGGCGTCAAAGCGGGCGGCTGGCCGCGCCGGCGCGGGCGGGAGATTAGGGGGCGCGTGATCGGGATTATCGGCTGCGGCGCCATTGGGCGGGAGGTGGCGCGCCTGGTAACGGCCTTGGGCGCGCGGGCGATGGGGTTTGATCCGATGCGTCCCGGTATCGACGCGCCGCCGGAGCGCTTCCGCTGGGCGACAATCCCGGAGATTTTAGGCGAGGCGGATATCGTCACCTTGCATTGTCCGCCGGCGCATGGCCGCCCGCTCATTGGCGGCGCGGAACTTGCGGCGATGCGGGCGGAGGCCATTCTGGTGAACACGGCGCGCGCCTCGCTGGTCGATGAGGCGGCGGTGTTCGATGCGCTGGAAGCGGGCAAGCTTGGCCTGTACGCCACCGACGTTTTCGCCGAGGAACCGCCTCGCTCGCTGGCGTTAGCTGGCCATCCGAACGTCATCGCGACCAGCCATATCGGCGCCTTTACCGAGGAAAGCGTTGACCGCGCCACTCTGATCGCCGTCGCTAATCTGCTGGCGAACATCCTGTAGGCTGGATGCTGGCGAGAAATAGGTTCGATAAAAAAAGCGGTTCTTTTTTGCAAAAAAGAACCAAAAAACTTTTGTGAGTTCAAGTGCCTGCGGCTTGAGCGCGGCTACCGACTAACAAAAGTTTTTGCTTCCGCGGCGCGTAGCCTTTTTGTAAAAAGAAGCGCTTGCTTAACCTGCGAAGTGATCCGTCACGCCATGAAGTTAATTGCAAACTAAAGTCAAAGCGTGATGAGTCTAGACTCATCACGCTTTAGAAGATGGGGCCAAACGTCATTATGTCGAAAGTGAGCGATCCGGGCGTCCGCCGGTCGAACAAGAATATCCTGGAGGTGGTGCGGCTGTGCCTGCCCGAGTTGCGCAAGTCGGACCGCAAGGTGGCCGAGCTGGTGTTGTCGGACCCGGACCGGGTGCTCACGGCGACGGTCGCCGAGGTCGCCGACGCGGCGGGCGTCAGCCAGCCGACGGTGATCCGGTTCTGCGTCGCGGTCGGCTGCGTCGGCTTTCAGGATTTCCGGCTTCGCCTCGCGCATAGCATGGCGCTCGGCACCCCGGCGACCCATTCGGTGATCGTCAATGACGACACCGCCGCCGGAGTCGCCGAGAAAATTTTCGACTACACCATCACCAGCCTGGACTGGGCGCGCCAGCATCTCGACCCCGCTATTCTGGAGCAGGCGGTCGGCATCCTGGAGCGCGCCCGGTCGATTGAGTTCTTTGGTTTTGGCGCCTCCGGCATCGTCGCCCGCGACGCGCAGCAGAAATTCCCGCTATTCGGCGTGCCGTGCGGCGCGCATCTTGATTCGCATCAGCAGATTATGGTCGCCTCGATGATGGGACCTGACGATGTCGCCGTCGCTATCTCCAATACCGGCTCCTCGCGCGAGATCATCGAGGTCGCGCAGACCGCGCAGAAAAATGGCGCGACCGTCATCGCCTTGACCGGCACGATGGCGGAGTTGTCCGAGCATTGCGACCTGACGCTGCTGGTGGAAACCTTGGACAATACCGACGTGTTCACGCCGACGATCTCGCGCATCGCCGCCCTGGTGGTGATCGACGTGCTCTCGACCACGGTGGCGATCCGCCGCAGCGAGGCCCACCGGGCGCGTGTGCAGGAGATGAAGCGGACCCTGACCGAGTATCGCCGGCGTCCGCCTAGCTAACGGCGCTGATTTTGTAACTGCGCTACGTAAAACAGAGTGGATGCTGAACTATACCCTGATTAATCCATAATTTTACGTTGACGCAGTAAATCTTCTGTATCATAATTACCGGTAAGGCTTGATAATGGGCCGTATGTTCTTTCGGGAGGAACAGGAAATGACTGGTGCGGGACTGAAGATCTCTCTGCTCGCTGTCGCCTTGGCGGCTGGCGCCGCGGCCAGCGCTAATGCCGCCCCGGCTTGCAAGATGGGCGTGTCGATGTACACGCTGAACGCGCCCTATTTCGCGGCGCAGGAACAGGCCGCGGTCGCCGAGGGCAAGAAATTGGGCTGCACCATTACGACAGCGGATGGGCAGAACCAGATGACCAAGCAGATCGGCGATGTCGAGGACATGGTGGCCAAGGGCATCAATCTGCTGATCATCAATCCGCGCGATCCGGAAGGGCTGGTGCCGGCAGTTAATGCCGCTTCCGCCGCCGGGGTGAAGGTGATCGTGATGGATAGCTCGCTCGATCCCAAGGCGAATTACGTGTCGCTGGTGCAATCCTCCAATACGCAGAACGGCATGCTGGTTGGCCAGTGGCTGGCGCAGAAGATGGCGGGCAAGCCGTTGAAGATCGCGCTGATTTCCGGTGACAAAGGCAATGTGGTCGGCGAGCAGCGGCGGCTCGGCGTTATCAGCGGCCTGGTCGAAGGCCAGCTCGATCATGAGGGCAGCACCAATTTCCGGATCGTCGCGCAGGGTTGGGGCGACTGGAACAATGCTGGCGGATTGAAGGCGATGGAGGATATTCTGACCGCTCATCCGGACGTCAATGTAGTGATCGGCGAGAACGATTCGATGGTGCTGGGCGCACGCACGGCGCTCAAGTCATCCGGCAAGCTGAACAGCGTCCTCCTGGTTGCCGCCGCCGATGGCCAGAGACAGGCGATCCAGCTTATTAAGGACGGCAAATATGGCGCGACCGGGATGAATAATCCGGTGCTGGTGGCGGATACCGCGGTCAAGGTCGGCGTGGAGGCGCTGAATGGCAAGCTGCCCGCTAATTTTCCGAAAACCGATTACACCAAGCCGGCGGTGATCGACCAAGCGGATGCCAGCCAATATTACAATCCGAAAGCGGTTTTTTGAGCGGTTTTAGCAACCTGGTGGATTGACCGGACGCCGATGACCGCGCTTGTCGAATTAAGGGCGATCACCAAGAGCTTTGGCGGCGTGCGGGCGCTCAAAGGGGTGGACTTCGCTGTCGAGCCAGGGGAGGTTCACGCCCTGGTCGGCGAAAACGGCGCTGGCAAATCGACGCTGATGCGGGTGATTGGCGGCGAATTCGCCCCTGATTCGGGTGAAGTCCGGATCGATGGCGCCGTCGTTCAGTTGAAGAACCCAAAGGCGGCGCTGGATCGCGGCATCGCGCTGATCCACCAGGAGCTTGCCCTCGCGCCTGATCTGACGGTGGCGGAAAACATTTTTATGCGCGAGTTGCCAGGGGTGATCTCCTGGCCGAAGCTCAACCGCCGCGCCCGCGATCTGATCCGCCGCTTGGGGTTCGACATCAGCCCCAGCCAGCGGACTAGCGATCTTCCGGTGGCGCTGCAGCAGGTGGTCGAGATCGCCAAGGCGCTGTCGCGCGACATCAGGATGATCGTGTTCGACGAGCCGACGGCGGTGCTGGCGGCAAGTGACGCCGAGCGGCTGCACAAGATTATCGCCGGTCTCCGCCAGAGCGGCGTCGGCATTGTTTATATTTCGCACCGGCTCGACGAGGTGCTGCGGATCGCCGACCGGGTGACGGTGATGAAGGATGGCGCCAGCGTCGGCGTCGTGCTGCCGGCGGAAGCCGATGTCGATGCGCTGATCCGGATGATGGTGGGGCGGCAACTCAATGACCTGCTCACCCGCGCTGGCACCCATGATACGGGCCGCGAGGTTTTGCGGGTTGCCGGGCTGCATTCCGGACGCCGGGTGCGCGATGTCAGCTTGACGATCAACGCAGGCGAGATTGTCGGGCTGGGCGGCATGGTGGGATCGGGACGCACCGAGGTGGCGCGAGTGATTTTCGGCGCTGATCGCCGCGACGCCGGTGACATTCATCTTGGCGGCAAGCGGTTGAAGCTGCGTTCGCCGCATGACGCGGTGAAGGCGGGGATCGGCCTGGTGCCGGAGGATCGCAAGATGCAGGGCGTGATCCCGAGCCTGTCGATCCGGGTGAATACCACGATGGCGCGGCTTGGCGCGGTGGTGAACGCGGCGGGGTTTATCCGCGCCGGCGCCGAGCAGAAGCTGGTGGCGGCGCTTTCGCAGGCGTTGCGGCTGAAATTCGCCAGCCTTGACGCGCCGGTGGCCAACCTGTCCGGCGGCAATCAGCAGAAAGTGTCGCTGGCGAAGTGGTTTCATGCCGGCGGCGATGTGATCATTCTCGACGAGCCGACCCGCGGCGTTGATGTCGGCGCGAAATCGGAAATCTACGGGTTGGTCGAGAAGCTGGCGGCCGAGGGCAAGGCGGTGCTGGTGATCTCCTCGGAGCATCAGGAATTGTTCAAGCTGTGCGACCGGATTTTGGTGATGAACGCGGGCGAAGTTCGGGGCGAACTGACGCCTGAGGCCTATAGCGAGGCGAATTTGTTATCGCTGGCGATGAAGCAAAGCGCGATGGCGCCAGAAATGGAGGCTTGAATGACCGCGACCATCGCTAAGCCCGCCGCCGAACGGCGCGTCCGGTTCGACATCGCCGCATTCCTGCGCCGATACGGCACGCTCTGCATCTTCCTGCTGCTGGTGATCGGCGCTGCCTACGAATCGCCGGTGTTCCTGAGTTATCTGAACATCATGAACGTGCTGCGGCAAATCTCGGGCACCGGCATCATGGCGGTCGGGATGCTGTTCGTGATCCTGACCGGCGGGATCGACCTTTCGGTCGGGTCGCTGGTGGCGTTCGGCAGCGTGCTGTTGGCCATTTTCATCGGCGCCCATTCGGCGCCGGTGAGCATTTTGTTTGTCGTTTTGCTGGGCGCCGGCGCCGGCGCGATCACCGGGCTGCTGGTGGCCTATGTCCGCCTGCCTTCCTTCGTGATGACGCTGGCGATGATGAGCATGGCGAGCGGTTTTGCTCTGATCATCTCGAACGGCCAGCCGATCCTGATGGGCAATCCGGGCACGCCCTTCATGACCTTCGGCGCCGGCTTCCTGCTCGGCCTGCCTGACCCGGCGATCCTGATGGCATTGGTTTACCTAGCGGGCGGCCTGGTGCTGAGCTTTACCAAGTTTGGCCGGGTGGTGAAGGCGATTGGCTCGAATGAAGAGGCCGTCCGCCTCTCCGGCATCCCGGTGCCGCGTTATGTCGCCTCGGTTTATGTGATCTCCGGGGCATTGGCCGCCATCGCCGGCATTATCACCACCAGCCGCACCGGTGTCGGCTCGGCCAGTGTCGGCGTCGGCGACGAGCTTACGGTGATCGCCGCGGTGGTGGTCGGCGGCGCCAGCCTGATGGGCGGCCATGGCGGCGTCATCAACACGCTGCTCGGCGTGCTGATCCTTGCCATTATCGGCAACATCATGAACCTCGCGAACGTGCCGGGGTACGATCAGCAGGTGTTCCTGGGCGTGATCATCGTCCTTGCCATGCTGCTGCAATACGGAACCGGCCGGCTGAGGCACTGACCGCTGATTGCGCCTCGCGCATTCAGGAGTTCAGCGCAGGCTTCAGCTCGGTCTCGGTCCATTCGCGGAACGTGGTTGGGCCGGTGTTGGCGGACGAGCGGGTCGCGGCGTTGTCCATGCCCTCGTTCTTTGCTCGCATCATGTCGACATAGCCCGTCGCGAACCCCTCGCTCATGCCGCGCTCCTTTAGCTGCGCCTTGAAGCCGCCGAATGGGACCTGTTGGTAGCGCACCTCACGGCCGAGCGCCTCGGAGACGATGGTGGCGACCTCGTTGAACGACAAATCCTCCGGCCCCAGCAACGGCACGTCTTCCTGGCCCGACCATGAGCGATCCTGCAGGAGCCGGGCCGCGGCCGCGCCCATGTCGCGCGTGGCGGTGTGAGGCAGCTTCTTGTCCGGATCGAGCGGGCCGAACATCTGGCCCTGCCTGATCGCGTCCACTTGTTGAAGCGCGTTTTCCATGAAGCCCGGCATGGCAAGGCCGCGAACGGCTGCGCCGGTCTCGTTCAAGAGGTCGACCATGCGGATCGACGCGGTGACCAGCCCGGCCCTGTCCTCCCATTTGGTGCCGCGCCCCAGCGCAGTAACCACGACGACGCGTGCGACGCCGTGGCGGCGGATCGCGCCGGCTGCCGGGCGGGTGAAGTTGATGTAGGTGTCGTCGAGCCTCTCGGACGGGTTGGGCGACGCCACCCAGAACACGGATTCAGCCCCTGCAAGCGCCCGATCGGCCACTGCGGCGTTGCCGTGCGAACCCTCGACGACCTCGATCCGGTCGCGGATCGCCTGCGAGAGCTTGCTCGCATCGCGGACGATGACGCGCACCGGCTCGTTGGCGCCGAGCAGGCGCTGGACGACGTGGTGGCCAATATTGCCGGTCGGCGTTGTGACGACGATCATGGAAATTCTCCTTTGGAGATCGGATTGAGCCGGCGCCGCGCGTCGTCAAGAGGCGACGGGCCGAAGCCGGTCGTAGTTGCGGCGAAACAGCGCCACGGCTCCATCGACGCCGAGGCGGCTTATATTGGTCATCGTCCACCCTCTCGCCCAAGGAAACGGCTTACCTAGTCCCTCGGCGACCAGCTCCGCCCCGAGCTCCGGGGTGGTTGCGAGATGGATCGATCCGTTGAGGTGGATGTGGCCGAGTTCGTCCGGTCCGACGTAAAAGTCGATCCCGTCGACGCGGGTCTGATCGCTGAAATGCCAATGCGTGCTGGCTTCGACCTCGGGCCACGCGGCAATGGCATCGGCTACCGCCTGAACGGTGCCGCCGAGCAGCGGCGGCGGCGCAAGCGGACCCTTGGCTTCGCGCGGCAGGGTGGAGATTGCTTGATCGGTCATCGTAACTCCTTGTCGGTGATGGCCGGCGGCAGTGCGCCGGGCTGGGGTATTTTCTCCAAGACCATTATGTGGGGACGAGGCGCAGCTTCCCCATTCCCGATGCTGCCAGAGGCTTGCCTGATCCTACCAATCGCACCACTTCGAACCCAGTTGGTTTTGTTTTATCGAGCGAGACACTATGGACATCGACGCGATGGTGGCGGAACAAGCGGCGCTCGCGGCTGAGCATGCCACTTCGTCACCGGTTCCCTCCGCCGTTCCAGGCCTGATGATCCGCTGCAGCGCCGCGCCGACCGCGCCCATCCCGGCGCTGTTCGAGCCCGTCTTCTACCTTGTGCTGCAAGGAGCGAAGCGTCTGACATTCGCGAGCCGGACGCAGGATTTTGTGACCGGAACCTGCGCCGTGGCGACCGTTGGGCTGCCGTTCGTCAGCCAGGTGATCGAGGCCTCTCCAGCCCGGCCCTATATCGGCGCGGAGCTTCGGCTCGACCCTGGCATCATCGCCGACCTGCTGCTGGCCTTGCCGGGCGCTGGCGCCTGCGACGCCCCGAGCTTTGCCGCGGCGCCGGCGGACGCGATGGTGCTGGAGCCATTCGGCCGTCTGCTGCGGCTGCTGGCGACGCCGGGCGACGCCGCCGTGCTTGCCGGTCCCTTCGCGCGTGAGCTATGTTATCGCCTGCTGCAGGGACCGCTCGGCGGCACGCTTCGCCAGGTCACGCGGCGCGGCTCGCGGTTCGCCCAGGTCCGGGCGGCCGCAGAGTGGATCGGCGCGAACGCCGATAAGCCGCTCAGCGTGAAACGTCTCGCCGCCGAAGCCGGCATGAGTGCCACGTCGCTTCACAGGCACTTCAAGGCGGTGACCGGCTACAGTCCGCTCGCCTATCAGCGCTATCTGCGGCTGCTGGAGGCGCGCCGCTTGCTCCTTTCAGGCGCTGCGCCCGTTACCACCACCGCCTTCACCGTAGGTTATGCGAGTCCTTCCCAATTCAGCCGCGAGTACAAGCGCATGTACGGCGAAGCGCCGGTGAGAGATGTCCAGCCTCGGGAACGGCATGGCTCAGGACATTCTTTCCATTTGGAGCGCTAATCCTAGGCGCCAATCCTTAGGCGCCAGTCGGCGGAATCCGGCACGGCCAGTCGATGCAGATGGCCATCGGCAAAGGAAAGCGCGGCCTGCCGATCGATTATCCGTTGCTGGTCACGCAGGTCGGACGTCAGGACGCAGGCGGAGCAGCCAGTGACGCAACCATCCACCTTGCAGTCGAGCAGGTCGCGGATGGGACTCAACAGTTTCGCGAACAAATCCTTCGCTCTCGCGGAGAAACCGGCCCCGCCAGCCGCGTGATCGAACAGAAACAACGTGTGGCCCCAACTTCCAATCGCGGTCTGCCGAGGCTCAACCCAGAGCCCTACCTCGTTTAGCTCAACACCGAGTTCGCGCGTGAGCGCCGTGCGCAGCGCCGATCCAAACGCCCATGCGGCGCCCGGCTGATTGAGTCCGCTGAGCTGCAATTCGAACACGTCGGTGCGAACCTCGTGGCCGAGCAGGAGGTTCTGCTTGATCGCGAACGGCTTCGCCGCGCCGGGACATTTTCCGTCATCATCCGCTTTTGTGTAGCGGAGCGGCCTGTGCTCAGCGAAAGGCGGACTTCCAGGCACGCCTTCCGCCTGCGCTCGCCCGCAGTGAAGGCATATCGTATAACCGTCGCCGTGTTCGCTCCCCGCGCTGGCGTAAAACACCAGACCGTTCGCGCTGGTGCGTGATCGCCCAAGTTCCGGCACCCTTAGCGGGTGCCAGATCGCACCCCTCGCGGCAACAATGGGCGGCTTAGGCGGCACATAGGAAACGATATCCGCTTCGGCGTGGGCGGGCTCCCGCTCCGCCGCAAAGCCGGCTGGCCGCAAATATTCGTGTTGATTGAGCGTGTCGCCGGTTGCCCCGCATTCCGGGCATTCGTCAGCCCGGCTATGAAGCGTACCGGCGGCGCCACATGCTTTGCAGTGCCAGACAAAGCGCAAACTTTGGATGTCGCGGGCATCCGAATCCCCCGCCGGCCGCTTCCAGTTGAGCGTGACCCCCGCCGATCGATACACCAGCCCGTCGATCACTACGTCGGCGCCGGGCGCATAATCCCGCATCGCCTGATCCAGGTTCCGGCTGGCGAAGAAGCGACGCCGGAACGGGCTGCCTTCCTCGGTCTTTCCGTCATCACTGTCCGGCTCATCCTTATGGATGAATTGAACGACGGCAGTCGGAAAACCGTGGCCCGGCAGCACTCCTCGATTGGACAGGTCGGAGAGCAGAAACTCACCGCAGAGCCGCTGGAGCTGAAATCCGATCGCCTTCTTCGCCGTGTCACGATCCAGCCCGGCCGCCTGCGATTGCAGGCCGTCCCACTCGGCACGAAATTCAGTTTCAGCCATTTCGATGGCAACAGCAGCGCCCTCGAACAGGCCTTTGTCATTTTCGAGCACGGAGCCGCGCACCAATTCGCTGACGGCTTTGGCCATCGCCCCCTGTGTGCTCGGCCTGGTAAGCCAGGCGCGGAACCCCACCGATGGCGGATCAGGCAGGCGTTCCGTTCGCAAATCCGCCGGGAACCCGTAAAATGCCCCCGCCTTCGTCGTGGTCGTGTCGCCATTCTGCTCTCGGACGAACGCGGCCAGCAGCAAGGCGTTGACATGCCGCTGGACGAGCGGGCCTGAGTCCAGCGAAACGCGCGGTGCGGCGAGCGCGCGGCTGAGGAAGCGCACCGGCGTGCGGAAGGCTTCCCATTCGATCGGCGTGTCCTTGCAATAGGTGAAAGCCAGCGCCGTGGCCTGCCGCCGGCGCCCGGCGCGACCGACGCGCTGCCGATAATTGGCGATCGACGGCGGCACGTTCGTCATCATCACCGTCGAGACGCTGCCAATATCGACGCCCATCTCCATCGTCGTCGAGCAGTTCAGAATGTTGATCTCGCCGCGGCGGAACTCGGCCTCATAATTTCGCAGCCGACGCGAAGGTTGTTGCGCCGAATGTTCCGCCGATCGCGCATAGGGCGACCCAAGCGCAATTCGGTCGTGGAGGTTGGTCCACAACCCTGCCGACCGCAACTGGGCCACGCGCGCATCAGCCGCCAGCCACTCTCGCACACGCGCCTCATCGCCCAACTCGGTCAGGAAAGGGGCGGGATGTCGCGGCATCTCGATGGGCTCGGCGCGTGCGCCTGTTCCGCGCGTCGATCCAGTTCGTAGGCCGTAAGGCGAATAGCCGCAAAAGGCTGCGTCGAGCACGCGCCGCGTGACCGGGCAACGCCATGCCTGTTCCACGGGCGCGATCAGGGCATTGCCGAGATTGAGCCGCAGGTCATCACCGCCGCCGGTGGTCACTAATAACGGCCTCAGGTCCAGCCATGCATTTTCAAGAAGCTCGTTGATGATGTCGCGATCACCGCGCTCCTCAGCGTTCAGCCCGAGCGCAACCTCCAACAGACGCGGAAGTGTGCCGCGCTGCGCAACATAGCCCGGCCGTATTTGCGGCCATCGCAGCTCCGTTCTTGAGGTGATGGCATCATTGGGGCCGATTAGCCGCTTCGGCGGTATGCGTGGCTGCACCCAATGCGCGTTTCGTCCGTCGATCCGAATCGCGAAGTAATCGCGCACGGCATTGGCGAGACTCAAATAGAGGAAATCGCGCCAGTTCTGGATGGTCTTTCCTCTGGCGCGCAGCGCGTCCGGTGTCTTCGCTTCGGGCAGGTTCTCAATAGCCTGATAGCGCAGGCTCGCCAGCCCCATGGTCTCCAGCGAATTGGCCCGCCGGGTGCGGCGGGCGAGTTCCCGGAGCAGCATGAGTTCGGCAAAGCGCTCCGGACCTTTCACCGAATGGTCAAAATGTTCCGGGTCGCGTTTCGTCCAGACCCGGCGCATCCAGTAGCTGACTTCATCGCGCTCGATCAGGCGGCTCCGCACAATCTCCCACAGCAGGCCGACGCTGGTCTTGGCCACATCGGCGCGTTGCGACTCCAACAGCCGCAAAGCCGCCGCGGCACTTGCGCCGACCAACCGAAGGCTCACGATAGCCGCATCTAGCTCAGCCAGCTTGGCAGTATTCTCCGGATTGTCACGCATGGAGTCCTGCGCCGCGAAATAGATCAGCGCGCGCACATGGTTTCGCTCGGCGGCGTTTTGCAGTTTTGCGGAGAACCGAGCCGTTCCCTGCCGGCTGTCGGTAAATGACAGCAATTGCCGCCCTTCGGCAGGGGGAGAATGCTCGGCTTCAGGATCAGGCGCCGAGGGTTCGGTGCTTTCGAGCAGCACCGGGCTTGCATTGCTCAAGATCGCGGGCGCGCCGAACCGGAAAGGCCACAAGATACGCGGTTGCTTTTCTGTAGCCGCCATGTGGCAGCAGGGACAAAATTCAGGTTCCTCGCGATCATGGGACGATAGCGCGACAAATCGATCGCCCGGCTGGTCGGCGATGGCGCCACTGTGCGGATCGACGTGCAGCGGGCGGGCATGGGGCAAGGCACGCGCGGCGATAAGGCGCTCGATCCCTGGAGCGGCTGACAGCGCTGATTCGTCGTCCGATGATGACGCGCTTTCCTCCTCTGAATCCCGCGCATATTCGTCTTCGCGCTCGTTTTCATCGCGCGAACGCAGGATGCGGCTCTCCTCAACCGCATCAAGGAAAGGTTCGCCGCAACTTCGACAGGACACCACAGGCAGCACCCTGCCGCCGCAAGCCGGGCATTGATCGACCGCTTCCGGCAATATGCCGCCAAAGAGCCAGCCATCCGCCCGTCCGGTACAGTCGGGATCGAGGCAGGTCCACAGACCGGGAATCGCCCGATGAAACGCATGGACGCGCAAGGGCAACAGCCGCTCACCGCCCTTTTCGGCACGGGCCAGCGCCAGCGCCAGCGCTTCAGGCTCCGCACCCGTTTCACCCAGTTCCCTGGCGACCACGGACCATGCGCGCGCGCCGCGCGTGAGTGCGGCCACCTGGTTCTGCACCACCGGATTGCGCGAAAGCCGCTCGAAGGCCGAACCGGCGTCGAGTCCGGATACGGAACTGCCACAAAGGCGCTTCTCCTGATCGGGCGGCGGCAGTTGCGGCGTACGGCGATGTCCGACCACGACGTGCACACGCTCCTCCGCCACGCCCGAGACATCGCGCAGAAAACGCCGCAATTCTTCCGTGACATCGGCGCCTTCGCCGATTGTCGCCGAAGTCGCAACGAATCGGACCTGATCCGGCGTCACGTCGAAGGACAGGAGTACGCGCCGCAGGAGTAGCGCGATTTCCGCCGCATTGGAGCCAGTATAGCTGTGCGCCTCGTCGAGGATGATCCAGCGCAGCTTCCCCCGCGAGGCATCCAGAATCGGCCGATCCTTCCGGCGCACCGTCAGATATTCAAGCATCGTCACATTGGTGACGAGGATGGGAGGCGGGTTGCTCCGGAGGGTGCGGCGGCAAAGGACTTGCTCCGGGATGGCGCGCTCGCGCGCATCCTTGTCGTCCTCGGGCATTTCACCGTTATAGAGGGCGTAACGTATCTTGCCCCCGAACGGCCTGGTCCATTTGCCGAGGCGGTCCTGCTGGCTCGCGATGAGCGCGTTGAGCGGATAGAGGGCGATCGCACATACGCCCCGCAGTGACTCGCGCTGGGCTTCCGCTTCTTTCACCAGCTCGTCGAGCAAGGGGACCATGAAACATTCGGTCTTGCCCGAGCCGGTGCCGCTGGTGACGAGGATTGACTGAGGGGTGGAAGCGGTCAGGTGCCGCCAAGCCTCAAGCTGATGCTGATAGGGATGCCAATCCTTTCCAATTCGAGGATCGCCCGGTTGATCGAGCGCATCGACAACCCTGGGGTGTAGCAATATGCCGGCAAGCGAAGCCAGTGTCGGTTCGGCTTCGACGAAGGGAAACGCGGCTTCGAGGATCGGCTCCTGCAGCAAGGCTCCGGATTCGATGTCCCGGCCTCCGAATTTGCGCCGGACTTCGGCGGCAAGCGCTGGATGGTTAAGCCCGCTTAGGCCAAGGATTGCCTCGACTGACCGCTGGCGGATTTCCTCCACCGCCTGAAAGGGCGTCAACCTGCGCAAGCTTACTTCCCCCTACTTATCGTTCTGTACCCAGCAGCGTCGCCACAATGCCTTCCGCGAAATAGACCGGATCAGCCACCATCGCCTCCTTGCAGCGCCGGAGCTGTGCGCGCGTTAACTTGATGCCGGCCTTCGCGGCAATGGCGGCGGCGATGGGAGCGTCGAGCGCTTCCAGGTGCATTAAATCGAGCTTGGTCTTGAACCAGCCGGGAAGACGCGGGTCGAGTTCCGGCGTGCGGAACAAGCTCGTTTGCTTCGGCGGGCCGATAGCCATGTCGCCGCGATCGAACGTACGGCGCACATAGCCCTGGGCGGCATCGCGGACGGAAGGGATTGAAGAAGGCTTTGGGAGCAGCCCGGCGGCTGCCAGCATGGCGCCGATCACGGGATCGAGATTACCGGTGCGGACAGTGGCGCTGTCGGCGACCTGCTTCCCCATCGGGGCCGCCCGCGCCAACTCCCAACCTGCGACAAGGAGCGGCTCAATGACGCTGCGTCCTAGCGCATTGGCGGCTGTGCTCCATGCCGCCAGCGGCAGCGCCGCCCACAGAAAAGGTAACTCCGCTTCGAGCCGCCAAATACCCCCCTGGGCAGCCTCATCGGCGGACAGAAGCAGACGCGCAAGCACGACCGGCGCGTCGGGGAGCGCCGCCAGAACGTCAAAGGTGGATGCCGGCAAACCGTCCAACGAACCGATCAGCCTGTTCAGCCAACTGACATCTTCCCCAGCGCCATCCACGTTAGCGGCTATCGCGTTCAGACGCTCAACGATCGCATTCCGCCGTGCCGACAGATCGGCAATCACAACCGTCGCGGCCAGACCCTTGCCGACAGACATCGTCGGGCCGGCGCAAGGAACAATCGACGGCCTCGATCGCACAGCGCGGTTGCTGCGCAAATACACCCACCAAGCGCCAGTCATGCTCGCGGGAAGCGGTATTGAGCGCCGGTTCAAAGCATCCTCAAGACCGATCTCGGCCAAACGGTGCTCTTCGCAGGGCGTCGCAACCGACCGCCCGGTTAAGATCAGCGGCTCCTCTTCCAATCCAGGTTTCACGATCGACGCCGTGCCATCCGCGCAACGGATTTCGCGGTCAAACAGCTTGATGCGCCAAGGCGGAGCGCCGTCGCCAATGCTGAGCGCGACCCAGGCGTCGATTCCGGCAGAAGCAAGGTCGCTGCGAACCCGATCCGCCAGCGGTCGCAGGCCAAGTTCGCGTTCACCGAGCGTATCGTGCGCGGAATAGCCCCTCTCGGCATTCTTGAGTTCGCAGCAAAGCGTGAATCGGCTCTCACCGAAGGCGAAAAGCTCGGCCAATTCCGCCGGCGTTATCTGCGATCCAGGCGGCACGATCTTGCCATTCCAATGCGCGATTCCGTCACGCAACGGGAACGGCAGCGTGATACGGATCGCGCGCGTGCTACTTGGTAGCCGAAGCACGAAGGTGACGCGGCGCAGCGGATTGCTGTGGAACGAAAATACGAAGACGTTGCCGGGACGCTGCTCCACATGCAGTCCAGCGACCGGCTCCGGCGAGATCGTTAGTTCGCCGAACCCCTGGAAACTATAGCGCCAGCCTTCGCCATCGCGCTCGCGAAGCACCCGTGCTGACTGCGGTATGATTGCTGCGCGTACGCGATCGCGCACAAACCCCGTCCGAGCGTCACGCCACATGATATCGACGATGCCGACGGGCAGTCGGGAACGCGCCAACTCGCGCCACGGATCACCTCGCGCCCGACGCCAGAGCAGTTCATTGTCTGCCGGCTTCGTCGAGGTCCGGCCTCGGTAGCAATTTACTGTCGGCGGATCAGCAAACAGGGAAAAATCGTCTGCGCTGTCGAAGCCTTGCGGCGACCGGCCATCGAGCCCGATCCGATCACACAGCTCCTCGTCGACGCCAGTTTCGATGCGATAGAGCAAGCCGCCGTCCGTGCTCTCCACCAGCACGGATTTGTCGGTAAGCCACAGCCCGCGCCCATCTCTTGTCGTGCCGATGCTTTCGGGCGCGCCTTCAACAGCTTCGCTTTCCCACCGAACGGACCAATCGGCCGGTGCTGTAACAACGACCCGTTCGGCGCGCAGGCTTGCCGATCCGCGCGCGGCAAGAACCAGCACTGCCGGGCCTTCCCAGTCTTCGGCATCGATCTCGAATGTGATGACATCGCTGTGTTCGGGACCGCCGCCGGGCCATGGCATCACGCGCGCCGCGCCGTTGGGCGACTGGATCAGCACGTCGATGTGTGCCTCGAGCGGCACATCGCTCAACTCCGTCCTGTGAGTAAGCGGGCGCAGTCGATAGCTATCGCCGTCATCGCCGGGCGGATCGAGAAAGGCCAGTTCCTCACCCAGGGCCCGCGCCAGAACACCATAAGGATGTACGCCCAGCCTTGTCCCCGGCGCGGCCAGTCCGGCGAGGGCATCCGCTTTGAGCTCTCCTCCTAGCGACAGCCGTAACCCCGCATCCCATCCTTTTACACCTCGCCGCAACACGCGCACGCAGCCCGCGTCACCACTCAAGCCGCGCGCAATCTTTTTGGCGGCGAGCATGCCGTCGACCAGTGCGCGCGCCGCATCTGTATCGGCCGCAATCGGCAATTCATCGCGCCAGCCTGGGTGGACCTGGTCGAGTATGGCCGAGGGCGTCAGGCTCGGTGCAGCCGCCTCGGCGATGCGCCGCAGTTTCACAATCGCCAGCGCCAAATCCGCCGCCAGTGCAATGAAGGCTTCCTGGCGGTAGGTGTCGCGCAATTCCTCCTTCGCGGCATCCGCCATAGCGAAAGCGTCGTCGGGCGAAGGCTCTTCAGAAATGCCGAGCAGCCGACCGACAACCTCGTTCAGGTAACGTGACAGCCACCCTTCGCCCGCCTGCAACACGCGCACCGGGAAACCGCCTTCCACGGCGATCGTCAGCAGCCAATGCCGTCCGCTGGCGCGTTTGACCACAGGCCGTTTCCACCATTTGAGGCCGTGCTCAATCAGCGGGGGCCATTCACGCTCCTCAAGCGTTGCGCCGAGTGCTGCGCCAAGCTCGCGATATTTGCGTATGCCTCCGCCGTATTCACGGCGGAACCAGGCCGAGGCCCACAGCACGAGCAACGCCGCGTCACTCCCATTTCCGTTCGTCAGCCGTGCAGCACGCTGGCGCAACAATCCCGTCAATCGATCATAACCGTCCGCGCCTAATCGGTAGCGATGCAGCGGCCGGCCGTCAGGCGCATCGAGCCCGAACTTGCCAAGTAATGAGCGGACCGGCGTAGGCAAAGGAGTCGAATCCCCGTGGTGATCCATTGTGCCATTTAGGGTAGAATGACTCTTTTTAGCAACGGAGACTTTGCGACTTTCATCCGGGCCACCGGTGTGTTCTGAGTTCGAGATCAGCCCCGAAGAAGACGGCGATTAAGATGCAGGATAAAACGAGTTGCCTCGCTGTCGGAACTTCATTCCTGAGTATTTGTCTGCACGTTGTTTTTCGGCGGCCGTTCGCCGAAGGGACGAGGTACGGCGGTGTCGGATAAGCCAAATTTCGCAATATTTTCAATGATCTTTTGTGGGTCGTCCGCAATGTGCGCCGAGCCCGAATCCGCCGACCCTACGCTTGCGCAAGTATTTCTACCCTCGGCCCTGCGCCGCCATTTTCGACCTTGTTTCAGCCGTTTGATCTTCCAGTCGTCGCCTCATGGCGACCCACGAAGGTCAGTTTCGCATCCGCCCCGGCCGGGTCCGCGACCCCGCTGGCCGGCACGTCGTGCGCGCGGTCCTGCCGCGTCCGAAGACCTTCTCGCGGAGGTGCATCAAGCCATCCGGCGCGCCGGCGGCCATCCCCCTCTGCTGGGCGCGGCGGGCAAGGAAAGCGGTCGGTTCAACGCGCGGCCGGGGCGCGGCTGTGGCCGCCACCCTGAAGGGACGAATCGCCTGGAGTCGTGACGCCAGCGGCGTACTGACCCGCGGATGTGCGCCGCATGGAAGCCTTGCGACGCGCCGGGCACGTCGAACGCATCGACGCCGACCATTGGAGCGTCCCCTCGGACATCGCCAAGCGGGCATGGTCTATGATACCCCTAGCCGGCCCAAGGATTTCGGCATCCGCACCCTGTCCACGCTCGACCTCGACTGGCAGGTTGGCAGCGACGGCGCGACCTGGCTCGACCGGGAGTTGGTTGCGAAAAACCACCTTCCTCTTGCCGGACCGGCTTCGGCCGGGAGGTGAACGCCGCGCTCGACCGGCGCGCCGAGCGGCTGGTGGAGATGGGCCACGCCACCATCAAGGACGACTTTATCAGCATCTCGCGTCGGACTATGGCCGTCCTGGAGCATCAGGAGATCGAGCGGCGTCAGCATGCAGATGGCCGCCGAGTGCGGGCTGACCTACGCTCCGTCCGGGCCGGGCAAGTATATGAGCGGGGGACGGCGGCCGTGGCGAAACCTCGGACACCTACCTGGACGACCATAGCAACAGATGAGGAAAGGCGGGATCGGCATGTTGATGACCAAGCGCAAGCCGACAACGGTGGGCGAGATGCTGACCGCAGAGTTCATGGAGCCGTTGGGGCTGACCCAGGGCGCACTGGCCGAGGCTATGGGCGTCCAGCGCAAGCACGTCAATGAACTGTGCAACAATCGCCGCAACGTCACCGCCGCGACGGCGCTGATCCTGGCTCGCGTGTTCGGCACCAGCCCGGACTTCTGGCTGAACGTGCAGCGCCGCAGCGACATCTGGGAGGCGATGCACAATCCCAAGGAGTTGGCGCGCATCGAGCGGGCGAAGCCCTTGAAAGCGGCGGCGTGACGCTGCCAGCCGCCTTCGCCTCTACGCCATTTCCGCCCCGCGCCGCCGCGCGCAAGTATTTTTGCGCCACGGCGCGCGGAGGCTTCCAGCGCAAAAAACGCTATTCTTTCAAGGGTGTCGTTCGGCGATTCTGGACCAATGGCCAGACTTCGCAAGGAACGCACGCCGGCCGCATCCGAGCAGCTTGAAGCGTTGCTCGGCTACCCTTGGCCGTTTCCGGGCCGGCTGCCGAAACATGACCTTTCGACTTGGACCGTCACCGACGACTGCTGCGCACCCTGGTTGCCGCCTCAGGCGGAAAATCCGGCGTAGTCAGTGTTCAGAGTTTTGTTCTGAAATGGCGCGCCCAGCACTCTTCGAACGTGTGGCTTCCACCTTCGGAGGGCGATGCTCGCCTGGTTGATGGTGCGGGTGGCCGGGGTCGAACCGGCACTCCTTGCGGAACCGGATTTTGAGTCCGGCGCGTCTACCAATTCCACCACACCCGCCACGTGGAGTAGTGGCGCGTTTAGCATAATCATGCGCGTTGCTCAATCGCGTCTTGTCATGCAGGTCTGGCTTGGCTATAGGCGCGGCACGGTTCCCGGATAGCTCAGCTGGTAGAGCAAGCGGCTGTTAACCGCTCGGTCGTAGGTTCGAGTCCTACTCCGGGAGCCAGTATCGCCGAGGATTGGCTTTGCGGAAGCCAGTTTTGCCTTCGCCGCGCATAACGAAAAAACCCTTGATGTGAAACAATGCGGCTCACCCTGGCACGTCCGAGCCTACAGTTCATTTTCGCGCTTTTGGTTATTGATTCGCTCGGCTTCGGGCTGATCGTGCCGATATTGCCTGAACTGGTGCAGAAATTGTCGGGAGGCGGCGCATCCCATGCCGCCCTTTGGGTGGGGGTGTTGAGCATGACCTTCGCCGCCACGCAATTCTTCGCCTCTCCGGTGCTGGGCGCGCTGAGCGACCGCTTCGGCCGGCGCAAGCTGATCCTGGTCTCGCTGGCCGGCAGCGCCGGGAATTACCTGCTGCTGGCCTTCGCGCCCTCCCTCGCCTGGCTGTTTCTCGGCCGGCTGCTGGCCGGCGCCACCGCCGGCAATGTCGCGGCGGCCACCTCCTATATCGCCGACATCACGCCGCCGGAGCAGCGCGCTGCGCGCTTCGGCATGCTGGGCGCCAGTTTCGGCCTCGGCTTCACCTTGGGGCCGGCGCTCGGCGGGTTGTTGGGCGGGATTGATCTGCGCCTGCCGTTCCTGGCCGCCGCCGGGCTGGTCGCGGTGAATGTGATCTATGGCGTGTTCGTGCTGCCGGAATCGCTGGCGCCCGAACGCCGCCGGCCGTTCAAACTGGCCGAGGCGACGCCGCTGGGATCGTTGCGCATGCTGCGGGCCAACCCGAAAATGATTCGGCTGGTCATCGCCTGGTGCGTGCGTTGGTTCGGCATCGGCGCCTTGCAGGCGGTGTTCGTGCTGTTTACCGAACTGCGCTTCGGCTGGGGCCCGGTGTGGAACGGCCTGGCGCTCGGCTTCATGGGCGTCACCTCCGCCATCGTGCAGGCGACCCTGGTGCAACGCGCCGTGGCGCGGTTGGGCGAGCGGCGGGCGGCGCTGCTCGGCTTCGCGCTGAACGGCGCCGGCTATCTGCTGGTCGGCCTGGCCCCGGCGCCTCTCGTGCTGTTCATCGGCATGGGTTTCATGGCATTAGGCTCCATCGCCAATCCGGCGATCCGCGCGCTGCTGTCGAACGCAATGCCGGCGGACCAGCAGGGACGGCTGAATGGCACGCTCGCGGCGGTGGAGGGCCTGACGATCATCGTGGCGCCGCTGACCGGGGCGGTGGTGTTTGATCTGTTTAGCCGCCCTACGCCCTGGCATTTTCCTGGCGCGCCGTTCGTCCTGACAACATTGCTGATTGGTTTCGCGTTCTGGCTTGTCGCCACCACAACGAAACAATCTGTTAACCAGATGCATGTATCATGACCAGCAGAGGCTGACGCAACCGAGGTTAACCCGCCCAGGCCTGAATGAAAGTATAAATTAAATGCCGTTATCGCTGAGAGGCTACTATCACTGAAATGCCATTATTGCTGAAATGCTATTATCACTGAAATGACAGTATCCCTCGCGCCTGTCTCGCTCGCGCCAAAGCCGCCTGCACGGCCAGAATCGCGCGCCGCCGCGGCGCCGCTCTCCCTGCTGATGGCGACGAGGTATGGCCGCCTGGGCGCCAGCAGCCGGCTTCGCCTGCTGCAATATCAGGCGCCCTTGGCGGCGGCGGGCATCCTCAGCACCGCGCGGCCGTTCTTTCCCGATGATTACGTGCGGGCGCTGTACGGCGAGGCGGCGAGGCTGCCCTCCGTCGCCGCGGCCTATGCGAACAGCCTCCGGCTGAAGCGCGCTATTGCGGCGCATGACCTGATCTGGATTGAAAAGGAGCTTTTACCCTTTGTTCCGGCTGCCGTGGAACAAAAACTGCTGATGGGCAAGCCGTTCATTCTCGATTTCGATGATGCCTGGTTCCTGCGCTATGAACAATCGCCGAACCGGCTGGTGCGCCGGCTGCTCGGCGGCAAATTCGCCAGCCTGATGCGGCAGGCGGCGCTGACCATTGTCGCCAATGAGGCGCTGGAAGCCTGGGCGCGGCAGGCCGGGGCGAATACGGTGTTGCGGCTGCCGACGGTGGTCGATCTTGATCATTATCCGGTGAAACCGGAGCCAACGGCGCCTGAGCAGGGCGTGTTTACGATTGGCTGGATCGGCACCCCGGTCACCGCGCCCTATCTCGCCAGCCTCGCCGCGCCATTGCGCCGGCTGGCCGCCGAGGCGCCGCTGGAACTGCTGGTGATCGGCGCGCCGGATTTCGCTATTTCGGGGATTAACTGCCGTCATGAGCCCTGGAGCGAGGCGGCCGAGGCGGCCGCCATTGCCCGCTGCCATGTCGGCGTGATGCCGCTCACCGATGATCGCTGGTCGCGCGGCAAATCGGGCTACAAGCTGATCCAGTACATGGCGGCGGGCCGCCCGGCGGTGGCCAGCCCGGTCGGCGCCAATCAATCCATCGTCGCCGATACCGCAACCGGCTTTCTCGCCGGCAGCGCGGATGAATGGTATGAATCCCTGCGCCGGTTGCGCGATGATCCATTGCTGCGCGCAAGGATGGGCAGCGCCGCGCGATCCCGCGTGGCGGACCGTTACGCCTTGCAGGTAACGGCCCCTCGCCTCGCGGCGGCGCTGCATAAAATTGCCGCCAAAACCTGACAAGACGCCGTGATCGCGGTATACCAGTCACGGCGTTTGCCTCACTCTGACGACTGATGACTGGAAACTGATCTTGGCTGGACATTCGCAATTCAAGAACATCATGCACCGCAAGGGGGCGCAGGATGCCAAGAAGGCCAGGGCGTTCGCCCGGCTGATCCGGGAAATCACCGTCGCCGCCCGTTCAGGCTTGCCAGATCCCGCCGCCAATCCGCGCCTGCGCGCCGCCGTTACCGCGGCGCGCGAAGCCAATATGCCGCGCGACACCATCGAGCGGGCGATCAAGAAAGCCGCGGGCGCCGCCAGCGGCGATGACTACGCCGAGACGCGCTATGAAGGGTATGGCCCGTCCGGGGTGGCGATCATCGTCGAGGCGCTGACCGACAACCGCAACCGCACCGCGTCTGATATTCGCGCCGCGTTTTCCAAGCATGGCGGCGCGCTCGGCGAGACCAACACGGTGAGCTTCCTGTTCAGCCGTGTTGGCGTGGTGCGATACAAGCCGGACGCCGCCAGCGCCGACGCCATGCTGGAAGCCGCCATCGAGGCCGGCGCCGATGACGCCGCCAGCGGCGGCGAGGGCCACGAGATCACCTGCGCGGTGGAAAATTTCTTCGCGGTGCGCGATGCGCTGGAAGCCCAATTCGGCCCGCCCGCCGAAGCCCGGCTTGACTGGCGGCCCGCCACCACGGTGGCGCTCGACGAGGCAGCGGCGCCTGCCGTCTTGCGGCTGCTCGATGCGCTGGAGGATAGCGACGACGTGCAGAACGTCTATGCTAATTTCGAGATGTCGGACGCGGCGATGCAGGCGCTTTCCGCCTGATGCGAATTTTGGGTCTCGACCCCGGCCTGCGCTTTACCGGTTTTGGCATCATTGAAGCGTATGGAAACCGGCTGATCCATATCACGGATGGAGTGATCGGCACGGATGGCGACGCCGATGTGGCGATCCGGCTGAAAACGCTTGATGCGGCTTTGGCCGTTTTGCTGCGCGAGTTCGCCCCGGATGAGGCGGCTGTCGAGGAAACCTATGTCAACCGCAACGGCGCCGCCACCCTCAAGCTGGGTTACGCGCGCGGCGTGGTCTTGCTGGCGCCGGCACGGGTCAACATCCCCGTCGCCGAATATGGCGCGAAAACCGTGAAGCGTTCGGTGGTCGGCACTGGAGGCGCGGAGAAATCGCAGGTGGCGCTGATGGTCCGCCGCCTGCTGCCCGGCGCCACGCTGAAACGCGCCGACGCGGCGGACGCGCTGGCGGTGGCGATCTGTCATGCCCATCATCGAGCGACGCTGGCGCGCATTCCGGCATGATTGCCTTTCGATGATTGGCAGATTAACCGGTATCGCCGACTCCATCGAGGATGGCCGGTGCCTGATCGATGTGTCCGGCGTCGGCTATGTGGTGTTCGCCTCGGCCCGCACCCTCGGCGCCCTGCCCGCCCCGCCGATGCGCGCAATTTTGATGATCGAGACCGTGGTGCGAGAGGATGCGATCATGCTTTACGGCTTCGGCGACGCCGCCGAGCGCGATTGGTTCCGCCTGCTCACCACCGTGCAGGGCGTCGGCGCCAAGGTCGCCCTGGCGATCCTCTCCGCCTTGCCGCCCGATTTGCTGGCCACGGCGATCCTCAAGCAGGACCGCGCCGCCATCACCCGCGCGCCCGGCGTCGGCCCGAAACTGGCGGCCCGGCTGATCGCCGAACTGCGCGAAAGAGCGGGAGCCTTACCCACAAGCGGCATGACCATCACCCCGTTGCCCACGCCAAAAGGCGATGCGGCGGATGCGCTCTCAGCGCTGATCAATCTCGGCTACCGACGGGGCGAAGCGGAAACGGCGCTGGCCGCCGCGCAAGCGGCGCTCGGTGACGCAGCGGGCCTTGACGCGCTGATCCGCGACGGGCTGCGGCGGCTTGCCCGGTGAGTGATGACCCTAACCGGATGATTTCGGCGGCGCGCAACGCGGAGGACGCGCCGGAAGCGGCGCTGCGGCCGCAGACGCTGGATGATTTCATCGGGCAGCAAGGCAGCCGGGAAAACCTCGCCATTTTCATTGAGGCCGCCCGCGCCCGCGGCGAGCATCTCGACCACGTGCTGCTGCATGGTCCGCCCGGGCTTGGAAAAACCACGCTGGCGCAGATCATCGCGCGCGAGATGGGCGTGGGTTTCCGCGCCACCTCCGGCCCGATCATCCAGCGCGCCGGCGACCTCGCGGCTATTCTCACCAACCTGCAGCCGCGCGATGTTTTGTTCATCGACGAGATTCACCGCCTGCAGCCGGCCATCGAGGAGGTGCTGTATCCGGCGATGGAGGATTTCGTGCTCGATCTCATCATCGGCGAAGGTCCCGGCGCGCGCTCGGTGCGGATTGATTTGCAGCCCTTCACCCTGATCGGCGCTACCACCCGGTCCGGTTTGCTGGCCAATCCCTTGCGGGATCGTTTCGGCATCCCGCTGCGGCTGGTTTTCTATACGCCCGAAGAACTGACCCGTATCGTCACCCGCGCGGCGCGTTTGCTGGAGATGCATCTCACGCAGGATGGCGCCGCCGAGATCGCCCGCCGGTCGCGCGGCACGCCGCGCATCGCGGGCCGTCTCACCCGGCGAGTGCGTGATTTCGCCGCCGTCGCCGGCACCAAGGTCATCGACAGCAAAGCCGCCGACGCCGCCCTGCTGCGGCTCGATGTCGATCAGCGCGGGCTGGACGCGATGGATCGGCGCTATCTCCGCCGCATCGCCGAACACCATAATGGCGGCCCGGTCGGGGTGGAAACCTTGGCGGCGGCGCTGTCCGAACCGCGCGACACGCTGGAGGATGTGGTCGAGCCTTATCTGATCCAGGAAGGCTTTCTCACCCGCACCAGCCGGGGCCGCATGCTAGGCCAGGCTGGCTGGCGGCATCTCGGACTGCTGCCGCCTTCCTCGGCCTTGCAGCCCGATTTGCGATTCGATCCATGAACGTGGCACAATCAGAAATAGCGGATGGCTGTCATCGCCATGGGTTGCGGATTTATGTTGAGGACACCGATGCCGGCGGCATCGTTTATCATGCCAATTACCTGCGGTATGCCGAGCGCGGCCGGTCGGAAGCCTTGCGCGCCTTGGGCTGCCCGCATGCGGAAATGATACGCGCGCATGGCAGAATGTTCGTGGTGCGCCGCGCCGAATTGGACTATGAGCGGCCCGCCATGCTCGATGACTGGCTCACTGTGGAAACCAGGGCGGTCACCGTTGCGGCGGCGCGGATCAAGCTGCAACAGACAATATTGCGCGAGGCGATGATTCTGGCGCGCATCGGGCTTGATCTTGCTTGCGTGACAACAGCAGAAGGCAAGCCAACGCGGCTGCCCCAGGCGATGCGCGCGGCGCTGGAAGCAATGCGGGACGCCGCGGTGGTAGCCTGGGACGGGCAACAGGCGGGATGATTTCCGTGAAAGGGACTTGAAGTGGATCAGGCTGTGAATACCGCGTCGATGGCGGCGCCAGGCACGAATTTGTCGCTGCTGGGCTTGTTTCTGGACGCCAGCCTCGTGGTTCAGCTCGTCATGGTGCTGCTGCTGCTGGCCAGCATCTGGGTCTGGGCGATCATCATTGAAAAAACCATCACGATAAGGCGGGTTAACCGCGAGGCCAATGGCTTCGAGGAGCGCTTCTGGTCAGGCCGCAGCCTTGACGAGCTTTATCAGCAGGAGGGCGCCGAACCCGCCAACCCCATCGCCGCCGTGTTCGGCGCGGCGATGGGCGAATGGCACCGCACCGCGCGGATCGCCGGCGCCGATGTCGCTCGCTCCTCGGTGCGCGAACGGGTGGACCGCGCCATGGGGGTGACCACCATGCGCGAAATGGACCGCCTTGAGCGCAACATGGTGTTCCTCGCCTCGGTGGGGTCGGTCGCCCCATTCATCGGGCTGTTCGGCACGGTTTGGGGCATCATGCACTCCTTCTCCGCCATCGCCGCGATGCACAACACCAATTTGGCCGTCGTCGCCCCCGGCATCGCCGAGGCTTTGTTCGCCACCGCCATCGGCCTGGTCGCGGCGATTCCGGCGGTGCTGGCCTATAACAAGATATCGACCGATCTCTCGCGCGTCGCGGCGCGCTTGGAAGCCTTCGGCGCCGAATTCAGCGCCATCTTGTCGCGCCAATCCGAGGAGCGCGCTTAAGTGGCCGGCGGATTCATGAATGGCGGACGCAATCATGGCCGCCGTGGCCGTTACCGGCCGATGGCGGAAATCAACGTCACCCCGCTGGTCGACGTCATGCTGGTGCTGCTGATTATTTTCATGGTGACGGCGCCGCTGATTACTTCGGGCGTCAATGTCAACCTGCCGCAGGCCAGCGCCAAGCCGGTGAACACCGACAGCACGCCGATCACCATCACGGTGAACGCGAAAAGCCAGGTCTATTTGCAAAACTCGCAGGTCGAGCTGACCAATCTGGTGTCAACTTTGCAGGAAATCTCAAAAAACAACACCGACCGGCGGATTTTTGTGCGTGGCGATTCCAGCGTGTCCTACGGCATCATGCTCAAGGTGATGGCGACCATCGTGCAGGGCGGTTTCACCAAGGTGGCGCTGTTGGCCCAGCAACCCACCGTTTCCGGACGCTGAACTGAATCCAATGCGTGGCCGGTTGAATCAGCGGATGCGCCGGAGCGGGGCGATTTCGGCGGCCGTGCATATCGTCGTGATTCTCATCGCGGTGCTGGCGCTGCCGAAGGAGAAGCTGCCGAACACCGAAGCCAGCGCAGTCGATGTGCAGCTCGTCGGCCCATCAGCGCCGCAGCAGGCCTTGCACAAGGGCAAGGTGCCGGCGCCGGCCAATACGCCGGTGCCGAATAAGGCGCGCTTGGCGAAAACACCGCCAAAGCCAACGCCCATAGCGCCGCCGCCGCCACCCCCGCCGCCGCCGCCGCCGGCGCCGCATCAATCGGTGAAACTGCCGGCGCCGCCGGCTCCCGCGCCGCCGCCGCCGCCCACGCCGTCCTCCATCCCGCTGCCCAAGCCGCCGCCGCCGCAGCCCCGCAAGCCGCAAAAGCCGGTGGTAAAGCCGGCGCGGAAACTGCCGCTGCCGCCGAAGCCGCAGCCGCCCGCCCCCGCGCCGAAAAGCCCGACCGCGCAACAGCATGCCATTAAAAAACCGGCGCCGATGAGCAAATCGGTGCTCAACACGCTATCAAAGCTCCGGGCGCTGCAAAAGCAGGACAAGCCGCCGACCGCGCACTACAATCCCGAGCAAGGCGGCGCGCCGAATGGCGGCGGCGTTAAAACGACGTCGAACGCGCGTCTTTCGGCGGCGGAGCGCAGCGCCATCGGCAGCGAGGTGCAGCCTTGCTGGGGCATCGACGCCGGCGCGCCAGGCATCGAGCATTTCAGCGTGCTGCTGCAGGTGATCACCGACGCGGCGGGCGTGGTTCGCGAGGCCGAGGTCGCTCCCGCCGACCAGGGGCGGATGGGCGATCCGCTATTTTCCGCCTTTGCCGACCGCGCGGTGCAGGCGGTGAAAAACTATCAATGCGCGAAACTGCCCTTGCCGAACTATATGCTCGGCAAGCCGCAGAATTTCGTTTTCCGGTTTACGCCGTGACCAACAGAGGTGAAGCATGACATTCAAAATTCTTCGACCCGGCGCTGATGCCGGCATCAGGCCGCACGCCAGCCTACCGGATACCTTGGTGGAACGCCTTCCGGCTGTTTCGCGGCGCTTCCTGATCGGCGGCGGCGCCACTCTTGCCGCCGGGTTGGGCGGCAGCTTGATCGCGCCGCGCCTTGCCCGCGCCCAAAGCGCCGCGCCATCGGCCAATTCGAGCGATACGATTAACGTGTCCGGCGCGCATAACGCGCCGATTCCGATCGCCTTGCCGGACTTCACCAATGCGAGCGGCGGCAGCGCCGAGCTCGGCGCCCAAATCACTCAGGTAATCACCAGCGATCTCGACCATAGCGGCTTGTTCCGCGCTATCAATCCAGCGAGCTTTGTGCCAAATTCTGTGCAGAACGGCGTGCCCGCCTTTGCCAATTGGAGCATTCTCGGCGCGCAGGCGCTGGTGACCGGCACCGTCGCCGAGCAGGGTGGCGGCCAGGTCAGGGTGGAATACCGGCTCTGGGGCATCGCCCAGCAAAAGCAGCTGCAAGGCACCGCCTATACCACCACGGCGGCCAATTGGCGGCGCATCGCGCATATCATCGCCGATGACATCTATCAGCAGATGATCGGCGAGAAAGGCTATTTCGACACCCGCGTCGCCTATATCTCGGTGGCGGGCTCGCCCACCAGGCCGATCCGCCGCATGGCGGTGATGGATTATGATGGCGCCAATAACCGCTTCCTCACCTCCGGCCGCTCGATGGCGCTCACCCCGCAATTCAACCCGACCCGCCAGCAACTCGCCTTTGTCAGCTTCCAGGCCAACCAGCCGCGGGTGTTTTTGTTCGACTTGCAAAGCGGCGCGCGCCAGCTGGTCGGCTCGTTTGGCGACATGACCTTCGGGCCGCGCTTCAGCCCTGATGGCGCGTCCTTGCTGCTTTCGGTGTCGCAGGGCGGGGGCGCCGCCATTGTCAAATACGATCTCGGCAGCCGCGCCATGACCCGGCTGACCGACGCCAATTCGATCAATGTGACGCCTTGCTACAGCCCTGACGGATCGCAGATCGTGTTCAATTCGGATCGCGACGGGCCCGGCGATCAGCAGCTTTTCGTGATGGGCGCCGATGGCTCGAACGTCAAACGCATCAGCTATGGCAGCGGCAAATACGCGGAGCCCGACTGGTCATCGAGAGGCGATGTCATCGCCTTCACCAGGCTGGGGCATAGCGGGTTCGGCATTGGCGTGATGCGCCCGGACGGCTCCGGCGAGCGCATCCTGTCGCAAGGCTATCTGGAGGAAGGCTCGACCTTCTGCCCAAATGGCCGGGTGATCATGTTCTACCGCCAGACGCCTTTGCATATCGGCAACAGCTCGCATCTGGTGACCATCGGCGCTGACGGGTTTAACGAGCGCATTACGCCGACGCCGACCAACGCCACTGATCCGTCCTGGTCGCCGATTTTGAGCTAAGAAAGCAAGCGCTTCTTTTTTAAAAAAAAGAAGCAAAAAATTTTTTATAATTAAGATTACTCCTGCGAACACAGCACTTAATAAACAAAAGTTTTTTGGTTCTTTTTTGCAAAAAAGAACCGCTTTTTTTAGGATGGATCTTCAAAGTGCAATACACCCACCAGCAGCGGCTTCAGGTGATTTTCGGGATCATCCTGTGCATCCTGCTGGCGGCGATCGACCAGACGGTGGTGATCCCCGCGGTGCCGGCGATGGCGCGCGACCTGCACGGCTTTGCCCATCTCTCCTGGGTGGTGACCGCGTACTTGCTGACCTCGACGGCGACCACGCCGCTCTATGGCAGGCTGTCCGACCAGTTTGGCCGGCGGCGCACCCTGATCCCTTCGATCATCGTGTTCATGGCGGCCTCGGTGATCTGCGCCTTGGCGCGAAATTTGCCCGAGCTGATCATCGGGCGGGCCATCCAGGGGATCGGCGGCGGCGGCCTGCTGGCGATTTCGCAGGCGGCCATCGCCGATGTGGTGTCGCCGCGCGAACGTGGCAAATACCAGGGGTGGCTGGCCGGCACCTGGGGCGTCGCCTCGACCGCCGGGCCGGTGGTCGGCGGCTGGGTGACCGATCATCTTTCCTGGCGGTGGATTTTCTGGGGCAACCTGCCGGTAGGCATCGGCGCGCTGATCCTCAGCCAGATCGGCCTCAAACTGCTGCGCGAGACGCCGAAGCGAGGGCGGATCGACGTGATCGGCGCGATTCTGCTCACCGGCGCGGTAACGGCGTTCCTGCTCGGCCTGTCCTGGGGCGGCCATGTTTACCCCTGGGCATCGGCGCCGATCATCGGCATTTTCCTGCTCGGCTTGGCGCTGCTGGCGGCGCTCTGGCGGCAGGAACGGGCGGCGGCGCAGCCCTTGCTGCCGGTGCGGCTATTCGGCGCGGCCTCGTTTAACCGGCTGGTCGCCATCGGCTTCATCACCGCCATGGTGATGTTTTCGGCGATTTTCCTGCTGCCGCTGTTTTTCCAGCTGGTGTTCCGCGCCAATGCCGCGCAATCCGGCTGGGAGATCATGCCCTTTCTGCTAGCGACAACGCTCGGCGCCTATACTTCAGGGCAATGGGCGCGCAAGCTCGGCAAAACGCGCGGCTTGCTGCTAGGCGGCATGGCGGTGACCACGATTGGCTTCGCGCTGCTCGGCGTGGTGCCCGCCGGCCTAAATCTGATCGTCGTCGTGCCGGTATGCTTCATCACCGGCATCGGCATCGGCTTTATTCTGCCGTCATCGCTGGTGGCAGTGCAGAACGCGGCGCCGAAACCCGATATCGGCGCCGCCACCGCGACCTTGCTGCTGCTCCGCGCGATGGGCGGCGCGTTCGGCGCAACCTTCGCCGGCGCGCTGCTGGCGATGCGGCTCGGCGGCACGATTGCCATGCTGGGGCATCCGCGCGCCAACGCGCCGCTCAACTCCGCGCTGCCCGCCGCCTTTCATTTCGCCTTTCTCGCCACAGCCTGCATCGCCGCCATCGGCTTTCTGATTTCTCTCGGCTTGCAGGATGCGACGCTGCGCGACACGCTGGACGCGGAACCAGAGCCCATCGCTCATTAATCGTTCAATAGCATCGAAAATTACCAGATCGTCCGCACATGCGGATAGGACCTGATTTTATCATCTGCGGTGACTAGCGGAACCGCCAGCTTGCGGGCGGTCGCGACGATCAGCCGGTCCGCCGGGTCCTTGTGAAATGCGCCCGGTAATTCGACTGCCTTCACGGCAAGGTCGTTATCGACAGGGACAAAGGCTACCGCTTCGATTTCCTCAACCACGCCGAGCCATGCGCTTACATCCATCGCCAGCGCTAGACGCCCGCGATGCACCAGCATGGCCACCTCCCATGCGGTGATCGAAGACACTAAGATTTTTCCCCGCGCGTGTTCCGAGGCAATCACCGCGTCTGCCTCGGCTGACAATTGGCCTTGCTCGCCGCTGACCCACCAAATCAGCGCGTGGGTATCCAGCACGATCACCGCGCGGCATCCCACTCCTCATCGCCCACCGGCGCCAGCGGATCATCATAACGCAGCACCGCGCCGCGCAGCCTGTCGAGAGGCTTGCGGTCAGAGGGCTGATAGCGGCGCACTTCCAGCTTGGGCTGGCCATGATCCGTCACCACCACGGGCTGGCCACTCGCCTCGATTTGCCGGAACAACTCCAGCGCCTTGGCCTTGAATTGCGATTTCGATATGTAGTCACTCATGTTTATGTTCCTAGTCATATGACCATGGACATAATTAGCGTATTATTGTGAGGTAATCAAGGCAAACTGTATGTAAGGTGGCGGTTTCTGACAAAGTCGGTGTATCTGGCACAACAACCGGCGCATCAAACAGGAGAATAACCATGGCGCTGCCGATTGGCGCGCGCACGAATATCGACGAGGAAGTCGCACGGCTGAAACGCGGCATCACCCGCGTTCTGGTCTATGCCGGCCTGTCCGACGTGCTCATTCTCTGGGGCGTCGCCCTGCTGATCAATGATGCGATCATCAGCATCATTCCGCGGGATGGCCCGCTGACGCTGGCAACTGGCATTTGCGGCCTGATCGGCACCTATCTGATCTCGCAATATCGGGGGCGGCAGGCGGCGCACGCGGATAACGCGCGGCGGCTGTTCTGGTGCTTTGCCACATTTTTCATGGCACAATTCATCTGGTGGTCGATCGGCATACCGGTGCCGTTGAATAATCATTCTCTGGCGCAACTGAATGCCGGGGTGCTGTTTCAGCTGACCTTCAACATGCTGGGCCTGATCCTGCTGGGCATCTGGATCGGCTGGTTCGTGTTTGGCCTTGGCCTCGCCGTGTCGGTGGCCGTGCTGATCGATTACCTGACCGCGCCGGAAAGCTTCATCGGCGTCTCGATGCTGCTTACCGGCCTGGCTTTGCTTGCCGCGGGAATCTGGATGCGGCTTTCGGCGCGCGCGATCAGCGCCGACCCGTTCAGCCTCGCCAGCTGATCCAGACGATCAATGTTTTCTCGCCTCGATCGGCCCCGGCAGCGCGCGCTCGGCCTCTTCCTCTAATCGCTTTTCATTGCGCCGGAGAAACACGAAACCGGCGATGATGGCAATCACCGCGACAACCGCCAGGACAATGCCAACCGGGCCGATGACGCGATGGATCGCCTTGCCGAGGAAATAGGCGCCAAACCCGTAGGCGGATGACCAGACAATGCCGCCCAGCGCGTTGAACAATAAAAAGCGCGGCCAGCTCATCCGGTCGGCGCCGGCGAGAAACGCCGCCAGCGAGCGCAGCACCGCGACGAAACGGCCAAAGAACACCACCTTGCCGCCATGCCGCATGAACAGATACTGGCCGAGCTTGATGCGCGCCGGCGTCATGCGGATATAGCCGCCATAGCGCAGCAGCAGCCTAAAGCCGAACTCCCTGCCGATCCAAAAGCCGATATTGTCGCCGATGATCGCGCCCGCCGCCGCCGCCGCCACCACCAGCACGATATTGAGATGATGCGAGGCGCCGGCGTATAGTGCCGTCGCGATCAGGGTGGTTTCGCCAGGAAACGGAATGCCGACGCTCTCGACGCCGACTGCTAACGCCACCGCGCCATAGCCGAACTTGGCCACGGCGTGCGCGGCATGGGAAAGCACCGGCACAGGTTAAACGGTGAAGCGCGCGCGGCGCGGCGTCAGAGAGGGAGAGGTCATTGGTGCAGCATATAAGATAACGGAGAGGGCGTTCACAGGGACCTGATCGCGACGCGCCGCCATACGCTACCTTATTACTGATTGGTAAAGCCCGCGAAACCGGATAGGCAAGCCCGATAGGGCAAGCAGCGCGTCATAAAATATGACAGATAAAGCGCGTTTTGTTTCCCGGCTCTCAACCAGCCTTGCCCTGAAATGCGGCTTGGCCGCCCTTTTCTGCGTGCTGGGAGCGCCAGGCAACGCGCAGGCCGCGCCCTCGGTTCTGGTAACCACCGCGCCGGTGAAAACCGGCAGCATCGACCAGACGGTCAGCGCCTATGGCGCGGTGGAGCCGGCCCCCGGCGCTTCGACCACTCTGTCGCTGCCCCTCCCCGGCACCGTCGAGACCATCGAGGTGTCGCCGGGCGCCACCGTGCGCAAAGGCCAGGTCATCGCGGTGATCAGCGCCGATCCCGCCACCGTGGCCGCCTATACACGCGCAAAATCGGCGCTCCGCACGACGCTTGGCCGGCGCGACCAGGTCAAGGACCTGCTGCGCGGCAGGCTGGCGACCCTGCAGCAGCTCGATCAGGCCAACCAGGCGGTGGTCAATGCCCGGTCGGCGCTCGATGCGCTGAAGCGCGAGGGCGCGGGCCAGGCCTCTCGCCCGATCCCGGCGCCGTTCGACGGGGTGGTGACGGCGGTGCCCGCCGCGCAGGGCACGCGGCTCGCCGCGGCGGCGCCGCTGGCAATGCTGGCGCGGACGACGGGCCTGATCGCCTCGGTCGGCCTCGATCCCTCGGCCCTCGCCAACGTGCATGCCGGCGACAAGGCGATCATCACGCACACCACCGGCGATCCGGGGACGCAGGGCAAGGTGCTCCGCCTTGGCGGCGTGGCAAATCCGAATAGCGGCCTGGTGGAGGCCAGCATCGGCCTGCCGCCCAGCAAGCACTCGGGCAACTACCTGATCGGCGAGGTGGTCAGCGCCGAGATCGTCACCGGCGCGGCGCATGGGGTGATCGTGCCGCGCGACGCCGCCTTGCCTGAGGGCAATCATGCGGTGCTGTACCAGGTCGCCAATGGCCATGCGCGGGCGGTCAAGGTGCGGGTTTTGGCCAGCGGCCATGGCAAAAGCATCGTCGACGGTCCGATCGACCCGCATCTGCCCATCGTCATCGCCGGCAATTATCAGCTGAAACCGGGAATAGCGGTCCGCGAGCGCGCCAAACAATGACATTTGGCGGATTTCTTGGCCGCCATCAGCGGGCGATTTTGTTCCTGATGGCCAGCCTGGCGCTCGGCGGCGCCGCGGCCACGCTGTCGCTGCCGCTCAGCCTGTTCCCGAAAGTGGCGTTTCCGCGCGTGCGGATCGAAATCAGCTCCGGCGTGCGCCCGGCGCATCAGATGGTGCTGCAGGTGACCGAGCCGGCGGAGCGGGCGCTGCGGGCGATCCCGAATGTCATCTCGGTGCGGTCGACGAGTTCGCGCGGCTCAGCGCAGATTTTCGTCAATTTCGCCTGGGGCACGCCGATGGTCGCGGCGACCTCGCAAGTCAATGCGGCGATGGCGCAGGCGCTGCCCGGCATGCCCACCGGCACCATCTACACCGTGCGCCGGATGGACCCAACCGTGTTCCCCATCATCGCTTACGCAATGACTTCGGATAAAGTCTCTCAGGCCAAGCTGCGGACCATTGCCAAATATCAAATCGTGCCGCTGCTAACCCGCATCAACGGTGTAGCGCGGGTTTCGGTGAATGGCGGCGCGACGCCTGAGGTCCATGCGCTGCTCGATCCCCGGCGTCTCGCCGCCAAGCATGTGACGCTGCTCCAGGTGCAACAGGCGATCAAACGCGCAAACGTGCTGTCCGTCGTGGGCCGGATGCAGGATCAGGACCTGCTCTATCTGCTGGTGCAGAACAATAGCATCGCCAGCCTCGATCAGGTCCGCGACATCGTCGTCCGCGCCGGGCCGGGCGGGGTGACGCGGTTGGATCAGGTGGCGACCGTCACCATGGCGACCAAGCCGGTCTATTTCGCGGTGGCGGAGGATAACCAGCCGGCGACCATGGTGCTGGTTTATCAGCAGCCGAACGGCAATGCCGTGGCGGTGGCGAAGGGGGTGCGCCACGCGCTGGCGGGCTTCCATGCCAGCCTGCCGCCCGGCGTCACCCTCACCAAATGGTATGACCAGAGCACGCTGGTGACCGCCTCCGCCGGTTCGGTGCGCGACGCGATCATGATCGGCGTGGTGCTGGCGGGCCTCGTGCTCCTCGCGTTCCTGCGCAGCTGGCGCGTCACCCTGGCGGCGCTGCTGGTGGTGCCGGCCTCGATGGCCTCGGCGGTGCTGGTGCTGTCGCTATTGGGTCTCAGCTTTAACATCATGACGCTGGGCGGGCTGGCCGCCTCGGTCGGCCTGGTGATCGACGACGCCATCGTGATGATCGAGCATGTCGCCCGCCGGGCCGGCGCGGCGGCGGCGGGCACACGGCGCGACTCCGTGCTTGCCGCCTCCGCCGAGTTCCTGCCGCCGCTGACCGGCTCATCGCTCGCCACGCTGATCGTGTTCACGCCGCTGGCCTTCCTCACCGGCCTGTTCGGCGCGTTTTTCAGCGCGCTTTCGGTCACCATGGCCTCGACGCTGATCGTCTCCTGGCTGCTTTCCGCCTTCGCGGTGCCGGTGCTGGCGCGGTCGCTGATCAATTTTGAGCGTTGGCAGGACCCGGCTACCCGCAAGGAAGGAGCGATGCTGCGGGCGCAGCAGCGCCTGGTGCGGCGGCTGTTCGCCCGTCCGGTCTGGCTGCTGGCCGGTATCATACCGCTGGCGCTGGTCGCCTATTACTCGTTCAGCCATGTCGCCACCGGTTTCCTGCCGCGCCTCGACGAAGGCGGTTTCGTGCTGAACTACCAGACCAAGCCCGGCACCTCGCTGCCCGAGAGCGTGCGCGAGGTGAAAGAGATCGGCGCGATCCTGAAAGCCGATCCGGCGGTGCTGACCTTCTCACGCCGCACCGGCGCCGGCCTCGGCGGCACGCTGAGTGAACCCAGCCAGGGCGATATGTTCGTGCTGCTGAAACCGCTCGGCAAGCGCAAATTGATTTGGCCGGTGATGCGGCGGATCGGCGACCGCGTCACCGCTGAGGTTCCAGGCGTCAAATTCGATTATTCGCAGCTGCTGAGCGATCTTTTGGGAGATCTGACTGGCGTGCCGCAGCCGATCGAGATCAAGCTCTATGGCGGCTCGTCATCCGAATTGCTGGCGACGGCACGCCGCATCGGCCAAAGCATCGCAAAAATCAAGGGGGTACGGTCGGTGCTGAACGGCATCGTGCTATCCGGCGATTCAATCGAAATCCATATCGATCCGGCGCGCGCGGCAATGCTTGGCCTCGACCCAGCCGCGGTGAAAACCGCGCTTGCCAGCGCTATCGCCGGCAGCGTCGTCGCCCAACTGCCGGAATCGCAGCGTTTCCTTGGCGTGCGGGTGACCTTGCCGACGCAGGCGAAGCGCTACCGCTACGATCTGGGCCGGATTCCCGTCGAGACCCGCTCCGGCGCGCTGGCGCCGCTGTCCAGCATCGCGACCTTTAAGCAGGTGACCGGACAATCCGAGATCGACCGGGAGAATCTGCAGCGCATCGTAGCTGTCACCGGGCGGATCAGCGGGCGCGGCATCAGCGCCGCCATCCGCGACGTCAAGCGCGTGCTGGCCAAGCCGGGCATGGTGCCATCCGATATCCATTATTCGCTGGGCGGATTGTACAAGCAGCAGCGCCTTGCCTTTATGGGCATGGAACGGGTCTTCGTGATGGCGCTGATCGGCGAGGTTATTTTGCTGCTGTTCCTGTACCGCAGCTTCCGGGTGGCGGCGGCGGTGCTGGCGACCACCCTGCTTTCCGCCAGCGCCGTGTTCATCGGCCTGATGCTGTCCGGCGTCGCCCTCAACCTGACCGCGCTGATGGGCATGACGATGATTCTGGGCCTGTCGACGGAGACCGCGATTTTCTACGTCTCCGAATTTCGCGAGTTGCAGGAAACGCTTGATCTCGACGAGGCGCTGATCACCGCCAGCCGTAACCGGCTGCGGCCCATCGCGATGTCGACCTTCGCCGCGGTGCTGACCCTGCTGCCGCTGGCGCTCGATATCGGCCAGGGCGCCGGAATGCAGCAGCCGCTGGCCATCGCGGTGATTTCCGGCTTCCTGGCGCAGTTTCCGCTCTCGCTGCTGGCGCTGCCGGTCATGCTGAAACTGCTGCTGCGCCCGCGCCGCCGGGCTGCCGCCGCGCAAGGAGACTGACATGAAGCTGCGCATCCTGTTGATCGAGGACGACGCCCGCACCGCCGACCTCGTTATCGCCGCCCTGACGCCGGGCGGCGATCTGGTGGAGGTCGCCGCCGATGGACGCAGCGGCCTGCTGCGCGCCGCCGGCGAAGCCTGGGACCTGCTGATCGTCGATCGCATGCTGCCAGGGCTGGAAGGGCTGGGCCTGGTGCGCACGCTGCGGGCGGCGGGAATCCACACGCCGGTTTTGTTCCTCACCGCGCTCGGCGGTATTGACGACCGGGTGGAAGGCCTGCGCGCCGGCGGCGACGATTATTTGGTGAAGCCTTTCGCCATCGCCGAACTTTCGGCGCGGGTGGCGGCGCTGATGCGCCGGGGCGCGCCGAAAGCCGCCGTAACCTCGCTGCGCGTCGCCGATCTCGAACTTGACCGCATGACCCGCGAGGTCCGGCGGGACGGCAAGCTAATTGCGTTAAAGCCGCGCGAATACGAGTTGCTCGACTACCTGATGCGCCATGCCGGACAAGTGGTGACCCGCACCATGCTGCTGGAGGATGTCTGGGATTTCCATTTCGAGCCGCATACCAGCGTCGTCGAGAGCCATATCTCGCGCTTGCGGTCGAAAATCGACCGTGGTTATGCGAAGGAGCTTCTGCAGACGGTGCGCGGCGCGGGTTACCGCCTGGGCGATGCCACCTGAAAACGCCCCGGCCTTGATCCGGCGGGGCGGCCTGTTCCGCACCACCGGGTTTCGCATGGCGCTGCTGGGCGCCGGCCTCGCCGCCATCACTTCGGTTATCCTGTTCGCGTTGATCTACTATAGCGCGCTCGGCGCGATGCGGGCGGCGCTCGATCTCGACATCCGCAACGAAGCTGCCGAAATCGTGCCGGCTGGCCAGGAACCGGGCCAAGCCGCCCTGCTGGCGGCGGTGCAAGGCGCGCTGGCGGAACCGCATTCCGGGATATTCTATGCGATCCAGGCCGCTAGCGGCGCGACGCTCGCGGGCAATCTGCTGACCAGGCCGCTCCGCCCTGGCTGGCGCAACCTCACGCGGTTCAGGACAATCCCATCAGCCCTGCATGTCCAGGCAATCCGCGGCATCGCGCTGCGGCAAGCCGGCGAGATTGTGTTCATCGGCGAGGACGCCACGACGCTGACCGAAATGAACGAGCTGATCCGCCGCAGCTTCGTCATCGGCTTCGTCATCACGCTGCTGATCGGCCTGGGCGCCGGGCTGGTCTTTGGACGTCGCGCGCTGGCCAGGATCGATCAGGTGAGCGCCACCAGCCGGGAGATCATGGCGGGCAACCTGGCGCGCCGCCTGCCGCTCGCCGGCACCGGCGACGAGTTCGATCAGCTGGCCCAGGCGATCAACGCCATGCTGGCCCGCATCGAAACGCTGATGGAAAATGTCCGCCAGGTCGGCAATGAACTGGCGCATGACCTGCGCTCGCCGCTGGCGCGGCTGCGCGAGACGCTGGAACTCGCCTTGCGCGTGCCGGACGTGCAAGCCGCCCATGCGGCAATCGAGGAGGCGATTGAGCAGGTGGATGACGGGCTGGCGCTGTTCGCGGCAATCTTGCGCCTCGCGCAGATCGAAAGCGGCGCCCGCCGCGCCTCCTTCGCGACCGTTGATCTCTCGGCGCTGCTGGCGTCGCTAGTGGAAACCTATGAGGCGGTCGCGGAGGAGTCGGAGCAGACGCTGACCGGCGTGATCCCGCCTGGCCTGTCATTGCGCGGCGACGGGACCTTGCTCACGCAGCTTTTCGCGAACCTGATTGAAAACGCGATAAAATATTGTGCTAAAGGCTGTCATATGTCGCTGGTTGCGCAGGCCGGCGCAGATTCAATTACCGTCAGCGTCAGCGATAATGGCCCCGGCATTCCGCCGGAGCGGCGCAATCTGGTGCTCCGCCGCTTTGGCCGCCTCGATGAAAGCCGGCATACCGATGGGCATGGCCTCGGCCTACCGCTGGTGACGGCTATCGCCGAGTTGCACAACGCGGCGTTCGTCCTGGCCGATGCCGCCCCAGGCTTATATGCCCCAGGCTTGCGCGCTACTGTAAAGTTTCCGCTGCGCTAGAACCCGCTAGCCAGCTCAATAGTTTCCAAAGGCTTAGCCTTTGGCGGAGGGGGCGGAAGGTTCCAGCAATGCGAAGCATTGTTGGAAGGCCCCGGAAGTGGAGGTCCAGGAGACAGAGCCTCCTGGACTTATTTTCCTGAAATTAGCCGCGAGGGCCGCCGGCACTAATCCGCATGAGCGCCTTCGACGCTGTCTTCCAGAACCTTGCCGCTTTGCGCGTCCACACCGACTTCATGCGTCTGGCCGGAGCTTGCCTTGACGTCGAATGAGTAGCGCAGGCCGCTGCCGCCATTTTCCTTTTCCAGCTCGCGGGCAATGATTGTTCCGGGCTGAACTTTGTGGGCGATGGATTCGGCCTGGTTGATCGTGATCTTTGCCGATCCGGCCATCGCCTGGCCATCATAGGCCAAGGCGAGCGGCGCCGTAGCGGCGGTGATGGCGGCGACGGCCAGCGCGGACATGGTAAAGCGTCTCATGAGAATCCCTTTCGGTTAAGCTTTTGATGTAGCCGGCATCCGGCTACAAACCAGCTTTCTCATAACCGGCTGTACCATGTGATGGTCCGTTCTGTACCGGTTCGCCATCTTGCGACCCGGAGCGGGATAGCGTCAGTCCAGCCGGGGCTCAATTCGCTTGCCGACCAGCCGCTGCGGTGTGCTGCGCGGCCTTGCCGCTGGCTCGCGCTTTGATAAATCAGGGCTTGGCGGTTCGCGCGCTGGCATGTCGCGCGGCGGCGTTGGCGGCGGCAACGGCGGCAGACGTGACGCGGCGTCATTGGCGTAGGCTTGCCGCGGTGGCGGCGCGTAGGTCAGATCATCGGCGGCCGGATACAGGCCGGACCGGCGCGGCGCATCCGGCAGGCGCAGCGCGATGGTGCGCAACTCCTCCTGCATCGCCTGCAATTGCTCCTCGATGGCTTCCAGCCGGGGCTTGATGCCGAACACCGAGAACGGTACCAGCAGGAAGATCAGCGCATAGATCAGCGCGATCAGCACCAGGATCAGCGCGATCCACCAGGGCAGCCAGTCCGGCAATATGTAAGGCGAGGTCATGCGCCCGTTCTATCGGCTCAGAGCCAGAATGAGCAAGCCTTGCGTTTCCGCGCGCCGCCGGAAATAAGCGTGCGTCAATGAATGGAGCGAGCATGGCAACCGATCTCGAGATCGCCCGCGCGGCGAAACTGCAGCCGATTGCCGCCATCGCCGCCGCGGCCGGCATCCCTGAGACAGCGCTGATCCCGTATGGCCGTTATAAAGCCAAGCTCGATTTTGATTTCATCGACACGCTGCAAGCCCGTCCGACTGGCGCGCTGGTCCTGGTGGCGGGGATAAGCCCGACGCCGGCCGGCGAAGGCAAGACCACCACCAGCATCGGCCTTGGCGACGCGCTGCGCGCGGCGGGGCGGCGCGCCATGATCGCGTTGCGGGAGCCGAGCCTTGGCCCCTGCTTCGGCCAGAAAGGCGGCGCCACCGGCGGCGGCCAGGCGCAGGTGGTCCCGATGGAGGAAATCAACCTGCATTTCACCGGCGATTTTCACGCCATCACCACCGCCAACAACCTGCTTGGCGCGATGCTGGATAATCACATCTACTGGGGCAACGCCTTGGGCATCGATGCGCGCCGGATCAGCCATCGCCGCGTCCTCGATTTAAATGATCGCACTTTGCGGCAGTTGGTGGCGGGTCTGGGCGATGGCGCGAATGGCGCGGCGCGGGAGCAGAAATTCGACATCACCGTGGCCTCCGAAGTGATGGCGATTTTTTGTCTCGCGCGAAATCTCGACGACCTGCAAGCCCGCCTCGCCCGCATGGTGATTGCCGAACGGAGCGATGGCAGCGCGGTGACGCCGCTTGATTTACAGGCAGTGGGCGCCATGGCGGCGCTGCTGCGCGATGCCTTGCAGCCCAATCTGGTGCAGAGCCTGGCAGGCACGCCCGCTTTGGTGCATGGCGGGCCTTTCGCCAATATCGCGCATGGCTGCAACTCGGTCATGGCGACCAGCACGGCTTTGAGGCTCGCCGATTTCGTGGTGACCGAGGCGGGCTTCGGCGCTGATCTCGGCGGCGAGAAATTTCTCGACATCAAATGCCGCAGCGCCGGCCTGTCACCCGCCTGTGCCGTGGTGGTCGCCACCTTGCGGGCGCTGAAAATGCATGGCGGCGTCGCCAAGCGCGATCTCGGCGCGGAGAACCCAGCCGCGGTCGCGGCGGGCGCCGATAATTTGCGCCGTCATGTAGCGGCAATGCGGCAATTCGGCCTGCCGGTGGTGGTCGCCGTCAACGGCTTTGCCACTGACACCGAAACCGAACGTCAGGCCTTGCGGGACGCCGTCGCGGCGGACGATATCGAGGCGATTTTCTGCACCCATTGGGCGGATGGCGCCGCTGGCGCCGCTGATCTCGCCGCCGCGGTGATCCGTCAGGCCGAAGCCAGAACGGCGAAGTTCACGCCGCTCTATCCCGACACGATGCCGCTTGCCGACAAACTGCGCGCCATCGTCAGGCGGATTTATGGCGGCAACGATATCGAGCTTGCGCCGAAAGCCCTCAAGCAGCTCGCCCGCATCGAGCAGCAAGGCTTTGGTCATCTGCCGGTTTGCGTCGCCAAGACCCAGTACAGTTTCACCGCCGATCCGTCACGGCTCGGCGCGCCTACAGGGTTCACCCTGCCGATCCGGGAGGCGCGGCTTTCGGCGGGAGCCGGCTTTGTGGTGGCGATGGCCGGCGATATCCTCACCATGCCGGGCCTGCCGCGGGTTCCTGCCGCCAACTCCATCGGCCTCGACGCGCGGGGCCAGATCACTGGATTGTCTTGAGACTGATTGTTTTGAGCCGCATCGCGCCAATGTAAGCGCGGCAACATTCAAGGGAGAAAAACCATGCAGGACCATGTCTACCGTCTGGTGGAGGTTGTCGGCTCGTCGGAAACCAGCATCGAGGACGCGATCAAAACCGCCATAGGCAAGGCAAGCGAAACGCTGCGCCATATCCATTGGTTTCAGGTGGTGGAAACCCGCGGCCATGTTGAGCACGGCAAGGTGCAGCACTACCAGGTAACGATGAAGCTGGGCTTCACCGTCGAGGACGAGGAAAACCCGCCAAAGTAAGCGCTTCTTTTTAAAGAAGAAGGCGACGCGCCGCAGAACTTTTATTTGCAAGAAGTCTGATCGCAGTGCTAATCGCAACAAATAAAAATTTTTTGGTTCTTTTTTATAAAAAAGAACCGCTTGCTTTTACTTAATCATCCAGGTTACCATCGTTCGGATAAAATCGGAGGCCTTGCATGGCTGACCCTGATCTTGTGTCCTTATGGGACGCGCATTGCCGATACGAATTCGAAACCCGCGATTTGGCTGCAACTATGGCCACCATGATTGACGAGCCTTACGTTAATCATATCCCAACGATGACCGGCGGTGTCGGCCATGACCAGCTCAAGCGCTTCTATGCCAACCACTTCATCGGCGCCAATCCGCCCGATATCAGCCTGACGCCGATCAGCCGCACGGTCGGCGAGGATCGCGTCGTTGATGAAATGCTGCTCCGCTTCACCCATACCACGGCGATTGATTGGATGCTGCCAGGTTTGGCGCCGACCGGACGCAAAGTGGAAGTGCCGCTGGTGGCCATCGTGCAGTTTCATGGCGACAAGCTGGCGCATGAGCATATTTACTGGGACCAGGCCTCGGTGCTGGTGCAGATCGGCAAGCTTGACCCGCATGGACTGCCGGTCGCCGGCGCGGAGACAGCGCATAAGGTGCTGGACAAAACCCTGCCCAGCAACCGGCTGATGCAGGGCGCGTGGCAAGATCACAAAGCGCCGCAAAGCGCCTAAACCGAACTCTTTACGCTTGGCGCAAGGCTTGGTCGAGATCGGCATAGAGATCTTCCGAGTCCTCGATGCCGACCGACAATCTGAGCAGATCGGGCGGCGCCGGGGTGTCGGGGCCTTCGACCGAGGCGCGGTGCTCGATCAGGCTCTCCACCCCGCCAAGCGAGGTGGCGCGGTGCCAAAGCCGCACATTTGCCGCCGTGGCGATAGCCGCCGCTTCGCCGCCCTTCACCCGGATCGACATCATGAAGCCGAAGCCGTTTTCCATCTGCCGTGCCGCGACCGTGTGCCCGGGATGATCAGGCAGGCCGGGATACAGTACATGGCTGACCGCGGGATGCCGCGCCAGCCGCTCGGCGAGCGCCTGGGCGTTCTTCGCTTGCGCCGCCGCCCGTAAATAAAAAGTCCGCATCCCCCTGGTCAGCAGATAGGCCTCGAAGGGTCCGAGGATCGCGCCGCCTGACTTGCGGTGGTTAATGATGCGCTGCCAGACCGCGTCCTGCCGGGCGCTGGCGACGACGCCTGCCAGCACATCCGAATGGCCGTTCAGTATCTTGGTCGCCGCGTGCATCACAAAATCCGCGCCGAGCGCCAGCGGCCTGGTGTGGAAGGGCGAGGCGACGGTGCTGTCCACCGCCAACTGCGCCCCGGCTTCGTGGGCGATTGCGGCGATCGCCTTGATGTCAGTGATCGTCCAGAGCGGGTTACCAGGCGTTTCGATCCAGACCAGCTTGGTATGGCCTGGCTTGATCGCCGCCTGCACCGCTTCAAGATCATCCATCGCCACGAAATTGACCGTGATTCCCCAGCGCGTCGCCTCGTTGCGCAGCCAGGCGCGCAGCGACCAGTACATCACCTTCGGCGCCAGCACGTGATCACCGGGATCAAGCGCCATAAAAATCGCCGTCGCCGCCGCCATGCCGGAGCTGAACAAGAGCGCGCCAGCCTCGGCCTCCTCCAGCATCGCCAGCACGCGCTCGGCGTCCTGGACGGTGGCGTTATCCGGGCGGCCATAAGAGAAGCCAGAGGAATACTGGTTGTCGGCGTCGCGGATATAGGTGGTGGCAAGATGGATCGGCGGAATCACCGCGCGGGTCAGCGGATCGGTGCGCTGCATTGCCTGCGCCGCCAGGGTGCTCTTGCTGTAAGGGTGCCGCGATCCGGTCATGCTAAACTCTCTTTTAGTAAAACTGATTCAATAAGGTTGGCCCAGAAGCCTGTGGTAATAGTGATGCGCCGGGGCGGGCAAGGCTGGGTTGGTGTCGCGGCGGATGATATCCTGTTCGATCCGCTGCGCCGGCGTCATGCCGTGGCCGGTTTTCAAATCGACATCGCCATGCTCGTCTATGCCGCTTTGGCCGGTCTTGCCGCTGCCTTGCTGGCCAAGACCCGAACCTCCCGGCTGCTCGCCCTTGCCGAACTTGGCCAGCGCGGAGGCTGCTTGCTGCAGCCCGGCGATAGCGGCGCGTTCGCCGGGCATGGCACCCGGCTGATCGCCTTGCCGCAGATGGTGCCCCGCTTGCCCCATCGCCGCGCCGCTGGCGCTCAAGCCGGGCAGGCGCGGCAGTTTTTCGCTGGCAAGCTGGTGTTGCAGTTGTTGCAGCGCCTGTTGCAGCCGCTGCTGCGCATCGGCGAGAGATTGCGCCGGATTGCCAGGCGGCGGCGCGCCGGATGGTGGCGAAGCGGTGCCCCCAAGCAGCCGCGCCTCGCCCTGGATCAGCTTGCTGAGCGATGACCCTGCTTTCGCCGCCGCCTCAGCCGCTTTCTGGGCCGCTTCCTGAGCCGCTTTCTGCGCCGCCGCGCTCATCGGTTGCGCGGATTGCAGCGCTTGCAGCATGCGCTGGAGCTGTTGCATGTCGCGTTGCGCCGCCGACTGGTTGCCCTGCTGTTCCTCGCGCGCGATACGCTGGGCGAGGCGGTTGATATCCCGCGGATCGAAGGGCTGGGCGTTAGCGGCCGATTTATTCTCATTCTGGGTATTAAGGGCCTGCATTTGCGCGGCCAGCGCTTTGTCGAGATTATTCAGCAGCTGGCTCAGACGGGCTTGATCGATCCGGTGCTGGGCAAGCATGTGGGCAAGCGCATGATCGAGCGCCGCGCGCGCCCGCGCCAGCGCCTTCGCCGTGGTATAGGCGCGCCCTTGCTCGGCCTGCTGCACGAAATCCCATAATTGAGCGATCGGGTGCGTCGCCAGCGACCCGCCTTTTGCCCCGCTTTGCGCCAGGGCGTCGGCAAAGGCGGCCAGCTCAAGATCGGTCTCACCGGTCAGCTGGCCCGGCGGCGCTGCCGCAAGCTCACTCAGGGCCAGCGCGACATAGGCTCGCGCCGCCGGTTGCAGCGCCAGGCGCTGCCGCAGCGCTTCGATCGCGCGAGCGCTGGCGTTTTTCAGCCGCGGCGCCGGCAGAGCAAGCGTAGCGGGCGCCGAAGCCGCTGCGCCGCCGGCGACATCGCGCGCCGTCAGCCGGGCCGCCACTGGCAGCCCGGCGTAGGGGCTGGACAGCAGATCGAGCCTGGCGGTGGCCGATGCGGCGTGGCTTCCAGCGAGACTGGCGACGGTTGCTGTCTCGGGCTTCGCCCGCGGCGCGTTAGCGGGAGCAAGGATCAGCCGGATTGCCTTCAGGCCATAGTCAGCGCTGCCGCGGTAGGAAATATCGACGCGCTGACCGTCACGATCCACCCGGGGCGGCCGCGCGAAGGCGATGCGCGGCGGCGTCAGCGGCGTGATCCTCACGCGGTAGCGCGCGATGCGGTTCCAAAATCGTCCGGCGGTGATCTCGCCATCGCGGGTCAAGGCGAAGCTGGCACGGAAGCTGCCGCCGCCAAGTGTTGCGAAACGCAGCCGATGTCCGGTAAACCATGCCGGGGGCGGCTGCTCTCCGGCGCCGGTGACGATCATCGACAGGCGCGACCCGGGCAAGGCGGTGATCCGGTGACTGGCGCCAATCAGGCGCGGCGCGGCGCCGCTCCAGGCAGGCGGCGTCAGCCACGCGGTCACCGCGATGCCCTGGCCGAAACTCCAGCGCGGCGCGATCACCAGATCGGCCAGGCGTTGCGGCAAGGCCTGCCCGGCGATGATGGCGGCGACCAGCAGGCCGAGCAGCAATCCGGAGCGCAGCGCCAGCGGGTCGTGTTCGACGAGGCGCAGCCGCGGCGCTCCAATGCGGGCCTGAGCAATCAATGAGGCTGCCCGCGCCTGATGCGCCTGCCATAGCGCCTTCGCCAGCGGGCCAGCGGGAACCAGCCGGTCCTCGGTGGCGGCGATGGGCCGGTGATCGAAGCCGCTTTCCTGCTCGATCCGCCGGTCGATCCGGGCAAGTGATGGCGGTTCGAAGCGCCGCATTCCGAAAAGTAGCGCGACGGCCAGCGCCAAAAGGGCGATCGCTTCGGTTAGCCAGCCGCCCAAGCCCAGCAGGACCAGCAGGAGATAGGCAAGCGCCACGCCGCAAGGCGCCAGGGCGGCGCGCGACAGCGCTTCGATCCACAGCACCAGCCTTGCCCGGCGGCGCAGCCGGGCAAGCCGCGTCGCGGTGTCAGACATCGGCATCAGGGATCGTCTCATCCCGCCAGAGCGCTTCGATGGACTGGCGCGGGCGGATGACGTGGAAGTTCGCGCCGTCCACCAGCGCCTGGGCGGCCAGCGGCCTCGCATTATACGTGCTGCTCATCACCGCGCCATAGGCGCCGGCATCGAGCAAGGCGACCCGTGCGCCGGGGCCGAGCGATGGCAGCAGGCGAGCGTCCGCGAAGCGATCGCCGGTTTCACAGACCGGCCCCACCACCTCGCAAGGCGCGCCGGACGCTGCGTAATCCACGGCATCGACCGGCACGATGCCGTGGAACGCGTCATATAAGGCCGGGCGGAGCAGATCATTCATTCCAGCGTCGAGCACCACGAAACGCTTGGCTTCGCTACGCTTGACCAGGGTGACCGAGGCGAGCAGCAGCCCCGCCGGACCGACCAGATAGCGCCCCGGCTCGATGACCAGCTCAACGCCGAGGCTGCCCACGACGCGCCGTGCCATCTGCGCATAGGCGGCGAGCGGGAAGCCCGGCTCGTCCTGATACGGGATGCCAAAGCCGCCGCCCAGATCGAGCTTTGCCACCGGCAGGCCGGCATTCCGCAACCCCTGGACCAGCGCGGCCATGCGCACATAGGCGGCCTCGTAAGGGGCGAGTTCCATGATCTGGCTGCCGATATGCACGGCAAGCCCCAGCATGGCGACGCCCGGCAGCGTCATGGCGTGGCGGTACAGCGCCGCCACCTGTTCATAAGCGACGCCGAATTTATCGCCGGCGCGGCCGGTGGTGATCTTGGCGTGGCTGGCCGCGTCGATATCGGGATTGACCCGCAAGGCGATGGGCGCGGCAATGTTTTTCGCAGCGGCGAGGCCGGCGATCATCGCCAATTCCTCAGCGCTTTCGGCGTTGATCTGGCCGATGCCGGCAGCCAGGGCGGCTTCGATCTCGGCATCCGTTTTGCCGACGCCGGAGAACACGATCGCTTCCGGCGCGATGCCGGCATTCAGCGCGCGGGCCAGTTCGCCGCCGCTGGTTACGTCCGCGCCGGCGCCGCCTTGCCGCATCAGCGCCAGAATCGCCCGGTGGTCATTGGCTTTCACGGCAAAGCGGATCGCGGGCTTCAGCCCGGCGGCGGCGAAGGCGTCGCGGAGCATGGCGAGGCGCTGGCGGATGACGCCGGCGCCATAGACCCAAGTTGGCGTGCCTACCGCATCGGCGATGGCATTCAGCGGCACATCCTCGAAGATCAGCCCGTCCTGCGCGTGAATGGCGAGAGGCGGCCTGGCGGCCATCAGCTCGTGCCATTTGGCATCAGCCAGCATTATTCCTGGACCGGGTAGCTATGCGGATAGGTGATCTCGTTCGCCGGCCCCGGCGGCGATGGCGCGCCAGCCCTGCCGCAGCCGGAAAGCGCCAGCGCCAGCAGGGTGGCGATGGCAAGCAAGGATAATCTCATCGCGTCATCTCCGCATTCAGTGTCGCCAGCCATGCAGCCGCGGCGCGCGCGACAATTTCCGGGGCGGTGCCGCCAAAACTGGCGCGCGACGCCACCGACGCTTCGACGCTCAGCGCCGCGAACACCGCTTCGGTAAGGCGCGGCTCGATGTCCTGCATCGCGGCCAGCGGCAGATCGCCCAGCGCCACGCCCTGCGCCTCGGCGGCGGCAACGATGCGTCCTGTCACGTGATGCGCGGTGCGGAAGGGCAGGCCTAGCGCTCGCACCAGATAATCGGCGAGATCGGTGGCGGTGGCGAAATCGGCCCCGGCGGCGGCGCGCATCCGCGCGGCATCGGCCTGCATGTCGCGTATCATGCCGGTCATCGCGGCAAGGCTCAGCAATGCGGCATCGGTGGCGTCGAACACGCCTTCCTTGTCCTCCTGCATGTCCTTGGCATAAGCGAGCGGCAGGCCCTTCATCATGGTCAGCAGGCCAATCAGCGCGCCAAAAATTCGCCCGGATTTGGCCCGCGCCAGTTCGGCGGCGTCCGGATTGCGCTTTTGCGGCATGATCGAGCTGCCGGTGGTATAGGCATCGGACAGCCTGATGAACCGATAGGGCGCGCTCATCCAGAGGATGATCTCCTCGGCCAGGCGCGACAGATGCATGGCCATGATCGACAGCGCCGCCAGGAATTCCAGGGCAAAATCTCGATCCGAGACCGCGTCCAGCGAATTCGCCGCCGGGCGGTCGAAGCCGAGCGCCCGCGCCGTCATGTGGCGGTCGATCGGAAAGGAGGTGCCGGCGAGCGCCGCGGCGCCTAAGGGCGAGACGTTGAGGCGCAGGCGCGCATCCGCAAGGCGGCCGCGATCCCGTGCCAGCATCTCGACATAGGCGAGCAAATGATGGCCGAAGGTGATCGGCTGCGCCGTCTGCAGATGGGTGAAGCCCGGCATCAGCGTGGCGGCATGCTCGGCGGCGCGCGACGCTAGCGCTTGCATGAGGGCGCGGATCGCCGCGTCAATCCCGTCGATCGCCGCGCGGACCCAGAGGCGGAAATCGGTCGCCACCTGGTCATTGCGGCTGCGCGCCATGTGCAGGCGCCGGCCGGCCTCGCCGATCCTATCGATCAGCCTGGCCTCGATATTGGTGTGAATATCCTCAAGCGCTTCATCAAAGGTGAAGGCGCCGCTCTCGATTTCTTGTCCAATTGCCGCTAGACCCTGCCGGATCGCGGCTTCATCCTCCGCGCTGATGAGGCCGGTTTGGGCGAGCATCGCGGCATGGGCCAGCGAGCCGTCGATATCCTGCCGCCATAACCGGCGGTCAAAGCCGATGGAGGCGTTGATGGACTGCATGATCGCCGAAGGATTGCCGGCGAAGCGGCCGCCCCATTGACGCTGATGATCTTGTTGAGGAGTTTCGTGATCCATGACCAAACCATTCACCCGGCGGCAATTCGCCGGATTAGGCGCAGGATTAGCGGCGGCGGGGCTGTTGGGCAAATCCGCCTGGAGCATGGACCTGCCTGACGCCGCGAACGGGTTGACCGACGTGTTTCCTTATGATCCGCCGAAATTCTCGTTCACCGATGTCGCCGGCAAGCCGCTCGATTTTGCGGATTACCGGGGCCATGGCCTTCTGGTGAATTTTTGGGCGACCTGGTGCGGCCCCTGCAAGGCCGAAATGCCGACTTTGGCGGCGCTCAACAAAAGGCTGCGGCCAGACCATATTCTTGTCCTGCCGATCTCGGTGGATACTCAAGGCGCGGCGGCGGTGCAGCCCTATTTCGCCGCGCATCGCATCCATGGCCTGCCGGTGCTGCTCGATCCCTCCGGCAGCGCGCTGGAGATTTTTCATGCGGATGGCGTGCCGCTCTCGCTGGTGATCAACCGGCAGGGGCAGATCGTCGCGCGCTTGCTGGGGGGCGCCGATTGGAACACGGCGATCATCGTGGCGAAGCTTCGCCGCATGGTCGGCCCCGCCAGCAGCAGCGGCTCTATGACGCGGGCTTAAATAAATTAAGGAAAGCAAGCGCTTCTTTTTGAAAAAAGAAGCAAAAACTTTTTTATTGAAAGTTTTTCTGGTTTCCCTGCCGGGTTCTTTTTCTTTAGCCGGTAATTTCAATGGCGGAAAAGAAAAAGCTGATCTCCTGCGCGGCGGCTTCCGGGCTGTCCGAGCCATGCACGGAATTGGCTTCGATGTCCTCGGCGAATTCGGCGCGGATGGTGCCAGGCGCAGCCTTTTTTGGGTCGGTGGCGCCCATGATGTCGCGGTTTTTGGTAATGGCGGCCTCGCCTTCGAGAACCTGCGCGACGACCGGACCGGATGTCATGAAGGTGACCAAGCCGCCAAAAAACGGCCGCGCTTTATGCGCTGCGTAGAAGGCTTCGGCCTGGGATTGGGTCAGCGCCAAGCGTTTCTGGGCAATGACGCGTAGCCCGGCTTCCTCGAACTTCGCGTTGATCCGGCCAGTCAGGTTGCGCCGGGTCGCATCTGGCTTGAGGATGGAAAGAGTTCGCTCGATCGCCATGAAACCGCCTTGTCGCTAATTAGAGTGTGATTGAGGCGGCGCTTTAGACGCCAAGCTGCAAGGCGGCAAGACCTAGTTCGTATCAAACCCTGGCTCGCGGCAAGCTAGGCGCGTTTAATAGGAGGGATAAGGCGGCGGGTAATAAACCGGCGGCGGCGGATAATAGGCCGGCGGCGGCGCGTAATAAACCGGGGGTGGCGGCGGCTGAACAAAGACCTGCGGGCCGCCCCAGCCGCCGCGCCAACCATCATGATCCCAGCGCCGGTCATGATCCCATCCGTCATGGCGCCAGCCGTCACGCCCGCCTCTGTCATGACCCCAGCCCTCATGGCCGCCATCGTGGCCCCAAGGTGGATCTGCTTGCGCAACACCCGCGCCCGAAACGCCAAACGCCAGAATGGCCGCGGCGATAATAAATCGGTACTTATGCGTCATTTGATCCTCCATGACATCGGATAATCTCGCGCGGTTTCATGTCACCAGATGGGCAGCAATCAGGACGAAATAAGGCGAAGGCTAATTCCTGACCTTGCTAATCATAACAGTTTCAGATACAATATTGAAATAATTTAATTTTTTTGGCAGAAGCATGAAGAAAATTTTGCGCGCTGCGGCCGGGCCGGCCATTTTCCTCATCCTAACCGCCTATTTCAGTTATAATGCCTTGCACGGATCGCGCGGCTTCGTCGCGCAATCGGCGGAAAGCGGCGCTATCATCAGGGCGCAGGCCGATCTCAAATCAGTTCTGGCTGAACGGGACCGTTGGGAAGCCCGCGTGGCGGCGCTCAATCCGAAAGCCATCCAACCTGATATGCTCGATGGGCAAGCCCGCGCGGTGCTCAATCTCGCCGATCCTGACGATCTGGTCGTGCCGCTGCATGAGGCCGCCGACACTCAACCATCGCCCCGGAAGTAGAGCGCGCGGCTTGCCGCGAACCGTCATCACGATGACGATGTAATATATGTCGCCACGATGACGATGCGATTTCCGTGAATTTGTCATGCGGCGATGGGGATTTCCATCGCCGCATTGCTATTTATAAGGCGTTGGCGGAAAAAACGCCTGATATGGACCGCCAGAGCGCGGAACACCGGCACATCTAGGAGGGGACCATGGCAGCAACCCAAGAAAAGCGCGAAGAAAAGCGTGACGCCGAGAAACTCGGGACCGAACGGATCAGCTCAATCAAACCGGCGGCCAAGAGCAGGAAGCCGCCCGCTATGGAACACGATGAATTGCGGCGCGCCTATGAGACCATGCTGCTGATCCGCCGCTTCGAAGAAAAGGCCGGGCAGCTTTATGGCATGGGGCTGATCGCCGGATTCTGCCATCTCTATATCGGCCAGGAGGCGGTGGTGACCGGCATGCAGCACGCCATCGACGAGGGCGATCAGGTGATCACCTCCTATCGCGACCACGGCCATATGCTGGCCTGCGGCATGGACCCGAAAGGCGTGCTGGCTGAATTGACGGGCCGCGCCGATGGCTATTCGCATGGCAAGGGCGGCTCCATGCACATGTTCAGCAAGGCCAAGGGCTTCTATGGCGGGCATGGCATTGTCGGCGCGCAGGTTGGCCTCGGCAACGGACTTGCTTTCGCCAATCATTACCGCGGCAATGACCGGGTATGTCTGACCTATTTCGGCGAGGGCGCGTCGAGCCAGGGGCAGGTGTTCGAGAGCTTCAACCTGGCGGCGCTGCTCAAGCTGCCGACGATTTTCATTATCGAGAACAACCGCTACGGCATGGGCACCAGCATCGAGCGGGCCTCCGCCTCGCGCGATCTCAGCAAGAACGGCGCGCCGTGGAACATTCCCGGCTTGCAGGTCGATGGCATGGATGTGGCTGCGGTGAAGCAGGCGGGCATGGAGGCGGTGGCGCATTGCAGGGCGGGCAATGGCCCCTTCCTGCTCGAGATGATGACCTATCGCTACCGCGGCCATTCAATGTCCGATCCCGCCAAATACCGCACCCGCGAGGAGGTGCAGAAAATGCGCGCCGAGCATGACTGTATCGATACCGTCCGCAAGACGCTGGAAAGCCAGGGCGTGGATGCTGGCGATCTCAAGAAGATCGATGACGACATCAAGAAGCGGGTGCAGGAAGCGGCGGATTTCGCGCAAGCCAGCCCTGAGCCTGATCCGCGTGAATTATGGACCGATGTATTGGTGGAGCGCTGATCATGGCGACTGAATTGCTGATGCCGGCGCTTTCGCCGACCATGACGGAAGGCAAGCTCTCGCGCTGGCTGAAAAAACCCGGCGAGCAGGTGGCTTCCGGCGATGTGCTGGCCGAGATCGAGACCGACAAGGCGACCATGGAGGTCGAGGCGGTCGATGAAGGCGAGCTGCTGCGCATCCTGGTCGAGGAAGGCACCGAAGGGGTGGCGGTGAACACCCCGATCGCGCTGATCGGCGCGGCTGGCGAGGCCGCCGGGACGCCCGCCGCCGGGACGCCCGCCGCCGGGACGCCCGCAAAAGCGCCAGAGGCGAAAGCCCCCGCAACGACCGAAGCTCCCGCCACCGATATGAAGCTGCCGGAGGAGAAAACCGCCGCGCCAAAGCCGCTCAACCTGCCAAAAGTGGAAGCGGCGCCGGAAAAGGATTGGGGCGAGACCACCGAAATCACCGTTCGCGAGGCGCTGCGCGATGCCATGGCGCTGGAGATGCGCGCCGATCCTGACGTGTTCCTGATGGGCGAGGAGGTCGCGCAATACCAGGGCGCCTACAAGATCAGCCAGGGTATGCTGGAGGAGTTTGGCGACAAGCGGGTGATCGACATGCCGATCACCGAGCACGGCTTCACCGGCATGGCGGTGGGGGCGGCGATGTCGGGCCTCAAGCCCATTGTCGAGTTCATGACCTTCAACTTTGCCATGCAGGCGGTCGACCAGATCATCAATTCGGCGGCGAAGACACTCTATATGTCGGGCGGCCAGATGGGGGCGCCCATCGTGTTCCGCGGCGCCAATGGCGCGGCCTCGCGCGTCGGCGCCCAGCATAGCCAGTGCTATGCCTCGTGGTATGCCCATTGTCCTGGGCTGAAGGTGTTGGCGCCCTGGTCGGCGGCGGATGCCAAGGGGTTGTTGCGGGCGGCGATCCGCGATCCGAATCCCGTGGTGTTCCTGGAGAACGAGATCCTCTACGGTCATAAGCATCCCTGCCCGACTGATCCTGATTTTATCCTGCCCATCGGCAAGGCAAAGATCGAACGGCAGGGCGATGATGTCACCATCGTGGCGTTTTCCATCATGGTCGATGTGGCGCTTAAAGCCGCGGAACTGCTGGATCAGCAGGGCATCAGCGCCGAAGTGATCAATCTGCGGACGATCCGGCCTCTCGATACCGAAACCATCGTCGCCAGCGTGAAAAAGACCAATCGCGTCGTCAGCGTCGAGGAAGGCTGGCCCTTCGCCGGAATCGGCGCCGAGATCGTCATGCAGGTGACCGAGCATTGCTTCGACTGGCTGGATGCGCCGCCCGCGCGGGTGCATGGCGTCGATGTGCCGATGCCCTATGCGGCGAACCTCGAAAAACTGGCGCTGCCGCAGCCCGACTGGGTGGTGAGCGCCGTGAAAAAATTGTTCTGAGGAGGCGGATCATGGCGACCAATATATTGATGCCGGCGTTGAGCCCCACCATGACCGAGGGCACGCTGGCGCGCTGGCTGAAGCACGAGGGTGACTCAGTAAAGTCTGGCGACGTGCTGGCCGAGATCGAGACCGACAAGGCGACCATGGAGGTCGAGGCGGTCGATGAGGGTATTTTAGGCAAAATCCTGGTGGCGGAAGGCACGGCGGGGGTTGCGGTGAACGCGCCGATCGCGGTGCTGGTCGAGGAGGGAGAGGCATTTGATCAGTCGTCAGTTGCCAGTGGTCAGTCGCCAGATAAGGCTGAGAAGGCGCCGGTGGATGTACTGAAGACCGATACCCCGGCGACGGCGACGGATCAGTCGCCGGAACAGGCGAAGGCCGGGCCTTTGCCGGGGAAGACGCAGGCAAGCGGATCAAAGACCGAAAGTGAAGCGCTGGGGCAAGGTACGCCTGCGCGGGGCAATGGCCAAGATCATGGCGAGCGGGTCTTCGCCTCGCCGCTGGCGCGGCGGATGGCGCAACAGGCGGGCATTGATCTCTCAGGCCTGAAAGGCAGCGGTCCGAACGGGCGGATTGTCAAGGCGGATATCGAGGGGGCGCGCGGCAAGCCACAGGCGGCACCGCAACCGGCCCAGGCAGCGCCGCAGCCCTCGCCGCCAACAGCCTCGCCGACGGCACCGCCGCCCGTCGCGCCCCCGCCGGTGGCTATCACCGCCCCTCACGAGGCGATACCGCATTCCTCGATGCGCAAGGTGATCGCCCAGCGCATGGTGGTGGCAAAGCAGACCGTGCCGGAATTCACCGTCGCCATCGATGTCGATCTCGATGCCTTGCTCAAGCTGCGCGCTGATCTGAACGCGCAATCGCCAAAAGACGGGCCGGGCGCGTTCCGGCTTTCGGTGAACGACCTGATCATCAACGCCGCCGCCGTCACCATGCGCCGGGTGCCGGCGATGAACGCCAGCTTCACCCCTGACGCGATGATCCGCTACCAGGATGTCGATATCTCGGTGGCCGTCGCCATCCCGCAGGGCCTCATCACCCCGCTGATCCGCCAGGCCGACCGCAAGGGCCTGGCCACCATCAGCAACGAGATGAAGGACCTCGCTTCCCGGGCCAAGGAAGGCAAGCTGAAGCCGGAGGAATTCCAGGGCGGCACCTTCTCCATCTCCAATCTCGGCATGTATGGGCTGCGCCATTTCACCGCCATCATCAATCCGCCGCAGGCGGCGATCCTCGCGGTCGCGGCGGGCGAGAAGCGGGCAGTGGTGAAGAAGGACCAGCTCGCCATCGCCACCATGATGACAGCCACCCTCACCTGCGACCACCGCGTGGTCGACGGCGCCACCGGCGCCGAGTGGCTGGCCGCCTTCAAGACGCTGGTCGAGGAACCGCTTGGGCTGATGCTGTGAGCGCCGCGACGATGACGGACTTCGCGCTGCGCGAGGCGGCGCCGGTCGATGTTCCGGCGCTGCTCGCCCTGGTGCGCGATCTCGCCTCTTACGAGCGGGCGCCGGATGCGGTGGAGATGGACGAGGCAATGCTTCACGCTGCGTTATTCGGCGCTGCTCCGCTGGCCCGCGCGGTGCTTGCGGAGATGGATAGCCGGGCAGTCGGCCTGGCCCTCTGGTTCACCAGCTTTTCGACCTGGACTGGCCGGGCGGGACTTTATCTTGAGGACCTCTTCGTGATCCCGGAGGCGCGCGGACACGGCATCGGCCGGGCGCTCCTGCGGCATCTGGCGCAACAGGCGGTTCGTCTCGGCTGCGCCCGGCTCGAATGGTCGGTGCTGGATTGGAACACGCCGGCGATCGATTTCTATAAAAGCCTGGGAGCCGAGGCTTTGGATGAATGGACGCGCTACCGTCTGAAGGGCGATGCCCTCGCGGCACTCGCGGCATAGGGGTCAAAAGCATGGCGGATCAACAATTCGACCTGATCGTGGTGGGCGGCGGCCCTGGCGGCTATGTCGCGGCGATCCGCGCGGCGCAGCTGAAGATGAAGGTGGCGGTGGTCGAGCGCGAGCATCTGGGCGGCATTTGCCTGAACTGGGGCTGCATCCCGACCAAGGCGCTGCTGCGGACCTCGGAGATCAATCATCTGCTGCACCATTTGGACGAATTCGGCTTCAAGGCGGAGAACACCAGCTTTGATTTGGCCAAGGTGGTGAAGCGGTCGCGCGCCGTTGCCAAGCAGCTTGCCTCCGGCGTCGGCCATCTGTTGCGCAAGAACAAGGTGACGGTGTTCGATGGCGCGGCCAAGCTGGCGGGGTCGGGCAAGGTGGAGGTTAACAAGGACGGCAAGAGCATCGCCACGCTTTTGGCGAAGCACATCATCCTGGCCACCGGCGCACGAGCGCGGGTACTGCCCGGCGTTGAGCCGGACGGCAAGCTTATCTGGACCTATAAGGAAGCCATGGTGCCCGACATCATGCCAAAGACGCTGGTGGTGATCGGCTCCGGCGCCATCGGCATTGAATTTGCCAGCTTCTTTCAGAACATGGGATCGAAAGTAACGGTGATCGAGGCGCTCGACCGGATTCTGCCGGTCGAGGACGCGGAGATTTCCGCCATGCTACACAAGAGCCTGGAAAAGCAGGGCATGCGGATCATCACCAAGGCGATGGTGAAGAGCGCCAAGCCTGGTTCCAATAACGTCACCGTCAGCGTCGAGGCTGGGGGCAAAAGCGAGGAGATCACCGCAGACCGGGTAATTTCCGCTATTGGCATCGTTGGCAATACGGAAGATATCGGCCTCGAATCAACCAAGGTGAAGGTGGAGCGCACCCATGTGGTGGTCGATGGCTATGGCAATACCGGCGAGCCGGGCCTTTACGCGATCGGCGATGTGACGGGCGCGCCCTGGCTGGCGCATAAGGCGAGCCATGAAGGCGTTATCTGCGTCGAGGCCATTGCCGGGCTGCACCCGCATCCGCTGGACATCGCCAATATTCCTGGCTGCACCTATTGCCGCCCGCAGGTCGCCTCGGTCGGCCTTAGCGAGGCGAAGGCCAAGGAAGCGGGGTACGAGGTGAAGGTCGGGCATTTCCCGTTCATCGGCAATGGTAAGGCCATCGCCATGGGCGAGCCGGACGGCATGGTGAAGACTGTGTTCGACGCCAAAACCGGCGCGCTGCTGGGCGCGCATATGATCGGCGCCGAAGTGACCGAGATGATCCAGGGCTATGTGATTGCCCGCACCTTGGAAACCACCGAGGCGGAATTAATGGGAACAGTGTTCCCACACCCAACCGTGAGCGAGACGATGCACGAATCGGTGCTTGACGCTTACGGCCAGGCGATACACTTCTGATCCATCATGCGCATAGAAGTTGACCATAGATTCCGGCATCCGGAAAAGCAGCACCGGCCGGACAACCCGATCCAGCGGAAGCCCGATTGGATACGGGTAAAGGCGCCCACCCATCCGGTCTATCATGAAACCCGCGCCCTGATGCGCGAGCAGAAGCTGACCACGGTTTGCGAGGAAGCCGCCTGCCCAAATATCGGTGAATGCTGGTCGCAGCGTCACGCCACCATGATGATTATGGGCGAAATTTGCACCCGCGCCTGCGCCTTTTGCAATGTGTCAACCGGGCTGCCGGCGCCGCTGGCCGCCGATGAGCCACAGCGCGTCGCCGATGCGGTGGCAACGCTGGGATTGCGCCATGTGGTGGTCACCTCGGTGGACCGGGATGATCTCGCGGATGGCGGCGCCGCGCATTTCGCCACGGTGATCCGGGCGATCCGCGCGGCGACGCCGGCGACCACCATCGAGGTTTTGACGCCGGATTTTCTACGCAAGCCAGGAGCGCTGGAAATTGTCACGGCAGCGAAACCGGACGTGTTCAACCATAACTTGGAAACGGTGCCGCGCCTCTACCCCACCATCCGTCCGGGCGCGCGTTATTACCAATCGCTTCGCCTGCTCGATCAGGCGAAGCGACTGGATAAGGCGATTTTCACCAAATCAGGGTTGATGGTTGGGCTTGGCGAAAGCAAGGCTGAAATCGGTCAGGTGATGGATGATTTACGGATTGCCGAGGTGGATTTTCTGACCATCGGGCAGTATCTGCAACCTTCTGTTAAGCATGCCGCGGTAGAACGCTTTATGCCGCCGGACGAATTCGATGAACTGGCCCGCATGGCGCGGGCGAAAGGGTTTTTGATGGTGTCGTCTACGCCGCTGACGCGCAGTTCCTACCACGCCGACGCGGATTTCGCGCAATTGCGCGAAGCGCGCATCGCCCGCTTGGCCGCCTGATCATGCCGAAATATAGCGATCACCAAATTGTCCCGTATCAGCCGGAACAGATTTTCGATCTGGTCGCCGATGTCGGCAAATATCCCGCTTTCCTGCCCTGGTGCATTGGCGCGCATATTCGCAGCCAGAGCGAAACCGCTCTGGTAGCCGACATGACTATCGGCTTTAAAATGTTTCGCGAAAGCTTCACCTCAAAGGTGACGCTGGAGCGGCCAAACCGCATCCATGTGCATTACGAGAACGGGCCGTTCAAATACCTGCGCAATGAGTGGACCTTTACGCTAGATCCGAAGGGCACAAAGGTTGATTTTTACGTCGATTTTGAATTCCGCAACATCCTCCTGCAGAAAACGATCGGCTTAGTGTTCACCGAAGCGGTGCGGCGGATGGTCTATGCCTTCCACAAGCGCGCCCGCGACATTTACGGGCCGCCGCATATCGCATCGCCGGCCGTCAACCCGGCTCCCGCCAAGGTATAGGATCAGCGATGTACGCTCCGGTAACGCCTGACGCGGCGGGTCCGCCCGTGCGGGTCAATCTCTATTCCGACACCCAGACCAAGCCGAGCCAGGCGATGCGCGCCGCGATGATGGCGGCGGAGGTGGGCGATGAACAACTTGGCCTCGATCCGACGATCAACCAATTGTGCCAGCGCGTGGCGGCGCTGCTGGGCAAAGAGGCGGCAATTTTTCTGCCCTCTGGGGCGATGTGCAACTCGGTTGCCATCCTCACCCATTGCCGGCCTGGCGACGAAATCATTGCGCATGAATCGGCGCATATTATCGAGGCTGAGGGCGGCGCGCCTTGGGCGCTGGCCGGCGCGCGGGTGCATGGGCTGCCGGGCGCACGAGGGATGTTCACCGCGGATCAGCTTCGCGCGGCATTGCGGCCGGCCTCGCGTTACAGCGCGCCGCAAACCCTGCTCGCCATCGAGCAGACCTCCAATCTAGGCGGCGGCGCGGTCTGGCCGCTGCCGGTGCTACAAGCGCTTGCCGCCATCGCGCATGACGCGGGCATGATGACCCATATGGATGGCGCGCGGCTGCTGAACGCGGTGATCGCCTCCGACGTTCCGGCGGCTGAGTTCGCCGCCTCGTTCGATACGGTGTGGATCGACTTCACCAAGGGGCTGGGCGCGCCGCTCGGCGCCGTGCTGGCCGGATCATCCGCGATCATCGACCGCGCCTGGCACTGGAAACAGCGCCTGGGCGGCAGCCTGCGGCAAGCCGGGATTTGCGCCGCGGGCTGCCTCTATGCGCTCGATCATCATGTCGAACGGCTGTCCGAGGATCATGCCAACGCCAAGCGCCTTGCTGAAGCGCTGGCTGCCCTGCCAGGCTTTGCCGTGGACCTGCCGGAAACCAATCTGGTCTATGCCGATGTGGCAGGCACGGGCAGTTCGCCGGAAAATTGGGCACAGTCGCTGCGCGCCCAGGGTATCATGGTGTCGGTGATGGGCCGCACCCGGCTACGCCTCTGCACGCATCTGGATGTCTCGGCGGCCGATATCAGCACGGCTATCGAAGCCTTTCATTCGATGAACTGATCAATCACGCCACTTTTGCCCGCTTTAGCACGGCAATGGCGCCCACCATTGTCGCAATCAGCAGGCTGAGAATCAGCAATTCGCCGCTTGAGGATGCCAGAATGCCATGCTCGCCGATCCCTTTCGCGGACGTGGATTTTGTTGGCGATAGCATTGAAGTTTGCAGCGTCACCACGAGCACCCGCCGGATCGCGGCGATTAGGCCGATAATGAGAAAGGGCTGACATTGAATTTCGCGCGACTGTACGGAAATCCGCACGGTATATAACAACTCGATCAGCATCAGGACCAGCAGCACGCGGTCCAGCACAACGACTATGCCTTGAGCGCCGGCGCCATGCAGAATATCCGCTGCAAGCAGATACACCGCCTCCAGGAACGCCACCAGCGCCGCCACCGCCAGCATAACGCCAAGAGCGTAGAAGAATAGGCTTTCGATCCACTCGAATAGATGGGCCGGCTTCATCATCGGCACGCCCCTCCCCCCTAAAATCACTTAAGGGTAGTAAGGCCTGCTTTTTTGAAAAAAAGCAGCAAAAAACTTTTGATGATTATTCTTTATTGCCCAGCCACCATTTGACAGGTTGCGGTTCCTCGGCGTTCGGATCGCGCGTTTTTTGAATTTGCGCGACCGAACGTGTAAGCCGGCCAATCTTCCGTGCGGGCGCTCCCTTGGGTATAGCCGCCTTGGCAGCGGGCGCTTTACTGGAAGGCGCCTTCATGGCTGGCATGTCGAAAGCCTGAGTTGTCCGCCGTGCTCCCGCCTGCTGCGCCTCTTCCTGCTGAGTCCGGGCCTGCTGAGTCCGGGCCGGTTGATTTCGGGCCTGCTGAGCATGGGCCTCTTGCTCGAGCCTGTCGCGTGCCGCCTCGGCAGCGGTAAGTTGGACTTGCAGCAACTTGATCTGCTCGTCATGAGACTGCAACTCGCTTTGCAACTTGGCAGTCGCCTCGGCATGCGCCTGCATCGTATTGCGCGCCTCCCCCAAGGCGATTTCGCTATGGCCAAGCTTGGTCTGCAGCGTGGCGATCAACGCTTGCGCGTCCTGCGCGGCTCGTTCGGCGCGCTGGCGCATCCCGCGCTCTTCGGCAAGCGCGTCCTGCGCGTCATTCAGTTTAGCTTCCGGCGCCGCGAAAGGCGCGGGCGACGCGGAGCGCGCGCTGCGATCCCGCCGGCTGCCTTGAACATGGGTCACCTGAACATCGCCATCCTGCACGAAACGGTGCTTGCGCGTCGCCGTGAATGTTTCATGCGCCGAGGCCGGCGCGTGATGCGTTCGCCCAGAGGACGAACCAGAGGACGAACCAGAGGACGAACCGCCAAGCTGTTCGAGCGCACGGCGCATTCGGTCTTCCGAATGGTCGGCCTCTGAGGTGTCGAATGCTTGCTGGTCACGCGGTTTATCCGATGACAGCGTCAATTTATCAGTCATGAACTAAGTGTCTCACCTTACAGGATGCGCCCAATCTAAAATACCGGCATTGTCGCAATGCATTGATTTGGGGTTGTTCGCTTATGCCATAAAGTTCTTGAAAATCAAAATAAAGCCCCAGAAACATCAAATAATCAGCCTCTCCCGGCAACCGCATCGGCCATGGCCTGCGCCGAAATCAGCCGGTCGGTGGCCATCCGGTAGGCATCAGTGTCCTCAATATTTGTCGAAGTATAAGCTTGTTCCGCCGCTGATAATGCCGCCGACGCCTTGCTTGCGTCCAAATCGGCAAAGGTGACGATTTCATCGGCCAGTACAGTGCAACGCTCTTCGGTGACTTCGGCAAACCCGCCAGAGACAAAGAAACGGTCGGTAATACGGTCATTCTCGTAGAGATCAACCAGGCCGCCACGTAAGGAGGTGATCAGCTTGGAGTGGCCAGGCAGCACGCCGATATCGCCTTCGGTTCCGGGAATCACCACCATGTCCACCGGGCGCGATAGAAGCGATTTTTCTGGGCTGACGATTTCTAGGTCTAGGGGCATGGCATACCTTAAAAAAAGCAGTTCTTTTTTGCAAAAAAGAACCAAAAAACTCTTTATTATAAAAAGTTTTTGCTGCTGCTTTTTACAAAAAGCAGCCCTTGCTTAAACGCTTCCCGTCCTGGCTTCCGCCTTCGGCGCTCCAGCCTGCTCCGGCGGCCTGACCGCCTGCGCCTGATCAGATTTCTGCGCCGCCGGCGGCTCTCCTTTTTTCTCGCCGCCCCCCATCTGCTCGCCTTTCTTCACAGCGTCCTCGATGGTGCCGACCATATAAAACGCGCCTTCCGGCAGATGATCATACTCGCCGGCGCACAGCGCTTTGAAGCTGCGCACAGTATCCTCCAGCTTGACAAATAGCCCAGGCGAGCCGGTGAACACTTCCGCCACATGGAAAGGCTGCGACAAGAAGCGCTCGATCTTGCGGGCGCGGGCAACGATCAGCTTGTCGTCCTCGGACAACTCATCCATGCCGAGAATCGCGATGATGTCCTGCAGCGACTTATAGGTTTGTAGGATGCGCTGCACCTCGCGCGCCACATTGTAATGCTCCTCGCCGATAATCCGCGGATCGAGCGCGCGGGAAGTCGAATCCAGCGGATCGACCGCGGGGTAGATCCCCTTCTCGGAAATAGCGCGGCTGAGATTGGTGGTCGCGTCCAGATGGGCGAACGAGGTAGCGGGCGCCGGGTCGGTGAAATCATCGGCGGGCACATAAATCGCCTGGATCGAGGTGATCGAGCCTTTCTTGGTCGAGGTGATCCGCTCCTGCAACGCGCCCATATCGGTGGACAAAGTCGGCTGATAGCCCACTGCCGATGGGATGCGGCCTAGCAGCGCCGATACTTCCGCGCCGGCCTGGGTAAACCGGAAAATGTTATCGACGAAGAACAGCACGTCCTGGCCTTCCTCGTCGCGGAAATATTCAGCGATGGTGAGGCCGGACAGGCCAACGCGGGCGCGCGCGCCCGGCGGCTCGTTCATCTGGCCATAAACCAGCGCCACTTTCGAGCCTTCGGTGGTGTCGTCGCCCAATTTGATCACGCCGGCATCGACCATTTCGTGGTACAAATCATTGCCCTCGCGGGTTCGCTCGCCCACCCCGGCGAACACCGAGACGCCGCCATGCGCCTTGGCGATGTTGTTGATCAGCTCCTGGATCAGCACCGTCTTGCCGACCCCGGCGCCGCCGAACAACCCGATCTTGCCGCCCTTCACATAAGGCGCCAGCAGATCGACCACCTTGATCCCGGTCACCAGCACCTCCGCCGAGGTCGCCTGATCCTCGAAAGAGGGCGCATCGCGATGGATCGGGTAGAAAATATCGCTCTTGATCGGCCCGCGCTCGTCAATCGGCTCGCCGATCACGTTGAGAATCCGGCCCAGCGTGCCGGGGCCAACCGGCATCTGGATCGGCTTGCCGGTGTCGGTCACCTCGGCGCCGCGCGTCAGCCCGTCCGTGCCCTCCATCGCGATGCAACGAACCGTGCGCTCGCCCAACTCCTGCGCCACTTCCAGCACCAGCCGGCGGTCGCCAACCTTGCCTTCTAAGGCATTGAGAATAAAAGGCAATTCGCCCTCGAACTGCACATCGACGACGGCGCCGAGAACCTGGGTGATGCGTCCGGTATTGTTGCTGGGCATAAGTCGAGGCTCCTTTTAGGCAAAAAACAAGTAGTTCTTTTTTGCAAAAAAGAACCAAAAAACTCTTTTTAATTTAGTAAAAGTTTTTTGCTTCTTTTTTTCAAAAAAGAAGCGCTTCCTTCTACAACGCCTCCGCGCCAGAAATAATCTCGATCAATTCCCGCGTAATATTCGCCTGCCTGGTGCGGTTATAATTCAGCGTCAGGCGGTTGATCATGTCGCCGGCGTTACGGCTGGCATTATCCATCGCCGTCATCTGCGCGGCGAAAAAGCCGGCGGCGCTTTCCAGCTGCGCGCTGTAGATTTGGATGGCGAGGTTGCGCGGCAGCAGCCGGTCCAGCAGCGTGCCATCATCCGGCTCGATCTCGTAATCCTCGCTGCCCTCATTGTCCTGGCGCGCGTTGTCATTGGCGCCGCTGCCTTGATAGGCGGGGATCAGCCGCAACTCGGTGACGGTCTGCGTCATTACCGAGACGAATTTGTTGAACACCAGCGTGCAGACATCGAAATTGCCCTTGCGGAACTCCTCGATGATGCGATTGGCGACGCCTTCAGCATCGGCGAAGGAAATGCTTTTCTGGCCGGCGAAATTGATGTCATCGATAATCCGGTCGCGGAACTCGCGGCGCAGATAGTCACGCCCCTTGCGGCCCACCGGCAGCAGCTTCACCTGCTTGCCTTCGGCTTGCAGCGCGCGCGTCCGGTCGCGCACCGCCCGGCCCACCGAGGAATTGAACGCTCCGGCCAGGCCGCGCTCGGCGGTGATCGCGACAATCAGATGGGTGCGGTCGCTGCCGGTGCCGGTCAGCAGTTTCGGCGCCTCGCTATTCTCTGCGGCGCTGGCCGCCAGCCCGTCCAGCATCTTCGCCATGTGCTCGGCATAAGGCCGCGCCGCCTCCGCCTGCTGCTGCGCCCGGCGCAGTTTCGCCGCCGCCACCATCTTCATCGCCTTGGTGATCTTCTGCGTCGATTTGACGCTGGCGATCCGGTTGCGGAGGATTTTCAGGCTGGGCATGGGCTATTCAAAACTCTTCAAAAACGACTCGATAAAGGCGATCAGCTGTTTCTCGGTGTCCGGCTTGATCTCGCGCTGGTCGCGGATGCTAGCCAGAATCTCCGGCTTGTCGGAGCGCATCTGGCCCAGCAAGCCCGCCTCGAAAGCGTTGACTCGCTCCACCGGCATGTCGTCGAGATAGCCGCGCGTGCCGGCAAAGATCGACACCACCTGTTCCTCGACCGGAATCGGGTGGAATTGCGGCTGTTTCAGCATCTCGGTGAGCCGGGCGCCGCGCGCCAGCTGCTTTTGAGTGGAAGCATCGAGATCGGAGGCGAATTGCGAGAACGCCGCCATCTCGCGGTATTGCGCCAGATCGAGCTTGATCTTGCCGGCCACCTGTTTCATCGCCTTGATCTGCGCCGCCGAGCCGACGCGCGAGACCGAGGCGCCGACGCTTACCGCCGGCCTAATGCCGCGAAAAAATAGCTCGGTTTCCAGAAAAATCTGGCCATCGGTGATCGAAATCACGTTGGTCGGAATATAGGCGGCGATATCGCCCGCCTGCGTCTCGATCACCGGCAGCGCCGTCAGCGAACCGGCGCCGAACTCATCCGACATCTTGGCGGCGCGTTCCAGCAGGCGGGAGTGGAGAAAGAACACGTCGCCCGGATAAGCCTCGCGGCCCGGCGGCCGGCGCAATAGCAGCGACATCTGCCGGTAGGCGACCGCCTGCTTTGATAGATCATCATAGGCGATCAGCGCGTGCATCGAGTTGTCGCGAAAATATTCGCCCATGGTGCAGCCTGTATAGGGCGCCAGGAACTGCATCGGCGCCGGATCGGAGGCGGTGGCAGCCACGACAATGGAATATTCCATCGCGCCGTATTCCTCCAGCGTGCGGACGAATTGCGCGACGGTGGAGCGTTTCTGGCCAATGGCGACATAAATGCAATAGAGCTTTTTGCTCTCGTCATCCTGGGCGTTGATGGTTTTCTGGTTGATGAAGGTGTCGATGATCACCGAGGTTTTGCCGGTCTGGCGGTCGCCGATGATCAGCTCGCGCTGGCCGCGCCCGATGGGGATCAGCGCGTCGATGGATTTGATGCCGGTCTGCATCGGCTCATGCACCGATTTACGGGCGATGATGCCGGGCGCGATGGTCTCCACCCGGCGGCGCTCGGTGGACTCGATAGGTCCCTTGCCGTCAATCGGATTGCCCAGCGCATCGACCACGCGGCCCAGCAGCCCCTTGCCCACCGGCACATCGACGATGCTGTTGGTGCGGTTGACGGTGTCGCCCTCGCGGATCGCCCGGTCATCGCCGAACAAAACGACGCCGACATTGTCGGTTTCCAGGTTGAGCGCCATGCCCTTGAGGCCCGCCGAGGGAAACTCCACCAGCTCGCCCGCCATCACATTGGCAAGGCCGAACACCCGCGCGATGCCATCGCCGACGCTCAGCACCTGCCCGGTTTCGGCGATGTTCTGCTCGGTGTCGAAGCTGGCGATCTGCTTCTTCAGGATGTCGGAAATTTCGGCGGGGCGGATGTCCATGTCAGGCCCTTCTTTTCATCGTATAGTGTCCTTCATCGCGTAGTTCAGGCGCTGCAAGCGGGATTTCAGGCTGGTGTCGTAAAGCCGCGCGCCGATTTTCAAGGTCAGCCCGCCGAGCAGCGCGGGATCGACAACCTCATGCAGATTAACCCGGCCATAACCGGCGGTGGCGAGGCGGGCGGTGAGCTGCACGCGCTGGGTGTCGCTAAGCGGATGCGCGGTGGCCACCTCGGCGGTGATCACGCCCCGCTTATCGGCGACATAGGCGGCAAAGCCCTGGATCAGCCCCGGCAGATCGGTCAGGCGGCGATTGGCGGTGACGATGCCGACAAAATGCCGGATCAGCGGCGAAAAACCTTGTTCGGCAAGCACCGCGTCCATCGCCTCGGCAGCGGTCTTGGCGTCGATCATCCGGCTATCAACCAGCCGCTTGAGGTCCGGCGATTCGTCGATCAGCTGGCCCAATTTGCTCATCTGATCGACGGTGTCATCCAAAACACCCTGCTCATCGGCAAGCTCATAGAGCGCCGTGGCGTAGCGTTTCGAAAGGCCGATCGAGGGCATGTGGCTGGCGGACAAGCGGGCGGTTCCATCTCAATTCATGCGGCGGTGAAGGCAAGACGGTCCGCCGCGAACCCGACCCTCCTGTCCGGCTGTCCCGCCGGTGGCGCGGCAGTACCATAGGCAAGGCATTTTACGCAACTTATGCCCTTGAGCGGCTGTGCTTTACTTTAAAATCATTTTTCCCTTCTCATCGTGCCAGGCTTGACCCCATTCTGATCGAGAAGCGAACCGCGATCTCAAGTAACAGTCTATTTACCATTCCAAGCTATAAGCTCCCAGGAGAATATTACGACGTTGTAAAGGCTGAATAACGATGGGCGATCTCGCCGGGCGGCTGCTGGATGGAGAGAGCGTACTCTGGACCAGCCGGCCCAAGCAGGGCCTGATGTTCACGGAGCGCGACAGGAAATTAATTCCGTTCAGCCTGCTGTGGGGCGGCGGCTCGATCTTTTGGGAAGCAATGGCAGTACGTTGGAAGGCGCCCGCCATCTTCCCGATCTGGGGAGTGCCCTTTGTATTGACCGGCCTCTATCTTATCGTGGGCCGCTTTCTGCTCGACGCGTGGGTGCGAAGGGGCATGACCTATGCCATCACCAACCGCCGAGTTCTGATTGAACGATCCGGTCCTTTCGCTAAATTCATTGCTGTTAGCATAAACCGGTTGCCGAACGTTACCTTAACCGAGAGCGCGGACGGTCGTGGCACTATTCGTTTCGGCGAACAGGCCACGCCTTTGAGAGGAAACGGGGCCACAACCTGGACGCCGTCGCTCGATCCGACCCCGCAATTCCTCGACATTCCTGACGTGCGGCGGGTGTTTGATCTTGTGCAACGCCTTATGCATGAACTGGTTTAATCCTGACCCTATCCTTGTCCTGCCTTATTATTGCCCATTCGAGTTGTCATCAAAAGCCGTTGGTCGTTTGCAGCGCACTTCATGTAGCGTTAGAGAAATGACGAGGGATCGATATCGATATCCACCCTTGCGGCGCGCGGCGGGGCGGCGCGTTTCAGCCAGTCGCGGAGGATCGGCTGCACCTGAATGTCCCGCCGCGCCTTGATCAGCAGGCGATGGCGGTGGCGGCCACGCAGCAGGGCAAAGGGCGCGGGAGCCGGGCCAAGCACGATGAGGCCATCCATCTCCGGCGCCGTCCGGCCCAAGGCGCGCGCCGCCTCCGCCGCCACTTCCGGCTCACCAGCGCTGACGATCAGCGCGGCCAGCCTGCCGAAAGGTGGCCAATGGCCGGGGCGTCGCAACGCCGCTTCCTGCGCCCGGAAACCGGCGAGATCGCCCGCCACCAGCGCCTGCATGACCGGGTGTTCTGGGTCATAGGTTTGCAGCAGAACCCGGCCCGGTTTGTCGGCGCGCCCGGCCCGGCCCGCCACCTGATGCAGCAGCTGCACGCTGCGTTCGCCAGCGCGCAGATCCGCCCCCATCAAGCCGAGATCGGCATCGACTACGCCGACCAAGGTGAGCGCCGGGAAATGCCAGCCCTTGGCGATCATCTGCGTGCCGATGATCAGATCAACCGCGCCGCCCACGATAGCATGGGCCGCATCCGCCGCCGCTTGCGGGCCGGCGATGGCGTCGCTGGTCATCACCAGCCGGCGGGCGTCGGGGAACAAGGCCGCCGCCTCTTCCTCGATCCGCTCGACGCCGGGACCAACCGGCACCAGGCTTTCCGCCGCGCCGCAGGACGGGCAGGCTTCAGGGATCAGCTCCTCATGCGCGCAATGATGGCAGAGCAAGGTGCCGCGATTCCGGTGCTCGACCAGCCAGGCGGTGCAGTTCGGGCAGGCGATGCGGTGGCCGCAGGCACGGCACAGAGTGAGCGGCGCATAGCCCCGGCGGTTGAGGAACAGCATCGCCTGCTCACCGCGCTCAAAGGTCGCCCGGACCGCCTCGACCAGCGGCGGCGCCAGAAATCGCCCGCGCGGCGGTGGCGTTGCCCGCAAATCAAGCGCCGCGACCTCCGGCATCGCGGCGCCGCCATGCCGCTCGGTGAGCACCAGATGGCGATAGCGTCCGGCCTCGGCATTCATCACCGATTCCAGGCTAGGCGTCGCGGAAGCCAGCACGACGGGCGCCGATGCCAGTTTCGCCCGCACCACCGCCATGTCACGGGCATGATAGGCGACGCCATCTTCCTGCTTATAGGCCGTCTCATGTTCCTCATCGACGATGATCAGGCCAAGTTTTGTGAAGGGCAGGAACAAAGCCGAACGCGCGCCGACAACGAACCGCGCCCGGCCCTCGGCGACCGCGTGCCAGGTCGCCCGCCGCACCCGTGGCGTCACTTCCGAGTGCCACACCAAAGGCGACGCGCCGAAGCGGGCAGCGAATCGGTCGATGAACTGCGCCGAAAGGGCGATTTCCGGCAACAGCACCAGCACCTGCTTGTCCGAGCGTAAAGCTTCGGCGACGGCTTCCAGATAGACCTCGGTCTTGCCGGAGCCGGTGACGCCTTCCAGCAAGGTGACGCTGTAGCTTTTATGCACCGCCTGGCGCAGCGCCTCGGCAGCCATGGCCTGTGATGGTGACAGCACCGGCGCCGGATGATCAGGATCGAGCCGCGGCGCGCGGTCGTCGCGCTGCGCCGGCACGATCAGTCCGGCATCGGCCATGGCGCGTATGATGCCGGGCGAGACAGCGCCGGCGCGGGCCAATTCAACGGTGTTCGGGGCGGTCAGAGACGGCAGAGCAGCGAGCACCTTGGCGCGCGCCGGCGTTATGCGGGCGGCTTCCGCTACAGCGCCGATTTCCCAGCCATAGGACGGATCGGGCCGTTCCAGCAGGCCGGGCTTGAGCGCCAGCGCCAGCGCCTCGCCGCGTTTGGCCATGGTGTAATTCGCCACCCAATCAATGAACTGGCGCAACTGCTCGGGAAAACCAGGCGCGTCCAGCTTCTCCTTGACCGGTTTCAGCCGCTTCGCCGGCAGCGCGAAATTGGGCGGATCATCCCACACCACGCCCACTGCCAGCCTGCCGCCCAGCGGCGCCTGCACGATATCGCCCGGCGCTAGCGCCATCCCTTCCGGTACAAGGTAATCAAAAGGCCGGTCGAACGGATAGGGCAGCAGGACGGTAAGACGGAAAGGCTTATGTTCGGGCAAATTCAAGTATTGGCAAATTCAAGTATTGGCAAGTTCGGGCGTCGGCACTGCCGTTCGGCTGAGTACGCTACCGGCAAGGTAGAGTGAACCGCAGATCAAAACTCGCACTGCCTTTCCTGAACCTGAAACCTGCCGCAAGGCGCCAACGACATCCGGCCCCGGCTGCGCGATGCCGCCTGACGCAGCGATGACGTCTTCGATAGGCAAGGCAAGATGCTGATCCGGTTCGGCGACCGCGTAAACGCCGGCGGCGTGCGGGATCAAAATGCGAAGGAATTCGGCGCAGTCCTTCGCCTGCTTCATGCCGATGACAAGATGCGTCTCTTTAAGCAAGCTCTGGTTAATCAAGCTCTGGCCCGGCCATTCCTGAAGCGCGGAAGCCAGCGCAACCGCGCCGCCGGGATTATGCGCGCCATCCAGCCAAAGCTCCGAGCCACCGGGCAGCAGATTGAGCCATGGCGCGCCGAGACGCTGCAGCCGCGCTGGCCATTCGGCTTGCGCCACACCCGCCGCGAAAACCTCCGGCGCATAATTCAAACCAGCGGCGCGCAGGGCAGCAATGGCGATCCCGGCATTATCGCGCTGATGCGCGCCCACCAGCGACGGCGGCGGCAGATCAAGGCTGCCTTGCCGGTCCCGATAGAGGAAACCGGACTTGGTATCGGCAATGTGCCAATCGCGTCCGCGCACGGACAAGGCAGCGCCCGCATCGCGCGCGGCGGCCTCGATCACCGTCAGCACATCCCGCTCCTGCAAGCCGGTGACGACCGGGCTGCCTCGCTTGATAATCCCGGCCTTTTCGGCGGCGATGACGGTCTCGGTCTCGCCCAGAAACTCCCGGTGATCGAGCGAAATCGCGGTAATCGCCGCCGCCGCGGGCTTCGGGATGACGTTGGTGGCATCGAACCGTCCGCCCAGGCCCACTTCGATCACCGCCAGATCCGCCGGATGCTCGGCGAACAACAGAAAAGCAGCGGCGGTAATCGCCTCGAATACGGTGATGGACGCCGCGTCATTCACCCGCTCGATCTCCGCCAAAGCAGCGTTAAGCTGGTCATCCGTTACCAAATCGCCCGCTAATCTGATGCGCTCGTTGAAGCGCACCAGATGCGGCGAGGTATAGACATGCACACGCTGCCCCGCCGCCTTGGCAATGCCGCGCAGAAACGCGCAGACGCTGCCCTTGCCGTTGGTGCCCGCGACATGGATCACCGGCGGCAGGCGCCGTTCCGGATTGCCCAGCGCTGCCAGCAGCCGTTCAAGGCGTTCCAGCCGGAGATCGATCAGCGTCGGATAAAGCGTATGAAGCCGCTCGATCCTGGCATCGAACCGCGTTGCCATCGGTTACGCCGCCACCAGCGCTTCCGCTTGCGCCACGTTCAACAAACCGAGCACGCGGCCCAGGGTGGCGGTGAGGTCGCCCCGATGCACCACCATATCGACCATGCCGTGTTCCAGAAGATATTCCGAACGCTGGAAGCCGACCGGCAATTTCTCGCGGATGGTTTCCTCGATCACCCGCGCCCCGGCGAAGCCGATCAGCGCGTTGGGTTCGGCGATTTGCAGATCGCCCAGCATGGCGAAGGAGGCGGTGACGCCGCCGGTGGTGGGGTCGGTGAGGACCACGATGTAAGGCAGCCCCACCTCTTGGACCATCTGCACGGCGATGGTGCTGCGCGGCATCTGCATCAGGCTGATCGGCCCTTCCTGCATCCGCGCCCCGCCAGAGGCGGTGTACACGATCAACGCCGCCTTCTGCAGCACCGCAAGCCGTGCCGCGGCGACTAGCCCTTCGCCGACCGCGGCGCCCATCGAGCCGCCCATGAAGCGAAAATCCATCGCCGCCACTACCGCGCGATAGCCGCCTATCGCGCCATGCCCGACAAGAATGGCGTCTTCCATGCCGGTTTTGCGGCGGGAGTCCGAAAGCCGGTCGGTATAGCGCTTCTTGTCATGGAATTTCAGCGGATCGGCGGGCACTTTTGGCAGGTCGATCCGCTGGAACACGCCTTCATCGAAGGTCCATTCCAGGCGTTCGGCAGCGGTAGCCCGCATGTGATAGCCGCAATGCGGGCAGACCTTGCGCGCCTGTTCCAGTTCCCGGTGAAAAATCATCTGTTGGCAGGAGGGGCACTGATGCCAGAGATTATCCGGCGCCTCCTTGCGGCCCAGCAAGGTGCGGACGCGCGGACGGACGAATTCGCTGATCCAGTTCATCCCCTCACCTCCGCCCGCGTTGCATCACAGCCTAGAAAATGCTGTTGATGATGTCATCGCCAATGCCAAATCCGGCGCCCATGGCGATGGCCCGGCCAAAGCCGGAATTCATGAAGCCGCCGAGCATCCCGCCCTGCTGCTGTTGCGGATACCCCTGTTGCGGATAACCTTGCGGCGGGTAGGGCTGCTGTTGCGGATAAGGCTGCTGCTGACCCCATTGCTGACCTTGCGACTGGGTTTGCGGCACGGAAGATTGCTGCTGGTTGGCGACGAAGCCATGCAATGACTGCAACAGGTTGGAAACCTGGTTCTGCTCGGCCTGGATGGCCAGCGCGATCGACTTGAGATCGAGCAGCCATTCCCGCGCGTCCTTGTTGCCGCCCTGCACCGAATCCTGCAGCTTGCTGGCCAGATCCTTCAGTTCCTGCACGGTCTGCTGCGACTGGCTTTGCAGCTGCTGATACGAGTTGTCGATGGTCTGAATATCCATGATATGCTCCTTGGGGCGAAGCCCCGTCACGGTTGCCGCTATAGTATAATTATGATTGCGGCAAAAGTCAGGATCGTCCGCTCAGGCGGCGCGCAACAGCCGGTGACGATAGGCCGAACAGGCCGCGCCGAAAGCGGCGAACAGGGCCTGGCGATCCGGAAATTCCAGCACCTCCCATTCGGGATGCCATTGCACCGCCATCGCGAAGCCGCGCGCACCGGCGACGCGCACCGCCTCGATCGCGCCATCATGCGCGATCCCTTCCACCACCAGGCCAGGCGCCAGCCGGTCGATCCCCTGGCCATGCAGCGAATTCACCGTGATCTCCGCCGCGCCGATCATGCCAGCCAGTTCGCCGCTCAGGCTGACCTTGTGCTTGACGGCGAACTGCTCCTCCCGCGTGCCCTGCCCGGCGCGATGATCGAAACTGCTCGATATCCGGTGACTTTCCTGATGCAGCGTGCCGCCGAGCGCCACGTTCAACTCCTGCAAACCGCGGCAGACGCCGAGCAGCGGCATGCCGCGCTCCAGCGCCGCGCGGATCAGCGGCAGCGTCGTGGCGTCGCGGTCGGGATCGTGAAACTCGGGCGTCGCATCGGTTGGATCGCCATAATGCGAAGGCACCACATTGCTAGGGCTGCCATTGAACAAAACCCCGTCCAGCCGGTCCAGCGCCGCCAGCATCGCCTCGCCTTCAGGCGGAATCAGCAGCGGGATCGCATCGGCGGCACGCATCAGCGCCTCGCCATAGCGCGCCGGCGTCGCGTGCTGGACATGGTTGCCGATGATCTTGGTGCAGGCCGGGATGCCGATGATTTGAGGCATGAAGGAACTCCAAAGAAAGCCAAACAGAAAGCGCTTCTTTTTGGGAAAAAGAAGCAAAAACTTTTGTTAATTCAAGAAAATTTTTTGGTTCTTTTTTGCAAAAAGAACTGCTTGCCTTTACTCGTTTCTCACTCCTGGGCCGCAAAGCCGCCGCGATCGTGGCAAGAACCGCGCAGACCAGCATGATCAGCGCCATCGGCAGGGCCGTGCCATTGGCATAAAGCCCGACCAGCGCGCCGGCAATGGCGCCCCCGCCATACTGGATCGTGCCCATCAGCGCCGACGCGCTGCCGGCATGAGCCTGATGGCGGGACAGCGCGCCCACCATGGTGTTCGGCAAGATCAGCCCAAAGCCGAACTCGCACAGGAACAGCCCGGCCATGATCGGCAAGGGGCCGGCGGCGGTGACGGCAAAGCTCATCAAAAGGATGGCGGCGCAGAGCAGGCCGGCGACGGCGATGGTGATGATCGGCCGGATGCCGAAGCGATTGACCAGAAGCGGGTTGATCTGGCTGAAGCCGATATAAGCGGCGGCATTGATGGCGAACAGCATTGCGTAGCCGGTCGGGCTCCAATGGTAGTGCTTGATGAACACGCCAGGGCTGCCGCCGATATAGGCGAACATCGCGCTCACCGCGAAGGTGCCGGCGAAGGCGTGGGTGATAAAGCCCCGGTCCATCGCGATTTCGCCGTAGCGGATCACGATCGAGCGCGGGCCGATCAGGCTGCGGCGGGACAGCGGCAGCGTGTCCGGCAAAAACCGCCAGACTAAAGTGATCGCGACGATCCCCCAGACAGCGGCCAGCAGAAAGATCACCCGCCAGGAGGCGAACAACACCACGGCGCTGCCCAGGATGGGAGCAATGATCGGCGCCACCCCCATCACCAGCGTCAACCGCGAAAACAAGGTGGCCGCCGCCGCGCCATCGGCGACATCGCGCACCATGGCGCGCGGAATGACGATGGCAGCCGAGCCGCCAAGCGCCGCCAGCACCCGGAAGGCGGAGAGCGAGGCGGCGCTCCAGGCGGCGGCGCAGCCAAGCGAGGCCAAAGTATAAAGCGCCAGCCCGCACAGAATCGGCATCCGGCGCCCAATACGGTCCGAAAGCGGCCCCTGGATCATCTGGCCGATGCCGAGACCGATGAAATAGGCGGCAAGGGTAAGCTGCGGCGCCGCCTTGTCGTGAAATTGCTGCGCGATGGTGGGAAAGGCCGGCAGATACATATCCACCGAAACCGGACCGATGGCGATCAGGAAGCCAAGCAGAAGCGGCAGGCGGCGCGGCAAGGGGCCGTTAAGCACGGGACAACCTCAACTTGTGAAAGGCTCAAGGAATAACAGATTGCTCGCCACACCGGAATGCCCGGCTCATGCAACCCTGATCAGCCAGCAGCCGAGCCGGCGCTAGTGTCCCGATTCGGAAGTTCGTAGGTGCTTATCCAGGCGTTCTGCGAACTTCCGAATCGATCAGGACACTAGCGAACTCATAATTCTAGTGTGGTTTATGGTTCTGAAATTCCTAGAAGCGCCGCCGCAAGCACCGAGGAATTTCAGAACCACCACACTAGAGCCGATCCCGATCATGGATCACCCTTGTGATCCATGATCGGGTGAATCGGCTCGATAAAATAGAGTAGCTAGAGCATTTGCAGATCAAGCTGATCGGAAAATGCTCTACGCCGCTTCAGCCAAATGTCCAGCGATCTCCAGCCCATCCGCTCCCGCCGAGACATGCACCGTCTCGCCATCGCGAACGGCGCCCTCCAGGATCAGCGAGGCCAGCGTGTTCTGCAGATTGCGCTGGATCACCCGCTTCAGCGGACGCGCGCCATAGACCGGATCATACCCCGCCTCGGCCAGCCAATCCAAAGCAGATTGATCGAGCGACAGCGTGATCTTGCGGTCGCGCAGCAAGCCTTCCAGATGGCGCAGCTGGATGCCAACAATGGTTGACATATCGGCGCGCTGCAAGCGGCGGAACAGGATGATTTCGTCCAGCCGGTTGAGGAATTCTGGCCGGAAATGTGCCCGCACCACCCGCATCACCTGGGCCTCGGCCAGCGTCACGTTTTCGCCTTCCGCCTGCGCTGCCAGGATGTCGCTGCCAAGATTGGAGGTCAGCACGATGATGGTGTTCTTAAAATCCACCGTGCGGCCCTGTCCATCGGTGAGGCGGCCATCATCAAGCACTTGGAGCAGCACGTTGAACACGTCCTCATGCGCCTTCTCCACCTCGTCGAACAGCACCACCTGATAGGGCCGGCGCCGCACCGCCTCGGTCAGCATGCCGCCTTCATCGTAGCCGACATAGCCAGGGGGTGCTCCGATCAGCCGGGCCACCGAATGCTTCTCCATGAACTCACTCATGTCGATGCGTACCATCGCCCGTTCGTCATCGAACAGGAACTCCGCCAGCGCCTTGCAAGTCTCCGTCTTGCCGACGCCCGTCGGCCCCAGAAACAGAAAGCTGCCGATGGGCCGGTTCGGGTCCTGCAACCCGGCCCGCGCCCGCCTGACCGCATTCGCCACCGCGATCAGCGCCGTCTCCTGTCCCACCACCCGCTCGCGCAATTTATCCTCCATGCGGAGCAGCTTGGCGCGTTCGCCTTCCAGCATCCGGTCAACCGGGATGCCGGTCCAGCGCGACACCACCCCGGCGATGCTATCCTCGGTCACCGCCTCATTCACCAGCCTGCCACCATCCTGACCCGCCGCCAGCTGGCGCTCCAGATCGGGGATAACGCCGTAAAGCAGCTCCGAGGCCCGCCCCAGATCACCCCGCCGCTGCGCCATCTCCACCTCACTTTTGGCCTGGTCGAGCTGCTCCTTCAGCTTCTGCGACACGCTGAGTTGATCCTTCTCCGCCTTCCAACTCGCGGTAATCGCGTCCGACTTCTCTTCCAGATCGGCGATCTCCACCTCAAGCCGCTCCAGCCGGTCGCGCGACGCCGGGTCCTCCTCCTTGCGCAAAGCGACCCGCTCGATCTTCAGCTGCATCAGCCGCCGATCCAGCTCATCCAGCGCCTCCGGCTTGGAATCCACCTGCATCCGCAAGCGCGACGCCGCCTCATCAATCAGGTCAATCGCCTTGTCCGGCAAAAATCGGTCGGTGATATAGCGGTTCGACAACGTCGCCGCCGCCACCAGCGCGCCATCCGAAATGCGCACCCCATGATGCAGCTCGTATTTCTCCTTGATGCCGCGCAGGATCGAGATGGTGTCCTCGACGCTCGGCTCATTGACGAACACCGCCTGAAAGCGCCGCGCCAGGGCGGCGTCCTTCTCGATATATTTGCGGTATTCATTCAAAGTGGTGGCGCCGACGCAATGCAGTACGCCCCGCGCCAGCTCCGGCTTGATCAGGTTGGAGGCGTCCATCGCGCCATCCGCCCGTCCGGCGCCCACCAGCGTGTGCATCTCGTCGATGAACAAAATCACCTCGCCCGCGGCATCCTCGATCTCCTTCAGCACCGCCTTCAGCCGCTCCTCGAACTCGCCGCGGAACTTCGATCCGGCCACCAGCGCGCCCAGATCCAGCGCCATCAGCCGCTTGTTGCGCAACGCCTCCGGCACGTCGCCATTGACGATGCGCAGCGCCAGCCCTTCGACAATCGCCGTCTTGCCGACGCCAGGCTCGCCGATCAGCACCGGATTGTTCTTGGTGCGCCGCGCCAGCACCTGAATGGTGCGCCTGATTTCCTCATCCCGCCCGATCACCGGATCAAGCTTCTGATCCCGCGCCATCGCGGTGACATCACGGGCGTATTTCTTCAGCGCGTCGAAATTCGCCTCGGCATTGGCGCTGGTGACGCGCCTTCCCTTGCGGATATCGGCGACCGCGCGTTCCAGCGCCTGTGCCGGCGCGCCGGCCTGCGCCAAGACACGCCCCGCTGCCGTGCCGCTGGCGGCAATCGCCACCAGCACCCGGTCCTGCGCCACATATTCATCGCCGGCCCGCTCCGCCATGGTCTGCGCCGCATCCAACAACCGCAACAGATCAGGCGTGATCTGCGGCTGCCCGGCGCCCGAACCCTGCACCTTGGGCAGCTTGGCAACCGCGGCGTCCACCGCGACCTTGGCCTTGACCGGATCACCGCCAGCGGCGCGGATCAGCCCGGAAGCAGCGCCTTCCTCATCGTCCAAAAACGCCTTGAGCAGATGCTCCGGCGTGATAAACTGGTTGAACTCGCGTATGGCGATGGTTTGCGCGGCTTGCACGAAGCCCCGTGCCCGTTCAGTGAATTTCTCAATATCCATATCCTACAGCCCCTTTCATCAGGCGACTTCGTGCTGCCGCCCCTGATCAGGCAACGGCGCACCTTGCGCGAATAAAATGGTTCCTCCATTGAGCCTGCTCAAGGGGACACGCCATGCAGATTGTTGAAATCTACCGCTATCCGGTCAAGGGACTGACGCCGGAGCGGCTCACGCAGGCCGCGCTTTCCCCAGGCAGATGCATCCCATGGGACCGCGCCTTCGCGCTGGCGCAAGGCGATAGCGGTTTCGACGAAGCAGCCCCCGGCTGGCGGATGAAAACCGAATTCCTCTGCCTCGCCCGCAACCCCGCCGCATGGCGCCTCAAGGCGCGCTTCGATGAAGCCGCCGGCCTGCTGGCAATCACCGCGCCTGATGACGGGACTATTGAAGCCTCCCCCTTCACCGAAGAAGGCCGCGACACCCTCGCCCGCTTCATCGCCGCCGCCTTGCCCGCCGAGATGCGCGGCGCGCCGCGCTTTGTCCATGCCGAAGGCCATAGCTTCTGCGACAATAAAACCCAGGTCATCAGCCTGATCGGAACAGCCTCGCTGCGCGCGCTGACAGACGCCGCGGGAGCGCCGCGCCATGGCCTGCGCTTCCGCGCCAGCCTGTACATCGAGGGCGCCGAACCTTGGGAGGAATTAAGCTGGATCGGCAAGGTCTTATCGATTGGCGATGCGCAGCTCAGGGTGATGACGCGAACCGTCCGCTGCGCCGCCACCAGAGTAAATCCTTTAACCGGCGCAATTGACGCCAATCCCGTTAAGGAGCTGGCAACAAATTTCGGCCATACTGATTGTGGAGTTTACGCGGAGGTGATCGAGGGCGGAATGATCCGGCCCGGCGACACGATCAGGATCGAGGAATGACACAATCCGTCTTGCGTCCCATCTTGCGTCCGGGCGACACGTGCTGGCGCGTCGCCAAGGCCGACCGCATGGCGGTGATCATCGATGGCGCTGAATATTTCAAGGCGCTGAAAACCGCGATACTGGAGGCGCGCCATTCGGTGCTGATGGTCGGCTGGGATTTCAACACCAGCATCGATCTGGAACGCGATGGCCGGCATGACCCGTCAGTGCCCAATGTCCTCGGCAAGTTCCTCACCTACGCCGTCAAGCGCAACAAGAACCTGCATGTGCATCTGCTGCGCTGGGACATGGCGTTCCTGAAAATGCCCTGGCGCGGCACCACGCCTTTCGTGCTGCTCAACTGGCTGACCTCGAAGCGCATCCATTTCCGGCTGGATTCCAGCCATCCCTCCGGCGCCTGCCACCACCAGAAAATCGTCGTCATCGACGACACGCTGGCGTTTTGCGGCGGCATCGACGTCACCATGCATCGCTGGGACACGCCGGACCACCGGGACGATGACCCGCGCCGCCATGAAGCCAATGGCGCGCTGTACGGGCCGTGGCATGATGCGACCACGGCGGTTGAAGGCGAGATCGCCGGCGCCCTTGGCGATCTGGCGCGCGAGCGCTGGCTGGCCGCCACCGGTGAAACCCTGGAACCGCCGCCGCAAGTCGAGCCGCGCTGGCCCAGAATGCTGGAACCGGCTTTCCGCGATATTGAAGTCGCCATCGCCCGCACCTGGCCGGAACATCAGGAGCCGGACAACGCGGTCATCCCGGAAGCGCGGGAGATCGAGCATCTCTATCTGGCCGCCATCGCCGCCGCGCAACGCAGCATTTACCTTGAAAGCCAGTATTTCGCCGCCCCCAAGATCAGCGCCGCCATCACCGCCCGCCTAGCCGAGCCGGACGGGCCGGAAATCATCATCATCAATCCCAAACGCGCCGATGGCTGGCTGGAAGAGGAAGCCATGGGGTCGGCGCGGGCGATATTGCTAGGCAAGCTGCAACACGCCGATCCGTATGGACGGCTGCGCTTCGCGACGCCGGTTACCCAAGATGGCGTTGATATTTATGTCCATGCAAAAGTCCTGGTGATCGATGACTGGCTGCTCCGGGTCGGCTCGTCCAACATCAACAACCGCTCGATGGGGCTGGACACCGAATGCGATCTGGCGGTTGAGGTTGCGGAAACCCAGGACCAACCCGCCGTGCGCGCCGCCATCCTGGCGGTGCGGGACGCGCTATTCGCCGAGCATCTCGGGGTTTCGGTGGCAACGCTCCGCGCCACGCTCGATGAGACCGGTTCGATGACCGCCACCTTCGACCGGCTGGTGACGCCATCGGGGCGCACCCTCAAGCCGTTCGAAATCCCGGAACTCAACGATGTCGAGCGGAGCCTGGTCAAGGCCGGCGCGCTTGACCCTGACGCGCCGGAAAAAATGGCGGCGAATTTCATCAAGGCTGTTAAACTAATCACCAGACCTTCATCGCAATCGATCACATCCTGGTCAAAACACCTGACATCCTGGCTTACTTCGCCGCGCAAAACCATCTAATCTTGCATTATGCTCACCGACCTGCCCAACATGCTGACGCTGTCGCGCATCGTGGCGATCCCGCTGCTGGTGGTGCTGGTTGCCTTGCATGGACCGGTGACCGATCTGCTGGCCGCCGCGTTATTCGCGCTAGCTGGCATTACCGATTGGCTAGATGGCAGGCTGGCGCGCACAAGACGGCAGCTCTCCGATTTTGGCCGGATGCTCGATCCAATCGCCGACAAACTGCTGGTCGGCGCCACGCTGATGCTGCTCGTCGGCTTCGGCCGCCTGCCCTTTGCCGGCATCTATCCCGCCATCGTGATCATGCTGCGGGAAATCTTGGTCTCCGGCCTCCGCGAATATCTGGCGCAGATGCGGATCGGCCTGCCGGTGACCAGGCTCGCGAAATGGAAAACCGGCATACAGATGACGGCGCTCGGCCTGTTGCTGCTGGGCGATACCGGAGCAAAAACCATCTGGCTGGGCTTTCTGCCGGTGTTCTGGATCGGCGGCGTCATGCTTTGGGCCGCCGCGCTGCTGACCCTGGTAACCGGTTGGGATTATCTGACCACTGGCCTTCGCCATGTGCTATCACCTGACCTGGCACCTTAAAGTGCCTTAACCGACATGCAAAACGTTTTAGCCCTGGTGGGCTGGTCGGGCAGCGGCAAGACCACCTTGCTGACAACGCTGCTGCCTTTGCTGGCGGCGCGCGGGCTGCGGATTTCCACCGCCAAGCACGCCCATCACAGCGTCGATCCTGATCAGCCGGGCAAGGATAGTCATCGCCACCGGCAGGCGGGCGCCGCCGAGGTGATGTTGGCCACCCGTGAACGCTTCGTGCTGTTTCACGAGCATCGCGGCGAGGCCGAGCCCGATCTGGCGGCGCTGATCGCCCGCATGGCGCCGGTTGACCTGATTTTGGCGGAAGGCTTCAAATCTGCTATAGTGCCAAAATTGGAAATTCATCGCCCTGCCCTTGGCAAGCCGCCGCTGTGGCCAGACGATCCACAGATCATCGCAGTGGCGGCGGATGTAGCTCTGCCTCAATGTTCCGTGCCAGCGCTCGCGCTTGGCGCGCCAGCAGCGATTGCCTCATTCATCATGGATCGATTTTCGCTCAAATGAAGAGATTCTGGTTTTTAACCCGGCGCGCGGCGCCTGCCTTAGCGGTTCTGCTCTCCGGCTGCACCGGCGTTGGCAGCTACATGCACGACACGCTGTCGCCTTACGGCAACCCAAACAAGCCGGCGGCAAGCGAGGCCGTCAATATGCAAAGGGCGAAAGGCAATGACGTCGCGGTAACGCCGATCACGCCGCTGCCCGGCGATGTCTGGCCCGGCCCTCTGCAACCGGTGCCGAGCCTGGGCGAGATCCAGAAAAACATGAACGTGCCGCTCAGCCAGGAATATAATCAGCGCTATGGCAATCACAGCGCCGGCTTCCCTGAAAGCGCCGTTCAAAACGGTGCAATTCTGGGTGGCGAAACCCCTGGGGCGATTCAAGGCGCCATCGGTGTGCCGACCGGCATTGCGCCGAATGCGCCTTCCGCCTATCCGCCGCCGCAAAGCGGGCAATTTCCAATTGGACAGCCGCTGATCGCACCGAATGGCCCGGTCGGCATCGTCACCAGCGGCAGCAATGGCCGGTATCAGACCGTGGCGCCCATCGATGGCCAGGGCGGCGGCATTCTGACGCCGAACGGCAACGGCACAGCGACGCTGGTAGGGCCGAGCGGGCAGATCACCACCGTGCCGGCGCCAGGGCATTAAGAGAGCGACTGATATGAAAATTCTCTACTTCGCTTCCTTGCGGGAACGCATCGGCATCGCCGAGGAAGAGGTTTCGCCGCCGCCCGCCATCGTCACCCTCGGCGATCTTACCGGGTTTCTGGCGGCGCGCAGCCCGAAGCATGCCGCCGCCTTCGCCAATCCGCAGGCGATCCGCGGCGCTGTCGATCAAGAGGTGGCGACACCCGGCACAGCGCTGGGAAATGCGCGCGAAATCGCCTTCTTTCCGCCCTTCACCGGCGGCTGAATTAAACAGTGCCACGCGTTCTTGTCACCGAAGCGGATATCGACATCGGCGCCGAATTGCTTCGGCTCGAAGCCGGCGCCGGCGCGGTGGCCAGCTTCCTCGGCATCGTGCGCGGCCAGTCCCACGGCAAGGCTTTGCGATCAATGACGCTGGAACATTATCCGGGCATGACCGAGCGGGCGCTCGCCGCCATCGCCGATCAGGCCATGGCGCGCTGGCGGTTGCATGACTGCACCATCATCCACCGGACCGGGCGGCTGGAACCGGGCGCGCGCATCGTGCTGGCCGCGGCAGCCAGCGCGCATCGGGCCGATGCGCTGGAAGCCACGCAGTTCCTGATCGACTGGCTGAAAACCGAAGCGCCGTTCTGGAAACAAGAGGAATTCGCCGAAGGCGGCAGCGCCTGGGTCGAAGCCCGCGCCGAGGATAACACCGCCCGCGACCGCTGGCGCGCTTAGATTATTAAAAGTTTTTTGCGTCAAGATTTCTTGCAGGGTAGCAAAAACTATGGTTCGCTTTGGCATGGAAAAATCCTTGCCGCGCGCAACGCATGATTTGGGCGGCGTGCCGCAATTTATGTGCGAGCCGGTCGATACCGAACCGCACGCGCTGACCGATTTCGACCGTGAGGTCGATGCCATCAGGCAGTTGCTTGGCCAGAAGCGAATCATGTCGGTCGATGAGTTGCGGCGCGGCATCGAGGCAATTCCGGAGGCGGAGTATCACCGGCTTGCCTATTACCAGCGCTGGATACGCTCGATTGCTTTCATTTTGCTTGAAAAGGGCGTCATCACCGAGACGGAGCTGCGCGCGGCGCTGGACGTCGCATGATCCATGCACCAGGAACCCGCGTGCGGGTGAAAGCGGATTGGCCGGAGAGGCGCGGCCCCTGCCATATCCGCACCCCTTATTATGTTCGGGGCGAAGCGGGCATTGTGGAGCGCTATCTCGGCGATTTTCCAAATCCCGAAGACCTCGCTTTCGCGCGTCCGGCGGCGCGCCTGCCGCTTTATCATGTGCGCTTTGATCAGCCGGCGCTCTGGCGGCAAGGCGAAGTAGGTGACGCAGTGGTGCTAGAAATTTTCGAACATTGGCTGGAGGCGGTATGAACCTAACTGAAGCGGATAGTGAACGGCTATTAAGCGCGGTCAGGTCGATTCTGGCAGCTAAGCAAATCGCTCATCCTGACGAAATCGCCGAACGCATTCGCATCACCGATGGCGGCACCCCGGCGCAAGGCGCGCGCATGGTCGCCAAGGCCTGGACCGATGCCGGATACCGCGCGCTGATGCTGGCGGATGGCGCGAAAGCCGCCGAGGCGCTGGACATCCCGATGCGCGGCCTGCCGCCTTTGGGCGTGCTGGAAAACACGCCCGACATCCATCACCTCGTGGTCTGCACATTATGCAGCTGCTACCCGCGCGCCGTGCTGGGCTATCCGCCCTTCTGGTTCAAATCCGCCGCCTACCGGGCCCGCGCGGTACGCGACCCGCGCGGGCTGCTGGCGGAATTCGGCACCGTCCTGCCCGCCGCCGTAAAGCTGCGCGTGGTCGATAGCACCGCCGATTATCGTTGGATGGTGCTGCCGCGGCGCCCCGAGGGCACCGAAAGCTGGGACGAGACCCGTCTCGCCGGGATCGTGCGCGAAGGCAACATGATCGGCGTCACCCTCCCGTGCCGATGAGCCAGCGCCTGACCGTCGCTGAAAATGTCTGGGATTACCCGCGCCCGCCGCGCCTTGAACAGGTCGCCCTGCCGGTCCGCATCGAATTCGGCGGCGGCATCATCGCCGCCACCAGCGCCGCGTGGCGCGTGCTGGAAACCAGCCATCCGCCGGTTTATTACCTACCGCGCAACGCCTTCTCATGCGCGCTCGAGTCGCGCCCGGGGCGCAGTTTCTGCGAATGGAAAGGCAATGCCGCCTATTGGACGCTGCGGGCCGCCGCCGCCGCCGCGATGGACGCCGCCTGGAGCTATCCCGATCCCACCCCGGCCTACCTGCCGATTCGCGATCACCTCGCGGTCTATGCCGGGCGGGTGGACGCCTGCTTCGTCGGCGATGAGCCGGTGACGCCGCAGCCAGGCGGCTTTTACGGCGGCTGGATCACCGGCAACCTCACCGGCCCATTCAAGGGCGCGCCCGGCACAAGGGGCTGGTAATCATCGCGGCGTCACCGGCAGCGCCTCCTCGTTGCGGCGCAGGAACGGGATCGCCCAGGGCGGATCATAGAACCAGGCCACAGGCCTCCCCGCGCGCTGCCAAGCGCTACCGGCGATCCCAGCCAGCAGCCGTGCTTTTGCGAGCCTCACGGCATCGGCCGAAGGCAGGCCGGTATACCGAACCACCGCATAATCGCGCGCCGGCAGCAGCACGATATGAATGGCCGGATCATCCGGTTTCGGCAGCGTCGCCAGGGTATAGCCGGCGGGCATGGTGAAGCGGATGCGCCAAGTTCCCTCCGCTTGCCGTTGCTGCGCCACCGGAGCGGTCATCGCAATGCTGCGCTGCTGCGCAACCGGCGCCGTCATCGCAATTTGGGCGCGCCGGTGATTGGTGCGCTGATGATTAGCGCCGAAAATGAAGGCGGCGAGCCGCTTGAACCCGGCATAGCGCGCCGCGATTTGCGTGCCCGAAACGCTGGTCTGCGCGACGAGGCGCGCGTCATACTGGCGAATCTGCACCCGGCCGATCTGGCCGATCACCCGATAGCGCGGCTCCGGCGTGCCGCCGCGGAGACCGAACACCGAACAGGCGGACAGACCGAACAGCAGCGGCGACAGCCGGATGAAGTTCATCTCACCGCCACCGCCGCCGCAAATCCGCCAGATGCGCCAGCAGCGCGCCCAGCAGACACAAAGCAATCCATCCCCACCACGCGCCAACCAATGCCAGACCAAGCGCCAGAACCAGAAACCCGCCAGCCAGCAGATTAGGCAGCAGGTCGCTCGGCGCGACGCCGCCTCCGCTGCGCCGGTGCCAGGCGGCGATCATGACATACTCCACCACCGTCACCGCGATGATGAAACCGGCAATGCCGCCGGAATGGAACAAATCAGGCAGCAGCGTTTAACGCTCCGCCTTGACTGCTTCCGGACGCGGCTCATGGATCGGGCAAGCGCCGCGCGCGGCGCGCGACTGGGCGGAGCTTGCATAAGCCGCCCGGCGCACGCGCATGACCGAACCCAAGGGCCGGTGCGCCGCCAGGCCATGCCAGGGGCTGAACGCCATGCCCTTGTCGATCGCCGCGACATTGGCCGGACTCCACGCATCCTGCGGCTCCACGACAATGCGGGCAATCGCGACATAAGGGCTTTGATCCTCCGGCCAAGGCACCGAAGCGTCCTCGACCGGCATGGCGTCAAGATCGGTGCAAAGCTGCGCGCGCAACTCCCATTCGCCGCCCTGGCTGGCGAAATGCTCCACCACCGCGTCGCGCAGGCCGTTCGACCGATCCTTCAGATCAACGGGGGCGCCAGTCAGCGCGGTCAGTCCGGCGGATGATGGCGCCACTGAAAGCTTCGCCATGTAGCGCCCGTACAGGATTGCCGCGGCGGTGTAATAGGTTTCGCCCAGCACATTCGTCTCCTTCTGGCCCCCCATGAACATGACGGTGGCGCTTTTGCCGCCGAAGGCCTCCAGCACCGCTTCCGTGCCGCGCGCTACGGCGGAGACAATTTTCTTAGCGCCCTCCGCCTTGTCGGTGGTGGCGGCGAGCATTTTGAGGCTGCCAAGGAACTTTTGCGCTGTCGGAACAATAAAAGCCGGTCCATTGATCATCACGAAATCCTGCGTGGCATCGGCTTCGCTGCCCGGCAGGCGCTCGCCTGAAACGCCGATGACCTTGATCGCCAGGCCGCGCGGGGTGGAAACGCTGTCATCCAGCACATCACCCGGCACCGTGGAAAACCGCATCGCTACCTCGTATTGACCGGGTTCGGCAAACAACCCTTGCGCCAAAGGAGGCGGCAGGTCATCCAGCACATGCAGCATGCCGCGCAGCAAGCCATGGCTTTTGGCGTGAACCCCGCGCAGAGCCATGCCGGAATCCTTGAACGTGGTCTCGCTGATCTTGCCCAGCGCCTCGATCAACGCGGCTTCGGTTTGCGCCTCGTTCTCTTCAAGCCGCTCCATCGACGGCTCGAAACGGACAGGCGTCGGAGACGGATAATCGGTCATGCAATATTCCTTTCCTACCCAGTTTGGGAGAAGGATCTCGCGCCGCAACGTCTTATTCGACACCTGGCCGATATAACGCAATTTTGGCGCGCCCTGGTGGATTCGAACCACCGGCCTCAAGATTAGAAGTCTCGTGCTCTATCCAGCTGAGCTAAGGGCGCCTTAATGAGTCCAATTGGTGCGTCTGCTGTATTTGAAGTTGTCGGCGTAGGATTTGACCTGCCTGGCATATTCCGTCGGCAGTTCCAGGTCAAAATCAATGCCGTGCCGCTGAGCATAGGCAATCGCCTCGTCTTTCGTCTCGAAAGTCAGGGTCACCTGCGTCAAGGTGTCGTCATTGCTGGTCCAGCCCATCAGCGGATCATGCGATTTGGCGCTTTGCTGTTCGAATTTCAGCACCCAGCGCTTGGTCTTGGCCCAGCCCGACTGCATCGCGGATTTCGGCGGCATGAATAAGCGGGCGCGCATGGCGGTCTCCTTGTGAGCGATGGTCGGGGCAAGCGATGGTCGGGGCAAGCGATGGTCGGGGCGGCCGGACTCGAACCGGCGGCCTCTTGTACCCAAAACAAGCGCGCTACCAGGCTGCGCCACGCCCCGACACCGGATGTTCCCTATTCGCCTCCGGCGTTTGCCGCAAGGCTTGACGAGAAGCGCAAAAGGTTAGGCAGCGCTTCTTTTTGAAAAAAGAAGCAAAAACTTTTGATTCCAAAAGACAAGATTGCTGCGACGAGATATCCTGTAGAATGAAAATAAAATTTTTGGGGTCTTTTTTAAAAAAAAGAATACCTTCCTTTCTCCTATTTTTGATCCCCAAACTGCGGCGCCACCACCTTGTCGCCGACATCGATATCATCCTTGGCGGTGATGCCGCCTTGCAGTTCCAGCGTCGCCACCACCGGCGCCCGGCTCGAGATCACCCGCAGGCTTTGCGGCACGGTGTTTTCGGCGATATGGCGGATCGTGCCATGCGGGCCGATGAACACCATATCAAGCGGCGCCAGGGTGTTTTTCATCCACATTTGCGAAACCCGCGCGGGCTGCCAGGTGAACAACATGCCGGAATCCGCCGGCACCACCTTGCGGAACATCAGGCCAATTTCCTGCTGTTGCGGCGTTTCGGCTAATTCCACGGTAAAATGATAGGCCTTGCCGTGCTGGCCGATAATTGTCAGCGGCTCGGTTGAAAGCTTTGCCTGCGGCCCGGTAGTCGCCGCCAGGGCGATGCCAGGCGCGATCATCGCCAGCGCCGCCAGTGTCATCCTAATGCGCATCAATAAGCCTTTCCTGCATCGCCGCCGCCACAACCAGCTTTACCGCGTCGCGCACCGGCGCCCTAGCTTGCGGCGAATCGGCGATGCTGGTCAGCCAAGACCGGGGCGGATTACGCCCGGCGGCGCGGAAATAGCGGATTTTCGCGAGCACGTCCAAGGCCGCCTCCGGCAAAACATCCGGGATGGCAAAACCGCTCAGCCTTGCCCAGAGGCCGGACCAGCAGCGCGCCAGCCCATAGGGGTTATAGCCGCCGCCGCCGAGCAAAACGCGGCGCGGCGCGAGGCCGATCACCGCATCCACCGCGGCCCATACGCCTTGATTGGACAGCTCCAGCCGCGCCATCGGGTCCTCGGCTAGGGCGTCGGCGCCGGGCAAAATCATGATCGCCTGCGGCGCATGCGCGCGGATCAGCGGCGTCACCGCCTGGCGCATCACATAATCCAGTTCGGCGTCGTGAAAGCCAGGCGGCACCGGGAAATTATAGATCGCGCGCTGTGGCAACGATGAGAGGCCGGTGCGCGGCCAGCGCCCGGCCTCGTGGACGCTGATGGTCAGCACGCGCGGATCAGTCGCAAAGGCCGCCTCCACCCCATCGCCATGATGCGCGTCGAGATCGAGATAGGCGATGCGCGTCAGCCCTTGGTCGAGCCATTCCATGATCCCCAGCACGGCGTCATTAACGAAACAAAAGCCGCTGGCGCGATCAGGCTGGCCATGATGATTGCCCACCCCCGGCGCATGGACCGTGCCGCCATCGCGGGTCAACCGCGCCGCAAGCATCGCGCCGCCCGCCGAAATCGCCGGACGGCGATAGACCGCGGGATGGATCACATTTGAATCAGCGCCGATCCGGTAGCGCGTCCGCAGCGCATCGGGCAGTCCCTGTTCGGCTTCGGCACGCGCCAATGCCTCGATATAGGCGGGATCATGAAACCGGATAAGCTGGTCAACACCGGCCAGCGGCGACTGGCGATACTGCGCCGCGTCCAGCCAGCCCATCGCCCGGCATAAATCCTCGACCAGCGGAGACCGCAGCACCGCCAGCGGATGCGGCGGCTTGAATGCCGTCGCCCGGTAGATATCGCTGCCGATGAAAACCGGCCTGTTCATGAAAGGATCATGCGCGTCACCGGCATAAGGCTAGGTCATATCACCGCGCTGGCCAACGGCAGGTTCAAGAGCCGCGAGAACCGCCGGCGGATCATTGTCTGCGCTTATTATGACCGCCTCAATTATCGTTAAAAATGGAAATTTTTCGCCAGGACAACCGTGAGTATTTCATATAAACATTTGATTCTGAAAGGTTGTGTCTGTTTTTCTTACATAATTGAAATTTAGTTTATTACTAAAAATATAAGTTTCTGTAATTATTTGGAGATTTATTCTGGCATCGTAATTGCATCAGCCTTTTCATTCACTTAACATCTTGGAGGCTTACGAGCATGCTACGGAAACTTTTGGTTGCCGCCACTTTCCTCACTTTGACCACCGGCGCGGCCTATGCAACGACGGTCAGCGGCACCGCGACGTTCAAGGATGACGGTCCCTTGCATAACGCGGTCAGCTTCTCCGCGGCGGGGCCGGTCAATTTCAGCACCAATCTGACGGCAGGTGGCGCCGGGGTCACGATCGATCCTTTCATCATCACCGAAACCTATGACGGATCAGGCAAGTCAGCGACCGATAAGGTCGAGGCGGATTTCTCCTTCACCGCACCTCCGGGCGGCGGCACCGTTTCCGGTAGCGGCACCGGGAGCCAGACGTTTTTTGGCCTTGTCAATAACGGATCGCTAACTTGGACTTCCGGAGATGTGACCTTCGCCGACGGCGCGGTGATCGGCATCTCGCTTGCTGATGTCGCCTCCAGCAGTGGCCTTACCAATACACAAGTTTTCAGTGACGCCGCGACGTTGACGCTGATCAAGGACCCAACGACGGCGGTTCCGGAACCCGGCTCGCTCGCCCTGCTGGGCACCGGGCTGCTCGGCCTCGGTCTTGCGATGCGCCGACGCCCCGCCGCGTAGCAAGGCAGCGGCTTTGACAAGACGACGAATGCCGGCTCGCGAAAGCCAGCCGGCGCTTCGTTCGGCTGAATAACTGCCGGCGGGAGGCCCTGAGAGGGTTGAACCGGGCCGTCCGGGCGGTTAATTAGCGCCGTGAAACAGCGGCGCTCCATCTTGATCGTCACCCTTGCCGTTCTGTCCGGATGTTCCGCCAATGCGGCGGTCCTTTCGCTGCCGCCTATCGGAGACTGGCAAGGCGCTTACCAGTGCTCTCAGGGCAGGACAGCGCTCGATCTCGAAATCACCGCGGCGACGCTGACTAAAATTGACGCGATATTCTATTTTTACGCTCTCCCGGCCAACCCCTCCGTGCCGCAAGGCTGCTTCATGATGCACGGGCGCTTTGACCGAAAGAACCAGACAATCTTGCTGAAGCCGGCTTCATGGCTGGATCATCCGCTCTCCTTCGTCAGCGTCGGGCTGCGCGGCAAGGTTTCGGCTTCCGGCCAGATGATTGCAGGCACGATCAGCGGTCCGGCCTGCGCGAGGTTTTCGCTTACCCGCAGCTTCAGGCAGCCAATACCGCCAGCTCCGGCGCCTTGCCGCATGCGCCAGCAGGGGCCGTCTGTTTAAGACGCCGGTTCAGCCGCGCCGGCGCCGTAGCAGGCCAAGGCCGATCAGGCCGGTGCCGAGAATCGCGAAGGAGGCCGGCTCCGGCACCGTTATCGGCGAAGCGCCGGTCACCTCGCCTCCCGTGAACGTCCGGGCCGGCGAGCAGTTATAGCACTCCGCTGCCTGGCCATCGGTGGTGACGATAGTGAAGGTGCCGCCGCTGGCCGAAAGCGGCGTGGCGAAGACCAGCCGCAGCTGGCGCAGCGATCCCAACTGATCCAGGGAATAGACGGTGTTGCCGGTAAAGAAATTCGCGAACGTGATCTCGCTTGCTGTCGCCGGATCGTAGGTGAAGGCCGGGAAAGTGCCGGTATCGCCGCCGCTGACGGAGACGTCGTAATTCGAGAGATTGCCCGCCGCGTTGATCGTCAGCGTGCCGGCGGCGACACCGCCATCGTTGAAGCTGACATTCTGCAGGTTATAAATCACATCCGCCGAAGCTACTGTGAATAGCGAAGTGGCGAACAGCGCTGAAAGCGCGAGAACCTTAAGCATTTTTTGCATCCTTCCGTTTTCAGGGATAAGATTACAAAAAAGCAATTTTCGTACCAAAAGCTAAAAGGTTGTTAGAAATACATAAATTTTTTCTCGTCTGCTGAAGTGTAAAGAATATTGACAAAAAATTAACTGATTTTCATATCATCAGTCATTCATACAATAAGTTCAATCAGAAACGGCCCGTTTTGAACAAAACTTTGCGCCAGCAGGTCATTGAGTTGCGTCATCGTCGTCGCCTGCGCCGCCGCGACACCCATGCCTTCGGCGATTTTGACAAAATCCAGATCAGGATTGCCTAAATCCATCATTTCCAGCGCGGTGCGTCCGGGATTCGCGCCGACATTCGCCAACTCGTGCAGCAGGATTGCGTATTTGCGGTTGGCGATGATCACCGTGGTGATGTCGAGTTTTTCGCGCGCCTGTGTCCATAGCGCGGAGATGGTGTACATTGCCGAGCCATCCGCCTGGAGGTTGATCACCCGCCGCCCTGGCGCTGCAATCGCCGCTCCCGTCGCCAACGGCAGGCCTTCGCCGATGGCGCCGCCATTCAGCGCCAGCCAGTCATGCTTTGGTGCCGCCTCGGTCATCGCGAAAAAGCCGCGCCCGAAGGAAATGCTTTCATCAACGATGATCGAATTTTCCGGCATCAACGCCGCCATGCTTTGCGCCACCGCTTCCGGTCCGATGGCGCCGGTGGCCTGGGCGGGACGCGGCCGGGCAGCAGGCTTCGCTGGCTTCACCGACAATAGATCGGCCAAGCCGTTCAATGCCGCCGGGCCATCCTGATCGGGCCGCGCCAGCACATGGATAGCGCAATCCTCCGGCCAGAGCCGCCCCGGCTTGCCCGGATAGGCGAAAAAGCCGACCGGCGGCAGCGACTCGACCAGGATCAGATGCTTGATCCCAGCCAGCGACTGGACAGCCAGGTCGATTATATAGGGTATCCGCTCAACCGGCACACGGCCCGCACCGCGCTCGATCCGCGCATTAAACATCTCCGCCCGGAATTTCGCGCCGCATTGCGCGGCGATGGCGGCGGCCTGATGCAGCGGCGCTTCGCGCAAGGTGCCGCCGCCCAGCAGCAGCATGATCGGCTCGCCCGAACGCAGCAGCTTCGCCGCAGTATCAATAGCGCCTTGCGCAACCGGCGGGCGCGGTGGCGCTCCCAATGGCGTTTGCGCCTCGCCGCCCTCGGTCCAAGCGGTGTCGGCGGGCAGCACCAGCGTCGCGATCACCGATTGCGCGGCGGTGATCGCCGTTGCGGCATCCCTGCCGACCCGCGCCGCATCGGTGGCGGTGCGGACAAAGCCGGAAACCGGCCTTGCCCAGCCTTCGGTATCGGCGGTCAGCGGCGCGTCGAGCGGACGGTGATAGGTTGCCTGATCGCCGACGATGTTCAAAATTCCCGAACGCGCCCGGCGCGCGTTGTGCAGATTGCACAAGGCATTGGCGAGGCCGGGGCCGCAATGCAGCAGGGTCGCCGCCGGGCCGCCATGCATGCGGAAATAGGCATCCGCCGCGCCCGCCACCACGCCCTCGTTCAGGCACAGCACCGGCTTGACGCCAGGTATCCTGTCGAGCGCCGCGACGAAATGCATCTCGCTGGTGCCGGGATTGGCGAAACAGGTGGTCACCTTGCCCGCGACCATCGTATGGACCAGTGATTCCGCGCCGTTCATCGTGTTCCCCATCATTGCTACAGCCTTCCTGCCCCGATTGTGGAAAACCGGCAACTGCCCGCGGTTATCCCCCTTATCCACCTAATCCACAGGGGATGCCGCCCTGTTTTACCTGCCAAAACCGCGCTATCATGCGGCGATGAACGTGATCGACTCTCCCCTGCTCGGCCTATCGCAGCGCCTGCCGCCCGCCAATCTCGAAGCCGAACAGGCCCTGCTGGGCGCCTTGCTGGCCAACAACAAAGCCTATGAGCGGGTTTCCGAATTCCTCACCGCCGAACATTTCGCCGACGCCATTCACGGCAAGATCTTCGCCGCGATCACCCGCCGCGTCGAGGCCGGCCAGCTCGCCGATCCGGTCACCCTGAAAGGCGAGTTTGAACATACCGGCGTGCTGAACGAGGTCGGCGGCACCGGCTACATCGCGCAATTGCTCGGCGCGATGGTCGGCATCATCAACGCCGGCGAATATGGCCGGACCATCCATGATAGCTGGATCAGGCGGCAGCTGATCGATCTCGGCGAAGTAACAGTGAACCGCGCCTTTGGCGCCGAGCCGGAACTCGACGGCACCATGCAGATCGAGGCCGCCGAGCAGGCGCTGTTCGATCTCGCCACCAAGGGCGGCAACGAAGGCGCCGCCGTCAGCTTCGAGACCGCCTTGCGCATGGCCATCGACACCGCCGCCAAGGCCTTCCAGCGCGATGGCAAGGTATCGGGCCTGACGACAGGGCTGATCGACCTCGACGGCAAGACCGGCGGGCTGCACCCGTCCGATCTGGTAATCCTCGCCGGACGTCCCGGCATGGGCAAGACCGCGCTTGCCACCAAAATCGCCTATGGCGCGGCGCAGGCTTTGCTGAACGAGGCGCGGGTGGACAACCCGAACGCCGAGGCCAAGCAGTCGGTGGCGATTTTCTCGCTGGAGATGAGCGCCGAGCAGCTGGCAACCCGGCTTTTGGCCGAGGAGGCGCGGGTTTCCTCGGACCGGATCAGGCGCGGCGAGATCGGCCAGAAGGATTTCGACAATTTCGTCGCGGTGTCGCGCAAAATCTCCCGCCTGCCGCTGGTGATCGACGACACCCCCGCCCTTACCCTGTCAGCGCTGCGCACCCGCTGCCGGCGCCTCAAGCGCACCAAGGGCCTGGCGCTGATCGTGGTCGATTACCTCCAGCTGATGCGCCCGGCGGCGGGCACTAAGCCGGATAACCGGGTGCTGGAAATCAGCCAGATCACCCAGGGGCTGAAAGCCATCGCCAAGGAACTGGCGCTGCCGGTAATCGCGCTGTCGCAGCTCTCCCGCGCCGTCGAGTCCCGCGAAGACAAGCGCCCGCAGCTTTCCGATTTGCGGGAATCCGGCACCATCGAGCAGGACGCCGACCAGGTGATGTTCGTCTATCGCGATGAATATTACCTGCAGGCCCGCACGCCCAAGCAGATGGCCTTCGAATCCGAAGACAAGTACCAATCCTCGCTCGATAAATGGCAGCAGGACATGGAAGCCGTCCACAACAAGGCCGAGCTGATCATCGCCAAGCAGCGTCACGGACCCACCGGCAAGATCGATTTGTTCTTCGAAGCCGAATTCACCCGCTTCGCGGACCTCGAAACCCAGCATGCCTAACGCTATCTATCAAGCGTAACGGGTGGAGACAGGGTGATGGCTCAGGCGGATATTGGTATGGGAGCAGGCAATGCCTGCGCCGGCATTTCCGATCACGATCAGATGAAGCTGCGCGACGCGGCGGCGGAATTCCTCGCCGCCAGGGGCTTCGGCATCAAGGTGCTGAACATTATCGGGCGCAATGTCGAAGGCTTTGCCATCCGCATGGCCAAGCGCTTCGGCGGCGACTGGCCGGAGCGGCTCGACGCCCTGGCGGCCGACGCGCTCTGGGGATTGCTCGGCGTCTCAACCGGCGGGATGGGTGGGGTTTCCGCTTCAGCGCCCAGCACCGGCGCCTACCGGATGGCGGCGGCGGGCTCCGGCGCAATCACTGGCTTCATCGGCGGCCCCGCCGCCTTCGTCGATATCCCGCTGACTACGGCGGTGATTTTCCGCTCCATCGCCGCCATCGCCCAGGCGCATGGCGAGGATGTGGGCGATTTTGACACCAGGCGCGCTTGTCTTGAAGTCTTCGCCTTCGGCGGCACCAAGGACGATCTCGACGATGTGGATATCAGCTATTGGTCGGTGCGCGGCTCGCTGTCGCATGCCTCCGTTGGCTATTTCATGAAGTCGGTCACCGCCCGCTGGTCGCTGCTGGCCTCGCAACAGGCGGTATCGGGGATCATTCCCATTGCCGGCGCGGTGACCGGCGCCGGCGTAAATTATCTATTCACCGATTATTTCCAAAAAATGGCGGAGGTCCATTTCACCCTGCGCGAGGTCGAGCGGCATTACGGCGACGCGGATGCGGTGCGCGCTTGCTTCGACCGGCAGGTGACCGACATGCGCAACCGCCGCCGTCTGCGATAAAAAAGAACTGCTTTTTGCAAATTTAGCTGCGGCTTGGCGGTGAAACCAGCCACTCTTGAGATTGATCTTAGTGCTATCGTGGCGAATTGGCGTGACCTTGCCAGGCGTCATGGCGCCTTCACCGGCGCTGCCGTTAAGGCTGACGCTTACGGACTGGGCGCCGCGGCGGTCGCGCCGGCTTTACTTGCCGCGGGCTGCCGTCACTTTTTCGTGGCCCATTTGGATGAGGCGCTGGCTTTGCGGCCTCTGCTGCCGGGCGCCTGGATCGCGGTCATGAACGGCGCGCCGCCCACCAGTGAACCCGATTTTATCCGCCATGATCTGCGTCCTGTTCTGAACGGTTTAGGTGATTTGTCCCGTTGGCAGGCATTTGCGCGTCAGCAGGACCGGCGCCTGCCCGCGGTTCTGCATATTGACACGGGCATGGCAAGATTAGGTCTCGATCGCCGCGATTGCGCAACGCTTCAACAAGAGCCCGAGCGGCGCGATGGGGTGCAGCTTGACTATGTGATGACCCATTTGATCGCCGCCGAGAACCCTGACGCCGAGCAGAATGTCATGCAAGCCAGCCGTTTCGCCGCACTTCGCCGAGAGTTTCCCGGCATATCCCTCAGCTTCGCCAATTCAGCGGGCATCTTTCTGGACGAACGCTTCAAATCAGACCTCGCTCGCCCCGGTTACGGGCTGTATGGCGGCAACCCCACGCCTGGATCGCCGAATCCCATGCGTCATGTGGTACGCCTCACCGCGCCGGTCCTGCAGGTCCGGCACATCGAGGCAGGCGACCCGGTCGGCTATAACGCGACCTGGCGGGCAAGCCGGCCCACCCGCGTCGCGACACTCGGCATCGGCTATGCGGATGGCTTGCCAAGGGCTTTATCCAGCGCCACCTGCGCCTTCATGACTGGCGGAAATTTTGACGAGCAGCCCATTCCGCTGGTAGGGCGCGTCTCAATGGACCTCATCACCTTCGATATTACCGATTTTCCGGCCATCGCCTCCGGCACCCAGCTTGAATTGCTCGGGCCGCGGCGCGGCGTCGATGCGCTGGCCAGCGACGCCAGCACCTCAGGCTACGAAATCCTCACCAGCCTCGGCCGCCGCTATCGGCGCGTATACCTTCCCGCATGAACGTCATCCTTGATCCGGTAGCCCTGCTGGGCCGCGCCGTGCTGGCGATGTTCGGCCTGATCGGCGAGATCACGATCTTTGCCTTCACCGCCTTGTCCAACATTGTTCGGTTGCCCTTCTATTTCCGCAACTTCGCGCGCAGCCTGATGGAAATCGGCTTTTTCAGCCTGCCGGTGGTGGCGCTTACGGCAATCTTTACCGGCATGGTGCTGGCGCTGCAAAGCGAAACTGGATTTTCCAAATTCGGCTCTTCAAGCGTGATCGCCACTTTGGTGGTTCTCTCGATCACCCGGGAACTTGGTCCGGTTCTGGCAGGATTGATGGTTTCCGGCCGCGCGGGCGCTGCCATGGCGGCCGAACTAGGCACCATGCGCGTCACCGATCAAATCGACGCGCTCTCGACCTTGGCCACCGATCCGATGCGATATCTGGTGACGCCGCGCCTGCTGGCCGGCATCATCGCCATGCCGCTGCTCGTCGTGGTCGCCGATATCCTCGGCGTCATGGGCGGCTATATCGTCGCGACATTGCGCTTCGGCTTCACCTCGCCCGGCTATCTGCACGACACGTTTACCAGCCTGCACGCCATCGACGTGGTCTCCGGCCTGGTCAAGGCGGCGGTGTTCGGTTTTATCATAGCCCTGATGGGGTGTTTTCACGGCTATCGGTCGAAAGGCGGCGCGCAAGGCGTTGGCGGCGCCACCACCGCGGCGGTGGTCTCCGCCTCGGTTCTCATCCTGGCGCTCGATTATCTGCTGACCCAGGTTTTCTTTAGCAAATGACCGATCAACCAGAAATAGGCGTGGCCAAGATAAGCGTGCCCAAGATAAGTGTGCGGGGATTGCGGAAAGCCTTTGGCGCCAAGCAGGTGCTAAATGGCGTCGATCTCGATGTCGCCACCGGCACGGCGATGGTGGTGATCGGCGGATCGGGCACCGGCAAATCCGTGCTCATCAAGAGCATATTAGGCCTCATCACGCCGGACGAAGGCAGCATTCTGATCGATGGCGAGGACGTGCTGACCGCGTCGCGCCGCCGTGCCCAGGAATTGCGCGGCCAGATCGGCATGTTGTTTCAGAATGGCGCGCTGTTCGACAGCCAAACGGTCTGGGAGAACGTCGCCTTCGGGTTGCTGGCGCGCGGCCACATTACCCGGGCCGAGGCCCGTCAAAAAGCAGCATCCGTGCTGGCGCAGGTCGGTCTCGACGCCAGCGTCGGCGACTTGTCGCCCGCGGAACTGTCCGGCGGCATGCAAAAACGCGTGGCGCTGGCCCGCGCCATCGCCGCAAATCCCGCCATCATGTTTTTCGATGAACCCACCACCGGGCTTGACCCCATCATGGGCGCGGTGATCGACGGGCTGATCGTCGATTGCGTGAAGCGACTCGGCAGCACTTCAATCGCAATCACTCACGATATGGCCAGCGCCCAGCGCATCGGCGATACCGCCGCCATGCTGTTCGAGGGCAAGATCATTTGGTCCGGCCCCGCCTCCGCTTTGGTCAATAGCGGCAATGCGCTTGTCGATCAGTTCACCCACGGACGGCGCGAAGGTCCAATCAAGATGGCGCTGCGCCGCTGACGGCGCCTCTGAAATTCCCAAGGTTGTTCACTGTCGCTAAAGCCGGCAATAAAAACTCATAAAAATTCTTTGGTTCTTTCTTTTAAGAAAGAACTGCTTTTGAAAGAAGCGCTTCTTTTTTGCAAAAAAGAAGCAAAAAACTTTTATGAATTTAAGCGTCCTCTAATTGGACTTGCTTTGGTCCCGGGTAAAATTCAAACCGACCCACCACTCAATTTCTGCTTGTTTCAGCCTTAGAGCAAACTGTTTCGGTTACGCGATTGATTTGCCGCCGACGCTGCCTGAAATGTTATTGGCATTGATGCCGAGCATGGTGATATGCGTTCCGTCGCTGAGAGTGACCAGCGCGCCAGGTTGGCCGGCGAGGCTGGTCTGGGCAATCGACTGAATATCCGCGCCGCCCAGCACGTTCAACCCATCGCGCGAGGTGCTGAAATTGGTGATCAGATCGTTGCCGCCGGTGGTGGAAGATGGGCCGCCAAAGAAATAGGTGTTGCTGGCGCCGGTCATCGTCGAGCCGGTCATCGTCGTCGAGCCATTGCTGGCAAAGAAATATTGAGCGCCGTTGCCTTCGGAGGTGATGCTGTCGGCGCCGGAGCCGCCGGCAAGCAGGTTGCTGCCAGTCAGCGAACTAGCGAATAGGGTTTCGTTGCCGACACCGCTGAACAGGTAGTTCGAGCCGGTGCTTGTCGCGCCGCCAGTATTCATGCCTGCGTCAAGCGTGTCACCATTGCCGCCGCCGATCAGGAATGCCGAACCGGTGCCGCCAACCAGCGAGTTGTTGCCCGCGGTGCCGCCCTGATAGGTGCCGCCGGCGCTGCCGCCGAATATCGTGGCGCTGCCCGCGCCGGCATTCACCGCCGCCGAGGCGCTGCTGCTGTTGACAAAGTTGATCGTGCCCGAGAAACCGCTGGAGACATGCACCGAAACCGTTGAATTTCCCGTCGCGGCGATGGAACTGCTGCCGGATTGCACGTTCACGCTGCTATTGCCCGATGTATAGGTGATCGAGGCCGAACCGGAAGTTGGGTTAAGCGTATCGGCGCCGCCGCCGGCATAGATGGTGTTCGATCCATAGGCGGTCAGATCGACATTGGTATTGGCGCCGAACACATAATTGGCGCCGCCCGCGCTTGCCCCGGTCAGCGTCATGGTGCCAGGGGCTTCAGCGACAATTGTTGTGTAGCTAGAAGGAATCGTCGCGGAAATCGATACGCTGCCGGAGCTGACGGCGCCCGTGCTGTCGGTATTCGACAACTCAAGCACGCTCGACCCCACGCTGGCGGCGCCAATCGTGACAACGCCGCTTGTCTGGCCGCTCGCAGTGAGATTGTCGTCGAAAAGACCAATCGTACCGCTCTCAATGGAAGTGCTCAAGCCGCTTAGCAGGGTCTGAATTTGCGTGAATTGCGAACTGGGAACCCCCGAGATCGGAACGTTGATCAGCCCCGAGAGCTGCCCGTTTTGCGTGCCACCGATAACCGTAACCGATTGACTCATGAGGAGATCCTATACCACTTATGATTGCAAAATTTAATAACTGACACTTATCCGTAAGGCAAGAAGAATTTAATCCTCTAAAATTGAATTTTGATGACGATCTTCAACCAAGTTTATTTATCTCAAAACATAATGCACGTTTTACGGGGGCTTACTGAACAAGATCTTAACCGCATGGTAAAATTCGCGATTTTATTACGCTCAACCTGTGGCTTGAATGCTACAGTTACTTGATTGTCAAAACGATCTTGCCGATATGGCGGCTGCTTTCCATCAACTCATGCGCCGCGGCGGCCTCCGCGAGCGGAAAGCTTGCGGCGATCAGCGGCCTGCATTCGCCTCGATTCATCCATGGCCAGGCGACACGGTGAAGCGACTCCGCGATTGCCGCCTTTTCCTGTGATGTACGTGGCCGCATGGTCGAGCCGGTGATCGTCAGGCGCTTGAGCATGATCGGCAGCAGATCGAGCGACTCAACGCGGCTGCCGCTCATGAAGGCGATTTCCACCAACCGGCCATCGCGCTTCAGAACTTTAAGGTTTTTGGCGGTGTAAGGCGCGCCGATCATGTCGAGCACCACATCCACGCCGGCGCCATCGGTCATTTTTTTGATCGTCTCGGCAAAATCGCTGTCTCGATAGTTGATCGCCACCGCGCCGAGCTTCTCGCACGCGGCGCATTTTTCCGGGCTGCCTGCGGTGGCGAACACCTTAGCGCCAAACTTCGTGGCGAATTGGATGGTGGTGACGCCAATGCCCGACGTGCCGCCATGCACCAGCACCGATTCGCCCGGCTTGAGCCGGCCAATATCGAACAGGTTAGCCCAGACGGTGAAGCTGGTTTCCGGCAGCGCCGCGGCTTCGATGGCCGAAAAATTGTCAGGCCAAGGCAGGCACTGGGTCGCCGGTGCCACGACATACTCGGCATAGGCGCCCCCATTGCATAAGGCGGTGACCTGATCGCCTAATTGCCAGCCTGTCACCGCCTCGCCCATCGCGGCCACCGTGCCGGCGGCTTCCAGGCCAAGAACCGGGCTGGCGCCGGGCGGCGGCGGATAAGCGCCCTTGCGCTGCTGGACATCCGGCCGGTTGATGCCGGCCGCCTGCGTCCGGATCAGCACTTCATCAGGCTTCGGCACAGGCAGCTTGCCTGTCGCAAGTTGCATCGCCTCCGGACCGCCCGGCGTCTCAACCGCGATATAGCGCATCTCGCTCGGCAGCGACTGCTCGCGCATGTTCAGTTCCCGCGCATCCATCTCATCAACCTCCCAAATAGCCTAATCGCCTGAAGTGATATAGCGATGATCCCATGGTTCCTGCCAACCCTTCTTTAGTGTCTCGCCGCGCCCTGTTGGGCTGGATGCTCGGCATGACGCCCGCGATCGGGCGCGCCGCGGCGGCTGGCGGCGCGCCGAAATCCGTCCCGGTCATTGTCGGCGCGCTGTTTCCGGATGCCGGCCCGCTCAGCCTGCCGGGCGACGAGGCGTTTCGCGGCGTGGCTTTGGCCGCCGCCGCCGCCCAGGATCACGCGCCCGCCACGGCGCGTGAACTCCGCCTGATCCGCCGCGGCGCCAGCGATGCCGCCAGCGCCGCCAGCGCCGCGCAGCGGCTGATCCATCATGATCACGTCGACATCATTCTCGGCACCTGCTCCTCGACCTTGTCATTCGCCGCCTCCGGCATCGCCGAACTCGCCGGCATTCCTTATGTCGAACTCGACGCGCCTGCGGATGGCATTACCGCCCGCGGCTTTAAAACATTGATTCGCACCGGCCTCACCACGGCCGATCTGGCGGAGGCGGCGACCAGCGCCATTATCGAACGTGTTGGACCGAGGTTCAAGCGCCGCCATCAGGACCTCAGGATCGCCTTGCTATTCGATGCCGGAGCAACCGACGGCGCGTTTGCCGCGGCGATGATTGCCTCCTGCCGAGCCGCCGGCCTGCCGGTTCTGCTGGCAGAGGGCTATGGCGCAAGCGCGGTCGATCTGGCCAGCCCGGTCGCCCGGATGAAGCGGGCTGACATCAATATCGTCGTGCATGGCGGCAACGCCGATGGCGTCCTGTTGCTCTACGAGGCGATGGCGAACCTAGCGTGGCATCCGCGCGCGATGATCGGCAGCGGAACCGGCTATGGCCTGGCGAGCACCGGGTTTTTGCTGGGCCGCGCGCTGGACGGCGCGCTGGTGGTCGGCTCGCCCCTCTATCAGGCGGATGGCCCGTCGGCGCAGGTCGCGAGACTGTATCAGGCGCGTTACGCAGCAACGCCGCGTAGCGCGGCTAGCCTGACGACCTATGCTGGCGCCAGCCCGGTTTTCGAGGCGCTGATGGCAGCGGGTCGGCTGCCTGGCGCCCTGGAGACGCAAAATCAGCAGACAGAAAGGCTGGCAAATGGCTGGGGGCTGGCCTTCGACAAGGCCGGGCAGAACACCGCAAGCTTCGCCGCCCTGCAACAATGGCGCGGGGGCCGGCTGGTCAGCGTCGCGCCGCCCGCTGCCGCCGCGCATCATGCTTGAAGAAGCAAGCATGAATATCGCTCAGCGTTAACCATTGCGAAACCAATCAACGCTATATGTGTTGCAAATAATCGGATGAGCTGCTGCTTCAGCCGGTTGACCCGCCTGATCCGCTCGTTCAATCGTATTGTTCACTAAATTTGGCCTCCGGTCTTTTTTGGCTGCCATCATGCTGACATACGGATACAGCATCAGATTGGCGGGACGTTCTCGCCATCCAATGTCTCGAGTTTGATTTTCGCCTGTTCAGGACGCGCCATGTCCAGCTTCACCCTTCGCGACGCACGGTCGAGGTTCGCGGCTCGCTTTTTGGCTTTGACACGGGTTCCGCAACTGCAGCAGATCGCGGGGGCATACCTGCACGACATGCCCGCGCGGCTGCGCGCCAGGGTTCGCGCGGACGAGTTATGGCTCGCTCTATGTTCAATCCTTGTCGGCGTGCTGGCAGGGCTTGGCGTCACCCTTATGGACGTGATCAGCCGCTATTTTCATTTCTGGTTCTTTGCCCTGCCGTCGCTCGGTGAGGGCCTGTCGCAGCAGAACCAGATCGAGCCGATCCGCGCGCTGTTCGTGCCGATTCTGGGCGGCGCGGTTTTGGGATCGGCGGCCTGGATGCTGGCAAAGTACCGGCCCGGCAATTTCGTCGATCCGGTCGAGGCGAATGCGCTCTATGGCGGCAAGCTCTCCTTGCCGGACAGCGTGATCGTCGCGGCGCAAACGGTATTTTCCAATGGCGTCGGCGGCTCGGTCGGCATGGAGGCAGGGTATGCCCAGCTCGGCGGCGGCATCGCCTCCTGGTTTGGCCGAAGGCTCCGGCTGCGCCGCAACGATCTCAGGATTCTGGTGGGCTGCGGCGCGGGCGCGGCGATTGGCGGCGCGTTCAATGCGCCGCTCTGCGGCGCGTTCTACGGCATCGAGCTGGTGATCGGCACGTATTCGATGTCGAGCCTGCCGATGATCATCATCGCCTCGCTCACCGGCACGCTGGTGGTCGAGAAAACCCTGAATGGGGGCGCCACGCCGCTCGACGTCGTGCTGCCGACGCTGGTGCCGGGCTATGCCTACGCGCTGGCAATTCTGCTCGGCGTGCTGGCCGGCTTCACCGGCATTGCCATTATGCGCGGCGTGACCTCGCTTGAGGCGCTGTTCCGCCGCGCCAAGGTGCCGATCTGGCTGCGGCCGATGATTGGCGGCGTGGTGATCGGGCTGCTGGGCAGCATCACGCCGAAAGTGCTGGCCTCGGGCAACTCCTCGCTGCATACCCAGCTTGCGGTCGTCTATCCGTTCTTTCTGGCCTTCGTGCTGCTTTTAATGAAATCGACCGCCTCCGCCTTCTCGATCAGCTCCGGTTTTCGCGGCGGGTTGTTTTTTGCGTCGCTATTCATGGGCTCGCTGTTGGGCCGAGCCTATGGCGATCTGGCGATTTTACTGCCTTTCGCGCATGGCGTCCCCATTGGTTTTTATGCGGTGGTCGGCATGAGCGGGCTGGCTGTCGCCATCGTCGGCGGACCGATGACGATGACCTTCCTGGCGCTCGAAAGCACCAATAATTTCAGCATTACCGTGGCGGTGCTCGCCGCCGCCATCGCCGCCGGGATCACCGTCCGCCGCTTCTTCGGCTACTCCTTCACGACATGGCGCTTCCATTTGCGGGGCGAAGCGATTCGCAGCGCCGTCGATATTGGCTGGATTCATAACCTGACAGTCAGCCGGATGATGCGCCGTAACCAGCATTTGGTGCATGACGATGTCAGCATCGAAAAGTTCCGCGCCGAATTTTCGCTCGGCACCACGCAGCGCGTTGTGGTGACAGACGAGGATGAGCGCTACGCCGGCCTCGCATATCCCGCCGACGCTTACGGCCCGGGCAATGAGGTGGAGACCGTGCATGAGCTGATTCGCCACGCGGAGGACTATCTGACGCCGCAGATGACGGTGAAGGAAGCGATCAGCGCGTTCCAGCGCGCCGAATGCGACGCGCTGGCGGTGATCGACGGGCCGGAGACCAGGCGGGTGGTCGGCCTGCTCACCGAGCAATACGCGCTGCGCCGCTACAGCGAGGAATTGGACCAGCGCCGTCGTGAGCTGTCGGGCGAGTAAGGCCTCCTCGGCGAGCCAGGGAAACTTGATTCGGCATGGCTTCGCTGATGGACAGGACGAAAGCAGCGCGCGATGATGGGGAATGCTCTTTGATCTCACCCAGCTTTCCTCGATTGACCAGTACAAGCTACTCACCTCCACAATCGTGCCGCGGCCGATTGCCTGGGTAGTCAGCCAGAATCTGGAGGGTCAGGTCAATGCCGCGCCCTTCTCGTTTTTCAATGCCTTTGGCGCCGGGCCGCCGATCATCTGCATCGGCATCGCGGCGCGCGAACCGGGTTCTCCCAAGGATACGGCAGCAAACATTCGCGCCACCGGCGAATTCGTGGTCAACTTGGTTGGCCACGCCAATGCCGAGGCGATGAACGTCACCGCCATCGAATTCGGCGCCGGGGTGAACGAGCTATCGCAGGCCGGGCTGAGCACGGCGGCCTCGGTCAAGATCAAGCCGCCGCGCATCGCGCAAAGCCCGGTGGCGATGGAATGTGTGCGCCATTCGATCATCGAGTTCGGCGCGGACCGCGCTTTGTTGATCGGCGAGGTGGTCGCCATGCATGTGCGCGACGATGCGGTGCTCGATGCGCGGCGCTGCCATATCGACACGCCGAAACTCGATCTGATCGGCCGCATGCATGGCGGCGGCTGGTACGCCCGCACGAACGAGCTGTTCGACATGCCGCGCATCCCGGCGAAAGACTGGGACCGCCGCGCGTGAAGGCCATCGCCTTGACGATGGGCGACCCTGCAGGAATTGGTGGCGAGGTCGCCGCCGCCGCCTGGCGCGCGCTCCATGAGAGCGGACCGGCGTTCTTTTTGATCGGCGATCCAGAGTGGCTGCGCCGGGCCGAGCCGGGCCTGACTCTCGCGATCATCGGCGAGCCGGACGAGGCGGCGGCGCATTTCAGCCGCGCCTTGCCGGTCTTGCCGCTCGCCCTGCCGCATGAGGTAACGCCTGGGAAACCCGATCCGCGCAACGCCGCCATGGTCATCAGCGCCATCGAGCAAGCGGCGGCCTTCGCGCTGGTTGGCGCGGCGAGCGCCGTGGTCACCAATCCCATCGCCAAATCGGTGCTGTATCAGGCTGGCTTCGCGCATCCGGGGCATACCGAATTCCTGGCGGCCCTCACCGGAGCGCAGCATCCGGTCATGATGCTGGCCTCCCCGGAATTGCGGGTGGTGCCGGTCACGATCCATGTCTCGCTGCGGCGCGCGCTGGACCAACTGAATACCCAGGGCATCATCACAGCGGGACAAATCACCGCGGCGGCGTTGCGCCGCGACTTCGGCGTGACATCGCCGCGCCTCGCGGTGGCGGGCCTAAACCCGCATGCCGGCGAGGCTGGGGCGATGGGCGATGAGGAGGCGCTGATCATCCAGCCGGCCATCGATGCGTTGCGAGATCATGGAATCATGGCATTCGGCCCCTTGCCGCCGGACACCATGTTCACCGAGGCCGCCCGGCGGCGCTACGACGCCGCTCTCTGCATGTACCACGATCAGGCGCTGATCCCGCTGAAAACCCTGAACATGGACCAGGGCGTCAACGTCACGCTGGGCCTGCCGATCATCCGCACATCGCCGGATCACGGCACCGCGTTCGATATCGCGGGCCAAGGCATCGCCAACCCAGCCAGCCTGATCGCGGCGCTTCAAATGGCAGCTTCCATGGCCTTGGCGCGGAGGAAAACCTTGTGAATCATCTTAGGCTAGGCGTGAATCTCGACCATGTGGCGACGCTGCGCAACGTGCGCGGTAGCGCCTATCCCGATCCGATGCGCGCGGTGCGCCTCGCGCTCGAAGCCGGAGCGGACGGCATCACCTTGCATCTGCGCGAGGACCGGCGGCATATCCGGGATGAGGATGTCAGGCGGATGGCCGCCGAATTTTCCGCGCCGCTCAACCTGGAAATGGCGGCAACCGAGGAGATGGTGGCGTTCGCCTGCGCGCTTCGCCCGCACGCCTGCTGCCTGGTGCCCGAGCGCCGCGCCGAACTGACCACCGAAGGCGGGCTGAGTGTCGCCGATCATCAGAACCAGCTTGGCCCGGCGGTCGCCGCGCTAAAAGCCGCCGGCATCCGCGTCTCGCTGTTCATCGACCCCGACCCGCGGCAGTTGGACGCCGCCGTGGCGCTGGGCGCGCCGGTGGTGGAACTGCATACGGGCGCCTATGCCGATGGCAAGCCAGGGGAGATTGACCGGCTGCGCGCCGCCGCCCGCCATGCCGCAATGCGCGACCTCGAATGCCATGCCGGGCACGGCCTCACCTTCGGCAATGTCGGCGCCATCGCGGCGTTGCCGGAAATCCGCGAACTCAATATCGGTCATTTCCTGGTGGCGGAGGCATTGTTTATCGGACTTGCCGAATCGATCCGCCGGATGCGCGCCTTGATGGACGCGGCGCGGCGACAGCTTGCCGCGGAATCTTGAACCCTGCTTGCCAAGCGTCATGCTGATGGTCAAAAGCAGCCCATGCGCGCGCTGTTCCATCCGAGCCGGCTTGACCGCTACATCTTCCGTCAGCTCCTGCTCGGCCTGATTGCCATCACCAGCGGGCTGGTGGCATTGATCTGGCTCACCCAATCGCTGCGCTTCGTGCAGCTCATCGTCAGCCATGGCCTGTCTCCCTTTGTGTTTGTGCATCTCACCTTTCTGCTGGTGCCGAGCTTCGTCGCGGTGATCCTGCCGATCACCTGCTTCATCGTGGTGTTGTTCGTCTATTCGCGCCTGGCGACCGACCGGGAATTGACGGTGATGCGCGCCGCCGGCCTGTCGGATGCGGCGCTTGCCCGTCCTGCCTTGGGGCTTGCCGCGTCGGTGATGCTGTGTTGCTACGCCCTTAACCTCTGGCTGGTGCCGGCCAGCCTGACCGATTTTCGCGATTTCCAGTTCGAGATCCGCAACCGGATCGCCGCCTTCCTGCTGGAGCCGGGCGTGTTCACGCCGATTTCCAGTCATATCACCGTCTATGTCCAAAACCGCGCGCCGGATGACAGCCTGCACGGAATCCTGATCGAGGATAGCCGCGACAAGGCGGAGCCGGCCACCATCCTGGCGCGCTCCGGGCGGTTGGTGGCCGGGCCGGCCGGGCCGGAAGTGCTTCTCAAGAACGGCTCGCGCCAGGAAATCGATCCGCGCACCGGACGGCTCAACCTGCTGCGGTTCAAGCGGAACATCATCGATCTGACGCAGGCTAATCAGAACAAGGAGAATTTCGCGCCGAATGCTTCCGAAGCCGCCACCGGCGCCTTGCTGCATCCGGATCCCGCGAAGATACCGCCGGGAACGCGGCAAAAATGGCGCGCCGAGGCGTATCGCCGCCTCGCCTCGCCGTTCACCGTGCTCTCCTATACATTGCTCGCGCTGGTCGCCGTGCTGGCGGTGCAGTTCCGCCGCTATGGCGGCTATGCGGGAGCCGTTTCCGCGGTGGTCGCGGTGACATTGCTGATCGCGCTCGGCATTGGCGTCGATAACCTGGCGGCGCGGCAGCCGGCGCTGCTGTCGCTGATCTGGCTGACGCCCATCCTGCCCAGCCTCGCCATTCTCGCCACCTTATTGCTCAAGACGCGATGGCGTCCGCTGGTGACGGCGTGATGATTTCGGCAAAATTGGGATGTCGCGCTTGACCTTGTCCTTCTACATTGGCCGCCGGTTTCTCGCGGCTTCCTTCGCGATGCTGGGCGGCCTCACGCTGATCGCCGCCCTGTTCGATTTCCTCGATCTGCTCCGGCAGGCTTCCGACAAGCCGCAGGCGACGCTCGGATTGGTGACCGAGATGGAGTTTCTGCGGATTCCCTATCTCGGCATGCGCATCCTGCCCTTCGCCGTGCTGCTGGGCGGCATCTACGCGTTCTGGCGGCTGTCGCGCTCTTCCGAATTGATCGTCGCCCGCGCGGCAGGCGTGTCGGCCTGGCAATTCCTCGCGGTGCCGGTGCTCTACGCCATGCTGCTCGGCGTCATCGCCACCGCGGGAGTAAGCCCGCTTTCCGCCGTGATGTTTGGCCGCGCCGAAACGCTGTATTCCATCTATCTTGAAGTCGGCTCCGGCCCGCTTTCGCTGGAAGGCGGCCAGCTCTGGCTGCGCCAAACCGATGCCGGCATCAAGCCGGGCGGCACCGCGATCCTGCACGCGATTTTCGTGAAAATGCAGGGCAAGGCGCTGCGCACCGGGCCGATCAGCATTTTCCGCCTCAACCAGAACAGCACGCTGCTCCAGCGCATCGAGGCGGCGCATTCCAAGCTGGTTCCGGCGGCTTGGCATCTCGATCAAGTCTCGGTCCTGGAACCCGACGCGGCGCCGGTCAAGCTGCCCAAGCTGAGCTTCCCGACCGATCTGACGACGGCCCGGGTGCAGCAAAGCTTCGCCTCGCCCAGCGCCTTGTCCTTCTGGAGCTTGCCGGAGTTCATCCACATCCTGAAGCGGGCCGGATTCTCGCCGGTGCGTCACGAACTCGCCTACCAGACGCTGCTCGCGCTTCCCTTGCTCTGCGCCACCATGGTGCTGCTCGCCGCCGGCTTTTCCATGCGTCCGGCGCGCCGGGGCGGCACCGTGCAGATTCTCAGCGGCGGCATCTCCTGCGGCTTCGCCTTGTTCATGATTTCCGACATCGCCGCGCAATTCGGCAAGTCTGGCGCATTGCCGGTGAGCCTCGCCGCCTGGGCGCCCGCCGCCGCCGGCTTGATGCTGGCGCTTGCGCTGCTGCTGCATCTGGAGGATGGCTGAGCCATGCAGGCGAGGCAGACCGGTAACGGCGCAAAAAGGCGCGACTTGAACACTTTTGGCGCGGGCACGGCCGCGGCCTTGCTTCTCGCTCTAATGCCTGCCGCCCGGGCGCAGATCGCCAGCCTGGTGACGCCCTCGGCGCCGCTCGCGAAGAACGCGCCGGTCACCTTCCTCGCCGATCAAGTGTCCTACGACAAGAAAACCGGCATCGTCACCGCCACCGGCCATGTTCAGGCCTGGCAGAACGGCCATGTTCTCTATGCCGACAAGGTGGTGATCGACCGGGTGACCAACACCTCCCAGGCCATCGGTCATGTCGTGATGATCGAGCCGGGCGGCGAGGTGGCGTTTGCCAAGCGCGCCGATCTATCGCAGGGCATGAAAAACGCGGTGATGAGCGGCGTCGGCTCGCTCCTCGCGCAAAATGGCCGGATGGCGGCCAATGGCGCGCGGCGAATTGGCGGCGTCGCCAATGAATTGTCGAAGGTGGTCTATTCCACCTGCAACCTGTGCAAGAACGATCCCGACGCGGCGCCGCTCTGGCAAATCCGCGCCCGCAGCGCTGTCGACAACCTGAAGCGCAAGGTCATCGTCTATCGCAACGCCGAGGTGCAGATCTATGGCTTCCCGGTATTCTATTCGCCGTATCTGTCACAGCCCGACCCTTCGGTGAAGCGGCAAAGCGGGGTTCTGATCCCTTCCTTCGGCTCGTCCAGCCATATCGGCGCCTTCATCGCGATCCCGTATTTCTGGGCGATCAACAAAAGCTCTGACGCCACCATCGTGCCGATCATCGCCTCCAAGTCAGGCCCGGTGCTGGACGTGAAATATCGCAAGGCCTTCAATGACGGCCAGCTGAACGTCAACCTCTCCGGCGGCCGCGACCCGAACGTCTCGCGCGGCGGCAGCCGTAACGACTTCGCCGACGCGATTTTCTCGAACGGCACCTTTGACCTCAACAAGTATTGGCGCGCCGGCTTCACCTATAACCACACATCGAATGTCGCCTTCCTGAACGATTTCCGCTATTTGCCAAACGCCGCCTTTCTTTCCAGCAACGCCTACTTGGAAGGCTTTGGCCCCGGCTCCTACGCCCGGATCGACGCGCAAATCTATCAAGGCCTGGTGTCCAGCATCAATCAGAGCGAGCTGCCGGTGGTGTCGCCCTATGCGCGCTATGATTATTTCGGCGATCCTGATGCGCTCGGCGGCAGGTTCAGCTTTGTCGCTAACGCCTTCAACGTCAATCGCAGTGTCGGCACCAATACGCGGCGAGTGGCCGGCATCGGCAATTACGAATTGCCGCTCAACGGTCCGCTCGGTTCGCTCTGGCAGGCGCGCTTCGAGATGATCGCCGCCGGCTACGACGCCAGCAAGCTGAACCAGCAGCCGAATTTCAGCCCGGTCGGCACCACCAGCACGGCGCGCGCCATCCCCATCGGCGCGATCTCGATGCGCCTGCCGCTGATCCGCAATGCCGGCGATTTCGGCTCCCAGGTCATCGAGCCGCGCGTGCAGCTGGTCACCGCGCCGGTCTATGGCCAAGGCCAGGCCGAGCTGATCCCCAACGAAGACAGCCTCGACCCGGAATTCACCGACGCCAATCTGTTCAGCCTGAACCGGTTTTCCGGCATCGACCGGTTCGCCGGCGGCTCGCGCGTCGATTACGCCCTGCAAGGCGCTTGGTATCTGCCGAGCGGCGCCTATGCGAACGGGCTGATCGGGCAGTCCTACGCGTTCCACAAGAACAATCTGTACCCGTCAGGGGTCGGCCTGTCGCAGCACGCCTCCGATGTGGTTGCGCGCGCCAGCGTCACGCCGAAGCCTTGGCTCAACCTCACCTATCGCACCCGGCTATCGCATCAGGATCTCGGCGTGCGGATGATCGACGCCACCGCCAGCTTCGGCACCAGCCGGTTCCGCTTCACCGGCGGCTATCTCTATTCCACCACCAATCCCTATTATCTTTATACCCAGGCAGGGCCGCCGCCCGCCGCCTATTACACCAAGCGCCGGGAGATCACCGCCGGCCTCAACACGACGCTCTGGGCAGGCTGGTCGGCCTCCGGCGCGGTGCAGCGCAATCTCGCCACCGGGCAATTTGATAACGCGGCGCTCGCCGCTACCTGGCAGAACGAGTGCACCGCGGTTAACATCACCTTTTATCGCCGCTTCACCGCGTTTAACGGCGACCATGGCAGCACCACCCTGCTGCTCAACATCACCCTCAAAACACTCGGCAATATCGGATTTAACGCTCTATGACGCATAGTCCTTCCCTCTCATCCGGCCGCGCTGCGCTGATGGCGCTGGGCCCGGCCTTGTTCTGCCTGGCGCTGGCGGCGTCCGCCGTTCCGGCGCGGGCCGCCATCGGCGCCGATTCGCTGGTCCAATCGGATGACGCCAGCATCGCCGCCGTGGTGAACGGCCAGGTCATCACCAATCAGGATGTCGATGCGCGCGCCCGGCTGTTCGCGCTCTCCGCCGGGCTGCCGGCCGATGGCGCCATTGTCGGCCGGCTGAAGCCGCAGATCACCGATCAGCTGATCGATCAAACCCTGCAGCTACAGGCGATCGAAAAAAACAAGATCGTCGTGCCGATGGCGGAGATCGCCAAGGCGCTCGCTGACATCGATCAGCGGAATGGCATGGCCGCGGGCGGCTTGCAGGCAAGGCTGCAAGCGATTGGCGTGCCCTATTCAACGCTGGTCAACCAGATCAGGATCGAGCTTGGCTGGACCGAGGTGCTGAAAAAAACCCTTGGCGCGGATCTGCGCCCGACCCGCGAGGATATCGAGGCGCAACAGCGCGTGATGACCAGGCAGATCGGCCAGACCCAGTATCATATCGCCGAGATTTTCATCCCCATCGATCAGCCCTCGGATGCCGGCAATGCGCAGGGCTTCGCGTCGACGGTGATCACCCAGCTCCGCAATGGCGCGCCTTTCCCGGTGGTGGCGGCGCAGTTCAGCCAGAGCCAGAGCGCGTTGACCGGCGGCGACCGCGGCTGGATTGACCCCGATCTGCTCGATCCGCCGGTTGCCGCGGTGGTGACCCGTATGCCAGCCGGCGCGATCAGCGACCCGATCCGCGTTGCTGGCGGTTATTCCATCGTCACCTTGCTGGGCACCAGGCGGTTCGGCGAGGAGCAGCAGACGCTGCTCTCCATCGCGCAGGTTTATCTGCCGTTTCCCTCGCCATTCAGCGGTGGCCAGCCGACGCCGGGGCAGCTTGATGTGCTGCGCCATGCCAACCAGCTGCGCCCCAGCCTGCATTCCTGCGCATCCGTCACCGCGGCCAACCAGGCCGCCGGCAATGTCCGCCCCAGCAGTCCTGGACAGGTCGATCTGGCGACGGTGCAGCCGCCGCAATTCCAGGCGGTGCTGGCGAAACTGCCGCTCAATACGGCGAGCGAGCCGCTGGTTTCGCATTCTGGCGTCGCGGTGGTGATGGTGTGCAGCCGCGGCACCCAGAAAACCGGGCTGCCCAGCGTCCCCGCCATCGCCAATCTGCTGGTGCAGCGCCGGGTAGCGCTGGAATCGCAGCAGTTGATGGACCAGTTGCACCGCCAGGCGCTGATCCAGCGCGGGGATACGGGTTGAGGCAGGAGAACCAAAACACTTTCTTAATTAACAAAAAGTTTTTGCTGCTTTTTTCAAAAAGCAGCGCTTTCTTATCTTGATGAACCCAGAAAGCCTGCGCGCCGTCATCACCCGCCACGGCATCGCGCCGCGCAAGTCGCTTGGCCAGCATTTCCTGCTTGATCCCAATCTGCTGGACCGCATCGTCCGCGTTGCCGGGCCGCTTGACGATGTCAATGTCATCGAAATCGGCCCTGGCCCTGGCGGCCTGACCCGCGCCTTGCTGGCGAGCGATGCGGCGTCGGTGACCGCTATCGAGATTGACCGGCGCGCCGTCGCCGCCATCAGCGAGTTGCGGGCAGCGCATCCGGACCGGCTGCGCCTTGTCGAGATGGACGCGCGGCAGGCCGATCTGGCGGCGCTGGTGGAAGCGCCTCGGGTTATCGTCGCCAACCTGCCTTATAATATTGGCACGGCGCTGTTGATCGGCTGGCTGCAACAGGCCGGGATGTTTCAATCGATGACGCTGATGTTTCAGCAAGAGGTGGCGGAACGTATTGTCGCGGCGCCCGGATCGGCGGCTTATGGGCGGCTCGCGGTTCTGGCGGGGCTGACCGCGCGGGCGGAGATTGTCATGCATGTGCCCGCCGCCGCCTTCACGCCGCCGCCGAAAGTGGCGTCCGCCGTGGTGCGGCTGACACCCTTCGCGGTGCAACCGCCGCCGGCTCTGGCGCAGGCGGTGGCGAAGGTGACCGAGGCGGCGTTTGGCCAGCGCCGCAAGATGCTGCGCGGTTCGCTGAAATCCTTGGGCGGGGAGGCTTTGCTCGCCGCCGCCGGGATTGCGCCGGAACGCCGCGCCGAAACGCTGACGCCCGCGGAATTCGTGCGGATCGCTAACCGATTGTAAGTGTCTGTTAGGGATGAGCCGTGCCGCCGTAGCCGCCATAATAGCCGAATCCGCCGGACAGCCACAGAATGATCAGAATGAACAAGAGAATGCCGAGCACGCCGCCGAGTCCGCGCCCGCCATAGCGGTTATAGCCGTAGTAACCGCCGCCGCCGCCGAACAGTAAAATAATCAGGATGATGAGCAGAATCAGGATCATGGTTTCTCCACCTCAGGGCAGTTCGGGCAAGGGCGATGCAGTGGCGCGGCACAGCGACAGGCGCGCTCCCTTGGTCCGTGCAGTATCATATCGTTGCTGTTATGTCATGCTTTTCTGGTCGCCCCGGCTAATTTGTTGCGATATCGTAACATTATGGGCGTGCGGAGGCGGTTAGACCAGACTCTGCGAAAAAACAGGGGGTGCGGGGCCGGGCGCTTGGGCGTCAGGCGGTGGCGGCGGTGTCGCGCATGGAAGCGCCGCGATGGGCGCTGCTGGTGGCGGAGCATCATGGGGAATGGCAGCGGAGGGCGCTTCAGGCGGCTGTGATGATGGTTGCGAAGAAGGGGATTGCCCAAGCGCCGGCCAAAGCATTGGAACGTGGTCGCGGCGGATGCCCAGCATGTGGCAGAGCGGGCGGAGGATGCGGCCCAGCCTGGGGTCGGCGGCGATGAGGGCGGTGATGTCCGGCTGGTTGAGGAAGAATTCGAGCTGGGAAGCGCCGCCGCCGGTTTCCTGGACCAGCCTCCGCAGCCAGGCGTAATGGCGCGGCAAAAGATATGGCTTATGAGGCCGGGCGGGGCGCTTGGCGCAGGCGCGGCTGCGGGGCGGCGCTGGCGGGGTGGTGGCGGCGCGGGTGAAGCGGGCGATGATGCGGTGCAGCCGGTTCCAGATGAGGGTGAGCAGCGGTCCGGGCAGGCTCTTGACCGGCAGGCCGCTAATGCCGATGGGCCGCGCCCCGCCACAACAGGCGACCGCCTTGCACACCAACTCAATGATGGCGGCGAAGCTGGCGACCGGGGACAGGAGGGCGATTGCGTTCACTAACTAATTAATAGCAAAACTAACTACTGGTGGGCAAGAGGTATTTGCAGCCGGGAATGGATTTTGGTTGGCGTGGCAGCGGGAGCATCACCTTTGGTTAGATGATAGTGCCATTTCGCCCAAGCCGCCGGCACTTGAACTCACAAAAATTTTTTGCTTCCGCGGCGCGTCGCCCGCGGCGCGTCGCCTTTTTTACAAAAAAGCAGCGCTTCATTCTAGCTGACGAGACTGCGGGTTCGGCGAACTGGCGGATAAAAAGCGGCTGTGTTTACAACCCCTCAACCACCGGCAAAGCCTCGAAAGCCGGGCGCGCCAAGTAATAGCCTTGGAACAGGCTGACGCCGATCTCGCGCAGCGTGCGCAATTCGGTTTCGGTCTCCACGCCTTCGGCGATCACCTGGATGTTCAACTCCCGGCAGACATTGACAATGGCGCCCACCAGAATTTGCCGCACCCGGTTGCTGTCGATATGGCGGATCATGTCCATGTCGATCTTGATGAGTTCCGGCTGGAAATCGGCCAGCAGGTTCAGCCCGGCATAGCCGGCGCCGAAATCATCGATGGCGGTGGCGAAGCCCTGCCGCCGGTATTCGCGGAAAATGCCATCGAGATGCGCGCGGTCGCGCACCGGTTCGTCTTCCGTCACCTCGAACACCAGCCGGCCGGACGGCAAGGCGGCGCGGCGCGCCGCGTTGATGGTGACGCGGATGCAGGCTTCCGGCTGATACACGGCGCCGGGAATGAAGTTGATCGACAATTTGGCGCCGGTTGCCACCAAGCCGGCCTGGCAGGCGGTTTCAATCGCCCGGCGGCGGCAGGATTGATCGAAGGCGTAGCGGTTTTCCAGCGTGATTTTGTCGAGGATGCTGGCGGCCCCCTGCCCTTCCGGCCCGCGCACTAGGGCTTCATAGGCGAAAATCCGCCGCGCCGCGATATCGACGATTGGCTGATAAGCCATGGCAAAAGCGAAGGGTTCGGCAACGCCATCCTGGCAGCCGACACAGGCGGCAGGACGTTTGCCATTGCTGATCACGGATGGACGGCTTGACGCCGGCAAGATGGTGCTCATGACTTTACCTCACAAAACATGGGCGCGGTTCTACCAGGATTATCCTGATAAAGGGTTAACGACTCTCCCAGGCAGCGTGAAAAACTTCAGGTTGCGGCAAATCTATATCATGAAAATCTATGCTGAATATCGTTGCTTCAAAAATTTGGGTATATTGAACACCAAATTCATTGATTGCCAGCGCCTTGCATAATAAGCGCGCGGAACGCTTAGCAACACGGCATTTGATGGCACTGGCACTCAAACCGGTTCCACAAGACTTGATTTACATGCAATCGCGAAATTTTTATAAAAATTTTTTCTTGAACGTGGAGTATTTGACTAATAAGGCAGTTTGTTTAAGTGAGGCCATCGATAAACAATAAGGGGAAACCAAGTGAAGCTATCCAGCAAAACTCTTGCTTTGAGCACAGCCTGCGCCCTCGGCGGCTTGCTGGCGGGCACCGCGCCCGCCCATGCCTGGTCGTTAAAAGACGCCTCGGCGCCTTATAAAGGCGAAACCGTCACCGTGGTTGGGCTCGACCGTCCGAGCTACAAGGCGGCGCAGCAGCTGACGCCGGAATTCGAGAAGGAAACCGGGATCACCGTCAAATGGGTGAACTACCCGTATGAAAGCTCGCTGAAAGCCGAGACGCTGAATTTTGTCTCGCATAGCGACCAGTTCGACGCCATCCTGACCGATGTCGTCTGGCCGGTGGATTTCACCAAGGCCGACTGGGTGGTGCCGGTGAAAACCTTCGCCAATGATCCGAAGCTCGCCGATCCCAATCTCGACCTCAAGGATTTCTTTCCGGTCTGGCGCCACGCCTTCACGATCAATAACCAGCTGATCGGCCTGCCGTTCGATTCATACTCAGGATTGTTGTATTACAACAAAAAACTGCTGAAAGCCGCAGGATTTTCCGCGCCGCCCACCACCTGGGACGAGCTGCTGACCAAATACGATCCGAAACTGACGGACGCCGCGAAAAACCAATATGGCTACGCCCTGCAATCGGCGCGCGGCGAGACCCAGACAGCGGACAGCTTCACCCGCTTTCTGTGGCCCTGGGGCGGCCGCTATTTCGACGCCAAAAGCAAAAAGATCACGGTGGACAGCCCGCAGGCGGTCAAGGGCATTGAGTTCCGCCAGAAGCTGATGAAATACATGCCGAGCGGCATCGTCGCCGATGACCACAGCCAGGTGGTGCAACTGATGGGCCAGGGGCAGGTGGCGATGGTGACGGAATGGTCGGCCTTCTATACCACGCTGAAAACCTCGAAAGCCGGGCCTGATATCGGCATCGCGGTGGAACCGAAAGGGCCTGATGGGCGATACGCGGCGTTTGGCGGCTTCGCCTATATGGTCAGCGCGCAGATTCCCAAGAAGGAGCAGGACGCGACGTGGCTGTTCATCCAGTGGCTGACCTCGAAGGCGATGGCCAAGCCGCTGATCGAGGGCGGCGCCGTGGTGGCGCGGCAAAGCGCGGACACCGATGCCTCGCTGCAATCGAAATTTCCCTATCTGAGCCCGATGGTGACCACTTGGGAGCATAGCAGCGTGCCGGACTGGCGGCCGCAGATCGCTTGCTACCCCTATTTTTCCGAACTGGTTTCCGAATACGGCACCGAGATCATGAGCAAGCAATATACCGTGCCGGCTGGCTTGAAGGCGCTGTCGGGCAAGCTGCAAACCTATATGAACTCGACCAAGTGCTGGGATTCGGTCAATCTGCCGAAGCATTGATAGGACGCCGGATGGCGGGGCGCCTCGCCATCCGGTTTTATTGATCGCGAACCAAGCGTCATCGTAGTAACAAGCGCGAAACCGGGGGTGAGGCAATGTCGGCTCCGACCAATGCAAGGCTAAACGCGCCCTCAGCGGTAAGCGGCGCTGCCGCCGCGGAGATTAAGACGCCGCTCAAGAAACGGCTGGAGCCGTGGTTTTTTGTTGGCCCGTCGCTGATCCTGCTGCTCGCGGTTGGCCTGTATCCAACGGTTTTCATCGCCTATTACTCGTTTCACGCCTGGACCATGGGCATGGGGCCGCCGTTTTTCGACGGCCTTACCAACTATATCGACGCCTTCAACTCCTCCGCCTTTCTCGGCGCGGTCGAGCGCACCGCGGTTTTCCTGGTTGTCACCTTGCCCATCGAGCTTGGCCTTGGCATGGCCATTGCGCTGGCGCTGGATCAGGCCCGTAATCCGGCGCTGCGCCGGCTGGTGCAGATTTTGCTGGTGGTGCCGATCGCGATGACGCCCAGCGTGGTGGGGATGCTGGTCAACATGATGTTCAACACGCAGCTCGGCGTGATCAACTACTTTATTCATGGTTTGGGGATTGCGCCGGTTGACTGGCTGGGCAGCGCCAATGCCGCCTATGGCATGGTGCTGATCACGCAAATCTGGGAGTGGACGCCGTTTGTAGCACTGGTGCTGTCGGCCAGCCTGGCGACCGTGCCGCAGGAGATCGAGGAAGCCTTCCGGCTGGAGACCGAAAGCTTCTGGTCGCGCTTTCGCTTCATCAAGGCGCCGTTTTTGCGCCCGGGCATTGTCGCCAGCCTGGTGTTCCAGACCATTTTTACCATCAAGACCTTTGACATGATCTACTCGATTGAGAAAGGCGGGCCGGGCGACGCCACGCAGATGGTCTCGCTGCATATCGAGAATGTCGCCTTCCGCGGCTTCGATGTTGGGCTGGCTTCCGCCGAATCGGTGCTGACGCTGATCGTCACCATCATCCTGGCGCAGTCGGTGGTGACGTTTTTGTATCGGGACGAGGTTTGAATGTTAGTTTCAAGAAAAAGCGGTTCTTTTTTGAAAAAAAGAACCAAAAAACTTTTATTACCTAAGGTATGTTATTTCAACTGACATGAAGCTTAATAATCAGAAGTTTTTGCTTCTTTTTTCAAAAAGAAGCGCTTGCTTAACCTATCGAGGGCGCCATGAGACCGAAGCTTTTCACGTTTCTGCACGGGCTGTTCCTGCTGATCGTCGCTATTGTGATCATCTTTCCGCTCTACTGGATGGTCGCTTCGTCGCTGAAAACCGAGCCGCAAATCTTTCAGATTCCGCCGGTCTGGCTATTCCATCCGCAACTTGCCGGCTACGCTTCGGCGATCCATGACGGCCATATCCTGGAAGCGCTGCTCAATTCGGTGATCGTTACCTTGGGCGCGGTGGCGCTCGGCATCGCGGTGGGCGCGCCTGCCGCTTATGGCTTGTCGCGCTATGTGTTCAAGGGCAGTTCGCAGGTGCAGTTTTGGTACGTCACCAACTGGATGCTGGTGCCGGTGGTGGTGCTGATTCCGTTTTATCTGCTGGCCTCCGATCTCCGGCTGATCAACAACCCGGTCGTGCTGATTTTTATCTACCAGACCTTCGTGGTGCCGCTGGTGGTCTGGCTGCTGGTCGATCAGTTCCGCGCGGTGCCCATCGCGCTGGAGGAGGCGGCGCTGCTGGATGGGATGAGCCGGTTTGGCATTTTTCTCCGCATCACCCTGCCGCTTACCGTGCCGGGCATGACGGTTGCCGCGATTCTGGCGGGGATTTTCGCCTGGAACGATCTGCTCTACGCCTTCATCCTGACGCCGAGCGACTTTGCGCGGACGGCGCCCACCGTCATGATGTCCTATCTCGGCGGCTATATCATTCCGTGGCAGAGCGTGATGGCGAGTGCTGTGATGATTACCGGCCCGGTGGTGATCGGCGGCATCATGATCCATAAATACATCGCCCGCGGCCTGACTTTGGGCGCGGTGAAATAAGGAGCCGATTGCATGGCCGAAATCCAGATCGACGGTGTCACCAAGCGTTACGCGACGGTGGAGGTGTTAAAGCGCCTCGACCTCAACGTGGTGCAGGGCGAATTCATGGTGCTGCTCGGGCCGTCCGGCTGCGGCAAGACGACGCTGCTGCGAATGATCGCCGGGCTGGAGACGCCCAGCACCGGGCGCATTTTGATGAACGGCGATGACATCACGTTAACGCCGCCGGCCAAGCGCGATGTCGGCATGGTGTTTCAGAGCTATGCGCTTTATCCGCATATGACGGTGCGGCAGAATATCTCGCTGGGGCTGAAATTGCGCAATGTCGCCGAGGCGGAGATCAGCCGGCGGATTGAATTCGTTGCAGGTCTGGTGCAGATCGCGCCTTATCTGGATCGCAAGCCGCGCGCGTTATCGGGCGGGCAGCGCCAGCGGGTTGCCTTGGCGCGGGTGATTGCGCGCGAGCCCTCGGTTTCGCTGATGGACGAGCCGCTGTCTAACATCGACGCGCAGTTGCGCACGGTGATGCGCGCCGAGTTGCTGCGCATTCATCGCAAGGTGGGCATGACGACGATTTACGTCACCCATGACCAGGAAGAGGCGATGGGGCTGGGCGATCGCATCACCGTGATGAATTTCGGCAAGGTGGAGCAGATCGGCACGCCGGGCGATATTTATGGGCGTCCGGCGAATGCTTTTGTCGCCAAGTTCATCGGCTCGCCGCGGATGAATTTGCTCAACGCCCGCTTTCGCGCTGGCGGCAATTCCATCGAGGCGCCGGGCATTCATGCGCCGTTTTCCGTGGCGCAGTTCCGGCAGCCTGCTGCCGAGCCGATCCTGCTCGGCTTTCGCGGCGAGGATGCGCATCCTGGCGAAGCCGGGCCTGGGGAAGCCTCGATTGACGCCGCGATCGACGTGGTGGAGCATCTTGGCGCGCAGATGGAGGTGCATCTGCGGCTTGATGACGGTCAGGAAGCCGTGCTGCGCCGTCCGCGCAACGAAACTTGGCAGGAGGGTGGGCGCATGAAGCTCGCCATCCCCGCCGAGCATCTGCATCTGTTCGACGCCGAAAGTGGTGCTGCGTTGCGGAACTGGAGCAACTGAGTGCGGTTTGCGGGGAAGCGGGTTTTCGTCACCGGCGCCGGCAAGGGGATTGGCCGGGCAATTGCGATGATGCTGGCGGACGAAGGGGCTGAGGTGGTGGCGCTGAGCCGGTCGCGGGCCGATCTTGAGGCGCTGCAAGCGGAGACTGGCTGCACGATGTTAGTGGTTGATTTGGCCGATGCGGAGGCGACGCGGCGGGCGGTGCGGGCTTCGGTCCCGGTCGATTATCTGGTTAACAACGCGGGGATCTCCGAGCGGGCGGCGTTTTTGGAAACCAGCGCCGAAAGTTTTTTCCGGCAGATGGCGGTGAATGTGGTGGCGCCGATGCTGGCTTCGCAAATTGTGGCGGCGGACTGGATTTCGCGGGGCGTGAGCGGCGCGATTGTCAATGTCTCGTCCATTGCGAGCCTGTGGGGGACGCCGGACCATGCCGCTTATGGTGCATCGAAGGCGGCGCTTGATTCGCTGACCATGACGATGGCGCAGGAACTCGGACCGATGGGGATACGCACCAATAGCGTCAATCCGGTGGTGACGCTGACGCCGATGGCCGAGGCGGCGTGGAGCGATCCGGCAAAGGCCGGCGGGATGCTGGCGCGGATTCCGCTGCGGCGGTTTGCCAAGCCGGAGGAGGTGGCTTCGGTGGTGGGGTTTTTGCTGTCGGATGCGGCGGGTATGGTGAATGGGGTGGTGATGCCGGTGGATGGGGGGTTTATGGTTGCTTAGTCGACCTGCCGTCAGAAGCCACCGTGCCGGGCGTCGTATAGTCCATAAGGCACGCCTTGATTCATGGTGTCGAAGGCAATGATATTTGCTTGATTAGCGAGCGGGATAAAACTTGGATGCGCGCGTACCAAAGCAGCCTGAATAGCATCAACAATCAAGTCGGCCAGCGGATTGCCTGAGCTGGAGCCTTGAGGTTGATACACCGTCGTGACATCCCGGTCCCAAAGAGTGCGTCCATCCTTACCATCTTTCAGCGTATAGTGAATCTGCACTGTCACGCTCGTGTTAATCAAGGCATACTGGGCATCCCAATGCTCCACGCGTGCATATAGAACCGCGTCCGCACCGAACAGGCTCGCTACCCGAACTGGGTCGGCCTTCGCGACAAGGTCGGCGTCACCAAGGCCAGAGTCATCCATTGTGTGTTGCACGAGATTGACGGGAAACACATAATAGCCGCGTTCAGCCAAGGGTGGAGACAAAGTCGCAAGGAAGGTATCGGCTGCATCTACCTGCGTCGTGTTGTTGACGACAGGAATGATCAAAATCGAGCGCGGGTCCGCCGACTTGTAGGCCGTGTAATCTTTCGGAGTTGGCGGATGGACGCATGCAACAAGGCTCGCCACAAGCGGTAACATAAGGAGACTAGGAAGAAAACGCATGAAACTTCTCATGATACCGGTTGAGACTGATGTTGGTGAGAGCCTGCATTTTGTAGCGACTCTATCATCTTATCCATGAACGTAGCTGATTCCGGCCAAGCCGCCTTTGCACGTGCGTACATTCTCACTGCATCTTTCGTGTCGCCCTGTTGCTGCAGTACATACCCGTACTCGGCGAAAATGCCCGGCGGCACTTTTCCAGCCGGATTATTCACAATTTTTGCAAGGGTTTTTTCGTAATTCGGCGCCATCGTCGGATTCTCATCCATGGCGACTAACGAATTAGAATAATTTCCCCAATTATACTTTGACATCGGCGCACAGGCAGCAACAGACAATACCAGCAACAGTGGTACGGTTAGTTTTTTCGTGTTCACTTGGAGGTCCTTATTGAGGCAAAGCTATGGTACGGTTAGTGCCATCACCAAAATAAACTGAGTTGTTGTACAGCACGGTTCCAGCAATGCTCACCACGACATGATGCGTGCCATGTTCAAGGACCAACTGCCTTTTGTCTGGTGCATAGTTCGAGGCATTCCCAAGCGGTACGCCATCAACAGTGAGCAACGCGGCGCCTGGCGCATTGGAGATGGAAAGATGCGGTCGCGTGTCCAAGGTGCTTACTTGCTCATGCGGATATGAACAGCCGGTAACGATTAGCAGAGCGAGCAGGAAGCTTATTTGTTTCATGGCGCGTCACCCGCGGTGACATAAAGCCTTTGGAGATTAGATGCGGGCAATGCGCCGCCGGTTACATTACAGACGGAACCTTCATTCTGTTCATCGGTCCCAAAATTTGAAACCACCGTTAGACTCGCGACTTTTTGTGCCGGCAAATTGATATCAAATCCGCTCTGATTGCTCTTGATTACGTCGCCAGCCTTCATCACGGCTAATTTGGTGCCGGGCGTCAGTCCCTGGTGTATGCCGCCAGAAATGTAAACCGTGTCGCCTTCGGCTTTGAGTATATCGGTTTTCCACGGACGCTCATTAAGCTTTTCCACCAGGGCGTTCATTACGTCATTGATTGCCGCCCCGATCGCTCGGTCATTCAGGGTTTCGTCATAGCCGGCTTCATTGCCAAAGCCTGCCACAGTGCCATTTTCCACCGATGCCTGACCAGTTCCGGTGGCAGTAAAAATTACCTGGGCGGTCTTAACGTCAACCAAACGAATTTCGACTTTAGCGTAAGCTATCTGCTTTTTGGTGTTACTTAAAAACCCGTTTTCGCCTACTGTCTCACGGCCGAATTGGGTCAAGGAGCCGATCAGTAGATCATTGGCTCCTACAATATTGCTTTTGACGCCAGTAAGCGCCTGTTCGCCCTTCACCAGCCCGATATCGGTTCGTTCGAGCACGATGAATTTGCCCGTATCGCCCAATGCGGTCGCCATCATGTCCGACGTCTGCCGACCCAATGGATCGAGCTCATCTCCGGTCAATAGCGCCTTGCCATAAAGCGTTTCATTCGTGAAACGTCCAACAGCTATTTTCCGCTTCAGCACATGCGCAGGTGCGGGTGGAACGATGTTAGCGGAGGCGAGTGCTGCGGGAGCGCTGACTTGGGGGGGGGGCGGTGGTGGCGCATCCAACCAGCGTAAGTGCGCCAAAAAACATCGGCAACAGCGAAGGTTTATTAAAGCCTAAGAGTCGCTGCTTTGAAGCGTGAAACTTCCGGTACACATAGATGAGCTCAACACTTGCCGCGACGCTCACAGGATGTAGTTCGCTGTGTGCTGGTATTTTATCATTCAAAACCGTTTTAGCTGCCGTGATGGGCAACGCCATATCGGGGTTCTTTATGTTTGACAGGCATGGTTGCAGCCATGCTCGCACCTCATCCGGAACCGCCGGACGCGGAGGCAAAAGATTATGTCGTACATCAGAAGTTTCAGTTATAGAATCGAAACAGATCGCTCGGTGCATGCAATCGTCCGAGCTATTTGCCACCTATAGAACAAAAAACTTACCAATTTCTAAACGAAGGTAGTTGCTCATGCTGATATCGCCTTAGTTCGTTAAAACTGATCATCAATTTCTCTAACCTCTACGTGAAGTATGCGCACCACTCACTGATCCCGACGATCATGAATCCCAGCTTATCAACGAAGACAATGTGATCCGCGCCGCTGCCAAGCGCGCGGCCAGAACTAAGTCGCTTGACGTCTATCGGAGCGGATTGATGCGCAGACGGATGAGGATATTGAGCGCAACGTGGCGAACGACCCGGATGCGGCGCCCATTCTTACCGAGGCCGAGACGGTGGCGGGGGTGGCGAAATGGGTGCGGCAGCGGCTTGGATTGTCGCAGGTGGAATTTGCGGCGCGCTATCATATTCCGGTCGGCACGTTGCGCGATTGGGAGCAAGGGCGGGTGCAGCCTGATTCGGCGGCGCTTTCGTATCTGCGGGTGATCGCGCGGGAGCCGGAGATTACCGCGAGAGCTTTTCTGCCCGCTGGCGGTTAAAGAATGCCTGGCAGGTTCAGGCCATTCTCCCGCGCGCAATCCAGCGCTTCATCATAGCCCACATCGGCGTGGCGCATTACGCCGGTTGCGGGGTCGTTCCATAGCACGCGGGCGATGCGTTTTGCCGCGTCCGGCGTGCCGTCGCACACGATCACCATGCCGGCGTGCTGACTGAAGCCCATGCCGACAGCGGGGCAGAGATCATTCTGACCTTCAACGTGAAGCACTTTCCTGCGGATGTCCTGGCGGGAGTTCGCCCGACGCAAAAGAGCCTGATCTCTTCCTTCGATCTCGATGACGCTGACCCGGAGGCGACGCGAGGGGTATCCAGTTCTACGCCGAGACGCTACAAAGCGGTTTTCTATTCAGTATTTTCAGTGACTTAATCGTGCAGCGGCGTTGAAAAGACGGCAAAAAGAAACGCTGGAGAGGAGGGAATGGTGCCAGGGGCGGAATCTATTTCCGCTTGTTAACCGGTTGATATACAAGTTCTTTTAAAGAAACTTTTATAGCAATACCAACAGAAATACCATCACCATGTTTTGATGTGGCGGCGGCAGGCAACGTTGCCAAGGTAGGACGAACGAGTGCTGAAGCCGCCGCCGCTGCGCCCATAACTTAACCAAGTGGACAGATTGCAATCAAGAACTCAATTACCCCATCCATTCTGCACGGTTGGCTCGCTGCCGACTTGAGCGAACCACCCAGATAATGGAATGGCCTAATGGTGTCGGGATAAGCAAAATTATGTGGCAAGCACACCTATATCCACCGTGCCACCCACCACTGCAGCATCCGGCGCAAGCGGCCTCCCCACCCTTGAGGCGGCGGGTAGAGGTGAGGCCAGCCGGGCGCTGGAGTTGCGGCGCAGAGTGCATTGGCCTTGAAGAGTGCCCGTAGATAGCCTTGTTACTGATGTGCATCGTCTGTTCGTCCTGGAAGTCGATCCATAGGAGAGAGGCAATCCGCTCCGAGCTTCATGCCTTGGCCCATAGGCGATCCTGTCGCTGACCGTGTCTGCGCCCCTTCCAGTATACTTGGGGACCGGGAAAGAGAACACCACTCGGAGCGGCGACGACACCGGCCAGCCTCTCCTCCACATAGCTGCGTAAGGCTCCATCACCAGGCGGATCGCAAGGATTGAGGGATGCATCGACGATCACCTGCATCGCGATGAACACAGTTTCCGAATTGTGTGTCCGGATAATCTTTTCGAAATACTCATTTTCAATGAGACTGAGCGCTGGTCGACGAACGCACTGGAATTCCTCCGGGACATACTCAACCGTACCGGCATGGGCGCTATCCTGATCGGTATGCCCGGTATGGAAATGCGGTTGTCGCGCTATCCAAAATTCTACAGCCGCGTTAGTTTTGCTTTCCATTAGCGCCCTCTACAGGGCGACGAGCTGTCCTTCGTGCTCACCCGCCATAGGCGTTAGCTAAGGCTTACTTTTATAACGCTGACTTCAGCGAAACAAATCTGCATCAACGTTATAACTTAAGGTTGCATTAACTTTTATTCATGCTACTTAACCGCCAGACACGTTCTTTCACATCACATCGCACTGAATGGAAACAATCATGTCAGGAAGTTCAACATCATCAAACGGACCCAGCATTGGCAGCGGGCCGGATGTTTTAACCGTCAATCTCGCGGAAGACGCCTATTTGGGCGATGCGCAATTCGTGGTTTCCGTCGATGGCGCGCAGATCGGCGGCGTGCAGACGGTCAATGGCGCGCTGCATAGCGCCGGCCAGAGCGAGACCTTCACCTTTGCCGGCAGTTTCGGCGCCGGCGCGCAGAATGTCGGGATCAGTTTCATCAACGACGCCTGGGGCGGTTCAGCCGCGAAAGACCGCAATCTTTATGTCGAAGGGCTGAGCTATAACGGCCAAGCCGCCGCCGCCAGTCCGGTGGAACTCTATACCAACAAAACGGCGAATTTCACCGTCGGCGCGGCGCAGGCAGCGCCTGGCGGCCCGGTCACCGGCCCGACACTCGGCAGCGGCGCCGATACGCTGACCATCAATGTCGGACAGGATGCCTGGCAGGGCAACGCGCAATTCACCATTGCGGTGGACGGCAAGCAGATCGGCGGCGTGCAGACGGTTGACGCCGCCGCGACGCATGCCGCCGGCGTCAACGAAGTTTTCACCGTCGACGGCAATTTTGGCAGCGGCCCGCATGTGGTGACCACCGATTTCCTGAATGACGCCTATGGCGGTTCCGCCGCGAAAGACCGCAATCTCTACGTCAATGGCATGTCATTGGACGGACAGAGCGATTCACAGGCGAAAGCCGAGCAATGGGGCAACGGCCACCGCTCGTTCATCATCCAGGGGCCCGCGCCCGCGCCGGCACCTACTCCCACCCCGACACCTACGCCTACCCCGACACCTACTCCCACCCCGACACCTACGCCTACCCCAACACCTACGCCAACCCCAACGCCTGTGCCGAGTTCGACCATCCTCACCGTCGGCGCCGGCCAGGAATATAGCACCTTGCGAGGCGCGGTTGCCGCGGCGCAGAATGGCGATACCATCGAGATCCAGGCCGGCACCTATTACAACGACAGCGCCAATGTCTCCGGCAACATCACGATTGAAGGCGTCGGCGGCATGGTCAACGAGGTTTCGACCTCTGAGCCGTCAAACCGCAAGGCGCTGCTCGATGTCTATGGCAATGTCACGATCAACAACATGTCCTTCTCCGGCGTCGCGGTGTCCAACAATGATGGCGGCAACGGCGCCGGCATCCGCTACGAGGGCGGCAACCTGACGCTCAACAATGATGATTTCCACAACAACCAGGATGGCGTGCTCGGTAATGCCGATCCCAACGGCACCATCACCGTCAACAACTCCGAGTTCGCCAATAACGGCTCAGGCTCCGGCTATACCCACAACATCTATATCGGCGACATTAAGCAGGCGACGATCAATAACAGCCTGTTCACCGGCGCTAATGTGGGGCACGAAATCAAGAGCCGCGCGCAGAACACCACCATCACCAACAGCCGCATCATCGACGGCCCCGGCGGCACCGCCAGCTACTCCATCGACACCCCGAATGGCGGCAATGTGGTGATCCAGAACAACGTCATCGAGAAAGCCAGCACCGCCGGCAACCCGGTGATGATCACCAGCGGCGAGGAAGGCGCCTATGGCAATTCCAGCCTGACCGTCTCCGGCAATACCTTCATCAACTACAAATCCGGCGCTGTGGGCGTGCGCAACAACACCGGCGGCGGGGCCACCATCAGCAACAACCAGGTCTGGGGCTTGCAGCCCAGCCAGTTTGTCCAAGGCAATGCGACTGTCAGCGGCACCGCTATGCTGAGCAACGCGCCCTCGCTCAACCTGAGCGCGCCTTACACCGCCTCCGCGGTGACCGCCGCGGCGTTTTCGACCAGCCAACTCGGTGTCGCCGACGTCACGGCGCAGTCGGGCACGGTAAGCCAAGCCTTGGCCGGCAGCTTGACCAGCGCATCGGCGGCCAGCCCTGTGATGGCAGGCGCCATCGCCGGATCGTCCGCGCTGACCAGCCAGCCCACCATCATGGCCCTGGCGCACGCGGCTTAACAAGCGTGAATGAGGTTAGGGCCGCGGCATCGCTTCGGTGATGTCACGCACCCGGCTTTTCAACGCGGCAAGGGAGAATGGCTTGGTCATGATCTGCATGCGCGGATCGAGCGGGTTGTCGCCAAGAACCGTGGCTTCGGCATAGCCGGTGATGAACAGTATATCGAGGCTAGGGCGCAGGCGGCGCGCCGCGTCCGCCACCTGCCGGCCATTCATCCCGCCGGGCAGGCCGATATCGGTGATCAGCAGGTCGAGCCGGGCAATCGAGTGCAGAAGCGTCAGCGCTTGCGGGCCATCCGCCGCTTCAAGGATGGAGAAGCCAAGATCGTCGAGCACCTCGGTCACCAGCATCCGCACGACCGGCTCGTCATCGACCACCAGGACAGTCTCGCCGCTGCCGCGCGGCGAGGCCGGCACGCTCAGGCTTTGCGGCTTGAGCAAGGCGTCCGCGCCGCGCGCAGAGCTTGCCGCGTCCCCGGCTTTTCCCGCCAAACCCGCCGCGCGATCCTGCCGCGGCAAATAAAGCCGGACCGAGCTGCCTTGGCCCGGCTCGGAATAGATGCGCACATGGCCTTCCGATTGGCGGGTGAAGCCATAGACCATCGATAGGCCCAAGCCGGTTCCGGCGCCGACCGCCTTGGTGGTGAAGAACGGGTCGAAGGCGCGGGCGGCCACCTCGGGCGTCATGCCGGCGCCGTTATCGCTGACGCTGATCGCCACGTAATCGCCGGGCGCCACGTCTGGCTGGGTCGCGGCATAATAATGGTCGAGCCGCGTATTCGCCGTCTCGATGGTCAGCCGTCCGCCTTCAGGCATCGCGTCGCGCGCGTTGATCGCAAGGTTCAGCAGCGCGCCTTCCAGCTGGTTGGGATCGCAGATCGTCGGCCAGCAGGCGGCGGCAAGCACCGTCTCGACCTGCACCGAAGGCCCGACGGCGCGGCGGATCATTCCTCCATCGACAAGACCAGCCGGTTGGGATCGACTGGCTTGGGGTCCAGCGCCTGGCGGCGGGAAAACGCCAAAAGCCGCTGCGTGAGCGCGGCGGCGCGCGTGGTGGCGGTGGTGGCGGCATCGAGAAAACGGTCGACCTCCGTGATCCGGCCATGCCGGATGCGCGAGCGCGTCATTTCCAGGCTGCCGGAGATGCCGGCCAGCAAATTGTTGAAATCATGGGCGATGCCGCCGGTCAACTGGCCGATCGCCTCCATTTTCTGGCTCTGGCGCAGCGCCGCCTCCGCCTGACGCAGCGCTTCCTCCCGCTCTCGCCGCAGGGTGACATCGCGCCCCACCATGTAGAGCATGTCCGCCTCGGCGGTGATCGTCCAAGAAAGCCAGCGATAGGCGTGGTTCTTGTGGCGGGTGCGTATCTCGCAGCGGCCCACCGGCTCGCCCTCGGCCAGCAGGCGCAGCGTTTCCGCCAGTTCGGCGCGCTGATCTGGATGCGCGAGTTCGGCGAAAGGAAATAGCCGCATCTCCGGCTCGCTCCACCCCATAATTGCGGTGAAGCTCGGGTTCGAGCTGAGAAAATAGCCCGCCACGGAGGCGACGACGAGCATGTCCTTGGAGAGCCGCCAGAGCCGGTCATGCTCGCGCGTGCGGGAATCGACCCGCTGCTCCAGGGTTTCATTAAGGCGGCGAAGCTCCGTCTCGGCGCGTTTTTGATCGTCGATGTCAACATTCACGCCGACCCAGCGGGTAAGGGTTCCGGCGCTGTTGCGAAACGCCCGGGCGCCGACCAGGAACCAGCGATACATGCCGTCATGCGCGCGCAGCCGGACTTCGATGTTGAACGGGCTGCTCGAGGCGCGAGCCGCGGCGAAGCTGAGCACGGCGCGCTGCAGATCATCGGGGTGGACGAAATCCTGCCATTTATCGCCCAGCACCGCTTCCAGACCGGCGCCGGCATAATCCAGCCAATGCTGGCTGGCATAATCGATGGCGCCGTCCGGCGAGGCGGTCCAGAGAAAGCCCGGCATCGCATCGCCGATGCGGCGGAGAAACGCCACGCTGTCGCGCATCGCCTGCTCGGAAAGCGTAGTCATGCTAAGGGAAGAGGGCGACCGGGCCGCGAGCTCATGTTGGGCATTATTCCGATGTCATACAAGTGATCGCAACAACTTGAAATAGAAAAGTTGCTCCAAGGCTGCGGCGCGCGTTTTTTCCGGCTCCTGTGTCAAAAACGCCAGGCAATGGAAGAGCCTTCTGAAACATCTTGTAGTTTGGCCGGTCAGGTGTAACCATCGGGGCCGGACGGTTGTACCTGGAGGGTCGGATGGTTGCTACGGTGCTGGGCGTGAAGCTTGAAGAGGAACTCCGCGAGCGGCTGCGCGCCGAGGCGGCGCGGCGCGACCGCTCGCCGCATTCCCTCGCCAAGCAGGCGATCATCGCCGGGATCGAGCGGCTTGAACAGAATGCGGACGCGTCCGCCGAACCCGCCGTTTTTTTGGGATCGTTTGTCGATTTCGCGAAATCGGTGCAGCCGCAAAGCGTGCTGCGCGCCGCGATCACCAGCGCCTATCGCCGCCCGGAGACCGAATGCCTGCCGGGACTGATCGAGGCGGCAAGCCTGCCGGCGCTTGCGCAACAAAAGGTCCACAAGTTGGCGGCCGGGCTGGTGACCACGCTGCGCGCCAAACGGACGCGCGGCGTGGTGGAGACGCTGCTGCACGAATATAGCCTGTCGAGCCAGGAAGGCGTGGCGCTGATGTGCCTGGCGGAAGCCTTGCTGCGCATCCCCGACGCGCCGACCCGCGACGCGCTGATCCGCGACAAGGTGGCGGCCGGCAACTGGCAGGATCATCTGGGCGAGAGCCCGTCGCTCTTCGTCAACGCCGCCACCTGGGGCCTGCTGCTGACCGGGAAGCTCGCCTCCACCGCGAGCGAGGCGGGATTATCCTCGGCGCTGACCCGATTGCTGGCGCGCGGCGGCGAGCCGGTGATCCGCCGTGGCGTCAACATCGCGATGCGGCTGATGGGCGAGCAATTCGTCATGGGCCAGACCATCGGCGACGCTTTAGCCAATGCGCGGGCTTGGGAAAAGCAAGGGTTCCGCTATTCCTATGACATGCTGGGCGAGGCGGCGCTGACCGCGGCCGACGCTTCTCGGTATCTGCGCGATTATGAACAAGCGATCCACGCCATCGGCAAGGCGTCGCGTGGTAAGGGCATCTATGAAGGCCCCGGCATCTCGATCAAATTATCGGCGCTGCATCCGCGTTATAGCCGCGCCCAGCGCGAGCGCGTGATGACGGAATTGCTGCCGCGGCTGAGCGGGCTGGCCAGGCTGGCGCGGCAATATGATATCGGCCTGAATATCGACGCCGAGGAGGCGGACCGGCTGGAGCTTTCGCTGGATTTGCTGGAGGCGCTTTGTTTCGAGGCCGATTTCGAGGGATGGAACGGCATCGGCTTCGTGGTGCAGGCCTATCAGAAGCGGGCGCCTTTCGTGATCGACTATCTCGCCGATCTCGCGCATCGCAGCCAGCGGCGGTTGATGGCGCGCTTGGTCAAGGGCGCCTATTGGGATAGCGAGATCAAGCGGGCGCAGGTCGACGGGCTGGAAGGTTTTCCGGTGTTTACCCGCAAAATCCATACCGATGTTTCCTATCTCGCCTGCGCGCGAAAGATGCTGGCGGCGCCGGACGCGCTATTTCCGCAATTCGCCACGCATAACGCGCAGACGCTGGCGGCGATCATGGCGATGGCGGGGGAAAATTTTCATGCCGGCCAATACGAGTTCCAGTGCCTGCACGGCATGGGCGAAGCCTTGTACGAGGAGGTGGTGGGGCCGCGAAACCTGAACCGGCCTTGCCGGATCTACGCCCCTGTCGGCACGCATGAAACGCTGCTCGCCTATCTGGTGCGCCGTTTGCTGGAGAATGGCGCCAACACCTCCTTCGTCAACCGGATCAATGACCCACGGCTTTCGGTGGATGAGCTGGTCGCCGATCCGGTGGCGGCGGCACGCGCGGTTACGCCGCTGGGCGAGCCGCATCCGAAGATTTTGCTGCCGCGCGCGCTATTTGGCGAGGCCCGGAAAAATTCCGCCGGGATCGACCTCGCGAACGAGCAGCGTCTGGCCTCCCTGGCCTCCGGCTTGCTGGCCAGCGCCGGGATGGCGTGGCGGGCCGGGCCGGATGGCGCGGCGCGGGAGATCCGCAATCCGGCGGACCGGCGCGATCTGGTGGGGCTTGCGGTGGACGCCGATGCGGCGGCGGTCGAGGCGGCGGTGACGGCGGCGGTTCGCGCGGCGCCGATCTGGCAGGCGACGGCGCCGGAAGAGCGGGCACGATCGTTGCGCCGCGCCGCGGATGCGCTGGAGGCGCGGCAGGCCGTGCTTGCCGGGCTGCTGGCGCGCGAGGCCGGCAAGACAATGCCGGCTGCGATCAACGAAGTGCGCGAGGCGGTGGATTTCCTGCGCTATTACGCCGGCGAGATTGCGGGCTATCACAATGACACGCACCGTCCCTTGGGCGTGATCGCCGCGATCAGCCCATGGAATTTTCCGCTGGCGATTTTCATCGGGCAGGTCGCAGCGGGGTTGGCGGCCGGCAATGCGGTGCTGGCGAAGCCGGCCGGGGAAACGCCGCTGATCGCCGCCGAAGCGGCGCGCCTGCTGCATGTGTCCGGCGTGCCGCGCGACGCCTTGCAGCTATTGCCCGGCGATGGCGAGGTCGGGGCGAGGCTGGTTGCCGATCCGCGCATCCGCGGCGTGGTGTTCACCGGCTCGACCGAGGCGGCGCGGCATATCCAAGCCTCGCTCGCCACGCGGCTCGATCCGCGCGGCTTGCCGATCCCGTTGATCGCCGAAACCGGCGGGCAGAACGCCATGGTGGTCGATTCTTCGGCGCTGCCGGAGCAGGCGGTAGCGGATATCATCGCTTCCGCCTTTGATTCCGCCGGGCAACGCTGTTCCGCGCTGCGCATTCTGCTGGTGCAGGAGGATATCGCGCCCCGGCTGCTGGAGATGCTGCAAGGCGCTATGCGGGAGTTGACCATTGGCAATCCGGACCGGCTCGCCACCGATATCGGCCCGGTGATCTCCACGCAGGCACGGGACCGCATCGCGGCGCATATCGAGACGATGCGGCGGGCGGGCTGCCCGATCTTCCAGGCAGCGCTTCCGGAGGCTTGCCGGCTCGGCAGCTTCATTGCGCCCACGCTGATCGAAATCAGCGATATCAGCCAGTTAGGGCGGGAGGTGTTCGGTCCGGTGCTGCACGTGCTGCGCTACCGGCGCGCAGCGCTCGACCAGGCCATCGCTGGCGTGAACGCCCTGGGTTACGCGCTCACCTTCGGCATTCACAGCCGGATCGACGAGACCATCGCGCGGGTCAGCGGCCTGATCGAGGCCGGCAATCTCTACGTCAACCGCAACATCATCGGCGCCGTGGTGGGCGTGCAGCCCTTCGGCGGCCATGGGCTTTCCGGCACCGGGCCAAAGGCCGGCGGCCCGCTCTACCTCCGCCGCCTGCTATCGGCCTGCCCAAATGACGCCGCGCCCGGCGCGGCCATCGACTATGCTGGCCCGGTGGGCGAGCAGAACACCTACCGGCTGCAACCGCGCGGCACGGTGCTTTGCCATGCGGCGACGCCAGCCGGCTTGCTGGATCAACTCGCCTTGGTGCGCGCCACCGGCAACAGCGCGGTGATCAAAGGCCCTGTCAATCCCGCCGACCTGCCGCCTTCGTTTAGGTCATTGCTCCGGGACGACGATACGCTGGCCTCGGTCGCTCTGTTCGACGGCGACAGCGACGATTTGCTCGACTTCATGGCGGCGCTGGCGAAGCGTCCCGGCCCGCTGGTGACGGTTCACGCGGTATCCCCAAGCGGCTACCGTGTGGAATCCGTGTTGCAAGAACGCGCGGTCAGCGTAAACACCGCGGCGGCGGGCGGCAATGCCAGCTTGATGACGATCGGCTGAACGGCGCGCTACGGCTTCCGCAACATGGTGTTTCAGCTAAACTAGCTTATGAAAGATGAAAAGTTTTTGCGTCTTTTCTAAAGAAGAAGCGCTTGCTTCGGCACAAAAAAGGGAGGCATCCATCATGAACATGACCAAATTTGCGGGACTTTGTTCCGCCGCCGCGCTGATCTGCGGCGCCGGCGTTGCGATGGCCGCGCCGCCGATTGCCATCGGCGTGCAGGCGCCGATCACCGGCGCCTATGCCGATGAAGGCCAGGGCATCGAGAAGGCGGTGAAGCTGCTTGCCCAGCAGCAGAACGCCAAAGGCGGGCTGCTCGGCCGCCAGATCGTGATCAAAACCTGCGACGATGAAGGCAAGGCGTCGCAGGCGGCGATCTGCGCCCGCCAACTGGCCGATGCGAATGTCATCGCGGTGATCGGCTCCTACACCAGCGGCGCAGCGCTCGCCGCCGAGCCGATCTATGCGCGCGCCGGCGTGATCCAGACCTCCGATGGCACCAGCAACGATCTGCTGAAGCGCGGCTACAAAACCTTTTTCGGCAATGCCGCGCCGAACTCCGCCGAGGCAAAGTTCACCGCGCATTACATGATCGACGTGCGGCACTTCAAACGCATCGCCGTGCTGACCGATCATTCGAGCTTCGCCACCGGACTGGCCGATGCAGTCGTCAAGGACGTTAAGGCGGCGCACGGCAATATCATCGCGCAGGGCGCCATCGATGCCGGAACGCAGAATTTCACGCCGGTGCTGACCAAGCTTAAATCCGCCAACCCGGACGCGCTGTATTTCTCCGGCTATTATTCCGATGGCGGGCTGATCCGCGCGCAGATGGCGCAGCTCGGCATGAACGCGGTGTTCATCGGCGGCGACGCCAACCAGAACACCGCCTTCGGCAAAATCGCCGGTCCCGCCGCCAAAGGCGCCATCATCATCAACGTGCCGGCGCCGGAGGATTTGCCCTATCCGGCGGCAAAGCAATTCGTCGCCGCTTACGCCAAGGCCTATGGCAGCGCGCCGCCCAGCGTTTTTACGCTCACTAACGCCGATGGCATGCGCGCGGTGATGCAGGCGGTGCAAGCCACCAAAAGCGTCAAGCCGGCCAAGCTGGAAAATTATCTACACCATCTGAAAAACTTCCAGGGCCTGACCGGCGCTTTCTCTTGGAACGACAAAGGCGAGCGCCTCGGCAGCCCCTTCACCGCTTTCGAAGTGCAGTCGGATGGCAGCTACAAAATCGTCTACCCCGCCAGCGCCCAAGGCTCGTGAAGCGTGGCTGTTCGGTCAAGCAAGATCAGGGGGCTCCGCCCCCTGAAACCCCCACTAAGGGCGGAGCCCTTAGAACCCGCTAACTGGCTCTCCGCTAAGGGGGGTCAACGACCCCCCTTAGCGGAGAGCCAAATAAATGGTTTCCAAAGGCTCCGCCTTTGGCGGGGTTCCAAGGGGCGGAGGCGCCTGAAGGTTCCAGCGATGCGGAGCATCGCTGGAAAGCGCCGGAGGGAGCGCCCCTTGGCCTTACTTTGCCGAGGAGCCACCCCTTGAGCGGCTTTGTGCAGCAGTTGGTCAACGGGTTGACGACGGGCGGCATTTTTGCGCTGATCGCGTTGGGCTATACGATGGTGTATGGCGTGTTGCGGCTGATCAATTTCGCGCATGGGGATCTGTGCATTCTCGGTGCGTTTGTTGGCCTGACGATGCTAACGGGTAGTTTGGGGGCCGGGCATCCCGGTCCGGCGCTTTTATTGCTGGCTTTCGTTGTCGCGATCATCGCGATCGGCGCGGCGGGGGTGCTGCTGGAGCTGGTGGCGTACCGGCCGTTGCGCCGGGCGGACCGGTTATCCGCGGTGGTTTCGGCGCTTGGCGCGTCGTTACTGATCGAGAATGGCATCATGCTGATCTGGGGGCCGGAGGTGCGGGTGTTTCCATCGGGATTGCTGCCCGCGACGACCTGGCATTTCGCCGGCGCCTCGATCAGCTTCGTGCAGGTGATGATCATCGCGGTTTCGGTTGTGCTGATGGCGGCTCTGTATGCCTACGTGCACCACACGCGGTTCGGCACGGCGATCCGCGCCGCCGCCATCGACCAGGACGCGGCGCGGCTGATGGGAATCAACGTCAACCGGGTGATCGCCAGCGTGTTCATCCTGGGGCCGGCCTTGGGAGCGGTGGGCGGGCTGTTCGTCGGCGTCTATTATCGCGAGGCCTATTTCACCATGGGCTGGAGCTACGGGCTGAACGCTTTTATCGCGGCGATCATCGGCGGCATCGGCAATATTCCCGGCGCCATGCTGGGCGGGATTTTGCTTGGCCTGTTCAACGCTTTTGCCGCCGGCTATGTGTCCAGCTCCTGGCAGGAGGCGATCACCTTCGCGCTGCTGATCGCGATTTTGTTAGTACGGCCAACCGGTATTTTAGGCGAGCGCGTGGCGGAGAAGGTATGATGGCGCGCATCAGATGGCGCGGCATCGCCGGTCTCGCGCTCTGGCTGGCGGGGTTTGCGATACCGGCGATTTTCGATAGCGCCTGGGTGTCCATCGCGGCGATTTTCGCGATCTACGCCATCGTCGCCTTGTCGCAGGATATCATCCTGGGCCGCGCCGGGCTGTATGACATGGGCCATGCGGTCTATTTCGGCATCGGCGCCTATGTCACCGCAATTCTGAACGTGAATTTCAACTGGCCGATCCTGGCGACTTTGCCGTTCGCCATTCTGGTGGCGGCCGTCATCGGCGCTGGATTTTCGGCGCCGATCATCCGCCTGCGCGGCGATTACCTGCTCGTCGCCACCATCGGCTTCAACGCAATTTTCGTGCTTGCGATGAGCAACAACCTGGCCGGGCTGACCGGCGGCTCGGACGGGATTTCCGGCGTCGGCGTCCCGGCGATCGGCGGCCTGCAAGCCTCCAGCCAGGACGCGCTGTTCTGGATCGACTGGGGCGTGCTCGGCGTTGTTTTGCTGCTGATGCGCAATCTGGACGCCTGCGAATTTGGCAGGGCGCTGCGCTATCTTAAGCAGGATCAACTCGCGGCGACAACCTTGGGCGTCGATGCGCGGCGGATCAAGATTCTGGCGTTCGCGCTGGGCGCGGGTCTGGCCGGACTGGCGGGCACTTTATTCGCCGTGCAAATCTCCACCGTTAGCCCATCCTCCTTCGTATTCACCGAATCCGTCACCTTGTTCGCCATCGTCATCGTCGGCGGACAAGGCTCGATCCCCGGCGTGCTGCTCGGCACCTCGCTGATGTTCGTGGTGCCGCAAATCTTCCGCGACCTCGCGCAATACCGCTATTTCGCCTTCGGCATCGCCATGATCGCGGTCATGGTGCTGCGCCCGCAAGGCCTATGGCCCCGCGGCAGGGCGGCATGATCCGTCGGCAAAGCAAGATCAGGGGGCGCCGCCCCCTGAAACCCCCGCTAAGGGCGAGGCCCTTAGAACCCGCTACTTGGTCTCCAATTAAGGGGGGCTTTAGGCCCCCCTTAATTGGAGACCATACTAATGGTTTCCAAAGGCTCCGCCTTTGGCGGGGTCCAGGGGCGGAGCCCCTGGCCTTCTTACCAACGAGCCATCCCCGGTGACGGCGCTGTTGGAGCTTGCCGGCGTCGGCATCAGTTTCGGCGGGTTGCGGGCGGTGGATGATATTAGTTTCGCGGTGCAAGATGGCCAGATTGTCGGGTTGATCGGGCCGAACGGCGCCGGCAAGACGACGATTTTCAACCTGATCACTGGCGTCTACCGGCCCGGCGCTGGCAAAATCTTCTGGCGGGGGCAGGAGATTACCGGTTTGCCGCCGCACCGGATCGCCGGGCGCGGCATTATGCGGACCTTCCAGACCATCCGGCTGTTCCATGACATGACGGTGTTCGAGAATGTCCGCGCGGGGTGCCATTTGCGCGTGCGGCAGCACTGGTGGCAAGGGCTGCTGTCGCTGCCCGCGCAACGGCGCGAGGAGGCTTTGCTGGCCGATGAAACGCATGCGCTGCTCAAGCGGCTCGATCTCGATGGCGTGGCCAATGAGCCTGCCTTGTCCTTGTCCTATGGCATGCAGCGGCGGGTGGAGTTGGCGCGCACGCTGATCGCCGAACCCAAGCTGATCATCCTCGATGAGCCGGCGGCGGGGCTGAATGATCGTGAATCCGAAGCGTTGAACCAGACGATTTTCGGCATCCGCGATTCAGGCGTTAGCATCTTGTTAGTCGAGCACGATATGAACGTGGTGATGAACGTTACCGACCATATCGTGGTGATCAGTTTTGGCCGCAAGATCGCCGAGGGCGACGCCGCCGCCATCCGCGCCGATCCCGCGGTGATCGAGGCCTATCTGGGCCGCGACGATGAGGATGAGATGGCCGCATGAGCCTGCTGGAAGTCAGCGATCTGCGGGTGAATTATGGGCAGATCGAGGCGCTGAAGGGCATTTCGCTGATGGTTTCGGAAGGCGAGATCGTCGCCATCCTGGGCGCCAACGGCGCCGGAAAAACCACCCTGATGCGCACCCTCTCCGGGCTGATTACGCCGCGCGAAGGGCGCATCCGCTTTGACGGCGGTGACATCGTCCGCATCGGCGCGGACCGCATCGTCAAGCGCGGCATCGCGCAATCGCCTGAAGGGCGGCACGTGTTCGGCACGCTGACGGTTGCCGAAAATCTGCGGCTCGGCGCGTTCACCAGGCCGAAAGCCGAGATCGCGCCGAGCCAGGATTTTATCTTTGCGATGTTCCCGCGCTTGGCCGAACGCCGCGCGCAATTCGCCGGCACGTTGTCGGGCGGCGAGCAGCAGATGTTGGCGATCGGCCGGGCGCTGATGGCGAAACCCCGGCTTTTGCTGCTGGATGAACCGAGCCTCGGCTTGGCGCCGATCATCGTGCAGGGGATTTTCCGCGCCTTGCGGGAGATCGCGGCAAGCGGCGTCACGATTTTGCTGGTCGAGCAGAACGCGCGCATGGCGCTGAGGCTGGCGCATCGCGGCTATGTGCTGGAAGTGGGCCGAATTGTGCTGGAGGATCAGGCGGCGCGCCTGCTTGCCGCGCCTGAGGTGCAGGCGGCTTATCTCGGCAAGGCCGCAGCCGAAACGGGATTGCCGCGCGCTTGAGGGCGCCGCTTTCCCTTCCTAATTGATTTAAGCATTACGCGCTACAAAGCGCCGATACAAAATCGCCCAGATCGGGACGCGATCCGGGCGATTTATGCTTGGCGCGGCGATTCCAGCGATCATGCTGGCAGTTGCGTTCCTGAGCTGTCTTGGCCTGTTTGGGGCGGAACAGTTTGTTGGTCAGCAATTCGCGCGCCATCGGGTTGCGCTTGCGCTTCATGGCAAACCTCCTTTCGGGCAGCCATCATACCAAAACGATGCCGCAACGTCCACTATGCCTTGCGGATGTCGGTCCGGCTGAAATCATCCCCGGTGAAGAGCAAAGGGCAGTTTCGCTGGTTGGCCAACGCGTAAGCGAAGCAATCGGCGAAGTTCAGGCCCGCCGGATGGATGCCCTTGCCCCAGCGATCATAGGCATCAGCGGCGAGCCTGGCATCGGCAAGGGTGGGCGCCGCCACCTCGAAGCCCAGCCCTTCGATCAGCCGGGCCATCTCGACGCCGACGCCGCGGCGGCGGGCGACGATCAGCGCTTCGGCGGCGGTGACGGCGGAAATGATAGGCGCATCCGCGCGTTCAATCGCCGCCATGCAACCGGTGGCGCTCGCCTCTCCAAGGCAAATCGCCATCAGCGCCGAGGTATCGACGGCGATCAAGAGGGCAGGCCGGCCTCATCGTAGAGAAAATCCTGGCTTCGCGCGGCAGCCTGACCTGGGATCGCATGATGACGCCCGGTATCCATCACGGCTTCCATCAGCGCCCGGCGACCGGCGGCGGAAGCGCGCGGCTGCACCGGCACCAGCTTCGCCACCGCATGGCCAAACCGTGTCAGCACGACCTCCTCGCCCGCTTCGGCGCGGCGGACGAGATCGGTCAGATGGGTTTTGGCTTCGGAAACGGCGATGTCCATGGGTCATGTTTAGACCACTTTATGGTCCAACTCAAGAAGAAAGATTGATCCGCCAGCGCAGTCCCTCCGCTTCGCCGTAGGCGGCCGGCTTGCGAAATCGCTCGATCAGCCTGCCTCCATTGGCGAGGATCACCTTCTGCGACGGGATATTGTCGGGATCCGTGGTGATCTCGACATAGGCGAGGCCGCGCGCTGCCGCTTCGGGCAGAAGCAACGAAAGCGCGCGGGTGGCATAGCCGCGTTCTTGCCGCCATGGAACGATGGAATAGCCGATATGGCCAAGCACATGCGGCGGCAAGGCCTCGGTGCCGGTCTGCCAGCGAAAGCCGATCATGCCCGCGAAGTCGCCGTCCCAAAGCCAGCGAATGTGGCCCGGCAGGCGCGGCGCGAAGGAGCCGTCCGGCTGTTCGACATCGCCGCCTTGCGCTTCCGGGTCGTCGAGCGTCGCGACGAAAGCCGCGGGATCGGCCTTGATCTTTGCCAGTGCGTCGCGCCTGGCCTTTTCGCTCATGACGTTGCTTGGCGACCAGCCGCGTTGCAGCGCCGCGACATAAGAAGGCAAATCCGCAAGCGACGGCTTGCGCAGTTCAACGATCATGCTTTGATCATGCTTTCTGGCGCAGCAAAAACTCGCGCCCCACCTTCACCCGCGCCTCGCCGTCATAGGCGACGATATCGGCGGTGGCGTAGGTTTCGCTCCATTGTTCGGGGATGAAGCTGCCGGTGCCGACCACGTCGATGGGGGCGTGGGCATCCGCCATCACGGCGCATTTCTCGACCCCGAAGCCGGAGGAGGCGACGATGCGGACGTGCGGAAATCCGGCTGCGTCCAGCGCCTCGCGGGTGCGCCAGATCGCCGCCGCCGAAACCCCGGTGCCGATCAGGGCGCGCAGTTCCGCCTGGGTGCGGTAGCGGCGGATGGCGCCGGGCACGTGGCGTTCCAGCACGGCGTAGCTTTCCTGCGGGTCCAGCCCTTCAAGGAAACGTCCGCCATGGGTGTCGAGCCGCACCGAGAGGCGTCCAGCGGCGGCGAGATCGGGGAAGCGGCGCGCGACCTCCAGGCTGTCGGTGATCTCGCGGCCAAAATAATCGACCAGCACGGTGATCGGCTCATCGGGAAAAGTCTCGCGGAACATCTCGGCGGCGCGCAGCGTGGAGCCGGCATAGCCGATCAGCGAATGCGGCATGGTGCCCAAGCCGGATGTCCCGCCGAAATATCCCGCCGTCCAGTCATTGGCGTTGCCGATGAAGCCTTTGGCGCCCTCGGCCTGGGCGGCGCGCGAGCCGACCGCGGCGCCATACGCCATCATCTCCTGCATCTCGGCGCCGGCGCAATGCCGCGCTTCCATGGCAAGGAAGCCGGCTTTCGGCAGCGCCAGCGCCATCTGATAGGCGTTATGCGCGGCGACGCAGGGCGCGCCCAGCTTTTGCAGCAGAATGGTCTCCAAATCGCCGAGCTGCACGAAGGAGCCGGTGATATAGGCCAAAGGCTCGCCGGCGCCGGCCCAGGCGCCTTCCTCGTGCGGCAGTTCGATATGGAACGTGACGCCCCGCTCAATCCCGACCGCTTTCAGCCACTCCACCATCAGGGCGGGTGCCGCGATCACCGGGCGGCGCAGGAACAGCGCGTAGGTGACCTCGGCGTCGCCGAAACGGGCGGCAATGGCTTTGGTGCGGTTGAAATAGGCGTCGGTGCGGGCGGTGATTTCCGCCGCATCAGTGGAGGCCAGCGGCAGCATCAGGTTCATGGACTGTGTTTCATTGGGCGGCGATTTCGCTCGGCTTCGGCAGGCGGCGGGATTTCAGCTCGGCGGCGATCAGGAAGGCGAGTTCCAGCGCCTGCTCGGCGTTCAGCCGCGGGTCGCAAAACGTCTCATAGCGCGCGCCGAGATCGGCTTCGGAGAGCTGCCGCGCGCCGCCTGTGCATTCGGTGACGTCTTGCCCGGTCATCTCGACATGCACGCCGCCGGGGATAGTGCCTTCCGCCTCATGAATATCAAAAAAGCCCCGCACCTCCGCGAGGATCGCGTCGAACCGGCGGGTTTTCACCCGGCCCGCGGTGGTAATCGTGTTGCCGTGCATCGGATCGCAGAGCCAGACAGGATCGCGCCCGGCCCGCTTCACGGCGCGCAGCAAGGCCGGCAGGCGGGCGCCCACCTTATCTGCGCCCATGCGCGAAATCAGCGTCAGCCGGCCCGGCTCGTTCGCGGGGTCGAGCCTGTCGATCAGCCGCAGCAACTCATCCGGCTCCAGAGTCGGGCCAAGCTTCAACCCGATCGGGTTGCGCGCGCCGCGCAGGAACTCGACATGCGCGCCATCGAGCTGCCGCGTCCGCTCGCCGATCCAGAGGAAATGCGCCGAACAGGCGTACCAATCGCCGGAGGTGGAATCGACGCGGGTGAGGGCCTGTTCATAAGGCAGCAGCAGCGCCTCGTGGCTGGTGTAGAAATCGGTCTCGCGGATTTGCGGCGTCGACTGGCTGGTCATGCCGCAAGCCCCCATAAAGGCCAGGGTTTCATCGATCCTTGTCGAAAGATCGCGATAGCGCTCGGCGAGCGGCGAGCGGTCGACAAAATCGAGGTTCCAGCGATGCACCTGATGCAAATCGGCATAACCGCCATTAGCGAAGGCGCGCAGCAAATTCAGCGTGCCGGCGGATTGGAAATAGCCGAGCTCCATCCGCGCCGGATCGGCCACCCTGGCTTCGGGCGTAAATTCCGGGCCGTTGACGATATCGCCGCGATAAGCGGGCAGGGTGACGATGCCTTGCGTCTCGCTCTCCGAAGAGCGCGGCTTGGCGAATTGCCCGGCCATTCTGCCGAGCTTCACCACAGGCAAGGCGCCGCCAAAGGTCAGCACCACCGCCATTTGCAGCAGCACACGGAAGGTGTCGCGGATGATATTGGCGGTAAAATCGCCGAAACTCTCGGCGCAATCGCCGCCTTGCAGCACGAAAGCGTGGCCTTTGGCCGCCATGGCGAGCGAGGCTTTCAGCCGCCGCGCCTCGCCGGCGAACACCAGCGGCGGAAAACGATGCAGCCGGGCTTCCTGTGCGGCCAGCTTTGCCGGATCAGGATAGACCGGCATCTGCTTCGCCGGACGGACGCGCCAGCTTTCGGGGGTCCATGCTGGCTTTGTCGGGTTAGTCATGAAAGTCGCTCCTAAAGAAAGCGCTGCTTTTTGAAAAAAGGCTACGCGCCGCGGCAGACAAAAACTTTTTTAGTTTAAGCGTGGCTGTTAAACCAACCTGATAAGCAATCAAAAATTTTTTGGTTCCCCTGCCGGGTCGGCTTTTATAAAAAAGAACCGCTTGCTTCCCTTAAACCACACCGCCTTACTGGCTACAATTCGCTTTACCCCGGCGCCCCTATTCTGCGGCTTGGGCAGCACCCACCCGGCGCGTCTCGGTACGCATGGTGACGAATTCCTCGGCGGCACTGGGATGAATGCCGATGGTGCGGTCGAAATCCGCCTTGGTTGCCCCGGCCGTCATCGCGATGGCGAGGCCTTGCACTATCTCCGGCGCGTCCTCGCCCAGCATATGCGCGCCGAGCACGGCGTCGGTATGCGCATCGACCACCAGCTTCATCAGCGATTTGCGCGGCCGGCCGGTCAGATTGTGGCGCATCGGCGTGAAGCGGGTGACGAATATTTTCGTCTCGCCGCGCGCCTCGGCGTCGGCTTCGGTCATGCCCACCGTGCCGATGGGCGGGATCGAGAACACCGAAGTCGGCACATTGGCAAGGCTGACATGCCGGGTTTGGCCGCCGAACAGGTGATCGGCCAGCGCGTGCCCGGCGGCGGTGGCGACGGGAGTGAGGTTCAGCCGGTCGTTCACGTCGCCCAGCGCGTAGATATGCGGGATATTGGTCTGATATTCGAGGTTGACGGCAATCGCGCCGTTCAGCTTGGCCTGCACCCCGGCGGCAGCGAGGTTCAGCCCCCGCACGTTCGGCGCCCGGCCCGTCGCGAAAAACGCGCAATCCGTAGCGATAGCCGTGCCGTCCGAGAGCAGCACGCGCAGCTCGTTGTTCTGCTTGGTAATCGAGGTCAGCGTCACGTTCGGGTGCAAAATGATGCCGTCGATCGCCATCGTATCGGCCAGCGCCGCGCGCAAATCCTGGTCAAAGCCGCGGAGCGGAAAAGGCTGGCGATAGGCGAAATGCACCTGCGATCCCATGCCCTGAAAGATGCCGGCGAATTCAACGCCGATATAGCCGCTGCCCATGATGACGATGCGCCGCGGCCGTTCAGGCAGGAAGAACGCGTCATCGGAGACGATGCCGTAGGCGGCGCCGGGCGCGTCGAGCCGGGTCGGATGGCCGCCGGTGGCGATGGCGATGCGCTCAGCGGTAATCCGCTTGCCGCCGACATCGAGCGTGTGCGGGTCGATGAACTTGGCGAAGTCCTCGAAAATCGTGACGCCCGCGCGGTCGAGCAGCCCTTTGTAAGCGACATTCAGCCGGGCGATTTCGGCATTCTTGGCGGCGATGAAGCGCTGCCAGTCATGCGGACCTTGGGCAATTTCCCAGCCAAAGCCGCGCGCGTCCACTTCGGCAAAGCCGTATTCCGCCGCCATCACCATCAGCTTTTTCGGCACGCAGCCGACATTGACGCAGGTGCCGCCCCAGTATTTCACCTCGGCGATCCCCACTTTCGCGCCGTGCCCTGCCGATATCCGCGCCAGCCTAACCCCCGCCGAACCGCCGCCGATCACGAAAAGATCGAAATCCTTATCCATCGCTCGCTCCATTCCGGCGGCAGTATAGGCTCAGGCGCGACGATTGTCAGGCGCGCCTATTTTAATTGCAACCATAAAGGTTGCGCGCTACTTATTGGACCTTGTCGATGGACTTCATAGGAGATGATCATGTCCCGGCTCGCGCGCGCTGACGGCCTTAACAAATTCCAGCGCTACCGCGCGACCCGGCAGTCAAGCGGAATGAAGCTGCTGCGGGTCTGGGTGCCTGATCCGACCGCGCCTGGTTTTCGAGAGGAAGCGCATCGGCAAGCTTGCTTGCTGCACGGCGCCGCGGAAGAAGGCGAGGCGCTGGATTTCATCGAGGCGGCGGCGGACAAGGGCGATGAGGATTCGTGAAGCGGGGCGACTACGGCAAGCCTCGCCCGGCGCTGGTCATCCAATCCGATTTTCTTTTCGAGACAGAGAGCGTGCTGGTCTGCCTGCTGACAACGACGCTGCGCCCCGCGCCGCTCTATCGCTTGTCTTTGCCGGCGGGGAAGGAAACCGGCCTTCGCAAACCTTCCCAAGTGATGGCCGACAAAATCATGGCGGTCCGGCGAAACCGCTGCGGTCCTGCCATCGGCAGAATTGATGCGGCAGGGCTGTTGGCGCTTGGCCGGTTGCTGGCGTTTATCGTGGGCATTGCGGATTAGAGCCCGCACGGCAAGGTGAGGAAGATAACCATGAGCTTGCCCACGCCTTGTTGTTCAACACACAGAATAATGGATAAGGTGTTCCGGCCCTTGGCAATCATGAGGAGCTTGGCGGATGAGCAATTCGACCCTTTACGATCAGGATTTTTACGCCTGGGCCAATGAACAGGCGGCGCTGTTGCGGGCTGGCCGCCTGTCTGAGGCGGATATCGAACACGTCGCTGAGGAAATCGAGAGCATGGGCAAGACGGAGAAACGCGAACTGGTCAGCCGGCTCCATGTTTTGTTGAAGCATCTTCTGAAATGGCAATACCAACCGGATGCGAGGGGAGCTTCATGGCAAGCAACCATTCGCGTTCAGCGCCGGGATTTGGCCCGTCACATGAAAGATAATCCCAGCCTGAAGAGCAAGTTGCCAGAGGCAATTTCAGACGCCTATGGCGATGCCGTCATCGAGGCCGCCGCCGAAACTAATTTGGCCGAAAGCACGTTTTCAGAAGCGTGCCCATGGACGTTCGAGCAGATGATGGCGGAGGATTTCTGGCCCGGCGAAGGATGATGCGTGATCATCATCTTCCGCTTTGGCAAGTATTCACAGGTGCTTGGCAGCCTGTCTGTAAGCCTCTTTGACCAGTCCTCGCCGTCCGCCGCCGGCTTTGTTTGCCTAAATTTAGCTACGGTTTAACTCCCTGAACAGGATCGGCGGTTTTCCATAATCGTGTTCCTACAGCTGAGGACTATGGATTTCCCGCTCGAAAAGAATCCGCAGGCGCGTTCCGGTCGCCTTGGCGAACCGCTCAAGCGTGCGGGTGGATGGCATGTTCCGGCCACTCTCAAGCCGCGCAACCACCGCCTGCGTCGTTCCCATAGCCTTCGCCACCTGCTCCTGCGTCATATCCGCCGAACTACGTGCCTGAATCAAGGCTGACGCCAAGGCGAACTCGTCCGCAAGCCCGTCATAGGCAACCTGGAACGCTGGGTCTGCGCGCCACTCACGAAACGACTCTTCAACCGGAATATATTTGCGGGTCATCAAACCTCCTTTGCTCTCCGCAGGGCCATCTCAATCTCACGGCGCGGCGTTTTCTGCGTCTTCTTCGAAAAGACATGCACGATGACGACGCGCCGGCCCGTGGCGGTGACATAAGCAGCACGGGCAATGCCGTCCCGGCCCCTCATGCGCATCTCCCAAACCGGTCCTTCAAGGTGCTTGACATAAGGTTCTCGCATCCGTTCGAGGCCATGGGTCTGAATCATTTCCACGATCCGCTGGAAAGCCGCCCGGATATCAGCGGGCATCGCGTCAAGCATGCCCTTCACGGTCTCATCCAGAAACTCGACCGCCCATGCCATGATAGAACATACCATTTTTGCAATAAACTACAAGTGGCTCGTCTCCGAAATTAGGAGGGGCTGAGCTGTCCCATCATCTGCGCCAATTCGCCGCAGGCCAAGGGCCGGATTGAGAGGGCGTTCGGGACGTTGCAGGACCGGCCGGTCAAGGAGTTGCGGTTGGCTGGAATTGATACCATCGAAGCCGCCAACGAATGGCTGCCTGAATTTATGGATAACCATAACGAACGGTTTTCCAAGCCGCCGAAAAACCTCAAGGACCTGCATCGGCCGCTGGTTGCGAAAGAGAACCTGACAGAGATTTTGACCTGCCGCGACGAGCGCACGGTGTCGAACAATCTCACCCTTGACTATGATCGAATGATCTTGATCCTCGATCCCACTGTGACGTCGCGGCCTCTCGCCGGTAAGCGAGTGAGCGTGGTGAATTATCCCGACGGCCGATTTACCCTTCAATATCGCGGAACCGACTTGCCGTTTCGGGTGTTCGATAAGCTCCGGACCATCCAATCTGCCGAGGTGGTCGAAAACAAGCGTCTTGGCGCCGCCTTGGCGATGATCCAGCAACAGCAGGAAGCCCTTACCGCTCATAAGCGCCGCTTCGATCCGGCCCGTCAGAGGCATAGGAACAACCTGGAAGCGCCGAACCTCGCCGCAATCTGAGTGACATTTCTACTTTGCGCGCCCAGTGTCATTTCTACCTTGCAGCGACATGACGACACTTAATGACGATGACCAACCGAACTGAGGTTCTATACACACGCGAAGCCAACATCGATGTGGCGGAGTTTCGCCGGGTCCTGGCAGAATCGGGATTGGGGAGGACGCGGCCAGTTGATGACGCTGCGCGCCTCACGCAGATGCTGACGACGGCTGGCTTGGTGATAACTGCGCGTCTTACGCCTGACGGGCCGATCATAGGCGTCGCGCGCTGCATTACCGATTTCGCATGGTGCTGCTATGTCAGCGAACTGGCTGTTACGCAGTCAGCGCAAGGATTAGGTGTCGGTAATGGACTTCTGGATGCAATCCGACGCGAGCTAGGGCCAAGGGTTAGCGTGTTTCTGGCATCCGTACCCGACGCGATTGGATTTTACGAGCGGATCGGGATGCCACGTCTGCCAGATGCGTTCTGCTATCGGCGAACCGAGTAAAGTAGCATGAGCCGCTGCAAAATAGCCTCATCCGCTTTCCATAATTCTCATTCCGGTGCGAAGCACTGGGGTCTTAGTGTCTGGCAGAAAATATACTGAGTATTTTCAGTAGAATTTCGACATAAACAAGTTATGGATATGTATATACCGTACTTATTGACATATGCCGGACAATAATTTGCTGATAGATATCTGTGAATAGCTGTCAATCTATCATGGGGAGCATTAATCCTCCATAAAGATTTTTACGTTATCCGATGGTTCCTTCTTTGTGATGGGAACTGCCGATGTCTATCAGTGTCACTAATCAGGCCACGTTCGCACCGCTGCAGCAGATAGCAGAACAGCGTCTAGCCAGCATGAACACGCCGGTTCCGGCAGCGGCGCAATCCTCATCAACGAATTCCTACGGGACCATCACCCAAACTTATAAGACGGAAGCAGCTTTAAACGACAGCGAAAGTGCAACCTTCAACCTTAACGCCATCACAGCCTCTTCCGCGTCCCAAACTAGTGTAGGCAGAGGTGTGCTGGCGGTAGCGCAAGCCATCAAGGCCGCCACGCCCGTCGATACCGGGACCGGCCTCAAGGAAATCAGCGCCAGCGCGACCGCGAACCTGACCAACGCCCTGTTCAAATATTTCATGCCGCTGATTGGCGATAATTCGAATTCTTTTCTAAATACAGTTGAAACGGGAGGCTTATCTCAAGACAGCCTGAACAGCGACATAGCCACCGCCGTTAAACAATTCTCCTCGGGGGCGAAGGGGGGCGCTTTCTCCTTGACGCTGTCAGCGGACACGACAACCACATGGAATGATGGGGGGTCAAGCCCGTCCGGCCCAGCCAAGATCGTGCTGCCGACGGTCAGCGTACAGGGCGCGACCGTCATCCAGCAGAAATCCGTGTTGTCATTGTCCTTCGGCCAGGACGGGCAGATCTCCGGCAACTACATCTCAAATGAACTTCAGTTCAATCAGGGTACCGCTATCATGCAGGGCGTGAAGGGAGCCGACGCGGCGCTTCCACCCGGTATGCAATTCTTTAATGGACACGTTGCCACGACAGGAATAATGCCGCTGAGCGTCGTCGCAGAGCCGAGTGGGAGTCAGGAAACCGCTGGAACGTCGATCTCCTTCAACGACCAATCGCAAACCGAGGTTCAGCTGCCGACGGCTGTCGCGCAGGCGCCTAATACCGTGCAAATTTCCACGGATAGAGCCGGCTCGGGCACGACTACGACGACGTTCGATCAGAACAGATTTGACTATGCCGCCGAAGCTGCCCTGGCAACGGTCACCGCAGTGGCCGATGCGGAGCGCAAGAACAGCACGTTGACAATCGGCATGGCCGCGACCACGACCATGGCGGTTGGATTGACCTATCCTAATGGCAGTTCGTCCTTTGTCTATAATCGCCCCGACGGCACGCTCGGCCGCATCAACCTTGGGACAACCAACCAAGTAGCTTGACTGCCAAATCTATTACAGCACGTCCCTGACCGAGCGGATGACGGGGCGGCTCCTGTCAAGAAAGAGAAAGTGTCGCCAAATGGACGTTATGAAAAATCAAGAATCACGGCATGGTAAGCAAAGCGTCAACATATAACCGCGGGAGCGTTAAACGAATGGGGTCTGGGGCGAACTCCAATGATCCGCAGGACCATTGGAAAGCAGCGGAGGGATTACGGCCTTAGCCTTGGCGCTTGCTGATGCTGATATGAAACCAGCTTGCATCACCCCATGCCGCCGCCGGCCAACACTACCCAGCCCGCCACCGCCATTCCTTAATCTCCGGCATATCATCGCCATGCGTCGTCACATACTCATGATGGGCGATCAGCTTGGCGCGCAATTCCTGTTTCACATGCGCCGCCCGGCTTTGCAGGCCGGGGACGTGTTCGATGGCGGCCATCGCCAGGTGAAAGCGCGACAACCCGTTCAGCACCGTCATGTCGAACGGCGTCGTGGTGGTGCCTTCCTCGCGAAATCCGTGCACGTGGAAATTATCGTGGTTGGTCCGGCGGTAGGTGAGCTTATGGATCAGGAACGGATAGCCGTGAAAGGCGAAAATCACCGGCGTGTCGCGGGTGAAAATCGAATCGAAATCGGCGTCGGAAATGCCGTGCGGATGGATGCTGGGCGGCTCCAGCGCCATCAGATCAACGACATTGACCACCCGGATGCGCAAATCCGGCAGATGCGCGCGCAAAAAGTCGACCGCCGCCAGCATCTCCAGCGTCGGCACGTCGCCGGCCGCCGCCATCACCACATCCGGCGCCGCATCCTGGTCGTTCGAGGCCCAGTCCCAGATGCCAAGGCCGAAGGCGCAATGCGGGATCGCCTCCGCCATGCTCATCCATTGCAGCTCCGGCTGCTTTCCCGCCACGATCACATTGATATAGTTGCGGCTTTTCAGGCAGTGATCGGCCACCGAGAGCAGGGAGTTGACATCGGGCGGCAGATAAATCCGCACCACGCCTGCCTTTTTGTTCGCCACATGGTCGATGAAACCGGGGTCTTGATGGCTAAAGCCGTTATGGTCCTGCCGCCAGACATGGCTGGTCAGCAGATAGGTGAGCGAGGCGATGGGCTTGCGCCAGCCGATCCGCTGCGTGGTTTCCAGCCATTTAGCGTGCTGGTTGACCATCGAATCGACGATATGGATGAACGCCTCGTAGCAGGAAAAAAACCCGTGCCGCCCGGTGAGCAAATAACCTTCCAGCCAGCCCTGGCAGAGATGCTCGCTCAGCACCTCCATCACCCGGCCATCAGGCCCGACGCTGACATCATCGGGAATGATCTTCGCCATGGAAACCCGGTCGGTCGCCTCGAACACCGCGGAAAGCCGGTTGCTGTCGGTCTCGTCCGGCCCCATCAGCCGGAAGGCCGAGGGGTTGCGCCGGATGATGTCGCGCAGGAATTCGCCAAGGATGATGGTCGCCGCGGCCTCGGTGACGCCCGGCTGTTTCACCTCGGCGGCGTAATCACGGAAATCCGGCAAATCGAGATCGCGGAGCAGCAGCCCGCCATTGGCGTGCGGATTGGCGCCCATCCGCCGGTCGCCCGCCGGCGCCAGCGCCGCGAGTTCGGCGATCAGCGCGCCGTCCTCGTCGAACAACTCCCCGGCGCGATAGCTGCGCATCCAGGCTTCGAGCTGCGCCAGATGATCCGGATTTTCCCGCACCTTGGAGAGCGGCACCTGATGCGCGCGGAAGGTGCCTTCAACCTTCTTGCCATCAACCTCTTTCGGCCCAGTCCAGCCTTTCGGCGTGCGCAGGATCAGCATGGGCCAGGGCTTGCGTTCGGCTGTCTCGCCATGCCGCGCCGCGCGCTGGATCGCCTTGATATCATGATAGGCCGCATCCAAAGCCGCCGCCATCGCGTGATGCATCGGCATCGGCTCGTCGCCCGCGACGATGCGCGGATCATAGCCGCAGCCGCGCAGCATCCCCACCAGATCAGCCTCCGGGATACGCGCCAACACCGTCGGCCCGGCGATCTTCCAGCCGTTTAGGTGCAGGATGGGCAGCACCGCGCCATCGCGCTTGGGGTTCAAAAACTTGTTGGAATGCCAGCTCGCCGCCATCGCGCCGGTCTCCGCCTCGCCATCGCCGATCACGCAGCAGGCGAGCAGATCAGGATTGTCGAACACCGCGCCATAGGCGTGCAGCAGCGAATAACCGAGTTCTCCGCCTTCATGGATCGAGCCAGGCGTCTGCGGCGCGACATGGCTGGGAATGCCGCCGGGGAAGGAGAACTGGGTGAACAGCCGCTCCATCCCGGCCTCGTCGCGCCCGATATTGGGATAAATCTCGCTATACGTGCCTTCGAGATACACATTCGCCACCGCCGCCGGGCCGCCATGGCCGGGACCGGCGATGAAAATGGCGTCCACGTCATGCCGGCGGATCAGCCGGTTCATATGGGCATAGATGAAATTCAGCCCCGGCGTGGTGCCCCAATGGCCGAGCAGCCGCGGCTTGACATCGCGCGGCTCCAAAGGGCGTTTCAGCAGCGGGTTGCCCATCAGATAGATTTGCCCGACCGAAAGATAATTCGCCGCCCGCCAATAGGCGTCGATCAGTTGGGCTTCGGCATCGGCCAATCCTGAATGATCCGATTTCGCGTGTTCCAGCTGCATGGCGATCCCCTTTTGCGGTCGTCTGGCATGTGGGACGGTAACCCGGCGGATGCGATGCCCGAACTCAAATTGACATCAGCATCTCCTGGCAAGCGCGGGCGATCATCGCCTCCTCGTCAGTCGGAACCACGCGCACCTCGATGGCGCTGCCGGCTGTGCTGATCGCCGGCTCATGCGCCTGGTTGGCGGCCTCGTTCAGTTCCACGCCCAGCCAGCCGAGCCGGTCGCAGAGTGCGGCGCGGATGCCAGCGTCATGCTCGCCAATGCCGCCGGTGAACACCAGCAGATCGATGCCGCCCAGCGAGGCGATCATCCCGCCCAGTTCCCGCACGGCGCGATACACAAACAAGTCAATCGCCGCGCGCGCCGCTTGCGCATCGCTTTGCTGGAGCGTCCGCATGTCGGAAGCGATGCCGGAAACGCCGAGCAAACCAGACTCGTTGTAAAGCAAATGGGTGAGGGCCTTGGCGTCCATGCCCCGCTCGGTCATCAGGAACAGCAGCGCGCCGGGATCGATGCCGCCGCTGCGGGTGCCCATCAGCAGCCCGTCCAAAGCCGTGGCGCCCATGGTGGTATCGACGCTTTTGCCTTCGCGCATGGCGCAGAGGCTGGCGCCGTTGCCGAGATGCGCCACCACCACCCGCTTCGCTTCCGGCGTCAATTCCCGCAGCCTGCCCGCGATATAGTCATAGGAAACGCCGTGAAACCCGTAGCGTTTCAGGCCAAAGCGGGCAGGGATCGGCAACCGCCGGGTGGTCGCGTCCATGGTATGGTGAAAGCCGGTATCGAAACAGCCGATCTGCGGCAGGTTGGGCCGGTGTTCCGCCAGTATCCGCGCCGGCGCCAGATTATGGGGCTGATGCAGCGGCGCCAGCGGCGTCAGCGCCTCCAGCGCTGCCAGCGCCGCCGCATCCAGCCGGGCAGGGCGGATAAAATCGTCGCCGCCATGCACGATGCGATGCCCGGCGGCCACCAGTTCGCCGCCCAAATGATCCTCGGCCCAGCCGATCAGCGATTTGAGCAACGCATCATAATTTTTGCCATCATTTCCTTCAGGTCCGTCAAGCGCGTGGCCATCAGCGTCCTTCGCGCTAAATTCCGGCGTCTCGCCGATGCCGTTAATGCTGCCGGAGAGCAAGCGCTCCGGTGTCGCGCCGCTTTCAAACACGGCGAATTTGACGCTCGACGAGCCGGCATTGAGGGTGAGGATGGCGTTCGTCATGGCATGAGGGTTCCCGCTTCAAACAGTTCCAAATTTGGCCGCGCATGCAAATTGACAAATGAAATAACGGCTTTGATAGTCGCGGCGGGGAAACAGACCATGGCAAACCGCAATTACCAGCATATCGTGCGGGCCGAAAAACTTTCCGTCTCCTTCGGCAAGGTGCGGGCGCTGAGCGATATCGATCTCGCCATCGGCCATAACGAAATCGTCGGCCTGATCGGCGATAACGGCGCCGGCAAATCCACCCTGATCAAAACCCTCACCGGCGTCATCCCGCCCAGTTCCGGCTCGCTCTATATCCGCGACGAGAAGGTGGATTGGAACCAGTATTCGGTGCGGGCCGCGCATAAATTGCGCTTCGAGACGGTGTACCAGGAGAAATCGCTCGGCGAGAAACAGCCGCTCTGGCGCAATTTCTTCGTGGGCCGGCAGATCACCAACCGCTTCGGCTTCATCAAAATCGCTGAACAGCGGCGCATCGCCAACGAAATCCTGCAACAAACCCTGGGCTTTCGCGGCGTCGGCATCGACGCCGATTCCACCGTCTCCAAACTCTCCGGCGGCGAGCGGCAAGGCATCGCCATCGGCCGCGCCATGCATTTCGACGCCGACCTGATCATCCTCGACGAACCCACCACCGCCTTGGCCATCGCCGAGGTGCAGAAAGTGCTGGATTTCGTCCGCTCGATCAAGCAATCAGGCCGCGCCGCCATCTATATCGAGCACAACCTCGCCCATGTGCACGCGCTGGCGGACCGCCTGCTGGTGCTCGACCGCGGACGCATCGTCGCCAATATCAGGCCGCATGAAATGAGCCTGGAAGAACTCACCCGCTATCTGATCGGCCTGCAACATCCGGCCACCCCCAGCACGCATCAGGACGCCGCCGCATGAGCGATCATGCGGTGAAACCTATCGCCAAAACCCCCGCGCCGCGCGTGCCGTTCCGCCTGGAAGGCCTGCCGATCATCGTGGTGTTTTTCGTGCTGATCGGCATTTTCATCGGCTTCGCGCCCATCGTCTTCCTGCACTGGCCGATCTACAACTCCTTCCTGGTCACCATCCCGCCAATGCTGGTGCTCTCGCTCGGCCTCACGCTGGTGATCGCCGCCGGCGAGATCGATCTCTCTTTCCCCGCCGTCATCACCCTGTCCGGCTTTCTGTTCGCCTATTGCACCCGGCAATGGGGGATGCCCTGGCTCGGCCTGTTCGCCGCCATCGCCGGCGGCGCCATGGTCGGCGTCATCAATGGCTGGCTGATCGCCATCATGGGCATTCCCTCGATCATCATCACCATCGGCACGCAATTCTTCTGGGCCGGCATCGCCACCGTATTGTCCGGCGGCCTCTCCTACACATTGCAACGCCTGACGCCGACCTGGATCAACGCAATCTTCGCCGGCACGCTGTTCGGCCGCATCCCCGCCGAGGCGCTCTGGGCGCTGGCCCTCGCCGTGGTGATCTGGTTCATCCTGAACCGCCACCGCTTCGGCGAGCATCTGCTGTTCATCGGCGATTCGCAGGAGGTCGCCCGCGTGGTCGGCGTCAACACGGCGCGCGAGCGGATCAAACTGTTCACCCTGATGGGCGCGCTGGCCGGTTTCGCCGGCTTCCTGCTGACCATCGAAAACCTCAGCTATTTCTCAACGCAAGGGCAGGGGATGCTGCTCGACGCGCTGGCCGCGGTCTTCATTGGCGGCAGCTCAGTGTTTGGCGGCGCGGCGACGGTGGTCGGCAGCTTTTTCGGCGCGCTGATCATCGGCATGCTGGAAGCCGGCATCGTCGCCACCGGCGTCGCCGGCTTCTGGGTGGAGGTGATCGTGGGATTGGTGTTCGTCGCCGCCGTGGTGCTGCATATCGGCATCGAAAACCCAGGCCGGGTGCAGGCCCTGCGGCGAAGGGTGATGGGAGGAAGTTAAGCAAAGTTAAGTGGTTCTTTTTTATAAAAAAGGCTGCGCGCCGCGGAACCAAAAAATTTTTATTGTATCGGTGCCGCTCAACCAGCATCGCCTAAATTCAAAAAAAGTTTTTGCTTCTTTTTCCAAAAAGAAGCGCTTGCTTTGCCTTGCTAATAATAACTTTTAGGGAGCTACTTCAATGAAACGCCTAAACCTAGCGCTTCTGGCCACCACCTTCGCCGTCGCCCCCGCCTTCGCCCAAGCGCCGGCGCAGCTCGGCTCCGGCCTCACCATGTATTTCCAGATGGGCGGTAATCCCGGCGATGGCTCGACCCTGCCGCGCGAGATCGGCGCCAAGGACGCGGCGAAGGCGTTCGGCGTCAAGCTGACCGAGCAATATTCCAGCTGGCTGCCGGAAAACATGATCAACCAGTTCCGCCAGGCTGTCGCCGCCAAGCCCGACTGCATCGAGATCATGGGCCATCCGGGCAATGCTCCGTTCATGACGCTGGTGGCGCAGGCGGAGCAAGAGGGCATCGTGGTGACCGCCGGCAACGTGCCGCTCGACAAGCTCGAGGCGAAATACCGGAGCAACGGCTTCGGCTATGCCGGCACCTATCTGTTCAAGGGCGGCGAGACCACCGCCGAGGCGATGATCAAAGCCGGCAACCTGAAAAAAGGCGACGAGGTGCTGGAATACGGCGTATTCGCCGAGGGCATCCGCGGCTTGTCGGATAAAGGCCTGGTGCATGGGCTTGAAGCAGCGGGGATGAAGGTCACCACGTTGAACGTCTCTGACAAGGTGAACAGCGACCCCGCTTTGGCGGTGCCGATCATCGTCGCCTTCATCGAGCGGCATCCGGATTTAAAGGCGATCGGCACCCAGCATGGCGGCGTCACCTCGTTCATCCCGCAGGCGCTGAAGGAAGCCGGCAAGAAGCCCGGACAAATCACCGTCGGCGGCATCGACCTGGCGCCAGCGACAATCACCGGCCTGCAAAGCAAATACATCACCGTCACCCTCAACCAGCAGCTCTACCTGCAAGGCTTCCTGCCGGTCGCCCAATGCGTGCTGACCAAGCGCTTCGGCGTCGAGGGCATGAACACCAATACCGCCGCGGGCACCGACAATGGCGCGGACATCACGAAAATGATCCCGTTGATCAAGAAGGGAATTTATTGAAAGCTTTTGACGTGGCCAGTCAGGCCTGCATTCAGACACGCTGCGCCTATTATGGAGAGATCGACGTATGTTTCACAATATTGCTCCCGCCGTGGTCATCACGCTGATGACCATGTCGCCGGCCGCCGCGGCTTGGCACCCGGACAAGAGCGGTATTTGTAGCGACATGGCAGACACTGTCGGCATCAGTCATTGCCTGGGAGCGCGCGCAAAGGTCTGGGACGCGCGGCTCAACCAAGCGTACAAAGCTCTGATGGCCGTGTTGAGCGCCGAATCGGACACGACCCAGCTTGCCGACCTGAAAAAGGCGCAGCGGCTTTGGCTGCAATATCGGGAAGCAAATTGTCGCTATGACGCCGATGAGCCAGGAACCATCAGCCAGATTATCGGGCCTGACTGCATGCGCCAGATGACTCAGGATCGCGCGATCGAGTTACAGCAGGCGTGGACCGGCGGGGGTTGATCGCTCCATCAGACCTCTGTCGGTTTGGGAATATCTTCGGAAACATCCTGGATCGCTGCCGCCTTGCAACGCTCGACGGCGCAATGACCATTTAGCCACCGCTAATTTGCCTGCGAAGGATCGCCGTCAAGGCCATTTCCTTACCCTTTAAGCCCTAGACTAAAGAAGGTGCGGGGCATTTCTGCAATTTCCGGTGCCTGCGCCCGCAACTCACGTACAAACGACAGGGCGCGAGGCTTATGGTCGCGGGCAATGAACAGGGCAATTTCACGAAGCTCGCTTTTTACCTGCGCCGAAAAAACAACCTTCATATAACCAGGCGGTCGGGCACGGCTTTCAATTCGGCCTCCAGTTCGTCAAACACTTCATCCGCATCATGAACGCGGCCCGCCCCGATATCGGCCATGCCGCGCTCGATAGCGCCGTCGAGAAATGCCAGCTTACGCTCGCGCTCCTCCATGAGCCGCAATGCGTCCCGCAACACTTCGCTCGCGTTGTTATAACGTCCACTGTTGAGTTGAGCTTACACAAACGCCTCAAAATGCTCGCCGAGGGTGTAACTGCTAGGCATGGCTGCGCCTCCATTAATATCATTCAATGATATCAATAAAAACTTCAGGAGCAAGCGACCAGTCTATCAAGCTTACAGTACAGTTTCCCGATCAAGAAACCGGCTAAACGCGCGCAGCGTGACGTCCGACACGTGGTGCTCGATCCCCTCCGCATCAGCCTCGGCAGCGTCGCGCGGCACGCCGATGGCGATCAGCAGGTCGACCACCACCCTATGGCGTGAACGAGCCCGGTCGGCCAGCGCCTGTCCGGCCTCGGTGAGAAACACGCCGCGATAAGGTTTCGCCGTCGCCAGCCCTTCGCGCTTCAGCCGGTTGATGCTCTTCACCGCGGTCGGGTGCGACACGCCAAGGCGGCGGGCGATGTCGATGGGCCGCGCCTCGCCATTGATCGCCAAAAGGTCGGCGATCAGCTCAACATAATCCTCCAGCAGCGCCGCGGACTGCGCGGTCCGCGTCTTGCCGAAACGCCCGGCCTGCGTCGGCTCGGCTGGCAAGCAAGCGGATTGTTTTTCGCTCATCACTGAACCCCCGGCCATGATGTGCGCCAACTTTCATGGTAAAATCAAGCCCATTGACGAAAATAAAGCCTTGGCTATACATCAAGGTTATGGCTGATTCTATTTTACCAGGACAGGTTGCGCCAGCCCAACCCCAGGCAGCGGATGCGCTGCTGGAGGCGGCGCGGCTGCTGGCGGCGCGGCGCGCCATGATCTGGCAACGGCGGGAGCTGTCGCCCGGGCTGACGATCCTGCTCTGGTCCTTGCGAATTTACGTATTCCTGATGCTGGCGGTGGTGGCGATCCAGCTCGCCCGGCTGGTCTAATCAAATCATGAGCCTGCATGACGGCATCGCGCACGAGGATCTCGACCGCGCGGCGGACCGCCTGGCCATCGACCAGCAAAGGGCGCGCTCCTCGCGCAAGCTGGGGCCGCGGCTGCTCTGGCTGCTGATCGGGCCGGGCGTGCTGGCGTTCCTCGGCGAGAACGACGCGCCGAGCATGCTGTCCTACGCCGCCACAGGCGCGCAATTCGGCGTCGGATTTTTCCTCCCCTTCGTCGCCTTCACCTTCGTCCTCGGCTTCATCGTGCAGGAAATGGCGGCCCGTATCGGCGCGGCGACCGGCCAGGGCCATGCCGCGCTGATCTTCGCGCGCTTCGGCCGGTTCTGGGGCGGCTTCGCCATGCTTGACCTGGCGGCCGGCAATTTCCTGACCTTGGTCGCCGAATTCATCGGCATCCGCGCGGGCCTGGGGTTCTTCGGCGTGCCGGCCCCGCTCGCGGTCGGCGGCAGCATCGCGCTGATCGGCCTCGCCATCTCCACCTCGCGCTACTGGACCTGGGAGCGCATCACCTTAGCATTGGCGCTCGGCAACGCCGTCTTCGTGCCGGTGGCGCTGCTGGCGCATCCGAACTATCCAGCGATCGGCCACGCCTTCGCCACCTGGGGGCCGCTGCCGGGCGGCTTCAAGCCGGACACCATCACCCTGATGATCGCCGATATCGGCGCCACGGTGACGCCCTGGATGCTGTTTTTCCAGCAAGGCGCCGTCGCCGATAAAGGCCTGACCGGCAGCGATCTCGGCGGCGCGCGGTTCGACACGATGATCGGCGCGCTCCTCGCCGCAATATTCGGCATCGCCTCGATCATCGCGACCGCGCCGCTTTTTGCCCACGGCATCAGCGCCGGAAACTTCCAGGCGGCGCAGTTCGCCGAGGCTCTCATTCCTTATGTCGGGCATCTCGGCGCGTCGCTCTTCGCCATCGGCATTTTCGAGGCGGGCCTGGTCGCCGCCATCACCATCTCCACCTCCTCTGCCTACGCCTTCGGCGAAGTGACCGGCAGCGCGCATGGCATGAACAGCTCGATCGCCGATGGCTGGCGGTTCTATCTGGTTCTGCTCGGCGGCGCCTGCGCGGCGGGCGGCCTCACCCTCATCCCCGGCGCGCCGCTCGAGGAAATCGTCATCCTGGTGAACGTCGTCGCCACCCTCGCCATGCCGCCGGCGCTGCTGTTCCTGATCGTCATCGCCAATGACGCGGCGGTAATGGGCGAATACCGCAACGGCTTCTGGTGGAACCTCGCCGGCATCGGCGTCACCGCCTTCATGGTGGCGAGCGGCCTCGCCTACGCGGCAACGGTGCTGTTTCCGCATCTGGCATGAAGCCGCAGCCTTAACGCCGCGGAACAATCTTAGGAAGTTTTCATCAAAGAGTTCTTTCGCGCAGCGCAAGAAACTTATTGAAGTAATCGTTGAGCCTGTGCTAGTTAAGGTTATGCCGCGTCGTCTGCAGGCAAATAAAGCTCCCAGAAGATAATGAAAATTCAGTAATAATTCAGTAATCTTCTGGTAATTTCCAGTTGTCGGCATTCATTACACTCTGCCGATTTTATTTTATACTGTCAGATTAATCAGTTGATTTTACTGGGCTGAAAGATTTGGCACATGATTTGCTTATAAATAAAACAAAAAGGAGCAGACGAAAAATGAGACAAACGAATAAACTTAGCTTGGCTTTTGCAAGCGCGTTGACGCTGGGGCTTTTCGCCGGAATCAACACTGCGAATGCATCGCCATTCATGATCGATGCAACTGTTGGTGGCGCGCCAATCGCCGCGCCGAATGCGACCTATGTGAACTTCAGTTCATCCTCGCTGCCGTCCGACCTGAATGTCAGCCTGGCCGGAAACGCCAATTACGCAACCGGCACCAATGATATGCATGCGGCGCCCTATCTGTCCGGCAACAACAACACGGCCTTCGGCGGCCAGATGACGGGGCTAGAGACCGGCCGCTATATCAGCACCCAAATCGGCGGCACCGCGACCCTGAGCTTCACCGGCGAACATACCTATATCGGGTTTCTCTGGGGCTCAGTCGATCTTGGCAATACGCTGAACTTCTATAACGGCACCAACCTCGTTGGCACCATTACCGGCGGCCAGATCATGGCCGGCGCGGTCGGCAATCGTGGCGTCAATGGCACGGAATACGTCAACATCACCTCGTCGCAGGCCTTCACCTCCGTCGTCGCGGAGAGCTTCTACGATCCGGGCTATAACTCCTTCGAGATCGACAATCTCGCCTATTATTCAACGCCGGTGACCTCGCCTTCCGTCCCGGGCGACCCGCCGACCAGCGTGCCCGAACCTTCCTCCATGCTGGTACTCGGCACCGCGCTGCTCGGCCTCGGCACCATGCTCAGCCGCCGCAACGCCCGCCTCTAACCCTACGTCCATTTTTCGCCAAAGCATGATTGGTTTCGCTTGAACCAATCATGCTTTCGCTTCTCTTCTCAACGCGACTGATTCACGTTTCAGGCTGGTTCAGCCTGAAACGATCAGGCGCCAGCGTTTTTATACCAGCGGCATAGAGGTTGACCTATCAGCAAGAGTAAGGCCAGGAGGCTCTGCCTCCTGGACCTCCGCCAAAGGCAGGGCCTTTGGAATCCATGACTTGGCTTTCCGCTGGGAGGGGTCAGAGACCCCTCCCAGCGGAAAGCCATCTAGCGGGTTCTAAGGGCTAAGCCCTTAGTGGGGGTTTCAGGGGGCAAAGCCCCATGATCTTGCTTTCGCGATAGGGTAATCTCTATGCCGCTTGGTATTATAGGTCAGCCTGCGCTGACGAGAATAATCGCGGCGGCGGTGGCAAATAATCCAGCCGCCTGCAACCGATTCCACCGCTCCTTGATAATCACCCGGGCCAGCAGGATGGTAACCGCGGAATAGAGCGAACTGATCACCGCGACGATGGCCAACTGACCGCGCCCGGTTGCCGCCAGAAACAGCAGGTTGGCCGCGCCGCCAAGCATCCCTGCCGCCACGCTCGGCCAGAGGGACGCCCGGATGGATGAGCGCCACAGCGGTTGACCGCGGATGCTGTGCCAGGCGAAGGGGATGATGATGAGAATCGCCATTATTTGCCCGGGCACGAGTGGCCAAGCGCCGGCTGCCGTCCCCGCGCGATCCAGGGCGATGAACAGCAAGGCAAACCCGGCGCCCGCGACGATCCCGTGCGCCACGCCCCGGCTGCCTTTGCCAGTCTCGCCTTTGCCAGTCTCGTTTTTGCCAGTCTCGTTTTTGCCGGCCTCGCCGCCTTGCCAGGACACCATGATGATCGCCGGAATTGCGACGAGAATGCCCGCCAAGGTCAGCATGGATAAGGGCTGGCCAAGGATCGTCCCGACAATGGCGGGAAGCACCGCGCTGATCACCGCCGACAAGGCGGCGACAACGCTCATCCGGCCAACCGCCAAGCCGCGGTAAAACACCGCGGCGCCAACCCCGCCGCCGACGCCGGAGACCGCCCCCCATGCTAGAATCGAGGCGGTCGGAGCGCCGCCGCCAAACCATGCCAGCGCCAGCAAAGCCGCAACCAGCCCGAATGGCTGAACAATCATCACCACCACGCCGGTATTGCCATGCCGGCTCGCCAGCCCGGCGATGAAATCGGAGCTGCCGTAAGCGAGAGCGCAAAGCAGCGCGAAGATGATGGCCATTTAACACCAAGCGGCATAGAGATTAACTTATCGGCAAGAGTAAGGTCAGGGGCTCCGCCCCTGGACCCCGCCAAAGGCGGAGCCTTTGGAATCCATTAGTTTGGCTTCCGGTGAGGGGTCCAAAGGACCCCTCACCGGAAGCCAAGTAGCGGGTTCTAAGGGCTGTGCCCTTAGTGGGGGTTCAGGAGGCGAAGCAGCCGAAGGTTCCGGCGGCGTAAGCCGCTGGAATGGCTGCGGAGGGGAAGCCCCCTGAACTTACTTACGCGATAGGTCAATCTCCATGCCGCTTGGTCTAAGGCTTGGCGGAGTGCGGCCGCATTTCCGGCAGCCAGTAGGCGAACAATCCAATCGCCGGCAGAAAGGCGCAGACCCGGTAGACGAAGCCGATGCTGGTGGCATCCGCCAGCACGCCCAAGGCGGCGGCGCCGATGCCGCCCAGGCCAAAGGCGAGGCCGAAGAACAGCCCTGAAACGGCGCCAATCCGGCTGGGCATCAAATCGGTGGCGTAAACGACAATGGAGGAAAACGCCGAGGACAGCACGAGGCCGATGATCACGCTGAGGATGATCGTGCCGTCGAACCCGGCCTGCGGCAAGGCGAGGGTGAAGGGCAGCACGCCGAGAATCGAACCCCAGATGACGCTTCTCCGGCCGATCCGGTCGCCCAACGGGCCGCCGATCAGCGTGCCGGCGGCGGATGCTGCAAGAAACACGAACAGGTCGACCTGCGCCGCCTGCACGCTCAGATGAAACCGGTGCATCAGATAAAAAATATAATAGGAGTTGATGCTGGCGAGATAGAAAAATTTCGAAAACACCAGCAGGCCGAGCAGCAGCAGCGCCTTGGTCACCTGCGAGCGGGACAGATTATGTGGGGCTGACTGACGCTTCAGGCGCGGCACCGCATGGCCGTTCGATTTAAACCAGAAACCGAGCGCCGCCAAAATCGCCATCGCCACCAGCGCCGCGATGGCGAACCAGGCCATGCTGCCCCGGCCGCGCGGCAGGATGAAAAATGCCGCCAGCAACGGCCCCAGCGCCTGGCCGAAATTACCGCCGACCTGAAAAATCGACTGCGCGAACCCATGCTTGCCGCCCGACGCGGCGCGGGCAATCCGCGCCGATTCCGGATGGAACACCGATGAACCGATGCCAAGCAGCGCCGCGCCAAGCAGCAACTGCGTAAAGCTGCCCGCCAAAGCGAGCGCCAGAATGCCAGCCAGGGTAAACCCCATGCCAACCGGCAGCGAATAAGGCTGCGGCTTGCTATCGGTATAAAGCCCGATCAGCGGCTGCAGCAGCGAGGCGGTGAGCTGGTAGATCAGCGTGATCAGCCCGATCTCGGCAAAATTCAGATGGAACCCGCCTTTCAGGATCGGATAGATCGCCGGCAGCAGCACTTGCAGCATGTCGTTCAGCAGATGACAGAGGCTGACCGCCAGCAGAACGGGCAGCGCCGTGGCGCCCACTGGCGTGGCGCCCGCTGGACGCTTGAGGATGATGTCGCTCACGAGATACCACCAAAAATCGAGATGATCTGATAGCGTGAAAATCCGGCTGGCACACCCTCGCGTCAAGCGGGCATGCCATGCTAATCCGCGCGGCATGGTTCATGTCCGTTTCGCGCCCTCTCCGACCGGCTATCTGCATGCGGGCAATGCCCGCCAGGCGGTGGTGAATGACTTGTTTGCCCGTGCCCAGCAGGGCCGCTTCCTGCTCCGCATCGACGATACCGACAGCGAACGCTCGCGCCCCGAATATGAAGCGGCCCTTGTCCAGGATTTGCGCTGGCTTGGCGTCTCTTGGGACAGCATGGCGAAACAATCGGACCGGCTGGCCGAATACGCCGCCGCCGCCGAGGCGCTGAAAGCCGCCGGACGGCTCTATCCTTGTTTCGAGTCCGAGGATGAACTCGCCGCCAAGCGCGCCGCGCTGGTGCGCCGCAAGCTGCCGCCGGTCTATGACCGGGCGATGCTGTCACTCACGCGCGAGCAGCGGGCAGCCGCCGAGGCCAATGGCAAGACGCCCTATTGGCGGTTCAAGCTGTCGGAGGGGGCGGTGGGCTGGCGCGACCTGGTCGGCGGCGAGCGCACCGTGAAACTCGCCACCATCTCCGACCCGGTGCTGATCCGCGCCGATGGCACGCCGCTCTACACCTTCACCTCGGTGATCGACGATATCGAGTTCGCCATCACCCATGTGATTCGCGGCGAGGATCACGTGACCAACACGGCGGTGCAGATCGACCTATTCCGCGCCCTCAAGGGAACCGTTCCGGAATTCGCCCATCTGCCGCTGCTTGCCGATGCCGAAGGCGGCAAGCTCTCGAAACGCGCTGGCAGCGTCTCGCTGCGCAATTTCCGGCGCGACGGCATTGAAGCCCGCGCCTTGGCTGGCTATCTCGCCCGTCTCGGCTCCCGCCGCGACCCGGCGCCGCTCTCGCTCGACGAGTTGGCGGCCGACTTCGACTTCGCCGATTTCAGCCACGGCACGCCGCGCTTCGACCCCAAGCAGTTGCTGGCGCTGAACCGCCGCGTCCTGCACGGGCTGAGCTTCGCCGAAGTGGCGGACCGGCTGCCCGATGGCGCCACCGAAGCCTTCTGGTTGGCCATCCGCGGCAATCTCGACCTGCTGAGCGAAGCCCGCTTCTGGTGGGATGTCACCAATGGCGAGATCGAAACCCCCGGCCAGGCGGAAGCCGCCGCCTTGCTGAACGCCGCCGGCGCCGCCCTGCCCGATGAACCTTGGGACGAAACCACCTGGAAGGGCTGGACCATGGCGGTTTCAGCCGCCACCGGCGCTAGAGGCAAAGCCCTCTACATGCCGCTCCGCCTGGCGCTCACCGGCGAGGCGCATGGCCCAGAACTGGCGACCCTGCTGCCGCTAATCGGCCACGCCCGCGCCGCCGCAAGGCTAGAGCGCGCAACAAGAGCATGATCCCGGCGCATTCCTGACACTGTTTTCCTCATGCGAATCATCCTTAGATTTATCCGCAGATTACGCAGATTAACGCAGATCAGATCAAGCCCGGCCTCCCATGGAATCTGTGAATCTCTCTTTCTGCGTTAATCTGCGTAATCTGCGGATCATCCTTGCTTTATCCGCAGATGACACCGAACTAACGCACGACTAACAAAATCCGCCGCCAACTGCAAATCCTTCTTGCTCACTTACTCTGATTTGTGGTTTTATCCGGTTAGTGAACCAGATCGCTTCCCTTGCCCCGGCAGAACGCCTCGCCTACATCATCGAGAACCTGTGCCAGGTGATCGGCCGGCGCAGCGACTGGCGCCTGGGCCTAGCCTGCCTGCCTGGCCCGCTCCTGTTCCAGATCTGGAAGCGCCTGCGCGGCATCGCCTTCCGCTTCACGGCGCGCCTCGCGCGCAACGCCGCCAACCCCGTCCCCATTCCGGCCCGCTTGCGCAAGCCGCGACCGGCCCGGCCTGGCGCGGCCCGGCCGCGCAAGCCGGACCCGCTGCCGCGCCATTACGCCTGGCTGCTGCGCCTGATCCAGGAAACCGCCCATGGAAGGTCGCAATTCTGCGATTTCCTCGCCGATCCCGAAATGGCAACCCTCCTCGCCCAAGACCCGCAACTCCGCCGCATCCTCCGCCCGCTCTGCCACATCCTGGGCGTTCGCCGCGACCAGGTCCCGTCCCTATACCCGCCAATCCCGCCCAAGCAGGCGCAATCGCCATTGCCACCGCCTGACGCGCAACCGCCAGCGCCCCTCATCCATCCCATCATTGCCCCAGAGCAAGCAGAGCAAGCCGCATCTCCTCCTGGCACAGCGCCGCCTGACACCCCGCCGTCCGATTTGAGCACCTTGACGTAAAGGCGTTCGCACGCCGATAATGTTCCGGTTGCGAAACGAAATACCCCTGACAGATGCAATACCGCCCGAAAAACCCAAAAAATTTTCCGAATGACAAAAGTTTTTTGGTTCCGCGGCGCGCAGAATTTTACAAAAAAGAACCGCTTTCCCGCCTACGTCTCAATCCCGCTCGCCCGGCGCGGCGCGATCATCGACAAAAACTCCCGCCGCGTCGCCGGGTTGTCGCGAAACGCGCCCAGCATCCGGCTGGTCACCATCGAGACGCCGGTCTTGTGCACCCCGCGCGTCGACATGCACTCATGCCCCGCCTCGATTACCACCGCGACGCCCAGCGGCTGCAGCACGTCATTGATGGTGTTGGCGATCTGCGCCGTCAGCTTCTCCTGAATTTGCAGGCGCTTGGCATAGGCATCCACCACCCGCGCCAGCTTGCTGATGCCGACAACCCGGCGATCCGGCAGATAGGCGACATGCGCCACGCCGATGATCGGCGCCATATGGTGCTCGCAATGGCTTTCCAGCCGGATATCGCGCAGCATGACAATCTCGTCATAGCCTTCGATCTCCTCAAAGGTGCGGGCAAGGATCTCCGCCGGGTCTTCGGCATAGCCGCGAAAAAACTCTTCATAGGCGCGGGCGACGCGCGCCGGAGTGTCATGCAGCCCTTCACGGTCCGGATCATCGCCGGCCCAGCCGATCAGCGTGCGGATCGCCGCCTCCGCTTCCGCGCGGCTGGGCCTGCCCTGATTCCTGCCCAGCCGGTCCGCCGGGATTTCAATATTCATGGAAGTCCTTCAATTCTATGCAGCCCAATCCGCCTGACGCTTTCAAAGTTGAATATGGTCGAGGACGAAAATCCCGCAACCTGGGGAATTACAGTAGCGTTGCTTGCGCATGGCAAACCTCTAATGAACGCTGCGCGGCTCGAACGGGCTGTCAAGGCTGAAGCTCGGCACGTCCACGTCAAACGCTTCGTTGGTCGCCACCACGATCATGTGAAATTGCCCCGTCATGAAGCCGGACGGCGTCTCCAGCGGGGTGCCGGAGGTATAATCGAAAGCCTCGCCCGGTTCGAGCTGCGGCTGTTCGCCGACCACGCCGACGCCGCGCACATGCTGCACCCGGCCCAGCGAATCGGTGATGTGCCAGGTTCGCCGCAGCAATTTCACGGCGACATCCCGCCGGTTTTCGATGCGCACCTGATAGGCCCAGACGAATTGCCGGTCTTCCGGGCGCGACTGATCGGCCAGGAAAAATGCCCGGATGGCGACTTTGACGCCGGCAGTTTCTTTCACATAAGGCTCGTTCATGGCAGTTCCGGACGAAGTGAGAGGCGAGCAGCAGCTTGCCTGGACAAATATGGCGGCGTGGCCGGCATCTGCCAATGATCAGGAATACCGGGTAAGGGTGACGGATGATCCCTCTCCGTTACCTGGCCCAGCGCATCCTGCCGGCTACCTTGCTGCTGATCCCCGCACTATGCAAGGCGGCGCCGCCGCCCGTGGATCGCGCCGCCTTGTTCGGCGCGATGCTGGCCGGGGATTACGCCGCAATGACCGGGCGCGCAGGCGACGCCGCCCGCTATGAGATCCAGGCGATCGGCATCGATCCTGATAATCACCGTCTCTTGCGCCAGGCTTTCATGGCGTCGATGCTGGCGGAAAGCCCGCAGGCGCTTCGCCTGGCGCGCCAGTTGCCCGATGACGCGCTAGCGGCGATGGTCCGCGGCAATGACGCGATGCGGCGGCATGATTACCAAAGCGCCAGCGCTGATTACGCCACCATTCCCAGCCAAGGCGTCACCGCGCTGCTCCGCCCCTTGCTGCTCGCCTGGGCCGGTTACGGCGCGGGGGAAACTGGCGTCGCCCTTCAGCGCCTCAAGGATGTGGCGGCGCGGCCGCCCTTCGGCGGCGTCTATGCCTTGCACGCCGCGCTGATCGCCGATCTGGCGGGACGGGTTCCGGAAGCGGCGCTGCTCTATCGCCAGGCTCAGGCCGATTTTCCAGAGCCTAACCTACGCGCCGCCGAGGCGCTGGCAAGCTGGCAGGCGCGCCAAGGCCAGCCGGACGCGGCCTATCGCATCCTGGACGGCATGATCGCGGCGCATCCGGAACTGCGCCTAGCGCTGCCCGCCTTCCGCCGAGATGTGGCGAAGCCGCTGCTGAGCGATGCGAATGAAGGCGTCGCCGAGGCCTATCTATCGCTTGCCGGCTCGCTCACCCAGCCGGACCAGCTCCTGCTGCAACAAAGCCTGCTCCGCTTCGCGCTGCAATTCCGCCCCGGCTTTGCCGCCGCGCATTTCCTGCTGGCGGCGACCGAGGCGCAGGCCGCGCCGGAGCGGGCCATCGCTGACCTCGGCGCGATCAAGCCGGACCAGCCGCTTTTCGCCCCCGCCGCGATGCAGGAAGCGGTGCTGCTTGAAGCGGCTGGGCGAACCGATCAGGCGATCAGCTTGCTGAGAACCGTCGCGGCGCTGGCGCCCGATGCCGTGGCGCCGTTGCAAGCCGAGGCCGATCTGCAGCGCGATGCGCAGCATTACGCAAAAGCCAAACAGCTCTACACCCAGGCCCTGGCGAAATTCGGCATCGCCACGCCGCCCCAGGCGTGGAGCCTCTATTATGGCCGGGCCATCGCCGAGGATCAGTCCGGCGACTGGCAGGCGGCGCTTGCCGATCTGAAGCAGGCGCTGGCGCTGGCGCCGGATCAACCTTACGTGCTGAATTATCTCGGCTATTCCTACGCGGTGCGCGGCGTCCACCTGAAGCGCGCCGAAGCGCTGGTCGAACGCGCGCTGCAAGCCGTGCCGGATGATGGCGGCATCATCGACAGCCTGGGCTATATCCTGCTCAAGCGCGGCCATGTCGCCGAGGCGCTGCGCGTGCAGACCCAGGCGGTGCAACTCACGCCGGACGAGCCGGAGGCGAACGCGCATCTCGGCGACATCTTCATGGCCGCCGGCAACCGCCTCGCGGCGCTGCACCAATGGCAGCGGGCGCTGGCGCTCAAGCCGGATGCGAAATTGCGGGCGCATCTGGAGAAATCGATCAAGGCGGATCATGTGCCGACAATAAAGTTTTGAATGAAGCAAGCAGTTCTTTCTTAAAAGAAAGAACCAAAGAATTTTTTTGATTAGGTTTTGCGGGATGTTTGAAACTGCCTTTGCCAAGGTCAATCTCTATCTCCATATCACCGGACGGCGCGAGGACAACTACCATGAGTTGGATAGCTTGGCGGTTTTCCCCGCTTTGGGAGATCGGCTTTCCGCCGCTCCTGCGGACCGGCTTGGCCTCGCCATCACCGGACCTTTCGCCAAAGAATTATCAAATGAAAGCGACAATCTCGTGCTGCGAGCGGCGCGACTGCTTGCCGAAAAAACCGGGGCCAAGCCGAATGTCGCCCTGACGCTGGAGAAGAACCTGCCGGTCGCCTCCGGCATCGGCGGCGGCTCAGCAGACGCGGCGGCCACGCTTCGCCTGCTGGGCCGGCGATGGAATGTGGAACCCGATCCCACGCTGGCGCTCCGCCTCGGCGCGGATGTGCCCGTCTGCCTCCTGAGCCGCGCCGCCCGGATGTCCGGCATGGGCGAAATTCTGTTGCCCGCCCCGCGCCTGCCGCCCTTTGGCATAACGCTGGTCAATCCGGGCGTCGCGGTGTCTACCGCCGCGATCTTCAAAGCGCGCCGCGCGGAATTTTCCCCCGCCGCAATCCTGCCCAAAGCCTGGCCAAACGCCGCCGCGATGGCAGCTGACCTGGCGCGGCTGTATAACGACCTCGAACCGCCCGCCATCGCCACCGAACCAGCCATCGCCACCGCGCTCGAAACGCTCGCCGCCTTGCCCGGCTGCCTGCTCGCCCGAATGAGCGGCTCCGGCGCCACCTGTTTCGGCATTTTTCCCACACAAGCCGAAGCCGCCACCGCCGCCGCCTCAGTGAGCCGTTCCGGCTGGTGGATTTGGGGCGGCGCCGGTTATAGCGTCTAGTTTCAGGCGGAAATATCCTACGCCACAGAGCCTGCCTCAAAAAGCGATGTGGCGGCAGCAAGAATCCTTTCGCTCCACGCTAATCCACGAATGAGACGGGAAGGGATGCCGCTCAAGCCGTATTTGGCGCCCGCCAATTGACCGGCCACCGCGCCCACGGTGTCCGAATCGTCGCCAAGATTGGCCGCGAGGAGCGCGACGCTCTCGAAATTCGTGCCTTGGCGCAGGCACCAGAGCGCCGCTTCCAGCGTGTCCTTGACATAGCCGGTTGATTTGACCTCCGCCCGCGCAAGGTTTGGCAGGCTGATCTCCGGCGTCTTTCGCCGCATCAGATCGAGCAGGATCGCCGCCATGGCTCGGCCCGCCGCCACGCATTCAGGATTGTTGTGCGTCAGGACCGTCTGCTTTTCAACGATTTGCAGCGCCACTTCGGGCGTTTGCCAATGGCGGGTGATCACCGGTGCCAGCCGCATGATCGATCCATTGCCCGCCGCGCTTGTGGGGCCGGGAAACATCCCAGTTTGCGCATAGCCGCTTAACGCCTTGGCGGTCTGGTTGCCGATGTCAAAGCACCGTCCCTTATGCGAATAGGCGCCCTCTCGATACCAGGATAGCCAGTTTTCCATGACTTTGGCGGTTGCCAGAAGCGGGTCTTCGAGAAGCGCGTCGGCGAGGCCGAGCGCCATGCTGGTGTCGTCGGTCCACTCGCCAGCCTTCAGGTTGAACGGCCCGCCGTCACGATAGCCGGTCACCGGCGGAAAACTGTCGCGCGCCATGAACTCCACCGGCGCGCCGAGGGCATCGCCTACCGCCAGCCCCACAAGCGCGCCAATCGCGCGGTCGCGTCTATCTTCAATTGATTGCATTGCTACTCATTGAGAGGTTTGAGCATAGTTTCCGCGGGTTCTTGATGGCCATTCCTACTCCGCCGCCGCGCGCAATCCGCCGCCGGCGGCGAGGGGGGCCATCGGCAGGAACAAGGCCAGCAATCCGAACAGCATGGCAAATTCGGCTGTAGGATGCGCCGCCGTCGCTCCTGCCGCGCCGAAGATCAGCACCGGGATCATCAGCGGGAGGGCGATCAAGGGCAGCAATACGCTGCGGCCCCGCGCGCCCAGAGTGACGGCGGCGCCTAAACCTCCAATCAAGGAAAGCAGGATGGTGCCGGGCGCCAAGGTTGCCAGCAGTTGCGGCACCTGATCCGGCGGCAGGCGGAGCATGATGGCGAGCGGCCCCGCGATGATGAGCAAAGGCAGGCCGGTGACAATCCAATGACCGGTCATCTTCGCCAAGGCTACCGCGCTGGCGGGCAGGCCGCCGAGCAGTAGTTGATCGAGCGAGCCATCCTCGTAATCGGCGCCAAACAGCCGGTCCAAAGGCAGCAACGCCGCCAGCAGCGCCGCCACCCAAACTACCCCCGCCGCGATGCCGCCGAGCACCTGCGGCGCAGGGCCGATTGCAAAAGCGAACAACGTTCCAACAATCACGAAGAACAGCAAAGCCGCGACGCTGTCGCTGGCTTGACGGAAGGCGAGGCCAAGTTCGCGGCGGATCAGCGCGAGGAACCTGCTCATGCGGGCGCAAGGTTGAGCGTCACGGCACCGGGCATGGCAAGCGGCAGATGCGTGGCTGCAATGATCATGCCGCCTGTTGCCCGGTGCGCCGCGAAGCGTTCCTCCAGCCGCTTGACCGAAGCGGCATCGAGGCCGGTGGTCGGTTCATCCAGCAGCCATAAAGGTGCCTCGGTCAGCGCGAGGCGGGCCAGTGCCAAGCGGCGTTTCTGCCCCGCCGAAAGCAGCCGCGCCGGCAAGGGGGCGAAGCGGGCGAGATCGACCGATGCCAGCGCCGCCTCAATGCGTGATCTATCGGTATTGATGCTCATTCTAAGATTATCCCCGACCGTCAGCCCCGGCTTCACTGCGTCGAGATGGCCGACGAAGCATAGACGCCTCGCGTGCAAGGGCGGATCGTCCAAGGCATCCGTCCCGTCCCAGAGCAGCCTCCCGGCAGCCGGCGGGGTGAAGCCGGCGATCAGCCGGATCAGCGAAGACTTGCCGGTGCCGTTCGGACCGGCCAGGATCAGCGCGCCGCCGGGCGCCAGGCTGAACGAAATATTCCGGAACACCAGCCGCTCGCCCCGAAACGCCGCCAGCGCTTCGCCTGTCAGGCCTGAGCCATGTGAATTGCTCAGGATTGCACCGTGGACGCTGCGCTATCCCTATGGTTAAAGCCCACCACATCAGGATATGCGGCGTAGCACCACGAGAGGAACCAAGTCGATGAGCATGATCGGGCAGGACACACTGGGGACAAAGCGGGTTCTCAAGGTCGAGGGCAAGGATTATACCTATTTCGCACTCGCGGCGGCTTCTGAAAAGCTGGGCGACCTCTCCCGCCTGCCGCGCACCCTGAAAATCCTGCTGGAAAATGTCCTGCGCTTCGAGAACGGCTCGACCTACAAGGTGGATGACGCCAAGGCTCTCGTGGAATGGGTGGACCACGCGCATTCCGATAAGGACGTGCCGTTCCGCCCGGCGCGCATCCTGATGCAGGATTTCACCGGGGTTCCCGCCATCGTCGATCTCGCCGCCATGCGCGACGGCATTGAAAAACTCGGCGGCGCTGCCTCCAAGGTCAACCCGCTGGTGCCGGTCGATCTGGTCATCGACCATTCGGTGACGGTGGATTTCTCCGGCCACATGGACTCGCTGGAGAAAAATGTCGAGGTGGAATTCGAGCGCAATGGCGAGCGCTACAAATTCCTCCGCTGGGGGCAGGACGCGTTTGATAATTTCCGCGTCGTGCCGCCCGGCACCGGCATTTGCCATCAGGTCAACCTCGAATATCTGGCGCAGGCGGTCTGGACCGCCGAGGCGGATGGCGAAACTATCGCCTATCCCGATACGCTGTTCGGCACCGACAGCCATACCACCATGGTCAACGGCCTGGGCGTGCTGGGCTGGGGCGTCGGCGGGATCGAGGCGGAGGCGGCGATGCTGGGACAAGCCATCGCCATGCTGATCCCCGACGTGATCGGCTTCAAGCTGACCGGCAAGCTGCCCGAAGGCACCACGGCGACGGATCTAGTGCTCACCGTCACGCAGATGCTGCGCAAGAAGGGCGTGGTCGGCAAATTCGTCGAATTCTATGGCGCCGGCCTGGATCATCTGCCGCTGGCGGATCGCGCCACCATCGGCAACATGGCGCCAGAATATGGCGCGACCTGCGGCTTCTTCCCGGTCGATCAGATCACGCTCGATTATATGCATCTGTCGGGCCGAGACGAGCACCGCATTGCGCTGGTGAAAGCCTATACCCAGGCGCAGGGCTTGTGGCGGGACGACACCGATCCGGTGTTTTCCGACACGCTGGAGCTTGATATGTCCACCGTCGAGCCGTCTTTGGCCGGGCCGAAGCGGCCGCAGGACCGGGTGGCGCTGCGCGATGCATCCTCCTCGTTCAAGATGGAATTGACCAAGAGCCTCGGCGTTCCCGCCAATGATGTGGGCGTCTCCGCCAAGGTGGCCGGCAAGAATTATGAGTTGACGCATGGCGACGTGGTGATCGCCGCCATCACCTCCTGCACCAACACCTCCAACCCTTCGGTGCTGGTCGCCGCCGGCCTGGTGGCGCGCAAGGCGCGGGCGCTGGGGCTGTCGCCCAAGCCCTGGGTGAAGACCTCGCTGGCGCCGGGTTCGCAGGTGGTGACGGAATATCTCAACAAATCCGGCTTGCAGGCTGATCTCGACGCGCTCGGCTTCGAGACGGTGGGCTATGGCTGCACCACCTGCATCGGCAATTCCGGCCCGCTGGAAGACGCCATCGCCGATGCCATCGAGGACAACAAGTTGGTCGCTGTCTCGGTGCTGTCCGGCAACCGCAATTTCGAGGGGCGGGTGCATCCGAACGTGCGGGCGAATTATCTGGCGTCACCGCCTTTGGTGGTGGCTTACGCGTTGCTCGGCAAGATCACCAAGGATATCACCCGCGAACCTATCGGCCAGTCGAAAGACGGCAAGGACGTTTTTCTCCGCGATATCTGGCCGACGGCGAAGGAAATTTCCGATATCGTGCTCGGCAATCTGGATCGCGGCATGTTCCTCGACCGTTACGGCGATGTCTTTAAAGGGCCTGTGCAGTGGCAGGAGATCGCGATCGAGGAAGGCGCCGAGACCTATACTTGGTCCGATCACTCCACCTATGTGAAGAACCCGCCCTATTTCGAGGGAATCAAGATGCAGCCGGAGCCGGTCGGCAATATCGAGGGCGCGCGCATCCTCGCCATTCTCGGCGATTCGATCACTACGGACCATATCTCCCCCGCCGGCTCGATCAAGAAATCCGGCCCCGCCGGCGAGTATTTGCTGGAACGGCAAATCGGCCAGCGCGATTTCAACTCCTACGGCGCCAGGCGCGGCAATCATGAAATCATGATGCGCGGCACCTTCGCCAATATCCGTATCCGCAACGAGATGCTGGAGAATGTCGAAGGCGGCATGACGCGGCATTATCCCTCTGGCGAGCAGCTTTCGATCTATGACGCCGCGATGCGCTATAAAAAGGAAGGCGTGCCGCTGGTGGTGATCGGTGGCCGCGAATACGGCACCGGCTCCTCGCGCGACTGGGCCGCCAAGGGCACATTGCTGCTGGGCGTGAAAGCGGTGATCGCCGAAAGCTTCGAGCGCATCCACCGCTCCAACCTGGTCGGCATGGGCGTGCTGCCGCTGCTGTTCCCGGAAGGCGTCAACCGCAAGACTTTAGGCTTGAAGGGCGACGAGGTGCTCGACCTGCTCGGCCTCGACGATATCCGTCCGAAAATGGATGTCGAACTGGTCATCCACCGCGCTGATGGCGGCACGGACAAGCTGCTGGCACAATGCCGGATCGATACCGCCGACGAGGTGATGTACTACCAGAATGGCGGAATATTGCAGTACGTGCTGCGGAGCATGGCGAAGGCGGCTTGATGTTATACCAAGCGGCATAGGGATTAACCTATTGCGAAAACAAGATCATGGGGCTTTCCCTCCGCAGCTATTCCAGCGGCTTACGCCGCCGGAACCTTCGGCTGCTTCGCCCCCTGAAACCCCCACTAAGGGCTTACCCTCCGCGGTTTCCAGCATGCCTTCGGACTGCCGGAACCTTTCCGCTCCGCCCTTAGAACCCGCTAGATGGCTTTTCGCTGGGAGGGGTTAGAGACCCCTCCCAGCGGAAAGCCAATTAATGGATTCCAAAGGCTCTGCCTTTGGCGGAGCAGCCGAAGGTTCCGGCGGCGTAAGCCGCTGGAATGGCTGCGGAGGTGGAGGGGCCGGAAGGTTCCGGCAATGCAAAGCATTGCTGGAAGGCCCCGGAGGTGGAGGTCCAGGAGGCAGAGCCTCCTGGCCTTATTCTTGCCGATAGGTTAATCTCTATGCCGCTTGGTATTAAATACCAGATTCGAGTTATCGGCAGAATATTGTTAGGCAGCCTTTTGGCTTACCAGGCCTCGGATGAGCATTGTTTCCGCGATTTGAACCGCGTTCAGCGCCGCGCCCTTGCGGAGATTGTCGGAAACGCACCAAAACGCAAGTCCGTGCGGAACGGTCCGGTCCTCACGCAAACGCGACACGTAGACCGCGTCCTCGCCTTGGCATTCGGCAGGCGTAATATATCCGCCGTCATCCCGTTCATCAAACACAATCACGCCTGGCGCTTGACGCAATGCGGCGCGCGCTTCGGCTAGCGGGGCAGGGTTTTGAAATTCTACATGCACCGCCTCGCCATGGCCGATGAAAACCGGGACGCGCACGCAGGAAGCAATGACCGCGATGTCAGGCCCCAGGATTTTCCGGGTCTCCACCGCCATCTTCCATTCTTCTTTGGTCGCTCCGTCATCCATGAAATGATCGATCTGCGGGATGACATTAAACGCGATATTTTTTGGAAATTGCTCCGGCTTGTAGTGGTCATTCACGTAGGTGGCTTTCGTCGCCGCGTAAAGTTCGTCCATCGCTTCCTTGCCCGCGCCCGATACAGATTGATACGTCGACACCGAAATACGCTTTATCGTAAAGCGATCATGTAGCGGCTTAAGGGCCACCACCATTTGAATGGTCGAGCAGTTGGGGTTAGCGATGATGCGTCGTTTGCCAAACTTGTCGAGAGCCTGAGGATTTACTTCCGGCACCACCAACGGCACATCGGGTTCCATGCGAAACTGGCTTGTATTGTCGATAACGATGCAACCGGCAGAGGCCGCACGTGGCGCATGAATGGCCGACACCGCGGCGCCAGGAGAGAACAGGGCGAAATCAATCCCGTGAAAGTCAAAGGTTTCCAGGTTCCTCACTGTCAGAACCTGCTCCTCGCCGAAGCTGACTTGCTGACCGGCGGAACGGCCGGAAGCAAGCGCTACCACCTGTGAGACCGGGAACTTCCGCTCGGACAATGTTTTTAGAATCTCTCGTCCGACCGCGCCAGTGGCACCGACAACCGCAACCCTGAACGCCATGACCATGCTCCATCAGCTTGAGGCTACTAGCTAAGAGTCTGTTTGAGAATGGGATCGGGTCGGCCTGGCGGGTCCTTTCCGCCTCCAGTGCGTCAGAATTTCACCGCGATGTCCCGCATCGCGGCGAAATTCTTCCTGCCGGAGACGAAAAATCCCTCGCCATTCCTCAACCGCCCCATTCTCAAACAGGCTCTTAGCCCGATGAGGAGGTGGTTGAAAGCAGGTTGTTGTCGTCTAGGGATAAATCGCGGTATGAAACGCCTCGGCAACGCCTACCCAACCGCGATACATGCCCGCTGAGTTAAACGGGAGCACCGGGTTGCCGCATCGGCCAAGGGCGATCAACCCGCCATCTCCACCCTTGCGCGCAAGTTCCGCAACGACGTCGCTCGCTGCTTGAGCAACGCTCTGATCAAGATAACGAATTCGCGCGGCGATTTCGGCGGCTGCGGTGAAGCGAATAAACACCTCGCCTGTGCCCGTACAGGAAATCGCGCATGTCGCATCATCGGCATAGGTGCCAGCGCCGATTACAGGCGTGTCGCCAACCCGTCCGGGCAGTTTGGCTGTCATGCCGCCGGTCGATGTCGCTGCCGCCAAATGACCGAAAGCGTCACGCGCCACGGCGCCTACCGTGCCGTGGCGGTCAGCATCCGAAGCCATGTCCAGCCTGCCGGAGGCGCGGCGGGAAAGTTCCCGATGTAACGCCTCAAGCCGCGGCTCAGTCGCGAAATAATCGGCGGACGCGAAATCGAGCCCGGCAGCGCGCGCTACGGCCTCGGCGCCCGCGCCGATCATCAACAGATGCGGCGTGGTTTCCATGACCGCGCGGGCGGCGCGCACCGGATTGCGCGGACCGCAAATACCCGCCACCGCGCCGGCGCGGCGATCGCAGCCATCCATAATGGCGGCATCCATCTCCAACCTGCCATCGGCAGTCAAAACAGCGCCGCATGCAGCATTAAACAAGGGATCATCCTCCAGCGCGCAAACGGCGGCGGCGACTGCATCGAGCGCCGCGCCCTCCGCCTTCAGGATGGTCCATCCGGCCCGCAAGGCGCGATCTAGCCCAGCATGCCGCGCTTCCGCCATCTCCTTGGTCATCAGGGCAGGGTCTATCGTGCCGGCGCCGCCATGAATTGCTAAAACCGCATCATTGATCGTGTTGTTCATTTGCCTCTTCCCGGTTACCGGCTGCTGCGCCACAATCAGCGGGACGCGTCAATCAGGGGGGCCACATGACTGAACCACTTATCATTGAAGCCAGAGGCGGCGTTCGCTTGCTTACGTTAAACCGGCCAGAGAAGCTGAACGCGCTGAACCCTGAAATCCATGACGCGCTTGCCGCCGCATTTGCCGAAATCGAACGGGACGAGGCGGTGCGGGCGGTGCTGCTGACAGGGGCTGGTCGTGGATTTTGCGCGGGCGCCGATCTTACGCAAAACACCAGCAATGATTTGCGTGACCTTGGCGCCTCCATTGATCGTCATTACAATCCGCTGGTGCGGCGGATGCGCGCCCTGCCCAAGCCTATTATTGCCGCTGTCAACGGCGTGGCTGCCGGGGCGGGCGTTAACTTGGCGTTGGCCGCGGATATCGTGATCGCCGGCGCGTCAGCGAATTTCACGCAAGCCTTTATCCGCATTGGCCTGATCCCGGATGCCGGCGGCACTTGGTTTTTGCCGCATCTGGCAGGTGATGCGCGCGCTCGCGCTCTGGCCATGCTCGGCGAAACAATCACTGCCAAACAGGCGGTGGAGTTCGGCTTGATCTGGCGCTGCGTCGATGACGCGATTTTGATGGAAACAGCGAATGCCATGGCCGCCGATCTCGCGGCGAAGCCGACACAGGCTCTGGCGGCAATGAAGCACGCTTTCAACATGGCCGGTCTCAACAGCCTGGAAGCTCAGCTCGATCTTGAACGGGATTTGCAGCGGAAAATGGGCTTCACGCCGGATTTTGCCGAAGGCGTGCAGGCGTTCAAGGATAAGCGACCCGCACGGTTTACCGGTAGGCCGCCCGCAAGCGAACCGGTTTCGTCCTGATGTATCTTGGCATTGATCTCGGCACTTCTGGCGTCAAGATAGTGCTGACCGATGCCACGGGGCAATTACGCGATCAGGCAACCTCGCCGCTGTCCATCGTCCATCCGCAGCCGCTTTGGAGCGAGCAAGACCCGCAGGCTTGGTGGAACGCAGCGAGCAGCGCCATCGCCGCGCTTCGCGCGCGGCAGGATTTATCGGCTGTCGAAGGTATGGGATTATCGGGCCAGATGCATGGCGCGGTATTGCTGGATGCGGCAGACCGCGTGCTGCGGCCGGCAATCTTGTGGAATGATGGCCGTAGCGGGGCGGAATGCCGTATCCTGGAAGCGGCTGCGCCGCATAGCCGAGCCATTACCGGCAACCTGGCAATGCCGGGCTTTACCGCGCCTAAGCTTATCTGGGTCCGCCGGCATGAGCCGGAGATTTTTGCTCGAATCCGCCGGGTGCTGCTGCCGAAGGATTGGCTGCGGCTCAAGCTAACAGGCGACGCCGTGGCGGAGATGTCGGACGCCGCTGGGACATTATGGCTGGATGTCGGCAAGCGGCGCTGGTCGGCGGAGATGCTGGCGGCCTCTGAGCTGACCGAGGCGCAGATGCCGCGCTTGATCGAAGGCACTGAAATATCAGGCAGGCTGAGGCCAGAAGTCGCAAGCGCATGGGGCCTGAGACCAGGCATCCTCGTCGCCGGCGGGGCGGGAGACAATGCCGCGGGGGCGGTGGGCATAGGATGCATCAAGCCGGGCCAGAGCTTTGTCTCCCTCGGCACGTCGGGCGTGGTATTCACCGTGGATGCGGGGTTTCTGCCGCAGCCGGAACGTGGTGTGCATGCTTTTTGCCACTGCCTGCCGGCGACATGGCACCGCATGTCGGTGATCCTTTCAGCCGCGGCTTCGCTATCCTGGATAACGCGCGCCACCGGCGCCGCAAGCGAGGCGGCTTTGCTGGACGAAATAGAGCAGGCCGGCATAGAGCAGGCCGGCATAGAGCACGCCGGCGCTGGCGCGTCCGGCCGGTTGGTGTTTTTGCCCTATCTTTCGGGAGAGCGAACGCCGCATAACGATCCCGCCGCGTCGGGAGTGTTGTTCGGGCTTACCGCGTCGGCCACGCGGGCTGATCTTGGGCGGGCGGTGCTGGAGGGCGTCTGCTTTGCCTTGGCCGATGGCCTGGACGCGCTGGAGGCAGCAGGCCCGCCGATTGAGCGCCTGACGGCAATTGGCGGCGGCGCGCGTAATTTATTCTGGCTGCGCATTCTCGCCGCTGCTTTCAACCGCACTCTTCTCGTCGTGCAGGGCGCGGAAGTGGGGCCCGCATTGGGCGCCGCGCGACTGGCGCGGATCGCCGCTGGCGGCGCGGTTGAAGAAGTGTGCGCCACCCTGCCGGTCACCGCCGAAATTGCGCCCGATTCTGAGCTGCGGGAAATGCTGCTGCCGCGCCTCGCGCTTTATCGCCGGCTTTACCCGGCCTTGCGCGAAAGCTTCGCCTTCACCGCTCCTGAAGCCATTGCATGACCGCCATTTTCATCGTTTTGCCGAAATATTGATATGTGCCGGATATACCGAAACATCGGCCATGCGAGAGCCAGCGAAATTGCGCCAAAGCCGATCAGCAAAGCGGCGGGCGTCACCTGGAAGTGAAATAGCGCGGCCAGGATGAGCGTGCCTGCCACCATGGTCGCCGCGGATAGGACATTGCTGCCTGCGACCGCGCGTGCCCGATGCGTGCGATCAGCCCAGGCTTGTATCGCGGCGAAGCTCGGCACTGCGATCAGCGCGCCACCGGCGGCGACCAGGAATAGCAGGACCAGAACGACGGCAAAGGAGACGTCATGGGCCACCAGCTTGAGGAGCGTCCCAAGCGCCAGCATCATCGCGCCTGAAACCGCCGTTCCGAGAACAGCATGGCCTAGCACAACCCGCCCCCGCGCCAATCGCGCCGCGGCCCAAGAGCCGCCGGCAATGCCGAGGGAAAAAGCCGTCAGTCCAATGGTGACCGAACCTGGCCCGCGGTGCAGCGTCTGTTTCACCATGACCGGCAGCAGCGTCAGCGCCACAATTCCGGCGAGCCAAAACCAGCAGGAAATTAGCGCCGCCCGCCATAAGCCGGTTGAGCTGCGCAAGGCATCGATTAGGCTAGACGTGGCCGCGATTGGGTTAATTTGTAGGGCAAGCGATGGCTGCGCGGCGCCGGCGCGCGGGATCAGCCATGCCCCGGCACAGGCGGCGCAGGAAAATCCCATGACAATGCCGCTGAGCAGAAGGGGGTTGCGCGCGCCTAGCCAGCCGCCTGAGGCAGTGCCTAGCAGAATGGCCATGAACGTCGCCGCTTCAATCAACGCATTGGCCGCGGGCAGTTTTGTTGCGTCCAGCAGATCGGGCAGCAGCCCGTACTTCACCGGGCCGAACAGGGCAGCCAGAACGCCAAAGGCGATCAAGGCAAGAAATAGAAAAACCACCGATTGTTCAAGAAAGCCGATTACCGCCACGCCCGCCGCAAGAATTTCCACCGCTTTCACGCCGGTTGCGACAGCCGCTTTATCATATCGATCCGCCAATTCGCCGGCCAATCCAGAAAAAATCAAGAATGGCGCGATGAAGGCGGCGCCCGCCAGCGCAACCAGGCTCGCCGCGCCGCCGGCTCGGTACAAGATCAGCACGACCAGCGCGGTCTTTAAAAAATTATCGTTAAAGGCGGCAAACGCCTGACACCAGAATAACGGCGCGAAGCCGCGGTCGAGCAGCAAGGGTGACGTTTTCACGCCTCATTAGGCGCGCGCAGCACCAGATTGAGCGCGTGCAATCCGCTGGAAAATTCCTCTTTCAACGCTTCATGCACGGCGCGGGAACGTGCCACGCGATTCATCCCCTCGAACCGATGCGAGGCCATGGCCACTTGGTAATGTGTTTCACCGCCCGGCGCCGCTCCGGAATGTCCGGCATGACTTGCGCTGTCATCTGTGACTTCCAGCCGCACAGGATCAAACGTCTCGATGAGACAGATTCTGATGCGCTCGCCGCGGGAAGGAGACTTGGTATTCATGACAAGATTGTGCCGCACAGCTTTGAGGTTGCCAAGAGACCATTTTGGCGCACATTAGGCCCATGATGAGGACGACGCGCCGGATCCGCGCCTTTGCCCCCGATCCGGATGCGCCGGACCGGGAATGCGACATGCCCGAATGCCATTGCTCCGCCGATTACCGTGCGCCCAAGTCGCGTGACCATCTGCGCGAGTATTTTTGGTTCTGCTTGGAGCATGTCCGCGCCTATAATGCCGGCTGGGATTATTACAAAGGCATGAGCGCCGGAGAGATCGAGGCCAATTTACGATCGGATACATCCTGGGGCAGGCCATCCTGGCCGCTCGGCCATAATGGCAGCGCCATGGCGGAGGCCTTGGAAGCGGAGATTTCGGCCTTTGGCTTTGGTCCGGCCCGGCAGGGCCCCGCCCGGCAGGGCCCTGCGCGGTCGCGGCCCGCGGCACAAAACGCGGCGCCGCCTGACATCCGCGAGGCGCTGGCGGTGCTTGGCCTGCCGTGGCCGGTCACCCGCGCCGCCGCGAAATCCCGCTATAAGGAGCTTGCCAAACGGCATCATCCTGATGCCAATGGTGGCGACAAGGATGCCGAGGAAAAACTGAAAACGATCAACATCGCTTACGCGGCATTGCGGGAACGGCTGCCTGCCGACATCTCTATAGCGACACCGGCATGAGAGCGATCACGTGGTTGGCATATCCACCATTGCCGTTCCCGAAAGAGGTTACATATTGTTAAGGATTAAAAAGGATAATGACTAATGAACAGCATCGCCGCATTCGCTGAGACCAGGGCGACACCGACTTCAGCGATCAACTTGCCGGATAAATCAGTCACCGCGCGAGAGGCGTTTGGCATTGGCAGCGACTTGGAAATCCCGGCGTTTTCCGAACGCACCGAACATGTTCCTGAGATCGACGACACCTACAGATTCGATCAGGAAACCACGCTCGCGATCCTTGCCGGCTTCGCTTTCAACCGGCGGGTGATGATCCAAGGCTATCACGGCACTGGAAAATCAACCCATATCGAGCAGGTGGCGGCCCGGCTCAACTGGCCCTGCATCCGCGTCAATCTCGACAGCCATATCAGCCGGATCGACCTGATCGGCAAGGATGCGATCGTGCTCAAGGACGGCAAGCAAGTTACCGAGTTCCGCGAGGGGCTGCTGCCTTGGGCCTTGCAACACCCCTGCGCGCTGGTCTTTGATGAATATGACGCCGGGCGTCCTGATGTAATGTTCGTGATCCAGCGCGTGCTGGAGGTTGAAGGCAAGCTCACTTTGCTCGATCAGAGCCGGGTCATTCGCCCGCATCCCGCGTTCCGCCTCTTCGCCACGGCAAATACAGTCGGCCTCGGCGATACCACCGGGCTCTATCATGGTACGCAGCAGATCAACCAGGGCCAGATGGACCGCTGGAACATCGTGGCATCGCTTAATTATTTGCCGCATGGACAGGAAGTTGGCATCGTGCTGGCCAAGCTTGGCATTAATCCCAAGGATGCCGCTGAAAAAAAGCGAATCGAGAGCATGGTGGCGCTTGCCGATCTCACGCGCGCCGGCTTCATCAACGGCGATATTTCCACCGTGATGTCGCCGCGCACTGTCATTACCTGGGCGGAGAACGCGCGCATTTTTGGTGATCTCAGCTTCGCCTTCCGGCTAACCTTCCTCAATAAATGCGACGAGGCGGAGCGCGCGACTGTCGCGGAATATTATCAGCGTTGTTTTAATGACGAGGTCGCGACCGGGCTGATGCCTCGCAAGACCGCATAGGCGTCAGCGGGATGGCCGGCGATATTTCCCGCAGCGAGGAATTCAAGCGCGCGACGGCTGGCGCCCTGCGCGCTGTCGCGGGCGCCGAGGATGTGCAGGTTGCTTATCAACCAGGCGCCGCGGCGTTAGCTGGCAAGCGGGCTCGCCTGCCAGCGCCAACTCGCGCCTTGCCACCAGCGGAAATGACCCGCCTGCGCGGCGCCGCGGACGCCATGGCGCTGCGGCTTCGCCATCATGATGATGCGGTGCATAATGCGCGCGCGCCGGTTTCACGAGAGGCGCGTGAGGTTTATGACGCGCTGGAACAGGCGCGTGTGGAAGTGGTGGGCGCCGCGCATATGAACGGCGTCATGGCAAATTTGCGGCAAAAATTGCAAGATGACTCGCAGGCCGAGGGGTTGGACCGGATGAGCCGGCGCGAGCAGTTGCCGCTCAGCACCGCGCTGGCGTTACTGGCCCGCGAGCGCATGGCGCGCAGCGACGGCCAGGATGCGGTGCCGGACGCGGCGCGGCACATCCTTTCGCTTTGGCGTGATCATCTTCCGGCGATCGCCGACGCAGCGCTCGATGAATTGGCGGAAAGCCGCGCCGATCAGGCGCAGTTTACCAAAATCGCGCGCAAATTGCTGGCGGCTTTGCATCTGGCTGAAGCGGACGCTGAGAGCGACGAGCCGGAACAGGGCGAGGATAACGGCGATTCAGGCGAGCAATCCGCCCAGCAGGACGATTCTGCAGGCAGCGAAGGTCAAACCCAATCCGAAGATCAGTCAATGTTTGCCGAATCAGCCGAGGCCATGCAGGCGGAGAGCGCGGAAGGTGAACCGGACGAGGATATGGAGGACGCCGCCGCCGAAGCGGCTGACGAGGCGCCTGCTGGTCCGCAGCAGCGGCGCAAGGCCGCCGAAGATGCCAATCATTCAGGCTACCGGGCCTTTACGCGACAATTTGATGAAGAGATCGAGGCCGATCAGCTTTGCGATACCGAGGAGCTGTCGCGGCTGCGTCAGCACTTGGATCAGCAATTGCAGCATTTACATGGGGTCGTCGCCAAACTGGCGAACCGCTTGCAGCGCCGGCTGATGGCGCAGCAGCAGCGAGCTTGGGAGTTCGATCTTGAAGAGGGCATGCTCGATGCCGGGCGGCTGGCGCGCATCGTCGCCAATCCGATGGTGCCGTTATCCTATAAGCGTGAGCGCGACACCGATTTTCGCGACACCGTCGTGACATTGCTGATCGACAATTCCGGTTCAATGCGGGGCCGGCCCATTTCGGTCGCCGCGATGTGCTGCGATATCCTTGCGCGCACCTTGGAGCGCTGCGCGGTTAAGGTGGAAATTCTCGGTTTCACCACCCGCGCCTGGAAAGGCGGCCAAAGCCGGGAGCGCTGGGTCTCGGAGGCCAAGCCGCGCAATCCGGGCCGGCTCAACGATTTGCGCCACATCATCTACAAGGCTGCCGATCAGCCTTGGCGCCGGGCGCGCAAGAATCTCGGCTTAATGCTCCGGGAAGGCCTGCTGAAGGAGAATATCGACGGAGAGGCGCTGTCCTGGGCCTATCGGAGGCTGTTAACCCGTCCGGAGCACCGCCGCATTCTGATGGTGATCTCGGATGGCGCGCCGGTGGATGACAGTACGCTTTCGGTCAATCCCGGCAATTACCTTGAACGCCATCTGCGCGATGTCATCCACATGATCGAGGGGCGCGACTTGGTGGAACTTATCGCGATCGGCATCGGTCATGATGTGACACGCTATTATCGCCGCGCCGTCACCATCGTTGACGCCGAGGAACTCGGCGGCACGATGCTGAAGAAACTGGCGGAACTCTTCGATGAGGACGAGGCGGAAAGCTGGGCGCGCGCCGCCAGCCTCCGTGCGCCGCTGGTGGTCTGACGCGAGGCGGCGGGCAGCCAAGATCATCGGCGATGGTTTTCGAGAACGGATTTCACCGTCCTATGCCACATCGTAATCCACGATGATAAAATCGCTTTCCGCCCGTGCTTGGCACGTCAATACGAAGCCTGCGGCGATTTCCCCGGGATCAAGAGCGTAATTGATACGCATTTTTGCGTGGCCGGCGATGAGCTTGGCGCGGCAGGTGCCGCACATGCCACCTTTGCAGGCATAGGGAAGATCAAGCCCGGCGCATAGCGCGGCTTCCAGGACAGAATCCCCTTCGGCGATTGGAATTTCGCTGTCCTTGCCGTCATGGCGAATGCGGGCGCGCTTGCTGAACGTCATAGCCTGGGAAGGCCGCGCCCTACGCGGCACCCCGCCTTCAGCGGAGACGAAGCGCTCAATATGGATGCGCCCGGGCGCTATGCCAGCCTTGGCCAGCGCCGGTTCCAGCATGGCAATCATGCTGGATGGCCCGCAAAGAAACGCGTGATCGACCTCGGCCGCCGGGATCACGTGGCGGAGGAGGAGGGAGAGTTTTTCCGCATCAAGCCGGCCGTTCAGCAAGGGCAGGTCCTGCGCTTCCCGCGATAAAATATGATAAACGGCGAAGCGTTCCCGGAAGCGATCCTTCAGATCGGCGAGCGCTTCGCGGAACATGATGGAACTGGTGCGCCGGTTGCCGTAGAACAGCGCGAACCGGCTCGCCGGCTCGCGCGTCAGCACGCCGCGCAGGATCGACATGATCGGCGTGATGCCGGAGCCGGCGGCGAAGGCGACATGGGTGCGCGCCTGGTCCGGCTCGAAAGCGATGCCGAACCGGCCGGTCGGAGTCATGACGTCGAGAAGGTCGCCCTCACGCAGAGTCGCATGCGCCCAACTGGAGAAAACGCCGTCATCGAGCTGTCGTATGGCGATGGTAAGCTCCCCGTCATCCGGCCCCGCGCAAATCGAGTAGGCGCGGCGCTGCTCCACGCCGCCGATCGCCGCCCGCAGCGTAAGGTACTGGCCGGCCTCGAATCGGTAGGCCTCACGCAGGTCATCCGGCACTTCAAGCCTAATCAGGAGAGCATCCGGCGCGGCGGCGCCCGGCGCGGCGGCGCCCGGCGTGGCGGCGCGGATTTCCGCGACTTTCAGCCGGTGGAAGCGCAGCGGATTTAATGGCACTTGAAGCGGTCGAACGGCTCGCGGCAGGCGAGGCAGCGCCAGAGCGATTTGCAGGCGGTGGCGCCGAATTTGGAAATTTCCTCCACCGCCGCGGCGCCGCAACGCGGGCACAGCACGGGCCTGCCTGGCTCGGGCGGCGCGATGCCATGTTCACGGAGAATTCGCCGCCCCGCTTCAGAGATAAAATCGCTGCTCCAGGCGGGTTGCCGCGCATGCTCGATCCGGACGCGATCAATTCCTGCCGCCGCAAGCGCCGCCACGATGTCCAACGCAATAAAATCCATCGCCGGGCAGCCTGAATAGGTTGGGATGATCGAGACCAGGATGATCCCGTTCTCCTCGCGCACATTGCGCAGGATGCCGAGATCGGCAATGCTGAGCATCGGCAGTTCAGGATCGGAGACCTGCCCAGCGAGGCGGCGCGCCTCGCGCAACCGGTCCCGCGCCTCGCTCACCATGCGGCTCGCTTACCAAATCGCATGGGGATGAGCGCGTGCGAGCGACTGCATCTCGCCCAGCATCTTGCCGAAGGCTTCAGAATGCAGGCCGCGCCGCCCGCCTTTTTGCATGGAGATCGCGTCGGGGATGGATAACGTCGCCTCGATGAGAACCGGATCGAGGCGGGCGCGCCAGGCGTCGCGCAAATGCGCCGCGTCATCATCCATGAACATCTCGCCGGCGTAAGGCCAGAGCCGGTCCAAGGCGGATTGGGCGCGGGCATGGCTTTCGGCGGTGCCGTCACCGAGGCGCAACGTCCAATCCGCCGCATGACGCCAATGATAGGCCAACTCCTTGGCGAAACGCTCGGCAAGCGAAGCGATGATGGGCTGACCCAGATGCGCGATCTCCCGCCAGTAGAGTCCGGCGAAGCCGGCATAGAGCAGATGGCGGATGATGGTTTGCGCGAAATCGCCGTTCGGCTGCTCGGTGATCAACAGGTTCTGATACAAGCGGGCGTCGCGGAAATAGGCGTAATCGTCTTCTTTCTTACCTTCGGCCTCGCCCGCGAGTTGGTAGAGGGCGCGCGCCTGGCCGATCAGATCGAGCGCCAGATTGGCCAGCGCCACATCCTCTTCCATGGCAGGGGCGCGGCCACACCATTCGGATAGCCGATGGCCAAGCGCCAGCGCGTCATCGGCGCGCGCCAGGATCCGCGCGAGATCGGGTTTCACATATGGCCGACCTCCTCCGGCACATCATAGAAGGTGGGATGGCGGTAGATTTTGCTGGAAGCCGGCTCGAAGAGCATGTCTTTATCAGAGGGATCGGAGGCGGTGATGGCGGCGGAGGGCACCACCCAGATCGAATTGCCTTCGCCGCGCCGGGTGAACAGGTCGCGCGCGGCGGAAAGCGCCAGAGCGGCGTCCGCCGCGTGCAGCGAGCCGGCATGGCGATGCGCGAGGCCGCTGCGGCTGCGGATGAACACTTCCCATAATGTCGATGCGGCTTCGGTCATGTCACGCCGCCTGCTGCATCCGCTGCTTGGCGGCATAGGCGGCGGCGGCCTCGCGCACCCAAGCGCCTTCCTCATGGGCCTGTTTACGACTCTCCAGCCGTTCGCGGTTGCACGGCCCATCGCCAGCAAGGACAGCGCGGAACTCCGCCCAATCGAGCGGGCTGCCGATCCAATGGCTGCTCGCCTCATCGAAGCGCAATGCGGCGTCGGGGATGGCAAGGCCAAGATAATGCGCCTGCGGGACCGTTGCGTCGATGAAATTCTGGCGCAGCGCGTCATTGGTATAGCGCTTGATGCCCCAGCGCATCGCGCGGTCGTTATGGGTGCTTTCGGCATCCGGCGGCCCGAACATCATCAGCGCCGGCGCCCACCAGCGGTCCAGCGCGTCCTGCGCCATCGCTTTCTGCGCCGTATTGCCGCGTGCCAGCGTCATCATGATTTCGAAGCCTTGCCGCTGGTGAAAACTTTCCTCCTTGCAGATGCGGATCATCGCCCTCGCGTATGGCCCATAGGAGCAGCGGCAAAGCGGCACCTGATTCATAATCGCCGCGCCATCGACCAGCCAGCCAATGGCGCCGGTATCAGCCCATGTCAGGGTCGGGTAGTTGAAGATTGAAGAATAGCGGGCGCGTCCTTCGAGAAGCTGTTGGACGAGCGCTTCGCGCGTAACGCCCAACGTCTCAGCGGCGGCATAGAGATAAAGTCCATGGCCGCATTCGTCCTGCACCTTGGCCAGCAGCGCCGCCTTGCGGCGGAGCGAGGGCGCGCGGGTGATCCAGTTGCCTTCAGGCTGCATGCCGATCAGTTCCGAATGGGCATGCTGGGCGATCTGCCGGATCAGCAAGGCGCGATACGCCTCCGGCATCCAGTCATTGGCTTCGATCTTTTCATCGGCGGCGATTTTGGCTTCGAACCGCGCCATATCGCTTTGAGCCTGATCCGCGTGATTCATGCTCTACCTCCAACCGAAATATATCATGTTACAGAAACTTTTATAAGAAAAAATTTGCGTAATACTTGGAACAAATCAGATACAATTCCTTAACAAACTCTTACCATGCGTGTTGCTATTATGTTCTGTTCATGCAAAACTCACCAGGTCCACTTCGTCAACAGCAAAGGCGGCAAGACTTGGAAAGCGAGCGAGAATGAGCTACGCGTCGAAGTTGTGAAACTCTCAAAGCCAGCCACTGCCGAAGTTCAGTCTCTTACCAGGAGTGCTCCCATGGAGAAAAACAAGGCGCTTGACGCAGCATTGGTGCAAATTGAGCGCGCCTTTGGCAAAGGCTCGATCATGCGCATGGGCGCGCGAACCGCCAGCGAGCAGATCGAGGTCATTTCCTCCGGCTCGCTAGGGCTTGATCTGGCGCTCGGCATCGGCGGCCTGCCGCGCGGGCGGGTGGTGGAAATCTATGGCCCAGAATCCTCCGGCAAAACCACTTTGGCCCTGCACGCCATCGCCGAGGCGCAGAAGCTGGGCGGCACCTGCGCCTTCATCGACGCGGAACACGCGCTCGATCCCACCTATGCCCGCAAGCTCGGCGTCGATGTCGATAATCTGCTGATTTCGCAGCCCGATACCGGCGAGCAGGGCTTGGAAATCGCCGATACGCTGGTCCGCTCCGGCGCCATCGACGTGCTGGTGATCGATTCTGTCGCGGCACTCGTGCCGCGGGCGGAACTGGAGGGCGAGATGGGGGATTCCCATGTTGGCCTGCATGCCAGGCTGATGAGCCAGGCGCTGCGCAAGCTGACCGGCTCGGTCTCGCGCTCCAACACCATGATGATTTTTCTCAACCAGATCCGCCTGAAAATCGGCGTGATGTTCGGCAATCCGGAAACCACCACCGGCGGCAACGCGCTGAAATTCTACGCCTCGATCCGCATGGATATCCGCCGCATCGGCCAAATCAAGGATCGCGACGAAGTCACCGGCAACCAAACCCGCGTCAAGGTGGTGAAGAACAAGCTGGCGCCGCCGTTCCGGCAGGTCGAGTTCGACATCATGTATGGCGAAGGCATTTCCAAAGTGGGCGAGTTGATCGATCTCGGCGTAAAAGCCGGGATCGTTGAAAAATCCGGCGCCTGGTTCTCCTATGACAGCCAGCGGGTTGGCCAGGGACGGGAGAACGCCAAGCAGTTCCTGCGCGATCACCCCGATGTCGCCAACGCCATCGAGGCGAAAATGCGCGAGCGCGCCGATACGGTGGCGAACGCGATGCTGGTGGCGCCGGATGCGGAGGGCGAGGCGGAGGCGGCGGAGTAAAAGAAGCGCTTCTTTTTTGTAAAAAAGAAGCAAAAAACTTTTTTGAAACAAGGAAAAGCGGGTTTCAATAAATACTGCCTGTGATGGATCATCGTCGGTAACAATGGGCATGATGCGTGTTCGAAATTCGAGAAGACGATCTTTCAGGTAGGGCCACTCAGGCAATCCTGGAGCTTCACTTGGCGGGAATGCACGCTCATTCGCCGCCTGGTCACGTATTCGCTCTCGATCTTTCAGGACTCAAGGCGCCTGAAGTAACCGTGTGGTCGGTATGGCAACGCGATGACATCCTCGGCATTGGAGCGCTTAAGACGCTGGATGAGGACAGCGGCGAAATAAAGTCGATGCGGACCCACCCGGATCATCTTCGCAAAGGGGTCGCGGCTCTGCTGCTGGAACATATTTTGCGCGACGCGAAGGCGCGAGGGTTCAAGCGGTTAAGCTTGGAAACGGGACGCGGTCCTGTCTTTGAGCCCGCGCTTGCCCTTTACCGCAAGCGTGGATTCGTCAATGGCGGGGCGTTTTCCGATTATGAGCAAAGCGCCTTCAACCAATTCCTTCATCTGTCGCTCTAATCAGCAAGGACTGCGCAGGCTTGAACAAGAAGGGAAGATGACACTCCCTGAAAGCTGGGCTATGCCAAGGCAAAGCACAGCAAATCAGGGTTTGTCCGCCTCTCATGACTTCCAGCAACGATATCCGTTCGGTTTTTCTCGATTATTTCGCAAAAGCGGGACATACGATTGTGCCCAGCGCTTCGCTGGTGCCGCGCAATGATCCGAGCCTTTTATTTACCAGCGCTGGCATGGTGCCGTTCAAGAACGTGTTCACCGGCCAGGAAAAGCGTCCGTACACACGCGCCGCATCGGCGCAGAAATGCGTCCGCGCCGGCGGCAAGCATAACGATCTCGACAATGTCGGCTACACCGCCCGCCACCACACCTTCTTTGAAATGCTGGGGAACTTTTCCTTCGGCGATTATTTCAAGGATGTCGCCATCGAACACGCTTGGACCCTTTTAACGAAGGATTTCGCGCTGCCCCGCGAGCGGTTATCAGTGACCGTCTATCACGAGGACGAGGAGGCGATCCGCCTCTGGAAGCAAATCGCCGGGCTACCCGATGAACGCATCCACCGCATCACCACCGACGATAATTTCTGGCGCATGGGCGATACCGGCCCCTGCGGGCCGAATTCCGAGATCTTCTACGATCATGGCCCGGAAATCGCCGGCGGCCCGCCGGGCAGCGCCGATGAGGATGGCGACCGGTTCACCGAGATTTGGAACCTCGTGTTCATGCAATACGAGGAGAACCCGCCCGGCACGCTGACACCCTTGCCGCGGCCTTCCATCGATACCGGCATGGGGCTGGAGCGCTTCGCCGCCATCATGCAGGGCAAGCACGACAATTACGACACCGACACGCTGCGCGCGCTGATCCTGGCCTCGGCCGAGGCGTCGCATACAGATCCCGATGGCCCGCACAAGATCAGCCACCGGGTGATCGCCGATCATCTGCGCAGCGCCGCCTTTCTGATCGCCGACGGGGTGATGCCCTCGAATGAAGGGCGCGGCTACGTGCTGCGGCGGATCATGCGCCGGGCCATGCGCCATGCCCATCTGCTCGGCGCCCATGAACCGTTAATGGTCCGGCTGGTGCCGGCTCTGATCCGCCAGATGGGCCAAGCCTATCCCGAACTGCCGCGCGGCGAGGCGCTGATCGAGGAGACGCTGAAGCTGGAGGAAACCCGGTTTCAGGCCTTGCTGGAGCGCGGCCTTGCCTTGCTGGAGGGCGAGCTGGCGCATCTGCCAAGCGATGCCAGGCTGCCCGGCGCCGTCGCCTTCAAGCTTTATGACACTTACGGCTTTCCTCTCGACCTCACCGAGGATGCGCTGCGCGATCAGGGCAGGGCCGTCGATCACGTCGGCTTCGATGCGGCGATGGCGGAGCAGCGCGCCCGTGCCCGCGCCGCCTGGTCCGGCTCCGGCGAGGCGGCGACCGAAACGATCTGGTTTGATTTGAAGGACCGGCTCGGCGCCACCGAGTTCCTTGGTTACACCGCCGAAAGCGTGGAGGCCATCGTCACTGGGATCGTCATGAACGGCGCATTGGCCAGCGAGGCGCCGGCCGGCGCCGACGCCGCCATTATCCTCAGCCAGACGCCCTTCTACGCCGAATCCGGCGGCCAAGTCGGCGATGCTGGCGCGCTGTCCGGCGATGGCCTCGCCATCACCATCGCCGATACCCAGAAGAAGCTGGGCGATCTGTTCGTCCATCTCGCGCATGTCGATCAGGGCACGGTCCGGGTGGGCGATACCGTGCTGGCCAGCGTCGATCACGAGCGCCGCGCCGCCATTCGGGCGCATCATTCGGCGACGCATCTGCTGCACGAGGCGCTGCGGCGGGAGCTGGGGCCGCATGTCACGCAGAAAGGCAGCCTGAACGCGCCGGACCGGCTGCGCTTCGATGTCTCGCAGCCGCGCCCGATCACCCCGGAAGAACTGGCGAGCGTCGAGCAGGCGGTGAATGCCCGCATCCGCGAAAACAGTGCCGTCTCCACCCATCTGATGAGCCCTGATGACGCGGTGAAACATGGCGCGATGGCGCTGTTCGGCGAAAAATATGGCGATGAGGTGCGAGTGGTCTCGATGGGCGGGGGGAACAATGAAAAACCCGCTTATTCCATCGAATTATGCGGCGGCACCCATGTCGGCCGCACCGGCGATATCGGCCTGTTCCGCATTGTCACGGAAGGCGGCGTGGCGTCGGGCATCAGGCGGATCGAGGCGCTCGCTGGCGAAGCGGCGCTGGCCGCGATGGCAGCGGATCAGCGGCTGCTGGCGGAAGCCGCCGCCGCGATCAAGGCAAGGCCCGCCGAACTGCCGGCGCGGATCATGGCGTTGCTGGAGGACCGCCGCCGCTATGAGCGCCAGGTCGCGGAATTGCAGAAGAAGCTGGCGACCAGTTCGGCCAGCGCCGAGATCGAGCAGGTCGGCGACGTCAAGCTTGCGCTTCGCAATGTGGGCGAGGTGCCGCCGCGTGATCTGCGCGGATTGGCGGATGCGATCCTGAAGAGCATCGGCAATTCCAGCGTCGCGGCGCTGCTCTCCACCGCCGAAGGCAAGGCAAGCATTGTCGTCGGCGTCTCCCCTGATCTCGCCGGCCGCATCAACGCCATCACCTTGGCGCGAGCGGCGGCGGAAGCGGTCGGCGGCAAAGGGGGCGGCGGCAAGCCGGAGATGGCGCAGGCAGGCGGGCCCGAGGCCGGCAATGCTGAAGCCGCGTTCGACGCGGTTCGCGCGGCGCTGGCCTCGACCGCACTGGCCGCTTGACGAGGCGGCCGCGAAAAATGCAGCGCGGCCAGTTCCGTATCGGTGTCAATATCCTCGTCGACGGGATGCTGGCCGGACTGGCGGTGATCGCCGCCTGCTGGCTGGCCGATCCTGGCGATCCAATGCCGCGCCCGGCGGCGCTGCCGCTCGCCGGCATTGCCGCGATCTGGCTGATCGGCGTCCCCTTCGGCATGTCGCGCCAGCATTGGCGCTTCACCAGCCTGGGCGACATCACCGTGGTCGGCGGCGTCGCGGTGCTGACGGCGTTGCTGATCTCGCTGCTGTTGATCGGCGTTGGCGCGCCTCTGCCATCGGCCAGCTTCCCGGTCCTGCTGGCGATCACCATCGCGCTTGGCCTCGCGGCGCCCCGGCTGCTCTACCGCCTGGCGCGACGCCGCGGCGGCCATCTAGCCAATGAAGATGCCGAGCCTGCTTTGGTCTTGGGTGACGGCGAGGCGGCTGAGTTGTTCTTGAACGCTCTCGCCCGCGATCCGATGCAGCGTTATCAAGTGCTCGGCCTGCTTGCCGCTTCCGCAAGGGAAACCGGCCGGCGTATTCAGAACCAGCCGATCCTCGGCGCGGTTGGCGCGCTTGGCGAGGTCTTGGACCGGCTATCCGCTGCCGGGCAAACCCCCGCCTTGCTGGTGGTGGCGAGCGCTGAGATCCGCGGCGAAGCGCTTGCCGCGATCTTGGCCGAAGCGGAAGCGCGCGATATACGCGTCGCTCGCGCGCCGAACCCGACGGCGCTGTCACCCGCTACGGGCAAGTCCGGCGATCTGGCGCTGCGTCCCATCGCCATCGAGGACTTGCTAAACCGCCCGCAAGTAGCGCTCGACCGCGACGGCATGGCGCGGCTGATACAGGGACAGCGCGTGCTGCTCACCGGCGCCGGCGGTTCGATTGGCGCGGAGCTTGCCCGGCAGATCATCGGTTTTGCGCCCTCTTTGCTGATCCTCCTCGATGCCAGCGAATATGCGCTTTGGAAAATCGACCTCGAATTATCTGAAATCGCGCCGCAGGCGCCGCGCATGGCGATCATCGCGGATATTCGCAACGCCTCCCGGCTTGACGCGATCTGCGCCGAGCACCGCCCTAAGCTGGTATTCCACGCGGCGGCGCTGAAACATGTGCCGATGGTCGAGGCCAACGCGGTGGAAGGCCTCTCCACCAACGCGATCGGCACGCGCAACATAGCCGACGCGGCGCGCGCCGCCGGCGCCAGCCTCATGGTGCTGATTTCGAGCGACAAGGCGGTGAACCCGTCCTCGGTGATGGGCGGCTCGAAGCGTCTGGCCGAGATGTACGCGCAAGGTTTGGACGTGGCGGCCCGGCAAAGCGGCCCGGAGGCGCTGGAGACGGCGCCGCATCAATCATCGGTCGGCATGCGCTGCGTGACGGTCCGGTTTGGCAATGTCCTTGGCTCGACCGGTTCGGTGGTGCCGCTATTTCGCCGCCAATTAGCGCGCGGCGGCCCGCTGACCGTGACGCACCCCGATATGCGGCGCTATTTCATGACGGTGCGCGAGGCGGTGAGCCTGGTGTTGCAGGCCTCGGTGGTGGGCGCGGGCGATGCCGCCTTGCCGGTGGCGCAAGGCGGCATTTTCGTGCTCGACATGGGCGAGCCGGTGAAAATCGTCGATCTTGCCCGGCAGATGATCCGCCTTGCCGGGTTGCGGCCGGACCAGGACATCGCCATCCGTTATACCGGGCTGCGCCCCGGCGAGAAACTGTTCGAGGAGCTGTTTCACGGCGCCGAACAACCGATGCCAACCGGCTATCCCGGCCTGCTGATGGCGGCGCCGCGGGTCGCCGACGCGGCAATTATCGGCCGCGCGCTCGATGAAATGGACAGCCTGTGCTCCCGTGGCGACCGCAATGGCGCGCTTGACCTGTTGGCGCGGCTGGTGCCGGAGTTCCGGCAGGACCAGCAGGTTGCCGCCAAACCTGTTCGCGCGGGACCTCTCGCCGCCGCGGGTCCGGCAGGGTAAAAGCCGCTGATGAGCATGCAACATTTGGCGGTTCCTTTTGTTGATCTGGCGGCGCAGCAGGCAAGGATCGGCCCATCGCTGCGCGCGCGGCTCGACGCCGTGCTCGCGCATGGGCAGTATATTTTGGGTCCGGAAGTCGCCGAACTGGAGCAAGCGCTCGCCGCCTATTGCGGGGCACGGCATTGCGTCGGCGTCGGCTCTGGAACCGATGCGCTGCAGATCGCGCTGATGGCGGAGGAAATCGGCGCGGGCGATGCGGTCTTCCTGCCTGCCTTCACCTATACGGCGACTGCGGAGGTGCCGCTGCTGCTTGGCGCTGTTCCGGTTTTTGTCGATGTCGATCCGCGCACATTTCAAATTGATCCAGCGCATCTCGAAGCGCGGATCGAGGAAATCAGGCGGCGCGGCGAATTGCGGCCGCGCGCGGTCATCGGCGTTGATCTGTTCGGCCAGCCGGCGCCCTGGCCCGCGCTGCGGGACCTGGCCGCGCAGTATGATCTCTTCACGCTTGATGACTGCGCCCAAGCCTTCGGCGCCAGCCTTGGCGACAAAAAGCTTGGCCATGAAGCCATGGCGACGGCGGCCAGCTTCTTTCCTTCCAAACCATTGGGCGCCTATGGCGACGGCGGCGCGCTGTTCACCGAGAGCGCCGAACAGGCCGCGCTGTTTCGCAGCTTGCGCAGCCATGGCGAGGGCGTTACGCGCTATGATGTGGTCCGCACCGGCCTGAACAGCCGGCTGGATACCATGCAGGCGGCTATTCTGCTGGCGAAGCTGGAGGTGTTCGACGCCGAGCTTGCGGCGCGCGCGCAACTGGCGGCGCTGTACGACGGGGCTCTGGCGGATCATGTCGAGATTCCGGAGCGCGTGCCAAACAGCGCCAGCACCTGGGCGGTTTACGCTGTGCTGTTCAAGGACCAAGCGGCGCGCGACAAGGCGCGGGAGGCGCTTAAACTCGCGGGGATCGGCAGCGCCATCTATTACCCGAAGCCATTGCACCATCAGCCGGCCTATCGCGACGCGCATGACGGCGTGGCCTTGCCTGTCGCCGAAGGGCTTGGCAGCCGTATTCTCGCTTTGCCGATGCATCCTTATCTATCGGATGACCAGGCGCGCCGGGTTGTCCGCGTCATTCGCGCCGGGCAGGAGGCTTAAGCAATGCCACGAGGCGATTTGTTTCCTGAAATAGGGCCGTATGAAACCGGATATCTGCCGGTGGGCGATGGACATGTGATTTACTGGGAGCAGGTCGGCAATCCGCGCGGCAAGCCGGTGTTTTTCCTGCACGGTGGCCCAGGGGCCGGGGCCGGGGCCGTGCATCGGCGATTTTTTGATCCGCATATCTGGCGCCTGGTCATTTTTGACCAGCGCGGGGCAGGGCGGTCGCGCCCGCTTGGCGAATTGCGCAACAATACGACCCCGCATCTGGTCGCCGATATCGACGCCTTGCGAAAATTCATGGATATCGACCGGTTTATCCTGTTCGGCGGTTCCTGGGGTTCGACGCTGGCCCTCGCCTATGCGCAGGCGCATCCAGAGCGGATCGTGGCCATGGTGCTGCGCGGAATATTCCTGGGGCGACCGGCGGAGATCGCTTGGTTTCTGCACGGGCTTGGCCAATTTTTTCCTGACGCTCATGGCGCGCTGGTAAATTTCTTGCCGGAGGCGGAGCGGGCTGACTTGCTCGGCAGCTATCTCAAGCGGCTCGCTGATCCCAACCCTGAGATACACGGCCCGGCGGCGCGGGCTTGGTCGGTTTATGAAGGGTCCTGCTCCACCTTGCTGCCGAGCTTTGAGACGGTCGCGGCCTTTGCTCAGGATCGCACGGCGATTGGCCTGGCGCGCATCGAGGCGCAGTATTTCGCCAACCGGCTCTATTTGCCGGAGGCCGGGCTGCTCGCCAATATGAACAATATCCGGCATATCCCGGGAGAAATCGTTCAAGGGCGCTATGACATGATATGCCCGCCCTGCAGCGCTTTCGATCTCGCCGCCGCCTGGCCAGTGGGCCGCCTGACTTTGGTGCCGGATGCCGGTCATTCGGCGCTGGAGCCGGGTGTCAGAGCAGCGCTGCTGGCGGCGCTTGAACGCGTGCGCGCCTTAATTTAGGCGCGTTGCGCGCGCAACGCGGCGTTCATGAGAAAGCCGATCATCATGAAACATCGCCGCGATTGGCTCGCGCCATCACCCGCTTTTGTGAAAATTTTTGAGAAAAACCCTCTCCCGCCGGTTTCCTTCATCCGATTATCCGGTAGTTGAAAGCGCATCATGCGGCTACCCACCTTACGCAGCCTCATCATCCAGCTGGTCGATCGGAGCCGGCGCCATGCCTGGGCGACGCTGTTGATATTCCTTGCAGTGACGATTGCGGGCATGGTCTATGGCGCTCATCATTTGTCGATCGACACCGATACCGATCATCTGTTCGCCGCCTCGCTGCCGTGGCGCCGGCAGGAAATCAAGTTTAGCAAGGAGTTCCCTCAATTCAATAACCTGATCGTCGTGGTGGTGCGCGCCACCACCCCCGAGGAGGCGGATCAGACCGCGCTGATGCTGGCCACGAAAATCGCCGCCGACAAAAAGAATTTTATCGACGTGTCCCGGCCCGGCACTGGCCGGTATTACCGGCGCGATGGTTTTCTCCTCCTGCCGGAGAAAAAACTTGCAGCACTGCTGAATTCCATCGTGACGGCGCAGCCCTTTCTCGGCCAGCTTTCCGCTGATCCGTCCGCCGCCGGGATATTCAATGCGATCGGCATCATGGCTCAGGGGGTCTCTGCCGGGCAGGCCAACCTCGCGCCTTACACCAAGCAGCTTGCCGCGCTGGAAGTTGCGCTGCAAGCCGCTGCCGGCGGTCATCCGAAAGCCTTGTCGTGGCAGTCATTGATCGCGCCTGGGCTGGCGGATGCGCAGGGCGATTATCGGTTCGTGCTGATCCATCCGGTGCTCGACCATAAGTCGCTGGAACCGGGCGGCAAGGCGACCGCGGCGCTCCGGCGGATCGCCGCGACGCTGCCCGCGGTAAAATCCGGCCAGGCGATGGTGGATTATACCGGACAAATTCCCTTGTCGGACGAGCAATTCGCCAGCCTGAAACAGGGCATGGTGATCGGGCTGGCGATCAGCGTCGCGCTCATCACGATGTGGCTGGTGCTCGCGGTAAGGTCGTGGCGCATGATCGTGCCGATCCTGATCACGCTGATCGCCGGATTGGCGCTTACCATCAGCTTCGCCAGTCTCGCCATCGGCATGCTCAATCTCATCTCGGTTGCCTTCGCGATCCTGTTTGTCGGGCTGGCGGTGGATTTCGCCATCCAGTTCTGCGTGCGCCTGCGCGATGTGCGCCGGCGGGTCGGCGACCCGAACGTCGCCTTGCGCGGCGCTGCCAGCGAGGCCGGCGGACAGATCGCCTTGGCGTCGATCGCCACGGCCTGCGGCTTCCTTGCGTTTGTGCCGACCAGCTTCATCGGCGTCGCGGAACTGGGCCTGATCGCCGGCATCGGCATGATCATCGCGTTTTTCTGTACCGTCACGCTGCTGCCCGCCCTGCTGAGCCTCACCCGGCCGCCGGGCGAGAGCGAGCGCATCGGCTTTGCGTTAGGCGATTACATGGATGACGTCATCATCCGCCGGCGTAAGCCGATCCTCATTGCCTTCGCAGTCATTGCGCTGGCAGGCATTGCCGCGGTGGCGACGTTGCGCTTTGACGCGAATCCGCTGGATACGCAGAACCCCAATAGCGAAGCGATGCGCACGCTAAAATCCTTGCTTGGCCAGGCTGTCACCAATCCGTTCTATATTGATCTTTTGGCGCCATCCTTGCCGCAGGCGGAGGCGCTGGGGGCGCGCCTTGCCAAGTTACCGCAGGTTTCGCAAGTTATATCGGGCACCACCTTCATCCCAAAGCGCCAAGGCCCGAAGCTTGCTTTGATCGCTCAGACCAACCAAATCCTGGCGCCGTCCTTGGCGGTCGGCGCGCCTCCCGCGGTCACGCCGGATCGCCTGCGCCAAGCCGCGGCCAGCGCCGCCGCGGCCATTAAGGGAGCCGCTGCGCGGCTGAAACCCGGCTCCCCCTTGCTCGGCATCGGCCAAGCGCTTCAGACGCTAAAGGCGGCGTCAGACCAACAGATCATGGGGGCCAACGCGGCGCTGACAAAATTCCTGCCGGGCGAGCTGCAACGCCTCTCGGAGGCGATGTCGGCAAAGCCAATTACCTTTGCCAACCTGCCTCCAGACCTAAAGGCCAGCTGGTTTTTGCCTGATGGCCAGGTTCGCGTTCAGGTTATTCCGACGGCCGCGGCGCAGACCTCGCCCGGTCTCTGGAAGTTTGTCCACGCTGTCTCGCGCGTCGCGCCAGGCGCCAGTGGGCCGGCGGCGACGACCGTCGCGACTGCGAAGACGATTCTCACGGCGTTCCGGCAAGCCGCCGGGCTTGCCGCCATTGCCATTGCGCTGATCCTGTTCGTCGTGTTGCGCTCTGCCCGCGACGCCGCTTTCGTGATCGCGACGCTGATCCTATCCGCCTTGCTGACCGCGCTGTTCGCCAAGCTCGCCGGGATCAGCGTCGATTACGCGAATATCATCGCGCTGCCGCTGCTGCTGGGCGTCGGCGTCTCGTTCAACGTGTATTTTGTCATGAATTGGCGCGCCGGGATGAAGCATTTGCTGGGTTCGGCAACCGCGCGCGCCGTGCTGTTCTCGGCCTTGACCACCGGCACCGCTTTCGGCTCGCTCGCGGCTTCGCATGATCGCGGCACCGCCAGCATGGGCGAGGTGCTGCTGCTCAGCCTGGTCGCGGTGCTGATCTCCACTTTCATCTTCCTGCCGGCCCTGCTGCACACGCTCAACAAGCGATAAATGCTGGTCAAGCGCAGCATCGCCCTGTCAGGCCATCGCACCAGCATCGCCTTGGAGCCGGAATTCTGGGCGGCGCTGGACGCCATCGCGGCGGCAAATCAGCAATCGACCGCCGCGCTGATCCGCATCGCCGATGAAGGCAGAAACCCGGAAGACGCGCTGGCTTCGGCGCTAAGAGTGCTGGCGTTGCGCGATACTCTTATCCGGCAAACGGGTCCTGCATGAGGATGGTGTCGTCACGCTCCGGGCTGGTAGAAAGCAGCGTCACCGGGCATTCGACCAGTTCCTCGATCCGGCGGATGTATTTTATGGCTTGGGCTGGCAGTTCGCCATAGGTGCGGGCGCCCCGCGTCGAACCGTCCCAGCCCTCAATGGTCTCATAGACCGGCTCGGCCCCTGCTTGCGCCGCGACGCCAGGCGGCAGATGCCGGTACTCCGCCCCGTTGATCCGGTAGCCAGTGCCAATCTTGAGTTCGGCGAAACCATCCAGCACATCGAGCTTGGTGAGCGCGAGGCCACGGATGCCGCCGACCTTCACCGCCTGCCTAACCAGCGCCGCGTCGAACCAGCCGCAGCGGCGGGGGCGGCCGGTGACGGTGCCGAACTCATGGCCGCGTTCTCCTAAACTCCTGCCTGTATCGTCATGCAGTTCGGTGGGAAACGGTCCCGCGCCAACCCTGGTGCAATAGGCCTTGGCGATACCGAGCACCCGCCCCACCATATCCGGCCCGACGCCGCTGCCCGAAGCGGCGGTGGCGGCGACGGTGTTGGACGAGGTGACGAAAGGGTAGGTGCCGTGATCGACATCCAGCATCACCGCTTGCGCGCCCTCGAACAGGATTCGCGCGCCGGATTTACGGGCCTCGTCGAGGCGCTCCCAGACCGGCTCTGCGAAAGGCAGGATTTGCGGCGCCAATGCCAGCAGCTGATCGCGCAGCGCCGCTTTCTCGAAAACCGGTGCGCCCAGCCCGGCCAGCAGCGTGTTATGATGCAGCAACAACTCATCCAGCTTCCAGTCCAGCGTCTCCGGCTCGGCCAGATCGCAAAGCCGGATCGCCCGCCGCGCCACCTTGTCCTCATAGGCAGGGCCGATGCCGCGCCCGGTGGTGCCGATGCGCCGCTCGCCGCGAGCCGCCTCGCGCGCCTGATCGAGCGCGCCATGCAGCGGCAGGATTAGCGTCGCATTATCGGCGATGCGCAGATGATCCGGCGTGACCTCCAGGCCTTGCGCCCGGACGCGCGCGATCTCGGCGAGCAAGGCATTGGGATCGACCACCACGCCATTGCCGATGATACCGAGCTTGCCGCGCACCAGCCCGGAAGGCAGGAGAGACAATTTATAGGTTTGATTTCCCACCACCAGCGTATGCCCGGCATTATGGCCGCCTTGAAAGCGCACGACGATATCGGCGCGCGAGGCCAGCCAATCGACCACCTTGCCCTTGCCCTCGTCGCCCCATTGCGCGCCGATGATCGTGACATTGGCCATCGTTCAGTGTCCTTCCAGGGCGATGATTTGCCCGTCCCGCCATAGATGCGAGCAATCAAGGCGCCGCGCCTCGGCCAGCGGATCGGCCACCGGCGCCAGCCCCGCGACAATCGCATAAAATTTGCCCTCTAGCATTTTGTTGCCGGCGTCAGCCGCTTCCGGCATGTAGAGCCGGGGCCGGAGACGCGGCTTCGGCGCCACGCTCTTGATGATGTCCGGGTAGAGCGTGAGTCCGGTCGCCGGTTCCTCGCCATCGCAAAGATAGCGGCCGCCGCGACCCAATTCGGCGCCGTTCTTCAAGCCATCCTGGCTGTTCAGCGCGAAAATCGTCACCGCGATGCCGGTATGATAGCGATACCCACGAAATTCGACCGGATCGACGGTGAGCGCGAGGCGCGGATGACGCCGGCGTATCGCCGCAACCGTCTGGCCGAGGCGCTGAGCCATCGGACGCAACGCTGCCGGCAGATCAAGCGCCGCGATGGCGGCAAGCGCCATATCGGCGGGTCCGGCGGCATTGAGCAGCCCCAGCAGCAGGGGAGTGGCATGAGCGGCGGCGGCGGCGATCCCCGCCGCATCCTTGCGGTCAAGCGCGCGCGACAAATCAGTTTGTCGTTGCGGCGATAATCCCAAATCCCCGATCAACGCGGGAATCAGCGGTGGCATGGTCAGGTCAACGCTGATATCGCCGATGTCAAGCGCCGCCAGCGCCGCCACCGCGACACTGATGGTCTCCGCATCCGCCGCCGGCAGATCAGGGCCGATCAATTCAACGCCCGCCTGCGCCGTTTGGCGCTCTGGGGCAAGTTGCGTGCCGCGCACCAACAGGCATTGGCCGGAATAGGCGAGGCGCAGCGGACGCGGCGCGCCGGCAAGCCGCGTCGAGGCGATCCGCGCGATCTGCGGCGTGGTGTCGGCGCGCAGCCCCATCATCCGCTGGCTTTCCGGGTCCATCAGCCGGAAGGTCTGCTCGGCCACCGCCTCGCCGGAGCCGGCGAGCAAGGTGGTTTGAAATTCCAGCAGAGGCGGCTTGACCTGCTGATAGCCATGCGCCGCGAAACAATCGAGCAATGTGGCGACCAGATGCGATTCGATCTCCGCATCCGGTGGCAGGATATCGGCAAAACCGGCGGGCAGCAGGGCTTTATGTGGCGGCAGATCGTCGGTCATGGGCGCTCCGGAATCCGGCGGCCCTATAGCAACAGGCGGTGCGCCGGTCCAATCGCGCAAAAACCAGTGGCGAAGGGCGGCGAATTTTGCTTAAAGTGAGCGCAACCTTAACGAGCATCCATCCGTGCTATTCAACGCGCCGATTTTCATTTTGGGGTTCCTGCCGGTGTTTCTGGCTTGCTTCGCCCTGGCTGGAAGGTTTGCGGCTGGAAGGTTAGGCGGCGGGCGCATAGCGCTTTGTGTCCTCCTGGTGTTCAGCCTGTTTTTCTATTCATGGTGGAACCCGGTTTTCTTGCCGTTGCTGATCGGCTCGATTCTGGTGAATTACGGCCTCGCCAAAATGATGAGGCGCAATAGCGGCCAGCGGTTCTGGCTGGTTCTAGGGCTGATCGGCAATCTAGCGCTTCTCGGCTGGTTCAAATATGCCGGATTATTCGTGGCGACCGGCAGCGCCATTTTCGGCCTGCCACATCACGATTGGTCCATGCTGCTGCCGCTGGGAATCAGCTTTTTCACCTTCCAGCAGATCATGTACCTGGTCGATACCTATCGCGGCGAGGCGCCGGAGGCCGGATTTCTCGATTATGCTTGTTTCGTCGGCTTTTTCGCGCATCTGATTGCAGGGCCCATCGTCCGCCCGCGCGAGATCATCCCGCAATTTTCCCGGCTCTCCGGACGGATCGAAACGGCGCTACTCGCCGAAGGCATCGAGATTTTCCTGCTGGGGCTGGCGAAAAAGCTGGTGCTTGCCGATAGCCTGGCTGGCTTCGCCGATCCTGGCTTCGCCGCCGCCGCCGCCGGCCATCCGCTCAGCCTGATCGAAGCCTGGGTCGCGCTGCTTGCCTACGCGGCGCAAATCTATTTCGACTTTTCCGGCTATTCCGACATGGCGATCGGCCTGGCGCGAATGATCGGCGTGACATTCCCGCTGAATTTCCGCAGCCCTTATCAGGCGCGCGATATTTCCGATTTCTGGCGGCGCTGGAACATCACCCTGTCCAACTTTCTGCGCGACTATCTTTATATTCCCCTGGGCGGCAACCGGCATGGCGAGGCAAGGCGTAACGCCAACCTGATGATCACCATGCTGCTGGGCGGCTTATGGCATGGCGCGGCATGGCGCTTCATGCTGTGGGGCGGGCTGCACGGGCTTTATCTGGTCGTCGACCATCAGTGGCGTTTTCTGGGGCGGCGGCTTGGCGTTCAGCTGCCGCGCTGGTTCGCCCATGCGCTCACCTTGTTCGCCGTGCTGGTCGCCTGGGTGCCGTTCCGCGCCGCCGGCATGGCCTCGTCGATCATGATGTATCGCGGACTTTTCGGCTTTAATGGCATCGCTTTGCCCGCGATGTTCATCCATGCCGCGCCGGTTCTTGCGCATGTTGCGGCGTCGGCGCCGGTGCTGCCCTATCTGGGCGCCGCTCGCACGATGAGCGTGTTGCAAGGCTTCGCCTTGCTGGCATTGGCCTGGACGATCATCCTGGCGATGCCCGATCTGCACGCGTTGCGCGCGCGGGGCCGCAGCGCCGCGCTGATGGCCGGCTTCGCCTTCACGGTCCAAGCCTTGTTCTTCGCGCCCTTCGTCCGGCCCTTCCTGTATTTTCAGTTTTGAAACGCATCCTCGCCTGCTGCCTCGTTTCGCTTGCCTTGTATGGGGCGGCTTTCGCCTGGCTGCTCGACCGGCCTTTGTCGCTCGGTATGCTGCGGCTGGAAATGCAGGACAAACTGGCGCGCGGCAGTCGCCTGGCCTCGCCAAAACTGGTGATCCTCGCCGGCTCCAACGCGCCTTACTCGCATAGTTGCGCGGTGATCGGCGCGATGCTGCGCCTGCCTTGCGAGAACGCGGGCGTCGCCGTTGGCATTGGGCTGGACGATCTGTTCGCGCGCTGGACGCCGCTGCTGCATCGCGGCGATATCGCCTATCTGCCGATGGAAATTCAGCAATACACCATTACCCGCGCCGAAAACCGGATGAATGTCGATGGCGGCATGCTGTTCCGCCACGATCCGCGCCTGCTGGCCAGCCTTGGCGCCGGGCGGCTGCTCGGCGGCGCTTTCGCCAGCGCCGTGCCGGACGCGCTGGAAGCCATCGCCGAAATGGCGGCGCGCAGCACAGGTTTCGGCAACCCGCAGGCGATGCTGGGCGCCCAATTCAACCGGTTCGGCGACCGCGTCGCCGCCACCGCCGCCACCGCCGACCCGCAATTTTTGGCAAAACTGCGCCGCGCCGAACCGCCCGCGCCGGCGATCATCAACGGCTACGGCGCCCGGCTGATCACCGCCTTCGTCCAGCGCGAGACGAGGCGCGGCGTCATCGTGATTGGCGGCCTGCCTACTGATTTTCGCGATGTGCGGTTGCCCAAATCCGATATCGCGGCGCTTCGATCAGCCTATGCCGCTGGCGGCGGACGATTTCTGCAACTCGCCAATCTCAGCCGCTATCCGCGCGCCGATTTTTATGACAGCGAGGACCATCTGATGCAGCCCTGCCAGTTCCACCATTCAATCCTAATCGCCCGCGCGCTAGGCCGGATGCTGCGCCGTCCCGCCATGCCGCCCGATCCTGCTGCCCGCGCCTTCGCCGAAACCTGCCCGAGCATTGCGAAGAGCCTGACAACATTGGCAAGGAATGTAATGCCGGATTAGGTGTTGGATCAAGGATTTAACGGTGTTGGAGGCCATCAAATTCATGTATGAACGGAATTGGAACTAAATCCTGCCTTGAGGAGATGATGATGATTCAGCCTGAGCAACTGGTCGGCACATGGCGCCGTTTCGGCCCGGTCGGCCCGGTTTACGAAATCCTCGGCGTCGGCAATGCCTTACCAGATGGCGATCAGATGATGCGAGTCCGTGTCATCGAAAGTGGTGAGGAAGTGGACTATAAACTTACCGATATTTTCGATGACCCCAAGGAACGCTGATGTTCGCCATCGCCTTTGATCTGGTGGTGGCGGATACTGCGGAAAACCATCTCAAGCCTATGCCGATATCGGCGGCGCCCTGTCCGGTTATGTTTTGATCGTGTGCAGGGCAGCCTGTATTTGACCGACAAGGATGATCTGGCCAATCTGTTCGCCGCGATCATGGCTCTCAAAGCGCTACAATGGTTTCCGAATTCGGTGCGCGACATCCGCGCGTTCAAGGTGGAGCATTGGTCAGATTTTACGCGGTTGATCAAAAGCTGACAATCGGGCGCCGGTCTCGCGAAGGCCGGTTATTCCTCCTGGCGTCGCCATAGGATTTGTTAGAGCACGTTAAAAGCGGATCACCGCCAGCGCCAACCTGTTACGCTTGAAAACATTAAATATTTACGAAGTTTCTTTTCGAGTTCGTCAATTTTTGGAAGTAATGCTTGAGCCGCTTCAATGTGCTTTTGAGCAAATATTTCGAGTGTCTCCCTGCTCTTCTCAGGAAGCTGTTTCCTCGCTACTTCCAGGTTGATAATGTGATTAAACATGACTCGAATTTCCTGAAGTGTCTTATCAATGCCATCTCTTTGGTCAAAGAGAAAAAGAGCTTCTCGCGTGGATAACACAAACCTACTCATAAGAGGCTCTATTTCATTTAGTTCTGCTTTAAATATGATTAAGCAAACATCAGCTACCGACTGGTAGATTTTGAAGTGCCGGTCATAGAGGTCAAGCTTCAATTTCGTTGTTGCCGCTTGCCATTGCAATAACTCATTATAGCGACAAACGCTGCAATGAGCAGCGTTGTCAGGATTGGGAAGGTTTTCATTTATCGCTTTGCTTTCTCCCGCAGCGCGTATTTCTGTATTTTCCCCGTCGAAGTTTTCGGCAATGCGGAAAAAATCACCTGTTTCGGCGCTTTGAAATTCGCCATGTTGGCCCGGCAAAAGGTTTGAAAAACGCGCCGAAGCCTGTCCTAATTCCAGAACCGGCACAATCTCGATTTCCTTGAATTACTTGGCGAACTGATGGGCGCATCCGATTAAGCCTCCGCCGAAAACTGCGATACCGTCATGAATATTCGTAGGCACTGATGCTCTCTTTACGCAAATGCGTGTCGGCGATCCAAGGTTTCAGTTTACCGTTTATTAGTAAAAAACCTCTAAGTGTTATTTGATAAAATGGAAAACATGATGAGCGAGATATTCGATATAGAATTGGAGATAACACCGTCTCCTCTAGTGGATCTGGCACCTTCCGTGGTCGCCAACAGGGCGGATATCGCACTCTTTCGCAAGCGGATTGACAAGGTGCGTAAACGCCATCGCGGCAGACAGCTCTACTACACCGAAAAGCTGACGACCCTTCCCCGTGCCGTGCGCCAGGCCGCGATCGGCATCCGTCGCTTCGGAGCGGCCGTGCGGGAACGCGACGGCGTTCCGACATCAACGCAGTTCTTTCGCCTCCTCCGAGCCGGGTGTGCGGGCTTTTCAATAGAAGACTTCTATTTGTACCGACTTCATCTCGACTCCGAAATACGGAAGCTCGCGAAAACCTTTCCCTTCTCGCACGTCATCGATATGCAGCGTCACCTGATCGACTCTCGGAACTGTCAGGATTACCCGCGCATCCGCAACAAGGAGGTGTTTACGCGTCTATGTGCTGAACACGGGCTGCCGGTGGTGCCAATCCTCGCCGAGTTCGTGGACGGCAACATGCGGGCCCAGGCGCCGGTCCGATCAGGCGTTGACCTTTTCTCCAAACCCGCCGACCTCATGCTCGGCGTCGGCACGGCGTTGTGGCGCTGGCATGGTTCCGGAAACTACGCGGACGGATCAGGATCTGAGTTCGAATTGCAGGACATCCTTGCGGCCCTCTTACGCAAATCCGCGGCACGAGCCGATGGCAGCCCGAGCGGACGGATCATCCTCCAAGAGCGCGTGACCAACCACCCGGCGATGGTCGGACAACTGACCATGGGCGGCCTCGCGACCGTCCGGATCGTCACCTGCCGCACACCGTCCGGGGCTATCGATTTCCTGCCGCCTGTCATCCGGATGCCGGTCGGCGACGCAATCGCCGACAACATTGCCCAGGGTGGACTGGCAGCTCCGATCGACGCATCGGGCCGCATCGCGGGTCCGGCGATCCAAGAGGACAAGCGCTACGGAATTTCCATTTTCACGAACCATCCGACCACGGGGGTCAAGCTCCGCGGGTTTCAATTACCGGATTGGCCGCAAGTGTACGACCTGGCCCACAGAGCGCATCTTCTGTTTCCGGCGCTGCATTTCATTGGATGGGATATAGCACTTACCGCTGATGGGCCGGTCCTGGTCGAGGGTAACGCATGGTGGGGCACCGATCTGGCTGTCCTGCCTCACGCGATCACGCTCGCCGACACGCAGTTCATCCCCTACTACAATTTCCACTTCGACAAAAGCGTAGTAGCCGAGGCATAGATCCAGCAATGGTTTTTCTGGCAGCAAATCTCTCAAAATAAAAAATCTTGAAAGTTAAGCCACCAGCGGCGCTCGCAAGCTGGCAGCGCGCGCTCAGGCTTGCCTTCATCGTTGTCGAATAATTGTGCCAGCTTCCTCATCATTGTGCCGCCCTTGCCCGATGACCCGCGAGTGACTACTAGGAACCGCCAAGGTTTTTCACTCCAGCCTAAAAGGCGCGGCCATGGCTCCTCAAGATCGTTATCTTCCTGACCGGGTCGTCGAAGCGCTCACCTTTGACGATGTTCTGCTGGTCCCCGACTATTCGCAGGTGCTGCCTTCGGCGGTGGACACCGGCACCCGCCTGACACGGGAGATACGGCTGAATATCCCGCTGATTTCGGCGGCGATGGACACCGTCACCGAGTCGGCGATGGCGATCGCCATGGCGCAGCAGGGCGGCATCGGCGTCATTCACAAGAACTTCACCATCGAGGAACAGGCGGCGCAGGTCCGGCAGGTCAAGAAATTCGAGAGCGGCATGGTGGTCAATCCGCTCACCATCCATCCAGACCAGACGCTCGCCGAAGCTCAGGCGCTGATGGCGCAATATCACATCTCGGGCGTGCCGGTGGTGGAACGCCAGACGAAACGCTTGGTCGGCATCCTGACGCATCGCGACGTGCGCTTCGCCACCGATCCCGGCTCGCGGGTTTATGAGCTGATGACGCGGGAAAATCTGGTCACCGCGCCCGCCGACGTGCCGCCGGAGCAGGCGCGGCATCTGCTGCACAAGCACCGGATCGAGAAGCTGCTGGTCGTTGATGAGGCCTATCGCTGCGTTGGCCTGATCACCGTCAAGGACATGGACAAGGCCGAGGCGCATCCGCTGGCGAACAAGGATGAGCTGGGCCGCCTGCGGGTGGCGGCGGCGACTGGTGTCGGCGATGATGGCGCGGCGCGCGCCGAGGCGCTGATCGCAGCGGGCACCGATGTGGTGGTGATCGACACCGCGCATGGCCATTCCGAGGGCGTGCTGCGCGCAGTCACGCGAATCAAATCGCTGTCCAATTCGGTGCAGGTGATCGCCGGCAATATCGCGACGCCCGATGCGGCGCGGGCGCTGATTGATGCCGGCGCGGACGCGGTTAAAATCGGCATTGGTCCCGGCAGCATCTGCACCACAAGGGTGGTGGCTGGGGTCGGCATGCCGCAATTCTCCGCCGTGCTGGAAACCTCCGCCGCTTGCCGTGAAGCCAATGTGCCGGCCATCGCCGATGGCGGCATCCGCACCTCCGGCGATTTAGTCAAGGCGATCGCCGCCGGCGCCGACTGCGTGATGATCGGATCGCTCCTCGCTGGAACCGATGAAGCGCCGGGCGAGGTGTTTTTGTATCAGGGCCGTAGCTATAAATCCTATCGCGGCATGGGCAGCTTGGGCGCGATGGCGCGTGGGTCCGCTGACCGGTATTTCCAGCAGGAAATCACCGACACCATGAAATTCGTGCCGGAAGGCATTGAGGGCCGGGTTGGCTATAAAGGCCCGATGTCAAGCGTCGTGCACCAATTGGTGGGCGGCTTGCGCGCCGGCATGGGCTATACGGGTTGCGCCGATGTCGCCGATTTGCAGACGAAAGCGCGGTTTCGGCGCATCACCAATGCCGGCCTGCGTGAAAGCCATGTGCATGATGTGGCGATCACCCGTGAAGCCCCGAATTACCGGCAAGACTGAGCCATGATGGCCACCGGCAGGCTTGCCGCCGCGATTGAACTGCTCGACATGATCCTGGATGACCGCCGCCCTGCGGATGCGGTGGCGAATGCCTATTTTCGCGACCGCCGCTATATTGGCGGCGGCGACCGGCGGGAGGTGAGCGGGCTGGTTTGGCAAGTGCTGCGCGCCCGCCGCCGCCTTGCCTGGTGGCTGGCGCGATCAGAGGGCGAGCCAACGCCGCGATTGTTGGTGTTCGCCTCGATCATCCTGGACGGCAGGACGGCGCAGGAGATCGACCCCAGCCTCGGCGGCGACCGGTTCGCCGCGTCGCCGTTGACGAAAACCGAGCGAAGCGTGCTGATCGGGCTGGAACGCCATAAGCTCACCCATCCCGATATGCCGGAGGCTGTGCGCCTGGAAGTGCCGGACTGGCTGGCGCCGGCGCTCAAGCTAAGGTTTGGCGACGCGCTGGACGCCGAAATGGCGGCCATGTCCGAGCAGGCGCCGCTCGATTTGCGGGTAAACCTGCTGAAAACCACCCGTGACGAGGCGAAGGAATTGCTGGCGCGGGATGGTCATGCGGCGGAACCGACCAAGTTCAGCGCTTGGGGCTTGCGCCTAGCGCCGCGCCAGAACGTTACCCAGTCCATTGCGTTCAAAACGGGGTTGGTCGAAATTCAGGATGAAGGAAGCCAGCTCGTCAGCAAGCTGGTTGGCGCGAAGCCCGGCATGCGCGTTGCCGATTTTTGCGCCGGCGCCGCCGGCAAAACCCTGGCAATGGCGATGACGATGGAAAATAAGGGGCATATCGTGGCGTGCGACGTCTCCGCGCCCAGGTTGGATGCGGCGATCAAGCGGCTGCGGCGCGCCGGGGTGCATAATGCCGAGCGGCATTTGCTGGAGCCGGGCGATAAATGGGTGAAGCGGCAGGCTAGAAAATTTGATAGAGTGTTGGTCGACGCCCCTTGCACAGGCACCGGCACGTGGCGGCGTAATCCGGACGCGCGGTTGCGGTTGCATGAGGAGGATTTGCAGGAGTTGAAGGTGAAGCAAGCATCGATATTGGACGATGCCGCGCGCCTGACAAAGCCAGGGGGCATATTGGTTTATGCGACATGCTCGCTGCTTGAAGATGAAAATCAGCAGCAGATTCGAAGTTTTACCGAGCGGCATCCGGATTACAAGGTGGTCGACGAGCCGCTGGTGTTGACACCTCTCAAGGATGGCACGGACGGATTTTTTGCTTGCGCCTTGGCGAGGGCCGCGTGATTGCGATCAGGCGCGCCCGGCAAGGCGATGCGCCTGGCATCGGCGCGGTGCATGTGGCGAGCTGGCGCAGCGCCTATCCTGGCGTTCTGCCGGATCGGGTGCTGACCAATCTTTCAGCGGTGCGGCAGACCGGCTTCTATGACCGGGCGATCCGCATCGGCGCCGGGCTGCATGTTGCCGCCGCGTCCGGTACGGATGCGCCGGAAGGCGTGCCGGGGATTGTCGGTTTCGCTTCGGCGAGGCCGGTAAAACAGGGCTGGGGGCAGGGCGAAATTGAGACGCTTTACGTGCTGGATGATTGGCGCGACCGTGGGTTAGGGCGGCAGCTGATGCAAGTTTCCGCGCGTTATCTCGCTAGCCTGCAATGCGGATCGGTATTTCTTTGGGTGCTCGCTGATAATCCGGCGCGGTGGTTTTATGAGCATCTTGGCGGCCGCTTGGTCGCCGAAAGCAAGGTGCAAGTGGGCGGCGAGGCGGTCGCGCAGCAGGCTTTCCTCTGGGATCCGATAGACCGCCTATTTTAAGCGGCTGCGCGGATGGGTTCGCTGCCAAACCGCCATCAACTGAGCCGTGTCGGCATCGGCGTAAATTTGTGTGCTGGATAGGCTGGCATGGCCGAGCAGTTCTTGGATCGAACGCAAATCGGCGCCGCTCGATAGCAAATGGGTCGCGAAGGAATGGCGCAAGGCATGCGGGGTGGTATGTTCAGGCAAGCCGTTGAGCCGGCGGAATTCCCGCAAGGCCTTTTGCGCAATCGCCGCGTTCAGGCGCTTGCCGCGCGCGCCGAGGAACACCGGCGATTCGCGCGAGGGCGCGGGATGCAGCCTCATCCATGCGGCAAGCGCCTGATGCACCGCCGGAAGCATGGGCACGATGCGCTGCTTGTTTCCCTTGCCGGTGACCAACAGGGCATGGCCCGGCGCGGGAATATCGCCAATATTGAGCGATAACGCTTCATTGATCCTGACGCCGGCGCCGTAGAGCAAGGCCATCAGCGCCCTATCGCGCGCCGCGAGCGCCGGGCTGCTGGCGGTCATGCCGATCTCAGCGACCACGCGCCTTGCCCCGGCTTCATCGAGCGCGCGTGGCAGGCGGCGCTTGAGCCGCGGCCGCCCGACCAATGCCAAGGCCGCGCATTCAATATTGTGGCGGCTGCTCAGCCAGGCGAAAAATCCGCGGATGGCGGAAAGCTTCTTGGCCCTGGTTGCCGGTCCCGCGCCGCCTGAAGCGACTTTGGCGAGATAGGCCCGAAGATCGACAGGCCGCAGCGCCGCCAGCGCCGCGTCATCCGGCTCCGCGCCGAAATGCACGGTCAGAAACCCGATGAACTCCGCCAGATCGCGCCCATAGGTGGAAACGGTTTTTGCCGCGGCGCGGCGCTCGCCAGCGAGATAGTCCAGAAACTCTTGCCGCCGCGCAATTCCCGTCATTCCGCCGGTTATAGCGGATTCTTTGAACAAATGCAGATGATTTCGCAATCGCAGCACGCTATATGCCTGAGGCTTCACGAATAGGATCAGCCCATGGACATCAGCGTCGTCATCCCAAGCTATAACCGCGCTGATCTGCTGGGGGAGACGCTGGATGCGGTGCTGGCGCAGAGCCTGAAGCCGAAAGAGGTCATCGTCGTCGATGACGGCTCGACCGATGGCACTGGCGATCTGCTGGATTACTACGCGCCGGCGGTTCGCGCGATTCGGATCGAGAATTCGGGAGACATGGTCGCCCGTAACACCGGGCTTCGGGCAGCGACGGGCGATCTCGTCGGGTTCTGCGACAGCGATGATATTTGGCGGCCGGATTTTCTCGAAAGCATGGCGGGCTTGTTTCAGGCGGAGCCGGCGATTCATGCCGCCTATAGCGATTTTTTCATCATCCGCGATGGAGTCTGGCAGAGCCAGCGCAAGTTCAACGCGGCGCCTGCGGGATTTTGGGATTTCCTGCGGCCTTCAGGGCCGGATTACGCGGTGTTCGAGCAGCCGATCATCGAGCGGCTGTTAAAATTCCAGCCGTTTTTTCCAAGCTGCCTGGTGGTGGAACGGCAGCATTTTCTCGAAATCGGCGGCTGGGATGAAGGGGTTAGCCGGATTATCGGCTGCGATTTCGCGACGGCGTTGCGGATCGGGGCGCATCCGCCGATCGGCGTGGCGCAAAAGCCGCTGGCCGGCATCCGCAAGCATGAAAGCAATATCTCGGCGGACGTGCAGGCGATGAATTTGGGCGATGCGCGGGTGCTGGAGCATGTGCTGAGGGCGCATCCCGGGATGGACGCCTATCAATCGGCATTCGCGGCCAGCATTGTTGAGCGGCGCTTGATGGCGTTTGACACCGCCTTCGCGCGCGGCGATTTCGCCGGAGTCGCTGAAATTTACCCGATGCTGCCGGACGTTGCGAAGTCGCGCAATGTTCGGCTGAAACAGCGCATTGCCAGTCTGCCGCATCCGGTGGGCAGAGTTACCGCAGGGCTCATGTTGGGATTGGGCTCGATCAGGTCGCGCTTTCGCCGGTAGACTTTTGCCACCGAGTTCCTTTACACGCTGCGCATCTTCAAGCGAGACGCTGACCATGCCCATTCTGAAATGATTATTTCCGTCGCCATCTGCACCCGTAATCGCGCCAGCTCGCTGGAGCGGACGCTGCATAGCTTGGTTGGGATGGAGACGCCGCCAGGCGCGGATTGGGAATTGCTGGTGATCGATAATGGCAGCACGGACGCAACCGCGGCTTTGATTGCAAAATTTACCGCCAAGCTGCCGGTCCGCCATGTTTTCGAGGCGAAGGCCGGGCTGTCCCATGCCAGGAATCGCGCCGTCGCCGAAGCGCGCGGGGCTTATCTTGTTTGGACCGATGACGATGTTGTCGTTCAGCCGCATTGGCTGGCCGCCTATATCAACGCCTTCAACGCTCATCCGGAAGCCGCGCTGTTTGGCGGGAAAATCGTGCCGGTGCTCGATCAACCGACGCCGGCCTGGTTTGCCGAAGCGCTGCCTTTGCTCGCCTATCCGCTGGCGCATCGTGATTTGGGCGACACGCCGCGAGCGCTGTCCGCCTCGGAAGATGTGCTGCCTTACGGCGCCAATTTCGCGATGCGGATGCGCGAGCAGCGGCAATTGCGGTACGACCCCGCGCTTGGCGCCAGCCCGCATCATAACCGGGTGGGCGAGGAGGTTGCGGTGATGCGGGCGATTTTTGCGGAGGGCGGGACTGGCTTCTGGGTTCCCGACGCGGTGGCGCATCACTGCATTCCGGTTGCCCGGCAAACCACAGGCTATATTTTTAACTATTACAAGTCTCAAGGCGAAACCGCGGCGTTTATCGAAGGGCGATACCCGACGCCTACTTTATTCTCGGCGCCGCGCTGGCTATGGCTGGAATTGCCGCAGCGTCTGTTGCGCTACCAAATCGAGCGCCGGACCGCGCCGCCGCGGCAATGGGTGAAATCGCTGATCGATTACGCGTATTACCGCGGCATTTTCAATTATTGGCGGCAAGTGAAATAATTTTCCGCCGCTTTTGAAGGCTAGGCCCAAGGCGAGACGAATTTATGCGGCAAAGCGAGCTGACGACGCAGCGCCTTGTCGATATCCCAGCGGTTCGGCTTGCGCAGGCCATAGGCGCGGGCGATGGCGAAGCGGTAGCTGAGATTGAGCAGCAGCCTGGCCGGGAGCGAATCGCCGTTCAATGTCAGGCCGCCAATGGTTTGCAGCTTGTTTACGTAGATTGTCAGATCGTCGACGCGATGCCTTTGGCGAAGTTCCCTTCCTTCCTCGTCGGCGGTGATGCCGCGCTCCTTGAGCAAGGCGTAGTTGGGGCCGCCGAGCGGGCGGGTATGGGTTACCGAAACCGCATCGACGATGGCGGTGCCGCTCGCGCCTTTTCCCGCGCTTTTGCCGAGCATTTTTGGCCAGACGAAGTCAAGCCCGAAGCCGCTCATGTTATCCGCCATGGTCGGCAGGCAGCGGAGCAAAAATTCGCGCTCGAAGCAGGGCACCATGATCTCGACAAAATTGGTGTAGCGCAGCCGCGTGAATAGCGGTTTCAGCGTTACGCCCCAGGTGAAATAGCTGTTCAGGGTCAAGGCAGGCTGGCACAAAGCGAGTTTTTCGGCGCGGGCGATCTCGAAGAGCTTGTTGATGTCGCTTGCAGTGCAGGCGATGTCGTCATCTGGCAGCCAGACATAGTCATAGCGGTTGACCAGGTCGCGATGATCCTCGATCAGCGCCTTGAGGGCCGGCCATTTCGGGCCTTTGCTGTCGATGCGGACGATGTCTTGGTCCTTATATTTGTCGGGATCGTCGCCGAAATAGTTGACCAGCAGGTCCCAGGAGCGATCGCGCGTTCCGGCTAGCCATTGCGGGTGCAAGGAGGCGTTGCCGGCGCGGACGATGACCAGATTGCGGCGATTGCCTTGGAATATCGGTTCGTTCATGCCCGGTTATCCTCGTCCATCCATTTCCGGACGGTGGTTAAAGATTGGTTGATCACCTGATGCATGTCCAGATATTGATAGGTGCCGCAGCGTCCGATGAAATCGAGGCGCGGTTCGGCCTCGGCCAAATCGCGGTACTTGCGATAGGCCTCATCGAAACGCCCGTCGCTGGTCTTGATCGGGTAGTAACGCTCCATTTCATTATCCAAATAATCGCAAGGTTCTTCGACCGTTATGGTCTTCCTGCCGGTATCGCGCAGAGTATGCGCAGGAATTCGTGACCAATCCGTTTCGCGAGTATACACATGTTTGTCGGTATAATTAAGCGTTGCCGCATAACCTGAACCATAGTTAACTTCGACATCATGATTGTGAAATTTAATCGATCGGTAAGGCAGCGGGCCGAAGCGGTTTTCGTAATATTCGTCGATCGGCATTGAATTGAAGCAGTGGCGGTAACCGGCGAGCATGGCCTTGGCGAAGGATTGGCCGGTGGCGACGGTGATCGACGGGTGATCGAAAATTGAGCCGAACAACGCGGTGTAGCCTTGCGCCGGCATCATTTGAAACTGGTCGTTGGGAAAATACCGGTCTTCGTCGTCATAGCGAAGCGGGATGCGCTTCACCACGGCGGCGTCCAGCTCTTCCAAATCCATCGCCCACATTTTCTTGGTGTAGGGACGGAAGAACAGATCTGTGAGGGTGACGCCGATATTCGCCTGAAGATGCTCGGCGGCGTTGGCGGGGGCGGCGATGGGCAGAGATTGTTGCGCGAGGTATGCCCGCACCTCGGCTTCGTTTTGCAGCTCCACCCCGAACACCGCGTTGATGGTGCGGCGATTGACCGGCAGCGGCACGTTGCGGCCATCCTCTAGCCGGGCTTCCACCTTATGCTGATAAGGGACGAATTCGCCGAAGCGTTGCAGCCATTCCACCACGGCCTGGTTGTTGGTGTGGAACAGATGCGGGCCGTATTTATGCACCCTGACGCCGGTGGGCAAAATTTCGTCATAAGCGTTGCCCGCGATATGCGGGCGCTTGTCGATCACCTCGACGCGATAGCCGCGTTCGGCGAGTTCGCGGGCGTAAACCGCGCCGGCGAAACCGGCGCCGACAATGAGGATCGTCTTTTTCATGAGGATAGAAGCCGTTTCATTCGCAAGGTCAGGAAGTGTGGGATTACTACCGGTTGGCCGGCCATCGTGCCACCATCTTAAGGTTTCATTAAGGGCTGGTGTGCGTCATCACGCGGCGAGGCGTTCGCGGTAGGCTTTGAGATGGCCATCGATGAAGTGCGCATAGGAAAAGTTTTGTTCGACGCGGGCGCGGGCGGCGCGGCCCCAGGCGGCGGCGATGCCGGGTTCGAGGGCGTGGCGGAGGGCGGCGATCAGCGCCGGCATGTCGCCCGGCGGGACCAGGAAGCCGCTTTCGTTCTGCGTGATGGAGGCGGGGATGCCGCCGCTGGCGAAGCCGATCGTGGGCACGCCGCAGGCCATGGCTTCAAGGATGACCAGGCCCTGCACCTCGGCGAGGGAGCAGTTGACTTGCAGATCGGCGGCGGCGTACCAGCTTGCGAGTTCGGCCCGCTCCTGCACGAAGCCGGTGACGTGATGCGGAACACTTTCAAGCGCCGCGGCGAGTTTTTCGTCCGGGCGTCCGACGACCAGGACGAAGGGGCGTAAATCGGCCACGGCCTTGATGGCGTCCACGGCGTGTCGCGTGCCTTTTTTGGCGTCCTCGAAGCGGGCGGCGGAGAGCAGGATGACTGGCTGATCCGCCGGCAGCCGCAATTCCTGGCGAAGGGCGGCGCGGTTCTGGGCTGGCTGGAAGGTTTCGGTATCGATGCCGTTGGTGATGACCGTCGGACGGTTCGGCAGCTTGCCGCTGGACATTGCGAGATCGGCCAGCCAATCGGAAGGCGCGATGGCGGTGATTTTGCCGAGGCGGTGGGCGCGGGCGCGCATCGCTTGCAGGCCGCCGGTGAAATCATGGTCCTTGCCGAGCGGCCATTGGCCCAACTGCGGGCAGCCGCCATCGCTGCCGCAGCGGATTTGGTAGCGGGCGCAGTCCATCGGGTAGAGGCAGCCGCCGGTGAAGGGGGAGCAGTCGTGAAAGGTCCAGAAGGTGGGCATCAGCCAGGATAAAGCGGCGATGGTGAGGGGCGACATTCCAGGAGACAGATCGTGGAAATGGGCGATGTCGAAATCGCGGGTGATGCGCGCCCTGAACAGGCCCGGCGCGTCGAGCGGCAAGGCTTGCGGCAGGCCGAATTGTTGCAGTGTTTCCCCGGCCTGTTCGACAAAAGCGCGGGCAACAGGGCCGCCATAGAGCGAGCGGCGGGTTTCGGTATAGCCCTTGCCGGTCAGCCCGACGAGATGCGTCACCTGCTGGCCTGCCTGTTGCAGCGCTGTTACCAGATCGAGGCCGACCCGGCTGGCGCCGCCGCTTTTGGTGTCGCTGGAGCTGATCACCGCGATGCGCAACGCCGGCGCGCTAAGGAGGTTCGGATGAGGCGCGTTCAAATCGAAGCTCCTGGAGGATGCGTTGCGGAGGGTTGGGGTGCGGACTGTTTAGAGCCGAGGCTGTGGCATCGCAATGCGAGGCGTGACGCCTGCTAAACCAATTTTGTTTTGATATCGTAACAATATAGGCGTGCGAAGGCGATTACGCTCAGGTGGGTGACTTGGGATCAGGCGGGGGATCAGGCGGGGGATCAGGCGGGGGATCAGGCGGCGGCGCTGTGCCAGGAGGAGATTCGGCTTGTGCGGCTGGCGGCGCGACTGGCGGCGGCGCTTCATCGGGAATGGAGGGCGCTGGCGGTTGCTCTTCAGGCGGCGGCGGTTGCGAAGGCAGGGCCTGTTTGGGTGGGATTGGCGGGTATAGGGACGGGACCTGGTCGCGGCGGATGCCCAGGATGTGGCAGAGCGGGCGGAGGATGCTGCGGAGTTGCGGGTCTTGGGCGAGGAGGGTTGCCATTTCGGGATCGGCAAGGAAATCGCAGAATTGCGCCCTGCCATGGGCGGTTTCCTGGATCAGGCGGAGCAGCCAAGCGTAATGGCGCGGCAGCGGGTCCGGCTTGCGGGGCCGGGACGGGCGGGGCTTGCGCAGGCGGGGTGGAATGGGGACAGGGTTGGCGGCGTTGCGCGCGAGGCGCGCCCTGAAGCGGAAGGCGATGCCGCGCAGGCGCTTCCAGATCTGGAACAGGAGCGGGCCAGGCAGGCAGGCTAGGCCCAGACGCCAGTCGCTGCGCCGGCCGATCACCTGGCACAGGTTCTCGATGATGTAGGCCAAGCGTTCTGCCGGGGCAAGGGAAGCGATCTGGTTCACTAACCGGATAAAACCACAAATCAAAGCAAGTGAGCAAGAAGAATTTGCAGTTGATGACGGACTTTGTTAGAGGAGCGTTAGTTTTGCGGCGAGTGCCGGGCTTGATTTGATCTGAGTTAATCTGCGTCATCCGCGAATAAAGCAAGGATGATCCGCAGATTACGCAGATTAACGCAGAAAGAGAGATTTACAGATTCGATGGGAGGCCGAGCGGCATCAAGATTGACCAATTCTGCCTGATGCCGTCATCGCGAGACGCAAAGCGGCGTGGCGAAGGGGCCGGAAGGCTCCAGCAATGCGAAGCATTGTTGGAAGGCCCCGGAGATGATCCAGGGAGATGATCCAGGACGGCCGGGGCGCCTCGGTATTGCCATCGCACGGCGTCCATGCCTTCGGCAACATTTCTGGATTACCTCCGCCGGCTTTCCATCCGCTACGCGGATGGAACCTTGGCCGGCTTCGCCTCGTTGCGCTACGCGCGGCTCGCAATGACGTGGGGACGTGGAATGAGTTCGCGTTTCGGCGCGCATTGGAGGCCAAGCTTGATCTAATCTGCGTTAATCTGCGCAATCTGCGGATCATCCTTAGATTTATACGCAGATTACGCAGATTACGCAGAAAGAGAGATTCACAATTCGATGGGATGCCAGCGGCATCGAGATTGACCTGGCGGCAAACTCACGAAAGCAGGATACCCTACATAGAGGGCGGGCGGCAACTGCAGCCGATGATGGGTTTTTGTTAGAAGTGTGTTAGTTTGGCAACGGGCCGGCGCTTTGTGAAAGGGGTCTGGCGATGATGCGGTTTAGCGGAATACCAAGGACGCCATGAAAGGCAGCAGGTTTTTGATTCGCCTGGCGTACCAGCGGAACGCCTTGGCGGCTTGTTCGCGGCGATCACGGATCATTTCTGATTTGGAACGGTTTTTCACCGCGGTCTCGATGCCCGTCATCCAATCGGTGTTTTTGGTTTCGGCGGGGGCGAAATTGGTGTTGGGGATGACGCCGGAGCGGATTGCGCAATGGGTCTCGAAGGAGAAAAACTGTTCCAGCGTTACCGCCGAGGGCGGCAGCGTTTCCTGCATGTCGAGACCCGTGGCGGGAAGCCCAAATTTTTTGCAAAGGCGCAAATTGGACGCCTGAAATTTTTCGGCGAATTTTTGTTGGATGGTTGCGCTGCTGGTGAGGCGCGCATACCGTTGCGCTAGATGTTTGATCCGCGCCATTTCGTTAGACGTCAGATTGCGGCTTATCCGGCTGCGATAAAACAACTGAAGTGGCTCAAACACGGTTTCGCGCACATTCAAATGTTCCTGTCCCGGGCGAGCGGCCAAATGCTCCTCCAAGCCAAAGAGTTGCGCAAAATCGGTGATGACCGAGCCGCCCTCTAGCGCGTGATAATTGCGCACCATAATGTCTACATCGGTTGCGTCATTCCAGCATTCCAGCGCTCGCTCGTAATCAAACTGATGAATCAGGCCGCGGCATTTTACCGCTCCATGCGTGAGAACTTCATCGGCGTAAGCGACATACTCCTTGCCAAACTCATAATTCATCAACTCAAGATATAATGATTGGGCGTAGGAAATTTGATTTCGCAAGTAGATCATGATCGTTAGTTTTTTGTTCAAATTTTGCGCTAATTTTCTAAAGAAGCCGAAACTTTCCGGCTTCGTCATCATTGTCTCAAATAATTCCGATGATAATATTACGTTTCCGGAAAAATTTTGCAGTTCTTTCTCAAGCTCATCGAGCGTTCCTTGCTGGTCGTTGAAAAGCCAGTGCCGGTCAGCTTCATGAGCAATGTTATGATGAGCGTGTTTATGCGGATCCGCGTGTTCTTTTCCAGGCTTGTCGCCGCTTCCTGTGTAGGGATACAAAAATCCGGCATCACGCAGCGGAGTCTCGCTGGCGCGTAAAGCCGCCTGCAATGCCGTCGAGCCGGTTTTGTGGAAACCGCAATGAACGTAGAGCCGATTTTGTTGCTTCATAGCGAGAGCCCCAGAGACAGATCAATCCGAAGACAGATCAATAAAGACAGACAGGTGACGCAAACGTCAGGTTGTGTTTTTGTATATAAAGCCTTACCGATCACGCAAGGCGCGGACAAGTGAATTCTCGGGTTGCACCGCGATATTTCTTATTATTACAAAATTTTCCTGAATTTTTTGTAATTGTCTGTAACGGCGGCGTTGATCAAGCAAGCCATGGGCGTTGCCTTTTAGGCCAGATTGTAAAGGCCATGGGTTCCTCGTACACGGATGCTCTTCAATGACACGAATTAAGGTTCCATGACGATAAAGACGCAGGCTGGTTTGGTTGCCGCGGATGCGGATGTCATGATGGCTGAAGGGCAGGCGAGCGCGCTCCTTAAAGCCCCTACCGGGATTGCCGGCTTTGATGAGATCACGATGGGCGGCTTGCCGAAAGGGCGGCCGAGCTTGGTCTGCGGCGGCACCGGCTGCGGCAAGACCTTGTTCGCCATGGCGTTCCTGGTGAACGGCGCCACCTTGTATGACGAGCCAGGGGTGTTTCTCAGTTTCGAGGAGCGCATTGAGGACCTGACGGCGAATGTCGCCTCGCTTGGCTATGATCTCGATGCGCTGACGGCGGCGGGACAATTGGCGATCGATCATGTGCGGGTGGAGCGGCATGAGATCGAGGAATCCGGCGAATACGATCTCGAAGGGCTGTTTGTCCGGCTCGGCTACGCGGTGGACCGCATCGGCGCCAAGCGGGTGGTGATCGACACCATCGAAGTGCTGTTCGCCGGGCTTTCCGACACCGGGCTGCTGCGCTCGGAACTGCGGCGGCTGTTCGGCTGGCTCAAGGAGCGCGGGCTGACGGCGATTATCACCGGCGAACGCGGCGAGGGGCAACTGACGCGGCAAGGGCTGGAGGAGTATGTTTCCGATTGCGTGATCCTGCTGGATAACCGGCTGCACGAACAGATGACGACGCGGCGGCTGCGGGTGGTGAAGTATCGCGGTTCGGCGCATGGCACCAATGAGTACCCGTTCCTGATCGATGAGCGGGGGTTCAGCGTGTTTCCCATCACCTCGGTGGGATTTGGCGGCAAAGACTCGGCGGAGATTATCTCGACCGGCATTGACGGGCTTGACGCGATGCTGGGGGCGGGCGGCTTGTTTCGCGGCGGCGGCGTGCTGATCTCCGGCGCTTCCGGCACCGGCAAGACGCTGATCAGCGCCAATTTTATCGCCGCCGCCTGCGCCCGCGGGGAGCGCTGCCAGATCGTGGTGTTCGAGGAAGGCGCCAGCCAATATTGCCGCAACGCCGCCTCGATCGGGCTGGATTTGCAGCGCTATGTCGATCAAGGCCTGCTGCGCATTGAACCGGCGCGGCCCAGCCTGTATGGGCTGGAGACGCATCTGGCGCGGATGTATCGCGATGTCGCGGCTTTTCACCCGGCGCTGGTGGTGGTTGACCCGATTTCCGCCCTGCGCGGTCCGGCGGCGGAAGTGCAGGCGACGATGCTGCGCATGGTGGACATGCTGCGCGCCCGCGGGATTACCGCCGTGCTGACCAGCCTGCGCCGGGGCGCCGCGGTGAGCGAGAGCTATGAACAAGATTTGTCGTCGCTGATGGACGCCTGGATCAGGCTGAAAGAGGATGAGGCGAATGGCGAACGCAATCGCACGCTTTATGTCATGAAGGCGCGCGGCATGAGCCATTCCAACCAGGTGCGGGAATATCGGATGACCAGCCAGGGCATCACAATCATCGACGCCTATATCGGGCCGGAAGGCGTGCTGACCGGCAGCGCGCGCGCGGTGCAGGAGACGCGCGAGAAGGCAGCGCTGCTGCGGCGGCAGCAGGAGGTGGAGCGGCGGCAGCGCGATGTGGCGCGGCGGCGGGCCTTGGTTGAGTTGCAAGTCGCCGAAATGCGGGCGGGACTGGAAGCGGAAGAAGCGGAGGCGCAGGCCTTGGCTTTGGAAGAGGAACGGCGCGAATCGGTTTTCAAGCATGAACGCGACGCCATGGCGGCAAGACGAAGCGCCGCCGAATGAACGATGATGGCAGCGCCGCTGAGATGCCGGATGCCGGCGATGATGGCGGGCATTATTCGCTGCGCCTTTACGTCGCCGGGCAGACGGCAAAATCGCTGGCGGCGATGGCGAATTTGAAGCGGGTTTGCGAGCAGCATCTGGCAGGGCGTTACGTTATCGAAGTGGTTGATCTGCTGGAGACGCCGAGCCTGGCGGCGGGCGATCAAATTCTTGCCATCCCGACGCTGGTGCGGCGGCTGCCGGCGCCGTTGAAACGCATTATCGGCGATCTTTCCAATACCGAGAAGGTGCTGGTCGGGCTGGATATCAAGGCGACCGGCTCTTGAGCGACGGGGCGCCGCCGCCGCATTATCATTTGCGCCTGTTTGTCGCCGGGACCACGACGCGGTCGCTGCGGGCGATTGAGAACCTACGGCGCATCTGCGCTGATCATCTGCATGAGCGGGTGGATTTGGAGGTGATCGATATTTATCAGCAGCCGGAACTCGCGAGCCTGCACCAGATTGTCGCGGTGCCGGCGCTGATCCGGCATCTGCCTTTGCCGCTGCGGCGGATCATCGGCGATTTGTCGGAGCAGGAGCGGGTTTTGAAAGGGCTTGATTTGACGCCGATTCTTGACCAGGCCGAGCGGCTGGGTGACGCTCATGGTTCCTGACCTGCTCAAGCGCATCGCGGAACTGGAAGCCAAGCTTGCCGAGAGCGAGGAGACGCTGCAGGCGATTGCCCGCGGCGAAGTGGACGCGGTGGTGGTGCGGGACGGCGCGGCGCGGCACCAGATCTATACTTTGGAAAATGCCGACCGGCCTTATCGCGTGCTGATCGAGCAGATGCAGGAAGGCGCGGTTATCCTGAGCGGCGATGGCAGCGTGCTCTATTGCAACCGGCGCCTTGCGGAAATGGCGGGCCTGCCGCAGGAGCGGGTGATCGGCCAGAGATTGCAGCCGCTGATCGTGGACGGGGATCGAACGCTGTTTCAGTTTTTGCTTGACGAGGCGCGGCAGGCGCGGGCGCGCGGAGAGATCACGCTGCGCCGCGCGAATGGCGAGGCGATTCCGGTCTATTTGTCGCTCAGCCGCCTCGAAGAAGAGGGCGGGGCTGTTCTTCTCTCGGGCGTGCTGACCGATTTGACGCAACAGAAAGTGCATCTGCGCGAGCTGGCCGAGGGGAATTCACGGCTGGTCGCTGAGATTGAGGAGCGGGAACGGGTGGAAGGCGCGCTGCGGCAGGCGCAAAAGATGGAAGCGGTCGGGCAGCTTACCGGCGGGTTGGCGCATGATTTTAACAACTTGCTGGCCGGCATCTCCGGCAGCCTGGAGCTGATCCAGGCGCGGCTGAATCAAGGGCGGTTCGAGGATCTCAATCGTTACATACAGGCGGCGTCGCAATCCACCAGCCGGGCGGCGGCGCTGACCCACCGGCTTTTGGCGTTTTCGCGGCGGCAGACGCTGGACCCGAAAACCGTTGACTGCAACCGGCTGGTGTCTTCGATGGAAGACCTGATCCGGCGGACGATCGGCCCGAGCACTCAGTTGGAGGTGGTGCTGTCTGGCGGGTTATGGACGATTTTATGCGATCCCAATCAACTGGAAAGCGCGCTGCTGAACCTAGCGATCAATGCGCGGGACGCGATGCCGGATGGCGGGCATCTCACCATCGAGACCAGCAATGCCTGGCTGGACGATGCTTATGCGGCGACCCAGCAGGATCTGACGCCAGGGCAATATATCGCCATCAGCGTGACGGATACCGGCTCAGGGATGAGCGCGCCGGTGATCGCGCGCGCCTTTGACCCGTTTTTTACGACCAAGCCGATGGGTCAGGGCACCGGGCTGGGCTTGTCGATGGTTTATGGCTTTATCAAGCAATCGGACGGCCATATCCGCATTTATAGCGAATTGGGCCAGGGCACGACCATGCGGCTTTACTTGCCGCGGCATTGGAGCGGGCTGAAGACCGAGACGCCGGGAGAGCTGGCGATTGCCATGAAGCCCGATCAAGCGGCGGGGACCGTTCTGGTGGTCGATGATGAGGCGGTGGTGCGCATGCTCGTCACCGATGTGCTGGAGGATATGGGCTATTCCGTCACCGAAGCGGAGGATGGCCGGGAAGGGCTGCAAATCCTGCGCGGCCCGGCGCGGATTGATCTTCTGGTCACCGATGTTGGCCTGCCGGGCGGGATGAATGGCCGGCAATTGGCGGACGCGGCAAGAGCCGTGCGGCCTGATCTACGCGTGCTGTTTATCACGGGCTATGCCGAAAACGCGGCGGTGGGCAATGGCTATCTTGATCCAGGGATGGAGGTGATGACCAAGCCCTTTGCCATGGACGCGCTGGCGACGAAGATACAATCGATGATCGCGCGTTGGTGATTATCGTAAGGGGACATTTTCATGGCGGAGCCGATGCTGGATAGCCTGATCATCGGCGGCGGCCCTGCGGGCCTGACCGCGGCGATCTATTTGGCAAGATTTAGGCGGCGGTTTCAGTTGATCGACCAGGGCGCCAGCCGCGCCGCTTGGATTCCGGTTTCGCATAATCATGCGGGGTTTCCGGAGGGGATTCACGGGACCACATTATTGGAACGCATGGCCGCGCAAGCGCGGCGTTATGACGCGCCGATCCAGCAGGGCGCCGTCAGCAAAATTGCCCAAAATGGGGACGGGGCGTTTGATGTGATGGTTGACGACCGGACGCTCACGGCAAAAACGATTTTGTTGGCGACCGGCGTTGTCGATATCGAGCCTGCTTTGCCGGATGTGCCTGCGGCGGTTGCGCGCGGCTTGGTCCGTTATTGCCCGGTTTGCGACGGGTACGAGGTGATCGGGCATAAAGTGGGGGTGATCGGCTATGGCAGCAGCGGGTTGAAGGAAGCGATTTTCCTGCGCACTTATACCGATGACATTACGCTGCTTTCCTTTGGCGAGGCGCTGAACCTGACCGATGCGGAGATGCGGCGCGCCGGCGAGGCGGGCATTGCGCTTGTCGATGCGCCGGTGATGTCCCTCGAAATGGAGGCGGATCGGATTCGGTCGATCACGATGCAAAATGGCGAAACGCATCGGTTCGAGACGATCTATTCGGCCTTGGGCACCAAGCCGCGGTCGGAACTTGCGGGTTTTGTCGGCGTTGATGTGACAAATGAGGGCTGCATTATCGCCACGGCGCACCAGCAGACTTCGGTGAAGGGCTTGTTCGCGGCAGGCGACATTGTCAGGGGGCTTAGCCAGATTAGCGTGGCGATGGGCGAGGCGGCGATCGCGGCAACCGCGATGCATAATTTGCTTAGGGGCGAGGACATTGCCTAGCTCATTCTTGTATTGAAAAGCTTTGGCCGCTTTCCTTGTATAGTTTTCAGATTTTGAGGAGAATGGTTATGAAGCGCCTTCGCTCTATCATTACAGCCGCTGCGGCTGCCGCATTTCTAGCAGGTCCTGCCTTTGCGCAGACAAGTGGGACAACCACGCCCGCCGAAGGCATGAGCGCGACGAGCGCCGCATCGGGCGGTCATGGTTCTGCCGATCATGCCTTCATGGGCGAAATGCAGGCGATGCAGCAACAAATGTCCTCCGCCAAAATGACCGGCAATGCGGATCAGGATTTTGTGACCATGATGAAGCCGCATCACCAAGGCGCTATCGCCATGGCAAAAACCGAGATTAAATATGGAAAGTCGGCTTATTTGAAAAAGATGGCGCGTAAGATCGTTGCGTCACAGAGTCACGAGATCAAGCAAATGGATATGTGGCAGCAGAAACATCCGAATAGCTAGACGGGTTGCGCTGGTTGTCTAGGCAACCGAGCTGGTTGCCAGTGTTAGGCGCGTTTCAAGATGCGATTGACCATGAGCAAGGCATCGGTTTCTCCGCCGATCGGGCGTCCGGCGATAAGCCATAGGATCAGGACTGAGGTCGTGTAGATCAACCCGCCCAGCGTCACGGTTTCCGCCAGGCGCCAGCCGAGTTGCTGTACGGTGCCTGGCCAATCGGTCCAGGCCAAGTTCATGCGCGTTAAGATCGCTGCCATGATCGCCACGCTGATAATCGGGCGGATCGAGCGCATCAAGATGACGAAAAGGCTGAGCTTCAGGCGCCGCACCGCCATGATGAGATAAAGTAACTGCTGTGCTACATCCATGCCGGCGACGGCGAGCGCGCCGCCCAGCATGCCGTAGCGCGGGATCAGCAAAACCGCCAGCAAAACCCGCAAGACCATTGACGCGGCGTTCATCCAGACCATGGATTTCAGCCATGCATGGGCTGCGAACAAGGTTCCGCTGACCGCGCCAAATAAGGTTAAGGTCGTCGCCACGCCAACCACCTGCACGATAGGAACAGCGCTGAGCCATTCCGCTCCGAAACCAATTCTGATGATCGGATAGGCGACAAGGGATGTGCCGACGCTCAAAGGGAAGGTGACCAGCGACATCAACGACAGGACGCGCAGCATCACCTCGGCGCCGTTATCGCCTTCCTTGCGCGCCGCGGCAAAGCCGGAGAATAAAGCGCGTCCCAAAGGAGCGACGATTTCGGCGCTTGCAAGCGTCGCCACTTCCATGCCGACGCCATAAATGCCGACCGCGGCCGTGCCAAGCAAGCGGCCGAGATAAACGGTGGTCACGCGCCCGCCGATTAGCCCGACCAGGCTGTTGACCCACATCCAGAAGGAAAAACCGGCGATTTGCTTCATCCCGGCGAAGCTGAAACGCGGCCTGTAAGGATGCATCGTGTAGCTGAGGGTCAAGGTCATGAGCTGCCCTGTCCACATCGCGGCAACTAGCGCCCAATAGCTATGGGTTACATAGGCCACGGGAATGGCGACGCCGATTGAGAGAAGGCGCGGGAAAATCTTGATTTTGAATTCCATGTTGAAGGCGAGGAAGCGGCGAAAATCGACCATTCCGATATTTTCAAAGCCGCTCAGCGCCCACATGCCGGAAAGCGCGAAGATGACTCCAGGAAGATTTTTATCATTAAAGAAGTGGCCCATCGGATAGGCCGCGATGGACATGATGATGCTCGTGCTGACCGAACGAATGACGTTGATGGTAAAGCCTGAGTCATAAACCCCGCGATCAGGACGGTCTGCCCTGACGATCGCTTCCTGAACGCCAACCTCGGATAGGCTGTTGATGCCTTGGAGAAAGCTCATGGCCAGGGCAACGATGCCAAAATCCGTCGGGGTTAGGAGGCGCACAAGGGTGAAGGTGCTGAACAGGCCGAGTAGGCGGGTGGTCATTCGCCAGCCGATGACCCATCCGGCGCCTTGCGCTGTCCGCGACAAGATCGATCCAGATTTGGCGAGCGAATGCAATCCGGCATCCGCTTCGGTATTCTCCGGCTTGGCCGGAGTTATCTGATCAAGCCCGTCCATACAAACCCGCCCTACTAAACGCCGCATCTGCTATTAAACGATTTTTCTTAATCAAACGTCTATACCGTGATTGGAGCTTCACTTTGCCGCCGCAATTTTACGAGAGATCAATTCGTTTGCCTGCGATCAGCGGTTAGGCGTTTTATATTTGATAAGATTCACCAATACTATATCGCCTGACGCAATTAGACGACAGGCTGGGGTAGGAGTTGTTGCGGAGCGATCGAGCGTATGTTGAGATCAGCCAGGGCAAGGCGCATAAATACCTGGTCCTTGAGTGATTGCGGCGCGGGTTGATTCGACTTCAGCCAGGCTTTCACCATTGCGCTCGCGTTTTCGGGCAGGGCGGTATAGCCATCGGCGTAAATGATTGATTTTATGGCTTGGTTTTCCAGTCGTCCCCTTGATTGATGAATTTCCCGCCGGAATTGCCGCTTCAGATCAGCTGGCTTGAACGGTGAAAGGGGGGAAATCTCAAACGTCGCCTCGCGGACGCCGATAATCCTGCTATTGTCCCAACTCGCGCCTTTCGCGTCAAGATTATGCGCGGCTAATGAACCCAGCAAGCCATCTCCCCGATAAAGCTGTAATGGAAGCTTTATGTTCATTGCGACGATACGGTCGAGGAATTCTTGTCGTAACGCGTAGAACTGGCCGTTCAGGACTCCGCCATTCAGGGTATTTTTTGTGGTGGCCGCGGCAGAGCGGCCGGCGATGGGCACTCCGGAAGCGGCAACGGCGTGGGGGTTTTGTTCCAGGGCGAGAGCCATTGCGGATAGGGATGAGGGGCCGATTTTGACATAGGCATCGATGAAGAAACAGGGATCTGCAGGTTGGCGCAGATGGTAGATAAATTGGTTGATCGCGTTTGCCTTATCCGCGAATGGAATGAAGAAAACCGATACGGAGCAATTTTCGAATTTTGCCGCTTTGATAACGTCAAGGGATTTGTCGGTGGTGCCGTTTAGGATCACGTTGACACGCGCTGACATCCCCGCGCAGGCGCGATCAATGGAGGATAGGCAGGAAGCGATTTTGGCAGCCTCGTTTACGCCGAACACTGCAATTTCGTATGCGCCGAGGCTCATGCTGTCTCACTGGCTTTATTTGTTCAAGGATACCGTTCTAATGCCTGCGCCGATGTCAGTACAGGCTGAATGCGAGACAGGCTGAATGCGAGATCCCTGGCGAATGGTGAAGCTAGAATCGAGGGATCAGTTCGCTTTTTGAATTTTATTGAAAATGATCCGTTGGCCGGCGCTTATTTCGTTCCACCCGTGCTGGAGCGCATAGGCCCGGGTTTCCTCGCGTGTCGGTGGATTGGTTTGCAGATCGGAAAACGCCGCCGCTATCGCTTCTGGCGTGTTTTCTGCCGCGATTCGCCCTGCGACCGGCTCACGAACCACCTCAGGATTGCCCCAAATTGGCGAGGCAATGACGGGCGTGCCGCAAGCCATTGCCTCGAGCAATACGTTTGCCCAGCCCTCGCGGCTTGATGCAAGAATAAGCGCATCGGCTGCCGAATAATAGAGCGGTAGATCGGTTTGGGAAACTGCTCCGACCAGCCGGACACGTTCCGTCAAGCCAAGTTTCGCTGCAAGCGCAACGAGCTTGGCGCGCTCGGGTCCTTCGCCGATGATCATTAAGTCAAACCCCGGCAATAATGCCAAAGCTTCGATAACGCGATGATGGCCTTTACGCTCGATGAGATGACCGACAGAGACAATGGCAGGTTGTTTTAGCCCCAGCTTTGACTGCGCATCGGCGCGATCACGAGGCTGGAACAGCACGGCGTCCACACCATTACGCAACGTTGTGACTTTCGATGCGTCTGCTCCGAGCTTGATCATGCCTTGTTCGATCGCGGCGCTCACGGCAATCAATGCATCGGCGCCTTGGAGCGCCCGTTGGATCAGGCGGCGCGGCACTGTGAGGCCAGGCCACTCGCTGACATCCGAACCACGAGCGGTAAGGACAACCGGCAAGTTGAAGTGCCGGCCGAGCCAGATCGCGGCCACGCCGTCAGGGTAAAGATAGTGTGCGTCAATGACATCAGGCTGATAGCCTTGCGCGATAAGATGTTTCAGCGCGCGACGGGCGGCGCCATAAAGGAGAGCTGGCGCAATTGCTTGACCAATCCACGGAATTGCCAGGTAACGCGGATGCTCAACCCTGATGCCGTGGCGAGTTTCATGCGAAGGCACACTGGCAAAACGCGCCCATCGGCCAAAGCGAGCGTTGCTCGATGGAAATAAAGGAACTGGCGCAATCACCACGCTTGCAACATCTTCGTCCGCGATCAGATGGCGCAGCCTCGTTTCAACAAAAATTCCATGTGACGGCATTGCGGCATTTGGATACAGCGTGCTGAACGTAACCAGACGAAGAGTCACCCATGCCGCCTTGTATCGGACGCTCTATCGGACGCTCTGGCGCGCCAATTTTTCATTTGATTTTTCTTAACCGGCTCCGCCTCTTGCTTTTCAGCAAGCTCGTAATCAAACGGCGTCCACGGCGGCGTGTTGTTGCGCTTGAGGCTTTGTTTTGGCTGAGTACGGCTGTTCTGCAGCAGCCAGTAGCTCAGCCAAACAACCGCGACGATCGACGCAAGATAGGCGAGGCCGGTCATCTTGGCGTAACTCGCCGCAAGCGCCAAGACATTGCGGGAACCGCAAATTGCGGTTGCGCCCGACGCTTCGGCGCTTGCACCACAGCGGCAACGGGTTCGCGCTTCAAAATTGCATGCGTCGACGCAAGAACGACAAGCAGCGTGAAGTAAAAATCGTAATATCCCAGCGAGAGCAGCGAGCCGCCGACAAGATAGGCAATCATCGAGACCTCGATCATGCGCGCTAAATCGCGTGCCCAGGCTTTTGAGGGATCGCCGCGCGCAAGCCAACGTATTCTTCGGATGTTGACAAACCCGACAATATGCATGGCAAGCCAGACAAAAAAGCTAGGAAAACCTTGCTGTCCTAACACCTCAAACCAGATGCTGTGCACCGCGCGAGGCGTGCCTTCAGGATAATAATAATGCAGAACATCTGGAATTGCGGTGGCGCGGAATCCAGCGCCAGTTAACGGCCGCGCCAACGCGATTCCAAGCGCTTGATGCCAAACTGTGATGCGGGATTCTGCTGATTCGCTGTGTTTATAGGACGAAATCGTTGTCATTCGCGCAACCCATTGGGATGGCATGAAGCCAATCGCCAGTGTCAGCCCGATCGCTAAGCCGATTCCAGAAACGATCTTGCCTTTGCTGTTCCACCACAGAAAAGCCGATACAGCGGCTAAGGCGATCAAGGCGCCGCGTGAGTAGGTGCCGACGATTGCAAAAAGCGTCAACACCATCGCCAAAGCGAGGCCGATTCTGATGATTCGGTGCACTGAATAGAGACGTAGATAATTCATCAACGGAAGCGCGATGAGCATCGCCACCGCAAGCTGGTTATTGTCTCCCAGAACTGAATTTCCAGCGCCTACGACGTGATTATTCCCCCCGGTCAAAATTGTGAAGGCGCCGCCTTTGACGCCGTAAAACCCGAGTGAAATCGCCATCAACCAGATCAGCGCATGGATCCGCCGCTTGTCGGTGAGGAGCGCCGCGACGACCAGCATGAACAGATAGGACTTTATTGCGACGAGATACCAGAATTTGGTGATCGCCCATGGTCCCATTGCAACAGCCTCATTAAGGCTGAGCAGAACAATAAAGACCACGAGCAGAACTGTCATGGCATTGACCGGCAACCGCCTAGGCTCTTTTGCAGCAATGCAGCCGATGATGGTTGCAACGCCTGCGAGAAGCGCCCAGGGCAAACCCGAGCCAAATGAACCCCACGCATCTTGTTGCGGGTTCATAAACGAAATCCAGTCAAACGCGAGAACGCCGACCATCGGCTGCATCACCGCCATGGCCAGTAAGCTGCACATCCCAAGGAGTAGAACTAGACCACGCACCTGTTTAAGTCTCCGTAAGCTTCAGTTACTTGAGGCGGGCTAACAGGGTTTTGGCCGCATTTTTGTCGGCGAATTGGCTTGGCATTGCGACGAGTTGCTCGAGCATTGAGGTTGCCTCAGTATTCTGTCCATCCTTAGCCAGAGCCGCCGCATAATGATAGGAAACCGAAGGATCGCCCGGCATTGCCTGATGGGCTTGCCGCAGCAAGGGCAGCGCCTGCTTATTTTGTGATTGATGATAGAGAATCCAGCCTAGCGTATCTGCCATTTGAGGGAGCGGCGCGACAAAATAGGCGCGCGCCGCAAGCTTCTCGGCATCAGGCGCTCCCTGTTTTTGCTCAATCCAAGCAAGATTGTTCAAAGCTCCTCCGTCATTGGGATTGACGGCTAGCGCTTCCTGAAGTTGCGCTTTGGCCTCATCTAATTTTCCGCCGGAAATTTCCTCTTGCGCCAGCATATCGTCAAGCAGAGGGTTCTTCGGATGCGCTTGAACGGCGGCTCGCAGTTTAGCCTCGGCTTCCGCTTTTTGTCCGGATGCGTCCAATGCTGTCACCAAAGATCCTAGCAGCGCAGGCGATGGAGAGGTTTGATAAGCCTTGTCAAATACCGCGGCGGCTTGTGCCGGTTGATGCGCCGCAAGATAAAGATCGCCTGGCAGCGCCTGCGCCTCAGGAAGATGGTTCGGATCAGAAGCAAGTGTTGAAGCCTCCGCTAAAGCGGATTTCAGTCCATGACTTTTAAAGTTCAGTCCCACCAAGGCCTCCATCAAGGCGCTGTTGTGAGGATTTGCGCCCAAGCCCGCAGTGAGAGCGGCTTTGGCCGATGCATCGTCCTTCGCCGCAGCGTCAAGATGCGCCAGCGCTAGAATAGGACCGGTGGCGCCAGGCACTTTAGCAATGATGGCTTTAAGCTCATCCCGCGCGCCTTGCTGGTTATTTTGCGCTAGATCAACCTGCGCTCGCGCAGCCATGATTTGAGGGTTTTCCTTCAAGGGGGAATGCACTCCCGCGAGCAATGTTGCCGCCGCATCAGGCTTTTTGGCAAGAAGGTCGAGCTTGACCAAATTTGTTATGAAGTTCAGGTTATCCGGTGCGGCATGATGAGCGGCTTCCATGATTGCGGATGCATCGGCAAGTTTGCCTTCGCTGGCTTGTAACGAAGACAAGGTCGTTACGGCTTCGTCATTCGCCGGATCATGTGCCAGCACCTTTTGCAATAGAGACACTTCCTGCGCCTGGTCACCTTGAAGTGCCGCGATCCTGGCAAGGGCGAGCTTTGGCGCGTCAGCGGTGGGGTTGGCATTCTGCACCGTTGTGTATTCCGCCTTGGCATCTTTAAGTTTATACTGTGCAAGGTCTAGTTGACCCGCAAGAGCAGGTTCCGCATCAGGTCCTTCAGTGGCGCGCAATGATTTCAACGTTGCGGACGCTACTTGATTTTCACCGGAAGCAATTGCTGCCTGCATCAGCAGGCGTTCGATCGGAGGATTATTTGGCGCGATTGCGGCTGCTTGCTGAAGCGCCGCAACAGCGCCATGAGCATCTCCTTCAGCGATGAGCACTGCTGCAAGCGCAATGCGTGGGGCAGGGAGTTTAGGCGCAGTCGCTATCGCCTTTAAAAAATCCGTTTTCGCAGCGGCCAGATTTCCTAGCTTGCGATGCGCAATGCCAGAAAGCATCTGTATCGCGAGGTCTTTTTGTTGCGCCGGAGGAAGGGCGTGTAGCTGGTTGAGGGCCTCCTGCGGACGGCCGAGACGAATATTCAAATCAGCAAGCAGCCGCTGGCCGCGTAAATCACCAGGTTCACGTGCGACATAACTTTGTATGGCTTGTTTGGCGGCACTTAGTTGGCCAAGATTTTCAAGTGTAACGGCATCAAGAAAATAAGCTCCGGGAATATTCGACATCATTGGAGAGATACGCTGGAGTGTTGCCTGGGCTGCATTCCACTTGTGAGCGGAGACGTCGAGCGCTGCCGTTAGATAAATAGCCTCAACCGAATTCGGCACAACTGCCAAGACGTTGTCAACCTGCTTGCGTGCGGCATCGATTTGATTTGTGCCTAAAAGCGCCTGCGCAAGTAAAAGTTGGTTTGATATGTTGCTCGGCGAAGCCTTAACCAAATTTTTCAACAATGCTATCGCCGGTTGCGCTTCTCCTTTCGCTAGCAAAAGCCTCGCTTTACGCAGCGAGCCTTCGTCAGACGTAGGGTCAAGCGCAAGCGCCTTATTAAGGTCAGTTTGTGCGGCATTTATATCATGCTGCGCCAAAGCAACATCCTCTAGGCCAAACAACGCTAGGTTAAGCTTAGGATCCAGGCTTTGGGCTTGGCTGAAATCCTGGGCAGCGCGGTCATTGCGGCTGAGCGCCAGCTCGGCGTTTCCGCGGCCAACCTCAATGCGAGCTCCACGATTACCCGTTGCAGTGCCGAGTGGAAACTTGTGAAGCAGGTCTACGTAACGCCCCTGAGCCATGTAAGAGTCAAGAAGTAATGTAAAAGACCGGTTTGGCTCATAACCCTGCGCTTCGGCGGCCCGAGCTTCGCGTTCCGCTGAAACGGCATCGCCAATCTGCAGATCAAGCTTTGCCAGAAGGAAATGAGCGTGACCATCGGCCGGATTAGTTTGTACTGCGTTCTGCAGCTCAATCAAAGCTTCACGCGGCTTTCCAAGGGCGAGCAGATGCTCGCCATGAGCAGTGTAATCGGCGGCGTAAGCTGCGTTGCTTGCAAAAAATAATGCTATGCCGGCTAATAGGCTTTGACGAAGGCGAGTCATGAGGCATCCTTTTCAGGCGAATACAGTTGATCCGGAGCTATTTCATCGGCAATGTCGGACTTTACGACGCCTTCGATTCCCAAGCTCTCCAAGAGACCATAGAGGGTAGGGCGGCTAATGCCGAGCAGGCGCGCTGCTCCTGCCATAGAGCTATGGGCGCGTGCAAGGGCAAGTTGCACGACTTCGCGTTCCGCACGCTGGCGAGCAGACCGTAAATCAAGTTCTGGTAATGCGCGACTTGCAAGTTCAAGGTCGGCTGCATCGACAATTCGTCCTTCGGTCATAATCGCAGCCCGACGCACTCGATTTTCAAGCTCGCGAACATTGCCAGGCCAAGGATGCACTGCCAGCGCTGCGAGCGCTTCGTCGGTGAAGCCAATCAGATTACGGCCTAATTCACGCGCAAATCGCACTAAAAAGTAGCGCGCGAGAAGGATTGGATCACCGCCACGTTCACGCAATGGCGGGATTCGAACTGGCACGATGTTGAGCCTATAATATAAGTCAGCACGGAAATGGCCGGCTTCGACCAAGCCTTCAAGCGCTTGATTTGTGGCGGAAACAATGCGCACATCAACCGGTATAGGCCGCCTTCCGCCCACTCGCTCGATGACCTGTTCTTGTAGAAAACGCAGGAGCTTTACTTGCAGCGGATGCGGTAAATCGCCGATCTCATCAAGAAAAAATGTGCCATTTTGAGCCGTTTCGATTCGACCGATACTTTGCTTCACTGCGCCTGTAAACGCACCTTTTTCGTGACCAAAAAGTTCACTTTCCAAAAGGTTTTCAGGGATCGCTCCGCAATTTATCGCGACAAAAGGTCCAGCCGCCCGTGGCCCAAGTTCATGAAGGGCGCGCGCAAGCGCTTCTTTTCCAGTTCCACTATCTCCAAGCAGCAGAACAGGCACATTGGTCGCCGCTAGTTTTTCAATATCACGACATACACGCAGCATAGAATCCGCAGCGGTGATAATGCGCTTAATCGGACTGGTTGTTGCCGTGCCAGCCAGCCGGCGATTTTCTGCCTCAAGCTTGTATAACCGAAAGCTGCGCTCAACGATGAGCCGTAAGACGTCAATATCCACCGGTTTTTCATAAAAATCGTGAGCGCCTCGTCCAATTGCGCGTAAGGCATTATCCTTGCCGCTATGCCCGGTAGCGACAATAATTTTCATTTCAGGCGCAATATTAAGAAAGGCATCGAGCACCGCCATACCTTCGCTTACGCCATCCGGATCAGGCGGGAGTCCTAGATCAATAACAGCAACCGGTGGGCGCTGTCTCTCAACCACAGCAATCGCCTCATTGCGGGCTGATGCGGTCAAGACTGTGCGTCCTGGGAAAGCCCAACGATATTGTCTGCACAAGCCTGGATCGTCTTCAACGATCAACATCGCTCCTTCATCCATCATGGATCACGAATTAAGTAACGAATACATCAACGGCACACCTACCCTTGGAAGGCTTATACGCATGGTTGTGCCCTTACCAGGTATGCTTTCAACCGTAAGCTCACCTCCGGCAGCACGAACTAATTCACGCGCTTGAAAAGCGCCAAGGCCAAATCCTCCTGGCTTGGAAGAGGCAAAAGGGCGAAACAAGGTGTCGCGGACAAAAGCTGCGTTCATGCCAACTCCACGATCTTTGATGTCGATGTATATCTGCTCTAATTCGTGAGATAGCTTTAGATATACAGGCTCTCCCGCGGTAGAGGCATCAATGGCATTATCCAAAAGGTGTCCGATTACGGCATCAAATACTGCATCTTCGATGGCGACGGCGCCATTTCCATGATCGGTTTCCAATAAAACCGGAACCCTAGCGCTTTTATATGTTGATGTCGCGATTGCTGCTAACCGCTCACTTGGCAGCAACGCTTTGTGAGCGTCAGCGTATGGCGCCTTTAGACGCGTCAGCATAACGTTGATCTTATCGACGGAAGCCCGCAAAGTAGCGAGCATATCCTGGCGAAATTCCGGATTTTCCATATGATCTGATGCATTTGCCAATAATAGGGCTAATTGACTTGAGACATTCTTAATATCATGAGCAACAAAGGCAAATCTTTTGCCGGCTTCTTCAAAACGTTGTGCGTGCGCAAGAGCTTCAGCGGCTTGACGTTCAGCCAGCACCAGAGAAACCTCGCGTGCTGCAACATGCAGCAGGTCGAACACCTCGCGATCTGGGACAAATGCAGCTCGAGGCTGAGCCAGGAACACAACTCCAATCAAATTATCCGCTTGAGGAGTTGCTAAGGCGACTGCAAGCCACGCATTCGGAAACATTGGCAACCAGGGAGGTTCGCCTTTTATGGCGCAAAGTATTCCTTTTGCAGCAAGGAGCTTCCTGATAAAATTTGTGTCTGGCCCCACCATTGCGTCTGGCTCAGGCCAGTTCCACAATCCAGCCATTGTAAAAGCTGCACCTCGTCTATTTCCATCACAGAGGAATAGACCGCCCGCTGGGCTGTCAACGGTATCAGCTAGAACTCTGATAACGCGCTGTTCTAATCCTGTCATGCCGGCGGCGCCGAGAGTATTAAGGCATCTCGTCCACTCCCGCTGATAGTCATACCGTCTACTAAAAAAGTGATCGAGTATAAGAAGCCGCAGGTATGACCGAGCTGAGCCAGAGGTGAGGAATACGGCCACTGCTACGAAACCTGCAAAAATCAAAGTAATTTCTGCAACCGTGCCCCAACCTGACCCATAACTACGAAATACTTCACCTGCAACGCCTAAGCCCAGCAAAAATGCACCGCTTAATACCAGCGTTGTGCTATAAAAAGCAGCCGTTCTTGATAAGGACAAAGATCGGCGCCAACGTCTCTGTCGTCCTGTGCCAACAAAAATTAATGGCGCCAGCATTAACCAAGCAACAGCGCGACCTTCAAGTAGTCTAATGGATAAATGCCGGTGAAGGACAGCGTCTCCATACAAAAGAAGTGTGTAAAGCGACATTCCTGCGATAGCAATAAATGGAAGATTAAGATGCCATCGAGCTGCTTCGGCAGCATTTCTATAAATATTTTCAATAAGCACTAGCGTTGAAACAGTAAGAAGGAATCGGAGTTCAACACTGAATTCACCAAATAACTTAAGATTGGTTGTTTCAAAAAGAACAAGAAGAGTGCTAAATAATCCTAAAGCAACAATTGCAACGCGAAACCACCATCCTGTGCTCGATGGTTTGGCACCGAACTGCCGTTCAATGACCAACAATGCCATAAACCATCCGGTAATTTGGAGAAACTCGAAGGCGCTTGCCCCCAGACTATCAATTGCCCAAGCGGAGACTCCAGCCCAAATACCTCCTACGATAGTCGCGGCTGAGACGGCTAAGCCTGCCGCATTTGAATGCATTGGAGCGGCGCCGATACTAGAATCTTCAGATTTGAAAGCTAATGAACGTGCTAATATGATAAGGCCAATAATGCTATAAGAAATAGATGTCGCGACATAAATCGCGGCTAGTTGAGTCATTTTTTTATAAATGCCTTGTCGTTAAAACTAATTTTTTGTATCAAATTAATCACCTTGATCCTTCCTGGAATAGAACAACTCTAATTGTAGCAGCTAAAATAACAAAATCCAAAAATAGACTACGATGCTTTAAATAATAAAGATCATAGGACAATTTCATCTTCGCGTCGTCAATTGACGCTCCATAAGGGAAATTGATTTGTGCCCAACCTGTAATTCCTGGTTTTACGAAACTCCTGTCATGATAATGCGAAATTGCAAGACCAAGCTGATCTACGAATTCTGGTCGCTCTGGACGTGGTCCAATTAAGCTCATTTCGCCACTTAAAACATTAAACAATTGCGGAAGTTCGTCAATACGAACGAGACGAAGAAAAGAACCTACACGCGTTACTCGCGGATCATGAAGTGTTGCCCAACGTGGAGATCCTGCCGCCTCAGCATCAATTCGCATACTGCGGAATTTTAATATCATAAAATCTCTATTAAACAATCCTACGCGCTTTTGACGATATAATATAGGTCCTTTGCTATCTAACTTTATGCAAATTGCTGCCATAATCATTAACGGAGCAGTGACTACCAGCAAGGTTAAACTAAACATAATATCAAACAAACGTCTTATAAGATTATGAGTTCCATTTGTTGAGAAGCTATCAACATAAGCCAGCCATCCCGTACATAAACGATTTATGTCAACCCGTTTTAGATACCGCTCGCGGAATTCGATTTCATTAAAAATCCGAATACCAAGACTTTTGCATGTCATAAGATAATGCTCATTAAAATGCTTACGCGCATCAGGCGTCACAATTAAAGCCCAAATTTTCTGTCGCTTTAACATGTGAGGATCTAGAAGATTAGTGCAGTTAGAGGAAATTACATCAACAATGTGAAAAGAAGAATGTAGAGCTCGTTCTCCGTAATTTTCCGGTCTCACCCAATCCTCATCATCGCCAAAAACAACTATTTTGCGTTGAATTAACCCCGCTTGCCTGATTGCAAAAAATCCAATTCGTGTGCCTGCGAGACTCAAGGTCCAAAGAACAAGAAGTGAAAACAGAAATCGTTCATGAGACACTAAAAAATCTGCAACGCCTGAATGAAAAGTTAAGCTTGCAGCAACAAATACAAGATAACCAACAAACATTGCGCTAGCAATGCCAGCAACAATTTCTCTAAAATTTATATGAGTTTTCGGTTGATATAAGCCAATCAGTGCAGCAGATAGTGCAGAGACTGGAACAATTTTTACTAAATCAATCGATCTTGCATGAGCCGCAGCAAAACTTGTTCCGGACACCTCCATGCCTAAAACCGCTACCATATAAGCCAACATTACGAATAAAATCGTGTCTGCAAGCCATAACCCAAAAAGGTCAGCGGAAACAAAATGTCCAAAAACGCGCACGATTATGCTCCCAACAAAAGCCGGAACCTGTTGCAGTTATAATTTACATTAAAGTCGCAGTGCTTTTACAACGTTGCGACGAGACCACGTTCCTATGCCATGCAAAACCAGGCGCAGTGTATGCTCCCTGGCCATGACATGGTAATAGCAATATCTTAAAATATCTGAATTTGACTTAGACGTCAATGTTCTTCTTGATGCCTTATTCAAAAAACTTCTAAAAAATTAAACTCACGTTATGAACCTTAACTCAATCTTTTGATTGCGACAAGGTGAAAAATGCCATATTATGCAATTTATGCTCAAAAAAAATTTTTTTCTTTAAATTAAGATGGTCACTATGGTATAACCCCAATAAGAATTTTATATTATTCAATGCCATATGCTAAGGCCTGTACCGTGCACCGTTTATTAATTTTCTTCATCTACTTAGGCACGGCTTCTTTGGTGTTCACGCCAAGTCAAAAAGACTGGGCACGTTTTTGACGCAAAGTCACTGTAGGGATGCTTGCAGCAGCCTTATGGACTTGTTGGATGTATCTGTTATTCAGCGGTGCAGAATATGTATATACACTATGACGAAGTTAATTGAGGGTCAGATGATAGAAGCTTTAGGTGCAAAATCGTGAGGAGCTTTGTATGACAAAGTGTCGTTCAGCGACAAGACAGATAAGTTGGTCGCTGGTTCCAACTGTGCTTCTATGGACATTATCGGGGTGTGCTCCGTCAGCACCGCCGACACTTCAAACACAGGTAAACGAACAGGGACCAGGCCCGCTCTATCAAATCGGACCGGGTGACCAACTAGGAATATTTGTTTATGGAGCGCCGGACCTGAGTGTTCCGAGTGTTCCGGTAAGGCCGGATGGGCGGATTTCTATGCCACTTATTCCTAATATCATTGCTTCGGGTAAAACGTCCGTGCAGCTTGGTCAGGAGATTGAACAAAGATTATCTCAATATGTGAAGTCTCCAAACGTCACCGTTATGGTAAACAGTTTTCATGGGCCTCTGGATCGGCAAGTCAGGATAATTGGTGATACCGGAAAGCCTGTCTCTATCCCTTACGTAGACCATATGACCTTACTTGATGCCATGGTTGATACAGGAGGGGTTTCACGATTTGCGGCAGGAAATAGCGCATATATTTTGCGTCGGTTTAACGGCCACGAGATTAAGCTACCAGTCCGAATCGGAGAATTGTTGAATCAAGGGAATATGAACCAAAACGTAGAATTACAACCGGGAGACGTAATCGTAATTCCTGCAACCCTGTTTTGAGATAATGTCATATGGACGAAATTATTGCACTTTTGCGAAGAGTTATAATAGGAGCTTGGCGCCGACGCTGGCTTGCGATGGCTATTGCATGGGCGATCTGTCTAGTTGGATGGATGTTTATCGCGAGGTTGCCTTCTCGGTTCGAATCAAGCGCGCAACTCTATGTTGCTGCTGACCCGGTGCTTAAGCCGCTGCTAGATGGAATTGCAATCAACGGCACCTCGGACGCCGAATTCACCCTTCTTCGGCAAACTTTATTAAGCCAACCAAACGTAACTACCCTTGTCGATAAAACGGGTTTGAATTTAACTGTTAAGGGACCAGGGGCGCAAGAAGCGCTTATAAAAACTTTGCAGTCCGACATCCGAATTAATCCGCAAACAGATAATCTGTTCACCATCTCATATGATAGCCGGAGTCCTGCTAAAGCTTTTAAGATCGTTCAAACACTTGTGGACATATATATTGAACGAGCCTCTGTCCGTAACCAAAGCGACATGAATAATGCAAGAATTTTTCTTGACTCTCAAATATCATATTTTAAGCAGCAACTTCAGAATGTTGAACAGGCTCGAGCAAATTTTTTGGCAAAATATCTACTGCTTTTGCCAGGGGCGAATGGAGTTTCGCAGCTTGAGGCTGAGCGTAACTCAGTTAGATCTTTAGAAGGGCAGCTTCAAGACGTTAGAGCAGACCGGAGCTTGATGCAAGCTGAACTGGCTAAGACTCCGCCAATGTTAACTGCTGCGCAAGCTGGTCCTGTATTCAATCCAGAACTGGCTGCAGCTGAACAAAAACTAGCAATTCTAGAGCAACATTTTACAAGTGCTTATCCTGGCGTTATCGACCAAAAAAAGTTTATCGCACTACTAAAATCCGGATCTATCGGGGGTGGCGCTGGGACAGCGTCGGCTGCAGGACGTTCCGTAGCAAATCCTACATATGAGCAATTAAAGGTGAGATTAATAAATGCAGGATCATCAATTTTTTCTTTAAAACGTCAATTGAAGTCGGCTCGCGCTGAAAGTGCTCGATTAACCGCTCTTGCCCGCTCAGAGCCGAGTCTTCAAGCAAAATATACTAACCTTGATAGAAATTATGGTATATTACTGCAAAAATATAACGATTTGCTATCTAGACGCGAGTCGATGAGAATCGGAGCTGCAGCAAATATTGATGCAAACGAAATTCAGCTTCAAATTGTAAATCCCCCACAATATCCTCAGCGGGCTTTGCCTCAACATAGAGGAATATTGTTTGCAGCAGTTCTTGTGTTGGGGATTGGAGCTGGCGCAGCTTGTGTTGTTCTGCTTGCTGAAATTGAAGGCTGCTTTTATACAGTTTCCGATCTCAGAAATATTGGGTTACCTGTTCTTGGTAGCATAACTCAGCTTCACGTAACGGGGCACCGCTTCAAGCCGTTTATCACATTTAGCATTGCTTTGTTAATGTTAATTTTTGTTTGTGGTGGTTTTGTAGCTAGCACAACAATACTTCAGAGGTTCGCATGAGTCGCATTAATCCGACATCGCATCTAGCTGAGCGAATGGCGGCACGTATGAAGACTGTTACGCTTCCAGGAGCGGACAATCTATTTGGAAATGAGCCAGTCGAGGCTCCTATCCTGCTTGGTCAGATCCAAAACCCTGAGCCTGCTGTAATAGCAGATCTTCAGCTTTCTTTGGCAGATAATCTTCCGTCTGATGCAGCTAAAATAGTCTCGGTTGAGACACTTGTAGGTGCGGGTATGTCGAATTTTCGTGGTAGTCGTGACCGGTTGGGAGAAGAGTTTCGAATTGTATGTCAACATGTCTTACAAACCATTGCGCTCGGAGATCGGCCGGTTAATCAACGAAACATGATCATGGTCACAAGCTCACGCCCTGGAGAAGGAAAGAGTTTTGCATCTCTGAACATTGCAGGCGCACTTGCCGAGGCAAGTGGTCGACGTGTTTTGCTTGTTGACGGAGATACAAGAGAACGATCATTAAGCCGTTTATTGGGCCATCTGAGTGATCCAGGGTTACTTGATCTTGATGTATCTCCTTCTCAGCTTGTACGTTCAATTGTAATTCCGTCAGGCTTGGACAATCTTTCATTTTTGCCAATGGGAGGAGACACTACCCCGCACTCAAACGGAATTGTTGTCTCGTCCAATTCAATTTCGGTAATTTTACAACGAATTGCGCACCAATTTCGAGATAATATTGTTGTTATTGATGCGCCTCCGTGTTTAGCAAGCAGTGATCCCACCGCTTTTGCCTCAATCGTTGGCCAGGTCGTTTTGGTTGTGGAGGCTGGGCGAACACGCCGAAAGGAAGTTGAAGGAGCTTTAGATTTGCTTGACGCTTGTCCTAACATCAGCCTTCTTCTTAATAAGGTGCATGGAAAAGGGAGCGGATCATTCGGAGCATATTCATGATCAGGGCTTGATCAAAATGATTAGGCATAAAAAACTTAAAATTCGACATGCTGTTTCTTGTAGCATTATTGCTATAATTGGCTGCATTGCGCAACGTTTTGCAGTGGCGGCGACCGATAATCTAAGTATACCAGCAAATAATGATATAGCGTCATCGTTGGCTAGTGGATCATATGCGACAGGAACTCAAGGAGCGCCACCTTTCGGCAGTTCGGTACAACTTGGAAATTTAGGTAGTGCCGTTGCAGGGCTACAAGATTCTGATCTTGCTGAGATCTTGCCTGTACAGGGGCTTGCAATTATTCCGAGCATTGGGGTTCAGCAGGAGTTCACAACCACAAATTATGGATATTATTCAAATACAAACTTAAATAACTCTTCGAGGCGGCCTAGCTTCGTAACTATTTTATCTCCAGCTATTTTAGTCAATGACCAAACGCGTACAGTCAGTGCAATAGTAAATTACTCTCCCTACATCCAGCTCTATGATGGACGGGCCTATCAAGACAGAATTCAGCAATCGCTTAATGCAGCTGTTGATGCGGCTCTAGTGCCAGGTTCAATAAATCTTGCCTTACGTGGTTATATTACTGAGCAGCCAACATATGGCGGCTTAAATCCGGGAGGGTCTCAACTACTCGGGCCAAATAACCGTACTTTGACACAAAGTTACTCCATTGAGCCTTCCTATCGGCATTTTTTTGACGAAACCGGAACGCTGAGTGTTGCATATTTATTAGGAATAACCAGGCAAAGCGGAAACAATACATTTGTGCCTAATAATTCTCTACCCTACTTCACTAATGCTAACCTCCTTTCCCAAACGGAAAGCGCTGATTTTTTAACTGTACCCATCTTTAGGCGCTTTGAAGATAGGCCAAGCATATCAGCCAGCGAAGATACAGGCAGCGGTATTCTAAATAATGCACATCAGTATTTTTTAAGCAATACTGTTCGTTATGCCGCCCTTTATCATGTCGTATTAACAGGCAGCGGAGGTTATGAAAATATTCAATATCAGGGCATTCCTCCTGTACGAATTCGTGATGCTACTTGGAGCGTTGGCATAGATTACACGCCTGCGGAAAATGCCTCGTTTGTGGCTCGTTATCAGCATCTTTATGGATATAATGCCCCGTATATGCGAGTAGAGTTGCCTTTGACCGCGCGCACCAGTTTGGCGGCCAGCTATAGTGATCAACTAACAACGCCACAACAGCAAATTGGGGCTAATGTCGCTAATTCTTCCCTTAATCCTTTTGGTCTCCCAGTTGGTGTGGCAGGCGGCTCTCCTGTCCTGCTGACAAATCAGACCCTTGGCGTTCAGTCAAACCTTCAACGACAACAAACATTTTCTATTTCCACGATGACCACTTATTCACGCGACAGTATTGGTTTTTCGATTATACGTGCGCAAGACAAAGTAGTGGCCGTATCGCCTGGACTAGGTGGATTTTCGCAAACTAGCATATCGGGATCAGTAAGTTATAACCATCAGCTTACGGATCTTTCGAACATATCGGCTTATGCAAATTATACTAAATATCAATCCTTAACTGCTATAAATCAGAGCCCATCGACCTATGCTGCATCTATAAATTACACACAAGAGCTTAGTCCTAGCCTTTATGGAAATGCTGAATATATTCTTTCAAATCAAAATTTTGGAGGTTTCGGCGCGACCAATATTCAGAATACCGTCATTGTCGGAATACAAAAAACTTTTTGAGGCACCTTATGGATCTTGATCATTATGGCCTGACCGATATGCCCTTCCGGCTAACGCCGGATGACCGGTTTTTCTTTGCTAGCGGCGAGCATAGCCGGGCTCTCTCACATCTTTTATTCGGGCTTGCTCAAGGTGAGGGTTTTATTGTCATGACCGGTGAAGTTGGCGCCGGTAAGACAACTCTTGTAGAACGTTTGTCTGTTCGATTGGGGCCTGCGTCTTACTGGTTAGCAACAATTGTTGTTCCACAGACTCGGCCACAAGATTTAATTAAGCTTGTGGCCGCTGGCTTTGGCTTGTCTTGTGAGGGAGATACTACCGCTGTAACTGTGCGGTTGACCGAGCGTCTACGTGCTGAGCGTTCTCGTGGACGTCGTGCCCTTTTAATTGTTGATGAAGCACAATGTATGCCTTTGGCAGCGCTTGAAGAACTTCGCCTGCTTTCAAATTTAGCTGAACGCGGAAGAGCGCTTATGCAAATCGTTTTACTTGGGCAGCCGGAATTCCGCGCGACAATGTCAAGTCCTGATCTCAATCAGCTTCGGCAACGTGTGTTGGCGTCATACCATATAGGTCCGCTAGCCAAGGACGAAGTGCAAGCGTATGTCGAGCACCGGCTTCGTGCGGCAGGTTGGCGTGGCGAAACATTTTTCGAGCCGGATGCTTATCCTGCTATTTACCGTCACACAAGCGGAATTCCAAGGCGAATTAATCGTTTGTGCGGCCGAGTTGTCCTCGAAGGCGCGCTCGAGCAGTCAGCAACTATTTCAGCTGCCATGGTTAATTCTACTGCACGCGAATTGGATCTTGACCTGAGTGGACGAGCGGCCAATCCTGATCACGATGAAATTTCAGATGCGCCAAATAATTTCGATTTGATGGACGCGCCTGACGGGCGTGTCCTCGATCGATTAGTGCAAATGGTCAAGCCACATGGGAATGGACGGTGAACATCTTGTTCAAAGATCGTGGTCACCGCATTGCCAACGCCGTAACCGTTGACGTTGAGGACTATTTTCAAGTTCAGGCTTATGCCGATGTCGTGGCTCGAGACCAATGGGATACATTTGAACGACGGGTAGAGGCGAATTCCGACCGAATCTTGGAAAATTTTTCGTCATATGGGGTGCATGGCACATTTTTCACTTTAGGATGGGTGGCAAAGCGGCATCCCGCCTTGATTCGCCGTATTGTTGATGCCGGTCATGAGCTTGCAAGTCATGGCTATAATCATCAGCGTGTCGATCATCTAAGTCAAAAAGATTTTCGTGCCGACGTCAACAGAGCCCGGTGTTTGTTAGAAGACATTGGTGGTGTGCCAGTAAATGGCTACAGGGCGCCTACTTTTTCAATCGGTCCTAAAAATTCGCAAGCTTGGCACACGCTTGAAGCGGAGGGGCATCTTTATAGTTCAAGCGTATTTCCTGTTCAGCATGATCTATACGGGACACCTAATGCGCCGCGTGAGCCCTATAAACCTACCACAGGAAAATTATGGGAAATTCCTATGACGACTGTAAAGCTTTTTGGTAGGAACTTACCCTGTTCAGGAGGTGGCTACTTTCGACTAATGCCCTACAAACTGTATGCGCTTGGCTTGAATAGGTTGCACCGCCAGGAAAATCGTCCAGCTATATTTTACACTCACCCCTGGGAAATTGATCCGGGTCAGCCGCGTATCGCTAATGCGCGAGTGCTTTCTCATTTCCGCCATCGAGTCAATTTAAGCCAAACTGAGAATCGGCTTTGCAAGCTTTTAAGAGATTTCAAATGGGATCGTATGGATCACGTTTTTAAAAACTTATTTGATGCCGTGTAATTGATTATGGCAACTAAATGTCGTTACGTCGAACTCAAAGATGAGGCTCTATGGGACGCTTTTGTCCTGGCGCATGCCAATGGAACGTTTTTTCATCAGGTTGCATGGCGACATGTTATTAGTGGCGGGTTTCGTCACACATCTCATTACATCCTTGCTGAACGTGAAGGCCTGATCGTTGGAGTATTGCCCCTTATTCATGTTAAAACCGCCTTATTCGGCAATGCTTTGATATCAAGCCCCTTCTGTGTGTATGGAGGTCCTCTTGGAGTTGATGCGGAAGCCATCGCTGCACTAACCATGGAAGCATCAGCTTTGATGAAAAAGCTTGGTGCTACATATTGTGAGCTACGTTCACGGGATGAGGTGTCAGATGGATGGCAGGCGGCGCAGCCACTCTATGAAACATTTCGCAAAGAAATTCCAGAAAATGAAGATGCTGCTTTTAAAGCGATTCCACGTAAGCAACGTGCTGTTGTTCGGAAAGGCATCGAGCGTAATCTACGATCTGAGTTAACGAAAAACGCTGATACGTTCTTTGATCTTTATGCTGAAAGTGTAAGAAATCTTGGTACTCCGGTGTTCCCTCGGAAATTCCTCAGACTGTTACTAGATCATTTTAAAGCAGCTACAGAAATACTAGTTGTTACAGAAAATGATCAACCGTTATGTGGAGTATTATCTTTCAAGTTCCGTAATGAAATACTACCTTACTATGCTGGGGGAGGCTCTACTGCGCGAAGTCGCGGCGGGCATGACTTTATGTATTGGGAAGTAATGCGGCGGGCAATTGGAGAAGGCCGAACAATGTTCGATTTTGGCCGAAGTAAAATTGGTACAGGTGCTTATTCATTTAAAAAAAATTGGGGATTTCATTCTTATCCACTGAATTATACATATCAACTTGCACAAGGCGCCTCTTTACCAGAGCATAATCCTCTCAACCCGAAATACAGGATGTTGATCGGCGCTTGGAAACGGCTGCCTGTGCCTGTGGCAAATATGATTGGGCCTCACATCGTGCGCGGGCTAGGCTGATCATTATGCAAAACCTCCTGTTTCTTTGCCATCGTATTCCTTTTCCTCCGGACAAAGGAGATAAAATACGCGCATACCATTTATTGCAGCGTCTACGTCGCAGATTTCGCGTTCATCTCGGCTGTTTTGTCGATGACAAAGCCGATTATGCGCATATCTCAAAGTTTTCCGCAGGATTTGATAACGTTGCCTGTATTCCAATCAATCCGCGTCAGGCGCGACTACGGGCTTTTGCCAGGCTACGGCCAGACCTCCCGCTTTCAGTGGCATATTTCCAAGATACTAGACTTTCTCAATGGGTTAGATCTACCATATCCAGAAATAATATCGACCAAATCGTGGTGTTCTCTTCGGCAATGGCGCCTTATGCGTCTTTAGTTCCTAAAGTACCCAGACTGCTTGATATGGTGGATATCGATTCAGAAAAATTTGCTGCTTACGCGCACGGCACAAAGTGGCCAATGCGTGCAATTTGGGCGCGTGAAGCGCGCACTCTTCTTGCTTTCGAGCGCGCGGCCGCAAGTGAATTCGACCATACGTTGTTTGTTTCGAAATCTGAACACGCTCGTTTTCTTGCATTAGCCCCAGAAGCCAGAGGATATACCGGATGGATCGGCAATGGTGTCGACTTGCGGTATTTTGATCCCAAAAATGATTATCTAAATCCCTTTAGTAACAAAGATACACCTATTGTCTTCACTGGAGCAATGGATTATCGGCCAAATATTGAAGCCGTGGAATGGTTTGCGAATGAGGTGATGCCGCAACTTTCTCGGCGAAGGCAGCCTCCCACATTTTATATAGTGGGCACTAATCCAGCACCATCGGTGCAGGCTTTGGGGCAACGCTCTAATGTTCACGTAACAGGTCGCGTGCCGGATACGCGGCCTTATCTAGCTCATGCCGCAGTCGTGGTAGCACCTCTTCGCATCGGCCGGGGTATTCAAAACAAGGTTCTTGAGGCATTAGCGATGGCTAAGCCGGTCATTGCATCACTGGAAGCATTTGCCGGCATTCAAGCCATAGCTGGACGTGATCTTCTGGTTGCGGATGGGCCAGATGATACAGCCCGGCTTGTTCACGACGTACTAGACGGGAAATATCCCCAACTCGGTAATCATGCGCGCCAAACCATATCTGCTACTTACGATTGGGAGCAAACATTGGCTCCACTTGACGCGCTTGTGGGTCTAACAGCTCCGTGCGTTGGAGCAGATATTTGAACGCGTTGCAGGCTCTTAAAAAACCGGCCCCAGCTTTAGTCTTTGGGCTAGCGCTACTTTCAATTATTTTTTTTCCTGAAATTTCAGCGGCAATCAGTGTTTGGCTGGGATCAACAGCGTATAATCATTGTTTTTTGATATTACCCATTAGCTTATGGCTAATGTGGGACCGGCGTGATCGTATCATTGGCTTAGAGCCGAAACCGACCTGGTGGGCACTGATTCCAGCAAGTGGGTTCGCCTTTTTGTGGTTAGTTGCCAACCGATTAGGAATTATGGAAGGCCAGCAGCTTGCTGTTATGGGCATCGTGCAATGCCTGTTTTTGGGAGTTTTAGGTTGGAAAATTTATCGTGCTATGATTGCCCCCTTTCTTTACTTGTTTTTTTTAATTCCGTTCGGCGGCTTCCTGACTCCGGTTCTTCAAGCTTTTACAACTCAATTTACCAAGGAAGGGCTTGATCTTCTCGGCGTTCCTAATTTCGTTACAGGCAACACGATTGAGATTTCAGCAGGCGTATTTTATATTGCTGAGGCTTGTGCCGGGCTACGATTTCTGATTGCCGCAATAGCTTTCAGCGTCCTCTACGCTTTGCTTATCTTTCAATCGCTGTGGCGCCGTATATTTTTCATAGCGCTTAGTCTCTTTGTCCCTGTTGTCGCCAACGGTTTTCGTGCTCTTGGCATCGTTTGGCTAGGACACGCGCTTGGTAGCGCTAAGGCCGCGGCAACAGATCATGTGCTTTATGGATATATCTTTTTCTCTATAGTTTTAGCTTTGCTGATCCTGTTAGGCCTTCCGTTCCGCCAAGATCAACTCCCGGTTCAACGTTCAACCGTATCGGCCAGTTCACGCGCATCCTCCACTGTTTTCTTTAGCCGCGCCGTAGCGATCATTGCTATTGCGGCGCTAGGTCCTCTAATGGTTGTGCAGACAAATCGTGCGATTGCAGCCAATAGGCTAACGCCGCTCACGCCGTTGGCTGGATGCCGAATTATCTCTTCTGGCCCTCTTAACTCTGCTGATCCAGCCACGGGATTGGCGGAGACTATGTTTTGCGATCTCAATGAGTTTAAGGTTCAGCTTGCTCTGCTGCCTCCTCAGGCCGATCCGAAACATGTGTTTGACGTATTGCGTCGTTTAAGCCGTGAAGACGATCCCAAAGCTTTGATGTCTACGGCAACCATTCCTCATGCAGGCTTATCAAGCTGGCAGTTGGTAGCAACGGCCGTTCCACCGCGCACTACGTTAAGCATGCTGATTGTAGATGGACATCCAGTCGTTCCTAATCTTGTAACTCGATTTCGTGAGGCATGGCACAGCCTGTTAGGTAGCCATCACGCGCAACTAATAATTGCGGTTTCGATTGCGGGTGCTGGACCAGAGGCGCAAGCTGCGCTTTTCCGTTTTATTAAACAGGACGAGTTCATACCTATAAAACTTGCTGAAGATACCAAAATCGCAACTGCTCGCTAGTTAGTAGCGTTTCGAATTTTGCGACATGGCCGGCTGAGCCAGCCTTTCTCTGTCGATTTGCGCGTGTTTTGTAGGGCTATTGGAAGAGAGATCAAGGTCATGTGCCTTGTGCACCAGGCGTTCGAGACTCGCATCCACCAATCCCTCTCTGTTCAAGGAACGATTTGCTATATCAACAAACGCATTGATTGAACTACTCATCAATGCCATGAGCGCACATGATGGTAATTTTTTCAATGGTATTAGTTCGCCACCGGAACATTGACTCACCGTTGATGAAACCTGTGGCAAGCTACTTTGGCCGTCGGCGGAGAGGTCGGCTTTTCTATGGTGCGAGCGAGCCCGCGTATTAGTTGGACCCGGGGCATCCGAAGCACCCCCGATTGCGCCAGGGTCCGCAAGGTCCGGGAGCGCGTTGTTTAGACTCTGATCCAGGGGTGCCCTGCGTCGGCGGCGCGAACAATGGAGGTGGACCGCGATCTCGACCCTTTCCGCCAGGCGGTCCGCCTGCTGCGGACCATTCCCGGCGTCAGTGATTTGACCGCGCAGGTCATCGTCTCGGAGATCGGCATCGACATGGGCCGTTTTCCGACTGCGGGACACCTGATCTCCTGGGCCGGGCTATGTCCCCGCAACGACGAGAGTGCGGGCAAGTGGCGCTCCACCCGGCTGCGTAAGGGTGCCCCCTGGCTGAAAACGACACTCGTGCAATGTGCCTGGGCGAGCAGCCGCAAGAAGGAGAGCTACTTGCAGGCGCAGTTCCAACGCTTGCGGCACAGGCGCGGACCCAAAAAGGCAATCTGTGCCGTCGCCGCCTCGATCCTCACCGCCGCTTATCACATGCTGCAAGACGGCACCTTCTACCAAGACCTCGGTGCCGACCACTTCCGTCGCACCTCGCCAGAAACTCAGGCCAATCGCCTGGTCCGTCAAATCGCCCAGCTCGGCTTCGTCTGCACGATCACTCCCGTAACCGAGGGAGCGGTTTCTGTTTAGACCATATGTCCGTCTGCGGGCGGGGTGACCCGCCTCGCTGAAGTATGCCGATATCGAGGGTTGCGAGCTTTTGCTACGAGGCCGGCCCTTGCGGCTACGGCGTGCACCGGCTGCTGATCCAGGCCTGCCATGCCTGCGCGGTTGTGGCGCCATCGCTGATCCCGCGCCGGGTGGGTGACCGGGTCAAGACCGACCGGCGGGATGCGGTGAGTTTGGCCCAGTTGCACCGTGCGGGCGCGTTAGAGCACCGCCCCTGAAATACGAATCGGCTTTACCGACGCGGTGTGATCTGATTCACCTTGGGCTGGAGGTGTAGCCATAGCGAAGATGCTTTCGATGGATTTGCGCAGCCGCGTGGTGGCTGCGGTGCAGGCCGGCGCGTCGCGTCGTGCGGCAGCGTCACGGTTCGGCGTCAGTGCGAGTTCTGCGGTCAAGCTGCTCGGGCGCGTCCAGGCCACCGGGTCGGCCGCACCCGGCCAGCGCGGCCGCCGACCCGGCAGCGGAAAGCTGGAGCCGTTTAGAGCGGCGCTGATCGACTGGGTTGAGACGACGCCCGACATCACCATGCCGGAGTTGGCCGAGCGGCTACGAAGCCGCTTTGGCGTGACGGCGCGGCCGAGTTCGCTGTCGCGGCTGCTCTGCAAAGCGGGCTGGACATATAAAAAAAGCGCTGACGGCACAGGAGGTCGAACGCGCCGACGTCGCCAAGCGGCGCCGGCGTTGGTTTCGTTGGATTCTTCCCTGGCTGTGCCAGCGTCTGCCGCGGCTGATGTTCATTGATGAAACAGCGGTTTCGACGACAATGGCTCGGCTGCGGGGGCGCGCTGCTCGCGGTCGGCGGCTGAAGGCCAAGGCGCCGTTTGCCAAATGGGGTACGCAAACCTTCATCGCCGGGTTGCGGACCGATGGCCTGGCCGCACCCTGGGTGATCCCGGATGCGATGGACCGCATCGCATTCGACCTTTACGTCCGCACGCAACTCGTGCCGACGCTCCGGCCAGGCGACATCGAGCCAGATGTATTTAGTTGGAACCATATCCTGAGTTTCTGAAGTAATTGGCACATTCGGCGGCTTTGTAAGTGTTGAGCAATTCGCCGATTGCGGTGCAGACGGCGTCCTGGCTGCGGCTGGCGGTTTTTCGGAGCAGATGTTTGAGCTTGGCGAAGACCTGCTCGATTGGGTTCAGGTCATGGGAGTATTTCGGCAACAGGATCAACTGGGCGCCGGCCTGCCTGATGGCTGTTCGAACCGCTTTGCTCTTGTGGCTGCCGAGATTGTCGGCGACGACGATATTGCCGGGCTTGAGGGTTGGCACTAGTTCGGTTTCGACATAGGTGCGAAAGCTTTCGCCGTTGATCGGACCGTTGAGCAGCCACGGCGCGTCGATCCGGTCCACTCGCAGTGCGGCGATGAAGGTCATGGTGTTCCAGTGGCCCCAAGGCACCTTTGCATAGAGCCTGCTGCCACGGGGCGACCAGCCACGAAGCGGCGCGCGGCCGGCCAGGCCATGTTGGTCTTGGTCCAGGTTTCATCAATGAAAACCGGACGTGTCGGATCAATCAGCCCTTGGTATTTTCTCCAAAGCGCGCGCCTTCGCACGACGTCGGGACGATCGCGTTCGGCGGCGGTAAGAGTTTTTTTGAAGCTGAGCCCCTCGGTATGCACAAAGGACCACACCGCGCGGCAATCAATCTTAAGGTCGCGCGTGGCCAGTTCAGACACCAGGCCGCGCAGCGTGAACTCGTTAGCCTGACACCGCGCCATCAGCCAGTCCCGGTGGGCGCCGCTGATCGCCTTCTGCTTGTATCCGCCAATCTGCCCAGGTGCGGCACTGCCTGTCCGGCGGAACCGCTGTACCCACTTGATCGCCGTGCTAACCGAAATCCGAAACTGCGCCGCCGCCTCGTGCCGAGACATGCCCTCCTGCTCAACCGCCGCAATCACGTGCTCGCGTAGATCAACCGAATAAGGCCTTGGCATGCATGCTGGCCTCCGCCCAGCACACAGCTTGAATCACATCCCGTCGCTCATGGGAATCGGTAGTGTCCGTGCTCGTGGTGGAAATTCAGAACTCGTAACGGTGTAGTTTGAGGTGGCCATCGGATCAGTCGGCTATGGTGGAGTTGCGAGACTTCGACCTGAAGCTTGGAGAACCCGATGACCGAGGAGAGATTACCACTGGCCGAGCTGTTGGCCAAAGCTGGCGACGGCGATTTTCTGCGTAGCGTTGCGGAAGCCGTAGTGCAGTTGCTCATGGAGACGGATGTGGACGGGCGAAGTAGCAAAGGTTCCGCGTGCGAAGCGCGTGGAAAGCTACGGAGGGTGATCGGCGCTGGCCGTTACGAGCGCAGTGGCGAGCGTGCACCTATCGCAATGGCTATCGTGATCGAGCGCTTGATACTCGTCTTGGCAGCCTACAGCTCCGGATCCCGAAGCTACGGCAGGGGAGCTACTTCCCGCCCTTCCTGGAGGCGCGCCGGACTTCGGAGAAGGCGCTGGCGGCGGTAATTCAGGAAGCCTGGATTGGCGGCGTCTCAACTCGCCGGGTGGATGATCTGGTGCAAGCCATGGGGCTAACGGGGATCAGCAAGAGCACGGTCTCGAAGCTGTGCAAGGATATTGACGAACGGGTCAACGCCTTCCTCGACCGTCCACTTGTGGGGGATTGGCCTTACCTGTGGCTTGATGCGACCTACCTCAAGCAGCGCGAAGGAGGACGCATCGTCTCGGTAGCTGCGATAATCGCTGTGGCGGTGAACACTGATGGTCGGCGTGAGATCGTCGGCTTGCATATTAGCCCGTCCGAGGCAGAGACCTTCTGGTCAACCTTCCTCAAGATTCTGGTTCGCCGTGGCCTGCACGGGATAAAGCTGGTGGTCTCTGACGCCCATGAAGGGCTGAAGGCGGCGATCCGGCGGGTGATGGGAGCATCCTGGCAAAGGTGCCGAGTCCCCTCGCCAGGCTTTATGCCCGGCGTGCCTTTGGCAACGGATCGGTCGCTTTGCGACCGATGGATGCGTAACGCGCTGTCGTATGTCCCGAAAGCCCAGCAAAACATGGCATCAGCTGCACTGCGCCAAGCATTTATCCAGCCTGACCGCAAAGGCGCGAGCCAAACTCTGCGCCACGTCGCCGATCAACTGCGTGACAAATGGCCGAAACTCGGCGCGTTCATCGACGACAGCGAAACCGACGTGCTGGCGCACATGGACTTTCCTGCGCAGCACCGGACCAAAATCCATTCAACGAACCCATTGGAACGCTTAAACAAGGAGGTGAAACGCCGGGCGGATGTCGTTGGCATCTTCCCGAACGAGGGCTCGATCATCCGCCTGATCGGCGCCGTACTGCTGGAGGCAAACGACGAATGGCAAACCCAGAACCGCTATATGCAGATCGAGGCGATGGCCGAACTTACACCGCTGTTGATCAACGCTGAACCAACTCAAATTGCCACCGCAGCCGCATGACTAATGGACGCTTCAGCTACACTGGAATTTCCACCACATTGATGAGGTGGATGCCCCCTGCTCAGCGGCATCAGTGTACCATGATGTGTCCTGGTGATGAGCCAGGGCCACTTAGAGAGGAGGCATCTATGAATGAAGTTACGATGGTCGGTCTTGATCTGGCGAAGAATGTCTTTCAAGTGCATGGCGTCGATGCGGCAGGGCAAGTGGTTCTGCGACGGAAGCTTCGGCGCGACAACGTCGAGGACTTCTTCCGACGCCTCCCACCGCTTACCATCGGCATGGAAGCGTGTGGCGGTGCTCACTACTGGGGCCGCCTGCTGGAAGCGCTAGGACACCGGGTTCGGCTCATGCCACCGGCCTACGTCAAGCCCTATGTCAAGCGCGGCAAGACCGATGCCGCTGACGCTGAGGCAATCTGCGAGGCCATGACGCGGCCAACGATGCGGTTCGTCCCGACCAAGACTGCCGGGCAGCAGGCCTCTGCTGCTGAGTTGAAGGTCCGCCAGTTGCTGGTCGCGCAACGTACCAGGACAATCAACGCCCTGCGTGGACATATGGCTGAATTTGGCATTATCGCCGCGAAAGGCACGTGGCGGGTCAGCGATCTCACTGCTGTCGTGCAGGATGTGGACGATACTCGTTTGCCTGATGTGGCCCGGGCGGCGTTGCTTATGCTGACTGAGCAGATCAAGAACCTGGACGATCAGATCGGAAGGATCGAGACAGCCATGGTCCGCCGCTCACGGGTAGACGAGACCGCCAGGCGGCTCGCCTCCATTCCCGGCATCGGGGCAATCACGGCAACCGCGCTCCAAGCCCTGGTGCCGGATCCCTGCGGATTTAAATCTGGCCGCCACTTTGCCGCCTGGCTTGGCCTTACGCCTCGATCCCATTCAAGCGGTGGGAAGGAGCGGCTGGGGCACATCTCACGAGCAGGGAATTCGACGCTACGGTCGTTCCTCGTGCTCGGCGCGACCGCCAGATTGCGCTATGCCCGGCAGAAGCCGGAGGCAGCAGACTGGGTGACGCGCCTGCTCGCACGACGGCCGTTCAAGGTCGTCGCTGTCGCGCTCGCCAACAAAATGGCGCGGATCGCCTGGGCTCTTCTGACGAAGGGCGGCACATACAAGGCTACTCTAACGGCCGCATAGCGGTCCGGCAGCAACTGACCGACGGCCGCTGTCGGCAGGGGGAGAGGTGCAAAGCAGCGATGAGAGAGAGATCGGCAGATCGGTTGCGAGAGAGACCGTGTCCGTCAATGCGCCGTCGAGCGCGCCACATTGATCCGGCACTCGCACCGCGAAGCTCATCAGGGCCCGCGGCCAATCCGGCCGCATCAGAGGCCGGACACATGACCGCACCCGTCCGCTCCACCAATCGCAGCTCATCCACCTTGACCCGCAGGGGGCATCCACACATCCACACATGACGGACGCTACCTAAGGTTTCGGCATCGCTGCTGGCCTCCAACCTAGCCAGCAGCTTGAATCAGAAAACAAACCGCGCCAGAAGCCCGCAGCGACTCAAACCGATCAGGTCATGCTTTAGCCGCGCTGACTGAGGGGCAGGCGGTGGTCGAGGATTACCGGCATGTCGGCCTCAGCCTGCGCGCCCACCCGGTCTCCTTCCTGCGCGAGGATCTGACGCGGATGAGCATCACCCCCTGCGGCTCCTTGGCTGGCCGGAAAGACGGCGCAAAGCTGGCGGTTGCAGGGCTGGTCCTGGTGCGCCAGCGGCCGGGCAGCGCCAATGGCGTGCTGTTCGTCACCATCGAGGATGAGACCGGCCACGCCAACCTGATCGTCTGGCCAAACCTGTTCGAGGTCCAGCGGCGCATCGTTATGAGCGCCGGCATGATCGCCTGCCATGGCAGGCTGCAAAAGGAAGGCGCAGTGCTGCATGTGGTCGCCGAGAAGCTGACGGATCTCTCCGGCCTGCTTGGCAGCATCGGCGGACGGGAGGCTCCTGCCGCTCCCGCCGAAAGCCAGAACCAAAACAACGGCATCGACGGCCGTAAAATCCGCGACATCTACGTCCAAAACCTGCGAATCGAGCCCGCCATCAAGCCACAGACACGGAATTTTCGGTAGTGACGCGTCCAGAGGGTGCTGTTAGTTTAATGAGCCCGGAACAAATAGAGCCTGCGGTTGAATTGAAGGTCATGCGGCGGCTGCGGTTCCGGTCACGCTTCGCCAGTTGGCGAAGGCGGCCTCGCGTGCGGCACGATATTCAGTGGCGGAAAAGTGATAACCGTGGAGCTGGAAATGGTTGTGATCTGGCTTTGGCTGAAGAGGAACTGCTGTGCATGGCCGATTGACTTGAACCGCTTCATGTGCCGCTTTCGTCGTGGTGTCGGCTGATGCGAGACCTCGATCCGGTTACTGTGATAGCGGCTTTGCCGATGCTTTACTCCTAGCAGGATCTCGCGCTTGGCGGCGGCATAGCTCTTCAGCTTGTCGGTCATGATCACCCGCGGAACATACTGCAATTCTTTCAGCAGTTTGCGGAAGAAGCGCTTGGCCGCCTTCGCTTCGCCGGTTCTGAACGAGAACATCCAGCAAGTTCCCGTCCTGGTAATCGCGCGCCAGAGTAGTGCAGCTTGCCCTGAATGCGGATGAAGACCTCACCCATATTCCTTTTGTCGCCCGGCCGTGGAGGGCGCCGCTTCAGCATGTTGGCGACCATCCAGCCAGAGCGCAGGTCCCAGCTACGGATGCTCTTATAGCTGACGATCACGCCCGACGCCGCCAGGATCAGCTCAATCTCCCGCAGGCTCAGGCTGAAGGAGTGGTACAGCCAGACCGCGTGCTGGATCAGCTCGGCCGAATAGCGGAAGCCGCGATAGGAATTTTATGAGGTCGTCATGCGAAAACGACTGCCATAGCGCGGGCCCGCTGCCAACCTAACAGCATCATCAAATAGCAACGGCCACCAAAGGCTAAATCCGGGCCACTCTCGGTTCATGCAACAAAGCCAATGAAGACGGTAAATTATGAATGCCGCGCAAGCTCTACAAAAAGCCGAGGAAAGCGACGGGAACCCGCCCAGCCAGCAGCTGCTCGACACTTTCGATCAGTTCGACTTGGCCATAGATAGTTGCCAAAGCGGCCTCCTGCTCTTCATGCTCCCTCGGAAGGCCCGTTATTGGATCCTCTTCGACATACGAGAGGCATGCCGGACAAACAGCAACCAGCGGGGTTAAATCCTCCCTCGACAGTATGCGTGGGCGGTAATCTCTTATATACACATCCGTCGCCCAATGTCCGGAGCATTCGCAGAGGTGGTCGGCCCGATGGAAAACCTGTTGCTTGATGGTTGCCCAGTGACTGCTTCGGGCGAAATTCCCATAGGAGGGCCATTGTGCCTTGAACGCTTCAGGCGCTGCCCAGGTGGTGTGCAAAAAAGCATCGGGATCGGCTTTAAGCGTTCGAGCTCGCCAGACCATCTCGGCAGCACCCTCGAAAGCTTGTAGAGTATTCCCGCGACTTGCATAGCTTTGCAGGATGCTCTGGACTTCTTCCCGCTTTGGTTGCGGGTCGGGCGGGAGTGATGGTAAATCGCGTTGTTTCACCTTGTTGATCCCTGGAATAGCGATACCTGAGTTGCTAAACGATTATGTAATTTTGGGTTGCAGAATGAAACTAGACGGCTTGCTATAAAAAACCTGATCGGAATATTACAAAACTTTTAGATAAGGCAATATCTGCCACGTTGTTGAGTAGAATATAACAAGAACGAATTCCGTAATGATGCAAAATTAGCACATATATAGGCGAATCAAGGTTTTTATGACCACTTCTTAAGTTTCTGAAAATTAATGTTTGACAATCTTAATATAATATTAAATAAATGTAATACAACTTCCAGGTGTGGACGTTGATCTTTCAAAAACTCCTACAGGGATTTTTTATGGCCTCCACAGTAAGCTTATTAGCGGAAATTACTCCCAGTTCAGAGAAAAAGCCAGGGCCGCTGACCCAAGCCGACTGGCAGCTTGCGGATGTCATTCCGCGAGTACTTTCCGAGGCACCGTCCCACCTCGGATCGCAGGGCCGCGCGAGAGCTCAGCACCAAGAAATCCCCGCAGGTATCAGAAATGTCTTCGCTAAAAATGCGGGATCGGCGTCCGCACTCGTCGGGTCGGATGGGCATCTCCTTGAAAGGCTGCTGGAACTGGTCATACCGCCGGATGAAAGTACCGCCCTCTCCACAAGTTTGATTGCTCACTTTGGCACGTTCGGCGAGATCATGGCTGCTGACAAGACTAAGCTGGACAGATTTACGGAAGCTTCTTCTTCCATCCATCAGCTGTTCAGCCTAGTGCGATATGCTACAGCCAGCCTTGCCCATGCCGAGATAAGGGATCGTCCGATCATCAACGACTGGGACAAAATGTTTAATTATCTTCGTCTGACCATGTCTCACGACTCCGTTGAGCACTTTCGGCTTCTGTTGCTTGATACTAAAAACCATCTCATCTCCGATGAAGTAATAGCGACAGGAACAATTAACCACGTTTCCGTTTATCCTAGAGAAATCGTAAAACGAGCTCTGGAGGGGAATGCGGCTGCTGTTATACTTGTCCACAACCATCCAAGTGGTTGCCCAAAACCATCACAAGATGATATTACTACTACTAAAGATATCCAGATAGTACTGCGCTCTGTAGAAATACTTGTCCATGATCATGTTATCATCGGCAACGGAAAATATTATAGCTTCAAGGAGAATGGCCTGATCGGCGTGGGCCATAGTGTCAGCCCTTCGCGGCAAACGTCAGCTTTGAGAGAGAACCGTTTAGAAATGGGTTATCCACCCTCTATCATACCCGATGCGAGCGGTCTGCAGCCTTACCTCGAACCTGAAAATGGTGCACTCCGTTGAGCCGCAAATCTAGCTCTTCCTGCTGGTAAATCAACATGGAGGTTTCCGATGAAGCCTATCGTTATAACTTTCGCTATCTTGGCTGGCAGCTTGGGGCTGGGAACGGCATGGGCGTCGGACACGCCTCAGATCAACCTGACGCAGGTCAGGGAAGCGGCTACTCCGGGCTTGTCGACAAGTGGAGCTCCAGATGCGCAGGTCGAGTTGGGAGATGCCTATCGCCTTGGCATAGGAGTTGAAAAAGACCCCTCAAAGGCTGCCTCCTGGTACAATCGAGCCGCGAAGCAAGGCAGTGAGATCGGCGAGCTTTATACCGGCGAATCCTACTACTTTGGCGCAGGCGTCAAAAAGAGCGTCCGCCGAGCCATTCCATGGTTCTGGCGGGCCGCGAAACAAGGCAATACCCAGGCAGCGGAGTATCTTGGCGCTGCTTATCTGCTTGGACAGGGTGTTCCTCCAAACGTGTCCACCGCAATCCGCTGGCTAACGGCCGCCGCACATCAGGGCGCGGCGTGGTCTCAAAAGACTCTCGGAACGTTATATTACAACGGTTCGCTGGTGCAGCAATCATACGAATTGGCATACACCTGGTATCATTTGGCCGCGCTCCAACACGATCCGCAGGCGGAGTTTTACGTTGGATATGCGTATTACACGGGCCAAGGCGTGCCAGCTAACCTTGAGAAGGCGCGGCAGTGGATCAGCAGGTCAGCGGCCCAGGGCAATCCTGATGCGATCAGTGCGCTTCAAGATTTACCAACGCCGGCCGCCGCAGCTGCTCCGGTAGCTCAGGATGCGAGCCCAAAGCCGACGTCGTTGGATCTGCTCAAGCTGGCAGCGGCCGATAATGATCCGTCTGCGCAAGTGGAGTTAGGAAGTGACTATGAGTTTGGCCAGGGCGTCAAACTGAGCAAGTCTGGTGCGTGCGGGTGGTACGGGCGGGCTGCTGATCAGGGCAACGCGCTTGCGGAACTCTATGCTGGCGATTGCAGCTATTTCGGAATGGATGGCCGGAAGGATTACAAGGAAGCTGTCGCCCGATACCGCAATGCTGCGGGTCAGGGTAACGCTGACGCCGCCTACAACCTTGGAAATGCCTACTACTATGGTAGGGGAGTAAACAAGAGCTACAGCGAGGCCAGGAATTACTATCTCGATGGTTCCCGGGCTGGACAGGCCAGGGCTAGCTACGCGCTGGCAATGCTGTATGCGGACGGCCATGGTGTTCCTCAAAACCCTCGCATTGCAACACACTGGGCATACCTGTCGGCGCAAGCAGGCTATGCACTGGCCCAGGTGATCATGGGCGACGATAATACTGCCGGACATTTCATGAAGCGAGATCCGGCGAGGGCGGTTTACTGGTATCGGAGAGCGAGCGTCCAAGGCGATCCGCAAGCTCAACTCGACCTTGCCGAAGCTTACAGGAACGGCGTCGGCGTCAAACAATCCAACAAATTGGCAGTGCATTGGCTGCGGCTGTCGTCGCGGCATGGTTACGCAAATGCCAAGACAGCCTTGGCAATCGCTTACCTTGACGGACGGGGCGTCGATCGGGATGTCAGCCAGGCCTTGACTCTGCTCAAGGTCGCGGCCGGCGAAGGGAATGCTGTGGCGCAATATGATCTCGGTGTGCTTTATGCGGAGGGCAGGGGAGTGCGTCAGGCCCTTGGCACGTCAGCAAAATTGTGGAGCCAGGCGGCAGCTCATGGCGACGCACCCGCGCAATTGGCCCTGGGCGTGCTCTACGATGATGGAGCCAGTGTCCAACAGGATCGCGAGAAAGCCTATGCGCTCTTTACGCTGGCCGAGACTTCATCGGATCCGGATGTAGCAGCCTTGGCGGCGACAAGCCAAAAGCGAGATGGCAATCGCATGTCGGCCGAGCAGCGGTCCCGGGCCAACGCTTTGGCGGCACAGTACCAGAACGGATAAAAGCAGGGCAACCTCAAGTCGCTGCTTTGGGACGGCAGAGTTCAAACTCATGCACGTTTCGCGCCCGCGGTCCGCCTACTGAGGAGTGGACGGCGCTTGCAGTTGTCCGTTACCGGCGGAGGAATTTGGTAGAGTTTCTGGCGACGCTGATGGGGGCGGAGCGACGAAGTGCACCTCTGGCCTCGGGGTCATGTCAGCATTGTGGACTGATCCGTAGGCTGGAGGTGGACCAGTGATGACACGCTGTTGAACGACCAGCGGGGCAGGCGGTGCTTCTGGCTTAAGAGGAGTCGCTTCGACATCTTGAGAACGCTCGACCTTTTGAGAGGAAGCGGCCTCATTGGGCGCGACGCGTTGAGGCGTCGGCCACAAATTCTCCGGAGCTACCCACGGTGTTGAACTGGCGGAAGACAACGCCGGCTGTTGCATCTTGAGTGGGACCGCGCCTGGACCGCTGAATGGCTGAGGCGCGACGTGGCGCTGCCCGGTTGCACATCCGGCTACGAAAGATAGGGCAAACATAGAAGCTACGGCGCGCGGGACTATCACGAGATGTTTCCGTGTCTGACTGTTGATCAGTTTCGCAGATAACGGTCGTCCAGACAATTCACTGCGTAATTCGGCAACGCGGTATGGCATCTTCATCACATGCGGGAGCGAAAGACCTCCTAACAGAAAAAATTCTGATACTGCACCGTTTTCCTCTGGAATTCACCTACAGGTTGTGTATATTGCGAAAAGTTAATACATGCTAAAGAGCGCAGGCTGCCGTGGCGACCTGCAGCAGGTTTCACACAATTGGCCGTTCAGGAGAGCGTCATGTCGGATCTCGTACTTCTCGATTCGGGATTCACTGCAGGGGAGCAGCGGGTTGGAACGGTTCGGAAACCAATCTGTGATCGTCTCGGGTGGATCAGCAGATATTTCAAGTCAGCCGGCTTGAGGTTCGCATTGTTGTATGTGGTTGTCTCAGCGGTTTCGTCCATAGTGTTGTCGGTGTCTCTCTGGTACTCCGCAGTCGCCGTATTAGACAACCAAGCGTACCAGACTATTCATAATCAAGCTCAAGACTTGGCAGAAAAATACAACAAAGGTGGTCTTTCTATATTGAGCTCAATCATTGAAAAGCGGGTCAGCGATAATGAGGATGACCACGCACTGTATCTGCTGGTTGATCCGGATGGTAACCGTATTGCTGGTAATCTTGATCTTTGGCCGGCGGGCGTTATCAAATCTTATACCTGGTACAGATTGCCGCTCAAGCGTTATGAAATTCCGATGCAAGCCATCTACAAATATTACCCGCTGGAAAACGGCTACAGGCTTTTAATTGGGCGGGACACGCGCACTAATCAGCGACTCCGTATCGTGCTTTACCAGGGCTTGCTGATAGCATCTTGCGCGATGATCATGCTCGGCATGACAGGCGGTCTTGTCGTGCGGAGTCTGTTCAAGCGGGCAATGACCAATTTGGCTGAGATTTCCGCAGCCATTGGGAGAGGTGACTTGTCGTGTCGCGTGAGGCTGCGCTCATCAAACGATGAATTTAATCAACTGGCCAAGGCAATAAATTCAATCCTTGACATGGTACAGACGCTCATGCAGGGCGTCCGGCAGGTCACGGATGGAGTAGCTCACGATTTGCGCACCCCGATTACAAGGGCAAGGGCCAGACTTGAGGACGCGGTGTCTTCCAAGGTTGTGCCGCATTTGAGCAAGGATGATCTCGTAGACGCTATCTATAATGCCGTAAACGACCTGGACAAAGTACAAAGAATCTTCGCATCAATTCTCCGAATTTCAGAAGTTGAAGCTGGTGAAAGGCGAGCAGCTTTTGCAAATATGCACTTATCAGAACTGATGAGGGATATTCATGAAACTTATGAGGCCGTAGCCGACGAGCAAGGCATAAAGCTTTTGGGTCGCTGGTCTGAGTCTCTGTATTTTATGGGGGACAGACAAGTGCTTGAGCAATCCATCATCAACCTGATTGAAAACGCAATCAAATATGCATCAGGTTCGAGTTCGATTACCCTTGACGCATCTATCTTTAAAGGGCGCCTCCTTATATCAGTGGCCGACGAGGGACCGGGCATACCGGTTGAGGATCGAGAAAAAGTGACCCGGCGGTTCTATCGTGCTGAAGCGGCAAGAAGCACTCCGGGATCAGGTTTGGGTTTGGCACTGGTATCGGCGGTCGCGGATCTGCACTGGGGCAGGCTCCGGCTAGAGGATAATACGCCAGGTCTTAAAGCGGTCCTCGACATGCCCTGTAGAACGAACTTTTAAATCTCCGGCTTTGAATTTGCCGGCGGGCTCCGCCGCCATCCATTCGAGGCCAGTATGCAAGCGTTCGGCGGTAAGCGATCTGGCGTCGAGGTCACAATCCTTCGTCCTCATAGTATTGCTGGAGTGATCCTGCTACCGATCACCCCAGCCTCCTTTTTTACAGCATGCCCGTGCCCTGCCTATTCGGCCTCTTCACCGGGCATGCCTCGTCACTGGCAAGGCGCAGTTCGTCTTCAAACTTCGCAAGAGTGAATACGCCTCCTTTGATGGCCTTCTGCTCAGAATCCGTTAGAGAGTCTTCGACAAGAACGGATTTTGCTCCCTCCAAAGCTTTCCTGGTGATCAATCCGAACCCACCTGCATCGAGCTCGATCATGATCCAATTCAAATCGGCCATCGATTTCATAACATCGACTACGAAATCCGCACGAAGATGCCGCCTTCCGGCTAGCATTTTCAGGGTCGTCTCGCTCACCCGCGCCCTGCTCTGCTTCATTCGCATCAGCATCACGGCCTGCAGGGTAGCGGTTTGTAGGGGAGTCTGCATCTTTTGTCCTCCGATGTTAACATGACGTTAGTAACCTAGAAACAAGGTTAGGTCAATCTTAAATCAAGGGTTTTATGCCGCTATGAAGATCTTGTTGTTGTCCGTCGGACTGAATATTGCTTGCGGGTTCAGCGGCGTCGGCACAGGTGGCGTCGCTGCTTTCAGCATGAAGTCGCGTGAGCCGGGCGAGACAAATTATAGACCCTGATCTACGAGCACTCGATTGATTTGACCGCGATCTGAATCCGGTTCGATAGTAAGATTTGAAAGTTGTGTCACGCGTCAGGTAGGACCTCTCGGTGGCGGTTAGATCCTACCTACGAGCAGTTTTGTTCACCGGCAGTCGACCTCTACATAAGGCTTTCTGTGCAGCATTTGCAGCTCCTTACAGACGAGACGGACCTCGCCCGTAGATCTCGATTAACGCGGCTTCCCGTTCTGGTAGCGTCCGTCATGTGTGGATGCCCCCTGCGGGTCAAGGTGGATGAGCTGCGATTGGTGGAGCGGACGGGTGCGGTCATGTGTCCGGCCTCTGATGCGGCCGGATTGGCCGCGGGCCCTGATGAGCTTCGCGGTGCGAGTGCCGGATCAATGTGGCGCGCTCGACGGCGCATTGACGGACACGGTCTCTCTCGCAACCGATCTGCCGATCTCTCTCTCATCGCTGCTTTGCACCTCTCCCCCTGCCGACAGCGGCCGTCGGTCAGTTGCTGCCGGACCGCTATGCGGCCGTTAGAGTAGCCTTGTATGTGCCGCCCTTCGTCAGAAGAGCCCAGGCGATCCGCGCCATTTTGTTGGCGAGCGCGACAGCGACGACCTTGAACGGCCGTCGTGCGAGCAGGCGCGTCACCCAGTCTGCTGCCTCCGGCTTCTGCCGGGCATAGCGCAATCTGGCGGTCGCGCCGAGCACGAGGAACGACCGTAGCGTCGAATTCCCTGCTCGTGAGATGTGCCCCAGCCGCTCCTTCCCACCGCTTGAATGGGATCGAGGCGTAAGGCCAAGCCAGGCGGCAAAGTGGCGGCCAGATTTAAATCCGCAGGGATCCGGCACCAGGGCTTGGAGCGCGGTTGCCGTGATTGCCCCGATGCCGGGAATGGAGGCGAGCCGCCTGGCGGTCTCGTCTACCCGTGAGCGGCGGACCATGGCTGTCTCGATCCTTCCGATCTGATCGTCCAGGTTCTTGATCTGCTCAGTCAGCATAAGCAACGCCGCCCGGGCCACATCAGGCAAACGAGTATCGTCCACATCCTGCACGACAGCAGTGAGATCGCTGACCCGCCACGTGCCTTTCGCGGCGATAATGCCAAATTCAGCCATATGTCCACGCAGGGCGTTGATTGTCCTGGTACGTTGCGCGACCAGCAACTGGCGGACCTTCAACTCAGCAGCAGAGGCCTGCTGCCCGGCAGTCTTGGTCGGGACGAACCGCATCGTTGGCCGCGTCATGGCCTCGCAGATTGCCTCAGCGTCAGCGGCATCGGTCTTGCCGCGCTTGACATAGGGCTTGACGTAGGCCGGTGGCATGAGCCGAACCCGGTGTCCTAGCGCTTCCAGCAGGCGGCCCCAGTAGTGAGCACCGCCACACGCTTCCATGCCGATGGTAAGCGGTGGGAGGCGTCGGAAGAAGTCCTCGACGTTGTCGCGCCGAAGCTTCCGTCGCAGAACCACTTGCCCTGCCGCATCGACGCCATGCACTTGAAAGACATTCTTCGCCAGATCAAGACCGACCATCGTAACTTCATTCATAGATGCCTCCTCTCTAAGTGGCCCTGGCTCATCACCAGGACACATCATGGTACACTGATGCCGCTGAGCAGGGGGCATCCACCTCATCAATGTGGTGGAAATTCCAGTGTAGCTGAAGCGTCCATTAGTCATGCGGCTGCGGTGGCAATTTGAGTTGGTTCAGCGTTGATCAACAGCGGTGTAAGTTCGGCCATCGCCTCGATCTGCATATAGCGGTTCTGGGTTTGCCATTCGTCGTTTGCCTCCAGCAGTACGGCGCCGATCAGGCGGATGATCGAGCCCTCGTTCGGGAAGATGCCAACGACATCCGCCCGGCGTTTCACCTCCTTGTTTAAGCGTTCCAATGGGTTCGTTGAATGGATTTTGGTCCGGTGCTGCGCAGGAAAGTCCATGTGCGCCAGCACGTCGGTTTCGCTGTCGTCGATGAACGCGCCGAGTTTCGGCCATTTGTCACGCAGTTGATCGGCGACGTGGCGCAGAGTTTGGCTCGCGCCTTTGCGGTCAGGCTGGATAAATGCTTGGCGCAGTGCAGCTGATGCCATGTTTTGCTGGGCTTTCGGGACATACGACAGCGCGTTACGCATCCATCGGTCGCAAAGCGACCGATCCGTTGCCAAAGGCACGCCGGGCATAAAGCCTGGCGAGGGGACTCGGCACCTTTGCCAGGATGCTCCCATCACCCGCCGGATCGCCGCCTTCAGCCCTTCATGGGCGTCAGAGACCACCAGCTTTATCCCGTGCAGGCCACGGCGAACCAGAATCTTGAGGAAGGTTGACCAGAAGGTCTCTGCCTCGGACGGGCTAATATGCAAGCCGACGATCTCACGCCGACCATCAGTGTTCACCGCCACAGCGATTATCGCAGCTACCGAGACGATGCGTCCTCCTTCGCGCTGCTTGAGGTAGGTCGCATCAAGCCACAGGTAAGGCCAATCCCCCACAAGTGGACGGTCGAGGAAGGCGTTGACCCGTTCGTCAATATCCTTGCACAGCTTCGAGACCGTGCTCTTGCTGATCCCCGTTAGCCCCATGGCTTGCACCAGATCATCCACCCGGCGAGTTGAGACGCCGCCAATCCAGGCTTCCTGAATTACCGCCGCCAGCGCCTTCTCCGAAGTCCGGCGCGCCTCCAGGAAGGGCGGGAAGTAGCTCCCCTGCCGTAGCTTCGGGATCCGGAGCTGTAGGCTGCCAAGACGAGTATCAAGCGCTCGATCACGATAGCCATTGCGATAGGTGCACGCTCGCCACTGCGCTCGTAACGGCCAGCGCCGATCACCCTCCGTAGCTTTCCACGCGCTTCGCACGCGGAACCTTTGCTACTTCGCCCGTCCACATCCGTCTCCATGAGCAACTGCACTACGGCTTCCGCAACGCTACGCAGAAAATCGCCGTCGCCAGCTTTGGCCAACAGCTCGGCCAGTGGTAATCTCTCCTCGGTCATCGGGTTCTCCAAGCTTCAGGTCGAAGTCTCGCAACTCCACCATAGCCGACTGATCCGATGGCCACCTCAAACTACACCGTTACGAGTTCTGAATTTCCACCACGAGCACGGACACTACCAGCTACAGCGGGATCGGGCCGCGTCAGCCACAGGCCGAAGTACGGCCCGCGTCTGCCGCAACCCGGTCCCGCCCGTTCGCGCACCTCAAGGGTTGAGCCGCCCCGAAGGCCGTCATTCCCGCTGTCTGTCAGTAATGATGCTGATACAGACAAGGGAAATCAAAATGCATACAATCCGTACCTCGACCAATCTCCGCAAGTGCGACGCGCGCCGCCTGATGAAAGGCGGCTTTGAAATCGAGTACATCGAGACCCGGCACCTGGATACCGGCGATCAATCCACGATCGTCTGGAGCCGCCCGGCAAGACCCGGCGACATTCCCGAACACGAAGTGCCGTACTGAAGGATCAAGGGCCGGACCCGCGAAGGGTTCGGCCTTTTTTCATGCTCGGCGCCGGTTGTTGTGTCCTAGCGGAAGTGGCGACGCGCTATCCAGCGCCGCCACTTCCGCTCAGGTGGGCAGGTGCTTGCTTCCGTTCGGTGTTTATAAAAGGAAGAGGGCTGCGCTGGCTTTCGTGACGGGTTGGTAGGTCGAGAGAGAGGCTCTCGGCCGGCCCGTCACGGAGAACCATCGTGGCCCAAGCTCATCCTTAGTTGTTTGATCCCGGACTTTATGGTGCGATATTTTCCATGGAATGGAAGGAAGCACTATGGTCCAAGTTCTTCACGGCTGCTCCACAACGACAGCGGCGGTCCGTCGAGCGATACAGCATAGTCAAGAGAGCTTAAGAACCCTTGCTGCGCGGTACGGGATCAACCAGAAGACCGTCGCCAAGTGAAAGAAGCGGACTTCCACAGCCGATCTGCCCACCGGCCCGAAGGATGCAAAATCCACCGTGCTGTCAGTGGAGGAAGAGGCTATCATCGTGGCCTTCCGGCGCCACACGCTGCTGCCGCTGGATGACTGCCTCTACACGCTCCAGGTAACAATTCCGCGGCTGACCCGCTCATCCCTGCACCGCTGCTTGCAGCGGTGCAGGGATCTCCCGGTTGCCTGATGTCGAAGGTGACAAGCCAGACAAGAAAAAGTTCAAGGCCTACCCGATCGGCTACTTCCACATCGACATCGACATCGCTGAAGTGCAAACTGCCGAAGGTAAGCTGTACCTCTACGTCGCCATCGATCGCACCAGCAAATTTGCCTTCGTCCAGCTTGTCAAAAAGACCGGAAGGTCATCCGCATCAGCTTTTCTGGAAGCTCTGATTAAAGCCGTTCCCTACAAGATACACACCATCCTCACTGATAATGGCATCCAGTTCACCTTCCCGCCGCGCTATGCCGACGGTCCAACCGCCAAATACATGACCCACATGTTCGACATGCGCTGTCAGGAAAACAACATCGAGCACCGCTTAACTAAGGTTCGGCATCCGTGGACCAACGGACAGGTCGAGCGAATAAACCGGACCATCAAGGAAGCCACCGTCAAGCGTTACCATTATAACAGCCACGAGCAACTCCAAACCCACCTCAATGACTTCATTAACGCTTACAATTTTGGCCGCAGGCTGAAGACCCTCAAGGGACTCACACCTTACGAATACATCTGTAAAATCTGGACAAATCAGCCAAAACTCTTCAAGCTAAACCCGCTCCACAAAATGCCGGGACTAAACAACTAGGCAAGCGCTTTCGGGCTTACCGTAAACGGTCAGCGCGCTCTATCTCTTTGTTTCATGAGCAGCTTTATCAGTCAGCCTGTTCCAGGCTGGCTGATGCTGTTCAAGGCCCCGCCGGGGCCTTGAAGCGCCTTATGCTGCGTGGCTGCACCCGAAATAGGATCGGGCGGGATTATCCTGTAGCATCATCACTGGAGCGTCCAGCCTCACGCAATTCCGGCCCGCTCGCTTGCCTTCGTAAAGCGCCTGATCCGCGCGCGCCAGCACCGTGCTGAAACCTTCGTCATGAAGCTGACTGCTCACGCCCATGGTCAAGGTAACCGGCACCTGAGCCGCGCCCACCATGGGGCGAAGCGTCTGCATCATTTGGTGAATACGATGGGCGAGTTCCGCGGCGCCTTCTCGAGAGGTGTCCGGCAGCACCAACAGGAACTCTTCGCCGCCCCAGCGCGCCAGAATATCCTGCGCCCGTGTGACGCTGCTGAGCGCCTTGCTGACTTCGACCAGCACGGCGTCCCCGCCCTCATGGCCATATTGGTCGTTGATTGTCTTGAAGTGGTCGATATCGGCAAGGATGAAGGAAAGCGGGCGGCAGGCGCGACCGCCCTGGCTGGCTTCGCGCATCGCGATTTCATTGGCGTGACGGCGGTTGAACAAGCCGGTCAGTGAATCGGTGGTTGCCAGAAGCCTCAGCTTACGGTCCGAGACGCTCGCAAGTTGTGTGTACTTCAAGGTAAAATAGGTCACCATGACGCACAGGATGCTGGCATTGAATGCTTGCAGTAAAAGCAGCGCCTGATGCTTGATCGGCTGAAGCGGCGCAACTGTCTGCGTGGCGAAGAGCAGGCTAAGATAAAGCGACCACAATATCGTCAGCATCCACAAGGCCTTGCGCGGCGGCGAGCCGACAACGACGACCGGGACAAACATGAGCAGGTAATAGTGAAATCCGCTGCCCCATCCAGCCAACACCGTGCCGATCGCGGCATGAACGACGACTCCGGCCGAGATCAGCGCGACAGCCGGACGGTTGCGGCGATGCTTCAGCAAATAGAAGGCGGCGCCATAAAGCAGTATGCAGCCGGAAGTTATGGCGGTTTGCGCCGGCGAACCGACGATCAGAAAGAACACCAGCAGCAAAACATCGACAAAGGCCGCGAATAGGGCGACGCGGGCCAGAAGAATCCAGAATAGCCGCGCCGTGCTGTGCCCGGTGGGGACGCCGGGCTTCGCAGGAAACGCAATGGGGATAGCGGTATCTGACATCGCAGGCATGAGAACAGCGCCTATACTTCACGCCTTCGGTTTAGCGCCTTCTCCTGAACAAAATGTTAAGAACAAGGCCTTTATTCCCGCGCAACGAAATGCTCTAGCCAATGAATATTATAGTCGCCGGCGATAAAGCCCGGATCGTCCAGGATGCGCCGGTGCAGCGGGATCGTGGTCTTGATCCCGCCGATGATAAATTCTTCCAGCGCCCGCCGCATCCGGGCCATGGCCTCATCGCGCGTCCGGCCATGGGTGATCAGCTTGGCGACCAGGCTGTCGTAATTCGAGGGCACCCGGTAGCCGGCATAAAGCGCGGAATCGATGCGCACGCCGAGGCCGCCCGGCGGGTGATACATGGTGACGATGCCCGGCGAGGGCGTGAAATCATCCGGGTCCTCCGCGGTGACGCGGCATTCGATGGCATGGCCGGAAAACTTGATGTCCTGCTGCCCGTAACCGAGCGGTTCGCCGAAGGCGATGCGGATCTGCTCGACCACCAAATCCATCCCGGTGATCATCTCGCTCACCGGATGCTCCACCTGCAGCCTGGTGTTCATCTCGATGAAGGCGAACTGATTGTCCTGGTAAAGGAATTCCAGCGTGCCCGCGTTGCGGTAGCCGATCCGCCCCAGCGCCGCGGCGACGGTCTCGCCTAAAGCCGCGCGGGTTTCGGCGTCGATCGCCGGCGATCCTGCCTCTTCTAGCAGCTTCTGATGACGGCGCTGAAGGGAGCAGTCGCGTTCGCCGAAATGCACCACGCTCCCTTGCGAATCCGCGAGGATTTGCAGCTCAATATGCCGCGGCCGGTCGAGATATTTCTCGATATAGACCGCGTTATTGCCGAAAGCCGCGGCGGATTCGGCGCGCGCCACGCGGAAGGCCTCTTCCAGCCCCGCCGCGTCCTCCGCCACCTTCATGCCGCGCCCGCCGCCGCCCGCCGCCGCCTTGATCAGCACAGGGTAGCCGATGCGGCCTGCCACCGCGCGCGCCGCCTCAAGATCCGGCACCTCGCCATCCGATCCCGGCACCAGCGGCACGCCGAGCGCCGCCATCGTCGCCTTGGCGGTGATCTTGTCGCCCATCATGCGGATATGATCGGAGGAGGGGCCGATAAATTTAAGCCCATGCGCCTCCACCATCTCGGCGAAAGCGGCGTTCTCCGAAAGAAATCCGTAGCCAGGGTGAATTGCCTCGGCGCCGGTGATCAACGCCGCCGATAAAATCGCCGCCATGTTGAGATAGCTCTCGCGCGCCGCTGGCGGCCCGACGCAGACGCTCTCATCGGCGAGCCGCACATGCATGGCGTCGGCATCGGCGGTGGAATGCACGGCGACGGTGGCGATGCCCATTTCGCGGCAGGCGCGCTCCACGCGAAGCGCGATCTCGCCGCGATTGGCAATCAGGATTTTATGAAACATGGGTTACTCGATGACGATCAGCGGTTCGCCGTATTCCACCGGCTGGCCGGAGCTGACGAGGATGCGCGTCACTGTTCCGGCGCGCGGCGCCTTGATCTGGTTGAAGGTTTTCATCGCCTCGATCAGCAGCAGCGTCTGCCCGGCCTCGACCGATTGGCCCAGGCTGATAAAATTCGCCGCCCCTGGCTCGGCCGCCAGATAGGCAACGCCCACCATCGGGCTGTTCACGACGCCGGGATGGTTTGCGGGATCATCAAGGACGGCCGGCGCTGGTGCTACCGCCATGGCGAGGGGCGCCTGGCTGACCGGCGCGGCATAAGCCTGTTGCGGGCCGGGCAGGGCGCGGGCCAGCCGGAGCCGGCGCTCGCCATCTTCCAGCTCGATCTCCGCCATGCCGGTGTCATTCAAAAGCGCGGCGAGCTGGCGCAGCATGTCGGGGTCGAAAGAAAGGCTCATCGGTCCTGCTCCAGAAGTTCGGCGATGGCCAGCAAGGCCAGGCGGTAGCCGGTGAAACCCAGGCCGCAAATCACGCCTTGCGCGGCGCGCGACACATAGGAATGCTGGCGGAAGGCTTCCCGCTGATGGATGTTCGAAAGATGCACCTCAACAACCGGCAGGTCGACCGCCAGCAGCGCGTCCATCAGGGCAATCGAGGTATGCGAATACCCCGCCGGGTTGATGACGATGCCGGCGCATTTATTGCGGCATTCATGCACCCAGGAGATCAGCTCGCCCTCGCCATTGCTCTGGCGGAAATCGATGGCGAGGCCAACCTGCTCGCCGGTATCGGCGCAAAGCGCCTCCAGATCGTCCAGCGTCTGAATGCCGTAAAGCTCCGGCTCGCGCAGGCCAAGCATGTTGAGGTTGGGACCGTTCAGCACGGCAATGAGCGGCAGTGTCATAAGGGCGCCTGGAATGAAATAAAATTATCAAAAGTTTTTTGCTTCTTTTTTTCAAAAAAGAAGGGCTTTCTTAAGCAGTTCTTTCTTAAAAGAAAGGCGACGCGCCCGCGGAACCAAAGAATTTTTATTAGTTTAAGGACGAATGGCTTCATGCTTCGGCGGCTGACGCTTCGCTACGGGTAGCGCCGACGCGGGCGGCGAGCGCCGCGGCCATGAAATCGTCGAGGTCGCCATCCAGCACCGCCGCCGGGTTGCCGCGCTCGTGATTGGTGCGGAGGTCCTTCACCAGCTGGTAGGGCGCCAGCACGTAGGAGCGGATCTGGTGGCCCCAGCCGATATCGCGCTTTTGGTTTTCGGTGGCGGCGGAGGCGGCTTCGCGCTTTTGCAGTTCAAGCTCATAGAGCTTGGCTTTTAGCATCTGCATGGCGGAGGCGCGGTTGCGGTGTTGCGAGCGGTCGGTCTGGCAGGCGACCACCACGCCGGTGGGAATATGGGTGAAGCGGACGGCGCTTTCGGTTTTGTTGACGTGCTGGCCGCCGGCGCCGGAGGCGCGGTAGGTGTCGACCTTGATGTCGGAGGGATCGACCTCGATTTCGATATTGTCGTCGATCACCGGGTAAACCCAGACGCTGGCGAAGCTGGTCTGGCGGCGCGCATTGGCGTCGAAAGGCGAGATGCGGACCAAGCGATGCACGCCGGCTTCAGTTTTCAGCCAGCCATAGGCGTTCGGGCCGGAGATTTGCATGGTGGCGGATTTGATGCCGGCCTGCTCGCCTTCCGATTGATCCATCAGCTGGGTTTTGTAGCCATGCTGTTCGGCCCAGCGCTGATACATCCGCATCAGCATCTCCGCCCAATCCTGCGCCTCGGTGCCGCCGGCCCCAGCGTTTAGTTCGACAAAGGCGTCATTATGGTCGGCCTCGCCGGAGAGCAGGCTTTCAATCTCCCGGCGCTTGGCTTCATCGGCGATGCGCCGCAGGCTGGCTTCGGCTTCGGCCAGCACGGCTTGGTCTGACTCGGCCTCGGCAAGTTCGGTTAAGGTCAGCGCATCCTCGGTGTCGCGCTCGATCTGGCGCAGGGCGTCGATCCCCGCCGCCAGCTGGTTGCGTTCGCGCAGCATGGCTTGCGCGGCGGCGGCATTGTCCCAAAGCGCGGGGTCTTCCGCGGCGGCGTTCAGCCTCTCGAGGGTTTCGAGCGCGGTATCCCAGTCAAAGATGCCTCCTCAGCAGGGCCACGCTTTGCGTGATCTGCTGGCGCAGCGTGTCGGTTTCGGCGGACATGGCGTTTGATCCGTAGTGTTGCGGAATGATGTCAGGGTGGCGCTCAGTATAGACCGAGCTCAGTACAGGCCACCCAGCGATTTGTCGAGATTGGCGGGGGGCGCGCCCAAAGCACCGCCCGGAGGAGCGCCAGGAGAAGCGCCCAAAGGAGCGCCACGAGGGGCATTGGGCTGCCCGGCATTCGGCTGGCTGAAGCCGCCAGGCGTTCCGGAAGCCGGCATGGCGACAGGATTGCCCGCTTGATCCGCCGCGGTGCCGGCGCTCGGCAGGTTCTCGGCGAAACCGAGATGCGATTGCAGCCCGGGCGCCTGGCCTGGCTTGAAGGCTTCCTGCACCGTCTGGCTGCCGAAGCTCACCGGAGCAAGCGTCATGCCCGCCGGAGCCGGGAAGTCGATCACCGGCTGGCCTTGCAGCGCCACCTTCATATACTGGTTCCAGGCCGGCCCGCAGACATTGCCGCCGGTCTGGTTTTTGCCAAGATTTTGCGGCTTGTCGAAGCCCATCCAGCAGCCGGTCACCATCTGCGGCACGAAGCCAATGAACCAGGCATCGTTGAAATTATTGGTGGTGCCGGTCTTGCCGGCGACCGGGCGCTTGATGCCGACGACAGCGGGCGTTCCAGTGCCGTGTTCGACCACGTTCCGCATCATCATGATGACCTGGTAGATGCTATCCGGCCCGGCGATTACGGCGCCTGCCGGCTTGAGCACCGGCGGCGCGTCCGGCGCGCCATTGATGCAGTTGTCGCAAGCCTGGCCGGGCGCCTGATAGAGGATCCGGCCATCCGGCGCCGTCACGCTGTCGATCAGCGACGGCGTCACCTGCCGGCCATATTCGTCAAGCGCCGCATAGCCGCGCACCATGCGCCAGAGCGTGGTGTCCAGCGCGCCAATCGCCGCCGGATAGATCAGCGGCATGCGATCGACCACGCCGAAGGTCTTGAAGGTCGCGGCGATATTGGCGAGGCCGACCTGACGCACCAGATGCAGCGTGGCGAGGTTCAGCGACTGCTCCAGCGCATAGAAAACCGGCACCGGACCCAGGAAATCCATCTCGTAATTGCCCGGCCGGTAAACTTGGCCATCAGCGAGGCGCTGGACGAAAGGCGCGTCGAGAATCGTCGCGTCCGGCTGCATGCCCGCCTGCATGGCGGCGAGATAGTCGAACGGCTTGACGCTGGAGCCGGGCTGCCGCATCGCCTGGATCGCCCGGTTATAGGGGCTGAGCGCGTCGCTCCAGCCGCCCACCATCGCCATGACGCGGCCATTCTGCGGGTCCATCGACAGCATCGAGCCTTCAATGGCGGGGATCTGCTCCAGCTTGAGGCTTGGTTTCGCGGGTTCGATCATCACCACGTCGCCCGGATGCAGCAGCTGCGCCACATGGGTAAGCCGGGGGCCTGGATGGCCTTGGATCATCGGCCGGCCCCATTGGATGGCGGCCAGGGCAAGCGGCGCGGTGCGGCTCTGGCCAGTCTCGGCGCCGGCGCCGGTTTCAGCGAGCCAGCCGATTGTCGCCGCCTGCGCGGTTTCCGACACCACCACGCCGAGGCGCCAGCGCCGCCGCATGCCGGGCGGCGTCTTCTGCCGGGCGAGCAGGTTCGGCCATTGCGAGTCCAGCTGATCGGCGGGCAGCCTTGCCACCGGCCCCTGATAAGCGCCGAATTCGCGGTCATAGCTGATCAGCCTGGCGCGGATGGCGTCCATCGCAGCAGCCTGTAGCCGGGGATCAAGGCTGGTGCGGACGATCAGCCCGCCTTCGAAGGTCGCTTGCTTGCCGAAAAGCTGGATCAGCTGGGCCTGCACCGCATCGGCGAAATAGCCCGAACCAGGAACGACGCGCGGCTTTGCCGCCGCATGCGGCAGCAAGGGCGAGGCCAGGGCGACGCGCGCCTCCTGCTTGGTGATCTTGCCATCGTCAAGCATCCGGCCAATCACCCAGTTGCGGCGGCGCAAGGCCTGCTCCGGGTGCAGGAACGGGTTATAATTGGTCGGCGCTTTCGGAAGCCCGCCCAGCATGGCGGCCTCGGCGATGGTGAGGTCGGACAAGGGCTTGGCGAAGTAATCCTGCGCCGCGGCGGCGACGCCCCAGCTATTCTGCCCAAGATAAATCTCGTTGAGGTAAAGCGTCAGCACCTGCTTTTTGGTCAGCGCGCGGTTGACCCGCACCGCAAGGATTGCCTCCTGGATTTTGCGCACGAAGTTGATGTTGTTGTGCAGCAGCATGTTCTTGACCACCTGCATGGTGATGGTCGAGGCGCCGAGTGGCCGCTCATGGCTGCCGAGCCTGGTGACGTCCACTACCCCGGCGCGCATGATGGCCAGGGGATCAATCCCCGGCTCGGTCCAAAAGCTGCGATCCTCGGCCGAGATGAAGGCGTTCTGCACTCGGCGGGGGATGCGTGAATAGGGCACATAGATCCGCCGCTGGGTGCCAAGCTCGCCGATCAACTGGAAGTCGCTGGCATAGATGCGGGTCATCAGCGGCGGCTGGTAATGCTTCAGCCCGTTAATGCTGGGCAGCCCGTTGCTGAAGTAAAAGAACAGCCCGCCGCCTAGCAGGATGGCGGCAATCAGGCCGAGCACGCCCAGCCGGTAGACGCCGCGCACGATCACGCTGCTGGCGATGCTGGCAAAACCGCGCCGCCGTTTCGTTGGGCGCGGCCCAGGCGGAGGTTCAGGTCGCTGCTTCGGCGTCGGCGCCGGATCGGGCCGGGCCGGCTGATTGCCAAGACGCTGCTCCGCGCGCAATGGGCGGAAGGAGGGATCGGTCGGTTCAGGCATGGCGCGCTCTATAATACGCTTCCGGGGAAAGTCAGCAAAGGCAAGGGGTTCTTTTTTGTAAAAAAGAACCAAAAAACTTTTTATAGGCTTTATCCCGCGACGCCCAGGAGCCGGCTATCGGCCAGCCAGCGCGCCGTGGCGCTGGTCATGCGATCAGCCAGCAACGCGCGGTAATGCGGCGTGCGCAGCAGCCGCATATCAGCCTCGTTGCTCAGGCAGCCTATCTCGATCAGCGTTGAAGGGATCAGTGGGTCGCGCAGCACCGCGAAATTGGCGCTGCGATTCGGATCAGGCAACAGCAGGACGCCATCGCGAAACTCCTCCACCAGCGAGTGCGCGATGCGCTTCGAGCCGATCCTGGTTGCCCGCGCCGTCAGGCTGGCGAGTATCCCCGCCACTTCGGGGCTGACGCCGCGCAGGCGCGGGCTGAGCGGCGCGCGATCATAGCTATTCTCGGTGCGCGCCACCGCCGCCGCCAAGGCATCGGAGGGTTTTTCCGACAGGCTGAACACCAGCGCGCCCCGCATCGCCGGATTGCTCAGGAAATTGCAGTGCAGGGCGATGAACAGATCGGCGCGCGCCTTGACCGCCAGGGCCACCCGGTCCGGCAGCGAGACGAACACATCGCGCGTCCTGGTCATCGCCACCCGGCAATGCCGGGTGCGCAGCAGCGCCTCGCGCAGCGCGAAACTGGTCTCCAGAGTGACGGTTTTCTCCATGACGCCGCTGGGCGCGATGCAGCCCGGGTCGTGACCGCCATGGCCAGGATCGATCATCACCAGCGGCTTCTCGAGATACGCCGCGCCGGCATCCGGCAAGGGGCAAACCATGCCGCCCGCGGCGGCTGCCATCACACTGGCTAAGGTACGGCGCGTCAGCATGAAAATCCTTTAACATAAAGCCGCTACGTCAAGCTATAAACCGTCGATAATGTGAACGCGGCCATCGCTGCCAGGTCTTTAGCTGCCAGGTCACTAGCTGCCATGTCTCTATCGGTAAGGCAGTCCCGCCAAACTCCTTTATAAGCTTCGGCATGAACAGCATCGCGCTTGAGCGGACGGCGCCGGGAGGCTTGCAACGCCTCTCCACCCGCGTGGCGTTTTTCATCGCGGGCTTCGGCATGGCCGCCTGGGCGCCGCTGGTGCCTTACGCAAAGGCTCGGCTCGATATCGGCGCCGGCGCGCTTGGCCTATTGCTGCTTTGCGTGGGCCTCGGCCTGCTCAGCACGGCGCCCTTCGCCGGCCTGCTGACCGCGCGCTTCGGCTGCCGCCGGGTAATTGTCATTGCCAGCCTCGGCGCTTGCCTTGCCTTGCCGGTGCTGGCGGCGGCGTCAAGCGGGCCGCTGCTGGCGCTGGGCTTGCTGATCTTCGGCGCCAGCCTCAGCCTGCTCGATATCGCGATGAACATCCAGGCGGTGGTGGTGGAACGGGCATCGGCCCGGCCCTTAATGTCGGGCTTCCATGGCCTGTTCAGCGCCGGCGGCATCGCCGGGGCGTCGGGCGTCAGCCTGCTGCTTTGGGCGGGCGCCACGCCCTTGCTCGCCGCGAGCATCGTGGTTTTGCTGATCCTCGGGCTTCTGCTGGGCTTCGCCCGGCATTTGCTGCCCCTTGGCGGCGCCAGCGACGCGCCCGCTTTCGCCTGGCCCCGCGGACCGATCCTGTTCATCGGGTTCTTGTGTTTCATCCTGTTTCTCGGCGAGGGCGCGATGCTCGACTGGAGCGCCGTGTTCCTCACCACCGTGCGCCATGCCGACGCGGCCCGCTCCGGGCTGGGTTACGCGGTATTCTCGGTGGCGATGACCCTAGGGCGGCTGAATGGCGACCGTTTGGTGCGGCGGATCGGCGCGCGGCTGACCCTCGCCCTGAGCCCGCTTTGCGCGGCGCTGGGGCTGGCGCTGGCGGTAATCATCCCTTGGCCGCCCGCCGCCTTTCTCAGCTTCGGCCTGGTCGGTCTTGGCGCTTCAAACGCCGTGCCGGTGCTCTACTCAGCCCTCGGCCGGCAAACCGCAATGCCCGCCAATCTCGCGATCTCGGCAGTGGCGACGCTTGGTTACATGGGCATCCTCGCCGGCCCGGCGCTGATCGGCTTCGCCGCCCACGCCACCAGCCTGTCAGCCGCCTTCCTTGGCGTCGCCGCTTTGCTGCTGATCGTGGCGGGCAGCGCGCGGGCGGTGGTTTAATGCGCCGCTTCCCTTGCCGAACACCGCTCGCTTGGCTATAGCGCGCGGCACGGAGTATAGCTCAGCCTGGTAGAGCACTGTGTTCGGGACGCAGGGGCCGGAGGTTCGAATCCTCTTACTCCGACCATCAACCCGATAATCTGCACAAGATCGCAACAGTGGTTGATGAAAGAACCTCTTGTTTCTTCTGGGTTGTTTTGGCCAATTTCACGAAAGCTTCCTGAATTCCATATCGAGCGGCCATTGGCGATAGGCTATCGTCGCGGGGAAAGCGGAGCGTCCTGATGAAATCACCCAGTTTCTTCCCGGCATTGCTGATCATGGCAACAGCTTGCATTGTCTCGGCGCAGGCTCGCGACACCGGCGCCGCCACCCTCACGCCGAGCGGCCAGGCGCTGACGCCGATGGCGGCGCAGGGCGCTTTGTTCCAGAAGCTGAACCCGCATCTCGACTCATTGCCGGATTTCACCGCCGGGCAGGCGGTGACCACGGTGGTCAGCCCGGATGGCGGCACCCTGTTGATCCTCACCAGTGGCTTCAACCGTAATTTCACTGCTGACGGCAAGCTGAATAAGGCAGCTTCCAACGAATACGTGTTCGTCTATGACATCGCCGCTGCCAAGCCGGCGCGAAAACAGGTTCTGCAACTGGCGAACACCTATATGGGCATCGCCTTCGCGCCGGATGGAAAGCATTTCTACGTCTCCGGCGGCGTCGATGACGATGTGCGCCGGTTCGCGCTGAACAACGGAAACTGGGCGGAACAGGGCAAGCCGTTCGATCTCGGCCATTACGCCCATCTCGACCGGACCAAGAAAGCCGGCGGCCTTGGCCTCGGCGTGCAGCCGCAGGCGGCGGGCCTGGCCGTCACCGCCGACGGCAAGCGGCTGCTCGTCGCGAATTTCTACAATGACAGCGTCTCGCTGGTCGATCTGGCAACCGGCAAGGCGACCGAGATTCCCCTCCGCCCTGGCTTGATCAACCCGGAGGAGAGCGGCAAGCCAGGCGGCACCTATCCGTACTGGGTGGCGATCAAGGGATCGGAAACCGCTTATGTGTCAAGCGAGCGTGACCGCGAGATCGACGTCCTGCGGCTGACCGGCACACCCGGCGTCATCGCGCGGATCAAAATCTCCGGCAACCCGAACCGCATGGCGCTGAACAAGGCGGGCACCTTGCTGTACGTCGCCTGCGACAACGAGGCGCATGTCGAGGTGATCGACACCGTCACCAACAAGGTCGCCGCGATCATCCCGGCCACCGCGCCCGTCCGCTTCCTGCCGAAATACGCCCATGGCACGGCCTCCAACAGCCTGGCGCTATCGCCGGATGAGCGGCGGCTTTACGTCACCAATGGCGGCACCAATTCGGTGGCGGTGATCGGGCTGGGAGCGCATCCCGGCGTCATCGGGCTGATCCCCACCGGCTATTACCCGAACAGCGTGAGCGCCAAAGGCGCCATGCTCTACGTGGTGAACGGCAAAAGCGTGCCGGGGCCTAATCCCGGCAATTGCTCCACAAATTCCTACAACAAGACACGCGAATATTCCTGTGGCGCGCCGGACCAATATATCCTGCAGCTTTCCAAGGCCGGGTTCCTCAGCCTGCCGGTGCCGCATCCGGTGGAGTTGCAAAACCTCACCAAGCTGGTGGCGCGCAACAATCATTTCGGCTTCGCGGAAACGCCGCAAGACCGCGCAACAATGGCGTTCCTGCACCGGCATATCAAGCACGTGATCTACATCATCCGCGAAAACCGCACCTATGACCAGATTCTGGGCGATCTCGGTGAAGGCAACGGCGATCCAAGCTTAGCCGAGTTCGGCGCCGCCATCACGCCCAACATCCACCGCCTCGCCCGGCACTTCGTGGATATCGATAATTTCTATGACACCGGAGAGGTCAGCGGCAATGGCTGGCCCTGGAGCACCTCGGCCCGCGAATCCGATCTGGGATCGAAAAACCTGCCGGTGAATTATGCAGGGCGCGGCCTGTCCTATGATTGGGAAGGCGCCAACCGCAACGTCGATGTCGCCTTGCCGACGCTGGCGGCGCGCCGCGCGGAAAATCCCGCCTATCCGAACGATCCCAACCTGCTTCCCGGCATTGCCAATGTGGCGGCGCCCGACGGCCCGCAGGGCCAGTACCAGAAAGGTTATCTCTGGGACGCCGCATTGCGCGCCGGGCTGTCGATCCGCAATTACGGCTTCTTCATCGATCTCGACCGCTATTTCCTGCCGCCCAGCCAAGGCGGCATCGCCGAAATCACCGATCCTTATAAAGCCGGCGTCAAGGTGGCGTTCTCCACCAGCCCGTCGCTCGCCCCGTTCACCGACCCGTATTTTCGCGGCTTCGACAACAACATGCCGGATTATTTCCGTGAGGCCGAATGGGCGCGTGAGTTCGCGGTCTACGTCAAGCACGGCAACCTGCCGTCGCTGGAATTCGTCCGGCTGATGCACGACCATCTCGGCAGCTTCGCCACCGCCATCGACCGAGTGAACACCCCCGACACCGAAGTGGCGGATAATGACGAGGCGGTAGGCAGGTTGATTCAAACGGTGGCGCACTCGCCTTATGCCAAGAACACGCTGATCTTCGTCGTCGAGGACGATGCGCAGGACGGGCCGGACCATGTCGACGCGCATCGCAGCGTCGCCTTTATCGTCGGTCCCTATGTAAAGCGCCACGCGGTGGTGGACGCCCGCTACACCACGGTGAACATGCTCCGCACCATCGAGGATGTGCTGGGCTTCGGCCCGATGACGCTGAACGACGCCTATGAAGGCCCGATGACCGAAGCGTTCGACACCGCCCAGGCATCCTGGACCTATCAGGCGGTGGAACCGGCGCCGTTGACCGCCACCAGCCTGCCGTTCAAACGCCATGCCGCCGTTTTGTTCCATGACATCCACGCAGCCTCCTGGTGGGCGGCGCAAACCAGAGGCTATGACTGGCACAGGGAGGACAAAATCCCCGCCGAAGCGTTCAATCGCATTCTTTGGCAAGGCTTAAAGCCCGGCCAGCCTTACCCAACAGCGCGTAGCGAACGGTGAATGAGTCGCTGCGCAATGTTCATCAAACGTTTTTTGTTGCCGCGGCGCGTCGCCCTTTTTACAAAAAAGCAGTTCCTTTCTGCCGCTTTGCGACCACTTCATGGAGATGCAGCCTATTCACCGAATCATCCGCCTCGCCATCGCCGGCATAATTTCTCTCTCCGCGGCGCGCGCCGCGGCGCCGGCTGACCAGACCATTGCGACCTATCACGCCGACGCTGCCCGCAGCGGCAATTACATCACGCCGGGCCTGACATGGCAGGCGGCGAAAACCCTGCGGCGGGACGCGGGGTTCAATGCCGAGCTGCGGGGAAACATCTATGCCCAGCCGCTGTATTGGAAGCCTCCTGGCTCGCCACGGGGGGAATTGATCGTCGCCACCGAGGCTGATGAGGTCGCGGCGATCGACGCGGCAACCGGGCGGCTGATCTGGCGCGCCGAACTCGGCACGCCGGCGCCGGGCTCCCGCCTGCCTTGCGGCGATATCGATCCGCTCGGCATCACCGGCACGCCCGTGATCGATCAGGCGGCCGGCGCGGTGTATCTCGACGCCATGGTGATGCAGCAAGGCGCGCCGCGGCATCTGGTCTTTGCCCTGCGCCTTTCCGACGGCAAAATCCTGCCCGGATGGCCGGTGAACGTGGCGCAGGCGCTGCGGACGCGCGGCATCGCCTTCGATCCGCCGGCGCAGAACCAGCGTTCGGCGCTGGCCTTGCTCGATCATCGGGTGTTGATCGCTTATGGCGGACTGGACGGCGACTGCAGCGATTATCATGGCGTCGTGCTCGGGTTGCCCACCAAGCCAGGAGATCCCGCCACCGCATGGGCGACGCGCGGCCAGAAAGGCGGCATTTGGGCGCCAGGCGGCATCAGCGTCGCGGGCGGCAAGCTGTTTTTCACCACCGGCAACACGGTGGACGCGCAGTCCTGGGCGGATGGCGAGGGCGTGTTCCGCTTCGGTCCTAATTTGACTCGGACCAACAATCCAAAGGATTTCTTCGCGCCCGCCAATTGGAAAACGCTGGATGACGAGGATCTCGACATGAGCGGCGTCAACCCGCTGCCCATCGACCTGCCAAATGGCGCGCACCGCCTGCTGGCGCTCGGCAAGGATGGCGAGGCGTATCTGCTAAACCGTGACGATCTCGGCGGCATTGGCCAGCCTTTGGCCCGCAGCCGCGCGGCTGGCGCCCAGATCATCACCAGCCCGGCGGTTTTCCCGATGGGCGATCAAGCCATCGCCGTCTATCAGGCGCGCCGCGCCGCTTGTCCTGATGGGCGGCTGAACGGCGGCATCGCGGCCCTCGCCGTCACCGCCACAGGGCTGAAGCCCGCCTGGTGCGCGCCGCTCGATGGCCGTGGCGCACCCATCGTCACCACCACCGATGGTCACGCGAATCCCATCGTTTGGGCCGCCGGCGCCGGCGGCGATGATCGGTTGCACGCGTTCCGCGGCGATACCGGCGCGCCGCTCTACGCCAGCCGGCGGGAAATCGCCGGCCTACGCCGCTTCGGCACCATGCTGGTCGCCGGCAACCGGCTCTACATTGCCGGCAACGGCAAACTAATAGCCTTTACGGCTTCGCCGGCTCGTTGAAGGAAGGGCGCGGAATGGAAATTGCCGGAATGAAAATCGCCATGGTGACGGGCGCGGGGAGCGGGGTCGGGCGCGCGGCCACGCTTGCGCTGCTCAAAGAAGGCTACGCCGTGGTGCTTGCCGGACGGCGGCTTCAGGCTTTGCAGGAGACGATCGCAATGGCCACTGGCGCAATGGCCACTGGCGGCGAGACGCTGGCGGTCGCCGCCGATGTCACCCAGCCGGACTCCGTGGCGGCGCTGTTCGAGGAGACACGAAAAAAATACGGCAGGCTTGATCTCTTGTTCAACAATGCCGGCGGCAACGCGCCCAGCACCAATTTCGGCGATCTCACCTGGCATCAATGGGCGCATGTGGTATCGGTGAACCTGAACGGCGCCTTTCTTTGCGCCCATGCCGCCTTCCGCATGATGCGTGACCAATCGCCGCAAGGCGGACGGATCATCAATAATGGCTCGATCTCCGCCCACGCCCCACGTCCCGGCTCGGCGCCCTATACCGCCACCAAGCACGCGATCACTGGCCTCACCAAGACCATTTCGCTGGATGGCCGCGCCTTCAACATCGCCTGCGGCCAGATCGACATCGGCAACGCGTCCACGCCAATGACCGCGCGGATGACCTCCGGCGTCCCGCAAGCGGATGGCAGCATCAAGCCGGAGCCGGTGATGGATGTCGCCCATGTCGGTAAAACCATCGCCTACATGGCCAGCCTGCCGCTCGACGCGAATGTCATGTTCATCACGGTCATGGCAACGGCGATGCCTTTCGCCGGACGGGGCTGAGTATCGCTTGTAAAATTCAGTGGCGTCCTATATGGTGGCACTAGTGTGGTGGTTCTGAAATTCCTCGGTGCTTGCGGCGGCGCTTCTAGGAATTTCAGAACCATAAACCACACTAGAATCATGAGTTCGCTAGTGTCCTGATCGATTCGGAAGTTCGCAGAACGCCTGGATAAGCACCTACGAACTTCCGAATCGGGACACTAGCATGAGAATTGTCATCGATACCGACGTTCTCTTGTCAGCCTTTATTTCCCCGGCAGGCGCGTCACGACAGCTTGTTCTTGATGCGCTGGACGGGAAATTCGCCTTGCTGCTTTCGACGCCGCTTTTGGTGGAATATGAATCGGTTCTGCACCGGTCCGAGCATCTTGCGCGGGCAAAGGCCATGACTGCGGATGTCACGGAAATTCTCGATGCGTTGGCGGGCATCTGCGTGCCGGTCGTGTTCGATTATAACTGGCGTCCGACCGGCGCCCATGCCGATGATGAACTGGTGATCGAGACGGCGATCAACGGCCATGCCGACGCGATTGCGACATTCAATTTGAAGGATATGCGGGAGGCCGGTTTGCTGTTCGGTTTCGTGGCACAACGGCCAGGTCCCTTGGTCAGGAGGATACGGATATGAGCAACGCCAAAATCCAGCTTCGGCTGCCGGAAGAAATGAAGGAAGCCGCCATGCGTCAGGCTTCGGTCTCCGGCATCAGCATGAACCTGTTCATCGCCACGGCGATTGCCGCCCGCGTCGGCGCGCAATCCGAAGCCGCCCGCTACTTATCCGCCCGCGGATTACGCACAACGCCAGCCCGCGCCAAAGCTTTGCTGATGCGTCTTGGCAGTGCCGATGGGTTGCGGGATGATGACAGGCTCGATGCGGACGAGGCGGCATAGAGCTTTGCTGAAAGCGTCCTCCAGCAACTTCGCCGAGAGGTCGAACGAGCCGATATGGATTTTCTTAGTGAGGCCAGTTTCTGCGCCGCGTTTACCGCCGAGATCGGCGCAGAGGCCGAGCAGGGCGTCAATTTCCGGGCCGGCCGATCCGCTGCGCAACACGTTCGGCGGAGACCGGCGCAACGAAGACCGGCGCGGCGGTTGTGATATGAACTTGCCAATTGCCGTGCCGACCGGCATGTAGTGCTCGATGGATCACGATGCCCAAACCGCCGCGCCGCAACCCGCTATCGCGGATGATCCGCGCGTTGGCGAGATTCTCGCCATCGTCGCCAAGGAAGCCTCGGTCGACGTCGCGGCATTGCGGCTGGACGCCACCATTGACGAGCTAGGCCTCGCGTCGCTCGACATCGTGCAGGCGATTTTCGAGCTGGAAAGCAAGTACGACGTGGAGATTCCGGTGGTCGCCGACCGGGCGGGGGCGGAATTCGTCACCGTCGGCGATCTGGTGAGCCATGTATTGCGAACGCTCGATAAAGCGGCGGCTAAAGCCTCGCCTGAATGAGGCAAGCGGGCGACTCAGGAAAGCGTCGCCCCGCAGGATTCCGCCGGGTCGCGGTCACCGGCCTCGGCGCGATTTCAGCCATCGGTCATGACGTGCCGGCCTTCGCCAAGGCCCTTGCCGAAGGCCGGAGCGGCATCGGGCCGATCGCCTCGATCCCCACGGACCGGCTGACAGCGCGCACGGCGGCGGAAATCCGCGGCTTCGATCCGGCGGCGCATTTCGGGGCAAAACGCCTGCCGATGCTCGACCGCATTTCGCAACTGGCGCTGGTGGCGGCGCGCGAGGCAGCTTGCGGCATTGAGTTTAATCGATTGGACAGGCAACGGATCGGCGCGATCCTGGGCGCCGCCAACGGTCAGGAAACCATCGATTCCGCCTCCCGCGCGCTTTATGAAGCAGGGGCGGCGCGGCTGCATCCGCTCAGCCTGCCGCGCATCATGCCGAACGCCCCGGCCTCGCATGTCTCCATCGAATTCGGCCTGCGCGGCCCCAGCTTCGCCGTCGCCTCCGCCTGCGCCTCGTCCACCCATGCCATCGGGCTGGCGTTCCAGATGATCCGCGCCGGCATGGCCGATATGATGCTCACCGGCGGCACCGATGCCTCGATAACCGTCGGCTTCATGAAATTATGGGACGCCCTGCGCATCCTCAGCCCCGACGCCTGCCGGCCCTTCTCGGCGGACCGCAACGGGCTGGTGATCGGCGAAGGCGCCGGGATGCTGGTGCTGGAGGATTGGGAGCACGCGGAGGCCCGGGGAGCCGGCATCCAGGCCGAGATCATCGGCTTTGGCATGAGCGCTGATGCGCATGACATGCTGGCCCCTGACGCGGCAGGCTCCGCCCAGGCGATGCGCGCTGCGCTGGACGATGCCGGAATCGCGCCGGAGGCGGTCGATTACGTCAACGCGCACGGCACCGGCACACGGCTGAACGACAAGACCGAGGTGGCGGCGCTGCGGGCGGTGTTCGGCGATCATCTGGCGGCGCTGCCGGTCTCCTCCAGCAAATCGATGTTCGGCCATTGCCTGAACGCCGCTGGCGGGCTGGAAGCGGTGGCCACGATGCTCGCCTTGCGTGACGGCGTATTGCCCCCAACTATAGGGTTCACACAGGCTGATCCGGAATGCCCGGTTGATTGCGTGCCAAATCAGGCGCGCCGCGTCCTAATAGAGGTCGCCATGTCCAATTCCTTTGCATTTGGCGGGCTGAACGCCGTGCTGCTAGCCAGGAGAGCTGTTTGACCGTAGCCCATATCAACCAGATCGGCACCGCGATACCGGCGCATGATATCCACGCGCCTTTCGTCGAATTCGCCAAGACCCTGCTGCGCGACGCCAAGTCGAGCGCGGTGTTCGAGCGGATGGCGCAGCGCGCCGGCATCGACAAGCGCTATTCGGTGATGCGGGCGGGCGATATCGAGGCGGGCGAGGTGGATGCCGGCGGGTTCTATCAGCGCGGCGCCTTTCCCGGCACGGCGGCGCGCATGGAGTGTTATGAGAAACACGCTCCCAGTCTCGCGATACGGGCTATCGAAGCGCTAGGATTGGGCGAGGCGGCGCGCTCGATCACCCATTTGATCGTCGCTTCCTGCACCGGCTTCACCGCGCCTGGCCTCGATTTGCAGCTGGCGAAATTGCTGGGGCTGCGTTCGGATGTGCAAAGGGCGATTATCGGCTTCATGGGCTGTTCGGCGGCCGTGCCCGCCTTGCGAACGGCGCAGCAGGCGGTGCTGGCCGATCCGGCGGCGCGCGTGCTGGTGGTCAATCTGGAGCTTTGCTCGCTGCATTTGCAGGAAACCGCCGATCTGGAAACCGCGCTCTCTTTCCTGTTGTTCGGCGATGGCTGCGCCGCCGCTCTGGTCACCGCCGAGGAACAGGGCGTCGCGATGGGCGATTTCCGCGCCGCCATCATCCCCGATAGCAAGGAGCTGATCACCTGGCGTATCGGCGATCAAGGCTTTCTCATGCATCTCTCCGGCAAGGTGCCGGGCCGCATCGCCCAGGCCTTGCGCGAGGATTTAGCGCGCGCCGACGCCGGCGGCATCCTGCGCGGCGAGGGCACCCAAGCCATCGACCTTTGGGCGGTGCATGCCGGCGGCCGCACCGTGCTGGACGCGGTGGAGATTGGCCTGTCGCTTGACCGGCACGCTTTGGCCGAATCTCGCGCGGTGCTAGAGGCCTATGGCAATATGTCCTCCGCCACTGTGATGTTCGTGCTCAAGCGCATGATGGAAGCGGGCAACGCCGCCAAGCGTGGCCTCGCCATGGCATTCGGCCCCGGCATGGTGGCGGAAACCTTCCGCTTTCAGATGGTTGGATGATCAATCTGGCGCAGCGCGGTTCAGGCCGCGAAGTGATGGACGAGGCGGGGCTTGACCCTGCCCTCTATCAGCGCTGCATCAACGAACTCGCAGCCGTCAACCGGCTGACCCTGACGCATGGCCCGACGTTGCGCTGGCTGGCCAAGGCGACGCGGCATTACCCGCCAGGCGCGGAATTTTCGGTGCTCGACGTGGCGTTTGGCCAGGGCGATCTGCTGCGCGCCATCGGCGATTGGGCAGCCAAAGCCGGCTTCCGCGCGCGGCTTTCCGGCGTCGATTTGAACCCGCGCAGCGCCGAGGCCGCGGCGGCAGCGACCCCGCCCGGCCTGGATATCACCTATCGCACCAGCGATGTGTTCGCGTATCAGCCGGATCAAAAACCGGATTTCATCGTCACCTCGCAATTCACCCATCATCTGACCGATGACCAAGTGGTGGCGTTTTTGCGCTGGCTGGACGCGCAAGCCGCGCGTGGCTGGCACATCATGGATTTGCACCGGCACGCCATCCCCTATCACGCCTTCCGCTGGATCGTCCGGGCGGCGCGCTGGCATTGGATTATCGGTTATGACGGCACGGTGTCGATCGCGCGGAGTTTTCGCCGCGAGGACTGGGCGGCGCTGCTGGAAAAAGCCGGGGTGGCCGCCGTAATTGCCTGGCATGTGCCGTTCCGGTTCTCGGTCAGCCATCTCAAGTGAGCGATCCGGTCATCGTCGCGGGCGGCGGGCTGGCAGGCGCCGCCGCCGCAGCTGCTCTGGCGCGCCAGTGCGTTCCGGTGCTGCTGATTGAACGGGAGCCAGCGCCGGCGCATAAGATTTGCGGCGAGTTCCTCAGTGACGAGGCGCAGGCCTCGCTGGCGCGAATCGGCTTTGATGTGGGCGCGCTCGGCGGCCACCCGATCACCCGGCTGCGGCTGGTGCGCGGCGCCAAAACGGTGACCACCGATCTGCCGTTCCAAGGGCTGGGAATCACACGGCGCGCCCTCGATCAGGCGCTGCTTGATTATGCCGCGTCCTGCGGCGCTGAAATCCGTACTGGTCACGCCGTGCGCGGCGTCGAAACCGAGCGCTCCATCAGCGTCGACATCACGGGTATGGGAGCGGTTCCGGCGCGGGCGGTGCTGCTCGCCACTGGCAAGCACGACCTGCGCGGACTGCGCCGTGACGCGCCTCCGCCGGAGGAGCTGGTGGGCTTCAAGATGTATTTTTCTCTCAATTCCGCCGCCCGCGCGTCGCTGTCCGGCCATATTGAGGTGATCCTGTTCCGCGACGGCTATGCCGGGCTGCAACTGGTGGAAACCGGCGAGGCCAATCTGTGTTTGCTGATCAATAAAGCGCGGCTGCACCGGGCCGGCGGAAAATGGGACGCGCTGCTGGACGATTTGCTGGCCGAAAGCCCGCATCTGTCAGCAAGGCTGGCGGGTGCAACCCCCAGCTTGGCCCGCCCCCTGACGATTAGCCGGGTGCCCTACGGCTTCGTCCATCAGGTGCAACCCTGCGACCCGGATGGGTTGTATCGCTTAGGCGATCAGGCCGGCGTCATCCCCTCCTTCGCCGGGGACGGCATGGCCATCGCCTTGCACAGTGCCGCGATGGCCGCGCGCGCCTGCCTCGAAGGCCAGCCCGCCGCCGCCTATCATCGCAGACTACGCACCAACATTTCCGGTCAGATCGGACGCGCCTCGGCGCTCTATCGAATGGGCCGGTCGCCGCTGGGCCAGCGCGCCTTGTTCGGCATAGCAGGTCTATGGCCGCAAGGATTACAGCTTGCGGCAAAACTGACGCGGGTGCCGGAACGAGCACGGATTTAAATTAAACTTTTAATTTACTATCGAAAGCCTTGAGAGAACCTCGTCACGCCCGAGGGCTTCCATGGTGGCGTCAATGCCGGGGCTCATCGTGCTGCCGGTGAGCGCCGCGCGTAAGGGCTGCGCCACCGCGCCGAGCTTTTTCCCGCGGGTTTCGGCGAATTGGACGAGAGCGGCGTGCAGCGACGCGGCGTCAAACGGGGTTTTACTCAAGGCGAGTTTAAACTCGGCTAAATCCGCCTTGGCCTGATCCGTCAGCAATGCCTTGGCCTTTTCCGTCATCGGCAGCGGCGCTTCGCGGACCAGGAACAGGGCGGATTCGGTCAGTTCGGTCAGCGTCCGTGCCCGTTCCTTCAGTCCCGGCATCAGGGTCTCGATCCGCCTGCCGGCTTCCGCGTTCACCTCCAGGCCATGATCGCTGGCGATGCGGGCGATCACTTCGGCGGCAAGCCGCGCGTCATCGGCGGCGCGCAGCCAGACGGCGTTGACGTGCAGGAGTTTCGCGTAATCCATCCGGCTCGCGGCGCGGCCGACGCCGCCGAGGTCGAACAGCGCGATCTGCTCTTTACGGGAGAGAATCTCGGCGTCGCCATGGCCCCAGCCGAGGCGGAGCAGGTAGTTGCACAGGGCTTCCGGCAGATAGCCTTCCTGGCGGAATTGCAGCACCGAGACCGCGCCGTGGCGCTTGCTGAGTTTCGCGCCGTCGGCGCCGTGGATCAGCGGGATATGCGCGAATTCCGGGCGCCGCCACCCCATCGCGTCGTAGATTTGCGCCTGGCGGAAGGTGTTGGTGAGGTGGTCATCGCCGCGGATGACATGGGTGATGTCCATGTCATGATCATCAGCCACCACGGCGTGCAAATAGGTGGGGGTGCCGTCCGAGCGGAGCAAAATCATGTCGTCGAGTTCGGTGTTTTGCACCCGTATTTCGCCTTGCACCAAATCCTTGACGATGGTTTCGCCGGTTTGCGGCGCTCGCAGGCGGATGACGAAAGGCGCGCCTTCAGGCGCATCGTCACGGTCGCGCCAGCGCCCGTCATAGCGGAACGGGCGCTTGGCGGCTTCAGCTTCGGCGCGCATCGCCGCCAGCTCCTCGCGGGTGGCATAGCAGCGATAGGCGCTGCCTTTCGCCAACATCGCTTCCGCCACTTCGCGATGGCGGGCGTAGCGGGTCGATTGATAGACTGGCGGCGCGTCCGGCGTCAGATCGAGCCAGGCCAGCGCGTCGAGGATCGCTTGGGTCGCTTCCGGCGTGCCGCGCGCGGTGTCGGTGTCCTCGATGCGGAGCAAAAATTCGCCGCCATGGTGGCGGGCGAACAGGAAGTTGAACAAAGCGGTACGGGCGCCGCCGATATGCAGCATGCCGGTCGGGCTAGGGGCGAAGCGAACGCGGAGGGTCATGGCGCGATGTCCCACATGAAACCGGGCAGGATGGCGACCGGGCGCAGGCCGATGGCGTGAGCTTCGGCGCGCGCTTGGGGTTCGGTGAACTGGTGAATGCCGGAGAGCACGAAAGCGCCGTCGATCCCCGCCGCCTTGGCGCCGGCGAGATCGGTGCGCAGCGAATCGCCGACCGCCAGCGCGCGCCTGGCGGGGATGCCGAGCATCTCCAGCACCGGCGAGTAGATGGTTGGGTCCGGCTTGCCGCGCAGGATCACCTTGCCGCCCCATTCCTGGTAGCGGAGCGCCAGCGCGCCGGCGCAGATGATGCGGCGTCCGCCGCGAATCACTTCGAGATCGGGATTGGCGCAGATCATCGGCAGCTTCGCCGCCAGGCACTGCTTGAGAAACTCGTCATAGACCGCGGGGTCATCGGGTTCCGCGAGATCGTCCGGCCCGGTATTGATCAGGAACTCCGCTTCCTCCGGCTTGTCCACCTCGTTGAGCCCGAGATCGGCGAAGATGTTGCGGTCGCGCTTGGGGCCGAGATGGATGAAGCGGCGTCCCAGCATCGCGAAATCGGCGGCGATGCGTGATTTCAACCCGGCATGGACCGCCTCGCCGCTGGTCATGATGCCGGTATAGAGTTCAGGGGCGATGCCCATATAGCCGAGCGCCCTGGCGATGTCGGCGGAGCGGCGCGGCGCGTTGGAGAGGAACACCACCGGCTTTTCCGCCGCGCGCAGATGGATCAGGCAATCGATCACGCCGGGATAGGGATGCACTCCGTCATGCACCACGCCCCAGAGATCGACGATGAAGCCGTCATAGTTGGCGGCAAGGCTGCTCATACCGGTCATGCTGATTGCTCCGCGTCTTTGCCGATGATGTCGTGAAGCCGCGACACATTGGCCTGCGCCAGCAAGGCGGCAAGCCCCTGCTTCAGGCGGGGGATCAAGGCGGGACCATGATAGGCGAAGCTGGTATAGACCTGCACCAGCGATGCGCCGGCGCGAAGTTTCGTCAAAACATCCTCTGGCGTGAAAACGCCGCCGGCGCCGATCAGCGTCAGGCGGCCTTGGGCGTGACGATAGGCGCGGGCCAGCATCCGGGTGGAGCGGGCGAACAAGGGCGCGCCGGAAAGCCCGCCTGACTCGGTTTGATGACGGGATCGCAGATCATCGCGCGCCAGCGTGGTGTTGCTGATAATCAGTCCGGTAACGCCGGACGCGGCGCAGAGCGCCACCAGATCATCCAGCGCCGCGTCGTCCAGATCGGGCGCCAGCTTGACGAAAAGCGGCGCCGTCACCGCCCGCTGCCCGATCGCGCGCAGGATTTCATCAAGCCGGGCAACGGATTGCAGATCCCGTAGTCCTGGCGTGTTTGGTGACGAAATATTGATCGCGATATAGGCGGCATGCGGCGCGAGCCGCGCTGCCAGCGCCGGATAATCGCGCAGCGGATCAGCATTTTCCTTGTTGATGCCGATATTGACGCCGACCGGCAGGCGCGGCGCGGCCTGTAGATTCTTCAGGAAGGCCTCGATGCCGCGATTATTGAAACCCATGCGGTTGATCACCGCGCGGTCTTCGGCGAGGCGGAACATGCGGGGGCGCGGGTTGCCTCGCTGCGGTAGCGGCGTCACCGTGCCGGCTTCGAGAAAGCCGAAGCCGAGCCGGGCCAAACCTGCCAGGGCTGCCGCGTCCTTGTCAAAGCCGGCGGCGAGGCCGATGGGATTGCTCAGGCGGCGTCCGAACGCCTCGATGGCGAGGCTGGGCGGGTCCGGCATTGGATCGGCGCCGGCGAGGCCGGCGCGCAAGGCGGCGATGCCGATCCGGTGCGCGGTTTCCGGATCGAGGCGGCGCAGCAGCGGCAGCGCCGCCTGGGCGAAACGCATGCTATTTCGCGAAAACCAGGATTTCCGGCGCCGCGGGCGATGGCACGTTCGGGATCGGCGCGCCTTGGGCGGCGAGAGAGACGCGCGAAGGGCGTACCCCATCGGCGGCGATGGCGTCGGCGATAGCGGCGGCCTGAGGCGCCAGCCTCGACATTGCCTGCTGCTGCTCGTCGGGGGTGCCTTGCGGCGCGGTCACCACCACCCGGAAATGCGCGTTGGGCTTGATTTTCAGCGACTGCGCCACCGCGTAGCTGATCGAATCCGACCAGCTCGTGGTGTTTTCCGGCACGGTGACCAGGGGCAGCACGCCCTTGAAGCTGCTCAGCGCCGCCACATCGACAAGCGATGGCGCATTGGCATAAGGCGAAACACGGCCCGGCACGGCACAGCCGGCGAGGGCAAGGAGAACGGAGAAAAACAGGATACGGCGCATGGGATGCTCGTTTAGAGGAGCGCGCCGCGAACGACAACAGGCGCACGGCGCAAGGTCATGCTGAGCAAGCACTGCTTTTTTACAAAAAAGGCGACGCGCCGCGGCAGCAAAAACTTTTTTGAGTTAGGCCATTTCTACCGTTTTCTGCTGTTGTTCGCCCAATCCGGTGACGCCGAGGCGTAGGGTTTGGCCGGGTTTCAGGAAGATTGGCTCCGGCTTCTGGCCAAGACCGACGCCGGGCGGGGTGCCGGTCGCGATGATGTCGCCTGGATGCAGCGCGATGAAATGGCTGACATAGCTGACCAGCTTGCGCACGTCGAAGATCATCGTGCGGGTATTGCCGTTTTGCATGCGCTTGCCGTCGACCTCGCACCACAGATCGAGAATTTGCGGGTCCGGCACCTCGTCGCGGGTGACCAGATAGGGGCCGACCGGGCCGAAGCTGGGGCAGCCTTTGCCTTTGTCCCAGGTGCCGCCGCGGTTCATTTGAAAATCCCGCTCGCTGACATCGTTGACCACGCAGTAGCCGGCGACATAGTCCATCGCCTCGTGTTCGGGGATGTAGGAGGCGTGTTTGCCGATCACCACGCCGAGTTCGACCTCCCAATCGGTTTTGGTCGAGCCGCGCGGGATCACCACATCGTCATTGGGGCCGGAATAGGCGCTACCCGCCTTGAGAAACACGATGGGCTCCTTCGGGATCGGCGAGCCGGTTTCCTCGGCATGGTCGCCGTAGTTCAGGCCGATGCAGATGAAGTTGACCGGGCGGGGGACCGGCGCGCCGAGGCGCGTTCCCGGGGGAACTTCCGGCAGGCTTGCCGGGTTCAGCGCCGCCAGCCTCGCCAGCGACGCCGCGCTCAAAGCCTCGCCATCGAGCTCCTTGATGACGCTGGAAAGATCGCGGATGACCTCGCCGTGCAATAATCCCGGCTTTTCGGCGCCTGGCGCGCCATGGCGTAGCAGTTTCATGTTGATCCCCGTTCCGTTATGACCCGGCTTGCTTGTATGTCATGCGCGCCGCCGCGCCAACCAGGCAATTGGACGCAACATCATCAGGATGCAGGATCGCCGCCAAGGGCATTTCATTGCTAAATCGTAACAATTTAGGCGTGCGAAGGCGATTACGCTTAAGTGCGCGTTGCGGGGTCAGTCGGCGGCGCTGTGCCAGGAGGCAATGCGGCTTGCGCGGCTGCCGGCGGCGGAGCGTCATCGGGAGTGAGGGGCGCTGGCGGTTGCGTGTCAGGCGGCGGCGGTTGTGAAGGGGGCGGTTGCGGCAGGGCCTGCTTGGGCGGGATTGGCGGGTATAAAGACGGGACCTGGTTGCGGCGGATGCCTAGGATGTGGCAGAGCGGGCGGAGGATGCCGCGGAGTTGCGGGTCCTGGGCGAGGAGGGTTGCCATTTCGGGATCGGCGAGGAAATCGCAGAATTGCGACCTGCCATGGGCGGTTTCCTGGATCAGGCGGAGCAGCCAAGCGTAATGGCGCGGCAGCGGGTCCGGCTTGCGGGGCCGGGCCGGGCCAATCCGGGCCAGTCGCGGTTTGCGCAAGCGGGCCGGAATGGGGACGGGGTTGGCGGCATTGCGCGCGATGCGCGCCCTGAAGCGAAAGGCGATGCCGCGCAGGCGCTTCCAGATCTGGAACAGGAGCTGGCCGGGCAGGCAGGCTAGGCCCAGACGCCAGTCGCTGCGCCGGCCGATCACCTGGCACAGGTTCTCGATGATGTAGGCGAGACGTTCTGCCGGGGCAAGGGAAGCGATCTGGTTCACTAACCGGATAAAACCACAAACCAGAGCAAGTGAGCAAGAAGAATTCGCAGTTGATGACGGATTTTGTTAGCCGCGCGTTAGTTTGGCGACGGGGCCGCCGCTTTTGTGAAAGCGGCTATGCCAGCCGGCATCAAGATTGACCTATTCTGCCTGATGCCGTCATCGCGAGACGCAAAGCGCCGTGGCGAAGGGGCCGGAAGGTTCCAGCAATGCGAAGCATTGTTTTCGCCATGACCACACCTCCGGCCACAGTGAATCAGATCACGCCCCGCGTCGGCAAGCGGATTCGTATCTGCCAGCCGGCGCTCTAGCTGAACTTACCGCAGCCCATTGATAAATCTCTGCAAGTTCGTACGAACGACACCGTTTACCGTCTGATCGTAGGTTTCGTCAGCGGCCAGACTCGCGGGAAAATCAATCACGTAATTATGGGTGTAGTGTAAGGTGAGAGTGCTGTCGTAAAGTTTTGTACCAGAATTCGCATGTCTAAGCTCGTAATGAACTGATGATGACATTGTTAATGGCGAAAAAGGCATTCCAATCAAGTCGTAACCGATGTGAACAAGCTGAGCCTTCAAAATGTAACGGCAAGCCGAGGGTGCGGCAAGCATATCATTGCCAATCAGTCCTTCCTGCAAGGCTGTCTGCATGGTTTTTGGTGAAACGATGACTGTGTAGCCATACACAATTCCATGAAATTTTTGCCCCGGTTCAACGCAAATGGCTTGGAAGAACCGATTGTGCGGGTTCTGCAATGAAGTTGCCGTTGGGGTTATGCCTGAAATTCTCAGCGGGTGTGGAAATGTGCAGCCGGCGAGGGCGACGGTGGCCAGCGTGAGGGCCGCAATTTGCCTTATCAGCCACGTGTTTCTCATCCCGCCGCTCACTTTTCGATATGATCCTGCATCGAAAGCATGTAGCGGTCGCGATTGTCAATCTGCTTGTGAAAAAAGCGGTATGATGCCCGCGCATCGAACCGGCGCTCCTTCTTTCGCGGCGGAAATTTCATAGCGTCTGGCGGATGAAGCGCGGCTTTTAAATGATTATTTGACGAAAATTTTTACACATCACCTTGTTTAAAAAAATAACTATTTGCAATAAAACGATTTTATTTCTGGCATAGTTCATGCTTAAGGTTGTTTAGACTTAAATTTTATACAACCGGAAGGACTTATTCATGCGTAAGATTCTTTTTTCAGGCATTGCCGCGATTGCTTTTGCAACTGCGCTTCCGATGGCCGCGCAAGCCGACCCTCTCGTGCAGTTCGGGCTATCTTCGGGCGCCACGACGCAGAGCGTGCAATACGCGGAAAATGCCGTGGCGACAGGCACGGTGCAAAGCTATTCCGGCAATTTCGGCGTTGCCAACGGGTCGGTCGTGATTTCCTCGAATGGCAATCCCACGAACCCGCAATTCGACATGAACGTGACCGACATCTCGTCGCAGGCGGGGCAGGTTACGCTTTTCCTCACCGAGACAGGGCTTACCAATCTGAACGGCGTCGAGCTTTCCTCGCGCCTGACCAACAATCCCGCGTTGACGCCGCAAGCGACGGGCCTGACCTACTCCCTCTACGCCGATGCGTCGGACCAGGCTTTCGGCCTTTCCGCCTTGCTCGGCAGCACGCCGCTCGCGGGATCCGCCACTTCCGCAGCGTTCACCAGCATGTTTAATTCGGCGACGCCGTTTTCCGTCACTGAAGTCCTGACCATCGATTCCGGCGTTAGCGGCATTTATGCCAGCCTGGACGGCGCCACCAATGTTCCGGAACCCGGCTCGCTCGCCTTGCTCGGCACCGGGTTGCTGATGCTTGGCGGCCTGATCCGCAAGCGTTACCGCAACGCTTGAATTCAAAGAAGAAAAGGCGGCCAACCGGCCGCCTTTTCTAGTTTGATACCAACCGACATAAAGATTGACATACCGCGAAGTAAGATCATGGGGCTTCGCCCCCTGAAACCCCCACTAAGGGCTTAGCCCTTAGAACCCGCTCAATGGGTTTCTTTTGGGAGGGGTTTTACCCCTCCCAAAAGAAACCCCAGTAATGGATTCCAAAGGCTCTGCCTTTGGCGGAGGTCCAGGAGGCAGAGCCTCCTGGCCTTACTCTTGCCGATAGGTCAATCTTTACGCCGCTCGGTATTAATATCATGATGCATGCAGCAAACCCGGCGCAGTTACACTAGCGTCGGCATCGAGAACTCGGCGCCGCGTTTTTTGTCGGTGAACCAGCGCTGGGTGAAGGCTTTGTAGCGGGTATAGAAGCGGACGCCTTCGGGGCCGTGCATGTGGTGGTCGCCGAACAGCGAGCGTTTCCAGCCGCCGAAGCTGTGGAAGGCCATCGGGACGGGGATGGGGATGTTGATGCCGATCATGCCGGCTTTGGCGCGGGCGCCGAATTCGCGGGCGGCGGCGCCGGTTTCGGTGAAGATCGACGCGCCATTGCCGAATTCATGGGCGCTGACGAGGTCGATGGCGTCGCCCAGCGTGTTGGCGCGGACCACGGAGAGCACCGGGCCGAAGATTTCCTCCTGGTAGATGCGCATGGCGGGGGTGACGTTGTCGAACAGCGAGCCGCCCATGAAGAAGCCGTTCTCGTAGCCTTGCAGCTTGAGGCCGCGCCCATCGACGGCGAGCGTGGCGCCTTCCTGTTCGCCGAGATCGATATAGGACTTCACCTTGTCGAAATGGGCTTTGGTGACCAGGGGGCCCATTTCGGTGTCGGGGTCGGTGCCGGGGCCGACTTTGAGGGCGCGGATGCGGGGGGCGAGTTTTTCGATCAGCGCGTCGCCGACGCCGCCGACGGCAACGGCGACGGAGATCGCCATGCAGCGTTCGCCGGCGGAGCCGTAGCCGGCGCCCATCAGCGCGTCGGTCGCCTGGTCGAGATCGGCGTCCGGCATCACCACCATGTGGTTCTTGGCGCCGCCAAGGGCTTGGACGCGCTTGCTGTTGGAGGTGCCGACGCGGTGGATCATCTCGGCGATGGGGGTGGAGCCGACGAAGCTGATCGCCTCGATCCCCGGATGGGCGAGGATGGCTTCGACCGCTTCCTTGCCGCCTTGCACCACGGAGAACACGCCGTCCGGCATGCCGGCTTCGCGCAATAGTTCGGCGATTTTCAGGCTGGCGGAGGGGTCGCGCTCGGAGGGTTTCAGGATGAAGCAGTTGCCGGTGGCCAGCGCCATCGGGATCATCCAGAGCGGCACCATGATCGGGAAATTGAACGGGGTGATGCCGGCGCAGACGCCCAAGGGCACGCGGGTGGACCAGGCATCGACGCCGGTGGCCACCTGTTCGGTGAACTCGCCTTTCAGCAGATGCGGGATGCCGGCGGCGAATTCCACCACCTCCATGCCGCGGATCACCTCGCCTTCGGCGTCGGCCAGGGTTTTGCCGTGTTCGGCGGTGACCAGGGCGGCGAGTTCGCCGCGGTCGCGCTCCAGCAATTCGCGGAGGCGGAACATCACGCGGGCGCGTTTCAGCGGCGAGGTGGCGGCCCAGGCGGGGAAGGCGCGTTGCGCTGCTTCCACCGCGCGGTTGACGGCGTCGCTGCCGCCGGAGGCGACATCGGCGCTGTGCTCGCCGGTCGCGGGGTTATAGACCGGGCTGTATTGCGCGGCTTCAGTGTCGATTTTTCCGGCGATGTCGTGGCCGATCCGTTTGATATGGCTCATGAGCGTTCCCATCCTTTGTCCTGGAAATAGTATAGGCGCGCCGTGGCGAAAAGGAACATCGGATGGGCATCGTAGCGTTTCTCGCCAAGGATGGCGCCGACAAGGCCGGGCGGCGTTTCGAACAGGTGCTGGCGTTTGATGACCGGGCGCTGGAAGCGCATCATGATTATATCCAGTGGCTGTTTCCGCTGGATGAGCCGAGCCGGGCGGTGCCGGGTTCGCCGGTGCTGGATCAAGCTGGTCTTGCTGCCTTGCGGGTTTCAGAGGAGGCGAAGCGGCGCCAGCGCGAGGCGGCGGCGCGGATGCTAGAATTTTATGCCGATACCGCGCATTGGCGGCGGAGTTTCGACCATAACCATCTGCGGATCACCCGCATCATCAAGAGCCTGCGGCTGCTTTGCGGCGATGTCGAGGCGGATGCGTTCAAGGCGCGGATCATCGGATTGGCCGGCGACGCGCCGATCGACCCGGCGGCGCGGCGGTTCTGGAACGCGGCTTGAACGCGTTGTATAGTAGGAAAGCAAGCGCTTCTTTTTTGTAAAAAAGAAGCAAAAAACTTTTTATGAGTTTCTGGAATGGAGGCTTGCCGGCTTGCGCTCTAAAAATACTAAAAATTCAAAGCGAGACAATACCCTTATCCCGCTTGATACGCGGCGAGTGCCACCAGCGCGGTGATGGCGAGGCAGGCATGGATTGCCAGCAGCAGCGAATATCCCCGGCGGATGCGGGCGAGGAACAGCAGGCCGATGGCCAAGGCGCTGGCGAACAGGATCGCCGCCAGCCGGCCGAACCCGCCATGGCTGGCGTGGGAACTGCTGGCCTGGGAAAGCCTCAGGATGATCAAGGCGAGTCCGGTTGCGCCGAGCGCGCCGTGCAGCGCCGGCAGGCTCCAATGCGGCCACCAGGAGGAGCCGGCCAGGCGGGGGGCGATCAACCCGAAGCCGGTCAGGGTGGCCAGCAGCAGGACCAGGAACGCGGCGAGCATTGCCTGTGATAGCCCGGACCGAAACGGCGGAAAAGCCGTTTGGTCCGGCGGTTCGCATCGGCACGGCGGGCTGGAGCCTTGCAAAACCATCGGCTGCGCGCTTTCCCGCCGCTGGTTCGGGATTGCAGCGCTATGCCGCGGTGTTCAACGCCGTGGAAATCAATTCCAGCTTTTATCGCCCGCATAAGCCGGAAACCTATGCGCGCTGGGCGGCGTCGGCGCCGGAAGATTTCCGTTTTTCGGTGAAGCTTCCCCGGACGATCACCCATGAGAAACGGCTGCGCGATGTTGCTGAGCCGCTGGCCCGGTTCATCGGCGAGGTCAGTCATCTTGGCGCGAAACTTGGGCCGCTGCTGGCGCAGTTGCCGCCTAGCCTAGGCTTTGACGCCGCGCTGGCGGATGGTTTTTTCAGCGAATTGCGCAACCAGTATCAGGGCAGCGTGGTCTGCGAGCCGCGCCATGCCGGCTGGTTCGCGGCGGAAGCCGGCGAACTTTTGAGCGCGTATGCCATCAGCCGGGTGGTTGCCGATCCTGCCCCCGTCGCGGCGGCCGATGAGGGCTTGCGCGGCATTGTGTACATCCGCCTGCACGGTTCGCCGGTGATGTACCATTCCGCCTATGACAAGACCGCTCTTGCCGCTATCGCCGCCCGCATCGGCGGAATTCGCGAAAGCTGGTGCATCTTCGACAATACCGCCTCCGGCGCCGCCTTGCCGAATGCGCTGGCGCTTCACGATCTGGTTTATACTGTGCGGCATAAGGATTAATCTGTCGCGAAAGCAAGATCAGGGGGCTTTGCCCCCTGAAACCCCCACTAAGGGCTTAGCCCTTAGAACCCGCTAGATGGCTTTCCACTGGGAGGGGTCAAAGACCCCTCCCAGTGGAAAGCCAAGTAATGGATTCCAAAGGCCCTGCCTTTGGCGGAGGTCCAGGAGGCAGAGCCTCCTGGCCTTACCTTTGCCGACAGGTCAATTTTTATGCTGCCTGGTATTACCGGATAGTAAAGCGTGGATCAGCCCCAGCGCGGCTAGCGCCCAGGCCGCGAAAGCGAGCCAATAGAACCCGCCGGCGAGGCGGTGCAGGAAGGCGAGGCCGGAATCGCCGGCATAGGTGGCGGTGGCGGCGGCGAACATTCCCAAGGGGAACACCGCCGACCAGATGGCGGGCCGGTAGCTCAGGTTTCGCCAGCGGATCAGGTATTTATGCGCGAAGACGATGGCGAGCAGGGGAATCCAGAACGACGCTACCGCCCAGCACATGATGGTGAACGGGTTGATGAAGCTGCTGAGCGTATGGAATTGCGCGGTGCGCAGCAATTCGCCGCCTCCCAGCGTCGCGATGGCGGCGGCGCCCATGTTGATCCACCAGGCCTCGGTCATTTCCGCATCGGTCATCGGCGCGAAAGTCCAGCGGTAGAACACCAGGGCCAGCAGCATGAAATAGAGCACGATGCCGAGCAGCCATGCCGCCAGCGAAGCGAAGCCGGTCAAGGCCGGATCAAACCCGTGCCGCGTTACCGCGCTGCCGAGGATGGCTAGCGACTCGGTCGCCACCACGACGAGGAACCAGGACCCATTCAGCCCGTGTTCGAGATCGGGTTTCACCTGGTCCAGCGTTATGACGGCGAGGAAGCCGTAGAGCAGGCCGCACCATAGGATGAGCGCCGCGCCCAGTATCCAGGGCAGCAGCCAGGGGACGAGGTGGAAGGCGGCGCATTGGCTGCCGATCAGGCTGGTGGCGGCGACGATGGTGAGAAAAGCCGGGCCTTTCTGGTGGCCGCGGAAATCAGCCAGAACCGCTTTGGGGTGGCGGATCAGCCGGGCCAGCATGATCGCCCAGAGCGCTGCGTAGGCCGCGATGTTGATCCAGAAAAGCCCCCAGCCCATCGCCGGGTGACGCAGCGCCTGCGCGGCGATGGCCATGATCCCGGTTGCCATCGACAGGCTGAAATACCCCGGCGGGAAACCGGCGATCCAGCCGTTTCCGGCGGAACGCACGCTAGAGCCGCCCTTCGTCCAGCGCCGCGCGCAGGGTTTGCGCTTCCGGGTCCGGCAGTAATTGATGCCGGATCAGGAAATCGATCAGCACCAAATTGACGTTGAATTTAAAATCGTCGGTCTCGCGCAGAACCTCGGTCACCTTCGCCATTGGCCAAAGCTCGAACCGCTCCACCTCGCCATCGGCGGCGACGGGCGTGAAATCCTCCGGCAGTTCCAGATCGTAGCAGACCAGCACATCGCGCCGGAGGCCTTCGGGACGTTGCATGGCGTAGCGGAGGCGCGACACTTCGCGCATGTTCCGCGCCAGCGCTTCCGGCATCAAAGCCTCTTCCGCGGCTTCCTTGAGCATGGCGGCGTGTGGCGCATAGCCGGCGGGCACGCCGCCTGCGATGATGTTGTCCGCCTTGCCTGGATCGAGCTTTTTGGTGGCTGCGCGGATCGCCACCCAAAGATGCAGCCCGTCAGCCCGCCGCACCATGCCGTTCATGTGGACGCCGGCGCCGATGATCCCGAAGGCCGGCAGGAAGCCGCGATCCATCACCGCCAGCGGCGGGCTATCCGGTTCGGCGCGGACATCGAACAATTCGCCGCGCTTGCGGAGGCCCTTGCCCAGCGAAAGCGCCGCCGCGATTTCGTTCAGCCGGGGCGCCTCGCGCGGGTCCAGCGATACGCCATCCGGGCCTAATTCAGCGCCGGGCAGATCGGCGATCTGGCGCGCCAAATCCGGCTTGACGTAGCCGGCCAGCGCGCCGCCGATGAAAAACGCGAGCCGCTCCGCCGGCAATTCGGCGTTCTGGCAAGCGCGGATATGGGCGAGCAGGCGATTCACCATGACAGACCTGTCGCGTTACACATTTGCAATTTCAGCCGTCCATGCCATTTCCCTCACATGCAGCCTGTGACCAATATTGCCAAGAGCGACAATCCTTGGGCCACGATCCGCGCCTTGCTACCTTATCTCTGGCCGAAACATGCGCTCGGCCTCAGGGTGCGGGTGGTGCTTGCCACGGCGGCGCTGATCCTGGCCAAGGTCGCGCTGGTGTTCATCCCGATCGTCTATGCTCGCGCGGTGAATGACCTTTCGCCGAAAGCCGGGCCGTTGGTGATTCCCGCCGCGCTGATCGTCGCCTATGGGCTGCTGCGCATCGCCTCCTCCGGCTTTGGCGAATTGCGCGACGCTCTGTTTGCCGCCGTGCAGCAGCGGGCGGTGCGGGTGGTGGCGCGCGAGACGTTCGAGCATCTGCACGCGCTGTCGATGCGCTTTCATCTCGACCGCAAGACCGGCGGGCTTTCCGGCATCATCCTGCGCGGCACGACCGGCATCCAATCGGTGCTCCGCCTCGCGGTGTTTAACGTCATCCCGACTTTGTTCGAATTGCTGCTCACCGTCGGCATCATCTGGCATTTGTTCGACTGGCGTTTCGCCTTGGTCACCTTGCTGGCGGTCGGCGGCTATATCCTGTTCACCTTTTCCTTCACCACCTGGAGGATCAAGTTCCGCCGCCAGATGAACGACAGCGATAACGTGGCGCAGAACAAGGCCATTGATTCCTTGCTCAATTTCGAGACGGTGAAGTATTTCGGCAATGAGGCGCATGAGAGCAGCCGGTTTGATGAAAGTCTCGCCGTTTATGAAAAAGCGGCGGTGCGTTCGCAGGTGACGCTGAACGCGCTCAATATCGGCCAGGCCTCGATCATCGCCGTGGGACTCGCCGTGATCATGCTGATGGCGGCGCGGGGGGTGGCGGCGGGGCGCTTGAGTGTCGGCGAATTCGTGCTGGTCAATACCTATCTCATTCAGCTTTATCAGCCGCTTAACCTGCTCGGCTTTGTCTATAGCCAGTTGACGCAAGGGCTGGTCGATATGGAGCAGATGTTTTCGCTGCTGCGGGTGGAGCGTGAGGTGCGGGACGCGCCAGACGCCCGCGTTTTGCCGCCGCGCGGACCGCCGGTCGCGGTGGAATTTCGTGATGTCCGCTTCGGCTATAATGCCAACCGGGAGATTTTGCACGGCATCAGCTTTACCGTGGCGCCGGGACGGAAAGTGGCTTTGGTCGGTCCTACCGGCTCCGGCAAATCCACGGTTTCCCGCCTGCTGTTCCGCTTTTACGACGTAACGGCTGGCGCGGTGATGATTGATGGCGCCGATACGCGCGCGTTCACGCAAAACTCCTTGCGCGCCGCGATCGGGGTGGTGCCGCAGGACACCGTGCTGTTCAACGACACCATCTATTATAATATCCAATATGGCCGGCCCAGTGCCACGCGCGAGGAGGTTGAACGCGCCGCGCAATTCGCGCAGATCCATGATTTCATCAATTCGCTGCCGGAGGGCTATAAAACCCGCGTCGGCGAGCGGGGGCTGAAATTGTCGGGCGGCGAGAAGCAGCGCGTCGCCATCGCCCGCACCATCCTGAAAAACCCGCGTTTGCTGATCCTGGATGAAGCCACCAGCGCGCTGGATACCGCGACCGAACAGGAGATCGGCGCCGCCTTGCGCTCGGTGGCGCGCGACCGCACCACGCTGGTGATCGCCCACCGGCTGTCCACGGTGATCGACGCCGACGAAATCCTGGTGCTGCGCGAGGGCGAGATTGTCGAACGGGGCAGTCATGCGGCGCTGCTGGCCTCCGGGGGCGTTTATGCCGCGATGTGGGCGGCGCAGTCAGAGCAAGAGGATGGCGGACCCCCGGAAGAGACGATGCGCGTCCAGTTGGAGCGCGACCTGGCTGCCACCCCCGCGGAATAGCGTGGCGAAATAAATCGGACGCAGGTTTTTCTCCGCCTTTGCCGTCTTATATGCCGGTTTAACCTTTCAGGATGGGATCAGCGCACCATGCCGAATGAGATATCGCAGCAGGAGTTGATGGAAGCCGGCGACGCGGTCGATCACATGATACAGACGCTGGCTGCGAAAAACCTGCCGCCCATCGCGGTTGCCTCGGCGCTTCTTGGCGGCGCGCTCAATGTGCTGAGCCGCACGCTCTCCGACGAGGCGGTGGTGCAGATCCTCAACCACGCCATCGCCAGCGTGGAGAATGGCGATTTGCGCGCGGCGGATGGCCGTCCCCATTAGATTGTTCATCGGCCTGGGCCTTGACGACGGCAAATTCACGCTTCGCTTGACAGGCTTCCTCGCCGCGCGATACAGCGAATTTGTACAAGGGTCTAATTAATTTGCGCTGAGCGGCGCGGGATGAAATTCCTTGCAATGCCGGGGCGAGTTCGTTCAACCTTGCCTTAAACGACGCCGTAAAAATCGATTCCAAGTTCTAGGGGAACTCCATGAAGCACAATAAACGAAACGCCGCCCTTCCTTTCGCCGCCGCGGTGGCGTTGGCGGGATTGGCCGTGCCCGCCCATGCGCAGACGATGACGCAGCCCAAGCCGGTGAAGATCAGCGACAAGAAGGTGACCATCGCCTTCCTGCTGCCAGAAAATTCCTCGCCGCGTTACGAGCAGGCGGACCGGCCCTGGTTTATCAAGATGGCGCAGGCGGCGGACCCGAACGCCAAGCTGATCGTCACCAACGCCAATTCCAGCCCGGACACCGAGTTCAACCAGGCGCAATCGGCGATCTCCAACGGGGCTGATGTGCTGGTGGTCGACCCGGTCGATGGCAAGGCCGGCGCATCAATCGTGAATTTCGCCGCGCGCAACCATATCAAGGTGATCTCCTACGACCGGCTGATCCAGAATTCAAAGCCCGATTACTATGTCTCCTTCGCCAATGAGCAGGTCGGCAAGCTGCAAGGCCAGTTTATCGCCGACCATACCAAGAAGGGCGGCTCGATCATGATGATCAACGGCGCGCCGACCGATCCGAATGCCTTTGATTTCCGCAAGGGCGCGCTGGATATCCTGGGGCCGGATTTCAAATCGGGCAAGTTCAAGAAGGCCTATTCGGTGATGACGCCGGATTGGAGCCCGCAAAACGCTTTTGAGGAATCGCAGCAGGCGCTGACCCGGCTGCATAATAAGGTCGATGGCGTGGTCGCCGCGAATGACGGCATGGCGTCGGGCGCCATCCGCGCGTTGCAGGCGGTGGGCATGGCGGGCAAGGTGCCGGTGACCGGCCAGGACGCCACCAATGGCGGCCTGACCTATGTGCTTGAAGGCCTGCAATCGATGACGGTGTTCAAGTTCGTGCCGCAGGAAGCCGCCGCCGCGGCGCAACTCGCCGTCGCCATCGCCGCCAAGACCAGCCCGCCTTCGGGGCTGCTGAATGCCAAGACCTATAATCACATGATCAAGGTGCCGTCGGTTCTGCTCACCCCGGTTGTCGTCACCAAGGCGAATATCGCGAATACGGTAATTAGTTCCGGCTATACCAAATGGAGCGATATCTGCGTCGGCGCCGCGGCGAATGCGGCGGAGTGTAAGGGGCACTAAGCTAGGAAAATCAGTCAAGGTAAGCAGTTCTTTTTTGTAAAAAAGAACCAAAAAACTTTTAATAATAAAAAAGTTTTTGCTTCTTTTTTCAAAAAGAAGCGCTTGCCTTGCCTAATCTAAAGGACGCGCCATGAGCGACACGATTGATACGCCTCTCTTACGTGTACGCGGCTTGCACAAGCGTTATGGCGCGATCACCGCCTTGCGGGACGTGAACTTCACCGTCAAGCGCAGCGAAGTCACCGCTTTACTGGGCGATAACGGCGCCGGCAAATCCACCACCATCAAGGCGATTTCCGGCGCCGCCCCCGCCGATAGCGGAGAAATCATGCTGGACGGCAAGGAGGTGCATATCCGCACCCCTTCGGACGCCAACGAACTCGGCATCCAGACCGTCTACCAGGACTTGGCACTCTGCGATAATCTTGGCATCTGCGCAAATTTGTATCTGGGCCGCGAATTATACGGCGCGCCGACGCCGCTCGGGCCGCGCATTTTGCGCGATCTGGAGATGGAGAACGAGGCGCGGCGGGTGCTGAAAACCCTGCGCATCAATCTGCCCGGGCTGGAAACTCCGGTGGCGGCGCTTTCCGGCGGCCAGCGCCAGGCTGTCGCTATCGCCCGCGCGGTGCTTTGGGGCTCCAAGCTGGTGATCATGGACGAGCCGACCGCGGCGCTTGGCGTCGCGCAGACGGCGGAGGTGCTGCGCCTGGTGCGGGATTTAGCGGAGCAAGGCTTCGGCGTGATTCTCATTACCCATAACATGCAGAACGTGTTCGCGGTAGCCGACGAGATTGTCGTGCTCCGCCTCGGCGCCACTGTGTTCAACAAGCGCCGGGCCGCCTGCACGCCCGAAGAGGTGGTGGGCGCCATCACCGGCACGCAAGCCATCACCGGAGTTGCCGCATGAGCACCTCGACAACCCCGAACCAAGCTCCCACGCCGCTGCCGCAGCCGGCGGAAAGCCCGTTCAAGCGCTGGGCCGGCGGCTTCGCCAATTCCACCGATCTCGGCATGCTGCCGGTCATCGTCGCGCTGATTTTGATCTGGATCGTGTTCGAGATCACCAACACGAACTTCATCACGCCGCGCAACATGTCAAACCTGGCCGGCCAGATCGTCGTCACCGGCACGCTGGCGATCGCCGAGACTTTCGTCATCCTGCTCGGCATGATCGACCTCTCGATCGGCTGGAATTCGGTGGTGGCGGCGTCGATTTTCTCGATGCTGACGGTGTTTTTGCATCTGCCGGTCTGGGTGTCGCTGCTGGCCGGCATCGCGGCGGCCACCGTCATCGGCTATCTGCAGGGGATGCTGGTCTCGCGCGTTGGTGTGCCGAGCTTCATCGTGACGCTGGGGGGCGCTATGATCGGCGAGGGCGTCACGCTGGCGATGCTGACGCCGCATGGCGGCTCGGTGCCGCTTTCCGATGACTTCACCACCGCCATCGGCACGCTGAACCTCGCGCCGCTATGGAGCTGGATTTTCAGCATCGTCCTGTTCGGTGCCTATGCGGCGGTGTCGCTGCGGCAGATCGCCGGGCGGAAGGCCGGCGGCGGGGAAGGCGGATTTGCCGCCATCATGCGGCTGGTCGGCGTCGGCTTTCTGTTGTTTGGCACGGTCGCCATGCTGAACGCCTATCGCGGCGTGCCGTTCCTGCTGGTGATTTTCCTGGCGGCTTTGTTTGTCACGGCGTTCGTCACCAAATCCACCCAGTTCGGCCGGCATCTCTACGCGGTGGGCGGCAATGCGGAAGCGGCGCGGCGATCCGGCATCAATGTGCGCGGCATCCAGCTCGCCGCTTTTGTCATCGCCGGTTTTCTGGTCGGCATCGCGGGGTATCTCAACGCGGCGCGCCTCGGCGTCGCCTCCTCGGCGGTCGGCAATGGCGACCTGATGCTGAACGCGGTGGCGGCGGCGGTGATCGGCGGCACCAGCCTGTTCGGCGGTCGCGGCAGCGTCTATGGCGCGCTATTCGGCGCGCTGGTGATTGAAAGCGTTTCCAACGGCATGAACCTGCTCGGCGCTGCCTCCTCGATCCAGTTCATCGTCGAAGGCGCCATATTGCTGGCCGCGATCACCATCGACACCGTGCTGCGGATGAAAAGGATGCGGACGGGAAGGGCATAAAGATACTCGCATGAAACATGCCGGTGCGGCGGCGTTGGGTGAGCTTGCGGAACTGCTCAATCAAATCCGTGCTCTATAAGCTTTTCTTTGATCCGCCGCGTGTAGCCTGCCATCAGGCGTGTAATGGAATACTGGATTCCCGATCCGCGTGGATCGTAAAGCGGATCTCTGGCCCAGAAACGGGAACGTGATTGAGTTCAAGAAGTTCCGGAATTAAAATTTTTAATTTACGTTCCAGTGCGCCGGGATTGGCGGCCTCGGCCACGAAACCGGGAATGTCGTCGCTTGTTGCGGTAAAAACTTGAGCCTCATCGTCCCAAACCGCTGCTATTTGAACCATGGAATTTGCGTGAATCGCAGCCATTTCATCTCCTGGCACGGCATTTCACCGCTCGGTTATCAACATGATCATTCGACCGCATATCCTTTAACGGAGCATCGGACAATGGATCAAAATCCAGCAACGCTCGCTCATGATCAGGCAAGACGCGCCAGGAGCATCCCAGGAGCATCAAGGTGTTGAAAATAGCCTTGCATTGACCCGCAGCGCCTGGCGGCAGCGCGTGGTGTGGCCGATGGCGGCGTAATGGCTTTCGCAATCCACCACTTGGCGCATGAAATTGCGCGGATCATGCTTGTATTGCGCCTCGGCGGGATTGCCGCCGCAGCCTGTCAACAGGCTCAAGCCGAGAATGCCAATCATCGATAAACCGATAAAGCGCATGTCGTTGTCAATAACGCGCCTGAGCAAACAAAAACCAGCAAAAACAAAAACCAGCAAAACAAAAACCCCAGGCGTTTTGCCTGGGGTTTCAGTGGTTACGCCAGTTTCTGATTTTACCGTCACGGCCCGTTTACGCTGGACCGTATGATTGTTTGCTCAGGACTTGGTCGGGATGCCTAACAGGCTGGGCAGATCGACGAATAGCTGGATGCCGAACACCGCGGCGTTCGACACGTTGTGGGACGCGTAGATCGGGAAGCCGTTGCCATCGGGGTGGATAATATACTGGAAGTTCGGCATCAGGTTCAGCCATTTATTCACCTGCACCGCGTAATGGATTTCCGTCATGATCAGGTCGCGCTTCGGAAATTGATTGAGGCCGCCTTGCGCGATGCGGGTGTCATAGAGCGAGGTCAGGAAGCGGTTATTGTAGTGCAAGCCGTTGACCAGAATGCCGAGATTGTCGTCCGGGCGGCTCGATACGACCCCCTGCCAGATCATGCCGGCTTCCGCTTGGAAATTGGAAACCTGCTTGCCGCCATTCACGCCCAACATCGCCTCGGCGAACAGATAGACGCCTTGGGGTTTGTTGGCGTAAGGCTGGAACACCATCTGCTGCGCCTGCGCGTAGAGGGCGGTGCGGCCGAATTGTTCCGGCTGGGCGGAGTTGTAATAGGGCGCGGGATAATGCGTGCGGTCAAAAATCGCGCCGACATCGTATTGGTTATCGACCACGGCGCCGGGCGTGGTGTATTTGAAGCCGACCTCGACCGGCACCAGAAAGCCGTTGGCCTGTTGGGTGAAGGACCAGTCAAATCCGTGATGCGCCTGCGGGTTGATGCTCGGAGCGGACTGATAGGCGCCGAATTTAGCATAAAGGTTCGGCGTCGGCGCGACCAGCACGCGGCCGCCCCAGAGCGATACCGGATAGAAGGTCGTCGAGGTGATTTTGCCCATCTCGTTGGGATTGCCGCACACCGCATTGGACTGGAAGTCGCAATAAAGCGGTGAAACGATGAAGCTATCGCCAAGATCGGTGCGGCCGAACTCGACATCGAGCATGTCATTGAACAGCTTTTGCTCGTAGGTCAGGATGGTCAGCTGGAAGGTCTGGCCGCCGCCATAAATCTGCTGGGTGGAAACGCTGTTATTGATGTCTTGGAAGGCGTTGGCGCGGCCATGGCGCTGGGTGAACAGCACATGGAAGGCGCCGCCGGTGACGCCGGCCAGCTTTTCCATGTCGAAGGTGGCGCCCAAGTTCAGCTCGCCGGAATAATCGCCGCCCTGCCGCTGGCCGCCCACCGGGTTATCGGCGAATTCGCCGAGATAGCGGCTGTTCAGATAAATGCCGTCATCATAAAGTTGCTGGCCGATCTGCTGAATGGGCGAGGGCGAAAGACTGACCTCGGACTGCGCCGGCGCATTGGCGACCGGCGCCACTGCGGTGGGCTTGGATTCAGAGGGCTTGCCGCCCGGCACCGGGGTGCCGACAGTCGGCGGCGCGCCTTGGCCCTGAAACGCTGCCTGCGCATGGGCGGCGACCGGCGCTCCAAGCATGAAGCCGGCTAGCGCGGCGCTTGCCAGCAAAGTGGATTTTAGTTTTCCCGAAGCCGGCTTGCGGCTGTTTGACGTGTGACCGAACTCGTTCACGAGAATCTCCTCTGTCTTCATTTTAGTTGTGACTGGTATCAACGCCTGGCTTTTTCTAACAGCACGTTTGTAGACCCCCATTAAACGCCGCAAAGCGATGGTTGCCCATCGTCAGCGCGGCATTGCAAAGCCCGTTCCGCCTAACGCGGGTCGTTTCGCGCAAGACATGGTTTGTCCTGCTACGGCCCGCTATGCCGGAACGGCAGGCGGCAGCCTTCGCACCCGCAGCAAAATCACGAAACATGGAGACTGCATGACGAAGACTTCCCTTGAACCGATGCGTTGAACGCGCGTTTGCGGCACGCCAGCATTGATTAATTTTGCCGTTAAAAAATTGCATAATCAGGCTCGCCAACTGTGTCAATACGAAATAACACCAATGAATTAGGCAAATGGGCTGTGACGTTCGATGAGCAAAAACCGTGTTAATTCTGCACTGATCCGGCGCATCAATATCGCCCGGCTGTTCCACGGCATCCGGCAGGCGCCGCAAATCTCCCAGCAAAGGCTGGTTGCCGAGACCGGAATCGATCCGGCCACCGTGTCGATCATCGTCAGCAACCTTGAAGCCGCCGGCGTGGTGCGGCGGATGACGGATGCGCGAACCGGCCGGGCCGGCCGTCCGACTTCCGCTTTGTCGATCAACGCGGAGGCCGGGCTGCTGGTCGGCATCGGCATCGAGCCTGACGCCATCCGCCTCACCATCGCCACCATCGACGGCGTCGCGCGGCAGAGCGTGGTGGCGCCGGGCAGCTGTTCGGTTGCCCTCGCCTTGGCGGCCGCGCGCGCCGGGCTTGCCGGCATGCTGCGCAAGCTGCGCGCCGAGCACATGAGGCTGCTCGGCGTCGGCATCGGCCTGCCAGGCCTGGTATCGCTGGAGGGCCGGCTCATTTTCGCGCCCAATCTGGGCTGGCGCGATATCGATTTCGCCGGACGCTTCGCGCGTCATCTGAAGGTGCCGATCCGCGCGGATAACGACACCAAGGCGGCGGCATTGGCCGAGCATTTGTTCGGCGCTGGCCGCAATATCGGCGACTTCGTCTACATCACCGGACGGTCGGGCATCGGCGGCGGGCTGTATATGACGGGCGAGCTGTATCGCGGTCCGCTCGGGCTGGCGGGCGAGATCGGCCATATGAAAATCATTCCAGGCGGGCGGCCTTGCGGCTGCGGCGCGCGAGGCTGCTTCGAGGCCTATGTCTCCGAGCACGCCATCCTGACGCGACTGGCGGCCAAAGGCCATGCGTTGGCGGACGCCGCGGCAGTGCGCGACGCCGCTGCCGCGGGCGATGCCATCGTCCAGCGCGTGCTGGGCGAGGCCGGCGAAAACCTTGGCTTGGGACTTGCCAGCATGATCAATCTGCTGGCGCCCCGCCGCATCGTGCTGGGCGGCAGCCTTGCCGTGCTGGCGCCCTTCCTGCTGCCATCCGCCCTGCCGGTCCTTGAGGAGAATGCCTTGGCGGCGATCAGGGAGAAGGCCGAGATCGTGCTGTCGCCGCTGGGCGATGACGCGGTGGCGCTGGGCGGCGTGGCGCTTGCCTTGCAAAATTTTCTGGAGAATGTCCTGGCCGGTCCAACGCTTCGGCTCAACGGCAATTCGCGATGACGCGCATGGCAATGCCATGTTCGGAAATGATGCCGAAGTTGATGCCAAAGCTGATACCAAAGCAGGTTGCATTATGTATGCCAGCTCCCTAAAAGTTTCACAGTTATTGCAACCGCGAAGCAATATTCATTATTTTATTGTTGACGCCGTCGAAGGCGGTGCCGAACATCGCCCTGCGATTCATGGCGGTCAAGCTGGCTTTATGGAAAAGCGTCATCGATTTGCAAGAATTTCGGCATTGTGGCCATTTGGCCAAGCCGTATAAAAGCATCTAGCCCGGTAAATCGCTCCGCGCCTCTGTTCCTAGCGAGCGGGCCCTAGCGAGCGGGCCGCTGTCTCGCCTGAGCGAATCGAGCCTTCGATGGTGGCGGGCAGGCCGGTTGCTGTCCAATCCCCTGCCAAAACGAGATTGGCATAGGCCGTTGCCGCCGCCGGCCGGCGCGCCAGTTGCGCTGGCGTGGCCGCGAAGGTGGCGCGTTTTTCTTTCACCACCCGATAATCGGGAAGGCTGCGTGGCAGCCCGAACGCGCGCCTGAGATCGCCCCATACCTCGGCGGCGAGGTCATCGGCGTCAGTGCCAATCCGGTCATTCGCGGCGCTGATCGTCACCGAAACCACCTCGTCCTTTTCGAACACCCATTCGGCGGCGCCGCCGAGCAGCCCGTAAAACCCGGCAGGCCCGGCATCGATGCCGGCGCGGTAGTGCAGATTGATGATCGCCTCGAATTCATCCGGCGTCACCAGGCCCGGCAACAATTCCGACGCGATCCAGGGCGGCGTCGCCAGCACCACGGCTTCGCCCGGCGCCACCAGCGCATCGAGATTGGGCCCTGTCAGCCCGATGACCCGGCCCGCCTCGAACGCCATCGCCGCAACCCGCGCGCCGAACCGAAACGCGCAGCCGCGCGCGCGCAAATAACCGATTGCCGGATCAACGAAGCTCTCCGACAAGCCGACCCGCGGCACGCGCGGCAGGCTGGCCTTGCCGCCGCGTTCCATGGTTTCGGCGATCACCGCCTGCAAGGGCGCCGCGGCGGCGCGGTCGAGCTTGGTGTTGAGCGCCGCGATCGCCAGCGGTTCAAGGAACCGGTCATAGATCGGCCCGAGACCGCCGAACAGCGCCGCCACGCGATCATCCGCGGTAACCCGGCGCAGCCTGCGCAAGGCGAGATAATCGGCCGGCCGGGTGCCTGGCACGCGCCAGTTCCGCCGGAAAATCCACCAGGGAAACCGGCCCTGATTGAACCGCAGCACCCATTCCTCGCCGGAAACCAGGTCGATGAACGGGAATACCGGGCGGCTCGGCCCGGTCAGGCTATCCTCAGCGCCGATCCGCTTGAGATATTCCATGGCGCTACGATTGCCCGACATCAGCAAATGGTTGCCGTTATCTAGCCGGCAGCCAAGTTTTTCATCGAAATAAGACCGGCAGCGGCCTCCCGCGACGCGCGCGGCCTCATAAAGCGTGACGGGGGCGCCGCGTTCGGCTAGCGCGCAGGCGGCGGAAAGCCCTGCCATGCCGGCGCCGATGACATGGACGCGCTGGGGCATCAGCGTATCGCCGAGAACACCAGCAACTGCCCGGCCAGCAACAGCTTGCGCCATTTTGGCAGCCTCGGCTTGGCTTGTGGACGGGCAAAACCTTGGCCGCGCATGATCCCGAGCAAGGGGCGGTAGGACGCCGCCATCATCCGCGCCGGGCGCATCGCTCGCCTGCGGCATCGCCGCATCGCCGCGTCGGCGGCCGCGAAATGGTAATCGGCCCGCGCCGCCAGCCGCTGCAGCGCGTAATGCAGATGCGGGGACGCGAGCGCGGCCGCCGGGTCGGGCGGCACGCCTTCGGCGTCCAGCGTCTCGCGCGGCAGATAAAGCCGCCCGCGCGCGGCGTCCTCGCCCACGTCGCGCAGGATATTGGTGAGCTGCAAGGCGCGGCCCAGATGATGCGCCACCGTCTCGCCCGCCGCCGAGCCTTCGCCGAAGACGCGCACCGAAATCCGGCCCACCGCCGAGGCCACGCGGTCGCAATATAAATCCAGCGTCTCATAAGGCGGCGCCACCATGGGTTCGCCAGCATCCATCTCCATGCCGTCGATGATCGCCAGGAAATCCTCCCGCCGGAGATCGTAAGCGCCGATGGCGGCGCGCAGCACCCGCGTTGTCGCGTCATCCGCCTCGCCGCGGTAAAGCCCCGCGACGCGCGCCCGCCACTCATTCAGCCTGGCCTGTTTTTCATCAAAAGGTCCTGGCTCATCGGCGATGTCGTCAACCAGGCGGCAGAATTGATACACCGCGTACATCGCGATGCGCCGCTCCCGGTTCAGCACCGTCATGCCGCGATAAAACGAGGTGCCGGCCTCGCGGGTCAGCGCCGCGACCACCGCCGCATCCTTGCGAGCGATCGGCGTCACAGGAAACGCGGCAAGGCGGCGAGGGTCGCGCCGGCGATGTCAGGCCCGCGCAGCTTCACCCGCGCGGCCAGCGGATCCTCGAGCGTCAGCCGGTAGTGCAGCCGTTGCGCGAGACCGGCGATGATCGCGGTTTCCATCCGCAAGCGGCGCGACCGCACGAGACCTGGCAGCAGGCGGGCTTCGGCGTTGAGCAGCGCGGTTTCGGTCAGCATTGACTGGAACACCCGGCGCAACCCCAGGCTGGACGCCGCTTCGCGCGCCGCCTCGGCGGTGACGCCCTCGCGCGCTAGCCAATCGCCGGGCAGGTAGGAACGGTTCAGCGCCGCGAGATCCTTGGCGCAATCCTGCAAATGATTGAGCACCTGCAGGCTTGAGCAAAGCGCGTCGGAGGCTGGCCAGGTCGCCTCGCTCTCGCCATGCAGCGCCAGCACATGGCGGCCCACCGGCATCGCCGAATACCGGCAATAGGCCATCAGCTCGGCCCAACTTGCGTAGCGCGGCTTCACCGCGTCCTGGCGAAAGGCGATCAACAGCTCGCGGGCGTGCAGGCTGGGAACGCCGGTTTCGGCGAGGCTTTCCCGCAACATCGTGGCGGAAGGCGAGCCGGCGTCCCGCTTGCCCAGCAGCACCGCCTCCATCGCGTCGAGCCGGGCGATCTTGTCGCCGGGCGCGAGATCGGGGCTGTCGGCGATATCGTCGGCGTTGCGGGCGAATGTGTAATAGGCATGCACATGGCGGCGCAAATCCGGGCGGATCAGCAGCGATCCCACCGGAAAATTCTCGTCCGTGCGGTCCTTGCCGGACCAGCTTTCGACCGAGGCGCTCATGCGCCGCTCCCCGCATAGGCGCGGTTTTTCCATTGTGCCCCTCGCCCTTGCCAATAGGCAAGGGCGGAAGCGATTGTGGCCGTCATGTAGAACAAGGCGATCAGCGGCAAGGCCAGCGCCCAGGCGCGGCGCAGCCGGTAGCGGGCAAGGGTGGGAAAAAACGAGCCTATCGCCAGCAGATAGGCAGCCAGGCCGCAAAAGAAGGTGACGCCGCCGCCGAAAACCATCGCGCAGACCGGCGCCAGCCAGACCAAAGCGAGGCCAATGACGGTGAACACCAGCAAAACCCAGGAATAGCGCAGCTGAGTGAAGGCGGAGCGGGCGATCATTGCCCAGACATCGGCAAAGCGCGGATAAGGCCGGATTGAGCGGGCCAGCCCGGAATGGCCGAGAAAGATCGGGCCGCCTTGTTTCACGGCTTTCGCCAGCGTGACGTCGTCGATCAGCGCGCCGCGGATGGCGCCGATGCCGCCGATCCGCGCCAGCGCCGGCCTGCGGATCAGCACGGCGCCGCCCGCCGCCGCGGCCTTTGATGACAAGGGATCGTTCACCTGGGCAAAAGGGTACAGCATTTGGAAGAAATAGACGAAGGCCGGAATCAGTGCCCGTTCCGCGAAACTCGTACAATGCAAAAGCACCATTTCGGAGACCATATCGACGCGCGGCGCCTCGAGTCTTGCCACCAGCGTGGCAAGATGCCGCGGGCTATGGACGATATCGGCGTCGGTGAACAAAAGCAGCGGCGCGGTTGATTGAGCGACGCCTTGCGACAGCGCCCATAGCTTGCCGGCCCAGCCGGGCGGCTTGTCGGCGCCGGTGATGATGTGGAGTCGCGAATCGCCCAGCGCCGCCGCGCGGGCGGCGTCCGCCGTGCCATCGGCGCTGCGGTCATCGACGAGGATCACGCGATATGCGCCCGGATAATCCTGCGCCAGCAGCGAGGCGATCACCGGCCCGATCATCGCCGCCTCGTCGCGCGCGGGCACGATGATATCGACGGGCGGCGTGATCACCGGCAGCGCGGGCCGCAATTCCGGCGCGCTTCGCCAGAATTGACCGTGCAAAAAGAACAGATAAAGCCAAATCAGCAGGGCGATGAGGGCGAGGATCATGCGGTGAAAACCGGCAGTTTTGGCAGCAAGCCGCGCGCCGCGAAATCAGCGAGGGCGTCGCGGAACGCCGCCTCCGCCGGGCGCGGCGCGTAGCCGAGTTCGGCCGCCGCCTTGTCGGACGAATAGAACATGCGGCGCCGCGCCATTTTCAGCATATCGCGCGTCATCCGCGGGTTCTTCCCGGAAAATCCCGCCCAGGCCTCCATCGCCGCGGCAATCGGCATTAGCGGCCCGATCGGCAGTTTGACGCGCGGCGGACTTTGCCCGGCAAGCCTGGCAATCATCCGGCCGATCTCGGAGAGCATCAAATTCTCTCCGCCCAAGATATAGCTTTCGCCGGCGCGGCCACGCTCCAGCGCCTGGAGATGCCCTGCCGCGACATCATCGACATGCGCGATGTTCATCCCGGTTTCGACATAAGCGGGCATCCGGCCGCGCGCCGCGTCCAGCACCATCCGCCCAGTCGGCGTCGGCTTGATGTCGCCAGGACCTACCGGCGCCGAGGGATTGACGATCACCACGTTCAAACCCTCGCGCGCCAGTTCCCGCACCGCCAGCTCCGCCTCGTATTTTGAGCTTTTGTACGGGCCAACATGATCCTCCGCGCGGTTCGGCGTCGCCTCATCGGCAGGGCCGCCATCGGGGTCAAAACCCAGCGCCGCGACGCTGCTGGTATACACCACGCGCCCCACCGCCGCCGCCTGCGCCGCCCGCAATAAGGCCACGGTGCCATCGACGTTCACCCGCCGCATCGCCTCCGGGTCCGGCACCCAGAGCCGGTAATCGGCGGCGACATGAAACACCGCGCGGCAGCCTTGCACGGCGCGGGTCAGGGAGGCAGGGTTGGTCAGATCGGCCTCGACCCGCTCGCCTTTGAGGGCTGCGATATTGGCGAGGTCGCTGCCGCGCCGGTGCGCCAGCCGCAGCTTGACGCCTTTGGCCGCCAAAGCACGAGCCACCGCGGCGCCGATGAAGCCGGTCGCCCCTGTCACCAGGACAGGGCTGTCATGATCCGCTTCAATCATCGCCATCCACTCATCGCCGTTATCGTTTGCAAATCCGGTGTCGCATAAAGGAAACAGTTCCTGATGCAAAATCGCGCCTATATAGGCTGTTATCCGCAGCCCGACGAAACTGACCAGGAAGACCATGAACAGCGCCACCATTCAAGCCGCCGATTTCGCCTCTCGGCATTGGGATTTCGGAAAATCCGGCCCGATTAAGCCGGGCGATGACGCGCATCTCGACATGCTGGCGGAATTGCTGATCGCCACCTATAACCCCTACAAGCCCGCGGTGCTCGACTGGCCGAAGCTGGAGCCGGAGGCGCTGGCGCGGATCACCGGCCTGCCGATCTGGGATATCGCGGTGCAGACCGAGGGCAAGGCGGGGCTGCGCATCGACAGCTTCGCCGCCACGGTCAAGCATCCCGCCTTGCGCCGCGCGCTGTATCACATGGCGGGCGAGGAAAAGCGCCACAAGGAAGTGCTGTCCCGCCTGGTCGAGGCCTATGACATCAAGCTTCAGCCGGAGCCGCATTATAAGCGCCCGCGCAATCCGGAATGGGCCTTCATGGTGACCGGCTATTCCGAATGCATCGACAGTTTCTTCGCCTTTGGCCTGTTCGAACTGGCGCGGCGTTCCGGCTATTTCCCGGAAAAGCTGGTCGAGACCTTCGAGCCGGTGGTGCAGGAGGAGGGCCGGCATATTTTGTTCTTCACCAACTGGATCGCCTGGCACCGCCGCGCCATGCCGCTCTGGCGGCGGCCCTATTTCGCGCTGAAAACCCTGGCGGTTTGGGGCTTCCTGATTTGGGAACGGATCGGCATCGCGCGCGACGTCTCCGGCGGCGATGCCAAGCAGGACGCCAATTTCACCGTCAACGGCGCGGCGTCGCTGGCCGACGAGATGGATCCGGCGGTGCTGATGGATATCTGCCTGGAAGAGGACGCCAGGCGCATGTCGGGCTATGACGAGCGGCTGCTGCGGCCAACCACCATGCCAAAGCTCACGCGCTTCGCCCGGCATTTCATCAAGCCAAAGCGTAAGCCGGCATGAAAGACAAACCGGCATGAAAGACAAACCGGCATGAAAGACAAACCCGCATGAAAGACAGGGCGTGACCGGCACGGCAAAAGGCCGCTCCGGGCTGGTTGGGCGCCTCGGCGTTTGGCCGGCCGTGTTCACTTTGGCAGGGCTGGCGGTTTTTGTTTTCGTCATCGCCTATCTCGGCTGGAGCGATATCGTAAAGGCGCTGGACAAGGTGAGCCTTGCCGGTTTCGCCGCCTATCTCGGCGTTCAGATGCTGATTATCGGCGGCCTCTCTTTCGCCTGGTGGCAGGTTCTGCCGCGCCCGCGCCCGCGCGCCTATCCGGTGCTGTTCTGGGGCCGCATGGTGCGCGACGCGGCGGGGCAATTCCTGCCCTTCTCCCATGTCGGCGGCTTCGTGCTCGGCGCGCGGGCAATCGCCATACAAGGAGTCGCCGCCGCCGACGCCACGGCCTCGACCCTGGCGGATATCGCCGTCGAATTCCTGGCGGAACTCGTGTTTGTCGGCCTGGGCGTCTTGCTGCTGGCGCTCCGGGCTCCGCACAGCGCGTTGCTATTTCCGATCGCCGCCGGGCTGGCGGTCGCCACGCTCTGCGCGGCCGGCTTCATCCTCGCGCAGCGCGGCGGCGGCAAGATATTCCGCGCCTTCGCGCTGCGCATCGCCGGCAATACCGGCAAGGCGACAATGCAGATGGACCGGCTGCAGGCAAGGCTCGACGCGATCTATCAGCGCAGCTTGTGGCTGCTCGGCGCCGGCCTTACCCATCTGGCGTGCTGGTTTATCACCGGCTTCGCTTCTTATATCGCGTTTCATGCGCTGGGCGCGAATATCTCCCTCTTGACCGCGCTGGCCATTGAAGCGGTATTGCACGCCATATTGGCGGCGGGTTTTTTCGTCCCCGGACGCGTCGGCATCCAGGAAGCCGCCTATACGCTGCTCGGCGCGGTGTTCGGGCTGCCAGCGGAGATCGCTTTATCGGTCTCGCTGCTGCGGCGAGCGCGCGACCTGCTGATCGCCGTGCCGGTCTTGTTCGTCTGGCAAGGGCTTGAAGCCCGTCGGCTGCGGCCGACGCCAGAGCATCTGCATTAGCGGCTCGGTTTAGGCCCCGGCTTCACGCCCCGGCTTCACGCTCCGACGTTAACAAATCGAAATCCTTAGGCGGCTTGTCATTCGAAAACCGGCGTCCCATTCTTGTGATCTGCGTCAACAACAAGGGGCTACGAAAATGGGTTGGATCGCGATCATCGTGCTTGGCCTGATTGCCGGCTGGCTCGCCAGCCTAATCGTCGACAAGGGCGGCCAGGGGCCGATTCTCGACATTGTTCTCGGCATCATCGGCGCGCTTGTCGGCGGCGCCATATTCCAGGCTTTCGGCGCGGCGGGGGTTACCGGCTTTAATTGGTATAGTTTGCTGGTCGCCGTGGTCGGCGCTGTCGTCGTCTTGGTCATCTACCACGCTATCTTTGGGCGCGGCCGCCGGCGCATGGTTTAAGGCTTAGCCTGCCGTCAAGACTAGCTTGCCGTCACGAGACGGGCGGCGAAAAAACCATCCATTCCGCCCCGTTCAGGCCATAGGCCTGGATGGGTGCGGAATGTTTTTTCATGCGTAAGCGCTTGCTCGATGCCCGGTAGTTCATTGGGATCAAGCGGGTCGGATTTTAAGCCGAGCCTTGGTCCTAGCCGGGCGATCGCGGCTGCAACCCGATGCTCTCCCTCATCGGGCTGCAAGGAGCATACCGCGTAGACCAGCCTGCCGCCCGGTAACAGCATCGCCGCCGCCGCATCGAGCAGCCGATCTTGCAGCCCGATGAGTGTCTCGATATCCCTGGGCCTGCGCAGATGCGCGAGATCGGGATGCCGCCGCATCGTCCCGGTGGCGCTGCACGGCGCATCTAGCAAAATTGCCGGAAATTGTTCGGGAGGCTGATAGGTTACGGCGTCGGCCACGACAATCTCCGCCGCCAGCTTGGCGCGCGCCAAATTGTCGCGCAACTTGCCGAGGCGCGCTTTGTCTTTGTCGATGGCCGTCACCCGCGCGCCGGTTGCGCCTAATTGCATTGTCTTGCCTCCAGGCGCCGCGCATAAATCCAGCACGCGCTCGCCGGGCCGCGCCCGCAGCAGCTTCGCGGGAAGCGCGGCGGCGGCGTCCTGCACCCAGAAATCCCCCGCGGCGAAACCTGGCAACGCCGTGACATCGGTTCCCGCCGGAAAGCGCGCTGAGCCGGTGGGCAGCAATTCGCCCCCGGCCGGCGGAGCACGGCCCGGCGCGAGCGTCAGGTCGAGCGGCGCCTCATGCTGGTGGGCGAGCGCGATATCGCGCGCCGCGCTGCCCCAGGAGGTCCAGAGCCAGGCGGGCGTATCGAGCCGGGGCATGTCGAACTGCTCCAGCATTGCGGGGCCAGCGGCGGTAAGCCTGCGCATGACGGCATTGACCAGCCCGGCGAATTTTGTAAGCCCGCGGGCGCGCGCCAGCTCGACCGTGGTATTGACCGCCGCATGGGCAGGCGCGCCAAGGCACAGCGCCTGCGCCGCGCCGATCCGCAAGACATGCCGCACCGGCACGGGGGGCGCCTTGTCGAGAAACAGGTCGAGCGCCGCGTCAAGCGTGCCGAGATGCCGCAGCACGGCGGCGGCGATCCGGTGCGCCGCCGCCCGGTCGCGCGGCGGCCATTCGCGCAAGCCGGCCAGGCTGGCATCGAGCGACCCATGCTTGTCAAGGACGCCGGAGATCAGCGCGAAGGCGCCGCTCCTTGTCGGATCGTCTGGTCGGGAGTTTGGCATTGATCCATCATCAACGGGGACATGGTGGAGCTGAGGGGAATCGAACCCCTGACCTCTTCATTGCGAACGAAGCGCTCTACCAACTGAGCTACAGCCCCATTTCAAGCAGCATTTGGGCAACCTTTGAAGGGTTGCTTGCAAAGCAAGCGCCGCATCGCCCATGCGCGGCAGGAAGTCAAGCGCGCGGCGCGGCAATTGCTTAAACCTGCCAGCTTCGCTAACCCGCGTGCAACTTCGCATGGAGGCCGTGTTGCTCTATTCTATCGTCTGGCTGGTCGAGGAATTGATCCAGCTTTATATTTACGTGCTGATCGCGTCGGCGATTTTCAGCACGCTTGCGGCGTTCGGCGTGCTCGATACCCGGAATCGCACCGTCTACCGGATCGGCGATTTCCTGTACCGGCTGAGCGAGCCAGCGCTGCGGCCGATCCAGCGGATGATCCCTAGTTTCGGCGGCATCGATATCAGTCCGATCATCGCCATCCTGGTGCTGGAGGCGCTGAAGATATTCATCGCCAGCCTCTACGAGCATATTGTGATGGGCGGGTTTTCTTGACCGCGCTAAAAGCGGGAAAAATCATCGACGGCAAGGCTGTCGCGGCGGCGCTGCGGGCGGACATCAAACAACGCGCCGCGGCGCTGCCCTATCAGCCGGGGCTGACAGTGGTTCTGGTGGGCGAGGACCCGGCGAGCGCCGTCTATGTCCGCAACAAAGAGCGCGCGGCCGCGGAGGCGGGTTTTAGTTCGCGCATTATCCGCCTCGCCGCAGCTTCGAGCCAAGCCGAACTGCTCGCGGTGATTGCCGGCTTGAACGCGGATGAGGCGGTTGACGGGATTCTGGTGCAACTGCCGCTTCCTGGCCATGTGGACAATGAGGCGGTTATCCGCGCTGTCGATCCGGCAAAGGATGTCGATGGTTTTCATCCTGATAACGTGGCGGCGCTGGCGCTTGGCCGTGCGCGGCTGATTCCCTGCACGCCGCGCGGCGTGTTGCTGCTGCTGGCGGAGGCCGGAATTCCGCTTGCGGGGGCGCGCGCCTTGGTGCTCGGGCGTTCCGCCATTGTCGGGCGGCCGATGGCGGCCTTGCTGACCGCTGCTGACGCCACCGTCACCATCGCCCATTCAAAAACTTGCGATCTGCCCGCCGAGTGCCGGCGCGCCGACCTGCTGATCGCGGCGGTGGGGCGCGCCGAAATCGTCAAGGGCGACTGGATCAAGCCGGGCGCCACGGTGATCGATGTCGGCATCAACCGGAACGCGGCGGGCAGGCTGGTTGGCGATGTCGCTTATCAGGAAGCGCTGGCGGTGGCGGGCGCCATCACCCCGGTGCCCGGCGGCGTCGGGCCGATGACGATTGCCTGCCTGCTCGACAACACGCTGATCGCGGCAGCGGCGCGGCGTTCCGTGTTCTCAAATCCGGTTGCGCCTTTTGGCGCGATCAGCGCAACCTGAAAAATCCGCTAGTGGCGATGATGGCATCGCGCGGCACGACCCGCGCCCTGAACGCCGCTTCGTCACGCCAGATTTCCGTGCGGATGGTTTCGCCCGGAAATACCGGGGCGGAGAACCGGCAGCCCAGGCCGGTGAGCCGCGCCGCGTCATAATCGCACAACGTTGCCACCAGCGCGTGGCAAATCACTCCGAAACTGCACAATCCATGCAGGATCGGGCGCGGGAAGCCGGCTCTCGCGGCAAATTCAGGATCGGCGTGCAGAGGGTTTTCATCGCCGTTCAGGCGGTAATACAGCGCCTGTTCCGGCCTGGTCGGCAAATCCATCACGATATCGGCGGCGCGATCAGGAACCGGCTGGATGGCCTGGACCGGCGCCAGGCCGCCGCCGCCGAGGCCGCCATTGCCGCGCAGCACGATGGTGGCGTTCAGCGTCGCCAGCCTGACGCCGGTTTCGGCATCGGTCAGTTCGCGCTCGGCGAAGGCCAGCGCGCCGGTGGCGGCGCCTTTATCGACGATGCCGGTGATGCGGTTGCGCCCGATCACCGCGCCGGTATGCGGCAGCGGCGCGTGCAGCGTGATGGATTGTTCGCCATGCACGATCTTGCCGGTATCGACGCCCAGCGACGGGTCGGCGAGAAATTGGCCGGGATAGCCGAGAATCGTCGCCATGCTCGGCAGCACGCGCAACTCTCGATGAAAATCGACGTAATCCAGTTGGCGCTGGTCCATCGGGTCCATGCCGAGGCCGCAGGACAGCGCGTAGAGCGCGGCGCTGCGCTTGGTGATGACGCCGCGCTGTTCCGCGACCTGATGATCGAGTAGCCTGCTGGGGTCGAAGCCCATTAGGCCTTGTTAAGATTGCGCATCGGGCGAGATCACCATGCAGCCGGTGCGGCTGGCGGCGAGCCGGTTGCAGGCGTTTACCGCCATTTCGTGCGGCATGTTCACGAAGCGGGCGCGGTAGAACATGCCATGCGGCGTGGTCACCGAATTCACCACCGCCTGGCCGTGGATCAGCGCGTTGACCGCCGAAAGTTCGGCGATGCCAAGCGCCGCGCGCGCCTTGGCTTGGGTGTTATAGGCGCCGACCTGCACCGCCCAGCCGCTGCCGGAATTGAGCGCCAGGGTTTCCGCCCGCGGCAGCGGCGAGGCTGCTTCCGCGGTGGGGATGAAGGCGAAATGCCGCCTGGCGGGTGGCGCGGCATTATGAAGGGCTGCGTAGCGGGGCGCAGCATAGCGAGGCGCGGCTGGCGGGGGTGCGGCGATCGCCGTTGGCGGCGCGTAGACCGGGCGCTCAAAATTCGGCGGCGGCGCTAAGGCGGCGACCTGCACCGGCGCGGAAAGGGGCGCGGGAGGGGGCAAGGGCGCCGGCAAAGGCGGTTTATAGGCGGCCAAGGCGACATGATTAAGAGGCGTGGTCGCCGCTTCATGGGCGCTCAGCGATTGATCATTCAGCGATTCGGTGCCGGCGCCGTCGTCACGCCGTAGCCCTCGCGGAATTTGGACCGGCAGCCGGTTCATCGCCAGCATCACCTCGCCATTGCGCCGCGACGGATAGACGCCTTCAATGCGCGGGCCGATCATCGCGACATAGTTGCGGGTTTCGTCCGGTAGCGGCGCGTGATAATCGAGGTAATTATCCAGCCGGCCCGGCCCGGCATTATAGGCGGCGAGAAAGCCGGGCGAGCCGTAAATTTGATACATTTCATGGATATAGGCGGTGCCCGCCATGATGTTGCTGTACGGGTTGAACGGATCATTGCCCAGCCCGTAGCGGGCCGCCATTTCCTGATAGGTTCCAGGCTCCAACTGCATCAGCCCCATCGCGCCGGCCGGTGAAACCGTGAGATGGCCGCCCCTATATTCATCGCCGCCGGATTCCACGCGCATGACTTGGCGGATCCATTGCTGGGGCACGTTGAACCGCGCCGAGGCGAGATTGATATACGGTCCCCAGGGATCGCCTGGCGGGCCGGGCGCCTTGTAATCGCCTGGGGCGTTGGCGGCATAGGCGCGCGCCTGCGAGGTTGCGCTGACACGCGGGCCGCTCGAAGCGCAAGCCGAAAGCAGCGCTAGCAAAGCCAAGCCACATCCTTGTTTGGCGAGCGCCGAACGCGAGCGGTCACGCCGGATAGAGGATTTGCAAATTTCCAGTTCCGGGCGCGGGGCGTTTTGTCCCGCTGTCAGAATGCTGCTCGCCATTACGCCACCATCTCCCAATATTGCCAGCTCCGCTTATCCGCGGCTGATGCTTAACAATTCTTTAAAGCCAATCTTTTATATGCGCCCCAACCTGAACATTCGATGATAAAGCCTTAACTTAACGGCGGATTCATGGCAACGCGTTTCTGTGGCTCCAGGTGATTTTGTTCGCCGCCCGTGATTGTTGGCCCCAAGGCGGCTTAGCGGCGGCTTGGCAAAATCACAACCCAGGATCATATGCGGAACTTCGCCGCAACCCGCAGATCAGAGGCTATTTATGACCTCAGCCTGGCTCATCATGCCGCTCATCGCCTTGCCGCTGTTTGGCTTAACGGGCTGCGCCGGCCATGCCAGCAGCGAACAGGCGGCCATCGCGCCGTCCGTTCCGGCGGATCGCGGCGTTATTCTTTCGGCGCGGCAAGTAATCGTGCAGATCGGCGGAGGCGAGAACGGCGTGCTGGGCGCGTTGGGGTCGCCGGCCAGCCAAGGCATGGCCATGGCGCCGGCGACCGAGTTCATCTTGCGGCAGGATGACGGCAGGGTGATCTCGGTAATCGAGCCGGTGCCGAACCAGTTCCGCGTCGGCCAGCGGGTGCGCATCCAGAAGGGCATCGAGACCAGGCTGCGCCCGCTGGCGTGAGGCTTCGCTTGCATGACGCGTGGCTTCCATCACATGATGCGGGGCGCCACCCTTGGAGATGGATCATGACGCTGCCCTGTTTGATGGCTATGAGCCGTGGATAGCCGGCGCGATGAATGAGCGCCGGCTGGGGGCCTCTCTTGTGGTATCGTCGATCGGGCTCGGCTGCATGGGCATGTCGGAGTTTTATGGCGGTCGCGACAATGCCGAAGCCATTGCGACGATCCGGCATGCCGTTGAGCAAGGCATCACGCTGTTCGACACCGCCGATATTTACGGCATGGGGACCAATGAAGAGCTGGTGGGCGCGGTGCTGGCGCCGGTGCGCGAAACTGTGATCATCGCGACGAAGTTTGGCAATGTGCGTGCGCCGGATGGCAAGTTTGTCGGGGTGAACGGGCATCCTGATTATGTTCGCGCCTGCTGCGAGGCCAGCCTGCGGCGGCTTCGCGTCGAGGTGATTGATCTTTATTACCAGCACCGGGTCGATCCGGCGGTGCCCATCGAGGAAACTGTTGGCGCGATGGCGGGGCTGGTCGCGGCGGGGAAGGTGCGGTTTCTCGGGCTTTCGGAAGCTGCGCCGGAGACCATACGCCGCGCGCATGCGGTGCACCGCATCACCGCGCTGCAAAGCGAATATTCGCTCTGGACCCGCGATGCGGAAAGCGAGGCGCTGCCCTTGCTGCGGAGCTTAGGCATCGGCTTCGTGCCCAATAGCCCGCTGGGGCGGGGCTTTCTCACCGGCGCCTTCAAATCGCCGGATGACGTGCCGGAAGACGATGCGCGGCGGCATCATCCGCGGTTTCAAGGCGAGAATTTTGCCCGCAACCTGACGCTGGTTACGGTGATCGAGGCTATGGCGGAGCGGTTGAAATGCACGCCGGCTCAACTGGCGCTGGCTTTCGTGCTGGCGCAGGGCAGCGATGTGGTGCCGATCCCCGGCACCAGCCACCGCAAGCATCTCGACGAGAACCTGGCATCGCTGAACATCCCCCTCGGCGCGGATGACCTGGCCCGGCTGGATCGCGCGATGCCGCCCGGTTCGGCGGCGGGAACGCGGTATCCGTCGGCGATCATGGCGCTGCTGGGCCGCTGAGCATGGCGCGGATACTGGCGGCCATCGCGGTGTTCGGCACGCTCGGCTGCTGGGCGCGGTATTTCCAGGCGATCTGGGTGCAGGGCCTGTTCGGGCAGGAATTTCCCTACGCGATCCTCAGCGTCAACGTCATCGGCTCTTTCCTGATGGGGTTTTTGTTTATCCTGACGCTGGACCGGGTGGCGGTGCCGCCGGCGCTGCGCATTGGCGTGCTGACCGGGTTTTTGGGCGGGTATACGACGTTTTCGACATTTGAGATGGAGACGTTTTTGCTGGCGGAAACCGGCCATCTGGGGCGGGCCGTGCTTTATGTGTTCACTTCGGTTGGTTTGGGCCTTCTGGCGGTGATCGCAGGGGCGGTTCTGGCGCGGAGCGTTTGAGGAGGCGGCAATGTCCTTGCCAAAGTTTTTCGTTTCGAAACTGCAACGATATGGGCGTGCGAAGGCGATTGCGCCTAAGTGTGTGTTGCGGGATCAGTCGGCGGGATGTCAGGCGGCGCTGTGCCAGGAGGGTATGCGGCTTGTGCGACTGGCGGCGCGGCTGGCGGCGGAGCGTCATCGGGAGTGAGGGGCGCTGGCGGTTGCGGGTCAGGCTGCGGCGGCGGCAGGGTCTGCTTGGGCGGGATTGGCGGGTATAGGGACGGGACCTGGTCGCGGCGGATGCCCAGGATGTGGCAGAGCGGGCGGAGGATGCTGCGGAGTTGCGGGTCTTGGGCGAGGAGGGCCGCCACTTCGGGATCGGCGAGGAAATCGCAGAATTGCGACCGTCCATGGGCGGTTTCCTGGATCAGGCGGAGCAGCCAGGCGTAATGGCGCGGCAGCGGGTCCGGCTTGCGCGGCCGGGCCGCGCCAGGCCGGGCTGGGCGCGGTTTGCGCAAGCGGGCCGGAATGGGGACGGGGCTGGCGGCGTTGCGCGCGATGCGCGCCCTGAAGCGGAAGGCGATGCCGCGCAGGCGCTTCCAGATCTGGAACAGGAGCTGGCCAGGCAGGCAGGCTAGGCCCAGACGCCAGTCGCTGCGCCGGCCGATCACCTGGCACAGGTTCTCGATGATGTAGGCGAGGCGTTCTGCCGGGGCAAGGGAAGCGATCTGGTTCACTAACCGGATAAAACCACAAACCAAAGCAAGTGAGCAAGCGGAATTTGCGATTGATGACGGATTTTGTTAGCCGCGCGTTAGTTTGGCGACGGGCTGCCGCCTTTGAGAAGGCAATAGTACCGTTGCCAAACACAGTTGTGAATCACCCCGGAGATGATCCAGGAATGGTGCGGCGCCTCGGTATCGGCATCGCACGGCGTCCATGCCTTCGGCAACATTTCTGGATTGCTTCGCTTCGCTCGCAATTGTCTGTTGGAGTTGTGGTAGGTTGTGGCTGTTCCGTGCAAATGGGATGTCCTGGGCCGGACGGCCGTCCGGCCCAGGACGCGGACAGCTGGACCGTCTCGCAATGGGGTTTTAACGCCCGTCGTCATCATGGTCCGGCTGTCCGCTTCTCTGATCGCTTGATGAGTTGCGGGGGCCTCTGCGCTGGACCGGCGCAAGCCCGAAGACAATCGGGGCCGCCCAGGCGCAAGCTTCACGAGGCTCAAGCTCCATGAGGATACCGGCAAATGACCCATCTGGCTACAGCTTTTTCTCACTTCATCGGCTGCGATGTCGGCAAGGCCGAGATTGTTATCTTCGACAGCCGGAGCGGCAAGACCACCACCATCAAGAACCACAAGAAGCCACTGGCTGAGTTCGCCGCCAGCCTGGATAAGGCCTGCCTGGTGGTCTGCGAGGCCACCGGCGGCTATGAGGCTGGCCTGCTCGATGTCATGCTCGATGCGGGCATTGCCGCGCACCGCGCCGATGCACGCAAAGTCAAAGCGTTCATCCGCTCGTTTGGCATCCGCGGCAAAACCGATGCCATCGATGCCGGCGCCCTTAGCCAATATGGCCGGGAACGCTGGCAAGCCCTGACGCTTTGGCAAAAACCAGAGCCGGCGCGCCAGCGCCTGCAAAGCCTGGTACTGACCCGCGCCGACCTGATCAAGCAGCGCGTCGCCTACAAGAACCGCCTGGCTGCTCCGGGTGCGGAGCATGTCAGAACGCCGCTGCAAAACCTGGTCATCTGCCTCAACAAGCAGATCGCCCTGATCGAGGAGCAAGCCAAGGCGCTCATCAAGGATGACCCTAAGCTTGCCCATGATGCCAGCATCATAGGCGGCATCGAAGGCATCGGCAGTATCATTGCCACAGGGCTTCTGGCGTTGATGCCAGAGCTTGGACACCTCAATCGCCGGCAAGCCGCGGCCCTTGCCGGTGTCGCCCCGCATCCCAACCAAAGCGGAGCAAGAGATGGCTACCGGAAAACCAGAGGTGGCAGGCCAGAGATCAAAACCATCCTCTTCATGGCAGCCCTCGCCGCCAGTAGAAGTAAGAAAAGCCTCGGTCACTTCTACCAAACCCTCGTCAAAAACGGCAAAAAGAAAATGGTCGCGCTCGTTGCCCTCATGCGGAAAATCATCGTCATCGCAAACGCAAAGCTGCGTCAAACAAACCAAACACAACTGAGTTGATGACGTGGATTATTCTGAAAGGCTCGGTTCGCGTTTCAGCGCGCATAGGAGGCCGGGCTTGATCTAATCTGCGTTAATCTGCGCAATCTGCGGATCACCCTTAGATTTATCCGCAGATTACGCAGATTACGCAGAAAGAGAGGTTTGAAAGCTAAGGCATTAAATGCGTTGACGGCTGATCGTAATTATGTATACATCATAACTTGCTCTATAACCTCATAATTAAAAACAAAATAAGCCAGGAAAAGTCTCAAATGAAATATTCATGTATTCTCAAGAAGGCATGTACCCTTAACAAAGCTTACAAGCCACGCAAAGCCGCTTGGCCTTATTTCGCGTGTTTCGTTGCAACGTGCGCGGCGACGACTGCTTACGCAAACCAATCCTCCGACGACGCAGCGTTAAAGCAGCAGCTGATTGCGGTGCAAAAACAACTGAAACTGATGGCGGAGTCGCAAAGGCTGCTGCAAGCCAAAGTTAAACTGTTGATCGCCGCTTCCGCGCAATCCCATCGCCGGATTGCGATGCAAGCTGAAAAGAGACCTGTGGCGCGCGCGCTGGCGCGTCCCGTTTCGCCGGCGGTTGCGCCAAGGCGCGAACTGGCAAGGGCGTCTCCTAACACTCAAATTACAGCGACCCCGGTTTCGCCAAGGCGCGAATTGGCAAGGGCGTTTCCTGATACGCAAATCACCGCGACATCCAGGTCAGCCTTCATCGTCAAGCCACCCGGCGCGGGCGGAGGCGCATTGAGCGCACGCGCCTTTGATACCACTGTCTCGCTGTACGGCTTTGTCGATGTCTCCGCCGATACCGCCTATAACGGCCAGCAACGCATCACCGAGGTTTCGAGCAACGAGTCTTTCGTAGGTCTTCGTGGCTGGAGAACTATCGGATTGACCAGCGCAAGAGCCATTTTTCAGATTGAAACCTGGGTTGATGTCAGCGCCACGCCAGGCGTCGCCAGCTCGTTCGGATCGCGTAACTCCTTCATCGGCGTTCAGAGCCGGTACGGCGCCTTGATGGCCGGAAAAAACGACACGCCCTATAAGCGCTCCACGGCGCTGATGGATCCTTTTTATGCAAGCGTTGGTGATTATAACTCGATCATGGGCAATTCCGCCGGGGAAGGGCGGACGGAATTTGATTACCGGATGCCGCATTCCATTTTCTATGATTCGCCCAGCCTCTATGGTTTTAGCGCCAACTTGTATTCTCGCCGGGGCAGAAGCTCAATAATTTACCCGGCAGCGGCGCCTCGAATAACGCTTTTCCGCAAGGCGAGTTGGTTTGCTCAGGCGCTCAGCAGCCGAGCTTGAACGGAGCAACGCCTAACACCAACGCGCGCGGCCAAGTTTTGTGCAATGACGGCGCGTTTAAAGATGCTTACAGCGCTGCGCTCAATTACGAAAATGGACCCGTTTTTGTCACGGCTGCCTGGGAGCTGCATAAGTCGGTCGATCGTACCTCAGACAAGGGCGGTGTCGTTGCTGACGAAGCCGCGGCGAAAATCGGCGCCACCTACCACTTCTCGTTCGGCAATCAATTGTCGGGAATCTACGAGCGGCTGTATCGATACCATGTCAATCCGGCGACAAACGAGCGACAACGCAACGGGTTCTACGTGAGCGATGTGCAGGAACTTATCCCTGGCCTCAATCTCATGGCGGCCTGGGCGCATGCCGGTCAAACGCCGGGCAGCCCCAAGTTTCCCGGCCTTGGCGATACCGCGACTATGTACGCGGCGGGTTTGAGATATTATCTCGATGATCGCACGGATTTTTATCTCATTAGCGCCTTCCTCACGCAAGGTTCGGGTGCCCATTATGGGCTTGGCACTGGCGAAGGCCATGGAACGCCTGTCCTATCGCCAAGAACCGCAACCGGCGGTCCCCTTCCCGGTAAAAGCATCAATGCGACCTCGATCGGGATGCAATACGCGTTTTGATCGGCCAGCGGCCTAGAGATTAACGCATCGGCAAGAGTAAGGCCAGGAGGCTCTGCCTCCTGGACCTCCGCCAAAGGCAGAGCCTTTGGAATCCATTACTTGGCTTTCCGCTGGGAGGGGTCTCTGACCCCTCCCAGCGGAAAGCCATCTAGCGGGTTCTAAGGGCTAAGCCCTTAGTGGGGGTTTCAGGGGGCAAAGCCCCCTGATCTTGCTTTCGCGATAGGTTAATTTCAAGGCCGCTGGTATACATCGTTGCGGTGCGCGGTTTCCTCAATAGGTTGCCCGTCCTCCGGAGACATCGAACGCCGCGCCGGTGGAGAACGAGCATTCCTTGCTGGCCAGCCAGCAGACTAACGCGGTGATTTCCTCGATTTGGGCGAAGCGGCCGGCGGGGATTTTTGCGAGCATGAAGTCGATATGCTCCTGCGACATTTGCGCGAAGATTGGCGTGTTCGCCGCCGCCGGGGTGACGCAGTTGACGCGGATTTCGCTTTTCGCCAGCTCCTTGCCGAGCGATTTGGTCAGCGCGATCAGCCCGGCTTTGGAGGCGCTATAGGCCGAGGCGTTCGGGTTGCCTTCCTTGCCGGCGATGGAGGCAATGTTGACGATGCGGCCGTAGGCGTTGCGGGCCATGGGGCCGACCGCCGCGCGGTTGCAGTAGAACGCGCCGTTCAAATTCACGTCCATCACTTGCAGCCAGGCTTCCGTCGGGTAGTCGGCGACCGGCGCGTTGGGGCCGGTGACGCCGGCGCTTGCCACCATCACGTCGAGCTTGCCCAGCGCCTTGAGGCTTTCCGCCATCGCCGCCTCGACCGCCTGCGGGTTTGTCACATCGACGGCGATCTGGTGCACGGTGCTGCTCTCGGCGCCCGGCGCGCGGTCCCAGACGCAGACCAGCGCGCCTTCGGCGGCAAGGCGGATGGCGATGTCGCGGCCGATCCCCGATGCGCCGCCGGTCACGATGGCCGTTTGCCTCTCGAAACGTTTTGCGAACATTGCCGGCTCCTTATTCTCGTGAAAAAATTTCGATCACGGTGTCCAGATGCAGCGCCATGGCGGCGCGCGCTGCCTCCGGCTTGCCGCTTTGGATCGCTGCCCAGACCTGCTCGTGCTCGCGTTCGGAACGGCGCGGCATGTCGGTTGAGGCGTAAAGCCGCTGCAGGCGCTGGAACATCCCGCCATAGCGATGGCCGAGCAGCAAAATCATGAACTGCTCATAGGCGGTATTGCCGCTGGCCCCGGCGATGCGGATATGAAAGAGCCGGTCGCCGGGATGGGTGGCCGAGCCGAGCCGGTTATCCTCGCGGTTCTGCTTGAGCGCCGCCTCGATCCCGGTTAGCTGTTCGGCGGTGGCGCTTCTTGCGGCCAGCGCCGCGGTTTCCGGCTCGATCAGCCGGCGGGCCTGCAACAGCGCGAAAGGCGGGATTTCGACATCGAGATCGAGCGTCACCGCCAGTTCGGGGTCCGGGCCAGGCCGGGTCAGGCGCATCACCCGGCGCATCAGCGATACATGGTTTTGCTCCGCTGGCGATTTCAAAACCAGCACGCCATCGCCCACCCGCACATCGACGATGCCCAGCACCTCCAGCGCGATCAGCGCCTCCCGCACCGAAGACCGGCTGACCCCCAGGCGCGCCGCCAGCTCGCGCTCCGGCGGCAAATAATCGCCCGGCGGATAGGCGCCGCCAGCGATCAGATCGGCGAGCTGGTCGGCGATCTGGCTGTAGAGACGCCGGTTCTGGATGGCGGCAACAGCCATTCCTCCTGATCCTTGTCATCCGCCACGTTGCGCGGCGTGTGGTTTATTGCTAGCTCATTCTAACATTGGTCCGGCCATTGGTCCAGGAGGGGGATATAGATGATACGCGTCATTGGCCTGGAAACCATGGATGTGCGGTTTCCCACCTCTCGCCTGCTGGACGGTTCGGACGCGATGAACCCGGATCCGGATTATTCCGCGGCCTATGTCATCCTTCGCACCGAGCAGGACGGGCTGGCGGGACATGGCCTCACCTTCACCATCGGCCGCGGCAATGAGCTGTGCTGCGCCGCGATCCGTTCGCTGGCGCCGCTGGTGATTGGACTGGAGCTTGACTGGATCCGCGAAAATCCGGGCCGCTTCTGGCGCCATATTACCGGCGATAGCCAATTGCGCTGGGTGGGGCCGGAAAAAGGCGTGATCCATCTGGCCACCGCCGCCATCGTCAACGCGGTCTGGGATTTGTGGGCAAAGGCGGAGGGAAAACCGGTCTGGCGGCTGGTTGCCGAACTATCCCCGGAGGATTTCGTGCGGTGCATCGATTTTCGCTACATCACCGATTGCATCACGCCGGAGGAGGCGCTCGGCCTGCTGCGCGCACGGGCGCAAGGCAAGCAAGCGCGGCTGGAAGCACTGCTGACCGATGGTTACCCTTGCTATACAACCTCCGCCGGCTGGCTCGGCTATGGCGACGACAAATTGCGCCGCCTGACGCAAGCGGCGGTCGCCAACGGCTATCAATACATCAAATTCAAGGTCGGCCAGAACCTCGGCGACGATATCCGCCGTCTCGCCATCGCCCGCGAAATCGCCGGGCCGGACCGCCATCTGATGATCGACGCCAATCAGGTTTGGGAGGTCGATCAGGCGATTGACTGGGTGAAACAGCTCGCTTTCGCCAAGCCCTGGTTTATCGAGGAGCCGACCAGCCCCGACGATGTCGAAGGACACCGGCGCATCCGCGAGGCGGTGACGCCGGTGAAAGTGGCGACCGGCGAGATGTGCCAGAATCGCGTAATGTTCAAGCAGTTCATCATGCAAGGCGCCATCGATATCGTGCAGATCGACGCCTGCCGGCTCGGCGGCGTCAACGAGGCGCTGGCGGTGATGCTGATGGCGGCGAAATACGATCTTCCGGTTTGCCCGCATGCCGGCGGCGTCGGCTTATGCGAATATGTCCAGCATCTGTCGATGATCGATTATCTCTGCGTCAGCGGTACGCAGGAGGGCAGGGTGGCCGAGTTCGTCGATCATCTGCACGAGCATTTCGTTGATCCCTGCGTGATCCGCGACGCCGCCTATCGGCCGCCCGAAGCTCCCGGCTATTCCATCGAGATGAAGCCTGAATCGCTCGCGCGGTTCCGGGTGGCCGCGCCGGTTTGGGCCGGCGGCTGATTTTATGGTGAAATGGACCCTAGTTCCATAAATGGCGATTGCCAAGCCCGTGGCGCGGCGATTAGATCGAACCATAAAACAATGACGCGCCTTACCGCCTCAAAGGGAGAAACCAAATGGACGAGAATAACGACACACCGATCATGAGCGAAATCAAAACCCGCCTGCCGCGCCGCGCGGTGATGAACGGCGTGACGCTGGCCAGCGCCGCCGCCGTGCTGGCGGCCGGCAGCGGCGCCGCCCGGGCGGCGGGGTCCGGCGCGTTTCCGTCGCATCCGAAATGGAAATTCGTTTTTGTCAACCACGTGACCACCAACCCGTTCTTCGTACCCACGCAATACGGCATCCATGACGCTTGCGAGCTGCTCGGCTGCAGCTATCAATGGACCGGCTCGCAAATCTCCGATGTTTCGCAGATGGTCAACGCGATGAACACCGCGATTGCCGGCAAGGCCGACGCCATCGCGGTGCCGATTGTCGATCCCAAGGCGTTCGACGCGCCGACCGACAAGGCGCTGGCCGCCGGCATCCCGGTTTTCGCCTATAACGCCGACGCGCCGGCGGGCGCCTCGAATAAGCGACTTGCCTATATCGGCCAGGATTTGTTCCTGTCCGGCCAGCAGATGGGGGAGCGGATCGTCAAGCTGGTGGGTTCCGGCGAGGTGGCGCTGTTCATCGCAACGCCTGGCCAGCTCAACATCCAGCCGCGCATCGACGGCGCATCCGCCGCCATTAAGAAAAGCGGCGGCAAGATCACCGTGCATGAAATTGCCACCGGACCGACGGTGAATGAGGAGCTGTCGAAAATCCAGGCGTTTTATCTCGGCCACAAGCAGGTCAAAGGCATGTTCGCTGTCGATGCCGGCAGCACCCAGGGCGTCGGCGCGGTGTCGCAGCAATATGGCTTGAGCAAGAAAGGCGTGGTTTGCGGCGGGTTCGACCTGCTGCCGAAAACCTTGCAGTTGATCAATGACGGCCATCTCGCGTTCACCATCGACCAGCAGCCTTATCTGCAAGGGTTTTACACGGTGATGGAGATGTTCATGTTCAAGGCTTCCGGCGGCTTGGTTGGGCCGGCGGAGATCAATACCGGGCTGAAATTCGTCACCAAGGGGTCGGTGAAGCCGTATCTTACCACCAAGACCCGCTATGAGGGCGAATCCTCGTCGCCGCAGATCGTGCCGCGCACCGGCCCGATCTCCAGCTAACACGGCTCAACGGCAAGCCGCCGCGCCAGGGTGGCTTGCCTTGCCCCACCGGATTGAACGCTCATGAGCCACGCCATCACCTTCCGCCAGCGCGGCACGCGGTTCCTGCGGTTGCGGGAGGCCAGCATCGTCATCGTCGCGGTGCTGTTATTCGTCTATTTCGCCTTCGCCAATGGCAACTTCACCAGCGGCGACAATTTGCAAACCTTGTCGCAATTCATCGCGCCGCCGGCGATTATCGCTTGCGGCGAGATCATGCTGCTGATCTGCGGCGAGATCGATCTTTCGGTGGGGCAGGTTTTTGCGTTGGCGCCGTTTATCATGGCGTTCACCGACCATGCCGGCCTCGGCCTGTTTCTCGGCGTGGTGTTCGCGCTGATCGCCAGCGCCATTGTCGGGTTGATCAATGGCGCGATCACGGTGATGCTGAAAGTGCCCTCTTTTGTCACCACGCTTGGCACGCTGTTCCTGATCAACGGCTTTACCCTGACCATTTCCGGCGGCTTTCCGATCAACACGCCGGGTGGCAAGACCGTCGCCAACATCTTCGGCGCCTGGGGCTATAGCGAGTTTCTCTGGGCGCTGCTGATCGTGCTCATCATGCATATGGTGCTGCGCCATCGCCGCTGGGGGCTGCACACTATCGCGGTCGGCGGCAATCTCACCGGGGCGACGGAGGCGGGCATTAGCGCGGCGCGCATCAAGCTGGGCAATTTCATGCTGACCAGCGTGCTTGGCGGCGTCACCGGCATTTTGGAGGCCTTCCGCATCGGCTCGACCGATCCGCTGGCCGGCGGCACCAATATCATGTTCCTCGGCGTCGCCGCCGGGGTGATCGGCGGCACCTCGCTGGCCGGCGGTTCGGGCACCATCATCGGCGGGCTGATCGGCGCCGCGGTGCTGGGAATTTTGCAGGACGGTTTTACCCTGCAAGGCATCAACGCCTTCACCTTCGACATGATCATCGGCGCCGCCATCCTGATTGCCATGGTCGCCAATATCTATTTCGGCCAGATGCGCACGGCGAGGGCACGATGAGCGAGACACGCGGCTTTGGGAGCGAGACACGCGGCTTCGGCCCCGAGGCGCTGCGCGCCACCGACATCACCAAGGCTTTCGGCGCCATCAACGCGCTGAACGGCGTTTCGCTGCATGTTCGCCGGGGCGAAGTGCTTGGAATTTTGGGCGATAACGGCGCGGGCAAGTCGACGCTGATTAAGATCATTACCGGGTTTCACCAGCCGACCAGCGGGCAGATTGCGGTGGATGGCCAGGCGGTTTCGCTGGGTTCGGTCGATCAGGCGCGGGCGCTCGGCATTGAATGCGTCTACCAGGACCTGGCTTTGATCAACACGCTGCCGATCTATCATAATATGTTTCTCAATCGCGAACTGCGGACGCCGCTTGGGATGCTCGATCACAAGGCGATGCGCAAGCGCGCTGCCGCGGCGCTGGAGGATATCGGCGTTAATGTCCCATCGGTCGATGAAGAGGTGGCGATGCTGTCCGGCGGGCAGCGCCAGGCCATCGCCATCGCCCGCGCCGTCTATACCGACGCAAAAATCCTCCTCCTCGACGAGCCGCTGGCGGCGATGGGGGCGCGCGAGGCTGGGCTGATCATCGACCTGATCCGCCGCCAGCAGGCGAAAGGCACCATCTCGATCATCATGATCATGCACAACTACGCGCAGACGCTGGAAATCGCCGACCGGGTGATGATGATGCAACGCGGCGCCGTCACCTTCGAGGGCGAGTCGAAAAACACCTCGGTGGTGGAATTGCTGGAGATCATTCGGCGTGAGTACCGGCATGTGCCGTCATAATAAGGCAAGAAAGCGCTTCTTTTTGGAAAAAAGAAGCAAAAACTTTTTATAATATTGCCGCAGTTGCGGCGATGTACTGCTTAACCTCAAAAAAGTTTTTTGGTTCTTTTTTGCAAAAAAGAACCGCTTGCCGTTGCTGACTTTTCTTTAGTTAGGAGTTCTAATTTTGGCTGATCCTCAGTTTGCATCCTATCCCAGCCTGCGCGACCGAGGCGTGTTTATTACCGGCGGCGGCAACGGGATCGGGGCGTCGCTGGTTGCGCATTTCGCGGCGCAGAATGCCCGTGTTGGGTTTGTCGATCTCGATGATGCGGGCGGTCAGAAAACCGCCCGCGAAACCGCGAGCCTCGGCGACTCTAAGCCGGTTTTTGCCCATTGCGACCTGCGCGATATCGCGGCCCTGCGAAACGCTATCCACGCGCTTGCCGGACAAACCGGTCCGTTCACCGTGCTGGTCAACAATGCGGCGCATGACGAACGCCATAAAACAGAGGACGTAACGCCGGAATACTGGGATGAGCGGATGCAAACCAATCTGCGCCACCAGTTTTTCACGGCGCAGGCGATCATTCCGATGATGCAAAAAGCGGGCGGCGGCGCTATTGTCAACATGGGATCGACCAGTTGGCATGGCGCGCAGGGCGGGATGCCAGCCTATGTGACAGCGAAGGCGGGGATCGAGGCGCTGAGCCGCAGCTTCGCGCGCGATTTCGGGCCGGACCATATCCGGTCCAACTGCATCCTGCCCGGCTGGATCATGACCGAGCGGCAGATCACCAAGTGGCTGACGCCGGAAGGCGAGAAAGAGCTTCTCGCGCGCCAGTGCCTTAAGGAAAAACTTACCCCGCCCGATGTGGCGCGCATGGCGCTTTGGCTGGCCGCCGATGACAGCCGGATGATCACCGGCCATAATTTCTACGCCGATGCCGGCTGGGTCTGATCCAGTAACCAGCCGATGATCGGCGTCGATTGGGGCACCACCAGCCTGCGCGCCTTTCGCATCGGCGCGGCGCATGACATCATCGAGCAGCGCGAGGCGCCGCTTGGCCTGATGGCGGTGCCGGACCGGCAGTTTTCCAAGGTATTGCGCGAAGTGGCCGGCAACTGGCTTGAGGGCGAGACCCAAATCCTGCTCTCCGGCATGGTCGGCAGCCGCCAGGGCTGGCGCGAGGCGGCCTATATTCCGTGCCCGGCGGGGATCGAGGAGATCGCCGCCAGCCTGCAACCGGTCGAGTTCAGCGGCGCGCGCGCCTTTATTGTGCCTGGTTTGCAAGGCCGTGACTCCGCCGGGATCGCCGAGGTGATGCGCGGCGAGGAGACGCAGATTTTGGGAATTGGCGAGGCTGCCGATGCGGCGTTGATCTGCCTGCCGGGCAGCCACTCGAAATGGGCGATCATCGAGAAAGGCCGCATCGAGAGCTTCACCACGTATATGACCGGCGAAGCCTTCGCGGCGCTCGGCGCGCATACCCTATTATCGCGGAGCATCGAGAAATCCGTGATCTCCAGCAATGCGTTTGAACAGGGGCTTGAGCGTGCCACGCAGCCGGGCGGCTTGCTGCATCATCTATTCGGCATCCGCACGCTCGGCCTGACCGGCGCGCTGGCCGCGCCCGCTGGCTGGTCCTATTTGTCCGGCCTGCTGATCGGCCATGAAATTGCCGAAGCGCTGGCCGCGTATCCCGGGCGGCAGCCGGTGCGCCTGCTCGGCGACCCTGCCTTGTGCGCTCTCTACACAAGCGCGCTGGCCTGGTTTGGCCGCGAGGCATTGACCGAAACCCGGCCGGTGGCGGCGCTCGGCCTCGCCCGCATTGGAGATTTGGCTTCATGGAGTTAACCGAAATTCTCGCCCGCGCCCCGCTGATCGCCATTCTGCGCGGCGTCAAGCCCATCGAGGTGGAGGCAATCGGCGCGGCGCTGATCGAGGCGGGCATCGAGATCATCGAGGTGCCGCTAAACTCGCCCCAACCATTCGGCAGCATCGAAATCCTAGTGAAACGCTTTGGTGATCGCGCCCTGATCGGCGCCGGCACCGTGATGACCGAGGCCGATATCGGCCGCCTGGTTGACGCTGGGGGCAAGTTGATGGTGACCCCGCATGCCGATGCGGCGCTGGTTGCCGCCGCCAAGGCGCGCGGCTTGTTGACCGCGCCGGGTTTTTTTACCCCCGCCGAGGCGTTCGCGCTGCTCCGCGCGGGCGCTGACGCGCTGAAACTATTTCCTGCCGAAGCCGGCAGCCCGGCCATGCTGAAATCGATCCGCGCCGTGCTGCCGCCCGCCATGCCGATCCTGCCGGTCGGCGGCATTACCCCGGAATCCATGCAAGGCTGGTTCGACGCAGGCGCCAAGGGTTTCGGCATCGGCTCCTCGATCTACAAGGCCGGCGATAGCGCCGCCGAGGTGGCCCGCAAAGCCGCTTTGTTTAAAGCGGCGCTCGCTCACCGGCGTTAACCGGGCAGAAAGTTTTGCCTGTTAGGTTCGACGCCGTGATGATTTCGGGTCGTGCGCCGTGTTGGCTTCGTGAAATTCTGGCTGTTCTTTTGGTGGATTCTTGGCGCCTTCATCGGCCCGGCCTACGCCGCCGCGCCGGCGGCGCTTTGCGCGCAAGCGGCGTCCATGGCGGGTTCGGCGGCGGGTTTGCCGAAAAACCTGTTGCTGGCCATCGGCATGGTCGAATCCGGCTGGACGAATCCCGCCACCGGCGAGCGCGCTCCGTGGCCCTATAGCGTCAATGTCGATGGCAAGGGCTACCATTTTCCCGATGCGCAAGCGGCGATTGATTTTGTGCGCCTGGCGCGCGGATCGGGGGCAAGGTTTATCGATGTCGGCTGCTTTCAGATCGATCTGCGAGACCATCCGGACGCTTTTCCGGCGCTCGCGCAAGCCTTTGATCCGCAAGCCAACGCCACCTATGCCGCTGGATTTCTGAACCGGCTGCACGCCAGGCTCGGCTCCTGGGGGGCTGCCATCGCCGGCTATCATTCGGAAACGCCGGCGCTTGGCCTGCCTTACGCGCGGCTGGTTTTGGCCTCCTGGCATGGCGGCGCCTCGCTTCCCGTTGCCTTGCCTGCCCCGCGCGCCGATCCTTATGTCATCCGCGTCGCGTCAAGCGATTCAGGCCTGCCGCAGGTCGTAACACCCTGACAAGGCCTCGGCAGTTTTAGCGCCTGATCGGTTTAATCACGTTGTCAAAGCGCATGCTGAGTCAAAGCGCATCCGGGTGTCCGGCGCTTAAGTTCCGCGATGGTCCATACGAAGAATTCAGGAGAGATTGGCCCAGATTAACCGCTTCCGTTTGCGGCAGGCGATTTGCGATCCATCCCAAACCAGGGTGGCGCAGCGCCAATAAAACTTCAGGCTGTTGCATATTGACTGACTGCCTTACCACCCATTTTGGCGTCTCCTCAGCCAGCAGCCTCGATCCGGCGTCAAGTTCAAGCGGAACCGGGTCGGTCATTTGAGACCGAAGCGCAGCCATCCTTTGGATAAGCTCATCGACTTCAGGCGATTCTAGAATGATGGAGCCGGATGGAACGCCATCGAGCAGCATTGTCAGCTTCACAGAGTTCCGATCATCCGAGAGAGTTCCATTCAGCACAGTGCGCAAAGCCACAGTCTCCTTCCTTGTTTACGCGATTATCATAGCGGAACGTTCTTACGGCTCAGGACTCAGGCGGATCAACCACCTTGCGCATGGTCGCAGCAAGAAGCGCTTGCCTGCCCTGAGCGGCGGAAACCGGGTGGCTTTGTCCGCCGGGCGCGCCAATCCTTATGTTAGCCGCGTTGCGTCAAGCGATTCAGGCCTGCCGCAGGTCGTAACGCTCTGACCTGATACCAGTTCAGGGTGCATTCGTCCTAATGCATGACCGGCACTTGAACCAAGCGCCCATTGGCGAAGGCGCGGAGAATCGCAAAGGCGCACTTGCTGCCGATATGAGGGTCCATGAAATGGCCGAGTTTGCCTAGCAGGGTGGTCGGAGGTGGAGCCGGGATATCGCTGAAAAAGATCAGATAGGATGCGTCCGCAACCGGCATGAAGGAGAAATGTGACACGCAATACTCATTTGAACCCAGCATGCTCTCCTCCACATAAAACATAGCCGGGCGATCCGCGGGAATCTCGGTATGGATCATGGCCGGCGCCTGCGCAGGCGTCGTTTTCATGATCCGTCGTTCGCCGGAAAATGTCCCCGTGCCTGCCTTGATATCGAGATATGCCGTGCCTTCCCGGTTATTCATCGTGACCTGCACCGATGCGGTGGGACCAGCCGCCGGCGGCGCGTAGGGGCTGACGCAGCCTGTCAATGGAAGGGCGGCCAGAGCCGCAAAGCGCCACCAGGTTTTACGCCCAGATTTTAGCCCAAAGTTTAGCATCGTCACGGCTCCTCGCGCGGGTGAACGCCTGCAACTTCTGATAGATAGAATGACACCACCGCGGAAGAGGATTCGGCGGGTCAACAACCCATGATCCATGCGAAACGGGAAATGTTGTCTTAATGCCACTGCGGCTCTCATCCTTGCTTTGTTCGCCGCGCGCTTCGTTGTATGGGTACACCTCAAAATTGCGAGGGAGCTTGGCGTGGATGATCTGGCCGCGCGGCAAGATGAAAATGCCGTCACCGAAGCCGATATGGCAGCCGCCGCGAAGTTGGCGGGCGTCGGTTATACTCAAGCTGAGTATAGTCTGTTGCACGGGATGCTTGCCGAGCAGATCGCCCTCGCCAAAAGCCGCCGCGCCGTCAGCCTGTCGCTGGACCTGCCGCCCGCGACGCGGTTCGATCCGCGCCTGCTGGGCTTTGTCATGCCGCAGCCGGGACCGCTGCTGGTGCCGGAGGATCATCGGGTTTTGCCGGAGGATGACGCTGGCATCGCCTTCGCGCCGGTCACTGCCCAGGCGCATTGGATCAAGTCCCGCCAGCTCTCCTGCTTGCGCCTCACTGAGATTTACCTTGCGCGGATCGAGCGGCATAATCGCCGGCTGCTTTGCTATACCTTGCTGAATCCGGAGGCGCGCGAGCATGCCGCCGCGCTCGATGCCATGCTGGCGGGCGGCAAGTATCTCGGCCCGCTGCACGGCATATCCTATGCCTGCAAGGACATCATCGACACCAAGGACATCATCACCGACTGGGGCGCCGAGCCTTATCGGGGCCGCACGCCGGAGGCGGATGCCGTGGTGGTCACAAGGCTGCGCGAGGCGGGGGCGGTGCTGCTCGGCAAATCCACCGTCGGCGCGCTGGCCTATGGCGATCTCTGGTATGGCGGACGGACGCGCAACCCTTGGAACACCGGGGAAGGGTCGAGCGGCTCCTCCGCCGGTTCGGCTTCGGCCACGGCGGCGGGATTATGCGCCTTCAGCCTCGGCACCGAAACCCTGGGCTCCATCGTCTCGCCTTCGACGCGCTGCGGCGCCACGGGCCTGCGCCCGAGCTTTGGCCGCGTCGCCCGTGCCGGCGCCATGGCGCTGTGTCCCAGCCTCGACAAGATCGGCCCGATCTGCCGCGCGGTGGACGATACCGCGCTGGTGCTGGCGGCGATCAACGGCGCTGATGGCGGCGATTTCGCCAGCATCGAAGCGCCGTTCGGCGGTGACCTGGGCGCATCGGTCCAAGGCCTCCGCCTTGGCTGGTTTCCGGCGGATTTCGACGCCGAGGACGCTGACCCGGCGGATCGCGCAACGCTGGATGCCGCCGCGGCGATGGGCGCTGAACTCGTCCCGCTGGAACGGCCCGACCTGCCCTATGACTCGCTGGTCAGCCTCCTGATGGCGGAAGCCGCCGCCAGTTTCGAGCCGCTCACTCTGTCCGACCGCGACGACATGCTGACCTGGCAGGAGGCCGAAGCCTGGCCCAATCAGTTCCGCGCCGCCCGTTTTCTCTCCGCCGTCGATCATGTCCAGCTTGACCGGTTCCGGCGTCTGGTCATGCAGGAGATGGATGCGCTGTTCGCCAAAGTTGACGCCATTCTCGGCCCCAGCCTGACCGGGCCGATGCTGGTGATCACCAACTTTACCGGCCATCCCTGCCTCTGCCTGCCGGACGGCTTCACCGAAACGTCCACGCGCGGCGAGGACACGCTGGCCGGCACTAAGCCGGGGCCGGATGATGGTCTGCATCGCGTGCCTCGCTCCATCTCGATCTGGGGCCGGCTGTTCGACGAGGCGACGCCGCTGCGCCTGGGCCGCGCCTTGCAGGCGAGGCTGGCGCTCGATTTCCGGCCACCCGCCTTTCTGGAATGAAGCGTCCGAAGCCGCCGGCACCGACTGCCTTCCGAGCCGATGCGGCGCTCGATCAGGCGCTGGCGCTGACTTTGCTGCGCGAGTCCGGGCTGTTCGATGCGGTTTATTATGCGGCGCAGGGCGAATTGCCCTCCGGCGCTGATCCGATTGCGCAATTCCATGCGCAGGACTGGCGGCAGGGCGCAACGCGCCAGCCGCGCAAGCCCAACCCCTATTTTGACCCGGAATTTTATCTCGCGACCAATCCCGATGTCGCCGCGGTCGGCCCCGATCCGCTGCTGCATTACCTGGAATTCGGCGATGCCGAAGGCCGCGACCCGTCGCCCTGGTTTCATACCGGCTGGTATCGCCGCGAATACGGCGTGCCGCTCAAGGATAACGCGCTGGCGCATTATCTGGCGCGGCGCACCACCGGGCAGGTGGCGCCGCTGCCGCTGTTCGATCCGGCCTGGTATCTGGCCACCTACCCGGATGTCGCGGCGGCGCATGCCGATCCGTTCGAGCATTTCATGCAATTCGGCGAGCTTGAAAACCGCAACCCGTCGCCGGGCTTCGACATCAAGTTCTACAGCAATCGCTATGCCGCCGAAATCAACGGGCAGAACCCGCTGCTGCATTACCTCGCGCACCGGCATCAGGGGTTGCACGCCGCGCGCCCCGCCTATGAACGGCTCGCCGCGGGCGCCGTGCGCGGCGCCACCCGCGCCGCCCCGGAGTTCGAATCAGCCATGCCGCTGCCGGCCAGCGCGCCGCGCCAGGCGCGGCTGCTCGCTTATTACCTGCCGCAATTCCACCCGATCCCGGAAAACGACGCGTGGTGGGGCAAGGGCTTCACCGATTGGGCTAATCTCGCCCGCGCCACGCCGCGTTTCGCCGGGCACCGCCAGCCCCGCGTGCCGCGCGATCTCGGCTATTACGCGCTGGATGATCCGCGCACGCTGCCCCGGCAAATCGCTCTCGCCAAGGGCGCCGGCCTCGCGGGTTTCGTGTTTTATTACTACTGGTTCAACGGCAAGCGATTGCTTGAGACGCCCTTGGATCAACTGGCGGGCGACAAATCGCTGGATTTTCCGTTCTGCCTGATGTGGGCGAACGAGAACTGGACCCGCCGCTGGGACGGGCTCGAGCGCGAGGTGCTGCTGGCGCAGGAATACGATCCCGCGGATGACGCGGCGTTGGTCGATGATTTCGCCGGTTACTTCGCCGATCCGCGCTACATCCGGTTGCAAGGCCGGCCCTTGCTGATGCTCTACCGCGCCGCCATCATCCCGGACAGCCGCGCCACGATCGCCCGCTGGCGCGGCCTGTTCCGCGCCCGGCATGGCGAGGACCCGCTGATCCTGATGGCGCAGAGCTTCCATGACAACGACCCGTCGCCGCACGGGCTGGACGGCGCGGTCGAATTCCCGCCGCATAAGCTGGTGGCGGGTCTGGCTCCATTGAACGAAGCGCTTGACCGGTTCGACCCGGAATTCAGCGCCGATGTCTTCGCTTATGACGATGTGGTGGCCGCGTCGCTCGCCTTGCCGCGCCCGGCTTATGAGTTGATCCGCTGTGCCGCCCCAGGCTGGGACAATGATCCGCGCCGTGAAGGCAAGGGGGTGGTGCTGCAAGGGGCGACGCCGGCTTCCTACCAGTCCTGGCTGGAAGCGCTGATCGAACAGGCGCGCGCCCATCCGGTGCATGGCGAAGCGCTGGTTTGCGTCAATGCCTGGAACGAATGGGCGGAAGGCGCCTATCTGGAACCGGACACCCATTTCGGCGCCGCCTTCCTCAACGCCACCGCCCGCGCCGTTTCCGGCCAGGCCGCCGCCGCCACGGGCCGGCATCTGCTGCTGGTGGGGCATGACGCGCTGGCGCATGGGGCGCAGCTGATCCTGCTGCATCTGGCGCGGCAGTTGCGGCGCGGCCATGGCATTGCGCCGCAAATCCTGCTGCTCGGCGGCGGCCCGCTCGAAGCCGCCTACAAGCGCGAGGGTGAGGTCAAGATCCCGCCCGATCCGCCCATGCGCGCCGCGCTGATCGCCGGCTGGCGGCGGCTTGGCATCCGCCATGCCATCGTCAACACCGCCGCTTCGGCTAGTCTCGTCGAGGAGCTGGCTGAAGCCGGCATCGCCTCGACCCTGTTGATCCACGAGATGCCGCGCCTTTTGGCCGAGAAAGCGCTGCGCGGCGCCGCCAAACGCGGGCTTGCCGCCGCCCATACCGCGGTTTTCGCCTCGGATGACCTGCGCGAGCGGATTTGCCGGGAGCTTGAGGTGCGACCCCGCGCGGTCATCCTGCCGCAAGGCAATTACCAGCGCGTCGCCTTTTCCGCCGAAGCGCGGGCCGCGTTCCGCCGCCGCCTCGGTCTGGCGGAGACGGATTTCCTGATCCTCGGCGTCGGCTTCGCCGATCTGCGCAAGGGGTTTGATCTGTTCCTGCAACTCTGGCGCTTGCTCGCGCATCGCCGCGACATCCATTGCCTCTGGATGGGCGAGGCGCATCGCTGGATCGAGGATTATCTTGGCGTCGAGATCAGGGCGGCGCAGGCCACGGGCAGCTTCCATTTGCTGCCTTTCGCCGAGGAGGTCGCCTCTGCCTATTCCGGCGCCGATCTCTATGCCCTGACCTCGCGCGAGGACCCGTTTCCCAGCACGGTGATCGAGGCGATGGCGGCGGGCGTGCCGAGCATCGCCTTCGCGGATTCCGGCGGCATTCCCGGTCTGCTGCGCGAGACCGCGACCGGCGGGGTCGCGCCGATGGGCGATGTGCGAGGCTTTGCCGACGCGGTTCTCGCTTTGCTCGATCATCAAGCCCTGGCGGCGGACCGTGAGCGGCTTGCCGAAATCGCATCGAAGCGTTTCAATTCCGCCGCCTATGCCGCCTCGATGCTCGCCATCGTCCGTCCGGACCTGCGCCGGATCGCCATTGTCATCCCGAATTACAATTATGGCCGCTATTTGCCGCAGCGCCTTGGCAGCGTGTTTGGCCAGACCTACCCGGTGGCGTCCGTTGCCTTGATCGACGATGCCTCCACCGATGATTCATTGGCCGCCGCCGCCGCCATTGCCGATAAATGGCGGCGTGACCTGGCAATCCATCGAAACGACGAAAATACCGGCTCGCCCTTCGCCGCCTGGCGGCATGCCGCGCGGGCGGCGGGCGATTTCGTTTGGATCGCCGAGGCGGATGACGCCGCCGCGCCGGGCTTCCTTGCTCGCCTGGCCGATGCGATGGGCCAAGCGCGCCATCCCGTTCTCGCCTTTTCCGATAGCCGCGCCATCGGCCCTGAGGGCGAGACGCTGATGCCGGATTATCAGCGTTACTACGCCGAATCCGGCGCGCCTGGCTTTGCCCGGTCCGGCATTCATCCGGCGCGGGAGTTCGCGCGGCTGCATCTCGCGGAGCGCAACCTGATCCTCAATGTCAGCGCCGTGCTGTTCAACCGCGAAGCCCTGGCCGCGGCGCTTGGCCGCATCGGCGCCGAGTTGGAAGAATGGCGGGTCGCCGGCGACTGGCGGGTCTATCTGGAACTTCTCGCTGAAGCGGAGGGCGAGGTGGTCTATCTGGCGGAACCGCTCAATCTTCACCGCCGCCATCAAGGCGGCGTCACCCAAAGCCTCGACGCCGCCCGGCATCTCAGTGAAATCGCCCGCATGCAGCGGCTCGCCCGCGACCGGCTGGCGCTGGATGAGGGCGCCATCGCCAGGCAAGCCGCTTATCTGCGGCGGCTGGAACGGCAATTCGGCCTCCCTTCGCCAAAACCGGCGCGCCGCGTTGCGCGTGGCGGCTGAGGCTGCTTTAAGCTGACATCATCAAGGCTTACCGGGACGCGCTCATGAAATTTCTGATTACAGGCGGCTGCGGCTTTATCGGCTCGGCGGTGATTCGCCATTTGATCCGCGCCACTGATCACACCATCATCAATATCGACAAGATGACCTATGCCGCTTCCGAGGACGCGTTGGAGGAGGCGCGCACTGATCCGCGCCACAGCCTAATCCGCGCCGACATTACCGACGCCGCCGCCTTGCGCGAGATTTTCGCGACGCATCAGCCCGATCTGGTGATGCACCTCGCTGCCGAATCGCATGTTGATCGTTCCATCGATAGTCCGCGCGCCTTTATCGACACCAACATCACCGGCACCTTCCTGCTCCTCGAAGCCGCCCGCGCCTACTGGGCCGGCCTGACCGGCGCCCGCAAAGCGGCCTTCCGTTTCCACCATATCTCCACCGACGAAGTGTTCGGCGCGCTCGGCCCCGCCGATGCGCCGTTTACCGAAGCCACGCCCTATGATCCGCGCAGCCCGTATTCCGCCACCAAGGCCGCCTCGGACCATCTGGTCCGCGCCTGGCACCACACCTACGGCTTGCCCACCTTGGTTTCCAACACCACCAATAATTACGGCCCCTGGCAGTTCCCGGAAAAACTGATTCCCCTCGTTTTGCTCAATGCATTGGAAGGCAAGCCGCTTCCCGTCTATGGCGATGGCTCCCAGCGCCGGGATTGGCTGCATGTTGATGACCACGCGGAAGCACTGGTCGCCGTCGCGACCAAAGGCGCCATCAATGAAACCTACGCCATCGGCGCTCGCCAGCCGCGCACCAATCTTGATGTCGTCCGCACCATCTGCCGCATCCTTGACCAACAACGCCCCGACCCCGCCGGTCCGCGTGCCCGGCTCATCACTTTTGTCCACGACCGCCCCGGCCACGACTTCCGCTACGAAATCGATCCTTCCTACGCCGAAACCACGCTCGACTGGCGCGCCGCCCACGACTTCGATCATGGACTCGCGCAAACCATCGCCTGGTATCTCAACCACGAATCCTGGTGGCAACGCATCCGCGCCCACCGCTACACCGGCCACCGCCTCGGCACCGCCGCATGATGCCGGTGCTTGGGACGGAAAGTGCGGGGTTCCACCCCGCGCCCCGCCAAAGGGCTTTGCCCTTTGGGAACCCATTAAAGGCGGAGCCTTTAAAATCCTTTAGTTTATCCGTCTCAGGCGAGGGTCCCAGAGGACCCTCGCCTGAGACGGACCAAGTAGCGGGTTCTAAGGGCTCCGCCCTTAGCGGAGTCCAGAGGCAGAGCCTCTGGTGGGGTATGGGGCGAAGCCCCGCCTTTGCCGTACTGCGCACAGGAACCACGCGGTGATAACCAAGGGTATATTGTTGGCGGGGGGGTCGGGGACGCGGCTGCATCCGATCACGCAGGCGTCGTCGAAGCAGTTGCTGCCGGTGTATGACAAGCCGATGATTTATTATCCGTTATCGACCTTGTTATTGGCGGGGGTGCGGGATGTTCTGGTGATTTCGACGCCGGCGGATTTGCCGCAGTTCCGGCGCTTGCTGGGGGATGGCGGGCAGTTCGGCATCAATATTGCTTATCGAGAGCAGCCGGCGCCGGACGGGATCGCGCAGGCGTTTCTGATCGGCGAGGATTGGCTGGCGGGGCAGGGTTGCGCGCTGGCTTTGGGTGATAATTTGATCCATGGCGATCATTTATCGACCTTGTTGCGGTCGGCGGCGGCGCGGCCCCAAGGGGCCACGGTGTTCGCCTATCAGGTGCGGGACCCGGAGCGGTACGGCGTGGTGCGGTTTGATGCGGATGGCCGGGCGGTGGATATCATCGAGAAACCGGCGGTGCCGTCGTCCAATTGGGCGGTGACTGGATTGTACTTCTATGATGAGCGGGTGACGAAGCTTGCCCACGCCATCAAGCCATCGGCGAGGGGCGAGCTTGAGATCACCGATTTGAACCATCTGTATTTGCAGGAGGGTTCGCTGCATGTCGAGCGGCTGGGCCGGGGGACGGCGTGGCTCGATGCGGGGACGCCAGATTCGCTGTTGCAGGCGGCGACCTTTGTGCAGACCATCCAGTCGCGCCAAGGCAATCTCGTGGGCTGCCCAGAGGAGGTGGCGTATCGAATGAACTATATCGATGCGGAACGGCTGCGGGCGCGGGCAGTGGGATTGGGCAAAACCGAGCTGGGCCGGGTGCTGGCCGAGATCGCGGATGGCATTCACGCATGAAGGTTGAACCGCAATCGATCCCGGAGGTCTTGCTGATCACCCCGCCTCGTTTCGCCGATAGCCGGGGGCATTTCTCGGAAACCTGGAGCGCCTCGAAATTGGCGAAGCAGGGTTTCGCCGAACATTTTGTTCAGGATAACCAGAGTTATTCGCGGACGCGCGGCACTATACGCGGGCTGCATTGCCAAATCGCACCGTTTGTACAAGGCAAGCTGGTGCGGGTGGTGCGCGGCGCGATTTGGGATGTCGCGGTGGATATCCGGCACGGCTCGGACACCTATGGAAAATTCGCCGCCGCCGAACTGACGGCGGAAACCGGCGCGCAACTCTGGGTGCCGGGCGGTTTCCTGCACGGCTTCTGCACGCTGACGGACGATACCGAAGTGGCCTACAAGGTGACCGGCGATTATGACAAAGCCTCCGAGCGGGGCGTGATCTGGGATGATCCCGATCTCGCGCTGCCATGGCCGGTGCAGGCCCATGCGGCGGTGCTGTCGGACAAGGATGCAATTCTGCCGCGCCTTGCCGAGTGCCCTCCTTGGTTCTCCCTGGCTGGTTTTCATTGACATGAACGATTTTCCCATCCTGATCACCGGCGCTTCTGGCCAGCTTGGCCATGCATTAGCCGTGCAGGCAGGACAGCGCGGGCTGGACCATCACGCGGTGGCGCGTCCCGGTTTCGATTTCGACAATTCGCCGACGCTTGAGGCCTGTTTCCATGCGGCCTCGCCCGCCATGGTGATCAATGCCGCGGCCTGGACCGCGGTGGATGCCGCTGAAGCGCATGAAGCGGCGGCGTATCGGGCGAACCGAGATGGGCCGGCCCAACTCGCCGATTTGTGCCGCGACGCCGGCATTCCGCTGATCCACATTTCCACCGATTACGTGTTCGACGGCAGCAAGGGCAGCCCGTACCGCGAAACCGATCAAACGGCGCCGCTTGGCGTCTATGGCGCCAGCAAGCGGGCCGGCGAGGTCGCGGTGCTGGAATCTGGCGCTCAAGCGATCATCCTGCGCACTGCATGGGTATTCGCGGCAAAGGGCAAAAATTTCCCTCGCACGATGATTAACGCGGCACGCAAAACCGGTGCCCTAAAAGTAGTGGCGGATCAGCAGGGCACGCCGACCGCCGCGGAGGATCTAGCGGTCGCCCTTCTCGATATCGCCCAACATATCCGCACCCGTGGCTGGCGCGAGGATTATCAGGGCGTTTTCCACGCGACCAATCATGGCGCCACCACCTGGTATGGCTTTGCCCAGGCGATTTTCGAAGCCACCGCGGCGCATGGCGAGGCAACTCCATCGATTACTCCGATCACAACAGCGGACTGGCCAACGCCGGTGCGCCGCCCAGCTGATTCGCGGCTTGATTGTTCGCGGCTGAAACGGGTGTTTGGCATCTCGCTGCCGCCATGGCAGGATGCGACACGGCGCATCATCGCGGCGATGCTGACGGAAGTTCACGCATGAACGATATGGCCCTTAACGATTTGGCTCTGATGCCGGAGGCTGGGGTTTCGCAAGGGGCAGCCATCACGGTCGCCATCCTGTTATCCACCTATAACGGCGCGCGGTTTTTGCCGGAACAATTGGACAGCATCGCGCGCCAGACCCACGGCAACTGGAGTTTGTTATGGCGCGATGACGGCTCGACCGATCAGACATTAGCGATCATGCGGAACTTTACGCGAAAAATCGGCGTGTCGCGCTGCCGGGAAGCGGCCGATTCAGGAATCCATCTCGGCGCCGCCGCCAGCTTTCTCTCGCTGCTGGCACAGACGCCGCAATCACAAGCCATTGCCTTTGCAGATCAGGACGATGTCTGGATGCCGAACAAGCTGGCGCGCGCCTTGCCGCATATCGGCCATGCCGGCAGCCGCGCCTTTCTTTATTGCGCCCGGCAATATCTGGTCGATGAGCAGTTGCAGGGGCGTTACTTGTCGATCCTGCCTGGTGACCGGCCCGGTTTTCCTGCCAGCCTGACGCAGAATATCGTGCATGGCAACACCATGGTGATGAACCGCGCTGCCGCCGATCTGGTGCGCCGGATTCCGGGACCGCCTGGAACCGTGCATGACTGGTGGAGCTATATCGTAATTTCTGCCTGCGGCGGCTCAGTGCTGATCGATCCCGAGCCGGTGGTGCTGTATCGCCAGCATGAAGGCAATCTGATCGGTTCGCCAGCCTCCACCATGGCCCGCGCGAAAGCCGCGCTTGCCCGCGGGCCGGGCGTTTTTATGACGATGATGCGCCGGCATGTGGCGCAGTTAAGCCATCATGGCGACTATCTCACGGAGGAGGCTCGGGCCGATCTCGCGCGTATCGAAGCTGGGCTGGCCAGCCGCGGCCTGCGGCGGGCTTGGGCCTTGCGCTGTCCGGGGTTTAATCGTCAGACAGGGCTGGAAAACCTGCTATTCCGGATTTGGTTTATGACCGGCTGAGGGCGCCCCTTGGGCCTTGGCTTGCGGTTCCAGGCTGTTTCGAAACAGCATTTCCTTGATTTATGCTGGCGAACCGCTCAGCTATGGCGCAACGTTTAAAGGATAATCGCCGGCATGCAGACCATCGACGTGAAGACAGCGCAAAGCCTGATCGCCAAGGCGATGGAGGCGGCGGCCTGCCAGTTTCAGCGGCCGGTCTGCGTCGCCGTCTGTGATGTTTCCGGGTTTTTGATCGCCTTCGCGCGCGGCGACGGCACGCCGGTGCGCAGCATCGAAATCTCGCAGGGCAAGGCCTATTCGGCGGCGCGTATGCTGACCAGCACAACGGAATTCCTGGCGCGGCTGCAAAAGGATCAGATCACCGCCAGTTATTATTGCGACCCGCGTCTTACAGGCTTGCCTGGCGGCGCGGTGCTGAAACAGGCGGATGGCGCGATCATCGGCGCCATCGGCATCAGCGGGCTGAAATCGAACGAGGATCAGGTGATCGCCGATGGCGTTGCCGAGGAATTCGCCACGATGCCGGCGTAGCGGGAGACGGTCATGGATTTCGGTTTGCAAGGCAAGACAGCTCTGGTCCTCGGCGGCACGGCGGGGTTGGGCCGCGCCATGGCGCTGGCGCTAGCGGGCGAGGGCGCGAATATTGCGGTGGCCGGGCGCAATGCTGAACGGCTGGCGCAAATAGGGTGCGACCTTGAAGGGAAACATGTCCGCGCGCTGCCGCTCGAATGGGATGTAGGCGACCGCTCGTTGATTGAAGCGCGCATGGGAGCCGTGGAAGCAGCTTTGGGTCCGGTCGATATCCTGATTAACAACACCGGCGGCCCGCCGCCGACGCCCGCTGCCGGGCAGCCGCCGGAATTATGGCTAAAGAATTTCGAGACGCTGGTGCTCTCGGTTATCGCGATCACCGACCGGGCGCTGCCGAACATGCGCGAGCGGCGCTGGGGGCGGATCATCACCAGCACCTCGTCCGGCATTGTGGCGCCCATCCCAAACCTCGCAATGTCGAACGCGCTGCGGATGTCGCTGGTCGGCTGGTCAAAAACCTTGGCGCGTGAAGTGGCGGGCGAGGGCGTTACCGTCAACGTCATCCTGCCGGGCCGCATCGCCACCGACCGGCTGCGATTTCTCGATGAACAAAGAGCCAAGCGCGAGAACCGCGGGGTGGAGGAGGTCGAGCGTGAAAGCCGCGCCAGCATTCCTGCTCAGCGCTATGGCGACCCCGCGGAATATGGCGACGTGGCGGCGTTTCTGGCGAGTGAACGGGCAGGGTACATCACCGGCTCGATGATCCGTGTTGATGGCGGTGTGATCGCAAGCGTATAAGCAAGCGGTTCTTTTTTGAAAAAAAGAACCAAAAAACTTTTACTAATTGAAGGATTCCATGTCCGATACCGCACCTACGCTTAATACGCTGGAGATGATTTCCACCGCCACCATCACCACGGTGCTGCTCAAGCATGGGCTGCGCAATGTCTGGATGCGCGGCACGGCGCCGTTCAGCCCCGGCCAACGGCGGCTGGTGGGGCGCGCCTTTACCCTCCGCTTCGTCCCGGCGCGGGAAGATCTTGCCACCCCCGCCTCATGGGCCTCGCCGATCTCCACCCGCGCCGCCATCGAGGCGATGCCGGAAGGCTGCATCGCGGTGATCGGCGCCATGGGCGTACGCGACGCCGGGGTGTTCGGCGACATTCTCTGCGCCCGGATGCACCAGCGCGGCGTCACCGCGTTAGTGACGGATGGCGTGTTGCGCGACCGCGAGGGCGTGCTGGGCACTGGATTGCCGGTCTGGTGTGCGGGCGCGGCGGCGCCGCCTTCTGTCGCAGGGCTGACCTTCGTCGGCTGGCAGGAACCCATCGGCTGCGGCGGCGTGGCGGTGTTCCCGAATGATGTCATCGTTGCCGATCAGGATGGCGCGGTGGTCATCCCGCAAGCCTTGCTCGACACCGTGCTGGCCGAGGCGGTGGAGCAGGAGCGGGCGGAAACCTGGATCATGGACCAGGTGCTCGACGGTGCTTCGCTGCCAGGCCTCTACCCGATGAACGCCGAAACCCGCGCCCGCTATGAAGCGGAAAGCAAGAATGGCTGATCTGGCGGCGGCGCGCGGCGTTTATCCTATCGGCGCCACGCCGTTTCATCCCAACGGGGCGATTGACTGGAACTCGCTTGACCGGCTGACCGAGTTCTACCTCGAATGCGGCGCGTCGGGCCTAACAATCTTGGGCATCATGGGCGAGGCGCCGAAGCTGGACGCGGAAGAATCCCTTGGCATTGTCAAAAGGGTTGTCAAGCGCGCGGCGGATATTCCGGTCATTGTCGGCGTCTCCGCTCCTGGTTTCGCCGCCATGCGCGCCTTGGCTTGCGCTTCGATGGAGGCAGGCGCGGCTGGCGTGATGATCGCCCCGCCGAACACGTTGCGCACCGATGACCAGATCATCAATTATTTCAGTGACGCGTCGGCCAGCATCGGCGCCGACATTCCCTTCGTGTTGCAGGATTATCCGCTGACGCTGAACGTCATCATGACGCCGAAAGTGATTCGCCAGATAGTGCAGGATAACTCCTCCTGCGCCATGCTCAAGCATGAGGATTGGCCGGGCCTGGAGAAAATTTCGGCGCTGCGACGTTTCCAGGCCGAAGGCACGATGCGTGACCTGCCCATCCTCTGTGGCAATGGCGGGCTGTTCCTCGATTTCGAGATGGCGCGCGGCGCCGACGGCGCGATGACCGGCTATGCCTTTCCCGACATGCTGGTCGATGTCGTTGCTAACGCGGTGTCAGGAAAGCGCGAGGCGGCGCAGGATTTGTTCGACGCGCATCTGCCGCTGATCCGTTATGAGCAGCAGCAGGGGGTGGGTTTGGCCACGCGGAAATACGTGCTGATGAAACGCGGCGCCATTGCCTCGGATGCGCAGCGTAAGCCTGGCGCTCAACTAACGGCTGAGGCCCGTGCCGAGGTCGATTACCTGCTCGCCCGCCTCGCCAAACATGACAAGCGCGCCAATGTCTGATCAGCATGGCTTCCGCAAGGGCCTGACCAGCTATGGCGATGCCGGCTTCTCGCTGTTTCTCCGCAAAGCCTTCATCAAGGCTGCCGGCTATTCGGATGACGCGCTGGACCGCCCGATCATCGGCATCACTAACACGGCGAGTGACTTCAACCCTTGCCACGGCAACGTCCCGGACCTGATCGAAAGCGTCAAGCGCGGCGTTTTGTTAGCGGGCGGCCTGCCGATGGTGTTTCCCACCATCAGCATCCATGAAAGTTTTGCCCACCCAACCTCGATGTTCCTCCGCAACCTGATGGCGATGGACACCGAGGAGATGATCCGCGCCCAGCCGATGGACGCCGTGGTGCTGATCGGCGGCTGCGACAAGACCATCCCGGCGCAGTTAATGGCGGCGGCGAGTTCGGATGTTCCGGCCATTGTGGTGCCAGCCGGCCCGATGGTGGTCGGCCATCACAAGGGCGAGGCGCTGGGCGCCTGCACCGATTGCCGCCGCTTGTGGGCGATGCACCGGGCAGGGGGCATCGACGCTGCGGAGATCGAGACGATCAGCGGGCGCTTGGCCCCTTCCGTCGGCACCTGCATGGTGATGGGCACCGCCAGCACCATGGCCTGCATCACCGAGGCGCTGGGCCTCGCCTTGCCGATGAGCGCCGCTGCTCCAGCGGTTCATGCGGATCGCCGCCGCATTGCCGAAGCCAGCGGCAGGCGGGCCGCTGAAATGGCCATCTCCGGCGCCCCTGTCCCGCGCGATCTGCTGACGCCTGCTGCGCTCCGCAACGCGATGGTGGTGCTGCAAGCCATCGGTGGCTCCAGCAACGGCATTATTCATCTGGCGGCGATTGCCGGGCGTTTGGATCAGCGCATCGACTACGCGATGTTCGACCAGCTAGGCCGCGACGTGCCGGTGCTGCTCGATCTGAAACCCGCGGGCGCGCATTACATGGAGCATTTCCACCATGCCGGCGGCCTGCCCCGGCTGATGCGGGAAATTTCTGAAATTCTCGATCTCAATGCGCTCACCGTCTCCGGCGGCAGGCTGGGCGACGCCATCGCGGCAGCCGAGGAGGTGCCCGGCCAAACCGTCATTCGCACGCGAAACAACCCGGTCAGCGCACAGGGTTCAATGGCAGTGCTGCACGGCAATCTTGCCCCCGATGGCGCCATCATCAAGCACGCCGCGGCCTCGCCCGCTTTGATGCAGCACGAAGGCCGTGCCCTGGTCTTTGATTCAGTCGAAGACATGGCCGCCCGCATCGACGCGCCCGATCTCGATGTCTCGCCCGATGATGTCTTGGTCCTCCGCAACACCGGCCCGAAAGGCGCGCCGGGGATGCCGGAAGCCGGCTACTTGCCGATCCCGCTGAAACTGGCGCGGCAGGGTGTGAAAGACATGGTGCGCATCTCCGACGCCCGCATGAGCGGCACCGCCTTCGGCGCCATCGTCCTGCACATCACCCCTGAATCCGCGATCGGCGGCCCCTTGGCTTTGGTGCGGACCGGCGACCGGATCAGGCTGGATGTCGAAGCACGGCGGATCGATTTGCTGGTCGATGACGCCGAACTAACAAACCGCGCCACCGCCTGGACCGCGCCGGCAACTTATGCCGCGCGCGGTTATGCGAAACTATTCCAGGATCACGTCATGCAGGCCGATCAAGGCTGCGATTTCGATTTTTTACAAGGCAAAGTGTAGGCGCTGCTTTTTTGGAAAAAAAGCAGCAAAAAACCTTTGTTTTTCAGCGTTTTTGGCGGCGGAACGCGAAGCCGAGCAAGCCAAGCGCCGTGCCGAGCAAGGCGATGGATGAAGGCTCGGGAACCGGCGTCGGCGCCGCGCCGGAAGCGATCGGGTTCCCGGCGACGGTTTCATAGCCGTAGCCGAGGAATTCGCCGCCGGTGATGTCGGCATAGCCGTAATGCGTGCCGTCGGATGCGGTGAAATCGAAACCGATGGTGGTGTCGCTCAGCGAATAGGCGATCGGCGTCGCGCTGGGAAACGAGGTGAAGGTGGTGTAGCCGTTAGCGCCAATCGTTGTGCTGTCGAGTTCAAACGGAATTGGCTGCTGTCCCGGGCCCGGGAAGCCGCTGGAGTTGATCGCGACGCTGCCGCTGGTGGCAACGGCATCGGCGGTCGGATTGAAATCGCCGCCGATATAGGAGAAGGTGAGGCTGCCGGCATTGGCAATGGCAACCGTATAAGGTGCCGCGGTAAAATTGGCGCTGGTGGTGGAACCGATGATGTCAGCGCGGGCCGGATGCGCCGCGAAGGCGAGGGCGCAAGCGCTGGCAAGCAGCGTCGCGCTAAGGCGGTTAAGGCGGGTGTTCATGAGATTTATGTCCATTGTTATTTTTAAGGGTGAACCGGGTTGGATGGAATCGATTTAGCAATAATGATGCCATCAACCTAAATCATTGAATCGAAAAGATTCGTTTTGGGGAAAACAAGATTGGTGTAAACTATTCTGACATTCGAATACTTGAAAGTTCAAGCAACCGCGAAAAGAGCGTCGCGTTAATAGTTTTATGAAAGTTTACTAAAAAATAAAGGTTTTCTCCATATACTATTACTGTTGCAACCAGCGAAAGCCGTTCAATGCGTGGCCTGAAAATCAGAGTGGTGGCTGTGCTCATCGGCGCCCTGCTGACGATCATCGTCGGCAGCCAAGTTTACAATGCCCTGAAGCTGCAACGGCAGAGCGCGTATTGGTCCGTGCAAGAAGCCTTCGCGCAAGTCCCGGCGCATCCGGCGCTGGCCAGAACCGTCTTGCGGCATTACAACGGTGCGGAAGCAAAGATCGCCCTGGCCATCGACTTGTTTTACTTCTTGCCAAGAACAAAGGCGAATTTCCATGAAACTCAAGTTGCGCTTAGTGAGGCGCAACCATATGAAATTAACTGGCCAAAGCTTGTAGAATTTGATGGTAGCGAGAATAGTTTGATAACGCTCGTTCAGCGTAGCTTTGGCGCCAAGGGTCCTCTCATAATACCTTGTCAAGTCGTTGCCAAAGTTCCTGATTTGGTGAGAACCACCATTTATTATGGCTCGGGAAATGATATGCCGGAAGTAACCTGCGCCGACACTCGCTACACGCTGCCGCCGAGCGTCATTAGCTATGACAATAGTTTTCAACCGATAAACGGCTTTAACAATACATGCGGAACTATCGCATCTACGTTTTTCGCCGGAGATTTTTCAGCGAAAGAGTTCGTGGAATACGCACCCAGCCTGCTGTCCAGCCAGTTTCGTGGCAAACTGCCTGATCAATCAGTTAGGCCGCTACGACAATGGTCCTATCTCAGTCTTTGGAACTATGCGACTTATCAATCCATCGGGCGCAAGTTTACCGCTGCCCGGCGAGACCTGAGGCGATACTATATCAGATCGTTTGGGATGTCCCGGGTCGAAGCCGCGCACGCGGCGCAGCGGGCGGTTTGGGTGCTTGATGATACAGGGTGGTGGGCGTCTGACCAAAGTGGGAGCAATGCCGCTCCGGGTAAGCTTGTCGTTGCCATTATGGACCATCATCCTGTCGCGGAGGTTTCCGCCTTGCTGAAAACTCAAACGGCGCCAGCCTCCGACCTTCTGCTCACGGTTGACAATCCGGAAGCGCTCAAGCTGCTGCTTGCGCAAAAACCTGACGTAGAGACAGCAAATAGCTTTGGCAAAACGGCTTTGATGGAAGCCGCGATGCAAAATCAGCTGCGCAGCATTCGGCTCCTGCTTGCCGCCGGCGCCAAGGTCAACGCGGCTTCGCTGCCGCCAAAGCAAATTCCGGGTAACGAACCCTTCTCGACTGAAGGAATGTTTTGTGGCGGCGACTATCATATCACCCATGGCAGCCGGACCGCTTTAATGTACGCCGCCGCCAATGCAGGCTTGCCTGTCATCCAAACTCTGCTGAAAGCCGGCGCCGACAAAAACGCCAAGGACAGCAAGGGCGCGGATGCTCTCGATTATCTTGTGGGCAAAGGCCCTGTACCCAGGAACCCGGTTCTTTCGGCCAAGGATTTCAGTATCGCCATGAGCCTGCTCAAGCCGTAGCTTCAGCCAGCCACGGTTATGCCTGTTCGTACAGCAAAGCCCGCCCAACTGCCTCCGGCTCACGCTCGATAACGGCCAAATAGGCGAGCATTGCGCTATCCGCCTGGCTGCGGCCTTGTTCAAGGTCGCGCAGGCGGGCGAGGTTGATGCGGTAGGTTTCGGCAAAGCGCGGCTGGCTCAGCCCGGTTTGGGCGCGCACCGCGCGGACGCGCCGCGCCGTGCCAATGCAAGCCAGTTCGGCGGCGGAGAGCGGCGGATTGTCCTCGTCTTGGTGCGCCGCTTCGGTGATTGCGGCGTCGCTCAGGCTGGCGAGGCGCGCCTGTTCCAGCGCCGTTAGCCGCGGCGGGTTGTCAGGATCAAGTTTGTACCGTGCCATAGGCTCTGCCCTCCTTCGCATTGCAGCGCCGCGCCGAAATAATCCGGATCAAGCCGCCGCGATGTGCATAAACGACCGTGAAAATTCGCCCCTCAATCATCCCGACGATCTTGCGCCGGTCTTCGCCATCTGCCGGTGAGGAAGCATCGAAATTAACTGCACCCGAATCAAGAAAAACCCGCGTCGCATAAACAAAACCGACACCATGCTTGGCATGATTGCTCGACGCCTTGGCGTCATCCCACTCGAATTCAAACAATAGCTGAACTATACGGGATTTCCTTATGGACGTCAAGCAAAAGACTTCCGGCTCACCACCGGAAGCCTTTAGCAAATCCGGCTTAAACCGAGTAATACATCTCGAACTCAACCGGATGCGGCGTGTGCTCGAATCGGTAAACCTCTTTCCATTTCAGCTCGATATAGCTCTCGATCAAATCCTTGCTGAACACGTCGCCGGCCAGCAGGAACTCATGATCGGCGGCCAGCGCGCCCAAGGCTTCACGCAGAGAGCCGCACACGGTCGGGATGCCCTTCAGCTCTTCCGGCGGCAGATCATACAAATCCTTGTCCATTGGATCGCCGGGATGGATTTTGTTGCGGATGCCGTCCATTCCCGCCATCAGCAGCGCGGCGAAGGAGAGATAGGGGTTGCAGGACGGATCGGGGAAGCGAATTTCCACCCGCTTCGCTTTCGGGCTGGTGGTGTAGGGAATGCGGCAGGAAGCCGAGCGGTTGCGCGCCGAATAGGCCAGCAGCACCGGCGCCTCGAAGCCGGGGATCAGCCGCTTATAGGAATTGGTCGAGGGGTTGGTGAAGGCGTTCACCGCCTTCGCGTGCTTGATGATGCCGCCGATGAAATATAGGCATAATTCCGACAAATCAGCATAGCCATTGCCGGCGAAGAGCGGCTTGCCGCCTTTCCAGATCGACTGGTGCGTGTGCATGCCGGAGCCGTTATCGCCATAGATCGGCTTCGGCATGAAGGTCGCGGTCTTGCCATAGGAATGTGCCACGTTATGTACGCAGTATTTGTAGATCTGCATCTGGTCGGCCATCAGCGTCAGCGTGCCGAAGCGGGTGCCCAGTTCATGCTGCGACTGCGCCACCTCGTGATGGTGCTTCTCGATGGGCATGCCCATCTCGCCCATGGTGGAGAGCATCTCGGCGCGTAAATCCACTTCCGAATCGACGGGCGCCACCGGAAAATAGCCGCCCTTGACCGGCGGGCGGTGGCCCATATTGCCTTCGGGATAATCCTTCAGCGAGGCGCCGGGCCCTTCCATGCTGTCGATTTGGTACATGCCGAAATTGCCGCCGGTGCCGTACTTCACGCTGTCAAAAATGAAGAACTCCGCCTCGGCGCCAACCATCACCGTGTCGCCGACGCCGGTCGATTTCACATAGGCCTCGGCCTTTTTCGCCGTGCTGCGCGGATCGCGCGAATAGCCTTGGCCGGTCGAAGGCTCCATGATGTCGCAGATCAGGATTAGCTGCGGCTTCGCAGTGAACGGGTCCATGCAGGCGGTCGAGGCGTCCGGCATCAGGATCATGTCGCTCTCGTTGATCGCCTTCCAGCCGGCGATGGAGGAGCCGTCGAACATGAAGCCGTCGCGAAAGCTATCCTCGCTCAAGGTCGAGACATGCTGCGCGGTGTGCTGCCACTTGCCGCGGGGATCGGTGAACCGGAGATCGACATATTCGACGCCGTTCTCTTGCACCATCGCCATGACTTTCTGGATCGAGTCACTCATCGGATCGCCGCTGCCGGCCGGTTTTTTCGCCATGATGTTTCCCTGATATGTTAGACAGTAAATTCAAATGGCCGTTTCGCCTTTTTCGCCGGTGCGGATGCGGATGACTTCGTCGATGGTGGAGATGAAAATCTTGCCGTCGCCGATCCGCCCGGTGCGCGCGGCGTTGGTGATCGCATCAATCGCCCGTTCCGCCACGCTATCCTCGCAAATCACTTCGATCTTCACCTTCGGCAGAAAGTCAACCACGTATTCGGCGCCGCGATATAGCTCGGTATGGCCTTTCTGGCGGCCAAACCCTTTGGCTTCCAGCACGGTGATGCCTTGAAGGCCGACCTCATGCAAGGCTTCTTTCACTTCGTCGAGCTTGAACGGCTTAATGATCGCCTCGATCTTTTTCATGGCAACGCAACGCCTCCTGTGTCATCGGCCCCCGCCTTTTACAAGGCGCACCAGCCGCGCCGGCTGGCAGGCGATACCTTGCACGTGCCATGCCAGCCGTAAACTCTCGCTCAGCAAGAAGGTTGATGAAAGGATCGCAAGCTTCGCTCAAAAAATCAACTGATTTTGCTATAAAATGAGGCGTCGCTCCGTGCTCTTGCCGCGACAAGCGATGCGCGATAACCGCATGATGATCGTGAGGGCCAGATGAAATCAGCCAACCAGCTGCTCGCCAATATCGGCACGACGATTTTCACCGTGATGTCGGCGCTCGCCACCGAGCATGGAGCCATCAATCTGGGGCAAGGCTTTCCGGACACCGATGGCCCGGCGGATGTCATCGAGGCGGCGGCGGCGGCCTTGCGCGATGGACGCAACCAATACCCGCCGCTGACTGGGGTTCCCGAACTGCGCCGCGCCGTTGCCGCCGCAAATCGCCGCTTTTACGGGATAGAGGCCGACCCTGACCGGGAGGTGATCGTGACCTCGGGGGCAACTGAGGCCATCACTGCCTGCCTGATGGCGCTGCTCAATCCGGGCGACGAGGTGGTGCTGATCGAGCCACTCTACGACACTTATCTGCCGGTGGTGCGGATGCTCGGCGCGTTGCCCCGGCTGGTCCGCCTCACTCCGCCTACCGCCTTCAATAAGGAATGGGCGCTGCCGCGCGACGATCTCGCCGCCGCGTTTGGACCGAACACCAAGGCGATCCTGCTGAACTCGCCGATGAACCCGACCGGCAAGGTTTTTGACGCCGGCGAACGCGCCGCAATCGCCGATCTCTGCCACCGCCACGACGCCTATGCAATTTGCGATGAGGTTTACGAACATCTGGTGTTCGACGGCGTCAAGCACGTCCCGCTGATGAGCTTGCCCGGAATGCGCGAGCGCACTGCGAGGATCGGCAGCGCCGGCAAGACTTTCAGCCTCACCGGCTGGAAGGTCGGCTATGTCACCGCGCCGGCGCCGCTTGCCGCCCTCATCGCCCGCGCCCATCAGAACCTCACCTTCACCACGCCGCCCAATCTGCAGCGGGCCGTTGCTGTCGGCCTGGCCAAGAACGATGCGTATTTCGCTGCCATTGGCACAGATTTGCAGGCGAAACGCGACAGGCTGGCGCAAGGGCTGGCCGCCATCGGGTTCGGCGTGCTGCAATCGCGCGGCTCGTATTTTATTACCGCCGATATCAAGCCGCTCGGCTTCGCCGGTGATGACATGGAGTTCTGCCGCTTCATCACCGCGACCATGAGGGTGGCGGCGATTCCAGTCTCCGCCTTTTATGCCGGCGACGCGCCTACGCATTACGCCCGCTTCGCCTTCTGCAAGCAGGACCATGTGCTGGATGAAGCGCTGGCCCGGCTATCGCCGCTCCGCCTGTCGCGCTTTGCTGGGAAAGCCGCGTCTTTGCGTTGATGTCCAACAGAAACCTCGGCACGCGAAGCCGGCTTGAACAAGATGGCCTGCGTCATCACATGAAGTTGCGCAAAATCAGACGGAATAAGACATCATGAAAAAAACTGGAATCAGGCTCGCCGCGGTCGTGTTGGCTGGCACGATCGGCATGGGTTCGGCCAGCGCAAAGCCAGGCGGTTGCCTGAAATACGGAGCGGTCGGCGGCGTCGGCGGCCATTTCGCCCATCATCACGCCATTCTCGGCGCGGCGGGTGGCTGCGCGGTGGGGATGTATCGCCGCCACAAATACAACAAGGCTCAACGCATCAGGATGCGCGAAGAACGGCAGATGCGCCGCGAACAGCAGAATGGCGGCGCCTATAGCACGTCGCATTAGACTGGGCATTAAACTGGCTGCCTTGCGCGGTATTGACGGAAACCGCTTGACCGTCTTACACCGCGCGAAGTTTGGCACCGCGCGAAGCTTGAATTTAGTGTAATCGCAAACCTCTAGGGCTTAATTTAAAGCAAGCCACTCGAGGTTTGCTTAGTGGCGGACGTAGCTCAGTTGGCAGAGCGCCAGGTTGTGGTCTTGGATGTCGTGGGTTCGAGCCCCATCGTTCGCCCCATTTTTTATTGTTCATCGTTTTGAAGCCATTTGGTCTTATACTAGCGGGCGGGCAGGGGCGGCGGTTGGCGCCTCCAGGCGCGGCTGGCGTGGATAAGGCGCTTGTCACGCTGCACCGCCAGCCGCTGCTGGGCCATGCCTTGCGCCGCCTGGCGCCGCAGGTTGAGCGTTTGGCGCTCAGCGCCGCCGGTGATCCGGCGCGCTTCGCCGCGTTCAATGTTCCGGTGCTTGATGATGGCGAATATCGCGGCATGGGGCCGCTGGCCGGCGTGCTCGCCGGGCTGCGGTGGGCGGCGAGGATGGGTGGCGAAGCCCTGCTGACTGTGCCGGTCGATACGCCGTTCATTCCTTATGATCTGGCGGCGTTCCTAGACGCCGCGCCGGCGGTGGCCTGCCATGCGGGGCGCGTCCATCATCTGGTGGCGCTCTGGCCGGTCGCGGCAGAGCAGGCTCTGGCGGAGTTTCTCGCCGAACCCGGCTCTCGCCGCGTGGCGGAATTCGCCCGCTTGCTCGCCATGCGCCCGGTCGAATTTCTTGATGCGGAGTGTCCCGGCGCCGATCCTTTTGCCAATATCAACACGCCAGCCGATCTCGCCGCCGCCGAGGCTCGGCTGATATGAGCAGGTGGGCATGAGCCAGATGATCGCCAGCTTCGGCTATGCCATCGTCGCCTTGTTCGTGATTATTGATCCGATCGGCACGGCGGTGATTTTTTCGGCGCTGACATCGCATGAAGGAGCGAAGGCGCGCCGCGACATCGCCCGCCGCGCCTCGATCATCAGCTTTGCCGTGCTGCTGGTCTTCGGCCTCGCCGGGGAGGCGTTGCTGCGCCTGCTCGGGATCAGCATCCCGGCGCTGCAAATCGCCGGCGGCGTGCTGCTATTCCTTTCCGCGAAAGACATGGTGACCGCCCGCGGCGAGTTGCGCGGCACCGATCCGGAACACCGCCTGGAAGAACGCCAAGCAGCGGAACATGCTGCTGAGGATATCAGCGTGTTCCCGCTGGCGATCCCGCTGATCGCGGGGCCTGGCGCCATGACCACCATGGTCCTGCTGCACGCCAAGGCCGCAGGTCACGGCGGCGATATCGTCGCCATCGAACTTGCGCTGGCGGCGCTGATCTTCGCCACCTTCGCCGCCATGCTCAGCGCCCGGCACTTGGCGCGTCTCATGGGACAAACCGGCTCCAGCGTGATCGGCCGGGTCTTGGGGATCTTGGTGGCGGCGCTGGCGGCGCAATTCATCATCGAAGGCGTGCGCACCGCCCTCAAATTATGAAGTTTATCAAGGATCTGATTGACCCGACGCCCCGGCTCTGGCAGCCTTACGAAAAACGGGGGGCTGATATGACACGATCCGAACTGGTCGCGATGTTGGCGGCAGATCATCCACATCTTACAAGCACGGATATCGAGCGCATCGTGACTGCGCTGTTTGATGAAATGACAGCAACGCTGGCACGGGGCGACCGGGTCGAGCTGCGCGGGTTTGGCGCATTTTCAGTCAAGCAGCGGCGCGCCCGCGCCGGGCGCAATCCGCGCACCGGCGAAAAAGTCGAGGTTGTGGAAAAAGCCGTGCCCTTTTTCCGGGCCGGTCGAGAACTGCGCGAGCAGATCAATGCCGGCGGCAAGGCTGGTAGTGGCAAGGCTGGTAGTGGCAAGGTTGGCGGGCGCGGCCCTGAAGCCGCCGAGACATAGGAAACCGGATCCTGAAATTTCTTCGCATCCTTGTGGAAGCCATCGCACTGCTGGCGCTCGCGGTGTTTCTGCTATCCAATCGCGGCGCTGTCGCCTTGAATTTCTGGCCCTTTGGATTGCTGGGCCAGATCGCCTTGGGCGCGGTGATCCTGATCGCGCTGGCCGCCGGCATATTCGTTGGCTTGCTGCTGCACTGGCCTTACCGTCTCCGGGCCAGGCGCCGGGCGCGGCTGGCCGAGCGCCGCGCGACAATGTTGCAAGCCCAGCTTGACGCGCAGACGCCTGTCTCCGCCATGCCGATCCTGACGCCAAACGCATTGATTCAACCCGGACCGACGCCGGGGGTCCCGGTGATGTTACCGCCTGAAACCGTGCGGTGATCAAGCCATCCGGCTCCCGGCTTATCGCCGCCATCGATACCGCCGATCCGTCCCGCGCGCGGGCGCTGATCGCGGCGGTGGCGGCGCATTGCGGGCTGGTCAAGCTCGGCTTGGCAGCGTTCTGCGCGAATGGTCCGGCAATTTTGGACTCGGCTGGCGACACGCCGGTGTTTCTCGACCTCAAGCTGCATGACATTCCGAACACCGTGGCGGGCGCGGTGCGGGCCTTGCTGCCGCGAATGCCGGCGATGCTGACCATTCACGCCGCGGGCGGCGCCGCGATGATCGAGGCCGCGAGAAGCGCCGCCGAGGCCGCGGGCGCGTCCAGGCCCACGCTTCTCGCGGTGACCGTGCTCACCAGTTTCGCGCCGCGCCAGCTTGCGGAAATCGGCTGCGCTGATGATCCGGCGGCCCAGGTCTTGCGGCTCGCCCGGCTGGCGCTCGCCGCCGGCGCTGACGGGCTGGTCTGCGGCGCCGCCGAGATCGCGCCGCTCCGTGACGCGTTCGGCGAGGCTCCCCTACTGGTGGTGCCCGGTATCCGGCCGGCGGGCAGCCTGGCGGCCGATCAGGCGCGGCTGGCGACGCCGGACCAGGCAATTGCCGCCGGCGCAAATTATATCGTGGTTGGCAGGCCCATCATCGATAGCGCCGATCCCGGCGCGGCGGCGGCGGCGATTGCCAACGCTATCGCATGATAAAGATTAAAATTTGCGGCATAACCGACCAACCGGCTTACGATGCCGCCCAGCACGCCGATTTCCTGGGCCTCAATTTTTTTCCACGCTCGCCGCGCTTCATCACGCCGGCGCAGGCCGCGGCGCTGGCCAGGCCGGGCGGCCCTGCGAAAATAGGCCTGTTCGTGTCACCAAGCGAAGCCGAGGTCACGGCGTCCTTGACGGCCGTCCGGCTCGACGCGCTGCAGGTCTATGCGGATGCCGAAGCCTGCCGGGCGCTGCGAGCGCGATTCGGCGTCAAAATCTGGCGCGCGGTCGGCGTGGCGAGCGCCGCCGATCTGCCGCGCGACGATGAAGGGCTGGACGGCTTCGTTATCGAGGCAAAAGCCCCAGCGGGGGCGACGCGCCCGGGCGGCAATGCGGCGGCGCTGGATTGGTCCATGCTCATTGGCTGGCAGGCGCCCGCGCCGTGGCTGCTAGGCGGCGGGCTGACGCCGGACAATGTCGGTAAAGCCATCGCCGCCAGCGGCGCGCCGGGCGTTGATGTCTCCTCCGGCATCGAGGATGCGCCAGGCCATAAATCGCCGGCGCTGATCCGCGCCTTTATTGCAGCCGCGCAGGCCGCAGCCGCGCAGGCCGCATCAGCGCCTCGACCGTAGGGGCGAGCGCGGCAGCGATGCGCGCCATCCCTTCGGCGTCCGGGTGCAAGGCTGGCTCCGGCGGATGCAGTTTTGGGTCGACGTAAAGCGATGGATCGGGCTGGCCGTCCTGCTCCAGCACGGCGCCGACATCGCGGAACGTCACCAGCCTGCTCCGGGCATAAAACCGCGCCAGCCTCGCATTGATCGCCCGTGTCTGCGCGGTGATCCAGGCCGAACGGATCGAGGGCAGAACGCCGAGCAGCAAAATCCGCGCGCGTGGCAGCCGCCTGTGCGCGTTGTTGACCACGGCTTCGATGCCCGGCGCCGTCAGTGAAGCGCCCCAATGCGTGGCGCCCAGATTATTGGCGCCGATCAGGATGATGACCAGCCGGGGGTGCAACCCGGCCACCTGCCCGTGATCGAGCCGCCAGATCAGGCTTGATGTGGTGTCGCCAATGAAGCCAAAATTCAGCGCGCCGTAGCGCCCGTAATATTTCCGCCAGACCGGCCGCAGGTCCTCGAAAGCGGCGGGCCCGGTGCGCTGCCAGTATTGCGTGATCGAATCGCCCAGCCAGACCAGCCTGGCATCGGGATGGGCGCGGGCTTCCCGCAAGGTCATCGCGAAGCGCGCCCGCCACCAGGGAAGCTCGGTGCGGCCAATCGGCGCCATCGCAAGATTGATCCGCCGTATCGCGGCATGTGCCGCAAGTGGCATGAGCAAGCTCAGGATGACCAGCAATCGCCGCATGACCTACTCTTTGTTGGTTGGATCATGGCCCGCGAAAACCCGCGGAAACAGCGCTAGATACGCGCCCTGCAGCACGCCGGCAATCAAAAACGGCACGGCGAAGGCCTTGCTGTCGAACAACGCGCCGGCAATGGCGGGGGCGATGCCGCGCGGCACCTGCACCGAGAGCGTGTTGACGCTGGAGGCCAGGCCGCGCCGATGGCTGCGCACCAGGTTAAGCGCGATGGCTTGCCGCGCGCCAATCGTGCCCTCGTTAAAGGCGGCACGCAGCGCGTAGAGCGTGGCCGCGAGAATGAAGCTCGGCATGAAGGGCAGAGCGAACAGCGCGGCGAGGCCGAATGACCGCATCAGCACCACGGTGCGGATGGTGCCCAGCCGGTCGGTCAGCCTGCCCGAGACCAATGAGGCGACGCCGGCCATGCCGAAAGCCGCCGCCATCGCCGGGCCGATCATCGATGGGCTGGCGTGAAATTTTACGGCGAACCACCAGGACATCATCGGGCCAACCAGCCCAAGCCCGGCGCCATTCAAAAAGTTCAGCCCGGCCAGCCGCCACAGCAGGCCGTGTTCGTCATCCTTGGTGGATTGATCATCAGGCTTTGAAGGTTCGCCGGGTTTTGCCGCCTCTTCCCGGTGTGGCGGATCGGGCGTCACCAGCAACAGGACCGCCGAGATCAAGGCCGCCGCGACTGGCAGGATGAACAGGAAGCGGTCAGCGCCGATCACGCCAGCCAGAAGCCCGCCCGCTCCCATGCCGAAAAATCCCAGTGCCGTATTGACCGAGAGCACCGGCGGCAGGCGCTCCCTGCCAACGAACCCGCTGATCCAGGATTGCTCGGCGGGCGCGAAGGCGCCTGCCGCGCCATTGGCGCCGCGCCCGAACCCGCCGATGATCGCGGCAAAGGCAAGCGGCGCGGCCGACCTAGTGAAGATGGCAATCACCCCAGCAGCCAGCGAGATCGCCTCATAGCTCATCACGAACCATTTGCGGCCAAGCTTGTCCGAGAGCGGGCCGATCACCGCGGTGAGCACCGCGCTGAACATCATGCCGCCGGCTAGCACCAGGCCCAAAAATCCGGCATTCCAGCCAATATGCTTGGCGTAGAGCGCAAAATCCACCACCAGCGCGCCTTGCGCCACGCTGCGCGCCAGCCGGGCCGCGATCAGCCGGATCGCCGGCGCTGGAATGCGCTCGCTCAATAGCCAAAGCTCAGCATCACAATGCTGAACAAGCCAAAAATCGCGCAATAGGCGGCGAAGGGTTTCAGCGCCCATTGGTCGTTATCGCGGAAATAGCGCATCAGGAAGGCGGTGGAGAGAAAGGCGGTGACGCCGGCGACGATGGCGGCCAGCAAGGCCACGCCAAGCAAGCCATGCAGCTGATGGTGGTGGACCAGCTTCGGCACTTCCAGCACGGTGGCGGCGACGATCACCGGGGTGCCCATCAGAAAGGAGAACCGTGCCGCGCCTTCATGATTGACGCCGCGCGTCAAGCCTCCCACAATGGCCGCGCCTGAGCGGGAGATGCCCGGCAGGAAGGCGAGGCACTGAAAGCAGCCGATGATGAGCGCATCCAGCATGGTGAGCTGGCCAAATCGTGTGGAAGCGCGGCCGGCAGAGGCGCGGCCTGCATAGGCGCGGCGCAAGCGCTCGCCGAGAACGAGCAGCCCCGCATTCACGATCAGGAAGGCAGCGGAGAAAATCGGGCTGGCGAAGAGATGTTGGATCGGCTTTTTGAGCACAAAGCCGATCACCACCGCCGGGATGGTGGCGACGATCAGCCGCAGCAGCAGGCCACGCGAGGCGGCGACCGCATCCGGCGCGCCACGTCCCAGCAGGCCGAGCAGGATATCCCACCAGGTGCGCCAGAAATACAGCAGCAGCGCCGCCGCGGTGCCGAAATGCAGCATGACGATGAAGGGCAGGAAGGAAGGCGCGGCTTGGTTGATATGCCAATGCAGCAAGGCCGGCACGATCACCGCATGGCCTAGGCTGGAGACGGGAAATAACTCGGTGGCGCCCTGAATCAGGGCAAAATAGAGGGCGTGGAGAGCGTTCATGCGGCTTTTTTACCTTTAGAAGTTTAAGGAAGCGCTTCTTTTTGGAAAAAGAAGCAAAAACTTTTTATTGTTTTAGGGATATCCTCGTTGCAACGCGTTTTCTTAAATCAAAAGTTTTTTGGTTCTTTTTTTCAAAAAAGAACCGCTTTTTTACTTTCCTCAATGAAGATAAAACCGCTGAACAATCAGCCATGGCAGGTAGCCCAGATCAATCAACGTCATCGCAATGGCGGGCAGGGCAAGCAAAGCCTCGGCGGAGCGCGCGGCGCCCTTTCGGCGCTCCAGCCATCCGCCCGCGCGTGGCAGCGCCAGCATGAGGAACGGGATCAGCAGCAGGAAATAGCGGCCTTGCGGACCGATGATATAGGTTTGCCCCACTGGGTCCCAGCTCAGATAGATCGCGAGAGTGACCGCGAAAGCGGTGATCACGATCAACACGAGGATGAACAGCGCATCGAGCGGTCGCCAGCGGATCGCCTGATGCTCTGTGCCGAGCACGACGCTGGCCGCGGCGCAGCCCAAAGCGACGATCCAGCCGGCATAGGCCCAATGCGCCAGCTTCACGCTGAGCCAGCCAAGCCAGCCAATACCCTGCCGGATTAGGAACCACCCGGTTTGCTGAAAAAATGCGATGGGCAGATGCAAAAACCGCGATGGCTTCGCAAGCAGAACGCGGAAATTATCCCCAGAATTCGAACCATACAGCAACAGATGCGGATCGCCCGGCCATAGCGGCCCCGGATGGTAAGGCAGGCGATAATAGGGCGCCGCGGAAAAATACAGCATCACGCCCACCCAGAGGACCGGCGCCACGGCGAAGGCAAGCGCAAAATCGAGCCGCCGGAACAGCCCGCGTGACGCGAGCGGGCAGAGCGCCGCGAACAGCAGCAGGCCGTAAGGCGGCTTTGAGCACAGCACCAGGGAAAACAGCGGCAGGGCGGCGAAGCGCAGCCGCGGATGATGGCGCGGATCGAGCGTCAGCAATGCCCCGGTCAGGGCGCTTGCCGCGATCAGCGGGCCGTCCTGGTTGAACGAGGCGGCGAGGCCGAGCGCCATCGGCAGGGAAAGCAAAGCGAACAGCAAGGTCCGGCCAAACGCCGCCACCGCGATCGCCGAGGCGCCCAGCGCGAGATAGGCCAGCAGCATGGCGATCCGCCCGCCATAGAGCGCCTGCAAGGGCGAGCCGCCAAAGGCGCCGGTCAGCGTGATGCCGAGCGTGCCGGGCAGATAAAGCGCCGGAAAATACTGCACGGTGTTCGGCGCGCTGTCGAAAGCGCGGTGCTTGCTCCAAGGAATCGCCGATGCCGCCCGGGCTTGTCCGGCGGTCACCGGCTTGGCGCTCTGGTTATCTGGCAATTCGGCGAAGGAAGCGCTGACCAGCCCGTCATTCACCCCCATGCCGGAGAATGGAATGGACCGCTTGATCGCTGTCTGGAAAACGAAAATGCGCTGGCCGAGAATCTGGCCATGCAGCAGCCCCGCCGCGCGGGCGATATGCGCCGGCTCATCCGCCACCTGCCCCATCGGCGTCAGCAAGGCGAGGCAAAGTCCGGTGGGAAGCGCGCAGGCCAGGAAAAACACCGCCAGCCAGCGCGTCTCGAAGCGCTGCGGCAGATCGCGAAGCCGGAAACGCGACGCTTGCGCGGCGGGCGCCTGGCGCTGGAGCGTCATAATACGGGCGATCATCGCCAAACCATTATCCCCGGTCCCTTATCCTTGGCGCAAATAAAAATGATGCACGATCAGCCAGGGCAGGTAGCCGATATCGATGAACGCCATTGCGATGGCCGGCACGCTCAGCGCGGTTTCCAGGCGATGCGCGGCAACCCAGGAGCGTTCTGAACCGCGGCGACCATCCAGACGCCATCCGATGCGCGGCACAGCCAGCATGAGGAATGGCACGAAAAGCAAAAAATAGCGGCCTTGCAGACCGGTGATAACCGCATCGCCAACCTGATCCCAGCTCAGATACATCGCGATGGCCAAGGCGAAGAAGCTAAGCGCGATTAGCAGCAGGACGAACGCAGCGTCCGCCGCCCGCCAGGGCATCGCGGAGCCAGACGCCAGCACGATGGCCAGACCGGCGCATATCAGCGCGACTACCCAGCCGGCATAGATCCAGGGCGCCAGCAGGATTGCCAGCCAGCCCAGCACGCCGATCGCCTCGCGACAAAGCTGAAGGCCGTCGTGGATCATGAAGGCAATCGGCATATGGACGAGCCGCGAAGGTTTTGCCAGAAACACCCGGAGATTATCGGCAACATCGGTAGCGTGGAACATCAGCTTGGGGTTGCCGGGCCAGAATGGGCCGGGATGGTAGGGCGCGCGTGGAAACGGCACCTGCGCGAAATGCGCCATCAGCGCTACCCAGATCAGCGCCGGCAGCGCGAATAGCGCGACCCTGGCGATACGCCAGATCAGCCCAGGAAAGCCGAGCGGACAGAGTGTGGCGAACAGCAGCAGCCCGTAAGGCGGTTTCGAGCACAGCACGAGAGCGAAGATTGGCAAGGCGAGAAAGCGCAGCCGCGGATGTCGCGCCGGGTCGAGCGTCAGCAGCGCCCCAGCCAGCGCCGTTGCCGCGATCAGCTGGCCATCTTGGTTGAAGGAAGCGCCGAGGCTGAGCGCCATCGGCAGGCTGAGCAGCGCGAAGAGCAGCCCTTGGCCAAACCGCGCCAAGCCGATGGCGAGCGCGCCAATCAGCAAATAGCTCGCCAGCATGGCAATGCGTCCGGCGAACAGCGCCTGAATTGGCGAGCCGCCCATGGCGCGAGTTACAGCGATGCCGATGGTCGCGGGGAAATAAAGCCCGGGGAAATACTGCACGGTATTGGGCGCGCCATCAAATGCGCGGGTTTTGCTCCAGGCAAGCGACCGCTCCGCCTCAATCTGATGGCGCGATAACTGGGTTCCATGCGGCGGATCGGACAGCTCGAACAGCGATCCCGGAATGATCGCGCTGTTCACCATGGCGCCGCTGATTGGAAAGTTGCCACCGGTCAGCCCGTTGGGCAGCATTTCCCGCTGGCCCATGATCTGCCCATGCAGCAGCCCGGCGGCGCGCGCGATATGCGCCGGCTCGTCCGGCGTCTGCCCCATCGGCGTTAGCAGAGCGAGGCAAAGCCCGGTCGGCAGGGCGCAGGCGAGAAATACCAGCGCCAGCCAGCGCGCGCGGAGGAGGGCGCCCCAGCCGTCATTGCGAGAAGCGAAGCGACGAAGCAATCCAGGGGGCGCCCAAAGCCTGCGCGGCACCGGTCTGGATTGCTTCGCTCCGCTCGCAATGACGGCTGGGGTAGGATCATCCACGATCAAGCGGCCTTCGACGCCGCTGCGAAGCGCTGGATGCGCTCAGCCATCGCGCCGACGCCGTTGCCGCGATTGCTGGATAAAGCGCCGATCAGTCCCCAATCCTTCAGGAACCCAGCGCTGGTGGCGAGAATCTCCGCCGGTGCGCGCCCCGAATAGACCCGCAGCAGCAAGGCAACCAAGCCGGAGACGATGGCGGCGTCGGACGCGCCGGCGAAATATAGCTTGTCGTCATCCCGGCGCGATTGCAGCCAGACTTTGCTTTGGCAGCCGGGCACCAAATGCGCTTCGTCTTGCCATTCAGCGGGAAATTCCGGCAGGTTCTGGCCGAGTTCGATGATGAACTCGTAGCGGTCCATCCAGTCATCGAACAAAAACAGCTCATCGTGCAGCGCTTCGATGGCCGCGGCGGCGGTGGGATCGTCCGGCTGGATGAATGGATCTGTCGCCATCCCGCCGATGTGCAGCGCGGCTTGCGCCGCGTCAACCACCGGCGCGCACCAGGCGATGCTGCTTGCGCCCGGCGGATAGTTTCAGCGCGCCGTCGCGCAGATCGGCGCGGGTGATCGGCTGCGCCTCCTCGGCAATCGGCGCGTCGTTCAGCCGGGCGCCGCCGCCGCGGATCAGCCGCCGTGCCTCGCCATTGCTGGCGGCCAGCCCGGCGCGGACAAACAGCGCGAAGGCGGGAATGCCTTCAAGAAATTCGGCGTCAGGCACAATGATGCCGGGCAAATCCTCCGCCGCGCCGCCCTGCTCGAAAGTTTGCCGCGCCGTCGCGGCGGCGGCGGCGGCGGCCTCGCGCCCATGGCAGAGCGCGGTCGCCTCGGTGGCGAGGATTTTCTTCGCCTCGTTGACCTCGGAACCATGAAGCCTCTCAAGACGGACGATCTCATCAAGAGAAACATCGGTGAACAGGCGTAGGAACCTGCCCACATCCGCGTCCTCCGTGTTGCGCCAGAATTGCCAGTAATCGAAAGGCGTCAGCTTCTCGGTGGCAAGCCAGACGGCGCCAGAGGCTGTCTTGCCCATTTTAACGCCGGAGGCCGTGGTGATCAGCGGCGTCGTGAGGCCATAGGCCGGCTTGCCGTCGGTGCGGCGGATCAGCTCCATGCCTTGCACGATGTTGCCCCATTGATCCGAGCCGCCCATCTGCAAAATTACACCGAAGCGGCGGTTCATTTCGCGGAAGTCGTAGCTTTGCAAAATGGCGTAGTTGAATTCGAGAAAGCTCAGCGGGCTTTCGCGCTCCAGCCTGGCGCGCACGGACTCCATGGTCAGCATCCGGTTGACGCTGAAATGCGGGCCGATATCGCGCAGCAGCTCGATGTAACCGAGCCGGTCCAGCCAATCGGCGTTGTTGACCAGCATCGCCTCCCGCGCGCCGGCGCCGAATTGGATGAAATTTTCCAAGTTGCGGCGGATGCCCGCCATGTTATGGGCGATCCCCGCATCGCTCAGCATCTGCCGCATGGCGTCCTTGCCGGAAGGGTCGCCAACCCGCGTGGTGCCGCCGCCGAGCATCGCCATGGGCCGGTGGCCGCAGCGCTGCATCAGGCGCAGCAGCATGATCTGCACCAGATTGCCGACATGCAGGCTGTCCGCCGTGCAATCGAAGCCGATATAGCCCGAAACGACCCCGGCGCGCAGCGCCTCGTCCAGCCCTGCCTCATCGGTGCATTGGAAGATGAAGCCTCTTGCCTGGGCTTCCCGCAAAAATTCGCTATCGGCCATCATCAATCCTTAACCTTATGCGCGAGACCGGGTAGCACAGGATCATGGACCGCAAAATGCTTCGCGTGATCGGGCTGATGAGCGGCACCTCGCTGGATGGCGTGGACGCCGCCTGGATCGAGACCGATGGCGAGCGAATCAAAGCCTTCGGCCCGGCGGCGACCTTGTATTACGAGGAGCCGCTGCGCCGCGATTTGCGGGCCTTGCTGGATGCGGCGCCCCGCTTGGCGGCGGATGACAAGGAGGTGGCGCGGCTCGCCGCCGTCATCGCCGACCGCCATGCCGAGGCGGTGACGCTGCTGGGGCACGGCGCCGATCTGATCGGCTTTCACGGCCAGACGATTTTCCATGACCCATCGCAGCGCCGCACCTGGCAGATCGGCGACGCGGCGCGTCTCGCCCACAAGACGCGGCTGCCGGTCGCCTATGATTTCAGATCGGCGGATGTCGCGGCGGGCGGCGAGGGCGCGCCCTTGGCGCCGCTATTCCATGCCGCCCTGGCGGCGGACATGCCGAAGCCGCTTCTGGTGGTGAATATCGGCGGCGTCGCCAACATCACGTGGTTGGGTAGAGAGGGGTTGGGTAGAGAGGGGTTGAGCGCGGAGGGCGCGATTTTCGCCTGCGATTCCGGACCTGGGAACGGGCCGCTGGATGACTGGGTGCGCCAGCATACCGGCGCGGCGTTCGATGCCGATGGCGCACTGGCCCAATCCGGCGCGGTGGATCAAAAACGGCTGGCAGCGCTGCTGGAAGACCCGTATTTCGCGCGGCCCGCGCCGAAATCACTCGACCGGCTGCATTTCTCGGCGCGCATCGCCGATGTTATGGCGGGCGCGCCGGCAGCGAATGGCGCGGCGACATTGGCCGCCTTCACCGCCGCTGCCATCGCGCGATCGCCGATGCCGGAACCGCCGCTGCGCGTGCTGGTCGGCGGCGGCGGGCGGCATAATCCGGCGATCATGGCGGGCTTGCGCGTCGCCTTTCCGGTGCCGGTTGAGCCGGTCGAGGCGGTGGGCTGGGACGGCGACGCGCTGGAGGCGCAGTGTTTCGGATATCTCGCGGTCCGGGTGCTGCGCGGATTGCCGCTCTCGCTGCCCTCGACAACCGGCGTGCCGGCGCCGTGTCCCGGTGGTAAAATTACTGCCCCGGATGCCGCTCGATTGGAATGATCGATTGCGGCGGCAGCGTCGCCTGCCGCCCGGTCAGCCCGCTTTGCGTGCCGGAGTTATTCAGCATCTTCGCCAGCGCCTTGGCGAAACCCAAGGAAACCGGGAGTGAAACCGGGGGTGAAACCGCGCTTGTCCCTGGCGGGGTGGTGACGGTTATACCTGATCCCGGTAAGGCGCCTGTACCGGAAGACGATGCGGTTGTGTCTGGCGACGCTCCGGTCCGACCCGAGCCGAACAGATGAATGACAATGCCCGAGGGACGCGGCGTCGTGCCGCGCGCCGCCCATGACAAGCTTGGCAGCGCCAAGCCAAGCAAAACCAGCGCTTCAATCAATCGTTTCATGAAATTGGGTATAATCAATCGCGAATGATCCGTCTTCATGGCGATCAAAGATGTCAACGAACTGCTTGCCGAACCGTATATCGTCCGGACTATAGATATGCCGCGCCATCACATTGGCGCGCAACGTGTCGTCCAGCCCATTCAAGGTGCAGATCAGCACGATGCCAGCGGTTTTCATTGCGTCATTGTCGAGGCCGTGCAGCGGGCTGGCTTCGTCGATCACGTGCATGACCATCCAGGACAGCGAAAATACCGGCGAACGCTCCCGCTCCAGCTTGAGGTCGATCATCCGGCGCAGAACCTGACCGTGCTCGTCGGTTTCGTCGCGGGTGATGGTGACGGTGATGCGCGCATCGGTGATCATGTTGCGGCGCTGGTTGCTCACCCGGAACATCAGCGTGTCGATGCCAAAGCGCTGATGCAGCACGGCGATCCGGCTGAACAGCACATGCGCCTGCGGGCGCGAGAGGCGGGCGAACAACATGCCGGTGGCCAAAGCGGTGCCGAGCAGCCCCGCCATGATCTCGAAGCTTGCCACGATATTGGCGGCCAGCGATTTCGGGTAGAGCGCGCCATAGCCGGTGGTCGAAATGGTTTGCACCGAAAAGAACACGTCATCGCCGAAATTGCCAGGCCTCGCGCCGGCGATGCCGCCCACCGCTAGGTAAATCACCGCGAATGCCAAATTTGTCACCGCGAAAATGACAATGAACAGGCCGAGCAAGGCGCCGACCGGCATGGTCATGAACCGGTAATACACATCCCTCAAGCCGCCGCGGGCGACGCCGCGCCGTTCGATGTTGCGTAGCGCATCGGCGGAAAATGGCGGCGCCGGCTGAGCGGACCGGCGCCGTTTTGCGATCAAGATTGCTGGCGGCGCAGGAAGGCTGGAATATCCATGCCGAAATCCTCGGCATGCGCCGCGCGCACTGCCGGACGCGGCGGCTCGCGCCCTTCAAAAGCCGCCCGCGACGGTGGCTGGTGCGGCCCAGGAGGTTGAACCTGTGAATGAACCTGCGGATGAACCTGTCCCTGGGCTTGCGGCTGAACCTGCATCGGCGCGGCGGCTTGCGCCACCGCATGCGGCGCCTGCTGCAGCAGGGCCGGCGCATTCTGCGCGGGTTCCGCCGCGCCTTGCTGGCTTGGCGTCACCGCGTTGCGCAGCCCGGCGGTCATCCGGGTGAAGATGCTGGCCTTGCGCGGCGCATCCGCGGCTTGCGGCAGCCGGGATGACGCGGCAAGCGGCATGCCCGGATTTGCCATCGGCGCACGGCTCCGCGCAGGCTCCAAAGCCGGCATGGGCATGGCCGGCGCCGCGTGAAATCCTGGCTGCGCCGCATTCGGCATCGCCGGTTGCTGGCCGTGCGACTGCATGGCTGGCTGCATTTGGCCAGGCTGCGTTTGGCCCGGCTGCATTTGACCAGGCTGCATGGCATGCAGCATCTGGGTTGATTGGGCGTGCATCTGCTGGGAATAGCCTTGTTGGGCCGGATAGAGACCAGATTGATGCCCAGCTTGCGGATGGCCCGCTACCGGCCCAGGCTGCGATCCGGACGCGATCAAGGTAGAGACCGCCTCGTTCATCGCCGGGCTGCCGCCGACCGCGACCAGCCGCGGCCGCTCCGCCAACACCGGCGTCGTGTCGATCCCGGTCGCCACGACCGAGATTCTAATCCGCCCGTTCAAGCTCTCATCGAGCGCCATGCCGACCATGATATTGGCGTCCTCATCCACCTCGGCGCGGATGCGGTTGGCCGCCAGATCAAGCTCGTGCAAGGTGAGGTCGGAGCCGCCGGTGATGTTGATCAGCAGGCCGCGCGCGCCCTTCATATTGGTGTCTTCGAGCAGCGGATTGGAGATGGCGGCTTCCGCGGCCTGCAGCGCGCGATCTTCGCCCTCGGCCTCGCCAGTGCCCATCATCGCCTTGCCCATCTCGGCCATCACCGAGCGGATATCGGCATAGTCGAGATTCACGTGGCCGGGCACCACCATGAGGTCGGTGACGCCTCTGACGCCCATGTACAGCACGTGATCGGCGAGCTGGAAGGCTTCTTTCCAGCCGGTGCGCTCATTCGCCACCTTGAACAGGTTCTGGTTGGGGATGACGATCAGCGTGTCGACGAAGCTTTGCAGCTCGTTGATGCCCTCCTCGGCGGCGCGCATCCGGCGGCGGCCCTCGAAGGCGAAAGGCTTGGTCACCACGCCGACGGTGAGGATGTTCCGCTCGCGCGCCATCCGGGCAATCACCGGCGCGGCGCCGGTGCCGGTGCCGCCGCCCATCCCCGCGGTGATGAAGACCATATGCGCGCCATCCATATGGCGGGCGACATCCTCGGCGGCTTCCTCGGCGGAGGCGCGGCCAACTTCAGGACGCCCGCCGGCGCCATTGCCCTGGGTGATATGGGGGCCGAGCTGCACCCGCCGTTCGGCGCGGGAGAGCATCAGCTGCTGCGCGTCGGTATTGGCCACCACGAAATCGACGCCGGGCAGGTTCAGCGCGATCATGTTGTTGACCGCGTTGGTGCCGCCGCCGCCGACGCCGATGACGGTGATTTTCGGGGTGAAGTCGGTGTGGATGTTCGGCTGGATTTTTAGGTTGAGTGTCATGCAGGAAATTCCTTATTGGGCTGGCGAAACATCTTGTTTCAAATCATGTTTCTTGGGGTTGCTGATGAAAGGCGGGGTGGGTTCAAGGGCGCAGGCGACATCATAGGGCGCATCACAGCCGCTCCTTGAGGCGTTGCACCATTCGCCAGAACCCGTTGCGGGCAGGTTCCGCGGTGAAATCGATGTCGTGCATGGTCTGGCCGTCCCCCGTGGCGAAAGCCAGCAGCCCGATCAGGGTGGCGTAGCTCGGGCCGGTGCTGGCATCCGGCAGGCCAACCAGCCCGAAAGGGCGGCCGAGCCGGACCTGCCGGTTGAGGATATGCGCGGCAAGCTCGCGCGCGCCGACCAGCTGCGAGGCGCCGCCGGTCAGCACCACGCGGCCTCCCGCCGCGCGGCCAAGGCCGGAGGTCTCCAGCTGATCGCGCGCCAGTTCAAAAATATCTTCCAGCCTGGCGCGGATGATCGAGACCAGCATGCTGCGCGGGATGCGGGCAAGCTGCTGGTCATCCTCCCCCACCATTGGCACCGGCAGCAATTCGCGCTCGTCATCCGGGCTGGACTGGCAGGTGCCGTAAAGAGTTTTCAGCCGTTCGGCATGCGCTACCTGGGTGGAGAGCATCTGCGCCACGTCATTGGTGACATGGATGCCGCCGTAGGGGATTTGCGCGGTGTGCAGCATCTGGCCTTCGGCGAATACCGCCATGCTGGTGGTGCCCCCGCCCATGTCGATGACGATGGCGCCGAGCTCGCGCTCATCCTCGACCAGCGTGGCGAGGCCGGCGGCGAAGGGCGACGAGACCATGGCGGAAATTTCCAGCTCGCAGCGTTCCAGGCAGGCGGTGATGCTCTTGATCGCCGTGGTCGCTGCGTCGACCACATGCAGCTGCGCGGTCAGCGTCTCGCAATAAAGCCCGCGCGGATCGGCGATGCCCGCCGTAGCATCGGTGGCGAAATTCAGCGGCAGCGTATGAATGCCGGCGCGGCCTTCCGAGGCGGAGCGCGCCCGCGCCTCGCGCACGACGCGCCGGATATCGTCTTCACTGACGGCTCTGCCGTCAATCGGCCATTGCACGTTGAACAGCCGGCTGGCCGGCTGGCCGCAAGAGAGGTTGACGATCACCGATTTCAACCGCGTATCGGCCTGATCCTCGGCGGCGCCGACAGCGGCGCGGATCGCCCGCTCCGCTTCGTCGATATCGATGATGCCGCCGCATCTAATCCCCCGTCCGCGATGCAGGCCGAACCCGAGCGCGCGCAGCCGGCCATCGCTCTCCGCCCGGCCGATCAGGCAGGCGATTTTGGTGGAGCCGATGTCAAGCACGCCGAATAGCCCGGGTCTCACCAGCCCGGGCCGCGCCGCGCGCAAGCGGGGCGGCGGCTCGCTAGCATGGGGCGGAAGTTTCGGCAGGTTGCGGCGCGAAAATTCGTTCATGTGCGGGTGCCCGTTCTTGAGGAAGGCGTTGCGAGGTTCAGCGGCTTGGCTGGCGCGGCGGAGTCAGTTGCTGCAGAGTCAGGCGCTGCGGAGTCAGTTGCTGCAGAGTCAGGCGCTTCATCGGGCGAAGCGCCTTCGATAAAGCCCGCCGGATAAGGGCGGACCACCAGGCGATCAGCCTGGCGCAGGTCGATGACCCGCACCGGCCGGTCGAGGATTTGCATGCGGTTCTGGATCGACATCAGCTCGGCTAGCGCGGCGCCCGCATGCCGGCCTGGCAGCCTGACCACCGCGTGGTTTTTCATGATCAGGTTCCAGCGGAGATCATCAACGCGCTGCGCCGCCGCGATCCTTTTCTGGATCGCCGGAAACCGTCCCAGCCGGTCGATCAGCGCAGCGGCGTGTCGCGGCGCGCCGGCGCCGGCCAGCAGAAGCAGGCTGGGATCGCGCAATTTGGCCGCCGCCGCGTCATGATTGAGCATGACGGAGCCGCGCCGGTCGATCAGCACGAAGCGGCGATCCGGCCCTTGCCAGATGGCAAAGGGACGCCGCTCTTCGACGCTGACCACCACCGTCGCCGGCAGCACCCGCCGCACCGTGACATTGCGGACCGGACCCAGATCGCCAATCCGTGCGGCGGCTTCGGCAACGGAAAAGCTAAAAATCGGCGCGCCGGCCTCGACGCCGAGCGCCGCGCGGATCAGCGGCAATGGCGTCGTGGTGGCGCCTTTGATCTCGATATGCCTGACGCGAAACCCGAACCGCGCCACCGTCCGCTCCGCGCCGCGATGCAGCGGACCGGACACCGCGCTGGCGGCGCCCGACCATAAGGCCGGGATGAGAATGGCAGCCAGCAGAACAGCGGCGATCAAGGCTGCCGGCTTCAGGCCGCGCCTGATCCGGCGTATCAGCAAGGCGCGGCTGCTTAGCCGATCCTGCACCTGCGCGCGGCGGGGCGCGGCTTTTGACAATTTCAAGGGGGGTTTCACGCGCGGCATGCGGCGCGCTCCACCATCCAGGCGCAGAGTTGCGGGAAATTCATGCCGCGAAACGCCGCCTGTTCCGGCAGCAGCGAGGTCGGCGTCATGCCAGGCTGGGTGTTCACTTCGAGCAGGATCAGCCGGCCGGCGGCTTCATCGTAGCGGAAGTCGGCGCGGGTCGCTCCCCGGCAGCCGAGCGCGCGATGCGCGGCGAGGGCGATCTGCTTGGCGCGCGCCTCGACCGCGGCGGGGATTTGCGCCGGCAGGTCATGCCGCGAGCCGCCCGCCGCGTATTTCGCGTGATAATCGTAAAATCCTTCGGCAATAATTTCGGTGACGGCGAGCGCCTCATCATCGAGCACGCCGACAGTGAGCTCGCGGCCTGGAATGTATTCCTCGGCCATCGCCTGCGGGCCGTAGCGCCATTGCAGGGGGATGGTGGCGCGGTCATTGCTGCCCGGCCTGACAATGAACACGCCCATCGATGAACCTTCATTGATCGGCTTCACCACATAAGGCGGCGGCAGCGGGTCCTCGTCGAGCAGGTCGGCGACGTCGATGATCCGGTGCGGCGCCACCGGCAGGTTCGCGGCGGCGAAAATGGCTTTTGATGCCGCCTTGTCCATGGCTACGGCCGAGGCGCGGACGCCGGAATGGGTGTAGGGGATATTCAGATAATCCAGCACACCCTGAATTGTGCCGTCCTCGCCGAACCGGCCGTGCAGGGCGTTGAAGACGATCTCCGGCGCCGGGGCGAGGGCGGCGATCAGCGCCGCCAGATCAGGCCCGACCTCGATGGGCGTCACGTCATAGCCGGCGATGCGCAACGCCTTGATCACCTGCGCGCCGGTGGCCAGGCTGACCTCGCGTTCGACCGAAATCCCGCCATGCAGCACCGCAACGCGGGTCATGTGTGAATTCCTTTGGCGGAAATTCCTTTGGTGGGCACGCCAATACGCTTGATTTCCCAGTAAAGGTCGATGGCGGAAGAAGCGCGCACCCGCGCGCGCACCGTCTCGCCCAGGGCCTCAAGCTCCGCTGCCGTGGCGGCGCCGGTGTTGATCAGGAAATTGCAATGCTTTTCGGAAACCTGCGCGCCGCCTTGGGTGAGGCCGCGGCAGCCCGCCGCGTCGATCAGCGCCCAGGCCTTCTGGCCCTCCGGATTGCGGAAGGTGGAGCCGCCGGTGCGGGCGCGCACCGGCTGCGTCGCCTCCCGGCTGGCCTTGATCTCCTGCATTCTGAGCGCGATCATCGCGGCATCACCCGCACGCGCCCGCAGCCGGGCGCGGGTCACCACCGTGCCCGGCGGGATATTGGCGTGACGATAAGCAAGTCCCAGTTCATGCACCGGCAGGCGGAGAATTTCGCCGCTGCGGAGCACAACTTCCGCCCAATCCAGCACCTCGGCGGTTTCGCCGCCATAAGCGCCGGCATTCATCGCCACCGCGCCGCCCAGCGCGCCGGGAATGCCGGAGAGGAATTCCAGACCGGCCAGGCCAGCGGCGGCGGCATGTTTGGCGATGGTCGCGTCAAGCGCCGCTGCCCCCGCGATGATGCCGTCGTCATCGATGATGATCTCGCTGAAGCCGCGCGCCAGCTTCACCACGATGCCGGGAATGCCGCCATCGCGGATGATCAGGTTAGAGGCCGCGCCGATCACGGTGACGGGAATTTCCGGGGCGAGATTCGTGAAAAAATGCGCAAGGTCCGCCGCATCGGCGGGACGCAGCAATACCTCCGCATGACCACCAACGCGAAACCAGGTGAATGGCGCCAATTTCGCGTCAAGCTGGAGGCGTCCCCGCGCCGGCGGCAGCGTATCCGTCCAGCAGGAGATGGCCCGCGCCGCCATCATCGCATGCCGCCGGCGCCTCGGCGGGCGTTTTCATTCAATGACACCAACTGGTTGGGCAGGCTCTGCGCCCAGTAGGTGATGTTGCCGGCGCCGAGGCAGACGACGAAATCGCCGGTGCGGGCGATGGCGTTGACCATCTCCGCCAGATGATCGGGGCTGGCCAGCGGCACCACCGAACGGTGGCCGCGCGCCCGCAAGCCATCGACCAGCGCGTCGCGGTCAATGCCCTCGATCGGCTCCTCGCCCGCGGCATAGACATCGGCGACAATCACGGTGCCGGCATCGTTCATGCAGGTGCAGAAATCCTCGAACAGCGAGGCGAGGCGAGTATAGCGATGCGGCTGCACCACGGCGATCACCTCGCGCGCGCCGGCCTGCCGCGCCGCCTTGAGGACGGCGGCGATCTCCACCGGATGATGGCCGTAATCATCGATCACGGTGATGCCCATCACCTCGCCCACCTTGGTGAAGCGCCGCTTGACGCCGCGGAAGCTGGTGAGCGCCATGCGGAGATCGCCTTCGCCCACCTCCATCTCCAGTCCCACCGCGATGGCGGCCAGCGCGTTCTGCACGTTATGATTGCCGAGCATCGGCAGGCGGAACGGCCCCAGATGCTTGATCCGGGCACCCATGCGGTCCGACAGCCGCACCGCGAAGGTGGCGCCGTTGCGATCTGACATGATGCGCTCGGCCCGCACATCGGCCTGCGGCGAAAAGCCGTAGGTGATGACCCGGTGATCGGACAAATCGGGGATCATCTGCTGCACCGCCGGATGGTCGATGCACAAAACGGCGAAGCCGTAGAACGGGATGTTGGCGACGAATTGCCGGTAGCCGGCCTCCATCGCCTCCTTCGATCCCCAATGATCGAGATGCTCCGGGTCCATATTGGTGACCACGGCGATAACGGCGGGCAGGCGGAGAAAACTGCCATCGCTTTCATCGGCCTCGACCACCATCCAGTCGCCCTGGCCCAGCCGTGTATTGGTGCCGTAGGCATTGATGATGCCGCCATTGATCACGGTGGGGTCGAAGCCGGCGCCTTCCAGCACGGCGGCGACCAGGCTGGTGGTGGTGGTCTTGCCATGGGTGCCGCCGATGGCGATGGACCAGCGCAGGCGCATCAGCTCGGCCAGCATTTCGGCGCGGCGGACCACCGGGATCAGCTTGGCGCGGGCGGCGGCGACTTCGGGATTGTCGCGCGGCACCGCTGTGGAGACCACCACCACCTGGGCGTCGCGCAGATTGGCCGCGTCATGGCCGATGGTGATCGGAATGCCGGCGTCGCGCAGCCGCGTGGTATTGGCGTTTTCGGCGATGTCGGTGCCTTGCACCGCGTAGCCGAGATTATGCAGCACCTCGGCGATGCCCGACATGCCGATGCCGCCAATGCCGACAAAATGCACCGTGCCGATGGAAAGCGGCATCGCTCTCATGGCGATACTCTTACGGCGAGAGACTGCACCAGATCAGCGAGATCGCTGGCGGCATCCGGGCGCGCCATGGCGGCGGCGGCTTGTGCCATCGCGGCGAGCCGGGCCGGTTCGGCGTAAAGCGTCTCGATGGCGCGGGCGAGGATGGCCGGGGTGGTGCTGGACTGGTCGAGCCGCAAGGCAGCGCCTTTGCTGCTCAACGCGTCGGCATTGGCGCGCTGATGGTCGTCGATGGCGTGGGGGAGGGGGATCAAGAGCGAGGGTCTTCCAGAGGCTGTGAGTTCGGCGATGGTAGAGGCGCCGGCGCGGGCGATCACCAGATGCGCGGTGGCGAGGCGAGCCGGGATGTCGGTAAAAAAGGGCGCTAGTTCATGTTCGATGCCGAGCGGCGCGAGCGCTGCTTCGGCCTCAACGCGGTCATCGGCGCGGCATTGCTGAGCCAAAACAAGGCGTTGCCGCAAGCCTTCGGGCAGCAGCGCCAGCGCCTGCGGGATCAGCGCCGCGAAAATTTTCGCGCCGAGCGAGCCGCCGAGAACCAGAATACGCAACTTATTCTCAGGTTGAGTGTAACCTTGCCCAGCGAGGGCGGCGACGCTGCGGCGCACCGGGTTGCCGATGTGATGGGTGGCGATGCGCGGCGGAACATGGCTGGTTTCGCCGAAGCTAAGCGCCAGATGATCGGCAGCGCGGGCCAGCAGCCGGTTGGCGCGGCCCAACACCGCGTTTTGTTCGTGCAGGACCAGTGCGGGCCGCTTCGGCAAAAGACGCGCAGCGAGGATCGGCGGCACCGCAGGATAGCCGCCAAAACCGATGATGGCGGCAGGATCGAGCTGCATCAGGATGCGCCGCGCTTCGGCAATGCCGCGCGTCAGGTGAACGGCCCCCGCCGCCATGCGCTGGACATTGCGGCCCGATAGGCCGCTGCCGGTGATGACATGACGCTCGCAGTTGGCGAAAATTTCGGATTGCAAGGCGCCGGACCGGGCATCCGTCATCAGCACGACGCGCAGGCCACGGTTTTGCAGCGCGTCGGCGAGGGCTTCGGCGGGAAAGAAGTGCCCGCCGGTGCCGCCTGCGGCGATCACGATAGGTTTCAGCATCGCGCCTCTCATCGCGGCTCTCCCAGCGGGCGCCGGCGGGTCAGCGCCAGCAGAAAGCCCATTTGCAGCGATGCCGCCAGCACCGCCGAGCCGCCATAGGAGATGAATGGCAGCGTCATGCCCTTGGTAGGAATCAGCGACAATGAAGAGGCCATGTTAATAAAGGCCTGCAAGCCGAAACTCGCCACCAGCCCTGAAGCCGCGAGCGCCACAAACAGATCAGGCTCGCGCAACACCCGCGTCAGGCCGCGCAGCACGATGGCGACAAATAGAATAACAATGGCGAGGCAGACAATCATGCCGAATTCCTCGCCGGCGACGGCGAAGACGAAATCGGCGCGCGCGTCGGGCAGGAAATGCTTCACCTGGCCCTCGCCAGGGCCGCGCCCCCACAAACCGCCATTGCCAAAGGCGGAAAGCGCGGTGACCGCCTGATAGGCCTTCGTCACTGTCGGGTGCAGGAACATCATCACCCGCATATGCACATGGGCGATCAATTTAAACGCCGCGATGAAGGCGGCGACAAAGCCGCTCAGGCCAAGCATCACCCAAACGACGTTAAGTCCGTCGAGAAACAGCTGCACGAAGAAGCCCATGCCGACCAGGCCCATCGAGCCGATATCGGGCTGCAGGCGGAGGATCAGCATGACTAGCCCGTTCAGGCCGAGCGCCGCGATCATGCCAGGAAAGCCCGGGGTGCGGCGGCGCTCGGCGAGCAGCCACGCCGTCGCGATGAGCAGCGCCGGCTTGAGGAACTCGCCCGGCTGGATGGTGAAGCCCGGCAGGGAAATCCAGCGCTGGCCGCCATCAATGGTGACGCCATGCACCAAAGTGAAAGCGGTGAGCAGCAGAAACACGATGCCGATGGCCAGCGCCGTTAGCTTTACTTGACGTAAAGTTAATAAAGAAACGCCGAGCATGATGACGCCGCCCGCCGCGAGATAGGCGATCTGCTTGACCATCATCATGGTATGCGGATCGGCGAAGGTGATATTGTTAGCCGGTGTCGCCGCCAGCGCCAGCACGTAGCCGACGCCGACCAGCATGGCGAGCGCCACCAGCATCACCCGGTCGACGCTCCACCACCAGCGGCCAACGATCGAGGTATCGGCGCGGGACAAGGTCGGCATCAGCAGAACTCCGTGGCGGGGTTCGTGGTGGCGGCAAGCTGTTTGGCAAATGCGGCGAATTTCCGGCCCCGCTCGGCATAATTGGCGAACTGGTCGAAGCTGGCGGCGGCAGGGGAAAGCAGCACGGCATCGGAGCGGGTGTTCCGCGCCGCGCTGAAAGCGCCCGTGACGGCGTTATCGAGGGTATCGGCGATTTCGCAGGCGACGCCATGGATTTTCAGTGTCGCGGCAAACTGCGGCGCATCGCGGCCGATCAAAAAAGCTTTCGTGATGCGCGGAAAATACGGCGCCAGTGACTCGATGCCGCCGGTTTTGCCGATGCCGCCGGCGATCCAGATCAACCGGTCGTAGCAAGCCAGCGCCCGCGCCGCCGCATCCGCATTGGTCGCCTTGCTGTCGTCGATGAAGCGCACGCCGTCGATCCTCGCGATCTCCGCCTGGCGGTGCGGCAAGCCGGGGTAGGATTTGATCCCGCCGGCGAGGGCGTCGCGCGGCACGCCTACGGCAAGGGCCAGCGCCGCCGCCGCCGCGGCGTTCTGCGCGTTATGGCTACCCGGCAAAGCGCGCGCCTCGGCGAGATCGGCGATGACGCCTTGATGGTCGTGAAGCACGCTGCCGCCGGCCCAGATATCGGCAAATCTCTCGCCGGAAATACGGATCAGGCGACCAGATAAAGCATCGGCCATGGCGCGGGACGGCGCGTCGTCGATGCCGATAACAGCGGTATCCTGCGCGGTCTGGCGCGCGAAGATGGCCCGCTTGGCGCTCGCATAGCCGGTCATGTCGCCGTGGCGGTCGAGATGGTCTGGGGTGAGGTTCAGCATTGCCGCCGCGTTGAAGCGGAGTGTGGCGATTCGCTCAAGCATGTAGCTCGACATTTCCAGGACGTAGACGCCGTCATCGGGCAGCAGCGGCAAGGCGAGCGCGGCGGGGCCAAGATTTGCGCCGGCGGCTTGGATGACGCCGGCAGTATTCAGGATATGCGCGGTCAGCGCCGTGGTGGTGGATTTGCCGTTAGTTCCGGTGACGCCGATGAAGCGGGCATGGCTGCCCGCTTTCCTGACCGCGCGATAAAGCAGTTCGGCGTCGGTGATGATCGGCACGCCGCGCGCGATGATCGCGGCGGCTTCGGGATGCGGCGCGGGGAGGCGATGCGGAATGCCCGGCGAAAGCACCAGGGCATCGAGCGCCCCAGCTTCCGAGGGAGGCATGACATCGAGACCTTGTGTTAGCGCCGCCTGGCGTTTCACCGGATCGTCATCCCACGCGAACACCTTGGCGCCCATGGCGTGCAGCGCCGTCGCCGCCGGCAAGCCAGCCTCCCCCAAGCCCAGAACGGCGAAGCGCTGCCCGGCGAAAACCTCAGGCCACGGGGTTCGCTGATCGGTCATCGGATTTTCAACGTGGCAAGCCCCGCCAGCGCGAGGATCATCGCGATGATCCAGAAGCGGATGACAATGGTAGGTTCCGCCCAGCCCTTTTTCTCGAAATGATGGTGCAGCGGCGCCATCAGGAACACCCGCCGCCCGGTCCGCTTATACCAGAACACCTGCACAATCACGGATACTGTTTCAACAACAAACAACCCGCCGGTGATCGCCAGCACGATCTCATTTTTCGTGGCGACCGCGACGGCGCCGAGCGCGCCGCCTAACGCCAACGAACCGGTATCGCCCATGAACACCGCGGCGGGCGGCGCGTTAAACCATAAAAAGCCCATGCCGGCGCCGATCAGCGCGGCGAGAAACACCGTGAGTTCACCGGTGCCGGGGACGAACATGATTTGCAGATAACCCGAAAAAATCCGGTTGCCGACCAGATAGGCGATCAGCGCGAAGACGCCGGCGGCGATGATGGTGGGCACAATGGCCAGCCCGTCCAGCCCATCGGTGAGGTTGACCGCGTTGCTTGATCCCATCATCACGAACATGCCGACCAGCGGGAAGGCAAAGCCGAACGGAATAACCAGGTCCTTGAAAATCGGCAGCACCAGGTCATCGGAGATCAAGGGCGGCATCAGCCGGATCATCCAGAGAGCGGCGCCGAGGCCGACCGCGCCTTGCACCGCGAGCTTCACCCGTCCCGGCACGCCCTTGGTGTTGCGCTTGGTGAGCTTGCGGAAATCATCGGCGAAGCCCAGCGCGCCATAGCTCAGCGTGACGAACAGCGCCGCCCAGACATAGCCGTTGATGAGATCGGCCCAGAGCAGGGTGGAAATCGCCATCGCCACCAGGATCAGCACGCCGCCCATGGTGGGCGTGCCCTTTTTTTCGATCAGATGGCGCTCCGGCCCGTCGAGCCGGATCGGCTGGCCCTGGCGCTGCATCGCGCGCAGCCAGCGGATCAGGCGCGGGCCGAGCCAGAAGCTGACAATCAGCGAGGTGATGCAGGCGCCCCCTGCCCGGAAGGTGATGTAGCGGAACAGGTTGAGCGCATGGAAAGCGGCGACATGCGGCAGGAGCAGCGCGTACAGCATCAGCGCTCTCCCTCAAGCGCCGCGACGATCGCGCGCATCCGCGAGCCGAGACTGCCCTTTACTAACACCGTGTCATGCGGCTGCAGGCTCGCCACGACATGCGGCGCCAGCGCCTCCGCGTGTTCGCGCCACTGGCCGCGCAAATTCGACGGCAGGTCGTCGAACATGCCGCGCATATGCGGGCCGCAGGCGAAGACGATATCGGCGGTGTCGCTGACGCATTCTGTTAGAGCGCGGTGCTCGGTTTCGGCGAAATCGCCGAGTTCCAGCATATCGCCCAGCACCGCGACGCGCCGTCCCGGCTGCAAAGCGAGCACCGCAAGCGCCGCCCTGACCGATGCGCCGGAGGCATTGTAGCTTTCATCGAGCAGCAAGGCGGTGCCACCCGCCACTTTAATGAGTAGCCGTGCGCCGCGTCCCGCGAGCGGGGCGAAACCATCCAGCGCCGAGGCGGCGCGGACAAGGTCGAGGCCAAGCGCGCCGGCGGCGGCGAGCGCCGCCACCGCGTTCATCGCCATGTGCCGCCCCGGCGCCGCCAGCCGGAAGCGCACCGGGCGCATGAGAATTTCGGCGGTGACGGCGACGCCCTCGGCGTCGCTTTCGGCGTCGATCAGGCGGGCTTCCGATAATGGATCGGCGCCGAAGCTGATCACCCGGACACTGTCCGGCGCGCGGCGCGCGAGGCGGGCGAGATGCGGCCCGTGCGGCAGGATTGCGGCGCCATCTGGCGTCACCGCCTTCAGCAGATCGGCTTTCTCGTCGGCGATGGCGTCAAGCGAGCCGAGATGGCCGATATGGGTGGCGCTGATGTTCGTGATGATCGCCGCATGCGGCCGCGCTAGTTCGGCGAGCGGGGCAATTTCGCCGGGATTGTTCATGCCGATCTCGAGCACCGCGAAGTCAGCGTCGCGCGGCGTGCGCGCCAAGGTGAGCGGCACGCCGAGATGGTTGTTGAACGAGGCTTCGGCGGCATGGGTTTTGCCGAAACGCGAAAAAATTCGCCGCAGCATTTCCTTCGTCGTCGATTTGCCGACACTGCCGGTGACCGCGATGAATTTTGCCGCCGACCGCGCGCGGGCAAAGCGGCCCAGCGCCTGCAACCCGGCGAGCGTGTCGCCGACACAGAGCAAGGGCGCGTCTTGTAGGCTGACATCGCTGTCGATCAAGGCGCCGGCAGCGCCTTTGGCCAGCGCCTCGCCGATAAATTCATGGCCATCCCGCGCGTCTCGCAAGGCGACAAAAATCTCGCCGCGCGCCAGCTTGCGGGTGTCGATGGCAACGCCATCAGCGGCGAAAGCGCCGGACAAAAACGCGCCGTTAGTGGCGGCTTGCAATTCGTCGGCGGCCCAAAGCCTGGTTTGCCCCGCTGTGGTCATCCGGCAAGCTCGCGGATCACGGCGGCGTCATCGAACGGGACGGTAACCTCGCCGATGATCTGCCCTTGCTCATGGCCCTTGCCGGCAACCGCCAGAACATCGCCCGGCCCGAGCTGACCGAGGCCGGCGGCGATGGCGGATCTGCGGTCGGCGATTTCCAGCGCATCCGGGCAGGCGGCAAGAATTTCGGCGCGAATTGCGGCGGGATTCTCACTACGCGGATTATCATCGGTGACGATCACCGTGTCGGCGAGGCGCGCGGCGGCTTCGCCCATCAGCGGCCGCTTGCCGCGATCCCGGTCGCCGCCGGCGCCGAACACGATGACCAGCTTTCCTTGGGCATGCGCCCGCAGCGCGGTCAGCAGCCGCGCCAGCGCATCCGGCGTATGGGCGTAATCGACATAGGCGGCGGCGCCGCTCGGCAAGAGGGCGGCGCGCTCCAGCCGCCCGCGCACGGCTTTGAGATGCGGCAGGTGATCGAGCGCGTCAGTCACGCCGATGGCTTGCGCGAGGGCGGCGGCCAGCAAGGCGTTGTCCGCCTGGAAGCGGCCAGGCAGGTTGAGGCTGATGGCGCGGCGCGAATGATCGCGGGCAATGGTCAATTTTTGGCCGAACGGCGCCGCCTGCGCGCGGATCAGGCGGATCGCGCTGCCGCCTTCGCCGACCGTGCCGAAGGCCAGGCGCCGGGCGGCGGCGATGTCCCGCAAGCGCGCCAGAACGCCCGCATCGAGCGTGGTCATCGCGAAGGCCGGCGCGCCGGGCGGTAGAATCTCGCCGAACAGGCGCAGCTTGGCCTCGGCATAGGCCGTCATGTCGCCATGATAATCGAGATGATCGCGGGTGAGGTTGGTAAAGGCCGCGCCGGCGAGGCGCAGCCCATCGAGCCGGTACTGATCCAGCCCATGCGACGAGGCTTCCAGCGCCACGTGTTCGATGCGCGCGCCCTTCAGCGCCGCCATGGTGGCGGCCAGCGTCACCGGGTCTGGCGTGGTGAGGCTGCCGCCGGGCGCGAAGCCAGGAGCGATCAGGCCGAGCGTGCCGAGCGAGGCGGCTGGGTGCCCCGCCAGGGTGAGGATTTGCCGCAGGAACTCGACCGTGCTGGTCTTGCCGTTGGTGCCGGTGACGGCGAGGATTTTGCGCGGCTGCGGCCCGGCCAGCGTGGCGGCAATTTCCGCCAGGCGCTTGCGGGGCGCGATATCGGTGATCAGCGGGCGCGGCGGCACGCCGGGCGGCCATACGGTATCGACCGGCGCCAGCACCGCGCAAGCGCCGCGCGCCACCGCGTCGGCGATGAAGGCGGCGCCATCGGCGCGGGTCCCCGGCAAGGCGGCAAAGATCATCCCAGGCGCGACAGCCCGGCTATCGGCGGTGATGCCGGTGATGTCGCGCCGCGCCATCTGATTCCAGCCCGCCTGGCTCCAAGCTGGGGCGGTGCCGCGCGCCATCGATGAGAGATGCTGCATCAACTCAGCCCCGCGCACGGGTTGCCCCGGCGGAGGCAGGCGTGTTGAGCGTCTCATGCACGGCAGCCGGCCTGCGCGTGAGCAGGGGCAGTTTCGCTTGCATCAGCTTGGCGTGGCGTTCGCGCTTTAGCGCTGCCCCGCCGGCCAGCTTCGGCGGCGCGTAGCCCGCGAGCATATAAGCATATTTACTGGCGCCCGGCGGGAAGGGATGACCAGGTCCCAGTGCCAGCTGGCCCGGCGGGGCAGGCGGGTCGAGCGGCATGGCAAGCGCCGTCTGCGCATCGGCGAGCGCCTGGCCGCTGAGCGGCATGATGCCGAGTTTCGGGCCGATCCGCGCGATGATCCGGGCAACGGCGGGCGCCGCCACATAGCCGCCCGTGGTGAAGCCATGGCAGAAGGGCAGCATTTTCTTGGTGGCGTGCGGATGCAGCACGACCACGTACACGACATAGCGAGGATCGTTCATCGGAAACGCTGCCATGAACGAGGCGTTGTTCAGATGTTTCATGTAGCGGCCATTGGGGCCGACCACCTGCGCCGTGCCGGTCTTGCCGCCGACCAGATAACCCGGCACCCGCGCATTCACGCCGGTGCCGTTCGGCGCCGTCACCACATTGCGCATCATCTTGCGCATCAGCAGCGAGGTCTCGGCGCTCATCACCCGCTTGCCTTGCGGCGGCGCGCCTTGCCCGACGGCCAAAAGACTAGGCGGATACCAGACGCCGCCATTCACCACCGGGACCGCCGCCGAGATCATCTGCAAGGGCGACATGGCGATGCCGTTGCCGAAGCTCACCGTCATGGTGGTGAGCAGTTTCCAGCTCGCCTTGGTGTGATAGAGCGCCGGCTGCGCTTCAGGAAGCTGGACCTGCGGACGGCTGAAAAACCCGAGATCGCGCAGCCAGGCGCGCTGGATTTTCGGGCCGAGGATGGTGGCGATGCGCGAGGCGCCGATGTTCGAGGACACCGCGAGAATATGCGGCACCGCGAGCCAGGTATGCACCGGCTCGAAATCGGTGACGGTGAAGCGGCCGACATGCAGCGGATGGCTGGTGTCGAAGCGGTCCCAGTAATGGATCATGCCGGAATTCAGCGCCATCGCGATGGTCATCAGCTTGAACACGCTGCCCGGCTCGTAATCGCCGGAGACGCAGCGGTTGAACCGGTCATTGGCGGGCGCCGTGCCGAGATCGTTCGCGTTATAGTCCGGCACGCTGGCCATCGCGAGAATGCGCCCGGTTTTGGCGCTCATCACGATGCCGCAGGCGCCGATGGCGTCGTAATCGGTCATCGCCGTTTCGATTTCCTGACGGACGATGCTTTCGGCGCCGATATCGATGGAGAGCCGCAGCGGCGCGGCGCTGCCTTCCACCTGCCTGGTGAAATATTCCTCGACCCCGGCGATGCCGCGCTGCGCCGGCGTGACGCCGCCCAGGATATGCGCGGCCAAATCGCCTTGCAGGTAATGCCGGTGCTCGGTGTTCTCGAAATACAGGCCCGGAATGCCGAGGCGGTTGATGGTGAGTTCCTGCAAGGCGGTCAGATGCCGGTCGATATAGGCGAAGCCGCGCTTTTTATTGGTCAGGCGGCGGGTGATCTGCGCCTCGTTCAGGCCGGGCAGATAAGTTGCCAACACGCTGGCGACTTTGGCCGGATCGCCGATCTGCTGCGGATCGGCATAGAGCGCCGCGCCCGGCAGCGACACCGCCAGAATGCGTCCGTCGCGATCGGTGATGTCGGCGCGGGCGGGCGGCGGGATGACGATGCTGGTCTGCGGCTGCAGCGCCGCCAGGGCGGCGGCATTCGGCTTCACCGGATTGATGATGGTGGCGTCGATCAGCTTGCCGGCCAGCACGCCGAACAGTGCCAGGAAGCCCAGCGCGCCGATGACCAACCGCTTTTGCAAGGTGGCAAGCGCCGCCCGGCGCGCCAAGTCCGGCGCGGTGACCCGCACATGTTCGATCCTGGGGGTCGCGTCATGATCCGTGGCGCCCTGGCGGCGCGCGGCGCGCCTTCCTGACAAGGCGGCGCTGGAGAGAAAAGAGCGCGGCGGCTCCGGCGATGAGGGCGCTCCGGTCATTGCGGGCTCCGGAACACCGGCTGAGGCGGCGGCAGGTCGGCGCCCAGGCTGCCAAACACCGATTGGGCGCCGCGCTGCCCGACAGAGGCGGGGTGATAGGCCTGGCGGCTGTAAGCCTGGCTATTATAGGCCTCACGATTATAGACTGGGTGGTTATAGCTATAAGGTTGCGCGGCGGCGAGGCGAGGAGCCATGCGCAGCGGCGGCCGCGCGGCGGCGACCGCCAGATGAGGGATGCTGTGATGCGCCGCGTAGCGCACCGGATGCGGCGGGGCCAGCCGCTGCGGCGGGGCAGCGCCGTGCTGGACGGCGAAGGAATTCGCGGGCCGCTTGGCGCGCGCCGCCGCGAGCCGCACTGGCCCCGCCGGCGTGGTGCCGGCCGCTACCGCAGGGGCCGGCGCGGCCAAACTAGCATTCAGGGGGGCAGCATTGATGGGAACCGCACTGGCGATGGGGCCGCCGCCGTTATCCATTGGGCTGTCAGTGTCTGGCGCTGCCGGGGTGACCGCCCAGGGCGGCGGCGGCGGCAAGGGCAGATGCGGCATTCCGGCGCCGGGCGGCGGCAATAATTCGGCCAGCTTGCTGATTGTCGTCAACTGGTCCGGTGCCATCGGTTTCAGCGCCAGGAACTGCTTTGACAAAGCCGCCAGCTGCGACGGGTCATTCTCCAGCGCCCATTCCGCCTTCAACACGCGAATCCGTTGCTCAGCCGAACGTATCTGTCCGGTGACGCTGCTGATCTGCTGATCGAGGTTGCCAGAGCGATGCTTCACCACAAACAGATACGCGCCGGAGGTGCAGGCCAGCATCAGGGTCACGAAGGTGAAGGGGCGGATCATGCGGCAAGCTTTTCGATCGCGCGCAGCCGGGCGGAGCGGGCGCGCGGGTTGTCGTGGATTTCGCTTTCATCCGGGGTCACGACGCTTTTGGTCAGCAAGCGAAAGCGCGGCGGCGCCGTTGCCGACACGCCCGCCGGATCGTGACGCGAAGGCGCGGGCGCCCGCCCGGCGGCGGCGGCCATGAAGCGCTTGACAATCCGATCCTCCAGCGAATGGAACGAAACCACCACCAGCCGCCCGCCCGGCGTCAGCAGCTGCGCCGCCTGCTCGATCGCCGCGGCGATTTCCGTCAACTCCTGATTGACCTCGATGCGCAGCGCCTGGAAGCTGCGCGTCGCCGGATCGATGCCGGATTTATCCGGCCAGACCACCCCGCGAATTACCGCGGCAAGATCGGCGGTAGTGGTGAATTTTTGTAACGCGCGCCGAGCGACGATGGCGCGGGCGACGGCGCGCGAGCGGCGCTCCTCGCCAAATTGGAACAGGATGTCGGCAAGCCGGTCTTCCGGCATCGTGTTCACCAGATCGGCGGCGGTGACGCCGGAAGCGCTCATCCGCATGTCGAGCGGGCCATCGGCGCGGAAGGAAAAACCGCGCGCCGGATCGTCGATCTGGTAGGAGGAAACGCCGAGATCGAACACCGCGCCGTCAAGGCTTTCGACACCCGCGTTCGCGAGATGGGCGAGCAAATCGCCGATGCAGCCTTCGACCAGATGCAGGCGGTCAGGGAAGCGCGCGGCCAGCGCGGCGCCACGGGCGATTGCCGCCGGGTCGCGGTCGATCGCCCAGACCGTGCAGGCCGCCGCTTGCAGGATGGTCTCGCTATACGAGCCGCCGCCGAACGTGCCGTCGAGATAGACGCCGCCGGCATGCGGCGCGAGATAGGTCATGGCCTGCTCGCGGAGAACGGGAATATGGGTGATCGCGCGGGCGCTCATGCGCCGGCCACCGCGTTGGAAGCGGGTCCGGCGGCAAGCCCAGTGATCGGCCCGGTGACGTGCCCAGTGACATGCAAGGTGAGGCCGCGGGCGCGGGCGCGCTCGCGGGCCTCGGCGCGGCGCCGTTCGGCGGCGGCGGGTTCCCAGATTTGAAAGATCCGCCCCAGACCCATGAAGACGACAGCATCGCTCAAATTGGCATGGGCAATCAGCGAAGCCGGCAGCAGGACACGCCCTTCCTTGTCGGCTTCCAGCGGATAGGCATCCGCATACAACGCCGCCGCCATGTCGTCATGCGCTTCGCTGAACAGGTCGAGGCCTTGCAAGGGCATCTCGAGCTGTGTAAAAATTTCGACGGGCCAAGCCTCGATACAAGGCTGTTTGTGCGAGGGGCGAAGAATCAGGCTGGATTGATCGGCGGTTTTATCGCCATTTCTCAGAGCCGCTCGAAACGGTGCCGGAACGGAAACCCGGCCTTTTGCATCGAAGCGATTTTGATGAGTGCCGAGAAAATGGGTCATCCGATCCAATGCGATCCCTTGTCTCGCCTGCTCTGTTTGCCTCGCTGCCAATCACCGGATTCGCTGAGCTCCACGCTTTGAGCACCGAATCGACTTGGGTGTTCATGGGATATCATGGGCAAACATGGGCGTCAAAGGAAATCGGGGTTTATCTTCCGGTAATCTTTGAGAAATTTGCAGGACCAGCCTAAGTTGTTAACAGCCGGTAAACAGACTCAACCTGTCATTCCAATGTTTAGGATTTGTTCTTGACTTTGGTGATTTATAAATCATTCCGGATTGTCTCTAATTTTATTCATAAGCATTGATGCGAAGCGCATACTTGCCCGCGAGAGAGGCTTCGGCTAAACGAACCCCGCCGGGCGCCCGTAGCTCAATTGGATAGAGCACCAGACTACGAATCTGGGGGTTGGGAGTTCGAGTCTCTCCGGGCGCGCCATCGATTTGACAAATTAATCGAGCCGATCCGACGCGGCCTCTTGATCGACAAGTAGCCGACATTTTCGAAGCACGGCCATGACGGCGCGATTGGTTTTTCGCGCGGCCTTCGGTGCCGATTCGGCTTTATCGCTCGGCGCTCCGGTTTCCCCGCAAAGCGCCGCACGGCTTCAATTCGCGCAGGTTTCTCAGCGCGACGAAGGCGATAGCCTGGCAAGGGCGGTCACGCAGAGATCGACCGCCAGCACGAGAGGCAGCGCGGCCAGAACCGGCAGATTGGTCGCAGCGCGGAACTTGAAGTTGAGAAAGATAATTCCAGCAACCAGCAAAATCATGAAAAACGCGGCAACTCCGGCGCGCCGGCCTGTCGGATCCGCTTGTATGCGGCGGCCGTAAATAGCGATCTCGTCGCTCAGCGCGTAACGAGTCAGCAGCAATGCGAATCCCGCCTCGGCGATCATCAGGGCGGGCAGCGCCTTGACCGGCCAGGCAAGCGCCGGGTTGAGCGCGCTGGCCATCACCAGAAAATCATAGGCGAAATGAAACAGCACAGGCGTGACGAACGCCAATGCGAGGGCCAGATAATTCGTCCTGCGATGATCGCGCCAGGCGATCGCCATGAAGGACCCCATGACCAGGCCGAAAATGGCATGCATTGGCACGGCGGTGAGGGCGCGCAAAATCCAGGCGCCAAGCCCGCCAGTGAGGACGTAGAGCTTGTTTTCCAGCACGGCAAAGCCGAGCGAGATGCCGACGGCGAGCAGGATCGCGATGCCGGGACCGATCTCCTCAAGTTCGCGCCGGCCAAAGCGGTAGACCCCGGCGAATTTCACCGCTTCTTCCGGAATGGCGGCGGCGAAAAGCGCCGCGAGAAACGCATGGGTGCGCGGCGGGTAGCCCGAGAACGGAATAATTTGTTCAAGAAGTTCGATGATGAAGGCGATCAGCGCGAAACGCGCGCCGGTCTTGAACAAACGTTTACGCAGCGGTTTCGACAGCCGCATATTGACCTTGATCGCGGCAAATTCCCACATGAACAACGCGGGCAAGGCCGCAATGAAGAAACTCAGCATCAACAATCCCCGGCTGTCGCCAGGGAATGATAAAAAATAAAGGTTTACAAAGTCTTTAAGGCGAGGATTTTCCTACCGGCCCGCGGGCAGAACCTGCTTGGCATCGGCGGGCTTGGCCGCGCCGCGCCGCAGCCGGTGCTCGCCGAGGAACAGCAGGATGGGAGCCGCGATAAAAATCGACGAGGACGTGCCGACCACAATGCCGAACAGCATGATCCAGGCGAAGCCGGAGAGCGACGCGCCGCCGAACAAAGCAAGCGGCAGCGCCGCCAGAAACACCGTGCCGGAGGTGCCCAAAGTGCGGTTCAGGGTTTCATTGATTGAGAGATCGATCAGGTCGCGCAGCGGCATCGATTTGTACTTGCGCAAATTTTCCCGCATCCGGTCGTAAACCACCACTTTGTCGTTGGTCGAATAGCCGATCACCGTCAGAATCGCCGCGATGGTCACCAGATCGAATGGAATCCGCGTGATCACCATAAAGCCGATGGTTTTGGTAACGTCGAGGATCAGCGTGGCCACCGCGCCGACGGCGAACTGCCACTCGAAGCGAAACCAGATATAGACCAGGATCATCACGAAGCTCAGGCAAAGCGCCAGCAGCCCCTGCTGGAAGAGCTGCGCGGAAACCGAAGCGCCGACCGCCTGGGTCGAGAGAATTTTAGCGCCCGGCAGGGATTGATTGATCGCCCGTGTGGCGGCGTTCAGCGATTGCTGGGTGGCCTGCGCATTGTCGCGCGATTCCAGGCTGATCAGCACGCCTTTGTTGCCGCCAAAGCTTTGCAGGCTGGCGCCCGCAAGATGCTGCGCCGCCAGCGCCCCGCGCAGCTTCGCGAAGTCAGGCTTCTGCGGCGTGCCAACCTGCATCACCACGCCGCCGCGGAAATCCAGCCCCAGATTGAGCCCCGGATAAAAAAACAGCAGCACCGAAGCGGTGGACAGGATGGCGGAGACGATCAGCCCGGCATAGCGCCCGTTCATAAAGCGGATGCGGGTGCCATCGGGAACCAGCCTGAACATCGGACGATAGAAGAACTTCATCGGAGCAACCTAAAAAATAAAAATTCTTTGGTTCTTTCTTTTAAGAAAGAACTGCTTTCTTGACTTACGTCACCGGCAGCGCGGCCGGCCGGCGCACCACGTACCAGCGCGCGGTGAGCAGGCGGACCAGGACGGTGGCGGTAAACAAAGTGGTGAGAATGCCGACGCAGATGGTCACCGCGAAGCCTCTAACCGGCGGCGAGCCAAAGATGAACAAGGTGACGTGCGCAAGCAGCGTGGTGACGTTGGAATCGATAATGGTGCCATAGGCGCGCTTATAGCCAGCTTCCAGCGCCGCCAGCGGCTTTCGGCCCAGTTTCACCTCCTCGCGCACCCGCTCGTTGATCAGCACGTTGGCGTCCACCGCCATGCCGAGGGTGAGCAGAATGCCCGCCATGCCAGGCAGCGTCAGCGTGGCGCCCATCAGCGAAAGGATCGCCAGCATCAGCACCAGGTTCATGATCAGCGCCAGATTGGCGAACCAGCCGAACAGCCCGTAGAAGCACGCCATAAAGATAATGACCAGGCCGAACCCGACGGCCAGCGAGATCACCCCGGCGCGGATCGCGTCCGCCCCCAGCTCCGGCCCAACGCTTTGCTGCTCCACCACGGTAAGCGGCGCGGGCAGCGCCCCGGCGCGCAGCAGCAAGGCGAGATCGGTGGCGCTCTGCGCGGTGAAATTGCCGGAAATATCGCCCTGGCCGCCAATGATCGGCTCGCGGATCACCGGCGCCGAGATCACCTTGTTGTCGAGCACGATGGCGAACAGCTTGCCGACATTCTGCGTCGTCACCCGGGCGAACCGCCTTGCGCCTTCGGCATTGAAGGCGAAGTTGACGATCCACCCGCCATTCTGCGGATCCTGCCCGGCCTGCGCGCTGGTGAGGTCCGCGCCATCCACCTCGACCGTCGAGCGGATGGCGATCTTCTGCGCCGGATCATCCTGCATCGGCAGGATTTGCACGCCCGGCGGCGGGTTTTGCGTTTCCGGGTTGACGTCCGGCGCCACCATATGAAAGGTCATATGCGCCGTGGTGCCGAGCAGCTGCTTGATCCGCGTCGGGTCCGAGACGCCGGGCAACTGAATAACGATCTGATCGGTGCCCTGGCGCGCAATCTGCGGATCGACCACCCCGCTGCCATCGATCCGGCGCTGGATGATGGTGATCGATTGGGCGACCGCCTGCGTCGCCTTGGCAACCAGGCCCGGCCGGGACAAAGTCAGCGCGACCGCCCCCGCATCGCTCATCGTCAGATCAAGATTGGCCCGCCCGCCCGCCGCCTCGACCGGCTGGATCAGCTTCGACAGCACGGCGCGCGCCGCGGCGGCCTCCGATGGCTTCAGCAAAGTAAGGGTAACGCGGTCTTGTTTGGGATCGGCGCCCAGATTGGCATAGTCGAGATTGGCGGCGAGCATGGCGCTGCGCGCTTGATCGACCAGCCCGTTCAACTCTTCGCGCACCACCGCGTTCATGTCCACCTGCATCAGCAAATACGAGCCGCCGCGCAGGTCGAGGCCGAGATGCACCTGCTGCCAAGGCAGCCAGGAGGCCGGACGGTGGATCAGATTAGGCAGGATGAAAACAATGCCGAGGGCGCAGATGCCGGCGATCAGCAGGGTCTTCAGGCGGGTAAAATACAGCATGGCAGGCGGTTAGGCTCCCAACTCGGCCAGGCGCGGCGGAACTGCGCGAGCATGGCGAAGGCGATGATGTTGGTCCGGTAGCATTGGGCGGTGGTATGACGGGCTGGCAATCGTGAAGCAAGACCCGAATTGCTGCCCATTATAGTCGGGAATCGGCGCAACGGGTAGATGGACCCACAACAACCAGGAGACCGCATGTCGTGCTGCTGAAAATCGGGGTGATCGGCGCTGGCTATTTTGGCCGGTTTCATGCGCTGAAACTGGCGACGGCGCCGCGCGCCACGCTGGTGGGCGTGCATGACCCCGATGCCGCGCGCGCCCGCGATGTCGCCTGGGAGGCGGGATCAGCGCCGCTAGAACGCGAGGCCTTGCTGGCCGCCGCCGACGCGGTGATCATCGCCTCGCCCGCCGACACCCATTACGCGCTGGCTGCCGAGGCGCTGCGGCTTGGCAAGCATGTGCTGGTCGAAAAACCGATCGCCGCGACTTTGGCTGAGGCCGGCAAGCTCGCTTCGCTGGCCCGCGAGGCTCAGCGCGTGTTGCAGGTCGGCCATCTGGAACGGTTTTCCGCGGCGCATGGCGCGGTGGCCAGCCGGATGGGCAAGCCGCTTTATATCGAGGCGATCCGCGTCGCTCCGTTCAAGGTGCGCGGCACCGATGTTTCGGTGATCCTGGATTTGATGATCCACGACCTCGACCTGATCCTCGGCCTGGTCGAGCAGAAGATCGAAAGCGTCGACGCGGTAGGCGCCGCGGTGGCCAGCGCGCATGAGGATATCGCCAACGCGCGGGTGCGCTTCGCCAATGGCTGCGTCGCGACCATCACGGCCAGCCGGATCTCGCTGAAAACCGAGCGCAAGATGCGGATATTTTCCGAAAGCGGCTATTTGGCGGTGGATTTCTCGGCGCGGAAACTGACGCTGATCGGCCGCGGGCGCGGCATGCGCCTGCCAGGGATCGCCGAATTCGGCATGGAACAGGCCTCCTGGAAGGATCACGACGCGCTGGCCGCCGAGCACGAAGCGTTTTTCGCCGCCATCCTCGACGGCGCGCCCGTGCTGGTCGATGCCGAGGCGGGAAGCCGGGCGCTGGAAGCGGCGCTGGCGGTGACGCAATCGATCCGCGACAGCCGGGAGCGGGCGGAGGAGGCCGGCCTAATCGCGCGGCGCTGATTCCACTTGCACCCCCCTAAATTCCAGACTAAACCAAGTAAACTTAGTCCAACAGGAGCCAGTCATGTCTACCGTCAATATTCACCAAGCCAAAACGCATTTGTCCCGCCTGATCGAGCAGGCCGCTCATGGCGACACGATCACCATCGCAAAGGCCGGCAAGCCGCTGGTGAAACTGATGGCCTTGGACGCGCCAGGCCAGGTCCGGCGTCTCGGCTTCATGGCGGGCGAGATCACGGTGCCGGATGATTTCGACCGCATGGGACAAGCGGAGATCGAGCGGCTATTCAACGGCGACGCCGGGTGAAACTGCTGCTCGACACCCATCTGCTGCTCTGGGCGGCGGGACGCACGGATCGCTTATCCGCCGCCGCGCGCGATCTGCTCGATGATCCGGGGAACGCGCCGCTGTTCAGCGCCGCCAGCCTCTGGGAAATCGCCATCAAGCGCGGGCTGAACCGCGCGGATTTCCGGGTCGATCCGCGCCTGCTGCGGCGCGGCCTGCTGGATAACGGCTATGCCGAACTGCCGGTCACCAGCGCGCATGCCGTCAGCATCGAAACCCTCCCCGCCCTCCACAAAGACCCGTTCGACCGCATGCTCATCGCCCAGGCAATGGCCGAAGGCATCCTGCTCCTAACCTCCGACCCGGTAGTGGCGGCCTACCCGGCGCCCATCCGGCTGATATAATGCCAAACGTCTTTGCCAATGACCCATTCGCGTCATCAACGGACAAATTGCGAGCGAAGTGACGAGCAATCCAGAGATGCCGAGGCGCCGCATGAACGCTGGCTCCGCTTGATGCGTGGCTTAGTCATGCGGATTTCCGCCCAATCCAGAAGCCGATAGTATCGCCGATAATCGCCCCGATAGCGGCGGCGGCATGGGCCGCGGCATGGGAAAGTGCTGGATGAAGTAACTCAGCCAGTGGCGAGGCATGACCGATACTGGGAAAAAACCATGACCATCGCCGGAAGCTACCAGAAGCGGAAAGCTTGCACAGAAGCCTTGATCCATAGGCTGATTCATCAACCGGCAGCTTTGCTGTCGGAATTCCTTACAATGAGGGCACAAGTTCTGCACAACCTCTTGTAGTTGTTGGCTGGCATGGGTTTTGCTTTTCAAATCACAAAACCAAAAAGGGAGTGTCTGGACATGCCTAAGCTAAAAATCCTCGCCTCGATCATTGCCTTATGCGCCGCCAGCGCCGTAGCTAGGGCGGATGTTTATTCAACAAGCCAATTGCTAGGCGGAGACGCCTATAATGATATATCGTTTCAAACGACGCCATTCGATACCGCAAGAGGTTCGCTGACCGGAGTTAGCCTCACCGTGCGTGGCCTGGAGCACTCCTATATTAGCGGCTATCTTGGGAACAACTCGCCCCTTCCTCCGTTGCGCGTCGGGCTTCACAACACGATTGCCTTGTTCGGTTTTGGCGGGAATGATGCGCCGCCCATCAATGGATATGACGAGGCCCTGCAGAATACGATTGCAACTGTCACGCCCGGCGACGCTGTTTATCAAGCTGGCTCGCCCCCGTTTTTTGATGGGCTATACACGATTACTGGCGATGTTCCTGTCAATCAGACATTTATCTTGGCGTCGGATCAACTCGTAAATTTTGTAGGGCCTGGCTCAATTGGAGCCGGTGGCAGTCTTGGACTGTTTTCGACGGATTACACTCTTCCGAATGGCATCCACGGTGTAGGTGGAGAGAACAGCGAAAGCAACGATTTCTCAGGATCGCTGATTGAGACCTTTACGTATACGCCAACTGATGTCCCCGAACCCGGCTCGCTGGCCCTGCTTGGCACCGCGTTGGTCATGCTGGCCGGGGCGACGATCCGGAAGCGGCGCAAGAGCAGCCTGTAGCCCATACCGCATAAAGCTGGGCTCCTGGTGATGCGGCTGGCTCCGGCAGCATCACCTCAAGCCGGAGCAATCAGGGGCAGCTTAGGAAAATAGGCGCGGTAGCGCGCGTCATCCCGTGTTAGCAGCGAATATCCGGCAATCGCCGCATGAGCGCCGACCAAGCCGGGCGCAACGCACGCGCTACATTGACAACGGGGGCGAATCGTGGATAAAATTTGTCCATGATTCGCCCCCACCCCCGCACCGTGCGCGTCGCGCTGTTCTACCTCCTGGCCGCAAGCGTGGTGGTGGGGTGCTGGGCGCTGTTCCTGCCCCGCGTCTTCTACGATGCCTTCCCTGGTTTCGGCCGGGTCTGGGTCGCGACCGATGGACCCTATAATCAGCACCTCGTTCGCGACCTCGGCGCGCTCAACCTGGCGCTGGGGCTTCTCGCCGGGCTGTGCCTCTTGCGGCCCAAGCTGGCGTCGCCCTTCGCGGTCGGGCTGGCGACGCTGGGGTATAACCTGCCCCATTTCGCCTATCACGTCTCCATGCTCCGCCATTACCAGCCGATCGATCGAGTGGGGAACATGGTGGCGCTCGGCGGGGCGCTCGCCGCCTCCCTCGTCCTGCTCGCGGCTAGGCCTGCCCCGGACGTGGCTGCGGCGCGATGAAGCTGGGCGATGGGGTCGAGTGGGCGCTTCACTGCGCGACCGTGCTGGCGCTCCTCCCCGATCGGGCGGTCCTGCCCGGCAAGGCGTTGGCCGAGTTCCACGCCGTTTCGGAAAGCTACCTCCTCAAGCACCTTAAACGCTTGACCGCCGCCGGGCTCCTCGTGGCGGTGCCCGGCCCCAAGGGCGGCTATTGCCTGGCCCTGCCCGCGGCGGACATTAGCCTGCTCGACATCCTGGTCGCGGTCGAGGGCGGCGAACCGGCTTTCCGCTGCGCGGAGATACGCCGGGCGGGCCCGGCCGCCCTCCCGCCCGAACTCTACCGCGCTCCCTGCGTCATCCATGCGGCGATGCGCCAAGCGGAACAGGCGTGGCGGGCCTCGCTGTCCAGCACCAGCCTAGCAGAGATCGCGGACCGGCTCGGCCGCGCGGCGCACCCGGACGCCAAAGCCAAGGGCGAAGCCTGGCTGAACGCGGCAGCGCGCTCGTGACGGGCATGACGCTCGTGACAGGCGCGGGCTTGGCCGTCGCGCCCCGCCACGCCGCCTTCGCCACGAGGGCCGAAGCTCTGAGCCATGAGCGCGGTCTGGTCGACGCGCGGCCAGATCAAGGCCGAAGCGGCATGGGATGGCTGGGTGGTGCGCGAGGACCATTTGGACGACCGCAGCCGCTACGCCATGGTGGTGACGCCCGCCATCGCCCGCGCCCGCGCTTCGGCATCCGGCATGGGGATCATCGAAAACCTGATCGACGCCGATATCGGCGAGGTGAAATCAAGCGCCGAGACCTCTGCTGGTGTCGAGGAAGCCACCGCCGAACTGCGCGCTTTTTCGATCTCTACTAGGCGGCGCGCTGGATCGAGCCGGCTGACAAGGCCGAACAACTGGGCCGCGAATTCAGTAGTGTCTCAGTTTGAAATTCTAAAAAATTAATAAAAGTTGTTTGGTTCTTTCTTACAAGAAAGAACCTTCTTTCTTAATTAAGCGCTTCTTTTTTATAAGAAAGAAGCAAAAAATTTTGTGAGTTCAAGTGCCGGGGGCGTGGGTGCAGTATGAATCCACGGTTAGTTTCAAACTGAGACTCTACCCAAAGTTTTGGTTTAGTGGCTGAAATGCAGTTTTGTTTGGTTGCTACCGGGTTCCCCAACTTCGATAAACAGGCGAGCGCGTCCCGTTAATTCCATATTAATGACTGGCGGGTAATGGAAGAACTGTTGTCTAGGCAGGAATTTAGCTCATGAGTTCATCGATCAGCGGTTTAAACAACGCGCAGAATCTTTATGCAGAAGTTCTACTAAAATCGATTTCCACCGGATTTCAAAGCGGCATGGCAGTATTTAGCTCTTCTGGCTCGGCCACGGGCGCGGGAACTTCAGCGATCAATGACGCTTCAGCGATTAACGAGATCGTCAATCTTTCCGGCGCGGCGATGGAAGCGCTACATGCCCAAACCACGGCATCGTCGGCTGCCCAGCAGGGAAGCGCGGTCACTGGTGCTTCAATGGAAACGCCACTTACCCCACAGGATGCGTATGCAAGTGCGCTGACCAACGCCTTCAACGCTATCGAGGGCCTGGGATCCACGACCACCTTCACCTTTTCAAACGCTACCGGAACATCGAATGCTCCGGTGATCACCGGCTCAATGGCGGGCCAGCTTACCAATGCGGTCTCGCAAGCGAAGACCGCACTGGCCTCGGGAGCCGCGCCACAGACGGCGAATAATCCGATCGATAATTTTGCGCAGATTTATGCGCAGCAGGCGGCGGATGGCGTGGCGGGACGGTTCTACAAGGAAACCGACGTCAACCAATTTACTGCTGGCATGTCAGACAGCACGAAAACGTCGTTCATGCAGGCGTACAACAATCACACGCTTGACATTCAGTCAGCGAATAAGGCGGCAGGCGTGATTTCAAGCGGAAGTTCGACAACCACGTTTAACGCAGGCGCGGCCGGGGGCGGCGAGGCATTGGGCGGGAATGGTTCAATCAACGTGACAGCACTGACAAAAACGAATCAATATGCCAGGATACTGTATGATCCGTTTTTTGGTGCAGCCGTGGTCAGTTGGGGCGGAGCTCCGTCGGCCTCGCAATCTACCTGAGCCTTCGTTGAGCCATTGCAAAGGAATGGGCGCCAACAATGAGTATCAGAGTCTGGCAGCAGAAGCCGGATTATGAAAAGTACTTTGTAGTCCCCGCCAAGCATCGCTGAAGTCGCCAGGAGCAACAAGCGCCCGCCTCAGCGCCAGGACTGGCAGAGGCCAGTATTCAGGCCCCCGCCAGCAGCCCGGATTTACTGGCGAGAACTTGGCGGAAAACCCCCGCGTCCCCGCCATCGCCCACGCCCAGCGCGCGTCCGACCGTAAGCGGATGATCGCCGCCCTCCGCCGCGCGAATGATCCGGTGGTCAAGGCTTACGACGCCGCCTGGGCCGCCGAGGCCGCCACCCGCGTCGCCCGCGCCTCCGGCGCCTATCCGCTGCTTTCGGCGGGCGACATCAACATCTATTCATTGTTTGTCGAGCGCGCGGCGCGGCTCGCGCGCCCCGACGGGCTGGTCGGGCTTTTAGTGCCCTCCGGCATCGCCGCCGATCTGGGCGCGGCGAAATTCTTCCGCGGCATCAGCACCACGGGAAAGCTTGCCACATTATTCGACTTCGAGAACCGGCGCACCAAACACGCGCTTGAACCATTTTTCCCGGATGTCGATAGCCGGTTCAAGTTCTGCGCCCTGGTGTTCGGCGGCGCGGCGCGACACTTCGCGGCATCCGCCTGCGCCTTCTTTCAGCAGGATGCCATCGAGGCGGAGCAAAACGCCTTTCCGCTCAGCCCGGCGGATTTCGCCAAGGTCAACCCGAACACCGGCACCGCCCCGGTCTTCCGCACGCCGCGCGACGCCGCGATCACCCGCGCCATCTACGACCGCCTGTCGGTGCTGGCCGACCGCCGGACCACCCCCGCCAGCCTGGCCTGGCCGGTGCGGTATTGCACCATGTTCCACATGACCAACGATTCCGGCAAATTCCGCACCGCGGCGGAACTGCAAACTGCCGGCGCCTACCAGGTGGAAGGCGGCGCATGGGAACAGGGCGAGGCGCGGTTTCTGCCGCTGATGGCGGGTCGCAGCATCCATCAGTTCGACCACCGCGCGGCTTCCGTCACCGAAAACGCCGAGAATCTGCACAATCCATTCAACAGCGCGCTGACAACCGTCGCCCAACATGCCGATCCAGGTTATGCGGCAACGCCGCAATTCTGGATCGCGGAGACCGACATTGAATGGCCAGAAAATCTTTCCTGCGCCATCGGCTTTCGCGACATCGCGCGGCCTACGGACATGCGAACCGTCATCGCCGCACTGGTGCCGCGCGCCGGGTTCGGCAACACGCTGCCCTTGTTAGTGCCATCCGGCGACGCCGCCGATTATGCGCGATTTGCGCCATTGTTGCTCGCGAACTTCAACGCGCTCGCGCTGGATTATGTCACTCGCCAAAAAGTTCAAAGCACCCACGTCAACTATTACATAATCGAACAACTGCCGGTCATTCCACCCAAAGCCTACGCGCAAAAATTCGGCCCAAAAACAGCCGAGACAATCATCCGCGAGGACGTGCTGCGTCTCACCTACACCGCGCATGACATGGCGGGCTTCGCGCGGGATCAGGGCTATGAAGGCCAACCCTTCCTCTGGGACGAAGAAGACCGCCTGCGCCGCCGCGCCCGGCTCGACGCGCTGTTCTTCCACCTCTACGGCATCAGCCGCGACGACGCGGAATACATCATCAACACCTTCCCCATCGTCGCCCGCGAGGAAACCGAACGCTGGGGCAAATTCCGCTCCCGCGACCTAATCCTCGCCACCATGGCCGCCCTGGCCGCAGGCAAGCCAGACGCGAAAATCGCCGGCTGAACGAGCGTCATTGCAAAACCAGAAATCGCGGCACGAGAGCGATCCCGAGGCGCCCAAAGGCGGAAGTGTGTCCCGGCACAGTTCTCCTCATAAGCACCAAGCCTAACCGCCCTAGGCTAATCTGCGCAATCTGCGGATCATCCTTGCTTTATCCGCGGATGACACCGAACTAACGCGGCTCTAACAAAATCTGTCATCAACTGCAAATCCTTCTTGCCCACTCGCTCTGGTTTGTGGTTTTATCCGGTTAGTGAACCAGATCGCTTCCCTTGCCCCGGCAGAACGCCTCGCCTACATCATCGAGAACCTGTGCCAGGTGATCGGCCGGCGCAGCGACTGGCGCTTGGGCCTGGCCTGCCTGCCTGGCCAGCTCCTGTTCCAGATCTGGAAGCGCCTGCGCGGCATCGCCTTCCGCTTCAGGGCGCGCATCGCCCGCAACACCGCCAACCCCGTCCCCATTCCGGCCCGCTTGCGCAAACCGCGACTGGCCCGGCTTGGCCCGGCCCGGCCGCGCAAGCCGGACCCGCTGCCGCGCCATTACGCCTGGCTGCTCCGCCTGATCCAGGAAACCGCCCATGGCAGGTCGCAATTCTGCGATTTCCTCGCCGATCCCGAAATGGCAACCCTCCTCGCCCAAGACCCGCAACTCCGCCGCATCCTCCGCCCGCTCTGCCACATCCTAGGCATCCGCCGCGACCAGGTCCCGTCGCTATACCCGCCAATCCCGCCCAAGCAGGCGGCCCCTTCGCAACCAACTGACCCGCTGCCCGACGCGCAACCGCCTGACGCGCAACTGGCCTCGCCGCCGCCAGCCGCGCCGCCAGCAGTACAAACCGCGTTGCCTCCAGGCACAGCGCCGCCGACTGATCCCGCGACGCGCACTTGAGCGCAATCACCTTCGCACGCCTAAATTGTTACGAAATCAAAACAAAATAGTCTGCCAGGCGTACGCTGCCAAAAGGGGTCCGGGGCATTGCCCCGGCCTTGAACCTTGCTTGCCCCGCTAACCCGCCCCGCCGCGAAGCCGCCGCCAAGCGCCGTCGGCGACGATGACCATCAGCGCCATTGAAGGAAAAATCGACGGGATTTGATAGCGCAGATAGACATGGGTGATGAAATAGGGCGCTAGCGGCAGAACGCAGAACAGCACCATCTCGATAGGGCGGACGCGCAAGGCGAGGCTGCTCGCCATCGCCAGCAGTTTCAAGGCGGCAAATAGAAACAGCAACGCTGCGCCGCCGAGCCAGCCGATGATTGGAAACCAGGGTATCATAATAGGGGCGGGCAGGAAGCTCAGCCGGATGCGGGTAAGGGTGAGGCGAATGAAGCGCGCCGGATCGGCGCGGATCCAGTGCTCCGCCAGTTTGGTCATTCGCGCCATGTACCGAACCTCGCCGATTTTCTGCACCTGCCTTGCCGCTCGCAGCGACACGCTGGGATGAATGGGCGCGGTCCAGCCGATGGAAGTGGGGCCTCGCGCGCCGGGCTGATTGCCGACAGCGAGTTCAAGGCCAAAATTTGACCGGGTAATAATGAACTTGCCGAGCAAAATCTCGTTGCGAATGCCCCAGGGCACCAAAAAAGCGGCGATGATCAGGCCGGACAAAACCGCCTTTCGCGCCACGATCTTTCGGGCGAGCGCCGGCTGCGTGCGTTTCCCCCAGAGCATTAAACAAAGCATCAAAACCAGCGCCAGGAACAGGCTGGGCGCCACCACCGGCGACAGCAGCCCGCCAAACCCCGTCAGCGCGGCCATCAGGTAAATCGCCGCCGGCTTCGCCGCAATTCTAAATTTTTCCAGCAGCAGCCAGCCATAAATCAAGATGACCGAGGAAAACGGCTCTTCCCAGTCATGGCAGTAGGTGACCATGTAATAAACGAAAAACGAAAAGCCGAGCACCAGCAGATTGGCCAGCCAAAGGGCTTGCGGCGAAACGCGCAAGGTGAACAGCAAGCGAAACACCAGAACAACGCTGAACGCGTAGGCCCCCGAAGCGACGATGCCGAGCGCGACATTCGAAAGCCAGGAATTCACCCCGAATATCGCATAGACCAGCGCCATGTAATAGGCGAGGATCGGCGAGACATGCGCGGTCGGCCCGGTCGGCAGAAGATAAGGGTTGCCGACATAGCCGTAGCGAAGCAGCGTGGCGGCGGCTTTGGTGCTCTCCTTCGGATGCGCGCTGACCAAGGCAAAATGCACAGCAAGGCCGCAGCCGGCGATAAACAGCAGGAGAGGCGCCGCGCGGGTGAGCAGCATGACCAAGCGCAAGCTGGAGGCTGATTTTGCGGTTATGGCTGACGTTGAAATCGGTGGCGACATGTCGGCTGGAAACTTTCGGAATAAGCAAGCCTGTCCGTTAAGCGCTTGTTGATGAAACTGCCATAAACTGGCATGGTTCCCGTGGCAAAATCCTTCGAGCAGGTTGGGTGGCTGGTTGATCTCGGCCGGCATCGGCGTGAAGTCGAGGCGTTTGTTTCAAGTTTAAGGGTTTGGGATGAATAGCGAGTTAAGCAATCTGGCGGAACGCCGGATAATTTTACCGGAAACGCAGAACGCCGGCCTCCCGCGCGGCGACTTGCGCAATCAGCCGGCTGTGCCTCTGGTGCGCGTCGCGGTGCTGATCCCTTGCTATAACGAAGCTTTGACCATCGGCAGAGTGGTCGCCGACATGCGGCAGGCGCTTTCACAAGTTGACGCAGCGACCGAGATTTATGTCTACGACAATAACTCCAGCGATCATTCACGCGACGCCGCGCGCGCGGCCGGCGCGATTGTGCGGACCGAAACGCTACAGGGCAAAGGCAATGTCGTGCGGCGGATGTTCCGCGATGTCGAGGCTGATTTCTACATCATGGTCGATGGCGATGACACGTATGACGCCGCCATCGCGCCCGCTATGTTGAAGCTCGCTTTGGAAGGTCCGTATGATCTGGTGAATTGCGTGCGTCGGGACACCGAGCAGGCCGCCTACCGGCTCGGCCACCGCTTCGGCAATGAAATGCTGACCGGCATGGTGCGACGGATATTTGGCGACCAGATCAAGGATATGCTGTCGGGCTACAAGGTGTTGTCCCGCCGTTTCGTCAAATCTTTTCCAGCCTTGTCACGTGGTTTCGATACCGAAACCGAGCTGACGGTGCACGCGCTGGAACTATCGCTCCCCGTGGCGCATATCGGCGGGGCTTACCGGGGGCGTCCCGAGGGTTCGCAAAGCAAGTTGAACACCTATAAGGACGGCATCCGCATTTTGTGGCTGATCATCGTTTTGTTCAAGCATGAGCGGCCAATCCAGCTATTCTCGCTGATCGCGCTATGTCTCGCGTTGATCTCCTTGGGCTTTGGCATTCCCGTGGTGCTGCATTACGTGCATACTGGCCTGGTGCCGCGCCTACCGAGCGCCGTGTTGGCGACCGGATTGATGCTATTGGCATCGCTCAGCTTTATCACCGGACTGATTTTGGACACGGTTACGCGCGGCAGGCGTGAAGCGCGCATGTTGGCCTATCTGCAATACGCATCCCTCGCCGTGCCACTGGAAAACCCCTTGCAATCTTCCGTGCCCTGAAGGCGCCAACGGCCAGCAAAGCCAAATCCTTGTCGCTTGAGACAGTTGACGGCATGAACTAGACTTCTCCTCGCCCGCCGTTCTGGGCAATCCGCGCGCCATTATCGGCGCACGTGGACCCCGTGATGGGCTGTCTTCTGGCATCCGTAGCGCGAAAGGTGCTGGCTAGGCTGATGCCGCCTCATTATTCAGCGGCGTAACGCTCTCCGATTCATAATGGAAGATTTGGAGCCGCTGAGGCAGCTAGGCCGCTAGCCTTACTAGAACACATAGTGAACAAAATACTGCCAAGGCGGCCAAAATCCGATTTTTCTGCTTGCTAGTTTGCACAACCTTCAGTAGGTAAGTTCTTGTTCACTGTTTGTTCACTTGTACCGGAGACAAAACATGCCTGCTGATGCCGCCCCACCAAGACGTTCAATAAGCCCTGAGCCATTTCGTTCCGCAGAACAGGCTTGGTTATGGACTTCGCAGGTGTTGGCCATGCGGCGGCAAGGCCAACGGTTGTCGTCCGATACTTCGGCCCGGCAAATTTGCGCGCCAGAAGATGTGCTACACTGCCTTTCCTTGCTTTATCGTGCAGGCAAGATCGATGCCGTTCATGCGCAAGTGCTCCGCCGCTGGGGCGACAAAGGCCGCGCACCAAAATATCAATCTGGCGACAGGAGCGATTATCGCCAATGGCGCGTCGCCCTAGATCGGCTAGAGGAGGTGTTGCGCGACCGCAAAATCGTCGTCGGGTTTAATTTTGAAGCCCAGGATCGGACTAATATTCGGCAACCCAAGATCAGGCGTGAAAAAAATAACCCCGCGCCAACGATTATCTCGTTGACACGCAAATCAACCTCAAGTAGTATCCATCTCGAGGCGAACCGGGTTGGTTCGTTGATTACCGATCGTGCCGCTAGTGTCTCCTGGCCTTGCACAACCAAGCTGCTATCGCTTGCGGTGATCTCTCCTCCGAACCCAGACCAACTGAGGGTGGCGCCGAGTGGCGCCACCCTCTCTTTTTTGGTGTCCTCCCGCAATATCCCCACTTTCAACAAGGAGATCTAATCATGGCGTTCATCTTGCGCAATCTGTCGGTGCTCGCTTATGCGAATGGTTTTACATTATGGCATTACCGTTCCGGCGAGGATGCTTCTATGGCGCTTGATGCGCCAGGCTATTTCGCGGAGGCGGGGGATTTGCTGGCGGCTGGCGACATCGTCATGGTTTCGGGCCAGCAAGGAGCGCGAATCGCAAGCGTTGCACAAGCGGCGAATGGTTTCATTCTGGCGCCAATGATGTAGTAGGATCACGCTTATTATTCGGCCGGCACGGGACATCCCGCGCCGGCCGTTTCAATTTGCGAAAACCATCTACGCTTCTGCTGTTCTCTGTGGCCGTTGCGTCTGCTAAAGCGTCATCATGGACACCATGTGCTTGGCGATCAGTCAGACGGCAGGCCGGCGCTTTATCAGAACCCCTTGCGCGTCAGTCAGCCGGAGTAACCGTCATGAGCACGGCGTCTATGACGAGCCGTCCGATCACCATGTTCGGCCCGGATTTTCCCTTCGCCTATGACGATTTCCTGGCTCACCCGGCTGGGCTGGGGGCCATTCCACAAGGCGCGCATGGCGCCGAAGTAGCAATCATCGGCGCCGGCATTGCAGGAATTGTGGCGGGATTCGAGCTGATGAAACTTGGGTTCAGGCCAGTGCTTTTTGAATCGGATCGGATCGGCGGCCGGTTGCGAAGCGAACCCTTCAAGGATGGCGACGGCGCGTTCGCCGAACTTGGCGCGATGCGGTTTCCGCCATCCTCGACCGCCTTGTTTCACTATCTCGATCTGGTTGGGCTTAAAACCGCTCCATTTCCGAATCCGTTGGCGCCAAGCACGCCATCAACGGTGATTGAACTCAGCGGGCAAAAATTTTACAGCCGCACAACCGCGGATTTGCCGCCAATCTTTCATGCGGTCGAACATGCCTGGCGGGATGCGCTTGAACAAGGCGCCGCGTTTTCCGAGTTGCAGGCGGCGCTTTGCGCGCGGGATGTGCCGAGCATAAAACGCATCTGGGACCGATTGGTGACGACGCTTGATGAGGAGTCATTTTATGGTTTCATCGCAAAGTCAAAAGCATTTCAGGATCTCGGGTTTCGCGCGCGGGAGATCTTCGGCCAGGTAGGATTCGGGACTGGCGGGTGGGATACCGATTTTCCGAATTCGATCCTGGAAATCTTGCGCGTTGTGGCAACAGGCGCGGATGATGATCACCAACTCGTCATCGGCGGCGTTGAGCAACTGCCGCGCCGGCTCTGGACCCATATGCCCGATGCCATGGCGCATTGGCCGGCGGGAACTTCGCTTGCGTCATTGCATGGTGGCGTGCCACGGCCTGGCGTAGCGCGGATCGCGCCTGCTTCGGGGGGGCGGTTTTCTCTAACCGACCGGTACGGCAACGTGCGCGATTACATCGGAGTGATTGTCACTTGTCAGGTCTGGCTGTTATCGGCGCGTATCGATTGCGCCGAAAGCCTGTTCCATCACGACCTCTGGATGGCAATGGAACGCACGCATTATATGCAGTCTTCGAAAACCTTCATCATGGTTGACCGCCCCTTCTGGCGCGAGCCGCATCCACGCACCGGGGAAGACAGGCTCAGCATGACGCTGTCCGACCGCCTTACGCGCGGCACCTACCTGATCGACAATGGACCTAACAAACCAGCCGTTATATGTTTGTCCTATACCTGGAATGACGACGCGCTGAAGTGGCTTTCCCTAGCGCAAGATGAGCGGGTGCGGCTGATGCTGCACAGCCTGCGCCAGATTTATCCTGACCTTGATATTGGCGCCCATATCATCGGCATGCCAATCACGGTTTCATGGGAGTCCGACCCAAATTTCATGGGCGCTTTCAAAGCCAATCTGCCGGGGCATTACCGTTACCAGCGGCGCTTGTTTGGACATTTCATGCAATCGTCACTGCCTGATCACCGGCGTGGCATTTTTCTTGCGGGCGATGATATTTCCTGGACGGCAGGCTGGGCTGAAGGCGCCGTTACAACCGCTCTGAACGCGGTGGCTGGCGTTGTGCGGCATTTTGACGGGGCGAGCCATTCGGCTAATCCCGATCCGATCGCCCGTTGGCACGACATTGCGCCGATTGGGTTGCCGGAATGAAGGTGGTTGGAGCAATGCGGTGAGGTTGTTGTCGTGAGATTGTTGTTTTTGGGCGATCTGGTCGGCCGGGCAGGGCGCGAGGGGGCGATCGCCGCATTGCCCGGACTGCGGCGCGACCTGATGATCGATGTTGCCGTCGTCAATGCGGAAAATGCATCGCATGGGTATGGGTTAGCGCCCGAAATGGCGGAAGCGATTTTTGCCGCCGGCGCGGATGCGATCACCCTTGGCAATCATGCCTGGGACCGCAAAGAGATCATTCCTTATATCGCACAGCAGAAACGGTTGATCCGCCCGCTTAATTATCCTCCGGGCACGCCGGGCGAGGGCTCTGTTAGCGTTGATGTCGCCGACGGCAAGCGGGTTTTGATCATTAATGCGATGGCGAGGCTGTTCATGGACGCGCTGGATGATCCATTCCAGGCGACCCAGGCGTTGCTCAGCCGGCACCGCTTGGGTATCACCGACCAGGCAATCCTGATCGATTTCCATGGCGAGGCGACTAGCGAAAAAATGGCCTACGCGCATGCATTTGACGGGCAGGTGAGCGCGGTGCTGGGCACTCACACGCATTGCCCCTCTGCCGATCACCAGGTGTTGCTAGGAGGCACCGCGTTCATGTCGGATGCCGGGATGTGCGGCGATTATGATAGCGTGATCGGCATGCATAAAGCGCCAGCAATTGCGCGATTTCTCAAAAAAGTGCCGGCCGAACGGCTGCATCCAGCGGAAGGACCACCAACGATCTGCGGCGCGTTTATTGAAACCGGCGCCAATGGACGCGCGATAAGGATCGAGCCGATCCGGCTTGGTGGCCGGCTTTCGCAAGCAATGCCGCGACTATAGAGTCTCTGGTCTTATCCCAAGCGGCATAGGGATTAACCTATCGCGAAAGCAAAATCATGGGGCTTTGCCCCCTGAAACCCCCACTAAGGGCTTAGCCCTTAGAACCCGCTAGATGGCTTTCCGCTGGGAGGGGTCAGCGACCCCTCCCAGCGGAAAGCCAAGTAATGGATTCCAAAGGCTCTGCCTTTGGCGGAGGTCCAGGAGGCAGAGCCTCCTGGCCTTACTCTTGCGCATAGGTTAATCTCTATGCCGCTTGGGATTATATCGAAACTCCATCACGATAGCGCATCGTCACTTCCCGATGAGCCTGACCCGGTAAAGCGCGTCGAAAATAAGCAACGAGACTGACAGCGTATGCGCTCTGAACTTATGGTCTCATCGCAAGGCGCTTCGCGATGGCCTGCACCTCAAGCCCCGCTTTGGCCTCTGGAAATTCCGCGAGCAGAAGCTTTTGCTGGCGAATTGCAGCAGGCACTTGTTCATCACGGCCGATCACCCCAATCAGTGGTGGATCAAGACGCAGAAAACGCCGTGCTGCTCTCGCAAGCGCTGCGTAAGCGCGCTTGCCGGCCTCAGGGCTGCTCGCTTGGTTGACCACGATTCGCGCATCGATTCTTGTTCCGGGCTGGCACTTGTCTAGCTTTAGCAACTTCAGAACCGCATATGCATCGGTAAGGCTTGCCGGGTCCTCTGTGATAACTAATAACACAGTGTCAGAAAATGCGGCGATGCGCCGAACCGTGTCGTTAAGCCCCGCCGAAAGATCGAGAATGATCATGTCATAGCCTGTCGTCGCGTACAGATCGGCGAGCAGCGCGTCCACTGCGCGGTTGTCGAGTCCGGCCAAAGCGCCTGAACCGGATTGACCCGGCAGCAAGTCAAAGCCGCCTTGCGTCATCGGTTTGATAGCATCTAACAAAGTGGCTTCGCCGCGCACGACATTGGCGAGATCATGCTCCGCTAGATGACCCAGTTGAATATCGGCGTTCGCCAACTCAAGGTCAGCGTCAAGCACTAAAATCCGCGAGCGTCGCTGACCAAGAGCTTGGGCAAGCGTCAAGCTGAGCCAAGTTTTGCCAACGCCTCCTTTGCCTGAGGCAATCGCGATCAGACGCGGTTTATGGGTGGCATCCATATTCGGAGCGGCAATGGTGGAGGTCATGGCGCGGTGCTTTCAAATATCTTGAGCGAAGCGTGGGGACGATAAAAATACTGTGCGAGTCTATTGGGAGTGAGGGAGGCAATGCCGTCCGCTGCGCCAGGGCCGACGCCGCCTTCGGTAATGACATAAGGGCCAGTCGCTGCGGCGGCGAGAACGCCACCCAGCCTTCGCGTCAGGTCGAGCTTGGTGACAATCAGGTTTCGCGCGCCTAATTCGAAGAATATTTCCGCCAAGTCCGCGCTTTCGCCCGGATCAAGCCCCGCGGGCAGCACGAGGGCGGCGGAGCCTTCTGAGGCGTCACAGAGCGCCTGCAAGAGTTCGGCGTCATCATTGGCGAAGGGATCAAGTCCTGGAGAATCGATCAGCACCGGCATGCCAGCTTCGCGTTCGCCGAGAGCTTTTGCCAGAGCATATGGCGTCGGCGCGTCGATCAGATCGAGATTAAGCAAGCTTGTAAATGCATCAAGCTGTGGCAATGCGGCGGCGCGATAATGATCGGCGTTGATAACCAGCGGCGGCGTGCCGTCGCGCACCAGTTGGACGGCGAGCTTGACAAGGCTGAGCGTTTTGCCGGCGCCAGGCGGTCCGACCAGCACGATAGGCTCATCCCAGCTCAACGAACCGAATTGGAAGATGTCGGCAAACGATTTTGCAAGGCTTGCGCTTGCAGCCAGGGCTTTTGGCGGGAGAGACGGCAAGTTCGGGACGTCATGCAGGCGCGGTGACGGTTTGATTTCTTGAGTTGCCGCGGGCTGCTCATGCGGATGCCGTTCAAGCTGTGCGCTGATCGCGCTAGGAACATTATGAAAGGCCAGGATTTTGGAATGTGGCAGAGCGGATGGCAAATCGGCGGATGACTTCCGTTCAATGCCGCCGGTGATCGCAACGCCGTTTTCCGTATTCTGGCAATGAAGAAGCAAGGCTTCCGGTCCAAGAACGCTGCGCATTTGCGCCATGGCTTCCGGCATGGTTTTGGCTTCAAATATTTTGATCCGCATCAGATTGTTCCTACGGTGCGGATACGGGCGCGCGAAAATATTTCAGTTTGCGCGAGAACCGTCATAGAGGGTTGCATACGTTCGATGATGGCGCGCACATGTTGACGGAGCATTGCGCTGGTCAGCAAAACCGGGGCTTCTCCTGTGGACGCGGCCGCTTCAAACGCCGTCGTGATGGCGCGCATGAAATCGGCCAGCCGTCCGGGCGGCAGGGCAAGCTGGCGCTGATCAGGCGTGCCCACTAAGGCTTCGCCGAGTTCCGCCTCCCAATCCGGCGACAAAACGACCAAAGGCAAGTAACCCTTGGGCGAGGTATGGGCATCGCTGAGCTGCCGTGCCAAGCGCATGCGGACATGCGCGCTGATCGAGGGAATCGTGCGTCCTTGCATCGTGCACGCTTCCTGTATGCCTTCCAGAATTGTCGGCAGGTCGCGTATTGAAACGCGCTCGGCCAGCAGTGATTGCAGCACGCGCTGCACGCTTCCCATGCTGATCTGGGTTGGAATCAGGTCGCCTACCAGTTTCTGATGCTCGCGCGGCAACTCATCAAGCAGCTTTTGGGTTTCGGCAAAGGAAAGCAGTTCCGCCATGTTTTCCTTCACGATTTCGGTTAAGTGCGTGGTCAGTACGCTTGCCGGATCAACAACGGTGCAGCCTTTCGCCTGCGCATGTTCGCGTTCACCGGATTCGATCCAGAGCGCCGGCATGCCAAAGGCAGGCTCTTCGGTTCGCTCGCCGGGCAGATCGGGCAAAGCGCCGTTCGGACTCATCGCCAGCAGGCGGTTTGGCCGCAATTGCCCGTGTCCGGCTTCAATTTCCTTGACCTTGATCGCGTAACCATCGGCGGCGAGTTGCATGTTGTCCTGAATGCGCACTGGCGGCAGCACAAACCCCATTTCGGCGGCAATCGCTCGGCGCAGGGACTTAATCTGTTCGGTCAGCCGCGGCGTGTCGCCGCCAGCTAACAGCAGCAGCCCGTAGCCGAGTTCGAGCCGCAGCTGGTCCATGCGCAAGGTATCAGTGATCGGCGGCTCGGTGGGCAGAATTGGACCCGCAACGGGTTCGGACTCCGGTTGAGGTGGGTTTTTCCAACGCAGATAGGCGCCGCCGCCGGCAAGGCCGGCGAGCGCCGCGAAAGGAAGAAAGGGCAGGCCAGGCACCAGCGCCAGCATCATGGCGGCAGCCGAAGCCAGGCCAAGCGGCTTCGGGCTGCGCCCAAGTTGGGCGACCAAGGCGGCATCGGCGCTTCCTTCGGTGCCGCCTTTTGTAACGACAACACCCGCGGCGATCGAGACCATAAGGGATGGAATTTGTGAGACCAGCCCTTCACCGATGGACAAAGTGGTGAATGTGCTGGCGGCATCGCCGAAGCCCATGCCGTGCTGGACAATGCCGATCCCAAGGCCACCAATGATGTTGATCGAGGTGATAATTAGGGCGGCGATGGCGTCGCCGCGAACGAATTTTGCGGCGCCATCCATCGCGCCATAAAAGCCGCTTTCCTGTTCCAAATCGCTTCGCTTGCGCCGGGCCGTGCGTTCGTCGATTGCGCCGCTGTTCAGCTCCGCGTCGATCGCCATTTGCTTTCCCGGGATCGCGTCAAGCGTGAAGCGCGCCGCGACTTCGGCAATCCGGGTTGATCCCTTGGTGATCACGACAAAATTCACCACTAACAGGATCGCGAAGACGATCAACCCGATCACGAGATCGCCGCCCATCAGAAACCCGCCAAAGGCGGCAATCACGCGCCCGGCCGCATCGATGCCTTCATTGCCATGCGAGAGAATTTGCCTGGTTGCCGCGACGTCCAGCGAGAGGCGCAGCATCGTGGTGAGCAGCAGGATGATGGGAAAACTAGTGAAGTCCAGCGGGCGACGAATGAACAAGGCCACCATTAGGACTAGAACGCCGGCGGTGAAGGAAACCGCCAATCCTGTATCGAGAAGAAAAGGCGGCAGCGGCAGGATCAGGACAGTGATAATGAAAACAACGCCGAGGGCCAGGCCTATATCGGAGCCGATCCTAATCGATTTGATGCGCGGTATTAATGTTGCGAAGTTTATGTTTTTCATCGGGATCAGGCCGCGATGCCCGCATGCGGCGGCGGGACTGCCGCGCCATGGGAGGCATAGTCACGCAGCTTATTGCGGAGGGCTCGGATTGAAATGCCCAGGATGGTGGCGGCGTGCGTCCGGTTGCCCAAGCAATGGGTCAATGTCTCCAGGATCAAGGCTTGCTCCACGTCCTCCATGCGCCGTCCAACCAAGGGTGTCACTGAAAGAGACGCGTCAGACGATGTGAGCGGCAGGGTTGCCGAACCTGCCGCATCCTGGCTTCGTGTGCCGGAACATGCCGGAACAAGCTCGATCAGATCTGGCATGATTTCGACATCGGGTGTCAGCAGCACCGCGCGATGCATCGCGTTCTCAAGCTCGCGAACATTGCCGCGCCAGGAATGTTGCATGAGGTGGTGCACCGCCGCAGCCGATAAATGTTTTTGCGGCAAGCCGTTCAGCGCTGTGTAATGATCGACAAAATGGTGAGCGAGGGTGGCGATATCGTTGAGCCGCTCGCGCAAGGCCGGCAAGCGGAGGGATACGACGTTAAGGCGAAAATATAAGTCCTCGCGGAACCGGCCGGCGGCGATTTCCTCGGATAGATTGCGATTTGTTGTGGCGAGAATGCGGACATTGATACGCACCGGTGTATCGCCGCCTACCCGATCGATGACCCGCTCCTGCAATGCTCGTAAAAGCTTCGCTTGCAGCCTAATATCCATTTCGGAGACTTCGTCGAGGAGCAAGGTGCCGTTTTGCGCCGCCTCAAACTTGCCAAGCCGGCGCCCTATCGCACCCGAAAACGCGCCTTTTTCGTGTCCAAATAATTCCGACTCGAGAAGCGCCTCGGGAATGGCAGCGCAATTCAGCGCCACGAAAGGCCCTTGCGCGCGTCTGGATTTGCGGTGGATGTAGTGCGCGAGCACCTCTTTGCCGGTGCCGCTTTCGCCGGAAATCAGCACCGAGGCATCGGATTGCGCCACCTGATCGGCGCGTGCCAGAGTGGCCAGCATCACCGGATCCCGCACGATAAGCTTGTGGGTGTCGCCCGCGGCGGCGGTGAGAATAGCCGCGATCAGCTCCGGATCGGGCGGTAGCGGCAGAAATTCCTGTGCGCCGGCCTTGATCGCCGCCAAGGCGCTGGCTTCGTCGGCCGGATCGCCAGCGGCGACAACCGGCACTGCGAAACGTTCAGCCGATAAGCGTTTCATCAACGTGGGAATATCCCGCGCCAGGTCGCAAATAACTAAATCGACCCGCGCATCGCCGCGCAAGCGGGTTAATGCCGCATCGAGAGTATCGGCATGATCCAGCGCCGCCCCGCGCGCTATGGCCACGCGTGCGGCGGTAGCAAGTTCGCCTGCGAGAGAACCGATAATGAGCACGCGCATTGCTGAAATCCTAAAGAGGCCGGTCGGATTTGACGATTTCGGTCATCGTGATGCCCAGGCGATGCTCGTCGACCATCACGATCTCGCCGCGCGCGATCAGCCGGTTGTTGACGAGAATATCGACCGGCTCGCCAAGCTTGCGATCTAATTCAACAACCGCGCCGCGCCCTAGCTTGAGAAGCTGGTTGACCGGCATGGTCGCCCGGCCGAGCACGACGCTCATCAGAACCGGAATGTCATATACCGCTTCAAGATCGCGTGGCTGCGAGATCGGTCCGCCGACTCCGCCCAAAGGCGAAGCCTGCTCGATGCTCGGAAATTCAAAAGGTGTTGTCATGACAATTTCCTATAATTAAGTTAGTAAAGAAGGTCGTCTTCCTTGCCGGTGGCAATTTCGATTTCTCCAGAGGCTGCCAGCTCTTTTGTAGTAGAAATTAACGCCGCTTGCGCCGCGTCGACATCCCGGAGCCGTACTGGTCCCAGCCCCTCGATATCGTCGCGCAACATTTTGCCGGCGCGTTCCGACAGATTCTTGAAGAAGTGATCCCGTAGCTTTTCCGAGGCGCCTTTAAGGGCGATCGGCAGTGCTTCCTTGTCCGCCTGCCGAAGCAGTGTCTGCATGGCTGCAGGCGGCAGACGGAGCAAATCCTCGAAAGTGAACATCAGGGCCTTGATACGGGCCGCTGTGCTTTCATTGCGCGCTTCCAGCGCTGCCATGAAGCGCGCCTCGGATTGCCGGTCCAGCGCGTTGAAGATATCCGCCATCTGCTCGTGGAGGTCACGGCGGGTGCTGCGTCCAAGGCTCGACATGAAATCCGTCCGCAGCGTGTTCTCGATATCCTCGAGAATTGCTTTCTGCACGCCTTCCATCGTCAGCATGCGTTCAATGACCTCGATCGCCAGGGGCTCCGACAAAATTGCCAGAATCCGCGCCGCATGGTCTGATTTAATTCGCGAAAGGATGATGGCGATTGTCTGCGGATATTCATTTTTCAGATAATTCGCGAGAACCGTCTCGTTGACATTGCCGAGCTTGTCCCACACGGTTTTTCCGGCGGGTCCGCGGATTTCATCCATGATCCGGTTGACCCGGTCAGGCGGCATCGACTTGAGCAATAGCCGTTCCGTTGTTTCGAAAGATCCTGCGATCTGGCTGCTGTGGCCGATGGTCTGCACAAAATCGGCGCAGAGGTGTTCCAGCGTTTCCGCTTTTACCGACCCGAGCTGCGCCATGGCGGCAGAGACTTCCCGAACTTCATCGTCATGCAGCATCGCAACAAGCTTGCCGCCTTGTTCTTCGCCAAGCGCGAGCACCAGAACGGCAACCTTGGCAGGACCCGACAGGCTGGATCTCTCCAGGTTGTTCATGACGCTGCTCATCCCGCTGCCTCGGCGCCGAGCCAGCCGCGAATGACCGCAAGCGTAGCGTCCGGATTGCTTTCGACGAGGTCGCCAATCTGGCGGATTGCCGCGGCCTTCAAGGGACCTTCAACCTGGCCGAGATTGACGGTTTCACCCGGTCCGGCCAACTTCGCGTCGCTGCTTGGGCTGCTGATGACCGAGTTGCCGCCTGACGCGGCAAGCGCGGGGGCCGCCGCGTTGGTCAACCGGATCATCAGCGGACGGAACACGAATAACAGCGCGATCAGCCCGGCGGCGGCGATGATCAACGTGCGAAGCACCGATTCGAGCGCACCGTTGCTTAAAAATTGACTAATTATGGATTTATGCGCGGGCGCCGCAGGAAGCTCCTGGATAAATGGCATGGACTGAACGTCGACCGTGTCGCCGCGCGTCTTGTCGTAGCCGATTGCGGTTTTCACCAGGCTGCGGATTGCCGCAAGCTTGGCCGCCGAGCGTTCCCGCCAAACCTGTTTGCCGGTTTTGTCGAGCGTCATGACCCCGTCAATCATCACGGCCACGCTGATCTTGCTGATTTGCGGAGCGCTGTGCGCCACTCGTTTGGTGGTTTGGCTAATCTCGTAATTCGTTGTTTGATCGTCTTTTGATTCGGTATTCTGGCGTTTCGGCGGCGGCGCATCCGCCGTGTTGCCCGGTAGGTCGTTCTGAATGGTTACGGTTTTATCGCTGGCGGTCGTGCTGTCCGATTTTTGCCGGATGTCCTGCGTGCTGCGCGCAACCTGGCCATTCGGGTCATAGCTGGTGGAGGTCACCTCGCTTTTATCGAAGTTCATCGATACAGTGGTGACGACATGGACATGCCCAGGCCCCAGCGTGGCTGCCAGCATGGCGTTTAGCGAATTATCGATGGCCTGTTGCGCATGCTGCTTTACCGCAAGCTGGCGATCGGTCAGCTCGTCCTCGCCGGTTTCGCCGGGGGAGGCCAGAAGGTCGCCACGGTCATCGGCGATCGAAATGTTGTGCGGGTTCAGGCCCGGCACGGCGGAAGCCACCAAATTCAAAATCGCCGTGATGCTTTCGCGATCCAGCGGCGCGGCGCCGGCGAGCGACAGCATCACGCTGGCCTGCGCTGGATCGGTGGTCATGCTGAACGGCGCCCGGTTCGACAGCACCACCTGCACCCTTGCCGCCTGTACGCCCTGGATCAGTTCGATGGTGCGTTCCAGCTCGCCATCCAGCGCACGGGTTTCGTTGATTCTGTCAAGAAAACTTGATCCAGAAAGTGGATTGGCATGATCAAACAAGGAAAACCCGACAGCGCCGCCGCTTGGCAGATCATGCTGGGCGAGGAGGAGCCGCGACGCATCGAGCTGCGCGGTCGGCACGTAAATCGCGTGACCTTCATCGCGCAGCTGATAGGGCGTATGCTGTGCCTTCAACGTGTCGGCTATCGTCGCGGCATCGCGCAGCGAAAGATTGGCGTAGAGCAGTGATGTGGGTGAATTATCGCCATAAACGCCAAGGAACAGCATGAAGCCGAGAGCGGCAGCGCCGACCGCCGCCATGGCTCCAAGCTTCAGTGGCCCAAGCGCCCGCAGATTTTCGAGCAGCTTGTTCATCCGCGGCGGCATCCATCATAATGTCTGTTTTGCCAGATGCGAAACCGATGCTGCATGACGATTATTCCCATTGCCGCGACCCTTTTGTCGCGGTCAGAGAATGGCGCATCGGAGTTTAGATTTGGTTAACGCCCGGCAAAATTTGCCGGGTCGCGGCAGGTTTCAAAAAACTGCCGCAAAAGCTCCGCATTGGCGATCTCGGCGATGCCACCGATAATTTCGGGCCGGTGGTGACAGGTGCTCTGTTCGAATATGCGCGGGCCATGGTCGACGCCGCCCGACTTTGCGTCGTAGGCGCCGAACACCAGGCGCCGCACGCGGTATAACGCGATGGCCGCGGCGCACATCGGGCAGGGCTCAAGCGTGACGGTGAGGGTGCAGTCAGTCAGAAACTTGCTGCCGCGCCGGATCGCCGCCTGATTCAGCGCCAGCATTTCCGCATGGGCGGCCGGATCGCGTCGCTCTTCCACCCGGTTTCCGGCGGCGGCGATGATATGCCCGTCCGCATCGGCGATCACGGCGCCTACCGGAACCTCGCCGCGCGCGGCGGCGGCGGCGGCTTCCGCGAAAGCAAGTTTCATTGCGAGATCGTGCTGTATCATCATCCTTTACTTGCCTTCATCGCAGGGTCGGGTCTAGTTCCTGTCATGAATAAGCGACCCTTGATCGGCCTGACGCTCGATTCCGAAGAGCCTGGCGGCTACTCGAAATTCCCTTGGTACGCGATGCGCCGCAACTACATGGAGGCGGTGGCTCAGGCAGGCGGCGCGCCCGTGGCCTTGCCGCATTTTGCGGCGCTGACCGATGACTATCTTGAGGCGATTGATGGACTGATTGTTACCGGCGGCGCCTTTGATGTCGATCCGGCGCTTTACGGGGATGCCGTTATCCATGAAACCGTATCGCTGAAGCAGGCGCGCACAACAGCGGAATTGGCCTTGCTGCGCGGCGCGCTGGCTCGCGACATGCCGGTATTGGGCATTTGCGGCGGGCAGCAATTGCTGGCGGTGGCGCTGGGCGGCAGCCTGATCCAGCATATCCCTGACGCGGTGCCAAATGCATTGCGCCATGAACAGCCGAATCCGCGCGACCAACCGGGTCATGCGGTTAATGTGCTCGCGGATACCCAGCTCAGGCAAATCATCGGGACTGATTTGATGCAGGTCAATTCATCGCATCATCAGGCGGTGGCATCGCTCGGGACTGGATGTGTGCCCAATGCCATGGCGCCGGACGGGGTGATCGAGGGACTTGAAGTGACCGGCAAAAAATTCTGCATCGGCGTGCAATGGCATCCTGAGTTCCTGATCGATCCTGGCGATGGCCGCCTGTTCGCCGCCTTTATTGAGGCCTGCCGATGACCGAGCGGATCGCCAAATATCTGGCCCGCGCCGGGGTAGCCAGCCGGCGCGATGTCGAACGGATGATCGCCGAGGGCCGCATCTCGATGAATGGCGTTGCGGTCACGCATCCGGCCACCTTCGTCACCGAAGCGGATATGGTTTCGGTGAATGGCGCGCCGGTCAGCGGCCCCGCGCGCACCCGGTTGTGGCGCTATCACAAGCCGCCGGGGCTGGTGACCACGCATCGCGACCCGGAAGGCAGGCCGACGGTGTTCGCCGCCTTGCCCGCCGAACTGCCGCGCGTGGTGAGCGTGGGGCGGCTTGATCTGACCAGCGAGGGCCTGCTGTTGCTGACCAATGATGGCGGCTTGGCGCGGACGCTCGAATTGCCGAGCACCGGCTGGCTGCGCCGCTACCGGGTGCGGGTTTATGGCATGGTCGATGCGGCGCGGCTCACGCAGCTGCATCAGGGGATTACGGTGGGCGATGTGCGCTATGGGCCGATCGAGGCGGAAATCGAGGTGGAGAAGGGGGTCAATAGCTGGCTCGTGGTCAGCCTCCACGAAGGCAAAAACCGGGAAATCCGCAAGGTGATGGAGGCGATCAATCTGCGGGTGACGCGGCTGATCAGGGTGGCCTATGGGCCGTTCCAGCTCGGCAGGCTGGCAGCCGGCGCGATTGAGGAGGTGACCGGCAAGGTGCTGCGCGACCAGCTGCCGAAGCTGAAACCCTGAGCGCGCCGCGCATCATCGCCGGCGCCTGGCGCGGCAGGGCGCTGGCGACGCCGCCGGGCGAGGCGACGCGGCCGACATCCGGACGCGTCCGCCAAGCTTTGTTCGACATGCTCCGCCATGCGCCTTGGGCTAACCATGATCTGCTTGACGGCGCTATTGTGCTCGATGTGTTCGCCGGGTCCGGCGCGCTGGGATTGGAGGCTTTGTCACGGGGCGCGGCACAAGCGAGCTTTATCGAGAGGGACAAGGCGGCGGCGGTGGCGCTCATCGGCAACATCAAGGCCTGCCGGGCGGAGGACCGGGCTAGTCTGTTTCGCGTCGACGCCCTGAAGCCGCCGCCGGGCATGCCGCATGGTTTGATCTTGCTTGACCCGCCTTATGGGCAAAGTTTGATCAGTCGCTCGGTTGCAGTCCTTGACGCTCAAGGCTGGATTGCGCCGGACGCGATCATCGTCGCGGAACTTGGCCGGGAGGAGGCGCTACCAGAGGGCATCGAGCCGCTGACCGAGCGGGCGCATGGCGCGGCACGACTGGCAATTTGGCGGTGCTAGCCATCAAGCCGCATTTAAGGATCGTTGCTGCAACTGCAGAAGCGCGGTGGCAACTTCCGCGGCCGACCATTCCATCGTCGTGTCATTGACCACGACTTCGCCAAAGGCGGTCGCTGGCAATACGCCTTGGTTGAACCAGCCGAACAGCCAATAGCCTGTCTCTTCGGCGATGCGCAGCGAGGCCAGTTCCAGAGCCTCCGCCGAGGCCCGGAAATGCACTTGGAACGCGTTGCAGTGCGGCGGGTTCGGGAACACCGTGAGTTCAGGGACAGCGCTAAGAGCGGCGGCAATTTCACAGGCGCGTTGATGATAATCCGCCATCCGGGGCAGGATGGCCTGCAAGCCGTCGAGCGCCGTGATGACCATCGGAAATGCGATTGGCAGGTCGCCGCCATAGCGGGTGCGCCAGGGCTTTGTCGCCTCGATCACCGCTTTTGAGCCGGCGAGGACGCAGCCGCCAAGGCCGCCGAGGCCTTTATATAACGAGACATAGACAGTATCGGCGAGCGCCGCGATTGCATCGAGGGACTTGCCATACCAAGGCTGCACCTCCCAAAGCCGGGCGCCGTCGAAATGCAGGGGCGCGTTCCGCTGCCGCGCCCAGTCTGCAATCGCCAGTAAATCATCCCAAGGCAGCGCCTGATATCCAGCGCGGCGCAACGGTAGCTCGATGGCGACGGCGGCGAGGGGTTCATTGATCCTTGCCAGATCGGCAACGGTGAAATGCCGGTGATCGGTTCCCGTTCGCACGGCGATCAGCCGGGCTAGGCGCTGGATGGCATCCTGTTCGTCAAGCGCCAAATGCGATTTCGGATGCAGAATGACCGCTTTCGACCGCGTTTGCGCCGCGTGGACAAGCAAAGCGGCCTGCTGAGCGATGATTCCCTTTGGAAACCACAGCGCCGCCTCCTTGCCCAGCAATCCGGCGATGGTTTGTTCCAGCTGCTCAATTGCCGGACCTTCGCTATAGGAATCGAGATCCATCCCGAGATGCCTGGAGCCTGCCATCGCCTTCATCCAGGCCTGGGCGGAAGCGTGTCCATGGCTGGCAAGAAACCGCGTGCAGCGTGAACGTACGGCGCTTTTTTCTTGTCGCTCCAGGTTTTGCGTCAGGTCTGACCGTGTCAGGTTTGGCATCAAGGCTTTTTGCCATATCCGGCTGAAGGACGCTATGCGGCTGGCGCGGATGACAAGCGGCGCGGCATTGGATAGTCTCGTTTCCATGCAAACCGACCAGGCGATTGATGGCATCCGCGGGATTTTCGGCGACAGGTTCAGCGTGAACCAAACCTTGCTGGAGACCCATTCGCATGGCGAGGCCAATGCCGCGCGGCGTCTGCCGGATGCGGTGGTGTTCGCCGAGACCACGACCGAGATTTCGCATTTGCTGGCGTTTTGCAACGCGAACCGCGTTCCGGTGACACCGTTCGGCGCCGGAACCTCGCTGGAAGGCCATGTCACGCCGGTGCAAGGCGGCATCAGCCTTGATCTGACGCGGATGAACCGGATTCTCGCGGTGAATGACTCCGATCTTGATTGCCGAGTCGAGGCGGGGGTGACGCGCAAGCAGTTGAACACGGAGTTACGGGATCGCGGGCTGTTTTTTCCGGTCGATCCGGGATCGGATTGCACGATCGGCGGCATGTGCGCGACCCGCGCCTCCGGGACCAATGCCGTGCGCTACGGCACCATCCGGGAAAACGTGCTGGGGCTGACAGCGGTGATGGCGGACGGCAAAATCGTCCAGACTGGCGGCCGGGTGCGGAAATCCTCCACCGGCTATGACCTGACCCGGCTGTTGATCGGCTCCGAGGGCACGCTTGGCGTCATTACGGAAATTCAACTGCGGCTGTTTGGCATTCCGGAAGCCATGGGCGCCGCGATCTGCCAGTTCAGCCAAGTGCGGGACGCTGTGGAAAGCGTGATCGAGATCATCCAGACCGGCCTGCCGGTGGCGCGGATGGAACTCGTCGATGCGGCGCAGATGGCTGCCTGCATCGCTTATTCGAAGCTGGAGGACATGGCGGCGCGGCCGACGCTTTTGTTTGAATTTCATGGCACTGAAGCCGGGGTGAAAGAGCAATCGGCGCTGGCGCAGGCAATCGCCGCCGCGCATGGCGGCAGCAATTTCATCTTCGCCAGCGAGGCGGAGGCGCGCAACAAGCTCTGGCAGGCGCGGCATGACGCGTATTGGGCGGCGCGGGCGGCGCATCCGGGACAGGGCGCCTTTGCCACCGACACCATCGTGCCGATTTCCAATCTGGCCGAAGCGGTCGAGCAGGCGCGCGAGGCGGTGGCGGCGTCCGGGCTTTCGGCCTGTATGGTCGGCCATGTCGGCGACGGTAATTTTCATGTGCAGATCCATTATCCTGACGAGCCTGGAGGCGCCGAGCGGGCCTGGCGGCTGGACCGGGAGATCGTGGCACAGGCTTTGGCGCTGGGAGGCGCTGCGAGCGGCGAGCATGGCGTCGGCATCGGCAAGCGAGAATTTCTGCCGCTCGAACAAGGCGAGGCGGCGCTTTTGGTGATGCGCTCCATCAAGCAGGCGCTGGACCCCGCCGGCATCCTCAACCCGGGCAAGATTTTCCTGAATTGAGGCGGCTGTTCAGTAGCCCATGCTTGCGCAAGCGGTGCCGCAGCTGGTCATAGCTGAGGCCAAGCTGGCTTGCCGTCCGGCGCTGATTGTGGCGGTTCTCGGCCAAGCTGGCCTGCAGAAACGCCTTGTCTTCGGACGGATGCGAGGCTGACGCAAAAAGCGGCGTGCCAAACGGATCGATGCGGATTTCTTCCAACGGTGTCCGCCAATCCGCCGACCGGTAAAGGCTGCGCTCCACCACGTTGCGCAGCTCCCGCACATTGCCTGGCCAATCATGGCGCAGTAGCGCCTCCCGGGCGGATTGAGCGAAACCGGCGAAGAACTCGCGGCCCAGTTCGCTCGTCATTCGCTGAGCGAAATACTCGGCAAGAATCAAGATGTCGCCGCCGCGCTCGCATAAGGGCGGGATTGTAATAACGTCGAAGGCCAAGCGGTCCAGCAGGTCGGCGCGAAACTTCCCAGCTTTCACCAGTGACGGCAGATCGGCATGGGTGGCGGCGATGACGCGCACATCGACGCTGACCGAGGCGTTGCCGCCAACCCGCTCGAACACCCGGTATTCGATCACCCGCAGCAGCTTTTCCTGCACCGCCAGCGACGCATTGGCGATCTCGTCGAGGAACAGCGTGCCTTTGTCGGCCAGTTCAAAGCGGGAAAGCCGGCGCTTGGCGGCGCCGGTGAAGGCGCCGGCTTCGTGTCCAAACAGTTCCGAATCCAGCAGCGACTCCGAGAGAGCGGCGCAGTTCAGCGTGATGAACGGGCAGTTCCAGCGCGACGAGAGATAGACCAGCCGGCTGGCCACCAGCTCCTTGCCGGCGCCGCGCCCGCCAATGATCAGCGCCGGACGGTCGATAGGCGCCAGATCGGAGACATGGGCGAGCATCGCTTGGAAGGCGGGGCTTTCACCGACCAAGGTGGTGGAAGAAGCGTTGTCTATGTTCATCGGATGATTGCGAATGTTCGGCGCTAATGTTTAGCATAACTTGGCTTGCTTCGCCAGTGAAACCTTATGATGTTCGCGACTGTTGGCAGACCAAATGCTTGGCACAGCAAATGCATTGCATGGTTCAGTCAAGCAATCTGGTCGCAAGACCAAGGATAAGGAGTGTCTCGTGAGCATATTTTCCCGGCTGAGCGACATCATGAATTCCAATTTGAACGCGCTGCTCGACCGCGCCGAAGACCCGCAAAAGCTGATTCGCCTGGTGATCCAGGAAATGGAGGATACGCTGGTCGAGGTGCGTTCCGCGGCGGTGCGGATGATCGCCGAACGCCGCGAGATCGAGCGCCGGCTTGTGGCATTGCGGCGGGATGCGGCGGAATGGCAGCGCCGCGCCGAATTCGCGGTGGAGCGCGAGCGCGAGGACATGGCCAAGGCGGCGCTGCTCGCCAAGGCGCGGATCGGCCAGGCCATCGCTGAGGCCGAGGCGCAGGTGGCGGCCATCGCCGATGCCATCGGCAAGCAGAACGAGGATGTCGGCGCGTTGCAAGCCAAGCTTGACGAGGCGAAGTCCCGCGAGAAAACCATATTGGTGCGCAGCACGAGCGCGGCGTCACGCCTGCGGGTGCGGTCCAGCCTCTATGATCAGCGCATCACCGACGCCTTTGCCCGGTTCGAGCAGGTGGAGCGCAATCTTGATGTGATGGAAGGCAAGGTCGAGGCCTATGATCTTGGCCGCAAGCCAGCGCGTGGGACTGTCGAGGAGGAATTCGCCACACTCGAAGCCGATGCCGGGGTGGAACGTGAACTGGCAGCGTTGAAATCCCGCTTGAAGGACAAGGCGGCGTAAAAATTTGGAACGGGAGGCGTATGATGTCGGATAACATGGTTGCGGCATTGCCGTTTCTGATCGGTGCCCTGACGATTCTCTGCGTCTTTGTAGCAAAGCCGTATTTTGCTTACCTGGCCCGGCGGGACAGCGGATTATCCAGTGCTGACCGGCAACTCATCGAGAGCCTCAAGGTTAGTACGGTTCGCCTTGAACAGCGCGTAATCGCTCTCGAACGGGCGCTGCTGGATGCGGAGTCTGGCTATGCGCACCAGCGGACGGAGGTTTGATCAATGATTAACAACGTCATCGAGGCTATTGTACCACTCGGCATGATGTTCCTGCTTGTCGTAGCGCCGGTCTGGCTTTGGCTGCATTACCGGCATCGCGGCGCCAGCTTCAGCGACGCCGACCGGCAAGCCATTGCATCGCTTGCCCGAACCGCTGAACGCCTTGAGGCGCGGCTTACCACGGTGGAACGCGCGGTGGTCGATGCCGAGACGGGCGCATCTACTTCCGACATGAGGGTTTGATCAGATGAGCATGGTTTTTGATCGTTATGAAACCGCCGCGACCTCCTCGCAACCTTGGATCGGCGGCGTCTGCGCCGCTATCGCTGGTCTGTCCGGCATCGCGCCCTGGATCATCCGGCTGGCCGCTTTTGGGTTGTTGCTGTGGCACCCGCTCTGGTTCATCGTGCTGTACCTCGCGGCAGTAGCCTTCATCCGCAACGGCAATGCGCCGATCGCGCGCCGTCTGCGCTGGTTCAGCCGCCGCTACCCCTCAGCGCCGGATGGCGGCGGCACGGAGGCAGGCCTATCCGCGCTGGCACGGCAACTGGCGGCGCTCGATCGCCGTCTTGCCAGCCTGGAAGCAACAATCGGCGCCCCTAACGATGCGCTGAAACAAAAGTTTCGCGATCTTTAACGACAATCCTTTGCGCATGAGGAAATCATGACGAACCGGGTGGAATTTCAGAAAATTCAGGAAGAACGAGCAGCGCCGCCGTTCAGGCCGGATTGGTTGAAGGCAACGGAACGGCAGGAGGCGCCGCGCCAGGCCGCATTGATGACCATCATCCCTTTGCTTGGTTTCGCTCTGGCGGTGATGCTGATCCTATCTTTCGCCAACGTGCTGCTCGGCGCGCCTTCCAGCCGGTTGGAGGTTGCTCCTACGCATAAAATCGTCAAACCGGCGCGAATGGCCGTCTTCGTCCTATAGACCCTTGTTATCGCTTTTCTTGACCGGATTCTGGTTGTAGTTTAATTGGTCTGGCCAATAAGCCGGCTGCCAGCGGATGACGCAGCGACGGACATAAAAATAGCGAGGGAACGCCATGAGTTACAGCCAAAGTCCGGTGGGGACGCCGCTGCAAGCCGTCGGCACGACGCGGTGGACCCGCCTGATCCCGATCGCCATGATTGTCTATATCATCTCCTTCATGGACCGGACCAACATCGCCTACGCCTTCGCCGGCATCGGTCATGAATTTCATGTCACCAAGGCGCAGCAAGGCACGGCGGGCGGGATTTTCTTCGTCGGCTATATTCTGCTGCAAATTCCCGGCGGCTATCTCGCGGAGCATTGGTCGGCCAAGAAATTCGTTGCTGTCATGATCGTGTTCTGGGGGCTGATGGCGCTGGCCTGCGGCCTGGTGCACAGCTTTACCGAGCTGGTGATCGCGCGGTTTTTCCTCGGCGTCGCCGAAGGCGGCATCTGGCCGGCGACGCTGGTCCTGCTCAGCCATTGGTTTCCGGTGCAGGAGCGCGCCCGCGCCTACGGGTTTTGGATCGCCAATCTGGCCATTTCCTCGATCATCACCCAGCCGCTCTCAGGGTATATCGTGCATGTGTCGGACTGGCGGACGCTGTTTTTTGTTGAAGGCGCGCTGCCCTTCATCATCGCGCTGCCGCTCTGGCTGCTGTTCATCAAGGATCGGCCGGCGGATGCAAGCTGGTGCTCCGAAGCCGAACGCAATTATATTGAAACTTCGATCCGGCAGGACCGGCTTAACGAGCCGACGCCAGGACCGTTTTCCTCAATCTTTACCAACGCGACGATCTGGCGGCTGGTGGCGGTCTATTTTCTCGTGCAAATCGGCTTTTACGGCTTGAACATGTGGATGCCGACCTTGCTGAAATCGCTGACCCATGCCGGGTTTGGCGCGGTGGGGCTGATCGCCGCCTTGCCCTATATCACCGCCGCCATCTTTCTGTGGACCAATGGCTGGTGGGCGGATCGTGACCGCCGCTATTCCTTCCACGTGCTGCTGCCAATGACCGTTGCCGCCATAAGCCTGATTTTATCGGTCTGGATCGGCCAGTCGCTGATCGTGCTGTCAATCGTTTTCCTCTGCCTCGCAGTGGCGGGTGCGATGTCCTATGACGGACCGTTCTGGGCGGCGGCTTCCCGCACTTTGCCGGTCGCGCTGGTGGGAGGCGCGATGGGGCTGATTAACGCGCTTGGCAATCTCGGCGGTTATCTTGGTCCGTATCTAGGCGGCTATCTGCAGGATGTGACGCATAACTTTTATGCGACAGCCATTCTGTTCGCGGCGTCGCTTCTGGTGGCGGGTCTGCTGATGATGACCATCAGTATCCGAGACACGCCGCGCCGCGTGACGATGCCGACCATGCCGGCGGAATAGGCGATAATTCCTGATAATCTACTGTTCGTCAAAAGAAAATTGGAGAGAGTATTCGAAGTCGGACCAGGATTGAAAAGGCAGGCTTGCTTCAAGCCATTGCGAGAGCGGCAAGAGCGGGCCGCCATAGCGATCGGCGTAGAGGCACATCAAGCAGGCGAGCATTCCGAGAAACAGGCCTGTGCGAATGACGCCGGCGATCATTTGATGCTTTCGCTGGGCGAGACCATTATCGCCTTCGGCGCAAGTCTACGACCGCAAGGTTAACCGGCGGCTAACACCGAACCGATTGCCGCGGTTAATGCCGTTAGATCGCCGCTCGATATCGTTAATGCCGGCGTCAGGTAGACGATGTCGCGAAACGGCCTGATCCAGACGCCTTTTTCAACGAACCGCCGGCGTAGCGCCACCGGATCGGCGATGGCGCTTAACTGCACCACGCCGATGGCGCCGAGCGCGCGGACATCCACGACATTCGGCAGCGCGCGGCAGGGCTCCAGGCCATGGCGCAAGGCGTTTTCGATGCTCATCGCCTGCGCCAGCCGGTCTTCCTGCTCGAACAGATCGAGCGAGGCATTCGCCGCCGCGCAGCCCAAAGGATTGGCCATGAAGGTAGGGCCATGCATCAGCGCGTCGGTGGGATTTTCTGATAGAAACGCGTCGAACAGGGATTGGTGAACAATTGTCGCCGCCAAAGGCGATGTGCCGCCGGTTAAAGCTTTTGAGAGCGTGACGATATCGGGAACCACGCCTGCCTGCTGGTAGGCGAACATCGACCCGGTGCGGCCAAATCCGGTGAAAATCTCGTCAAAGATCAAGGTGAGGCCGTAATGATCGGCGGCATCGCGCAGATGCCGTAGCGCCTGGGCGTCATGAAACACCATGCCGCCGGCGCCTTGCGCCAGAGGTTCCACGATGATGCCGGCCAGTGCATCGGCATGGGTTTCCAGGACGCGTTCGAACGCCGCGCGGCTCACGGCGTCGCGCGGCAAGGGGGCGATGATATGCGACGGCAGGAGGCCGGAAAACAGCGCGTGCATGCCTTCCTCGGGATCGCAGATTGCCATGGCGCCTAGCGTGTCGCCGTGATAGCCGTTTTGGAAGGCCAGGAATTTGGTCCGGCCGCGCTCGCCTCTGTTGAGGCGGGCCTGCACCGCGACTTTCATCGCCACCTCGACGGCGACCGAGCCGGAATCCGTGAAGAACACCCGCTCCAGCCCCTCAGGCATCAGCGCCGCCAGCCGGGTGGCTAGACGGTAGGCTGGCTCATGCGCCAAGCCGCCGAACATCACATGCGGAAAGGCATCGAGCTGGGCCATGACGGCTTGCCGGATATGCGGATGATTATAGCCGTGGCAGGCGGTCCACCAGGACGCGATGCCGTCGATCAGCACCCGGCCATCCGCCAGATGGATATGGCTGCCTTCTGTGCGCGTTACGGGGAGCGGCAGCGGCGCCGTTTGCATTTGCGCGTAAGGCAGCCAGACATGCTGCCAGCCGGTATTGAGCCAGTCGGACATCAGCGCGCCGGGCGCATTCCCAGCTTGGCGAACAAGGCGTTGTCGCGCAGGATCGCCGGGTTTTTTGTGGTGAGCAGCGTGTCGCCGTAGAAAATCGAGTTGGCGCCGGCGAGGAAGCAAAGCGCCTGCGCTTCGTCGGACAAGGCCTCGCGCCCGGCGGAAAGCCGCACGTGGGAAGCCGGCATGGCGATGCGCGCCGCGGCGATCATGCGGACGAAGGCGATGGGATCGATAGGCGTTGCATCGCCTAAAGGCGTGCCGGATACCGCGACCAGCGCGTTGATCGGCACGGATTCGGGATGCGGGTTCATCGCGGCGAGGGTGGCGATCAGCCCGGCGCGATCATCCATGGTTTCCCCCATGCCGATGATGCCGCCGCAGCAGACATGAATGCCGGCATCGCGGACCGCGTCCAGCGTGTCCAGCCGGTCTTGATAGGTTCGGGTGGTGATGACCGCGCCATAGAATTCCGGCGAGGTGTCGAGGTTATGGTTGTAGTAATCGAGGCCGGCGGATTTAAGGCGATCGGCCTGATCGCCGCGCAGCATGCCTAAGGTGACGCAGGTTTCCAGCCCCAGCGCCTTTACCCCTTCGACCATGGCGCAGACCTGGCCGAGATCGTGGTCCTTAGGCGAGCGCCAGGCGGCGCCCATGCAGAAACGCTGCGCTCCTGCCGCCTTCGCCGCCGCCGCCGCTTTGAGCACGGCGCTGACATCCATCAGCTTGGCGGCATTGACCCCGGTGTCGTAACGGGCGCTTTGCGGGCAATAGCCGCAATCCTCCGGGCAGCCGCCGGTCTTGATCGAGAGCAGGGTGGAAATTTGCACCACATTGGCATCGAAATGCGCCCGGTGGGCGGCCTGGGCGCGAAAGATCAACTCAGGCAGCGGCAGCGCCAGCAGATCAGCGATTTCGGCGCGGGTCCAGTCATGGCGGGGTGTTACGGAGGTTTCAGGGCGGTCCAGGATCATCGACATGCGGCGCATCATAGCGATTTGCGCCAGCGGGTAAATCTGTGCATCACCCGCTGATGATTTCGCTTGACCAATTCGCCGAAAGCAAGCTGGCGGCGCTGGATGCGGCGATGCTGCGGCGGACCTTGCGCCCGGCGGCGCGCGCGGCGGGCGGCAGGCTGGAACGCGGCGGCCAAAGCCTGATCTCGTTTTGTTGCAACGACTATCTCAACCTTTCCACTCATCCGGCGATCATTGCCGCGGCCATCGCCGCGACAGCGCGTTATGGCGTGGGAGCGGGCGCTTCGCGGCTGGTCACCGGCGATCATCCGCTTTACGCGGAATTGGAAGCGAGGCTGACGGCGCTCAAAAACACCGAGGACGCGGTGGTGTTCGGCTCCGGTTTTCTCGCCAATGCCGGCATTATTCCGGCGCTGACCGGGCCGGGCGACGCGATTTTCGTGGATGAGCTGGCGCATGCCTGTATTTGGGCGGGGGCGAAACTTGCCGGCGCCGCTGTCCATGCGTTCCGCCATAATGATGCGGCGCATCTGGCGGCGCTGCTGGCTTCGCATCGCGCTGCAGTTCGCTTTGCGTTGATCGCGACGGATGGCGTGTTTTCGATGGATGGCGATTTGGCGCCCATTGCCGCGCTGGCGGAAATTGCCGGCACGCATGACGCCTGGCTGCTGACCGATGACGCGCATGGCATCGGTGTGCTGAATAACGGGCATGGATCGGCGTATGGAATGGCCGTGCCGCTGCAAATGGGCACGCTGTCGAAGGCGATCGGCGCCTATGGCGGCTATCTCTGCGCTTCCCATGCGGTGTGCGAATTGATCCGCAACCGCGCGCGCAGTTTCATTTACACGACCGGATTGCCGCCGGGCACGGTGGCGGCGGCCATTGCGGCGCTGGATTTTATCGCAAGCGAGCCGGATTACATCGCGCGTCCCTTGCTTAAGGCGCGGCACTTCACTTCGGTGCTTGGGCTGCCCGAAGCGCAGAGTTCGATCGTGCCGCTGGTGCTCGGGGAGGCGCGGGCGGCGATGGCGGCGCAGGCGCGGCTGGAACATCACGGCTTCCTCGTCGCGGCGATCCGCCCGCCGACCGTGGCCGCCGGCACCGCAAGGCTGCGCTTTACCTTCACGGCGCAGCACGAGGATGCGGATATCGAGCGCCTCGCGGCGCTGGTGCGGACGGAGATTCTCGCATGACCGCCTATTTCATCACCGGCACCGGCACCGATATCGGTAAGACCTATGTGGCGGCGCGGCTGATCCGCGATTGGCGGGCAAAGGGGTTGGCTGTCCGGGCGCTGAAGCCCATCGCCAGCGGTTACGATCCGGCAAGGCCGGAGGAAAGCGACGCGGCGGCGTTGCTGGCGGCGATGGACGAGGAGGTTACCGCGGCGGCGATCGCGCGCATCTGTCCGTGGCGTTTCAAGGCGCCGCTCTCGCCGGACATGGCGGCGGCGCGCGAGGGCAAGCAAATCGATTTCAACGCGGTTGCCGAGTTCTGCCGGGGCGAAATTGCGAAGGCGGATTTCTGTATTCTGATCGAAGGCGTCGGCGGCGCCATGGTGCCGCTTGATGACAAGCATACAATTCGGGATTGGATTGCCGCGCTGGATATCCCGGCTATTCTGGTCGCTGGAACCTATCTGGGATCGCTCAGCCACACGCTGACGGCGGCGGAAGCGCTTCTGGCCAAGGGCGTTACACTAGACCGGATCATTCTCAACCGGACGGAACACGCGCCGGCTCCGGTGGCTGAGATTAGAGCTAAGCTTGCTCAATTTTTACCGGAAACCCGAATAGAAACTTGATTGATTTAGGCGGAAGCATATTCGCCGATCATTTTATTACGATAACGAAACAATGTAGGCGTGCGAAGGCGATTACGTCAAGTCTTGCGGTTCGGGGTCAGGCGGCGCGGGGTCAGGCGGCGGCGTTGTCCCTGGAAGAGATGCGGCTTGTGCGGCTGGCGGCGCGGCGTCATCGGGAATAGGAGGCGCTGGCGGTTGCGGGTCAGGCGGTTGCGAAGCGGTCGGCTTGGGCGGGATTGGCGGGTATAGGGCTGGGACCTGGTCGCGGCGGATGCCGAGGATGTGGCAGAGCGGGCGGAGGATGCGGCGGAGTTGCGGGTCTTGGGCGAGGAGGGTTGCCATTTCGGGATCGGCGAGGAAATCGCAGAATTGCGACCTGCCATGAGCAGTTTCCTGGATCAGGCGGAGCAGCCAGGCGTAATGGCGCGGCAGCGGGTCCGGCTTGCGGGGCCGGGCCGGGCCAAGCCGGGCTGGGCGCGGCTTGCGCGAGCGAGCTGGAGCGGGGACGGGGTTTAGGGCATTGCGCGCGAGGCGCGCCCTGAAGCGGAAGGCGATGCCGCGTAGGCGCTTCCAGATCTGGAACAGGAGCTGGCCAGGAAGGCAGGCTAGGCCCAGACGCCAGTCGCTGCGCCGGCCGATCACCTGGCACAGGCTCTCGATGATGTAGGCGAGGCGTTCTGCCGGGGCAAGGGAAGCGATCTGGTTCACTAACCGGATAAAACCACAAATCAGCGCAAGTGAGCAAGCGGAATTCACAATCAATGATGGATTTTGTTAGCTGCGCGTTAGTTTTGTGGCAAAACCGCCGCGTCATTTGCGGATAAAGCAAGGATGATCCGCAGATTACGCAGATTAACGCAGAGAGAATGATTTACAGATTCGATGGGATGCCGGGCTTGATCTAATCTGCGTTAATCTGCGTAATCTGCGGATAAATCTAAGGATGATCCGCAGATTACGCAGATTGCGCGGAAAAAGAGATTCTGTTGGCAAAGGCTCAAGTAGGACGGAATTCATAGGAGTGGGCAGGCGGCAACTGCAATGGATGATGGGTTTCGTTCGTCGCGCGTTAGTTCAGTAGCGGCAGTCGCGTTGATAAAGAAAAGCTTCAGGCGGCGCCGCCTACAAAGGGCGGGGCGGGGCCGCCGGACATCCAATCCAGCAGTTGCGCCGTATGAACGGTGGGGATGCCTTGGCCGCTGAGTTGGTTGAGGCAGCCGATATTGCCGGCGACGATGGCGCTCGGCTTGGTCGCCTTCAGGGTTTCGAACTTCCGCGCCCGCAGCGCGTTGGCCAGATCGGGTTGCAGGACGTTGTAGGTGCCCGCCGAGCCGCAGCATAGATGCGCGTCGCGCGGCTCGACCACGGTGAAGCCGGCGCGCTTCAGCAGGATTTTTGGCGCTTCGGTGACGCGCTGCCCATGTTGCAGGCTGCAGGCGGAGTGATAAGCGATTTTCATGCCGGTCGCCTGCCGTTTCGGCTCATAGCCGAATTTCAGGAGATATTCGGTGATGTCCATCGTCAGTTCAGAGATTGTCGCGGCATCGGCGGCGTCCGGCTCGTCATGGAACAAAAAGCCGTAATCCTTTAGCACCGTGCCGCAGCCGGAGGTGTTGACGATGATGGCGTCGAGGCCGGCGCCTTTGCGTTCATGCGTCCAAGCGGCGATATTGGCGCGCGCCGCGGCCATGGCGGCGTCATGCTTGCCTAAATGGTGGTTGAGCGCGCCGCAACAGCCGGCAGTTGGCGGAATGACCACCTCAATGCCTTGCCGGTTGAGCAGCCGGATCGTCGCTTCATTGATGGCGGGGTCAAGCACCTGCTGCGCGCAGCCGCTGAGGATCGCCACCCGCCCCTGGCGCTTGCCGGCGGCGGGAAAGAGGCCGCCTCGTTCGATCTTGCTGCGCGGCGGCAGGGATTTTGGCGCCATTTCGATCATCGCGCGCAGGCGCTTGCCGAGCAAGCCGCTATTCGGGATCAGGCCTTTCGTCAGCTTGCCGGCGATGGCGGCGCGCAGCGCCCAGCGCATCCGTCCCGGATAGGGCAGCACGGCGGCGAGCAGCGACCGGATCGCCCGGTCATGCCAAGGGCGGTTGTAGGTTTCCTCGATCCGGGTGCGGGACTGGTCGATCAGATGCATGTAATCGACGCCGGAGGGGCAGGTGGTCATGCAGGCCAGGCAGGAGAGGCAGCGATCCAGGTGATAGGCGACCGGCGCGGTGGCGACGCCGCCATTATTCTCCAGCATGTCTTTGATTAAATAGATGCGCCCGCGCGGGCTGTCATCCTCGTCGCCGACGGTGAGGAAGGTGGGACAGGTGGCGGTGCACATGCCGCAATGCACGCAGCTGCGCAGGATTTTATCAGCGACCTGGATATCGGGATCGAGGAGCTGTGCGGTGGTGAAATTGGTTTGCATTAGGTGGCGAAAATCCGGCCAGGGTTGAGGATGCGCGCGGGATCGAAAGCGTCGAGAACGCGGCGGCGGATCGCGGCGAGCGCGCCAGGCTCCGGCGGCACGACTTCCGCGGCGTGGCGCAGCGCGAGCGGCGCGCGCAGCAGCCACCAGGCGCCGCCGGCGCGGCGGACCGCGGCGGTTACCGCGAGATGCGTCGCCTCGCTCGCCTTGCCGGCGAGGAAGATCAAGCCGCCGCCCCAATCGAGGAAGCCGCGCAGATCCTCGCGCAAGGCAAACTTCATCAAGGCCGGCGCCGTGGAGGGCGGCACGGAAATTCGCCAGATTGCCTCGCTGTCTTCCACTACCAAGGGTTCGGCGTCCTTTACGGCGCGCCAAAGGCTCAGGCTCGCGTCGGTTTCAAGGATTTCGGCCTTGCCATAAATGGAGAGTTCGGCGGCGAGTTTCTGGGCGCGATAGGCGACGGAGGCGGCAAAATCCTCGATGCGGATTAATGCCGCGGTTCCCGTCAAACCGATCGAGGCCGCGGCTTCCGCGGGCAGAAACGCCGCCCCCGACACCGAATAGGGCGAACCCAGCGCCGCCGATAGCGCCTCGACGCCGCGAGCGACATCCAAGCCGTGCAAAATCAAACTGCCCGTTGCCTCCGGTTTCGGCATGACCCGGAGCGTGATTTCGGTCATCACGCCAAGCGTGCCATAGCTTCCGGTGAACAGCTTGCAGAAGTCGAGGCCGGTGACGTTTTTCAGGACGCGCCCGCCGGAGTGGATGGCCTCGCCCCGTCCGGTTACCGCCCGCATGCCGATGATCTGGTCGCGCATCGCGCCCGCCGAAACGCGGCGCGGACCCGACAGATTGGTGGCGATGATGCCGCCAATGCTTTGCACCGGATTGCCGAGAAACCGGTAGCAGGGCGGCTCGGCGGTGATATGCTGGCCTGATGCCGCGAGCGTGGCTTCTACCTCGTCAAGCCGGGCGCCGGCGCGCGCGCTGATCACCAGTTCGCGGGGCGATTGCAAGGTGATGCCGGACAGGTTTTGCGTGCTCACGGCGCCTGCTGCCTGCACCGGCCGCAGAAATCCGGATTTCGAGCCAAACCCTTGGATGACCAGCGGCATTTTCGCCGCCGCGGCTTCTGTAATGACAGCGACAAGCTCGGCCTCGGTCGAGGGAGCGGTCATCATCCGGCCTATACAGTCTCCGGTGACGGGATGAGCGGGAACACCTTTGCCGGGTTCAGCAGCCATTCGGAATCAAATGCGGTTTTGACGCGGCGCTGCTGGTCAAGCTCGGCGGCGCTGAACTGCACGCTCATCAAGTCGCGCTTCTCGACGCCGACGCCGTGTTCGCCGGTCAGGCAGCCGCCGACCTCGACGCAGAGTTTCAGGATTTCCGCGCCGAATTCCTCGGCATTGCGTAGGCTCGCCGGATCATTGGCGTCGAACATGATGAGCGGGTGCAGATTGCCGTCGCCGGCATGGAAGATATTGGCGACCTTCAAGCCGTAGGAATCACTCATTTGATTGATGCGATGCAGGACATGCGGCAACTGGCCCGTCGGGATGGTGCCGTCCATGCAGAGATAGTCAGGGCTGATCCGCCCGACAGCGCCAAAGGCGCCTTTGCGGCCTTTCCAGATCGCCGCCGATTCCTCGGCGCCTTGGGAGATTTTCAGGCTGATCGGTTCGAACTGGGCGCAGATATCGCGGATGCGGGCGAGCATTTCGTCCTGCTCGGCGGTGCAACCCTCGACTTCGATGATCAGCATCGCCTCGGCGTCGAGCGGGTAGCCGGCATGGGCGAAGGCCTCGCAGGCATGGATGGCGGGCTTGTCCATGAATTCGAGCGCGACCGGGATGATCCCCGAGCCGATAATCGCATCGACGCAGGCGCCGGCGATCTCGTTGCTGGAAAAGGCGGCGAGCATGGCGCGCGCGCCTTCCGGGCCGCGCAGGATGCGAACCGTCACCTCGGTGACGATGCCGAGCTGCCCCTCGCTGCCGGTGATCAGGCCGAGCCAGTCATAGCCTGCGCTATCAAGATGATGGCCGCCAATATCGACGATTTGGCCGTCAATCAACACCATTTTGACGCCAAGCAGATTATTGGCGGTAACCCCGTATTTCAGGCAATGCGCGCCGCCCGAGTTCATCCCGACATTGCCGCCGATCATGCAGGCAAGCTGGCTGGAAGGATCTGGCGCGTAGAAAAAGCCGCGCTCCTCCACCGCTTTGGTGATGCCGATATTGGTGACGCCGGCTTGCACCACGGCCAAGCGGTCATCGTAGTTGATATCGAGAATACGGTTCATCCGCATCAGGCCAACCACCACCGCGTCGGCAAGCGGCAATGCGCCGCCGGCGAGCGAGGTGCCGGCGCCGCGCGGCACCACACGCACGCCATTTTCATGGCAAAAGCGCAAGACGGCGGCGACCTGTTCCGTGGTTTCCGGCAAGGCGACAGCGAGCGGCATCTGCCGGTAGGCGGATAATCCGTCAGTCTCGTAAGGCTTCAATCTGCGCGGGTCGGTGATGACGGAATTTTCGGCGAGCGTGGCGCGCAAGCCGGCAAGGATGGCCTCGCGGCGCGCTATTGTTCCAGGCTTAGGCTCCGGTAGTGATATCATCGCGCCCCCCGTCATCAAGCTAGATCAAACAAACTGTCTTGACCATAGCATCATTACATAACGAGACGAAATCACGTTACGTCGCGGCAAATTCAGGGAATAGCGCTTATAGCTTTAAAGGAAGAGGTTTGAATAATGTATACTGATGATGAGCAGTCACCGCATGCCGGAGCTTGGATTAGCCTTGTCTTGCTTTCATCCGCGGGTTCTTTTTATTGATGACATAGACACGGCCATGGCGTCGCACGACACGGCAATTCTTGTCGCGGGCTTTGGCGGATTTCAGTGAATTGCGGATTTTCATAACAAAACTCAATCAAGATGTGTCAAAAGTCCGGCTGAACCGGCGTAGGGCTGCGCGCTATATGCAAAGACATCATGCGCCTGTCAACCGCGGGTGGGGTCTGCGCCGCACGCGGATGTCTGGTAAATCCGTTTTGCGAGACTGCTTCAACAGTCTGGATCGCCACGCTTCGCTCGCGATGACGATGCGAGGTCAGTCGGATCATGATAAACAGTTTCGCAGTTGGTTTGGCAAGTATAATATCGCCTTTCAAAATGGGGAGAGCGCCGGATTGACCTTCCTCCGGCGCTGTCGCATGGGTCGCTTATGGTATTTGGAGCAAGGGATGGCTATGCGCGTCTCCGGCGGGCGCATCGGCATGATGCTGACGGCGTTTCTGCTGACGACATTGATCGGGGTGTTCGCCACCTATGCGACGCCGATCCCCGGCGCCAGAGGGGCGATCGCGGAAGCGCGCCTGGCGCGGGCTTTGTCCGCCGGTCCCGCGATACGGCAATCGGCTCTGCTGGCGGCGAAGCCATTGCTGGACCAACAGGACCAGGCAAAGCTTGCCGGCTTGCCGGCTGATCAGGCAGGATTGGCGCGCGCGATGCAACTGGTTGCCGTCGCCACGCTCGATGGCGGGCGCGTGGTCGCGTACCGGCTGCGTCTTCTGGTTATTGTAATTGGCGTGCTCGGCGGCTTATTCGCCGTGGCGTTGCTTGGCATCAGGGAGGCGTCATGAGCCGAATTGCCTTTGTGAACGGGCGCTATCTCGCGCAGCGGCAGGCGCAGGTGAATATCGAGGATCGCGGCTATCAGTTTGGCGATGGCATTTATGAGGTGATCCATGTCCATGAGGGGCGGTTCGTCGATGCCGATCTGCATCTGGCCCGGTTCGAGCGTTCCTTGGGCGAGATCGCCTTGCCCGCGCCCATGCAGCGGCAGGCGCTGCTGGCGGTGTTGGGCGAGGTTTTGCGCCGGAACCGGGTGCGGGAAGGGTTGGTTTATATGCAGGTGACGCGCGGCGTCGCCCGGCGGGATCATAAATTTCCACGCCCCGCGACGCGGCCTGCATTCGTCGTCACCGCCAAGCATGGCGGCGCCTTGCCGCGCGAGGTTGAGGGCTGGGCCTGCGGCGCCATCACCGCGCCGGATCAGCGTTGGGCGCGCTGCGACATCAAATCGGTCAATCTGCTGCCGAATGTGCTGGCCCGGCAAAAGGCCGCCGAGGCCGGCGCCTATGAGGCGATTCTGGTTGATCGGCAAGGGCAGGTGACGGAGGGCGCCGCGACCAGCGTATGGATTGTCGATGGCGCGGGCCGGCTGCGCACCCGTCATCTCGATCAGCATATCCTGCCGGGCTGCACCCGCGGCGCGTTGAAAACCTTGCTTGATGAGAACCGGATCGAATTTGCCGAAGAAGGGTTCACCGAGGCGGAATTGCGCGCGGCGCGCGAGGTGTTTCTGACCAGCGCCACCTCGTTTGTGAAGCCGGTGACCAAGCTGGATGGCGCGCTGGTCAATGAGGGGGTTCCAGGCCCGGTGACGCGCCGGCTGTTCGGGATTTTCACCCGGCACGTCGATGGCGCCACGCATAATGTTCAGGGGTAGAGCCGGCTGGTTGTCCAATCATCGCCGGCCTGTTCGAACACCGCCCGGTCATGCAGCCGGAAATCCCGGTCTTCCCAGAATTCGAACCGGGCGGGGGCGATGCGCCAGCCCGACCAATGCGGCGGCCTTGGCACCTCGCCGCCGTTAAACCGGGTTTCGGTGTTGGTGACGCGCGCATTGAAGGCGGCGCGGTCCGGCATCGGGCGGGATTGGTCGGAGGCCCAGGCGCCGATTTGCGAGGGCCGGGCGCGCGAGGCGAAATAGGCGTCGGCCTCGGCCTCGGTGACCAATGAGGCCGCGCCTTCGATGCGAATTTGCCGGCGGCGGGTTTTCCAGTGAAACAGCAAGGCGGTATTGGGATTGCGCCTAAGTTCCGCCGATTTCCGGCTCTCCAGATTGGTGTAGAACACGAAGCCGCGCCGGTCCCAGGCTTTCAGCAGCACCGTGCGGGCAGAGGGTTTGCCCTCCGCCGCCGTGGTCAGCACCATGGCGTTGGGGTCGTTTAATTCGCTGGTTTCGGCGTCGGCAAGCCAGAGCGCGAACAGGTCGAATGGGTCCTGGTTGAGGTTGATGAGGGGGGAATTGATCATATGGCTTGTCCATTTTGCAAAAGCCCTCCACTTGATCGGTTGTAGGGGCTTGTGTCACCACCTTCTTACAGAATTTGATCCGGAGCCACCATGCAGGATGCCATTACGCAAACGATTCCGCTGACCGGCACGCTGATGCAAGGCAAGCGCGGGCTGATCATGGGGGTTGCCAATAACCGGTCGCTGGCTTGGGCCATCGCTCAATCCGTGGCGGCGCAGGGCGGGCAGCTGGCCTTCACCTATCAGGGCGAGGCTTTGGAGAAGCGCGTTCGCCCTTTGGCAGCTTCGGTGAATTCCGATCTGGTGCTGCCTTGCGATGTCGCGGATGACGCGGCGCTTGACGCGGCTTTCGCTGAGATCGAGCGGCAATGGGGCGAGATCGATTTCCTGGTGCATGCCATTGGTTTTGCCGACAAGCAATTCCTGCGGGGCCGCTATGCCGATACGCCGCGCGAGGCGTTTTTGCAGGCGCTGGATATTTCCTGTTACTCGTTTACTGCGGTGGCGCGGCGGGCGGCGGCGCTGATGAAGGGCGGCGGCTCGCTGCTAACGCTGACCTATCTGGGCGCCGAGCGGGTGACGCCGCATTATAATGTGATGGGCGTGGCGAAGGCGGCGCTGGAAGCCTCGGTGCGGTATCTGGCCGCCGATTTCGGCAGCGCGGGAATCCGGGTGAACGCGGTTAGCGCCGGACCGGTGAAAACGTTGGCCGCGTCCGGCATCGGCGATTTCAGCTATATTCTGAAATGGAACCAGTACAATGCGCCGCTGGAACGCAATGTGGCGCTGGACGAAGTTGGCAATTCGGGGATGTACTTGCTCTCTGACCTGTCGCGCGGCGTTACCGGAGAGGTGCATCATGTCGATTGCGGCTATCACATTGTCGGCATGAAGAACCCGAATGCGCCGGATATCAGCACGGTGGATTGATTGCCGATGCGGGTTGCTGTTGTTGGAACCTCAGGTTCGGGAAAGACGACGATGGCGTCGCGGATTTCAGCAGCGCTGGCGATCCCGCATATCGAGTTGGATGCGCTGCATTTTGATCCAGGCTGGCGAGCGCTGACCGAGCATGATCCTGATGAATTCATCCGGCGAGTCGCTGCGGCGACCGCGGCCGAGGCCTGGGTGGCGGATGGCAATTACAGCCTCGTGCGCCCTTTGTTTTGGGGCCGGGCGACGCATTTGGTCTGGCTTGACTATGAGCGGCGCGTTGTCATGGCGCGGGTGATCCGCCGGTCGTTGATCCGCGCTCTGTGCCGGACCGAATTATGGGCGGGAAACCGCGAGGATTGGCGGCGATTGTTTCGCGCGAGCCACCCGATTTCATGGGCGTGGACGACCTGGCATCGGCGGCGGCGGGAAATCACGGAGACTCTGGCGAAAGCAGAATACGCGCATCTGACGGCGCTGCGAATCCGCTGTCCGCGCGAAGCGGCGAGGGTGATTCCGCACTTGCAGCGTAGCGCTGCCGCCGAACTCCAGGCTGCTGGATAGTCAGGCTATCCCTTCCGCTTTGGTTTTGGCTCCGGTTTCGCTGTTGATTTTGACGCTGGTTCGACGCCGGGCTTCAGCGGCTTGTGCGCGCGGTCGATCAGCCGGCCCAGCAGGCTGGGCTTTTTGATCGGGGGCGGCGCTGCCGTTGCCTTGGCCGCGGTTTTTTCATCGGCGGACTTCTTTTTCAGCCATTGATCGAGGCTCATATTGGCCGCCTTGGCGCGGCGGGTTTCGTATTCGATCTGCTTGGCGGTCATCTTGCGGTCCATGGCACCCTCCTGCCAAAGCCTGGCCTGATCATCAAGCCCCAAATTTCAGGAGGATGCGCCGCTCCAGGAGGCCGAGCGCCGCGTAGATGACGATGCCAGCCAAAGCGAGCAGGACGAGCGCGGCGAACATGCGGGGAATTTGCAGCCGATAGCTGGATTCAAGGATGCGATAGGCGAGGCCTGAGGCGAAGCCGCCGGAGCCCGCGACAAATTCCGCCACCACCGCGCCGACCAGAGCCAGCGTGCCGGCGATCCGGATGCCGGCCAGGAAGTAAGGCAAAGCGGCGGGGAGGCGAAGCAAAAACAGGGTTTGCCAGCGCGTTGCCCCTTGCAGGCGGAACAGATCGGTGAGTTCCGGCGGCGTCGCGGCAAGCCCGGCGGCAGTGTTCGACAGCACCGGGAAGAAGGCGATGATGGTGGCGCAGACCACCAAAGCGGCGAAGGGCTGATTGACCCAAATGATGATCAGCGGCGCTATCGCGACAACCGGTGTCACCTGAAGCACTACCGCCCAGGGCTGGATGGCGGCGCGGGCGAGGCGGCTTGCCGCCATGGCCAGCGCCAGGATGATGCCGAGCAGCGTGGCGGCGATCAATGCGGCAAGGGTTACCGCCAAGGTCGATCCCAAGGACAGCAGCAAGGAGGCGCGATCCGCCCAGAAGGCGGCGATGACGGCGACCGGCCCCGGCAGCACATAAGGCGGGACGCGGAGCGCTGTCACCGCGATTTGCCAGAGGATCAGCGCGATCAACCCGAACAAGAGGGGCGCTGTCCGTTCAAACCTCGTCATGAGCCATCGCGCCTTGCAGAATTTCAGTGACCCTGGCGACCAGATGCGTATAGGCGGCGCTGGCGCGGCGCTCGGTTGGCTGCAACTCGGCTGGCAGCGCGGCGGGCAGCTTTGCCACGATGCGTCCAGGCCTTGGCGACATTACGTAAATGGACGACGCAAGAAACGCCGCCTCGTAGATCGAATGGGTGACAAAGACGATGGTCGTGCCGGTATTGCGCCAAAGCGCCAGCAGATCGGCCTGCAGCCGGTGGCGGGTGAATTCGTCGAGCGCCGCGAAGGGCTCGTCCATCAGCAAAAGCTTTGGCTTTGACACCAGCGCTCGGGCGATCGAGACGCGCATCCGCATGCCGCCCGATAAAGCGGCGGGTTTGACGTTTTCGAAACCCGCGAGGCCGAGCGATTTCAGCGCGTCGTTGATCACGGCGCGCGAGGCGGAGCGGCTGTGTCCTGCCAGGCGTAGCGGCAGATAGACATTTTCCGCCGAGCTTGCCCAAGGCAGCAAGGTTGCGTCCTGAAAGACAAAACCGACTTCGCCTGGCTTAGGCGGCGCGCCATCAAGCCAGATGATGCTGCCCGTGTCAGGTTTGTCGAGCCCGGCCAGCAGACGCAGCAAAGTTGATTTGCCGCAACCGGAGGGGCCGAGCAGGGCGATGAATTCGCCAGTCATGATCGTTGCGTCGACCGCGTTGAGCGCCACGGTTCCGTTGGGGAAGCGCCTGCTCAGTCCCTCAAGACGGATCAATGCGCCGTCGCTGGGCTGGGATGATCGACGAAGCGGGTGGTGAAGGCTTGCCGGTAATCCAGGTCTTTTGAATAAAGCCCGGCAGCGGCCATTTGGTCGAAGAAGGCTTTCCACCGGGCCGCCGTCATGATGCCGATTCCCATGGCCTTGGCATCGCCTGAATCGACGATCCCGTGCTGTTTGAGCTGGCCGTAGCCATACTGCAGCAAGGCGGCCGACATGTCGGGATTCGCCTGCATGATCGCGGCGAAGGCCGGCGCGGGATTGCCATATAAATAGGATTTCCAGCCTTCGATCGAAGCATTGATAAAGCGTTGCACCAGGGCGGGATCGGTCTTGATCAGCTTGTCGCTAGTCGCGACCAGCTGGGCATAGCCGTTAAAGCCGGAGCGCGGCAGTTCGAGCACGACCGGGTAGACGCCGGTCTTTTGCTTGATAAGGAAGGGCTCGGAGGTCAGATAGCCTTCAATCGTGAGATGCTTGTTGGTGAACCACGGCGTCAGGCTGAACCCGTAAGGCCGGATCTGGCTATTGGAATAGCCGTATTTATGCCTGAGATAGAGCCACCAGCTCGCCCGAGAATCGGCGGCGAGGGCGATCGGCTTGCCTTTCAGGCTTGCGAAACTATCCTCGCCTTGTCCGTGATGCGCGATCAGCACGTCAGGGTCTTTTTGAAAAAAAGCCGCCACCGCGATGAAGGGAATCTGTTCCTGCACGAAGTTGAGCGCGAGAAACGAGTTGGAGGTAATGTCGAAGGTGAGCCGGTTTGCCACCAGCAATTGGGCGTTGTTGACCTGGGGACCGCCCTGCCTGATGCTCACGTCAAGCCCATATTTTTTATAAATGCCGGTCGCTAGCGCTTGATAATAGCCGCCATATTCGGCCTCGGCGCGCCAATCAAGCCCAAAGGAGACAGGCGTGGCTTTCGGCGCTGCCGACGCTGAAGGCGGCAGCGCTGCAATGAATGCCGCCGCGATCATGGTCAGACAGGGAAAAACGCGCCGGATCATGCGGCCAGAGGATTTTCCGATCATGCTGATCCGAAAATCCTCTATGCTCTTTAGTTTATCGAGCCGATTCACCCGATCATGGATCACAAGAGTGATCCAACTTGATCGGGATCGGCTCTAGGCAGGGATCGGCTGTTCATGCTGCTGTCTCTCGCATCAAAGGTCACATATTCTGCTGGCTGACGTCATGAACAGATTTGGCGGCCGCGTCGATAGGATCATTGATCATGGAAACGAGAGTTAAAGCACAGCTTTGGGTTCAGGCGGCGCTGCGTTTGGGCAGCGCGGAAGGCAAGCCGGGCATGGTGCTGCACAAGGGAGATGAGGATGCCGGCGGCGTGCTGGTGCTGTTGCGTGGACGGCAGGGCCTGGTCGTGCTCAGCCAGACCAGGGATGCCGAAGGCGCCGCTGCCTGGTTGCCGGCGCTGGGCGCGGCGCCGGTGGATGAAACCATGGCTGACGCCTATATCGAGCGGCAGAGGCGCTTCGACCCCGATTTATGGGTGATCGAGTTCGAAGCGCCGGATTACCTGACGCCCTTCGATGCGGTTATTCTATAGGTGTATACCGAGCGGCGTAAAGAATGACCCATCGCGAAAGCAAGATCAGGGGGCTTTCCCTCCGCATCCATTCCAGCGGCTTACGCCGCTGGAACCTTCGGCTGCTTCGCCCCCTGAAACCCCCACTAAGGGCTTAGCCCTTAGAACCCGCTAGATAGCTTTCCGCTGGGAGGGGTCAGAGACCCCTCCCAGCGGAAAGCTAAGTAATGGATTCCAAAGCCCGGCGCGCGTCGCGCGCCTAAATATACTATGGCGGGCCGCAGGCCCGCAGGGCCTTTGGCGGAGGGGCCGGAAGGTTCCGGCAATGCGAAGCATTGCTGGAAGGCCCCGGAGGTGGAGGTCCAGGAGGCAGAGCCTCCTGGCCTTACTTTTGCCGATAGGTCAATCCTTGGGCCGCTTGGTACTATAGGCCAAATAGTTTTCCGGCGGCTAGCAGCGTATGATAGACGCCCCAGGCTAGCGGGATGGCAACCAGCGCCCAGGAGGCGATGAGACGGCCGCCGCTTGAAGCTTCGCCGCTAGGCTGGCGGTTGGTGTATTGGGTCATGATTATTCCTCACTCCGCCGGCTTGGGCGCAAGCGGTTCGTAATGCCGGGAATCAACGGGCGAGATCAGCATGTTGCAGATCGCGCCGAGCAGCAGCAGCGCCGCCATGATGTAGAGCGTTATGGTGTAAGCATCGGCCTTGGCGACGCCGTTATTGATCTGGTATTGCCGGACATAATCGATCAGCACCGGCCCGATGACGCCCGCGGCTGACCAGGCGGTGAGTAGCCTGCCATGGATCGCGCCAACATAGCGGGTGCCGAAAATATCCTTGAGGTACGCGGGAACCGTCGAAAATCCGCCGCCATACATCGAAAGGATCACGCCGAAGCAAATCGCCGTCAGCGCGACGCTGCCGATGACGGCGGTATGCGGCACCGTGACATAGAGCGCGATGCCAAGCAGGAAAAACACGAAGTAGGTCGCCTTGCGGCCGATATAATCCGAGAGCGACGCCCAGAAGAAGCGTCCCGCCATGTTGAACAGCGAGAGGAAGCCGACAAATCCGGCGGCGATGACGGGGGTTACCCTGCCATGGAACATTTCCTGGATCATCGGCGAAGCCTGGCTGATCACGCCGATGCCCGCGGTGACGTTGAGGAACAGCACCAGCCAGATCAGGTAGAACTGTTTTGTTCGCACGGCGCGTGACACGGTGACATCCTGGGTGGAGACCAGCCGCTTCGCTTGCGCTGGCGCTTGGTAGCCGGCAGGCGCCCAGCCTGCCGCCGGAACCCGGACGATGGCGGCGCCGATCAGCATGAATGCGCCATAGATCAACCCGAGCGTGACAAAACTCAGGGCGATTCCTGGATTTCCCGCCGTCGCAAAGTGATGCATCAGCATCACCGACAAAGGAGCCGCGATCATCGCGCCGCCGCCAAAGCCCATGATGGCAAGCCCTGTCGCCATGCCCGGACGATCCGGAAACCAAGTGATGAGCGTGCGCACCGGCGCGATGTAGCCGATGCCGAGGCCGCAGCCGCCGAGCACGCCATAGCCCAGGAATATAAGAAGCAGGCTATGGAGGGAAACGCCCAAAGCTGCGACCATGAAGCCGCCGCCAAAGCAAAGCGCCGCCGCAACCATCGCGCGGCGCGGGCCGACACGGTCCAGCCAGGCGCCGGTGAAGGCGGAAGCGAGGCCGAGAAACAGAATGGCGACTGAGAAAATCCAGCCAATATCAGCCAGCGACCAAGCCGGACCGCCACCGAGATGGGTCAGCGGCAGGTTGAACACGCTGAACGCATAGGCCTCGCCAATGCAGAGATGGATGCAAAGCGCGGCTGGTGGAACCAGCCAGCGATTATAGCCGGAGCCGGCGACCGTTCGCTCACGGTCGAGCACGGAAAGCATGGACATACTAGATGGTCTCCCTGTGATTCTTATATGCGGCAAAAGTCTTTACAAAGAATAAACCAATCGGGTGATCCGCAAGGCGCGTTCCTCATACCAAGCGGCATAGGGATTAACCCATCGCGAAAGCAAGATCAGGGGGCTTCCCCTCCGCAGCCATTCCAGCGGCTTACGCCGCCGGAACCTTCGGCTGCTTCGCCCCCTGAAACCCCCACTAAGGGCTTAGCCCTTAGAACCCGCTAGATGGCTTCCGCTAGGAGGGGTCAGAGACCCCTCCCAGCGGAAGCCAAGTAATGGATTCCAAAGCCCGGCGCGAGTCGCGCGCCTAAATATAATATGGCGGGCCGCAGGCCCGCAGGGCCTTTGGCGGAGGTCCAGGAGGCAGAGCCTCCTGGCCTTACTCTTGCGCATAGGTTAATCTCAATGCCGCTTGCTATTACACGTTTGTTGGGAAACCCGCAGCCTTTTACGCTGCGTGGCCATCTACGGTTTGTAAGGGCCGGCGATCTCGTATTGTCAGCCCGATCAAGACCGGCATTGCCAGCAAGACCAGCGGCAATTGCACGATGATCCCGGCGATGATGGCAATCGCCAGCGGCTGCTGCATCTGGTCGCCGGCGCCGCCGAATGCTACCGCGAGCGGCAGCAAGGCGAGGATCATCGCCAGCGTGCTCATCGCGATCGGGCGCAACCGGTTGAGCGCCGCGTCGAATAGCGCCTTGCGCGGCGGAATTTGCTCCGCCACCAGCGACTGGTATTCGGAGACGAAGAAAATCGCCATTTCGGTCGCGATGCCGAGAATCATCACCATGCCCATCATGGCCGTGATGTTCAGCTCGATGCCGGTCACCCATAGCCCAACGAACACCGCGCCGGTGGAGACCAGCGATGTGCAGATGATGATAAGCGGTATCAGGAAGGTCTCGTACAGGAACACCAGCAGGATGATTTCAGCGATCAAGGCGGCGATGAACACTTTCACCATGCCGATAAAAGCTATCTGCTGCTGCAGATAAAGGCCGCCCAAACGATAGGTGACGCCCGTAGGCAATACGCCGGGTTTCGCCAGAGTCTGCTTGATGGCGCCGATGGTGGAGCCAAGGTCGCGTCCCGAGATATGCGCCGTCACGTCCACCACCTGCGCCAGATTCTGCCGCGTGAGCTGCGGCTGGCCGGAGACGAAATCGATCGAGGCGACCAGTTTTAGCGGGAAGATGTGACCGTCCGAGGCGCGGATCGGCAGGTTCTCGACATCATGGCGGCTCATGCTGGTTTGCCCGACAGGATCGATCGCGACCCTGACGCCGACATCCTGCACGCCGCCGAGATATTTGGTCACCACGTCGCCGTGGAGGTAGCTATTCACCTGATCCTCGATTTCCGCCGGCATCATGCCTTCCATGGACGCTGCCGCGGAATTGACATGAATTTGCAGCGCGTCGCCTGAAGGCACCACGCCGTTATTGATCGAAGCGGGCTCGATGCCGCGGACCTTGCCGATTTTATCGGCGACGTTCAGCGCGACAGTCTGTAAAATCGCCGGGTCTTTCGCGCTGAGGGAGATAACGACCGGATCGGGCCGGCCGACCATGTCGCCGATCATGTCGCTCATCAGCTGAGCCGTGTCGAAATCGACCCCTGGCACTTGATTGGTGACCTTGCCCGAGATCCGGTCCATCACCGTCCAGATGCCGGGGCGCTTTGCGGGGTCGATCAGCCGGATATAGAAGTCGCCCTGGTTCGGCTCGTTCAGGTCGCCGCCCAGGCCGGAGCCGGTGCGCCGGGAGAACGCCGCCACATCGGGATCGGCGCTGATGATCGCTTCCACCTGATGCAATTCGCGATTGCTTTCCTCCAGCGAAGTGCCGGGGTCGGTTTGATAATTGAGCACGAAGCCGCCTTCATCCATATGCGGCAGAAATCCGGTGCCGACATGGGAATAGCCGAGATAGCCGACGCCGATCAGAATGACGGCGAAGAACAGGATCAGCACGGGCCGGGCGAATAGGCCGCCGAGCAAGCGGCCATGGGTGCGCTTCAGCCAGGTTTCCTTGCCGTGATCGGGATCATGCCATTTGCTGAAATTGATCATGGTCCGTGCCAGCAGCGGCGCGGTGAAAGCGGTCAGCAAATAGGAAATAATCAGCGCGGACGCCATGGTGAGCGATAGATATTTGAAGAACGCGCCGGTGACGCCGGAGAGAAAAGCAAGCGGGATGAAGATAATGATGGTGGCGAGGCTTGATCCGGTCAGCGGCGGCAGGAACTCCTTGGCTGCCAGCAAGACGGCACCTTGCGGATGCGTCAGGCCAGGCGCGCCGGCGCGCCTGGCGATTTGTTCAATCATCACGATGACGTCGTCGATCAGCAATCCGACCGCGGCGGCGAGGCCACCTAACGTCATCATATTGAAAGACATGCCGAGCACGGAGAGCAGCAGAACCGTGATCAGCATCGACATCGGCACGATCAGCATGGCGACCAGCGTCGCTTGCCAGTTGCGCAGAAAGCCGAACAGCACGAACCCGGCCAAAATCAGACCGATGAGGATGGCCTCCTCAACCGCGCTTGCCGAGGACCGGACCAACTGCGTCTGATCATACCATTTATAGAGATGGATTGATTTCGGCTGGGTTTTCATGAAGGCGTCCAGCCGTTTAGTCACCTCATTCGCCAAGCCAACCGAACTGGCATCGGCCTGCTGGAAGACGCTCAATTCCACCGAAGGCAGGCCTTGATCCTCTACAAGGGTCCATTGCGGCACCACGCCGGCGGTGACTTTGGCCACATCTGCTAGTTGGATGATGCCGCCATTCGCGGTGCGCAATGTTACGTCCTGCACCGATTTGATCGATTTGAAGCCGTTATTGGCGATCATCAGATAGAGCAGGTCGTTATCCTGCAGGCGGCCGACCGATTTCAGAGTGTTGTTGGCGTTGATCGCATTGGTGACATCGGCCAAGGTCACGCCAAAGGTCTGCATTTTTGCTGGGTTGACGTCGACGTGGATTTCCCGCGTGTTGCCGCCGGCGACGGCGACATTCGAAACGCCGGCGATGCCATCAAGCAGCGGGGTGATCTGGAATTGCGCAAGCCGTTCGAGATCGACCTGGGACACCGTTTTCGAGGTGAGCGAGTAGGCGACGAACGGCATGATCTTGTTTGGCAGCATCTGGACGACGTCGTAGCCGGTGCCTGAGGGCAAGTCGGGGAGCAATTGCGAGATCGCCGTGCTGACGTTTAGCTGCGCCAGCTTCATATTGGTGCCCCAAGGGAAGTCGACGAAAATCTCCGACGAGCCGCGTGACGTTGTCGATACCACGTTAAGGGCGCCGGGCACCTGCCGGAGCGTTTCCTCGATCGGCGCGGTGACATCGAGCAGCTGCTGCCTTGGCGGGCGGCTGCCGGAATCGACCTCGACGCGGATGCGCGGGAAGCTGACGACCGGAAACAGGCCTGAAGGCATGGTATAGGCGGCGAAAAGGCCGGCTAGGGTTAGCGCAACAGCAACAAACAGAAGCGAGCGGCGATGATGCTCAATCCAGCCAACAAAGGTCATTGCACTGCCTTTCCATGCGCATCGGCAAGGCGGATTTTGGTGCCGTCATCAAGCTGATAATTGCCCGACAGGATCACCGGCGCCTTGGCGTCGAGAGATCCCGAGATGACATTGTTGCTGCCATCCGCCCCGAGAATTTTTACCGGAACCTTTTTCGCAGTCATGTTTTGCGCCTGCACGACATAAGGTTTGCCGGTGTCATTCACCAGAATCGCCTCATGCGGCACGACATAGCCGTTGATCTGGCCCACCGTGATGTCGGCCCGGAACATCTCGCCCAGCAAGGATTTGCCGGCGGGAAGGCTGATCTCAACCGGCACCAGCCCATTCGCGGCTTCGACCAGCGATCCACGAAACAGTACCTTGCCGGACAGGCTGCTGCCGCCGCCGATGGGCGAGAGGGCGACGGGATTGTCTTTCTGAATTGCCGAGGCTTCACTGGGGATGGCGCCGGCTTCCAGCACCAGGCCATTGGGCTGCGCGAGCTGCACCAGGCCTGATCCTTCGGTGACGATGGCGCCAGGCGTGGTGTCGATCGCGGTGACGATGCCGGCCACCGGGGCTTTCAAAACGCCGGAGCCGCCGGCGCCTTGGGCCTGCAGCGCCTGCAGCGCTGCGCGGGCGTCCGACTGGGTTTTTTCCGCCTGCACCAGCTGGTCTTGCGTTGCCAGATGGGTGGCGACCAAAGATTTTGTGCGCTGCAGGATTTCGGTGGCGACCTTAAGCGAAGATTGCGCCTGGGTGTACGTCGATACGGAGGTTGGAGACGGTTCCAGTTTCACCAAGGGCGCATCCTTGGCGATGATCTCGCCGCGCCGGACATAGATGTTCGCCACCGCCGCGGAAAGCGGCGCCATGATGGTGCGCCGCGCTGAGGTTGCCGATCCGACGCTGCCATAGACGGTCATCACCTGCGGCAGGCTTCCCTGTTTAAGAGGCGTGAGCTTTACCAGGACGCTTGGTTCGGCCTTGTCAGGCGCAGCCATTGCCAGGGCGGAACTTGCCAGAAGTCCAAAAGCAGAGGGGAGCAGGAACAGCCATTTCATGAGAGGTTTACCTGATGGGATGGAGCGATTCTAATTTGCGGAAGGCCAAGCCCAAGCTCTACGCTGAGCGCGAGTTCAGCCGCGTCAAGCTGGTTTTGAAAGTCCACCATCTCAAGCTGGCGTTCCAAAACCGTTGTTTCATAATCGGCGAGGGATCGCTGGTCGATACTGCTTGATCTGTAAGCTTGTTCAGCAATGCGTGAAAGCCTGGTTGCGGTTGCCGCGGCGCGGCGCGATGCTGTCAGATCGGCGTTCAGAAGGTTGATTTGCGCCACCAGTGACTGCGCGGTGCCGGATGATGCATCAAGCTCCGCGAGATATTGCGCATGCAGCACCTCGCGGGTGGCGCTCGCTGCCAGGATGCCGTTTTGATTGCGGTTGAAGATCGGCACGCCGATTGTCATCGCCGGGCCGACGGAACGAACCTTGCTGGTGTCCATGCCAAAAGAGGGTCCGAGGGAAAGGGCAGGGAATTGTTCGATGATGGCGACCCGCAGCCTTTCGTTCGAGGCTCGGTAGCCGAGCTGCAGCGCGATCAGGTCAGGGCGGCGCGACGGCAGGCTTGCGACCAGCGCCGCGAGATCGGTGGGGGGCGGCGGCGTTTCAGGCTTGCTGATCGGAAACCGCACTGTCGGCTCAAGACCCAGCATCGCGTCAAGATCCTGCCAGGCTTTCAACTGGAGCAGCCGGACGGAGGCGAGCGCTCCTTCGGCGACGGCATTGGCGGCGATCAGCGGCGATTCCGCCGTGAGATCGAGATTGCCGGCTTGCGTCGCCTGTCGAACCTGCGCAAGTTCGTTGGACAGCAAGGTTAGTTCCCGCTGGCGGTAGTAAATTTGCTGGTCATCGCCATAAATATCGAGCGCCAGCAGACGCGCTTTTTGCGCTGCCTGCCATTCCTGCCAAAGCAGGCTGGCGTTTAGCGAACGAAAATCCGCGTGCGCCGCCGCGACGCGCGGACGATAGGTGACGAGCGCCAGTATGTCTTGCGAGAGCGATGCCGCATAGGAGGGCGACGATGCGCCAGGTCCGCCGAGCAGCGCCGCGAAGCCGATGCTGAGCTGCGGGTTGGGCAAGAGCGTTTCGGCAAGCAACGCGGAACGCGACACGCCGATCTGGCCTGCCTCCGCCGCGAGATTGGGGTCGTTAAGAATAGCGAGTAAGCCAACCTGGTCGACGTTGAGAGGTTGATAGGGATTGATCCTGGTTGGCGGTAGGTCGGGCCTGCCGGAAGGAACCACAAGATCAAGGCTATCGAGGCTTGGCGCCAGATGAGCCTCCGTCGCAAGCGGCAAGCTGTGATAGCTGGCGCAGCCTGCCAGCGAGAGCGCCAGAATGAAGGATCCGGTTCGCTTCAGAAAGCATTTCATTTATGAATAGCCCTTCGCCCCTTCGGCGAGACGAAGCACGCCTTGAATGTTTGATTTTGTAGGATGACCATCATTTCTAGATCGCGGCGTCAACGCATCTTTATCATTTAAACGCATTCTTGATCGCGTGACGTGAAGCGCGATCCAGTTCATCCTGGGCATAATCAACCTGCTCGAACGGCAATATGTGCATTGATCCGAACTATTTTCGAAGTGGCAACATCGGCTCTCGGCATTTTCAGTTGCGTTCGAGCCGATGCAGTCATCTCTCTGGATTATTTCTCTGGCTTGTAGACGTATAGGGACTCCGCATCGCCGGCATACGCATAGACATTATGCGTCGCGGTATCGGGGGTTCCTGTATGGGTAAGCCCGACGCCGGTTGATACAAATCCTACATGCTTCATCGTGTTAGCGTTGTAGACATCGAAGCCTTTGGCCTTGCCCTCAAAAGCATAAATTAGACCAAGTTTTGGATCGAGAGCGACCTGATCGACTCCGCCTTTTTGCGGCAAGCGCTTGATGATTTTAAGCGTCGTCGGGTTAAGAAGCAGCATTCCACCGCTCGCAGTTGAGGTGCCAACCCAAAGAGTATTGTTTCTAGGATTGTAAGCTTGATTCTTGGTGCCGCCTTTTTTGGTGATCTTAACCTTGGTATCGATTTTGTGGGTGATCTTGCCGGTATTGACGTTAATCGCTTCTTCCCAGGCGTCGTCCGGCATATAGAGCGTGTTCTTTGAAGGAACCACGATGCCCACATCCGGTCCGCTTCCCTTGGAAGGATACAGCATGAATTTGGTTTCAAGCTTCGGCGTTTCGCCGGTACTGTAGACATCCACCCAATTATTGTCGTCCATCATCACGTAAAGCTTATGAGCGGAGGCATCGAGGTCCATTCCATCCGGCGAGGTTCCCTCGGTCGTCACCTGGTTGACGATCTTCCAATCCTTTTTGGAAATCACCACGATTTTATTTGATTTTCCTGGGCCATCGGCTTCGGTCCAATAGACATAATCATCGTCAAACGCGACGTCGTTTGGCGATGAAATCGACGGAAAGCTGTAGACGATTTTATTTGTGTGGCTATCGACGACCGCTGCGCCATCCGTCAGAGAGACATAAAGATATCCATTGCTAGGATCATATCTCACCATATCGCCATGCCCCGGCTTACCGGGAAGCTGTATTTTGTCGATAAGCTTGAAGTGGTAGTTTTGCGCAAGCGCCGGCACGGCGGCCATCATGCTCAATATCGCAGCACCTGCAAGCAACTTCATGGAACGCATGATTATATTTCCTCTGTAAGCGTTTCTGTTTGTTGAGTGGCAGTGCCGTGGTCGCCGGAAGCTTGAAGCGCTTTCGGCCCTGCCCAGTCAAGACGAGCTGAGTTTGTCGTTTGTTAATATTTTCCGATCAAGAAACCGACCTCCACGAGTGCTACGATTTGATTTGCCGCGTTGCCATGCGGACCATAGCCGGTGCCGGCCTGGAAGCCGCTAACATGGGTAAATGCCGCGGTGGGGCGAACGAAGAAATTCTTTTCCTGCCAAGTGGGCGACACTTGAATGCCGTACATTTTGGTGCCGGGACTGAAGGTTCCCGGGCCAGGCGTCGAGTCAAATTGCAGCCAATTTCCGAACAGATTCTGGTTCGGATCGTGCTTATCGCCTTTTTGATAGTAGAATTGCGGCTGCGCGGTAACCGACCATTTTGGCGTGAACTGGTAGGTCAGGTCGAGCATGGCCCCGGCGCCGTAATAGGTTGTCAACGGCTTCGGATCGCCGCTTGAAGCCGTGACGGAACTTTTCGGTAACCATTGGTATTGCGCCTCGGGCATGACCGTCCAGGGGCCGATCACCCATTGCGCGCCACCGCCGATCAGGCTGCTATTGGCTTCCGAAAAACCCAAGCCCACGCCGGGGTGCGGCACGCCGGGATTGCCGGTATGACCAAGGTTGGTGTGGCCGAAGCCGATCAGATAATCCGAGCCGTCCTTGTTAAGGTTGTAGGTGAGGGCGGCGGAAACCATGTTATGACGGTCAGTGTGGTAGGAATCCGACCATTGCAGGTTGAAGGTTGCCGGGCCATAGAAAAGGTTGAGCTGCGGTCCATATCCAGGCGTTGCCTGCACGTTGTTCAACTCGGACACGAAGAAGGTGGGATTCATGAAATCATAGCCGATTTCAATGCCTTCCAAGGATGCCATTTCGCCGGCGGAAATGCTCCAATATTTTGAAGGCTGCACCTCGAACCACCATTTGAATGTCGGCGTAGGGAGCGGATTTGTCGCTGAGCCGAGCCTTGCGACGCTATTGAACGCGCCGTAATCGCTGGTGATGCCCATGGTCGGCGTCTGCCAGGCGCCCCCCCAATACGTGAAGTGCAGCCAGCCGTCCGATTTGCTGATCTGAACGACGGCCTCGCCGATACTATAGCTCGTGCGCTGGTTTCGGTTGGTGGTCACCGGCGTAGGATTATTCAAATATGATCCAAATCCGTCGACGCCGCCTGCAATGTTCCACGTTCCGCTGAACGGTCCAAGATCAGTGAGATGAACCGTTTCCGCGCCGACATTAGCGCCTGCGCCGCCCCCGCCAAGAGCGAAGCTGCGTTGAGGACAGCCAAGCATCCCAACGCTCAGACTGGCCATAAGCAAAAACTTATTTCGCGTTTTCATTGAATGTTTCCCTGTTAGTAAGCATGGATGAAAGGCACCAATACTTTTGCGTCACTTGCCAAAATTTAGCCAAGCACCTCCTGTTAGTCATTCATGTCAGATCAGCGGTTATAGAACCTCTCTCGCAGGTGGACCGGACAAGGGCATCCTGCAAGCCGATGCTCCACTATTTGCATTTAAATCGGCGAAACAGGCAGCTCTGAACCAACGATTGGCAAGTTAGCGTCGGACAATATACTGAGAACCACTGCCTCTGCAGGCGTGGCTCGACTGGGCAATATTACGGGATTGCGCAATCGTTTTGGAATTTGGCACCTCCTGTCAGAACAATCGTCAATAACAAGACTGTGGCTACCTGTTAAAGTAGCAACCTTCTCTAGCTTGCCGCCACAAATTTATTATACATCTGTTGTTCAAGGAGCTGGTATAGAGTATACCAATACCAATTCTTCTGTCTAGGGCTTTTCAACGAATTGAAGATTTTTTATTGTCTGTTGCTGATTGGTCGCCGTTATTCAAACGTTGAAAAGCCTCGCCTTCTCGTTGTCCTGTTCGGATTGAAGCGTTCACAAGAATAAGCGTAGCAATGCGTGAAGTCGTAGCCTTACGCGCGCATTCGTTAATCAACTTGTGCTACGCTTGATTGAGAAGTTCTTAGAGCATTTTCCAATCATGCTGATCCGAAAATCCTCTATGCTTTTTGGTTTATCGAGCCAATTCACCCGATCATGGATTACAAGAGTGGTCCAACTTGATCGGGATCGGCTCTAGTGTGGTGGTTCTGAAATTCCTCGGTGCTTGCGGCGGCGCTTCTAGGAATTTCAGAACCATAAACCACACTAGAATTATGAGTTCGCTAGTGTCCTGATCGATTCGGAAGTTCGCAGAACGCCTAGATAAGCACCTACGAACTTCCGAATCGGGACACTAGCCGCGCGACTTTATTGAGGACGCGCTACGACTGCGCCGATCTTAATTAACATAGGCTCCGGCTACTCGACCTCTTTGACGAACGAGGGCGAGCACGGCATCGACGGTCGGCGTCGGCACGGAGACGAGGGCGCCGAGTTCCCGAATAACCGTCACCAAGGCATCGATTTCCATAGGACGTCCCCGTTCGAGATCTTGCAGCATCGAGGTTTTATGGCCAGTCACCGCGCCAGCTCCATTGATCCGGCGTTCAACATCGACACGAAAATTCACGCCGAGCTTATCGCCGATTTCCTTTGCTTCCAGCATCATGCATTTTGCCAAAGCTCGAGTGTCGGGATCATTGGTAATCTGATCAAGCGTTGCGCCGGTAAGGGCGCTAATGGGATTAAAGCAAAGATTTCCCCAAAGTTTGAGCCAGATCTCGTCGCGGATATTATCGAGGACAGGCGCTTTCAACCCCGCGCTTTCCATTGCCGACGATAGGCGAACAACCCGTTCGCTGCGTTCGCCGGAAGGCTCGCCGATAGGAAATTTGTTGCCGTAGACATGCTTGATAACGCCCGGCTCCACCACCTCGGTCGCGGGATTAACGACGCAGCCGATTGCCCGCTCCGGGCCGAGGATCCGCCATTGTTTGCCGCCTGGATCAATGCTTTCCAAGGTAGAATTGGCCCATGCGCCGCCGTGCTGGTGAAAGTACCAGTAAGGAATTCCATTGACCGCGGTTACCACGCTTGTATCGTTGCCGAGCAGTGGCTCCATGCGTTCCACGACGCCAGGAATGGAATGGGCCTTGAGGCAAATGAAAATGTAATCTTGCGGGCCCAGATCAGCCGGATCATCAGTGCAATGAGGAAAAGCCTGATGTTGCTGGCCGTCCATGTGCAGCACCACGCCTTTATCACGCATTGCGTCGAGATGAGCGCCTCTAGCGATCATGCTGACTTCGCATCCCGCTTGATCAAGCAGGACGCCGAGATAACCGCCAATCGCGCCGGCGCCAAAGATGCAAATTTTCATCCGTTTCCTCCTCAGGCGTGAATCACCGTTAAAGCTGTTGTTTTGTTTTACGCGGAGAACCGCTAACAGCATGCTTATCAAGCATGGCATACCGTATACAAAAACACAAGAAGTTTATGTCCAAGTCTCAAGTAAAAGAGTAATATTAACACAAATTATCGGTAACTTGAGTAAAAAATTTTCTTTTACGATTTCAAGTCTAAATGAACAGGAATGTCTTATAAGCTTGTAAAGCGAGTAAGCAGAACGAATGTTACCGCTTAAACAAGATGACAATGAGCGACTTCATCGGTCTCTTGCGTAGCATTCAGTCAAGCTACCGTTCAAGCTGAAACCAGCCTGATCTAAATTTATCCTGCGACGGGTTGATCTTGCCGCGTTGCAGACGCTATCGCGGCTAAAGAACGCCGTTGCGTTCCGGTCTCGTCGAAATTTTCCGGCTCTAACCAAGTTTGCAATATCATCATGTTTTTTGGCCACTCGACATCCGTCATGCTGAACATGGCAGAATCCCGGCTGCGGCCTTTGAGTATCATGTGGTTCCGCAAAATGCCCTCAAAGGTAAAGCCGAGACGTTCCGCCGAGCGTCTTGAAGCCGCATTCAGCGCGTCAGTCTTCCATACAAGGCGGCGATACCCCAATTCCGCCGCAAGACGAAGCAATAGGTACATCGCCTCCGTACCGACCGGGCTACGCTGCAAGGCGGGGGAGAACCAAATATTGCCAAGTTCGATGGCGGCGTTCGCGGGTTGGATATCTCGCAATGTTAGCCAGCCCATTGCCTGGCCATTTGCTTTCGAGCGGACCGCCCAAGCGATCGGATCATGCTGGCTGGCTAGTGTGGCAATATGTTTGGTGAAAGCCGCCTCGGATGGAAATGGCCCGCAATTCATATAGGTCCAGGTGCCTTCGGCATCTTGCGCCGCAGCCCAAAGTTCGGCGGCGTGAGCCGCCGCCAAAGGCTCAAGAACAGTATGGTGACCTTCGATAGAAACCCGTGCCGGCACTGGGCGCGGGGTTTCGTTTACATGCGGACCGAGCGGCGGCGTGTTCATGATGCGTCCTGCTGGTTAAGCGCCGATTATGGTTGATATAGGAAAAGCGGCGCTGATTTGCTCCTGTTCAAGCCGAAAGAACCCGCACCATTGTGCTTCCGAGGGATGCGGGGCTGTCGGCGACGTGGATGCCGGCGGTTTTCATGGCGTCGATTTTGGCGTCCGCGGTGTCTTGGCCGCCGGAGATGACGGCGCCGGCATGGCCCATGCGGCGGCCTGGGGGCGCGGTGACGCCGGCGATGAAGCCCACCACCGGCTTTCGCGTCTTGTGATCCGCCATGAACTTTGCCGCCTCGATCTCGCTCTGCCCGCCAATCTCGCCGATCATGATGATCGCCTCGGTCTCATCATCGGCTAAAAACATTGCCAAAACCTCAATAAAATCCAGTCCTTTCACCGGATCGCCGCCAATCCCCACGCAGGTGGATTGGCCAAGCCCGGCCGCCGTGGTCTGCGCCACCGCCTCATAGGTCAGGGTGCCGGAGCGCGAGACGATGCCGATCTTGCCGCGTTTGTGGATATGCCCCGGCATGATGCCGATTTTGCAGGCGTCCGGCGTGATCACCCCGGGGCAGTTCGGCCCCACCAGGATCGAGCCGGAATTGTCGAGCGCGCGGCGCACGCGGATCATGTCAAGCACCGGAATGCCCTCGGTGATGCAGACGATCAGCGGCATCTCCGCGTCAAGCGCTTCCAGGATCGCATCCGCGGCAAAAGGCGGCGGCACGTAAATGGCCGAGGCGTTCGCGCCGGTGGCCGCTTTCGCCTCGGCCACCGTGTCAAACACCGGCAAATCGAGATGCCGCGTGCCGCCCTTGCCCGGCGTCACCCCGCCGCATACCCGCGTGCCATAGGCGATCGCCTGTTCCGAATGGAAGGTGCCTTGCGCCCCGGTGAAGCCTTGGGTGATCACCTTGGTGTCCGCATTGACCAGGATTGCCATTATGCCGCTTCCTTTACCGCTGTCACGATCTTCTTCGCGGCATCCGCCAGATTATCGGCGGCAATGATCGGCAGGCCGGACTTGCCCAGAATGTCCTTGCCAAGCTGCACGTTCGTCCCCTCCAGCCGCACCACCAGCGGCACCGAAAGCGACACCTCGCGCGCCGCCGCCACTACCCCCTCGGCGATCACGTCGCAGCGCATGATGCCGCCGAAGATGTTGACCAAGATCCCTTCCACCTGCGGATCGGAGAGGATGATCTTGAACGCCGCCGTCACCCGGTCCTTGGTGGCGCCGCCGCCAACATCGAGGAAGTTGGCGGGCGATCCGCCATAGAGCTTGATGATGTCCATCGTCGCCATCGCCAGCCCAGCGCCGTTCACCATGCAGCCGATCGAGCCGTCCAGCGCCACGTAGTTCAGGCTGTGCTTGGCCGCTTCCAGCTCCTTCGGGTCCTCCTCCGCCTCGTCGCGCAAATCCTCGAGATCAGGGTGGCGGTAGAGCGCGTTGTCGTCAAAGCTTACCTTGGCGTCGAGGGCGACAACCTCGCCCGCGCCGGTGACCACCAGCGGGTTGATCTCGACAATCGCGCAGTCCAGCGTGGTGAAGGCCTGGTACATCGCGATGACGAATTTGCTGAAGGCCGCCGTCTGCTTGCCTTGCAAGCCCAGCCCGAACGCCAGCTTGCGGGCGTGAAACAGCGAAATCCCCGTGGCAGGGTCGATGGCGGCGCGGAGGATCTTCTCCGGATGATGCTCCGCCACCTCCTCGATCTCCATGCCGCCTTCCGTCGAGGCCATGATGAGAATGCGCGAAGAGGCGCGATCCACCAGAAACGAAAGATACAACTCACGCGCAATGTCGCAGCCGGCTTCCACATAAACCCGCCGCACCATGCGCCCGGCAGGACCCGTCTGCTTGGTCACCAGCGTATGGCCCAGCATCGCCTCCGCCGCCGCGCGAACCTCATCCATGGATTTCGCCAGCCGAACCCCGCCTTTGCCCGAAGCATCGTCCTTGAACCGGCCAGCGCCGCGCCCGCCCGCATGAATCTGCGACTTCACCACATAAACCGGACCAGGCAACTTCCCCGCCGCCGCTACCGCTTCCTCAGGAGTCCAGGCAACCTGCCCCGCTAATACCGAAACCCCATAGGATTTTAGCAAATCCTTGCCCTGATACTCATGAATGTTCATGATGCCTCCCTTATTGCCGTGCCAAGTGACTGACAGGCATATACGCCATTTTTATTGGTGAACCCGGACGCGGAAGCCTTATCGCTAAGGCTTCCGGCTGTAATCGATCAAGCGTGTTAAATCAGCTTGGCGCCTCGTGCCCATTGATACTTCGCGCCGAGCACGGCCACCGGTATCTCGGTGGAGTAAGCATAAGCGGGAATGCCATGCTCATAGAGGTATTCAGCGGCCTCCTCGACCTGAACATCGCCGGCGAGGGAGGCAACGATCGGCTTTTCAATGCCTTTGGCGCGCATCTCTTCCACCACTTCGACCATCACCTTGGCAAACACCATAGGGGGCGTAATGATCGTGTGCCAGTAGCCCAGGATCAGCGCGTGGATACGGTCGTCCTCAAGGCCGAGCCGGACCGTGTTCTGGTACGTCTTTGGCGGCTCGCCACCGGTGATGTCGACCGGGTTGCCGGCGGCGCCGAAAGGCGGGATGAACTTGCGGAAGGCGGCATCGAGATCGTCCGGCATCGTCATCAGCTTGAGGCCGTAATCGACGCAGGCATCCGACAGCAGCACGCCAGATCCACCGGCGCCGGTGATGATGACGACATTCTCGCCCTTCGGTGTGGGAAGCTTGGGAACGCCACGCGCGAAATCGAGCATTTCACGCAAGGAGCGGGCGCGGATGACGCCGACTTGCTTGAACACATCTTCGTAAATCTTGTCATTGCCAGCCAGCGCGCCGGTATGCGAACTAGCCGCTTTGGCGCCTGCCGCGGTGCGGCCGGCCTTGAGCACGACTACCGGCTTCTTCTTGGTTACCCGTTTTGCCACTTCGGCAAAGGATCGCCCATCCTTGAGGTCTTCGAGATGCTGGGCAATGATATGGGTCTCGTCGTCCTGCTCGAAGAAGGTGAGCAGATCGTCCTCGTCGAGATCGGATTTGTTGCCGAGGCCGACAATGGCGGAGACGCCCATTTTGGCGGAGCGGCTGAAGCCGATAATCGCCATGCCGATGCCGCCGGATTGCGAGGAGAGGGCGGCGTGACCTTTAATGTCATAGGGCGTGCAGAAGGTGGCGCAGAGATTGGCGGGCAAGTAATAGAACCCGTAAATATTTGGTCCCATGAGACGGATATTGTACTTGCGGCCAATTTCCTGCAGTTCGATCTGACCTTCCTCATTGCCGGTTTCGGCAAAGCCGGAGGGGATCAGCACCGCGCCGGGGATTTTCTTCTCGCCGCATTCGGTGAGCGCGGCGGCGACAAATTTTGCCGGAATAGCGAATACGGCGACATCCACTTCGCCGGGAATGTCCTTGACGGATTTATAAGCCTTGTGGCCAAGAATTTCCTCGGCTTTCGGATGTACCGGGTAGATCTTGCCCTGATAGCCGCCATTGACGATGTTTTTCATCACCGAATTGCCGATCTTGCCGTCTTCCGACGATGCGCCGATCACCGCAACCGATTTGGGCTTCATGATGCGGTTCATCGCGGTGAGAATATCGGCTTGGCTCGGGCGAGGCCTTGCTGCCTTCGGCGCGAAATCCAGCACGATGCGCACATCCGCCGCAATCGCGTTTTTGGCGGAGGCGAAAACCGGATTGAGGTCAAGTTCGGAAATCTCGGGGAAGTCGCTGACCAGCTTGGAGACACGCACGATCATGTCGGCCAGCGCCTCGACATTAGAGGGCTCCGAGCCGCGCACGCCACGCAGCATCTCGGCGGCTTGGATGCCGTCGATCATGCTCATGGCTTCCTGGTTATCGACTGGCGCCAGGCGGAAGGTGATGTCTTTTAGCACCTCGACTAACACGCCGCCCATGCCGAACGCCACCAGCTTGCCAAAGCTGTCATCGGTCACAGCGCCGATGATGACTTCCTGGCCGCCGGTGAGCATCTGCTGGACCTGGATGCCTTCGACAGATGCGTCCGCCTTGTACTTTTTGGCGTTGGCGATGATGGTGTCATAGCCGCGCTTGACGTCATCTTCGGATTTCAGCCCGACCAGCACGCCGCCTGCTTCGGTTTTGTGCAGAATGTCGCGCGAGACGATTTTTAGCACCACAGGGAAGCCCATGCTCGCCGCCTGCTTCGCCGCTTCGTCGGCGGACTTGGCTAGCGCCTCACCGGGCACCACGATGCCGTAAGCATCACAAAGAGCCTTTCCTTCCGGCGCGGTCAGCGCATCGCGGCCATCTTTCTTGGCTTGCTGAAGAATGCGCTCAACTTCGGCGCTGCGTTGGGTTCCAGCGCTTACTTGATCCTGCTGGGGTGCGGTTTTCGCTGTGCTAGACATAGATATCTCCTAAAACTTAGACCATTTTGGTTCATGTTGATTTAAAGCGACCGCCGGAACGGTTTCATGAACCTAGCCGTTCCGGTCTGCGGCAAACTTATTTTGCGGCAATCGCGGAAGACGCGCCGAGAGCGCCGGAATCATGCGCCTCCAGCACCTGCCGATCATTGAACCTTAAAACATTGCGTAAAATATCGTCATTATGCTCGCCCAGCAGCGGCGAGCGACTAACATCGGAAGGGCTATCCGACAGCTTGATCGGGTTGCCGACGGTGAGGTATTTGCCGCGAACCGGATGATCGACCTCGACAATGGTTCCGGTGTCGCGCAGCGATTGATCCTCCGAGATTTCCTTCATCGACAGGATCGGACCGCACGGGATGTCGTATTTGTTGAGGATTTCCATCGCCTCGAACTTTTCCTTGGTCATCGTCCATTCCTCGATAACCGAAAAAATATATTTGAGGCGCGGCAGCCGGGCGGCGGGTGTTGCGTAATCAGGATCGGTTAGCCATTCCGGCTTGCCGATGACCTCGCAAATGCCTTTCCAAACGGGCGCCTGGGTGATGAAATAGATATAGGCGTTGGGGTCGGTCTCCCAGCCCTTGCATTTGATGATCCATCCCGGCTGGCCACCACCCGAGGCATTGCCGGCGCGCGGCACCGCTTCGCCGAACTCGCCATCGGGAAATTGCGGATATTCCTTCAGCACGCCGTGCGCGAGGCGCTGCTGATCGCGCAGCTTAACCCGGCAAAGATTGAGCACGCCGTCCTGCATCGCGGCGAGCACTTTTTGGCCGCGCCCGGTCGTGTTGCGCTGATACAAAGCTGTGACGATGCCGAGGGCGAGGTGCAATCCGGTGCCGCTATCGCCGATCTGCGCACCGGTAACCAGCGGCGGGCCATCATCAAAGCCGGTGGTGGAAGCGGAGCCGCCGGCGCATTGCGCGATGTTTTCGTAAACTTTGTAGTCTTCATACGGACCGGGGCCGAAACCTTTTACCGAAGCCAGGATGATTTTGGGATTTAGTTCTTGGATGCGCGCCCAGCTTAACCCCATGCGATCGAGCACGCCCGGAGCGAAATTCTCCACCATCACATCACAAATTTTCACAAGTTCTTCGAGGATATCGCGGCCCTTGCGGTTTTTAGTGTCGAGCGTAAGCGATCGCTTGTTGCTGTTAAGCATCGTAAAATAGAGGCTGTCGGCATTCGGCACGTCGCGCAGCTGACCGCGCGTAATGTCACCCTCGCCAGGCCGCTCGATCTTGATCACGTCGGCGCCGAACCAGGCCAGAAGCTGGGTGCAAGTGGGGCCGGACTGCACATGGGTAAAGTCCAGAATTCTTACGCCATCAAGAGCTTTTGTCATCATTTCCTCCGAATATCCATTGTGCAATCCAGGCGGCGGCGCATTTGCGCCACCGCTGGCACTTGTTGTTTATTTGTACATGGTCTGGGCTTTGGTGCCCGGCGCATACTCGCGCGGATCGACCCAGATATTGACGACGGCCGAGCGGCCATCACGCTTGATCGCTTCGCGCGCGCGTTGCAGGGCGGGCGCAATTTCAGAGGCTTCGTGCACTTCCTCGCCATGTCCACCGAGCATCTCGGCAAATTTGCCGAACGGAACGTCGCCCAGCAGATTGCCGACATTGCCGCGCTGTTCGCCATACTTCGCGAGTTGGCCATAGCGGATCTGGTTCATCGCGGAGTTATTGCCGATCACCGCGAGATAGGGCGCGTTGAACCGGTTGGCGGTCTCCATGTCGAACCCGGTCATGCCGAACGAACCATCGCCGTAATAGCAGAGCACTTCCTTGTTCGGATTGGCGAGCTTTGCCGCGAGCGCGAAGCCGGTGCCGACGCCAAGGCTGCCGAGCGCGCCGGGATCCATCCACTGGCCAGGATTGCGCGGACGCACCGCTTGCGCCGAGATGGTGACCACGTCGCCGCCATCGCCGATATAGATGGTGTCCTCGCCCAAGAATTCGTTGATTTCCCAGGCAACGCGGTAAGGATGGATCGGCGATTGCTCTGACTTGAACAGCGGCATCAGCTTTTGCAGAGCGGCTTCTTCCATCTTGCGCAGTTGGTTCATCCACTCGCGGCGCTTCTGCTTGGCGCCGCGATCGATCCGGCCTGAAGCCGCTTCGCGCACGGCGCTCAGGATCGTGCCGTGATCGCCTACGAGGCCGAGCGCAATGTCACGGTTCTTGCCGACGGTGCGGTAATCCATGTCGATCTGCACGATCTTGGCGTTGCGGCTGAGCCGTTTGCCATAGCCCATGCGAAAATCGAATGGCGTGCCGACAATGAGGATCAGGTCGGCCTTGTCGAAGCCTTCGCGGCGGGTGCGGTCGAAATGGTGCTCGTCGCCGGGCGGCAGCAGACCGCGCGCCGAGCCGTTGAAATAGGCCGGGATATCGAGCGCGCGGACAAGTTCAATGGCCGCCTCATTGCCGCGACAGGTCCAGACTTGGCTGCCGAGCAGGATGACTGGACGTTCCGATGCCACGATCATGTCGGCGAGGGTCTCGATGTCGCGCGGGTCGCCGAGGGATTTGGTGGAGGCGCGATAATGGCCCGGCTCCGGGATCACCGCGCGGGCAAGTTCGACCTCGCGATCGAGCACGTCGCGCGGGATTTCGAGATAGGCAGGTCCTGGCGCGCCGGCGAAAGCTTCACGGGCAGCCATCGCGATCATGTCCGCAACGCGCTCCGTGGAGCGGATGCCGGCGGAGAATTTGGTGATGGGGCGCATCATATCGACATGCGGCAGATCCTGCAGCGAACCCATCATATGCTGGCTGAGTGATCCCTGGCCGCCGATATGCAGCATCGGGGTTTCCGACCGGAAGGCGGTGGCGACGCCAGTCACCGCATTGGTGCAGCCAGGACCCGCGGTGGTGACCACGCAACCGAGCTTGCCGGTCTGGCGCGCATAGCCATCTGCGGCGTGGGCCGCTACCTGTTCATGACGCACATCGATAATGCGAATGCCTTCATCAACGCAGCCATCATAGATATCGATGATATGGCCGCCACATAGTGTAAAGATTGTGTCGACGCCTTCATTTTTCAGCGCACGCGCAACCAGATGGCCGCCTGAAACAATGTTAGGATCACGGCTTTTCTGAACAAGCGTATCATCAGCGGTTGAGTCCGCCTTTCTGCCGGTAGGTAAAGGCGTAATGTTACTGGTTTGCGTGGACATGGTGGTTTCCTTTGCCAATCTAGTCTAACTCAAGCCTATTAAGATCATTGCCCCGTTCGATGGCGGTGGTCATTGTCAGTCAGGTCGCTTTAACGCCGCATTAGAGGCATGATCTCGCCTTCGTTAGATAAACAAAACTCGATGTTAACCATAGCTTGTGCGTTTGCCGTTGCCAGCGCTTTGAAATAGGTCGAGAAAGTCTCCATGTTTCTCGATATGCATGGCAAGGCCCAAAGTGTGTTCGCGAACCCGTTTTGCTGCTAGGTCCGCATCCCGGTTTTCAATAGCCGCCAAAATATTCATGTGGTCGATCAGCGATCGTTGGGGACGATCCCCTTGTTTCATTGTGGCCGACCGAATGGCGCGCATATGGATGAACAGGTTCTCGATCATTTCTGACATCAAAGCGCATCCGCTTAGCTGAATGATCGTCTTATGAAAAATCATGTTCGATTGCGAATATTCGTCGACAAACGCGCTCGGGTTTTTCTTGAACTCCGCGATTTCGCGAAGCTTTGCAATCTCCGCGTCGCTTGCGCGCTCACATGCGAGACGGGCGGCCATGCTTTCAATTGCTGCCCATACCGTGATCATTTCGATGATTTCACGTTTGTTTTTGCGCACGATGTAAATGCCGCGCCTTGGAACGGATCGAACAAAGCCTTCTTGCTCCAGCAAGCTCAGCGCCTCGCGGATCGGCGTTCGGCTGACTTCTAGGTCACGTGAAAGTTGTCGTTCATCAAGGCGAATTTCTCCTGGATGGCCATAAATGTCCATTTCAGTAATCGCCCGCTTAATTGCGTTGCTCGCCATCCGACGAAGCCCAACAGTGGCTTCAATTGGTTCCACTTTAAGCTGTGGCAATTGATGAACACCATCCATCATTGTTCTTCCAGAAAATATGGAATCCACCGAAATTGGTGGTCCGTTGATGGATTCTTGCGTATCAGTTAAAGAATACAACCGCAATAAGACAGAATTTTCATTATTTTGAGGTTCTGATAAATTGTTTGTAATTAAATCTTCGGCGTTTCTGACAGTTGGCGAAGCTAACTTGTCAGATTTGAACAACGTCGTATTTTGACGCAATATTTTCGATTCAAACGGATTTTCAATTACTTCTTCAGATTTGTTGAGCGGATCCTTCATTGAAGGGCTCCGGAATTGTAAGATAAATCAAATTCGCGATTTCCTGATGAAAAAATCTCTGAGGCTTCAATCAAACCAACTACGGAATGATGATCCATAACTACAGCATAATCAGCGGAGCGCTTTTGCATCATGCCGATCAAATCCGGCAAGGGCTCCTTTAAATGGCAATAAACTAAATTATTGGTCCTCAATTTGGAGATCGGTCTCGATATAGAAGCTTGGCCCTGTTGGTCCAAGGCTGCGGCGACATCTTGCCGCGTTACCACTCCCAATACGGCTTCACCCTCAGTCGCGCAAAAATCAGTGATAACGACAGCATTGATGTTCTGAGTCCGCATGAGCATTGCAGTAGCTTCTAAGGTCTTATTCACTGGCACCGTAAAAAACCGTCTTTCACGCTGGCGCAGCAGAGCTTCAACGGTCATGTTTCCCCCAATTCCAACGAGTATCGGCAGCTTTCATGGACAAAGAAATTATATTGTATACCAGACATAGAGTCAAACAACTTCGTATGATTAGGTGAGCTTTCGATCGGTAGAAGGCTGGCTTTGGGCTTACAGCGCCCCAAAGCCAGCCTTGCATCACAGTTTACTCAGCGGCGCGCGGCGGGACGTTCACTAAAGCTTCTTCGCCCGCATGGTAACGCGCTTCGGCTGGCCGCAGCACCAGCACTACGAGTATTACCGCGACGATGTTAATCCCTGTCGTCAGCCATAGCAGGCTGCTCCAGTTATGCGTACGCGCCACCACCAAGCTTGCAAGAGGAACCAAAAAGCCGGCGGCTCCTTTCGATGTATAAAGCGTGGAGAGGTTTGTGGTCGCGTATTTCGGGCCGAATAGGTCGGTGCACATCGCCGGAAACAGACTGAAAATTTCGCCCCAGCAAAGGAAGATCACGCCTAGAAAAAGCATGAAACCCCAAGGATTATGGCCCACCACAGTCATCATGAAGTAGCCGACGGCGCCGAGGGCGAAAGCGATCGCCATAGTATTCGAGTGGCCAATATTATCGGAAACCCAACCGAAGAAGGGCCGGGCGGTGCCATTCATAATATTGGCGAAGATCAACCCGATAGACAATGCCGTGGCCGTGCCGATCACTGTGACATTCGCAACGCCATAGGATTTCGCGATCGCCGCCGTATTCGCTGCCGCCATTAAACCACCCGCCGCCATCATCAGGAACAGCAGGTACAGAACCCAGAATACTGGCTCGCGCAGCATTTCTGGCGTTGTATGACTACGGGTCGCTTGGTGTACTTTTACCTGACTTACCGCTGGGGCCTCGCCTGCATGGGGAGCGCGGATGAATTGCGAAATAACCAGGATGATCCCGCCCTGGATCAGGCCAAACCAGAAAAACGTAGTGCTGTAACCGCTCGATTGCAGCACCATCCGGATTGGAATGATGGTGAGCGCCGTGCCAGCGCCATAGCCCGCCGCGGTCAAGCCAACGGCCAACCCGCGCCGGTCCTTAAACCATTTTACCGCATTGCCGACCGCTGTGGTGTACACCGCGCCGGCGCCCAACCCGGAAATCGCGCCGCCTACATAGAGCATTGTCAATGTTCCGGCATAAGCATCGATGATCCAGCCGAGCGCAACCAAAATGCCGCCGCTTCCCATCACGACGCGCGGCCCCCAATCAGGCCCTAATGAGTCAGCAATCCAACCATCGAGCGGCGTAACCCAGGTTTCCAATCCAATGAATAAGGCAAACGAGAATTGAATTGCGGCGATGGTCCAGCCATGCGCCTTATGCAAAGGCAGGACGAACAAGGTCCAGCCATACTGCAGATTGGCAATCATAATCATGCAGATGACACCTAGAATCAGGTGACGCCATCGTGCGCTTGAAACTTGGGATGCAGCAGGTCCAGTAGGACTAGCGCCTGACGGATTGCCGTAAGATCCAATTCCTGACATTATTTTATTTCCTCCTTAGAACGCTTTTGTAATGTTGCTAAGTTATATGGAGATCATTCCTCCATACACAGAATCATTCGTTTACGACTGGAACCAGCGCTTTCGCTAGTTTTAATCTTTGCGACGGTCTTACTGAGTCTACTGTATACCAGAAACCAGCATATTGTCGAGCAAATTTCAAGATGGCTTAGGATAATTTAACACACTACCTTAAGCACAAGAAATTTAACAAAGGCTGTTCGAGCGGCGGCCGGCATGATGTGCCGTTAAGCGTTGGCGCTTACCATAGCGGCATAAGCTAGTTCCAACCAAGCACCGCGTTTATCAGCAGGTTTTTGGAGGCATGACGCTGATAAGCTTCTATTCAACGCAGCACAGAGGAAGGGATCATTGGTTCAGCTTCGGTGGAACCCTTATTCCGATCTTCGCCTGTCGCCAGTTTTGCGCCCGAAAGCGCCGGATTTGCCAAAACATTTCCGGCATCCTGCGGGCTCGTTTTGTCTCGCAGGTTGATCACCGCTTGTCGGGGATGCTCATCAAGTTCGCCATCGCCTTTATCAAGATAAGCAACGATGCGCGCGCGCATCCTCGGCTCCCAGAATTTTAGAAGATGATCCTCTATTCCTTCCGCGGCCGTGGCAGGGGATTGTCCGGTGAAAAATTTGCCAATCTGATTTGCCATATAGACCAGCCGTTTATCAAAATTATCATGCGACATAACTATTGATCCTGAATGGAATACGTTCCTGATGCGTGAAGATTTCAAAGCCATCATCACGCGCAATGGCGGCCAAAGTGATCCCTGCCGCCTCCGCGGCTCTTAGCGCATAGACAGTCGGCGTGGAGACTGCGACAAGAACCGGCGCGCCCAGCATGGCGGTTTTTTGAATAAGCTCAATGGAAACGCGGCTGGTCAGCAAAACAATTCCCTTGCCCCCGGCAATGCCCGCATGCGCAAGCGCGCCGATCAGTTTATCGAGCGCGTTGTGGCGGCCGACATCCTCACGCAAAATCAACGTGTCATGAGACGGATCGAAGAACGCCGCAGCATGGACGCCATGGGTTTCTCGATTCAATACTTGCAGCCGCGGCATCTCGCGCATTGCCTGCATGATTTTCGCTGGAGTGACGCTTAACTCCGAACTGATCCTTGGAATTGGCCGCGCCGCCTCGCTAAGGCTTTCGATGCCGCATAACCCGCAACCGACAGGACCGGCAATGCGCCGCCGCCGTGCCGCAACGCGCTCCTGTGCCGCGTTGGCCAGGGTCATCCGGCATTCAATGCCTTGTTCTACGCGCACAACCTCGATGGAGGTGACATCAGCGACATGGTCCACAATTCCTTCCGAAAGGGTGAAGCCGGCGGCAAAATCCTCGAGATCGACAGGGCTTGCCATCATCACCGCATAAGTCGCGTGATCATAAGTGAGCGCTACCGGAACCTCTTCCGGAATGGCGCGCTCGATTGCGCGCGATCCGGCGCGTCGGTACGCTATGGCGCCGACGCGGTTGAGAGCTTCCAGCGCTTGCATCATTCGCCTACATTACTCTGCGGCGACAGGCAGGACTTCGACCACCCTGGTAGCGCGGCCAAGCGCGTCATATTCCACCTGTTCCTCGGTTGGACCATTTGAAGGTGAAACCCGCACTGCTGTAACCTTGTATTCTGGACAATTCGTCGCCCAGTCGGAATAATCAGAGGTAACGACGTTTGCCATCGTCATCGGGTGGTGAAAGGTCGTGTAAACAACCCCCGGGGCGACCCTATCGGTCAATTTGGCGCGCAATGATGTAGCGCCCGACCGGCTTTCGAGCTTAACCCAGGCGCCATCCACCACGCCGCGCTCCTCGGCATCATGCGGATGAATCTCCAGCACATCAGCCTCATGCCAGGTGCTGTTTTCGGTGCGCCTTGTCTGCGCGCCGACATTATACTGGCTGAGAATGCGTCCTGTCGTGAGCAGCAACGGAAAGCGCGGGCCGATTTTTTCATCTGTCGGCACGTACTCAGTGACAATGAACATGCCTTTGCCACGCACGAAATTGTCGATATGCATGATTGGGGTGCCTTCCGGCGCCTGTTCATTGCAGGGCCATTGCACCGACCCGACTTCCTTGAGCTTCTTGAAGCTCACGCCAGAGAAGGTTGGCGTAAGCGCTGCGATCTCGTCAAGAATTTCCGAAGCATGGGTATAATGCATCGGATAGCCCATGGCATTGGAGATGAGCTGGGTCACTTCCCAATCTTCGTAACCATTTTTAGGCGCCATGACTTTCTGGACCAGCTGCATGCGCCGCTCGGCATTGGTAAAGGTGCCGCTCTTTTCCAGGAATGTCGATCCCGGCAGGAAAACATGGGCGAACTGCGCCGTTTCGTTCAGGAACAAATCCTGCACCACCACGCACTCCATCGCTGATAGACCGGCGGTCATGTGCTTCATGTCAGGATCGGATTGCACGATATCCTCGCCCTGCACGTAGATGCCCTTGAACGAGCCCTCAATGGCCATGTCGATCATGTTGGGAATGCGCAGCCCTGGCTCGGCATCAAGCGTGACGCCCCAAGCCTCCTCGAAGCTCTGCCGCACGGCGGCATCCGAGACATGCCGATATCCCGTATATTCATGCGGAAAGCTGCCCATATCGCAACTGCCCTGCACATTGTTCTGGCCGCGCAGCGGGTTGACGCCGACACCAGGGCGGCCAAGATTGCCAGTCGCCATAGCAAGATTGGCGATGGCCATCACCGCAGTGGTGCCTTGACTGTGTTCGGTAACGCCAAGTCCGTAATAAATCGCCGCATTGCCGCCGGTGGCATAAAGCCGTGCCGCGCTACGCACCAAATCAGCAGGCACGCCTGTAATGGGTTCAACAGCCTCTGGGCTATTGCGCGGCTCAGCGGCAAATTTGCGCCACTGCTCAAACGATTCAGCATCGCACCGCGCGCTGACGAATTCCTCGTTGACCAAGCCTTCAGTGACGATGACATGCGCCAGCGCATCAAGGATTGCCGCATTGGTGCCAGGACGCGTGGGCAGATGATAATCCGCTTCAACATGGGCGCTGCGCACCAAATCGATCCGACGAGGATCGATGATGATCAGCTTGGCGCCTTTGTTTAGCCGGCGCTTCATGCGGGACGCGAAAACCGGATGCGCGTCGGTGGGATTGGCGCCGACGATCAACACGACATCCGTGTAATCGACTGAATCGAAATCCTGGGTGCCCGCCGAAGTGCCTAAGGTCTGGCTAAGGCCATAACCAGTCGGCGAATGACACACCCTTGCGCAGGTATCCGTGTTGTTGTTGCCGAAGGCCGCGCGGACCAGTTTCTGAATGACATAGACATCTTCATTAGTGCAGCGCGACGACGTGATGGCGCCGATTGAAGTCGTGCCATATTTGGCCTGGATGCGCTTAAACTCGGAAGCGGTGTGATTGATCGCCTCCTCCCAAGACACTTCGCGCCAGGGATCGGTAATTTTCTCGCGCACCATCGGTTTGAGCATACGGTCTCTATGCGTGGTGTAACCCCAGGCGAACCGGCCCTTGACGCAGGAATGGCCGTGATTTGCCTTGCCGTCCTTGAAAGGGGTCATGCGAACGACTTCCTCACCGCGCATCTCCGCCTTGAAGGAACAGCCGACGCCGCAATAGGCGCAGGTGGTGACGACAGAATGCTCCGGCGTTCCTTGAGCAATCACCGATTTCTCGACCAAGGCGGAGGTCGGGCAGGCTTGCACACAAGCGCCGCAGGAGACGCATTCGGACTCGAGGAAGTTTTCCCCTTGGCTCGGCACCATGCGCGAGTCAAAGCCGCGGCCCTCAATGGTTAGCGCATAGGTGCCTTGAACCTCGGCGCAGGCTCGCACGCAACGCGAGCAGACGATGCAACGGGAAGGATCGTAGGTGAAATAGGGGTTGCTCTCATCCTTTGGCTGAGCGAGATGCGTCGTCACCTCATGCGGATAACGAATTTCGTGCAGGCCGACAGCGCCGGCGGTGCGGAACAATTCGTTCTCGTTCTGCTTTGGATCGGAAAACCAATCGCGCGGATGATCGGAGGCGTAAAGTTCCATAACCCCACGGCGCAACCTGGCCAGCCGGTCGCTCTGCGTATGAACCACCATATCCTTACCCACCGGGGTGGTGCAGGAAGCAGGCGTGCCGTTACGACCCTCAATCTCCACCAAGCAGACTCGGCAAGAGCCGAAACTATCCAACATGTCGGATGCGCAGAGTTTGGGAATTTGTGTGCCAACCTCCATGGCTGCCCGCATGATCGAGGTGCCTTCCGCCACCGTCACGGATTGGCCGTCAATGGTCAGCGTGACCATGTTTTCGGATGAGATCGCTTTCGTCCCATAATCGATTTCACGGATCAGGCCCATGGTTTACTCCTCATTCAGCCGCGCGGCGAAACCGCTCAGCGGCAAAATCCTCGGGGAAATATTTCATCGCGCTCAAGACTGGATATGGGGTGAAGCCACCCAAAGCACAGAGCGAGCCGAATTTCATTGTTTCGCACAAATCTTCGATGAGCGCGAGGTTGGCCGCAACATTGGCGCCGGCGATGATTTGGTCGAACACTTCAATGCCGCGCACCGAGCCGATCCGGCAAGGCGTGCATTTGCCGCAGGATTCGGTGGCGCAGAATTCCATCGCGAACCGCGCCATGCGCGCCATGTCTACGGTATCATCGAACGCCACCAGGCCGCCATGGCCAATAAGCGTATCCTTGGCGGCAAAAGCTTCGTAATCATAAGGCAAATCAAACTGCGATGGGTGCAAATAAGCGCCTAACGGGCCGCCAGCCTGAACCGCCCGCATTGGCCGGCCTGTCGCCGTGCCGCCGCCAACATCGTTCATCAACTCGCCTAAGGTGATGCCGAAGGCGCATTCAAACAAGCCGCCGTGCTTGATGTTGCCGGCCAACTGTATGGGCATCGTGCCGCGCGAGCGTCCATAGCCGAAATCCGCATAGGCTTGACCGCCTTCTGTCAGAATAAACGGCACGGAAGCCAGGCTTATCGTATTGTTAATGACAGTTGGCTGGCCAAACAATCCTTGAATTGCCGGTAATGGCGGCTTGGCGCGCACTTGGCCTCGCTTGCCTTCCAGACTGTCGAGCAACGAGGTTTCTTCGCCACAAACATAGGCGCCAGCGCCAACGCGAACCTCAAGATTAAAGGTAAATTCGCTATCGCCGACCTTGTCGCCGAGCAGTCCCGCGCGATGAGCGATCAAGATAGCGGCGTTCATCGCCCGGATCGCATGGGGATATTCGGAACGGGCGTAGATATAGCCCTTGGTGGCGCCAACCGCGATGCCGGCAATGGTCATTCCCTCGATCAGGGTGAAGGGGTCGCCCTCCATGATCATCCGGTCAGCAAAGGTGCCGCTATCGCCTTCATCTGCATTGCAAACGATATATTTTTGCGAGGCCGGCGCGCGTGCCACGGTTTCCCACTTGATGCCAGTAGGAAATCCGGCGCCGCCGCGGCCGCGCAAGCCGGATGTCTTTACAGCCTCGACGATTTTGGCTGGACCCATGGCGAGCGCGTTTTCCAGCCCGCGATATCCGCCCAAGGCCCGATAATCATCAAGCGAAAGCGGATCGGCAAGGCCAGCGCGCGCGAAGGTGAGGCGGGTTTGCCGTTTAAAGAACGGAATTTCCTCTACAAGCCCAACAGAGGACGCATGCGGCTTGCCGTCTAGAAAGCCGGCGTCAAACAGCGATTTCACATCAGCGGGTTTGATCGGTCCATATCCGACGCGACCCTGCGCCGTCGTCACTTCCACCAAAGGTTCAAGCCAAAACATGCCGCGCGAGCCGTTGCGGATAATGCTCAAGTCGATATTGCGCGCCCTAGCCTCAGCCAGAATGGCATCGGCAACACGATTAGCGCCCACTGCGATCGCGGCGGCGTCATGGGGAATGAAAATTTTCATCATGCGGCGTCCGCGACCAAATTGTTTAAATCTTGTGCTGTCAGGCGCCCAAAGGGTTCGCCATCCAGCAACGCGTTCGGCGCATTGGCGCAAAGGCCAAGGCAATAGATCGCTTCAATGGTAATGCGTCCATCCGCCGTGGTTTCGCCCCAATCAAGACCAAGGCGATGGAGCAAGGCCCTGGAATTCTCCTCGCCGCCCATTGATTGGCAAGCTTCAGCGCGACAAAGTTTCAACACATGGCGGCCAGCAGGCGCGCGGCGGAAGTCATGATAAAAGCTCACCACGCCATGCACATCCGCCCGGCTTAAATTAAGGATAGAGGCAATCAACGGCTCAGCATCATGCGGAACATGGCCAAACGCCTCCTGCAGCGCATGCAGAATAGGCATCATCGGACCCTCAAGTCCCATTAAGGATTCAATAATCCGCCGCGCTTCCGCCTCGTCAAAAAACGAAGCAGGCGATGTTTTTGTATCAATCTGAATTGCCGATAATTTCATACGATTATTCCAAATGCCATCATTACTGACGTTCCTCATCCCATAAATGCACCAGTTCTCACGATAAAACAAGCAAGAATATACATAATACAATAGAAGTTTTCTATTAAGCTTCTATATGCCCGGCTTTAGCCGCTCCGCCTCGTGCACCAGCGCCGCAACCAAGGGCGATAATGGATCGCGATCCGGCAGGACAAGACCAACAAGGTGAACCTGTTCAGGCGCGATGATCGGGATTGTTCGGAGTTTTTCTGTCAAGCCAAAGATTTGCGCCAGCTTTTCTGGCAGAACACATGCCCAGCGCCCAGTCTGGACATGACTAACCAGCACCACGATCGAGTTGCTCTCCAGCGTCGGGTTAGGCTCGACGCCGGAAAGGCTGAGCAGCCGGTCGATAATGCGGCGGTTCTGCATATCTGGCGTCAGCAGGCAAAGCGGAATCTTGCCGACTTCCGCCCATGTCACCTTTTCGCGATGCCCAAGCGGCGCATCGGCAGCGGTCAGCAATCGGTAACGCTCTTGATAGAAGGGAATAACCCGGGTTCGGCCAATGGGTTCGTTGTCAAGATAGGTGACGCCGGCATCCACCTCAAAATTCTCCAATCTACGCAGCACCTCGTTCGAGGTGCAGGATTGGATTGAAAAGCGAACATCGGGATGGCGCGCGCGATACGGCGTGGTCAACTCGGTGATCGTCGCCAGAGCGGTAGGAATCGCCGCGATGCGGAGCAGTCCGGTTAGTCCGCGCTTGAGGGCGCGGACATCCGCCCGCATGGTTCGCACATCGCCCACAATGCGCCGCGCCCAGTCGAGCACTCGTTCGCCTTCAGGGGTGAAGCCCTGGAATCGCGATGAGCGCTCGACCAGCGGCATGCCAAGCATTTCCTCAAGAGCGCGTATGCCAGCCGACAACGTCGGTTGGGAGACGCCGCAGGCCTCGGCGGCGCGGCCAAAATTCCGTTCGCGCGCCAAGGCGATCAAATATTCGAATTTTGTGATCAAGCCGCGTCGGCGACAAGCACCAGCCGTCCCGTGACATGCCCTTGTTTTAATCGTTGCAGCGCAGCATCCGCCTCGCGCTGTGGCAAGGTTTCCACCGGCAGCTTTGGCAACGCGCCTGATTGCGCCAGCGCCACAAGTTCGCGCAAATCATTCGGCGTGCCGACAAAGCTGCCTTGCAGGGCAATAGCGCGGATCGGCATGAAGGGCAGGGGGATCGTCAACTCGCCGCCGAACAGCCCGACCATCACGAGTTTTCCGCCTTTGGCCAGCGCGTCATAAGCGGCGCGCGCGGTGCCGGAGCCATTGACCAAATCAAGAATCGCAACCGGCAGCGCGCCGCAGGCCTGACTGATGGCGCGGCTGAGTTTTTCCGCGTTGCCATCGACCGTTGCGGTGGCGCCTGCGGCTTCCGCGGCGGCGCGCTTTTCCGCGCTGGTGTCAACCGACACGATATTGCGATGACCGAGAGCGCGTAACACTCCAATAGCCGAAAGTCCGAGGCCGCCGGCGCCGATCAGCACGATGGGAGTGTCCGGCGGCAAAGGCATCAGCTTTTTGATCGCCGCGAAAACCGTGATGCCTGAACAGGCATAGGTAGCGGCGAGCGCCGGGTTCAGCAGGCCCGGATCGACAAGATGACGTGGATGAGGGGCCATGACATGGCTGCCGAATCCACCAGGTTGAAAAATTCCGATTGAACGTGGCTGCGCGCAAAGATTATCCTCTTCAGCCCTGCAGCGAGCGCATACGCCGCAGCCGACCCAAGGGTACACGATGCGAAGATCGCCTGCTGTTACCCCTTGCGCCTGAGGCCCGCATCTAACGACACGGCCGACAATTTCATGGCCGAGCACCATGGGCATGGGAATGCCGCGAGCCACCATGTCATATTTTCCAGCGCTGCCCAGATCGTAATAGCCTTCCCATAAATGCAGGTCCGAATGACAAACCCCGCAATGGGTTACCTCCAGCAACACCTCGGTGCCGGTAGGTTCCGGTGTCGGCCGATCAATTTCTTGAAGCGTTTTTCCAGGCTGGGTGACGGCCCACGCGCGCATGACGATCCTCCTTTGATTTTCGGCATCCTGCGTCGCGCGCCATAAAGACTCAAGACGCCAGGTAAATTAACCTAAAGTAGAATAAATCATTTAGTTAATTTCTGGTTGTGGTATATCGCCGAAAATGCCCCTGCCTCTTGATCGCCCAATGATCGATTCGCAACCGGCTTCGTTGCCGAGGATGCTTCAACTCGACGGGCTTCGTGGCGTGCTGGCGCTTTATGTTATGCTTGGTCATGCGGCGCCGATGATGCCCTGTCCTGCGAGACTTCGACCAGCGTTGGACGCGCTGGTTTCGCATGGTTTTGCCGCGGTAAACTTGTTCTTTGCATTAAGTGGATTGGTGATCGTACAATCACTAGCGCGTTTTAAAGGGCGCACGCTTGCGTTCCTGAACGCGCGCGCATGGCGAATTCTACCGGTCTACTTCATCGTGCTTGGTGGCGCGATGATCATCGTCAATCTCGGAGCGCCGTTCGCGCAAATGCCTTGGCTGACGCCAGGAGATGCGGCGCATCAAATCTGGGAGGCCAGCCTGCCACGGCCCTTATGGGCGCATCTGCTGGCGCACCTGACGCTATCGCAAGGGTTAATCCCACGCAATATATTGCCCTATACAGCATTTTCACTATTGGGTCCGGCCTGGAGTCTTTCCTGTGAGGCGCAGTTCTACCTGCTCATCGCCCTTCTAACACGATATTTGGGGACTAGCAGACAAAATCTGACGCGCCTTGCCGTGATCTTTATCATGCTCGGCTTAATTGGTTGGGCCTATCGGCAGGTGGCGCCCGAAGCCTGGCAGTTCAGCCGGGCCTTTTTGTTCAATGAAAGTATCTATTTCTCGCTAGGCATTGCGTCCGTGCCTCTGCTGAGAGACGGCGACGGCATCAGGCTCTTCGTTTGGACAGCGTTCATCGCCATGCTGCTTGGCGCGCTGTCAGAGAATATTTTCAGAGCTTTGACGCCATTCGCCTGGATGTTGTGCGTCTTGCTGCAGTTGCGGCCAGATTTTCCTGTCCTGCGTCCATTGGCAAGATTGCTTGCGCATCCCATTACGCTCTGGTTTGGCGCGATTTCATATCCGCTCTATCTGGTGAATGAACCCATCCAAAGAGTTTTAGCGATCATTGTCGCTTCTCTCACTGGCCCGGATCGCCAGGCTTTCGCCAGTATTTGGGGCCTGCTTGCGGTGACTTGTCCGATCGCGGTTGCGGCGGCGCTTCATGGTTCCGTGGAACGCAAATTCATGCGCCCGCGCCGGCCGCCGCTTACCGGGATGGCAAGGCGCAGCGCTATAGAGCCGCAGAAAATCAGCGGAGAGGCTTGAACCAACTCCTTTGAGTTGGTTCATTCCATGTCAGGCCGCTTGGCCAAATTTATCCACGGCTAGAGACACTCGCGCTGTCAGGGGCGCAATTGCCTGTTCGGTCAGCTTCAATGATGCATCGGTCAGCTTGCCGCTTTCAGCGATCGCCTTCTCCATCATCGTACGAGTGAAGCTCGATTGTAAATCGATGACTTCCTTGATCGACTTCACGCCGGCGATAGCCTTCATCGTGGCCACTGACTCTTCAATGGAGGCTTGTGTGCTAGCCGCAACCTGTTTTGAAATGTCCTGTAGTCCGGCGGCGAAAATTTGCGCAGCCTTCATTGCCGCCTCCAAATTTCCCTGGCCGAATGACATCATGTCTTCAGAAGTTTTCATTGCTTTGACTAATCCTTCTTTTACAGTGCCGGTCGAGTTGGCCGGGGTGCTCTCTTGCATCTGCGCAAAACCCTGAGCGGCCTTTTCAGTCGCCTCCGTCATTGCCACCATAGCCGTATCAGTGGCTTTGGCGGCACTGTCTTCGGCTTCCTGCAAGGAAGCGACCGAAGTGGTATCCAATGCTTTCATTTTTACGCTCATTTTGAGCCAACTCCTTTAAAAGTAATTTCAGCCAGCTTAGGCTGCCGCAACTTTTAACAAGCGAAACACGCGCTTATGCTTCAACCCGGCAATTGATTGCAAGCGGCACGAATTGCTTGCCTCTTCAGGAGCATCGGGCTTCAAGCAACAAGTTTATGTTGCAGTGCAGCATGGGGCTGCTACACAATGCGCAGACATAAGTCAAGCCTGAATTGTGCAGGGCGAAAAAGCATTTTAAAACGTCCGCTTCCCAAAATTTAAACGATTCTGCGCATCGTCATATTGCGCGCCATAAGAATTGGTTAATAGATGAACGTCTTTTGTTAACCTATTGGGTTTTATGTAAATTTTGAAAAATTCTACTGGACAGAATCATGGTATTTAAGTTATCCGATAAATGAGGACAAATTCATATTGGGAGACTACGGATGCGGCAGAGGGTAATCACAAACCCTGTAGGGGTCCTATTGGGTTGGTTAGCCATGCTGCTTCTGGCGCTCGCTTTTGTCAGCCATGCGGCTGACGCACATGGTCGTCATGGCTTGCGTCGCCTTACGTCCTATGGCGGCCCAACGGTTACCGGACTCAGCACGCTTGTGATGGACGCGACAAATGGGAAAGTTCTTTCCGAATCCGATCCATACACTTTGCGCTATCCTGCCAGCCTGACCAAGCTGATGACGCTTGACTTGGCTTTTGAGGCGCTGCGTGATCACAACATCACCTTGTCAACGCCCATTCCTGTCACCGCTGAAGCTGCGTCAGTGCAACCGGTTAAGCTCAACCTCATTGCCGGACAAAACATTACCGTTGAACAAGCTATTTTAGGAATGACAACCTATTCTGCGAATGACGCCGCTACCGCGCTTGGCCAATTCCTTGGTGGCGGGAGTGTCAGCCGATTTGCGCAGATGATGACTCTGCACGCTAGCGCATTGGGAATGACGAGGAGCACATTCTACAACCCCTCAGGCTTGCCTGATCCAGAGCAAATGACCGATGCCTATGACATTGCCCTGCTTACGCGACATATTTTGATGACTTACCCGGAATATCGCTATTTCTTCGGCGTTCGCAGCTTTAGTTTTGAGGGAAGGACGATTCCGAATATTGACGGCATGCTGCGGCTTTATCCGGGAGCGATTGGCATGAAAACCGGCTTCACTAATCTGGCCCGATTTAATGTGGTGACTGCCGCGGTGCGCGATGGCCACTTGCTGATTGGCGTCGAACTTCATGCGGCATCCTGGTCAGCCGGCTATCACACGATGGCGATGATGCTGAATCAGGGTTTCGCCGCTGAGGATGTTGGGCCGATGGTGGCAATTCGCCGCGTGCTGCCTTCTTTAGTGCCGGTGGCGCAGGCCGCCGCGGCTGATGACGCTGTGGCGCAAAATCAGGCGATCGTGCAACCGGTGGCAGCGCAGCGTTATATCAAGCCGCCAATCATTCGCTTGCCGATGGCGCGCCGGCTGAAATCACGTCTCATAATAGCGCGCGCGGGGATTACTGACTGGATTGCGCAAATCGGCGCCTATCGCAGCTTTGTCGCGGCGAAACGTCAAGCAATGATCATCCGCCGAATTCGGAGGATTGGCGTCACGCGCATCAGCAGCACCGTTCTCCACCGGCGGCGCATGTTTCGCGTTCAGCTTGCCGGACTTGATCGCGCGAGCGCGCATTACACCTGCCACCTGATGGCCAGATATCACAAGCCCTGTATCGTCATCGCCCCCCATAATGACCGGCTGGCAATGCGGTGATGGAAGGCGCTTAAAGTCTGAGCTATCTTGAGTTCTTGTCTTGTTCTGGCGTCGCTTGGCTCACTTCGACCGCCGCCTCGTTTCGCCGGAGCGGGGACAAGGTCCAAGGCGGATCGTAAAACATCCCCATGGGCGTGCCGATCGGGCGCCATTTCGTGCGTTGTAGGGCTGACAGTAACGCCGCTTCCTGCCGGGCTACCAGATCGGACGTGGGCCTTCCGGCGAAGCGTAGCACTGCCGTTACCGATTCCGGAATCGTAACGATTTGCACTCTCGGATCAACCGGCTCCGGCAGGGTTTCGCGCGTGTAGCTGTCCGGCATGAAAAACCGCACCCGCCACTTGCCTTCGGCATCATGCTGCTGGCCCACCGATGCTGCCATCGAAATTTTCGCGGCATCCTGTTGCGCCACCGGCGCCGTCATCGCGATTTTGGCGCGTTCGCGGTTTTTGCCGAAGATGAACCCTGCCAATATTTGAAACCCGCGCGACCGCGCCGCCAAGGCGTCGCCGGCGACACTGACTTCGGCGGCCAGCCGCGCCGGGTAATGGCGAAGCTCGATGCTGCCAATGCGGCCCATTTCGTTGTAGCGCGGCTCCTCGGCAGTGCGAATGCCAAAAATCGCCGCCGCGCTTGACGTTATTTGTTCTAGTGCCGCCATCCTATGCCGCCGCCTTGCGTTCGGGTTTCGCCGCGAACAGGAAATCGACATCGTCCATGTCCATGCCTGCCGGATCAATCGCAATATCGGTCTCGCCTTCATGAAAGGCGATATTGGCAAGCTCCGCCTTGCGCTGTTGCAACTCGATAATCCGTTCCTCCACCGTATCGGCGGCAATCAATTTATAAACGAACACCGATTTGGTTTGGCCGATCCGGTGCGCCCGGTCGGAGGCCTGATCTTCCACCGCCGGGTTCCACCAGGGATCGTAATGGATCACCGTATCGGCGGCGGTGAGATTCAAGCCGCGACCGCCGGCCTTCAGGCTGATCAGGAATAGCGGCACCTCGCCGGCTTGGAAGGCGCGCACCGGCTCGGCGCGGTCCCTTGTATCGCCGCGCAGTTCGACGAAGGGCATTCCCGCCTGCGCGAGCCGCGGCTTGATCAGGTCGAGCATCGAGGTGAATTGCGAGAACAATAGCACGCGGCGGCCTTCGGGCAGCATCTCGCCCAGCATCTCCAGCAGATCGTCGAGCTTGCTGGAGACATCGACCTCCTTCGCCGCCTTCAGCTTGACCAGACGAGGATCGCAACAGGCCTGCCTTAGCTTCAGCAGGGCGTCCAGCACGATGATGCGGCTTTGCGCCAGGCTGCGATCCGCCACCTGCTCGCGCACCGTTTCGTAAAGCGTGCCGCGGATCGTCTCGTAAAGCTCCCGCTGCTCCGGCGCCAAGGTGATCCGCCGCAGGATGGTGTGCTTGGGCGGCAGTTCGGTCGCCACCTCGCCTTTGGTGCGGCGCAGGATGAACGGCTTGATTCGGCGGATCAGCTGCATTCGGCGGATATCGTCGCCATTCTTCTCGATGGGCGTGCGGAAGCGCTTGGCGAAGCCCCGGCGGTCGCCGAGCAAGCCTGGCATCAGGAAGGCAAATTGCGACCAAAGCTCGCCAAGATTATTCTCGATGGGCGTGCCGGAGAGGCAAAGCCGATGTTTGGTGTCGAGCTGACAAACCGCCCGGGTTGCCTTGGCGTCGGGGCTTTTGATCGCCTGCGCCTCGTCCAGCACCACCATGTGCCAGGCCAATTCCTTCATGGCTTCGATATCGCGGGTCAACACCGTGTAGGTGGTGATGACAACATGGGTGCCCTCTAGCCGGTCGCGCCGCTCATGCCGGTCCACGCCGTGCAGCACGGCGAAGCGCAGGTGCGGCGCGAATTTGCCTAGTTCGGCGGTCCAGTTGGCGATCAGGCTGGTCGGCACGACGATCAGCGCCGGACGGTCAAGCCGCCCCGCTTCCAGCTCCACGGTGATATGGGCGATAGTCTGCGCCGTTTTGCCGAGGCCCATCTCGTCGGCCAGGAAGCCGCCCAGCCCGTAATGGCCGAGATGTTGCAGCCAATCGACGCCGTGCTGCTGATAGGGCCGCAGATGGGCGATGAAGGTTTCCGGCAGCGCCACCGGCACGATGTCCGGCATGTTGCGGAAGCGCTCGACATAGGATTCGATGGCGGCGGCGTTCTGCCACCGCGTGGTCAGCAGATCCTCGAGTTCGAGAACGGTGTTGGCCTCGCCCTGCGGCAGGACCATGACGCCGTCGGACACCCGGCCCGCCGCCTCGATCAGATCGCCCATCACCGCGAGCAGCCGGCGGATGCGCTCAGCGGGCAGCTTCACCACCCGCCCGTCATCCAGGTTGGTGATCAGGTCATCGCCGATGATCTGCGCCGCGTCGATGCCGCCGCGTTCCAGCAACCGGCTGAGGATCGGCAGCAAAGGCTCGCGCACCCCGTCGATCTCGATGCCGAATTCAAGGGAGAATTTTCCACGCGCCGCATCGGCGACCTGCACATCGTAATTGCCGACAGTTTCCACCAAGCGCGGGCCGAAATCGCGGTCGATCTGGCTGCGCCAGCCCAAAGCCTGCAGGGCGGGAACGCGGACCGCGACAAAGCGGTGCCAGGCGGAGGCGGCTTCCCGGCCACGAAACACCAGCACGCGGCGGCCCTTGGCAATTTTCGTATCGGTAAGGCGCATCTGCACGAAGCCGTCTTCCAGCAGCGTCTCGAACGCCTTGGTCTCGTCGTCGAATTTGCGGCGGATGAAGCTCGGTCCAGCCGGCCCTTCCACCCGCAAAAACTGCCGCTCGTCATCGGCGCCGATAATCACGCCCTCATAATTAAAATCAATTGTCAGCGCATCCAGCATCTGCACTCGCCCGAACTCATCGGGGCAGGGAAGGCGTTGCAGGCGCAGCACCGGCGTCACCGCCCGGTCGACGATCACGCTGCCGCTTTCGGGCGCATTCATTGGCGCCGGTTCAGGGCGGCGCGCGCGGGGCCTGATCTCGAGGGGAGCTGGCGCCGGCGGCGCCTCGCGGAGCCGCATTTTGCCGACGGCGCCGGTCATCGCATCGACATACCACGTGCCATTATCGCCAGTGATTACGGCCGATTTTGCCGGTAAGCGGGGCGTCGTGCCGGCATCGAACACTCGCTCAAGCCCCGGCACCAGCCGTTTGGCCGTGGCCGACCAGCGCGCCTGATTTGACCGCAGCAGCAGTTCCAGCACCCCTGGAACCGCATCCGCCCGCACGCCAATCCGCGTTTCATCGCCGCCGCCGAGCCGTTGCGCCACCGCCAGCGCCGCCTCGTCAAAACTGCCCGCTAATATCAGTCGCGGCGTCACCGGGTCGACACGGCCGGTCGCATCGCCCACTAAGGACGCGGCAACGAAACAGGCAAACTCTTTGTCTCCAGCGGCAAGATTGTAGACTAGCCGTTGCGTCTCATCGCCGGGTTCACCGGAAAACATATCGAGAAAGCTTTTCTGCGCAACCTTCCGTAAAGGCGGAAACCGATCAAGCGCCGCCAGCGCCGTTGCCGCCAGATGCACACAAGCAGGATGGCGGCAGGTACAGCGGGCGTCGAACACTGTTTTTTGGCCGAGCGGGGCGGGAATTAGCGTCGCGGTGCGCTGCACGCCTTTCTCGTCAATGGTGCCGGTGACGACATCGCCGTCCAGACGCACCTCGACCGCGCCGAACAACAAGAGAGTGCGCCCCCTAATCAAGGCGCGGGATTCAAAAACGCGGTCGAGATCGGCGGATGAATAGGGCGTCGGCACAATGTCTCTCATCAATGGGTGACCGGCTACCTTAGCCTATGCACGCATCAATTGCGAGACCGCCCGCACATGGCACGATTGCTATGGTATTTAGCTAGCTTCTTCGCGGCCATAGAGCAGCAGCAGGACCAGAATTACAACGCCGTATAAAATGCTGCGGAAGTAATCCGGCATGTTGAGCGCCAACAGCACCGAGACCAGGACGGTCAGGCTGATCGCCCCCGCCGCGGCGCCGAGATAATAGCCGCGCCCGCCAAGAATGCTTACCCCACCGATCACCACGGCGGCGATCGACTGGAACAGATAAGGCCCGCCCATGCCGAGCGAGGCTTGGCCGCCGAAGCCGACCAGCATAATGCCGGCCGAAGCTGAGAACAGCCCGCTTACCGCGTAGAGCAGGATGGTGGTGGCGGAAACGCCAACCCCAGCAAGATAGGCGGCGCGAACATTATTGCCAATCGCATAGGTGGCGCGGCCAAATCGCGTCAAGCTGAGTGTGCCGGAGACCAGGATAATGACGCACACCCATAGCCAGAGCGCATTAGGAAAGCCGAGCGTCTCGCCATGCGCCAGCGACTGCACCACCGGCGGCGCATAGGAGGAGCAGGGGCCGCAGGTGAAGCCGCCGGTCAGCCCCAGGGTCAAGCCTTCAACAATCCCGTCCATCGCCAGCGTCATCACTACGGCGGGAATGCCAAGCAAGGCAATGCCAAGGCCATTCGCCGCGCCGATCGCGGCGCCAAGCGCGAGCGTCACAAAAATTGCCCAAGGCGCGCGCGCCTCTTGCCCCAACGAGGTGACCGCAAGCATAATTGCCGCGGCGTTCAGCACCCAGGGCACCGAAAGATCAATTCCGCCAATCAGGATGACAAAGCATTGTCCCGCTGCCACCAGCCCGACAAAGGAGGAAATCACCAGCACGGATTCGACGCTGCCAAGGCTCAGGAATCCCGGATGCACCGCCTCACCAAGCACGAACAGCAGGATCGCCGCGATGATTGCGTAAACGACGCGCCGCCAATCCTGGGAAAGCGCGAAGAACCGTTTCACCGGCGTCTCCTGATGGTGCCGCCGATCAGCCCGCCCGCCACCACCGCGATCAGCAGGAACAGGCCTTCGTAAAACGATTGGTACAGCGGATCGACATGGGCGAAGAACAGGATGTTAACGATCAGCGTGGTAATGAAGGCGCCGCAAATCGCGCCAATAGCGCTGCCCCGCCCGCCGAACAGCGAAATACCGCCTAGCACGGCGGCGACGATGGAGGTGAGCGTATAGCTATCGCCGGTCGTCGCGTCGCCCGCCGTGGCGTTTGCCGCCAGCAGCAGCCCGGCGGCGGCGGCCAGCACGCCGTCCAGCATATAGGCGATGATCTTGGTGCGTAGCACGTTGATCCCCAATGCCTTTGCGGCGGCCTCGTCATTGCCAATGGCGTAGAGATCAACGCCGGGGCGGGTGCGCCGGTACACCAGCCAAGCAAGCCCCAGCATCGCCACGTAAATCAGCGCGATTGGCTGATTTGGGTTGACCAGCACATTGGTATAACCAGGCGGAATCACGCCGCCTGGCTGCGGCAGCACGCGGATCGCTAGGCCTTGAAAAATCGACAGCGTGCCGAGCGTCACCACGATGGGTTGCAACCGGCCCAGCCCGACCAGCAGCCCGTTGAACAAGCCGCAAGCGGCGCCGACTAGCAGGATGATTGCCGACCACAGCACCATGCTGCCGACGCTCTTGCCTATGCTGACCGCCGCCAGCGCATTCGCCAGATCGACCACGCCGCCGACCGACAGATCGATTCCTTTGGTGAGTATGACAAAGCTTTGCCCGACCGCCGCGAAGACCAAAGGGAGAGCGCTGTTGACCGTTGATGTCACGTCAAAATTGCCGGGCAGCCGGTGCAGCTGGATGACATAGACGCCGACATAGACAAAAATCGCCAGCGCTAGGATGCAGATCGCCAGGATCAGCCCGATATTCTGCGCAATCGTATGGGCAATCCTGCTGCGCCTGAACAAGACAGTATCAGACATCGGCGTCCCGCATTGCCGCGGCGACGATTGCCTCCGCCGACAGGCCTGATGCGGGCAATTCGGCGACAATGGCGCCGCGCCGCATCACCAGCACCCGATGGCACAGATGCGCCAGCTCCTCGGCATCCGAGGAATAGAGCAGGATGGCATAGCCTTCGCCGGCCAGCCGGCTGATCAGCGCGAAAATCTCGTGCTTGGTGCCGACATCGACGCCCCTGGTCACGTCGTAGAGCAGCAGGACGCGCGCCTTGGTCAGCAGCCAGCGGCCCAGCAGCACCTTTTGCTGGTTGCCGCCGGACAGCGTACTGACTTGCTGCGCCGCGTTCGGCGTGCGGATAGAAAGCTGGCCGATCATCGCATCGGTCTGCCGGCGCTCTGCTGCAAAGCTGATCAGGCCGAGGCGCGACAGGCGTTTCAGGATCGGCAAGGTCAGATTGTCGCGCACCGACAAAGGCAGGAACAGGCCTTCGGATTTCCGGTCTTCCGGCACCAGGGCGATGCCGATGCCAGCGCGGATCGCGTCAGCCGGTTTGCGGATCCGCCGGGGCTTGCCGCCGATCCTGATCTCGCCTTGGCTGAAGGCGGGCGCGCCATAGACTCCGAAGAACAATTCACGATGGCCATGCCCGGCCAGGCCGCCGAGGCCCAATATCTCTCCGGGACGCAGCGAAAGAGTGAGCGGCGCCGTCGTGCTGGCCTGCGCTTCCACAAGTTCGAAAATTGGCGCCGCTATAGGCTCAGGCGGCAAGCGCGTGAACATTGCCGCCAGCGTCCGCCCGGTCATCAGGGTGATCGCCTCGGTCTCGTCGATGGCTGTGAAGGTGCCGACATCGCTGCCATTACGAAAAATCGTGATGCGATCGGCGATCGAGCTAATCTCGTTCCAGCGATGCGAGGTGAACACCACCGCCGTGCCAGCATCGCGCAGGGCGCGGATCTGGCCGAACAGCCAGGCCACTTCGCGCTCGACCAGCGCGGAGGTCGGTTCGTCGAGCAACAGGATGCGCGGCGTTGTCAGGATGACGCGGGCGATCTCGATGATCTGCCGTTCGGCCAGCGAGATATCGGCGGCCAAGGCGCGCGGATCGATATGCGAAATGCCTAATCCCGCAAGCTTCTCTCCAGCAATGCGCGGCAAGGCGCCTCTGGCGATCAGCCCGAACCGACCGCGTGTCTCTCGCCCCAGCAGCAGGTTTTCGGCTACCGTCATATAAGGCAGCAAGGTGAGCTCCTGGAACACCGTGCCGACGCTGCCCTTGATCTCCTCACTGAAGGCGACGTCGCCGTGCTCCGGCATGATCCGGCCGCCGAGGATTTTGATCAGCGTCGACTTGCCGGCGCCATTTTCGCCGACCAGCGCATGCACCTCGCCGGGCCGCACCGCCAGCGAGGCTTGCGTCAGCGCTTTGACGCCGCCAAACGCTTTGCTGACGGCGCGCGCCGCGATCGCGGCCTGCATGGCGGTGTCACGCTTTAGGCAGATGCACGGCAAGCCTGCCAGGGCAGGGGGTGCCTTTGGTTACCGCGTCGACGCAAATTTTGACCACGGCGTTCGGCCCGCTATCGGTGAAATCGGTGAAGAAACTATCCGCCATGGCGGGAAACACCGTTTCGCCGGATTTGACGGTGGCGTTCGTCACGAAGGGGAAGGGAATGGTGATGTCCCCGCGCTGGCGCTTTTTGTCGAGAATCTGTACCGCCAGTTCCAGCGCCACCAAGACGAGATAAGGCGGCTGCCCGATGGAAAGCCCCTCGACCTGGTGGCCCATATAGCCGCCAGGCAACATGAATTTGCGAAAGCCGTTTTCCGCTTCGCCAGCGGTCGGCGGCAACGGCCGCTTGGCGGCAATGAAGGCTTTCAGCACGCCATCAGTGCCGCCCTGGCACCAGATGCCGTCAATTTTGGGCAAGGATGGTAGGATCGACGCGGCGTTCTTCTCGGCGGTGGAGGAGGCCCAGTCGCCGGCAAAGCGGTTGACCACCTTGATGCCGGGATGCTGTTGCCAGACCATGTCGGCGCCCTTGTTGCGGTCTTCGTTCACCGTGGTGCCGGCAACGCCAGTTACCATGATGACATTGCCCTTGCCGCCGATCTTCTTGGCGACCCATTCGGCCAGCGTCTTGCCGAACGCGACCTGATCGGTATTTACCTTGATCGCGGTCGGCGCAGTGACAACGTTGTCAAAGGAAATTACCAAAATGCCGCGCGAGGTAGCCTGATGAATGACGCCGTTTAGCCCAGTGGGCGAGGCGGCATCAACCAAAATTGCGTCGACGCGCTGCGAGATCAGCCCCGACATCTGCTGGCTCTCGCGGCTGACATTATTGCCGGAATTATACCATGTCCCTTCAACGGTACTCTTATACGGCTCCATCTGCAGCGCCGCCTTGAACAGGTTTTCCATCTCTATGCGCCACTCATTGCCGATATAGGAGTTGGAGAGCCCGATCTTGTGCTTGCTTCCGGTGGCAAGACCAGCGCCTGGCAAGCTAAGCGCGGCCATCCCTGCGCCCAAGGATGTGATCAAGCTGCGGCGCGTGGAAATAATTGGCATGGTTTCCCCTTTTGATGATGAGCCTGCGGCTTTTCTAGTGCTTTCTTTCAGTAAAACTATCGGATTGGTCCGGCCAATGCAATCATTTTATGGGATGTCAGCTCGGAGGCTTGCTGCGAAAAACCAACGCGCTTCTTTTTTAAAAAAGAAGCAAAAACTTTTGAAATCTGGTAGTTCCTGGTGATGATCAGTTCCCATTTATTCCTAGCTTTTATTGCCGCCGTGGTAATCCTGATGCTAATTCCAGGGCCGAATGTCGCTCTGATCATCGCCAACAGCATGGCATACGGCACGAAATATGGTCTGCTGACGGTTGCCGGCACCAGTTCCGCGATGATTGTGCAACTTGTCCTAATGGCGGCGGGAATGACTGGGCTGCTTGGCAGTCTTGGGCACTCACTGCAATGGCTGCACTGGATCGGCGCTGGATATCTTCTTTATTTAGGGATCAGGCAGTGGCGCGCGCCTCCTGACGATTTGATGGCAATACGGGCGCAAGCGAAGGCGTCTCGTCAAATATATTTCCGAGCGCTGTTCGTTTCACTGACTAATCCAAAAATCTTGCTGTTCCTTGCTGCCTTCCTGCCGCAGTTTATCAGCGGAACTCATCGCATTGCCGGGCAACTCACTGTGCTTTCGGCAAGTTTTCTGATGATCGCGATTGTCGTGGATAGCGGCTGGGTGTTGCTGGCGGCACGGGCAAAAAATCTGCTGGCAAGACGCGAGCGTCTGCGGCAACGCGTGAGCGGCGGCATCCTGATCAGCGCCGCATTGGGCATGGTGGTCATCCGCAACAAATAAGCGCGCGAATTGGCGCTGCACTGTCTCGCTAAAATAACAAATGCGGTTAGCGCCAAAGCTTTAGATAACGCGTGGCAGCTCTATTTATAAATTGAAATGAGAATGGCATTGTGCATCCAATAACGCGACAACAATATTATATTGCTGCTTTGTAATGAGTTTACCGGATAATATCAGGCAAGCGGTGCATCCATCCCGCGATCTGTTTCGTATTGAGGACGAGCAACACATTCGATGCTCATTACATCAGGTGGAGACAACAACATGCGTATCAGCTTGAACATGATCAGCGGCATCGCGCTGGCGATAGGACTCGGTGTTAGTAGCGGCGCGATGGCCGCGACCATGCCGATAGCCGGCGGCATGGGCAACCCTACAGTCGGCGGCGCGCCCATGATGCGGAATGAAAACATTGTCCAGAACGCGGTGAATTCGCCAGACAACACCACTCTTGTTGCTGCGGTAAAGCAGGCAGACCTGGTCAACGCATTGGAGACCAAAGGTCCTTTCACTGTTTTCGCGCCGACCAATGCCGCCTTCGCGGCAGTGCCAAAGGCAACGCTCGACTCGCTGATGGAAGATTCAAATAAAAAACAACTGGCCGCCGTTCTTGAATATCATGTTGTTCCGGGCACATACACAATGCAGCGCCTGGAGCGGCTAATCCGAAGCAATGGCGGAACCGCTAAGCTGAAAACCTTGAACGGCCATGACCTCATGTTTAAAATGAATGGTCCTTCGAACATCGTTGTTGTCGACGATCATGGTGATATTGCCAATATCTCCACCTATAACGTGATGCAATCCAACGGGATAATTCAGGTGATCAATAAAGTCTTGATCCCGTAACTAGTAACAAGAGCTTTCTGTTAGCTAACCCAGCAGTAAAATAAGCGCTGCTGGGTTAGCATTTTATGAGGTTCCTATACCTTTTTCGGCGCTCCGTTCTCTCAGCGGGCGAGCATTTAGAACAATGACGCATCGTCACATACCGATACCATTTAGGGTTCTAGATATAGATGATTTTTACGGTACGCGCTACGACAAGCTCTCCGCCAACTTCCTCTCAGGTGGCGGTCGTTACCGTATTCGCCTTCTGGCTGCGATCTTGTCTGAACCTAGCGTCGTACCCGATTGGTTCGGGAGAAAAGCCGAATTCCTGCTGAAGCTGCTTTGCCGCAACCCATAAGTTGATCCCGTCAAGATAATTAACCAATATCTCGGCGCCAAGGAGAACCTCAATCGTCCACCGCCTGCCGGAATGCGCTGCGATAGAAGCCATGTGAAATCTTTGCGCCGCGAGAAGGCATGCAGAACTTTAAGTGTCAATTGCCGATCAGATCGGCCTTTGGCGTTATATTCCGATCCTGATGATGTATCAGACCCGCAGAAAAGGATGTCCGCCGCTTAAACTGTACGCCATATTCTGGAATGTGAGAACGGCATGGTGGGATCGGACGGTTTGGCGCATGGTGTATTCCCGCATCCGCGCCTCTGGAGCATCTTTCCGCATCTCCTCGGTCATTACGCGCGTGATCTCAGCCTGTTCAGCATGAAGATGGCTGTCACAAAATGACCGGTCGCACCGCCGCAGCCTTCGGCATCCTTGGCCGAGGCGTGATCCGGCCCGACACCTTTGGCGATCTCATGGTGTTTGGTCCGGCAACAATTATTGATTCCGCGACTTTTGACGAGCCCACACGTCCGGCGCAGGGAATTGAGGAGATTTGGGTGAACGGTCAGGCCGCTTATCGCGCCGGTCGCAACGCCATCGGCGCGCAAGCCGGCCGAATTATCACCTGTGCGCCTGTATAAATTTGCTGTGTTTTTGTCAGCCGGCACACTGCCAGACATAACAATAGAGTCCTACTCGCATTAGCCGCATATCAATCTTAACTTCCGCAGCATCCAGAGCAATGATGAGCATTGTTAGAACGAGATTTTGCGAATGGAGCTGCTCTGCCATCGCTACGGCTAATTCATCTAACTTATGACAAGTTTATTAGCAAATCCGAGGGAACCAGGCGTTTAGAAAGGAACAACATCATCCAGAATTTGTTGCCCAATCCGTGGAGACTGTTGACCAGTCATCTCGCCCTTCCCCCCGTAGGAGATACGGGCTTCGGCAAGTTGATCCGCTTGAACCGTGTTGCTGCTCGCGATATCCTGAGGCCTACAAATGCCGGTAACCGACAAAACTCTCAGTTCGTCATTGACGCGCATTTCCTGCCTTGCAGCTACAACAAGGTTTCCGTTGGAAAGCACTTGTGTGACTTCTCCAGCGAGAGAGAGAGTAACACTCTCATTGCGCTGTATCTGTCCTGTGCCAGTGGAGTTTCCAGCGCCTGATACCGAAACAAGGCTTGAAGGGTTAACTGACTTGCCTAAAATTCTCGGAATTGCGGCTTCCAATCCAAATAAATTCGGCACGCCGAGAGACTCGGAGCCTGTACGGCCAAGCGTTGTTTGGTCCTTCAAGCTGGCCGCATCATTAATGTTGACTAAAATGGTCAAGATATCGCCGGCGCGAGAGGCTCTTTGATCCTTAAAAAATGCGCGTGCTCCGAGCCTCCACAAGCTGTTAGGTGCAGCAGGAGCGTCGTGCACGGGGGGCATAGGCATACTTACAGGACGCCACTGCGGTGCAAGCGTGGGATTTGTTATAGGTGTCATTGGAGGCGGGCGGCCAACATAAGAGAGATTTGAAAACGTGCCACAACCAGCTAATAAACCCATGGTCAGAGTAACAATCCCAAACACTCCCAACCTTGCAAGAAGTTTTTTCATGTTCTATGCATGCTCTCGTAGTAGTTTGTTCGATTGTTGTATAAATTTTTACTTGCTGAGCGGGATGCTGGAGATGAGTTAGGATCAACCACGGTTTCATTTTCACTGGTGACAACCGCCTTTACGATATCGTTCGAGATTGGATTTAAAACATCAATCCTAGAGCCAACGTTACCTGATGAGAGCGCAACTCCTTCAGTTTTAATAAAAAGACCCGGAAGTTGCGTATACATCGTAACGACACGCCCTTTCAATACCGAGTCTAAGGAAGTTAAGTCAGCATTTCGTATTAAATGTCCTGGGTAGATTGATAATTTTGCTATCTTCCCGCATATATCATCAAGTGCAGAAATGTTGGCAGAAACCTCACCTGAATTAGGAAGCTTAATTTTGTCAAGATGTGTGCATGCTATTTTCTGGCCAGCCTGAACTATGTATTTTGTTGTGAAACCATACTGAAACGGTTTTATATAACCGGATGCTTTCAAAAAATAAGCCTGATGTTCTAGCGTGCTAATTTGCACGATGGCGCTGAAAGAATGATCTTGTCTGCTATAATTAAATTGATTGATAGTTGCCGACCGAATGGTCTCCGAAGGAACAACAACAGGAGTAAAATTTTTTAAGAATATTTCTGAATCAGGAACCCTCCTATCATGTTTCAGAGCGTCCTCTAAAATTCTTTTGATAAAGTTTTTTCGAACCAAAGTTCCAGCTCTTTTGATAGCAATTTCGTTTAGGTCAACTTGCGAGGATAGATCAGATTTATATTGAGTTGCAATAGCACTCATCTGCGCTGAACTAACCAAAAATTGACCGCCAACAGAAGGAGAATTACCAATTATCTGATCTTTTTTTACTTCATTACCAAACAAGTCTTTCAAGGTTACCTGAGGTCTATCAAGTATAATTATCCTTTTATTGACTTGCGCATAGGCAAGTCCAGGTAGGAAAAGAATAAAAAAAATTCTTTGGTATTTTTTCATGAGCTATCTAAGTTGGGCTATCGTCGACATCATCTGGTTAGACGCCGTCACGACTTGGCTGTTCATTTCGTAAGCGCGCTGTGCGGTAATGAGATCCGTTATTTCGCTCACAACATTAACATTTGAATTTTCTACGAAGCCTTGCATGACCGTGCCGAAGCCTGGAGCGCTTGGAGCGCCTGTAACAGGATCACCGGAAGCAGATGTCTGAATGAATAGGTTCCCGCCTTTTGCAGAAAGCCCTGCATCATTTGGAAATGCCGAGAGTTGAAGTTGCCCAACCGTTTGAGGTGCTGTTTGTCCGGATATAGAAGCTTGAACCTGCCCGGAGGAGTTAATCGTGACGTTAGTAGCATTCGCAGGAATTTGTATCCCAGGCTGAACTACATAACCATCGGCTGTTACAATTGTCCCGTCCGGCGCCAATCCAAATGTTCCATCTCTCGTATATGCGGTTTGACCGGAGGGTAACGTAACTTGAAACCAGCCATTTCCCGAAATGGCAAGGTCAAGAGTATTGCCGGTTTGTTGCAAATTCCCTTGTTGATCTATTCGATAGACTCCCGCAGCCTTCACGCCTAAGCCAATTTGCGTTCCGTAAGGAACAATAGTCCCTGCATCTGAGCTGTTAGAACCCGCACGTCTGGCTTCTTGATATAACAGATCCTGAAACTCTATGCGCTGGCGTTTATAGCCAGTTGTCGTCATGTTCGCAATGTTGTTAGCGATAACTTCAACGTTGTTCTGTTGAGCTTGCATCCCGGTTGCCGCGATATCAAGAGCACGCATCATTCAATCCTTTATGTTGGGGATACAATCTTCGTCGTAGCGTTTTGATTTCGGTTTTGTTCCGCCGCGAGGAATTGCGAAATCATCTGAAAGTTCTGGCTAGCCTGCAGCATATTCGATATTTCCTTAATCGGCTGCACATTGGAGCCTTCTAAGGCACCTTGAATTATTCCAGGGTTCGAGACAGGAATGGTCGTTGTGGAAGGACGAAGCAAATTGCCTCCTTCTTCCCTAAGAGACTGCGGATCACCAACATTTACGACGGCAATCTGACCGACGACAGCCCCCGAAGCGCTTAATGTTCCGTCAGCTTTGATGGATATGTCTTTCGAACCTGAAGGGATAGTTATCGGCTGCCCGGTACTGTCGAGCACGGTATATCCCGAGCTGTTTACCAGCGTTCCCCCAGAAGATATCGTAAATTGGCCGTCGCGTGTTAAACGGGTTCCCGCTGGTGTTTGGACAGTGAAATAACCTGTTTTTGTCAAAGCAAGATCGAGCGGATTTCCGGTTTGGCGAATCGCCCCTTCGCTCGTGTCCTGCCAGGTTCCGTTCGATCTCGCATACGCTAATGTCGATCCGCCATCAGGCGCTTCCACGTCCTTCATCCGGTCTATCCAGGCCGCAGTCCTGAGATGAAGAGATTTGTAGCCAGGCGTGGATGCATTTGAAATGTTGTTTGCGATGACATCCATCAAATGCGAAGCCCGCACCATGCGGGACAAGATGATTGCTGTAGGGTTTTCCATAAAAATCCTAATCGTAAACGCAACCAAGTCATATCGTGAAAAGCTGAAAAATTAGTTAATGAACTAGAAAATCGCATCAGAAGGAAGAATGATTAATAAACTAGATCTAGGAGCCAGAGCGAGAATCAATGATGAAATTACCGCGACCTTGCTTTGCATCAGCAAGCTGGAGCCGCCGCCTAACTGTAACGACATGATGCCTCTCTATTGCGACATAAACTATGGCATTATGGTCGCGTGACGTCGCTTATTCTCAAGGTTCACCGATGGAAACGCACCGCCTTGGAACTAGCGCCAGCAAACGTTCAGCGTCATCGCGGCTTATGCTCGGCGGCTGCCCCTCAACTTATTGAGGCCGATGCGGTGATGGGGGCTGTCCTGTGCAAGCCCATCGAATCCGCGTTCCAGCCCTGGCTGTAAGCCAGACGAAAATTGTCCTCGGACTCTATCGGCTAGACTTGGTGGGTGCAGAAGGGCTCGAACCTTCGACCCGCTGATTAAGAGTCAGCTGCTCTACCAACTGAGCTATGCACCCACAGGCGGCATGCGCTGTGTAAAGCGCACGTAGCAAGCTATGTTCCGGCTGTGAAGCCCATTCGGCGGGTCGGAAGCGGGACAAAATTAACCTTATTGTGCTTTGTGTGCGCTTCAACACTTGATTATGAAGCTTTATCAATTGTTTATAGATTTAATGCATCGCTATTTGATCTGGAGCGACGGATTTGACGTGATGCCAGTCTAACCAGGAACAGTCTATCAACGCCTGATGACCTGGAATTGCATAAGTGACTGACCAACACATCTATCGACTTAGTTCGCGCTCCTTATGATCCCCCTTGATCCGGGTTGAAATCCCCCGCAATAACCATGGCAGGATCGCTAGAGCACCTACATGAAGAACGCGGCGCTACCGGAGCCGCTTTATTGGCCGGGTTGAAGAGATGTTGAACAGATGTTGAACAGGAATTTGTGGTTGCTGCCTCGCAAGGCTCGTGTGTCGCTAGCGGCCGCGGCGCTGCTTGCCGCGTCCGGGGCCATTGCCGGCATCGGCCTCGCCGTAGGTCATGCGGCGAGCAGCGCTTCAGCGAAGGCTGAGGGCGCAAAGGCCAGTGTCGCGGCAATTCCGGCGCCACAGACGCAGCCGGGCAATTCCGTGCTGATCGCCCGCGGCAAATACCTTACCGCCGCCGCCGATTGCATGCCCTGCCATAGCGCGCCAGGCCGCCCGGCCTATTCGGGCGGGCTCTCCATGGTGACACCCTTCGGCACCATTTATTCACCAAACATCACGCCAGACCGTCGCACCGGCATCGGAACGTGGAATAACCATAAACTATGGGATGCGCTGCATCATGGCATTTCGCCGGGTCATTCCTGGTTCGGCCTGCCGAATTACATTTATCCGGCGATGCCCTACACCTCCTACTCCAAGCTTTCCTATCAAGATGTGGTGGCGATCAAAGCTTATCTTGATACGTTGAAACCAATCCATGCGTCGCCCCACCCGAACCAGATGTCCTTTCCGTTCAACATTAGGGCAATCCTGCTTGGCTGGCGGATCTTTGAATTCAACCCGCATCCGATGCGTTACGGCAAAAACTGGAGTCCTGCAGTACGCAATGGCGCCTATCTGGCGGAGGCGCTCGGCCATTGCGGCGAGTGCCATTCGCAACGCAACATCCTGTTCGGAGTAAAGCGGAGCAAGGCTTATGCCGGCGCGGCGGTAGTCGGCGAAAGCTGGTATGCGCCGAACATCTCATCCGCAAAGCATGATGGCGTCGGCGGTTGGTCGAAGCAGGAACTGGTGAGCTATCTGCATGACGGCGGCAACATGGCGCAGGGTTCGGTGTTTGGGCCGATGAAGGCGGTGGTCGATTACAGCCTGAGCCAAATTCCCAAATCCGATGTCGCCGACATCGCTGATTACCTGCAACAGGCGACCAAACCACAGGAGCAGCCAAAAGGCAAAAACCTCAAATCCGCCGATTTAAAGCTGGGCGCCACGCTTTACGCCGCGAATTGCCAAGGCTGCCATCAAGCAACGGGCAAGGGCGTTGCCAACGTGTTCCCTAATCTCGCCGGCAACCAAGCGGTATGGGGCGGCCCGCCGCACAACGTGATCAGCGCGATCCTCGGCGGTCTCGGCCCCTGGCATCCGAACGGCGCGCCGATGCCGGCCTTTGGCTCGGCGCTCGACGATCAGCAGATCGCCGCCGTCACCAATTATGTGCGCACCGCCTGGGGCAATCCGGGTGCTGCGAACACCAGACCGTCCGATGTGCTGGCGATGCGCGCCACCGATCCGCCAACCGCGATTGCTCTCGCCGACGCCGATTACCTTAACCTGCCGCCCATCGCTTCCGCCGCCGCGCGGCGCTTCGGCTGCCCGCTGGTCAGCGGTTCCGGGGATGCCAACCTGCTCGCCGACCCCGGCAGCGGCTGGATGAGCGTGATGCGCGACGCGACGCCGGAAACGCTGCCCAACCGCACCCGCATGCTGATCCAGGCGGTGAAAGCCAACGATTCAACGATATCGGCGAATCAGATCACCAACTACCTGATCGCTGCTTATTGTCCCGTCGTGGCCCAGCAGGGCGGCATGTCGGCTGGCGAAAAAAACGCGGCGCTGAACCGGTTCATCGCCGGCGCCCAAACAGAAATCGCCAAAGCGGGCGGCTGATCGCCTGCAAAATGTCCAGGCTAGTCTATATGGCGGCGGGCGAGGCGAGTGGCGATGTGCTGGGCGCGCGCCTCATCGCCGCGCTGCGAACGCTTGATCCTGGTCTGAATTTTGCCGGCATCGGCGGCGCCCGCATGGCTGAACAAGGGTTTGCCTCGCTCTTCCCGATGCAGGACCTGGCAGTGATGGGGCTTGCGGAGATTCTGCCGCGCGTGCCGCTGCTACGCGCCCGGCTCGACCAGGCGGTAGCGGATGTCGCCGCGCGCCGGCCTGACGTGGTGGTCACCATCGACAGCCCTGGTTTCATGCTGCGCCTGCTGCGCAGGATCGCGTCATTGGGCGTGAAGCGCGTGCATTATGTCGCGCCGCAAGTCTGGGCATGGCGGCCAAAGCGGGTGCGGCATTATCCTGGCTTATGGGACCGGCTGCTCTGCCTGCTGCCCTTCGAGCCGGATTTTTTCGCGCCCTTCCGATTAAACCCGGTATTTGTCGGCCACCCCGTCCTGGAATCCGGCGCCGGACGGGGCGATGCCGCCAAGTTTCTCGCCCGGCATGATCTTGATGACCTGGCGCGCCCGCTGATCCTGATGCCGGGCAGCCGCCGCACCGAAACCGCTCGGCTGATGCCGGTGTTCGCGGACACCGTCGCGCGCCTGCATGCCGGTCATCCCGGCCTCGTGCCGGTGCTGGCGGCGGCCCCGGCCATCGCGCCGGAAATCGCTCGGCAGGCCCAGGCATGGCCGGTGCGCCCGATCATCGTCACCGATCCGGCGGCGCGCTACGACGCTTTCGCCGCCGCCGCGGCGGCCCTCACCAAATCCGGCACCTCGACCCTGGAACTGGCCCTGGCGGGTGTGCCGATGGCGGTAACCTATCGGGTCAACCCGATCAGCGCCACCTTGGCGCGGCGGATGATCACCGTGCCGCATGTCGCGATGATCAATCTGCTGGCCAATGCCGGGCTGGTGCCGGAGTTGCTGCAGGATCAATGCAACCCGGCGCAAATTGCCGCGGCGCTTGCCGTTCTGCTCGATAACCGCGCCGAAGCGGACCATCAGCGGCAGGGCTTCAGCGCGGCGCTGGCGCATCTCGCGCCGAGCGATGGCGGCCTGCCGAGCGACGCGGCGGCCAAGGCCGTTTTGGAGATGCTGTGACGTATCACGCAAGATTATTTCGTCTGCCTGTTCTTCGCATGGCTCGCCATTGCCGCGGTGGATTGCCAAACCGGATGATTTCGCTCATGCGCTGCGGCTTCATCAATCACCCGTGATCGGGTAGGACCACTACGTTAGAGACGATAAGGAGACCGAATCATGCGCGTTTATTACGACCGTGACGCCGATGTGAACTTGATCAAGTCCAAGAAGGTGGCGGTGGTCGGCTATGGCAGCCAGGGCCATGCCCATGCGCTGAACCTCAAGGAATCCGGCCTCAAGGAACTCGCGGTCGCCTTGCGTCCCGGTTCGGCGGCCATCGCCAAGGCGGAAGCCGCCGGCATCAAGGAGATGGACCCCACGGAAGCCGCGAAATGGGCGGATGTGGTGATGATCCTGACGCCGGATGAAGGGCAGGGCGAGTTGTACCGCGATCATCTGGCGGCCAATCTGCGTCCGGGCGCCGCCATCGCCTTCGCGCATGGGCTGAACATTCACTTCAACCTGATCGAGCCGCGCGCCGATATCGACGTGTTCATGATCGCCCCCAAAGGCCCCGGCCATACGGTGCGCTCGGAATACCAGCGCGGCGGCGGCGTGCCCTGCCTGGTCGCAGTGGCGCAGAACCCCTCCGGCAACGCGCTGGAAATCGCGCTGTCCTATGCCTCGGCCATCGGCGGCGGGCGGGCCGGGATCATCGAGACTAGCTTTAAAGAAGAATGCGAGACCGACCTATTCGGCGAGCAGACCGTGCTGTGCGGCGGCCTCATCGAGTTGATCAAAGCTGGGTTCGAGACGCTGGTGGAAGCCGGTTACGCGCCGGAAATGGCCTATTTCGAGTGCCTGCACGAGGTCAAGTTGATCGTCGATCTGATTTACGAAGGCGGCATCGCCAATATGAACTATTCGATCAGCAACACAGCCGAGTACGGCGAATACGTCACCGGCCCGCGCATCGTGACCGCCGAGACCAAGGCCGAAATGAAGCGGGTGCTGGAGGATATCCAGCGTGGCCGCTTCACCCGCGACTGGATGCTGGAGAACCGCGTCAACCAGACCAACTTTAAGGCAATGCGCCGGGCGAACGCCGCGCATCCCATCGAGGAAGTGGGCGAGAAACTGCGTGGCATGATGCCGTGGATCAAGCAGAATGCTTTAGTCGATAAGGCGAAGAATTGAGGAAAGGCAGCATGGACTTGCTTCGGAAAAGTGTGGAGTTCCGTATGAGGTATAAGGAACTCGATAACACAGCAAAGACGGTTTACGAAGGAATTTGAAGAGGAAGCAGTTCGGCTTGTTTTTGGCGAGCCTGCCATACATCGCCGTGACATGGGCCTAAATAATCCTTGCGGTTTCGGGGTCATCCGAGGTGGTGACATCATAAACCCCATTCGGCAGTGCGGTGACGGTGCGGTGGATCAGCTTATGGCGGCGAAACAGCTCCATGCCCTGCCGCATCGGTCCCGTCATGTTCTCCGGCGACATCATTCCTTGCATGCCGCCGCCATATGCCGCCCATAATGCCTTGGGCCTCGGCGGGCCAGATGCAACGGAATCAGGATAAGGTGGCTGCCGCGGCTAATGACATGACTGTGCTTGCTGCCTTGATCAGAGACCGGCGTCTCATGAGCCTTTTCATCCTATGCGCATCCCGATCACAATCACGAAGAAATCAACGATCAAGATTGCCAGCACGACAATCGAAACGCCCCAGCGCATCGTCAGATAATTCGGTGCCACCAGATTGCGCCCCCGGCCTATGGTTTCACCCACAATGGTCAGAAAAAATCCAACGATCAACGTGGCCAATGCGAGCGCCGGGCTAGGGATCAGTATCAGGAATATCAAAGCCAGAAAGCCGATCAGCGCCGGTATGACGCCAAAGCTGAGCCGTTGGTGATTTAGGCGGTCGCTCATCACCACGCCGCCCGGCTCCAGCGCAAACCCCCAATGCACGGCTCCAATAAATGACAAAATCACCGCGCCATACGCGATCATGATCGCGGTCGCCGCCGCCGCGTTCAGCGGGCGGATCAGCACCGCCACCAGGCACAGGATGAACGGGATCAGCCCGGCAATGCCGAGTAGTGTCGCGATGGTCATGGGACGATGGGTCATGCGATCTTATTCCACGAAATCGAGACCGATATCCAGCACCTTGGCGCTATGGGTCAGCCACCCGGCGGAAATAAAATCAACGCCAGTCTCGGCGATGCCCGCCGCCGTCTCCGGCGTGATTCGCCCGGAGGCTTCGGCGATGGCGCGGCCAGCGATGCGCGTGACCGCTTCGCGCAGCATAGCCAAGTCCATATTGTCGAGCAGAATTGCATCCGCCCCTACTGCCAAAGCTTCATCCAGCTCGGCTAAATTCTCCACTTCGACCTCGATTTTCACCAGATGACCGATGGCGGCCCGCGCCCGCGAAACCGCAACGCCAATGCCGCCGGCGATGGCAATATGATTATCCTTGATCAGCACGGCGTCATCCAGCCCGAAGCGATGATTGGCGCCGCCGCCAGCGCGCACGGCGTATTTCTGCAAGAGACGCAGACCGGGCACCGTCTTGCGGGTGCAGGTAAGTTTTGCTCCGGTATGCTTGATAGCGTTAACGATCCCCGCGGTGGCGCTGGCGACGCCGGACAGCTGCGCTAGAAAATTCAGCGCTACGCGCTCGCCTGTGAGAATTCCCCGTGCCGGGCCAGCAAGGGTGGCGATTATGCTACCCGGTTCTGCCCGCTCGCCATCCTTTATGCTCACGTCGAGTATAAGTTCGGAATCAACAAGCGCGAACGCGATCGCCGCGCAGTCGATCCCAGCGACAACCCCTGGCTCGCGTGCCACAAAGGCGACGTGCGCCTGCGCATCCGCCGGAATGACGGCATCGGTCGTGATATCGCCCGCCCGGCCCAAATCCTCCAGCAGCGCCGCGCGCACCAGCGGCTCGATCATGATACGGGGCAGGGGCGTCAGGCTCATGCGGCCCGCCGGTGCGACAAGATTTCAGCGGAACGTGACAGGGCGGCCTCCATCGTGATGAATGAAGGTCGTGCCGTCTTATTATGAACGGGAAAATCCACGCGCGCATGGCCGCCGCGGCTTTCGCGCCGGTCTAGCGCCGAAACCGCCAGCATTAGCGCGACCAATGCAGGATCGGACCGCCGCGCCCGCGGCGCGAGGGCAGCAATGGCCCGTTCAAGCCCGCTTCGGTCACGCAGCACGCCGAGATGCGCGCCGGCGATGGCGCGTACCCAAACGGCATCTGTCTCGAACGAAGCATCATCCGACATAATCTCCAGGACCGGCTCCCGGGCCGGCGATACTGCATAATCCGCCATGGATCGCGCTGCTTCACCCCCCGACCATGCGGCTTCCAAGAGCGAATTACTGGCCAGCCGGTTAGCGCCGTGAAAACCGGTGCAGGCGGCCTCGCCGGCAGCGAACAGGCCGGGCACGGAGGTTGTGCCGTCAACGGCGGTACTGATTCCGCCCATATGATAATGCGCGGCGGCACGCACCGGAATTGGCACCACGGAAGCGTCCATCCCCGCCTTGCGACAAGCGGCGTCGATAGAGGGGAACCGGGCGGCGAAGCGCGCGCCCATTGCCCGCGCATCAAGAAACACGCGATGCCCCGCCGCGCGTTGCGCGAACACCGCGCGCGCCACCACGTCGCGCGGGGCAAGCTCGGCGCACGGCGCGTCAGCCATGAAACGGCTGCCTGTTTCGTCAATAAGCGTTGCGCCTTCGCCGCGCACCGCCTCCGATATCAGCGGCATCGGGTCCAGCCCCGCATCCAGCGCGGTGGGGTGAAACTGCATGAATTCCAGATCACGTAGCGCGGCGCCGGCGCGGGCGGCGAGCGCCAGCCCTGATCCCACGGCGCCAAGCGGATTGCTGGTATGGGAATACAACCCGCCAATGCCGCCCGTCGCGATCAGCACCCGGCTGGTTCGCAGGAACGCGTTGTTCAGCGAGACGCCGGCGATTCGCCCATCGGCCACGCGCAGCGCGCCCGCCCGGGTGTTTTCCAGCACTGTCACATGCGGCGCTTTGCCCACCGCCCGCGTCAGCGCCGTGGTAACGGCAAGCCCGGTGCGATCGCCGCCCGCATGAACAATGCGCCGACGGCAATGCGCGGCTTCCAGCCCAAGCGCCAAGCCCCCCAAGGCATCGCGGTCGAAGGCCGCGCCGAACCGGGCCAGTTCCTCGATGATTTTAGGCGCTGAGGCGGTGATGCGGGTGACGATATCCCGGTCGCAAAGCCCGTCGCCGGCGGCCAGAGTGTCGGCGGCGTGCAAGGCGGGATCGTCATCCGCGCCGAATGCCGCGGCGATGCCGCCTTGCGACCACAGGCTGGCGGCACCCGACTGCAACGTGCCGGCGGTCACGAGCACGACCGGCTCCGGCGCCAAGCGCAGTGCCGCCACGAGCCCGGCCAGACCTGCGCCGATGATTACTGGCCGATCTATGAAATCCTGTAGATTCATTGGACTGACAGCCTCTTTAAATAGCCAGCATCGCCTCGACCGAACGCCGCGCGCGCGACGCCAGCGCCGGGTCTATGGTGACTTCATGCGCCATTGTCTCCAACGCCCGCCTGATGCCGGCAAGCGTGATCCGCTTCATATGCGGGCAAAGATTACACGGGCGGATGAATTCAATATCAGGATGCAGCAACGCCACATTGTCGCTCATCGAGCATTCGGTGATCAGCGCGACCCGGGCCGGGCGGCGGGTTTCGACAAAATTCAGCATCCCCGCTGTCGATCCAGCGAAATCAGCGGCCAGCACGACATCGGCGGGGCATTCCGGATGAGCGAGCACGGTGACGCCCGGATGTTGGTCGCGGATTTGCGCGATGTCAGCGGGCGTAAACCGCTCATGCACCTCGCAGGCGCCGTCCCATGCAATAATCTTGACAGATGTCTCGCGCGCCGTGTTCTCAGCGAGATAGCGATCCGGCAGCATGATGACGCTGTCGGCGCCTGCCTGTTTTGCGGCGAATTCAACAACTTGCTTTGCATTACCCGAGGTGCAGCAATAATCGACCTCCGCCTTCACCGCCGCCGAGGTATTCACATAGGCGATCAGCGGCATGCCAGGATGCTTGGCCCGCAGCGCGCGGACATCCTCTGCCGTGATGCTCTCAGCGAGCGAACAGCCGGCCCGCTCATCCGGGATCAGCACCGTCTTGGCAGGGTTCAGCAGCTTCGCGGTCTCAGCCATAAAATGCACGCCGGCCAGCACGATGACATCGGCCTCCACCTTCGCCGCCTCGCGCGCCAAGGCGAGGCTATCGCCCACTATGTCGGCGACGCCATGGAAAATCTCCGGCGTCTGATAGTTATGCGCAAGGATGACGGCATTGCGGCTGCGTTTCAGTGCCCGGATGGCTTGAACGTCATCGGCAATTAGTGCCCATTCGGCGGGTAGCATCCTTTGGTCGAGCTTTACGTAGGCAGGATCAAGCGCGGCTAACATTGGCAGCTCCTTATACTCAAGTTGAGTATAAGGAGCTTATACTAAACCTGAGTATAAGCTGTCAAGCTGGGCTAGCCATTGAACGTTCGAGCCACCGGGCGCTCAGCTACGGGTGATCGGCAGGCGGGTTCCGGCAAGGTTGCGTTCGGCGAGAACCTGCGCGCGGAAGCGGAACAGTTTGGCCGGGCGGCCGCCCGCCACCATCGTCTGTCCCGTCTCCTCAACCAGCCCTTCCATTAAGCGGCGAAAATTCGGCTTGTGCAAGGCACGCCCCGCCAGCGCTTCAACAGTGCGTTGCAGGTCGAGTAGGGTGAACATTTCCGGCATCAGCTCGAAGACCACCGGGTGATACTTGATCTTGGCGCGCAGCCGGCTGATCGCAGTGGCGAGGATGCGGCGGTGGTCATGCTCCATCACCGCGCCGGGCGCGAATTCGCCATGCGCCGGACGGCCGTCGCGCGCTGCCTCCCGCACCAGCCCGGCCTCGTAGAGAAGTTCGTAACGCGACAGCGCCAGCTCCTCGTTCCATGGCTCGCCATCGCCAAAACAGAACGCGGCGCGGCGTTGCCGTTCTGACAATCCAGCGCCTTGAGAGCCGGCGGCCCAGGCGGTGACGCTTGGAGCAATGGCGGTTGCGATCAGCCTATCGCCGCGCCGGCTGTCTTCCCACGGAAAATATTTGTACCAATCCTGCCACGTGGCGGTTACACCGACAGGCGTGGCGGCTTCGCGGGTCAGGCCGAGATAGGAGATCGAAATGCCCCTGCTGCCGCGAGCCTGGCCGCTGCGCGCCTGGTCGGCGAAGGTGTAGAGCTGTTCGACATAGCCGAGCCGATACCGGGTCTGCCGCTCGACCCAGGCGCGCAGCCCCGCCTGCATGGAACGCTGATCTGATTCCAGCGGCCCGGAGGGTAAGGCGCAGCCATTGCCGATGGTGAGCACGCGCGGCGCGCCATCGGTCACCGCCACAACAACGGCGATGAGTTCGGCGCTAATGGTGTCGGAAAGGCCTGCCATGACCCGTTGTGCCGCAGCCGCAGGAATAAGGGAAGGTTGCCATGCCGCTCAAGGCCGGCCGGCGCGGTGATAGGGATGGCCCGTGGCGATGCATTGTGCGCGATAGAGTTGCTCGGCCAGCATGGCGCGGACCAGCAGATGCGGCCAGGTCAGCGGGCCGAGCGACAGCGCCGCGTCAGCGCGCGCCAGCACCGCGCGATCCAGCCCTTCGGCGCCGCCGATGGCGAATACGAGTGGCCTCGCCAGCGCCTGCCACGCCGCGAGTTGCTGGGCAAGGCGCTGCGTATCGGCAGCCACACCGTCCTGATCGAGAGCGATTAGAAAATCGCCGGCGGAGAGCTTGCCGAGAATGGCGGCCGCCTCGCGACGTTTAATCTCAATTGGCGCGCCGGCTCCATCAGGCAGAGCAAGAAGATCGAGTTTCGGCTTGAGGCGCGCAGCGTAGCGGGCGAATAATTCGGCCTCCGGCCCGCTTTGCGCCTTGCCAATGGCGAGAACACGCATGGCGCCAGATCAGCCTGGCTCGTCCGGCATCGCTTCCTGATGAGGCGCTGAAGGTTCGTCGAGTTCCGGCCCCCACATTTTTTCGAGCGCATAGAGCGCGCGAGACTCCGGCTTGAATAGGTGCACAACGATGTCGCCCGCGTCGATCAGCACCCAATCGGAGCCGGTAGCGCCTTCGATCTGCACCCGCTTGGTGCCGGCTTCCGCGAGTTTCTCCACCAAATGGGCGGCCATCGCGCTGATCTGCCGGTCGGCGAGCCCGGTGGCCACCACCATGCGGTCGGCGAAGCTGGCGCGGCCTTCGAGATCGAGGATGACAATATCCTCGGCCTTATCGGATTCTAGGCTTTCGGCGATCACCAGCTGCATCTGATCGATGGCGGTTCGGTCAGCTTTTACCGGAGCGGCCTTACGAACCGCCTTGCGCGCTGCGGCCTTATCGGGTTTCGGGGTATCCTTACGAGGACCGGCGATAACGGCTTTTTTACGCGGCGTCCCGGGGGCTTTCGGCGCGGCTTCGGCGGGTTTCGGCGCGCGGCGGGGGGAGGCGCGCTTGCGGGCGACAGGACTGCCGGGCGGCTTGGAGCGAGTAGGGGGGCGGGCTATGGCGGATCTCCTTTGGCATCCTTGCTTAAGCCGCGGGCGATCCGCCGTAAAGCGGTCGCCGATAGCGAATTCTCGCGCATCGGCAGCCATATCCAGGCCGGCGGCGTCATGCCGGCCAGGGCGGGCGCCCTCCGCGCCGGACGGCGCGCGCCATGCAGCGCGCGCGCCGCCTGTCCGGCCAGCGCATGGCGCGTTTCAAAAGGGCGCGGAAATATCGCGATCGGCACGGTGTTCGCGATGTCGCGCCAGCGATTCCAGAGAGGCAGCTGACTCAGGTTATCGGCTCCCATCAGCCAGATGAAGCGGCAGCGCGGGAAGCGCCGGCGCAGCAGCGCGATGGTATCGGCGGTATAGCGCGTGCCGAGCGCCGCTTCGATGTCCGTCGCAATGATCCGCCTTCCCATGCCAATGCGCCGCGCCGAGGCGAGGCGGTGCTCCAGGCTCGCCATCTCCTTGCCGTTTTTCAACGGATTGCCGGGCGAGACCAGCAGCCAGACCTGATCGAGCCGCAGCGCCCGCAAGGCGTGACGGGCGATATGCGCATGTCCCGCATGAGCCGGGTTAAAGCTACCGCCGAGCAGGCCGATCCTGAGGCGGCGTCCATCGCCAAAACGCGATAGGCCGCAAGCGTCGCCGGGCCTCGGCGAGACAGGCTGCCTCAGGGCCGCACCTGGCCATCGCCGCGCACGAGGTAGCGGAAGGTGGTGAGCTGTTCGAGGCCGACCGGGCCGCGCGCCTGGATGCGCCCGGTGGCGATGCCGATCTCGGCGCCGAAGCCAAACTCGCCGCCATCGCAGAACTGGGTGGAGGCGTTCCACAGCGCCACCGCGGCATCGACGCCACGCAAGAATGCCTCGGCGACCGCCGGATTTTCCGTGATGATCGCCTCGGTATGCGAGCTGCCGTAGCGGGCGATATGGGCCAGCGCCTCGTCAGGCCCATCGACGATCTTGATTGAAAGGATTGCATCCAGCCATTCAGTGTCGAAATCGGCGTCGCTGGCGGCGGCCAGGTTGGGGAGGATGGCGCGGGCGCGCGGGCAGGCGCGGAAATTGCAGCCCAGCGCCCTGAGATCGGCGACCAGCCTGGGCAGCAGGTCAGGGGCGATGGCGGCGTCGAGCAAGAGCGTTTCCGTGGCGCCGCAGACGCCGGGGCGGCGCATTTTCGCGTTGGCCAGGACGCGCCGCGCCATCTCGAAATCGACTTCGGCGTGGATGTAGGTATGGTTCAGCCCTTCGGCATGGGCCAGCACCGGCACCCTTGCCTCACGCGCCACGCGCTCGACCAGCGACTTGCCGCCGCGCGGGATGATCAGGTCGATTCGGCCGGCGGCTCCCAACATGGCGGCGACAAAGCCGCGGTCTCGCGTCGGCGCCATCTGGACGCAGGTTTCGGGCAGGCCGGCGGCGCTGAGGCCGGCCTGCATCGTCACCTGGATGGCTTGGGCGGAGCAAAAACTTTCCGAGCCGCCGCGCAGGATTACCGCATTGCCGGATTTCAAGCAGAGGGCGGCGGCGTCGGCGCCGACATTCGGACGGCTCTCATAGATCATGCCGATCACGCCTAGCGGTTGCGGAATCCGCCGGATGGCAAGCCCGTTCGGCCTGGTCCACTCAGCCAACGGGCGGGCCAGCGGATCGGGTAGGCTTGCCACGGTCTCCAGTCCCACGGCCATCGCCTCGATGCGCGCCGCATTCAGAGTCAGCCTGTCCCGGAAGGCAGCATTGCCTTTTGCCGTGGCGAGATCGGCTTGGTTGGCGGCGAGAAGCTCAGGCGCTGCCCGGCGCAGGGCCGTCGCAGCCGCGCGCAAGGCGTTGTCACGCTGCCCCGTATCGCTGCGAGCAAGGGTCGCCGCGGCGGCGCGAGCATGTTGCGCCATGGTCTCGAACGAGATGTCAGCAGGGCCTGTCGTATGATCCACTTGCGTATGGTTGCGCGACATGAGGGTTAAATCAAGCATGATGACCCGCACATGCCGAATCGGGCTTCCGGCGGACCGGCGGACCGGCTATTCAGCGCCGATGGCATTACCCGTGGTTGAAGGATCGTGACATTGTTCGACAGCACGCGCTCCGGACCAGCACCCTCCATGGCGCCATCCGCCAGCGAAGCGCCGCGCGAGCGGCTTGAATTGCAGTCTTTGGCTGCGGCGCATGCCGAGGCGTTTCATCGGTTGATCAATGACTGGGAGATTTGCCGCCTGCTGCCGGAAGCGCCGTTCCCCTATCCACTCACGCAGGCGCGCGACTGGATTGCTGCGGCCGAGGCCGATGCCGCCACTGGCCGGGCGCGGCAATTCGCGGTGCTCGATAAAGCGAGCGGCGCTCTGCTGGGCAGCACGGGGCTGCGGATTTCTATTGATGGCCAGTCCGCCTCGCTCGGCTACTGGCTGGGCCGGCGGCATTGGGGGCAGGGGCTAGGCCGTGAAGCGGCAGAACAGATCGTGCGGTGGGGGTTCGCGCATCTCGCCATCGACCGGATCGATGCCAGCGTCGCCACCGATAACGCTGCCTCGATCGCGGTGCTGAAGCGGATCGGCTTTCGCGAAACCGGTAGCGGCACCGCTTTGTTCATGTGCCGTCCCGGCATCCGCCTGCCGGTGGTGGAATTCGCCATCACCCGCGAGGCGCTCGATTTTGGCGCGCCGCCTGAGACGGAGGTGAAGCCGCTATTGCTGGTGGCGGCCTGCGCGCTGATCGACAACGCCGGCAAGATCCTGCTCACCCGCCGTCCGGCAGGCAAGAAGCTGGCCGGATTATGGGAGTTTCCCGGCGGCAAGCTGATGGAGCGGGAGACGCCCGAGGCGGCGCTGGCGCGCGAGCTGCGCGAGGAGCTTGGCATCACGGTACGCGAGGCTGATCTGGCGCCGCTGGCCTTTGCCTCCCATGCCTACGAGAGTTTTCATCTGCTGATGCCGCTTTATCTGTGCCGGCGCTGGCAGGGCGCGCCGCAAGCCTTGGAAGGGCAGGGCCTCGCTTGGGTGACGCCTGATAAGCTCGACGAATATCCGGTGCCGCCGGCGGACCGGCCGCTGATCCCGTTATTGCGCGATTTTTTGTGAGGCATGATGCCCGATAACCCAACCGCAGGCGTGCTGATTATCGGCAACGAGATCCTTTCAGGTCGAACGCAGGATGTGAATGTGAATTTCCTGGCGAAACGTCTGGCGGCGCTTGGCCATGTGCTGGCCGAGGTGCGAGTGATCCCGGATATCCCCTGGCGGATCAGCGGCGCCGTGAACGAGATGCGCGCGGCCTATGACAATCTGTTCACCACCGGCGGCATTGGCCCGACGCATGACGATATCACCAGCCAATGTGTCGCCGAGGCTTTCGGCGTGCCGTGGGAGCCGGAACCTGCAACCTGGGCGATGATGCAACAGCATATGGGCGAAAATTTCAACAAGGCCCGACAGCGCATGGCGACGATGCCGCGCGGCGCCGTGCCGATCCCCAACGCGATCTCGCTGGCGCCAGGATTTTCCATCGGCAATGTGCATGTAATGGCGGGCGTGCCAAAAATCATGCAAGCGATGTTCACGGCACTGGAGCCGAAGCTGACGCATGGCGCGCCGATTGCGATGCGCGTGGTCTATGGGTTGAACCTGAAGGAAGGCAACATCGCCGCCGGGCTTTCAGCGATCCAGGATAAATTTGCCCAGCTCGATCTCGGCAGCTACCCGTTTTATCGCGGCTGGGGCAATGGCGTCGCTATTGTCGCGAAAGGCACCGACGAGACGGCGCTTGCCGCGGCGGCGGATGAGGCGGAAGCGCTGATCGAGGCGCAGGATGTCGAAGCGATGAGGGGTGAGCCGGAAGTTTAAGGTAAGGCAAGCGCTTCTCCTTTTTAATGCTTAGTGAGATTCAAGATTCTTATTGAACGCGTCTGTGGTTCAAATTCTAGAAGGAATTTGCCAGGGAGCCGACAAAACTGACAGCAGCTTCGCGGCTATGATCAGCCTCGCCGCAACAGTCATCGATTCACGATTGATCAAACCTCAACAGGCATTAAAAACCGCTTTTTTATGCGCGAGCCGGCGTCAGCAGCGGCCTTATCGTCCGCAGAGGCGTGTTGACCGCGACGATGGCGTCGTCGAGCCGGCTACCGCGGTCTGACAGGAAGCGCACCAGCATGGCGGCCGGGCAGCGGCTGAACAGGCGGCTGAAAATCTCTGGCGCCTGGGCCGGCGCCCGGCGCAGCGAGGCGAGCAGCAGCCGGTCCATTCCCTGCACCGTGATCGGGCGGCGGATGGCGCTGCTCAACGGATGCTGGGCGGCGAGGGCGGCGGCGATGCCGTCGCATTGCGCCTGGATGGCAAGAAAGGCGTAGCCGGTGGCGGGCCGCAAGGCGCCGGAGGCTGCGCCAAGCGGATGGATGCGCGCTCCTGGCGATTCATGGGGCGGCGTGAAATCCGGATCCATCGGTAGGTCACCTTGTTCCTCGAAGCTCACTTGATGATCGGCGAGCTTGTAGCGTTGGGCAAGATAGGCGGCGATGACCGGGCGGTGGGCGGGCGGGGTGACGCCGGGGCGGACGAACCAAGTATCCTCGACCAGCGCGCGGCGCGGCGTATAGGGCAGCACATACATAAAGTGCACGCCCATGCAAGGATCGACGGTGGGCACACGGAAATCCATCAGCATTGCCGCGGAGGGATCGAACACGTTATGCGCTGTCTCGATTTCCTGGCCGAGAAAGATTTGCCGCAGGCCAGAACGATTCACGGAGCGGGGAGGCCTTGAATCGAAGACGTGCCGCGCCTGGAGCGAGACGTCGCCGCCGATAATAACGCGGTCCGTCAGCGCGTCGAGCCGGTCTATCCCGGCGGTGTGGCGGGTGATCCAAGGCGCGTCGGCCAGTAGTTTCAGGGCAAGCGCGTAGAAGGCGTCGGCCTGGATCGCGCCATAGGTGATACCGGGCGCGGCCCGCTTCACCATCCGCTTGTCGCTAGCCACCAGCCAACTATTCCAGCTCGTGGTGATGCCGGTGAACGGGTGATCCCGCACCGACCAGCAGGACCAGGTATGATCGCGCGCATAGGTTTGGCGCGGCTCGATCAGCAGCACGCTCAGGTGGCGGAATTGCGGGCGGGCCAGGCGAACCGCGAGGCTCAGCCCGGCCAGCCCGCCGCCGATGATTGCGATGTCATATAACATCCCGTCTTGCACAGCCCCTTGATTCATCCCGGCACGCCCGGCAGGCCTTCGATTTCCGGTTGCAGGCGCCGGTCGTGATGCTGCTCCCGCGGCTTGTTCATTGCCGCGGCGGCGATGGCCGGCAGCAGCACCGCCTTGCGCCAAGCCGGCACGACGCAGCGCGGTCCCGCGAGGTAGTCAGGGCCCTTGCCGAGGAGTTTCAGGCCGATCTCCTCATAAAGGCGTCCGGCGACGCCGATGGCGAGGCGGGCATGGCGCGGCAGATAACGATAGCCCAGTTCGGCGCTGCGGTAATGCTGATCGGCACGGTCGAGCACCCGTTGCACCGCGCCGAACACCGCCTCCCTGTGATCGAGGAAGGCGGCGGGCGGCATGCGCGGCGGCAGCCATGTGGCGGGCAGATAGAGCCGGTCGCGCGCCGCATCCTCGGCGACGTCGCGGGCAATGTTGGTAAGCTGCATCGCGATGCCGAGATCGATGGCGAAGGGCTTGGCCTTGGGGTCCGCCGCGCGCAGCACGTCGCACATCATCAGCCCGACCGTGCCGGCAGCGCCATAGGCGTAGCGGAGCAGCGCCGCCTCGTCCTCGATCCGCACCGGCCCCATGTCCGAGCGCACGGTCTCAACCAGATGCGCCGCCACCTCGCGATCCATCGCATGGGCGCTGGCAAGGCCGGCGAACTGCGCCGCGAGCGGATTGTCACCAGGATCACCGCGCAACGCGGTGCAGAGATCAGCGAGCGCCGCCCGTGCCGCCGCCGGATCGCTTGCCTCGTCGGCCAGATCATCGACCTGGCGGCAGAAGCTGTAGAGAATGGCGGCGGCTTCGAGATCGGCACGCGGCAGGAACCGCCCCGCCAGACGGAAGGTGCGGCCATAAAAGGAAAGAATCGCCACCGGATCGGAATTCATGCCGCAGTAATGGCAGGTTCCGGCAAGGCCTGCACGGCAAATTTCCCGTGAGCTGCATGGATCACCGCTGAAATTAAAACGCCCTTGCCTTTATTGGGATCGGACGCGGGCTGCCGGTCGCCTCGGCGTTTCTCTCCAGCTCATGCGTGGTGATCCGCTTTTCGGTAAGCGTGCTGAACAAGCCAAGCACCACCTTGGTCAGCAGATCGGCGACCGTGAAGCAGGCGGTCGCCAGCATCGCCGAGCAGATGGCGGTCCCATCTGGGCCAAGAAATACGAAAATCGGGTAAACAAGCCAGAGAAGCGATATAATCGCGACCTGCTTGGAGAAGGCGGCAGAATTTTCCGGCGGCAGGGATTTGGCGGCGCGGCGGATCGGGCCCCAGAGCATCCGGTACACCACCAGGAATCCGCCCAGGGCCAGCGCGTAAAACCCCCATTTCCAGGGATCAGGCGTCACCGCCCCCGCGAAGCCCGCGAGATTGGCGTAGATATTGGCGCCGAGCAGCGTCGCCATCACCGACTTTTCGCGGCTGATATCGCCAAGCCCGGTCATCGCCACGGCAAGCAGCAGCAAGGTGTTGCTCAGCAGCCAGTCCGCCCAGCGGGCCCAGAGGAAAACCCGGCCATCGCCCAGCTTCGTCAGGCCGAAACCCATCGCCATGGCATAAAAGAACAGCAGCGAGATGAGCGGAATAAGTACATGCAAGGAGCGCTGCGCGCCTTCCTGCTTGGTGCGATTGCCGCCAATCAGGAAAATCAGGCAACCGCCAAGCGCCATGCCAGCCGTCCCGATCCACAGCCAGTTATTCGTCGTCATGTGCAACCTTTCCAACTGAGGGCGCCGCGCTTGGTGCTTAGAGTCTATCTTGGTAGGTGCTGGGTCGATCTGGCGGTTCTTTCCGCGCTGGGAGCGTCAAAGCCTTGCGCCGATGCGAAGGCATCGACGCAAAGCTTTTCCTACCCAGCACGAAAAATCTCTTGCCAGCTCTCAGCCATCACCAACCGGGATAGGCTCTTAACAAGGGAATTAAACTTCGTAATTCATCCGCATTGGCGGTGGGCGCCGCATTAAGTTTCCGTTCAGGAATTTACGTTAGGCTGCGCCGGTGGCCTGGTTTTCCACCGTATCGTGAAGCAATTTTTCTTGCACAAGGAGCCTATTTCGTTTATCGCGCGCGCCACGCAGCAACGCACGTGCCTCTGCCTCCTTCGATGACGCAATTTTCGAGGTGGTTACGCAACGACGTCAAGCGTTCTGGCAAGGTACGGCATGAACAGCCGCACCGATCAACCGCTGGTTCGTTCGACCGTTTCGCAACTGCCTCCGCTCTTACGGCGCGGGCTTGAAGGACAGGGTGCATGACACCAAAGCTCGCTCGTTTTGTCGATTCCACCGCTTATGCCACGCCCTGCCTGGCGCTCGATCTCGACCGGGTCGAGGCGAATTACGCGGCACTTGCCGCGGCGCTGCCGGATGCGCGGATTTATTACGCGGTCAAGGCCAATCCGGCGGCGCCGGTGCTTGCCCGGCTGAACCGGCTGGGCAGCTATTTCGACGCGGCCAGTATCGAGGAAATCGGCCAGTGCCTCGCCGCCGGTGCTGAACCGAAGGCGATCAGTTTTGGCAATACGGTGAAGAAATCCAGCGCCATCGCGGCGGCCCATCGTCATGGCGTCGGTCTCTACGCCTTTGATTCGGAGGAGGAGCTCGAAAAGCTGGCGCGCCATGCGCCGGGGGCGCGGGTTTATTGCCGTCTCGCCGTCAGCCAGCAGGGCGCTGACTGGCCGCTGTCGCGCAAGTTCGGCACCACCGCCGCGCATGCCGCGCGCCTGTTGGAACGCGGGGCGGTGCGGGGGCTGGTGCCTTACGGCCTGTCCTTCCATGCTGGCAGCCAGCAGACCGGCGTTAAAGCCTATCAAAGCGCCATCGCCCAGGCGGCGCTAGTGTTCACCGATTTGAAGCGGCGCGGGATCGATCTCCGGCTGCTCAATCTCGGCGGCGGTTTTCCCACGCATTATCGCGAGGATGTGCCGGACGCGGAGAATTTCGGCGCCGCGATCATGGCGGCGATCCGCGAAGGGTTCGGCAACGACCTGCCGGAACTGCTGATCGAGCCAGGCCGCGCGATTGTCGCCGATGCCGGGGTGGTGATCTCCGAGGTGGTGCTGGCCTGCCGGCGCGAGGCCGATGAGGGGCGACGCTGGGTCTATCTCGATATCGGCAGGTTCGGCGGGCTGGCGGAAACCGAAGGCGAGGCAATCCGCTACCGCATCACCGCGCCTGGCCGCACCGGACCCGAATCAAGGGTGGTGCTCGCCGGTCCGTCCTGCGACGGGGTGGATGTGCTGTACCGCGATACCGAATACCGGCTGCCGGAAGCGCTGGAGGCGGGCGATCTGGTGCTGCTGCACGATACCGGCGCCTATGTCACCACCTATGCCAGCCAGGGCTTCAACGGGTTCCCTCCGCTTGCCGAACACTATATCTGAGTCGGCGATACGCATGACAAAAATAGGGAACGGAGCAACATGACGGATATTCAAATCAAGGCGACTGACGGCGCGGGCAGCTTCAAGGCCTATGTGGTCAAACCGAAAACCGAGCCAGCGCCGGTTGTAATCGTCATCCAGGAGATTTTCGGCATCAATGACGCGATCCGCGCCACCTGTCAGGAAATGGCGGATATGGGCTTCATCGCCGTGGCGCCGGACCTATTCTGGCGGCTGGAGCCGAATGTCGATATCACCGACAAATCTGACGCGGAATGGAAAAAGGCCTTCGACCTGATGAACCGCTTCAATCAGGACAAGGGCATCGAGGATTTGCAAGCCACGGTCGCCGAAGCCCGCAAGATGCCGGGCGGCAACGGCCATGTCGGCACCATCGGCTTCTGCCTGGGCGGGCGGCTGGCTTTCATGATGGCGACGCGCTCGGATGCCGATGTCAACATCTCCTATTACGGCGTGGGCTTGGAAAAGTTGCTGCCCGAACTGGATAACGTAAAGCATCCGCTGCTGGTGCATGTGGCGGCGAAGGACGAGTTCTCCTCCGACGAGGCACGAGCGCAGATCATCGACGGCACCAAGGGCCATGCGCATGTGATGACGCATCTCTATCCCGATGTGCAGCACGCTTTCGCGCGGGTGAACGGCGTACATTACGACGCGCGCGCCGCCACCATTGCCAATGGACGCAGCGCCGAGTTGCTGGTGAAAACGCTTAGTTGAGTTCGGCATGATACTCCTGGCATGATCCGCCGCCGCTTGCTGCTGGCCGGCGCCCTCGCGGCGCCGGTTATCGGTGCGGCGGCTCCTCTGCCATGGCTGCATCTGGCGACCAACACCATCGGCGCGATCAAGGCGCATCTTGCGGCGCTCCCGTCGGGTCCGGCTTTGCTGGCGAGTTATATTGTTTCACCCGACGATGGCGATTTCGGCAAGGTCAATGCCGGTGCCGCTTATGTTTATGACAATGCGCTGGCCGGACTCGCCTTGCTGGCGGCGGGCGATCATGCCGCCGCCGCGCGCATCGCCGATGCCTTGGTGATCGCGCAAGGCCATGATCCAGATTACGCCGATGGACGGCTGCGCAATGCCTATCGGGCAGGGCCGGTCCTGCCGCCTGTCGCGCTGCCGGGGTGGTGGGACAAACGGCAAAATCAATGGGCGCAGGACTCTTACCAGATCGGCGGCGAGGCCGGGCCGATGGCCTGGGCGATGCTGCTCTGGACGGAACTGGCCCGAAAAGGCGTCAATGCCCTGCCGTATGACAAGGCGGCGCGGCGGGCCGGTGATTGGATCATCACGAATTTGAGCGCGCCGTCAGGGTTTTACGGCGGTTATTTTGGCTTTCCGCCGCATCCGCCAAAACTCCTCTGGGTCAGCACCGAGCAGAACACCGATCTCGCGATCGCCTTCGGGCGGCTCGGCCTGAAATCGGCAGCGGCGCATGCCGCCGGGCTGGTCCGGGCAATGAAGAATGGCAACCACCTGCCGGCCCGCGGCCTGATCGCCGCCGGGCTGACGCCGGATGGCAAACGCAACAGGATGATCGCCGCCGACGCAAATCTATGGCCGCTGCTGGCCGGGTTGATATCAGGGAAAACCAGCGTGATCGGCACGCTCGGCTGGCCGCACGGCAAACCGGAAGGCATCGGCTTCAGCGAGGCGAGCCAGGGCATCTGGCTGGAAGGCACCGCATTCGCGGCACTCTGGCTGCGGCGAGGCGGCCAATCAGCGCGTGCCGAACGGTTCGCCCGTACCATCCTCGCCAATATCGCGCCCGCCGGCTATGTCTATGCGACGGTGCCGGCCATGCTGCGCACCGGCCTGACCATCGGACCTAACCCGGCATCACCACTATTCGACTATTTCCGCGCGCCTGCCCTAGCGCCAACCGCCTGGGCGGCGCTGGCGGCGCTTTCATCGAATCCTCTATCCGCCAAATGATACCAGCGGCTCTAATGAATGATCGTTGGGAAAGAAGGCCAGGAGGCTCTGCCTCCTGGACCTCCGCCAAAGGCTATGCCTTTGGAAACCATTTAGCGGGTTCTAAGGGCGAGCCCTTAGCCGGGGTTTCAGGGGGGCGGAGCCCCCTGATCTTGCCTTGCCAAACGGTCAATCATTAGGGCCGTTGCTATGGAACAGGTTGACGAGGTGCGGCATTCTGATTGAAGCATCGCGCATAACAGAACCGGGTCGGGAACCTTGCCCAAATCAGCATGGGAGCTTTTAAGTCCGAAAGCGGCACGCCTGCCGGATACCCATATCGCCTGGGCGGTGTTCGACGCCGCCTGGTATCCCAGGCGCTATCCTGAAGCCGCCCTGGCTTGCGGCGATGATCCTGAAGCGGCGCTGGATTATTATTTCCACACCGGCTGCCGCCTCGGCCATAGCCCCAGCCCGCTATTTGACGAGGCGTTTTATCTCGACGCCAATCCCGACATCGCGGCGCTCGCCGAGGCCGGGCAGTACCGCTCCGGCTTTGATCATTTCTGTCAGTACGGGCATCGCGCGCTGTCGCCGCATCTACTGTTCGACGATGCGCTCTACGCCGCCTCCTACGAGGACATGACGCTAGAAAATCTCGACCGGCATCACTGCTTCGGGCGCTACGACCATTACCTGAAATCCGGCCAGCGCGAGACGCGGATGGCGCATTTCCTGTTTGACGCGCAATTCTACCGCGCCCGCGCCATCGCCGCGGGCATCGCCGCCGGGGAGATCGATCGGCCCGGCCCCTTCGTCCATTATCTGTACCGGCTGGAGGAGGGCGCCGCGGAACTTGCCTGTTCACCCTATTTCGAACCGGGCTGGTATCTGGAAACCTACCCTTTGGTCGCGGATGAAATCGCCAAGGGACATTACCGCTCGGCGCTGCATCATTACCTATGTAACGACACGCCGCGCGCCTTTGATCCGGTTCCGGAATATTCGGAACGTTTCTATCTCGAAGCACATCCCGATATCGCAGACAGCGTCGAGGCCGGAAATTTCCGCACCGGCTACCGGCATTTCGTGCAATATGGTGCCTTCGAGCTGCGCCGCCCGCGCGCCGATATCGATCTGATCTATTACCGCGACATGAACGCGGTGGTGCGCGATGATATCAACAGCGGCAGGGTGCGCGACGCCTTCGCGCATCTGCGCCTCATCGGCCTGCGCGACGATCTGCCCTATTGCCCGCCAGAAAGCGTGCCCGACATCAGCGAGATGGCCGCCAAGCAGCTGTTTCTGTTAAAGGCGCGCAACGCCTTGGCGCTTTACAGCCGCCGCAAGCTGGATTTCACCTGCCATAAGCCACGCCTCTCCGTCATCATGGTTCTCTACAACAAGTTCGAGCTGACCATGCTGGCGCTGGCCTCGCTGCGCGATAATTTTGCCGGCGAGATCGAGCTGATTTTGGTCGATAACGCCTCGACCGACGATACGGCGCGGCTCGTCACCTACGTGCAAGGCGCCGTGCTGGTTCGCTCAGCGGAAAATCTCGGCTTCCTGCGCGCCTGCAACCTGGCGCTGGAGAAGGTGACGGCGCCGGTTTTGCTCTACCTGAACAACGATGTCGAACTCAGCCATGGCTGCATCGAGGCCGGGCTTGCCCGGATTCAATCCGATCCGGGGATTGGTGCGGTGGGCGGCAAGGTGATCCGCACGCATGGGCGGTTGCAGGAGGCTGGCTGCATCATCTGGGCGGATGGCAGCACCAGCGGCTATCTGCGCGACGCCTCGCCGCTGGCGCCCGAGGCGAATTTTGTCCGCGATGTCGATTTCTGCTCCGGCGTGTTCCTGATGTGCGGCGCTGATTTGGTGAAAAGGCTGGGCGGGTTCGACGACGCCTTCTCGCCCGCTTATTATGAAGAATCCGATCTCTGCGTGCGGATGATCGAGTCAGGCTACCGGGTGGTCTATGATCCGGCGGTGACGGTGCAGCACCTGGAATATGGCAGCGCGCCGACCACCAAGGCCTCGCTTGCCTTGATGCGGCGCGGCCATCGTATCTTCAGGCGAAAACATCAAGCGTTTCTGGAAGGCAAGCAAGACCGGAGAACCGGCTCCGCCATCGCCGCGCGGGCATTGAACGAAAAGGGCCGGCATATCCTGTTCCTGGAGGATACCGTGCCGCTGCGGCGGCTTGGATCTGGCTTCAGTCGGGCGAATGACGCTGTCTGGGCGATGGCGGAAGCGGGCTACCGGGTCAGCGTGCTGCCGGTGAATGGCGCCCGTCACGACATCATGAGCCTGTTCGGCGATCTGCCTGATACTGTGGAGGTGCTGCATGACCGGACGATCATCACCCTCGCGGCGCTGCTGCGGGAACGCCAGGATTATTACGATCTGGTCTGGATTTCGCGTACCCATAATCTCGACCGGGTTCTGCCGATTTTTCTTGAAGCGGGTATCGAGCCGCGCGAGACGCCGTTCATCCTCGATACCGAAGCCATCGAGGCGGCGCGCGATGCTGAGGCCGCCGCCCTCAGCCCGAAGGCGAAGCCGTTCGATTTCGATGCGGCCTTGCGCCGTGAATTTGCCAATGCCGGGTCATGCCGCCACATCACCGCGGTGAACGAGGCGGAGGCTTTGATGCTGCGGCGCATCGGCCTGTTTCCGGTTTCCGTACTGGGCACCATCCGTGAGCCACGGCTAATGCCTGCCAATTTCGCGAGCCGCACCGGGCTGCTGGTCGTCGGTTCCATCCATCAGGCCGATAGCCCGAACCTTGATGGGTTGCGCTGGTACGCCAGCGAGATTTTGCCCGCGCTCGCCGGACTCATGGTGGGGCAGGGCCGGCCCGTACCAAAGCTGACGGTGATCGGCTATACCGCCCCGAAGATCGATCTCGCGGAATTCGCCGGTCATCCGCATATCGAGTTGCGTGGCACGGTGGATGATCTGGCACCCGCCTATGACAGCCATCGCGTTTTCATAGCACCCACCCGCTTCGCGGCGGGCACACCTTATAAGGTCTATGAAACCGCGTCTTTCGGCCTGCCTTGCGTCGCCACTGATCTGCTGGTCCGCCAGCTCGGCTGGCGAGAAGGCCAAGAAATTCTTGGCGCGCCGGTCCAGGACGCGGCAAGGTTCGCGCAACAAATCGCCCGCTTATATCAGTCGGAATCGCTGTGGAACAAACTGCGCGGCGGCGCTTCACGGCGGCTGGCGCGGGAGAACGGCAAGGCGGCGTTTCAAGCAAATGTCGGCGCGCTCATCGGCGGCGCACTGAATGACAGTCCTGCGCATGCGACGCAAATCGCCGATGAACGATAATGCCAGGCGGCATAAAGATCGATACATCGCGAAAGTAAGATCAGGGAGCCTTGCCCCCTGAAACCCCCACTTAGAGTCCGTTTGAAAACTCATGGATGAGTGATTCGACGGACGATCGAACTGCTCATGGCGGCATAGATCATGGCTTCGGAGACATCGAGGCGGGCTTCATAATCGCGGACCAGGCGGCGGTAGCGTGTCAGCCAAGCGAAGGTGCGTTCGACCACCCATCGCCGGGGCAGGATCGTGAAGCCTTTGTCCGGCCGACGAACGATCTCGATCATGAATTCGAGAAAAAGGGCCTTGTCCAGCATTTGTCTGCGGTCGTAGGCACCGTCGGCAAACAGATGTTTGATCCAGGGCCAGCGCTTGCGCAGAGCATCCATCACCGCCTGTGCCCCTGTGCTGTCGGCAATGTCGCCAGTGGTCAGGTTCACCATCAGCAAGCGGCCCTCTGTATCCACGGCGATATGACGCTTGCGTCCGATCGTCTTCTTGGCACCATCAAGGCCGCGCATACCGCCTGCCGCAGGGGCCTTGATCGTCTGGCTGTCGAGCACCGCCGCTGTCGGTTCGGCACGCCGGGCCCGTTGTCGGTCGATCATCAGGGCGATATCGTGGATGGTGCGGAACAACAGCAGCCGCACGAAGCGCCGGAACCACCAGTAGATTGTCTGCCACGGCGGAAAGTGCACCGGCAACATGTGCCATTCGCAACCCGAACGAACCATGTAGCGGATCGCATTCAACACTTCGCGCAGATCGATGCGGCGTCTTCGACCCGTGTGAGCGGCACCGGGCATCAGCGGCGACATTGCCGCCCACTCCTCATCCGTCAAGTCAGAGGGATAACGCTTCGTCCTAGATGGCTTTCCGCTGGGAGGGGTCTCTGACCCCTCCCAGCGGAAAGCCAAGTAATGGATTCCAAAGATACCGTGTTGGCGGTCAAGGGTTTTCTGCTGATGATCGTGTCTCGGCTGATCAGTATGCGTGGTCGCACGCGCCGCCTCAAGCCCGCTTCGCGCCGCGTAGCGGTTGCGCTGCGCGCAAGGCTTGACCCGGCCCGCGCCGCCCAAGCAAGGGTCATGATCGAGACAATAACGCGGTGCACCCGATCAGGCTGCCTGAGGCTTTCCGATCGGGTCGAACGGCGTCTGCCGCCGGATCACCGCATGAGCAAACACCAAAAGCCGGCGGGCCACCGCGATCAGGATGACCTTCGCGGGCTTGTTCGTCGCCCGCATTCGCTGCACGAAGTCGGCCAGCCGCGCATTGTGGCGCTTCGCGCTCAGCGCCGCCAGATAGAGCGCGCCGCGCAGCCGCGCCGAGCCGATCCGACTGATCCCGCCCCGCCCGCGCACCGAGTGGCCCGAACTATGCTCCCGCGGCGACAGACCCGCGAACGCCGCCAAAGCCTTGGGCGTGAATTCGGCAATGTTGGGAAGCTCAGCCAGGATCACCGCCGAGACCACCGGGCCGACGCCTGTGATGCTCTCCAGCAGGTCACGGTTTTTCTGCAATGCCGGGTCGCGCTTGATCAGGGCGGCGATCGCCTGGCCCATCGCGGCAATCTGCTGATCCAGATGGGCGATGTGCTGGGTGATCGATGCCGCCACGACAGGGCTCGCAAAGCCCGATTTGCGGCGGTTGATCTCCTGCGCGCGCGCGACCTTCAGCGCCTCGCACCGGCGCACCATCTCGCGCAGGTCGCGCAGGCCCGCTGCCGGCGGCTGCCAGGCGGCTGGCGCATGGGCGCGGCAGAACCGCGCGATCAATGCCGCATCCAGCGCGTCGGTCTTGTTGCGGGCCAGCTCGCTTGCAGCAAACGCCTTGATCCGGGCCGGATTGACGATGCTGACCTTGTGCCCCCGCTCGTAGAGGAAGGCCGCCAGATCAAGGCCCCAGTTGCCGGTGGCCTCCATGCAGGCGTGCAGCCTGTCGGACGGATCGGGCCGATGCGCGGCAAGCCAGCCCTCGAGTTGAACAAAGCCCGCTTCATCATTGGCAAAAACCGCATGTCGATCCTGCAGGCCAGGACCCAGATGCCAGGACCCAGATGAACGTCAAACTTAGCCTTGGCGAGGTCAATCCCGAGATGATCCATGACAATATCATCCAACAAGAGAGTGATCTGCACTCCTCAAGCCGGCCTCGTAATCAGGCTGCCCAAAACAAGACGGCGCCCCAGATACCGTACAGCCGGAGTGCAGCAAAGGCGGCGGTCGCCTCATCTTTGGAACAGGTTCAATCCCAAGGCTCACACAAGCCTACCGCCACCGCCACAATGATCGGCCAATCACAGTGGCAAAGCCATGCTTACGAGGCTCCGCCTTTGGCGGAGGGGCCGGAAGGTTCCGGCAATGCGAAGCATTGCTGGAAGGCCCCGGAGGTGGAGGTCCAGGAGGCAGAGCAGCCGAAGGTTCCGGCGGCGTAAGCCGCTGGAATGGCTGCGGAGGTGGAGCCTCCTGGACTTACTCTTGCCAATAGGTCAATCTTTATGCGGCCTGGTATTAATCCAGCCCCTCAAAATCATGCAGCCTTGCCTCGGCTTCGGCTTGCAGGCGCTTGAAGCTGCGGCGGCTGAAGGGGAGCATGGTTAGGTAAACGGCGCTGAGCAGTACCAGGCCGAACCAGGGGTCGGCCATCATGATCGCGGCAAATACCACGACGCTGAGCAGCAGGCTGAGCACGTAGCGGCTTGGCACCTTGAAGTTCTTGAAGCTCCAGACCGGCAGGGTGGAGACCGCCAGCAAGGCGGTGCCGATCAGCACCACCGCGCCGAACAAAGGCGCCTGGGCGACGCGCTGCAGCCAGCCGATCTGGTGTTCCTCGCCGCCGAGGCCGAGATAAAGCGGCAGCAGCGACAAGGCGGCGCCTGCCGGGGCGGGCACACCAGTAAAGAAATTATAGGCGAATTTTGCCTGTGAGACATAAGTGCCGGGCGCCGGATCGAGCGCCGCGTTGAAGCGGGCGAGGCGCAGCGCCATGCAGGCGGCGAAGATCAGGCAAGGTATGAAGCCAACGGCCTGCCAGTATTGAAGCGACCAGAAATAGATGATCAGGCCGGGCGCCACGCCAAAACACAAGAAGTCGGAAAGGCTGTCGAACTCGGCGCCGAAGCGGGAGGTAGCTTTCAGCAGCCTTGCCAGCCGGCCATCCAGCCCGTCGATCACGCCGGCCACCGCGATAGCGATCACCGCGGCGCCAAACCGATCCTCGAAGGCATAGCGGATCGCCGTGAAGCCGACGCAGAGGCCAACCAAGGTAAGGAGGTTGGGCAGCATGCGGTTAAAGCTGAGGCCTTGCAGCCGCGGCCGCCGGGGCGGCCGGCGGCGCGGCCGGGCAAACAGGCGCGGCGCGGGCTGCTCGTTCATGACGCAGGCATGATGGGCGCGTTTGGAATGAGCGTCGCGATGACGGTTTCGCCGCCGATCATCCGCTGCCCTTCGGCGACCAAAGGCAGGATGCCGGGTGGCAAATACAGATCAGTGCGGCTGCCAAAGCGGATCATGCCGAAGCGCCCGCCAGTCGCCAGCACATCGCCTTCATGGACACCACAGACGATCCGCCTGGCGATCAGCCCGGCGATCTGCACCACCGCGACCTGCCGGCCATCGGCGAGTCGAATCGCTAGCGCGTTGCGCTCGTTCAGTTCGGAGGCCTTGTCGAGCGCCGCGTTGAGAAACGCGCCGTGCCGGTAGGCGATGCGGGTGACGATGCCGGCCACCGGGCTGCGATTGACATGCACATCGAGCACCGAAAGAAAAATGCAGACGCGCGCGCGGGGCGTGGCGCCTAATCCCAATTCCACAGGGGGAATCGCGGTATCGACGATGACCACCAGCCCATCGGCGGGGGCGACCACCGCATCGGCACGCGGCGGCGGCACGCGGTCAGGATCGCGGAAAAAATACAGGCAGAACAGCGTGAAGATCACGCCGATCCAAGCCAGCCAATCGGCGAGAATCAGCCCGAGCACCAGGACGGCTAGCCCCGCAGCGATGAAGGGCAGCCCCGCGGGATGCGGCCGGGCCAGCACCGATTTGACGCTATCGAAAATATTCATGCGGGCTCATCATACCGCCAATGCGGCCATCATGGCCAGCAGCGCGACAGGATCAGGCCGCGCAAGCGATCATCCTTGTTCGACAGCGCTGTTCGGCGTTCCTATTGCCTTCAGGCGAAACGGTCCAGGCTTTTTCGGCAAGGCGTTGGTATGGATTTCCCACTGCCCGGCGGCATTGGCGGCGGCCTTGCCGAGTTCGGTGTTACCCATGAACAACTCAATGGAGCTGCGTGGCTTTGCAGTGCCGGCGATAGTGGCGCTGCCGGAACCGGCATAATCGATCGAGCCGATGGCGATCGTGAAGTTCTTCGGCTGGTGATGCCCGAGCAGCCGGAATGGCGAAAGGGTCTTGCCGTTCAGGACGGCAAGCGCGCCTTCATTCGGCGCGGCCGGCACATCGACCATAACAGGTTTAGCGCTGTCGCGCCGGGAGCCGTCCGGCGCGCTGGCGGACAAGGTGATTTGCTGGCTGCCGGGCGGCAGCGGCTTGCCAGTGACAAAGGCGAAGGCGCCGTTGCGGTCAGCGTCCGTCGTGCCGATGAGGGCATCGCCGGTTTTAATAGTTACCGAGGCGCCCGGCGCCGCAGTGCCGGCAATCACCGCGTCGCCGCCGGCATCAACCCGCACGATGCTGACTTTTGGGCCATCAGATAACGCGGCGCTATGCGCGGTGATCGCCGGATCAGGCGGCTGGGTGGGCTCGAAGGAACTTTGCCCGGCAAGCAAAGCAAGCGCCGCAACGGCGGCAATGCCCAGCATCGCGATGCCGCCGGTCATCAGACGGTTTTGCTGATCGGGGCGCGGTATCCGCACGGAGGAGGTCTGCTTCTGAGCCATGAGGGAATCACTTCTGATCGATTATCGGATGACGGCTTGCGCGGCCGGAATTACCCTGCCACGAAGAGGCATCTTACAGAAGTAATCTAGGCAAAGTTATGACATGAGTCACTTATCTGTCACGGTATTTTGTGGATCATCGTCTGGTCTCGGACCCGAATACGCGGCGGCTGCCCGTTGGCTCGGCGAGGGGCTGGCGCAGCGCGGCATGGATTTGGTCTTCGGCGGCGGCAATGTCGGGCTGATGGGCATCGTCGCCGGCGCGGCTCTAGGGGCGGGCGGCCATGTCACCGGCATCATCCCGGATTTTCTACGGGCGCGCGAAGCGGAATTTCCCGGCCTTTCCCGGCTGATCGTCACCGACTCGATGCATACCAGGAAGCGGCGGATGTTCGCTCTGGCTGATGCCTTCGTGGTGCTGCCCGGCGGGCTGGGGACGCTGGATGAACTGGTCGAGATCGTCACCTGGAAGCAGCTTGGCCGGCATCGGAAGCCGATTATCATCTGCGACGTGCTGGGCTGGGCGGCGCCGGTGATGGCCTTGATTGAGCATGTGATCGCCCAAGGCTTCGCGACCGCCTCGGCGCGCAGGCTGATCGAGGTGGCGGATGGCGTGGCGGCAACGCTGGCTTTGCTGGATGCAGCCCAGCCGGATCAGGGTGTGGTTCCAAATGGCGTCAGTCAGGACGTGGTTCCCTTGGAAGTATCGTCATCAGCTTCGGCGACGCCTTCAGTGGTCTCCACCTTGTAGCTTTCGGTAAACCAGCGGCCGAGGTCGATTTCCTGGCAACGCTTTGAACAAAAGGGCCGGTAGGCTGCGGCCTGCGACTTACGGCAGATCGGGCAAGGTTTAGCTTGGGTCATGGTGCATGATTTCGTGAAAAGCGGGGCGGATGCGAGGGCGGAGGATTTCCGCGAAGCCAAGTTTGGTGAAGCCAAGCAGGCGGGGACGCAGCGGATCGCGCGCCAAGGCCGCTTCCAGCGGGGCAGTCAGCGAGGCACGGGCCGCGGCCTTCATGCCGGCGAAATCGATCAGGATCGCCCCGCCGAGATTGCGCAGCCTGATCTGCCTGGCTAGTTCCGGGATCAGGTCATGATTAAGCCGCGCCTGGATGCGCGACTTGGTGCCGCGCTCGGCGATTGCGGCGCCGGCGTCGATGTCGATGGCGACCAGCGCAGGCGTCGGCGTAATGCTGGCGCGGGCGCCACCGGGCAGCGCGCAGGCCGATTCGGCCAGAGCGGCGATTTCGTCTTCTAGCGCGCTGCTGAAGGCTTCGGCGTCGTATTTAATTTCAACCTTGCCCTTGAGATTAGCGATCAGCGCGTAGTCATCGGCGATGATATCAGCCCGCTTGTAGAGCTTTGTCAGATCGAGCAACGGGCCGTCGCCGCGCCGCATCAAACCCGGATGGTCAGCGATAGCGGCTTTCACCGCTTCCAGCCGTGGGCCCTTGCCGCCTTGCGCGGCGCGGGTGATGCGCACCGCCAGGGCATCGCCTTCGCCGCGATCATTGCCGCCGGCGCTGTCGGGCAGGAAGCCGCTTTCATGCCCAAGGGTGACGAATACGCCGCCCAGGGCCGGCACGCGAGCGGTCACCCTGCCGGTGTACAGGTCGCCGATGCCATCCGGCGCTGACTGCCGCCAGATTGCGTATTCGCTGAAAACGCCGTCCTCGATCAAGGCGATCCGCGTATCAGCGCCGCGCACCGAGACCCTTATACTCGCCATGAGTATCTTACCATGCATATCCTAGGCCCCGCAGCAATTTCGCGGTTTCATGCAAAGGCAGGCCGACCACGCCAGAATAGGAGCCGGAGATGAAATCGACAAAGACGGCGGCGCGGCCCTGGATGGCGTAGCCGCCGGCCTTGCCCTGCCACTCGCCGCTGGCGAGATAGGCGGCGGATTCGGTATAATCCAGCCGGGCGAAGCCGACGATGCTGAGCACAGTGCGCGCCGCGATCCGGCCATCGGGAGCGCGCAGCGCGATGGCGGAATAGACCCGGTGCCGCCGGCCGGACAGCAGCTTCAGGCAAGCGGCCGCCTGTTCCCTGGTTTCAGCTTTGGGTAGAATGCGGGTTCCCGCTGCGACGACCGTGTCCGCGGCAAGAGCGAACTGATCCTGCCCCGCTGCCAGCAGCTTGGCGCGCGCCAGGCGGCTTGCCAGCAAACGGGGCGTTTCGTCGCGCAGCGGCGTCTCGTCGATATCGGGCGAGATGACGCTGTCCGGCTCGATACCAATCTGGCGCAGAAGAGCGAGCCGCCTTGGGCTGCCGGAAGCAAGGATGAGCGGCGCGGTCAAGGCGACCGGTTTACTTGAACCGGAAAGTGATCCGGCCTTTAGTGAGGTCGTAAGGCGTCATCTCGACATTTACCCGGTCACCCGCCAAAACGCGGATGCGATTTTTGCGCATCTTGCCGCTGGTATGGGCGAGGATGACGTGTTCATTGTCCAGTTTCACCCTGAACATGGCGTTCGGCAGCAGCTCGGTGACCATGCCGCTGAATTCGATCATATCTTCTTTTGGCATCAAACCCCAATTCTATTCGGTTATATCTTGTTCCATAATTTGTCCGTCACATGAGCCGGCTTCGCTTTAAGGTCAAGATTTGTGAAACGATGCGCGCCGCGCATGGCGACTGATTGAGCATGCGCGTCCAGGCCTTCGGCTTCGGCCAGGCTGATCGCGGCCGGCCCAAGCTTTTCTAGGGCGCCGTTATGCAGCGTGACATAGGTGGTGCGCTTGAGAAAATCGTAAACAGAGAGGCCAGAGGCGAAGCGGGCGGTGCCGGAGGTAGGCAACACGTGGTTTGGCCCGGCAACATAGTCGCCGATGGCTTCCGGGCAGTCGCGGCCCAAGAAAGCGGCTCCGGCGTGGCGGATCTTGGCAAAAACCGCCTGCGGCTCATCAAGCATGATCTGGAGATGCTCCGGCGCGATCTGGTTCGCAATGGCCGCCGCCTCGTCCCAGTTCCGCGCCAGGATGATCGCGCCGTGATCTCGCCAGGAGGCGCCGGCGATGGCGGCGCGGGGCAGAGTAGCGAGCGCCGCTGCCACAGCGCCGGCAACTTCTTGGGCAAACGCGGCATCATCGGTGATCAATATGGCTTGCGCGGCTTCGTCATGCTCAGCTTGGGCGAGCAGGTCGAGCGCCACATGGGCAGGATTATTGGCGGCATCGGCGATCACCAGCACCTCGGAAGGGCCGGCGATGGAATCGATGCCGACCTGACCAAAAACCTGGCGCTTGGCTTCGGCGACATAGGCGTTGCCAGGGCCTGCGATGCGATCCACCTTGGCGATGCTGGCGGTGCCAAAGGCCAGCGCGGCGATGGCCTGAGCGCCGCCGACGCGATAGATTTCGCTGATTCCCGCCAGTTTCGCCGCCGCCAGCACCAGCGGATTAAGCGACCCATCCGGTGTGGGCACGCACATCGCGATGCGGCCGACGCCGGCGACGCGCGCCGGAATGGCGTTCATCAGCACCGATGACGGATAGGCCGCCTTGCCGCCGGGGACATAGATGCCCGCGGCATCAAGCGGCGTCCAGCGCATCCCAAGCCGCGCGCCCTCTTCATCGTCAACTTCAAAATCGGCCGGTAATTGCTTTCGGTGGAACCATTCAATACGCCGGGCCGCGAGCGACAGCGCCGCGCGTAGATCGCCGGGAATGCTGGCGGCGGCGGCTTCGATCTCGTCCTGACCGATACGCAACGTTGCCGCCGCGGGTTTAAAGCGATCGAAACGCGCGGTATAGGCGATCAGTGCCGCGTCGCCTTCGCGCCTAACCGTATCGATAATCTCGGCAACAGCCTCGCGAACCGCGTCCTCGTTGCCCCTAGGTTCGGCAAGGAAGGCGGCGAACATCGTTTCGAAGCTTTGGTCGCTTGTTGCGAAATTACGCATTGTCGGCCATGGCAGCGTGAAAGCGGGTGATCCAGGCAGCGACTGCCTCGGGCCGAGTTTTCAGCGCCGTGCGGTTGACGATCAGCCGGCTGGTGACCTCGGCGATGACGGTGGTCTCCTTGAGCCCGTTGGCTTTTAGCGTGCTACCGGTTTGCACCAGATCGACGATCAGCCGCGACAGGCCGAGGCCGGGGGCGAGTTCCATGGCGCCGCTGAGGGCAACGATTTCCGCTTGGATGCCGCTCGCCGCGAAATGGCGGCGCGCGATGTTGGGGTATTTGCTGGCGACCCGCACGCGGGAAAGGCGCGAGACGTCGGTATGCGCCAAGGCATCCGCCGGTTCGGCGACCGAAATGCGGCAATGGCCGATGCCTAAATCCAGCGGCGCGTAGATTTCCGAATAATCGAACTCCATCAACACATCAGCGCCGCAAATGCCGATCTCGGCGGCGCCGAAGGCGACAAAGGTCGCGACATCAAAGCTGCGCACGCGGATGATGTCGAGCAGCGGGTCGGCGGTTTCGAAACGCAACCGGCGGGAGGCTTCATCGGCGTAATCGGCAGCGGGGATGATGCCGGCGCGCGCCAGCAAGGGCGCGCATTCATCCAGAATGCGCCCTTTCGGCAGGGCTAGGACGATGGGCTGCGCGATTGCGGCGGCTTGGTAAATCTCGGCGGTCATGGCGGTCATGATGGGGGGAGCCTGTAACACCGGCAGGCCGTCGCGCCAAATTTTGACGCCCAAATCATTGGGAGTGTCATAAAAATGCAGCCGAACCGCCATCAAACGATCACGTGCCATAGGCCTTTAGGCTGCGTATGACCCGCCCGGTCACCGGCGGCTGACGCGCCGGCTTCAGGAACGGGGTAGTGCAAATGGAAATAACAAGAATCAACCGGACAAGGATTTTGCTCGGCTCAATTAGTTTGCTCGCCATGACGCATGCCGCGCGGGCGCAGGTTGTGGGATCGCCCGCGGTGAACGCCGGCGAGGTCAGCGCGCGGAGCACGGCGACAACCGCCACGGCGGCGACCTTTGGCACGCAAGTGCTGACGCGCAAGGCCATCAAGCACGAGGCGCAGTCGGTGCGGACGGTAACTAAGGCCGAGCTGAACCTGTTTTCGCCGGTCGCCTCGGGCGTGCAGGCGGTGAGCGTGAAGCCGGGTATTTTTGTGTCGGGCTATGGCTCAAATGCCGGCACCGCGCGCTCGACCATCGCGGTGCGCGGCGTCAAGGTGGGCTGGAACTCGGTGCCGGGCGATATCGAGACCAACGGCATTACCGCTTTGTTCGACGGCATCCCGCTGAACAGCCTGATCAACGGCACTGGCTGGCATTCCACGGAGGTGCCAATCGGTCAGTTGCTCGGCGGCGTCAACGTGATTTACGGGCCGGGCAATCCGCGCGACCGTTGGTATGACAGCATCGGCGGCACCATCAATTTCCTGCCGGTGCCGCTTTCCGACAAGCCATCGGTCAGCCTTTCCGGCTCTTATGGCAGCTTCGATTCGCAGGTTTACACCAGCGTGGCGCAGACCGGACTGCATGATGGCTGGCAAGGCGAGATCGCCTTGGCGCATGCCTTCAACCACACCTATCGCAAAGGAGTGTATGACTGGCCGGCCCGGGCCGACGACGCCTATGCAAAATTGCGCAAGAATTTCGAGGGCGGCGATATCAGCTTCGGCTTCTATTACGAGCATAACCGAGAATACCGGCCGAACCAGCTCCCGGTCGCCCCGGTGGCCGGCGTCACCACCGCAGGGCTGAACGCCAACGCCCCGCTTTATAGTCAAAAGACCTCCGGGTTTTACTCCGATCTGCCGAATAATGTCTGGTTCAAGGAAAACCAGATCACGATGTATCTAAGCTATATCAAGTTTAACAAGGAAATCAGCGATATCACCAGCTTTCATAACGAAGTCTGGTATCGCCACGGCGTTGATATCCACTACCGGATCAATTACGGCTTCAAAGGCGCAACCTCGCAGGATACCGAATATTACAGCCAAGATTCCGACACGGTCGGCGATCAGGCCTATTTCGACACCAAGCTGCCGTTCAACACGATCAGCTACGGCGCCTATCTAATCAACGCGCACACGCATAATGATTACGACGGCTACAACACCAATCTCGGCACCACCCGGCAGACGCCGGCTTCCATCTCGCGCGATGTCTTCAATAATCTGTACGTTGCCGGCTTCCTGCAGGACACCATCACGCCGATCAAGGGGCTGCATATCGTGCCCGGCGTGCAGGTGGTGAATTACGATACCGGCTATCGAAACGACGCGCCGAAGGCCGCGCTCGACCTGCCTTCCTATACCGCGCCCTCGACCAATCCGAACGTCTCCAACGATTTTAACCGGGTGGAGCCTTCGCTTGGCGCCACCTATGACATAACGCCTGTGCTCACCGCCTATGGCAACTACGCCGTCACCTACCAGAACCCGACCGGCGGTAATTTCAACCAGCAACAGCTCAATCTGCCGGCGCTAAAGCCGATCAAGAGCACCGATTACGAGATCGGCATTCGCGCCTTCAAGAACGATTTTCTTGGCCTGCAAAGCGCCTCCGCCGATATCAATTATTACCGGGATAATCTGGAAGACGAGACGGTGGGCATCGCCGACCCCAACAACCCGACCGTCACCACCTTCGGCTACGGCTCGGGGCGGCTACAAGGCGTTAACGCCGAATTGCGCGCCAGCCTGGATTTTCACTGGATGGGTTTCGTCAATGCCGGGTATACCAGCGCGAAATTCATCACCTACACGTCGCCCTCCGGCGCGGTGTACAACAACCTGCCGGACCCCAACACGCCGCAGACCACCGCCAATATCGGCGTCCGCTACCGGACCTTCGCCGGCGCCAGCCTGGTCTCCGCCAACCTGTGGGATCAGTACGCCGGCACGCGGTATTTGTTCAACAACCTGACCGGCGCACCGACCACGCGCACCTATGGCGCCTATAACCTGGTCAATCTGTCAGTTTCGGTCAGCACGCCGTATTTCAACCGCTTCGTGCCGCATTTGGGCCTCATGAAATTCAGCCTCTATTTGAGCAATCTCCTCGGCCGGAAGTATAACGCGACGGAATACATCTCAGCGGGCGGCTATTTCAATACGCCAAATGGCGGCTATATCATCGCCAATCCCGGCGCGCCAAGGGCGGTTTATGGCACAGTGACGGTGAGTTTCTGAAAGCGCTGTGAATAATACAAAGTTTTATAATGAAGCGCTTCTTTTTTGCAAAAAAGAAGCAAAAAACTCTTGTAAGTTTGAGTGCCGGAGGTTTGAGCGCAATGTGACCGCATGGCCAGCTTCAAACTGAGAAACTACCAAAATTTTTGGTTGCGGCGCGTCGCCTTTTTTATAAAAAGAACCGTTTGCCTTTTGTTGTTAATATCCTTTCGCGCGGTCAACCAGCGTTGGCGGTGTCTCACCAGATTCGATGGCACGGAGGCTCTTAAAAAAGATCGCCAACGTCGACAGGTTGTAATGCGCCGGATCGTCGGAGGAGATATGAGGAGTCATAATCAGGTTGGGTGTGTCCCAGACCGGATCGTTGGGCGGTGGCGGTTCACGCGCGAAGACATCGAGCACCGCGCCGGACATCGCGCCTGATGTCAACGCGGCGCAAAGGGCCGGCTGATCGATAAGCGCGCCGCGGCCGATATTGATAACGCCCGCCTCAGCCGGCAGCAGAGCGAGACGCCTAGCATCCATGATATGGCGGGTTTCCGGGGTAAGCGGGCAGGCCAGCAGCAGGAAATCAGTCTCCGGCAGAACCTCGTCGAGGCGGGGTGCCGGCAGGGTGCGGTCGCAATCGGGATGCGGCGTTCCGCTAAAGCGGATGCCGGTGACGTGAACGCCGAATTGCCGCGCCCGCTTGGCCGCGCCGCCGCCGAGCGAGCCGACGCCGATGATGGTGGCGCGCTTGCCCGCGATGACGGCGGATTGCCGCCGCTCCCAGCGATGGGCGCGCTGATCGGTGGCGAAGCGAGGCAGATGGGTAGCCAGCATCAGCATTGCCATGATGGCGAATTCGCCGGCACGGGCGGCGTGCACGCCGCGATTATTCAGCAGCATGACCTCGGGCGGGATCATGTCGAAAGGGTAGAGCGGATCGACGCCAGCGGAAGGCGATTGCAGGATGCGCAGCTTTGGCGCCGCGAATAGATCGAGCTGCTTGATCGCGCCTGGAGCGCCGATCAAAACCTCGATGCTCGCCGCCTGATCCAGATAATCCTGCTCGCCATGCCCGAAGGTGATCTTGTGGCCTTCGGTGGCGAACCCGGCGAGGGCGGCGGCTTCGGCGAATTCCATTCGGGTGATCGGGTGGAACGGGCCGCCGGGCGGTTCGTGAATATGGATATGCATCAGGGCGCTCCTGAAGCGAGGTGGGCGGGCGGGTGGCCGAGCGGCACGATCCAGAAAGCCGGCTCGGCCGTGTGGGTGCCGAGATCGGTATAGGGCGCGCCGCTATGCCGGACCCATTCATAGGCTTCCCAGCCTTGCCGCGAATGGGTGACGTTGATCTCGCTGGCTAGCGCCGCCATCGCCGTCTGGCCGTAATAGCCGCCGGAATGCGACCAGCCATCGCCATTGCCCTCCTTGTTGGCGATAGTGGCTCGGTCAATTTCTGCCCAAGTCTGGTCATAGGTTTTCAGCATCGGCTTGTAGACCCAGATGTTGTAGGAAATTCCGTCATGCGGGTTGAAGCCTTGCGCCGCCGAGAGGAAGCGGCCTTCGGTGAAGTGGCTGACCCATTTTGTGATGGTGACGGCATCGGCGTTGCTGCCATCCGCCTGAGCGCGCAGAGCGACCAGCCCGATGGTGGTGGCGAAGAAATCCTGCTCCCACGGCGCGATATTGCCGCCGCCGCCGTAATCACCAGGGATATAGCCATAGGCCTGGCCCTCCCGCGCGGTCCAGCGCGGCAGACGCGCGATCATGTAGCTCAGGTTATTGGCGACCAGATGCGCGAAATATCTCTGCATCATCGAGCCTTGCGGGTTGGCGTAGGCGGCGTCGTCCAGCGCGCGGAGCGACCAAGCCGAGCCGCGCACCTGATTGCCGGAGCCGACAACGATGCCCTGGCCCTGGTTGCGGGCCTGCGGCGCCGGCCAGAAGCTGACCTCGTCCCAACTCGCTGCGGCGTTCAACTGATCGAGATAGTAGCGCCTGCCGGTCATCAGGAAGGGAATGAAGGACAAATCAGGCTCGTGCGGCCCATCCGGCGTCCAGCCGCTTTTGCCGTTGACCTTCTGGGTGAGGCCGGTGGTGTTGGAATAGGGGCCGCCGCGAGGGTCGGTCCAGAGATTGGGATAATCGGCAAGGGTGATAAAATTGCCGGTTTTCAGGTTGAACATATGCCAGGGCAGCGCGCCCGCGGTATCGGCCTGGCTGATCGCGTAGACGGCGGCGACCGGGTTCTGGCTGATCAGCCAGATCGCGTTGGCGGTGGTGGTGGGGCCGATATCGGGCCGCGCGCCGGTCATCGGCTCGTATTGCGTGAGCGCGTTCACCGCGAGCGGCGTGTCCCAGCCGGGCGACCTGATCTGCCCGGCCTCCTGATACAAGGCTTTCGGCGCCACGCCGTATTTCAGCTGATAGGAGGGCACGGCGCCGGCGCGCTCCATCACGGCGATATCATGCACCACATTGATCGACGACCTGCCGTCGCTGCGGATGATGGTGTGCCAGTCCTGATACTGGTATTGCATGACATGCGGCGCGGCGAAGGCGAGATGGCCGTCTTGGGCGATGGCGACGGCGTATGATGCGGGGCCGCCTCGCTTTTGCATTGCGATATCGTTGTTGAACTGGATATCCGCATCAATCGCGCCATTCGCATAGGCGCGCAGATCCATCACCAGCCGCAGCGAACCGGCGACGCGCTGGCTAACCCGGGTCTCACTCGCCAGCGGGCCGGAAAGCCAAGGCGAGGTGGCGTGGCCGCGCATCGCCGCGTCCAGCATCCGGGCGGCGTCAAAGCTGAGGGTTTGCGCGGTCTGGCCGGTATCGGCGCCGGTGGCGTTCAGGCGGAGCGTCACGGTGATGTCATGCGCGGCAAGCGCTTGCCGAAGGTTCACGTTGCCCGGATGCGGGGAGGCGGCTTGCCGCAGCATCACCGGAATTTTCTGGCCGGAGCGCAGCTTCGGGGTCGTCATGGTCAGCACGGCAAAGCGGACGGAGCCGTCGGGGTAGCGCGATTTCACATCCGCCTGCACGGGTTCCGCCGCATTGCCGATGAGCGCTTGCAGCCCGGCATTGAGCCGATTCCGCTCGAAAACCTCGCCGAAAGTGATCAGCTTAGCGGGGCTGCGGGCATTGCCGGCGTTTTGCAGGACCAGGCCGATGACATCGCCGGGCTGACGCGGCTGCGGCGCTTCCGGCGCCGTCACGAATTGGGCGAGGCAAGGCGCCGGCGCGGCAAGCCAAAGCGCCGCCAGCAGGGCCCGTTGCATAGTTCCGGCTCCCTATGCCGCGACCGCCTGCGCCGCCTCGGTTTCATTCATGGTGGCAAAAAAGCCTTCCATGACCAACAGCAGCCAAAGCGGCTGGGCGTGGTCGAAGCGGCCGCTTTCATGCTCGTCGACCAGCCGGGCGAGCGCCGAGGGGTCGAACAGGCCGCTATCGAGCATTGGCGCGCCGAGCAAGGTTTTGCGGAGATTGGCCGATTCGTGCTTCAGTTCAGTCGCCAGCGAAACGGCGAAGCCCTGTTTCGGGCGGGAGAGGATTGCCGAAGGCAGCAAGGGCGCCGCGGCCTCACGGAGCACCTGTTTGCCGATGCCGTTTTTTAGCTTGAGATTCGCCGGCAGGTCGAGGCCCCAGGCCACCAGATCGTGATCGAGCAGCGGGCAGCGCACTTCCAGCCCGACCGCCATGCTGGTGCGGTCCACCTTCACCAAGATGTCGCCGGGCAGATAGGTTTCAACATCGACGCGTTGCGCGTCGCGCAGCGACTGCCCGCCATCGCCCTGGTTGAACAAGGCGACAATGCGTGCCGAAGGGTCGTGGCCGTCCAGGCTGGTTCGGGTTGCTGCGGAGAATAGGCCGCGTCGCTGCTCGTCTTGCGTGTGGCAAAGCGTGCGGTAATAGCCGAGCGCCGAATCGAGGCTGATCTCAGTAAGGGTGGTTTTGGCGCGCAGCCAGCGCGGGGCGCGGTCGAGCTTCGGGTAGAGCCGCGCTACCGGCGCCAGCACGCGGCGGCGAGCGGCGTCCGGCAGAAAGCGCCGCGCCGCTTCGGCGAGTTGTTGCCAACGATAGCGCCGGTAGCCAGCGAATACCTCGTCGCCGCCATCGCCGGAGAGCGCCACTTTCACATGGCGCTGCGCCAGCCTCGCCACTGCGAGGGTCGGCACCGAGGAGCTGTCGCCGAAGGGTTCGCCGAAAATTCGCGCCTGATCGCGCGCGGCGGCAAGGATGCCTTTCGGAGTCGCGGCTTCGGTAAAATGCGCGGCGCCGCAATGGCGCGCCATCGCCGCCGCCGCTTCGCGCTCATCGGAAGCGCCGGGAAAGCCGATGGTGAAGCTGCGCAAGGGCTCCGCGGTATGCTTCGCCGCCATTGCCACCACGGCGCTGGAATCGAGGCCGCCGGAAAGGAAGGCGCCGAGCGGCACGTCGGCGATCATCCGAGCGGCGACAGACTGGTCGAGGCGTGCGCGCAATGAAGCGGCTGCTTCGGCGGCGGTGATTTGCAGATCGCCCTGATCGGGCAATGACCAATAGCGGGTCGGCTGGGGTAAGCCCTCGCCCGCTCTTATCAGCATGAAATGCGCCGGCGGCAGCTTGCGGATGCCAGCATAGATCGAAACTGGGTCGGGAACATAGCCGAAGGTGAGGAAATCCTCGACGGCTTGAGGGTCGATCCGGCCGAGCAGGCCCGGCACTTGCGCGAGCGCCGCGAGTTCTGAGCCGAAGGCGAGCGGGCCGTCTGGCGCGACGCCGTAATAGAGCGGCTTCTTGCCGAGGCGGTCGCGCGCCAGCAGCAAGGTTTGTTGGTTGCGGTCCCATAGAGAAAGGGCGAAAAATCCAGAGAGGCGGTCAAGCACGCCTAAGCCCCATTCCTCCCATCCATGCAGGATGGTCTCGGTATCGCCCTTCGTCTTGAAGACATGCCCTGCGGCGAGGAGTTCGGCGCGCAGCGACTGAAAATTATAAATCTCGCCGTTGAAAGCGATGATCACAGTGTCGTCCTCGTTGCCCATTGGCTGATGACTGGCCGCGAGGTCGATGATCGACAGGCGGCGAAAGCCGAAGCCGAGGCCGGGTTCGGTATGAAACCCTTCATCATCCGGGCCGCGATGGGCGATGGCGCCAGTCATCCGCCGCAGCAGCCCGGCATCGATAGGCGTCTGCATACCATCCCTGGTCAATCCTCGGAACAATCCTGTCAGCCCGCACATGGGAACCTCGTGGTGATTTTCCGCCCGTATACCGCAAGCGGCCGCGGCTTGGCTAATCGATTTGGATGGCCGTTTTCGAGAACGAAAATCTATGCATCTTGCATGACGAAATTTTAATTTGGAGATTATCAAGAGCCGCTTTGGCGTTAACTGGCTGTCAATCAAATGATCTTAAGCCGACGAATGGGTCATGAGTCGTGCCGCTTCCGGCGCGACCCGAACAAAGGCAACGCCTATGGAGATTTCGCGGACGCATCTTAGCAACCTAGCGCAGCACCAGCGAATGCATCGAGGCGCTGCGGCCGGGGTTATTCTCATCCTGTCGTCGTCGCTCTGGCTGGCGATTATCCAGCTGGCACGGTTTTTGATCGGCTGAGGCATAATCGCCTCAATCTGAAAAAAACAGGCTTTAACCTATTTACCAACGCGACTAATTCAAGTTCAGGCTGGTTTACCCTGAGACGATCAGGCGCTGCGGCTGTCGCGCCAAACCTGACGCCAGTTCTCAATCATGCTAGATTCGTCGAAGCTCGATTCCGCTTTGCGACGATTGGCAAGGCCGATCGCGCGCGCCTGATCCGACGCGTCGAGCAACTGGATGATGGCATTGGCCAGCGACTGATCGTCGCGCGGCGTAAGAAAAATCCGGTTTTCCTCGGCAATCATGCCGCCGATATCGCCAACCGCTGTGGCGGCGACGGGCAAAGCGGAAGCCATCGCCTCAAGGATTGAGAGTGGCATCTGCTCGGTATCGGAGCTTAGCGCAAAGATGTCGAACTCACGATATAGAGGAGCTGGATCGGCGAGATTGCCGCAAAACTTCGCGTCGAGGCCAAGCTCCTCAGCTAGGGATCGCAAAGCCTCGCGTTGCGGGCCATCGCCTACGATGATCAGGCGGATCGGATGGCGAGCAGCGGCTAGCTTGGCCGCGCGCAGCAGGCGGGCAAGGTTTTTCTCCGGCCTGAGAGCGGCGACGCAGCCGATGACCGCGCTGCCTGGAGGCTTTGCCGAGGCGGGATAAAAGCGCCGGAGATCGACCCCGTTGGGAATATAGCGCAGCCGCGCTGGCGGCAGGCGCCAGATATTGGTGGCAAGTCCCTGCAGGATGCGTGACGGCAGGACGATCTGGCTTTGCCGCAGCGCCAGCCGCCTGGTATGGACGCGGCGGGGAATTTGCTGGTCGCGCTCCTCCGGGCCAAAGCCGTCCTCGGCATGGACATGCGGAATATGCGGCAGATGATTAGCCATTGCCCATTCCATCGATCCCCAATTGCTGGTCATCAGCAGGTCGGGGCGCAATTCGCGCAAAAACCGGTGAATGCGCGGCAGATTGCCCAGGATCGCGCCTCGCTTGAGGGCCAGTGTGGGGAAGCTGACGTCAAGTTTCGGGTCGAGGCGGGAACGGCAGGCGGTATCATGATCCAAAGCCATGATGGCGTGGCGGAATTCGCTTCCCATCGCATTAGCGAGGGTGACGAAGCGAATCTGCGCGCCGCCCGCTGCGAAGCTTGGAAAAACATGCAGGATCAGCTTGGCGGGCGTGGTGATGTGCGTTGGGCGCGATGGCGACTTATTGCCGGTCATCGCCGACGCGCCAGATCGGCGGCAGCCCAGGCGGAGACGCGGCGCGCATTACCGGCCCAGGTGAGGTCGCGCGTTTCGATCGCGGCGCGGGCCGCGGCGCCTAGGCGGTCGCGTAGCGAAGGATCGGCGGCGAGTGTGGCGATGGCCTGCCATAGGGCTTCCTGCTGGTTGGGATCGAACAGCAAGGCGGTTTCGCCATGGGTGAGAATTTCGCGGATATTTGGCTGGTCGGGGGCGATGATGGCGCAGCCGGCCGCCATGTACTCGAAGAGCTTGAGGGGCGAAGCGTAATCGACCGAACGCGGCTGCAAGGCGATGTCGAAGCCGGCGAGCAGGGCGGGCACGTCGTCGCGTGCGGCGAGGCCGGTGAAGCGGACGCGGTCGGCGCAGCCTCTCGCCACCGCCTGCTGTTGCAACTCCTCGCGCGCCGGACCTTCGCCGGCGATGACCAGTTCGAGGCGGAGCGGACTTTTCGCCATCGCGTCGATCACGTCCTCCAGCCCGTGCCAGCGGCGGACAAAGCCGATAAAGCCCAAAACCGGTGTATCACGCTGCGTTTCGCGTCTCGGAAACCGTGCAAGATCAACGCCATTCGGGGTGATGGCGATGCGTGACATCGGCACCCCCTTGGCGGCAACGCGGGCCGCGAGAACATGGCTGACCGCCAGAACTTTATCGGCGGCGCGCCAGACCATAGCCTCCGCCTGATGCGCCAGCCTACCAAGTTTCAGATTGCCATGCGCTTGGCGCTCCTCGGCCAGCGGCGCGTTGACCTCGACATAATAGAGCAGCTTCCTGCGGCGGGCGAGCCAGGCGCCAGCGTTGAAATAGAGATTATACCGCTCATAGATGAAATCAGGCTTGAAGCTGGCGGCGGCGCGCTCCAGGCGGCGATAGGCGGGCAGGTTATAGGCCAGCTCAGCGGCCTCGGCGACGGCGGCGGGCAGGCGCGCGCGCAGCGTGGCGACCAGGCTGCTTTCGGCGCCAAAGCCGGATTGCTCGTAAAATCCTGGGCCGACCACCAGGACCTCGTGCCCGGCGGCGCGCAAAGCGGCGACCATTTCCTCGAGATGCACAGATTGCCCGTCTCGCGACTGGATGCGGTGGCTGTAGAGAATGCGCATCAGGCGCGTCCGATGTTCAGCGGGCGAAACCGCCGCCGCATCATGCCGAGCGGCGCTTTGGCAAGTTCTGCAAGGCCGCGCGGGTGGCGAGGGTCGATGATGTTCAAGCCGATGCGCTGCCGGCGCTGGCCTGTCCAGCTTTGCTTGTACGGATCATCGCCACGGCCAAAATCCAGTTCCACAATTTTGTCCTCTTCCAGCAGGGCGCGGATCATCAATGCGGTCAACACCGTGCCGGGAGAAAGCGCAAGGGCCGCCTCGTCATGCGCCAGCTTATGCACTACGGCGCGCTGGCCTGAAACCGTCCAATATTGCGCGGCGATCGGCGCCCCGCCGGCATGGAGCACGCCCAGGCGGAGCAGCCCGGCATCGGCCAGGGCGCGCATGAAAGCGGCATTGAAGGAGGGGAACGGCTCGGCGTCCTTCCAAGATTTTGCGTAAACGGAGGAGAAGGCGGCGATGCCTTGTTCTAGGACGCCGGCGCCTCGGATCAGTTCGAAGCGGGTGGCTGGCGCCGCCGCTTTCAGCTTGCGGCGGATGGTCGAGCGCAGCGCGCCGGGTCGGTTTTTCAAATAGGCGTCGAAGGACAGGCCACTGACAGGCTCGAACCAGTTGCCGAAATGATCGTAGCGTTGCGCCACCAAGCCGCCTTGACGCAGCCCGGCGATGAAAGCGCCGAGCCAAGGCAAAGCCGGGTCCAGCGCGTCGAGCCGGATTGGCGGTCGGAAGCGGCAGAGTTTCGCGAAGGCGGCGCCTGCCGCTTCGGCATGCCCAATTTTTGCATAAGCGCCCAGCAAGGGGCGAAATTCCAGCGTGTAGGGGCTGCTCAGGCCTGAAACGATGCCCTTCGCATCGCACCAGACAGGCAGCAGCGCCGCCGCGCCGATTTGCGCGAAGCGCGCAATCAGGCCGGGCGGCGACGCATAGCGGCTGACGGTGTCGAACCAGAGGCGGCTGGCGAACAGATCACAGGCGGCGGGCGCCAGCAAGGCGAGCGCTTCATCGGGCAGCGCCGCGGGATCAATGATAGCGGAGTTCATACCAGGCCAGGCCGATCCATTCATGGAAGGCATAGTAGCTGGCGGCCCATCCATTCACCGAGGGCGCGAAATCGCCCGGCTGATCGAAGGAGGGCTTGGCGAGCCTGACCGGCGCGGCGGTAACCCGGATGCCGGCATGGCGGAAGCAAAAGATGGCGCGTTTCATGTGCCAGGCATTGGTGACCAGATACACCGAATCAATATGGTTCGCCTTGAGAATGCGGGCGCTGAACGCGGCGTTCTGCCAGGTGTTGGCGGAGACGTTTTCCTGCCATGTCGCGGGGGCGTTGAAATCAGCTTTCAGGACATGCGCCATGCGCTGCGCTAAACTAGGCGCGCCTTTCGGGCCGACATGGCCGCCAGTAACCAGAATCGGCAGCTTTACGCGATGCCAGAGCCTGACGCCGGCAAGCAGCCGGAGCAAGGTGAGCTGTCCGACATTATAGGGGTGCGGGCCGGCGCCCTGCGTCGCGTCCGCCGAAAGGATGACGATGGCGCCAGGCGGATCGGTTTTTGATGGGACAAGCGGCAGATTATGTTCCAGTGAGGCGATCAGGCTTTGACCGACCGCCGGCATGCCCAGGATGATGAGCAGGGCCGCCATGGCCGCTGAAAACCACAGGCCGGAGCGCCAGCGCAAGGCGGCGAGCGCGCCGGCGATGCAGGCGAAAGGCAGGCAAAGCGGCGGCACCACCAGATCGGTGATGATCGGGCTGATTGACATCTACAAAGGGTCGCCGAGGCAGGCTTCGAGGAAGGCGGCGGAGCGGCGGCTCCAATCCATGCTGCTAGCGCGCTCCAACCCGTGTTGCGCCAGCTCGGCGCGCAGTTCGGGCGACAGATACAGGCGGCGCATCGCCGCCTCGATCTCGGTCACCGATTTGCCGTCCACCACCAAGCCGTTGAGGCCGTTCTGCACCGCATCGGTGCTGCCGCCGTCGCGCCCGGCTATAGCCGGCAGGCCGGCGGCGTTAGCCTCCAAAAACACCAGGCCGAAGCCTTCAGTGTCGCCATCCGGCAAGGCGCGGTTCGGCATCAGGAAGACATTGCCGAGGCTATAATGATCGGCAAGGTCTTCATCGGGGATGTCGCCAGCGAAGATCACTGCGCCGGCCACACCGCATTCCACGGCGATGGCGGCAAGCCGCTCGGCGAAAGGCCCGGTGCCGATAATCAAATAGCGGCAGGCGGGATCGCTGGCATGAAGCGAGGCGAAGGCGCGAATCGCGTTATCGACGCCTTTTTTCTCCAGCAGGCGGCAGACCGCGATGAACACAAAGCGATCCGCCAGCCCGTAGCGCGCCACCAGATCGGCGGGTGGCGAGCGCGGCGTAAACCGCGCCGTGTCGACGCCGTTGCCGATCAGCACGATGCGCGGCGTATCGACCCTGCCGATCAACTGGCGCACCGCATCGGCGGTGAAGCGGCTGACGGCGATGGCAATTTCCGCCCGGCCGAGCGCGCGGCGCCGGCGCTGGGCGTCGGGGTCGTATTCGTCGCGGGTGGTGATCTCCTCGCCATGGATGTAAACGACGCGCCGGATATTGGGCCAGCCGCGCAGCATGGCGAGCACCCAGCCGCTGGGCACCAGCTCGCCGATGCAGACGGCGCGGATCGGCTTGGTTGCCAGCAGTTTGACGACCGTGGCGGCGAGGCGCAGGCTGATCGCCAGATCGAGCGCCTTGAAGCGCAGGCGGGCCGCGGCGCCGCTGCCGCTGGGGCCGCCGATTGGCGGGCGCAGCAGTTTCAGGCGGATCACTTTATACGGAACGCTGCGGTCATGACCGCGCCAGCCGGTGATCGGCAGTCGGTCTGTATAACTAAAACTCGGCGCAATGACGATGATGCGGTCCCGCGCATGGCCGGCTAGCCCAGCATAGACCACCGAGGAGCCGCCTCTCACCGGCGGCGCGTTATTCGCGATGAGCAGCACCATGCCGCGGCTGTTCACGCTCGGCTCACTCATCGGCCAACTTACTCATCGGCATGGTTCGGGGCATCATCATCCAGAGCTTAATCATCCACCGGATGTTATGGTGCGTCGCGGTATGATGTGTCCAGGCATGACGCGCCAAGGTTAGAGAGGTTTTCGCTCGGCGCGCTCAGCAACACGCCGTCAGATGCGGAAGGACGCGATGCGGGAAAGCCTGAGGCAGGAAGCTGGGGCCTTGAAGCAAGCAGCGGCGGTATCTCTTCGGCGGCGATGAAACGACAGCCGATGTCATCGGCGAGATGGCTCAATATGGCGGAGAGCCGGTCATAAAACCAATGCAAATCCGCCCGGTTCTGCACGTAAGGGTTGCGTCCTGGCCAAAGCGAGGAACTATGGAAGCTGAGCGGGAAAATATTCTGTCCGCGCTCGCGAAGCCGGTGCACGAGGCGGCACATAGCGCGAATATCATTGCCTTCCGGCGACAGGGTGATCCGCTCGGCATAGCCCGACCCGGCAAGCAGTGAGGTATAGACGTGATGCGGCGTCTCAGTCTGGCTGAGGTTGCGGTAAAGCGCAGCGCCAGCCTCGCCGCCCCAGCCGACGACGCTGCGGCAGAGCGGCAGTTCGAGAACATCGCGCGCCGCGCCGAACCAAAACGGCTTGTAGTCATAGGCGCTGTAATCCGGACCGCCTTCATGAACCATCGAGGTGCGGGGAGCCAGGCTGGTGTCGATGGCAAAGTCATAGGCTTCCAGTAGTGCTGCCGTGTGGGCGCTCAGGCCGTAGCGTCCGGCGCGGAAGATGCGCGGCGAAACGCCGAAACAACGCGTGAATTGCGCCATAAGCTCCCGCAGCTTGGCCTCTTCAATGTCGGGCGGCAGATTGCCGGAAAACGAATATTTGGCGGTCGAGGCGCCGGAAAAAGGCGGCGTGACCCAAGGATGCAGTTGCAGGCCGACCCGGCATTGATCACGCTCCACCGCGCGCCGAAGATTGCGCATGATCGTCTCGTCCATCAGCACCGGATAAGTGAGCAGATAGGTAGGCTGTATGCCATAGGCTGCCAAGACATGCTGGAGATCAGCGATATGGCGGAGATATTCGGTGCTGTGCGGCGTTCCCTCGACCGGGCGGGTCCAGTCGAAATCCTCCTCGGTATCGATTAGCAGGGTCGCGATAGCCGGTTCGCTATTCAGCGTGGCGGCGCGCTTGTGCGGAAACAATTCAGGTGTCATGGCGGCCCATAGGATAGACGCTGATTTAGGTGGCGTATGACACAAGGCAGCCTACGTAACAATCGTCTAACTGCAACTGGTGATTGCAAGTTGCAGGTAGCGCCGCCGCCGCCGGAAGCGGCGCTGGCGGCGTTGTGGCGGGGGCTGGAACCGCAGGCCGACGCCTCGTTCTTCCAAAGCTGGGATTGGCTGGGATGCCTATATGCCGAGCGATTTCCTGATCCCGTTCTGGTGACGGTTACGCAAGGAAACGCGGTGAAGGGCTTGGCCTTGTTCAACCGGCGCGGCGCGTCGTTCGGCGCCGGCCTGCTGCGGCTGGGCGAGACAGGCACGGCGATAGACCAAGTTTTCATCGAGCATAATGGGCCGCTGGTAGCGCGTGACGCGCCGGAAGCCTTGGCCTTATGCCTCGCTGCCGCTTTGCCTGGCCACATGCTCGTGCTGTCGGGCATCGGCGATGCGGCGCTGGCAGCAGCGCAAGGCCTTGGCGTGGCGCGTTGCGATGTGACGCGGCGCGCTCCGCGGGTTGATTTGGCGGCCATGCGGCGGCAGGGCAAAACCATTCTTGGTCTCGTTTCTTCGAATGCGCGCTATCAGATCCGCCGCTCGGTCAAGCGGTATGAAGGCGCCGGCGCCATCACCGTGCGGCGCGCTAAGGATGATACGGAGGCAAGACGCTTTTTGGATGCGCTGGCGGCGCTGCACAATGAAACCTGGCGCGGGCGCGGGATGCCAGGAGCTTTCGCCCAGCCATTGTTTCAACGGTTTCATGACGCGCTGATCGAACGCGGCGTATTGTCCGGCACGGTGGATCTGCTGGAAATCGCCGCGGGAGGGCGCTTGATCGGCTATCTGCTGAATTTCGTTTATGGAAACCAGGTTTACGCCTATCAAAGCGGCTTTAACTATGCCGATGCCGGGCCGCATGAAAAGCCGGGCCTCGCCTGCCATTTTGCTGCAATCGAGTATTATGCCGCCAGAGGGCTGGATGTGTATGATTTTCTCGCCGGCGATGACCGCTACAAGACAAGTTTCGCCGATCAATCGGTGTCACTGCATTGGGCGCGGCTGGCGCGGCCATTCACCCTAGCCGGCGAGATGCTGCGGCTGCGCAATGCGGCGGATCAGGTGAGGTCCGGTCTTTCACGCGGTTAGCGTCCCGGCGCTGTCCGCTTGCTTGGCGCCTGGCGCTGACCATTTATCGTGTGGTTTTTCATGAAGGGCAAACGATGAGCGCGCAAACCGAAGATTCGAGCAACTATTTTTTGAAGGATGTGCAGGCGCTGCGGGAAAGCGCGAAACAGCATATCGCGCAAGGCGCGGTGACGGAGAATTACCAAGGCGACGCGCAGAAATCCATCGCCTTGCTGCAAACGGTGCTGGCCACCGAAATTGTCTGCGTGTTGCGGTATACGATGAATTCGATCTCGGTGGTCGGCATCACCAGCAGCAGCGTCGCCAAGGAGTTCCAGGAGCACGCCGAGGACGAGCGCGAGCACATGATGATGGCGGCGGAACGGATCGACCAGCTCGGCGGCACGCCGAATTTCAGCCCGGAAGGTCTCGCCTCGCGCTCGGCAACCGAATACGGCGATGGCGGCACGCTCATCGAGATGGTGAGGCAGAATCTTGTCGCGGAGCGCATCGCTGTCGAGCATTATCGTGATCTGATCCGCTACTTTGGCGACAAAGATCCTACCACGCGCATCATGCTGGAGCATATTCTGAAAGACGAGGAAGACCATGCGACCGACATGCACGATTTGCTGGTGGCGCATGAAGGCAAGCCGATGCTGCCCAATAGTTGAGGAGCCAGTAGCCTAGGAGACGGCGAGGCAGCGATTTAATCAAGCGTACTTTTATCAATGAGGTTCTATTCATCAACCTTCACGGTTCGTCCGGCCCAATCAGGAGAGCGCTGTGGACCAGGAAAACTCTGCCATTACGATTCGCGCGATCCGGCCGTCGGACCCTGCTGCCATGTCGTTGATCCAAGCCCACTCCGTAGTGCTGCCTAACCTGCTGGCGGTGCCGTTTCAGCGTGCCGCCGATTCTGAGGCTTGGTTCGCCAAGCTGACGCCGAATGATCATGCGATCATTGCCGAGGTCGCGGGCGCAGTGGCCGGTTCGGCCAGCCTGCGGCGGCAGAGCGGGCGGCGGGCGCATGTGGCGTCGCTCGGCATGATGGTGGCGCCGCAATTTCAGGGAAAAGGCGTCGGCAGCGCTTTGCTGGGCGCGCTGATCGAACTCGCGGATCGTTGGCTCGATCTGAAGCGGCTGGAGCTCACGGTATTCGCCGACAATGCGCGAGCCTTGAGTCTCTATCGCAAGGTCGGCTTTGAGGCTGAGGGGCGTCAGCGTGGCTACGCGTTTCGGGACGGCGTCTATGTCGACTCGCTAAGCATGGCCCGGCTCAACTTCAATCCGCCTCTGGCTCCGCCGCCTCGGCCGGATTAAGCTTACGGCAACCAAGGGGATGTCGCCATGGACATGATCATGCATGCGCCGCGCGTCATCGAGATCGGCGGCGGCGCCACGGCGCGCATCGGCGGCTTGCTGGAGAGGTTTGGGCTGCGCCGCCCGCTGATCGTCTCCGATCCGGTGATGGTTGAACTTGGCTTGATCGAGCGGCTGACCGCGCCGCTGGAAAGGGCAAATTTGGCTTACGCGATATTCAGCGAAACCGTGCCGGAGCCGGTCGATCGAGTGGTCGAAGCCGGTGTCGCGGCGATGCGGGCAGGCGCGTTCGACTGCCTGATCGGATTTGGCGGCGGTTCGCCCATCGATACCGCCAAGGCGATGACCATTCTCGCAGGCGGCGGCGTGATGCGCGATTACAAGGTGCCGTTCGCCGCGGACCGGGCGGCGCTGCCGCTGATCGCGATTCCCACCACCGCCGGCACCGGCTCCGAAGCAACGCGCTTCACTGTCATCACCGATACCGGCCAAGACGAGAAAATGCTGATCGCCGGATTAGGCGCGCTGCCGCTGGCGGCCATCGTTGATTTCGAGTTAACGCTCAGCGTGCCAGCCCGCACCACTGCCGATACCGGCATTGACGCCTTCACCCATGCGCTGGAAGCCTTTGTTTCTAAACGCGCCAACCCGGTTTCTGACGCCTACGCGCGCAGCGCGATGACGTTGATTGGCGCGCATCTGCGGACAGTCTATGCCGAGCCAAGGAACGACGCGGCGCGCGAAGCCATGATGCTGGGGGCGACGCTTGCTGGCTTAGCCTTCTCGAACGCTTCGGTGGCGCTGGTGCATGGCATGTCGCGGCCCATCGGCGCGCAGTTTCATGTGCCGCACGGATTGTCAAACGCCATGCTGCTGCCGGCGGTGACGAAATATTCGCTAAACGCGGCGCTGCCGCGCTATGCCGAGGCGGCGCGGTTGGCCGGCTTTGCGCAAGCTGATGACGCGGATCAGGTGGCGGGTGCCAGGCTGCTGGAGAGCCTCAAAGCGCTCAACCGGGATTTGGCGGTGCCGACGCCGGCGGCCTTCGGCATTGATGCCGCCGCGTGGCGCGAACGCGCCACAGTGATGGCAGAACAGGCGCTGGCCTCTGGCAGCCCGGCCAATAACCCGCGCATTCCCGACGCCCCCGCGATCATTGCGCTCTATGATGAAGTATATGGCTGATGCGGCTGTAGGCGATGCGCCGGGCAGGACTCGAACCTGCGACCAAACCGTTATGAGCGGTCCGCTCTAACCAACTGAGCTACCGGCGCGTCATGTAGTTGCCGCGCCTGAGGCCAACTGAGCTACCGGCGCGTCATGTAGTTGCCGCGCCGGAGGCCAACTGAGCTACCGGCGCGTCATAGAGCGTGTCGTCTACCGGGCGCACCATAGCTTGGCGCCGCGCGTTGGCAATATCCCACGATCACGCTATAGCCGCGCCACTTTCGCAAAGGGATGCAATGATGGACCTCTCAAAGCTGACAGCCGGCAAAGCGCCGCCGGACGATATTTATGTGGTGATCGAAATCCCGCAAAATTCATCGGTGAAATACGAGGTCGACAAGGCGAGCGGCGCAATCATGGTCGACCGGTTTTTGTTCACCCCGATGTCGTACCCGGCGGCTTACGGCTTCATCCCGGGCACGCTCGCCGATGACGGCGATCCCGCCGACGCGCTGGTGCTGACGCCACAGCCTTTGGTGCCCGGCTCGGTAATCCGCGCCCGCCCTGTCGGCTTGCTGCGGATGGAGGACGAGGCCGGGCTGGACGAAAAGATCATCTGCGTGCCGCATGACAAGCTGCATCCGCAATGGAGCAAGATCAACGACATCATGGAGCTTCCCGAGATCACGCGAGACACCATCGCGCATTTTTTCAACCACTATAAGGATTTGGAAAAAGACAAATGGGTGAAGGTGACGGGATGGGAGAATCGCGCGGCGGCGTTAACGGCGATCAATGAGAGTATTGCGAGAAGCAAGTAGTTAGGATCAGGGAAAAGCAAGCGGTTCTTTTTTATAAAAAAGAACCAAAAAACTTTTATGAAACCGATAAAATTTTCGCTGCCGCGGCGCGTCGTCCTTTATAAAAAGCAGCACTTAATCTCGCCACCGCCTTGATCGCGGACGCCGGTTGTCAGGCTCTGGCCCGATGAACCGGCGATAGGCAGTGATCCAGTCTCTCGCCATCATTGCGCGCGCTGCATCAAGCCGCAACTGATGGTGGCAGACCAGCCGGACCATTTTCGCCTCGAGACGATCCTTGGCGTAGGAGCCCCATTGATCCGGGCGGAGATGCGGCTGCGGCCATAAATTGCGCGGATCGTCTGGCGCGCCGCCAAGATCGAGCGGGATCAGGTGATCCTCCTCATACTTCCAAGGACGCATGTCCTGATAGCCATTCCTGAGAATCTGCCGTTTTTTCAGCGGTTCAGTGTAACCGACCGGCGGCCGGACTGTACGGGTCCAGCCGCGCTGGCAGATCGTATCGTTAATCGTCGCCTGACTAACCTGCTGGTTTAACGCGCCTGGGGTTGTTGCATGGTCGGGCAGCGCCGCTTGCGCGTGCGCAAAACCTGTGAGTGCAGTGAGCAGAGTGATCAGCAGCCATTTCATGCGGCAAGCCTATCGGACAGAACTTAACAAATCATGTCAGCGCGGCAATGCCAAACTCACGTCAGCGCGGCAATGCCAAACTCATGTCAGCGCGGCGATGCCGCGACACAATCGCTCCATGGCATGAGCAAGCTTGTCTGGACTTTGACCGAAACAGAGACGGATATGGCCTTCGCCCGATGCGCCGAAGGCAATGCCTGGCGCCACGGCGACTTTATGCTCGGTGACTAACCTAGTGGCGAAGCTAAGGCTGTCGGTCATGCCGTCGATCCGGGCGAAGGTGTAAAAGCTGGCCTCTGGCACGGCGCAATGAACGTTGTTCAGCCCGGCGAAGCCTTGGCTCACAATGGCGCGTCCGGCGAGGCAAAATGCTTTAAAGTCGATTGGAAACTGCTGATCGCTTAGCGCCGCGATAGCGGCTTGCTGTGAATAAGGGGCGACGGTGGAATGGGTTGCCTCGGTCAATTCGCCCATGGCATCGCGAGCGCTTTCCGGCACCACCAGCCAGCCTACCCTAAATCCGGTCATCGCCCAAGTTTTCGACACGGAATTGGCGATGATAACGCGGTCTTCCGGCCCGGCATGGTCGAGAACCGAAGGCGCAGCTTTGCTGCCGTCGAAGACCAGGCGGGAATAAACTTCGTCCGAGAGCAACCAGGCGCCATGCTTGCGGCACAGCGCCATGATCGCGCGGATTTCGGCGTCGCGCGCCATCCAGCCCGTCGGGTTGTTCGGCGAGTTCAGGCAGAATAGCCGGGCGCCGCCGAGGACGGCGTCAAGCTTGGCAAGATCGAGCCGGAAACCGCCCGCGCCGTCCTCGTCGAGCGGCAGGCGGATGACCTCGGCGCCGCGCGCGAGAGCTGCTGACGCCAGATTGGGCCATTCCGGCTCATGGATCACCACTTTATCGCCGGCGCGCAGCAAGGTGGCGAAAGCGATGGTGATCGCCGCCATGCCGGAGGCAGTGACCAAGATGCGGCTTTCATCGACTGGCAGGGCGTGCAGATCGGACAGGTAATCGGCGATGGCCTCGCGCAACGCAGCGCGTCCGCGGCTATCGACGTAATGTGTGTCTCCTGCCTTGACCGCGGCGATCAACGCGGTCTTTGCAGCGTCCGGCGGCGGATGATCGGATTCGCCGAAACAAAGAAAATCGACGCTGGGGTCGCCGAAGGCAAGGCGGCCAATATCGCCGATCTTCGAGCGCGGGATGGTGTTGATGTCCATGCCGGACTGTTAGCCTAGTTTAGGCGGCTGATCCATCGCTCGGATGATGCTGTTTTCCGTGGCGATGGCATGCAGAGGCTGGTCATTGGGACCGACTGGCACGGCGGGAACTTCCTGGAAGGCGAAGGCGCATCCGAGGCGGAAGGCATGCGGCGCGGCGGCGAAGCTGCGGTCATAATAGCCGGCGCCGTAGCCGAGCCGGTTGCCCTGACGGTCGAATGCGAGCAGGGGGGTGAGGATGAAATCCGGCGTAACCGGCTCCCCTGCCGGATGCGAAGTGCCGAAGGGACCACGGATCAGCGCGTCGCCTGGTTGCCAGAGGCGAAAGATCAGCGGATTGCCGCGCTTAGGCGTCGCGGGCAAAGCGATCTGGTGACCACGCGCGGCAAGGGCGATCAGCAAGGGGCGGATGTCGATTTCATCGCCCATCGGCCAGAAGCCGGACACGATAGCGTGTGGCGGCGGCGGGCAGTCTCGCAAAATGGCTTCGGCAATTCGCGCTGAAGCATCGAAAAAATTACGCAATCGCAGCGCCAAGGCGGCGTTTCGGGCAGCCTTTTTAGCGATGTAAAGTTCAGGGTGCGAAGCCGCCCTGGCCGTTGGCGTTGTCATCCTCCCAAAGCCTGCTTGTGCAGGTGGGAGCCAGATACCGGAACCACGGCTCCGACAGCGCCAGCCCCCGAGGGAGATGCGTATCGGCCTTGGGGATGTCGTGCCTGACGCACCGGGCAGCCTCGCCGGGCTATACTACGCTTCCGCGAGGTCGGCTGCAATCTCTTCCGCGCGGGCGGCCAGGCGGCGCAGCCTGGCATGGAATTCTTCGCTACGCTCCGATGCAGCCGGATCCGCCGTTGGTTGAGCGGAGGCTGGCTGGGCGGGCGGCTGAGGGAAGGGCGCGCGGCGGGCGGCGGCAAGCTCGTTATTTGTGTCATGCAATTCATCGGCGAGCAGCAGCGCGGCCAGCACCAGGAGCCGGCCTTCGCCAGACTGGCCGCCAATCGCCTTGATGCTGTCGATCCGCTGTTCGATTTCGGCGGCCATTTCAGTCAGATGGTCTTCTTGGCCATCCTCGCAGCCGACCGTGTAGACATAGCCGTTGATGCGGACGGTGACTCTGGCCATGTCTTAGCCCTCCTGGCGCGGCGGCTGAATGACGGCGCGCAGTTGCGCGATTATCGCGTCAAGCGCTTCGACGATTTTCGCGTCAGGCGGTGGTTTCGGCGCGGCGTTGCGCGGCGCGAGATGCGAGGCGATGCGGGCAAGCGCTGCTTCCAGACGGTCGAGGGTTTCGGCTTCGGTTTCCGGTTCGGTCATGCCGCGATTATCGGAGATTTTTTAAGCTGAGGGAAGCGCGCTTCCCGATGTGACAGCCGCCTATATTTTCGGCATATAGCGGAGACATGATGCATTTTTTTCAGAATCATCTGGCGCCGCTGATCGCCGCCTATGGCAGCCTGATCGTCGCGGTGATGGTAGGGCTCGAAAGCTTTGGGATACCCGTGCCTGGGGAAACCGCGCTGGTTTCCGCTGCGATCTATGCCGGCACGACGCACAAGATCAATATTTATGTTCTAATCGCCAGTGCCGCGGCAGGCACCATTGCGGGCGCGGTGGTCGGATACGGAACCGGACGGTTGACCGGTTACCCCTTCGCGCTGCGTTATGGCTCGCGCATCGGGATCACCGAACGGCGGCTGGTGGCGGGCCAGTATCTGTTTGAGCTTCATGGACGCAAGATTCTATTCTTTAGCCGCTTTGTTTCCGTGCTGCGAAGCCTGGCAGCATTTCTCGCCGGCATGAACACCATGAGCTGGCAGCGTTTCCTGCCGGTGACGGTCGCGGCGGGGCTGATTTGGGCGGCGGCTTACGGCACGGCGGCCTATTTTTTTGGCCGCCAAATCGACCGTTTTATGGGCCCGGTTGGCATCACAATCATTGTTGTGATCGTGGTCGCCGCTTTGTTCGGAGCAAAGCTGGCACATCGCCATGGCACGAGGCTGGAGCGGGCGCTGGCAGTCAAGGGCCGCCGCCTGCGGCGCCGCAGGATCGAATAGTTCAAATTTCGATCCGCCCGCTCATCATTGCGACGCAGGAACCGCCGATTTGCACTTTGGTCACCGCGCCGTGGGTTTTCTCGGCATCCGCGTAAAGCTGGCTGGGCCGGCCAATTTCAGCGCCTTGCGCGATGACAAACTCAAACAGGCCATCAGGCCGTGGATCGCGCGACGCCAGCAGCGCTGCCAGGGCAGCACCGGCGCTGCCGGTGGCGGGATCCTCGGTGATGCCATCCAGCGGCGCGAACATTCTCACATGTAAATTATTTGCCCGGCGAACGTATAAAGTAATGCCGGTGGCGTCTTCCGCTGACAAATGACGGATAAACGCATCATGATTAACCCGGGCGCGGACAAGCGCCTGGTCTGAACGCAATTCAGCGAAAATGAATCGGGCGCCAACCGAGGCGATGACAGTGACGGGCTGAATATCGGCAATCGACACGCCGGCGCATTCCGCGATGGTCGCGGGATCGGCCTCCGCCTTGATTGTAAGCCCTTGCGGCGCGGTGAGGCGGGCGCCGGTGACAATGTCCTGATCTCGCAAAATCTTGATTTCGACCAACCCAGCGCCTTCCTCGAAGCTGACTGCCTCGCCGATTTTCCGGCCGAACAGCATCCCCATGCGGCCGGCAATGAATGCCGCGCCGATATTCGGATGTCCGGCGAACGGCAATTCGCTGCGAGGCGTGAAAATCCGCGCACGGGCGGTGTTTTCCGGCAGCGATGGCTTTGAGAGAAAGATTGTCTCGGAATAGTTGAACTCGGCGGCGACGCGTTGCATCACCTCCGGCGCCAGCCCATGCTCGTCGATAACGACGGCCAGCGGATTGCCGCCAAAGGCGCGCTTGGTGAAGACATCCGTGGTGAAATAGGCGAGCGATACCGGCATCCGACTCTCCAGCAGATTGATCGAAAGGCTTGGTACAGAATCATGAAGGTAAATACGCTGCTAATTTTTGGCCTCGGCTATGCGGGATCGGCGATCGCCGCCGCGGCGCGTGATGCCGGGTTCCGGGTGATCGGCACGGCGCGCGATCCAGCGGTTAAGCCGGCGATTCCTGGCGTCGATGTCGTCGCCTTCAGCGATGCCGGTCAGGCACTTGGCGAGGCCAGCCACTTTTTAATCACCGCGGCGCCGGGCGATGCCGGCTGTCCAGTGTTTGTTAAATACGGCGGCGCCATCGTAGCGCTTTCGCCTTCTTGGATCGGCTATTGCTCCACTACCGGCGTCTATGGCGACCGCCAAGGCGGCATGGTGACCGAACTCAGTGAACCCGCGCCCGGCTCGGCGCGGGCCAGGCGGCGGGTGGCGGCGGAGGCGGCATGGTCAGGCTTCGCCGACCGATGCGCGGTGGATATTATGCGCTTAGCAGGAATTTACGGGCCTGGCCGTTCGGTGTTGGACGAGTTGCGCGACGGCACGGCGCGGCGGATCGTCAAGCCGGACCATAGGTTTAGCCGGATCGAGCGGGACGATATCGCGATGGGCGCGCTGGCGGCGATGCGCACGTCGGAGGGTTTGGGGTTGAGGACCCTGAATTTTGCCGATGACGAACCGGCAGCCAGCGCCGAGGTGATCGAATGGGCGGCCGAGTTGCTGGGCGTCACGCCGCCGCCAGCAATTTCATTCGCCGAGGCGGAACCCCGAATGAGTGAGATGGCGCGCAGCTTCTGGGCGGAGAACCGGGTGGTGGATAATGCGCGGACCAAGGAGTCGCTGGGCATTGGCTGGCGCTATCCAAGCTACCGCGAAGGCTTGCGAGCGATTCTAGCCGCGGAAGAGGGCAACTGATCAGCAGCCAAGCTGGCCGGCCAGGTCTTCGACGGATTGCGCCTTAATGTCCCAGTCGCCGTTGGGCAGGGCGCGGTCGCCGGTTGCCTCGCCATGTTCGCGGGGCCGGGAGATGAAACCGGTGCGCAGACCGCATGCCTGAGCCGCGCGCAAATCATCATTATGGGCGGCGGCGAGCATCACTTCGCCTGGCTCAAGCCCCAGCAAATCGCAGGCGCCGAGGTAAACTTCCGCATCCGGCTTGTAATGCCGGAACAAATCGGCGCCGAACACCACATCCCAAGGGAAATTGTTGCGCTTTCCCAACTTTACCTGCAAGGCGAGATGGCCGTTGGATAGCGGGCCGATGATGTGGCGCGTTTTCAGCCGGACAAGTCCTTGCCTGGCATCTGGCCATGGCGCCAGCCGGTGCCATAGGCCGACCAACTCGCGGCAATCATGATTACTGAGCGGACCGAAGCCGAAGCGCCTCGACAGGTCCATCAGCGAATCGCGATGCAGATCGTCAAGGATGGTCCAGGGGATGACGCGGCGGCGCACCCGGTCCATTGACGGCTTGTAGGCGCGCCGCCAGCTATCCGCGACATCAGCCCAGTCAGCCTCGATATTGCGCGCCGCGCCGAACGCGCCGAAGCCGGAGATCAGGCTGCCGCGCCAATCGACCAAGGTGCCGAACACGTCGAACAGAATGGCGCTTGGCCTGACTTGCTGAGGGCGGTTCATCGATGCGCTCAGTGATAGCTGCTCAGCAGGAGAATGACGACGATCGCAATAGCGGCCGCCTGTAGCCCGACGCGCCAACGCATCAAGATGTTCTGGCGGCGAGGGTTGGCATTGGCCGAAGTCATGCCGACCGCGCCAAATAATAGCACGGCGATAACCCCGATCATATCCACCCCGAGCAGGATCAGCAGGAAAACATGCATCGGCGGAATATAGAGAAGGGTTTGGCGGGGCGATAGGGCGGCGGCCCGGCGCATAGCAACGGTTATTGATGGCGGCGCGGTTGACAGATGGCGGCGCAACGGTTTTGCCGTCTCCCATGAGAGAATTTCTTAATCTGTTGGCGCTCTTATTGATCATCGGCTTTAGCGCGCCGGCGGCGCGGGCGGCGACGCCAGCCAATCCGCTGGCCGCGCTGACCGCCAAGCCGGCGGCGGCCAAGGCCGCCGAACCGGCGACGCTCTCGCCCGCCGAGTTGAACGCAGCGGTGATGACGCTGCAAAATCCGCAAGAGCGCAACGCGCTGATCGCCACGCTGCAGGCGATGAGCAAGTCGGCCACGGCGAAAGCCGCCGTCAAGGCACAAAAACAAGCGCGGCGCGGCTTTGGCGAGCGGCTGGTCGATGATGTTTCCTCGCGAATCGGCTTCGTCATCCGCGACGCCGGAGCGACGCTGAGATCGGCGACCGATCTAACCTTGGTAGGGAACTGGATTTGGTTTCTGGTTTACGACGCTGAGTTACGCCGGCATCTGTTCCAGACATTAGCCCGGTTGGGACTAGCCTTGGCCACCGCGATCGGGGCGGAATATCTGGTGATCGCGGCGCTTGCCCGGATTCGGCAGGCGCTGGTGCGGCGGGCGGCGCTGATCCGCCCAGGGAGGCTGCAGCTGAAAGCGGCGGGACCGGAAGTGCCAGGGCTGGAAGTGCCAGGGCTGGAAACGACGGGATTGGCGGATGCCGAGGCGGGCGCCACCGAGCAATTGCCGCGCCGCCGCCGGTCGTTTCGTGGCTTCATTCTACGGGCATTTTATGGGCTGGGGCATTTGTTGTTGTCGCTATTGCCCTTGGTCGCCTTCGCCGTCATCGGCTTCATCTGGCTGTCCCGGCCGATCATGAGCGTGAAGGCGACGCATCTGGTCATCGTCGCGGTGTTCAATGCCTATTTGATCTGCCGCTTGGTATTGGAAGCCGCGCGGTTTCTGTTCGCCCCGGAATCGCCGCCGCTGCGGCTGATCGGCATGACCGATTATCGGGCGCGCTGGCTGCTCCGCTGGCTCCGGCGCATTGTCGCGACCATTGCTTTCGGTTATGCGGCGGTGACCATCGGCGGCCTGTTCGCCCTCTACGTCAAGGCGAGGATGGTGCTGTTCAGGCTGATCGTGCTGGCGGTCCATATCATGCTGGCCATCATGGTGGTGCAGGCGCGGCGTCCGGTCGCGACGCTTATCAGGGGGCGGCCGGGACGCAGCGGGTTTATTGCCTCGCTGCGGCGCGGGCTTGCCGGCATCTGGCACATCATTGCGCTGTTCTATATTCTGGCGCTGTGGATCGCCTGGGTGATCGGCATCCCCAATGCGTTTTCCAGCCTGCTGCGCATTGTCGTGGTGTTTATCGGCGGCCTTGTCCTGGCGCGCGCCCTGGAATTTCTGATCGGCCACGCGCTCGATACGATTTTCGCCGAGGATGCGGCCTGGCAAGCTGGGCATCCGACGCTTTACACTCGGGGACGCAGCTATATGCCGGTGGTGCGGCTCAGCATCGGCGTGGCGGTCAGCGTCATCGTCCTGCTAATCATCCTGCAAGGCTGGGGCATCGGCATTCTCGCCTGGCTGTTCGGCACCACCATCGGCCAGCGCATTCTCACCGCGGCGTTGACCATCGCGATCACCGGCCTGATCGCCTTCATTGCCTGGGAGGTGGCGAATGCGGCGCTCGATCACCGGGTCAGCCAATTGATCGCCCGCGGCCGCGCTTCGCGCGCGGTGCGGCTCAACACGCTGCTGCCGATGCTGCGCTCCACCTTGCTGGTGGTGATTTTCCTGGTCGCCGGGCTGGTGATCCTCAGCGCCGTCGGCGTCAATGTCACCTTGCTGCTTGGCGGCCTGTCGATTTTCGGCCTGGCCATCGGCTTTGGCTCGCAGAAATTGGTGCAGGACGTGATCAACGGGCTGTTCCTGCTGCTGGAGGATGCGATGCAGGTGGGCGACTGGGTGACGGTCGGCGGCATCAGCGGCAGCGTCGAGCGGCTTTCCATCCGCAATATCCGGCTACGCGGCGGCGATGGCTCGCTCAATATCGTGCCGTTCAGCTCGGTGACCACGGTGATCAACACTTCGCGCGATTTCAGCTATGCGCCGATCAATATCGGCGTCGGCTACAAGGAAGATGTCGATCACGTGCAGGATATCTTGCGGCAGATTTTCGCCGAACTGAAGGCGGAGCCGGAATGGGCGGCAAAAATCTCCGGCGATTTTGAGCTGTGGGGCCTCGATCAATTCGGCGCCTCCTCGCTGATGATCACCGGCAGGATCAAGACGCCGGCCGGCAAGCAATATGACATCAAGCGCGAGTTCAACCGGCGGATCAAGCTGCGCTTTGACGCCGAAGGGATCGAGCTGCCGTATAATTACCAAAAGATCACCATCGATCCGCAGGAGTTCCGCGCGGCGTTCCGGGAGCCCAGCGTTAAGCGGCCCGCCACGCCGGCGCGCGCGCCTGACGCCGACCCGGGCGCGAATGGATGAACAGAGTTGTTTCATGGTAGATGAGGGCATGAACGAATTCCTTGATCCGGAGACGCTGCGGGCGCGGTTTCATCAGGCGGGCTTCATGTTTCTTGAAGGCGAAGAGACGCGGGCGCTGCTGCCGGCCGAGGCCGCTGCCGGGCCGGCCTGGGACGAATTCGCGGCGAGCTGGGATGGCATGCCGGTCGATGAATATATGGCGGATGGCGGACGGTATCGCCGTCGCCGCTTTGGCGTGTTCGAGGCTGGCGGAGGCGCCGCGATAACGCGCGCGGCGCATCAGCCGCATTATCAGAGCCGCGACTACAACGCGCTGAATGGCGGGATCGAGCGCTGGTTCGAGCCGATCGACCCCGCTGTGGCAATGGGCGTGACATTTAAGGGGCTTCTTGGCTTCACACGCACGCTTTTCGAAGGGCTAAATGGGCCTGCCGATTGGCATATCGAGGCGCATCAGTTTCGTATCGAGGCGGGGCCTGACGTGGCGGGCCAGCCAACGCCGGAGGGCATGCACCGGGATGGGGTGGATTTCGTGCTGGTGCTGATGGTGAGGCGGCAAAATATCGCGCAGGGCACCACCACCATTCACGACAATGACCGCCGGTTGCTGGGCAGCTTTACCTTGAGCAACCCGCTGGACGCGGCGCTGGTGGATGACCGACGGGTGTATCACGGCGTGACGCCGGTGGTGCCGGCGGATGCCAGCCTTCCGGCGTTCCGGGATGTTCTGGTTCTCACCTACCGGAAGCGCTGAGCTGCGCCGGGCGTCGCAAACAGAATTTGAGGGAAGCTGATCATGGGCACCTCGCTGGGGCTGGCGGGGATTTTGCTTACGCTCGCGGCAATATTCGGGTTGATCAACCGGTTTTCTTTCCGGCTGCCTAATTCGACAGGTGTCTTGGTCATCGCGCTGATCGTGGCGCTGGCGACGATTTTCGTAAGCTGGCTGTTTCCGGCATGGAATCTGCGGCAATTCCCGCAGCAATTGCTGGGCGCCGTCAATTTGCCGGCCGCCTTGATGAATGGCGCGCTCAGCTTCCTGCTCTTCGCCGGCAGCCTTTATGTCGATCTCGGCGAGCTTTGGAACAGCAAGTGGAATGTGCTGGCCCTGGCGACCCTCGGCGTCGTCATCGCGGTGTCCTTGCTGAGCGCCGGGTTATGGCTGGTGTTCGAGGCGGTGGGGCGGCCAGTATCGGTTCCCTGGTGCGTGGTGCTCGGCACGATTTTGGCGCCGACCGATCCGGTTTCCGTCGTCGGGCTGCTGAAGCGGCTTGGCCTGCCGCCGCGGCTGCAGGCGATTTTCGCCGGCGAGAGCCTGTTTAATGACGGCGTCGCGGTGGTGGTGTTCGGCGTTGCCTTGGGGATCGCGACCGGGCAGGGCGAGGTGAGCTTCGCGGGCATCGCCAAAACATTTCTTGTCCAGGCGGTGGGCGGCGGCGTTTTCGGGCTGGCGACCGGCTGGATGGCCCTGGCGATGATGCGGCGGATCGATGACTATAATCTGGAACTGACGATTTCGCTGGCTTTGGCGACCGGCGCCTATAGCTTAGCGAACGGGCTGCATATGTCGGGGCCGATTGCGGTGGTGGTGGCGGGACTTGCCATCGGCAGTAGACAAGGACGCAGCGCGATGAGCAAGACGACGCAGATGCATGTGATGACCTTCTGGTCGCTGATCGATGAATTGCTCAACACCATCCTGTTTCTGCTGATCGGCTTTGAGGTGGTGGCCATCGGGTTCAACGGGCGCGATTTGGCCGCCGCCGCCCTGGCAATCCCGCTCGCGCTGGGCGCGCGCGCCATCAGCGTGTTCCTGCCGACGATTTTCCTCAACCTAAACCGGCCTAACAAGAAGGGCGCGCTGGCAGTGCTGACCTGGGGCGGCCTGCGCGGCGGAATTTCTGTGGCGCTTGCGCTCAGCCTGCCAAATTTTGGGGCTCGCGCGCAGCTGCTCACCGTGTGCTACGGCATCGTGGTGTTCAACATCATCATTCAGGGGCTGACGATGGAACGAGTGGCGAACCGGTTTTATGATATTCCATCCGGTGGGCCCTGATGCGCGGGTGGTCAGCCGGAGAGGGCTACGGTCTGCCGGAGGTGGCTTGCCGCGTGCAGCGCGCTTCCGATGAAGGCGGCGACATCGGCGCGGCTGATGGTCTGCTTGCGGATGACGCCATCCGAGCTCGCTAGAGAGGCGCCGCTAGCTGCTTGATCAGTGAGGCCGACTGGCTGCGCCAGCGTCCAGTCAAGGCCGGAGGCTTTGACCAAAACTTCCATGCGTTCCTTGTCCGCCATGTGTTTACGGAGCACGGTTTTGTAAAAAATCCTGAACATCAAAGGCAATTTCGGTTTTGTCTCGCCGATGCCGAAGGCCGAGACGCAGACGAGGCGGCGTATGGCGTGCCGGTTCATCGCGGCGATGACATGCCGTGTGCCGGTTTCGCAAATATTGGCCGGCGTGGTGCGTCTTGCACCCAGCAGCATGGCAAACGGATTTTGCGAGTTGCCGAGGGTGACGACAACGCTGTCATGGCTCGGCATCGCGGCGGCAACATCGTCCGCGTTCATCGCGTCACCTGTCGCGATGGTGAGGCCGGCGGGTGGGTTTGCCGCCATGCCGAACCGGGCGGGATTCCGGACAAAGGCGGTAACAAGATCGCCGGCTTCGAGTAGTTTCTCAACCACCGCGATACCGGTCCCGCCGCTCGCGCCGAAGACAATGATGTTCATGGTGATCCCAGTTTTGCCGCGCCAATGATGAATGACATTAATTTGTCCGCAAATCCGGTGGCGTTGCTTCGGTCTTAAGCGTGGCAATGGCATCGTCGAGAGGCAAAACCTCTTGTGCCGCGCCGCCGAGGCGACGGATGGCGACGGTTTTCTGCTCGGCCTCCTTGCGGCCCACTACCAGGATATTCGGCACAAAAGTCAGGCTGTGCTCGCGGATTTTGGCGTTAATTTTTTCATTGCGGAGGTCTGTGGCGACGGTGAGGCCGGCGGCTTTCAGGTGGGCGGCGACTTCCTCCGCATAGTCGTCGGCGTCTGCTACGATAGTGGCTACAACTGCCTGGACAGGTGCCAACCAGAGGGGGAAGCGTCCGGCATAGTGCTCGATCAATATGCCGATGAAGCGCTCGAAACTGCCGACGATGGCGCGGTGCAGCATCACCGGGCGGGCGCGGGTGCTCTCGGCGGTGATATAACTGGCGTCGAGGCTTTCCGGCAGCACGAAATCGACCTGGAGCGTGCCGCATTGCCAGTCGCGGCCTATCGCGTCGCGCAGGACGAATTCCAGCTTGGGGCCGTAAAAGGCGCCTTCGCCGGGGTTGAGGATGTAGGTGACGCCTGCTTGTTCACAGGCGGATTTAAGCGCCGCCTCGGCGCGGTCCCATACCTCGTCCGCGCCGGCGCGCGGGGTGGGGCGGTCGGCGAACTTCACCGCGAAATCATCAAAGCCGAAATCGGCATAAACCAGGCGCAGCATCTCGACAAATTTCACCGTCTCCGGCGCGATCTGCTCCTCGGTGCAAAAGATATGCGCATCGTCCTGAGTAAAGCCGCGCACCCGCATGATGCCGTGCAGGGCGCCGGAAGGCTCGAAGCGGTGGCAGGCGCCGAACTCCGCCATGCGGAGCGGCAGTTCGCGGTAGGAGCGCAGGCCGTGCTTGAAGATTTGCACATGGCAGGGGCAGTTCATCGGCTTGACCGCCAGCACCTTGTCCTCGTCTTCCACCTCGGCGATGAACATATGCGAGCGGTAATTCTCCCAATGGCCGGAGGCTTCCCAAAGCGAGCGGTCGAGCAGTTGCGGGGTACGGACTTCCTGGTAGCCAAACTGTTCCTGCCGGCGGCGCATGTAGGATTCAACTATGCGATAAAGCCGCCAGCCCTTTTCGTGCCAAAACACGCTGCCGACCGCCTCCTCCTGCATGTGGAATAGGTCCATCTGGCGGCCAATCTTGCGATGGTCCCGCCGTTCGGCCTCTTCCAACTGGTGCAGATGGGCGTCGAGTTCCTTTTGGTCGCGCCAGGCGGTGCCGTAGATGCGGGACAGCATCGGGTTGCGGTGATCGCCTCGCCAGTAGGCGCCGGCCACCTTCATCAGCTTGAAAGCGACGCCGACATCGCCGGTTGAGCGCATGTGCGGGCCGCGGCAGAGATCGAGCCAATCGCCTTGGCGGTAGATGGTGATCGTCTCGCCTTGTGGCAGGTCGCGGATCAGCTCGGCCTTGAAGCGCTCGCCGCGCTTCTCAAAAAATTCGATGGCGTCCTGACGCGGCCAAATCTCGCAGGTGAAAGGCTCATTGCCAGCGATGATCTCGCGCATCCTGGCCTCGATGGCGGGCAGGTCATCGAGGGTGAACGGCTCGTTGCGGAAGAAATCATAATAAAAGCCGTTTTCAATCGCCGGGCCGATGGTGACCTGGGTGCCGGGATACAGCGATTGCACCGCCTCGGCCAGCACATGCGCGGCGTCGTGGCGGATCAGGCCAAGGGCGGCGTCGTCGCGGCGGGTGACAAAGCGCAACGCGGCGTCATGGCTGATTTCGCCATCAAGGTCGCGCAGTTCGCCGTCCACCTCCATGGCGAGGGCGGCGCGGGCAAGGCCGGGGCCGATGGATGCCGCGATGGCCGTGCCCGTGACCGCGCCCTCGAACTGGCGGACCGATCCATCGGGCAAAGTGATCGCAGGCATGGGAAACCCTCCTTGGTTTGAAGCGCGCCCGTTATGGCGTTACGGCAAGGCTGCCGCAACCCGGTCAACCGGAAGATCAGCCAGATCGGGTACGCGCAGGATGCTGGGCCAGCCGCCATCGGGGTAGCGCGGGGCGGTAAGGGCAGGATCGCTTGTCGCGCCAAACAGCACAATGGACGGGACGTCAAGGGCGGTGGCCAGATGCATGGGGCCGGTATCGTTGCCGATGGCGAGCGTGGCGCGGGACAGGATGGCGGCGAGTTGGGCAAGATCAGTGCGGCCCGTGAGATCGATGGCGCGCGGCCCGTCCTGCCTGATGCGCGCGGCGAGCGGCTGCTCCGCCTTGCCGCCGAGAATGACCGATGGCAGCTCGATACGGGCGGCAAGGCCGGCGAAATTCGCGGCGGGCCAGCGCTTGGCGGGCCGATGCGGCGCGGCGCCGGGAATCAACGCGGCGAAGCGTTCTGGTAGATCAAATTCTGGTAGATCATAGTCTGGCACATCCTGGCGCAGCCAACCAAGGTCCGGCATGGGCAGTTCGGAAATGCCGGCAATTTTTAGCTGATCGGCGATGCGTTCCCGCGTATGCAGGAAATTCCGTTGCGGATTCGTATGCCTGTAGGTGCAGCCGCGCGCGATGCCGGACCAGATTGGGCGGTTCGCGAGGCTGCGATACCAGGACGAGCGGGACGAGGTTTGTAGGTCGTACACCATTTCGAACGGCGCGAGTTTTATGCGTAGCCCTTGAATGCCGCGGAGGTTCCAGAAGGCGGGACGGTCATCAATCAGGATATGATTGAACCACGGCGCCTTTGACAGCCATCCGGCGAAGGGTGCGGTTGTCAAAAGCGTGATCCGCGCATGAGGATGTGCCGCGCGGATGGCGGCGAAGGCGGGGAAGCTCAACACAATATCGCCCAGTGCGCCGAGGCGGATCACCAGGACGCGCTTCATCCCAGCAATTCTCCATAGATCGCCAGATTGCCCGTCTGCATTGCCGCCACCGAATAATGCGCGGCGACATGGCGGCGGGCGACGGCGCCAATCGCCAGTTTCGCCGTCATCGGCAGGTTCAGCGCGTTATCAAGCGTGGCGGCAAGCGCCTCGGCATTGCCGGGCGGGGTGCGCCAGCCGGTTTCACTGTCGATGATGGTATCCCTTGCCGCGCCGTGATCGGTGGCGATGGTGAGGCGGCGCATTGACTGAGCTTCGACAATGGTGCGCCCGAAGGCCTCCGGCTCGGTAGAGGCGTTGACCACGATATCGGCCAGTTTCAACGCGGCGGGCATGTCGGCGCAGTCGCCGGCGAAGAAGAGGCGCGTGGCGACGCCGTGCCGTTGCGCCAGTTCGCGCAGTTCGCGCAGATAGGCATCACGGCCTTGCGCGCTGCCCAGCAAGATGCCGACCGCATCCTGTCTTTGCATTCGGGCCAGCGCCTCAATGAAAATGCGCTGGCCTTTCCAGCCGGTCAGGCGGGCGGGGAGCATGATGGTGGGCGCGCCATCCGGCAGATGCCAGCCGCGCGCCACCGCGATCATCCGCTCGTCGCTGACCGCATCGGGATTGAACAAGGCGGTGTTGACGCCGCCGGGCACCACGCGCAGCCGGTCCGGGCCGGTGTGGTGGCGGGCGCGCACCATCTCACCAACAAATTTGGAAACCGCTATCACCCGGTCGCCGGAGGCCATGACGGCGTTGTAGCGGCGCTTGAACGGCAGGGTTTCGCCATAGGCGCCGTGATAGGTGGTGACAAAGGGGATGTTTTGCCGGCGGGCGGCGGCGCGGGCGGAAAAGGCGGGCGCGCGCGAATGGGCGTGGATGAGCGAGACGCCGTGCTTGCGGATCAGCCGGGCCAGCAGATCGGCGTTCCAGGCGAGTTTCAGCGGATTGCGGCTATCGAGCGCCAGCGGGATGTGCATGCCCCCAGCGCGCTCTACCGCGCTGACCAGACGCCCCGGCGCGCTGGCCACGAGAGCGCGGGCACCGGTGCGGGCGACCGCTTCCGTCAGTTCGACCACCACCCGTTCGACGCCGCCAGTTTCCAGTTTCGGCAACACCTGCAGAACGGCGAAATCGTCCGGCCTATATGTTTCCATTGTCATTGCGGTGGGCGATATCACGGCGTAGCGGCAGAAGGGAACCGGCATGGAAATCAAAGGCAGGGTTGAACGGGTAAAAGGCGTGGGCTTGGCTTATGCGCTGCTGGAAGGGCGCGCGCCTTGCCTGGTGTTCCTGCCCGGCTTCGCCTCCGACATGCAGGGCAGCAAGGCGCTGGCGCTGGCGCTGCGCGATTTTTGTGCTGAACGGGGAAGGGCGATGCTGCGTCTCGATTACTCCGGTCATGGCGCGTCGGGCGGAGCGTTCGAAGATGGCACTATCAGCGCCTGGACAGCGGATGCCGCGGCGGTGATCGATCAGGTGGCGCCGGAAGGCAATATCGTGCTGGTAGGGTCCTCAATGGGTGGCTGGATCGCGCTATTGCTGGCGCTAAGGCTGGGTGCGCGGGTGAAGGGTTTGGTGGGCATCGCCGCGGCGCCGGATTTCACCGAGGATTTGATGCGCCCCAACCTCAATGACGCGGCGAAAGCGGCGCTGGCGCGGGATGGCATGTATCTGGCACCCAGCGCCTACGGCCCGCCGACACCGATCACCGCCAAACTGCTGGAGGATGGAATGCGGCATCTGCTGCTGCGGGCGCCGATTGCGCTGCATTGTCCGGTACAGTTGTTGCAGGGTCAGCGCGATGACGATGTGCCATGGCGGACTGCCTTGCGAATCGCGGATAGGCTTATGGGCGATGATGTGCACGTGACGCTGACCAAGGATGGAGACCACCGCCTGTCCCGCCCGCAAGACCTTGCGCTGCTGGTACAGATAATCGCTAATCTGACTGATCATTCAAACTGGGTATCAGAGCAACCGTGATGTTTGCGACAAGTGAATGGGGTTTGGCCGGACTAGAGGCGTTTCGGGACAAGGTATCGGTATTGGTGATCATCGATGTTCTGTCGTTTTCAACGGCGGTGGATATCGCCACATCGAGAGGCGTGATCGTATACCCATTTCAGCATGGTGACGAGGACGCCGCACAACGCGCGGCAGATCAGGTAGGCGCTTTGCTGGCAAAATCCCGTAAAGCGGCGGGCGGCCAGCTGAGCTTGTCCCCAGCTAGTTTGATGGCCTTGCCAGCTGGGACGAAGCTAATGCTGCCATCGCCTAATGGTTCGCGTCTATCGCTGGCAGGAGGGCACACACCTGTGCTTGCCGGCTGCCTTCGCAATGCCCGCAGTGTCGCTAAGGTAGCATGTAGATTAGCGGGCGGGGGGATTATCGCCGTTGTGCCAGCCGGTGAGCGTTGGCCAGATGGCAGTTTGCGTCCTGCCATCGAGGACCTGCTCGGCGCAGGTGCAGTTCTGCATCATCTTGCTTGCCCATGCTCACCCGAAGCTCAGGTGGCACGAGATGCATACAGGACCGCCGAAAAAGAGATTGCCATTTTGATCCAGCAGTCAGTCTCCGGACGCGAACTTATCGAACGCGGGTATTTCTACGATGTGAAACTGGCAGTGGAACAAAATGTTAGTGGATACGCGCCCTTGCTTCAGGGCGGTGCGTATCACGCCGTAAGAGGCTAAGCTCTACCATGACAGTGCTTATACTTCTTGCCTGAGCCGCAAGGGCAAGGCGCGTTCCGCGGCGTGCTTCCCCAGGTTTCGGGGCGTAGTGGATCGACGGCTTCGGCGCGATAGGGCGACATGACGGAAGCCAGCGGCGCGGTGTCGGAATAAACCTGCGGCTCGGCGAGGGTGAGGTCGCCGGCATAGCCGTAACCATCAGCCTGCGGATGGTTTTCGATCAAACCGGATGGATCGAATACCGGCTCGCCCTGTGGATCAGCGCCGAGTTCAACAAAGGCAATGGCGGTGCTTACCCGCTCCTTCAGCTCCTCCAGCATCACGGTGAACAGGGTGAAGGCCTCGGCCTTGTATTCGTTCAGCGGGTCGCGTTGGCCGTAGGCGCGTAGGCCGATGCCTTGGCGCAAATGGTCCAGCGCCAGCAGGTGATCCTTCCACAAATGGTCGAGAGTTTGCAGCAGGACGGATTTCTCCAGGAAGCGCATGAAATCCGGGCCGAAGGCTTCGCTTTTGGCGGCCATACGCGCGCCCACTGCTTCCTCGATGCGCTCGCGGATATGGGTTTCGTCGATGCCCTCCTCAGCGGCCCAGTCAACCACCGGTAGATCGAGGCCGAAGATACGCTGCACATCCTCGGTCAGTTCGGCGCTTTCCCATTGCTCAGCGTAAGCCTTGACCGGGATGCGCCGTTCCACCATTGCGCCGATCACGTCATGGCGCATCTCCCCGATCACCTCGGAGACATCATCCGCCTTCATGAACTCGCGGCGCTGGGCATAGACCTCGCGGCGCTGGTCGTTCATAACATTATCATATTTCAGCAGATTCTTACGGGTGTCGAAATTCCGCGCCTCGACCTTTTTCTGCGCCTTTTCCAGCGCCTTGTTGATCCAGGGATGGACAATCGCCTCGCCTTCCTTGAGGCCGAGCTTCTGCAGCATCCCGCTCATCCGGTCGGAGCCGAAAATCCGCATCAGATCATCTTCGAGCGACAGAAAGAAGCGTGAGCCACCAGGGTCGCCCTGCCGGCCCGAACGTCCGCGCAGTTGGTTATCGATGCGCCGGCTTTCATGCCGTTCGGTACCAATGACGAACAATCCGCCGGCTTCTTTCACCACATCATGCGCCGCGGCGACCTCGGCTTCGATCGCCGCCTGGCGGGCGGCGCGCGTCTCGCCTTCCAGCTTGTCCAGCTCGATTTTCAGCCGCATATCAAGATTACCGCCCAATTTGATGTCGGTGCCGCGCCCGGCCATGTTGGTGGCGATGGTGACCGAACCAGGCGCACCGGCTTGGCTGACGATGGCCGCCTCCTGTTCGTGGAAGCGCGCGTTCAGCACGCTATGCGCGACGCGCATCTGCTTGAGGATGTTGGAAAGCGTTTCGCTTTTCTCGATGCTGGTGGTGCCGACCAGCACTGGCTGGTTGCGCGCCCGGCATTCCTCGATCAGCTTGGCGACCGCCTGATATTTCTCGTGGGCATTGAGATAAACCTCGTCATCCTGATCGGCGCGGATGACCGGCACATTGGTGGGAATATCAACCACCGCCAGTTTGTAAATCTCGTCAAATTCATCGACCTCGGTCATCGCCGTGCCGGTCATGCCGGCGAGCTTTGGATAGGTGCGAAAATAGTTCTGGAAGGTGATCGAGGCGAGGGTCTGGTTCTCACGTTCGACCTCGACGGCTTCCTTAGCCTCCAGCGCCTGATGCAGCCCATCCGAGTAGCGCCGGCCCTCCATCATCCGCCCGGTGAATTCATCGATGATGATGACCTGGCCGTTCTTCACGATGTAATCGACATCGCGGGTGAACAGCGTGTAGGCGCGCAAGGATTGCTGGACGTGATGCACCAGTGACACGTTGAACACGTCGTATAAATTGCCTTCGGTGAGCAAACCAGCGTCACGCAACATTTGCTCGACCCGTTCAGAGCCGCCCTCGGTCATGTTGACAGTCTTGAACTTCTCGTCCTTTTCATAAGTGGAAGGGTCTTCGGCGAGGATTTTCACAACCGCGTCAACAGTGCGGTAGAGATCAGTCGGTTCATCGGACGGGCCGGAGATAATCAGCGGTGTGCGCGCCTCATCGACCAAAATGCTGTCCACCTCGTCGACAATGGCGTAGTTGAAATCGCGCTGCACCATGTCGGCCAATGCATATTTCATGTTGTCGCGCAGATAGTCAAAACCGAATTCATTATTGGTGCCATAGGTGATGTCGCAGGCATAAGCGGCGCGGCGCTGGTCATCCTCCAGCCCGTGCACGATGACGCCGACGGTGAGGCCAAGGAAGTTGTAGATTTTCGCCATCCATTCGGCATCGCGGGCGGCGAGATAGTCGTTCACCGTCACCAGATGCACGCCTTTTGCCGGCAGGGCATTCAGATAGACCGCCAGCGTCGCCACCAAAGTCTTGCCTTCGCCGGTCTTCATCTCGGCGATTTTGCCGTCATGCAGCACCATGGCGCCGATCAGCTGGACGTCGAAATGCCGCATCCCGACGCTGCGCTTAGCGGCTTCACGGGTAACCGCGAAGGCTTCCGGCAGAAGCTCGTCAAGCGTGGCGTCTTGCTCGAGGCGGCCGCGGAATTCCTGGGTCTTGCCAGCTAGCTCCGTATCGCTCAGAGTTTCGAGTTGCGGCTCCAGCGCGTTGATCGCGGCGACACGCCGCCGATACGCTTTGAGCGCACGATCATTGCTGGTACCAAGAAAGGCGCGGGCTAGGCTTGTCAACATAGAGGCAGGTTCCGGGTTCGTCCGTGAATATGCGCTTGGCATGGCCATGCGGCAATTCCAAGGACATAGGAGTGCTGGCGGGTGTGGTCAATCTTGTCGTTTGGCGGCGGTTCGGCCATGGTGCGGCGAATTTGAAATGAGGTTGGACATGAAGCGTACTTTGCTGACGGCATCCGTTGCCGCGAGTTTCCTGACATTGGCAGCGGCTTCAGCCGCTAGCGCTGCCACCTCTCCCGCGCCCAAGGATCCGGTGGTAGCGACGGTAAGCGGCAAGCCAATCCATTTGTCGGCAGTCGCCAAGGCAGCGCAATCCTTGCCGCCGCAATTGCAGCAGGCGCCCCCACAAGAAATCTATCCTGTATTGCTGAACCGGCTGATCGATGAGCGCGCCTTGCTGGTCGAGGCCAGGAAAGCCGATCTGGCAAAGCAGCCGGACGTGGCGCAGGCGATGAAGGATGCCGCCAACCAGGCGCTGGAAGGCGCTTATCTTCGCCAGGAAGTGAAGCCGCAGATCAATGAAGCGGCGGCGCAGGCCTATTACCAGAGCCATTATGTCAGCAAGCCGCAGCCAGAAGAAGTCAAGGCGCGGCAGATTTTGGTGAAGACCAAGGCGGAGGCCGACAAGATCATCGACCAACTCAATAAAGGCGCGAAATTCAGTCAGCTTGCGGAACAGGACAGTATTGATCCGGGCGCCAAGAATGGCGGCGAACTCGGCTGGTTTACCAAGGATGAAATGGTGAAGCCGTTCGCCGATGCCGCCTTCGCGCTCAAGAAAGGCGAGTACACTAAGACGCCGGTGCAGTCGCAATTTGGTTGGCACATCATCAAACAGCAGGATAAGCGCCAGAAACCGGTTCCGACCTATGATGATGTCAAAGATACGATTCATCAAAAGGTTGCCAACCAGGCAATCACCAATGCGTTGACCAAGGCGCGCAGCGCGGTGAAGGTCAAGATTTACAACGCGGATGGATCGCCGGTTAAGGCCGGCGCCAATGCCGGACTTGGCGCGGCGGCGCCTGTAGGCGCTCCGGCACAGCCAGTGAATCCCTAAGGTTCCACCGGCCATGCCACGCGACCTCCCGGTATCGCCGCTCGCGTTGCCGCTGCCGGACTTGCCGGAAGTGCCGGGGGTGCGTTTTGCGGTGGCGGAGGCCGGTATTCGTTATCAAGGGCGGGCGGACGTGATGCTCGCCAGCTTCACCGCAGGGACAACTGTGGCTGGTGTTTTTACGCGCAATAAATGCCCCGGCGCGCCAGTTTCCTGGTGCCGGAGCATTGTAGCCGCAGGCACTGCGCGCGGTCTCCTGGTGAATTCGGGTAACGCCAATGTGTTCAACGGCGTAGCCGGCATGCAGGCTGTCCGCCTTACAGCTGAATCAGCAGCAAAGGTGCTGGATTGTTCGCCCGAGCAGGTTTTTCTCGCATCCACCGGCGTAATTGGGGAACCGATGCCGGCTGAGAAAGTCGTCACGATCATGGACGATCTGGCGGCGAAGCTCGCGCCGGATGGCTGGGCGGATGCCGCACGCGCCATCATGACGACCGATACTTTTTCGAAAGCAGCGACGCGCACTGCGCAGATCGGCGGGATTAGCGTTCGTGTGTCCGGCATTGCCAAGGGCAGCGGCATGATCGCGCCCGACATGGCAACAATGCTGGCTTTCATTGTTACCGACGCGACGATCCCGTTGCTCACGCTTCAGACGATGTTGCGACAGGCTGTCGAGCCAAGCTTCAACTGCATCACAGTCGATTCTGACACATCCACCTCCGATACCGTCCTGCTGTTCGCGACGGGACAGGCGGCGCATCCGCCGGTCACCGGTCCTGCCATGCTGGCAGGGTTTAAGGGTGCCTTGCATGAGGTATTGCACGATCTCGCGCAGAGGGTGGTGCGTGATGGCGAGGGGGCGCGGAAGCTGGTGAAGATTGCCGTGTCGGGCGCCATGTCGCCGCGTTCGGCGCGGCGGATCGGCTTTGCGATTGCCAATTCACCTCTAGTGAAGACGGCGATCGCTGGCGAGGATGCGAATTGGGGTCGGATTGTCATGGCGGTCGGCAAGGCCGGCGAACCGGCGGAACGTGACAGACTGGCAGTGGCGATCGGCGGCATCTGGGTGGCGCGGGACGGCCAGGTGGTTCCTGGTTATGACGAGGCGCCGGTGGTTGCCCATATGCATGGCCACGAAATTGAAATTGCGGTTGATATTGGGTTGGGACGTGGACGGGCAACTGTGTGGACCTGCGATCTGACCCATGGGTATATCGACATCAATGGCAGCTATAGAAGCTAATTTTCAATGTGTTCATCATGATTAACGGAATTCTCCTATGACTCTTCATGGAAAGGTTGCGCTGGTGACCGGCTCGACCAGCGGTATCGGCCTTGGCATTGCGCGCGCTTTGGCAAATGCGGGCGCTGACATCATACTGAATGGATTTGGCGAAGCCGAGGCGATTGAACGGCTGCGTGGCGATCTGAGCAAGGAGATGAATGTTCGCATTGGCTTTAACGGTGCCGATGTCAGCAAGGCCGCCGAAATTGGCGCTATGGTTGCCGCCGCTCAGGAGACGTTCGGCAGTGTCGATATCCTGGTGAATAATGCCGGGATACAATTTGTGTCGCCTGTCGAAGATTTTCCCGATGCTCGATGGGAAGCCATCATCGCGCTTAATCTTTCAGCGGTGTTCTACGGCATGAAAGCGGTGCTGCCAGCGATGAAGGCGCGCGGCTGGGGCCGGATCGTTAATATCGCCTCCGCCCATGGGCTGGTGGCAAGCGCCAATAAAATTGCCTATGTCGCGGCCAAACATGGCGTGGTGGGCGCCACCAAGGTTGCCGCGATCGAATGCGCCAATGACGGCGTTACGGTCAACGCGATCTGCCCTGGCTGGGTGCGGACACCGCTGGTCGAGACGCAGCTGAAATCTCGCGCGCAACAAAGTGGCGTCAGCATAGAGGCGGCAACCAAGACGTTGCTCTCGGAAAAACAGCCGATGCTGCAATTTACGACTCCGGAAAATATCGGCGCCCTCGCGGTGTTTTTATGCTCGGACGCGGCATCAACCATTACCGGCACACCACTTTCAATCGATGGTGGCTGGACTGCTCATTGATGTCTGATCCCTCTGAAATTGAAGCCCAACGCTTGGTCGCGGCATTAAATCGTTCGGCGGCGCTGAAGCTGATCATGGCGCAAGATGCCATGTCGATACTTGCCGTCGTCGCGCAATGCGAGGTCGCCATCCGCACCGGCAATAAACTGATGTTCTGCGGCAACGGCGGCTCAGCAGCGGATGCGCAACATTTAACGACTGAACTGTTGATCCGGCTGCGCGGCAGCGTGACGCGAGAGAGCTGGCCAGCGCTCAGTCTTGCGATGGATGCGGCCGCGCTTACGGCTGCAGGCAATGATTTTGGCTTTGATGCGGTATTTGAGCGGCCATTGCGCGGGCTTGGCCGGGCAGGGGATGTATTAATCTGCCTGACAACCTCAGGGCGTTCTGCCAATATCATATGCGCTTTGAAAGCAGCGCGCGAAATGAGCATCGCAACGGTCGGCTTGCTGGGTGGCGATGGCGGTGATGCACAAGCACATTGCGATTATGCGCTGATTGTGCCTGATTTTGACACAATGCGAATACAGGAGGTTCATATCGCACTTGGGCATGTGATTTTAACCGCGCTGGAAGACCGGCTTGTGGGCAAGCAAAATCAATGACGACGCTTGTGACCGGAGCTGCCGGCTTTATCGGTTACCACTTGAGCGAAGCCTTGTTAAAACGCGGTGAAGACGTCATCGGGGTTGACGACTGCAACGCTTATTACGATGTCAGGCTGAAGCAGGCACGGCTTGATCGGTTGTCTTATTACGCCGCATTCCGCTTTCATCGGCTGGATATTGCCGACCATGAGGCCTTGGCCCAAGTGGGTGGGAATGTGGATGACATTGTTCATCTCGCTGCCCAGGCAGGGGTTCGCTATTCAATTGAGCAACCTTTTGCTTATTCGGCGGCCAATGTCACCGGGCATTTATCTGTTTTGGAATTGGCTCGGCACAATAAGCGGCTGCGGCATCTAGTTTATGCCAGTTCATCATCGGTTTACGGCGCGGGATCGGCATTGCCGTATACAGAATCCGCTCGTGCGGACCGTCCGCAGTCACTCTATGCCGCGACCAAGCGGGCTGATGAGATGATGAGCGTGGCTTACACCCATCAATTCGGCATCAGGCAGACAGGTCTGCGTTTTTTTACTGTTTACGGTCCCTGGGGGCGCCCGGACATGGCTTACTTTAGCTTCGCAGAAGCCATCATGGCCGGAAAGCCTTTGACCCTCTACGATAACGGTCTGCTGAAGCGAGATTTTACCTATATCGACGATATCATTAGCGGGGTTCTGGGTGTGATCGACCATCCACCCGCGGCTGAAACGCCGCATCGGCTATTCAACATCGGCAATTGCCGTGCTGAATTGGTGCGAGACTTGGTAGGATTGCTTGAGATGCGCTTGGGACGCAAGGCCGTGATACAGGATGCGCGGCGTCCGGCCGCCGATCCTGCGGAAACCAGGGCAGACACCACGGCGCTTACAGCTCTGACAGGATTTTCTTCCGCAACCAGGCTCGCTGAAGGAATTCCTCGTTTTGCGGATTGGTATTTATCATGGTTGGCAATTAAGGGTTGACGACGACATCGTTCTG